>NZ_CP131609.1:0-3177212 GCF_030685555.1 Candidatus Photobacterium acropomis | reverse complement strand
TAAATTTTCGTTCTTGTTTGTATAACGAGAACAGTAAAGAATTTGCTTAGCAACCATAGCGCAGCAGAACCACCTGAACCCATGCCGAACTCAGAAGTGAAATGTTGTAGCGCCGATGGTAGTGTGGGGCCTCCCCATGTGAGAGTAGGACATTGCTAAGCTCAAATTGCATTATGCTGAATAGACACGCTGCGGAGCGGTAGTTCAGTTGGTTAGAATACCGGCCTGTCACGCCGGGGGTCGCGGGTTCGAGTCCCGTCCGCTCCGCCACTTATTAAAGAAACCTCAGCAGAAATGCTGAGGTTTTTTGCTATGTGCGATCCGAAAAAGTGCTTCGCATCTTGGATCGCGGCACTGGCCGTGCGTGTTGAGCCCCAGCCGTTCCGTCACTTATTAAGAAGCCTCGCTAGAAATAGCGGGGCTTTTTCATTTCTTGCGGGTAATCATTCTGCTCTTATTGAAAAGCCTCACTGGAAACAGTGAGGCTTTGTTGTTATCTTATTGATATCAAAAATAGTGAAGATTGATGTGAGAACCTCCTTTCCTATCTTATTTGGCTTTTATCTCTCTAAAAGCGGTGAGCATTGGTAGTGATAAATGGGTTACCTCCTTGCTCTGATTTGATAGTTATTGACTAAATTTACTCATATAAACCTGTATGAAGGATCTCCTTTTGTTGTTGATCACTTTTATTCCGTTGGTATGCACGATAATGCGATATGAAATAAGTGATGAGTACAGAAAAGAGTGCGTAAGCAACTAAAAAGGTAATAGGTGAGTGAATTAAGCTACTTGAAAATACCCAAATAACACCACTAACGGTAATAGCTAGTTTAGTGATAACGGCAAGTACTAAATATGTCATCACATATTGAGGTTGGCGTATTGCTTGGTATGCAATGAGATAGCTGGCGCCAACTGCAATAATGGCAAGGCTAAAACCGATGGTAAAAGAGTGGAAATGCTCGGTGAATAATACTGCTAACATTAAAATAATAATGCTGAATATAAGCTTTTTCATACCGATCCCTCTTCTTTACGATAATTGGAATACCTATTAATAGTGAACTCAAAATAGCGTTTTGTATGTGATGGCAAGCGTGAATTTTCAGGAATATTAATGCGCATTTTATAAATGTGCAGGAGATCCAATTTTATTGTTGAGGCGTGAGATTGAGTGGTTTACAAAAGAAAAAGGGTAACCTGACGGTTACCCTCTAGCAAAGATCGAAACTACTGATCTGCTAAAACAACAGCTATGTTTTTAAACAGAAAGGAATGTTTTTAATTGTGCAAGTACCGCTTCGGCTTGCGGTTGATCTTCCATTTCAACAAAAATACGAAGTAATGGCTCTGTACCTGAGAAACGTGCAATCGCCCAACCACCATTCTTAAAGTAAACTTTAGCCCCATCGGCATAGCTAACTTTTTCGATTTCATAGTCAAAATCAGGCAGTGCTTTTTCTACATAGATCTTGTTGTACAGACGGTCACGATCAGCTGGTTTAAAGGTACAATCGCCTTCTGCTGTGTAGGCATAGCCAAATCGTCCGTAGATCTCATCAAGCAACTCAGATAATTTCTTACCGGTAGAGCTGATCATTTCAACCAATAGACTTGATGCGAATACGCCATCTTTACCTTTGATATGACCACGGATCGTTAGACCACCAGAGCTTTCACCACCGATCAAAGAATCATCGGCTTCCATTTGTGAGCTGATGTGTTTAAAGCCAACAGGCACTTCAAACGATTTCTCACCATAGGCAGCTGCTACTTTATCAAGTAGGTGTGTCGTTGCGATATTACGAACAACTGAGCCTTTCCAGCCTTTGTATTCGAGTAGGTAGTAGTAAAGTAGTAGTAGCACTTCGTTCGGATGAATGAAGTTACCTTTCTCGTCGATGATACCTAAACGGTCAGCGTCACCATCAGTACCAATACCGATGTCATAACCTTCGTTGGCTACGAGGTGTTTCAAACGGTACAGTGTTGCAGCACTTGGTGATGGCATTAAGCCACCAAAGCCTGGGTTTTCACTGTCATTGATCACGTCAACGTCACAACGACCAGTAATTAGGACGGTTTGTAGGGCGTTTTTCGCCACACCAAACATTGGATCGATAAGCACACGTAAGTTAGCTTTTTTGATCGCTTCCATATCGATAAAGTTAATGATCGAATCAACGAATTCGTTCATTGGGTTGATCACTTCAATTAACTTATCGTTTTCTGCTTGCTCAAAATCGACACGCTTGACATCAGCATCGGTTAACACGGCAATTTGTTGCTCGATTTTTTGAGTAATGATCTCATCAGCATCACGACCGCCTTCAATGAAGACTTTGATGCCGTTGTAATCGGCAGGGTTGTGAGATGCTGTGATACACGCAGAGTAGGTTGCCCCAGTTTCTTTGGCTTTAAACATGACCACTGGTGTTGGGACAAACTTATTGATGAAGCTACATTTAATGTTGTTGCCTGCTAATACTTCAGCAAACCATGTTGCAGCTTTGTCAGATAGAAAACGACGGTCGTAACCAATAATGAAGCCATTTTCAGTGACTGACTCTTTGATCATGATGTTGGCAATGGCTTGAGCAACTAAACGAACATTGGCTTGAGTAAACTCTTCACCAATGAAGGCACGCCATCCACCGGTTCCAAATTGGATCATGGAGGAACTCCTATTTCTCTCTCAAATTAAAGAGGGGGTGAAATCCACCCCCTAACATTATTAGCCCATTACCACTGTAACAGTGTTTACTGAACCTTCAGCTTGTGGTGCGATTGCGCCTTCAACAGCTTCACCGTTTAATGTAATAGACTTAACGCCTTTGCTTACACCATTCGGGTTTTCAACTTTGATGTTGTATGTTGCGCCGCGCCACTCACGTGTTACTTCAAAGCCAGGCCAGTTAGTTGGAATACAAGGATTAACAGTAAGGCCTGCAAAACCTGTTTGTACACCTAGGATGAAGTTAGTAACAGCAAAATATGCCCAACCAGAGGTACCTGTTAACCATGGGTGGTTTGCACGACCGTGATCTTGGTGATCACGCCCCATAATGAACTGAACGTATGAGTATGGTTCTGCAATACGTTTTTCGATGATGTCATTTTGGTTGTATGGGTTAAGTGCGTCGTAGAACTTCATTGCACGATCACCACGACCTAGTTTTGCTTCTGCTACCCATGCCCATGGGTTTGGATGCGAGAAGATAGCGCCGTTTTCTTTCACGCCTTGGTATACGCGAGTCACGAAACCGATATCATCGTTAGGTGTTGCGAATGATGGTGCATTTAGGTGCAGGCCGTATTCAGAGAATAGGTTCTCATCAACTGCATCCATTGCTTTCTCACCACGATCTTGCGATGCCATGCCAGACAGTACTGCTAGGGTATTTGATTCTAGGTGAATACGACCTTCAGTTTGTTGCGCTGTACCGATCTTGTCGCCATCTTTAGTTAGACCACGGATGTACCAGCCACCTTCGTCATCCCATAGGTGCGTTTCACAGGCTTCACGAACGTTTGCTGCCATTTCAGTGTACTTAGCAACATCAGCATCGTTCCCCTTGTACTTAGCAAGCTCAAGGAACTCTTGCAGAGCCCAGAAGTGTAGGAATGACACCATTGCTGATTCACCGCCACCTAGGTTTAGACAGTCGTTCCAGTCTGCACGTAGACCTTTACAAATACCTGTTTGACCAACGTATTCAGCAGAGAAATCAAGTGCTGCTTTCATGTGCTCATACACGGTTGCATCACCGCCATCCGCATATGGGATCACTTCATCAAGGAAGCTCTCTTCACCTGTCTCAGTGACATATTTACAGATAGTTGGCACGATCCATAGGTGGTCATCAGAACAGGTATCTTCGATGCCGTGGATCTTATCAGCATCACTTGGTGTTGGTACAACTGTTGGCGATTTAGACGGTGCAACATCTGCCATTTCTGGATCGAACCAATCAGGATCGAATAGGTGTAGGCCGTAACCTGCTTTCACTTGACCACGTAGTAAGTCAACCAGACGCTTACGAGTCATTGCTGGGTTTGAGTGAGGTACTGAGATCGCATCTTGTGCGGTATCACGGTAACCAAGACCTGTACGACCACCAACTTCGATGAATGATGCAAAGCGAGACCAAACCACACAGGTTTCTGCTTGGTATAGTGTCCATGCGTTGATCATGGTATCTAGACCTTCGTTTGGTGACGTCACCTTGAACTTGTTACAACGGCTGTTCCAGTGCTCTTTGATCTCAGCAAAAGCAGCATCAACAGCAGCCACGTCTTGGTATTTTTTACGTAGATGTTGGCCTTCATTTTTACCTACACCCAATACGAAGCTGAAACGCACTTCTTCGCCTGGTTGGATAGTGAATTGCTTGTGCAGTGAGCCACAGTGGTTGTAACAGGTTTGAACGTGGTTAGAACAACGACCTTTCTCAACGGCAATTGGGTTCGCTTCATCACGGTATGCACCGATGAATGTGTCACGTTGACCATCGTAGCTATCAGGATCAAAGCTTGATGCTAGGTAGTAGTAACCTTCTTTCTCATTCGTGTTGTAGTAAAGATCGTATTCAATCACGCCATCTTCATAAGAAGTGCCTGCAGAATACAGACTCATCTGATGGTTTTGGTTATCAGACTGAATGTGGCTAAATGAGAACTCAACAAATGAGAATGCACTAATAGTACGCACTTCATCGCTGGTGTTTTTGATCACAACGTCCCAAAGTTCTGCATCTTCGCCTTTAGGTACGAATAGAGTTTTAGTTGCTTCAATGCCGTTGTAATCACATTTGAATTTAGAGTAAGACAGGCCGTGACGTACTTCGTATGTCGCTTCGTCTAGACTTTTAGCCACTGGCTGCCATGAGATTGACCAGTAATCGCCAGTCACATCATCACGTAGGTAAACATAGTGTCCTGGGCGATCAAATGTTGCGTTCGGACGGAATTTCGTTACGCGATTGTACTCTGGAGATTTGTAGAATGAGTAACCACCTGCGTTTTGTGAAATTACTGTACAGAACTTTTCTGTACCCAAGTAATTTGTCCATGGTGCTGGGACATCAGGGCGAGTGATAACATACTCTCTGTTGTCGTTGTCAAAATAACCGTATTTCATTGCTTTCTAATCCTTAAAAAATTTCACTCTACTGTGCGTGGTTATTCACAGCGGCGGTAATTAATTCCCGCCTTGTCCAGGTAGCTAAGTTGACCTTTTAAACGAGCTCTGAAGTCATCCCAGTTACGATGTTTTGGTTCGCTCCAGCAAATCTCCGAGACAGCTAGTAAGCGTGGGTAAATCATATATTCAAATCGACTTTGGTTATTTACTAATTCTGACCAAAGTGCGGTTTGAATGCCTAAAATGTGCTTCCGCTCAGAATTTTGTTCTGAGAGATCGCTAAGTGGGTAATAATTGTAAACTTTATCTAGTGGCAACTTGCCAGCCCAATCAACCCCAGCTTCATCTGCTGAGTAACCTTGAGCCAGATCGAGGTACGTAGCTTGCGCTGGTTGCATCACAATGTCATAGCCTTTTTGGATACACTCCAATCCAGCCTGTTCACTTTGCCATGAGAAGATGATGGTATTTTTACTGACCTTCTCACCATGGGTTGCTTCTTCCCAGCCCATCATGCGTTTGCCTTTACTTTCAATTAACTCTTCAGCAAAACGCAGTAGGTGACCTTGCAGCTCTTTCGGATCTTGGTAACCATGCTCAGCCATCAGTTTTTGACAAGCAGGGCTATCTGTCCATACACCAACAGGGACTTCATCGGCACCAATATGGATGTAAGGCGCTGGGAATAACTCACAGACTTCATTTAAGACATTACTAATAAAGCTGTAAGTGCCTTTAAGTGCAGGAGATAAGATGTTATCGCTGTAGTTTTGAATGCTGCGATAAACCGATTTATCTTCCGGATCAATTAACAGATCGGGTAGTGATAAGATCGCAGCTCGGCAATGCCCTGGAATGTCAATTTCAGGAATGATCATGATCCCACGCTCATCGGCATAAGCGATCACATCTTTAATTTCTTGCTTGGAGTAAAAGCCACCATAGCGCTGAGAAATCGTAGTGAACTGCGGCAAAATAGCTTCATTTGGACCACGCCATGCGCCAATTCGAGTAAGCTCTGGGTAGGCATCAATTTCAATACGCCAGCCTTCGTCATCGGTGAGATGCCAATGGAAAGTATTAAATTTATAGCGAGCCAGGTGATCAATAAGGTGCTTGATACGCTCTACCGGGTGAAAGTGGCGACCACAATCGAGCATCATGCCGCGATAGCCATAATGAGGTTGATCATCAATATCAACCATTGGAATAGCATAGGCACTATTAGCTTTATGTGACGGTAGACTCGGCATTAATTGCAATAGGCTAGACGTCGCATATACAAAGCCTGCAGTAGAATTGGCTTGGATCCAAATATTGTCGCTTTCAACTAATAGGCGATAGCCTTCATCGGCAATATCTTTATTTAAGGCATAATGAATATTGCCAGTTTGACTTATCGCAATGGATTCATTCGTGCTCTTTTTAAATTCTGCTTGTAGCCAATTAACAGCACCTTGCGCCAGTGTTGGTGGCGTCGTAATGGTTGTGTGTCGGTTGATGTAAAAATAGCCTTGCAACCTTGCCATTTTGTTTGGCTTCGGGATCAATGCGATTTCAGCCGCTTGCTCTGGTAGCGGGGTGTTGTAACGCTCAACGGCTGGTTGGTCGAGATCAATACGGCTAATATCGACACTAATAGGCTGGATGAATTCATCCGCCGATGCGATTGAGATGAAAGCATCTAAGATCCCATCATCATAAAGCGTAAATTGTGCGGTACCGACGGTAAACTCAGTATAAAACAGCCCATTTGCCGCTAAATCATCAGTTTGGGTAATGGTGCAGTAACTTCCTGTTTGACTCACTGCACCGTTAGATAAGCTATCTGGTTTTACATAGCGATTAAATAAAAAATGTAATGACCAATCTTTAAGCGGCTTATCCGTTAAATTATGTAAACTTAAGGCAAAACGAGACTCAGATTCGTTTTTATTAATAACTGTGAAATCAAGGCGGTAACTCATTATTCCCCCTTACAGTTGATATAAATTGTGATTGCCACGAGCCATAGCAATCGCACCATCCATTGCGTCCCCTTGTGGGGTTGCAATGCGTTGTTGCAGAGGTGGAACGAGCCAAGCATGAATGCGCTCTGCAATACTGCCCATTAAACAGATCTTATCGGCACCGCGTTGGATCAGGGCGTTCATCCACATTTCAATATCAGCGGCCGTTTGCGATAGCATCTCAACCGCTAATTTGTCGCCTTGTGCTGCATGAGCAAAAATACTTGGTGAGAACTGACCGTAATCACAAGGGCGAGCTGTTTTTGACCATGACACGATGTTGTCGACATCATGATTAAAATATTCGAGTACAGAACGAGCCAATGGTGTTTGCTCGATAATACCGTCCACGCTTAGTAGCACTTGTTGGATCAGGCGTAGCCCCATCACAGCACCACCGCCTTGATCAGAGATCGGGAATTCACGACCGCCAACCACATGTTGTTGACCATCTTTTAATAAGATCCCACAAGAGCCAGTGCCTGCAATTAAGATCGCACCATCTTTACCGCCCCAAGCCCCTAAACACGCACCATAAGCATCAGTGTTTAAGGTGATTGCACCATAAGGATGAGGTTGCTTCATAAAGGCGTACCAAGCGTCTTGTTGCTCAGCTCCAGCAAGGGCAAGTCCAACTGACATTTGACGAAAATGGCTGCTATTAAGTCCTGCTTGCTCAGCTGCGGTAGCAATTGCGTCATTGATTGATGCCATTGCAACACTGCTGCCTAATAAAATATTGGCACTGCCGGTTTTTGCTTCACCCAAGGTGTTGCCATTGATATCGCAAATACGGGCACGGCAAGACGTACCACCGCCATCAACGCCCACTAAGTAACGAATATCAGCCATGGTGACGCTCCTTAAATTGCATGGTAATTGCAAGTAAGTACCAGCCACCGTGAGGGATCCACTGTTCCCCCCAACGCCAGTTTTGCAGCATATCGTCCTTTTGGCCTTCAGGATTGAATGCGATGTCTTGTTCGTTTTCAAAGCCTGAAGTAATGCCGTTACAAACCCCACCTTTCGCATTGCTAAAACCTAGATGCGGTAAGTAATCTGGGTTGTTATGACCATGGCCATCCAACATACACATGTCATATGGGTTTAAGCCAACGATCCAGTTAAGGGCGTGCTGACCATAGTGCATTAGATCTTGACGAAGCTGTGGATCTTGAACGTAATCCTGTGCCATAAAAGCCATGGTTGCTAATGAAGCGAGGCGCGCATTTTCACCTTGCCACCAGTAGCCTGATTCATTGTTATGAGCGACAAAGAAAGCGGTTTTCTTGTCGCTATCTACCGCTTTTGTGTATTGGCGAGGGTAGTTAAATGGGTTAGTCACTTCTTTCGTGATAGCTAACTCAAAGCGAAGCGCTTGCGCTAACACTTGCTCAATCGGCTGTTTAACCTTGGCATCAGTCTCTGCACTTAAATACTGCATTAGTGCAATAGTAGGTAAGCCTGCTTCTGCTGCGTGGAAATAAGGGCGTTCGCCATTGTCAGTTGCAGACCAAAAATGTGTCACGGTGTCATCAGACATTTGACGTTTAGCTAAGCGTGTAGCCCACTCACGCATCTCTGTTTGGTAGCGCTCTTGATTGGTACTACGAAATAGCTCAACCGCAGCAAGAAGGGCGCAGTATTCATCAATAATATTTTCGATACCGTCATTTAAGTAGCTAACATTGTGCTGTTTTAAATGCCAGTACCCCATTTCTGCAGCTTGTAGGTAGCACTCAGTATCGAGATCTGAAAATGCACCTAAACGCTTGCTTGATGCCAGTTGAGCAATACGAGAAATGCTGGCAAGCGCTGCAATCGTGACACCACCACCTTGACGGAAACCAGCTTGGTAATCGTCAGATTTAATGCCTTCTTGGGTTGAATAGGCACAAATCTCACGTTGTTGTGGTGATTTACTCCACTTGTCGAATACCGTCATGTAGAAATAGCCCTGCGGATCTTGCATTCGCAGTAAGAAATCGGCACCGAATGTGGCTTCTTCAAGTAGACGTGCACGGGTGAAATCCGCCACATCTGCTTGTTGATCTAATTCGTCGTAGGCTTTTAGCATGTTCCACACAATCATCGGGGTTTGTTGTGGATTTAAATAATTACTAAAAGATAAGTGGCTTAAGTATTTGCTGACATCACCAGAGGCATCATACCAGCCGCCATGTACGTCAACGGTTAGATCGGATCCTAATAGTACGGCTTGTTGATCGGCGCGATCGTAGATACCGCCACAGCGTTGAGATTTGAAGTAATGAAGCACATCACTGAATGTTTGTTGCATTAACACACCTTCAGCAATGGTGAAAACAGTGGATTCACTATTAGCATAGCGAATACGGAACTCACCGATTTGTTGGCAAGCAGAGAAGTCAATTAGGTAAATATTACCGGTATGCCATTGCGCTATGTTGCCATAGGCATGTAATGGCAGCTGCATAATTGTGGTGTTGGTCTGGTTACAGACTAACTCTGCGGTACCTGTTAGAGACTCAGAGTTTGTTTGTAATAAAGCGTGTTTTACGTTGAAACGCTCATAACCCAGATGGTTAGTTAACAGCTGCATGGATCCTCCTAGTGTCGCCAAATAAAGGTGGTTTCAACGAATTGAAACCACCATTTAACAGCTAAGGCGACCAATAACGCGGATAAGTCGTTTTTAGTAACGAGCTATTATTAGTTTTCGTATAAGTAACAACGTACAAAGTGGTTATCAGATAACTGCGTCACACCTGGTAGTTGTTCACGACATTTATCAGTTGCATGAGTACAGCGACCTGCAAATGGACAACCTGCGCTTTCTGGTGTCCATAGTGGGATCTCGCCTTTGTTACCTTTTAGTTTTTCATGGATGGATTTACTTGGATCAGGCACTGCTGATACCAGTAACTGGGTGTACGGGTGTTGTGGATCGTGAATGATCTCTTCCGTATCACCCCATTCAACCATGTGACCGACGTACATTACCGCCAGATCTTCTGCGATATAACGTGCTGTTGCGATGTCGTGCGTGATGTAAAGTAGTGCCATTTCACGTTCGAATTTCATCTCTTCCATCAGGTTAAGAACACCTGCACGGATAGATACATCAAGCATTGACGTTGGTTCATCAGCAAGTACCACTTCAGCACCAACAGCGATGTTACGTGCTAAGTTAACACGTTGACGCTGACCGCCTGATAGCTGGTGGGGGAACTTCGCAGCTGTCGCTTTTGGCGGGATCAGGCCAACTTGCTCTAGTAGGTTGTATACCGTTTCTTCTAGCTCTTTCTTATTGCCTGGCTTCACTTTGTTGTGGATCAGCAATGGGCGAGCAATGTGGTGGAAAATAGTATGAGTAGGGTTTAAAGAACCGAACGGGTCTTGCCATACCATTTGTACACCTTGGCGGTATTTCATTAAGTCATCATGTTTAGTGATGGACTGAATGTCACGACCAAAATATTCAATAGTGCCATCTGTTGGCGCATACATTTTTGCGATCATTTTTGCTGTTGTTGATTTACCAGAACCTGATTCACCAACCACAGATAGACCACGGCTTTTGTACATTTTGAAAGACACGTCGTTGATTGCACGCATCTTTGATTTTTTAAGAGAGTTACTATTAACGGCAAAATCTTTGATCAGATTTTTACCTTCAATAATTGGGTTTCCGGTAGGTTTGCTCATAATGCCTCCTAAATACTGCCTATTTTTATTAACCACGTTTAGTGAATAGGTGGCAGTTTGATAAACGTCCTGGTTCAATTTGCGTTAGTTGGGTTGGCGTTTTAAAACAAGCTTCTGTTGTTTTACTACAGCGAGCTTGGAAGCGACAACCTTGAGGGATTTCAAGTAAGTTCAATGGGTTACCTGGAATACCTGTTAACTTCGTTTTTGGACCAGTCAGCGGAGGGAATGAGCTACCCAAGCCCTCTGTGTATGGGTGGAACGGTGTTTCTAAGATTTCTTTTGATGGCGCAACTTCAATCAACTCACCTGAGTACATGATGCCGATACGGTCAGAGAACTCGACCATTAATGACAAGTCATGAGTGATGAAGAGGATAGAGAAACCAAACTCTTCTTTAAGTGCGTAAATCTTTTGTAGGATTTCACGTTGAACCACAACATCAAGTGCCGTTGTTGGTTCATCCATGATGATCATCTTAGGATTTAGCGCCAGTGCAATAGCGATAACCAAGCGTTGACGCATACCGCCAGAGAACTGGTGAGGGTAGTCGCGTAAACGGCTAGGGTGGATATCAACAATTTCTAACAGACCTTCAGCGCGGCGAACAGCTTGCTGACGGGTCATGCTCGTGTGACGCATAATTACGTCACAGAACTGCTCTTCCATTGTTAATACTGGGTTTAGGGCGTTCATCGCACTCTGGAATACCATCGAGATTTCGCTCCAGCGGAATGCTGACATCGCAAGATCTGATTTCTTCAGAATGTCACCGTGGCCATCAAAGATAACCTCACCACCGGTGATGAATGCTGGCGGCTTATGAAGGCGCATCAGTGAGAATGCAACAGTGGATTTACCACAGCCTGATTCACCTGCTAAACCAAAAATTTCACCTTTACCAATGTCAAAGCTGACATTGTTTACTGCGCGTACATCACCGGCATCGGTAATATAGTCAACGCACAAGTTGCGAATTGAGATTTGTGGATTAGTCATTATTTTTCTCCCCCTTGTAGGGCTGGCTGAGGAGCTTCCACAGCGTCTTGTGCTTTTTCTGCTTTAGCATTTTCTTTTGCTAAGTTTTTCCAACGGCGCATGCCTTTGTGAGAACGTAATTGCGGGTTAGCGATTTCATCGACAGCAAAGTTCAGAAGAGCAAGACCAATCGCAATCAAGGTTAGTGCAAGACATGGTGCTAATAGCTCCCACCAAGCGCCAACAAGCATTGAAGATGACGTTTGTACGTTGTACAGCATCACACCCCAGCTGATGGTGTTTGGATCACCTAGACCTAAGAATGACAGTGTTGCTTCGGTCATGATTGCAAGCATTACTGAACCGATGAAGCTTGCGCCTACGATTGAGATCAGGTTTGGCAAAATTTCAACGAAGATAATGCGCCATGATGATTCACCTAATACTTCAGCCGCTTTTACGAACTCTTTTTCACGTAGCGATAGGGTTTGGGCACGAACAACACGTGCACCCCATGCCCAGGAGGTCATGGCGATAACCACCGCAATGGTCATTGGACCTGCTTGACCGATAAAGGCTGCGATAACGAACAGCAGTGGGAGCTGTGGCATTACCAGCATGATGTTCATCGCTGCTGTTAAGATTTCATCAACCTTACCGCCAAAGTAACCTGCTGAAATACCAATGATCGTTGCTAAGAAACACACCATTAGACCCGCACCGAAACCTACCGCTAGTGATGTACGAGCACCGTATACAAGTTGTGACCAGATATCACGACCCATACGAGAGGTACCTAATACGTGCTCTGCATCTTTAGACATCAGCAGGGTACGCTTATTGGTTGCTAAGTTTTCAGCCACCCAACCTTCAGGGTTTTCTTGTGCTGCTTTTACAACAAATGCTGGGTATTCGTGTGGTTTACCTGTTCTTTTATCTGGGTTGTGCTCAGTAATAAACGGCGCAAAGATAGCAGCAAGGATAAAGACACTGATGATACCTAGGCCAAACATTGCCTTAGGGTTACCTGATAATAATTTAAATAAGGCTTTCATAATTATTTGCCTCCTTTACGTAGGCGAGGGTCAAGCACAACGATCAGGATGTCGGCCATGAAGTTAAAGAACAGCATGAACATAGTCATAATAAGTAGCTGGCCTTGAAGAACTTGGTAGTCACGAGAGTGGATTGCGTTAAGCATCACCGTACCAAGACCTGGGTAGTTAAAGATGATTTCAACAATCAGCTGACCACCGATAGCCATACCTAGCGCCATAGAAAGTGCGGTTACACTTGGTAGCATTGCGTTACGTGCTGCGTAGTTGAATACCACACGGTTTTCGCTAAGGCCCTTACCTTTAGCCATGGTGATGTAATCTTCGTTTAGCAGGTTGATCATGTTGTTACGCATGTTGATCAAGAAGCCACCAATCTGAATTACCGTCGCACAGAATAGCGGTAGTGCGGCGTGGTACATCACGTCTTTGTAGAACGCCCAGCTCGTCCAATCAGGAACAACGCCAGGGGTAAATGCGTTACCTGTAGGGAACCACTGTAAGCCAATAGCAAAGGTAAACATTACTAGCATTGCGATAACAACCGGTGGTACCGCTTGTACAACTAGCATACCCGGAGAGATGAATGCGTCATAAGTACTGCCGCGTTTCCATGCCGCGAAAATACCTAGTACAGAACCAATACAGAAAGAAAGGATTACTGCAGAGCCAGCTAAGAATAGAGACCAACCTACAGCGCCACCTAGCAGTTCGTTAACTGATAGAGGATAAAATTTGATAGAAGTACCTAGGTTCCACGTAAATACGTTAGCTAGGTAAGAAAAGTATTGTTCATATAGTGGGCCATCAACAAAGCCTAATAGCTTTTTCATGGCTTCGATACGCTCAGGAGTTACCTGCGCAGTTGCGTTTGCGAACATCATGGTAACTGGGTCACCAGGCATCGCACGCGGAATAATAAAGTTTAGCGTGGCCGCGAAAATTAGCGCGACAAAATAAAACGATAAACGACGTAGAAAAAATCCCATAACTCACACCTTACACATCCAGCTTGCCTTCCTGAGCTGAATTCAGGACGTAAAACCCCCTGACGCAAGGCGCCATACCTTTTATAGAAGAAAGGATTTGAGGGGAAGAGGCGGTGCACAAGGTGTGCACCGCAAATATTAAGCAGAAATTATGCTTTTGGTTTTAGATCCAGTACTTGAAGTAGACGCTCAGGAACACCTGCCCATACCATTGGACGGCCTTGAGGGTTCTTCTCGTTCCACCAACCAGTGAAGCGAGTTTCGTTGTATTGGAAGTTGTTCGCACCAGACATTACTGGGATTGTTACTTGGTTCTCAGCAATGATCTTCTGGATACCGTGAGCAATCTTCAACTGCTCAGCTTTGTCTGCTGTCTTGTAGAAGCTGTCTAGTAGCTTGTCTAGCTCTGCATTCTTGAAGTAGTGCATTGCGAAACGAGGCATACCGTCGCCAGACTGTAGACGTGAGTTGTACGCACTATCCCAGTATAGGTGTGGATCTGCACCGTGGAAGTAGTTTGTGTAAGCTACGTCATAAGTACCGTTTAGCATTGCTTCGTTGTAAACAGCGAAGTCAGGAGTACGAGCTTTCGCGTTGATACCCACTTCTTGAAGCTGCTCAACACCTAGCTGTACAGTGTTGTTGAAGTCAGTCCAACCGTTTGGAGATTGAACTTCAAGCTCGATCTTCTTACCAGTTGGTGTTTCTACGAAACCGTCACCGTCAGTATCTTTAAAGCCAGCTTTCGCTAGAAGCTCTTTAGCACCTTTCACATTGTAAGTGTTGAATGCTTTGTACTTGTTGTGTACAGCTTCATCAGACCAAGTTTTGAAACCATCGCCTAGGCCAGATGCGTAGTCGTTTGGTGTACCCGCACCGTAGAACGCGATGTCGATGATTGTTTGACGGTCGATAGCCATAGAGAATGCACGACGGAAATCAACATTGTTGATTGCTTCTTTGTTACCTTCTTTAGGCGACTTGAAGTTCAACATGAATGACTGAGTGCCCGCTGCTGGGTACCAGTATTTGTGATTAGGGTTCGCTGCTGCGTATGTGCTGTCGATGTCAGGAATGAACGATGAAGTCCAATCTAGCTCAGAGTTGATGATCTTAGTTAGTAACTGATCGTTGTTTGCGATCTGAGGTACACGTAGACAGTCAACTTCTAGGTTAGCGTTATCCCAGTAGTTAGGGTTACGACACTGAACGTATAGTTGAGGAGTAAAAGTATCGATCTCAGTAAATGGACCAGTACCTACTGGGTTTTCGTTAGTGAAAGTTGTTGGGTTTTCAACTTTGCTCCAGATGTGCTTAGGCACAACTGGTACGAAAGAAATTTCAAATGGAACGTTAGAGTTTGCTTCAGTTAGAGAGAAGATAACTTTGTTACCGTCTTTCTTCACTGATTTAACCCACTTGTTGATACCACGTTGGTCTAGCTCTGGGTTCTTCTTAACTAGATCGAAAGAGTATACAACGTCATCTGCAGAGAACGCTTTACCGTCAGACCACTTAACGCCGTCACGGATTTCGAACGTTACTTGCATTAGGTCGTCAGACATGTAGTAGTCTTTCGCCAAACGCATTACTGGCTCGTTACCTTTCATTTGGTTAAATACAACGAGTGGCTCGTAAACGAACTCAGTTGTTGTACGAAGGTTAGTCGCTAGGAATGGGTTAAAGTTACGTACCATTGTAGGGTAAAAATCTGGTACGACTGTTAGCTGGCTTTTTTCTGCTGCTGAAGCTACTGGTGCTGTGAAAGCGGTTGCTGCTGCAACAACTGCAAGTGCTAACTTAGTTTTGTTAATATTGGCAAGCATAGCTGTTCCTTACTCTTTGCTCTGTTTCACTTAATGGAAATTAAAGTTTGCTCCATCATTGGAGCCCTCGAACCTACTTCAACGGAACTGAGTAACGCTGAACCGATGAATGGCCTTGTAAGCTCTCAGTGGCTTAAATATTCTCCGTAATCGCTAAATCGTCAATCTGGCTTCCCGTTAAAAACGTTAAAACTTCTAAAATCCACGTCAAAAACGTTAATTTCTGATTTTTACACCGCTTTCAGTTTAATGTTAAATGTGTATTACATCACATTTAACTAGCTCCTAAGGTAAATGGTACGATTGAAAGTGGTCATATTAAGTGTTTGATTTTTAATGTTTTGTTTTCGTTTTTTTTGTGTTTTCCTATGTAATACATGTTTTTTGTACCGTTTTTTCTGTGCGGAAAATTTATCACCTGAGTTTGTTGTGATTCGCTTCTCATAAACAAAAACTAATTCCTCTTAAGGTCTTTTAAGAGTGTTTTTTTGCAATATTGGCTTAAAAGTAAGCAGAAATAAGAGTGTGATTTAGGTCATTTTTACGTTTTTTAATGAGATTTTTTCTTATTTAAAAAAACGAATTTATAAGACTAAAGGATAATGTTTTTAGGCTAGAAATAAGTGAGTATGTCGTCGGTTATTGTCGCTGTGAGTCTGTCTGTTTGGTCGATTAAGGGGATGTTGATACTGTCGCTATGATGAAGTAAAGATGCCGATAGTCATTATAGAGATAATAAAAAAGGCTCCCAAGGAGCCTTTATAGAGTGATAAATAATTTAGCTGGTACTAATGGTATGGTGCAGTTTATCACGCATGGTGACGAGCTCTTGACGTGCAGCTGTTGGTTGATGACAGCGTTCAAGAACATAATCCATGGTGTTAATCACTGTGCGCCAGCGTGGCGTTTTAGGTAGCGTTTCAATATGAAGGTATTTATCTAGAGTACGCGTTTGTAACGTACTACGGTCTAGATAAACGCGCCATAACCCACTTTCTTCTGCTAGTTCAAATTTGGTTTTATTTGATTCGCTTTCCCAGAGTTCAAGGGTGTTCTTCATTGAATCAACCAGTAACTCTCGAATTTGTTGCCCTTTATTTTGACTATTGCTATCGAGCTTGTCTGCCAGTCGAGTAAACTCACCACCCAGTTCACGTAGCTGTTGCAGGTTGTTTTTATCACCGTTAAAGGCAAATTCAGACAACATATCTACTGCATTTTCGAGTAAACCAATACGGTGATCCGCCGATGGCCCTTGACTGTCGAATACGAACATCTGCTTTAGCCCAGACTCTTGTGGCAAATTAATGATATCGGTTGACAGTGTTTGCACTTGCTCACCGATCAGGAAGCTTAATTTCCCATTGTAATGGTGGCTCTCAGTGATGGTGTCTGGTAATTCAGCCGCTAAAATATCACTTAGTGTATGGCGCTCTAGCTGCTCAGGTGGGCGTTTAAATAACTTACCTGCAGCACTGTTGACGTAACGAATCCGGCCTTCATTTTGGACACAAATGATCGCTTCTGTGGTGGAATCCAATAACCCCAGTAAACGGCTTTGCGCTTCAATTAAGCTGATTTCTACTTGCTCTCTGCGATGGATTTCTTGCTGCAAGCTGTGGTTCTTTTGCTTTTCATGCTCAGTCTTACTAGCTTGTAGGTAAGCTTGAATACGTGCAATGAGCTCTTCTTTATTAAAAGGCTTGGTTAAATAGTCATTAGCGCCACACTCAAAGCCTTTAATGCGATCTTGGATCTGTCCTAAGGCTGATAGCATCATGATAGGCAACTCAAAAATAGAGTATTGTTTTCTTAGGGTGGTACAAACTTCATAGCCACTCATTTCTGGCATCATAATATCAAGCAAAATCAGATCTGGACGTTGCTCTTCCACCATTGCGAGTGCTTGTGGACCACTTTCTGCTGTTTTCACTCGATAACCCGCTAAACGTAAAAAGTTGTTTAGGATCTGAAGGTTAACTGGCTCGTCATCAACAACTAGGATCAAGTCACCATTCGGGTTTTCTGGTAAATTACTACTTTCACAACTGCTTGAATCTAATGACGGTGCTTGGAAATGTTGGCTGGTGGACTCATGAGAAATCGCATTAATTTGTGCCTCTGTCGCCAAATTCAAGGTGAAACTAAAGGTGGTACCGACCATTGGCTGGCTGCTGACGTATAAGCGACCGCCCATTAATTCAATCAGTTGGCGGCTGATTGATAGCCCAAGCCCAGCCCCTTGACGATAATTAGCCGAGCCAGAATTTGCTTGGATCAATGGTTCAAAGATATGCTCAAGCTGCTCACTAGGAATGCCTTGACCTGTATCGACGACTTGTACTCGTAATTGCTGCTCAAGCACAGTGGCAGAGATAATAATTTTCCCTTCAGATGTGTACTTAATTGCATTACCAACAAGGTTGTATAGCACTTGTTCTAGGCGTTGTTCATCGGCATCCACCAGTGGTAAATCCGCTGGTATTTGGTTAATGATACGTACTGGTTTATTACCTAATAGGTGGCTTGAAAGTTCTAAAACCAAACGAACTGCTGCTGATAAATCAATAGCATGGCGATGAATATCAAGATCGCCATAACGCATCTTGTGATAATCCAGCAGATCATCAACCAAGTTCGTTAAGCGTTGCCCACTGTTGATCAGCATTTCAAGCTGACGACGCTGCGGATCTTGCAGTGGACCATTAGCGCCTGCCAATAATGATTCTGCAATACCGACCATGCCATGAAGTGGTGTACGCAGTTCATGGGACGTTGTCGCCAGAAATTCATCTTTTAGTTTATCTGCGGTTTGTAGCTCATCATTTTTCTGCTGAATAATCTTAAGGCTTTGTTCTAGCTCGTCGTTTTGGGTTCTGATCAAACTGATTTTTTCGCGAATAGAGCGTTGCATGCGAGAGAAACTGATCGCAAGACGACCAATTTCATCACTACGTTCAGTGCCTTCAATAACCTGATCCAAATCACCACCAGAGGCTTTCTCTGCAGCCCAAGTTAAACGTAACAATGGCGCAGTGATAGAGTTGGAAAGTAGGTGAGAAACAAATATCACTAAGAGAATGGCGGTGATCATGCCAATGCCAAAGATCTTCTCTAACTCGGTAATGCGGGCAAAGGCTTCTTTCTCTGGTAATTCAACCACTAATGCCCATTTATTACCTAAAATATCGAGCGGCGAAAAGGCGCTGAGTACAGGAATGTGATTGTAGTTTTTAAAACTACCCACTCCTGATTTCCCTGCCAATGCTTGGCTAATGCTCTCACTTTGTAAGGTTTTAGGTAAATCGGCTTCTGCTGAAAAACGCAGCTTATGATCTTGACCGATCAGCAGCGTTTGGACGTAATTAGCATTGTTACCCAGATCTTGAATAAGCTCAGAAATGGCTTTGTTACTTAGCTCCATAAACACGTAACTGTGCAAATAGCCTTGCTGAATAATAGGAGCGGCAAACCATGCTGTTGTATCACCATGATTAGCTGTTTGGCTGAAATCGGTAAATGTAACAGGTACTTGATCGGGTTGTTTCTGGCTTAGTTTGGTTTTTTGCTTAATGGTTTCAAAGGTCTGCTTTAGCGCAGGTGATGCTTGCTGATTTTTAAGCAAATTAATACCAAATAAGCTGTGATTATGAACGGAATAAACCACGTTACCTGACAAATCAACCAACATGATGTCTTTGAAATCAGAGCGTTTTAGATATTCTTTATAAACCGCATTATAGCGCTTATACATTAAACGATAACGTTCATGCCCAACATAGGTCGTCTGGTTGTTGTTATCGTTTTTCTTGGTCAGGGTTTGTGAGAAATAATTCGCACGTCCTTGCTCGGTAAGCTGAGGTTCGATGTTGCCTAACTGATGATAAGCACCCACAAGACCATAAAAACGACCGCCACTGTTATTGGATAATTCTGAGCGAGCGAAACTCTTCACCTCTGATTCTTTGGCGGCAAAAAAGCTGTAGAGCTGCTTTTGCTTGTTATCGCGTAAAGAGGCTAAGTGATTGATGCTTTGTGCAGCGAGATCTTTGGTATGTGAGTTGAGGAAATATAAGGCTGATAAAACCAAAGGGGTGATGCTGAGCACAATAAAAGCCAACATTAACGTATGTTGGAGACGTTTAAATCGCGTAGTATTCTGCATTCCGGTGCCTGAATAATATGATTGTAATACGATCTGAATTGCGGATTAGGGATTCACGTTAAATTGTAAGGCAACGATATTGATGTCGTTTTGACAATTTTTCCGTTCGTTAGCCATCACTAAGTCCATATTTATTAATATGATACTTTTACACTGGGTTGTTTAGAGGGATCAAGTATTACAGTAAGGAAGCGTGGGTAAAAACACAGAATTAACGTTTTTAACGGAGTAAAAAGGGTAAAAGAAAGGGCGAAACACTGTCGCCCTTACGATAATCACGTCAAAACCAAATTAACGATTATTTGGTTGCGGCGTAAATATTGAATTTGTTGGTTTTAGCAGTAATTTCGCAATGACCTAGGCTTGCTTCAATTAGAGGTGGATATTGTAAGAAGCTATTTGCCACAATCACCATTTGACCTTGTGGGTTAAGGTATTGTGGGGCTTGTTCAATAAACTGCTCGGTTGCCGCATAGAAGGTTTTTAATCCTGCGTGGAACGGTGGGTTACTGATCAAGAATTGGTAAGGGCCGGTTAGGGTTTTATACACGTCAGTTGCAGTGAACTTGCTTGCTTCTAGGTTATTTACCTTAAAGGTCTCTTTCGCTGATTCAATCGCAAGGGCACTAATGTCGCAAAGCTCTAGATCGATAGCTGGATATTTGGCTTTCATTACAGCGCCAATCACACCTGCACCACAACCAAAATCCAGTACTTTACCGTGTAGACTCGGTAAGTTATTGAGCAGCAATTCAGAGCCTTTATCAAACTCACCATGGCTAAATACACCCGGTAATGAGCGAACAGTTAGCTGTACGCCAGCAATATCAATTGGATAGCTACGGAACCAATCAGCAAGGTTAAAAGCTTTAGGCGTGTTATCACAACGGCCCCAATAGAAGCTGCAGCGACGTGCTGAGTCGTATTTTGTTAGTGGGCCATATTCTGCAAACAGTTTTTCTGCACTGCGCACCCCAGAGCGGTTTTCACCAACGATACACACTTCAACCCCAGTACCAAACTTAGCAAGTAGCATGGTCATTAGGTATTCTGCTTCTGCTTTTGCTTTCGGCCAGTAAAGCAAAATCATATCGATATCTGGCGTCTCAGTAAGTTCTGCTCCGAAGTAACTGCTTACATTGCTAAAGCGTTGAATGTCATTGAAGAAGCCGTAGTTAGTGGTAAATACAGACACCGTTTGTGCTGTTTGGCACAATTCTGATGCGAAGGTATCACTTAACTCGCCAGCGATAAGGACTTTACGATTTTCGAAAAACTCAGATTGACGAGCAACGACCTGGCTCGCGGCGCAATAAGACATGTAACTGGCCTCAATGTAGACATCATAAATTTGGGGGCGAATTGTTCCATATTTATGAGCGGTTGGAAAGAAATCTACAGTGCTGGCCAAGGAGAGAGATAAGAAAATGCCGCTTTCAATCAACTATCGATTTGGAAAGCGGCATGAAAGGTGCTGATTAGTTTTTATCTTGTTGCTCTAAGAAGTCTTTAAATTCAACTTCATACATTTTGAACAGAACCAATGTGACACCAAAAATAATTGGACCATAAATCATACCGATCAAACCAAACAGTTGGATACCACCAATGATGGAGAAGAAGATCAGTAAGGTGTTCATGCTTGAACTGCCTTGCATTAATAGTGGGCGCACAACGTTATCAATTGAGCCGACTACAATCACGCCCCAACCTGCAAGGAACAGTGCCCATTCCCATTGACCAACCAGCAGCAAGTATAAAGACGCAGGTAGCCAAATCAGTGCAGTACCCACAACCGGGATTAATGATGCAAAGGCCATCATCGAGCCCCAGAATAAGCCTGGGAAGCCACATAACCACATGGCGAAACCACCGGCAATACCTTGTGCAACAGCGGTTAAGAAGGATCCAAGTACCGCAGATTTTGCCACTTGCTCGACTTCGTTCATGATTTCATCTTCTTGACTGCGAGACAGTGGGATCACGTGGCGTATAGCAGCGATCATTTTGTCGTTGTCACGTAGTAGGAAGAACAACACAAATAGCATCATCATGAAGTTAACTAAGATACTCGTCGCATCACTTAAGATATGGGCACTGATGTTTAATGCTTGTGAACCCACTTGTGATGCCGTGGTGGCGATTTTTTGGATCACCACTTGTGGATCAAAGTTATGGAACGGTGAGTATTTATCGATAAAACCTAATGCTTTTTGGGCGTAAGGGTGGGCAAATAACTCTTTAGGGCCACCGGAGGTGATCCATTCATAGCTCTCTTTTGAGACGGTTGTTCCTTGATGAACAATCGATGAGAACACGATAAGCAATGGGATCACGATGATCACGGTAAGAATAAAACACGATAACATTGCAGCGGTATTGGCACGGGTTGGCATTAACGCAAGTAGACGTTTATGCAGTGGTGCAAATAACAATGAAATAATAAACGCGAGAACAATCGGACCTAAGTAAGGTTCGATCAGTTTGTAGCTGGCAAACGCAGCGACAAATAAAGCAATAATAAGGAGCCAGTGGCGAGGCTCGATTTTAAATGGCTGTGACACGGTTTATATCCTTTTATAAATAAGCTTTCATCATTACCGCTGTTATTGATAAAGATTATCATTATAATCATCATACAAGAGTCAATGATTATACCTTTTATCGTGGAGATGGCTTATGGGATGTTGTAATTGTGGCTGTGATGACAAAAAAAAACGCAGACCACCTATTGCGCTAATTATTTTAGTCATCATGGCCTTGCTTGCATTATATTTCTGGCAATAAGCAAGCCTAGCGTAATAGCCTTCAGTTAAGCTAATTTTTAGTTATTTAGATACTAAAAAATAGTCATAAAAAAAGGCCACCCTGTGTGACCTTTTTTATTTTAATTTATTCAATCTTTTTGAAAAAATTCAGCGCTTATTCATTAGCTAGCGTAGCAAAAGCATAGTCTGCTGCTTCAAGTGTCGCATCAATAATTTGAGTATTGTGCGCTAGCGAAGTAAAGCATGCTTCATACGCTGAAGGTGCAAGGTAAACACCGCGTTCTAACATTAAGTTAAAGAAACGTTTGAAGCGTTCAACATCACACTTGGTAACGTCTTCATAGCAAGTCACGTTTTCTTGGTCAGTAAAGAAGAAACCAAACATTGCACCTACTTGGTTTACTGCCAATGGAATGCCATGTTTGTCAGCCAGCGCTTTAAAGCCATCAGCTAAACGTTTAGTAATGTCAGCGAGACGCTTTTCATTACCCTCTTCAGTTAGCACAGTTAAACAAGCATGACCTGCTGCCATCGCAACTGGGTTACCTGATAGGGTGCCGGCTTGGTAAACAGGACCGGTTGGGGCAACGTATTCCATCACTTCACGACGACCACCAAAGGCACCTACTGGCATACCACCACCGATGATTTTACCCAGTGTTGTTAGGTCTGGTTTGATGTTGTAGTAACCTTGTGCGCCGCCTTCAGATACACGGAAGCCTGTCATTACCTCATCAAGAATTAATAGTGCGCCGAACTCATCACAGATCGCACGTAAACCTTCAAGAAAGCCCGGTACTGGTGGGATACAGTTCATGTTACCCGCAACAGGTTCAACGATGATACAAGCGATTTGATCTGGGTTTGCTTCAAATGCTTCACGTACAGAATCAAGGTTATTGTAGGTCGCTGTTAAGGTGTGTTTAGCAAAATCTGCTGGTACACCTGGTGAGCTTGGTTGACCAAGCGTTAATGCGCCAGAGCCTGCTTTTACTAATAGGCAGTCTGCATGACCGTGGTAACAACCTTCAAATTTTAAGATCTTGTCACGACCTGTGAAACCACGAGCAAGACGGATTGCACTCATCGTCGCTTCTGTACCTGAGCTCACCATACGTACCATTTCCATTGATGGTACAAGTTTCGATACAAGATCAGCCATGGTGATTTCCATCGCTGTTGGCGCACCAAAGCTTAAGCCTTGCTGTGCTGCATCAATCACAGCATCACGAATTGCGATATGGTTGTGACCTAAAATCATTGGACCCCAAGAGCCAACGAAGTCGATGTAGGCATTGCCATCGGCATCAAAAATGTAAGCGCCATCGGCACGTTCGATAAATAGTGGGGTGCCGCCAACGCCTGCAAAAGCACGAACTGGCGAGTTTACGCCGCCTGGAATTTTCTGTTGCGCTTTAGCAAATAAATCGGCTGATTTGCTTGTATTGCTCATTGTAAGATCCTATATCAATAAATCAGATGCTATTCCAATCCACAGAGTTTTCTGTCCTAGGATGGTAAGCCAGAGAAGTATGTGGATTATCATTAGCTATTGTACCTAAAAGGGGTCGCTTTAGGGAGAGCGTTTTATGGGTAATATTTGCGCTAACTGAGCAATAAACTTCTGTTAATTTGTTATACAAGTCACAGCTGCAAAGCTATTTTTCAACATTAGCAGTATAATAAATGCACATCATGGATTACTCTTTTAGGTCTAATAGTTTCATTTATCCTCTCTGCATTCTACGTGCAATCTTTTAACAATACGGCCGAAAAATGACTGATAAAACGCATGGGATCCACATGCCTCCTCATCTTCAACCACGTGCATTGGTAAGGCAATTACTTACCCGAGACAAAACACCTGTCTCTGTTCTCTTTTTATCAGCATTGGTCGGTATCCTTGCTGGCTTTGTTGGCACCATGTTTGAAATTGGGGTTAATTGGGTCACAGAGCAACGTACGGAATGGCTACGCAACGAAATTACCAGCGTCTTACCGTTATGGTTGGCGGCATTTATTGTCAGCGCGATACTCGCTTTTATTGGTTACTACTTAGTCAGTCGTTTTGCACCGGAAGCGGGCGGTTCAGGTATTCCTGAAATTGAGGGGGCAATGGAGGAAATGCGCCCGGTTCGCTGGTGGCGTGTGATCCCAGTGAAATTCTTCGGTGGTTTAGGTGCATTAGGCTCAGGTATGGTGTTGGGTCGCGAAGGTCCAACGGTACAAATGGGCGGTAATATCGGTCGTATGATCTCCGATATTTTTAGGCTTAAAGATAAAGAAGGTCGTCACTCCTTATTAGCGGCAGGTGCTGCTGGCGGTTTAGCGGCGGCTTTTAACGCACCAATGGCGGGCATTATGTTTGTGCTCGAAGAGATGCGTCCTCAATTTCGTTACAGCTTGATCTCGGTAAAATGTGTGATGATCTCAGCGGTAATGTCGAACATCGTGTTTCGTTTATTACGTGGTCAAGAAGCGGTGATCTCCATGCCGCAGTATGATGCACCAGCCTTAAAATCCCTTTGGTTATTTTTAGTGTTAGGGATGTTGTTTGGTGGTTTTGGTGTGCTGTTTAACCGCTTAATTATTTTTGCATTAGATGGCTTTATTAAAATCCATCGTAATGAACATAAACGTTACTTAATCACGGGTACTTTGATTGGCGGCTGTTTTGGTCTGTTGCTACTTTACTTCCCTGAGTTAACTAGCGGCGGTATTTTTCTGATCCCACATGCGACGAATGGCGATTACGGCCTTGGCATGTTAATGCTGTTGTTCTTTGCGCGTATTGCAACGACCTTATTATGTTTTGGCTCAGGTGCGCCCGGTGGTATTTTCGCACCTATGCTAGCTTTAGGTACTTTGTTTGGTACTTTTTACGGCATGGTGACGCAAGGTTTATACCCTGATTTAGGCATTGATCCTGGCTTGTTTGCGATTGCTGGCATGGGGGCATTGTTTGCTGCGACAGTACGTGCGCCGATTACAGGGATCTTGTTGGTTATTGAGATGACTAATAACTATCATCTGATTTTACCATTGATTATTACGACTCTCGGTGCGACTATGCTGGCTCAAATGTTAGGCGGCCAACCGATTTATTCGCAGCTGCTACACCGAACAATTAAAAAAGAACGTTTACGCCATGACTCTCCAACAAGTGAGGCTAATACTTGAACAACATAGTCAGGTATTAGATAATCAGCGTAATTAACAGAAGTGTGTGAGAGGTTTTGTAATGAGCGATGCGAATTTGCCGCTAACTTTTTCTGACGTTGCAGCGAATAAAGTAAAAACACTGATCGCTGAAGAAGAAAACCCGGATCTAAAACTACGTGTTTACATCACTGGTGGTGGCTGTAGTGGTTTCCAATATGGCTTTACTTTTGATGAAAAAGTAAACGATGGCGATATGACCATTGAAAACAGCGGTGTAACCCTTGTTGTTGACCCAATGAGCCTACAATACTTAATTGGTGGTACGGTTGATTACACTGAAGGTCTAGAAGGTTCGCGTTTCTTCGTCAATAACCCGAATGCAACAACAACATGTGGTTGTGGTGCATCATTCAGTGTGTAACGTTTTATCACGTTAGAAATGGATCAATAAAAAAGCCGACAGATTTGTCGGCTTTTTTGTGTCTTTAATTTGAGGCTAGTTTAGCAAAATACTGTTATTTGCCACTAACTGACTCAACTGGTTGATATTTGCTAACTGTTGCTTTGCTCGTTGTTTAAATGCAGTTTGCTCTTTACCTGATAGCGAATTGGCTTGTGGTAAATCCACTGTGCGAGGGTTTTTGTGCTCGCCATTGACTAAGAATTCATAGTGTAAATGTGGGCCTGTTACACGACCTGTTCCGCCTAAGGTACCAATGGTATCGCCTTGTTTTACGCGTTGCCCGGTTTTGACCATACGCTTAGTTAAGTGCAGGTATTTCGTGACATATTTAGTACTGTGCTTGATAAAAACATAGTTACCATTGAACTTGTTATAGGCTGATTTTAATACCACACCATCACCAGCCGCCCAAATAGGTGTACCAACAGGTGCGACATAATCAGTGCCACGGTGCGCTTTCACTTGCCCTGTGACGGGGTGTAGACGGCGAGGGTTAAAGTTAGAGCTAACATAACGGAAGTTGACAGGTGATCGTAAGAAAGCTTTACGCATTGCTTGACCATCTTTGTCGTAGTACTTTCCATCTTCATTACGAACCGCGGTAAAGGTTTGCCCCATGTTGGTAAAGGTAGCTGCTAAAATTGAACCGCGATCAACAGGATGTCCATCAAGGTAGTGTTGTTCAAACAGTACTTCAAATTTGTCGCCTTTACGTATATCGAGTGCAAAGTCGATATCCCAACCAAATAGTGCTGCAATTTCCATGATTTGATTGGCTGTTAAACCCGCTTTATCAGCGGCACTCCAGAAGCTGGTTTCAATGGTGGCATGGGCAAAATTGGTATGGGTTTCGATTTCTTTTTTATCGAGCTCACTGGTGAATGATTCACCGTTATGGCGAACGATAAGCGTTTCTAAATGATTACGAGGATGGCGCAGTTCCGTCAGTTGCCCTTCTTTATTAAATCCAAACTCAATGATATTACCTGGGCGAAGTCGCTCAAGGAGTTTGGTGTTCTCGTCAGTTTCTAGTAAGGCGTGTAAGGTTTTGCCATCAAGGCCGATATTATTAAAAGCGATCGCTAAACTTTCACCGCTTTCAATAACATGTTTTTTCCATGTTAGTTCTTCTTGCTCTTCTGTTATTGAGAGGGCAGTGGTTGCAGCAGAGGAGATCGCAATCGGATAGGAGGTACCGACGGTAAACTTAGGCTCAGTATCAGACGAATTATTATGTTCTGCTGAAGGTAATGCAATGAGACCGAGAGTAGCGAAACTGATTAAAATGATAAAAAAGAGGTTCTTCCTTGGGAAGCGAGGCGATGAAGTTCCTTTCATACTGACTTTTTCACATATATTCCGAAAAAATAAACGACGTTCAGTCTAACTGGTTTCAAAAAAGCCTGCTATTCAAGTAAGATGGTCTACTGATTATTTTTGCCAATTTTGTGGGAGCGAACAAGAATGGCCAACATTGAACAAGCACTTGTTGAGATAAAGCGTGGGGTAGATGAGCTTATCCCTGAAGCTGAGCTGATTGAAAAGCTAAAAGAAAACCGTCCACTACGTATTAAATTGGGTGCCGATCCTACAGCCCCTGATATTCACCTTGGTCACACGGTTATTCTTAATAAGTTGCGTACTTTTCAGGAACTAGGCCATGAAGTCACTTTCCTTATTGGTGATTTTACAGGTATGGTTGGTGATCCAACTGGTAAGAACGTAACTCGTCCACCGCTAACGCGTGAAGATGTACTGCGTAACGCAGAAACATACAAAGAGCAGGTATTTAAGATCCTTGATCCTGCTAAAACGAAAATTGCGTTTAACTCTACATGGCTATCAGAGCTAGGTGCAGAAGGTATGATCCGTCTAGCATCTAATCAAACGGTTGCTCGTATGCTAGAGCGTGACGATTTCAAAAAGCGTTACACAGAAAACCGTCCAATTGCGATCCACGAATTCATGTACCCATTACTACAAGGTTACGACTCAGTAGCAATGGAAACTGACGTAGAGCTGGGTGGTACGGATCAGAAGTTCAACCTACTAATGGGTCGTGAGTTACAAAAATCTCACGGTCAAAAACCTCAGGTTGTCCTAACGATGCCACTACTTGTAGGTCTAGACGGCGTTAAGAAGATGTCTAAGTCAGCAAATAACTACATTGGTATTGCTGATGCACCAAGCGAAATGTTTGGTAAGATCATGTCTATCTCTGATGATCTAATGTGGAGCTACTTTGAGTTGCTATCATTCCGCCCAATGAGCGAGATCGAGCAATTTAAAGCTGACGTTGCTGCAGGTAAGAACCCACGTGATGTGAAGTTCCTACTAGCAAAAGAAATCATTGCACGTTTCCACTCTGAAGAAGAAGCAGAAGCTGCACTTCAAGAGTTCATCAGCCGTTTCCAAAAAGGTAACCTACCTGACGAAATGCCTGAGTTTGAATTCGAAGCTGGTCTACCAATTGCTAATCTTCTAAAAGAAGCAACGCTAGTTAACTCAACTTCTGATGCAATGCGTATGATCCGCCAAGGTGCGGTGAAGCAAGATGGCGAGAAAGTTGAAGATACGAAATTAGTACCTGCAGCTGGTAACTACGTATTCCAAGTAGGTAAGCGTAAGTTTGCTCGCGTGACGATTAAATAATCAATTTAATCTTATGTGATTGAGAATACAGAAAAGGACGCTTAGGCGTCCTTTTTTATTATCTAAAAAATAATCTTTATAAATAATAACTTGGCTTTAAATCTCAATGGTTGGTGTTTTGTGAAAGCTTACTTTCTAGCTTTGATCGTTATGCCTTCTTCAAGAGACAAGCTACTATCAAAAATTACCTTTCACTTTTATTACATCGACTGGCTATGGAATCGATTCAACATATTATTACCGAACTGACCCCGTTACTGCATGAGTATGGATACTATATTTTAGCCTTAGCCATTGCGGTTGAAGGTATGGGTATTCCTGCACCCGGTCAGTCATTATTGATTGTAGCTAGTTTACTTGCCTCTACTGGTAAAATGTCTCTGCCAATGGTGTTAACAGTAGCTTGGGCAAGCAGCTTTATTGGTAACAGTATTGGTTACTTTATTGGTCGCCAGTTTGGTCATATAGTGACGAAAAAAGAGTGGATTAAACCACGTACCATTACAAAATTGCACCAATTTATAGATCGTTACGGCATGTTAGGACTTGTGATCAGCCGTTTTGTCGAAGGCATTAAACAGTTCATGTGTATTGGCTGTGGTATTGCACAAATGCCAGTTCAGCTTTTCTTACTCGGAAACTTCTTAGCTGTGACGGTATGGTTGCTGGTTTTCGGTGTTGCACCGGCTTACTTACATGATGAATTAGGGCCAATTTTAGCGTTTTATCATAAATATCAAATGCAGTGTTGGGCTGTAGTTGTGGTATTGGTTTGTGTACTTGCATGGTGGGTTGTTCGTCATTTCAAACGTCGTCGCGCCTCTTCCATTGAAGAATAAATCTTGATTGTTCTTTTCACTAAGTAATAAAAAAACCGCCTCTTTCGGCGGTTATTTATTAGTTGCGTAAGGCAAAAATAGGCAGGGATAAATTCCAGCGGATGGCTGCAAGCCTGATTGTCAGGGTAGTAATAATTCCCATGACTGCTGCAATTGAAGGTAAGATCCCTATAGCCAAGCCTGTGGTATGAACAATACCGCCAATGATACAGGCAGTTGCATAGACTTCCATACGTAACACCATTGGGATCTCTCGGCCTAATACATCACGAATGACCCCACCACCACAGCCAGTGATAACCCCCATGATCACCGCAACCATTGGTGATGCACCATAGCGAAGGGCTTTTTCGACACCGATAGCAACGAAAACGGCAAGTCCAATCGCATCTGCAACGGGTAAGAAATACCAAGGCATACGTTTAGGGCGTTGGGTGGCAAGCATTGTCAGAATACAGGTAATAAAGATCACCCAAAGATAATTGGTATCGGTGATCCAGAAAACAGGGGTCGCACCTAATGCCATATCACGAATGGTACCACCTCCAATGGCGGTTACGCTGGCCAGTACAACAACGCCAAAAGGATCCATCCGTAATCTTCCGGCCATAAGTACTCCCGAAGCCGCAAAAATGGCGGTGCCAAACATATCGAGAATATAGATGAGCATGTTTATCCCTAATCAAGTTGAGAAGTGGGGGTAAGTTGGCAGGCGATTGTACTGGCAAAAGTGTTAGGCACAACAATAAAATCTATCTTTAGTGAGGTCTTTCACAGCAAAGATCAGTGCTTTCTTGCCTTATCCAGAAGTTGACACACTTGTTTGATCGCCTTGAGTGTGCGTAAGGTTGGGCGGTTTAACCAATCACTGTTAAGTTGGTAAAGGTGGTGGTTATCAACTGCGGGCAGTTCACCTGGCCAATTTAACCATGGGCTATTTTCTTTGGCTGTTGCATGGCTTGAGCCAAAGATCACGTCAGGTTGACGCACAACAACTTGTTCTTGATTGACCTGCGGATAAGCCGCTGTGCTGGTGGCAAAAATATTCTCACCGCCACATACGCTAAACACCGGACTAGGCCAGTTACCATCAGACAAAGTTAAAATAGGATTGTCGCTTAATTGGTAAAAGTAACGCACCTTGGACTTATTTTGGTATTGCTCTTTTATCTGTACTAATTGTTGCTTGAATTGCTTAGCTGCTGCTTGAGCAATGCTTGGATCATCGGAAAATTGGCCTAGTTTGAGAATTGTTTCGGCGATATCCGTTAATTGAGTTGGATTTGAATAAAAGATCTTAATCCCAAGTTGTTGTAACCGTGTCATTTCTCGATTTGGGTTGCCGCCTTTCCACGCTAATATCAGATCGGGCTTTAGCGCCAGAATACGCTCCATTTTGATCCCACGATAGTTGGCGACACGCTCGAGCTTTTTTGCCTGTTCTGGGTAATCACTGTAATCACTGGCAGCGATCAGTTTATCGCCAAGTCCTGCACTATACGCGAGCTCAGTCATGTGTGGCGATAAACTAATAATGCGTTGAACAGACTGTGATTGTTCTGCAAAGGTTGAGGAGAATGGGAATAGAACAACAATAAAAAGTAGCAAGCGCATTAAGCTAGTCCGTGAAAAAGAATCAGTAAGCCGCTTTCGATGATGATCCAACACCATAGTCGGCTCGTCATTAATTGCTGAATTTGAGCAAGATGAAGCGATGCAGGTGCAATTTTGCCACCAATACGAGGTCGCTCCATTTTTATTTGATTGTACATCGCAGGGCCACCCAGAGATAAAGACAGTTTGTGGCCGGTGGCGACAAGTAACCAGCCAGGCCCAGGTAACTGCCAGTTTTCACCTTGTTGCATTAGCCCTTTGAAAGCGAGCTTGGCATTTTGACCAAGGGTAATTAATAGCGCAAATAAGCGTAGCGGTACGATATCTAAAATAAGTGCAATGCGGATCGCTGGCAGGCCAAAGAAACGGTATTGCTCACGGCTCGGTGACCACGTACGGGCAAGACTAATTGCTAAGCGATACATAATCGCAGCGATCCCACCACCAATGGCGTACCAGAATAATACTCCAATCACATTGCGCCCGTAGCCAAGTAATAGGGTTTCAGCCCCTGCTTTACCTAGTCCAAGCAGGGATAAATTTTCCGTATTACGATTGACGTGATCGGCCAATAATTCTCGGCATCGCCCTTTGTGCTCAAGGTTATAGGCTTGATTAAACTGTTTGGCGAGTTTCGCTGAGGTTTGCCAATCAATTGCCATCCACAGTAATGTCATCTGGAAAATCGTTTGATACCAAACCAGTTGGCTGAAAGCGAACAATAAGATCAATACTGTGCCTGACATTAAAAACCAAGCTAATGAGCCTGCAAGAATGCGTTGGGATGGATTTTCTTTGGGATGATTAACACGCTCTGCGATCAAAAGAGCAAGACGTTGCCAAATAACAATGGGATGAAGTGGATAGGGAATGGGTAAAACCCAATGCAACAACAAAGCCCCCCACAAAGCGAGTAGGGAGCTATTGGTTGTGAGTAACGCAACAAGTGATTCCATCATCCGTGACAGCTGTTATCGTTAGAGTGGTTAACTTAAGTCAGATTACTTAAGTAGCTCAACCATTTTCTCAACCATGATTGATGAGCTTTTCGCTGCAAGAGGCAGGAACTCATCAAAGCTCATTGGTGATTCTTTATCAGCAACATCAGAAATTGCACGAACCACAACAAATGGTACTTTGAATTGGTGACATGCTTGAGCAATGGCTGCCGCTTCCATTTCAACCGCAACGACAGATGGGAAGTTGGTGCGAATGAAGTTTTGCTTTTCAGCGCTACATACGAATGCATCGCCAGTACAGATCAGACCGCGAACAGCGTGTGGCTTTTCAGGTAAAGCTGTCAGTGCTTGCTCTGCTACATCCATCAGTTTTTCGTCAGATAGGAAAGCAGCTGGTTGTTGTGCCATTTGACCGATTTCGTAACCAAATGCTGTTACGTCAGCATCGTGGTAGCGAACTTCTGTTGAGATCACAACATCACCAACGTTAAGGCTTGATTCAAAACCGCCCGCAGAGCCTGTGTTGATCACAACATCAGGTTGGAAGGTTTCAAGTAGTACTGCAGTACCTACTGCTGCGGCTACTTTACCAATGCCTGATTGTAACAAGACAACATCCGCACCATTTAGCGTACCAGTGTAGATAGTACAACCTGCTTTGTTGTGGGTTTCGCCGTTTTCTAGTTGTGCTTTTAGGATCGCAACTTCTTGCTCCATTGCGCCAATAATGCCGATTTTCATTGATTCGTTCTCTTGTTGTTCAAGCGACGCACCCAAGGTGCCATTAATGGGAATAAGTGTACCATGAGCGAGAGAATTTATACCAAAAGTAATCGTTACTCAGGAACGGCACGAATAAAAAAGCGGAAGGTTTCCCCTCCGCTTTTTAAAGTGCTCTATTGGTTATACTTCAAGATAATCCAATATTCCTTCAGCCGCTTTTCGACCTTCATCAATGGCGGTGACCACCAAATCAGAGCCTCGCACAGCATCACCACCGGCAAAGATTTTTGGATTGGTAGTTTGGTATGCAAAGTGTGCTTCATATGAGGTTTTAATGCGTCCCCATTGATCTAGCTCTACATCAAACGGTGCAAGCCAAGGCATTGCATGAGGTTGGAAGCCAAATGCCATGATCACGGCATCAGCTCCTAATACATGCTCACTACCAGCAACAGGTTCAGGACGGCGACGACCAGCATCATCAGGCTCACCTAATGCTGTTTTCACTACTTTTACGCCTGTAACCTTGCCTGCGTCATCGACTTCAATGCCTAATGGCTGAAGGTTAAACATAAAGTTTACGCCTTCCTCGCGGGCATTTTTTACCTCACGTTTAGAGCCGGGCATATTGGCTTCGTCACGACGATAAGCACACACCACATCGTTAGCACCTTGGCGAATAGAAGTACGCACACAGTCCATCGCGGTATCACCACCGCCTAACACCACCACACGTTTACCTTTCATATCAAGGAAGGGTGCGCTGTTTTCTAACTCCATAACTTTGTAGGTATTAGAAATTAAAAATGGCAGCGCATCATAAACGCCGTTTGCATCTTCGTTCTCTAATCCTGCGCGCATGTTTTTATAAGTACCTACCCCTAAGAAAACAGCATCGTATTCTGATAGCAGTGATTCCATCGTGCTGTCTTTACCGATTTCAGTATTGAGCTGAAACTCAACCCCCATTTCAGTAAAGATTTTACGACGGTTTATCATCACGTCTTTTTCAAGTTTGAATGACGGAATACCAAAAGTCAGCAAGCCACCAATTTCAGGGTAGCGATCAAAGACCACAGGTTTTACGCCATTACGAACAAGAATATCAGCACACGATAATCCGGCAGGACCTGCGCCAATAATGGCAACTTTCTTGTCGGTCCACTCCACCCCTGATATGTCTGGTTTCCAGCCCATCTCAAAGGCTTTATCGGTAATGTACTTTTCGACATTACCAATCGTCACCGCACCAAAGTCTTCATTAAGGGTACAAGAGCCTTCACATAATCTGTCTTGCGGACAAACTCGACCACACACTTCAGGTAGTGTGTTGGTTTGGTGAGATAGCTCTACCGCCTCAATAATACGCCCCTCGTTAGCGAGTTTTAGCCATTGAGGAATGTAGTTATGAACAGGACACTTCCATTCACAATAAGGGTTACCACAATCTAAACAACGATCCGCCTGTGCACCTGCTTGCTGTTCCGTAAAAGGTTCGTATATTTCAACGAACTCAATTTTACGAACATCTAGCGGCTTCTTTGGTGGGTCGATACGCTCGACGTCAATAAATTGGTAAACATTCTGGCTCATTTGGTTTCCCTCCCTTATTGCGCCTGAAGACGTAGTTCAGAAGCTGAACGACTTTGGTGACCCAGCAGGGTATTGATATCTGCTGACTTCGGCTTCGCAAGATAGAATTTCGGGATCCATTGATCAAAGTTCGCCAAAATCTCTTGTGCTCGACATGATCCTGTTTCTTGTAGGTGACGGTCGATTAAACCACGTAGGTGTTCTTGGTGGATGTTTAGTTCATCTAACGGTAGTGCTTCGACAAGTTCTGGGTTAACACGTCCTGCGAAATCACCATCTTCATCAAGAATATAAGCAAAACCGCCAGTCATGCCTGCACCAAAGTTAACGCCCGTTTTACCTAAAATGGCAACAATACCACCGGTCATGTATTCACATGCGTTATCGCCAGCACCTTCAACTACCGCAATGGTGCCAGAGTTACGCACTGCGAAACGCTCACCTGCTTTACCTGCTGCAAATAACTTACCGCCGGTAGCACCGTATAAACAGGTGTTACCGATAATCGTGGCATCGCTGGATTTAAAGGCAGAGCCTTGCGGAGGACGGATAGAAATAATACCGCCCGTCATGCCTTTACCAACGTAGTCATTGGCATCGCCTGTTAATTTCAGGTTTAGACCACCTGCGTTCCATACTCCGAAAGACTGACCTGCAGTACCCGTAAGATGTAGCGTTACAGGATTTGCTGACATACCTTGGTTGCCATAACGCTGAGCAATTTCACCGGATAAACGAGCACCAATCGAACGGTCGGTATTACAAATATCGAAGTAGAAATCACCACCACTGTGACTTTCAATTGCAGGTAGGATTTGCTCAAGTAGGGCTTGGCTCAGCTCGGCATTATCAAATGGTGTATTAGCTTCGCTGCAGTACAGTGTTTTGCCTTCTTTTGGTGTTGGTGCTGCTAAAATAGGGCTCAGATCCAGTTTTGTCTGCTTAGCTGTAAAGCCTTCCAGAGTTTCAAGAAGATCGGTACGACCAATCAGGTCGGTAAGCTTTTCAACACCTAATTGGGCAAGAATTTCTCGTACTTCTTCACCGACACCGATGAAGTAATTCATCACTTGCTCAGGCAGGCCTTTGAAGAAGTCACGACGCAGTTTTTCATCCTGCGTTGCAACCCCAGTCGCACAGTTGTTTAGGTGACAAATACGTAAGTATTTACAACCTAGGGCTACCATTGGCGCAGTACCAAAACCGAAACTTTCAGCACCAAGAATAGCGGCTTTCACTACATCAAGACCGGTTTTCAAACCACCATCGACTTGCAAGCGGATCTTGTGGCGAAGCCCATTGGTAACCAGTGCTTGTTGGGTTTCAGCTAGACCAAGCTCCCATGGGCTACCTGCGTATTTCACCGACGTGAGTGGGCTTGCGCCTGTACCGCCGTCGTAACCTGAAATTGTGATTAAATCAGCGTACGCTTTAGCAACACCCGTTGCGATAGTGCCAACGCCAGGTTCAGATACCAGTTTGACTGATACTAAAGCGTTTGGATTGACTTGTTTTAAATCGAAGATCAGCTGAGCCAAATCTTCAATCGAATAAATATCATGGTGCGGTGGCGGTGAAATTAGGGTGACACCCGGTACCGCATAACGCAGCTTTGCGATCTCGGTGGTGACTTTATGACCCGGTAGCTGACCACCTTCACCTGGTTTTGCCCCCTGTGCTACTTTGATCTGAATAACATCAGCATTGACAAGGTAGTGTGGCGTGACACCAAATCGACCTGACGCTACTTGCTTGATGCGTGAGTTACGCTCGTTACCAAAGCGGCGTGGATCTTCACCACCTTCACCTGAGTTCGAGCAACCTCCTAAGCGGTTCATGGCAATAGCTAATGCTTCATGGGCTTCAGGGCTAAGAGCACCGATAGACATGGCGGCTGAGTCAAAGCGTTTGTACAGTTCGGTGGCTGCTTCTACTTGCTCAAGAGGGATCGCGGTTGTGCCATCTTTTAGCTTAAATAAGTCACGGATAGCAGCAACAGGGCGCTCATTAACTTCTTTAGCAAAGGCTAAGTAGTCTTGATAATCGCCTGATTTCACGGCTTTTTGTAGGGTGCTGACAACATCGGGGTTGTAGGCGTGGAACTCACCACCGTGAACGTATTTCAGTAGTCCACCGTGTTCGATTGGTTTGCGCTTTAACCATGCTCTGCGAGATAGGTTGACTAAATCTTGTTGGAAGTCGCTAAAGTCAGCGCCTGCAATTCGGCTAGAAACACCTTTAAAACACAGCTCAACGATTTCATCACTTAAACCAACGGCTTCAAATAGCATTGAGCAGCGGTATGACGAAATGGTGGAAATACCCATTTTCGACATGATCTTAAACAGACCTTTATTGATGCCGCTTTGGAAGTTGGTCATCGCTTCACGGTAGGTCTTATTGATTGCACCGCTATCGATAAGCTGACCGAGTGATTCATAAGCAAGGTATGGATAAACCGCCGTTGCACCAAAACCTAGTAGCACAGCGAACTGGTGTGGATCGCGCGCTGTTGCTGTTTCCACTACGATGTTGGTGTCACAACGTAGGTTGTTATCAACAAGGCGTTTTTGTACCGCACCGACCGCCATTGCAGCAGGAATCGGGAGCTTGTCTTTGTTGATGCCACGATCTGACAGCACGACGAGAACGGCACCATCTTTCACGACGCGCTCTGCTTCATCACAAAGATCAATCAACGCTTGTTTTAGATCTTTTTCAGTAGGGTTGTAGTTAATATCAATAATGCTATTGGCATAGTATTGATCATCAAGCTCAAGGAGCTGAACGAGATCGGAGTAGAGCAGTACTGGCGAGCCAAATGCGACACGTTGGGCATGGCTATCTGTTTCACAGAACACGTTAATTTCGCGACCAATACAGGTTGCAAGCGACATAACATGTTTTTCACGCAGCGGATCGATAGGTGGATTGGTTACCTGTGCAAACATTTGACGGAAGTAATCGGTCACCGGACGCTCTTTTGAAGATAATACTGCCATTGGCGCATCATCACCCATTGAGCCTGTCGCTTCTTGACCATTTTCACCAATGACACGTAGGACTTGATCAAGCTCTTCTCGGTTCACACCAAATTGTTTGTGATAAACCGCTAGCTCGTCGTCAGTTAAAGAGCGATCGCCCGCTTGTTCATCACCTAGCTGTTCAAATGGGGTTAAGCGTTTTACATGGCTGTCCATCCACGCTTTATATGGATGACGTCCCATGAGTTCGTTATCAATGTCTGATGAATGCCAGATCTTGCCAAATTTCGTATCGATAACCAGTAATTCACCTGGTCCAACACGGCCTTTTTCCGCCACTTCATCAGGGGTGTAATCCCAAATACCGACTTCAGAAGCGAGGGTGATCAACTTGTCTTTGGTGATCACATAGCGTGCAGGGCGAAGACCATTACGGTCAAGGTTACAGGCAGCATAACGACCATCTGACATCACGATGCCTGCTGGACCGTCCCATGGCTCCATATGCATGGAGTTAAAGTCATAGAATGCACGTAGCGCAGGATCCATATCAGGGTGGTTTTGCCATGCTGGTGGCACAAGCATGCGCATAGCACGAAACAGATCCATACCGCCTGATAAGAACAGCTCTAGCATGTTATCTAGGCTTGACGAATCCGAGCCTGTTTCGTTCACAAATGGCGCTGCTGTTTGTAAATCGGGTAACAGAGGTGAGCTAAATTTGTAACCACGGGCACGGGCCCATTGGCGGTTACCCATGATGGTATTGATCTCACCATTGTGCGCCAGATAGCGGAAAGGCTGAGCCAACGGCCAACGAGGCTGGGTATTGGTTGAAAAGCGCTGGTGGAATAAACAAATGGAAGACTCTAAACGAATATCACCTAAATCTAAGTAGAACTTAGGTAAATCTGCAGGCATGAATAGCCCTTTGTAGACAATTACTTGAGTGGAAAGGCTACAAATATAGAAATCACTATCTTCGGTAATACGTTTTTCAATGCGGCGACGAGCAATATAGAGGCGGCGATCAATATCGCGAGGCTTCCAACCTGCTGGGGCATTGATAAAAACTTGCTCAATATTAGGTAGGGATTCTTGAGCAATAGGGCCTAAAACGGCTGGATTAACAGGGACTTCACGCCAGCCCGTAACCGATAAGGTTTCGGTGGCTAGTTCTTCATTAATGATCGTTCGTGCTTGCTCAGCTAATACAGGATCTTGGCTTAAGAAGATCTGTCCAACGGCAAATTCTCGCGATAAATTCCAGCCTTTTTCTTCGGCCACAATACGATAAAAACTATCTGGTTTTTTAATTAATAGACCACAGCCATCACCTGTTTTTCCGTCAGCGGCGATACCACCACGGTGAGTCATGCGATCTAATGCGGATATAGCGGTACGAACAAGTTTGTGGCTGGTTTGCCCTTCAGTGTGAGCAATTAGACCAAAACCACAGTTATCTTTTTCCAGTGATGGGTCATACAGTGACATTGCAACTCTCCCTTGCACCTGCTTGTAATAAGCAGGTTTACTGCATCAATCTGATAATCATCCTGATCATCAATTCAGCTTCCTGCGATTCATCAAAGTAACCATAATTTACAAAAAGGTCAAATAGACATAACAAATGGAGTGAAATATTATGAAGTTAAGATAAATAGCGATAACTTCTTTTACCATAAGAAAATATAGCAAGTTGTAAGCATTTATACTGAGCAATGTTTGATGCTGAGCGTCTTATTATTAGGAATAAAGTGCAGGTTTATTAAGGGATAATGAGAAAATATAGCGAAAAAAATAATATTGAGAGTCGTAACAATAAAAAAGCCAACTCAGAAGAGCTGGCTTTAACAAAGAAGCTTACTTTACAAAAAATGTTAAGAAAGCATTAATGAATCGGCTTTTGCTTCAAGGTTAGTGTTACCCATTAGGTAAGCATCAACGGCACGTGCTGATTCTCGGCCTTCGTTGATACAACGTACCACTAGAGACTGACCTGTACGCATGTCACCAGCGGCAAAGACACCTGCTTGGTTCGTAGCAAAATCGGTAGTTGCCACATTACCACGCTCATCAAGAGCAATATCAAGTTGAGCAAGTACGCCTGTTGGCTCAGGGTGTAAGAAGCCCATCGCTAAGAAAGCTAAATCACAAGCAATAACACGCTCAGAGCCTTCTACTTCTTTAAACTCAGGGCGTTCACCCGGTTTTGCATCTTGCCAAACGATATCTGCGATTCGTAAGCCTTTCACGTTACCGTTATCATCAGAGATAAACTCTTTGGTTAAGATGTTCCAGTAACGATCACAGCCTTCTTCATGTGATGTCGATGTTTTCATGATCATTGGGTATGACGGCCATGGCTGATTTGCAGGACGTTTCTCTGGTGGGATCGGCATGATTTCCACCTGAGTAATGCTGGCTGCACCGTGACGGTTTGATGTACCAACACAGTCAGAGCCCGTATCACCACCACCAATGACGACCACATGCTTGTCTTTGGCATGGATTTCTTTGGTTTTTAAATCCATACCGTTAGCACGACGGTTGTTTTGCGCTAGGAACTCCATCGCAAAGTGAACACCGTTAAGCTCACGCCCCGGAATTGGCAGGTTACGTGGCACTGTTGAACCGCCCGTTAGTAGGACTACATCAAACTCTTGGCGCAACTGTTTAGCATTAATATCTACACCAATATGGGCGTTAACTTCAAATTTAACACCAGCTTCTGCCATTAAGTTGATCTTACGATCAATGATATCCATGCCCAGTTTAAAATCTGGAATACCAAAGCGCAGTAGACCACCGACTTTTTCATCACGTTCAAATACAGTCACGGTGTGACCTGCACTGTTTAGCTGCTCGGCAGCAGCAAGCCCCGCAGGACCTGAGCCGATGATTGCCACGGTTTTACCGGTGCGAGAACGTGGCGTTTTTGGCTTGGCATAACCTTCACGGTAAGCGGTTTCCACGATGGTCTTTTCTATGTTACAGATAGTGATGGGATCTTGGTTGATCCCCAGTACACAGCCACTTTCACAAGGGGCTGGACAGACTCGACCGGTAAATTCAGGGAAGTTGTTGGTCGAACTTAGGATGTTCCACGCTTCTTCCCAGCTATCACGGTAAACCGCATCGTTAAATTCAGGAATGATATTACCGATAGGGCATGAGTTGTGACAGAAAGGAACGCCACAATCCATGCAGCGTGCCGATTGATCATTGATCTTGTCACCGAACTCGTCGTTTAGGACGAACTCTTTGTTATCTTGGATACGAACACTCGGATCCAACTTTTTTGGCAGTTCACGGCCAAATTCTAAAAATCCAGTAGGCTTACCCATTGATGGCCTCCAACGCTTCCTTGTCTTGAGCTTCAGCTTTACGCTTTTGTAGTACAGCTTTGTAATCCCTTGGCATCACTTTCACCATCTTCTTCAGGTTCTCTTCGAAGTTAGATAGGAAAAGCTCTGCAACCGTACTACCAGTCAATGCTACGTGCTTCGTTAGCATATTTAGTAATAATTCTTGGTCTTCTTTCTCGATTGGGTCGAGATCAACGAGTTCTGGGTTGAGTTTGGTTTCAAAGTCATCAAATTGATCCCAAACGTAAGCAACACCACCACTCATACCAGCAGCAAAGTTACGACCTGTTTGACCCAGAATAACCGCAACACCGCCTGTCATGTATTCACAGCCGTGATCACCGACACCTTCAACCACCACGTGTGCACCTGAGTTACGTACACAGAAACGCTCACCTGCGATACCGCGAATGTAAGACTCACCAGAGGTTGCACCGTAGAAACAAACGTTACCCACAACGATATTGTCTTCAGCAACGATGTCAGATTTCGCATCAGGGTAAAGTACTAGCGTACCGCCAGATAAACCTTTACCCCAGTAGTCGTTTGCATCGCCTTCGACTTCAAATTTCACGCCTTTGGCTAGGAATGCACCAAAGCTTTGACCTGCAGAACCGTTAAACTTGACGTTCATTGGCTGTGGTAGACCTTGGTCTTTGTACACTTTCGAAATTTCATTCGACAGCATTGTACCTGCACTACGGTCGGTATTGATGATAGGCAGTTCAGCCTCAACAGCCTTGCCTTCAGTAAGTGCCGGTTGTGCAAGTTCAATTAGCTTGCGATCAAGTACTGTTTCTAGGCCGTGGTTTTGTTCACGTTGGTTGTACACGCCGTCTTCATTACGCGGTTGCTCGATGAAAAGCACTGGGCTTAGATCAAGGTTCTTGTACTTCCAGTGGCTAATATTTTCACGTACTTTCAGTTTCTGAGACTGACCAACCATTTCATCAATGGTACGGAAACCAAGCTCAGCCATGATTTCACGTAGACCTTCAGCCATGTATTGGAAGAAAGTAACAACGTCTTCTACACGACCATCAAAGCGCTCACGTAATGTTTTGTTTTGCGTTGCGATACCGACAGGACAGGTGTTCTTATGACACTTACGCATCATGATACAACCTTCAACCACAAGTGCTGCGGTTGCTACGCCCCATTCCTCGGCACCCAGCAGAGTCGCGATAGCAAGGTCGCGTGGTGTTTTCATCTGACCGTCAGATTGAACTACGATACGGTTACGTAGGCCATTTTTTAGTAGGGTCTGGTGTGTTTCGGCTAGACCTAACTCCCACGGTAGACCTGTGTGGCGAATCGATGACATTGGTGATGCACCTGTACCACCGTCGAAACCTGCAATAAGCACTACGTCAGCTTTTGCTTTTGCAACACCTGATGCAATCGTACCCACACCAGCTTCTGATACTAGCTTAACGTTGACACGACCTGCGCGGTTAGCATTCTTCAAATCGTAGATCAGCTGCGCTAAGTCTTCGATTGAGTAAATATCGTGGTGAGGCGGTGGCGAAATTAGACCAACTCCCGGGGTTGAGTGACGAGTTGCGCCAATCCAATCATCAACTTTATCACCTGGTAATTGACCACCTTCACCTGGTTTCGCACCTTGAGCCATCTTAATTTGTAGCTCATCAGCGTTAGTTAGGTAGTAAGATGTTACACCGAAACGACCTGATGCGACCTGTTTGATTGCAGAGCGCTCCCAATCGCCATTGTCTTTCTTCTCAAAGCGAATTGGATCTTCACCACCTTCACCTGAGTTAGACTTCGCACCAATACGGTTCATTGCAACCGCAAGCGTTGAGTGCGCTTCATAAGAGATAGAACCAAAGCTCATTGCACCTGTTGCAAAGCGCTTAAGAATATTCTCGATTGACTCGACTTCCTCAAGTGGAATAGAGCCTGCTGGGTTTTTGATGAAATCAAGCTGACTACGTAGTGTTGCAGCATTATCGCCTTGATCATCAACTGCTTTCGCATATTGCTTAAACTGGCTGTAATCTTTGTTACGTGTTGACTGTTGCAGCAGTGAAATCGTTTCAGGGTTGAACAGGTGCTTTTCACCACGTTGTTTCCACTGATAAACACCACCAACATCGAGTACCTGTACAGGAATTTCACGGGTAGGGTAGCCGACACGGTGACGAACTAGCACTTCTTGTGCGATGTCATCAATGGTGAGACCTTGAATACGAGAAACCGTACCAGTGAAGTATTTATCAACGACCGCTTTACTAATACCGAGTGCTTCAAATATTTGTGCGCCGTGGTAAGACTGTAGTGTTGAAATACCCATCTTCGAGAAGATCTTTAATAGACCACCGTTAACCCCTTTACGGTAGTTATCAAATAAGGTGTCTGTTGGTACTTCTGGATCAAGCTTACGCTTACGTTGAAGATCAACCAGCGTTTCAGTTACAAGGTATGGGTTAACAGCATTCGCACCATAACCAACAAGTGTGGCGAAGTGGTGGGTTTCACGAGCATCCCCCGTCTCAACTACGATGTCACATTTCGCACGAAGACCTTTGCGGATTAAGTGGTGGTGAACAGCACCGACTGCCAGCATTGCAGGAATTGCTGCATGGTTAGAGTTTACCGCACGGTCAGTTAGGATAATGATCGAGTAACCATCAATAACAGCATCTTCAGAGTACTGACAAATACGTTTCAGGGCGCGTTCTAGTTTGCCTTCCTCACCGCTTGCACTAAATACGATATCGAGCGTTTTTGATTGTAAATGCTCTTTATCGATAGCACGGATTTTCTCCAGCTCAGCGTTAGAAAGAACAGGTGATTCCAGTTCAACTTTACGGCAGTGTGCAGGGGTTTCTGTTAGCAGGTTTTGATCCTTACCAAGGTAAGTATTCAATGACATCACCATACGTTCACGAATTGGATCGATTGGTGGATTGGTTACCTGCGCAAACAGCTGCTTAAAGTAGTTTGATAGATGCTGTGATTGGTGTGATAGCACTGCTAATGGCCAGTCAGCACCCATTGCGCTTAATGGCTCATAACCGGTTTTTGCCAAGGGAACGATGATGTCGTTCACTTCTTCGGAGCTGACACCGAACGCTTGTTGATGATGCAGTAAGCGTTCAGGTGTTGGCTGGTGGTGCATGTTGTCAGCTTCTGGCAATGTCTTAAGACTTAATAGGTTGTCTTTAACCCATTGCTCATAAGGTTGTGCACTTGCAATACCATCTTTCACTTCTTCATCTGAAATGATGCGGCCTTGCTCTAGATCGGCAACGAAGATACGACCCGGCTGTAGACGACCACGGAATTGGACATTTTCAGGCTCAATTTCAACCACGCCCGATTCAGATGCCATCACAAGGAAGTCATCTTTGGTCACGGTATAACGGGAAGGACGTAGACCGTTACGGTCAAGTGTTGCACCTACTTGAACACCGTCAGTGAAACAAACAGAAGCAGGACCATCCCAAGGTTCCATGATGTTGGCATGGTATTGGTAGAATGCACGACGCTTAGGATCGAGGTTCTTATTTTCCTGCCATGCTTCAGGGATCAGCATCATCAGTGCATGCGGCAGGCTACGACCAGATAGGACTAGTAGTTCTAGCGCCATATCGAAGTTAGATGAATCCGAGCTACCTTCTTGACAGATAGGCAGTAGCATCTCAATTTCTTGCTGGCTAAATAGATCCGATTCAAGGATAGCTTCACGCGCCTTCATCCAGTTCAAGTTACCACGTACGGTATTGATTTCACCGTTGTGAGCAATGTAACGGAAAGGCTGTGCTAGACGCCAACGAGGGAAGGTGTTAGTTGAGAAACGAGAGTGAACCAGTGCAAGTGCTGTTACCATCGTAGGATTTTGCAGATCAAGGAAGTACTGAGGTACTTGCTCTGTGGTCAACTGACCTTTGTACACTAGCGTTTTGTATGACAGTGAGTTGATGTAGAAGTCATCACCAATGTTTGACACGCTTTCAAGGCAAACACGTACCGTGTAGTTACGTAGTACATACAGCTTACGCTCAAGTACCGCAGGATCGAGATTGGCACCACCTGTAATGAACACATGTTCAAATTGTGGTTCTGTGCTCAATGGATCTTCACCGATCATTGAGTTATCAACCGGAAGCACACGGTAACCAATCACTTCAAGATCAAGACGTTTAGCATTACGTTCTAAGATCTCACGGCATTGTTGACGTTTATGTTCATCTTTAGGAAATAGCACGACACCGACGCCGTATTGGTCGAAGGCTGGTAATTTAATACCCAGTTTAAGTGCTTCTTCTAATAAGAACTCGTGCGGTTTTTGCAGTAAAATACCCGCACCATCACCACTGCATGGATCACAGCCTTGACCGCCACGGTGCTCCATACGCGCGAGCATATCGAGAGCCTGAGTAACAATCTGGTGAGATTTTCGGTTTTTAAGGTGGGCGACAAAGCCGATACCACAGGCATCGTGCTCCATTTCAGGCACATAAAGTCCCTGAGCGTTCAGCTCTTGATCTGTCATAGATACATCCTTCCAGTTGCATCAAGCCATATTCCTAAGGCTTGGTTATCCCTAATTTATTGTCACAATCATGCGGTATTGAAATGAACTGTCCTGTTCTACCTGCGGTGATTGTGTGTTTGCGCAAGGATGAAACGTTCCTTTATTTGGCAAACTTAATTTTGCTGTGTTCGTTTAGGTGTGAACGAATACACTATATTTCTTGAGAAAGGGCGACATAAATCACTTTAAAGTAGGATGATAAAGCCGCTTTTATTGTTCAGAAATTGCACACAAGTGTAACTATCCTACAATTTTGATACATTAATTACCAATAAAAATTAACACTTAGTCATCATAATATTGCTATTTTGTTGCATTATTAAACATGAAAATAGCACTCTAATCCTGATAATTATTCGCAATTGGGTTTTAATGCAAAAAAGCTGAGTGTGGCGCACTCTTATTGTTATCGTATTTGCTCGTAATCAATTTCTCTTTTTGTATTTTATTTACGTTTAAAGCTGCTTGCTTACTAGGAATAAGAACGCGGTATTTTTGTTTCAGCACAAACTTTGAACGTGTGATTGATGCTATCTTGCGTGTCCTTTTATATCAGCTCGCTATTTATCGCGGTTTTACAGCTACTCATACTTATTTACTATTAGGTCAAGCAATGCAACTCCACGAACTCGTCAATACATTTGGTCAAGATTTACAACGTCGCTATGGCGAGAAAGTGCATAAGTTAACCTTACATGGCGGCTTTAGTTGTCCTAATCGTGATGGCACCATCGGCAGAGGCGGTTGTACTTTTTGTAATGTGGCGTCGTTTGCCGATGAAAAAACACAATATTTACCTATTCAGCAGCAACTAACTGATCGTGCAGGCGAAATCCATCGTGCGAAACGTTATTTAGCGTATTTTCAGGCATACACTAGCACGTATGCTGAAGTACAAACCTTGAAGAAAATGTATGAAGAAGCGTTAGAGACTGCCGATATTGTTGGCTTATGTGTCGGTACTCGTCCTGACTGTGTGCCTGATGCGGTATTAGAGCTATTGTCTGGTTATGTTGAGCAAGGTTATGAGATTTGGCTAGAGCTAGGTTTGCAGACCGCAAATGATAAAACATTAAAACGTATCAACCGTGGTCATGATTTTGCTTGCTATGAAGCGATCACTCAGCGCGCTCGTGCGTTAGGGATCAAAGTTTGTACCCATTTGATTGTGGGATTACCGGGAGATACTAAAGCAGATAATATCGATACCATTAACAAAGTGGTTGCAGTTGGTGTTGATGGGATTAAGTTACACCCATTACATATTGTTGAAGGTAGTAAAATGGGGCAAGCGTTTAAAGCTGAGCGTTTAGATCCGATCAGCCTTGAAGACTATACCGATATAGCGACGGAGATGATCCGCTTAACGCCTGCCAATGTGGTATATCACCGTGTATCTGCTGCTGCTCGACGTCCTACCTTATTAGCACCTATGTGGTGTGAAAACCGCTGGTTAGCCATGACAGAAATTGGTCGCAGCCTCGATCGTCATGGTGCACAAGGTAGTCTCATTAATGATGCTTTTGTGTATGAATTACCACAATTAAAATAGGATGTAACAATAAAGCCTGCATAATGTGGGCTTTTTTGTATGTAAAGGTTAAAGTTTTACCTTATATTTTGGCGCAATTAGCATGAGCGCTTATGATTAACAGGTTTAATCGTCGCTTTCGCGATGTCTTTCTTCTTTTGGTATTCAGTGATGAAACAAGTCAAAATTTTAGCTCAATTCTATGTTGATCTTCTGGTTAAGCTGGGGATTGTTCGTTTTAGTTTATTACTCGCTTTAGGCTTGGTTGCACTAGCTGTCATTGTCCAAGTGTGTGTGACTTTGATCTTACATGGCTCGGTGAATGATATTGATATTGTTCGCTCGGTAACCTTTGGTTTATTGATCACCCCTTGGGCGGTGTACTTTCTCTCTGTGGTGGTGGATCAATTAGAAGAGTCTCGCCAACGTTTATCTAAATTGGTGACCAAATTAGAAGAGATGCGATCTCGTGATTTGGAATTAAACCAACAGCTTCAAGATAATATCTCGCAGTTGAATTTAGAGATAGAAGAAAGAAAGAAAGCGGAAGAAGCCCGCGAAGAAGCGATGCAGGATCTCGAAAATGAGGTATATCAGCGTGAAAATGCGCAGCTTGCCGTTGCTGAACAAAGTGCATTATTAAAATCATTTCTGGATGCTTCCCCTGATTTGATTTACTACCGCAATGAAAAGAATCAGTTTTCGGGCTGTAACCGCGCAATGTCTGAATTGCTAGGTAAAACGGAGAAGGAGTTGGTGGGCTTAACACCTTGGGATGTTTATCCTAAAGAAGTTGCCAAGAAAATTATTAAAACCGATGAAGAGCTATTTCATGAAAATAGCGCGATGACTGATGAGCAATGGCTGGTTTATCCCAATGGTAAACGGGCGTTATTTGAATTACGTAAAGTACCATTTTATAGCCGTAATGGTCGTCGTTTAGGTTTAATGGGCTTTGGTCGAGATATTACTGAGCGTAAAAAGTATGAAGATGCGCTAGAAAAAGCGAGTAGCGATAAAACCTCATTTATCTCAACGATCAGCCATGAATTACGTACTCCGCTTAATGGTATTGTCGGTCTAAGCCGTATGTTGCTTGATACCGAATTAACTGATGAGCAACGTGGCTATTTGCGTACTGTGCATGTCAGTGCGATCACCCTAGGTAACATTTTTAACGACATTATTGATTTGGATAAGTCCGATCGTCGCCGATTAGAGTTGATGCCAAAGCCGTTAGATTTCCATGAGTTTGTTGACGAGATGGGTAATATCTCACAATTAATGGCAGAGCAAAAAGGGTTACGTTTTGATTTGGAATGTTTAACTGATCTGCCGAAGAATATTGAAGTCGACAGTACACGACTACGCCAAGTGCTTTGGAACTTAATTGGTAACGCCACCAAGTTTACCAAACAAGGCGGGGTGATTTTATCGGTAAGCAGTGAAATCCATGAACATGATGCAGATATTGTGTTTGAAGTAGAAGACAGCGGTGTTGGTATTCCTAAGTCTGAAATCGATAATATCTTTGCCATGTATTACCAAGTAAAACAGGGTGATGACAACATTCATGCTGTGGGTACGGGAATTGGTTTAGCGGTATCTCGCCAGTTAGTGCAATTGATGGGCGGTGACATCACGGTGGATTCAGAAGTCGGTGAAGGCAGTACATTCAGAGTAAAAATTCGTGTACCGCTAGTCGAAGATGTGATTGAAGAAGAAATCGTGACTGAAGTGAAACCTGAGCTTACAGGTTTAAGCATCTTTATGGTTGAAGATATTGAGTTAAATATCACGGTTGCGAAATCACTACTAGAAAGTTTAGGTCATGAAGTAACGGTGGCAATGCGAGGTGATGAAGCCTTAGCCATGTTCAAACCTGAAGATTACGATTTAGTGCTGTTAGATATCCAACTTCCCGATATGACAGGATTTGATATTGCCCAGAAACTGCGTGAAAAATACCAAGATCTACCAGCCTTAGTTGCACTGACAGCCAATGTGATCAGTGATAAAACTGAGTATCTTGAAAAAGGCATGGATGAAGCGATCAGCAAACCATTAAGTGTTAAAGCAATTACTGGCGTGATCGAAAATCTAGTGCTCAGTTGCAGTTATGAAGAAGATGAAGTGACTGAGCAATTAGAATCTGACAATGAGCAATCAGGTCCAAGCGAAAGTATGATTGATAAATTGCTCGATCTTGAAATGCTGACCTCGTATGTTGATATTGTTGGTACTAAGCCTGTCTATGCTAGCATCGAGATGTTTGAAAAAATGATGCCAGATTATATTGCGATTTTAGACTCCAACATGGTCGCAAAAGATCAAGATGGGATTAAGTTTGAAGCGCATAAAATCAAAGGGGCTGCCGGCTCTATTGGCCTAAAACATATTCAGCAAGTGGCGCAAAAAGCGCAATCGCCAGAGCTACCAGCTTGGTGGGAAAATATTAATGATTGGGTTGATGAAATCAAAAACTGCTATCAAAACGACATTGAAGTATTGAAAGCATGGTTGAAGCAGTACGGTAAGTAAAATACCGATATTCATTTATCACAGATACAAAAAAGGCTCCTTTCGGAGCCTTTTTTATTGGACCACTAAACGAATTACTCTTCGCCTAGATCGCCACAGAAACGGTAACCTTCACCGTGAATTGTTGCGATGATCTCTGGGGTATCAGCAACAGATTCGAAGTGCTTACGGATACGACGGATGGTTACATCAACCGTACGGTCATGTGGCTTAAGTTCACGACCAGTCATCTTCTTAAGAAGATCAGCACGAGTTTGGATTTTACCTGGGTTCTCACAGAAGTGAAGTAGAGCACGGAATTCAGAACGTGGAAGTTTGAATTGATCACCGCTTGGGCTTACTAGTGAACGGCTGTTAATTTCTAGAGACCAACCGTTGAACTCGTAACGCTCAACTAGCTTTTTATCTTCAGTTGGAAGACCTTGGTTCATTGCACGAGTTAGTAGGTTACGTGCACGAATCGTCAATTCACGAGGGTTGAAAGGTTTTGTGATGTAGTCATCAGCACCAATTTCAAGACCTAGGATCTTATCAACTTCGTTATCACGACCTGTTAGGAACATTAGCGCCATATCGCCTTGTTCACGAAGCTCACGAGCTAGTAGAAGACCGTTTTTACCTGGTAGGTTAATGTCCATGATCACTAGGTGAACAGGGTTTTCAGAAAGCATCTGGTGCATTTCTGCGCCGTCGTTTGCTTCAAAAACTGTGTAACCTTCCGCTTCAAAGATACTTTTTAGTGTATTACGTGTTACGTGCTCGTCTTCTACGATAAGAATGTGAGGGGTTTGCATTGGCAGTACCTAATATCAAAAACTAATCTGCGATGAACAGAATAAGTTAAATTCTATAAAAAAATTCACATATAGGCAAAGTATTAACAAAAATACTTATTTGTTACGAAATCGCTGCCTATGTTGGTACACCATCCTTTTCCCGATAGTAAATGCTATCGAAATACCTCAAAAATTGAGGTGTTGGCTACACTCTCCCTAATTAATGCAGCGATTGTATTCACTTAACAGCTCTCTAACAATATTGTACGTTTGTTTAGTATAGCTATTTATAACTTTGTTGATTTATATCAAACAGAGTGAAGCATTAGCGCTCGTTATCAAGATTTTTAACAATCTTGATAAAATCACTGAGATTTGATTAATTCCACATTAAAAATTAATCAAAAACATACCGTTTGTATGTTTTTAAAGCTATAACTTACATTAACAACAACATGTTATTTACGTTATTTTTTTAATTGTAACATCGTCATCGATTAGTTGCATGTTTTATGTGTTGTTACTCTAAACATGATTTTTAACTATTTAATATGAATAATCGGGAATATGGCATTATTCTCTGTGAGTATTCGAAGTAAATTACACTTTGGGTTGATGGTGGTTTTTTAAAAACGACTAACTATAAATAGGTAGGCTGGTTGTTAATATGCCAGTGAGTATTGTTAAAATTCTTATTTGTAACATATGGACGGTTTTAGGAGGGAATAATGAAAGATTTATTGCCAGATCTCTGTGATCACTATGAACAAGATATCTACTTTCTTCCTTTAACTTGCCACGATTATGGTGGTAGAGCTATTTTCTATGGGCAGTGTGTGACATTGCGATGCTTTGAAGATAATAGCTTAGTCCGCGATATATTATCGCAAGATGGTACAGGTAAAGTCCTGGTGATTGATGGTCATGGCAGTTGTCGACGAGCGTTACTTGGGGATCAATTGGCTTTGTTAGCCATTAAAAACCATTGGCAAGGGATTATCGTTAATGGGGCCGTTCGTGATATAGGTACGTTGGCTACATTGGATTTAGGGGTAAAGGCGATAGGAGCTTGCCCAATAAAAACCATTAAACGTCAGATGGGTGAGTTAAATGTCACGTTGAATATCCATGAAAATCTAGTGTATCCGGGAGATTATATTTACGCTGATTTAAACGGCATTATTCTGTCTAAAACAGCATTAGATTTATCAGTTCTGAACTAACATAACTAAAAGTTGAATCCCAACCCTAATTCAATTACTTGTTCAAGCTCTTCATAATCGACACTAGCACGTAGATTTAATTTATCTGATACTTTGTATTGGCTACTAACCTCAATGCCGACTTTGGTTTTTTCAGCCATTGTGGCTGTATTAATTTCACTTTGCAGGCTTACTTTAGGTGTTAGGTTGTATTTTACACCAGAGGCTATACCACGAGATCCATGTTGTTGCTCTGTGGTTGAGGTCAGTTGGGTGCTCAAATAAACCTGCGTATTTTTTGATATTGGATATGAATAGCCGCTGTCGATCTGCCAAACATCAAAGGCTTGTTGATGACGTGATTGTGAAGATAGAAACCAGCCTGACGATAGCTTTTTACCACCGTCATAAGTTAAGCCTAAGTCTTCAAATTCTGTTGCCATTACCGGCTGAAAAAGAGAGCCCAAACAAAAAATAATCCCTAAAAATAATCTTGCCATATCAGCTTATTCTCTAATTATTATTTTATGCTTCTAACTGTAGGGGATCGCCGTTGAAAATGGCATTGCAGATGTGAGAAATATGCAATGAGTTTTTCAATGTATGATCTACAACGCCTGTTTATGTAAATAGTACTTTCTTTATTACAGAGAGGTGGCGCTATCCTTATCGCTGATGTAATGGTGTATAAAGCGATACTCCTCAGGATACGGGATCACATCGGGGTAATTTTCATCGTTAATATTTTGCTGAAGTTGTTGCCAGTAGTTGGCATCAAATAGATCGCTATGCAGTTCATCAAATAGCGTTCTGACTTTGGGATTAATTAACAGGAAAGTGCGAAATTCTTCAGGAAAAACATCGTTAATTCCAACGCTGTACCAAGGCTCAGCTGCCAGCTCATCCTCAGGATAACGTGGTGGCGGGATCTTTCGAAAATTCATTTCTGTCATATAGGTAATTTCATCGTAGTCGTAGAAAACCACCCGTTTATGGCGCGTTACCCCAAAGTTTTTAAATAGCATATCTCCGGGGAAAATATTGGCTGCGGCAAGTTGCTTAATGGCTTTGCCATATTCATCGATAGCGTAGCGCAGTTCGTCATCACTCGCATTTTCGATATAGAGATTGAATGGCACCATGCGACGTTCCATATAGAGGTGCGCGATCATAATGGTGTCGTCGGTAATAGTGATTATCGAAGGAGCAATTGCTTGTAATTCTGCAATAAGCTCGTCACTAAAACGCTCTTTTGGGAAACAAAAGTTTCTGTATTCTTGGGTATCAGCCATGCGGCCAACACGATCGTGCTCTTTTACCAGCTGATATTTTTCTTTAACCGTGTTGTGGTTAATGTCTTTTTGTGGCGCAAATTTGTCTTTAATGATTTTAAAAACAAAGTCGTAAGAAGGCAGGGTAAAGACCGACATCACCATTCCTTTGATCCCCGGAGCAATAACAAACTTGTCATTAGTTGTTGCTAAATGAGCTAAAAATTCACGATATAGCTCTGTTTTTCCGTGTTTTTGACAGCCAATAGCGGTGTAAAGCTCTGCTAGTGTTTTATTGGGAATCAGTTGTGAGAGAAAGCGCACAAGTGCTGCTGGTGCTGGCGCATAAACCATGAAATAGGAACGGGCAAAGCCGAAGATGATACTGATATCGTTCACATCACAAATACAAGCATCGAGATAAATCTCATGGTTATGATCGTTAAAAATAGGAATAACAAAAGGTGAAAAATCACCATTAGCAAAGGTCAGTTTACCAATTAAATATGCGGCTTTGTTACGGTAGAAAGGTTCACGAATGAGCTCTAATGTCGTGCCTTGATCGAATTTTGCGCCGAGATCTCGTTGCAAATAGTTAAGTAAGTGGTCGATATCTCGCGCTTTATTTTGCCAGGGTAGGGTGAATGGAGTGTCATCAAGCATACGTTCAAACATCGCACGTAGGGTTGTTTGAACTTGGTAATGTCGTGTTAATGAGGTTGGGTAAGGGGGAACGCGATCTTCTTGTGATGTATGCACAAACAACTTGTCACGATTGATGTTGCGGTGTTTGAAAATACGACAATAAACGGAATTGAAAAAGCTTTCAGCAATATCGTAACGAGGATAATCCAATAATAAATCTTGATAAGCGATTTTTACGGCCATTAAAAAATCATGGTTAGCATAACGTTCACCGAGCATGATTTGGATTTGATTGGTAACCAGCTCCACATGGTGATCATAAAAGCTGATCCGTTTTTTTAATGCATGATGAACATTGCCCCATTGTTGCTTTTCAAAGCGCTGTTGAGCTTCAGCTGTGACATCAAGAAAGCGACCATACATGGCATCAAAGCCTTGCAATATAGTGTGAGCTATTAAAGATTCCATCGCTGTACTCATGGCGTACCTCTCTTGGTGTATCGGTATTATATGAATTATGCAACATAGCACATTAGGCTACCAATATAGCAAGTGACAATTGTTAATGAGAACGGTTGATTAATGGTAAAACTTTGCTGTCTGTTGTGTTGTGTAATTGTGAAGATATTATTGACTCTAACCCATGATTGCTGTAAACGTAAACTATCAGCAAAAAGAGAATTCATAGCAACATGAAAAAAGTATTCAGCTTTAACGGCACTACACGCACGATTATTACCATTAACATTTTAGGTGTTAGTGCGGGCTGATACGCGCAAAGATTAACAATAAGCCCGCAACTCATAAGAGCTGCGGGTTTTTTTTTAACGATTTTTAATTCACATATTTGAGTATATCTAGCTGTTAAAACTAGATAGTTCAGGATAGAGACTCGGGAGTAGGGAATGCGAGTATTTAAGTTTGGTGGTTCATCATTAGCCGATGCAGAGCGATTTTTAAGAGCTGCTGATATTATTGCGAATAATGCTCAGCAAGGTGATGTCTCTGTGGTGCTATCTGCACCGGGTAAAGTGACAAACAAGCTGGTTTCTGTGATTGATAACGCTGTTAAAACTGGCGATGCATCACTTCAACTTGCCGATCTTGAGCAAGTTTTTGTTGAGTTATTTAGTGGTTTGAAAACCCTTGAGCCAGGTTTTGATAAAGCAGCGTTAGATGCCAAGCTAGTAAGCTCATTAGGTCAATTAAAAGAGTATGTTCACGGCATTAAGTTATTAGGTCTCTGCCCTGATAATGTCTATGCGACGATTATCAGTAAGGGCGAGCGTATTTCAATTGCGGCAATGAAAGCGGTACTTGAAGCAAAAGGGCAACCTGCTAGCCTTATTGATCCTGTTCAATACTTATATGCGGAAGGGAGTTACCTTGAAGCGCATGTAGACATTGAGATCTCAACGCAAAACTTCCGTCGTCAGCCATTACCTGAAGGTCATGTCTGCATCATGCCGGGCTTTACTGCAGGTAATAGTAAAGGCGAGTTAGTGACGCTTGGTCGTAATGGCTCTGATTACTCAGCTGCTGTACTGGCTGCCTGTCTACGTGCAGATTGTTGTGAGATCTGGACTGACGTTGACGGTGTTTACAGCTGCGATCCTCGCCTAGTGCCTGATGCGCGTTTACTTAAATCATTAAGCTACCAAGAAGCGATGGAGCTTTCTTACTTTGGTGCTTCAGTACTTCACCCGAAAACCATCGCACCTATTGCTCAATTCCAAATTCCATGTCTGATCAAAAACAGCTTTAGTCCACAAGCACCAGGTACATTAATTGGTCAAGATACCGGTGAAGATCAGTTAGCGATTAAAGGGATCACGACCCTAAAAGATCTCACCATGGTTAACGTATCAGGTCCGGGTATGAAAGGCATGGTCGGTATGGCGGCACGCGTATTTGGTGCGATGTCATCTGCTGGCGTATCGATTGTACTTATCACTCAATCTTCTTCTGAATACAGTATCAGTTTCTGTATTGAAACTTCGGATCGTGCTCAAGCTGAAAAGGCATTAAGTGAAAGCTTTGAGCTAGAGCTTAAAGAAGGGTTATTAGAGCCTGTTGAATTTTCGGATGATGTTTCTATCGTGACCTTAGTTGGTGACGGTATGCGTACTTCTCACGGTGTCGCTTCTCGCTTCTTTACCTCACTCGCTGAAGTGGATGTGAACATTGTTGCGATTGCACAGGGCTCTTCTGAGCGTGCCATTTCAGCGGTTATTCCACAAAACAAAGTATCTGAAGCGGTGAAAGCGTGTCATGAAAATCTATTTAACAGTCAGCACTTCCTTGATGTGTTCGTGATTGGTGTTGGTGGTGTCGGTGGTGAATTAGTTGATCAGATCCAACGTCAGCAAAGCAAACTCGCAGATGATGGCATTGTGATCCGTGTTTGCGGTATGGCAAACAGCAAAGGCTTACTACTCAATAGTGACGGTTTCAATTTAGATAACTGGCGCGATCAAATGGGTGCAGTGAGCGAGCCATTAAGCCTTGCTCGTATGATCCAACTTGTTCAACGTAATCACATTATTAACCCTGTGATCATCGACTGTACGTCAGACCAAACCATCGCAGAGCAATATGCTGATTTCTTATCTGCAGGTTTCCACGTGATCACACCTAATAAAAAGGCAAACACGGCGAGCATGGCGTACTACCAACAATTGCGTCAAGCAGCACGTGTAAGCCGTCGTAAGTTTATGTACGACACCACAGTTGGTGCTGGTCTGCCAGTTATCGAAAACCTTCAAAATCTGATGGCTGCCGGTGATGAGCTGCAGCGTTTCTCAGGCATTCTTTCTGGCTCTATGTCTTACATTTTCGGTAAGTTAGATGAAGGTATGAGCTTTAGCGAGGCGACAACGGTTGCACGTAATAACGGCTTTACAGAGCCAGATCCTCGTGATGATTTATCGGGTATGGATGTGGCGCGTAAGTTGTTGATCTTGGCTCGTGAATCAGGTTTAGCGTTAGAACTTTCTGATGTGAATGTTGAACAAGCGCTGCCACCGGGTTTTGATGCATCAGGATCGGTTGATGAGTTTATGGCACGCTTACCACAAGCGGATGAATACTTTACTAAGCTTGCGCAAGATGCTGCAAAAGAAGACAAAGTACTGCGTTATGTTGGTGAAATTGATAACGGTAAGTGCTCGGTGAAAATTGTTGCGGTTAACCCTGATGACCCTATGTTTAAGATCAAAGATGGTGAAAATGCCCTTGCTTTCTATAGCCGTTACTACCAGCCAATTCCATTAGTACTGCGTGGTTACGGTGCAGGTACTGAAGTGACGGCAGCAGGTGTGTTTGCCGATCTGATGCGTACATTAGGTTGGAAACGAGGAGTATAAAATGAGTGTTGTTGTTTATGCTCCTGCATCGATTGGTAACGTCAGCGTAGGCTTTGATGTATTAGGTGCAGCGGTTTCTCCTATTGATGGCACCTTGTTAGGTGATCGGGTGAAAGTGGCTGATGGTGATACGCCATTTAGCTTGCAGTGTGTTGGTGCATTTGTTGATAAATTGCCGCAACAAGCTGAAGAAAATATTGTTTATCGCTGCTGGCAGGTATTTGCCCGTGAGCTAGATAAAAAAGCAATCAAACTATTACCTGTAGCTATGACGCTAGAGAAAAACATGCCTATTGGCTCGGGCTTAGGCTCGAGCGCATGTTCGATTGTGGCAGCCCTTGATGCACTTAATCGTTTTCATGATCAACCGCTCAATGAAACCGAATTATTAGCGCTAATGGGTGAAATGGAAGGCGAGATATCAGGTGGTCTTCACTATGATAATGTTTCTCCATGCTACTTGGGGGGCTTGCAATTTATGGTTGAAGAGCTGGGTATTATCAGCCAAAAAGTGCCTTGTTTTGATGATTGGTATTGGGTGATGGCGTATCCGGGGATCAAAGTACCGACCGCTGAAGCCCGTGCGATTTTACCTGCGCAATATCGTCGTCAAGATGTGATTGCTCATGGTCGTTACTTAGGGGGCTTTATTCACGCTTGTCACTCAAATCAACCGTTGTTAGCCGCTAAAATGATCAAAGATGTGGTGGCAGAACCTTATCGTGAAAAACTACTGCCAGGCTTTGCTAAAGCACGTCAATATGCATTAGATGCTGGAGCGATTGCGAGTGGGATTTCGGGCTCAGGCCCAACCATGTTTAGTATTTGTACCGATTTAGACGTAGCTAAACGACTTGCACGTTGGCTTGAAGAACATTATGTTCAAAATGATGAAGGATTTGTTCATGTCTGTCGTCTTGACAGCTTGGGCGCAAAAGTAACAGGAAGTGAGCTTTAACAATGAAGTTATATAACTTAAAAGAACACGCAGAGCAGGTTTCATTTGGTCAGGCGGTACGTCAAGGTTTAGGTCGTAATCAAGGCCTATTCTTTCCATCAGAGTTGCCACAGTTAGGTGATATTGATGCGTTACTAGAGATGGATTTTATCTCACGCAGCAGCAAGATCTTATCGGCTTTCATTGGTGATGAACTCGGTGCTGAGACAGTTAGCCAAATGGTTGATACAGCATTTCAATTCCCTGCACCAATCAATAAAGTAAAAGATGGCGTGTATGCGTTAGAGTTGTTTCACGGCCCAACCTTAGCATTTAAAGACTTTGGTGGCCGTTTCATGGCGCAATCACTGGCTGCTGTAACAGATAGTGACGGTAAAATTACCATTCTGACTGCGACATCAGGTGATACTGGTGCTGCTGTTGCTCATGCGTTTTATGGCATGGATAACATCAAGGTGGTGATCCTGTATCCGAAAGGCAAGATCAGCCCGCTACAGGAAAAAATGTTTTGTACACTAGGCAAGAACATTACCACTGTTGCAGTTAACGGTACTTTTGATGATTGCCAAGCGTTGGTGAAGCAAGCCTTTGATGATGCAGAATTGCGCCAAGAAGTTGGTCTAAACTCTGCCAATTCGATCAACATTAGCCGTTTAATGGCGCAGATCTGTTACTACTTTGAAGCTGTAGCACAACTGCCAAAAGCAGAGCGCAAAGAGGTTGTTATCTCAGTGCCAAGTGGTAACTTCGGTAACCTAACTGCCGGCTTATTGGCGAAATCGCTTGGTCTTCCAGTTAAACGCTTTATTGCGGCAACGAATGTTAATGATACAGTGCCACGTTACTTGCAAACAGGTGAATGGTCACCGAAAGTGACAGTACCGACTATTTCAAATGCGATGGATGTGAGTCAACCAAACAACTGGCCACGTATCGAAGAGCTATGTCAGCTTAAAGGCTGGGGTTTGAGCGAGCTAGGCTATGGCGCGGTAACAGATGATCAAACAGCTGAGACCTTAAAGCAGATGGATGCAGAAGGGTATTTGTGTGAGCCTCATGGTGCGATTGCTTATCGTATTCTTAACGAGCAGTTGAATGAAGGTGAAACTGGCCTATTCTTATGTACCGCGCACCCTGCGAAATTTAAAGAAGTGGTTGATGAAATCTTAGAGACAGACATTCCATTACCAGGGCCTTTGGCGAAGCACAATGCGATGGAGTTGTTATCACTAGAGCGTGGTAATGATTTTGAAGCTGTGAAAGCCGTATTACGTTCAGTTCAATAGGGATTTATTGAGCGAGAATTGAAAATCAAAAAGGAGCTGCGGCTCCTTTTTTAGTATTCTACTCATGCAGAGCATAAAGACAGATAACAAAAAACGGCACTCTGTGCCGTTTTTTTATTGCTACGTACCTTAAATTAAGGTCGCTAACAGAATTATAGGCTGTTAGTGAAAGTACGTGCGATAACGTCTTGTTGTTGCTCACGAGTTAGTGAGTTGAAACGTACTGCGTAACCAGAAACACGGATTGTTAGCTGTGGGTATTTTTCTGGGTGCTTAGCTGCGTCTTCTAGCGTTTCACGCTTAAGAACGTTTACGTTTAGGTGCTGACCGCCTTCGATCTTAGCTGGTGCTTCGATAGCTAGCTCACGGTACTCGATATCGCCTAGGTCTGATTGAGCTACAACTTGGTCAGCTTCAAAACCAGATGCTGCACAAACACAACGTGCTTCGTTTGATTCGCTGTCTAGGATCCAGATAGAGTTTAGTAGTTCGTCGTTTGCTGCTTTAGTAATTTGAATACCAGTAATCATAACTTTTCTCCAAGAGTTTTGGCGTAAATTTATCCATTTTTGTTGAGCTATTTATTATATAGTTCAACTCGGTCTCCTGTGCATTGATTGAGATCAAATTACAACAAAAAACCTTAAATTAAATAGGGCTGTTTTATTGAGCTAAGTCAATCTAACGCCATTTTTATGGTTAATCAACAAAAAATATGAAATAACAAAAAATATTTTAATATCAATATGTTGTAATTTTACTACATAATTAATGATTGGTTATGTATCAGATGTTTCTTTTTTGTGTGCGTTTGGCTAGTAATGCCAAGTGCTGTTTGTAAGGTATTTTACTATGAAGTTGATTGGTGCTCATGTTTCCGCAGCTGGTGGTGTATTTAATGCACCGACTAACGCTGAAAAGATTAATGCAAATGCGTTTGCACTATTTACTAAGAACCAACGCCAATGGGTCGCTAAACCACTAGAAGCGGATGCTATCGCTGCTTTTAAAGCTCGCTGTGCGCAATTGGGGTATAACGCTGATGCGATTCTTCCCCATGATTCTTACTTAATTAACCTAGGCGCCCCAGAGACGGAAAAGTTAGAAAAGTCACGTGCGGCTTTTATTGATGAAATGTCCCGTTGTAACCAGCTTGGATTACACCTTTTGAACTTCCATCCGGGCAGTCATTTGAAAAAAATTTCTGAAAAAGATTGTTTAAAACTTATCGCAGAGTCGATTAATTTGGCTCATCAAGAAGTCAGTGATGTGGTTGCAGTGATCGAAAATACCGCAGGACAAGGGTCAAATTTAGGTTGGCGCTTCGAGCATTTAGCGGAAATTATCGATCAAGTAGAAGATAAAAGCCGTGTTGGGGTGTGCATTGATACCTGTCATACCTTTGCTGCTGGTTATGATTTGAGCAGTGAGACCGCGACTGATCGCACATTCGCTGAATTTGATAATGTGGTTGGCATGCATTATTTACGTGGTATGCACTTAAATGATTCAAAAGGTGGCTTGGGTAGTCATTTAGATCGCCACCACAGCTTAGGTGAAGGGGAGATCGGCTGGGATTGTTTCCGCTATTTAATGCGAGATGATCGTTTTAATAATATCCCACTTATTCTAGAGACGATTAATCCTGATATCTGGCATCAAGAAATTGCCACTCTGCGTGCGTTTTCGGCAGAAAAGTAACTATATATAGAGGAAGCGGTGATCTTCCTCTTATGATTTATCGTTTTTTGATACCCTTACGCCGTATAGATTATAAATGAGGAGTGATTTATGACCGCCAGTTGGTCTACTTTTATAGCGCAGCAACAAACGCAAGCATATTTCACCGATATTGAGCAGGCTGTCGATGCTGATCGCAATGTTGGTAAAGTGGTTTATCCTCCTCAAGAAGATGTCTTTAATGCGTTTACCAGTACGCCACTTGAGAAAACCAAAGTCGTGATCTTAGGTCAAGATCCGTATCACGGACCTAAGCAAGCGCATGGTCTTAGCTTCTCGGTATTACCGGGTGTGAAAACACCACCGTCACTGGCAAATATGTATAAAGAGTTAGCGACTGATATCGACGGTTTTACTATTCCCGAGCATGGCTATTTACAGCCATGGGCTGAGCAAGGTGTGTTGCTATTAAATACGGTATTAACTGTCGAGCAAGGTAATGCTCACTCACATGCGAAGATTGGTTGGGAAACATTTACAGATCGCGCGATTGAATATATCAATGATAATACTGAAGGCGTGATTTTCTTGTTGTGGGGTGCACATGCGCAAAAGAAAGGTAAGAAGATAGATAAAACACGTCACCACGTATTGCATTCAGCGCATCCGTCACCGTTATCAGCGTATCGAGGCTTCTTTGGCTGTCAGCATTTCTCTAAAACAAATCAGTTATTAGCGGAGATGGGGAAAACGCCGATCGATTGGCAAGTATAAACTGAGAGATAGCGCAGATAACAAAACGCCAGCGAGATGCTGGCGTTTTATTTTTTGTTTAGGTCAATTAGGTTAAAAGTCGAATTCATCCGCATCATAACTGCCACACATATCCATGTCCTGAAGCTCGCGGCGAAGTCGTTGACGATCTTTTAAGGCTTCAATTTCGCGCCATTTACGTTTTTCTGGTTTAGCACGTGTGCGACGAGAAACCGTATCTGTTGCGAACATATCATCAAATGCAAAGCTATCCATAAAGCACCTCTTCCTATGATCTAGCTAACTATAAGCTACAAGGTCATTAAGTATCACAATATGGGGTAGAGTAAAATTGAAGTGTTTCTCATTTGTTGCTCAAAGATGAAATTTTTATGTGAAAAAGGTCAAATATATCCTGTTTATGACCGAAATTTGGAGTAAATAACTCGCAGTGGTGCAGAATTTATGTTTGGATTCGCTTAACTATTTTTCATTATTTACTGTAAATATATACCCTTAGTACATGTGATGTGGTAATAAAGCTCGGTTTTTTAAGCCACACTATAAAGAGCAGGGTACGCTTGTTAATCAAGAATAACGATTAGAAAAACAGCGTGAATTTATTGCTAAATTGTTAATGATTTAGCGGTTTATATTTTTATCAAATACGTACTACGTTTTAGAAGGTACTCACTTGTCCAGTCAAATAAACTTTTTAAATGACTTACTTTGGGGCTCAGTACTCATTTATTTACTGATCGGTGTTGGGATCTATTTCACCTATCGTTTGAGTTTTATTCAGTTCCGTCACTTTGGTCATATGTTCAAAGTGATGAAAAATAGTCGTAAATCAGACAGTGCGGGGATCTCATCGTTTCAAGCCTTGTGTACCAGTCTGGCGGCAAGGGTCGGTACTGGCAATATGGCTGGGGTTGCGGTCGCACTGACTTTAGGTGGTCCGGGGGCGATCTTCTGGATGTGGTTAATTGCCATGTTGGGAATGGCAACGGCGTTTGCTGAAAGTGCACTCGCACAGCTTTATAAAACCCGTGATGATGACGGTAATTACCGTGGTGGTCCTGCTTATTATATGGAGAAGGGCTTAGGCATGCGCTGGATGGGCGTGATGTTCTCTGTCTTTTTGATCGTTGCTTTTGGTTTAGTGTTTAACTCGGTACAGGCAAATTCGATTAGCCAAGCGGCACATGTGGCATTTGGTTGGTCACCTGTGTATGTCGGTATTGCGCTGGTTATTATGACTGGGGTGATTATTTTTGGTGGTCTGCGAGCTATTGCCCGTACCGCAGAAATTTTAGTACCAGCAATGGCGTTATGTTATCTGCTGTTAGCGCTGTTTATCATGGTGGTTAACATTGAAAAGCTGCCAGATATTATCATGATGATTTTCCGCAGTGCATTTGGTCTAGAAGAGGCGGCATCAGGCGCATTGGGTTATACCATTGCCCAAGGGATGATCAATGGTTTGAAACGAGGCTTGTTCTCTAATGAAGCGGGGATGGGTTCGGCACCGAATGCGGCAGCATCTGCAACCCCTTATCCGCCACATCCCGCTTCGCAAGGTTATGTACAGATGCTAGGGGTGTTTATGGATACCATTGTGATCTGTTCAGCGACGGTTGCGATTATTTTGATGTCAGGCGAATACGTACCACACAGTGAAGTCACGGGGATTGAATTAACACAACGAGCGTTAAGTTCACAAGTGGGTGATTGGGGCTCAGTATTTATAGCCGTGGCAATCTTCTTCTTTGCCTTTACTTCATTAGTGGCGAATTATTCATACGCAGAAACCAATTTGATCTTCCTTGAGCATAATCATAAAGCGGGACTGAACATTTTCCGTGTCGTGGTACTGTTCATGGTGATGTTTGGCGCGTTAGCGGATCTACCAACAGTGTGGGCGATGGCGGATGTATCGATGGGTATGATGGCATTGATCAACCTTGTAGCGATTGTCTTGTTGTCTGGCACCGTGGTGAAACTGGCGACGGATTACAATAAGCAGTTATCACAGGGGAAAGTACCAACGTTTGATAGTAATGATTACCCAGAGCTTCATGCCCAGCTAGAAGAAGGTATTTGGGATAAGAGCAAATCATAGCGTGCTCCTATTGCTGAAATAACTAAAGCCACTTAGTTTCTAAGTGGCTTTTTTGTTGTTTAGTGATAGTCTTTTCTAGTCAGACTTTAAAGGAAAAAGCCTTATGTTAATTGTGGTTTCCCCCGCTAAAACCCTTGATTATGAATCGCCATTGGCAACATCAACCTATACTTTGCCAGAGCTAACGGAGCACTCTGCAGAGCTTATCGATGTATGTCGTGAGTTAACGCCAATGGACATTGCGAGCTTAATGAAAGTGAGCGATAAAATTGCTGGCTTAAATGCGGCACGTTTTGCTGAGTGGCAGCCACAATTTACTCAAGATAACGCACGTCAGGCTATTTTAGCGTTTAAAGGCGATGTTTATACTGGTCTTGATGCAGAGAGTATGACGGAAGCGCAGTTTGCCTATGCTCAGCAGCATTTGCGTATGCTTTCTGGTTTGTACGGTTTATTGCGTCCATTGGATTTAATGCAACCTTACCGTTTAGAAATGGGTACTAGGCTGGCGAACCCTCGTGGTACTAACTTGTATCAGTTCTGGGGCGATATTATTACTGACAAACTGAATCAAGCATTAGCTGAGCAAGGCGACGATATTCTTATTAACCTCGCTTCAAATGAATACTTTAAATCAGTAAAACCGAAGAAGCTAAATGCGCAGCTAATTACTCCAGTATTTAAAGACTGTAAAAATGGTCAATATAAGGTGATCAGTTTCTACGCGAAGAAAGCACGTGGCATGATGGCGCGTTATATTTTAGATAATCAGATCTCATCGATTGAAGCACTAAAGCAATTTGATACCGCAGGTTATTATTTTGTTGAAGCTGAATCGACAGAGAAAGAGTTCGTGTTTAAGCGTGAAGAGCAATAAGAACGCATTGCCAACACGAAAACAGATAAAAGAAAAGGGCTGAATCATCAGCCCTTTTTTGTGAGATTTTAAAGCGTTATTGCGATTATGCTTTTTTCGCTTTCTTAAGCTTTTTCTTCTGCTTCGCAACTTTCGTCTTTTTATCGACTTTTTTCTTTTTCTTCACCGTTGATGGTTTTTTCGTTGTTGGACGTAGACCATCGATAAAGCGCTCTGGCACTTCTTCTTTCATGTAACGGCTAACACGTTCAATCATTGCTTGATCGTGTGCTTCAATTAATGAAATGGCGGTACCTTTCTTACCTGCACGGGCTGTACGACCGATACGGTGTAGGTAAACATCCGCAGTACGTGGCATGTCGAAGTTAACAACATGGCTAACATCTGGTAAGTCGATACCACGAGCAGCAACGTCGGTTGCAATTAATACGTTGATCACGCCATCACGAAAACGGGTGATCATGTTATTACGTGCCGACTGTGCCATCTCACCTTGGATCCAGTTACAAGGGATCCCCATTGTCTCTAGTTGACCACGAAGCACAGCTAGGCGCTCACGAGTTTTAACGAAGATGATGGTGCGCTCTGCTTGCTCTTTTAGAATGTTTTCTAATAGTGCTAGCTTGTGCTCCATGTTGTCACAACGGTGGTAAAGCTGGTGGATCTTCTTACGTTCACGACGTGAAGGCTCCGCTTCTACTTCTACAGGCTCGTTTAGGATCTTTTCTGAGAACTCACGAACACCTTTACCTTCAAGGGTTGCAGAGAATAGTAAGCTTTGGCTACGCCAGCGACACTCATGGTTTAGACGCTCAACCACTTTACCAAAGCCCATGTCTAGCATGCGGTCTGCTTCATCAAGGATCAGACATTCAATAGCACGACAGTCGAATTTCTCAGCTTCGATGTATTCCATTAAACGACCAGGTGTCGCAACCACGATATCTTGGGTTTTACCCAATAGCTCAGCATGCTCGTCGTATGAAATACCGCCCGTGATAGTGAAGACTTTTAGCATGGTGTGTTTTGCTAAAGCACGTGCTTGATCGGCAACTTGGATCGCAAGCTCACGGGTTGGTGTTAATACTAATACACGTGCAGGTCCCGGCTTTTTACGCGGGAAGTCCAGCAAGTGTTGGATCATCGGTAGAAGAAAGGCTGCTGTTTTTCCGGTCCCTGTTGGCGCAGAAGCCATTACATCTTTACCGTCTAGGGCATGAGGGATAGCTTGCGCCTGCACCACGGTTGGGCGGCTGTAGCCGATTTCTTCAATCGCTTGTAACAGTTCGCTATCTAACTCTAATTCGGAAAAGTCTTTCACCAGTTATCTCTCCCAAGACAAATGCTATGTATGTGGTTATCACTATGCTAATGCAAAGGATAACAACAAGGGTATTAAATATTTAAGGGGCGGCATTATAGCCACTCTTGCCGTAAGTGACACCGATTAAAACATAAAAACTTCAAAACTTGATGATTATTCCTGCGTTCTTAATCTGTAAAAATACCTTAGTCGCTTACATTTTAAGGTAGAAGTCTTTCGTTAACACTTTGAATTCTTTTGAGTAATCACCATCTTTATGGATGCAAATATGCTGCGAAAGGCATGTTTGCTGCATTTTACTTAATTGTAGAAGTAATCGAATCGGTGTTTTTTTCTCAGTCGTTTGCACATCACACCTTGCAATACAATGAAGGTTAAACGCTTTCGCCGCTTCAATTAAGCATTCGCCTTCGTAAGTTGGCAGAATAATATTTGCAACCCCTTGCTCGGTTAATAGATATTCAAGGGTGTGTAATAACTGTTGATGGGTAAAGGTATCAGTATGACGCGCGGTAGCACGATGTTGCGATTCTGCTTGTTGACCAAAGTTGAAATAGGGTGGGTTACAAATGATCCCATCGACACTGTTACTTGGTTGGTCTTGCAGCCATAAAGTGATGTCTTGTTCAATACAATGTAAGCGTTCATGCCAAGGCGAGGCGGCAAAGTTCTGTCGAGCAGCATTGGCAGCTTGTGGATCAATTTCAATCGCTTCAATAGATAGCATGGGGGCTCTTTGTGCTGCAATTAATGCTAGCAAGCCGCTCCCTGTTCCGATATCAAGCAATTTTCCTTGTTGTGGTAGCGCAGCCCATGCGCCGAGTAATACGCCGTCGGTGCTAACAGGCATACCGCAGCCGTGATCATTAACGTGAAATTGTTTAAAGCTAAAGCCGCGAGACATTCCCGATCCTTTTTCTTTACCAAACAAAGCATTATAAGCAGATTGAATGATTGAGCGATTTCTATATAACCATAATTGCAAGTGATGTTTCATTACGGTGTTTTTATTGTTGCTAAAATGTTGTTCTATTTGTTTGGTTTTTGGTTTATATTTTAATCTTTGGTAATGGATTGATTTTATATTCCAATTATTTTTATTTAATTGGTTTTATATTCTACATTTTACGCTCTGTTTATGGATTATATGGTGTTTATTTCTACGCTATTGCCAAGGGTGTAGTTTTTATCCATTATGCTTTTGTTGGTTATATCTTTTGCTGTGTGTAACCAATACAGAGAATTATAAAAAAAGCAGACACAATACATAACCCATAAACGAGTGGAAGGTGCAGTTTGAAAAAGACACTCAAAGTAACAGACATTATAGCGTTAGGCTTTATGACTTTCGCGTTCTTTCTAGGCGCAGGTAATATTATCTTTCCACCACTAGCAGGGCAGCTAGCCGGTGAAAATATGCTTTCTGCCATGTCAGGATTTTTGGTAACCGCAGTAGGTTTACCTTTAGTTGGTATTATTGCTGTAGCCATGGCTGGTGGTGGTTGGCAGGGCTTAACCCGCGATTTACCGTCAAAAGTTGCCACATTAATGGCAGTGTTGATCTTTATTATTATCGGTCCTGCATTTGCTGCACCTCGTACAGGGTTAGTGGCTTATGAAATGGCAGTGAAACCGTTTTTATCAGCAGATGCTGGTCAAGCAAGTTTAACGACTTTTTCAGTGATCTTTTTCGCGATTGCTCTCTTTTTTGCTTGGTCTCGCGGTAAGCTTATCGACATGATTGGTAAGTTTTTAACTCCTGCTTTATTTATCGTGCTTGCAGTATTAGCGGTTGCGGTATTTATCAATCCGCAAGCAAGTATCGTAGCGGCACAAGGTGAATACGCAACACAAGCGTTTACCAAAGGTTTCCTTGAAGGTTATAACACCATGGATACTTTTGCGGCACTGATGTTTGGTATGTTGATTGTTGATGTGATCCGCAGTAAAGGGATCAGCGATGAGAAAACAACGTGTACTTACCTGATCTACGCAGGTTTGATTGCTGCTGCAGGTTTAGCATTTGTTTATATTTCACTGTTCTACTTGGGGGCAACTAGTTCAACGATTGCTCCGAATGCGGGCAATGGTGGTGTGATCCTAACGGGTTACGTAATGGCACTGTTTGGTGCGCCAGGTCAGGTGATCTTATCTGCTATCGTGCTACTGGCATGTTTAACGACAGCGATTGGCTTGATCAGTGCATGTGCCGATTACTTTAGTTCATTAACCCCGATGTCTTACAAAAAGTGGGCGGTGGTGTTAGCGGTGATCTGTGCTGTTGTGGCGAACGTTGGTCTAAATCAGCTGATTGCGCTATCGGTGCCAGTATTATTTGCACTATATCCTGTGGCGATTGCGTTGGTTGCACTCACATTGGTTCGCAAATGGTTACCGAATCCTCGTTTGGCTTACCGTGTAGTACTTTTGGTTTCTTTCATCTTCAGTATGATTGATGTGGCTAAGTACTTAAAATTCGATGTGTCGATGTTTAGCAGCCTACCGTTATTTAACTATGGCATGGCTTGGGTACTACCAACATTGGTTGCATTGGTGATCACACGCTTTATTGGTGGTAAAGCGATGGGCTCACACCAAGATAAACTTGCGTAATATGTGATAGATAGAGAAAAGGGATGCCATGTGCATCCCTTTTTTATTAGGCATTTGTATTGCGGTTATAGCGTTTCTGCATACTCAAGCATGATCTGTTCGCACCACTGAGTGATACGTTGATCGGAGTGCTCGTATTGCGAGTCTTCATCAAGGGCTAGGCCGACAAAGAATTGCTTGTCTTCAGTAAGCGCCTTTGATGCTTCAAATTGGTAGCTGTCATCGTTAGGCCAGTAACCGATAAATTGCACGCCAGCTTCGAGTAATTTGTCATGCAGCATACCCATCGCATCAAGGAACCATTCGGTATAGCCTTCTTGATCGCCGAGGCCAAATAATGCAACGGTTTTATTGGTCAGAGTTAAGCCATCAAGTTGTTGCCAAACAGCTTCCCAATCTTCTTGTAGCTCACCAAAATCCCATGTTGAAATACCTAAAATCAACATATTAAATTGGTTCATTTCACTGATATCTGCTTCTTTAATGTTACGCAGCTCAATTAATTCAGCACCAATACAATCGCGGATTTTTTCTGCCGCCATTTCGGTATAACAGGTGGTTGAGCCATAAAACAAACCGATTTTCATGCTGAGTATCCTAGTTATTTTACTTATTTGCTCAGTGTACCCGTTATCCGCTGACAAGCTCAATAAAGTGAGCAAAACAAGCTGAAAAATTTAACTTGATGATCCCCTGTCACAAGGCTCGTTACTTTTTGCTAAAAATACCCTATGATGAAGAAAGTACTGTGTATTTATCCATGTGTTTAGCTTGTACTAGCACAGGTAGTGGAGTGAAAAATGGAAAACGATGACGTTATTATCGAACGTTTTCTAGATGCTATGTGGATGGAGCGAGGATTGTCTGAAAACACCTTGGCTTCTTATCGTAATGATCTAATGAAATTATTAAATTGGCTGAAACAAGAATCACGCAATGTGATTAATGTGTCGGTTGATGATCTACAACGTTATCAGCAGTGGCTATTTGATAAAGACTATAAGCAAACATCACGTGCGCGTATGGTGTCTGCGATCCGTCGTCTTTTCCAATATTTACATCGAGAAAAGATGCGTGATGATGATCCGAGCGCAATGTTGGTAACGCCAAAATTACCTAAGCGTTTACCGAAAGATTTAAGCGAAGCACAAGTGGATGCCTTGCTTGATGCGCCAGACGTTAACGATCCGATTGAACTGCGTGATAAAGCTATGCTTGAGCTACTTTATGCGACAGGTTTACGTGTTACTGAATTAGTGACGTTGACAATGGAAAACATCAGCTTGCGTCAAGGTGTGGTGCGTATTACCGGTAAAGGTGACAAAGAGCGTTTAGTACCGATGGGAGAAAACGCTATTGATTGGATTGAGCAGTTCATTGAAACCGGACGACCACAACTGTTAGGTGAAAAAAGCTCTGATGTGTTATTCCCCAGTCGTCGCGCAAGGCAAATGACGCGCCAAACGTTTTGGCATCGCATTAAACATTATGCGGTATTAGCGGGTATTGATGCGGAAACCTTATCACCCCATGTGATGCGCCATGCGTTTGCGACACACTTGCTTAATTACGGTGCCGATCTACGTGTGGTACAGATGTTGCTTGGACATAGTGACTTGTCGACAACACAAATTTATACTCATGTTGCGACAGAAAGACTAAAACAATTACACCAAACTCACCATCCTCGCGCATAATTATGAGAGAGTGCTGGGCAAATTAACGTATCGAGTTTGCGTTATGTTTAAGTTTACTTATGCTTGCCTAACAAGCACGTAGTGAAATGTGAAACTATTTTACGGTGAATCGGGTCTTATTAAGCATTGAGATCTTCATCATTAATTAAGGATAAATTAAATGCACTTTATCAGTCGAACTCTTGTTGCAACCGCTGTTGCGTTAACGGCTTTTTCTGCGGTAGCGAAGCCAAATGAAGCAGCGATCAGTCAGCAATTGGAAAAAGTTGGTTTAACGCCATCATCGATTGCGTCATCACCAATCCCAGGATTGAATGAAGTTGTGACTGAGCGTGGTGTTATTTATACAACTGATGATGGTAAATATTTCGTCGTTGGTCATTTATATGAAAATAGCGGTGCGCAGCCTGTTAATTTAACAGAGCAAAAAATGGCTAAAATGAACAAGGACAAAATTGCAGCGATGGAAAAAGACATGATTGTCTATCCTGCAAAGAACGAAAAATACGTTGTTACCGTGTTCACCGACACCAGCTGTGGTTACTGTCGTAAACTGCATAACGAGATCAAAGGCTACAACGATGAAGGTATCACTGTGCGCTACCTAGCATTCCCTCGTGGTGGTGAGCGTTCTGGTAACTTTAACCAAATGAGTGCGATTTGGGGTGCCAAAGATCGTGCTAAAGCGATGGATGATGCTAAGAGCGGTAACTTTGATGAAAGTAAGATCACGCCACGCCCTGATCTAGTTCGAGCACAATACGAGCTAGGTGTTGCAATGGGTGTAAACGGTACGCCTGCAATCGTATTGGCTGATGGCACTATGATCCCTGGCTACCAGCCGCCAGCAGCACTACGTCAGCTACTTGATAGCCAACCAAAAAGCTAATTTAGCTTTGTGAATGATTAAATGATGAAAAGCCTGAGCATGATGTTCAGGCTTTTTTGTTATCTGCGATTTGGTTACTATGAAAAAATAATAATACTGATAAGAAGCCTGATTATGATTGAAATTAAACGTCGACCTCTAGCGAATACGGATGGTTTTTCCGATGCAATCCCACCTATTTTACAGCGGATTTATGCCAGCCGTGGGATCAATAATGATGCTGAATTAGAGCGCGGAGCAAAAGGGTTACTTAATTATAATCAGCTCTACGGTATGGAAGCGGCAGTGCAATTGCTCAGTGATGCGCTTGCCAATAATACTCGCATTATCATTGTCGGTGACTTTGATGCCGATGGTGCAACCAGCTCTGCGTTATCGGTTTTAGCGCTGCGCATGCTGGGATGTCAAAACGTTGATTACCTTGTACCTAACCGTTTTGATGATGGTTATGGCTTAAGCCCAGAAGTGGTTGAGCAAGCACAAGCCCGTGGCGCAGAGCTTATCATGACGGTTGATAACGGCGTTTCTTCAATCTCTGGTGTTGCTGCAGCAAAAGAAAAAGGCATCAAAGTACTTGTTACTGACCATCACTTGCCGGGTGATACGCTGCCAATCGCTGATGCCATTGTTAACCCAAACCTTAATGAATGTGGTTTCCCTTCAAAAGCCTTATGTGGGGTTGGTGTTGCTTTTTATTTGATGTTGGCACTGCGTGCAGAGCTGCGTAATAACGGCTGGTTTGAGCAACAAGGTATTGCGATGCCAAACCTTGCTGAGTTACTGGACTTGGTTGCATTAGGTACAGTTGCCGATGTGGTTGCCCTTGATGGTAATAATCGTATTTTGGTTCACCAAGGTTTACAGCGTATTCGTGCGGGTAAATGTCGCCCGGGTATTCAAGCGCTAATTGAAGTGGCTAATCGCGATCCTTCTCGTTTAGTCACCAGTGATTTGGGGTTTGCATTAGGGCCGCGTATTAATGCTGCTGGGCGTTTAGATGATATGTCATTCGGGGTTGAGTTGTTGCTTTGCGATAATATTCAAGCTGCACGCCGCATGGCATCTGAGCTAGATGGGTTAAACCAAACCCGCAAGGAAATTGAGCAAGGTATGAAAGATGAAGCCTTGGCGATTTGTGAGCGTTTAAAGTTCAATCAGCAAAATATGCCTTACGGTTTAGTGTTGTTCCAACGTGATTGGCACCAAGGTGTGATTGGTATTTTAGCCTCACGCATTAAAGATAAATATCACCGCCCCGTGATTGCGTTTGCCGATGCTGGTAACGGTGAAATTAAAGGCTCTTGTCGCTCTATTGCAGGCTTGCACATGCGTGATGCATTAGATCTCGTTGATACTCAAAATCCGGGTATGATCTTAAAGTTTGGCGGTCACGCAATGGCTGCTGGTTTAACTATTCCAGAAGATAAACTGGATGCATTTAGTAAAGCCTTTGATGCCGTGGTACGTAGTGTACTGGATGAAGATGCCTTAAAAGGTGTATTGCTGACAGATGGCGAACTTGGTAGTCAAGAGTTAAACCTTGAAGTGGCTGAAATTCTTCGTGCTGGTGGCCCTTGGGGACAGCAATTTCCAGAGCCAAGTTTTGACGGTACTTTCCGCTTATTACATCAAAAGTTAGTGGGAGGAAAACATCTTAAGATGATGGTTGAACCCCTTAATGGTGGCAGTGTGATAGATGCGATTGCCTTTAACGTTGACGTGAAACGTTGGCCTGATGCATCAGTACAACAAATCGAACTTGTGTATCGTTTAGATGTGAATGAATACCGTGGTAATCGTAGTGTGCAATTGATGGTAGAGCACTTAAACGCAAAATAGTGTTATCGGCGATTTGTGCAGTGATTTTATGGATGGCGAGGTTTTGACGGTTGTTTACGTCCAGAATCTCGCCATTTTCTATTAAATTTTCTTATAACCTTTCTCTCCCTCTGTATATTCTATCTACAATTCGATAGAATCCATCGGTTATGTCCATTTCGGCTATGAAGAGTGGCAATGTTCGAGATTAATCCAATTAAAAACCGCCTAGCGGACGTATCAGCTCGTACTGATGTCCTTAGGGGGTACCTTTGACTATGATGCTAAGAAAGAGCGTCTAGAAGAAGTCAATGCAGAATTAGAGCAACCTGATGTATGGAACGAACCTGAGCGCGCACAAGCGTTAGGTAAAGAGCGTGCATCACTAGAAGCGGTTGTAGAGACTATCGACCTGTTAGATCAAGGCGTTGAAGACGTTGAAGGTCTACTTGAGCTTGCGGTAGAAGAAGAAGATCAGGAAACGTTTGACGAGATCGAACCTGAGTTAGCAGAGCTTGAAGAAAAGCTAGCAAAACTTGAGTTCCGTCGTATGTTCGCAGGCGATCACGATCCTTCTGACTGTTACGTTGACCTGCAAGCAGGCTCTGGCGGTACAGAAGCACAAGACTGGACATCCATGATGCTACGCATGTACTTGCGTTGGGCTGATGCGAAAGGCTTCAAAACTGAAGTAATTGAAGTGTCAGAAGGTGATGTTGCCGGTCTTAAATCAGCAACGATCCGTGTAAGCGGTGAGTATGCTTATGGCTGGTTACGTACAGAAACGGGCGTTCACCGTTTAGTTCGTAAGTCGCCATTTGATTCAGGCGGTCGTCGTCATACCTCTTTTGCTTCGGCGTTTGTTTACCCTGAAATTGATGACAATATCGCGATCGATATTAACCCATCTGATTTACGTATCGACGTATACCGTGCATCAGGTGCGGGTGGTCAGCACGTAAACACCACGGAATCTGCGGTACGTATTACCCACATTCCAACTAACATTGTGGTGCAGTGTCAGAACGACCGTTCTCAGCATAAGAACAAAGATCAGGCAATGAAGCAGTTAAAAGCAAAATTGTTTGAATTTGAACTGCAAAAACAAAATGCCGAGAAACAAGCAAATGAAGACTCTAAGTCTGACATTGGCTGGGGCAGCCAGATCCGTTCTTACGTTCTGGATGATTCTCGCATTAAAGATTTACGTACTGGGGTGGAAAATCGTAACACCCAAGCAGTACTGGACGGCGATTTAGACCGTTTTATTGAAGCAAGCCTGAAATCAGGTCTTTAACCGAATTTCGGTAAAAATTTAAGGGTTACCCCATGACTGATCAATTACAAGATGAGAATAAGCTGATTGCTGAGCGTCGCGCTAAATTAGATATGATCCGCGAAAACTGCAAAGCAAATGGCCACCCAAATGATTTTCGTCGCGATAGTTTAGCGGCAGATCTAGAAGCAAAATACGGTGAAATGACCAAAGAAGAGCTTGAAGAAGCGGGTCACGTATTTGCTATCGCTGGTCGTATTATGGCTAAGCGTGGTCCTTTCCTTGCTATTCAAGATGTATCTGGTCGTATTCAAGCTTACGCATCAAAAGATGTTCAAAAAGAGCTGAAAGAAAAATATTCAGGTCTAGATATCGGTGACATCATCGGTATTAAAGGTGCGCTTCATAAGTCAGGTAAAGGTGATCTTTACGTGAACATGGATGAGTACGAGCTGCTAACCAAAGCACTACGTCCTCTACCAGAAAAATTCCACGGTCTAACTGACCAAGAAATGCGTTACCGTCAGCGTTACGTTGACCTAATCGTAAATGACGATTCACGTCATGCATTCGTTGTTCGTTCAAAAGTGGTATCGGCTATCCGTAACTTCATGGTAAGCAAAGGCTTCATGGAAGTGGAAACGCCAATGATGCACGTGATCCCTGGTGGTGCAACAGCACGTCCATTCATCACTCACCACAACGCACTAGATATCGACATGTACCTACGTGTTGCGCCTGAGCTATACCTTAAGCGTCTAGTGGTTGGTGGTTTTGAGCGTGTATTCGAAATCAACCGTAACTTCCGTAACGAAGGTCTATCGCCACGTCACAACCCAGAATTCACGATGATGGAATTCTACATGGCGTACGCTGATTACAATGATCTAATGGATCTAACAGAAGAAATGCTAAGCAGCATCGCAATGGATGTTCTAGGTTCTTCTAAGATGCCATACGGTGAATACGAAGTTGAATTTGCAGGCCCTTACGCTCGCATGAGCATGCTAGATGCAATTAAGAAGTACAACCCAGATCACGCAGAAATCCAAGCGCTAACTTACGAAGGCGTTGCTGATCGTGAACTTATGGTTAAGATTGCGAAATCTGTACACGTTGATGTTGAAGACTTCTGGACTTGTGGTCAGCTACTTGAAGAGATCTTCGGTGAAACTGCTGAACCTCAACTAATGCAACCAACGTTCATCACTGAGTACCCAGCAGATATTTCTCCGCTTGCTCGTCGTAACGATGAAAACCCATTCATCACAGACCGTTTTGAATTCTTCATCGGTGGTCGTGAAGTTGCGAATGGCTTCTCTGAGCTTAACGATGCACAAGATCAAGACCAACGTTTTAAAGCGCAGGTTGACGCGAAAGATGCTGGTGATGACGAAGCAATGTACTACGATGCAGACTACATTACTGCACTAGAGCACGGCTTACCGCCAACAGCGGGTCAAGGTATTGGTATCGACCGTCTAGTTATGCTGTTAACTAACACGCACACTATTCGTGACGTTATCCTATTCCCTGCAATGCGTCCTCAATCTAACAACTAATACTTGTTTGATTTGATGATATAAAAGCCACCGTTTATCGGTGGCTTTTTTGTCTGAGCTGAAAAGTAATATGCAGTTAGTTGTGTGATAGTTGTCATATGATTCATTGTTGTATCAAAAATGAATGTTAATTCTTTTGTTGCTTATCTGGATTGTGACTTCTTCCGACAATCTATGATTTTTGTTATGAAAATAACTGGTTCGGTTTTAAACTAATAGTAAACATGTTGCGCATTTGTGTCTTATCTGGATATGATTGTGACAGTTTTGGTGCGGTTATTATTGATACACATTACAACGACAGTCGTGCTACGTGATAACGTGATCAAGGGCGATTAGGGAATGGATAAACGAAATAAGATTGGGGCAGCTAATTCCATCGTTGTCTTTGGTGGAGTCAATCAAAAGTGGTTACCGTCAATGGAATCGGCGGGATGGTCGTGTCATCGTTGTTATGATTTGCGAGCAGCAGAGTCACTGTTGTTAGAAATGGGTCCCTGTATCGGGGTTGTTGATTTAAGTAACGATGATTTTAGTTTACATAGCTTAGCTGCGTTGGTTAACCGCAATAAGCAAGTACGTTGGATCGCCATCGTTCGTGATGAGCAATTAAATAATGAAGCGATCAGCCAATTTATTGTGAATTTCTGTTTAGACTATTTTTCTACGCCAGTCCCTTGTGAGCGTTTAAAACAGACTATTGGTCACCAAAGTGGGATGTTAGCACTTGAACGACAAGTATGGCCGCAATTAGGACAATTTGGTCAGCAAGGGCTACAAGGCAATACGCCGATCATGAAAAAGCTACGTGATCAGGTAAAGCGTGTTGCGTTAAGTGACGTGCCTGTGTTGATCAATGGTGAGATTGGTACTGGTAAATTAGTTGTCGCAGAAGCCTTACATCAGGCATCGATTCGCGCTAAAAAGCCATTTGCGCGAGTGAATTGTGAAACGGTTCAAGCTGGGTGGATCGATGATGTTGAGCAACAGTCTTATCTCGATTATGCCAATAATGGTGTGCTTTTATTAGATGAGTTCACGCTGTTAGCCGATGAAAGAAAAAAAGAGATCTTAAAAATCCTCAGTGATGGAACTTATTACCGTCCTGATGGCAGCATTCTTACTGTTGATATTCGTATTATTGCTACCAGTAGCCATAATTTTGATGATCTGTCGGAGCTCGATACTCTAACCCGTGATTTGTACTTTAGACTTAACGTGATTTCATTATCGGTACCTGCATTGCGAGAGCGCGGCAGTGATATTGTGTTACTTGCCGAGTTTTTACTGCTTAAGTACGCCAGACAATATAATAGTGTGGCTAAGTCATTTTCAGAACAAGCACAAGCAATGTTGCTGCAATATCAATGGCCGGGGAATATACGAGAGTTAATTAGCCAAATTAAACGAGCGGTACTCTTGGCTGAAAACAAATGTATTGAAGCTGAACAACTCGATATACCACGGATCACTGAAGATAAACAAAGCCTGAAAAAAATCCGAGAAGAGTCGGAGCGTACGGCACTACTTACTGTGTTAGAAAACAATAAAGGGCAGATCTCAGCAGCCGCTAGAGAGTTGGGGGTATCAAGAGCAACCATGTATCGACTCTTGAATAAACATGACTTGATCCCACCGCCACGTTGTTTCCGACAAGGCTAATTCAGTTGGATACTCTTACTTAACAGCTACCGAAAGGTGGCTGTTTTTGTTTGAGAACGCAATAGAATTAACTCTATCAATAGTCGTTAATTTTTTATGCTGATATGAAATATAGTTATCGGTTTAATCTTGGTTAATATATAAACAAAATAAGATCTTGTAGCATAAAAACATGTAGTTAATCGGATAGTATAAATAGTCTTGTTAAGTGTTAATGATTGGTTAATATTTGTTTTTGGTATATCTAACTTAACTGAAAACCAAGGAGAATATTATGCGCCAGTCTATCTATATCCGATTTGCTATTTTTCTTATCCAGCAAGATGTTAAACGTGAAGATGCACTGTGGCGGCATCAACAGCGACGAGTTCGTGTTTACCTGCCTTATCATTCAGCACATTTACTGCGAGACGTGGGCGTGGAAAGTGATGGTCGTATCGCTGTAAGCCATCTTGTTCATGCTGAACGTAAAGTACGTCATTTGAGGCGAACGCTGCGGTTGAGACATAACACGTAAAGAGAAAGGCCAGTAAGATACTCTTACTGGCCAACATTTACGTGATACTAAAACACTAAGGACAAGGATTTGAGTATTGAATACCGACTTGCTCTAAATCTTGCATCACTTCTTCAGAAAGCACCAAATCAATACTCTGGATATTTGTTTCTAACTGCTCAAGGGTTGTTGCACCGATAATGTTTGCTGCAACAAAAGGGCGCTGATTTACAAAGGCTAATGCCATTTGTGCTGGATCCAAACCATGTTTATGCGCCACATTGATATAGGATTGAGTTGCCTGAATACCTTGTTGATTAAAGTAGCGAGAAAAACGTGGAAATTCAGTACAGCGTGCACCTTTAGGCTTTGCGTTATTAAGGTATTTGCCACTCAGCGTACCAAAGGCGAGAGGTGAATAGGCGAGTAGCTCAACACCTTCATGATGGCTGATCTCAGAAAGACCTACCTCAAAGCTACGATTAAGTAAGTTATATGGGTTTTGGATTGAAACAATACGAGGTAAATCGTGTTTATCAGCAAGCTTTAAATATGACATCACTCCCCAAGGTGTTTCATTTGATACCCCGATATAACGCACTTTTCCTGCTTTGACCAATTCACCAAGCGCTTCTAGGGTTTCTATGAGTGTGACACCAGAGTGATCTTCTTCGTAGTGATAATTGAGTTTACCAAAGCAGTTAGTTTGTCGTTGTGGCCAATGAACTTGATAAAGATCGATATAATCGGTTTTTAGACGCTCAAGACTATCATTCACCGCATCATGAATATGACGACGGTTGAGTGACATATTATCGCGGATATATGGCACATTACGTGGACCTGCTACCTTGGTTGCGATGATCAGCTTGTCGCGTGATCCTGATTTCTCTAACCAATTACCAATATAGCTTTCAGTGAGTCCCTGAGTCTCTTTGTTAGGAGGAACAGGATACATTTCTGCGGTATCAATAAAATTCACGCCATGTTCGATGGCTAAATCTAGCTGGCTATGTGCTTCGGCTTCATTATTTTGAGCCCCGAAGGTCATGGTACCTAAACATATTTTACTGACGTCTAAACTTGAATGCGGGATCGTATGATATTTCATTCGCTATCCTTGCTATTAAGATCTTTTATTTGACTATAGCCCGAAGCGCTAACGCTGAGAAGCGAGATTCAATACCAAATCGATATTATGTTCCAGACTTGCTGGTTAGCGAAAACTGACACATAGTTAATGTTAGGTGTTTCATTATCTTGCGTGGAGTAACAATGAAGTTATCTCAGTTAAAGCCTTGGTTAAAAGCATCACCGAATAAAATTCCCCATTGTGTGCTGAGTTGCTATGCGGGATGTTCAGATTATTTGATGGAAGTAGAATATAAACATCAGCTTCATCCTCTGAAAGATGAAAAAGATAATCTACTGCATTTTCAAAATATAGAGCAGGCACAAACCTTATTAAAATCAGTAGGGATCAGCAATATGACCTTACGCCTTACTGATCCTTATGATGAGTTTTCTGCTGATGGTAAAGTATCGCAATGCGAAGAAGATATTGTGTTGCACTTTTAGCAACAACAATAGCCATCGTTAAATAAAATAACGAGAGAGCAGATCTGCTGTAAAATTTGTCTTTAAATAAAAACCACGAGGCAGTGTTTTGATGGGTTGCCCGTTGGCACCATAAGCTTCTGTTAATGCTTTGCTGTTGGCTGCTTTCGGTCGCAATTGTAATACTTCACCATGGCGCGCAGTGATTTGCTCAACGTGACCAAGGACGATCATATCCATTAACTCTTCCCAATCTTGTTTCAGCTGAGCTTCTTCATCTGGTGACGGTCGCCAAAGTAAGGGAGATCCCACATGACGATCAGCTAGTGGAATGTCGCGCTCTCCTTCAACAGGGATCCATAACACATGTGATAATTTGTGACGAATATGGCTAGTTTCCCAGCGTAAGCCTTGCACACCAATCAAAGGGGCTACACAAACAAATGTGGTTTCTAATGGCTTACCGTTATAACCAATGGGAATGGTTTTTAGCTCAATGCCCAGTTCGATAAAATCCGGTACAGGCTTGCTGCCTGCGGTAGCACCTAAATGCCATTCAAGTAATTGTCCAACCCAGCCTTTATCGCGTTTTAGATCGGGCGGTGGGATGATCCCTGCAAGATCGGCTAACTCCCCCAGTGTTAATCCGGCAAGTTGTTGAGCTCTTTCAAGTAGTTCTTGTTCTGTTGTCGGTGTTGATGGCTGAGGGATCGCTGGCATGGTGAGACTAATGATCATCTATTGGAAAAAGAATAGGAACAAGGATCATATCATAGCTATAAGGGAGTTTTATGGCTAAAAAAAGAGAAAAAGATCCTTTAAAAAGATATCCACAGAAATTTTTTAAGAAATATTTTATTTTCCGCTAACTGTTTGAATGAACAGTTGTGTGACGCTATTTTCAACACCCTGCTGCGCGAGTATGCAATCTAAATTTTTATCTGATGTGGATAAATAGATAATTGGTTGATCTTTGACCGATCGTTTTTTTGAGGTGTGAATATCATATTTATTTAAATTTATTATATAAGGTTTTGTTTTTTATCTTTATGATTTTTATTGATTATATTGTTTATTAGTTGTGTGGGTCGGTGTTTTTTTTGGGGCTTTATTAGCTATAAAAAAAGCGTTTTTTTATTTTCTGCACAAATCTATCCACAGAAAGAGTGAATAAATGTGGGATAGGTCTCATTTGATTGTTTATAACCTTATAGCAAAGGCAAAGTTATCCAGAATTTGTGTTGAAGGTGGGAAAATATCACGATCTGATCGAAACTTTGTTTACCGATCTCTTCTACTATGAAAAAATCACTATTAATAGATATTTATACTTGAGGTCGTCCAGTGATTGATGGCGATGGATACCGCCCTAATGTAGGGATCGTTATCTGCAATAGCCATGGCCAGGTATTTTGGGCTCGACGATATGGACAACATTCTTGGCAGTTTCCGCAAGGTGGTATTGATGATGGAGAAACTCCGGAACAAGCCATGTACCGTGAATTGTACGAAGAAGTAGGATTAACCAAAAAAGATGTCAGGATAATTGCGTCAAGCCGTCATTGGCTACGTTATAAATTACCTAAACGTTTAGTACGGTGGGATTCGAAACCTGTTTGTATCGGGCAAAAACAAAAGTGGTTTTTGCTGAGCTTGGAATGCGATGAGTCCAAGGTCAATATGCAGCGAGGTGCTACTCCTGAATTTGACGGGTGGCGATGGGTAAGTTACTGGTACCCAGTTCGACAGGTGGTGTCTTTTAAGCGTGATGTTTACCGTCGAGCATTAAAAGAATTTGCGCCTGTCGCTATGCCTTTTAAGGAATGGAAAGAGCGAAAATTCAAGCGTAATAGCAAAAATAAACATATGTAATATAGAGGCAATCGGCAATATAGAAGGATTATAAGGCTTGTTATGCTGACACAGCTTAGAGAGATAGTTGACAAGGTGGTCAGCGCTCAAACCTTGATAGAAGCGCTCGATCAATTAGTGATGAGCACTTGTCAGGCAATGAAAACAGACTGTTGTTCAGTTTATATTGCGAATCATGAGCGTCAGATCTATACCCTGATGGCGACGCAAGGTTTACATAAATCTCATCGTCGAGTGAGTTTGCGTTTTAATCAAGGTCTAGTGGGGCTGGTTGGTCGAAGTGCTGAACCTGTTAATGTTGCCGATGCCCGTATTCACCCTCATTTCAAACATTTGCCAGGGATTGGAGAAGAATCATTCCGATCTTTTTTTGGCACGCCTATTATTCACCAACGCCAAGTCCTTGGTGTGCTGGTTGTTCAGCAGCGCGAGCAGCGTGAGTTCGATGAAAGTGAAGAGTCTTTTCTTGTCACGCTTGCAGCCCAACTTTCCGGCATTTTAGCTCATGCTAAAGCCCAAGGAATGTGGTTTGAACAAGGTAATAAACTGCATTTAACAGGCTCTGCAGCTTCTGCTGGGGTCGCTGTGGCTAAAGCCTGGTGGGATGATACTCAGCCGCTGTTAGAACATGTTGCGCCAACGTCTTGTTTAGATGTCAATTTTGAGCAAGAGCGTTTAACGATTGCCATTGAAGCGGCCAGTGCAGAGTTTCGTCGGTTAAGAAAACGCTTTGATAGTGAACTTCAAAAAGAAACCTTAGCAATTTTCGATCTTTTCAGTCATCTGCTAAATGATCCTATGTTACGCAAGGATCTTAAGGCGCGTATTGCTTGTGGTGATCAGGCCGAGTGGGCTATTCGTCAGGTAGTTGAAGCCTATTCTGCGCGCTTTGCCAATATGAAAGATCAGTATCTTAAAGAGCGTGCACAAGATATTCGTGAGCTTGGTCAACGCTTATTATTCTTTCTTCGCGATGAAGAAGTCGATGAGCAGCAGTGGGATGAGCCTGTAGTATTACTCACGCGTGAGCTAACTGCTGCAATGTTGGCTACTGTGCCGTTAGGTAAGCTTGCCGCAGTTGTTTCTCAAGAAGGGGCTGCAAACTCACATGCGGCTATTTTATCCCGCGCATTAGGTATTCCAGCGATCATGGGTGTCGATTTTGTCCCTCATATGGTGCACAACAATTTGGTTGTAGTGGATGGTTACCGGGGGGACTTTTTAGTTAATCCTAATCGTCATGTGTTGGTTGAATATCGCCGTCTATTGCGTGAAGAACAAGAGCTTGCCAAAACTGTTGAAGATGATCTTTATAAGCAGGCATACACCAAAGATAGTCAGCGGATCATGATCCACCTTAATGCAGGGTTAAGTGCTGATACGAGCATTGCTGTCAATAAAGGTGTTGATGGCGTGGGTTTGTATCGAACTGAAGTGCCTTTTTTATTGCAACGCAGTTTTCCTTCAGAAGATGAACAGATCAATCAGTATCGCTCGATATTACAAACCTATCCCGAGCAAAGTGTCGTGATGCGTACCTTGGATATCGGTGGTGATAAACCTCTGCCGTATTTAACCATTGAAGAAGATAATCCTTTCTTAGGTTGGCGAGGTATTCGCTTTACTTTAGATCATCCTGAGATTTTCTTGATCCAAGTTCGAGCCATGCTTCGAGCAAGTATTGGGCTGAATAACATGGATATCTTACTGCCTATGATCTCTGGTATTGCTGAACTTGATGAGGCAAAAAGCTTGGTTGATCGCGCCTATCAGGAAGTCGCCAAAGAGTATGATGGGGAGCTTCGTAAGCCACGATTAGGCATTATGATTGAAGTGCCGTCGATGTTATATCAACTGCATGCGCTGGCAGATAAAGTCGATTTTATCTCTGTGGGAAGTAACGATTTAACGCAATATCTGCTTGCTGTTGATCGTAATAATTCACGGGTGGCGAGTGTGTATGATGCACTGCATCCTGCGGTATTAAATGCGTTAAAACATATCATTGATAGTGCAGAGCGCTACCAACTCCCGGTATGTGTGTGTGGTGAACTGGCAGGTGATCCGATTGGTGCAATTTTATTAGTCGGAATGGGGTATCGATCTTTAAGTATGAATACCCGTAATGTAGCCAAAATAAAGTATATTCTTCGCCATGTTTCAGCTAATGACATGGCACAACTTGCTGATGATGTGCTTGCTGCACATTTATCTGCAGAAGTAAGGGATAAAACCACCTTATTTGTTGAGCATCATGGGTTGGGTGGATTTATCCGCGCAGGTAAGTAAAACATCTTTTTAATTGGTTACAACTATGTATGAAACAACCCTTTGGCTATTTGGCATGTGTTTGCTACTTGGCTCTGTTGTCGGGTTACTGGCAGGTCTATTAGGTATAGGTGGTGGGCTATTAGTTGTGCCTGCTTTAGTGTGGCTATTACCTAAAGCCGGAATTGCGTCGCATCTTGTGATGCATATTGCACTTGCAACATCTTTAGCCAGCATTGTCATGACCTCAATGGCTTCTGCACGCAATCACTTTAAACTCGGTAATATTGATTTTTCTGTGGTGAAATTTTTAGCGCCAGGGATCATTGCTGGTGGTCTTAGTGGCAGTGTGGTAGCAGAGGTTATTCCTTCCCATTACTTACCTAAAGTCTTTGCTGTGATTGTATTGTGCTTAGCAATTCAAATGCTGCTATCAATGAAAGTTGTCAATGATAAGCCATTACCAAGCTCACCAGTATGCGCTATAAGTGGTGGTGTTATTGGCTTAGTATCGAGCCTTGCTGGTATTGGTGGTGGCTCGTTAACGGTGCCATACCTAAGTTATTTTGGGGTTGAAATGCGCCGAGCGATCGGTACTTCATCGCTAGTTGGGCTGTTGATTGCCATTTCTGGCATGATAGGGTTTATCTACGCAGGTGTAGGAAGTGAGGCATTACCTAAATACAGTGTTGGCTATGTCTATTTACCTGCCTTGGTCGGTATTGCTGCAACCTCGATGATAGCTACACGTTATGGTGCAGCGTTAGTCAGCAAGCTCCCTACATCGACCTTAAAGCGCTTATTTGCGATATTGCTACTGGTGATCAGTATTAAGATGTTTTTAAGCTAATGAAGGGGACTGCTAAGGCAGAGTACACTAGCTTCTGATAGAATATTCACTAATCTTTTTTCGCGCCTGGCTTTTGCTGGGCGTATTCAATTTACGAGTAGGACTATGAAACAATATTTAGCCTTATGCCAACGCATCGTTGATGAAGGTGTGTGGATTGAAAATGAACGTACAGGTAAGCGTTGTTTAACGGTTATCAATGCAGATCTGACTTATGATGTTGCTAATAATCAGTTTCCGTTGATCACTACTCGTAAAAGTTTCTGGAAAGCTGCAATTGCAGAGCTTCTCGGTTACTTACGCGGTTATGATAATGCAGCACAGTTTCGCGCAATTGGCTGTAATACGTGGAATGCTAATGCCAATGATAACCAAGCATGGCTGAATAATCCTCATCGTAAAGGTGAAGATGACATGGGGCGAGTTTACGGTGTGCAAGGTCGTCGCTGGCAAAAGCCTGACGGTACTCCGATTGATCAGCTTAAGAAGATTGTTGATGACCTAACGAAAGGAATTGATGATCGTGGTGAGATCTTGACGTTTTATAACCCAGGTGAGTTTGATATGGGTTGTTTGCGTCCATGTATGCACACTCATACTTTCTCACTACTTGGTGACACGCTTTATTTAACCAGTTACCAGCGTTCGTGTGATGTGCCTTTAGGTTTGAATTTCAATCAAGTTCAAGTGTTTACTTTACTTGCATTAATGGCGCAAATCACGGGTCATAAAGCGGGTCAGGCATATCACAAAATTATCAACGCACATATCTATGAAGATCAGCTAGAGCTTATGCGTGATGTGCAGTTAAAGCGTGAACCATTTGCTTCACCACAGCTGAAGATTAACCCTAAGATCAAATCGTTAGAAGATTTAGAAACATGGGTAACATTAGATGATTTTGAAGTGATTGGTTACGAGCACCACGATGCGATTCAATACCCATTCTCAGTATAAGAATGTGTTAGTAACTGATTGATTTTTAGATAACAAAAAGCCCAGCATCTGCTGGGCTTTTTCATGTTTCGTTTTATTAAGCAGTGAAGGCTAGGATTGAGCCTGGGATAGCTAGGAATACTAGACCTAGGTAACCTGCTACTGCTGCTTTGTTCTTTGTTGCAAGGTCGCTTAAGTAGAAAGCGCACTTCAACGGAATTTCACGTAGGAATGGAACGCCGTAAATCAACACTGTTGCTAGCACGTTGAAACATAGGTGTACTAGAGCGATTTGTAGTGCGAATACTGCGTTATCGCCAGATACTGCTGTTGCTGCTAGTAGTGCCGTGATACATGTACCGATGTTTGCACCTAGGGTGAATGGGTATACATCACGTACTTTAAGAACACCTGTACCTACTAGTGGAACCATCAAACTTGTTGTTGTTGATGATGATTGAACCAAAATTGTAACCGCTGTACCAGATGCAATACCGTGTAGTGGACCGCGACCGATAGCACTCTTAAGGATGTCACGAGCACGGCCAACCATTAGGTTACGCATTAGTTTACCCATAATCGTGATTGCTACGAAAATCAATGCAATACCGATAAAGATTAATGCTGCGCCACCCATGTTGCCAAATGCTTCTAGAGGACCTTTTACAAGGTTAACGGCTGGTTGCGTTAATGGCTTCATAAAGTCCATTCCCTTCATGCTCATATCGCCAGCACTTAAGAACGGAGACACTAACCAGCTAGATAGTTTACCTAGCAGACCAAACATCATTTCTAGTGGCAAGAAAATTGCTACTGCTAGAAGGTTGAAGAAGTCATGGACAGTTGCACTAGCGAATGCACGACGGAATTCATCCTTACAACGCGCATGTCCTAAGCTAACTAACGTATTCGTTAGCGTAGTACCAATATTTGCACCCATGACCATTGGGATTGCTGTTTCTACTGGTAAACCACCGGCAACAAGACCAACAATGATTGACGTTACAGTACTTGATGACTGAATTAATGCTGTTGCGATTAAGCCAATCATTAATCCTGCTACAGGATGAGAGGCAAATTCGAATAAGGTCTTAGCTTGTTCGCCAACAGACCATTTAAAACCGCTGCTGACCATAGATACAGCAACAAGTAAAAGATAAAGCATGAACGCTAGGTTAGCCCAGCGGACCCAACGCATAGAGCTGAACTTAGATACAGCAGTAGTGGCTTGGGTAGTCATAATCATTTCTCCATGACAATAGTATGTCGTTTGAGTGTCATTTTGTTGAAATCTGCGTGAATAGTAGATGGCTTATATTTCAGAAATATTACACTCATTGTCATAAAGGCAGTTTGTCGCTTTTTTGTGATAGCAAGCGATTAAATAGCAGTAACTGGATTCTGTGTTTTTGTTTTTAACTATTTGTAATATATAAAATATTTGTGTATTTAATGAAGCAGAGGGAATTTGAATGTTTTTTAAAGGAGTGAAGCAAAAAATTGTCTTTTTGTCCGATAAGGCCTCAAAAATCGGTCAATTATGACAGTTTGCCTATAGTTATAGGGAAACACATGACAGGGAAAATGCGCATAAATGTCAGATGTTCGTTAGTACAGTACGGTTATTGTATTGTTAAAGGTCTAATTATTCGGAATTATCGAGTAATTATATCTAAACAACCGATTTCACAATTGCTGAGATTGGCGTTTAAACTGCATTTAATTGATTATTTCAGATTGTTTTTTATAGGAGTGACGGTCGATGACCGATGCTATTCGTAAGTTTCTCAAATTAGAATCCGCTGGTGGAATTATTTTAATCATTGCAGCGCTGATTGCGATGATCATTGCCAATTCACCGTTGGCTTCAGTGTACAACGATACACTGCATAGCTATGTTGCAGGCCTATCAGTGTCACATTGGATCAATGATGGCCTAATGGCTGTTTTCTTCTTATTAATTGGTTTGGAAGTAAAACGTGAACTGATTGAAGGTGCATTAAATACAAAAGAAAAAGCCATCTTCCCAGCGATTGCAGCTGTTGGTGGTATGGTTGCGCCAGCACTGATTTATGTTGCGTTTAATTACAGCGATCCAATGGCAATTAAAGGTTGGGCTATTCCTGCTGCAACCGATATTGCTTTTGCATTAGGTGTAATGGCACTACTGGGTAATCGCGTTCCAGTTAGTCTGAAAGTCTTCCTACTAGCACTGGCAATTATTGATGATCTTGGTGTGATTGTGATCATTGCGCTGTTCTATAGCTCAGATCTATCAACAGTAGCACTGGCTGTTGCATTTGCTTCAACGGCAGTACTGTTCTGGATGAACCTCAAGAACGTAACTAAGATCTCTTGGTACTTAATTGTTGGTGCTGTGCTGTGGGTTAGCGTATTGAAGTCAGGTGTGCATGCAACATTAGCAGGTGTTGTTCTTGGTTTCATTATCCCACTAACAGGTAAAGATGGGCGCTCTGATACCCACTCACCATTAAAGCATCTTGAGCATGTATTACACCCATATGTAGCCTTCGCTATCTTACCTATTTTTGCATTTGCAAATGCAGGTATCTCATTAGATGGTGTGTCGTTAGAAAGTTTATCGGCTATGTTGCCTGTAGGTATTGCTGCTGGTCTGTTTATTGGTAAGCCGCTGGGTATCTTTACTGCTTGTGTTATTGCTGTGAAGTGTGGCTTTGCGAAATTACCTGATGACATCGGATTTAAGCATATCTTCGCGGTATCGGTACTGTGTGGTATTGGCTTTACCATGTCGATCTTTATTTCATCACTGGCGTTTGTTGGGGCGGATGAAAGCTTCGCAACCTACTCACGACTAGGGATCTTGTTAGGCTCAACGGTAGCGGCGGTTGTAGGTTATGTGCTACTGAGTCGTTCTCTTCCGAAGGAAGCTCAAAAAGTAGAGGCGTAATATGTATAAATACCTATTAGCTGTACTGTTTTTAACGTTCGCAACAACAAGTGTTGCATCAACGAAATACCAACATTGTACATCGGCTGATCGCTCAGATGTTTGCCAAGCGTACTTACAGGGATTAAGTGATGGGAAGAAAGAAGAAACGAAAGTGATATCTTCAAAATCTTCTTTTCAAGAACGCGCCCTTGAGCAACGTAGCGGTGAGCGATACCGTAAGCAAGATCGATTTAATCGTCAGCAAGCGGGCTAATAGGTTTTAGCACATACTTATTAGATAAATAATAAGATAAAGATTGAAGACCCCAGTGGCACTGCGTAAGCTTTGTCGTTGGGGTTTTTTATTGGCTAAATATTGAGTATGTCTCACCTAAATTATAATCATTTGTATTATTTCTGGATGGTCTGCAAACAAGGTTCAGTGACTAAGGCGGCGGATGCTTTATTCTTAGCTCCTCAGACGGTAACAGGACAGATCCGCGCACTAGAAGATCGTTTGAAAGGAAAGCTCACAAAGCGAGTTGGGCGTCAAATAGAGCCAACAGAGCTAGGACAAATGGTATTTAAGTACGCTGATAAGATGTTTGATTTAAGCTATCAAATGTTAGATCGCATTAACTATACCCAACGTGACAATCAATTGTTTGAAGTAGGGGTAGCTGACGCCTTATCTAAGCGGTTAGTGAGTCAGGTACTGCTTGAAGGGATGCCAGAAGATCAGCGTATTCATTTTAGTTGTTTTGAATCAACCCACGAAATGCTGTTGGAGCAGTTATCTCAGCACAAGCTTGATATGATCTTATCTGATTGCCCCGTTGATTCCACTCAAAGCCCTGGTCTATACAGTAAAAAACTGGGTGAGTCTGGTATGAGCTTCTTCTGCTCAGAACGATTAGATGAATCAGAATTTCCAGCTTGTATTGAAAATTATAAGTTGCTGGTACCAAGTAAACGTTCAGCAATGGGACGCAAGCTTCATCAGTGGTTTGATCAGCAAGGGATCACCCCTAATATTTTGGGCGAATTTGACGATTCTGCCTTAATTAAGGCTTTTTCGGCTTATCAAAAATCCATGTTTATCGCACCATCGATTTATGCCAAAGAGCTGAAAGAGACATGCAACGTTTACGAAGTCAAACGAATGAATGATATTTCAGAAGAGTACTTTGTGATTTTTGCAGAACGAATGATCATGCACCCATCGGTTACACGCATCTGTGAGGCTGATTTTAGCAGTTTATTTGTTTAATCAGCCCCAACCATAAATGATGGGGCTAACGTTGCCTAAAGGTTGATACAGCGATAATTACACAGGCTTATCCGCTGTATCATCCGTTTCTTTCTGTGTTTTATCGTTATTATTTTTAGGCGTTGAAATACCCGCTGTGAGGTTGTATTTCATTGCCTCTTCAAACGACCAATCAACAACCGTTAAGTCTTCTCGTTTTACCAGCGTTGTTACACCTGCAATTTGGTAACTTAGCGGAAAAAGCACGGGTACCCAATCACCGTCAGGTAATGCGGCTGTCAGTGGTGCAGGCATATCATCTGACATAATAAAGCCAATCACGTAACTATCATTTGCTTGACGAACCAATACGGTTTGCTGACCTTTATTTTTATTATCGCTGCTGATAAGAGAAGCAATGTCGTTAATGCTGCTATAAACCGTTTTAAAGAACGGAAAGCGCATTAATTGACGAATGATGAAATCATACAGCCATGCGATAGGACTAACAGAAAACAGTAAGCCTGCGACAAAAAGCAAAGTCAGGATCAATAAGAAACCGGCACCTTTGAATAGCTCACCTATGTGGAATAAACCGAATAAAAAGTTGCCAACTTTGTCTAATGACTCAAATAATGACCAAAAAAGCCAGATGCTTAAGACCAAAGGTAAGACGTTAAGCAAACCTCGTAATAGTGTTTTTTTCATTTTGGGTGCTTAGCCGATAGAGAAAAAGTGGATGGAGTGTGCCACAAAAAGGGAAGTAAAGAGTCAGGGGAATATGAATTTTAGGTATAAAAAAACCGACCCAAGGTCGGTTTTTTCAAATCGTAACTCAATAATTAAAAATTAAAGAGCTTTGATTTTAGCAGCTAGACGAGCTTTATGACGTGCAGCTTTGTTTTTGTGGATCAGGCCTTTAGTAGCCATGCGATCCATAACAGGTTGCATTTCAGCGAAAGCTTGTGTTGCAGCTTCTTTGTTGCCAGCTTCAATAGCAGCAATAACTTTTTTGAAGAAAGTGCGCATCATAGAACGACGGCTAGCGTTGTGCTGGCGACGTTTTTCTGAAGTTAGTGCACGTTTCTTAGCAGATTTGATATTTGCCAAGGGTGTAACTCCCAAATCTTGGTACGGTGACAATTTAAGGCCGAGGACTATGCCTTGGTTCTTATCTATTGTCAAATGATTTGTGCGAATAACCGCCAGACCAATCTAGTTGGCACTTGCGGATTAACACGGTTAATATGGCGGCAGATTTTACCAGCATTTGGAATCAGAAGTCACCTTTCTGAACCATCTTTTATGAGGTTTTTTTGTGAGTAAGCGTCTTTTACGCTCTGGAATGATAGTTAGCGCCATGACTTTGGTCTCTCGCGTGCTTGGTTTAGTGCGAGATGTGGTGGTTGCTAACCTGATGGGAGCAGGGGCTGCGGCCGATGTTTTTTTCTTTGCCAATAAAATCCCTAACTTTTTACGCCGTCTATTTGCAGAGGGCGCATTTTCGCAAGCATTTGTTCCTGTATTGACGGAATACCATGCGGCTGGCGATGTTGATCGCACTCGACAGCTGATAGCAAAAGCTGCCGGTACCCTTGGTGGTATTGTAACCATTGTGACTTTACTCGGGGTATTAGGCTCAGGTGCAGTAACGGCATTGTTTGGTTTTGGTTGGTTTTGGGACTGGCTTCACGGTGGTGCAGATGCGGAAAAATTTGAATTAGCGAGTTTACTGCTAAAAATTACTTTCCCGTATTTATGGTTTATCACCTTTGTTGCATTGTCTGGGGCAATCTTAAACACCTTGGGTAAATTTGCGATTTCGTCATTTACGCCAGTATTTTTAAATATTGCGATCATTGGCTGTGCATGGTTTGTGTCACCGCATTTAGCGCAACCTGAAATTGGCTTAGCTATCGGTGTCTTTTTAGGTGGCTTGATCCAATTTAGTTTCCAACTGCCGTTTTTATACCGCGAAGGCTATTTGGTGCGCCCGCAATGGGGCTGGAACGATCCTGGCGTGGTAAAAATTCGCAAACTCATGCTGCCTGCGTTGTTTGGTGTCTCTGTTACCCAAATCAACTTATTGCTTGATACCTTCATTGCCAGTTTCTTAATGACAGGCTCGATCAGCTGGCTGTATTACTCAGATCGTCTATTGGAATTCCCATTAGGTTTGTTTGGTATTGCGATTGCAACGGTGATCTTGCCGGCGCTTTCTCGTAAGCATGTTGATAAATCCCCTGAGCAATTTGCACAAACCATGGACTGGGGGGTGCGAATGGTGTTGCTGCTGGGTATTCCTGCGATGCTTGGTATGATCACCTTAGCTAAACCTATGCTGATGGTAATGTTCATGCGTGGTGAATTTAGTGTGTATGATGTGAACCAAACTGCTGTTTCACTCTGGGTGGTATCGGCTGGTTTACTTAATTACATGTTAATTAAGATTTTTGCTCCTGGTTATTATGCACGCCAAGATACCAAAACACCGGTAAAAATTGGTATTATTGCGATGGTTAGCAATATGGTGTTTAACGGCATTTTCGCACCGTTTTATGGTTATGTCGGTTTATCTATTGCAAGTGTGTTATCTGCACTGTTGAATGCAGCTTTGCTATACCGTGGCCTACATATTGAAAATATTTACCGTATTAGTCGCCAAACACTATTCTTTGTTTTACGTTTGGCAATAGCTGGCGTAGCGATGGTGTCTAGCTTGCTATGGTTTAGTCCAACAATAGAACAATGGCTAAGCTTCCACTTGCTTGAGCGTGTCGGTTGGTTGTTTGGTTTAATTGCGATTGGTGCCAGTGTTTATTTAGTAATTGCGATGATTTTAGGCATTCGTCCACGTCATCTGCGCACTGATAGCTGATTGCAAGCGTTGAGTAGTATATAATCCGCCAGCTTTTACTGCGAAATTACGATATTTTCAGCAATAATAGCGGCGGAATTTTTCGCTTAAAGGTCGATTTTGATTATTCACTCAGGTCTGATACTGGGTGAAATGAGATGAGTGATAAGTAACAGGGCGCATGGAATTAATTCGAGGCACACATAATATTCAACCCCAGCATCATGGCTGTGTGTTGACTATCGGCAACTTTGATGGTGTTCACTTAGGACATCAAACGTTACTACAACAAGTAGTCGCGAAAGCCCATGCAATGCAATTACCTGCTACGGTTATGACTTTTGAGCCTCAGCCGTTAGAATTGTTTGCTGGTGATAACGCGCCAGCACGCTTAACACGATTTAGAGACAAATACTTACAGCTAAAAAAGGTCGGTATTGATCGTCTGTTGTGTATTAGTTTTAATCACCATTTTGCTAACATGAGTGCGGAAGATTTCGTCGAACGCTTGTTGGTTAAGCAATTGGGTGTTAAGTTTCTGGTGATCGGCGATGATTTTCGCTTTGGTAAAGATCGCAGTGGCAGTTTTGATATGTTAGTTGCTGCTGGCCTAAAACATGGCTTTGAGGTGGTGAGCACCCAAAGCTTTTGTGTTTCTGAGCAGCGTGTAAGTAGCACTGCTATTCGCCAAGCATTAGCGAATGACGACCTTGAACAAGCGGAGATGATGCTTGGTCGGCCTTACAGTATTACAGGTCGTGTTTCTCACGGTCGAAAGTTAGGTCGAACCATTGATTTCCCTACCGCCAATATACCGTTAAAACGACGCGTAACACCGGTTTCTGGTGTTTATGCTGTTGAAGTGTATGGTGCAGCTAGCGGCCCTATTATGGGGGTTGCTAATGTTGGTAATCGACCAACAGTAAAAGGTGTACGTCGACAATTAGAAGTACATTTATTTGATTTTAAAGCTGATCTCTACGGACGTCAGCTTGAAGTCGTGTTACGCCATAAGTTGCGTGACGAAAAGAAATTTGAATCATTCGATGCGCTTAAATGTCAAATCGAGCGAGATGCTCAAACAGCACGGGTGTGGCTGTCTGAGCGTAATAATGTCCAACTTCGCCCAAGTAACGGAATCTAGAATCAATGAGCGACTATAAAGATACCCTGAACCTGCCTGAAACAGGGTTTCCGATGCGAGGCAACCTAGCTCAGCGTGAGCCTGCAATGCTTAAGCGTTGGTATGATGAAGATCTTTACGGTGAGATCCGTAAAGCAAAGAAAGGTAAGAAATCTTTCGTATTACACGATGGCCCTCCATACGCTAACGGTGATATTCACATTGGTCACGCACTAAACAAGATTCTTAAAGACATTATTATTAAGTCAAAGACTCTGTCTGGTTTTGACTCACCGTACATTCCTGGTTGGGACTGTCACGGTCTACCTATCGAATTAATGGTAGAAAAGAAAGTGGGTAAGCCGGGTCAGAAAGTAACGGCTGCAGAATTTCGTGAAAAATGTCGTGAATACGCGGCAGGCCAAGTTGAAGGCCAAAAAGAAAGTTTCATTCGTCTAGGTGTGCTAGGTGAGTGGGATAAGCCTTACCGCACTATGGATTTTGCGACAGAAGCAAACATCATTCGCGCGCTAGGTAAAATTGCTGACAACAACCACCTACTTAAAGGTTTCAAACCTGTTCACTGGTGTACTGACTGTGGTTCAGCACTGGCAGAAGCAGAAGTAGAATACCAAGATAAAGTTTCTCTATCTATCGATGTTAAATTCAAAGCGGTAGATGAAGCAGCAGTATTGGCTAAATTCGGTTGTGACGCAGATAAAGGCGAAGGCGATGTGTCTATCGTTATCTGGACAACAACACCTTGGACTATGCCAGCTAACCGTGCTGTTGCGATCAGTGCAGATCTTGAGTACGCATTAGTACAAACACCTGCTACTGAAGCGCACCCTGCACCTCAGCGTTTAATCGTTGCAGCAGAGCTTGTTAAAGATGTAATGGCACGTGTTGGTTTTGAAGAATCAGAAATCCTAGGTTTCTGTAAAGGTGAAGAGCTTGAACTACTTCGCTTTAACCATCCGTTCTACAGCTTTGATGTGCCAGTTATCTTAGGCGATCACGTAACGACTGAATCAGGTACTGGTTGTGTACACACCGCACCTGGCCACGGTCAAGAAGACTTCGTGGTTGGTCAAAAATACAACCTTGAAATTGCAAACCCTGTAGGTAGTAACGGTGTTTACCTACCTGATACTGAGATCTTTGCAGGTCAACACGTATTAAAAGCAAACGAAGCGGTTGTTGAAGTACTACGTGAGCACGGTTCACTACTGAACTTCTCAAAAATCACGCACAGCTATCCACACTGTTGGCGTCACAAGACTCCAATTATCTTCCGCGCAACGCCGCAATGGTTCATCTCAATGGACAAAGCGGGTCTACGTGCGAAAGCATTGGGTGAAATCAAGAACGTTCAATGGATGCCTGAGTGGGGTCAAAGCCGTATCGAAGGTATGATCGAAGGTCGTCCTGAGTGGTGTATCTCTCGTCAGCGTACTTGGGGGGTGCCAATTGCACTGTTTATTCATAAAGAAACCCAAGAGCTTCACCCGCAAACATCTGAGCTAATTGAAAAAGTAGCACAGCTTGTTGAGCAAAAAGGCATTCAAGCGTGGTGGGATCTCGATCTGACTGACGTAATGAGCGCTGAAGATGCAGCAAATTACGAAAAAGTACTTGATACTCTTGATGTATGGTTTGATTCAGGTGTGACTCACTACGCTGTGGTTGATAACCGTCCTGAGTTTAATGGTAATGAACCTGATCTATACCTTGAAGGTTCAGATCAGCACCGTGGTTGGTTCCAGTCTTCATTGATCTCATCAGTAGCAATGAAAGATAAAGCACCGTACAAGCAAGTGTTAACACACGGCTTCGTAGTTGATGGTCAAGGCCGTAAGATGTCTAAATCTATCGGTAACGTCGTTGCTCCTAAAGATGTAACGAACAAGCTTGGTGCAGATATCCTACGTCTATGGGTTGCATCTACTGATTACACTGGCGAAGTAGCAGTATCTGACGAGATCTTAAAGCGCTCTGCAGATGCATACCGCCGTATTCGTAACACAGCACGTTTCTTCCTTGCTAACCTTCACGGTTTCAACCCAGAAACAGATTGTGTACCAGCAGAAGAGATGGTTGCACTGGATCGTTGGGCAGTAGGTCGTGCAATGGCAGCACAAGCTGAAATCGTTAAAGACTACGAAGCGTACAACCTACACGCAGTAACACAACGCCTAATGCAGTTCTGTTCTGTTGAAATGGGTTCATTCTACCTAGACGTAATTAAAGACCGTCAATACACAGCGAAACGTGGTGGTCATGCTCAACGTAGCTGTCAGACTGCGCTTTACTACATTCTTGAAGCACTAGTGCGTTGGATGGCACCTATTATGTCGTTCACAGCTGATGAAATCTGGAATGAAATGCCTGGTCAACGTGACAAGTTCGTATTCACAGGTGAGTGGTTCGAAGGTCTATTTGGTCTTGCTGAAGGTGAAGAGCTAAACAACGAGTTCTGGGCTGAAATCCAGAAAGTACGTGGTTCAGTGAACAAGCTATTAGAAGCTGCACGTAACGAAAAAGTGATCGGTGGTTCTCTACAAGCAGAAGTAACACTTGCTGCAAATGCTGATTTAGCCGCTAAGCTAAACAAGCTAGAAGACGAGCTTCGTTTCGTTCTACTAACATCGAAAGCACAAGTAGTCGTTGCTGATAGCAAACCAGCTGATGCACAAGAGACTGATATCGAAGGTCTATATGTGTCAGTTAAAGCATCAGAAGCGGCGAAGTGTGAGCGTTGTTGGCACCATGTTGCTGATGTTGGCACAATTGCAGGTCATGAAGAGATTTGTGGTCGCTGTGCAACTAACATCGATGGCGACGGCGAAGAGAGAAAGTTTGCATAATGACTAGTACAGCACTGAAGCAATCGCTATCACTTAAAGAATCAGGTATTCGCTGGCTATGGCTAGCGGTACTGGTATTTATCATCGATAACGGTACTAAACTGTTAGTGATGGACACAATGGGCTATGGCTGGCCAAACCGAATCGAAGTACTACCATTTTTTAATTTGCTATATGTGCACAATACAGGTGCCGCATTTAGCTTTTTAAGTGATGCAAGTGGTTGGCAGCGTTGGTTGTTTGCAGCAATTGCTTTTGGTGTCTGTGGTTTATTGATGTACTGGATGCGCCGTACGCCTGCGACGAATAAAATCGCTAATTGTGCTTATGCACTAATTATTGGCGGAGCATTTGGTAACTTATTTGATCGTATGTACCATGGTTTTGTGGTCGATTTTCTCGACTTTTTCTATGGTGACTACCACTTCCCGGCATTTAATATTGCCGATAGTGCAATCTGTATTGGTGCCGCGTTATTGATTTTAGATGGTTTTAAATCAGATAAAGCAGCCAAAGAGCAGCAATAAGTTCACATAATAAACTAATCTTAGATAAACGCAGTTCATTCATTGAGCTGCGTTTTTTTATATCGAAACAATGGCTGTGACTGTGATAGTGAAGAAAATATTAAAGTGAAACACTAAAACCTTGGTATCAGCACGTTGATACCCGTAGTGCTTTATTGTTAAATGGACAGATTAAATTAGATGAGCCGTAAAGGTATTAATGCCGCTATGGTTTAAGCAAAAGGAAGTGGTATGTCAGTGATTAAAGATAACAGTGAAGTGTTGATGCACTTTGCTATTAAACTTGAAGATGGATCGGTTGCGGAATCGACCTATGCGATGGGCAAACCTGCATTATTTCGTATGGGCGATGGCAGCTTAACTGACAATTTTGAAAAGTGTTTATTAGGATTAAATGAAGGTGCGAAAGATTCATTTGAATTAGCACCAGAAGATGCTTTTGGTATGCCGAATCCTGATAATATACACCATCTTGATCTGGCGAAATTTGGTGCTGATGCGCCTGCTGAAGTGGGCAATATCATTGCTTTTGCAGGTCCTGATGGTCATGACATTCCAGGTATAATTACAGCCGTTGTGGGTGATTCAGTTACCGTAGACTTTAATCATCCACTTGCAGGACAAGCCGTGACCTTCGAGGTTGAGGTTGTCTCCATTGAAAGTTAAGAGCAATCGTTGATGAAAATCTTACTCGCAAACCCACGAGGTTTTTGTGCTGGTGTTGATCGTGCGATCAGCATTGTAGAGCGTGCATTGGAAATGTACCAACCGCCTATTTATGTTCGCCACGAAGTCGTACATAACCGTTTTGTTGTTGAAGGGCTAAAACAGCGAGGGGCGATTTTTGTTGAAGAGCTGAGCGAAGTGCCTGATGACAATATCGTTATATTCTCAGCTCATGGTGTGTCTCAAGCGGTACGTAACGAATCTAAACAACGTCAATTAACCGTATTTGATGCAACGTGTCCATTAGTAACTAAAGTTCACATGGAAGTTGCACGTGCAAGCCGTAAAGCGATGGAAGTTGTGCTGATCGGTCATGCTGGTCACCCTGAAGTTGAGGGTACAATGGGGCAATATGCAAACCAAGATGGTGGCATGTACCTTGTTGAAACACCAGAGGATGTCGATAAGCTAACCACTGTCGTTAAAGATCCAACTAATCTTCACTATGTCAGCCAGACGACATTATCTGTGGATGAAACTGCGGATGTCATTGATCGCTTACGCCAAGTATTCCCAGATATCCAAGGTCCACGTAAAGACGATATTTGTTACGCAACCCAGAATCGCCAAGATGCAGTACGTGAAATGGCAGAATCTGTTGATGTGATGATTGTGGTTGGCTCTAAAAATTCATCTAACTCCAACCGTTTACGAGAGCTGGCTGAAAAGTTAGGTACACCTGGCTATTTAACCGATTGTGTTGAAGATATCGATGCTTCTTGGTTTGATAATAAATCTACAGTCGGTGTGACTGCTGGGGCTTCAGCGCCAGAAGAGCTTGTTAATCAAATTATCCAGCAGATCCAAAAGTTAACAGGCTCTGAAGTGGAAGAATTATCTGGTCGAGAAGAGAATATGTTCTTTGAAGTGCCAAAAGAGCTTCAAGTAAAGAATATCTAATAGCATATTGATTTGTGCAGAATAAGCCTCAGTGAAAGCTGGGGCTTTTTTATCATCTGTAAAACCGCTACAGTGTTGAGATAATTATATATTCATCAAGGGAGAAGCACGCAATGGTAAGAATTGCGATAGCCGGAGCCGCTGGCCGAATGGGTCGTCAGCTATTAAAAGCCACACAACTATCAGAAAAAGCAGAGCTAGGTGCAGCAACTGAACGTGCAGGTTCGACGTTAGTCGGCGTTGATGCGGGAGAGTTAGCTGGTACGGGTATTGCGAACGTGATCATTGTGGATGATCTTAGCAAGGCTCTTGATGATTTTGATGTATTGATTGACTTTACTGCACCTGTTGCAACCTTGGCAAACATTGAGTTTTGTAAGCAACATAATAAAAAGATCGTGATTGGTACCACAGGGTTTACTGAGCAAGAACGTGAGCTGATTGATGCAGCGGCTGCAGAGATCCCTGTAGTAATGGCACCTAATTATAGTGTGGGTGTAAACCTAGTATTTAAGTTGTTAGAAAAAGCAGCAAAAGTGATGGGTGATTATTGCGATATCGAAATCGTTGAAGCACACCACCGTCATAAAGTGGATGCGCCATCGGGTACAGCTATTGGTATGGGTGAAGCGATTGCGGGTGCGATGGGTAATAAGCTGAGTGATGTTGCCGTTTATGCTCGTGAAGGGATCACTGGTGAACGTACTCGTGATGAAATTGGCTTTGCAACAATCCGTGCTGGTGACATTGTTGGTGAACATACCGCTATGTTTGCTGACATTGGTGAGCGTGTAGAAATTACCCACAAGGCAACGGATCGCATGACATTTGCCAATGGCGCAGTTCGTGCGGCAGTGTGGCTTAATGATAAAGCACCAGGTTTTTATACCATGGAAGATGTTCTTGGGCTTGATTCATTGTGAGTTGATAGATTTAAACAAAAAACCTGCTATGTAGCAGGTTTTTTTATACCTACATAAAGCTAACTCGATATCGCTAAAGTGAATAAATTCCGTTATTCAGTAAGATTGTTAGGAATAGCGTTCGTGAGTGTAATAAATATACCTTTTACGCAATGTTTTGTTGGTTAAATTTGTGTTTGATGTGTTTTTTCTTTTGTGTTGTCTGTTTTTACGTTAAAACCTTTCTTCTTTTTGGTTTTTTTACTGAATTAAATTTTGTTAATGTGTTTGTGAAAAAAGCAAACGATTAAATCTTTTTATTTGTTGTGCTTGATGCTTTTTACTGTAACTAAATGTATTGTTTTTGCTTGTTGGTGCTAAAAGTGATGTAAAGGAGTCTTTTTCTAACTTTATTTTCTTTGTGATGTTGACAGAATGCTAACTGATCAATAGAATTTGCGAAATTTGTCAAAAATCAGCAAGGCATGGTTTTTGGCGTTTAAAGGAATGGGTAATTGCAACTTTATCTGTTTTAATTGCATTTTTATTTAATTGGAGGTTGTCTTGAGCAAATCTGCGCTGTTAGTCCTGGAAGATGGGACAGTGTTCCGCGGTGTGTCCATTGGGGCAGATGGTTCGGCCGTTGGTGAAGTCGTTTTTAACACCTCGATGACGGGGTATCAGGAAATTCTCACCGACCCTTCTTATTCACAACAGATCGTTACTCTTACTTATCCCCACATTGGCAATACCGGTACTAATACCGAAGACGAAGAATCTACCGCTATTCATGCACAAGGTCTGGTTATTCGTGATCTTCCTCTTATCGCTTCAAACTTCCGCTCTGAACAATCTCTTTCTGATTATTTAAAATCACAAAACGTCGTTGGTATCGCCGATATTGATACTCGTAAGCTAACTCGAATTCTTCGTGAAAAGGGTGCGCAAAACGGTTGTATTATCGCAGGCAATAACCTCGACGAAGCCTTTGCACTAGAGCAAGCGAAAGCTTTCCCTGGTCTTAAAGGCATGGATTTAGCAAAAGAAGTGACAACAAGCGAGACATATAGCTGGAAGCAAGGTTCTTGGACACTAGAGAACGGCTTACCAGAAGCACAGGAAGATAGTGAGCTACCATACCACGTAGTGGCTTATGATTTTGGTGCTAAACGCAATATCTTACGTATGTTGGTTGATCGTGGCTGTCGTTTAACAGTTGTGCCAGCACAAACATCGGCAGAAGATGTACTTGCACTAAACCCAGATGGTGTTTTCCTATCAAATGGTCCAGGTGATCCAGAGCCATGTACTTACGCTATTGAAGCTACTAAAACATTCCTTGATAAAAATATTCCAATCTTCGGTATCTGTTTAGGTCACCAAATTCTTGCCCTAGCAAGCGGTGCAAAAACGGTGAAAATGAAGTTTGGTCACCACGGTGCTAACCACCCAGTTAAAGATTTAGATCGTGATGTTGTGATGATCACCAGCCAGAACCACGGTTTTGCTGCTGATGAAGCAACGTTACCTGAAAACTTACGTGCGACACACAAATCCCTGTTTGATGGCTCGCTACAAGGTATTCATCGTACCGATAAGCCTGCATTCAGTTTCCAAGGCCACCCAGAAGCAAGCCCTGGTCCACACGATGCAGCACCATTATTTGATCACTTTATCGAATTAATTAAGAAACACAGCGCCTAAGCCGGGAGTAGTAAGAAATGCCAAAACGTACTGACATAAAAAGTGTACTAATTCTAGGTGCAGGACCAATCGTTATCGGTCAAGCATGTGAGTTCGATTACTCAGGTGCACAAGCTTGTAAAGCACTTCGTGAAGAGGGTTACCGCGTTATTCTGGTAAACTCTAACCCTGCCACTATCATGACTGATCCAGAAATGGCGGATGCAACTTACATCGAGCCAATTCACTGGGAAGTGGTACGTAATATCATTGCTAAAGAGCGTCCTGATGCGGTACTACCAACCATGGGCGGTCAAACAGCACTAAACTGTGCACTTGATCTTGAGCGTCACGGCGTACTAGAAGAGTTCGGCGTTGAGATGATCGGTGCAACAGCTGATGCTATCGATAAAGCAGAAGACCGCTCTCGCTTCGATAAAGCAATGAAATCTATCGGCTTAGAGTGTCCTCGCGCTGATACTGCGAAAACCATGGAAGAAGCTTACAAAGTGCTCGATATGGTTGGTTTCCCATGTATCATTCGCCCATCATTTACTATGGGTGGTACGGGTGGCGGTATTGCTTACAACAAAGAAGAATTCGAAGAGATCTGTTCTCGCGGTCTTGATCTTTCACCAACTAATGAGCTTCTGATTGATGAGTCATTAATTGGTTGGAAAGAATATGAAATGGAAGTGGTTCGCGATAAGAATGACAACTGTATCATTGTGTGTGCGATTGAAAACTTTGACCCAATGGGTATCCACACCGGTGACTCAATCACTGTTGCACCAGCACAAACCCTAACAGACAAAGAATACCAATTAATGCGTAATGCATCGCTTGCAGTACTGCGTGAAATTGGTGTTGAAACAGGTGGTTCAAACGTACAGTTTGGTATCAACCCGAAAGATGGCCGTATGGTTATCATCGAGATGAACCCACGTGTATCTCGCTCATCAGCACTGGCATCAAAAGCGACAGGTTTTCCGATTGCAAAAATCGCGGCAAAACTGGCAATTGGTTTCACCCTTGATGAACTAATGAATGACATCACAGGTGGCGCAACACCTGCATCATTTGAACCTACTATCGATTACGTAGTAACGAAGATCCCTCGCTTTAACTTCGAGAAATTTGCTGGCGCTAACGATCGTCTAACGACACAGATGAAGTCGGTTGGTGAGGTTATGGCGATTGGTCGTAACCAACAAGAATCACTACACAAAGCACTACGTGGCCTAGAAGTTGGCGCGATGGGTTTTGATGAAATGGTTGACCTTGACGATCCAAACGCGATGAGCAAGATCCGTCATGAACTGAAAGAAGCAGGCGCAGAGCGTATTTGGTACATCGGTGATGCGTTCCGTGCTGGTATGTCGGTTGACGGTATCTTTAACCTTACTAACATCGACCGTTGGTTCTTGGTTCAAATTGAAGAAATCATCAAGCTTGAAGAGCAAGTGAAAGCGGCAGGCTTTGCTGGCCTAAATGCAGAAGTATTACGCAAACTTAAGCGTAAAGGTTTTGCTGATGCGCGTCTTGCTAAACTACTTGGCATTGGTGAAGGTGAAATTCGCAAACTACGCGATCAGTTCGACATTCACCCAGTCTACAAACGTGTAGATACGTGTGCGGCTGAGTTCTCATCAGATACAGCTTACATGTACTCATCATACGATGAAGAGTGTGAGGCAAATCCAACAGACAAAGATAAGATCATGGTATTGGGCGGTGGTCCAAACCGTATCGGTCAAGGTATCGAATTTGACTACTGCTGTGTACATGCATCATTAGCACTGCGTGAAGACGGCTACGAAACTATTATGGTTAACTGTAACCCTGAGACAGTATCAACGGATTACGACACATCAGATCGCTTGTACTTTGAACCAGTAACTCTGGAAGATGTACTGGCTATCGCACGCGTTGAAAAACCAAAAGGCGTTATTGTTCAGTACGGTGGTCAAACACCACTTAAACTGGCACGCGCACTAGAAGCAGCAGGCGTGCCAATCATCGGTACAAGCCCTGATGCGATTGACCGTGCAGAAGACCGTGAGCGTTTCCAACAAGCGGTTGACCGTTTAGGTTTACTACAACCTGAAAACGCAACAGTGACGACGATGGAGCAAGCGGTTGAGAAGTCGCGTGAAATTGGTTTCCCTCTGGTTGTACGTCCTTCTTACGTGCTTGGTGGTCGTGCAATGGAAATTGTTTACGATGAGCAAGACTTGCGTCGCTACTTCAATGAAGCAGTTAGCGTTTCAAATGAATCACCAGTACTACTAGATCGTTTCCTAGATGATGCGGTTGAAGTTGACGTTGATGCGATTTGTGATGGTGAGCAAGTGGTGATTGGCGGTATTATGGAGCATATCGAGCAAGCGGGTGTTCACTCAGGTGACTCTGCATGTTCACTGCCAGCGTACACCTTAAGCCAAGAAATCCAAGATGTGATGCGTGAGCAAGTTAAGAACCTTGCGTTTGAATTAGGTGTTCGTGGCCTAATGAACACTCAGTTCGCAGTCAAAGATGGTCAAGTGTACCTAATCGAAGTTAACCCTCGTGCAGCACGTACCGTACCGTTTGTTTCTAAAGCGACAGGTGCACCACTAGCTAAGATTGCAGCGCGTGTTATGGCAGGTCAATCACTTGAATCACAAGGCTTTACTAAGGAAATCATTCCACCGTATTACTCTGTGAAAGAAGTGGTGCTACCGTTTAACAAGTTCCCAGGTGTTGACCCACTGTTAGGCCCTGAAATGCGCTCAACAGGTGAGGTAATGGGTATCGGTAATACGTTTGCTGAAGCATTCGCAAAAGCGGAATTAGGTTGTGGTAAAGAGTACCCAGAAGGTGGTCGTGCACTACTATCTGTTCGTGAAGGTGATAAGCAACGTGTGGTTGATCTTGCTTCTAAGCTAACTAAGTTGGGTTACCAGTTAGATGCAACTCACGGTACAGCTGTGATTCTTGGTGAAGCGGGTATTAACCCTCGTCTAGTTAACAAAGTACATGAAGGTCGCCCTCATATTCTTGACCGTATCAAGAACAATGAATACACCTACATTGTTAACACTGCTGCTGGTCGTCAAGCGATTGAAGATTCAAAAGTGCTTCGTCGTGGTGCACTAGCTGAGAAGGTGAACTACACCACAACGCTAAATGCTGCATTTGCAACCTGTATGGCGCATACCGCAGATGACCGCAATACAGTGACCTCAATTCAAGAGCTACACGCACGTATTAAGTAAGTGTAACGTGAATTGAAACAGAAAAGCCGAGCTATGATGCTCGGTTTTTTTATTTTTATAATTAATTGAAATAAATAAACTTTGATAATCAGTTTCTATACAGGTTGGTTTATTTAGAATGCAGGCGTCGCAGTAAGCGATACATGTTTTTGGAGACAATAATGAACGATACCGACCATCCCCCAAGTATGAAGCAGGAAAATCTCGCTTAGTTTACGGTATCCATTGTTTCCTCCGTACGACTATGTGCGGAATAGTATGTCTAACCTTCCTTTTTAGTAATGCACTTTCACGACAGCTTTCCTTTGATTTTCCATTTCCTATCTTAATTCATAGCATTAATTATTCAGCATTGGCGATAGTTGTTGCTGATAATACGTAATGTTATGTCGGTGGTCGTTACCATCTCTTTTAGAGAGTCAGCCAATCGGGAGATTCGCCATGGCGGTAATGAATGATGCAGTTTTCGCTGCAACAACACAAATAGCACACAAAGATGCACTTGCAGTACGTAATGCATTTCTAAAATATGATTTGGATGAGCAAGCACAGTTACTAGTAAAAATGCCGGTACCAGATGCGTTAGCTATGCTACATGAATGTCCATTGCGACATGTACAAATATTATTAGATAGATTAGATGAATTAAAACAGGAAGTCAGAGCCCGTCAGTTAGCTAGTGGATTAGGACTCATTAGCTCGGAAGTCGAGCCTACTGGAGATTACCTAGAAAATAGTGTCTTCAATCATGTGAAAGAGCGCATAGGTTGGATTGTCGGTTTGGCACTAATGGGAATCGTCTCAGGCTTAATTATTTCCCATTATGAAGATACGTTAAGTCAATTAGTGTTACTTGCTATCTATATGCCTGTCATTGCAGCTGCTGGAGGGAATACAGGTTCACAAGCTGCGACTTTGGTAGTGCGAGCTTTGGCAATGGAAGAAATAAAATCACGGGACTGGTTAGCCGTTTTGTGGAAAGAGTTTCGTGTTGCGATGGTTATTGCTATCTGCCTTGCTGCTGTGATCATCGGGCGAGTTATTTTCTTTAGCGGTGATGTAGTGTTACCTGTAGGAATGACACTTGATTCTATTGCTCTTGCGATAGGTATTGCGATTTCGATCCAAGTTGTCATCTCAACCACCATAGGGGGAGTATTACCTATGATCGCAAGGGCTTTTAATTTGGATCCCGCGGTACTTGTGAGTCCTGTCTTAGCTTCTATGGTTGATATTACTGGGATGATGATTTATTTCACGACTGTTAATTGGATGCTTGGATTAGGGCATTGATAAACATTGTTATAAAAAAGCCACTATAGGTTAGCTATAGTGGCTTTTGTTTTATTGAACGCGCTATTTAGTAGCTTTTATAAAGAGAGTTATAAAGCTGTTTTTCAAATTGGTAAATCGGTGGCAATGCTGCTTTTTCACCGTCATGCATGTGTGGATAGTAATTAGTCACTAACTGTACAAAGAGGAGTGGTTTGCCATTTTGGGTATTAATCACACCCGCCAAGTTATAGGTACCAAATAAAGAGCCACTTTTAGCAATAATCTTACCTTTTAGCGGAACATCACGAATACTGCGACGGTACTGTAACGTGCCACTTTTCCCTGATACAGGTAGATCATTCATTAAACCAAGCTGTGGATGACGATAAATGTAAGTCACCACTTTCATTAAGTCATTTGCTGTTAAGCGGTTATTACGCGATAAGCCTGAGCCATCCACCATTACGGTATCAGAAAGATCGATTCCTGCTTTATCTTTGAGTATCGCTTTGATTGCTTCAATGCCGTTACTGTAACTACCGGCTTGGTTGTAATATTTTGCACCAATCGTTTTGGCAATATTATCGGCAAATAAGTTATCAGAGCGCTTCAACATAATATCAAGTAGCGTTGATAGTGGTGCTGAACGGTGTGTTGCGATAATTTTTCCGTTAATTTTATCGTTACGAAGTACCTTACCGTTTAACTTAATACCTGCGCGCTTAAGCTCTTGTTGAATAATCGCGGTTGAATACAAGGTGGTGTTTTGCACTGCAAATTTAAGTGGTAGAGGCTCTTTACGAGGCTGTATACACCCACTGATTTGGTACATGTTACGATCATTGGAGGTCATTGATAGCTGACAGTGTTGCTCTTTTTGCTGCGCTTTGGAAACCACAATGGCTGATGTTTGTGCCTTAATTGGCTGGTGGCTAGGCACATTTACACGTGTGACATCACCAAAAGATTTATTACTGTATAGCGCACCTTGAACACAGTTGTGCTCTAAGCTGATACTACTTGATGGTGCACTGTAACAAGATCCTAAAATATCCCAAGGCCAACCAATAGCACGTTCATAGCCAGTAAAATGTCCGCCATTTAAGTACAGATTACCTTTAATTGTCGTTATGCCTTGCTGTTTTAGCTGGCGAAGCAAATTCGCAATATCGCTGCGCTTAAGTGTTGGGTCACCATTAAATTTTAAAATGACGTCATTACCTTTGGTCTCAAGGTAAGTATCAAAACGGAAGTTATTACCAAGATATAGCTTTGCAGCAAGCGCAGTGATTGTTTTCTGTGTACTTGCTGGTGCTTGTAATTCGGCTGCGCGTTTATCGTATATCACTTTGTTGGTGGCAGGGTTAACGATGAGAAGCGCGACATTACTACCTTTGGGCAGTTGGTTGATTGCTTGCTGGGGAGAAAACGCAGCAAAAGAGGAGAAGCTCGTTGCCATTAATGCAGAGCAAAGCAGTTTTTTAAACATATCAAGGCATAGTTTTGGTTAAGAGATAGACCTTAATCATAACGTTTATATGAGAGAGGGTAAAAAAAGATAAAGAATAAAGATTAAAAAATGACACAAAACTAATAAAAAAGCGCCGACCTAAGTCGACGCTTCATCTGTTCTACTTTAATCGCAAGGATTAGAAGTCGTAACGTGCACCTAGAACGAATTGGTCAGATGCTGCAACTTTACCTACTTCGTTCTTATCAAGCATGTTGAATGTGTAAGAAGCGTAAGTACGGAAGTTGCTGTTGAAGTAGTAAGTACCGTCAACAGATACAGCGTTTGCTAGCTCATCATATACGTTGTGAGCTTTTTCATCTTTCATGAAGCCGTAAGTAGTTGTGAATACTGCTTTACCAGCTGTGTACGCTGCAGCGAATTCGTAACCTTGAGTATCTGTTACTTTGTCAGTTACAAGGTTTTGACCATCGCGACGACCGTACTTGTATAGACCACCGAAGTATAGGTCACCAACTGTGTAAGATGCTACTGCGAAAGTCTGCTCAGAACGTGCTTTGTGAGTGTTAACACCGTTTTGATCGCGTTGTTCGCCGTAACCAAGACCTAGAGCTAGACCTGTGTCAGCAACGTTGTACTTAGCTGCTGTTGAGAAGCCGTGAACGTCTGTCTTATTGCCATTCTTATCGTAGTCAGCACCAGCGAATACGTAGTTAGCTTTGAATGTTAGATCACCGAAAGTACCTGCGTATGCTAGGTTGTTAGTTGTGCGGTCAGCTACTGCTAGCTTAGTACCACCAACAACAGAACCTGCGTATGCCATGATATCAGTGAAATCAGTTAGCATACCTAGAGAGCCGTCAGCTTTACCGTAAACAATTTGGCCGTATTGGTCGCTGTTTACACCAGCGTACATGTAACGGTTTTCGTCGTTAGAGTTGTCGTCTTTGAACTCGCGCTCGAAGAAACCAATACCTTGAACGCCATCAGCGATTTGTGTTTTCGCATCGATGTTTACACGCACACGTGAAATGTCAGTTACTTCGTTATCAGTTGTTTGTAGTTTAGCTGGTACATTTTCGTTGTCAGCTTGTTCTGAAAGAAGAGCACGCGCTTCTACACGACCGCCGATAGCAAGAGAAGATGAGTCATCTGAGTAAACTTGTGCTGCTGATGCTGCGCCAGATAGAGTTGCTGCTGCTACTGCTAAAGCAATAAGGTGCTTGTTCATTGCCGAATCCTTTTTAAAATTTTTATGTGTTGCATTTCTATGCCAAATGCATGCTGTTCTTTTTACTTGTGTCTGTCGGTTTATGTTAGTAAAAAAAACTGAAAAATACCTCATGAGTATTCGTTTTTTTGTTTTTTTAGTTTTTATATTGTTATTATTCAATGTGTTAGTTAAATCACTAAAAGTTCTCGATAGGTTTTAAGTTTTAGTTGTATTTAGATAATAGCGTCAAAAAGTGCGTGTGAATATTTGTATAAATGTTGTTGAATTGTGATGCTATAGCTTTTGTGAATAAGAAAATAATGCTAAGGCTATTACCTATATTTGTGGTGAATAATTTGGTGTTACTAACCTTTTTATTGCTTAACGGTATGAAACAAATGGTCTGTTATTTGTGCTCTATTGCAAAATGCTAATATCAGATTCAGCTTGATAATGACGTAACAATGATGATCTCTGCGCCATCTTTGTTTAAAATGATCCTAATCGTTTATATATACCGTTAGTCCAACTTTTGTTGGACTAACTTTTTTATTACCTGAAATTGGCGTTCGCTATCAGGTTATTGAGGTAATTTATTTATGGAAAAAGTGCCAATGACTGTACGTGGCGAGCAAAAGCTACGTAGTGAACTTGATGTGTTGTTAAAGCGTCGCCCTCTGATTTCACAGGCGATTGCTGAAGCTCGTGAGCTTGGTGACTTAAAAGAAAATGCGGAATACCATGCTGCGCGTGAAGAGCAAGGTATTTGTGAAGCGCAAATTCGTGATATTGAATACAAATTGTCTGTAGCTCAAATTATTGATGTAACAACAATGCCAAATACTGGCAAAGTGATTTTTGGTACTACAATTACACTATTGGACTTAGATACAGACAAAGAAGTGACGTATTGCATTGTGGGTGATGATGAAGCCGATATTAAGCAAAACTTAATTTCAGTTAACTCACCAATTGCACGTGGCTTGATTGGTAAAATGGAAGGTGATGAAGTTGCTATTTCAACGCCGGGTGGTCAGAAAGAATTTGAAATTTTAGAAGTGCAATACATCTAAGGCTTCAAACTTATTTTGATGTTGTGTTTATCAATGAAACCGATGATTAAAATAGGTATCACCGATTAGCTATGAGTCAAATATTTTGTCTTAATAGCTAATACAAAAAAGGCCGCTAGGCGGCCTTTTTTATTTGCGAGGAAGCTCGATTTTGCGATCTTCGCTTTGGCGGTAAAGAACCAGTGTTTTACCGATAACCTGCACTTTTTCAGCTTTAGTTTCGCGAACAATAGCATCGACGATTAAAACTTTAGTTTCACGTTCTTCAGAAGCAACCTTAACTTTGATCAATTCATGATGGTTAAGTGCAATTTCAATTTCTGCTAAAACAGCTTCAGTTAGGCCGTTTGCACCCATAAGAACAACAGGTTTTAGGTTGTGAGCAAGACCTTTTAGGAATTGCTTTTGTTTGGTGCTTAGATTCATGATGACTCTATTTTTTTGGTTACTAGGGTTGAAAACGTGACATTCTACCGCCATCTAGACTAGAAGACTAATTTGTTTGCGTTATGGCAGCATGAAAATTTGCGGTGTTTGAGTTGTACTGCACATTTTAATTGTAGATTTTAATGAATTAGATGCGATAAAGCCTTTGGCAGACGTATACTTAACAAGTATCTCAACTCATTAGGTTAGGCATGAGTAGAAAAAAACAATCCGGCAGTTCTGGCCGTTGGCTGAAAGAGCACTTTGATGATAAATACGTTTTAGAAGCCCAAAAACGTGGTTATCGTTCTCGCGCTTTCTTTAAAATTGAAGAAATTCAGAACAAAGATAAATTATTAAAACCGGGCATGACAGTGGTTGACCTTGGTGCTGCACCAGGTGGTTGGTCACAATATGCGGCAGAAGTTGTAGGTGATGAAGGACAGGTCATTGCTTGTGATATTTTGCCAATGGATTCACTTCCAGGTGTTAGTTTCCTGCAGGGTGATTTCCGTGAAGAGGCAGTATTAGAGGCTCTATTAGCACGTATTCAACCTGATATGGTTGATGTTGTAATGTCTGATATGGCTCCTAATATGAGTGGTAATCTTGCATCCGACCAACCGAGAGCGATGTACCTTGTTGAGCTAGCACTTGATATGTGTCGACAAGTACTTGCACCGAACGGTAGCTTTGCGGTAAAAGTTTTCCAAGGCGAAGGCTTTGACCAATACTTAGCTGAAGTTCGTAGTATGTTCAAAGTGGTTAAAATTCGTAAACCAGATTCATCGCGAGATCGTTCGCGTGAAGTCTATATTGTGGCTACAGGTTACAAACTGTAGTAATCTACATTCATCTTTTAGTTATCGCGAGGTTAACACCTTGAGTGACATGGCAAAAAACTTGATTTTATGGTTAGTCATTGCCGTTGTTCTTATGTCTGTATTCCAAAGTTTTGGTACTAACAGTGGTAAGGCAAGTGGTCAAGTAGACTATACGACATTTGTCCGTCAAATCGGTCAGGATCAGATAAAGGAAGTGCGATTCAATGATCGTGAAATCACTGTAACCAAACGTGATAATGCGAGCTACGTAACATACTTACCTGTCGCAAATGATCCTAAACTGTTAGACGATTTAATTAACGCTAACGTAGCTGTTGAAGGTACACCACCTGAAGAGCCAAGCTTACTGGCTTCTATCTTCATTTCTTGGTTCCCAATGCTTCTACTTATTGGTGTTTGGATTTTCTTTATGCGCCAAATGCAGGGCGGCGGTGGCAAAGGTGCCATGTCGTTCGGCAAGTCTAAAGCGCGTATGATGAGCGAAGACCAAATCAAAACAACATTTGCAGACGTTGCAGGTTGTGATGAGGCGAAAGAAGACGTTAAAGAACTGGTTGATTACCTACGTGATCCAAGCCGTTTCCAAAAGCTAGGTGGTAAAATCCCAACTGGTGTATTAATGGTTGGTCCTCCTGGTACAGGTAAGACATTGCTAGCAAAAGCAATTGCTGGTGAAGCAAAAGTACCGTTCTTTACGATTTCAGGTTCTGACTTCGTTGAAATGTTCGTGGGTGTGGGTGCTTCTCGTGTCCGTGACATGTTCGAACAAGCGAAAAAAGCTGCGCCTTGTATCATTTTTATCGATGAAATCGATGCTGTTGGTCGTCAACGTGGTGCTGGTGTTGGTGGTGGTCACGATGAGCGTGAGCAAACACTTAACCAAATGCTAGTTGAAATGGATGGTTTTGAAGGTAACGAAGGTATCATCGTTATCGCTGCAACCAACCGTCCTGACGTATTAGACCCTGCATTACTTCGTCCAGGTCGTTTTGACCGTCAAGTAGTGGTTGGTTTACCTGATGTACGTGGTCGTGAGCAGATCCTTAAAGTTCACATGCGTAAAGTACCGCTTGATGGTGATGTGAATGCATCGTTAATCGCTCGTGGTACACCGGGCTTCTCTGGTGCTGATTTGGCAAACCTTGTAAACGAAGCGGCATTGTTTGCAGCTCGTGGTAACAAGCGTACAGTTTCAATGGTTGAATTTGAACTAGCGAAAGACAAAATCATGATGGGCGCAGAGCGTAAATCAATGGTTATGTCTGAAGATCAAAAAGAATCAACAGCATACCATGAAGCAGGTCACGCAATTATTGGTCGCTTAGTACCGGATCATGATCCAGTCTACAAAGTGTCAATCATTCCACGTGGTCGTGCGTTAGGTGTGACTATGTATCTACCAGAGCAAGATCGTGTAAGTCATTCACGTGAGTTCTTGGAGTCGATGATTTCTAGCCTTTACGGTGGTCGTCTAGCTGAAGAGCTAATTTACGGTCGCGATAAAGTATCGACAGGTGCATCGAACGATATCGAACGTGCAACAGATATCGCACGTAAGATGGTGACGCAATGGGGTTTCTCTGACAAGCTAGGTCCTTTGCTATACGCAGAAGATGAAGGTGAAGTGTTCCTTGGTCGCTCTGTGACACAAAGTAAACACATGTCAGATGACACTGCGAAGCTTATCGATAATGAAGTGCGTGAAATTATTGATCGTAACTATGCGCGAGCTCGTCAAATCCTTGAAGATAACATGGATATCATGCATGCAATGAAAGATGCATTGATGAAGTATGAGACAATCGATGCAGGTCAGATTGATGACTTGATGGAGCGTAAAGCTGAAATTCGCGCACCGAAAGGTTGGGCGGATGAAGACGATACAATTAAGTCATCAGCGAAAGAAGCACCTGAAACTGAGATTGCGCCTGAAGAGCCGATTGGCGATGGTATCGATGCGTTAACGAAAGAAGACGATACTGATACTAAACCTCAGGCTTAATATCACGCTAAAGAAAAGCCCTGGCCTCGGTCGGGGCTTTTTATTATCTGAATAAAATGGAACGAGAATGCAATTAACCAGTCGTAATAAAACGTTAGATTTATCGACACCGCAAGTGATGGGTATTTTAAATGTAACACCGGATTCTTTTTCAGATGGTGGCAAGTTTAATCGTATTGATCATGCCTTATATCACGTCGAAAGCATGCTTGCTGCGGGTACTGCAATTATTGATATTGGTGGTGAGTCTACCCGTCCAGGTGCTAAAGATGTTGCACTACATGAAGAACTCGAGCGTGTTGTCCCTGTGATTGAAGCCATACGTCAGCGGTTTGATTGCTGGATCTCAATTGATACCAGTAAAGCGGATGTGATGTATGAAGCGGTTAATGCCGGTGCCGATTTAATTAATGACGTTCGCGCATTACAAGAGCCTAATGCATTAATGGTAGCTGCGAATGCTAATGTGCCTATCTGCTTGATGCATATGCAGGGGCAACCGCGTACAATGCAGCATAAACCTAATTACAAAAATCTGCTTGAAGATGTTTCTGTTTTTCTTGATGAACGTATTAAGGCATGTCAAGCGGTTGGTATTGAGCGCCAACAGTTAATTCTCGACCCAGGTTTTGGCTTTGGTAAAACCTTAGAGCATAACTATGAAATGCTTGCTCATCTTGAGCATTTTCATCAGTTGGGCTTACCCGTTCTCGCTGGTATGTCTCGCAAATCAATGATATTTAATCTGTTAGGTAAGCAACCTTCAGAGTGTCTCGCAGGTAGTTTAGCTTGTGCTACTATTGCCGCAATGAAAGGCGCACAAATTATTAGAGTTCATGACGCCAAAGAAACAGTCGAAGTGATGAAAGTCTGTAATATGGTGTTGCAACAATCTAAGTAAAAAGAATTGTGGCTATTAATTAACGAAAAAGTCGCAGTAGTATTCAAAATTGCTAGGAGCAAGATATGACTGAACGTAAGTTCTTTGGTACTGATGGTATCCGTGGTTTCGTTGGTGAATCACCAATTACACCTGACTTTGTAATGAAGCTAGGTTGGGCTGCTGGTCGAGTATTATCGCAAACAGGTACTAAAAAAGTACTTATCGGCAAAGATACACGTATTTCAGGTTATATGTTGGAATCTGCGCTTGAAGCAGGTTTAGCAGCAGCAGGTTTAAAAGCTGCATTTACGGGGCCAATGCCAACACCAGCCGTTGCTTACCTTACTCGCACTTTCCGAGCTGAGGCTGGTATTGTTATTTCTGCTTCTCATAATCCTTATTACGACAATGGTATTAAATTCTTCTCAGCTCAAGGTACTAAATTACCAGATGAGATTGAGCTTGCGATTGAAGCTGAAATGGAAAAGCCGTTAACATGTGTTGAGTCAGCATTATTAGGTAAAGCTTACCGTATTGATGACGCTGCAGGCCGTTACATTGAGTTCTGTAAAGGTACATTCCCAACACACTTAAGCCTAGAAGGTTTTAAAATTGTTGTTGATTGTGCTCACGGCGCAACTTACCACATTGCACCGAAAGTATTTGCAGAGCTTGGTGCTGAAGTGATTGCCATTGGTTGTGAACCGAATGGTGTGAATATCAATGATAAAGTAGGCGCAACAAATGTTGCAGCTCTTCAAGCTAAAGTACTAGAAGAGAAAGCTGACTTTGGTATTGCGCTAGATGGTGATGGCGACCGTGTGATCATGGTTGATGAGCTAGGAAACAAAGTTGATGGTGATCAAATTGCTTACATCATTGCCCGTGATGCTCTACGCCGTGGTGAATTGAAAGGGGGTGTAGTCGGTACCCTAATGACAAATATGGGTATGGAAGTTGCACTGAAAAACTTAGGTATTCCATTTGTGCGCGCTAAAGTTGGCGATCGCTACGTAATGGAAGAGCTTCAAAAGCACGATTGGTTAATTGGTGCAGAAAACTCAGGTCACGTTATTTTGCTAGATAAGGTAACAACAGGTGACGGTATTGTTGCTGGTCTTCAAGTAATGGCATCAATTGTAGCGAGCAAGATGAGCCTAAAAGAGCTGTGTGACGGCATGACGATGTTCCCACAGGTACTGGAAAATGTACGTTTTAAAGGTGAGTCTGATCCACTTCAATCTGAAGCAGTGACTAGTGCAACGAAATTAGTTGAAGAAAAATTAGGTGATAATGGTCGCGTATTATTGCGTAAATCAGGCACCGAGCCACTCATTCGTGTTATGGTTGAAGGTCAAGATGCGGCTGCTGTTCAGCAGTATGCGCTTGATATTGCAAAAGCAGTAAAAGAAAACTGTTAATTTGCAAAATGTGATAAATATATATTTGTCTGTTTTTGAAATATATTTATCGCTTCATGTAGAAGGCAGAGTAGTACGATACTCTGCCTATATTTTTGTGTTCAGTTTGTTTTGGCTAAATGTTGTGCAAGTGATGCTGGTGAAAGCTTTTTTCATTAAATATTGCTTGTCACTACGATAGGGTTTCGCTAGTATGCATTCGCTCCTTGGAATGTGGAGTGCGCTGGCCCTGCCTAGAGCAAAGCTGGCATAGCAATTTAACCATAGGTGGAAGCCATGTACGAAATTCTACTTGTGATTTATCTTGTCGCCGCGCTTGGTGTAATTGGCCTAGTTTTGGTACAGCAAGGTAAAGGCGCAGATATGGGAGCCTCTTTCGGGGCTGGAGCATCAGGCACATTGTTTGGCTCTAGCGGCTCTGGAAACTTTTTAACCCGTATGACAACACTTTTGGCTGCAATTTTCTTTGTGATCAGTCTTGTTCTTGGCAACATGAGTGCTAAGCAAGCAACAGAGGGCAGTGGTTGGGAAAACCTAACAGCACCTGCAACAACACAGCCAGTTGTTGAAAAAACAAATACTGAGAAAGCACCATCACACGATGAGATCCCTCAGTAATTAAAGATTTAGCCGAGATGGTGAAATTGGTAGACACGCTAGCATGAGGTGCTAGTGCCGCAAGGTGTAGGGGTTCAAGTCCCCTTCTCGGCACCATTATACTGGTTACTTGAAATAGTAACGCCCTAACGATATAATTCGTTTGAATTCGGACGCGGGGTGGAGCAGCTTGGTAGCTCGTCGGGCTCATAACCCGAAGGTCGTTGGTTCAAATCCGGCCCCCGCAACCACTTTCCCGAAAATAGACTACTCTTAAATGCGAATGTCTGTTTTCTTACTGAGACAGCAATTTATGCGTCACAGTAATCAGGGTCCAGTAATAAAAAACCCCGTAATTCGGGGTTTTTTATTATCTGAAACATGACCATTCAGGTATCTACTGGGCTTTAATGCCCTTTTTTTGTTTCCAGGGGGGTTGTTTTGACAGCTTTAGAGACACAATTAACCGAAATGCTTGAGCCATCGGTTCTTGCTTTAGGCTATGAACTCGTTGGTTTAGAGTTCATTCGTGCTGGTGAGCACTCCACACTTCGCGTATTTATTGACCATGAAAATGGTATCAATGTAGAAGATTGCGCTGAAGTTAGTCGCCAAATTAGTGCAGTAATGGACGTTGAAGATCCAATTACTGTTGCTTATAACTTGGAAGTATCTTCCCCTGGATTGGAAAGACCACTATTCAAAGCAGCACATTATGAGCAGTTTGTTGGCCATGAAGCTAGCATAGTGCTAAAAATGGCGATGGGTAACCGTCGTAAGTGGAAAGGTGACATTGTCGCTGTAGATGGCGAATTGATCACTCTTAACGTAGATGGCAATGAAGAGTCCTTTGCACTGAGCAATATCTCCAAGGCCAACCTGGTTCCAAAATTCTAACCGCTAAATTGGGGCATTAGAAATGAACAAAGAAATTTTGGCTGTCGTAGAAGCGGTATCCAACGAAAAAGCTGTTCCTCGTGAGCGTATTTTTGAAGCATTAGAAATTGCACTTGCAACAGCGACTAAGAAAAAGCATGAAGCAGAAATCGATGTACGTGTTACGATCGATCGTAAAACAGGTGAGTTCGAAACTTTCCGTCGTTGGAAAGCTGTAGAAGAAGTGACTCAACCTACGCTAGAAATCACGCTAGAAGCTGCGCAGTTTGAAAATCCTGAGCTTGTTGAAGGTGATTACGTAGAAGATGAAATCGAATCAGTAACATTCGATCGCATCACTACGCAAACAGCGAAGCAAGTGATCGTACAAAAAGTACGTGAAGCTGAACGTGCACAAATCGTTGAGCAATTTATCGATAACGAAGGTGAGCTGATCACTGGTATCGTTAAGAAAGTAAACCGTGATGCTGTGATCATCGATCTTGGTAACAATGCAGAAGCTGTTATCCAACGTGATGACCAGTTACCACGTGAAAACTTCCGTCCGGGTGACCGTGTACGTGGTCTACTATACAAAGTTGCGCCAGAAGCGCGTGGCTTCCAGTTATTCATGACACGTTCTAAGCCAGAAATGCTTTCTGAGCTATTCCGTATTGAAGTGCCAGAAATGGGCGAAGAGCTAATTGAGCTAATGGGCGCAGCACGCGATCCTGGTTCTCGTGCAAAAATCGCAGTAAAAACTAACGATAAGCGTATTGACCCAGTGGGTGCGTGTGTTGGTATGCGTGGCGCACGTGTTCAAGCGGTTTCTGGTGAGCTTGGTGGCGAGCGTATTGATATCGTGCTTTGGGATGAGAATCCTGCGCAATACGTTATCAATGCGATGGCACCTGCAGAAGTTGATTCAATCATCGTTGATGAAGATAACCACACGATGGATATCGCTGTGCAAAAAGATAACCTTGCACAAGCAATCGGTCGTAGCGGTCAAAACGTACGTCTAGCATCTCAACTTACTGGTTGGGAACTAAATGTAATGACTGTTGAAGATCTTCAGAAGAAACACCAAGAAGAAGCGAAAGAGTCAATTGAAGTGTTTACTAAGCACCTTGATATTGATGAAGAGTTCGCAACGGTATTGGTTGAAGAAGGTTTCACTACATTAGAAGAAATTGCTTACGTTCCAGTAAGTGAGCTAATGGAAGTTGAAGGTCTTGATGAAGACCTAATTGAACAATTACGTAGTCGTGCAAAAGCTGCATTAACGACACTTGCGCTTGCTAAAGAAGAATCGCTTGACGGTGCTGAGCCAGCTGAAGACCTATTAGGTCTTGAAGGCCTTGAGCGCGAGTTAGCATTTAAACTAGCAGCAAAAGGTATTTGTACGCTTGAGGATCTTGCTGATCAGGGAACTGATGACTTGACCGATATCGAAGGCGTAGACGACGCAAAAGCGGGTGAGCTAATCATGGCTGCACGTAACATTTGCTGGTTCAGCGACGAAGCGTAATCAATATAAAGCAAGGGAGGAGCATTATGTCAGAGGTTACCGTTAAAACATTGGCGGAAGAAATTGGTACGCCAATTGACCGTTTACTTCAGCAATTTTCTGAAGCAGGTATTGCGAAGAAAGCTGATGAAAATGTAAGCCAAACCGAAAAGCAGGCGTTACTAAACCATCTCCAAAAGGAGCATGGAGGTAGCAGCAATACTGACGGAGCTCCAACTCGTCTTACTCTGCAACGCAAGACACGCAGTACGCTTAGCGTGTCTGGTAGCGGTGGCAAGAACAAAAATGTTCAAGTTGAAGTGCGAAAAAAACGCACTTACGTTAAGCGTTCAGCTTTAGAAGAAGAACAACGCGCAGCAGAAGAAGCTGTGAAGCGTGAAGCGGAAGAAGCAGCGAAACGCGAAGCAGATGCAATTGCCCAAAAAGCGGCTGAAGAAGCCGCTAAACGTGAAGCTGAAGAAGCAGCTAAGCGTGCCGCAGAAGAGCAAAGTAAAGCAGCTGAAACTGCAAAACGAGAAGCGGAAGAAAAAGCAAAGCGTGACGCTGAGGAAAAAGCGAAGCGTATCGAACAGGATAAGCGTAAGGCTGAAGAGAAAGCTTTGCGCGCCGTCGCTGACAAACAGGCTAAACTAGATGCTGAGGCACTACAGCGTCGTCTGGAAGAGGAAGCCAAGCGAAAAGCCGAAGAAGAAAGTCAGCGTCAGCTAGAAGAGGCTCGCAAGATGGCAGAAAAGAACCAAAATCAAGGGATTAGCCCTGATCAAAGTATGGAAAAATCTGATTACCATACGACGACATCAACTTACGCACGTGCTGCAGAAGATGAACAAGACCGTAAAGAAGAATCTTCTCGCCGTCGTAAGAAGAAAAAGCCTGCTGCGAAGCAAGATGAACGCGGTGCTCGCGGTGGTCGTAACCAACGTGGTCGCGGTAAGCAACAAGTTAACAAGCCAAGCTCAATGCAGCATGGTTTCGATAAAACAGCGCAAGTTGCTAAGCAAGACGTTGTTATCGGCGAAACAATTGTTGTTTCTGAACTTGCTAACAAGATGTCTGTAAAAGGCGTTGAAGTTATCAAGGTGATGATGAAGATGGGCGCAATGGCGACTATCAACCAAGTTATCGACCAAGAAACAGCTGCACTTGTTGCTGAAGAAATGGGTCACAAAGTTATCCTACGTAAAGAAAACGAGCTTGAAGAAGCGGTACTTTCTGATCGTAACTCAGATGACCTTGCTAAAGTTTCTCGTGCTCCAGTTGTAACAATCATGGGTCACGTTGACCACGGTAAAACGTCAACACTTGACTACATCCGTAAAGCGCACGTTGCTTCAGGTGAAGCTGGTGGTATTACACAGCATATCGGTGCTTACCACGTTGAAACTGAAAACGGCATGATCACTTTCCTTGATACTCCTGGACACGCAGCATTTACTGCAATGCGTGCTCGTGGTGCTCAAGCGACAGATATCGTTGTTCTTGTTGTTGCTGCAGACGATGGCGTAATGCCTCAAACAATCGAAGCGATCCAGCACGCGAAAGCGGCAGGTGTTCCTCTGATTGTTGCTGTGAACAAGATCGATAAAGAAGACGCAAACCCAGACAACGTTAAGAATGAGCTAGCTCAATACGACGTAATCCCTGAAGAGTGGGGCGGTGAGAACATGTTCGTTCACATCTCTGCAAAACAGGGTACAAACATCGATGGTCTTCTAGAAGCAATCCTACTTCAATCAGAAGTGCTTGAGCTAACTGCTGCTGCAGAAGGCATGGCGAAAGGTGTGGTAGTTGAATCTCGTCTTGATAAAGGTCGTGGTCCGGTTGCAACTGTACTAGTTCAAGAAGGTACGCTACGTAAGGGCGACATCGTTCTTTGTGGTCTAGAGTACGGTCGTGTTCGTGCGATGCGTAACGAAATTGGTCAAGAGATCGAAGAAGCAGGTCCATCTATTCCTGTAGAGATCTTAGGTCTTTCAGGCGTACCAGCATCTGGTGACGAAGCGACTGTTGTACGTGATGAGCGTAAAGCACGTGAAGTTGCACTTTACCGTCAAGGTAAATTCCGTGATGTTAAACTTGCTCGCCAGCAGAAAGCGAAACTTGAGAACATGTTCTCTAACATGACTGCAGGTGAAGTTGCAGAGCTAAACGTTGTGCTTAAGGCTGACGTTCAAGGTTCTGTAGAAGCGATTGCAGATTCTCTACGTAAACTTTCAACTGATGAAGTTAAAGTGAACATTGTAGGTTCTGGTGTTGGTGGTATTACTGAAACTGATGCAGTACTTGCAGCAGCGTCTAACGCTATCATTCTTGGTTTCAACGTTCGTGCTGATGCTTCTGCGCGTCGTACTATTGAAACTGAAAACCTAGACTTACGTTACTACTCAATCATCTACCAGCTAATTGATGAAGTTAAAGCTGCGATGGGTGGTATGCTTGCTCCTGAGTTTAAGCAAGAGATCAGCGGTCTTGCAGAAGTTCGTGACGTGTTTAAGTCACCGAAACTAGGTGCAATTGCAGGCTGTTTAGTAACTGAAGGTACTATCAAGCGTAATAACCCTATCCGTGTTCTACGTGATAACGTAGTAATCTACGAAGGTGAGCTTGAGTCACTACGTCGCTTTAAAGATGACGTAAACGAAGTGAAGAACGGCTACGAATGTGGTATCGGCGTTAAGAACTACAACGATGTTCGCGTTGGTGACCAAATCGAAGTTTACGAAATTGTTGAAGTTAAGCGTACTCTTGATTAATCATCAAAGTCGCTAACTATTAAGCAAAATGATTATGGGGAGCTTCGGCTCCCCATTCTTTCAAGAGCCTAATTCTTAGAGAGAGCAAAAAAATGGCAAAAGAATTTAGCCGTACACAGCGTGTAGCTCAGCAGCTACAAAAAGAATTAGCGTTGATCCTACAACGCGAATTAAAAGAGCCTCGTCTAGCAATGACGACTATCTCTAGCGTAGACGTATCTCGTGATATGGGTTACGCAAAGGTATACATCACGTTCCTAACGATTGGTGATCAAACGGAAGAAGAAAGCCTAGCTATTCTTCGTGAAAAAGCACCATACATTCGCTCACTATTGGGTAAGCAAATTCGTCTACGTGTAACACCAGAGCTGAACTTTATTTTCGATCAGTCTCTAACTGAAGGTATGCGTATTTCAAACCTTGTGACCAATGCAGTACGTTCTGACGAAGAGCGTCGTGGTGACGAAGACGAAGCGAAAGACGAGGAATAAGCATGGCACGTCGTCGTAAAGGTCGTCCGATTAACGGTGTGATTTTAGTCGATAAACCGACAGGCATTAGCTCAAACGATACGCTGCAAAAAGTAAAGCGTATCTTCTTTGCACAAAAGGCGGGCCATACCGGTGCGCTCGATCCTTTGGCGACGGGTATGCTGCCGATTTGTTTTGGTGAAGCGACTAAGTTCTCACAGTTCTTATTGGATTCAGATAAACGCTACCGTGTGATCGCAAAACTCGGTGAGCGTACTGATACCTCTGACTCTGATGGTGAAGTGGTTGAAACACGCGAAGTGAAAGTGGATCGAGGTCAACTTGAGCGTTGTATTGCGAAATTCCGTGGTACAACAGATCAAATTCCATCGATGTACTCTGCACTGAAGTACCAAGGTCGTAAGCTTTACGAATATGCTCGTGAAGGTGTTGAAGTTCCTCGTGAGTCTCGTAAAATCACCGTTTACTCTGTTGATTTACTGCGTTTTGAAAATAATGAAGTGGAAATGGAGCTTCATGTTTCAAAAGGTACTTACATTCGCACCATCGTTGATGATCTTGGCGAAATGCTGGGCTGTGGCGCTCACGTGATCATGCTACGTCGTACAGGAGTCTCGAATTTCCCTTACGAACGTATGGTGACAATTGAGCAACTTCAAGCAATGCTTGATGACGCTAAAGCCAATGATGTAGAGCCGGGAACGGTATTAGATCCATTATTGCTGCCAACAGATACTGCGGTACAAGACTTACCAGAAGTGAATATCCTGCCAGCTATTGCTGTGCATGTGCTTAATGGTAATCCTGTTCAAGCGGGCCGAGTGCCTGCCGAAGGTACGCTAGTGCGTATTACTGTGGGTCAAGAGCGTGAGTTCATCGGTGTTGGTGTGATTGATGCAAAAGGCATGTTGGCACCAAAACGTGTGATGGCGAACGAGCATCAACAAGATTAAGCGCAATTTGAAGTGATAAATCATCGATGGTGACATCAATATGATTTATCGCTCGGTTAATCGCTTAATTATCGCCGTGGTTATTAATTATTCGCTTGTAGTTATCTATATCGACCAGTATAATCCGCGGCTCGGGTGTCGGCTGAATCAGAGATTGGCTGACACAAATTAAAACATCTTTGTATTAGGAATGAGTTATGTCTCTGAATGCAGAAACTAAAGCAGCAATCGTTGCAGAATACGCACAAGGTCAAAACGACACTGGTTCTCCTGAAGTTCAGGTTGCGCTACTAACAGCACAAATCAACCACCTTCAAGGTCACTTTGCTAACCACAAGCACGACCACCACAGCCGTCGCGGTCTTCTACGTATGGTTTCTCGTCGTCGTAAGCTTCTAGACTACCTAAAAGGTAAGAACCTAGATCGTTACCAAGACCTAATCAAGCGTCTAGGCCTACGTCGCTAAGATTGCTTTTTAGAAAGGAGCCTTATGGCTCCTTTCTTTTTGTTTTAAAAAGATAAGACGCCCCGCAGTTTATATTTTTTCCCCTGTTCTTTTCCTCAATTTCGGCTACTATCTGTACCGAAATTAATCTGATGTTTGTTATATGCAGGCTAAAGCTGGAATATAATAGATAAAGATACAAACTGTTTGTTAGTTATCTCATTTTTGTACATCACGAGTCGTTTTCGTCGACCTTTAGGTCGCGGCTAATGAAATGCTTCATTGTTATGAATTATTTCCTTAGTCGCGATACGTGAAATGTCATGAAAGTGGGTATCATCACATGACGCTGTTGTTTGTCTCCGTTATAATTAGCGAGCAAATAGAAAGCGGAATAAATTAAGGAAATTCACGTGAATCCTATCGTAAAGACTTTCCAGTACGGTAACCACACGGTTACTCTTGAGACTGGTGTTATGGCACGTCAAGCGACGGCTGCAGTTATGGTTAGCATGGACGACACATCAGTGTTCGTTTCTGTTGTTGGTAAAAAAACAGCAGTGGAAGGCCAAGACTTCTTCCCACTAACAGTAAACTACCAAGAGCGTACTTACGCTGCAGGTAAAATCCCTGGTGGTTTCTTCAAGCGTGAAGGTCGTCCTTCTGAAGGTGAGACACTGACTGCACGTCTAATTGACCGTCCAATCCGTCCGCTATTCCCTGACGATTTCAAAAACGAAGTTCAAGTTATTGCAACTGTTGTTTCTGTAAACCCAGCAGTAAGCCCTGACATCGTAACTATGATCGGTACGTCTGCGGCTCTTGCAATCTCTGGTATCCCATTCAATGGTCCTATCGGTGCTGCACGTGTTGGTTACATCAACGATCAATTCGTACTAAACCCAAGCAATGTTGAGCTAGAAGAAAGCCGTCTAGATCTTGTTGTTGCTGGTACTGAAGCTGCTGTTCTTATGGTTGAGTCAGAAGCTGACCGTCTAACAGAAGAGCAAATGCTACAAGCTGTTGTATTTGGCCACGACCAACAACAAACTGTGATCAAAGCAATTAACGAGTTTGCAGCTGAAGTTGCTACTCCTGCTTGGGATTGGGTTGCACCAGCTGAGAACACTGCACTTAAGAACAAGATCGCAGAACTTGCTGAAGCTAAGCTTGTTGAAGCTTACCAAATCACAGAAAAGATGGCGCGTTACGATCGCATCCACGAGATCGCTGATGAAGTTAACGAAGTGCTACTTGCTGAAGATGTTGAAGCAAACACGAAAGAAATTCACACTATCTTCCACGATCTAGAGAAAACAGTAGTGCGTCGCAGCATCATCGCTGGTAACCCACGTATCGATGGTCGTGAAAAAGACATGGTTCGTGCGCTAGACGTACGTACAGGTGTACTTCCACGTACTCACGGTTCATCTCTATTTACTCGTGGTGAGACTCAGGCACTTGTTACTGCAACGCTTGGTACTCAACGTGACGCACAAATCATTGATGAGCTAACGGGTGAGAAGAAAGATTACTTCCTACTACACTACAACTTCCCTCCATACTGTGTAGGTGAGACTGGTTTTGTAGGTTCACCTAAGCGTCGTGAAATTGGTCACGGTAAGCTTGCTAAGCGTGGTATTGCTGCGGTAATGCCATCAATTGATGAATTCCCATACACAGTACGTGTAGTATCAGAAATCACTGAATCTAACGGTTCATCTTCAATGGCTTCTGTATGTGGTACGTCTCTAGCGCTTATGGACGCTGGTGTGCCAATCAAAGCATCTGTTGCGGGTATCGCAATGGGTCTTGTTAAAGAAGGCGATGATTTCGTTGTTCTTTCTGACATCCTTGGTGACGAAGACCACCTAGGTGATATGGACTTTAAAGTAGCGGGTACTGAAGACGGTATCACAGCACTTCAAATGGACATCAAGATCGAAGGTATCACGAAAGAAATCATGCAGATTGCACTTAACCAAGCAAAAGGTGCGCGTAAGCACATCCTTAGCGTAATGGATAATGCAATCAACACACCTCGTGAAGATATTTCTGAGTTTGCTCCTCGTATTCATACTATGAAGATCAACCCAGAGAAGATCAAAGATGTAATCGGTAAAGGTGGTGCTGTGATCCGTGCACTTACTGAAGAAACTGGTACTACAATTGAGATCGAAGATGATGGTACAGTGAAGATCGCTGCGACTGAAGGTACAGCTGCGAAAGAAGCTATCCGTCGTATCGAAGAAATCACAGCTGACGTTGAAGTAGGCCGTATCTACACTGGTAAAGTAATGCGTATCGTAGATTTCGGTGCATTCGTATCAGTAATTGGCACGAAAGAAGGTCTAGTACACATTTCTCAAATCTCACAAGATCGTGTAGAGAAAGTGTCTGATTACCTACAAATGGGTCAAGAAGTTAAAGTTAAAGTGCTAGAAATCGACCGTCAAGGCCGTATCCGTCTAAGCATGAAAGAAGCTGTAGAAACTCCTGCAGCGGAAGCGCCAGCACAAAACGAACAACCTCAAGGTTAAGTTTTTTGCTAAAAGCATGATATAAAGGGGCTTCTTAGCCCCTTTTTTGTTATCTGTAAGATATCATGTGTGGGTTCTATGAAATTGAATGATGAAAATAGGACTGAGTCATTTTATAAGCCTTAGGGAGAAGTGCCTTGATAGCAACTCGCTTAAAATTTGCCGTAATCACTGTAGTCATGTTGCTATCAGGTTGTGCGACGGCACCAACTAAGTGGACCCATCCTCCGATGGCGATCCCATTTCAACCGACACTGCAACAGCAGATCCAATTAGCGCGTATTGAACAAATTTTACAGCGTGATGATCTTTCCCAAGCAACATTAGCGCAAGTGTTCTATGAACGTGGCTTAGTTTATGACAGTTTAGGTTTACGTGATTTGGCTCGTTTAGATTTTAATAAATCACTGACGTTAGAGCCAAACCAACCAGATTTATATAATGTGCTAGGGGTGTATTTTACCCAGATGGCACATTTTGATGCTGCTTATGAAGCGTTTGATTCCACCTTAGAGCTTGCTCCTAACCATATGTACGCAGAGCGTAACCGTGGTATTGCGCTGTATTATGGTGAGCGTTATGAGTTAGCTAACAAAGATTTATTGCCACACTATAAACAAGATCTGAATGATCCTTATCGTGTAATTTGGCTATACCTCAATGACGTGGAATTACAGCCAGAGCAAGCCTTAGCATTATTGAAGCAGCGTTATGATGCCAGTAATAAAAAAGCCTGGGGTTGGCAGTTAGTTCGCCTATTTTTGGGGCAAATGACTGAGCGTCAATTGTTGAGTGATATTGCAGAGCAAAGTGAAAATAATGATGAGCTAGCTGAGCACTTAACAGAGGCGTATTTCTATTTAGGCAAGCTGCACCAGAATAAAGAAGATTACTCCACCGCAGTGATGCTATATAAATTGGCGTTAGCGGGTAATGTATATGAGTTTATTGAACATCGCTTATCGTTACTTGAATTGAGTCGACTCTATTCAGCTTACCAAGAGCAAGATGCTCCGAATAGCGAAACCGTTCCGGTCGTACCGGGGGGATAAAAAGAAAGCCGCAGATGAATGCGGCTTTTTTATTTGCTCTTTTGAGCGAGTGTTTGCGTTGCTTATTCGCTAATGTTAAGTCCAGCAAGGCTGTGCCAGTAACCATTACATTGGTGACTGTCTTCTAACTGATGGCGAACTTCACTTTGCTCATTTGAGCGAAAATCATCGACTAAACTTAGGGTATCAAGGCCCAGTGGACTTAAACGAACCACATCAACTAAATCAGCCATACCTTTTAGATCGTTGATCAAGTTGTAGCAATAACCAGATTGGGTTTGAATACCGTTTAGCGTAAAGACCTTTTGATTTTCTTGGCTGTTGACGGTGATCCCTTGTGGGTACTTAATACAGCAGGTTTCACAGTCATCTTTAGCACGGTTCTCTGCACGAGCAGTAAAACAACGCGCAGAGTACGCCAACGGTAGGTAGCCGTAGCTGAACACTTCCGTTTCAAACTTATTGCGAATACCCAGATTTTCACACTCTGTTAGTGTGTTGCTAAGCCATTCGCGAGAAAGCTCAACGGGCATACACCAACGGGTCATACCTTGTTTTAAAAATAGGTTTAGCGTTTGTGCGTTGTAGCAGTTCACAGCAGGGCCAACGACAAATGGGATCTTCGCTTGGGAAGCCAATTGAATTGCAGATACATCGTTCGCTTCAATGATAAAGTCGCCATTATCGACATACTTCTTCATGATGTTTACTTCGCTCGGCGCTTCAAGTAATGCCATGGTCGATAACACTACTTGCTTGCCGCTCGTCGCGATATCTTTTGCGATCTCCAACCACTGTGCAGGCTTTAGTTCACGACGTTTTGAACACACGCTTTCGCCCAAGTAAATGATATCAACATTGCTGTTTTTCGCTTGTTGGTAGAACGCTTCAACATCATTTTTCGGCCAGAAGTAAAGCAATGGGCCAAGAGAGTATTTCATTGTTTGGCTCCTTATTGCCATTTACGGTGATAAGCACCGAGTGTGGTTTGTTTACCTTCTGAAACGTTATCTAAACAAGCATTCCAAGCTGGATTAACTTGGTAGCCTTCAGGGTTTGCAAGGTAGTGATCAATAGCTGCGCGCCAAGTACGTGTCACTTGTTCAACATACGCAGGGCTACGTTGACGACCTTCAATTTTCACTGAAGCAATGTTGGCTTTAAATAGCTCGGGTAAGATCTCAAGCGTGTTTAAACTCGTTGGCTCTTCAAGCGCATGGTAGCGTTTGTTTTCACCATCAATGTTGATATCAAAACGGCCCTTACACAGTGTAGGGTAGCCAGCGTTTTCACCGTGACCGTAACGATCGATCAGCACTTCATTTAAGCGAGACTCAAGCCCTTGCGGGGTTTCTTGCCAACGAACAAATTTAGCTGGTGAGCAAGCACCCACAGTGTTCGGTGATTCACCGGTCATGTAAGACGATAGGTAACAACGACCTTCAGACATAATGCATAGGCTGCCGAAAGCAAATACTTCAAGCTCCATATCAGTATTACGGGCAAGTTGTTTTACTTGGTGGATCGACAATACGCGAGGTAGTACAACACGCTTTACATTGAAGTTCTGTTTGTAGAAATCAATCGCGGCCGTATTGGTAGCAGAGGCTTGTACAGACAGATGCAGCTCTAAATCTGGGTAATGAGTCGCTGCGTATTCTAATACGGCAATATCAGCCACGATCAACGCATCTACACCCATAGCGGCAGCGTTATCAACCGCTTTTGTCCAACGGTTAAAACCATCTGGATGGGCGAAAGTGTTAAGTGCGACGTGAAGTTTACGGTTATGATCTTTAACGTACTCAACCGCTTTTTCTAGCTTGCGGCCAGTGAAGTTTAAACCAGCAAAATGGCGGGCATTGGTATCGTCCTTGAAACCGATATAAACGGCATCAGCACCATTATCAATTGCGGTTTTTAAGGCTGGAAGGTTACCAGCGGGGCAGAGAAGCTCCATTATTTTTTATCATCCAGTCTTTGAATAAAATGATGACCGATGATCCTAAAAGTGTTTAATGAATGGTGCTTTGATTTTAGGCAGGTTTTCGTTGTTTTTATTAAGAAAAAAGGAGCCGTTAAGCTCCTTTTTTGAGATGAATTTGACTCATTTATTTTGCAATAAAATCGCTTCTAATTCGTGTTTTGGCATTGGGCGATAAAAGTGGAAACCTTGGATATAGTCACAGTTTAAATTCGATAGTAGTGTCGCTTGTTGGCGGGTTTCAATCCCTTCCGCCACCACACTCATTTTGAGTGACTTTCCTAAATTGATAATGTTTTCAATTAAGGTAACTTGCTTGGGAATGGTGTCGATATCTTGAATAAAAGCACGATCCACTTTTAGTTCATCAAGTGGGAAACGAGCGAGATATGATAGCGATGAATAACCAGTACCAAAATCATCAATAGAAAGGGCAAAGCCCAGTTGCTTGATCGAATTTAGCATCTGAACGGTATGTTCACCGTCACTCATTACCGCACTTTCGGTTAGCTCAAACGTAATGTCTGCCGGATTTATATCGGTGGATAGACGGAGCTTATCAACAAAACTAATTAAGCCTGAATTACCAAATTGTTGTGGTGATAAGTTAATCGCAACACGTCCTGTCAGCAGTTTACGTTTTTTCCATTGGCTAACGGTAGTAAAGACTTCACGCATCACAACACAACCGAGTTGTTCAATTAAGCCAGAGCTTTCAGCCACCGGAATAAACTGAGCAGGGCTAATATAGCCTTCAACAGGGTGTTTCCAACGCACGAGTGCTTCTGCGCCATCAATGGCAAAATCACGGGCATTCACTTTCGGCTGATACCATACCTCTAAGCCGTTATTTTGCAGCGCTTTTTGTAGCTCAATTTCAAGCCACAAGCGCATACGAGCTTCTTTGCTCATAGAATCATTAAATTCAACTAAACGGTTACGCCCACGGTGCTTGGCTTCATACATGGCTGTATCGGCATTTTGCAACATCATTCGGGCATCACTGCCATGCCCAGGTGATGTCACCATACCAATTGAACAGGCAAGGTGTTTTCTAAAATGACGTAGCTCAAATGGTTGATTAACCAGTGCTATGATTTGCTCAGAGATAATTTCGCCTGTACGTTCATGCTCTGGGTTTGGCAGTAATATGGCAAATTCATCACCACTTAAATAGCCGATAATTGCAGTTTCTGGTAATAAACGGCGTAGACGTTGGGCGATTTCTTGCAGTACTTTATCGCCAATATGATGACCTAACGAATCATTGATATTCTTAAAGTTATCAATGTCGATATACAGCATCACTACCGGCACTTCGGCTTTCATCAGCTTTTCTAGTTGACGGGTAAAACCATGGCGATTGAGCAAGCCTGTCAATGGATCCATTTGTACTAACTGTTCAATGTGTCCTTGCTGGCGTTTGATCTCTTGTGTGGTTTCAATTTTCACCAATAGTGCTTCAGAGCCCATTTGTTTAACGGGGGATATGCTGAGTTTTACTGGTTTTGTTTGTTCATTTTTATTGATAGGGGTGTAGCAAGCGGGCGATTTACTGTCGTCACTTTTTAGTCTTTCACCTGTACAAGGTTGATTGTTGCTATCTAGCAGTAATTGATCCAGTGAACGTCCTAGTAATTCTTTTTTTGTTGGAAAGCCAAGTTGAATCGCTGCCTGATCATTGGCGTTGATCACCACATTGTTTTCAATCAAACAGATCCCTTCTGTGATCAGGTTATTTAATTGATTAAGTTGATGCTCAGTTTCTTCCAGCGAATGAATAAGAATTTGGCGCTCAGAGGTATCGATTGAGTGCAGAATAATATGTTGAATATTACCTTCAAGATCGCAAAGAGGGGCAAGGCTAAAGTGCAAGCTTGATTCGTGGCGACTGTCATTGAGTACGACCTCTGCTTCAACGCTTTCACCGTTAAAAGCACGATCATAATAAGGTTTTAGAGATTGGTAGTAATGATCGCCTAATACATTAGAATCGTTATTACCGAGCAGCGCTTCACGTTCGAGCCCACTGATTTCACAAAAACGATTATTTACCGCATAGTAATTATGTTGACGATCAAGGATGGCAAAAAAGAAGGGGCTATTATCAGTCAGCAAAGGAAACCAATAGTCTAGTTGCTCTGTTGGCATTTAGTCACCATTCTCCATGTCGGTGTTATATTTAATGCGCTACGTATGTACCAAGTAGCGTATATATAAATGTTATGAATGTACTCTAGCCTTAATATACAGCCCGTGGCGAAAATTATTATGAACTTTGCCAATACAGAAGCGTTTTTTTTGACTCAAGGCATAAAACGAAACTGCTATCTTGCCATACAATCGGGATCTAAGTGCGATTTTAAACAGGAATAAATCATTGTGATTGCTCAACTTCGAAAACAAATAGTTCAACATGCTCCTTCACTACTCCGCGTACCTGCGAAATTAACGCCTTTCTCTGTACAAAAGAAAGTGATGTTAGAAGGCTTAGCTATGGTTTTCAAAGAAGCGCTAGAGGATGGCGATTTTGAGTTCTTAGAAGATCGTTGGCTAAAAGTAGAAGTGCGTGATTTAGGTCTGCAATGGTTCATTAGTTATGAAGATGAAAAGCTAGTGGTTGCGGAGCACTGCGAACAAGAAGATGTCAGTTTCAGCGGTGAGTGTAATGATTTAGTACTTATTGCTGCACGTAAAGAAGATCCTGATACACTGTTCTTCCAACGTCGTCTTCGTATCGAAGGGGATACTGAGTTAGGTCTAGAAGTGAAAAACTTGATGGATAGTATCGATCTTGATTCTCTACCTGCTCCTGTGAAGTTTATTTTGCAGCAATCAGCTGAGTTCATTCATCAAGGTATGCATGAGCGCAGTGCTGCCCAAGAGGCCTTAAATGCTCATTAGATCTGAAGCTCCTGCTGATATCTTACCAATAGATACCTTACTCAAAGCTGTTTTTCCGTCTGAAGCGGAAGCCAACCTTGTGATGACATTACGTGAAAATGGTTGTCGAACCTTATCGCTGGTGGCATGCAATGACGAGGGGGAAATCGTGGGTAACGCTTTCTTTAGCCCTGTAACCATCGATGGTGAAGATCATAACTGGCAAGGCTTAGCACCTTTAGCTGTGCGTGAAGATTATCAAGGTCAAGGTATTGGTCAAGCGCTGATTGAAGAAGCGAAAAGCGTATTGGGTGATTTTGGCTATCCTGCGATCGTAGTATTAGGCGATCCTGCTTATTACGCAAAAGCGGGCTTTGAAAAAGCATTAGATCACCAACTGACTTGTCCATGGCCGAATACGGAAGAAGCATTCATGGTATGTGATGTTTTTCCAGGTACCGTTGCTCAACACCAAGGCATGGTGAAATACAGCCCAGAGTTTGATGCGCTGTAATAACATATTGTGATGTTGTTATTCGTTATTTTTAAAAGCACAGCACTTAATGCTGTGCTTTTTTATTTTTCATGTATTCATTCATTTTACTATTGGGATGTAAGATATCTAATTTCTAGATATTTCTTATTTTTCCATCGTGATAATTTATCATCGTATAAGTATATGGTTAGGACTATTGACGATGATCCCTCGCAGTATCACATCCCCGAAAAAATTCATTATTGGTCAAGATTTATTGGCACAACTTGACAGCTTTATTAAAGACTTTGGCAATAATGCATTGCTTATTTGTGATGAGTTCATTCTCGAACGTGTTCAACAACAGGCGATGCCATGTTTAGAACAAGCAGGGATCACGGCATGTGCTGAAAAATTTCAGGGTGAATGTACCGAGAATGAAATTGAGCGCTTACGTCAGTTAGTGGAAACACAAGGTGCCAATATTGTTGTTGGTATTGGCGGTGGTAAAACCTTAGATGTGGCAAAAGCGGTTGCTCATTATAGCCATGCCTCAGTGGTGATCTTCCCAACCATTGCATCAAGTGATGCACCTTGTACTGCTGTCTCTGTTATTTATAACGAGAATGGCGAATTCGATCGTTACCTCGTTTTACCGCAAAACCCAGATGTAGTGTTGGCAGATACGCGCCTTATTGCTCAAGCGCCGGAAAAATATTTTGCTGCGGGTATTGGTGATGCGCTAGCGACCTTTTTTGAAACTCGGGCTTGTTGTTATGCAGCCAGTTTAAATTTGGTGAAAACCCGTGTGTCACGCACTGGGCTTGGTATGGCGTTGATGTGCTACGAGTTAATTGTCGATAATGTTGAAATGGCAATGGAAGCGGTACGTCGTCAGGAAGTGACTCCTGCTTTAGAAGAGATGGTGGAAGCCATTGTGTACTTAAGCGGTGTTGCTGCTGAGTCTGGCGGTATCGCGTGTGCACATGCTATCTGTAATGGTATGTCATCGATCGAGAAATTTAATCACATTCAACACGGTGAGAAAGTTGCATTTGGTCTGCTAGTACAATTGGTGTTAGAGAAAGCCGATATTGAAGAAATTGAGAATGTGATTTACGTGATCAAAACAGCAGGGCTGCCACTGACATTAGCTGATTTCGGTATTGATGAGTTTGTGGAATCTGACTGGCGAGAAGTGGTTGATATGGCCTGCTCTCCAGCCAACTCAATGGGCAATATGCCAGTGAAAGTCAGTGCTAATCAGGTGTACCAAGCGATCATTGAAGCAAATAAGCTGGCGCAGCGCTATCACGATTAATGATGTGAGGAAAATGCCGACTTTGCTGTCGGTATTTTTTTATCCATTATTTCATTGGGTTTATAAGTACAACTGAGACGTAATTTGGTAGGATCAGCGCCATGAATTGCCATAGCATTGCTCATAATGCTGTGGAAGTAAGATAGCAGGTACGGAATGAAACAGCGTGATATTCAGGTACTCCAAGAAATGGGGTTAACCTATTGGCAGGTGAGAAAGCCTGAAATCTTTCCTGATCAAGTCATCCCTGTGATTGATCTCCCTGAAAGTTGCAAACTACTATTAGTTACCAATGATGAACTCAATGAGCATGATGCATGGTTGTTTGGACGTATTCTCAGTAGCATGAAATTACAACCTGAACAGGCGTTATCGCTGCCACTTGAAGCCCTAGAGCAAGTCGGTGAACACCATTTAACGTGGTGCTGGTTTGCAGGTTGCCAAGGCGCTCATCCAACCGGATGTCAGGTCCTTAATTCCGTATCTTTACCGTTAATGCATAATGATCCTTTTGCGAAGAAAACATTATGGCAACAGATCTGTAGTTATGACGCATAAAATTATTCCCTTAGAAGCGCAGCATTGTGATGAGGTATGGCGTATTGAGCAAGCAGCTCATGCCTTTCCTTGGGCTGAATCAATGATCCGTAAAGAGCCCAATCGTATTGCGGCAAATTACGTTTTAATCGCAGATGATAAAGTTGTTGGTTACTGTTATGGGCAGCTGGTGGCAGGTGAAGGTACGTTACTGAATATTGCCATTGATCCTGCACACCAACGCAAGGGCTACGGTAAAATCTTATTAAATGGTTTTATTGATGCGCTAGAAGCGAAACAAGCAGAAGAAATTTGGCTAGAAGTGCGTGAAAGTAACACTAGCGCCTATAAGCTTTACGAAGCAACTGGATTTAATGAAACTAACCGCCGTGTAGATTACTACCCGACAGCAACAGGTCGTGAAGATGCTTTGATCATGGCGTACATGTTTATGCCATTTGGCTAAGCCTTTTGTCTTGATTTGAAGAGTTACTCATATGAAAAAGCCGAGCATGATGCTCGGCTTTGTTATATCTACAGGTTAAACCCAATAGTAGTGATTAGTGTTCACGAGTAGCACGGAAATCCACTTCAGGGAAACGCTCTTTCGCAAGGTTTAGGTTAACCATCGTTGGTGCGATGTAAGACAAGTTATCGCCACCATCAAGTGCAAGGTTTGCTTGGTTCTTACGCTTAAACTCTTCCAGTTTCTTCACATCACCACATTCAACCCAACGTGCAGTTGCCACGTTAACACCTTCGTAAATCGCTTCAACGTTGTATTCTGCTTTTAGACGTGCAACAACCACATCAAACTGAAGTACACCTACCGCACCTACGATCAAATCGTTGTTTTGCAGTGGACGGAATACCTGTACCGCACCTTCTTCAGAAAGCTGTACTAGACCTTTTAGTAGCTGCTTTTGCTTTAGTGGATCTTTGAGGCGAATACGACGGAACAATTCTGGTGCGAAGTTTGGAATACCTGAGAACTTCAAGCTTTCACCTTGAGTGAAAGTATCACCGATTTGGATAGTACCGTGGTTGTGTAGACCGATGATGTCACCCGCATAAGCCGTTTCAGCACGAGAACGGTCACCCGCCATGAAGGTTACCGCATCAGAGATACTTACGTTTTTACCAGTACGAACATGGTTCATCTTCATACCTTGATTGTAAGTACCCGATACAATACGCATGAATGCGATACGGTCACGGTGCTTAGGATCCATGTTGGCTTGGATCTTAAATACGAAGCCAGAGAACTTCTCTTCCGTTGCTTCAACTTCACGCTCATTAGCTTGACGAGGTAGTGGTGCAGGAGCCCATGCAGTTAAACCATCAAGCATGTGGTCAACACCAAAGTTACCTAGTGCAGTACCGAAAAATACCGGTGTTAATTCACCAGCTAGAAATAGCTCTTCATCAAATTCGTTTGAAGCACCCAGTACAAGCTCAAGCTCTTCACGAAGCTGTGCAGCTAGATCGCTACCCACTGCTTCATCAAGCTCAGGGTTATCAAGACCCTTAACGATACGTTGTTCTTGGATGGTGTGACCTTGACCTGTGCTGTACAGGATAGTTTCATCACGGTGAATATGGTAAACACCTTTGAACTCTTTACCACAACCGATCGGCCATGAAATAGGGGCACATGCCATGCCTAGTTCATTTTCAACTTCATCAAGTAGATCCATTGGATCACGGATATCACGGTCCAATTTGTTCATGAAGGTAACGATAGGCGTATCACGCAGACGCGTTACTTCCATTAACTTACGAGTACGATCCTCGACACCTTTTGCCGCATCGATAACCATCAGACATGAGTCAACAGCCGTTAGAGTACGGTAGGTATCTTCTGAGAAGTCTTCGTGTCCAGGGGTATCAAGTAGGTTTACCAGACATTCGTTGTATGGGAACTGCATTACAGAGGTAGTAACAGAGATACCACGCTCTTTTTCCATTTCCATCCAGTCTGATTTTGCGTGTTGGTTTGAACCACGACCTTTTACTGTACCTGCTTTCTGGATAGCGTTTCCGAATAACAGTACTTTTTCAGTAATGGTTGTTTTACCCGCATCGGGGTGAGAGATGATAGCGAAAGTACGACGTTTAGATACTTCGCCCTGAAACTGAGTTTGCGACATTAGCGTGTTCTTTTTTAATAAAAGTACTCCGTTGCCGCTGTCATGCATCAAGCAAAGCAACAGAACAAAATGAATGGTGAATTACTTCTTATTGTCGCTGATTTTAACGTGAGACTCAATCTAGGCGTATAAGAATCCTTAATTGAGCATAGTGAAATAAAGTATTCTTAACCAAATAGAAGAGAGCGGTAAGGTATCTCTTCATAACAAGAGATTTGTAATGAAAGGGATTATAGATGATAGATACCCATTGCCATTTTGATTTTCCCCCGTTTAGTGATGATCCAGAGCGTGCGTTAACCTTGGCAAAAGCAGCTGGAGTTAAGCAAATAGTCATTCCCTCTGTGGGGCAATCTAATTGGCATAATATTGAGCAGTTATGCCAACACCATCATGAGCTTTATTACGGTTTGGGTATTCATCCTTTCTTTAGTGCTGAACATAGTGATGATGTTTGTATTCAATTGGAGCATGCATTAGCCCGTGTACTTAAACAGTCCCATTCAAAGTGTGTTGCAGTAGGTGAATGCGGATTGGATTTTGCACTTGCAGAGTTTGATCGTCAGCAGCAACTATTTTGGCTCACTAAGCAACTAAAGTTAGCGAATGCTTACCATCTTCCAGTCATATTACATTGTCGTAAAGCCTTTCCTGAATTATTGCGAGCCATTAAAGCAGACATGCCATCTCAAGGTGGGATTTATCACGGTTTTAGTGGTAGTTATCAGCAAGCTTCTCAATTGTTGGATTTGGGGATCAAAATTGGAGTCGGCGGCACAATCACGTACGAACGGGCGAAAAAGACTCGTGAAACCATCAGGAAGCTTCCAATGTCAGCTATCGTTTTAGAAACTGACGCACCTGATATGCCTGTTTGTGGTTTTCAAGGAGAACCAAATCGACCTGAACGTTTAACCCATATTGCGCAGTCAGTTGCACTGCTTAAAGGGATAGAAATAGCGGATGTTATCGGTGCTACAACCTTAACTGCACATGAACTATTTAAAATTCCCTCGTGATCTTGGTACAAAAGACAAACGATTGCGTAAAACGTTTGCTTTTTGGTTCTAACTTTTTGTGATTGTGTTCACATAGTGGGTAACTCTTGCATGTTTACAGCTCTAAAACTGTGATGGTGGCATTACTTTGTTACGGGCTGCATGCGTATAATGCGCACGACTCTTATAGAGAGCCGAATTGTTGAGACGCCAAATTTAACTTATAGGATATACATAAACCATGAGCATGTTTATGAGCCTGGTTGGGATGGTTGTTCTGCTACTAATTGCAGTACTACTTTCTGATAACCGTAAAGCAATTAACTTACGTACTGTTGGTGGCGCATTTGCTATCCAATTCTTATTAGGTGCATTCGTACTGTATGTGCCAGTTGGTCGTGATGTGCTATATGGCATGTCGCAGGCTGTTGCTAACGTTATCGCTTACGGTAATGACGGTATCAACTTCCTATTTGGTGGCCTAACATCGGATAAAATGTTTGAAGTATTCGGTGGTGGTGGTTTCGTATTCGCCCTACGCGTTCTTCCTGTTATCGTTTTCTTCTCTGCGTTGATTAGTGTTCTTTACTACTTGGGTGTGATGCAAATTGTTATCAACATTCTTGGTGGTGGTCTACGCAAAGTATTGGGTACTTCTCACGCTGAATCTATGTCAGCAACAGCGAACATCTTCGTTGGTCAAACAGAAGCGCCATTAGTTGTTCGTCCATTCATTCCTAAGATGACGCAATCTGAGCTATTCGCTGTAATGTGTGGTGGTTTGGCGTCTGTTGCTGGTGGTGTACTAGCAGGTTACGCATCAATGGGTGTGCCACTAGAATACCTAATTGCTGCATCATTCATGGCAGCACCAGGTGGTCTACTGTTTGCTAAAATCATCAAGCCAGAAACTGAGCAGCCTATCGAGCAGCTTGCTGGTAACGAAGATGAAAGCATTGAAAAACCAGCTAACGTTATCGACGCAGCAGCAGCAGGTGCTTCATCAGGTATGCAACTTGCGCTAAACGTAGGTGCAATGCTACTAGCATTTATCGGTCTAATCGCCCTAATCAACGGTATGCTAGGTGGCATCGGTGGTTGGTTCGGTATGCCTCAGCTAACACTAGAACTGATCCTAGGTTACATCTTCGCACCACTTGCTTACCTAATCGGTGTGCCATGGGGTGAAGCACAAATCGCTGGTTCATTCATTGGTCAGAAGATTGTTGTTAACGAATTCGTTGCTTACCTAAACTTTGCACCGTACCTAAAAGACGTAGCAGATGGTGGCATGATCGTTGCTCAAACTGGCGCAGCAATGTCTGAGAAGACAAAAGCAATTATCTCATTCGCACTATGTGGTTTCGCAAACCTATCATCGGTTGCAATCCTACTAGGTGGTCTAGGTGGCCTTGCTCCAAGCCGCCGTGCAGAAATCGCTCGCTTCGGTATGAAGGCGGTAGCAGCAGGTACATTATCGAACCTAATGTCTGCAACAATTGCTGGTCTGTTTATCTCTCTAGCGATGTAATTGCAAAGATAATCAAATCTCATAAAAACGCCCTAACTGTCAGTTAGGGCGTTTTTTTATGTTTGCGTGATGGTAGCTTTGGCGCTTTTCAACAGTATAGGTAAACATTATGGCGATAGTTCGAAATGAACTTTCATAAAATCGATTGCGTTCCCTTTTCTATATTTTCACTCTGCTATTCTTACGCCATTCAAAAAGGGTAATGTGACGAGCAAATACCACTTATTTTAAATCAATAGGGTTAGGCAGAATAACGCTTTTACTGTTTCTGATTTATTATTTTAGTAAACACATTATCCACGGGAGGAAACATAAGTTTGATAGTCGAATGACGGTCGAGTTGTTATGATTGAACCCAACAAATAAAGCGATTTTGCAAGGGTTGCGCCGTGTGTTGCTGCTCTTGCGCGGGAATATGGATAAGTCATTTGGTAAGTATTTACTTACTGGAAACTTCAAGGAATCAAGTCCGCTCATTTGTTGCAGTATTTGATACTGCATACGGTAGCCTGATGGAAAAACCATGAGTGCTTTACCTTCGTTTATACTGATATTCACAGCTTAATTTGAGAAGCTTTGAATTAAATATTACGACTGGAGATAGTCATGAGCGATTTAAAAACTGCTGCACTACGTGCACTTAAATTAATGGATTTAACAACACTGAATGACGACGATACTGATGCAAAAGTGATCGAGCTTTGTAAGAACGCTAAAACAGTTGTTGGTAACACGGCAGCAGTGTGTATTTACCCTCGCTTTATCCCAGTAGCGAAGAAGCAACTACGTGAGCAAGGTACGCCAGAAGTACGCATTGCAACAGTAACTAACTTCCCACACGGTAACGATGATATCGAAATCGCTGTTGCTGAAACAAAAGCGGCGGTTGCTTACGGTGCTGACGAAGTAGACGTAGTATTCCCATACCGCGCACTAATGGCTGGTAATGCAGAAGTTGGCTTTGAGCTAGTGAAGCAATGTAAAGTGGCATGTGGCGACAACGTACTACTAAAAGTTATCATCGAAACGGGTGAGCTAAAAACAGAAGCACTGATCAAGCAAGCATCTGAAATTTCAATCAATGCTGGTGCAGATTTCATCAAAACATCAACTGGTAAAGTGCCTGTTAACGCAACACCAGAATACGCACAAATCATGCTTAACGTGATCAAAGACATGGGCGTAGAAAAAACAGTTGGCTTTAAGCCTGCAGGTGGTGTGCGTACAGCAGAAGATGCGCAACAATACTTAGCAATGGCTGATGAAATTCTAGGTGAAGAGTGGGCGGATAGCCGTCACTACCGTTTTGGTGCATCAAGCTTACTTGCTAACTTGCTACACACATTAGGCGAAGGTGAAGCAGCGGCGCAAGGCGGCTACTAATCCTTTGTAAACAAGGTGGTGAAATGCCACCTTGTTTAAATTCTTTGGCGACGTTATTAACGTCGTAACTAATACTTTAATTTGTTTATCAGCACTGCGTTTTCGTGGTTGTTGCCTTTTTTGCACCTAAAATTTAGAAAATAAAGCAAAATACCATAAATTAAAGCGTTGGTACTCCCTACTTAGCTGAACAAAAAATAAGAGGATCAGCATGTACTTACCTCAAGAAATCATTCGTAAAAAGCGTGACAATATTGAACTAACAGCCGATGAAATTAATTTCTTCATTCAAGGCGTAGCAAAAGATACTGTCTCTGAAGGTCAAATTGCGGCATTCGCAATGGCAATTTACTTTAACGATATGACTATGGATGAGCGTGTGGCACTGACCTGTGCAATGCGTGATTCGGGCATGGTGATTGATTGGGGATACATGCACTTTGATGGTCCTGTTGTTGATAAACACTCAACTGGTGGTGTGGGTGATGTGACTTCATTAATGCTAGGCGCAATGGTGGCGGCATGTGGCGGTTACGTACCAATGATCTCTGGTCGTGGATTAGGTCATACAGGCGGTACGCTTGATAAACTAGAATCCATTCCTGGCTATAACATCACTCCAACCAATGAAGTGTTCGGTAATGTGACGAAAAATGCAGGTGTGGCGATCATTGGTCAAACCGGTGATTTGGCTCCAGCAGATAAGCGTGTGTACGCAACCCGTGACGTGACTGCAACGGTTGATAATATTTCGCTCATTACCGCCTCAATTTTATCGAAGAAATTAGCAGCCGGCTTAGATTACTTAGTGATGGATGTGAAAGTAGGCTCTGGTGCATTTATGCCAACTTACCAAGCTTCTGAAGATCTAGCGAAATCCATCGTCGCAGTAGCAAACGGTGCAGGTACGTGTACATCTGCATTGCTAACAGATATGAACCAAGTATTAGCATCAAGCGCGGGTAATGCACTAGAAGTGCGTGAGGCAGTACAGTTCTTAACCGGTGAATACCGTAACCCTCGTTTGTTTGAAGTAACTATGGCATTGTGTGCTGAAATGTTAGTGATCAGTAAGTTAGCTGCTGATACACAACAAGCACGTACTAAGCTGCAAGCAGTATTAGATAACGGTCAAGCGGCAGAGCGATTTGGCAAAATGGTAGCAGGTTTAGGTGGCCCTACAGATTTCATCGACAACTATGACAACTATTTAGAAAAAGCTGAAATCGTGAAGCCAGTATTTGCTGAAACGACAGGTTTTGCTTATGCCATGGATACCCGTGGTTTAGGTATGGCTGTAGTGGGTATGGGCGGTGGTCGTCGCGTAGCAAGCGATAAGATCGACTATGCTGTGGGCTTTAGTGACATGATCCGCTTAGGTGATGAAGTGTACGCTGATACCCCATTAGCTATGGTACATGCACGTACTGAAGCACAATGGGAAGAAGCAGCAAAAGCTGTTCGTAGCAATATCACCGTAAGTGACAATAAACCTGAAGCCACCCCTGAAGTATACCGTCGTGTCAGCAAGCAAGATGTGTAATGGAGTAACTATGAAACGTTCAATTATTTTAGTGCTAGATTCTTTTGGTATTGGTGCCTCTGCAGACGCTGATAAATTTGGTGATGTAGGTGCAAATACATTAGGTCATATTGCACAGGCGTGTGCCCGTGGCGAAGCCAATAACGGCGATCGTAACGGTCCATTACACTTACCAAACTTAACTAAATTAGGTTTAGCGAAAGCGTGTGAAGAATCATGCGGCAGCTTCCCTGAAGGCATGGATCCAAACTCTGAGATCACTGGTGCTTATGCTCATGCACAAGAGCTATCTTCTGGTAAAGATACCCCATCTGGTCACTGGGAAATTGCAGGTGTGCCTGTGTTGTTTGATTGGGGCTACTTTGACAATAAAGAAAACAGTTTCCCGAAAGAGCTTACTGATCGCATTCTAGCGCGTGCAGGTTTAGATGGTTTCCTTGGTAATTGCCATGCATCGGGTACACAAGTACTGGATGATCTAGGCGAAGAGCACATGAGAACAGGTCAACCTATCTTCTACACTTCTGCTGACTCAGTATTTCAGATTGCCTGTCATGAAGAGACATTTGGTTTAGATCGTCTATTAGAGCTTTGCCAAATTGCCCGTGAAGAGCTAGAAGATTACAACATTGGCCGTGTTATCGCGCGTCCATTTATCGGAGCTGGTAAAGGTCAGTTTGAGCGTACGGGTAATCGCCGTGATTTGTCGCTTGAGCCGCCAGCAGCAACGATTTTGCAAAAGCTTGTGGATGAGAAACAAGGCGAAGTAGTATCTATCGGTAAGATCTCTGATATCTACGCAGGTTGTGGTATCTCACGCAAGGTAAAAGCAACAGGCATTCCTGCTTTGTTTGATGCAACGTTAGCACAAATTAAAGAAGCGGGTGATAACACTATTGTGTTCACTAACTTTGTTGATTTCGACTCTGCTTATGGTCACCGTCGTAATGTAGCTGGTTATGCGGCTGCACTGGAATACTTTGACCGTCGTCTACCTGAGATCTTAGATCTGCTTCAAGGTGATGATGTGATGATCATTACAGCCGATCACGGTTGTGATCCAACATGGCCGGGTACTGATCATACTCGTGAGCACATTCCAGTATTGGTTGCAGGTCCTAACATCAAGCCTGGTTCATTAGGTCGCCGTGAAACATTTGCCGATATCGGTCAAAGCCTAGCAGAGTACTTTGGTACTTCTGATATGGAATACGGTAAGTCATTTCTATAATTGAAAAATTTCTTATAAGGGTAAATCTTATTTACCCTTATTTATTATAAAAAAGACATGATTGTTTAGTATTTTCCACTTTATAATGCTAGATAGTCACAGCGTGTTTAGCGAAATGTCAGTCTTTAACGTTGAGCATAATTCAACACTGACAGCTAACTAAAAATAGGAAAAGGATACAACTATGGCTACTCCACATATTAATGCTGAAATGGGCGATTTTGCAGATGTAGTGCTAATGCCGGGCGATCCGCTACGTGCTAAGTACATCGCTGAAACTTTCCTAGAAGACGCAAAAGAAGTATGTAATGTACGTAGTATGTTAGGCTTCACGGGCACTTACAAAGGTCGCAAGATCTCTGTGATGGGTCACGGTATGGGTATTCCATCATGTTCTATCTACGCAACAGAATTAATTAAAGATTTTGGTGTGAAGAAGATCATTCGTGTGGGTAGTTGTGGTGCAGTACGTGACGACGTTAAGCTACGCGACGTTGTTATCGGTATGGGTGCATCAACAGATTCTAAAGTAAACCGTATTCGTTTTGGCGGTCACGATTTCGCAGCGATTGCTGATTTCGGTATGGTACAAAACGCAGTAGAAGCAGCAAAAGCGAAAGGTATTCCTGTAAAAGTAGGTAACATCTTCTCTGCTGATCTGTTCTACAACCCTGATTTTGAATTCTTCAAAACCATGGATAAGTACGGCATCGTTGGTGTTGAAATGGAAGCGGCGGGTATCTACGGTGTCGCTGCTGAGTTTGGTGCAAAAGCGCTAACTATCTGTACTGTATCTGATCACATCTTACGTGGTGAAGCGACAACGTCTGAAGAGCGTCAGTTAACGTTTAATGAGATGATTGAAATCGCACTAGATTCTGTGATCTTAGGTGATGCAGAAGAAGCTTAATCACTCTTGATTAAACAGATAAATAAAAACGGAAACAGTTGATAAGCTGTTTCCGTTTTTTTATGTGTCAATTCGATGGATTTCTCGTTTAGTCTTTGGCATTAGCGGTGAGTAAGAAAGGAAAATGCCAAATATCTTTTCGACGACCAAAGGTAAAAGCCAATAGTAAGCCAATCATTAATGCAACGAGGATCAAGCCACGAATAATACTGGTCATGTATTCAATTTGGCTTTTTGCATGCGCCAATAGTTTATTGTGCTCAAGCGTAATACGAACAAAACCAATCACGTGATTATTGGCAAAAATCGGTTGAACAATTTGTTGGCGTCCAATGCTCGCCATCGCTAATGGGGTCGATAGCCCGGTTAATTGTTCTAATGGCATTGATTGATCTGTTTTTGCTAGCGTTACCCCATCAATATTATAAATAGAAGCATCTAAAATAAGAGGCTCATCAGAAAGCTGATTGACGAGCTGCTGTAATTTATCTTGATCATTATCGGTAATTTCAGATGCTGCACTTTCTGCTGTTTGGCGAACAAGCATGCGCGATAACGTCTGTGTTTGCTCACTGAGCATTTGATAATTACGCTGTGTTAGCAGGGCACCATATTCCAGCATACCAATTAAGGCAAGAGCACATAATAACAGTACTGAAAGTCGTCCTAAGCTTTGCCAGCGCTTATTTTTCCATTTTATCATCGAGTTAACCTTTCTTCTTCGCTGGTGTTATTTTACACGATAATCTATGAGATGAAGAATCTTACTGTTCACTGTAATTATCTTGTTTTAAAACATAGCCTTGAGTCTATTATTAATGAGCTCTGATAAAAAATCACATTTCTATTGGTGTTTTTATAGGTAAAAGAAAAGAGAAATAGCTATCTTTTATTACAGCTTGGTAACAAATTGGGTTGCTCTTCACGGGCAGGATCGGTAGTTTGTAAAGAAGTAGCGATAAAGTGGCTGAATTGTCACGATGTTAGGGTTTTAATAATCATACTCTATACCTAAGTATCTTGAGATGACTTAGGTATAGCAATAAGCTACCTTCAGGATGAATAATATGGATGTTGAGCACGTGCTTAAAATAAAAAAACACCCCACGCTTTATAAACGTTTCCCGCAATTATTATCTGTTACTAACGGTGATAAGCGACAAGCCCGCGCCATGTTTTATGGTAAAGCGATCAGTCACTATGACATTGAATCATTAGCTGCAGTGCTTGATGATGATCTCGTTCTGTTAGCTGGCTGGAAGGTTGGATCTTACGATGTGTTTTTGATCGCCAATGATCTTACTGAAGAACTAGAACAAGCATTCCGTTCACTAGCGTTAGATTATTATCAGTTATCAGAACTACCGGATCTCACCGAGCCCGGTCTTGTGGTTTTTGATATGGATTCAACCGCAATTGAAATTGAATGTATTGATGAAATAGCAAAACTAGCAGGCGTTGGTGAGCAAGTTGCAGAAGTCACTGAGCGCGCGATGCAAGGTGAGCTGGACTTTGAACAAAGTTTGCGCCAGCGTGTCGGTACGCTAGCGGGGGCTGATGAATCTATCCTAGCCGAAGTAAAAGCAACACTGCCGTTTATGCCTGAGTTAAGAGAGGTTGTTGCCAGCTTGCATGCACGAGGCTGGAAAGTAGCGATTGCTTCTGGTGGTTTTACTTACTTTTCTGATCACCTAAAACAAGAGTTAGATCTTACAGCTGCTTTTTCTAACCAATTAGAAATCATTGACGGTAAGTTAACAGGTAAAGTGCTTGGAGATGTGGTGGATGCTCAAGCTAAAGCGAATATATTGCAAGGGCTTGCTGAGCAATATGATATTGAGCCGCACAATACTGTGGCGGTAGGCGATGGTGCCAATGATCTGGTGATGATGAAAGCGGCAGGTTTAGGTATTGCTTATCATGCTAAACCGAAAGTTGAGCAGCAAGCGCCAGCGGTGATCCGTTATGCTGATTTAGGCGGTATTTTGTGTATATTATCGGCTTCTTTAGTACCGCAGCGTTTAAGCTGGTAAGCCATAGTTAGATCATAAAAGAGAGATGAGAAAAGCCGCTGATGTTCGCTTTGTTATAAAGCAATCATCAGCGGCTTTTTTGTTTAATGGTGGAAGTTGCGCGTTAACTGATCTCTAATCGAACTAATACTTCGTCAGTAATATCGAAGATCTCACCACAACCAATCAGCGAAATAAATTCTGCTTCAAGTGCTCTTGCTCTATGGAGTGTTAAACGAGCCAGTTCACTGAGCTTCTCACCAATTAATGCTGTTAACGGATTAAAAATCGGTAATGCAGTCACACGAATGGCAAGAAAACTACCATTTTTACGAGCGAAGGTAATAAAGCGAATGCGATCTTCTAAGGTTTCGAACTCATAGCTCGCTTTGACTGCGATTTGTTTAATTTCTCCGTCTTGTTGCTGGAAAGCAATATACAGTTCATGCGCATAAGGCTCGCGTAGATTCTCAATCGGACGCATTGGATACGCTAGCATTTCTTTAACGCGACGCTTAAACAGTAGACTGAGATCAAAGTGTTTATGCTCGCCTAGCTGATAAAAAATATCGGCAAGTGGTGTTAATGGGAAGTTTGAACCGACAGTTTTCACTTTGATTTTATGGTCAATCTTTTCGGCAAAATACGGAATGCTATTTAAACGTGTCAGTAGCATTTGGTGCATTGCAAGTAACATTGCAGGTGGTGGAAGTTGCTCTTCACACAGGGCTAATTTCTCTTGATTCGTTTTGATCAAGTTTCGTAAAAATTGCTCGCCAGCGGCTGACTCTTTACTGCCCTCGGTTATTAGCTGGATATTCTTGCCATTAGGGCTAGTGCGGATCACTTTATATGGCATACGACTGAGAATATCTATTTTGGCTAATCGCTGGAGCTGATCAAATTTAATGATCACAGGATCATCTTTCTTACAGCGAAAAGGTATATCAAGATTGATGTTCAGCCCTTTACTGGAGAAATCAATAGAGTGACCGGCGCTGATCAATTGTCCTTGTTGATATAAAGATATCGGAGTTTTATAAGCAAAGCGAGATTCACTTCGTTGTGGCTTGGGATCGAAATGGATTGCTTCCGCAAGACAAATTGGGTTTTTCGGGTGTCTAAATGGGTTAATCGCTTTACTGTCTAAGGTGGATTTGTGGGCAGCACGATAATCTGGTTGTGTCGCCTTGTGAGTAATGTCTTGTAGCACACCAACATGCGTGAGATCTTGGAATTTCTCTAACATTTCAGGGGCGACGTCATTGAGCTTTTCTAGCTCTTGTTGGCGCAGAGGGTATACCGTTAATCGCATCACACGCCAGCTGTCACGATGTGCACCAAGCTGCCAGAATAGACGACGCTGCTCTTGATCCATTTCAGGCAAAGCAGCGGAGTAGAAATAGCGTGAGCCTTGGTGATCATGATGGAAACAATAAATGAGGGTGCTAGATTGCTTGAGCCCCTTACGTCCTAGTGATGCGATACGTTGCTCTGAGAGTAGCTGATTGATCACGGGCTGATTACGTTCATCATGCCAGTATTGCCATAAATAACGGTTGTGATCGGTCAATAGGGCGTATTTAAGCTCAGTGCCTGAGAAGAATAGCGGGATCCCTACGGTATGTTTGAGAAAACAATGCTCATAGCCTTGGGTGCGTGCCTGAATGATCTTATCTTCATGGTTATGGCGGTGTCGTAATGAGCCTTTATTTTGATTCTCGACGATCATGGCTTTTAAGGCTTCATTGTCACTTAATGCGATCAGTCGTAACCATTTAAAGCTGTTGTCTTCTGGATTGTCATCAATACCTAAAATACGGTAGCGGTGAGGTTGTTCAAAGCAGGGTTCATCGTGTGTTGTTGCTAATTGTGGGAAAGTGGCATCGATGGTTTGCCCTAAACGATAGTTAAATGCTGCCGGGACTTTAAATTTAGCACCAGAAAAAGACAGATCAGCCGTCATTCCCCAAATTTGTTGATTAAGTGGGAAATTAATGGTCACAGGGGTGCTGATTTGCAGGCGATTTTCTTCTCGGTGGAGATAATGACCAAAGCGGATCAAATTAGCCGTAAAGAGTTCGGGATTACTTTTCTGCGTCACAAGTGTTGAGCGTTCACCTTGCTGGTGGAGCTCACGAAAATCATTATGAGTATTGACTAATGCTTCATATAATCCAGTACAGTATTGATTACTAAAGACTTTACTACGGCGATGTAAAATATTGATGGCTACATCATCAAGCCAGTGTGTTTGTTCGTTAAAAGTATATGGGCGACATTGCCCTTTTACTCGACCACGTAAATCAATGATTTTTTTACACGGGGTCATTAACCGGTTAATTTCCATTTTTATACGGAGTTTGATCGGCCCTGATTCGCTACTGGTTAAACTATCAAATACTTGTTGGAAATCTTCGCTTCCGTATACAGGTAATAGTTGTTCTATGAGTGCTTTGTAATCGTCCAACTGCATTTTATTTTCTGAGAAAAGATTCGCTGTTAGTATTATCTGCTTAGAGTGACAAAAGTTTAATGTAAAGTGATAAAAACTGACATTTAAGTTGAGGTTTACATTGAATAATATCGGTTTATTCGATGGATTAGACATTTAGGGTAAAGAATGGCGAAAGCAGCAAAACGTGCATATGTTTGTAGTGATTGTGGAATGGACTTTGCTCGTTGGCAGGGGCAGTGTTCTGGATGTAAATCGTGGAATACGATCACTGAATTTACGATCCCTAATACCAAATCTGGATTAACCAGTAGTTCTGCACGCACTAGTGTTGGTGGTTACGCAGGTGTTGTTGGTGGTGGCTCGAAGAAACTGAATGAAGTTGAAGCGGTAGAAGCAGAGAAGATGCTAACAGGCATTGGCGAGCTTGATCGCGTACTTTGTGGCGGTTTAACGACTGGATCTGTCAATATTATTTCAGGCGATCCTGGTGCTGGTAAAACAACGCTGCTTTCCGACTTAGTTGCGCGTATGTCTCAGTTGATGCCATCGCTTTACTGTACCGCAGAAGAATCACTGTCGCAGTTTAAGAACCGTGTGAATCGCCTTAAGCTCAATTGCAATGAAGATAATTTATATCTGATGGCGGAAACCAGTGTGGAAGCGATCATTGCAGAGCTTGAAGTTAAACAAATCAAGTTTGCGGTTATTGACTCCATTCAAGCGGTATCAACAGAGCTTGCCAATGGTAGCCCGGGTTCACCATCACAAGTAAAAGCGGCAGCCCAAGCATTAACCCAGTACTGTAAACAAAATAATGTAACGATGTTTTTGATTGCTCACGTAAACAAAAACAATGAAATTGCAGGTCCACAAACACTGGTTCACATCGTTGACTCCTTGCTACATATTGATACCAATGATGGTCAAGTACGTACCCTGCGTGCCAATAAAAACCGTTTTGGTGATGTTGATACCGTTGGTATTTTCCGCATGACGGAGCGTGGTATGTTGAGTGTTGATAACCCAAGTGAGATCTTCTTATCGGGGTCAACGACGGAATCATCGGGCTCTGCGATTACCTGTATTCGTAAAGGTAACCGTAACATCTTATTGGAGATCCAGTGTTTAACCACGGAAACTGAAGGAGAGTTCCCACAGCGCGTGTGTGTCGGTTTAAATATGAACCGCATCAAAATGCTGACGGGTATTTTACGCAAACATGCGAAGACTAAGATCTACCACGATACCTTTTTCAATATCGTTGGCGGCTTGAAAATTGATGAATCGGAAACCTGCATCGACTTAGCACTGGTGGCAGCACTATTGAGTAGCTTAAATGAGTTTGTGGTGCCTCGTACTACCTGCATTATGGGAGAGCTTAGCTTAAACGGTGATGTTCGCCCGATTGATAGCGGTGTGCCACGTGTGAAAGAAGCAGCGCAACATGGATTTACTGAGATCTTTATTCCTTATCGTAACTACCATAAGTCAATGGAAGGGTTAGGTGCGAAAATCACGCCAGTGAAAACCATTCATGAGTTACTGGATTTGATCAACTAATAAAACAGCGAGAGGCCGCTATATAGCATATGCTTCTCGCTTTCTTATTTATTCTGTCGTATCAAATGTTACAGTCGGTTTGGGGTGGTTGGCGGTGTTAAATACATCACGACTATGATCAGAGGCCAACTGCACTTGCATTTCCACCATACTGCCGATGGTATTGAGCAGTGATGTCCATTCGACATTGGGCTCTTTTTCAAATAGCGTGTCAAAATTCTCGATATTCCAATTAACAAACGGACGTGGGTTTAGAGGCTTACCTAAAAAAAGGATTTCATAATGTAGGTGAGGCCCTGTCGATAGCCCTGAGTTACCCGTCCAGCCAATTAGCTCCCCTTTGTTAACGAACTGCCCTTGCTTGACGTTAAATTTACTCATGTGTGAATAGGTAGAGACAAACCCCATGGTGTGACTCAGTGTTAGCTGATTACCATAGCCATATTTACTGGTGTTAACCTTTTCGATCACTGCATCTGCTGGTGCATAAATAGGTGTTCCTATACTTGCACCGAAGTCTAATCCATCATGGTTTTTGCGTTGTTTGGTAATGGGATGAACACGAGTACCAAAACCTGACGTTAATGGTGCATCTGGTGTTGGTTTACCATTAGGGAGCAGTTGAAATAGCGTTGCTTTGACTGCGGAATTAATTGCGGCAGTATCAACTCGTTGTTTGATCGTTTGCGGTGGATTTTCATCACTTAATCCTAGAATGTTTTCCATATCATCAATGCGCTGATTTAACTTTTCTAGCGATTGTGTCTTTTTCTCTAAGGAGTCATTCAGGGTTTTGTTAAGTGCCGTCTCTTCTGATAGTGATGCACTAAGCTCTAACGCTTTATTGCGCAATTTTGATACTTGCTGATGGGAGCTTTGTGCGGAGAGATAAAGATCGAAAATAGCATGAGTTCCATAGAAAAATAGCCCACAAAGGATAAATAGTCCTGAGTATCGAGCAATATTAGCCGTGAGTGTTTTTTTATCACCGCTGCGAAGTTTTGTGGTTACGTTCTTTAGATTAAACATCATGCGTACGACAGGTTGAGCAATTTCTGAAGCTAGAGTTTATGTGTTGGATAGGATTATTGCTAGTTTCTACTTTCTCATTTATGCAACGTTTTAATGGCTTTTGTTAGTAATATTGCTGATTTTTCATCAAAAATAAAAAGAGCGACCGAAGCCGCTCTTTTTATGTATCACAAGTGAATTGCTTATTTAGCAATACGCTTGTACTTGATACGGTGTGGTTCTGTCGCATCAGAGCCTAACGTTTTCTTCAGCCAATCAGCGTATTCAGTGAAGTTACCTTCAAAGAAGTTCACCTGACCTTCGTCACGGTAGTCTAGGATGTGGGTTGCGATACGGTCTAGGAACCAACGGTCGTGCGAAATAACCATTGCACAACCAGGGAACTCAAGCAGCGCTTCTTCTAGTGCACGTAGGGTTTCAACGTCAAGGTCGTTGGTTGGCTCATCGAGTAGTAATACGTTACCGCCTGCTTTAAGCAGTTTTGCAAGGTGTACACGGTTACGCTCACCACCAGATAGATCACCAATGCGTTTTTGTTGATCACTACCTTTGAAGTTAAAGCGAGACACGTAAGCACGCGCAGGGATTTCAAAGCTGTTGATCTTGATGATATCAGCGCCTTCAGAAATCTCTTGGTACACAGTGTTGTTGTCGTTCATGCTATCGCGGAACTGCTCAACTGATGCCAGTTTCACTGTTTCACCTAGCTCAATCGTACCTGCGTCAGGTTGCTCTGTACCACTTAGCATCTTAAATAGGGTCGATTTACCTGCCCCGTTAGCACCGATGATACCCACGATAGCACCCTTAGGAATGCTGAATGATAAGTCATCGATAAGTACGCGATCACCGAACGATTTAGTTAGGTTATTCACTTCGATAACTTTGTCACCTAGACGCTCACCTGGCGGAATGAACAGTTCGTTTGTTTCATTACGCTTTTGATGATCGTTGCTTTGTAGCTCTTCAAAGCGTGCCATACGTGCTTTAGATTTCGCTTGGCGACCTTTAGGGTTCTGACGTACCCACTCAAGTTCTTTCTCGATAGTCTTCTGTAGCGCGCGTTCTTGAGATGCTTCTTGTTTTAGACGTGCATCTTTTTGCTCTAGCCATGAAGAGTAGTTACCTTGCCATGGAATACCTTCACCACGGTCAAGCTCTAAGATCCAGCCAGCAGCGTTATCTAGGAAGTAACGGTCGTGCGTGATAGCCACAACAGTGCCGCTGTAATCGACAAGGAAGTGCTCAAGCCATGCCACAGATTCAGCGTCTAAGTGGTTGGTTGGTTCGTCAAGCAGTAGCATGTCAGGCTTATCTAGTAGTAGACGACAAATCGCAACACGACGACGCTCACCACCAGATAGGTTTTTAACAACTGCATCCCACTCAGGAAGACGAAGCGCATCTGCGGCACGCTCAAGTTGCATACCTAGATTGTGACCATCTTTAGTTTCGATCAGTGCTTCAAGTTCACCTTGCTCTTTAGCAAGCGCATCGAAGTCTGCATCTGGTTCTGCGTAAGCTGCGTATACTTGGTCAAGACGGATCAGTGCTTCTTTCACATCTGATACAGATTCTTCAACCACTTCACGTACAGTTTTACTTTCGTCTAGGATTGGTTCCTGTGGAAGGTAACCAATTTTTAGACCAGCTTGTGGACGTGCTTCACCTTCGATATCAGTATCGATACCCGCCATGATGCGTAGTAATGTTGATTTACCGGCACCGTTTAGACCTAGGACACCGATCTTAGCGCCAGGGAAAAAGCTCAGTGAAATATCTTTTAGAATTTGACGCTTAGGTGGGACGATTTTTCCCACTCGCGACATGGTATAGACGTAATCAGCCATATCCGTGTGTGATCTCTACTTAAAAAATGAAAGGGAATATTTTACCTGTTCTGGACTGAAGTTTAACAGAATTGTTTATATTTGGTGGGGAAGACAATAAAAAACGCAGCGAAAAAAATGGGCTCATTTCCTAGAAATGTTACGGTTACCTACTCATTGATGAGAATGAGGTCATGAATTATTTGCTATTATGATTGTCTCAGATGTAGTTGCCATTACCCATTGGTCACTATGACAACAGGGAATTTATTTTTACGATCTTGATATGGAGCTTCTAGTGCCACGCATTCCAACGTCTCATAAGTTTTTTTCCATTGCGCTGTTATCACTAGGCATAGCAAGTACTTTTAGTGTACATGCCGCCTCGTTAGAGCAACAGCGCACTTGGTATGATCAAGCGCAAACCGCGTTTGATAACAATAATATGGCGGTATTTAACGCCAACAAAAGTAAATTAGGTGGGTATCCGCTATACCCTTACTTGGAGTACCGTCTATTTAATAAAGACTTAGATGATAAATCACCAAGCCAAGTAAAAACCTTTGTTAATAAATACAAAGCGTTGCCTTTTAGCCAAACGATTCAACGTAATTATTTGTCTTATCTTGCAGGAGCTGACAGGTGGCGTGACTTTTTATCTGTACAGCCGACAGAGCCTAGCAGTACCTCGCTAAAATGTTCTTACTTCTATGCGAAGAGTCAAACGGGTCATGCCAGTCAAGCGTGGGCGGGTGCCGAGAAACTGTGGGAAACGGGGAGCTCATTACCAGCCGTTTGTGATCCATTGTTAGATGCGTGGACTGCAGCGGGCAAGCGTACTAATACCTTGATCCTTGATCGCATGCTATTGGCGTTTGAAAAAGGCAACAAGAGCTTAGTCGTTTATCTAGATAAGCAATTATCCGGTAGCGCACAAGCGACTGGCGATAAGATCCTCGCGTTATTAGATAAACCTCAAGGTGTCGCAGATTTTGCCAAACAAAGTAAGGTGACCAAGTTTAATCAAGCGGTTACGGAAGCAGCTTTCTATCGTTTAGCTCGTACTGATGTTAAACAAGCGGTGGCTTCATACAATCAAGTGGTGTCAGGTCAGCATTTTGATAAGCAAACCAAGCAAGAGCTGGCAGATGCGGTAGCGTCTCGATTAATGTCAACGACCGATCCTGTGCTGGCAAAGTGGCGTGATAGTAAATTAAAGACAAGTCAGAATGTGAGCATTTTAGAGCGCCGCATTCGTAATTCGATCCGTGAGGCGGATTGGAGTGGTGTACAAACGTGGATCAATCGTCTACCAAAAGAAGCGAAAGATAGTCCGCGTTGGCAGTTCTGGCAAGCGCAGTTATTAGCGAAGAAAGGTCAGAAAAAGCAAGCAGATAAGATTTACCAGTCACTATTAGGTGAGCGTGATTTTTATAGTGCAGCTGCAGCCACAATTCTACATAAGCCGATTGTATACCCGAATCAAAAAGGGCCAACATCGACCAAGCTGATCCAACCATATATGACGACATTAAAGCGTATTGGTGAGTTGATTGATACTGATAGGTTGATTGCAGCCAATCGTGAATGGGGCTATTTGTTATCGCATATTCAAGGTGTACAAACTAAGCGTCAGTTAGCCGTATATGCTGAAAAACATAAGTGGCATCACCTTGCGGTACAAGCAACGATCTCTGGTAAGCTTTGGGATCACATGGCACTTCGCTTCCCATTGGCTCATAAATGGTGGTTTGATTTCTTTAGTAAAGAGCGTGGTATTCCAACATCTACCATGATGGCGTTAGCACGTCAGGAAAGTGCGTTAAACATTCATGCTCAATCACATGTTGGTGCACGAGGCTTAATGCAGCTAATGCCAGCAACCGCAGCGCATACGGCGAAGAAATTGGATTATAAGTACGCAGGTAAAGAAAGTTTATTTGATCCGGGTGTGAACATTCGTTTGGGTAGTGGCTACTTGAAAATGATGTTGGATAATAACGATGAAAACCGTATCTATTCATTCGCATCTTACAATGCCGGTCCTGGTCGAGTGAAACAATGGAAGAAACAAACTGATGGTAAATTGGATGTGTACAGTTTTATTGAGCAGATCCCATTTAATGAGACCCGAGGTTATGTCCAAAATGTGCTGATGTTCGATGTATACTACAACGAGCTGATGGGTAAAAAAGCACCTTTGTTTAAGCCAAATGAGTTAAAAGCTCGTTACTAGTATTACTTAACGACTTTAGCTATTTAGCAAGCCAAAGCCGAGTTTTTATAACTCGGCTTTTTTATGTTTGATGCGTAAGGTTTTATATGGGGACAACTTGGTGTCTGATGATTATCAATGTACACTGCAACAAGACAAAAAATCTGATGAGATCACCATGACAACAACGACCGATAGCCCTGATTTCACTGAGTGGCAGAATGTACTCGATTTGATCCGACATGCGTCTGCGGAGCAACGTGATGAGTTGTTATTTCAAGTGCTGTTAACTCACGATGAGCGAGAAGCATTAATTGCACGGGTGAATATTGTGCATGAATTACTCAATGGTGAGCGCAGTCAGCGTAAGATCAGTGAATTACTCGGTGTAGGGGTAGCGACTATCACCCGAGGCTCTAATGAGTTAAAACATCAAGATGATGATACCAAAGCTTGGTTAGCGAATTTTTTGGCTCAGAATAAACCAAATAAATAGTGAAAATAGGATATTGTCTTAAAAACAATATCCTATTTTTTATTAGAACAACTCAGGTTTAATAAATGGGATCAATGCCAGAATTAACGCTTGTTGGTAAACCGAACTTCGCGTTAATAGATGATTAGTTAGCATCGCAATCGCGCCGCCTTTCTGCTTCACATTCTGTTGGTTAAACATCTCATCCATAATGTCACCGAGCTCCATACCTTGATGGATTTTCTCCAGTGCAAGTGGTGGCAAAGGTAAAGAGGCTGAACGTGATTCACTCATTTTTCCTTGATGTTCTATCACCATCCACGCAAACGTAAATTTTTCATCAATTCCAGCTTCTAAGCCCACAATAAAATCAGCATTAGGGCATTGTTCTCGACAATGACGAACACGATTTTTTGCACCGAGTAGTGTCTCATCACAAGTTAGCGGCTGATCCCTCACACCACTTAATGCTGCAATACCTTCAACAGTGAATGCTTGTTCTGGAAAAACGAGCGTAAATGCATCACGCACAGCGGCAATTTTGGCTGGATTGGTTGAAGCAACCATAACTGTTTGCATGTATAGATCCCTAAATTGTTGAATGCGTGCCCAGTGTACTGAAAAGTAAGCGTGAGCCAAAGCGTGTGATAGTGACAAAATAAAAAAGCCCGCGATTTCTCGCAGGCTTTCGTTTATTCATTTATCTCTGATGCTTATACGCGATCGTAAGCCCAGTCAGATTGGATGATGTAACCGTGAATTTGGAATTCATCGTTATTTACGAATAAATTCGGGAAATCCGGTTGTGATGTTGAGAATACAACACCATCAGCAAGTTGTGTCATGTGGTAAAAGTCTGGCTCACTACCACGAACAGATGCAAATACTGGTTGTTTAGGACGGTATTCTGCCTTTTTAGTTGCTAGTGCATAGCTACCAACTGGTGCACATTGAGCAATGTTCTCATTGTCAATTAGAAGGCCTAAACACTCTTCACGCTCAAGGTGTTGAGGAATTGCACGCTTGCTGATCACTTCAACAGAGCTGCCATCAGTGTATGCTGAAAAATCTTTACGATGGATCACTGGGATGTAAGTACATGTCGCAGCATTATCCAGTTCAGTACTGATTGTTGTTGTCGCTTGCGTACCTGTATCTACTTGTCCTGTTAGGATATAACCGATAGAAGTATTTAAGGTTTCAGCAATTTTTTCTAATTCACGAACCTCAATGCCGTATTTACCGGACAGTTTACGGCTCATCGTACCTTGCTGAAGATCTAGAGCTTCACCAAGTTGCTTTTGGCTGATACCTTGTACCTTCGCCAAACGCTTAATTCTCTCTAAATATTCCATAACAATTAGCTTCCTGCTTTAAAAAAGGGAGAATGCAAAAAGGCATTCTTAAAAGTCATAATTGAGTTTACTAATAATTGTAATAAAGGAATCACTAAGAAAACAAAAGTGCGATTGAACAGCGTAAAGGAATATACCCTCAGGGTAAGATGGGTAAAAAAAGGTACAAAATGCGCAATAAAAAATAAGTTTTCAGTTTTAAATACGTGTAGAGCTTTAACTTGTATTTGTTGCATTAATATTAAAGCTGATAAATATTTGTAAGGCTATGATTACGAAGAGGTTGTGCATATCTAGTGTAAATTAATTGCAGCGTATTTATAGCTCAGATATATGATTCTTACCGTCTAAGCTATTACAGTCAGGCTACAATAATAGAATGACCTAATGTTCTAAGGTATTTAATAAGGTATCAATCTACTTAACAATAATGGCTTATTATTGAGGTTGTTAATTATATATTAATTCCAAGTTGGAATAACTAATACAAAAACGAATTAATTAAAATTGGGACCAATATCAAGTGATGTTGATGACGTGCTAGCTTTTCTTAAATGTTTATAAGTATGTATAAATGGAGCGTAGAACCTCTTTATTTTTTAGGCTGAAACAGGCAATAAAGAGTTTGTGAACGGTAGTTCGAAGATAATGGGTGCGCCTATATTTCTAGATATTTGTGATGGAAATATTACTGTTAGAATTAGCCTTAATTGACACGTCTAATTTCTTGGTATACCAAGCCGATGGATATTATTAGGCACTTTCGTACATTACAAATACAAGAAAGCCCGCTAAGTCAGTAACCTAGCGGGCTCTCTGGACGTCCTTGGACGTCTTCGTATACGAATTTGGTGGGCTGGCGTCATCTGATCTTAGTGTTTATCTTATTGTTTTTATAGGACTTATCTCGGTTTGATTTTTATTGGTGTACCTTGCGGTGTACCTATTTATTTTTGTTACCTGTAAATTTCTTCAAATTAAGCGTATTTTGTTCATCTACTGCGTGATTTTTGCACGATTTATATACTGACTTAAAGTAACTCGAAATGAGCAAACTATTTAAATTAAAGAAATTCGTAACTATTGAAGAGGCGGCAAAGTATTTGTCGAGTTCTTTAGAAGAGTCTGTGTCTTTATCCGATATATATAGATTGGTAATTGATAAGCACTTAACACTCTCGGTACGGTTAATTAATCCAGAGTTTGCAGTAAAGGGGCAAATTGTTAATGGTCATGATGGTGATTGGGTTCAATTACAAACCGATTTAGTGACAGGTGAAGTATTAGACGAACCTTATTCTGTTTGCATCAATGATAATTCTGTTCCAATAGGCACTAATAAATGGTTTATGTTCGATGAACAAGTTCATGTCGTGGATGGTGTATGGGATTTAGCCATGATAGGTATGGAATCACTCCATATTGAGCGACTATATCAAAATGAAGTAAATGGGCCTGAGCCTGTTGTTACAAAAGCGCAGGGAATTTATCTTCAGCAGGGGGAATTGGTTTGCAGGTTGCAAAAGGAAGCAGCAGATCGAACCGAAGAAATATTAGCTGATATCCAATCTGGGTTGGAATTTATTCTTGAGCCTAAAGGTATTTCTGTCGATGATTTCCTATCCCGTGATAGTGATAATTTATATAACGATTTAACCGATGATGATATTGATAATGTATCGTTTCTATTGGGCCTTATGAGGAATCAAGTTGATAGTATTGCTTGTTATGAAGACTCTTTGGGTTTTGCGGAGCATAGCTGCCAATTTGTGATCAAAACCATGGAACTAGCACGGTTCCTTCAATCTTTAGATGATGAGCCACCAGCTATTCCCAAAATAGAAGAAGAATTATCAGCCAAAGAGCGTAATACACTACTTACGCTTATTGGCGCACTCTGTAATGAGTTAAATATTGATCTGTCAGTTCGAGGTGTAACGGCTTCAGTCCAAGCGATGACTGAGCTAGCGGGGACCCCCATATCAGACGATACGATAAGGAAAATTCTCAAAGAAGTGCCTACGGCACAAGAACGAAGACAAAAGTAACAAATCCTAATTAGGTATTTGGTTTTCCGAATTAGGATTTACGTAAGTACCTTTCAAATAACCTCTTGGTCATCCAACAAGTAACCAAGAGGTTTTTTTATGTCCCAACGAATTATTCGATTACCTGAAGTGAAAGAGATGACGGGCCTATCTCGCAGCACTATCTACTTGCGTATGTCCAAAGGAAGCTTTCCGCAGTCAATCTCACTAGGTGAGCGTGCTGTTGGCTGGTTAGAAGCTGATGTTGAATTGTGGCTTGATGCTTGCGTTTCTGCATCTAAGGCGGTTGATAATGACTAAACGCAACCCTCTTAATCGTATAAAAAGCAATCGCAATTATACCGTTATTGATATTAGTGAAAAGCTAGAAGTCGATCCTAAAACAGTGCGTAATTGGATTCGTGTTGGTTTACCTGTAGCCGACAAAAAACGCCCACTATTAATAAATGGTGCCGATTTGAAGGTTCACTTTAAACAAAAGCGCAGAGCAATTATGTTCGACTGCGAGAATCATGAGATGTGTTGTTTTCGATGTAAACAACCAATGAAACCAAGTATTGAATCAGTGCTATTTATTGCTAAACCTGCGGGAATGGCTCACATGACAGGCATGTGTGAAGAGTGCGGGTGCAGAATGAATAAGTACGTTTCTTGGAGAAATGTGAATGACATCTGGCTTGAACTCAAGGGGAAATTACCGATAGCTGAAAAACACATAATCCTAAGAGGACAAAGCCTCTTAAATTGTCCTTTCAATGGAGTTTTTAGTGATGAAAAGTAATAGTACAAATAATGCGCGAATTATCTATGAGTTTACCAAGTATTTAAAGGAAGCTAAGCGCTTAGATGATTCAACAATTGATGGTGTTCTTAAGTCAGTTAATCGCTTCGAGGAATATACTGGTTATGTTGATTTTAATAAGTTTAGGGCGAAGCACGCTATTGGTTTTAAGAAGCACCTGCTAGGCAAAAAGTCCATTGTGACAGGTGAAGTATTAAGCAAAGCAACTGTGCTGACAGCAACTCGTCACTTGAAGGCGTTCTTCCAATATTTGGTTACGCAGAAAGGATACCGAGTAAAAATCAATTACAGTGATATTGAGTATTTTAACTTGTCAGAAAAAGATACTCGTATCGCCAATACAAAGCGCAAAAGAAATGTGGCCACGGTTGAGCAGGTCATGCAAACCTTGGAAGGTATGCCTTGCTCGACGGCCATTGAGATGCGCGATAGAGCTTTAATGGCTTTCGTGATCTTAACTGGTGCACGAGACGGAGCGGTTGCCTCTGCAAAGATAAAGCATATTGACCTTGTTGAACAAAGCTTTTATCAGGACGCAAGGGATGTGAATACAAAGTTCAGTAAAACATTTACAACATACTTTTTTCCTGTAGGCGAGCTGCCACTAAGGATTTTGAGTGAATGGGTTGATTATTTGGTGCAGGAGTTAGGTTTCAAGCAAAACTCGCCGTTGTTTCCCAAAACTAAGTTGGCACATAACGCTAACCAGCAGTTTGAGGCGATTGGTTTACTTGAAGAACATTGGAGCAATGCGAACCCAATCCGCAAATCTTTTGCACAAGCCTTTGAAGCTGCTGGGTTACCTTACTTTAATCCTCATAGTTTCCGAAACACTTTGGTGCGATTGGGCGAGCGGCTTTGTCGAACACCGGAAGAGTTCAAGGCATGGAGTCAAAACTTAGGGCATGAAAGTGTGCTGACTAGTTTTTATAGCTACGGTGATGTACCTGATTACAAGCAAGCTGAGTTATTACGGAAACTAGCTAAACCAGCAGAAGGTACTTCTTCTGATATGGAGGAGCAGTTCAAGCAGTTTATGCAGTTTCAAAAAATGATGGGGAAATAAATAAAGCCTGTTAAAAAGACATAGTTAAGCTGGTATCAAAAAACATCCGTTTATTGATACCAGTTTTTTATTACTTAATGTGGTATCAAAAATATAGGGTAAATCATTTGTGATACCTTATTTAGATGATACCATAATTTATGATGCCAGTTTGGAGGGGATTTAACGAAGATGCGTACTTTTGCTTATTGTCGAGTATCAACAACAGAACAAACAACACAAAACCAAATAATTGCCATTCGTCAAAAAGGTTATGACGTTTCAGATTCACGCGTAGTGAGTGAAACGGTTTCAGGCTCAGTCGAAGCAATGAAACGAGATCAATTTAAAATGCTTATTAATCACCAAATGGAAGCGGGTGATATGTTAGTTGTTTTGAAATTAGACCGTTTAGGGCGTGACAATATTGATGTTCAAAATACGATTAATTTATTAACCCAAAAAGGGGTTAAGGTCGTTTGCTTAGATTTACCTGTTGCGGATTTATCTAGTGCCGAAGGAAAGCTAATGCTACAAATGTTTGCCGCCTTTGCTGAGTTTGAACGGAATAGAATAAGAGAGCGTACTAAAGAAGGGATTGAACGAGCTAAAGTTCAAGGGAAAAAGCTTGGTAGACCAGAGGCTCATGACACTACTCTTTTGGTACAAGTGAAGAAAGCCGAAGGATTGTCTCAATCTAAGGTAGCCGAAGCGCTGGGTATTGGAATAGCTACGGTAAAACGACATTGGAACAAGCCTAACCCGAATAGTTAGCTAGTAGGGGGAAATAATAATTTATACTGATCTATATGTTGAGAAATAAATTAGGCGGATTTAAAACCCGCCTAATGTTTACCTAAACTAATTCAATATGACTACCTCGTTTTTGAGGTATGTCAATATTAAGCTCACCTTCATTAATCATACCTGTAACCATATCTTTAAGTGTTAGACGACCACTCTTTAAGAATTCAACGAAGGGTTTTATTTTATTTATCGCATCTTCATCTTCAATAATTGGGATGATTATTTTTTTTGCATCCTGAACAGATATTTCAGCTAAACCATCAGACCCTCGAGCAACCCCTCTTAATTGGCTTGTCCACCCTTCTGTACACATAAATGCAACTAAGTGTTGAAGGTAATCTTCTTTTCCACTTTTTAGTCGGAATCTTAAACAGCCATTAGTAACAACAATGTTACCATCATTTTTTCCAACATAGCACCATTTATCAACACTGCTCCAAATGGCACCAAAATAAATGTCGCCCTCTGATGCAAAGTGTTTGGCTCGATCTGGCAATTGCCAACCTCGCATTATTTTTGCTTCATAATCACCTTGACCAATATGGCTGATATCGACATACCCATATTTTTTATCTCTTTTCATTTTTACTGGGTTATATCTTGTATCAACTCTTTGATCATAAAAGTCGACAATATCTCCTAGATTCACATAATTGCGCTCCATGTAAGCATCAATGAGTTGCATCCGCTTTTGACAGTGATGCTTAGGATCAATTGTTAACTCTGAGTCATTCAGTATGTTTTCAATATCAACAGTCCAGCCGCTTTTGCCTTTATCAATATCAATCCCTTTGGTTAACCAAGAGAAATCATCAGCAGCCATACTATGTCTAATTTCATCAATAACACACTCAAAATCAGAATTTATTTGTAGTTTTCCATCATCGCCAACAATAAATGTACCATCTGAAGAATCACGGTGATAAATTGGTCCGCCTTTAGTCGTACCAGCATCCCATCCCACATTATTTATGATATTAAAGGAAACATTATATCCCTCAGAATCATGAACAGAGGCCAATGGTATTTGACGTTTTTCAAGGATTAAAACGCTTGCGCTAACATCAGCACCAGAAGACTTAAATGTAAATCTAGGGAAGCCAATTACTGAACATATTCTAGTATGTCTCAATAACCAATCTCTAAATACTTTATATTTTAAAGAGCGGTTACCTAAATACCCATTTGGAAGAATGAGTCCGATTCGACCACTTTTCTCAGAATTACATATTTTCACACAAAGCTCAGCAAAAAGAATTCCGCACTCTTGGTCGTCTAATAGCTTATTTTCTGATTTTTTATAACCACTTTCTGTTTCAGTCCACACATGGCCAAGATCAAAGTTATTTAATACATTTACTCTTTTCTCTTTAATCCTAACGCCAAAAGGTGGGTTACACATTACAACACTATAGCGATTTAAATTAGTATTAACTGACTCTAGGGAGTCCGCCATTTTAATGTTAGTTTTTCCATCTCCGTTCAATACCATATTTAGTACTGACACTTGCACGGCATTTTCCGAGTTATCGAACCCCCAAATTTGATCTGCACAGTGTGGATTTTTTTTTCGCATATAATGAAATGAACCAACAAGGAAGTCTGCACTTCCACAGGCAGGATCAACCACATGCTCTCCAAAACCGGGATTAAGTAACTCAACGATAAAGTCAGTTACTTGTGTTGGGGTAAAGTATTGTGCTAAATCCCATTTATATAAATCTTTTGCAAACTTCATATAAAAAGTTTGCACGACATCACGATTTGAACCTGTTACTTTTACAGGAGCTAGAATACTAGCCACTTCAACTAGTTTGTCATCTGATATTGGAAGACTAACTGGTATCTTTTTGGGTAAATGATGCTCGTAATATTCTACAGCCTCTTTTAATACATTATTAATATTTTTTAGCGCAATAGAGGGAATCATAGATAGAGATGTAAAATCTTGAAAGCTTAATTCTTCTTTAGAGCTTTTTTTCGATAACTCATCGTAAATCTTCGCTAATAATAGTTGCAGAATTATTTCATATCTTTTTTCTGGACCGTAAGCTCCTTGGTGTAATGAATCCTCAATCCGCTCAAATAGTCCGATCAAGTCATCAGACTCAACAAGGTCATTATAAACTAATGGCTTGGCATTCAGTTTCATACCATTTTTAGGTAAATACTTTATAGGTCCTTCATGTGTCCAGTGCCTACCGTGCTCATAAGTTCGCCAAAATAGTTTATGTTCAACATTGTCCCAGTAAATACCTAAGCAATCAGTTCGACTAGCGAAGTCAAGCATAGGTTTAACCTGAGTGTTTTTCACATAATCGGATTTATTATTATCTCTTTTGACTTCTCCTAAAATAATTGCATGCTCTAATACCTCGTCAATCGATGAGGTACTTAACGTGCTTACTGGGACATCAAGTACAGCGAAATCACAGCGGAAACTATTTTTTCCGCCACTACCAAACTTTTTTACTACCTGTTCGATTTTAATATTTTCAGGGCAATAACCTTGTTTTACTAGATAATTTAAGGCTTCAACTCTGTAAAATTCTTCATCGGGAGTAAGCCCGCCTCGAACTTTTTTCTCGACTTTTAGTCTACCCCTAACAGGGCAGTTTAATGTATATTGCATGTTAACTTCATCAGTTATTGATTTAGTCACATCATACAAGAACCTACAGCGCAGTGTAAGAATTATTACAGCCCTCGCAGACTTGAACTGCGGACCAATCAATTATGAGTCGCTAAGTAGGAATAATGAACATACTAAGTTTTTCGACTTCATTTCCGTACTTCAGATAATGCAAATAGTACAGAGGGCTGTACGGGGAGTAACTCGGAAATGTCCAGAAGTATGCTGGCTGGGCTGAGAGCACCACCAGCAGTGCTGGTGGTTTTAGTACAGTTAAATGACAGCTTTTAACGCTAAAGTACCTGTAATCGATAGCTTTCCTTTAGCTGCTTCTTCAATGTACCCACTCCACCAGCACATCATTGGGCGACGACGCTCTAGGTAGTCTGTGCGGTTATAGGCACTTCGAACCTGATTGTCATCCACATGTGCTAGGGCCGCTTCAATTAAATCTTTGTCAAAACCTTGCTCATTGAGTGTGGTACTCGCCAGCGAGCGTAGGCCGTGACCAACCAAACGTCCAGCAAATCCCATGCGTTTAAGCGCCATATTTACGGTTTGGTTATTACACGACTTTAATGGGTCTCTATCTGATGGGAACACAAACTCTCGATGCCCACTAATTGGTTTCATTATTTCCAATAGGGCAATAGCTTGTTCAGTTAATGGAATACGATGCTCACGACGTTTTTTCATTCTTGCTGGTGGAATAGTCCATACTTTTGCTTCTAAATCTATTTCCTCCCAGCGAGCGCCTGCAGCCTCTGACGGACGCGTCATGGTATGTAACTGCCACTCTATTAAACAACGAGTGATACGTTTGATACTGGCGTTAGCAATGGCATTAATGAGTTCGGGTAACTCACTAGGTTGTAGGGTAGCCATGTTTTCTTTTTTCGGCTTTTTGAATGCAGCTTTAATGCCCGTTAGTGGGTTCGCAGTAACTAAGCCACAGTTGGTTGCAAAATCCATTATTTCATTTAAACGCTGAGCTAATCGTTTTACGGTTTCAAGGCTACCTCTAGCCTCGATAGGCTTTAGCAACTTAATAACCATTGGGGCGGTAATTGCTTTAACGGGTGTATTTGCCAAGCTAGGAAAGATATGTCGCTCAAGTGAACGCCATATGTCGGTAGCATGATTAGCTGTGATGTCATCTTGTTTGATAGCAAACCACTCTTTAGACACATTAAACAAAGTATGCTGGTGGGTAGCTTGTTGTTCTTGCTGCTGCTGTTTCTTATTCTCTTGTGGGTCGATGCCTTGAGCGATAAGTGCTTTCGCATCTAAAGCGATTTTTCGCGCATTAGCAAGTGACAGCTCAGGGTATTTTCCTAATCCAAAATTAGTGCGTTTGCGTTTTATTGGGTGAGTGTAATTAAGTAGCCATAGTTTTGAACCATTAGGCTTTACTCTTACCCGTAATCCGTCACCATCAGAGAGCATATATTCTTTCTCTTTTGGCTTTGCTGCTTTGATTTCTTTATCGCTTAGTCGAGTTGTTATTTTAGCCATAATAGGTACACCATTTTGTGTGATTGATTTTATGGTGTACCCGTCTAAACATAGAGTTAATATGTGCCTTGTTGTTTTAAGTTTATGTTTTTAAGTATTTTTATTTTTTTGTTAAGACGTAGCTGGATGTGGTTGGACGTTATTGGATTATGTTGTTAGTGTATTTTGGGAGTTGAACTCTCGTCTGTTTATTTTTGACTGATGTTACTGTTTGGTTGTTTTGTAAGCGCTTGTGAGGTGGTAATGGAAGAATTGATGAAGGAATTGTTTAGCCTCGTGTGAGACTAAACAATCGTATTAAATCACTTTTAACTGTTTAGTACCTGTAATAGATAGACTGCCCAATGCGGCTGCTTCTATATGCCCACTCCACCAAACCATCATTGGAATACGTCTTTCCAAATAATCTGTGCGGTTATAAGCACTGCGCACTTGGTTATCATCAACGTGTGCTAATGCAGCTTCTACCAAATCAGCTTCAAAACCTTGTTCGTTAAGTGTCGTACTTGCAAGTGATCGCAAGCCATGACTCACCAACCTTCCTGCAAATCCCATTCTCTTTAATGCCATGTTTGCCGTTTGGCTATTACATGGCTTTTTCGGATTTCTGTCTGCTGGGAAAACAAATTCCCGATGTTGACTAATGGGCTTCATTATTTCCAATAGGGTGATAGCTTGTTCTGTTAGTGGAATACGGTGTTTACGACGTTTTTTTATGCGAGCTGGTGGAATAGTCCATATTTTAGTCTCTAGGTCTATTTCATCCCAGCGAGTTCCTGCCGCTTCAGATGGTCGTGTCATAGTATGTAATTGCCACTCAATTAAGCAGCGTGTAGTTCGTTTGATACTGGCATAAGCAATCGCATTAATGAGTTCAGGTAATTCATTAGGTTTTAATGATGCCATGTTTTCTTTTTTAGGCTTTTTGAAAGCAGCTTTAATACCTGTTAATGGGTTCGCAGTAACTAAACCACAGTTGGTCGCAAAATCCATAATCTCATTTAAACGCTGTGCTAATCGTTTCACCGTTTCGAGACTACCTTTTGCTTCAATCGGTTTGAGTTGTTCAATGATCAAAGGCGCAGTGATGTCTTTAATTAGTGTATTTGATAGGTTGGGGAAGATGTGTAGCTCAAGTGAACGCCATATATCAACAGCATAGTCAGGCGTAATGTCACCTTGCTTAATTTCAAACCATTCTTTAGCGATATTAAGCAAAGTGTGTTGATGAATGATTTTATGTTCTTGTTGTTTTCGTTTCTTATCTTCTTGAGGGTCGATATTTTGGGCGAGGAGTTCACGCGCTTCTTGAGATAGCTTACGGGCGATAGCGAGTGAGAGATCGGGGTATTTACCTAGACTTAGGTTTGCCCGCTTTTTGCTATTGGGGCGGTAGTAGTTTAACAGCCAATGTTTTGCACCATTTGGTTTGACTCGAAGCCTAAGACCTCCACCGTCAAATAGATTGTATTCTTTGTCTGCTGCTTTTGCTGATTTGATTTCTTTATCGGTAAGCCGAGTAGTTACTTTTGCCATAATGGGTACACCAAATAAACATCGTTATAGCAGTGTACCCATTGGTGTACCTATAAATCAAAGATGCTACTGGACGTCTTAGAATCTTACAGATACAAAAAAGCCCTCTAAACCAATGGTTTAGGGGGCTTTTAGGACATCCTAGGATGTCTTCGTATACGAATTTGGTGGAGCTGGCGGGATTTGAACCCGCGTCCAAAACCAGTCTAACCAATGGCGCTACATGCTTAGTCTGTCTTTAATCTCGTAAGTGCACTGCGAACAGACACGCTATGCAAATACATACCAGAATTCTATTTCGCGGTTCACCTCTCTAGTCAAAGGTTCCCTCGCTATCTTGTTTGGGTTTGAACCCCTGTTATTCCCCGTCTTACAAGCGGAAGCTAGGGCAGGAGCGCTCTTAGCAGGGTATTAAGCTGCTAGTGCGTAGTTTTCGTCGTTTGCGACTATTTTTTTGCGGCTTTTTTACGAGGCCAACCGCACCTCGGCATGCTCCACAAGCCTTCGTGATCCTGTCGAATCCTAAATCAGCCCCAGAGTTCGATCGATGTTAGCAGATTCTTTGAGGGGGTCAATAGATATATATACTATAAAAGCCCAAACGATTGATTAGTAATCAAATGCTAATCTGCTGTAACGAATAATTTCTAGCGATTGCTGCTTTTAAGTATACGTGCTTTATCGCGTTGCCAATCTTTAGCTTTGCTGTCGGCACGTTTATCGTGCAATTTCTTACCACGTGCTGTACCGATTTTGATCTTCACAAAAGAGGCTTTCCAGTACATGTTAAGTGCAATAATGGTTTCACCATCACGGTTTACAGCACCTGCTAATTTATCTATTTCACGACGATTCAGTAGTAGCTTACGTGTACGTGTCGGATCAGCGACGACGTGCGTTGATGCGGCATTCAGTGGTGTGATGGTTAAACCAGAGATAAAGGCTTCGCCATTACGTAAGAATACATAACTTTCTGTCATGTTTACTTTACCGTCACGGATCGCTTTTACTTCCCAACCTTGAAGTTGCATGCCTGCTTCGTATTCGTCATTAATTGCAAATTCAAAGCGTGCAGTTTTATTTTTGGCAATAGTATTACTGCCTGGCTTTTTGTTTGGTTTTTTAGCCATGATGACCTCTTAAAGTCAGTGTTGCTGTCCCAAGTCAGCAGCAAATAATGCTGTGCATGGTCGAATAAGTTATTGAACTTATCATAATTGTTGGCGGTAACAATAGCTATTTTGGTAGATTGACGACTAATGGTATTATAGTTGCGTCTCTGTTGCGTAGTTGCAATGCGTCGCAGAGGCATTCTGTTCGATGAAGGAGAAGCTATGCCGCAGATTAGTCGCTCTGCACTTGTTCCGTTTAGTGCCCAGCAAATGTTTGAATTGGTCAATGATGTTGAATCCTATCCTGCGTTCTTACCGGGATGTGCTGGCAGTAAAATTATAGAGAGCTCAGCCGATCATATGATGGCGTCGGTTGATGTATCAAAAGCCGGTATCCGTAAAACATTTGTGACGCATAATAAGCTGGTTGATTTTAATCAGATCAACATGCAGCTAGTGGATGGCCCTTTCCGTAAACTTGTCGGTGGTTGGACTTTTACTGAGCTTGACGCTACGGCATGTAAGATCGAATTGAATTTAGAATTTGAATTTACCAGCGGCTTAATTGATGCAGCTTTTGGTAAGATTTTCCGCGACTTGACCAGTAATATGGTTCAGGCATTCACTCAACGAGCAAAAGAAATTTATGCATTCTGATCAATCGCTAATCCATGTTGAGGTTGTTTACGCATTACCTAATGCACAGCGAGTTTTAAAGTTAGCTGTTGTTGCTGATACGCCGATACAGGAAATTATTGAACAATCTGGCATTTTAGCTATGTATCCTGAGATTGACTTAAAGAAAAATAAAGTCGGGATATATAGTCGTAATGTAAAATTAGACAGCACAGCAAGAGAAGGGGATAGAATTGAGATCTATCGTCCGTTAGTGGCCGATCCTCGTGAGATCCGTCGTAAACGTGCTGAGCAAGCTAAACTTAATGCTGAATAGAAGCACTAATGGTTAAAGTTTGAATATAAAAAAAGCTCGCATTGGCGAGCTTTTTTGTTATGACAAGAACAAAACCATTAATTAATTGGTGTTAAAAATTGAGGGCTTTGTTTGTAATCTCCTTTCATACTCACAAGTTGTGCTTGTGGGTTGAATGTTAAGATCAAATTCTTCTGGATCGGTTTGTCATGGCCGTTTTGTTCGTAGAAGATATAGTTCCATGTATCAGGGTAACTTGGGTCTACTAACATAGGAGTGCCCAGTACATATTGAACTTGCGCTTTAGTCATGCCGACACGAAGCATATCTACACTTTTTTGTTCTACGTAGTTGCCTTGGTCGATATCAATGCGATAGACCAAACGTTCTGCGATTGAACAGCCACTAAGTAAGCCTAACGCTAGGGTTAGGGCTGCAATGTTTTTCCAAGTCATAGCATCCTGGCTTTTTAGCTTTAACTGCTGCGATGATAAACAAGGTCTATGCAGAAGTAAAAAGCGGTAAAGAAAAAAAGTAAATAATTTTGATATTCGACTATTACTTCTCGTAATAGTTGCATCTGTCTCTTAGTTTATTTCATAACCGCTAAATAAGCGAAACTTAATCAAGCCGCAATCAATAACTCTTTTGCATTTGCCAATGTGCGTTCAGTAATTTCACTACCACCGAGTAGGCGAGCAAGCTCTGCTACACGATCATCTTCTGTTAATGGACGCATATTGGTTTCAGTTTGTCCTTCTGACGTTTTCTTTGCTACAAACATTTGTTGATGACCACAGCCAGCGACCTGCGGTAAGTGAGTTACACACATGACTTGGGTTGATTCGCCTAGCGTACGCAGCATCTTGCCAACGATAGCGGCTGTTGGGCCACTAATACCTACATCGACTTCATCGAAAATAAGGCTTGGCGTTTCTACTTTTTGAGCCGTGATCACTTGAATCGCCAATGAAATACGTGATAGTTCACCACCTGATGCGACTTTGCCTAGAGGCTGTAATGGTTGACCTGGGTTGGTTGAGACTAAGAAGTTGATACTGTCGTAACCAATAGGGCTTAACATACGGTCTGGATCGCTGGTGATGTTAATTGAAAACTCACCGTGCTCCATACTTAATGTATGCATACTTTCTGAGATCTTTTGATCAAGCTCTTTGGCATAACGCTGACGACTTTTACTGAGTTTCTCTGCGGCAAGGAGGCATTTTTGACGTAATGTTTCTACGTTTTCAGCCATTTCTTCTAAGCGTTCATCGCTGCAATCAAGGTTTTCTAGCTCTTTTAGTAAGTCTTGATGTTTTTGATATAGCTCGTTTGGCATTACGTAGTGCTTACGTGCCATCGACATGATTTTTGATAAACGCTCTTCTAAATAGATCAAGCGATGCGGATCCATATCTAAGTTATCAAGGTAGCTACGAAGCTCTTGGCTTGCTTCCTGTACTTGGATGATCGCCTCTTCCAACATTTGTGGGATTGTGTTTAGGTTATTATCGTACTCACCTAAATTGCACACTTGCTGACAAGCCATTTGCAGTAGCTGTAATGCATTACCATCATCACCGTCGTAGAGAGCAGAAAGTGCTGTTTGGCTAGCAACAGCAAGCTCCCCACTGTTTGACAGGCGTTTATGCTCTTCTTCAATCTCAATAAATTCTTCTTCGCCTAATGCTAATTCATCTAGCTCTTTGACTTGGTACTGAAGTAATTGTTTTTGCGCTTCGTTCTCTTCACGACTTTGTGTTAGACGTTTTAGCTCGTTGTGCGCTTGGCGCCAGCGTTGGTAGGTTTCACGTGTTTTATCTAACAGCATGTGGTGACCTGCATATTGATCAAGCATTTGCTGTTGATAATCAGGACGCATTAGTTGCTGGTGGGCATGTTGACCATGAATGTTGATCAATAGCTGTCCCAATGCTTTTTGTTGTGATGCTGGAACAGGGCTGCCATTAATGAAGCCGCGAGAGCGACCTTCTTTGGTGATCACACGGCGTAAAATACACTCTTCACCATCCATTAAATCGTTATCTTCTAACCAACGACGTGCAGCTTGGTTGTTTGCTAATGAGAAAGCGGCAGAGATCTCTGCTTTGTCTTCATTCGGACGAACCATTGAAGCTTCTGCACGATCACCAAGGCATAAACCCAGTGCATCGATAGCAATAGATTTACCTGCACCCGTTTCACCTGTAATGGTGGTCATACCCGGTTTAAGTTCAAATTGAAGCGTTTTAACAATGGCAAAGTTAGAGATTGTCATGTGTGCCAGCATGTGTTCACCTGTTTAAATCAACACCTGTTTTTTCATACAGTATATACTGTATCTATAACCAGTAAAGTATTGAGTGAAGAAATATGCTGAAAAATATGATTTGGATTAAGTTTTTGAAATGCAGATAGAAATAAAGCCAGTGTAGAAACTGGCTTTATTGGAATATTGTTTAGAAGAGGCGGCTAGACCATCCGAGTTTTCCTCGCAAGATATTATAATAGCTGTAATCTTTCGGATGGATCAGCTGTAACCTGTCTTTGCTTTGGTAAATGTGAATTTCATCACCAGGGCTAACAGGTAAAGATACCTGACCGTCACAACTGACTTCTAATGTACTGCCATTATTGGGTGATACCAGCAGTTTAATACAGCGATCACCGTCTACCACTAATGGTCGGCATGACAGTGTATGTGGGAACATGGGTACAAGCGCAATAGCATTTAAACTTGGTGATAAAATAGGACCACCACCAGAGAGCGAATAGGCTGTTGAGCCTGTTGGTGTCGCAATAATTAAACCATCAGAGCGTTGCGAGAACGCGAAGCTATCATCAATATAAACTTCAAACTCAATCATATGAGCGATTTTATCTGGGTGCAGTACGGCTTCGTTCAATGCGGCGTTTCGGCTTTTTACTTGTCCGTGACGATGCACTTCTGCTTCTAATAAAAAGCGATCTTCTTTTATGAATTCACCGTCTAGCACGCGTGCGAGTGGTGCTTCAAAATCATCAGGATCAAGATCGGTTAAGAAACCAAGGTTGCCACGGTTTACCCCAATCACAGAGATATCAAAACGAGATAGTACACGTGCTGCGCCAAGCATGTTGCCATCACCACCGACCACAATAGCTAGATCGGCTTTTTCCCCAAGTGTGAGCAAATCGTAGAAACAGTCTTCTGGTATATCAAGATCATTGGAAAGGCGATGATCTAATAAAACGGTGTAATTTTGTGCCACTAACCATTGATACAAACTCATGTGTGTTTGTAGGGCATCTGGGTTACGTGGTTTACCAATTAACGCAATGGTTTCAAAAATACGCGTCATCTCTTTGTTCCAACAAATGATAGTGAGGGCAGTATAGCCTTAGAAAAAAAAACTTGTCGCTGTTTGTTATCAATATTGGGTTGAATCATTGAACTTCATCCCCATAATATGCCCAAGACTGTTTGAAACGTAGCGAATATTAATATACCGCTACTGATTAATTCATACCCTATTATCTTGGCGGAGAAATGACGCATGACAAATAAAGACCACAATGTACAGGATGAGCAGCTTAAAGATGCAGTTGAGGCTGTAGAAGTTGAAGCTGTTGAGGGGGAGTTTGTTGAATCTGAAGAAGAATTATACGCAGCGCGTATTGCAGAGCTAGAAGCGGCACTACTAGCAAGCGAAGCACAAGCTAACGAAGCAAAAGACATGGCACTGCGTGCACGTGCAGAAGGCGAGAATGTACGTCGTCGTTCAGAGCAAGAAATTGATAAAGCACGTAAGTATGCATTAAACAAATTTGCAGAAGAATTACTGCCAGTCATTGATAACCTTGAGCGTGCGCTTGAAATGGCAGACAAGACTGATGAATCATCAAAAGCGATGATGGAAGGTGTTGAGCTGACGCTAAAAACAATGACAGACACAGTGGCGAAGTTTGGTTTAACGCAAATCAATCCACAAGGTGAAGCATTTAACCCTGAATTCCACCAAGCGATGGCTATTCAAGAAAGTACTGAGTTTGCGCCAAACACCGTCATGATGGTAATGCAAAAAGGTTACGAGCTAAATGGCCGTGTGATCCGTCCAGCGATGGTAATGGTATCTAAAGCTGCTGCGGGTAACGTAAATACGCAAGCGTAATTATTGCTATCTGTTAGCGCATAAAAGCCCACTTCGGTGGGTTTTTTTATTTTTTTTGAAAATATTTTTATTTTGCCCTTGAAAAGCATTCTAGTGACCTTATTTAGTAGTCATAAGACATTAAATATATTTGTCACGGGTAACACCCGAACCGCTAACTCAGAATGCGTTCTAGAGTGTAGCAAGTAAATATAACGAATTTCGGAGATAGTCTGATGGGTAAAATCATTGGTATTGACTTAGGTACTACAAACTCTTGTGTAGCAGTACTTGACGGCGACAAACCACGTGTAATCGAAAACGCAGAAGGCGAGCGTACAACAGCATCAGTTGTTGCATACACTCAAGATGGTGAAACGCTAGTTGGTCAACCAGCAAAACGTCAGGCAGTAACAAACCCTGAAAACACACTATTCGCAATCAAGCGTCTAATCGGTCGTCGTTTCGAAGACGAAGAAGTTCAGCGTGATATCGAAATCATGCCTTACAAAATCGTTAAGGCTGACAACGGTGATGCATGGGTAGAAGCAAAAGGCCAAAAAATGGCTGCTCCTCAAGTATCTGCTGAAATCTTGAAGAAAATGAAGAAAACAGCTGAAGATTTCCTTGGCGAACCAGTAACTGGCGCGGTAATCACAGTTCCTGCTTACTTCAACGACGCACAACGTCAAGCAACTAAAGATGCGGGTCGTATCGCAGGTCTAGACGTTAAACGTATCATCAACGAACCAACAGCAGCTGCACTTGCTTACGGTCTTGATAAGCAAGGTGGTGATCGCACTATCGCTGTTTACGACCTTGGTGGTGGTACATTCGATATCTCAATCATCGAAATCGATGAAGTTGAAGGCGAGAAAACTTTCGAAGTACTATCAACAAACGGTGACACACACCTAGGTGGTGAAGACTTCGATACACGTCTAATCAACTACTTAGTAGACGAGTTCAAGAAAGAGCAAGGTATCGATCTGAAGAACGATCCACTTGCTATGCAGCGTCTAAAAGAAGCAGCAGAAAAAGCGAAAATCGAACTATCTTCTGCACAGCAAACTGATGTAAACCTACCTTACATCACAGCTGATGCGACTGGTCCTAAGCACATGAACATCAAAGTGACGCGTGCGAAACTAGAATCTCTAGTTGAAGACCTAGTTCAACGCTCTCTAGACCCACTAAAAGTGGCACTAGCTGATGCTGACCTAACTGTTGGTGACATCACTGATGTTATCCTAGTTGGTGGTCAAACTCGTATGCCAATGGTTCAAGCAAAAGTTGCTGAGTTCTTTGGTAAAGAAGCGCGTAAAGACGTGAACCCTGATGAAGCTGTTGCTGTAGGTGCTGCTGTTCAAGGTGGTGTTCTTGCTGGTGATGTTAAAGACGTTCTACTTCTAGACGTTACTCCACTATCTCTTGGTATCGAAACCATGGGTGGCGTGATGACTAAACTAATCGAGAAGAACACAACTATCCCAACAAAAGCGAACCAAGTGTTCTCTACTGCTGAAGATAACCAAAGCGCGGTAACTATCCACGTTCTTCAAGGTGAGCGTAAGCAAGCGAGCTACAACAAGTCTCTAGGTCAATTCAACCTAGAAGGTATTCAAGCAGCTCCTCGTGGTATGCCACAAATCGAAGTAACTTTCGACCTTGATGCTGATGGTATCCTAAACGTATCTGCAAAAGATAAGACTACTGGTAAAGAGCAGAAGATCACTATCCAAGCTTCTGGCGGTCTAAGCGATGCAGATATCGAGAAAATGGTTCAAGAAGCAGAAGCTAACAAAGAAGCTGATAAGAAGTTCGAAGAGTTAGTAACTGCACGTAACCAAGCTGACCAGCTAATTCACGGTACACGTAAGCAAATCGAAGAAGCGGGTGACGCACTTCCAGCTGACGACAAAACCGCAATTGAAGCAGCTGTTACTGAACTAGAAGAAGCACGTAAAGGCGAAGATAAAGAAGCTATCGACGCTAAAGTACAAGCTCTAGTTGCAGCTTCTCAAAAGCTAATGGAAATCGCTCAACAGAAAGCACAAGCTCAACAAGCTGATGGTGCAGGTGAGCAACAAGCTAAGCAAGACGACGACGTTGTTGATGCTGAGTTTGAAGAAGTTAAAGACAACAAATAAGAACGTAATTAATACTTATTAATTAACATCTTATTTAAATTACGGGCGTTTGAGGTTACTCTAACGCCCGTAAATATATCTAGCCAGGTGACAATCAAGTTATGTCTAAACGTGATTTATATGAAGTGCTAGGCGTAGCCCGTGACGCAAATGAGCGTGACATCAAAAAGGCATACAAACGCTTAGCGATGAAGTACCACCCAGACCGTAACCAGGGTGATGAGGAATCAGCAGAGAAATTCAAAGAAGTGAAATACGCTTACGAAATTCTTACTGATGGCCAAAAGCGCGCGGCTTACGATCAATATGGTCATGCAGCCTTTGAACAAGGTGGTATGGGCGGTGGCGGCGGCTTCGGCGGCGGTGCAGACTTCAGCGACATCTTTGGCGATGTGTTTGGCGATATCTTTGGTGGTGGCGGTGGTCGTCGTCAACAACGCGCACAGCGTGGTTCAGATCTTCGCTACAACATGGAGCTAACGTTAGAAGAAGCTGTTCGTGGTTGTTCAAAAGAAATCCGTGTACCAACATTAGTTGGTTGTGACAGTTGTGATGGTTCTGGTTCGAAGAAAGGTTCATCAGCAACAACCTGTACTACCTGTCATGGCGCAGGCCAAGTACAAATGCGTCAAGGTTTCTTTGCCGTACAGCAAACTTGTCCACACTGTCATGGTCGTGGTCAAATCATCAAAGATCCATGTGATAAATGTCATGGCGAAGGCCGTGTAGAAGAAACCAAAACGTTATCCGTTAAAATTCCTGCAGGCGTTGATACTGGCGATCGCATCCGTCTTACTGGCGAAGGTGAAGCTGGGGAATTTGGTGCACCAGCAGGTGACTTGTACGTTCAAGTACATGTGAAAGAACACAACATTTTCCAACGTGATGGCAATAACCTACATTGTGACGTGCCTGTAAGCTTTACGATGGCAGCACTCGGCGGTGAAGTTGAAGTACCGACCCTTGATGGTCGTGTAAACTTAAAAGTTCCAGCTGAAACTCAAACAGGTCGTATGTTCCGTATGCGTGGTAAAGGTGTGACGTCTGTTCGCGGTGGTATGACGGGTGATCTGATTTGTCGTTTAGTGGTAGAAACACCAGTAAACTTAAGCTCACGCCAAAAAGAGCTACTTCAAGAGCTTGAAGAGACATTTGGTGGCAAAGCAGCAAGTAAGCACAAGCCAAAATCAGAAGGTTTCTTCAAAGGTGTGAAGAAGTTTTTTGATGATTTAACTAACTAAGATTAGTTAATTTTGAATTTAAAAAGCCGACGTGATTGTCGGCTTTTTTGTTTTTATTTGCTTACCAGCAGTCAGCTGGGGTACCAGTTCCGTTCTGGTTTAAAGTTAAATTACCGCATTCGTCCTGATCTTGCCCTTTATCTGTTTTAGCTGTTGCAGTAATCGTATAACTATTAGCAGCACTTGATAGACTGAATGTGTAGCGGTCGTTGTCGCTATCACAAATAGAACAAGTACTTCCACTAATGACAGGGGAGTTATAGTTACTATTTTGAGTAAAGTGCTCTTCAAGATTGAGTTGTACTTTTACCATATCTCCCATTGCTTGAGTCCGATGCCCTTTTAAAACGTAAGATTGGTAAGAAGGGTAAGCAATGGCTGAAATAACACCAATAATCGCCACCACGATTAACATTTCGATCAGAGTCACGCCTTTTTGTTTAGTCATCATCCTTAATCTCTTTATTTTACGAGTCCCATCGATATCTGATTTTTCTCTTATCCTTGCTATTTTGCGTTGATGTTAATCTATGAATCAAGGTGCTCTTAAGGATCAAGAGCTGTATTAAAAGGGATTTGAGGAATGGCTCGCGGAAATTCATCCTATTTTCATTACATACATTTTATCGCTAAGCAACAGCGAGGTTTTACTTTGCTGGAATTAGTGATAGCTGTGTCTGTGATGAGCATTATGTTAGCGATGGCTGCACCGAGTTTTAGTCAATTAATTGAAACCAACAAAATCAAGCGACTGGCGACAGAAGTTGAGTGGCTTTTAGTACAAGCGAAATCAGAAGCAATTATGCGTGGCAGGAATATATACGTTAGTCATTTGATTGGCACTGGTAATCAATGGTGTTTGGTTGTTTCTGAAAGTGCTACTGATTCTAATACATGTATTGATCTTCCAAATAATGTCATTGGTAAAGTGGATAGTCAAAACTTTAAATTAGCGACTTTCTCATCTGTTGGTGGAGCTAAAAAATTTTATTATGAACCTATATATGGAAAGCCGAAAAGCTTTCCTGCAAATGGTCATTATTCATTTTCGTTAGGTGAATATAAATTTAAAACTGTTTTGTATAGTTTAACTGGGCGGATATATACATGTATTGTATCTCCAAGTAACTCTTCTCCAACATATAAGGTTGGTAGTTATGAAACATGCTAAAGGTTTTAGCTTAATTGAACTATTAATATCATCTGCTGTTGGGCTGTTAGCTATTGCTATGGTGGGTTCTGTATTTTTATCTGGACATAATGCTGCAAATAAACGTTCTTTGGAACTGATGTTACAGCAAGATGTTAATGATGCTTTTCGATTGATTAAAGAGGATATATTGCGAGCAGGATATGCCTCTAGTGGTAACAATACTCTAAGACTTTTTTTTTCTAATGGTATTAGTAAAGCTAATACGGTTTATGTAAGCTCAGCTATTAATTGTTTGGCTTATGTTTATGATACTCCAGATGGGCCCAAATATAATGAAGTTATGTACAATAAAAAGGATGAAAAATTAGTTTATCGTTCTTCTAAAAATGAGATAAGAACAGATACAGCATGTGTAATCAGTGGAGCTTCTTCATTATTATATGAAAAGCAAATTGCTGTAAGTGATTTTAAAGTTATAGAAGAAGAAATTAGTTCAGCTAGAGCGACTAGTCAGTTAATTAATATTACCCTTGCGGCAGAAATAAGAAGCTCTGCAGTGAGTACCCAAAAGTCGATTCAGATAAAAACAAGGAATTGGCATAAGAATGAATAAATATAATCAGTCAGGAATGACGACATTATTAATTACCAGTATGTTATTGATTATTGCTTTATTATTTTCATTAGCATCATATAAGAATTTATTTTATCAAATTAAACGTACGCAGAATGAAGTTTTAGCAAGACAAGCACACTGGTTATCTGAAGGTGGATTGGAGTGTGGGTTTAGTGAATATATAGCGAATAAAGATAATTTTACTGACTTTGTTAAATGTAAAAGTAGTAAGTTAGATTTAAAGTTAAATCAAATTACAGCAACTGAATTAGTCTTGCAAAGTAAGACTATTAATTCTGTATCTGCAAAGATAATATCAAAAAAGATTAATTCTGGCAGTTCTGGAAAATCAGGAGCTATGCGATCCAGTGCTGATTTATATTTCCATACTAGTGCTAGTTTTATGACGCCAGACCCAGGTAATTTAGAAACAGATGGATGGCAATGTGTTGCATTAAGATATAAAAATAAATTTTATGCTGCTGTTATGGATAATAAAGGGGTATATCCTGGTGGCGAACCTCCATTTGCTAAATTTGATCCTCAAGCAAAAAATTGTGCCCCAAGTCATTTAAATAAGTTTGATGATAGTGATGATGGTTTTGTTAATGCTGATTTTGTAAAAGACTCAACGGTATCGCCATTTAAAGAAATTTTTAATGTTGAAAATAAAGATCATAATGACATTAGAGATAATGGTGAGTTTGAAATATTATTTACAAATTCATCTAATAGAGGAAAGTGTGGAGATTTAATCACTAATATACTTAAAGATTCATCGAAAAAAAAGAGAATATGGATAGAGGGAGATTGTGAAATTAAATCTGCCGCATTTAAAGATTTAATTAAAGAAAGTGATAAAACACAAGGTATTCTACTTGTATTCCATGATGGTTTACTTTCGTTTATGAAGCCACCTCCAGAATTACCAGGTGAATTACCAAAAAGTTTAAAAGGTATGGTAGTACATTTTAATTATGATTATTCAATCGGGGATACATCTTGGGTTGGTTTAGATGCTAATAATATGCTTGGACACTCATCTTCTGTAATACCCGATGATTACCTTTTGAATTCTTCATATTATCAAGAAGGTAGTTTTAGGTTTAGTGGTGGTCAAGTATTTGATAGTGTTGGACAAAGTGCTCTTTTTTATAGTGCTATAGATTTTAGATATAATAAGGATGTTATAGATTTTGCACTATCAGTTTTTAATAAGCCTCGGTGGATAGAAGGGTCTTGGAATGATTTTCAGTAAAAAGTCATGTGAAGGATTTAGTTTATTAGAGGTCGTGATTTCACTTGCTGTACTTTCGATTGGAGTACTGGGGCTTGTGAAAATGCAGGCTCATATGGAAGTGAAGTCTGAAAATGCATTAAAAACACTGGATGCGTTATATTTAGCCGAGAAAAAATTAGAACTTTTTCAAACACGTTCTCTAAGTGGTGGCTCTGGGACCATAGCATATAACTCTATAATAACTACTCCATCAGAAACTATATCAATATCTGGAATAACTATGACAAGAAAAATTACAGTTATGGATAACGAGCCTGTGTCTGGTGCTAAGAAGATTAATGTCATTGTTAGTTGGCAAGATCGTAGGGATGTAACTCAGAGCGTTAGCTTAGATACAGTTATATCCAAATACAATGAATTCGATTAACTAGGCTAAATTCTTACCAAAAAACACTTAAAAAAGTCGTTTTGAATAAAATTTATTCAAACGATTTTTTTTTGTCAAAAATCTATTGTCAGCGAAAAAAATATTCCTATAATGCGACCTCACTGACACGGAGCGAGCCACTAGCTAGCGTTGATGTCAGTATTGTTCTTTAACAATTTGACCATGCAATCTGTGTGGGCACTCGTTGAATGATTAGTCAAAAGATTTATCAATGATACTAGTGACCAATTTGATTCGCTTCTTTATATAAAGAGGGGTATCAGCACAGTCAATTCATTCATCATTTATGATGAATTAACAGTATTCATTGAGCCGGTCGCCTTTTTACAAGAGCGGCCACCAAAACTTTAATTGAAGAGTTTGATCATGGCTCAGATTGAACGCTGGCGGCAGGCCTAACACATGCAAGTCGAGCGGCAGCGACTTAACTGAACCTTCGGGGAACGTTAAGGGCGGCGAGCGGCGGACGGGTGAGTAATGCCTGGGAATATGCCCTGATGTGGGGGATAACTATTGGAAACGATAGCTAATACCGCATAATCTCTTCGGAGCAAAGAGGGGGACCTTCGGGCCTCTCGCGTCAGGATTAGCCCAGGTGGGATTAGCTTGTTGGTGAGGTAATGGCTCACCAAGGCAACGATCCCTAGCTGGTCTGAGAGGATGATCAGCCACACTGGAACTGAGACACGGTCCAGACTCCTACGGGAGGCAGCAGTGGGGAATATTGCACAATGGGGGAAACCCTGATGCAGCCATGCCGCGTGTATGAAGAAGGCCTTCGGGTTGTAAAGTACTTTCAGTAGGGAGGAAGGCAGTGTCGTTAATAGCGGCATTGTTTGACGTTACCTACAGAAGAAGCACCGGCTAACTCCGTGCCAGCAGCCGCGGTAATACGGAGGGTGCGAGCGTTAATCGGAATTACTGGGCGTAAAGCGCATGCAGGCGGTCTGTTAAGCAAGATGTGAAAGCCCGGGGCTCAACCTCGGAACAGCATTTTGAACTGGCAGACTAGAGTCTTGTAGAGGGGGGTAGAATTTCAGGTGTAGCGGTGAAATGCGTAGAGATCTGAAGGAATACCGGTGGCGAAGGCGGCCCCCTGGACAAAGACTGACGCTCAGATGCGAAAGCGTGGGGAGCAAACAGGATTAGATACCCTGGTAGTCCACGCCGTAAACGATGTCTACTTGGAGGTTGTGGCCTTGAGCCGTGGCTTTTGGAGCTAACGCGTTAAGTAGACCGCCTGGGGAGTACGGTCGCAAGATTAAAACTCAAATGAATTGACGGGGGCCCGCACAAGCGGTGGAGCATGTGGTTTAATTCGATGCAACGCGAAGAACCTTACCTACTCTTGACATCCAGAGAACTTTCCAGAGATGGATTGGTGCCTTCGGGAACTCTGAGACAGGTGCTGCATGGCTGTCGTCAGCTCGTGTTGTGAAATGTTGGGTTAAGTCCCGCAACGAGCGCAACCCTTATCCTTGTTTGCCAGCACTTCGGGTGGGAACTTCAGGGAGACTGCCGGTGATAAACCGGAGGAAGGTGGGGACGACGTCAAGTCATCATGGCCCTTACGAGTAGGGCTACACACGTGCTACAATGGCGTATACAGAGGGCTGCCAACTCGCGAGAGTGAGCGAATCCCATAAAGTACGTCGTAGTCCGGATTGGAGTCTGCAACTCGACTCCATGAAGTCGGAATCGCTAGTAATCGTGAATCAGAATGTCACGGTGAATACGTTCCCGGGCCTTGTACACACCGCCCGTCACACCATGGGAGTGGGCTGCACCAGAAGTAGATAGCTTAACCTTCGGGAGGGCGTTTACCACGGTGTGGTTCATGACTGGGGTGAAGTCGTAACAAGGTAGCCCTAGGGGAACCTGGGGCTGGATCACCTCCTTACCTAAAGACTTACTGTTGAATGCAGTGTCCACACAGATTGCTTGGTTAAAATGTAAGAGAGCCACTTATTGTTGCCCAACAACAGTAAGTATGAACATTGTCCCGTTCGTCTAGAGGCCTAGGACACCGCCCTTTCACGGCGGTAACAGGGGTTCGACTCCCCTACGGGACGCCACTTCTCTTTGAAGTGAATATTGGGTCGTTAGCTCAGTTGGTAGAGCAGTTGACTTTTAATCAATTGGTCGCAGGTTCGAATCCTGCACGACCCACCATCTTCTCCTCGAAGATGTAAAACATCGGAGGGCGATTAGCTCAGTTGGGAGAGCACCTCCCTTACAAGGAGGGGGTCACTGGTTCGAGCCCGGTATCGCCCACCACTTCTTCCCTAAGAAGTAAAAATTGGGGCTATAGCTCAGCTGGGAGAGCGCTTCGCTGGCAGCGAAGAGGTCAGCGGTTCGATCCCGCTTAGCTCCACCATGTGTCCCGTTCGTCTAGAGGCCTAGGACACCGCCCTTTCACGGCGGTAACAGGGGTTCGACTCCCCTACGGGACGCCACTCTTTAAACGCATTCTCTTGAATGTCTTTAAAAAGTGGTTCGAAAGAAACACAATGCTCTTTAACAATCTGGAAAGCTGACTAGTAAATTCAATCGAATAGATTGATTTATAGTTTTCATCGAAAGATGAAAACGAGTTCTCAAAAACAAACACATTCAAGTGTCTGTTGTTTGTTTTCACTTTTTAAAGTGAAGACAAACAATGAGTCCGGCGAAAAACCAACGTCTCGCTCTTTTTGATCGAAGAGGAGAGACATAAACCTTGGTTGTTTGAACATACTGAAACCTCTTGGGGTTGTATGGTTAAGTGACTAAGCGTACACGGTGGATGCCTTGGCAGTCAGAGGCGATGAAGGACGTATTAACTTGCGATAAGCCCAGATGAGGTAGTAAAAACCGGTGACTCTGGGATTTCCGAATGGGGAAACCCACTTACATAAGTAAGTATCGTGTTGTGAATACATAGCAGCACGAGGCGAACCGGGGGAACTGAAACATCTAAGTACCCCGAGGAAGAGAAATCAACCGAGATTCCGGCAGTAGCGGCGAGCGAAACCGGATTAGCCCTTAAGCTAGTTTTGCGTTAGGTGAAAGTTCTGGAAAGTTCTGCGATACAGGGTGATAGGCCCGTAACCGACAACGCATTATCAGTGAAAACGAGTAGGACGGGACACGTGTTATCTTGTCTGAATATGGGGGGACCATCCTCCAAGGCTAAATACTCCTGACTGACCGATAGTGAACCAGTACCGTGAGGGAAAGGCGAAAAGAACCCCTGTGAGGGGAGTGAAATAGAACCTGAAACCGTGTACGTACAAGCAGTAGGAGCCCACTTGTTGGGTGACTGCGTACCTTTTGTATAATGGGTCAGCGACTTAATTTTAGTAGCAAGGTTAACCGTTTAGGGGAGCCGTAGGGAAACCGAGTCTTAACTGGGCGAATGAGTTGCTAGGATTAGACCCGAAACCGAGTGATCTAGCCATGGGCAGGTTGAAGGTGAGGTAACACTTACTGGAGGACCGAACCGACTAATGTTGAAAAATTAGCGGATGACTTGTGGCTAGGGGTGAAAGGCCAATCAAACTCGGAGATAGCTGGTTCTCCCCGAAAGCTATTTAGGTAGCGCCTCGGACGAATACTACTGGGGGTAGAGCACTGTTAAGGCTAGGGGGTCATCCCGACTTACCAACCCTTTGCAAACTCCGAATACCAGTAAGTACTATCCGGGAGACACACGGCGGGTGCTAACGTCCGTCGTGAAGAGGGAAACAACCCAGACCGCCAGCTAAGGTCCCAAAGTTATAGCTAAGTGGGAAACGATGTGGGAAGGCTCAGACAGCCAGGATGTTGGCTTAGAAGCAGCCATCATTTAAAGAAAGCGTAATAGCTCACTGGTCGAGTCGGCCTGCGCGGAAGATTTAACGGGGCTAAGCTATACACCGAAGCTGCGGCAATGTACTTTGCACATTGGGTAGGGGAGCGTTCTGTAAGCCGTTGAAGGTGAGTTGTAAAGCTCGCTGGAGGTATCAGAAGTGCGAATGCTGACATGAGTAACGATAAAGGGAGTGAAAAACTCCCTCGCCGGAAGATCAAGGGTTCCTGTCCAACGTTAATCGGGGCAGGGTAAGTCGACCCCTAAGGCGAGGCCGAAAGGCGTAGTCGATGGGAAACGGGTTAATATTCCCGTACTTCTTATAATTGCGATGGAGGGACGGAGAAGGCTAGGTGAGCCTGGCGACGGTTGTCCAGGTCCAAGTATGTAGGCTGATGGTTTAGGCAAATCCGGACCATCCTAAGGCTGAGATACGATGTCGAGACACTACGGTGTTGAAGTCATTGATGCCATGCTTCCGGGAAAAGCTTCTAAGCTTCAGATTATAAGGAATCGTACCCCAAACCGACACAGGTGATCAGGTAGAGAATACCAAGGCGCTTGAGAGAACTCGGGTGAAGGAACTAGGCAAAATGGTACCGTAACTTCGGGAGAAGGTACGCTCCTAGCGGTGATGAGACTTGCTCTCTAAGCTGCCGGGAGTCGCAGATACCAGGTGGCTGCAACTGTTTATTAAAAACACAGCACTGTGCAAAATCGAAAGATGACGTATACGGTGTGACGCCTGCCCGGTGCCGGAAGGTTAATTGATGGGGTTAGCGGTAACGCGAAGCTCTTGATCGAAGCCCCGGTAAACGGCGGCCGTAACTATAACGGTCCTAAGGTAGCGAAATTCCTTGTCGGGTAAGTTCCGACCTGCACGAATGGCGTAATGATGGCCACGCTGTCTCCACCCGAGACTCAGTGAAATTGAAATCGCAGTGAAGATGCTGCGTCCCCGCGGCTAGACGGAAAGACCCCGTGAACCTTTACTATAGCTTGGCACTGAACATTGACCCTACATGTGTAGGATAGGTGGGAGACTGTGAAATAATCGCGCTAGCGGTTATGGAGTCGTCCTTGAAATACCACCCTTGTATGCTTGATGTTCTAACGTCGACCCCTTATCGGGGTTACGGACAGTGCCTGGTGGGTAGTTTGACTGGGGCGGTCTCCTCCCAAAGAGTAACGGAGGAGCACGAAGGTGGGCTAATCACGGTCGGACATCGTGAGGTTAGTGCAATGGCATAAGCCCGCTTGACTGCGAGACTGACAAGTCGAGCAGGTGCGAAAGCAGGTCATAGTGATCCGGTGGTTCTGAATGGAAGGGCCATCGCTCAACGGATAAAAGGTACTCCGGGGATAACAGGCTGATACCGCCCAAGAGTTCATATCGACGGCGGTGTTTGGCACCTCGATGTCGGCTCATCACATCCTGGGGCTGAAGTCGGTCCCAAGGGTATGGCTGTTCGCCATTTAAAGTGGTACGCGAGCTGGGTTTAGAACGTCGTGAGACAGTTCGGTCCCTATCTGCCGTGGGCGTTGGATGATTGAGAGGGGCTGCTCCTAGTACGAGAGGACCGGAGTGGACGAACCGCTGGTGTTCGGGTTGTGTCGCCAGACGCATTGCCCGGTAGCTAAGTTCGGAATCGATAACCGCTGAAAGCATCTAAGCGGGAAGCGAGCCTCAAGATGAGTCATCCCTAGACCTTTAAGGTCTCTAAAGGGTTGTTGAAGACTACAACGTTGATAGGTCGGGTGTGTAAGTGCTGTGAGGCATTGAGCTAACCGATACTAATTGCCCGTGAGGCTTAACCATACAACACCCAAGGGGTTTTATACGGACTCCAAGAACACTTGAACGTGTGTTTGAGAATCAGCTTTCTAAGATTGTACCGAATTTGCTTGGCGACCATAGCATTATGGACCCACCTGATCCCATGCCGAACTCAGTAGTGAAACGTAATAGCGCCGATGGTAGTGTGGGGCCTCCCCATGTGAGAGTAGGACATCGCCAGGCTTCAAATTTCACTTTTAGCTAATAGCTGGAAGTTATAAAATTAGATATCTATTTGAACTATGGATATCGCATGTGGTGTTATCGCTCTTAGCCATCCATGGCTTCGCGATATTAGAACATCCATGTTCGTCGGAGCGGTAGTTCAGTTGGTTAGAATACCGGCCTGTCACGCCGGGGGTCGCGGGTTCGAGTCCCGTCCGCTCCGCCACTTATTAAGAAGCCTCGCTAGAAATAGCGGGGCTTTTTTGCGTTTTAGATAAGTTAAATTTATTCGAATGAGCTGGTCGTTCAGTTAGCTAGTCTCTTTATTGGATGGCTTAGCGGCCTGTCATATCGGGGCTCAGGTTCTAGTCCCGATTGAATGCGACCCTAGCAGAAATGCTGATGTTTTATGTATGAACATCAGCTTGTACAGCTTAAATAGCTTTTGTGCTACGGAAGGTAAAAAGCTGTACACTTTACTTTGTTCTTTAAAAACAAACTGTTAGGGTGTTGTTTTGATATGGGGATATTTAAAGCAGAATAGTGGTTAGCTTTTTGGTTGTTATAGGCTTAATCGTTGTACAAGTGTCTGGTGTCGTTATCAGATAATTTTTAGATGCTTGAGATGAAAAAAAGCCTACATAAAAGTAGGCTTTGTGATTCATTTGTTAGGCATACATTTATGCGCTGTGTTGTGATGTTGATACCTGCCAAGTATTAGGTAACTGGGTGTGAGTTGATGGCAGTAGCTGTCCTGTCGCATTTAAGATGCGGTAATAAGCAATTGTCTTATCACTTTCTGATTTTAAGTAATCTTTACGTGCTTCAAATAACTCGTTTTCAGCATCAAGCAGATCGACTAATGAACGTTGTCCCAATTTGAATTGTTGAGCGTAGCTCGCTTGTGTGTCTTTGGCTGCATCAATGTGTTGTTTAATGTAGCCCAGTTGTTCTGATACATATTGATAAGCGTTCCAAGCTAGTGTTGTGCCTTCTACGACTTGTCGATAAGTATATGCTTCAGCATCTTTAGAATCAGATAGTCGGTATGCGAGCTCTTTTTCTTTAGCTATATCTTTGCCACCTTTAAATAGGTTGTAGCGCATTTCAATGGCGGCATAGGTTTGTTGCTGTGAGTTATCAAAGCTGTGATGACTATCGAAAGACTTATCAGACCAATCTTTCCCTAGTTCTAAATCAAATTGTGGTAGGTAGTTTGATTTGACTGAGGTTTGATCGGCGTGAAGCGCATCAATATTACTCAGCGCAGCACGAATGGTTGGGTGATTCTTAGCGGCAACTTGGATCGCACTATGTAGTGATGTTGGCATCACTGACATATTGATGTTGGGTGCGTTTAGGTCAACAGGCTGTTCATTGGTAACGGCAATATATTCAGCACGTGCATCTGCTAGATTGTTGTTTGCAGCGATTAAATTTGAGCGAGCACGAGCTAAACGACCACGGATCTGAGAGAGATCAGCAACAGAGCCTAAACCTGATTCTGTTTTTTCTTTAATGCGTTGATAAATGCTTTGGTGCTTTTCAACATTGTGTTTAGCAAGTGTCACCAGCTTTTCGGCTTCAATATAGTGCAGGTAAGCTTTAGCGACTTGTAGTGCAGTATCTTCAGCAACAGAAATCAAGCTCCATTGTTTAGCTAGGGTTTGATTTTTTAGCTTTTCTACTTGGTGAGTGGTGTAAAGACCATTAAAGATATTTTGGTGCAAGTTAAGACTAATATCGCCAGAGTAAGATTGTAAGTCTTTGTTGTTTTTATCGTCGGTATTATCAGAGCGATAGCTTGAATGTAAATCAAGGCTAGGTAAGTAATCAGCCTTTTCTTGGGCGATTTGTTGCTCACTAGCTTGGTATTGATGTAGTGCTTGTAATACCTTCGGGTTGGTTTGAATGGTATGAGACATAGCTTGCTCTAACGTTTCAGCAGTTGCTGTTTGCGATAAAAAAGCTGAAACGATAGTGAGTGTGATGATATTTTTTTTCATGAGATATTGCCGCTGTTTTGTTGCTAAAAATGTGTCTGTTATCTTTCTTGGAATGCCATATCTTTGGCACGAAGGATTGGATTTAAGATGTAATCTAAAATGCTGCGTTTACCGGTGATCACATCTACGGATGTCAGCATGCCGGGAATAATTGGCATCGGTGTACCATCTTTTTTGATCAGGCTAGAGTGCTTGGTTCTTACCTTGATGATGTAGTAACTGTTGCCTTTGTTATCTTGCGAAGTATCGGCACTGATGTTTTCTACGGTACCTTTTAGCCCGCCATAACGAGTAAAGTTATAAGCACTGACTTTGACGACTGCAGGTAGCCCAGGATGCAAAAAGGCAATGTCTTTTGGTGCAATCTTGGCTTCAATCAATAGCTGATCTTCGGTAGGAACGATTTCTAAAATATCGACACCCGGTTTGATAACACCACCAATCGTGTTGATTTTGATTGATTTAATGGTGCCGTTTACCGGAGAGGTAATAACTGCTTTGTCGACTTTATCTTTTGCACCAACTTGTGCTTCTGTTAAGCGAGAAAGACGAGCGCTCAATTCGTTGATCTTTTGGCGTACATCTTTTCTGTAATTGAGTACCGCTTCTTGGCGTTTTAGGATCGCTTCATCTTGCGCTGATTTCGCCTTTTCAATTTGGCTATATAGCTTTGAACGCTCGCCTTTCATGTCATTCACTTTACGCTGTAATTGCAACATATCGACTTCTGACACAATGCCTTTTTTCGCCATAGGGATAGTCATATTCAGCTCTTGATGAATTAGGCTTAAGCTGTTTTTTAGCGTGCTTAATTGCAGTGCTAGGGTGTGACTTTCCTGCTCTTTTTGAATGACCTGACGACCAAGAATATCGAGCTGATTAGAAAACTCTGCCATCCGGCTTTGATATTCTTCTTTTTGCTGCTGTACGAGGTGCTGCTCTGTTTTTTCGAGATCGGCAGAGAACTGTAACGGGGGCGTATTCATGGTGACTTGCTTACGCCAGTCTGGTTCGTTTTTATCTATAGTGATGCTTGTTAACTCGTGCTGAAGACGTGTGATATTGGCATTTAAGCTATCCACTTCATCTTCTTGTTGGGCGAAATCAGATAAAAAGCGGGTGTCGTCGATGCGAGCGAGCGGTTGCCCTTTTTTGACCTGCATTCCTTCTTTAACATACATGGCTTCTAAAATACCGCCATCCAAACTTTGAATGATTTGGACTTGTGATGAGGGGATCACTTTGCCGTTACCACGGGTAACTTGGTCAACATTGGCAAAATAGGCCCATACAATAAAGGCAAAGATCATGGCGCAAAAAATACGGATAACCATGCGATGTAAGCGAGGAGACTCCATTAGCATGGCGCTATAGAGATCATCTGCCATCGCTAATTCGTCAGGCGTGTGTTGATTATTCATGGTGTGAAGCTCCTGTCGTTACGCCTTGACTCAGTTGTTGAAGCACTTGATCTCGAGGACCATTGGCAATGATGTGGCCTTTGTCGAGCACGATGATCCGATCGACTAATTGCAGCAGGGACATTTTGTGGGTGATCAAAATAAGGGTGCGTTGCTGAGACACTCTTGCCATGTTGTGGATAAATTGCTTTTCAGCAGAGGCATCCATACTAGCGGTAGGTTCATCCATGAGCAGGATGGAAGGATCGGCTAAAATGGCACGGGCAAGTACAACAGCTTGTCGTTGTCCACGAGATAGCGCAGCACCGCCTTCACCGACTTGTTTATCTAACCCTTCATTGTTCTCTGCGGTAAATTGTGCGACGCCTGAAAGATGGATTGCACGTAGCAATTGATGCTCGGTAACTTGGCGTTTACCAAACATAATGTTGTCGCGGATAGTGCCGTGGATCAGCGTGATGTCTTGTGGCATGTAACCGATATTACGACGTAGATCGGCTGGGTGAATTTGCTTTGATTCCACGCCATCAAACAGGAGATGTCCCGTAGTTGGCTGATAGAGTCCAGCTAACATTTTGGCAAGAGAGCTTTTGCCTGAGCCGTTTTTACCTAAGATAGCAACACGTTCACCGGGATTAATGGTGAAAGAGGTCGGTGCGAGGATCGCTTCATCACTGTTTGGGTAAGTAAATTCAATATGATTAGCGGTGATTTTTCCCTGTAGTCGTTGGCGATTGATCAAATGCCCTTTTTCTGAGAATTCATCTTCTTGCTGCATGATCATGTCGAGTTGACGCAATGCCGTGGCGGTTTGGTTACCACGGGTTAATAAGCTAGCAAGTTGCGCCATTGGCGAGACGACTCGTCCAGACAGCATGACCGCAGCAATGATGCCACCCATTGAAATATGCCCAGCAGAGACTTGGTAGACACCTAAGATCACAACAAAAATAGATGTCAGTTGAGTAATATAAGTTGCAAGGTAAGAGACTGAATTAGAAAGCTCTTTGATTTTAAGTTGCCAGTCTGCGGTGTGGGCAATCATTTGTTGCCATGTATGCTGCATGATCCCTTCAGCAACATTGGACTTAATGGATTCAATCGCACTTAAACTTTCAATTAAGTGGGCGTTTTTAAGGCTAGAGAATTTATTCGACTCTTCTACGGCACGTTTTAATTTAGGTTGGATATAAGCGGTATACAGCAAAATCACAACGCCAGAAAGCAGCGGGATCACCGCTAAATTGCCAGAGACAAAATAGATAATAAATAAGAATAGTAGTGCAAATGGTAAATCAACCAAGGTCGTGATGGTGGCTGACGTCAGCATGTCTCGCACGCTATCAAATTCACTCAATTGTTTTGCCATGCCACCCACGGACGGGGATTTTTTCTCAAGCGGCATGTTCATCGCTTTGGCAAATAACCGTGATGACACGATCACGTCGATTTTTTTACCTGCGATATCAATTAAGTAGCTTCGCATATGGCGAATAATAAAATCGAAGGTGAAAGCGACAATCGCACCTGTTGCCAGTACCCAAAGCGATTCAAAAGCAAGGTTAGGTAAGATCTTGTCGTACACATTCATCATAAATAGCGGTGAGATGAGTACGAATAGGTTGATTAATACTGAAGCAAATAAAGCATCACGGTAAATAGGGCTGGCTTCTTTGATCATTACCCATAGCCAATGGCCTTCATTGACATGTAAGTGGGTATCGATACTTTTATCACCACGCAGTTGTTTCTTAATTAAAAACGCATAGCCGGTATAAAGTGCATTTAATTCATCGAGGGTGATCTCGGTTTCACCGCCATTTTCGGGTAATTGAATAACGGCTTTGTTTTCATCGTTATCAATGGAATACAAAATACAGGCACGTTTATCTTCTAATAATAAAACGCACGGCATTGAAATCGCTGAAATAGTGTTTAGCGGCTTTCTAATGAGTTTGGTTTTAAGCCCAGCACGGGTGGCTGCTTGTGGGAAAATATCTGGCGTTAACCAAGCGTTAGATAGGGGTAAGCCTGCGACTAATGCTTCGCCAGAGCAGGGATTGCCGTAATACTCTGAGATTAATACTAAGGCATCTAATAATGGATCTTCGGTAACGGATTGTGAGGCGGAAATATGCCATTGCTCATTTTGATTAACGGTCGTTGATACCACAGACGGTTCTCTTACTTTTATTTAAATGCAACAAATGGGAATAGATAAACATCTATTCCCATTATTAAATGTGGATGCTAATTAATTAGATGGATTAACAAATGGCATCGTGGTGGTGATAGGTATCTAAAGCCACATGATCCGATGCGGCATGATGGCTATCATGGGCAAAGATCGCTTTTGCTTCGTTGCTATCAAGGAGGTGATTGGTGATCACACCTGCGTTTTTGATGAAAGTTTCAGTATTGGTATTTTTCAATACAATGCTTAATTCATCATGATGCGCATCGACTTGTCCTTGGCTCTCAATGGTAATGAGTGTGTCGTTACCTTTACCTGAGATTGATAACACATCTTCAATTGATGCTGAGTTATGGATCAAATCAGACAGATCTAACTTATCGTGGTGAACATCGAAATCTGTGATGGTATCGGTTTCACGGTATAGGCTTTGGTTGGCAAATTTAAAGGTATCATTACCTTCGCCACCCGTTAGTGTATCGTTACCAAGACCACCTGCTAGAATGTCATTACCTTGGCCACCAAATAGCATGTCATCACCAAAGTTGCCATGTAGGGTATCGTTGCCACCTTGACCAAAGATGATGTCGTTACCGCTACCACCGTTGATGCTGTCATTGGCATCTTTAGTATGTGAGATATCAAATTCAGCGGCATGCTGCTCGATGTAACTTGCTACTTCATGGTTATTTAGATCTGCAGCTGGTTGATGCGTTGCGTGTGCAACATGCTCTTTAATTGCGCTGTAGCCTTGTGCGTCATGGCTATCATCAAACTTAATGATGTCACCGAAAATAATATCGTTACCAGCATGGCCATTAATGGTGTCAGCACCTTCATCGGTGATGGCTTCTTCATGGCCTAGTACGATCTGCGCAATATCTTTGGCGTCGATATTCGTGCGAACATGACCATCAGTATCAAACTGGCTTAACGTGTCAGCTTTGATGTCATCATTGATACCAATCGCTTCAACGGTAGGGGATACATGTTGTAGCTCGTTAAAGGCTTTAACAGCGTGCTCGTTGATGGTGGCATCTGTTGTAAACCATGATGAGGAGTTATCACAGGTGGCTTTACCATCGGTAAATAAGTACGTCACATTATTGCCGTGGTTGTGTGCAGCATCATGGGTAAACCACTCTTTTGCCTTCATAAAGGCATCTTGATAGTTAGTACCATGGAAGATATCGGAAATTTTATTACCGAAACCTTTTGCGTACTGAGCAACAAGATCACCTGCTTTAAAGTGCACTAAATCGATATTCTCAACAGTTGCGCTACCATTCATTGCAATCAGAGATACATTGATATGACCATGTTGAATTGCACTGTTTTCAATACCTTGGTTCATGTCTGATTGTAGCTGTGTTAGTACGGTATCAATTTGTACTAATGAGTCATGGTAAGCCGATGAGTGGAATAACACGGAGTCGGTGTACATGCTGCGAGAGGTATCTAAGATGAAAGCAATGTTGTAGTTTTCACCTGGGATAATTTGAATACCTTTGGTATCGCCAATCATGATGTCACTATCATGGCCACCATTTAGGGTGTCATTGGTGTACTTACCATCATGCGCAATTTCATGGGTTGCTGTCGCAGCATGTAAGTTCATACCAATAGAGATACGGTTGCTCATGGTGCCTTGTTGGTTATAAATGTTTAGACCAAATGTTTTCGCACCATTTAAACCATCAAAATGATCTGCACTATTGGTGTAATGTAAGCTACGTAGTGCGGCTTCAAAGTCATTATTGCTCACTTCACCATTAGCGATTAGCTCCCAACGACCAGTGAGTTGCTTGGTATGAACATCAGTGTACGGTTCTGCTTTTAAAGTAAAGTGTGCAGAGAAGGCATCATCTAAAGTTAGGTGATCATGTTCGCTGTCAAAACCATTGTGACCATCACTATTCACATCGGGTGTAATGGTAATTTCAGCACGATGGATCGTATGAGCACTGCTTAGGCTAATATCGGCTAGTAGACCTTTATCGGCGTTGTAATTTTCAAATACCCAGCCATGGTGGTTCATGCTATCAGTATGGATAAATGGTGTGGTATCCACACTGTTTTGCGCAGCTTCACTTAACGCATGTAGTGCTTGTTGTGCTGTTGCTTGTTCATGCATCACAACATTGACAGAAAGGGTTTTATTGACTGCATTTTGATCATCAACCACGTTGATGCCAAAAGACTTCGCCCCATTGAGACCTGTCATACTGTCAGCAGTATTGCTGTAAGTCAGTGTTTGTAGCGCATGTTGGAAATCTTCAACACTTGGGGTCGTGCCAGCTTTTGCAACCAGTGTCCATGTTGCTTGAGCACTGTTGTGATCTGCCGTTAGAGTGAAAGTATTTTCCAGAGATTTAGCTAGTGTGAAGTGATCATGAGTTGCATCAAAGCCGTTGTGATCTTTGCTTGCATCCATACTGATCACAACACGAGAAAGGTGTTGGCTATCTACGTCAGTCAGTGTTACATCAGACAGTAATGCTTGCTCCCCCGTCCCTTCCTGGTAACTACGTGTGATCCAGCCATTTTGCACATCATCAGCGGTTGCGATAGGTGCATCATTCATTAATAGATTGACAGAAAATGCTTTATTTAGTGCATGCTGATCATCCATAACATTAATGCCAAATGATTTAGCTGCATTTAATCCTGTCATGCTGTTAGCGGTATTTTCGTAACATAGTGCATGCAGTGCATTTTGGTAGTCTTCAACCGTTGTGTGTGCAGGATCTGTCGCCTGTAGCGTCCATGTTGCTGCGTTGTCATCATGATCTGCTGTTAGAGTAAACTCATGAGCTAGTTCTGGCGGTAAGCTGAAATGATCATGCGCAGCATCAAAAGCATTATGATCTTTGCTTGCATCCATAGTGATAACAATACGATCAAGATGCTCGCTATCAATATCTTTTAAGGCAACATCTGTTAGTAGCTGTTGTGGACCTGCATTTTCACTGTAAGTGCGAGTGATCCAGCCATTTTGCATATCGTCAGTTGCTGTGATTGGCGCATCGTTCATGATCACATTGATAGAGAAAGCATCGTTCGCTGCATGGTGATCATCAAACACGTTGATACCGAAAGACTTCGCACCGTTAAGGCCGGTCATGGATTCTGCGGTATTTTCGTAGCTAATTGACTGTAGTGCGGCTTGGAAATCTTGCACGCTTAGCTGTGCGCCATCTTTTGTTGCTAGTGTCCATACTGCAGCACCTTCTTCAACGTGCTGAACAAGGGTAAATTTATCGGCAAAAGCAGCATCTAAAGTAAAGTGATCATGCGTAGCATCGAAGCGATTAATATTACCTTCTGTTGTCATGGTGATTTCAACATAAGATAAATGCTGGCTATCAACATCTTGTAATGTAACGTCAGACAGTAATTGCTGTGGACCTGCATTTTCACTGTAAGTACGAGTGATCCAACCGTTTTGTACATCATCCGCTGTTGCAACGGGTGCATCATTAACGTTATTCATAATAACGTTAACAGAGAAAGCATCATTTGCGGCATGGTGATCATCAAACACGTTGATACCGAAAGACTTTGCACCGTTAAGGCCGGTCATGGATTCTGCGGTATTTTCATAGCTAATTGACTGTAGTGCGGCTTGGAAATCTTGCACACTTAACTGAGCGCCATGTTTAGCGGCAAGTGTCCATACAGCAGCACCCTCTTCAATGTGTTGAACGAGCGTAAATTGATCGGCAAATTTAGGAGAAAGAGTAAAGTGATCATGTGCTGCGTCAAAGCGGTTGAAGTTGCCTTCAGTCGTCATGGTGATCTCAACATAAGATAAATGTTGGCTATCAACATCACTCAGTGTTACGTGTGACAGTAGTTGCTGTTGGCCTGAGTTTTCAGTGTAGTGACGAGTGATCCAACCGTTTTGTGCATCATCGGCTGTTGCAACAGGCGCATCATTCACATTGATAGGATCAAGTCTGATGCTTAGGCGGTTACTAAAAGCGTTGTGATCATCGTAAACATCGACACCTAGCGATTTTACGCCGTTAAGGCCAGTCATAGATTCTGCGGTATTAACGTATTGCACCGCATGGATAGCTTGTTCGAAATCATGAATTGAAGCTGGCGTACCGTCTTTGGTTGTTAAGATCCAGCTCCCTGCATCTTTTGAATAATCAAACGATTGGACTAACTGGAATTTATCGCTCATGGCAGGATCCAGTTGTAGGTACTCATGCACAGCATCATAGCCATTAATACCATCGTGATTGACATCTGGTGTAATGGTGAAAATAGCTTTGGTTAATGTCTTGCTATCAACATCTGAAATGGTGGCATTTGGGATCAGGTATTGTGCACCAGTTCCTTCGACATATTGGGTGTTAATGTAGTTGTTTTGATTAGCTTCTGGGCTTGTTAAATGTGGTGCATCGTTCATAGGGGTAACGTCTATATTGATAGCGTGAGTAGAATCGGCTGTTTCACCTTTTACGGTATAATCGAATGAAACATCGCCATTAAAGTCTTTATTTGGGGTAAAAGTGATCGCACCATTGTTATTAATATGGATCTGACCATGAGCAAGTGAAATATCTTGTTTTTCACCGGATAATAGAATGTTATTAATACTGATTATTTCGTTATTATGTGTATTAATATTTAACGCTAAACAATTATCTTCTTGTACAGAGTAATAATCCTTTGTGTCTAGATTATTAGTCACAACGTCATTATGAAGAACGTTAATATTTAATTGAGATAATGATTGATCTACTTCATTAATATTTAAGTTACTATTTATTTCGCTATTTGGTGTTGTTGCAATAACTTCACTATTATTTCTTTCAATAGTGACATAGCCAAAATCACCACCGCCGTTAACGGCATGACCCGCCCCTGGTGCAGGTAATACTGATGGGTCATTGCCATCAAGAATGTAGTTATAGAGGGCGTTTAAATCATGTGTAGAAGAAGGCGTATCTGTTGTTTGGATCTGATTGTGTATTAAATGACTAATAGTGTTATTAATGCTGTAACTATTTGAATTAATATCATTATTAGCATTTTTAACATGCGTTTTATTAGCAATGATAGACGGTTTCATTTGCTATCCCTGATCATATAAATGAAAAGTAAATGTGATTAATAGAGATTGTTATGTGTAACATGGCATATGCAGCAGGATACTATGCCTTAATAGAATAGGTGTGAAGTTGCATTTTTGTTTTGGTTGTTATTCTTAATAAAATAAGCGTATAGAAATAGCTGTTGATTAATATCTGATCCAAATATAACCAATATAGATATGATTATTATTTTTAGTTTAGTCGTTATATTAAATTTAGTTTTTTTAAAATAATAATTGGATATTAAAATGCTGATTTAATTTTATTAGTCATGAATTAAATATAAAGAATGGATGTATTGTTAAATTCTTTTTAGGTATTTAATGTACTCTGTTATTAAAAATAATTAATCATCTGCTTATTGATTGAAAAGTGTTAAAATCAACTGGTTAACCGTATCGCGATAGAATAAAGGATTGAAAATGAGTACAAACAGCACTGACAGTAATCATGTAGATAGCGATTTACTGACCGAGATCGCCATTGCTTATTATCAGGATGGTGCGACTCAAGAAGAGATCTCTCAGCGTTTTGGTATGTCTCGCGCTAAAGTGGGGCGTTTACTGCGCCGTGCTCGTGAAGAGGGAGTGGTGGAAATCACCGTCAAATACCACCCAGTATTTAGTGAAAAGTTAGAGCAGCAACTGATTGAACGCTTTAATCTAAAACGTGCATTGGTAGCACTTGATCAGCCTGATGATGAAACCCAACGCCAGCAAGTGGCGAGTTTAGTGTCCAGTTATCTTACCGCAACCCTCACTGATGATATGGTGGTATCGGTCGGTCAGGGGCGTAATATTGCCTCGATTGCTAGCCATGTGGGGGTGGTGCCGCACCGTAAATGTCGTTTTGTGTGTGGTATTGGTGGTACTCACCGCTCTGGTAATGCAATTAATGCCGATCATATTTGTCGTCAGTTAGCGAAAAAATATGATGGCATCAGTGAAACCTTGTATGCCCCAGCGTACGTTGAAGACATTGTGGTAAAAGAAGCCTTCATGAAAAACGGCACAGTTAAAGAGACGTTAGATCGTGCGCGTCGTGCTGATGTGGCGTTAGTGGGTGTCGGTGATATGAATGAAAACAGCCATATGGTGAAGTTAGGTTGGTTCACACCACAAGAGATTGTTGAAGCCCGTATTCGTAAAGGCGTGGTGGGTGATATTGCCGGTTATGACTTTTTTGATAGTCACGGTAAACAAGCCGACACCATGATGAGCGATCGTGTCATTGGTTTAACCATGGAAGAGTTGCGCCACATTCCAACCGTGGTTGTAGTTGCAGCTGAAAATAGTAAGGCGCTGGCCTTATTAGGCGCATTGCGTTCGGGTGTGGTTGATGTGCTGGCAACGAGCGTGAGTAACGCATTAACGATTTTGAATTTAGATCAGCAAATGAAGTAGTTTGATATTTAATCAGTTGATCTTAAAAAACAACTGCTATCCCTGAATTTAAGTGATAGCAGTTGATAACCATACCTTTAATGCATAAAATACATCACACAAATGAGGAAGAACGGCGTATCCGGTGATGCGTCCGGATTTCAAATCCGGGTAGGGCTGCCAGCAGTCCTGGGTAGGTTCGACTCCTATGTTCTTCCGCCACTTCGTTTGTTTATCCTTTCAGTAAATCTTCATCTCGCAATTCGCGGTAATTAAACTTTCTTTTTGTAAATCCAATCTTGTCTAAGTATTCCAATATTTGCACCGCTACTTTGCGTCCTAATTGGCTTAGGTTTCTAAAATCTGCTGTTTCTAGTTTTTGGTTCTGCTCGATATGCTTTCGTACCGCATTGGCGATGTGAATTAAATACTCATGCGTAACATAACGATCTTTCACGATGGCAGAGATATAACCCAGTTGTGCCAATTTATAGCTAAGTGTACGTAGTTCGTCTTCATCAATATCGCACGCATTAGCAAGATCGCGAACCCACCAAGGCTCTTGGCTGGTCTGCATCATCTGTGCAACGTGGAGCCAGTGGTGTTGCTCTTGCTCGGTCAATTGAAGTTGGTGGCTAGCAAGGTGTAACCAACCACGGGTATTGATAATAATTTGCTGTGCTAATAACTGCGTTAAAAGGGCATTAAAAATAGCTGTCGGTTGATTGAGTGCCGCGATGCGATATAAGCGATCCTTACCCAAACCAATATGATCGTTTTCTTGCTGGTGGTATTGGGCGAGCTTTTCAATAATTAGCTGCTGTAGTTGTGTTTGATAGTCAGAAGTACAAAGGACATCACCGTATTGGCTGATCTCATTATCAACTTGATGACAAGCGAGGTGTTCGATATTGGAGCATTGATGTTGCCACGTTAATTCACTGATAGATTGCGGTTTATTGGCTAGTTTAAAGGCGACGATGTCTTTAGTCGCATTAAGTGTCGCGCGCTGGGTTAAATAAGCTAAACGTTCAGGTTTTCGTTTACCACGATTAGGCGGCAGTAAATCAATGATAACGCCACTACCAAGATTTGTTTTTAAGGCAGGATCACGCAGCAATAAGCGATCTTGCTCAGCTAAACATAATGGGCTATCGAAAGTAATTTCAGCCAGTACGGAATTACCAGCTTTGACTTCATCAGCTTCAAGGAGCGCAATACGACCAGTAGTATGAGTTGCAGCATGGAAAAGCTGTACCGTTTGCCAGTGTTTAATATCGGTATTGGTTGTTAGTGCAACAGTCACACGATTGATCACGGTATTGGGGGCGATTTCGAGCAACCAATCGCCACGGTTAAGATCCTGCTTATCAATATCACCGACAATATTCATTGCCACACGCTGGTTTGCCATCGCCGTTTGTGCTGTTTTTCCTTGGGCATGTAAGCCTTTTATGCGCACGGTTTTGGTCTGTGCTAGGCCTTGTTTTAATTTATGGTGACTGACAAATTGTAAGCTATCACCAACAGTAATATTGCCACTTAATGCTGTACCTGTAACAACTAAACCAGCCCCTTTGACATGAAAGGCACGATCGATAGCAAGGCGGAAACCTTGTTGATCCTGTTGCTGCTTTTCATTGTCACAAAGTGCGAACAAATGCTGTTTTAGGGTATCAATGCCATCGCCTGTTATGGCTGAGCAATGAAAGATCTGCGGTTCGGTAAAGCCTTGCTGAAACAAGAGTTGAGTGAGCTGTGCTTCTAGCTGCTGTTGCTGCTCTACTGTAGTGAGATCGGATTTGGTGATCACCACGGTTAAGCTATCCATTGCCAGTAAACGTAGGATCGCTAAATGCTCATAGCTTTGCGCCATCATACCTTCATCACCAGCCACGATTAACATTGCATGATGAGCTGTACCAACACCTGCCAGCATGTTGGAAAGAAACTTCTCATGTCCGGGAACATCAATAAAACCAAGGGTTTCTTGTTGTTGTGTTGTAGCCGATAAATACGGCATAAACGCATAGCCTAAATCAATGGTAAGCCCACGTTTTTGCTCTTCAGGTAAACGATCGGCATTGGTGCCGGTTAAGGCTTGCAGTAAATGGGTTTTACCATGATCAACATGGCCAGCAGTGGCGATTATCATAAGTGGCGTTATAGGTTATTCGTTATGGGTAAGTGAAAGCTGTGCAAGCTGAGCGATAAAGTCTTGTTCATGGCTGATCCCACGTAGGCATAACCACAGTTTGTTATGGTGGATACGACCGATAATTGGGATCTCGCCGCTTGCTAAAAGATCCGCAAGATCATTAACCGTTTGAGATGTTTGATTATTGTTAACGCTGAAACACAATGCGACAGATTCAAGTTGTTCCGTTGGTAATGCACCACTGCCAATTTGCCCCATTGAAGGCATTACAGAGACAGTGAAATGCTGACCAACCAGTTGCTGACAGTAGGGTATCAGGCGCTGACCTAAATCGGTAAGGGCATCAAGGCTTCGAGTAAGCATGGAAAGTGTGGGTAGATCGCAAGGTAAGCGCTCAGGATGACGGTATAAATTCAGTGTCGCTTCAAGCGCAGCTAAGGTCATTTTGTCACAGCGAAGGGCACGTTTAAGTGGGTGATGTTGCAGCAGCTCAATGAGTTCAGATTTACCTGCAATGATCCCAGCTTGTGGCCCGCCTAATAGCTTGTCGCCAGAGAAGCTCACCAAATCAATGCCATCTTGCAGCATCTTTTGTGGCATCGGCTCGCTTGGCAGTCCGTATTGGGCTAAATCAATTAATGAACCGCTCCCTAAATCGCTGATCACTGGCACTTGCATGGAACGTCCTAGTGCACATAACTCCGCTTCAGATACTGCGCTGGTAAAGCCTTGGATCATGAAATTACTGGTGTGTACTTTCATCAGTAGTGCGGTGTTTTCATTGATCGCTTGTTGGTAATCTTTCAAATGAGTACGGTTGGTTGCGCCGACTTCGACTAACTGGCATCCCGCTTGGCGCATTACATCTGGAATACGGAACGAGCCACCAATTTCAACTAACTCACCGCGTGAAACAATCACTTCTTTACCGTTGGCTAAACTTGCCAACATCAGGAGCACGGCAGCGGCATTGTTATTGACCAAACAGGCATCTTCACAGCCAATCAACTGTTGGAGTTGTTCACTAATGGCGTGATCTCGGTGACCACGTTTACCTTGTTGCAGTGAATATTCCAAGGTAGACGGAAAACGCATGACATCTGTTACCGCTTTGATCGCCGCTTCTGCTTGCAAAGCACGACCTAAATTGGTGTGTAGGATAGTGCCGGTTAAGTTAAAAACACGGCGTTGTCCTTTAGATCTAAGCGGTTGTGCGACTTGCGCTAGTTGCTCTGAGAACAAGGCAATACGCTGCTGTTTTTGTTGTGTCAGCGCCAGCCCATCACACTCATTTAGGCTTAACCATAGTGGCAATTGTTGTTGCTGTTTGATGCTATCACGGGCTTGGTCGAGTAATTGACGAACAAGGGTGGTGATATGCTCTTTGCCGTATTGGTTGATCAAGGCTTGTTGTGATTGATGATTTAAAATCAGATCAACACTAGGTAAATGGGCGTAGAGTGCTTGGGCTGTCATATCAAACTCGGTATTACTGCATTAGTGGTAAAAGGAATGGGTTAAATCCATTACGGTATAATTCGCTCTGGCTTAACTTCTGATCTAGCACTAATGTCGCAAGGTCGTCTGCGATAGGATCAAGGTTTGGTTGTTTTTCTAAAAATAAAATCTTCAGATAGCTATTACAGTGACCACATGTTTCGGCACGTACCGCATCTTCTAGGGTTTCACTTTGTAGCTGAATATTCTCACCGTCAGCACATTGGGTACATTCTGCACGTAGACGATGCCACTCGGCTTCACACTGGCTGCAATGTAAGTAACGATGGCCGCTGCCTTTGATCATGCTGGCTGCTGGTGCGCCACCACATAATGGGCAAGTGTGTTGTTTCACGTTTGGCTCTGGTTGCCATTCAAGTGCCGTGGTTTTTACGATCAGGCTAGTGAAAGTATTGATGCAGGCGAAAAGGATGATCGCAAGATCAGCAGGTACTCGCTCTGATTGGTTGTGCTGAAGTGCAGTGAAGTAATGGTGCAGAGTGTCGCTATCGAGCTCATTAATTGCATCGATAATTTTCACAATATCATCAGAGGCAACAAGGCGTAGTGAGGTGCTTAACTGCGCTAGCATTTGTTCTAACAGTGGGAACCAGTCACTATTTAAAGTTAGCGGCCAAGCAAGCTCGTGAGTTTGAACAAATTGCGCCACTGGTGCTGCGAAGTCTTCTGCTAGTTGCGCTTGAAGTTGCACAATTTGACCCGCAACAAGTAGGTAATCTGCCATAAAAGAGTCTTTAGCAAGTTCACGCAAACGTGCGGCACGTGCTGAAAAAATGGTTGCAGGATCACCGATGATGAGTGGGGTAAAACCATCGCTGTTTTGTTTAACTATCGTGTTTTTATCGAGAATTTTTACGCTCATGCTGTTTTCCAAGTACAAGAATACCAACCAAAGTTGCCTTTGGTTGGTATAGGAATGAAAAGCGATAAACAGTGGCTTATCGCTTTTTATAGTGCTGTTAGTGTTGGTTTTTACCGTTAGTAATAGCGCGGAACCAACGAGGGTGGTGTTTCTTCGCCCAAGCAGGGGACACCTTACCTTCTAACATGCCGTCGATTGAGCCTTTTACCCAGTACGCCATGTAAACATGGATGATCAGGCTAAGGGCAAATACAACTGCTGTGATTGAGTGAACAATCAGTGCAATACGCACAATGTCGATGCTGAAGTAACCTGCAAAGTAAGCACGCCACGCAATCAGACCCGTCACGAGTAATAACACCGCACAAGCAATAAACTGACGTAGGATCATCTTCTGACCTGCGTTGTATTGTCCTGCTTCTGGTACGTTTTCTTCGTTCTCAGTCAACACGTCTTTTACTTTCAGCATCCACTGGAGATCACCTTTTTCAAAGTGGTTATGGCTCCAGTAACGAACAACTAAGAAAGCTAAGCCGATTGTCATTACAATTGCGCCGAATGGGTGCAAGATGCGAGCAAGTTGCGGCGAACCGTAGACATAGCTAAGGAAATGCAATGGTGCGAACATAAAAGATAAACCAGACAATAACGTCCAGATACCTGATAGTGCGACAGTCCAGTGCACCACGCGATCTAAAGGCTTATGACGTAAAATCGTTTTATTCAAACTCATTATTCATCTCCTTCTTCTTCGGCAACACGGCTACGACCGACAGTGACACGGTGCACAGCAGCAAGTGCTAATGTGCCGAATAGACCTGCGGCAGCTAGCGGCTTCACATCGTCTTTCCATAACTTCACGGTTTCACTGATCTTTGGATCTTTCGGTAGATCGTATCGCTCAGGATCGGTGATATCGTGTAACACATAAATCACGTGAGTACCGCCGACACCTGCTGGGTTATATACACCAGCATTCTTGTGACCTTTGGCTTTCAGCGCTGCGACACGTTGGTTAGCGTATTCAAGAATTTCTTCTCGCTCACCAAAACGTAGTGCACCTGTAGGACAGGTTTTTGCACATGAAGGCACTTGACCTGCCTGTAGGCGATCAAGACACAAAGTACACTTGTAAACACGGTTATCGACTGGGTTCATGCGTGGAATATCAAACGGACAACCTGCAATACAGTAGCCACAACCGACACACTTTTCAGAGTTGAAATCGACAACACCATTTTCGTATTGCACGATAGCATCAGGCTCTGGACAGGCTTTTAAACAGCCAGGATCAGAACAGTGCATACAGCTGTGTTTGCTGAATAACCATTTGAACTTGTTATCTTCTTCAATTTCTTTGAAGTGGATAGTGGTCCAAGTTTCAGCGGTTGTATTTGGCGGATTTTGGTAACTACCTTCAAAAGTACCTACTTTGCCGCGCAAGTTGTTCCATTCGCTACACGCATCCATACAGCCTTTACAGCCAGTACAGCACGTTACATCGATAAGCTTTGTGACCTGAATTTGGCGTTTACGCGCATCAGGTGAAGGCGTTAGCGATGATGTCGCAGAACTACGAATAATATTCTGTGATTCCATACCCATGGCTTACTTCACCTTTTCCACGTTAACCAAGAATGCCTTGTACTCTGGTGTTTGCGAGTTCGCATCACCCACATCTGGGGTTAGCGTATTAGCAAGATAACCAGGTTTCGTATCACCTTCGTAACCCCAGTGAATTGGGATACCAACGGTATGTACGGCTTGACCGTTAACCTGTAGTGGGCGAATACGTTTAGACACATAGGCTTTTGCTTCAATGAAGCCACGCTTAGACGTCACACGCACCATGTCAGCATTATTAATGCCACGCTCTTTCGCTAGACCTTCGCCGATCTCAACAAACTGCTCTGGCTGTAGTACAGCGTTGAAGTGAGAGTGGCTGGTCCATGTATGGAAGTGCTCCGTTAAACGGTAAGTGGTACCGACAAATGGGAACTGCTCTTTGTTACCAAGCTGCTCAAGATCGTCTTTGAAAATACGTGCCGCTGGGTTGGATACCACATTCTTATGTAATGGGTTGGTACCAATTGGTGTTTCAAACGGTTCGTAGTGTTCAGGGAACGGACCTTCTGCCATTTTATCTAACGCAAATAGACGACCTACGCCTTCTGGTTGCATGATAAATGGACCTGCATTGCTTGATGGTGGCAATTTCGCATTAAAGTCAGGCACATCAGGGCCAACCCACTTGCTACCATTCCATTCAACTAGCGTGCGTGATTTATCCCAAGGGCTACCGTCAGGACGTGTTGATGCACGGTTGTACAGCACACGACGGTTAGCAGGCCAAGACCACGCCCAGTTTGGTGCTAAACCTAAACCGGATGGATCGCTATTATCACGACGTGCAGTTTGGTTACCCGCCTGAGTCCAACTACCTGTGTATAGCCAACAACCAGCAGTGGTAGAGCCATCTGCTTTTAGCTGAGCAAAGCTAGATAGTTGATTGCCGTTAGCATCTTTACCGTTAAGCTCTTGCGCTAATTCTTTGGTATTTGGCGCATCAGGGATCGCATAGCTCCAATCTAGCGATAGGATAGGATCTGGGTATGTACCGCCATTTTTCTGGTACATTTCACGCATCTTCAAGAAGATACCCGCTAAGATCTCAGCATCACCTTTCGCTTCTCCCGGCATATCAGCCGCTTTCCAGTGCCACTGTAACCAGCGCGCTGAACTTACGATGGTGCCATCTTCTTCAGCGAAACATGCACAAGGTAAACGGAACACTTCTGTTTGGATATTCTTGGTATCCACTTCGTTTACGTTTGGCTTGTTCTGCCAGAAAGTCGAGGTTTCTGTCGCAAGTGGATCGATCACCACTAAGTATTTCAACTTAGATAGCGCATCCAATGATTTCTGCTTGTTAGACATCGAGCCAACAGGGTTGAAACCTTGACAGATGTAACCGTTCATTTCGCCTTTCTTCATCATGTCGAAGACGCGAAGCATGTCGTAACCCTGATCCCACTTCGGCATCATGTCGTAACCAAAGTTATTTTCTGCGGTAGCGTTTTTACCGTAGAACGACTTCAGTAATGAAACGAAGAAAGACGGGTAGTGTTGCCAGTAGTTCGTTTGATCTGCTTCAAGTGCCACTGGTGTGTGGTGCTTAAGGTGAGTTGCAAGATCCACATCTTTATCAGATGGCAGCTTCAAGTAACCCGGCAAACTTTGTGCTAGCAAACCAAGGTCTGTAATACCTTGAATATTAGAGTGACCACGTAGGGCGTTTACACCGCCGCCAGCCATACCCATGTTACCGAGCAGCAACTGGATCATTGCCATACAACGGATGTTTTCAGCGCCTTTTGAGTGCTGAGTCCAACCTGTTGCGTACAAGATCGTTGCAGTACGGTTATCGGCTGCTGTGCTACCTAGTGCTTTACACACGTGTTCAAACATATCAACAGGGGTACCTGTGATGTTTGAAACCACATCAGGTGTGTAGCGAGATACGTGCTCTTTCAGTAAGTTCCATACACAACGAGGATGTTGTAGGGATTCATCCTTCATTGCATAGCCGTTATCGTCTAGCTTGTAGAACCAGCTACTACGATCGTACTTACGTTTCTCGGCGTCATAGCCAGAGAACAGACCATCGTGGAACTCGTAATCATCACGTACGATAAAGCTAGCGTTAGTGTAGGCTTTCACATATTCGTGATTCACTTGACTGCTTGCGATCAGGTAACGAATCGCACCTAATAGGAAAGCAATATCAGCACCTGAACGGATCGGTGCATAGTGATCAGCCACTGCTGCTGTACGCGTGAAACGTGGATCAACCACAATGATTTCAGCGTTATTGGTTTTTTGAGCTTCAATCGCCCAGCGGAAGCCAACAGGGTGTGCTTCTGCTGCGTTACCGCCCATTACAAGGATTACGTTGGCATTTTTAATGTCAACCCAGTTGTTGGTCATCGCGCCGCGGCCAAATGTTGGAGCAAGACTTGCTACCGTTGGGCCGTGTCAAATACGCGCTTGAGTGTCAACTGGAACCATGCCCAAACCACGGGCAAATTTTTGTGTTAACCAACCATTTTCGTTGCTCTCTGCCGAAGCACATAGCATACCTGTGGTTAGCCAGCGGTTAACTGTGGTGCCTTGTTCGTTTGTTTTAACAAGGTTTTCATCACGGTCTTGCTTCATTAACTTGGCAATACGGGTGAATGCTTCATCCCATGAGATACGTTGCCATTTGTCTGAGCCAGGTGCGCGATATTCGGGGAATTTCAAACGTTGTTCGCTGTTAACAAAACCAGCTAGGCCGGCACCTTTTGGACATAATGCACCGCGGCTTACTGGATGATCGGGATCACCTTCAACGTGGAATACCTTTTGTTTGATATTACCGTTTGCTGCGCCAGTGCTATAAAGTAATGTTCCGCAACCTACCGAGCAGTAAGAACACGTATTACGGGTTTCTTTTGCTGCGGTTAATTTAAATTCTCGAGCTTGCGCCCAAGCTTTTTGCGGTATTGTGGCAAGGGAGGCAATAGTTGTCGTTGCGACAGCTCCCGCGCACAATTTAAATAATTGACGTCTACTAATATTCAAAGTCAACTCACCTAATTATTATAAAAAAGAATTGTATTACATAAGAGGTTGGCTATTATAGGCGCGAATATAATATCGTCAAATCTTTGTGTGAAATAATAAATGTCCAGTTGTTTAATTACTGATGAATATATAGAGCATCAGGAATATTCCGTTCATGAAATAATTAAATATAAGAATGGAATAAAAATAGAATGTGAAGACTTTATAGCAGAAGAAGTGCCTGTCGCACTTATTTATAATGGTATTTCGCATGTGGTAATGATGGCGACCCCTTCTCATCTTGAAAGTTTTGCTATTGGCTTTTCATTATCTGAAAGAATCATTAACAATATTAAAGAAATAAAAAATATTGATATAAAAAGTAATAAAGAGGGCATTGAAGTATATATCGAATTACAAAATCGCCCTTTTATGATGCTTAAAGAGCAGCGTCGACAGCTGGTGGGTAGGACCGGATGTGGGCTATGTGGGATCGAACATTTAAAGCAAGCGATGAAGCCAGTTACGCAGGTTCCTGACACGCAAATAATGCATATTTCTATTATTAATCAATCTCTTAAGTTTTTGTATCAACATCAGGAACTCGCTAATCGTACCGGCTGTACCCATGCTGCGGTATGGTTAAATGAGCAAGGCGAGCTGGCAGCCATCTATGAAGATGTGGGTCGTCACGTTGCTTTAGATAAGTTAATTGGTGCTCGTGCAAAATATCCTCGACTTACCAATGGTGCAATCTTAATTACCAGTCGTGCAAGTTATGAAATAATTCAAAAAGCGACATCGGTTGGGGTGGAAATATTATTTGCAGTCTCAGCACCGACAGCATTAGCGATTAACTTAGCAGAAGAGTCAGGTTTAACATTAATTGGTTTTTGTCGAGAAGGAAGGGCGACAATTTATACCCATAAGCACAGAATAATAAATTAAATCTTAATCCTATAATTTAATATTTAGGTGGTTATTTAAATCTGTAAATAAAAATTATCGACAGTTTAAATTGTCTGTTTTTATATTTAATTGCTTCGGTGATAATTAATTTAAATAAGTTAAAATAACAAATACTGACTTAAATAAACCAATAATACCCTATAGTTTTTATTGAATAAGAGAATCATTCTTATTTAAGTGATAGATATATCGTTATAGTAGTAGGAATAAACCTGTTCATTAGTGAGATAAAAAACAGGATTTAATTGGAGTCATGAAAAGGCATAAGCTATGATCCAATTTATTATCACTAATTTAGGAATATCTGTGTGCTAGGGAAAATTTTGACAGGATTGTTGCTGGTGGCATCAAGCACGAGTGTGATGGCATCGCCATGGGAGAAAGTAAAAACACCAACGGTAGGTGAATCAAAATCAATTGGTTCATACGCCAATGGCTGTTTAGCGGGAGGCGAGATGCTTCCGCTAAAAGGTGATGGTTATCAGGTGATCCGTGCTGAGCGTGGGCGTTACTACGGTAACCATGAAATGATCACCTTCTTAAAAGAGTTAATGAAAACCTCACAACAACTGAAAATCGGTAATGTGCTGGTGGGCGATATTGCTATGCCTCGTGGTGGACGTTTCTCGTCAGGTCATGCTAGTCATCAAACCGGTTTGGATGCTGATATTTGGTTGCGCATTCCTGAAAAGCCATTAACTCAAAAACAACTGAAAAGTGTCTCTGCACTGCCGATGGTGGATGTAAAGAACTACAAGATCATTGAAAAGAACTGGGGCACGAAGCAAGCACAGCTTATCCAGTTAGCAGCAAGTGATGATCGTGTGGCGCGCATCTTTGTTCACCCAGTGATCAAAGAGCAGCTTTGTAAGGCGAAGTGGAAAGATCGTGACTGGCTGCGTAAGGTGCGTCCTTGGTTTGGGCACTACTATCATTTTCATGTTCGCTTAAATTGTCCTGAAGGCAGCCAATACTGTGAGCCACAAACACCGCCACCACCGGGTGATGGTTGTGGTAAAGAACTTGCGTCATGGTCGCCAGATTATCAAAAGCCAGCTTCAAATAAGCCTGCGGTGAAGCCAAAGCCTAAACCGAAGCCAGTGTTACCTGCTCAGTGTCATGTGGTGATTGATAGCTAAGCTAATTATCAGCGTACAACACTAAACGCCAATAACGAGATACAAAAAAAGCGCCGAGAGGCGCTTTTTTATGGTCTGAACATCAGATCCAGTGGCGAGCTTTGATTAAGCTAGACCTTGAAGAGTAACAAATTTTTCTAGTAACTCTTCGTCTGACTCTACGTGTTCAGGATCGGTAATAATGCAATTGGTGATCGGACAAACAGACTGACAAGTCGGCTTGTCGTAATGCCCTTTACATTCAGTACAACGATCTGGGTTGATTTCATAGATCTCGTCACCCATGGTGATCGCCTCGTTAGGGCATTCAGGATCACACATATCGCAGTTAATGCATTTGCTTGTAATGAGCAGTGCCATAGTGCTTATTGACCGTCTTTAGGTGCGTGTGGGTTACGTGTGTCTTCACCGTTGCCCAAGTTACGCATAAGTAGACCGTACTCAAGATCCATGTCTTGTGGTACTGGGATAAAGACAAAGTGACCGTTACCTTTAGCATCATCAATCACTTCAGACTTACGGTTTTCCATTGTCTCAAGGTTAAAGATAACGTTACCTTTTGGTGTCATCACTTCAAGGCTATCACCAACAACAAACTTGTTCTTCACTTCTACTTCAGCAAGATCGCCACGGCGTTTGCCCGTGAACTCACCAACAAATTGTTGAGAATCAGAAATAGAGTAACCGTAATCGTAGTTTTGGTACGCATCATGGGTGTGACGACGTAGGAAACCTTCAGTGTAACCACGGTGAGCAAGGCTTTCTAGCGTGCCCATTAGTGATTCATCAAATGGCTTACCTGCAACCGCATCATCAATCGCTTTACGGTAAACTTGCGCAGTACGTGCACAGTAGTAGAACGACTTAGTACGACCTTCGATTTTCAGTGAGTGAACACCCATCTTAGTTAGACGCTCAACGTGTTGAACAGCACGAAGATCTTTCGAGTTCATGATGTAAGTGCCGTGCTCATCTTCAAATGCCGCCATTTTTTCTTCAGGGCGGTGAGATTCGCTCAGTAGCACAACTTCATCAGTTGGTTTGCCTAGACCAAGTGTATTGTCTGGGCGTTCAACGTCTTGCATTTGAACCGCTGCTGCATCTTGTACTTCAACAATTTGACCAGCATCGTTTTCAGTCGCTTTTTCTGTCTTGTATTCCCAACGACATGCGTTAGTACATGTACCTTGGTTAGGATCACGCTTGTTGATATAACCAGACAGTAGGCAACGACCAGAGTAAGCCATGCATAGTGCGCCGTGAACAAAGATTTCTAGTTCAGTGTCAGGGCAGTGCTCACGAATTTCTTCGATTTCTTCTAGTGAAAGTTCACGAGATAGAATCACACGCTCAACACCTTGGCTTGCCCAGAATTTTACTGTCGCCCAGTTAACTGCGTTCGCTTGAACTGATAGGTGAATAACCACTTCAGGGAAAGCTTCACGAACCATCATGATAAGACCTGGATCTGACATGATAAGTGCATCAGGACCCATTTCTACGATTGGTTTAAGATCGCGGATAAACGTCTTTAACTTAGAGTTATGCGGCTGAATGTTACATACTACGTAAAGCTTTTTGCCTTGCGCGTGTGCTTCATCAATACCGATCTTTAGGTTTTCGTGGTTGAATTCGTTGTTACGAACACGAAGGCTGTAGCGAGGCTGACCTGCGTATACTGCATCTGCACCGTAGGCGAATGCGTAACGCATATTTTTAAGGCTGCCTGCTGGCGAAAGTAATTCTGGTTTAAACATAGCTCTATTGTCTCTTTTCTGATTCCAGATCAGTTCATATCACCTAGTGATATGAAGGAAAGGCGGGATTTTACGTTTTTCGTGACCTGAGCGCCACATTTCTCACGGAGTTTTTTCTTGTTCGAGATAATTTATCGCCAAGCGCATCGTGCTAACTATAAGATAGCTAAAAGAATGATGACGAATTTACCGATAAATAGTTGCTGCTAGCGAATTTAGCTCATACTCTACGCCATTATTACGTTTTATCTATTGAACCGCGTTAGGACAGATCAATGACTGCGAAGCCAAAACACCGTCCCACATTAAATGATGTAGCCAAGAAAGTGGGTGTCACTAAGATGACTGTCAGTCGTTACTTGCGTGATCCTAACTCGGTTGCAGAAGCCACCCGTGAGAAAATTGCGGTCGTGGTTGATGAGCTTGGGTATGTGGCAAGCCGTGCGCCAGATATTTTGTCGAACCGCAACAGTAAAGCGATTGGCATATTGCTGCCATCGTTATCGAACCAAGTGTTTGCCTCGCTATTACAGGGAATTGAATCTGTCACCAAAGCCGAAGGTTATCAAACCTTGATCACTCACTATGGCTATAGCGCAGAAGAGGAAGAAGAGAAGATCGCTTCACTGTTGTCATATCACGTTGATGGTTTGATCTTAACTGAAAGTATTCATAGCGAACGTAGCCAGAAGATGATCAATGCAGCGGCGATCCCTGTGGTAGAAACTATCGACCTGCCTGAAAACCCGATTGATATGGCGGTAGGGCTCGATCATAAACAAGCCGCATTTGATTTAGTGTCCAAGATGATTGAATACGGTCGTCGTCACATTGTCTATTTTGCAGCGCGATTAGACCGTCGAACTCAGTTACGTAGTGAAGGCTATTTGCTAGCAATGGAAGCCAACGGCTTAACGCCACAGATTGTATCTACCCAAGAGCATTCTAGCTTTACCCAAGGTCGTGAATTGATGCGCCAAGCATTGGCACAATTCCCAGAGCTTGATGGGGTATTTTGCACCAACGATGACTTAGCCATTGGTGCCATGATGCATTGCCAAGAGCATAACATTGATATCCCTAATCGTGTGGCGATTGCAGGTTATAACGCTTTAGATATTGGTAAGGCTATTTCACCGACGCTTGCGAGTGTGAATACGCCTCGTGAGGAAATAGGGGCAGCGGCCGCCACATTGCTACTTAAAAAACTATCGGGTAAGAAGGTGACCAAACCGATCCAAGATATTGGCTACAGTTTATATTTGGGCGAGAGCTTAGGTAAGCCTGTTTAAGATTGCGAATAAAACCGCTTATAAAGCAATAAAAAAAGCAGCGCACGATGAACTCGTGCGCTGCTTTTTTGTGATCTATTTAGCTACTACGCTCAAGCGTTATTTAGCTAATAGCGCTACTGCTTCTTGAGACAACTTCGTAATTTCATCCCACTGACCGTTATCGATCAGATCTTTTGGTAGCATCCAAGAGCCGCCGACAGTCGCCACACATTTCACCGCTTTGTACTGATCAACGTTAGCTGGGCTAATGCCGCCTGTTGGGCAGAATTTAACTTGTGGTAGCGGTGCAGCAATTGCAGCTAGCGCTTTCGCACCACCGTTAGCTTCCGCAGGGAAGAACTTAAGATGTTGGTAGCCAAGCTCTAATGCTTGCATGATTTCAGATGGCGTACTAACACCCGGAATTAATGGCGCAGAGCCAGCTTTAGCATGACTAAGTAGCTTAGGTGTCATTCCCGGAGAAATCACAAATTTCGCACCTGCTTCAACAGCGGCATCGTATTGCTCACACGTTAGCACAGTACCAGCCCCCACCATTGCCTCAGGCATGGCTTGTGCGATAGCACGGATAGCATCAAGGGCAACAGGAGTACGTAGGGTAATTTCAAATACCGTGATCCCACCATTTTGCAGTGCTTGCGCCATAGGAACAGCATCTTCAACACGTTCAATGATCATTACAGGAACAACAGGAGATGCGGCAAAAACATCTTGTGGGTTAACTTGCCAAGTGTTCATAGGTTTCTTCCTATCCAATAACTTAAAAAATGGTGGCACCAGTATCAGCACTTGATACGTTGTGGCGCATATTTGCAAACAGCTGACGACCAAAGGTCAGTGCTGGTGTGTCTAAGGTATATGTGGCAGTACGAGCACTGAGATCGGCTTGAACGGTTAGCTCACCCGTGACTGCATTTAATTCAATCATATCGCCATCTTCTACTAAACCAATCGCACCGCCCCGTAAGGCTTCAGGTGTAATATGAATAGCAGCAGGAATTTTGCCTGATGCACCAGAGAGGCGACCATCCGTCACCAGCGCTACTTTATAGCCTTTCTTCTGGATATTCCCCAAAATTGGCATCAATTTGTGAAGCTCAGGCATACCATTTGCAGCAGGACCATTATGGGTCACGACAATGATCGTATCTTGATCTAATAAGCCTTGCTTGTAGGCTTTTTCAACCTCGTTTTGACAACGGAAAACTTTCGCAGGCGCACAAATATGTTGATGCTCAGCGGCAACGGCAGAGACTTTAATTACCGATTTTCCGATATTACCCGCTAGGACTTTCAAGCCGCCCGTTGCGCTAAATACATGCTCAGGCGTACAAATCACATCGCCATCAGTGGAATCATCACAAGCAGTCCAAACCAACTTACCGTTGTTGATACTAGGTGTTGTTATCATGTCACTAAAGTCACCAAAAGCGGTTTTCACTTCAGTGTTTAATAGTCCGTGTTGGTGTAGTGCTTTCATTAACGTTGGTACACCACCTGCTTGTTGGAAAGCATTAATATCAGCAGGACCATTTGGGTACATACGTACCAATAGCGGTACGACATCAGATAAATCGTTAATGTCATCCCACGTTAAAATCAAACCTGCACAACGGGCAATCGCCACCATGTGTAAGCTGTGGTTAGTACTGCCGCCAGATGCCAGCCATGCCACTAAACCATTCACCAGACTTTCTGCTGTTACCACCTCATAAAGTGGGCGGTATTGTGTTGATTGTTGATTTGCTGCCGCCGCAATACGACACGCAGATTCTTCGGTTAATGCTTTACGTAATTCGCTTGTCGGAGGCACAAATGCCGAGCCCGGTAGCATTAAGCCCATGGCTTCTAAAATCAGCTGATTGGTATTGGCTGTGCCGTAGAAGGTACAAGTGCCCGGAGAGTGATACGCTTGGCATTCCATCGTAAGGAGGGCACTTGAGTCCACTTCACCTGCGGCATATTGCTGACGAACGCTGACTTTCTCATCGTTACTGATGCCCGTTCCCATCGGGCCAACAGGGACAAATGCTGTTGGTAAGTGCGCAAAAGATAACGCGCCCATTAATTGTCCCGGTGCGATTTTATCGCAGATGCTGAGCAGTAATGTCGCATCAAATGCGTTGTGACTTAGCGTGATCGCCGTTGCTTGCGCGACCACATCACGGGAAAACAGCGACATTTCCATACCCGGCTGACCTTGGGTAATACCGTCACACATCGCTGGCACACAACCTGCCACTTGGCTGGTGTGACCGTATTCAGCTAAGGCTTTAGCAATGATGTCAGGGTAGAACTTATAAGGCTGGTGAGCACTTAGCATGTCGTTATAGCCGCTAACAATGGCAATGTTGGCATGAAGAAAATCAAGGATCGCTGATTTCTCTTGTGCGCAATTGGCTGCTACAACGTGGGCAAGGTTACCGCACGACAATTGGCTACGGCCTTTACCTGCTTGTTCCATTTCCTTGGTCATGGCGAGCCATTGTGAGTAACTCTCAGCGCTTCTTGCTTTAATACGCTCAGTAACAGCAGAAATGACAGGGTTCATAGGCTTGCTCCACGCAATTGCTCAACAGCGTTTTCAATAATATCGGTAACTGAACCGTCGATAGAGACAGTGAATACACCTGCTTCATCAACAGGGCGTTCTAAGGTTTCAAGCTGGCTGGTTAACATGGTTTCACGCATAAAGTGACCTTTACGAGCACGCATACGTTCAAGGATTAGCTCACGATCACCGTCTAAAAAGACGAAAGAGACGTTCTGATTGCCTTCACGGATTTGATCGCGATATTTCTTTTTCAAAGCAGAGCACACAATGATCCCCACTTCGTTTTTGTTTTCTAAGCTATATGCCGCATCACGAATGCGCTCTAGCCAAGGTTCACGATCAGCATCATTAAGAGGGTTGCCACTGGCCATTTTTTGAATGTTCGCTCTTGGGTGTAAATCATCACCATCAATGAACTTTGCCTTTAAGCGAGCAGCGATACCTTCACCAATTGTTGATTTACCGCTACCACACACCCCCATTACAATAATGCTCTGACCTGCCATTTTTTTAACCTCTATCTCATTTTTGAATATCGATTGTTCGATTTACTTGTAAGTTACCATGTTACGGGTAACATGTTACCCGTAACATAAAGGGTTGTGAAGACTATCACAATAAAAATATTCACAACGAAATAACTATATTTTTGCCGGAGTGATCCTGTATGACGTTAGACCCAACCTACTTATTATTTATTGCGCTCTGTTCTATCTTATTGTTATTACTGCTTATTATGAAATTCAGGTTACATGCTTTCTTAGCGTTAACCTTAGTGAGTTTTATTACTGCAGTAGTCACAGGTGTTAATGCTGATCAGGTTGTACCAACCATGATGTCGGGCTTTGGTGGCACGCTTGCCTCTGTTGCTCTACTGGTGGGTTTAGGCACCATGATTGGTCGAATTTTAGAAGTAACTGGTGGTGCGAAAGTATTAGCGGATACATTAATTGGTAGGTTCGGTTCTGAGCGAGCACCCTTTGCTCTCGGTGTCGCATCACTATTGTTTGGTTTCCCAATTTTCTTTGATGCCGGTCTAATGGTAATGATGCCAATCCTATTTAGTGTGGCGAAGCAATTTGGTGGCTCAACCATTAAATATGCATTACCAGTGGCAGGTGCATTTGCGGTAATGCACGCATTCTTGCCACCACACCCAGGCCCAGTTGCGGCTGGTGAATTACTAGGTGCGAACATTGGTCTACTAACAATTGTTGGTTTAGTGATTGCACTACCAACATGGTACTTAGGTGCTTACCTTTACGGTCTATGGGCGGGCGAGCGATTCAAACTGCCATTGCCACAAGCATTTTTAGCAACCCAAGAAGTGATTGATGAAAACAATCTTCCTAAGTTCTCAACAGTTCTTACGATTCTATTAATGCCGTTGGTACTGATCTTCATGGATACAGGTCTACACACACTAACAGTGATGGGCGTGGTTGATGGTCAAGATACTTGGGTCAACGTATTACGTATGCTGGGCAAAACGCCGATTGCTCTGATGATCACGTTACTGTTCTGTTTGGCACTGTTCTCTAAAAACTACGGTATGGCAAAACTTGAAAAGCTATGTGGTGATTCACTTGCGCCAATCTGTGCGGTGATTCTGGTAACAGGTGCGGGCGGCATGTTCGGTGGCGTACTACGTGCAAGTGGCATTGGTGATGCACTAGCAGGTTTGCTATCTGATACGGGTATGCCAGTGATTGTCGCAGCATTCATCGTTGCAACAGCACTTCGTGTCGCACAAGGTTCAGCAACGGTTGCACTAACCACAACAGCAGCACTGATTGCCCCTATGGTGGCGGCAACAACAGGTTTAAGTGCATTAGATTTATGCTTCATCGTGATTGCGATTGCATCGGGTGCGACTGTGCTATCTCACTTCAACGATTCAGGATTCTGGCTAGTAGGTAAACTGCTAGACATGGATGAGAAAACGACACTAAAAACGTGGACGGTAATGGAAACACTTCTGGGTACGATTGCTTTCATTATTGCTGCAACACTAAGCGTTTTCCTATAAATTAAAACAACGTGTAGAAGCCAATACGGGAGTAGCAATACTCCCGTATTTTTTTATAAGGACTTTATCCATGACAACCGAAAGTACGCCAATGATAAGTTGCGATTGGGCAACCACCGATCCACTGTTACAGCATTATCATGATACTGAGTGGGGTAACACTACCTGTGATGATAACGCCCTTGCCGAATGCTTTATTTTAGAGAGTATGCAAAGCGGATTAAGCTGGTTAACGGTGCTACGTAAACGTCCTGCTTATCGGGCGGCTTTTCTGGATTTTGATTTAGAAAAAATTGAAACCGAGTTATTACCGCAACCTCGAGAAGTCTTAGTTGAGCATATTTGCCAGCAGTTCGATGTGATCAAGCACAGAGGCAAAATTGCGGCGGCATTAAATAACCTCGAATTGTTAATTACAGTGCGAAAACACACTCCATTAGTTGATTTCTTTTGGCAGTTTGTTGATAACAAAACCGTGGTGAATCAATGGCAGAGTATGGCAGAAGTACCAGCGCAAACCGATCAATCAGCACATATGAGTAAGGTGCTAAAAAAGCAAGGTTTTAAGTTTATAGGTGCGGTGACCTGCTATTCGTTCATGCAAGCGGTAGGGATGGTGAACGATCATCTCACGACCTGTCACTGTTATTCATATAATAGCTAGTTATTGATATTGCTAAACTTTTATTTAGGCACATTTGCAAAGTTAGATTGAGCGATAAAGCAATGTAATGCTTTAGAGTAGCGTACTATGCTTAATTAATGTTTCTCTCATAAATAACAATAACAAAGGTGTCTTCATGGAAAGTGGGGATAGCAACATCATCGTTCATGTCATTTCAGTGTTGTTTAACATGTCATGGCAAATCTTTTGGCCTCTTGCTTTTGGTTTGATCCTTTCATCCTTTATTCGGCATTTATTACCCGTTGATACCGTGGTTAAACACTTGGGTAAAACCGATGCCAAAAGTTTAACCTTTACGACCATTCTTGGCATGGTGTCCTCGTCATGCTCTTATGCAGCGGCTTCTCTTTCTCATACTCTGCTAGCGAAAAAAGCGACCTTAGCGAATGCAATGGCATTTTTAGTATCTAGTACTAACTTGATAGTGGAAATGTTCATTGTGCTGGTGGCATTAATGGGCTGGACATTCCTTTGGGGGGAAGTGATTGGTGGGCTGATCTTAATTGTGACCGCAGGGTTCTTGTTTAGTCGCTTCTATCCAAAAGATGTTGAGCAAGAGCTACGCCAGCATCTTGATGAAAATGCAGAGTCAGCTAAACATGCGCACAGTGATTGCGGCATGGACATGTCTAACATGAAGCATGACCACAGTGATTGCGGCATGGACATGTCTAACATGAAGAATGACCACAGTGATTGCGGCATGGATATGTCGAACATGAAACACGATCATGGCGGTATGGACATGTCTAGCATGAAGCATGACCACAGTGATTGCGGCATGGATATGTCTAACATGAAACACGATCATGGCAGTATGGACATGTCCCACATGAAGCATGAAGACAGCGACTGCGGCATGGATATGTCAACCATGAAACATGATCACAGCATGCATCATCACATGGATATGCCAGCGCAAGAAGAGACAGGCTTGATGTCTAAAATCACCAAGTCAGCAGGTTTCTTCCAAATGGATCTCGCCATGATAGGCAAAGAGATCTTAATTGGCGTGGTGGTGTCATCCATCTTGATTGCGCTTGTACCCCAAGAAGGCTGGAAAGCGTTATTCATCAGTAACGATGTAGGTTTACCAACATGGCTGCACTCATTGCTCGATGTCATTATTGGTATTTTCGTCGCTATGATCGCCTATGTGTGTTCAGTAGGTAACTTAATCTTGGCGGCAGCCTTGTGGCATGGTGGTATTTCATTTGGTGGGGTGATTGGTTTTATCTTAGCCGATGTATTAACGATTCCAATGATGGGCGTTTACAAAAAATATTACGGCAAACGTCCAACCAAATGGATGGTAGGGTTACTTTTCCTCTCAATCCTATTTACTGGTTTATGTGTCGATGCCATCTTCAACGGCTTTGGTTGGGTAAGTGCTGATCAAACGGTCAGAACCTTAAACCAATCTGGCTTTGGGATGAACATGACCACCGTGATGAACCTGATCTTCATTCCGCTTTCAATTTGGTATTACCGTTTAGGTAAAAAAGCCAATGCAGGCATGGGAATGAGCATGTAATTACTTATTCTCATAGGTAGAAGAGATAACAAAAAAGCCGTGTCGCTTGGTTATGAACACATAACAGCGACACGGCTTTTCTTTTAGGTGGTTTGTCTTTTAACAACAGATAAGAAAAAGGGGATTAGCCTTTGTTTTCTAAACCACCCACTACTTCAAATAGGTTTGGTAAGAATGCAGAGAACTCGCCACCCATAAGTGATAAATCTGCATCAATACGTTGTGCAACATCTTCACGATCGATGTCTTCGTTTTGATCTTTAAGCTCATCAGAGAACTTCAAACGCTTCACTGTTAAATCATCGGCAAGCACAAAGTCGATACGATCTTGCCAGTTCATCGCCAGTTTAGTCACAACCTTATTGGCTTCAATGTGAGCAAGAATTTCATCACAGTTCAGATCTTGTTGCTTACAACGGATCACACCGCCATCTTCTTCAACGGCTTTAAATTCTGCTTCTTCACCCATAGTGAAACCGTGTGGCGCTTCGTTGCTGCGAACCCATTCAGTCATAGTTAACGCCAGTGGTTTTTCTGCCACAACAGGCACGACAGGTAAGCTACCGATAGACTTACGTAGCAGGGCTAACATGTCTTCCGCTTTTTTGAAGCTACCCGCATCGACAATGATGAAACCCAGCTTTGGCATGATCAGAGCGTAAGTTTGCGATTTACGGCTAAATGCGCGAGGCAGTAAATCCATAACGATTTCATCTTTCAGGGTGTCTTTCTCAGTCTTTTTCAGTTTACGACCCAGATCTTTTTCCTGCATTTCAATCTTATTGTTCAGTGATTCTTTGATCACCGATGCTGGCAGCATTTTTTCTTCTTTGCGTGCACAGATCAAAATGTTGTCGCCAGAAACATGGGTAAACATGTCACCGTGTTTGCCTAACGCATGTGCCCAGCCAAACTTTTGAACGTCTTGGCTACCACAAGGCGTGAAGCGAAATTCTTCCAGCTGCTTTTCCAGTTGGTCTGCATTTAAATCAATTTCACGGGTAAAGCGGTAAGTCAGTAAATTCTTAAACCACATCATGGCAGTCACACTTCCTAGGGTTAAACAGTTGGGGCGCACATCTTAACTCAACCACTAAAAATTACTAAGTAGCGATTCAAAATTAGCGTCAAGATAGGGTAATAAGAAGGGAAAACGTGAAGTGATATGAAAAACAAAGCCACTGATGAAAAGCGGCTTTGTTGATAACGGGAATAAAGCGAACGTCTAATCCCGTTGTTGATCAGATGTTTTAAAAGGATTGCTAGAAATGCACTTATTTTGCAGGTGCAAAATCTTCTGCAGCTTGGCGGTGTGCAGTGTAGATTGCTTCACCGTCACTTTCTGCATCGAAGATAACTTTAACGTCAGCAGAGAACAGAATAACGTCGCCTACTTCAGCAACGTATTTGTTGCCTTCCATATCGCGCATTACGATCTTGCCTTTCGTTACTACTTTGTACTCTACAGAATCGTAGAAGTATTCAAACTCTACGCCCGGAGACATAGTGAAGTGACCAATCGTCAATGGCGCACTGTTGTTAGTAACAGCAACTTCAGCCATGTCGCTTTTTAGGCCTTCAACTTCTAGCAGTTTGCTTAGGTCGTTTAGCTTAAAAGAGCCGGCTTTGATCAGCGAGATACCTGGCTTTTCAGTTAATGTAGTCATTGGATTTGTCCTTCTTTTTTTATAATAAAGGCTGGGGTTCCCCAGCCTTTTTGTAGGGTGTTGCGTATTACATGCGTGCTTTGAAGATCGCTACGATTTCTTCTAGGCTCGCTTTGCGTGGGTTGGTTAAAGAACACGCATCGTTTAGAGCATTTTGCGCCATGAACGCTAGCTTATCTTCAGTTACACCCAAATCTGCTAGGCGTTGCTTGGTGCCTACCTTTTCAGATAGTGCATCAATGGCTTCAAGGGCTGCATTTACTGCTTGCTCTTGGGTCATTGCTGCAGTGTCGATACCCATTGCTTTCGCAATATCAACAAAACGCTCTGGTACTTGCTTCGCGTTAAAGCGCGAAACTTCTGCCAATAGGATGGCGTTACATAGGCCGTGAGCCAGGTCGTAAACACCACCTAATTGGTGCGCCATTGAGTGAACGTAACCTAAAGATGCATTAGAGAATGCCATACCTGCAAGGTACTCGCCGTACTGCATTGCATCACGAGCTGCGCGATTTTGACCGTCGTTCACAGCAGTTTCTAGGTTGTTTACAATCAGCTCAATCGCTTTAATTGCAGATGCATCAGTGATTGGTGTCGCTGCAGTTGAAACATACGCTTCAACAGCGTGCGTTAATGCATCCATACCGGTTGCAGCGGTTAGGAACTTAGGCATTGCTACCATTAGCTCTGAATCGTTCACTGCAATAATTGGCGTGAAGTGCTTATCAACCACTGGGTATTTGGTTTCATCTTCTTGATTAGTGATGATGGCAAACACTGTCATTTCTGAAGCAGTACCTGCTGTTGTGTTCACGGTTACCAATGGAAGTTGTGGCTTTTTAGAAAGGTGTACACCTTTAGAGTAATCACGAATATGGCCACCGTTCGCTGCCACCAATGCGATACCTTTAGCAGTATCGTGTGAAGAACCACCACCGAATGAAATCACAAAATCAGAATGGCTGTTTGCAAGTAGCTCTAGGCCATCTTCAATGTTTTTCTCTGTTGGGTTTGGCTGCACACCATCGTAAATAGTGAAATCAATACCGTGAGCGGTTAGCTCGTCAGTTAGCTTGCTAACTAAACCCACTTCAACTAATACACTGTCTGTCACGATTAGGGCTTTTTTCAGCTCTTTTGACGCAAGTTCTGCACCTAGAGATTGAATAGCATTAGGACCCATTAATGTTACAGGTGGCATGTAGAATACATTGCTCATAATGAAGCTCCGTTAATATTTATGAATTTATGTTGGCTTATCGCATGTGCCATAAACCGGAATTTTTTACAGAGTGTGAATAGCAAAGTGAGTGTTACCGGCACCGAATCGTTATGGTTGTTGTTGGTGTCGATGCCGACATCTTCTCATTTACTGAAATATAAACAATAGAGTTAAAAGTAAATTACTATTACGCATAGGTAATAATAAAAGTGAGCGTATTGTTTGCAGCGTTCAGCGGCTTATTTATCTGCTGCTGATAGTAGTTTTTCAGCAAAGCTTAGGTGCGCTTTAGGTTGAGTGAATACCACACCAGAGTGTGAACGCTCTGCAGTGCCTTCTTTTTGGTAGTGCTCTGCATTCATGCTGTTAGCAACAGCTTTTTCAAATTGTACGTTACCTGTGAAGTCGCCATCTTTTGCTGAAGCGTTGTAAGACATAGCGATAATAGCGGCTGCGATGGTTGCTTTAATAACTGTTTTCATGAGTAATAAAACCTTGTGTATTTATGTTTGTGAACGCCTTGTGCGTTTCGATGGGTGCTATATTAATTTTTTCAAAAAAAAACAATAATGTAATTCGGTAATTAATTATTACCAACGTGTAATAATTAATAAGGGTTGTATTGGTAGGGGTTAGTGATGGGATGTATGTGGTTGAATCTAATTAACTAATTTGATTTCAATTAAATTAGTTGCGTATATAATGCCCTCCTTTTTTATGCTGAATTAATATATGAACAACGAAAGAAGAAAAGCATTTGGCTTTATTGGTGGTTTTTTTGCGCTGATGCTGGGTTTGGCTCCTTTGGAAGCAGAAGCAAGAAGAGGGCGTCGTCGTTCTAGCACAAGAAGAAGACGTTATTCCACTTCATATAGTTCTTCATATCGAAGTGTTAGTAATAATAACTATCGAAGTACTAACAGTCGTCGCCACTCATCGATAAAAGCTTATGTAGTAACAGCTAGTAGCCTCAATGTGCGAAGTGAACCAAAGCCTGATTCAAAAGTGTTAGGCAAGGTGGTTAGAGGACAAAAACTATCAGTGCTCAGTTCTGATAATGCATTATTTTATAAAATAAATTTCAATGATCAGATTGGTTATGTTAGTAAGAAATACGTTAGATATCAGTAAATGATCTATTTGTATTTCTTCTTGTGAATATAAAAGTCGCTGCAGCGACTTTTTTCTTTTTAGATGAAATATTTATATGGAAGGGAACTAGGGAAATGATTTAGTTTTAATTATTTCAAATATTATATGGAGTAAATGAATGATTAAGTTCGATGCAGAAGCACAAAACATTTTATCTCAAGGTATATTAACTGTTGAAGTTGATGGAATTAATAATAAAAAATTACATAAAATGTTCTGTGAAGCTCAAAGATATAGAAGAGCTAATTTAAGGGATACATCTCAAATACAGCGCGCAGAGAGCGTAGTTTATTCATGTATAAGAGTGGTGCGTTGCTTATACCTTCCTGATGATGCAAAGATACAAGTACTTGATGTACATGAACACTTCTTTGAAGCACTTCAACAATTTAAAATAGCCGAAGAGGAGTTTGGTTGTGGATTTGAATTGTGATTTAGCTTTAAAAGACTATCTATTCACTTTACGTTTTTTTATATCAATTCACTTAAAAACAAACCTGTTCCCCCAAAACTAACTCCCTGACTTATTTATCAAAAATAAAATTCCGTGATAGCAGCGCAAGGCAGTGAAATAGCGGATGTGGTTTGTGAGATCTCACGGTACAATCAGCAGATTATTTCTGGCTAGGTTGCGCATTATATTATGAAAATTATCCATACCTCTGACTGGCACTTAGGGCATCAACTCCACGGCTATAACCGCGAATATGAACACCAAGCCTTCTTAGATTGGTTAGCCGACGAACTTGAAACTCAGCAAGCCGATGCTTTGTTAGTGGCAGGGGATATTTTCGATACTGCCAATCCGCCGGCTAGCAGTTGGCGTATGCTTTATCGCTTTTTGGCGAAAGTATCTAAAACGCTACCGAATTTAGATGTGGTGATGATTGGTGGTAACCACGATTCACCAAGTAAGCTTGATGCGCCCCATGAACTATTAAAAGCCTTTGATTTGCATATGGTCGGTGGTATTCATCGCTTAGATGACGGCACGTTAGATGTTGAACGCATGTTGGTGTCTATTACCAATAAAGACCAACAAACGGCTGCTTATGTTCTCGCTGTACCATTCTTGCGCAGTGCTGATTTACGCACTGATAACCTTGATGAAAACGACGATCGCCTAATCAAAGGGGTCGAAGTGCTGTACGGTGAAATGACTCAAGCCGCCCGAACATTGCTTGCGCCAGAACAAGCAATGATCGGCATGGGACACGCGTATATGGCATCAGGGCAACTATCTGAAATGTCAGAGCGTCGTGTGTTAGGCGGTAATCAACATGCACTACCTGCTTCAATCTTTGCTGATGACATGAGTTATGTCGCACTTGGGCATTTGCACTTAGCACAAAAAGTGGCGAAGAAAGAGCATGTTCGTTATAGCGGCTCGCCAATTCCGCTATCAATGTCAGAGCGTAACTATAAGCACCAAATTTTGGCTGTAGAGTTTGATGGTAGTGACGTTAAAGCCATTGATGAAATCGCTATTCCTCGAAGTGTTGATATGCTCAAAGTACCAACCAAACCTGCACCGTTAGATGAAGTATTAGCAGCATTAAAAGCGCTACCTGACGATGAACTGCCACGTGAGCAACAGCCCTTTTTAGAAGTGCATGTGCTGCTTGATAAGCCGCAAGCTTTACTGCGTGAAAAAGTGCTGCAAGCATTAGAAGGCAAGTCAGTTCGCCTTGCCAAAATCACTCCGTACTACAATCAGCGCGAGCAACAAGACAGTTTGCAACATCGCCGTTTGTCAGATGTTTCACCACAACAAGTGTTCGCATTAAGTTGGAACAAGAAGTTCGATGGTGAGCCAACCGAAGCTATGGCAGAAGCCTTTGAAACCCTATTAACCCAAGTTGAAGAACAAGAATAAGAGAGATAATAACAATGAAAATCCTTGCGCTTCGTGGTGAAAATTTAGCGAGTTTACAAAGCCAATTTGAGATTGATTTTGCTGGCGGTCGCTTAGGTGACGCAGGCTTATTTGCAATCACAGGTAAAACTGGGGCAGGTAAATCTACTTTGCTCGATGCTATTTGCTTGGCGTTATACGATCGTATTCCTCGTCTGCAATCTAACAAAAAGAATGATGCTGAAATTGGGCGTGATGATGAAGATAACCGCATCAAAGCCAATGATGTGCGTAGCATCTTATCGCGCGGTAAAGGCGAAGGTTTTGCCGAAGTCGATTTTGTTGCTAACGATGGTTCCCATTGGCGTGCTCACTGGCATGTTCGCCGTGCTCGTGGTCGTGCTGAAGGTAAAATTCAAGCGGCGGAACAATGGTTAGAAAACATTGAAACAGGACAGCGTTTCGCAGGTAAAAAACAAGAACTACAAGCTGAAATTGAAAAGCTAATCGGGCTGAGTTTCGATCAATTTCGTCGTGCTGTGATGTTGCCACAAGGCGAGTTTGCAGCATTTCTAAAAGCAGGGGCAGATGAACGTGCGGCATTGTTAGAGCGTATGACGGGCGGTGAAATTTACGGTCGATTATCCATTGCTGCTTATGAACGAGCGAAAGATGAAAAGCTTAAACTGACACAGCTTCAAGGTAAGTTAGGTGATATCGCACTGCTCACTGATGAAGAGCGTGATGCATTAAATGCCCAATTAGCGACGTCTCGTGAGCAAGTGACGAACCAGCAACAAAAGTTAGAGCAACTTAAACAGCATCAAGATGTGTTGGTCAATGCTGAAAAAATGACGCAACGTATTGGTGAAAGTGAGCAGCAATTAGTTCAAACTAAGCAAGCACAACAATTGGCTGCGCCACGTTATCTGCAACTTGATAAATATGAGCAAGCACTACCTGCTCGCGGTGATTTCACGCTATTAACCCAAGCTCAGCAACAAGTGATTAAGTGGCAACAGTCACTGCAATCAGCAACCACTGAATTAACGGCTAAACAGCAACAACAAGGGCAATTACAAACCTGTGTTGATCAAAGCCAGCAGCAATTAGCGCAAAAACAGCAAGCATTTAATGCGCTGGAACCAAAGTTAAAACAAGCAGCAAGTATTGAGCAAAAGCGTGATGGTTTGCAGCAACAAAGTACGGAGCTGCAACAGCAATTAGCTGGCTTAAATAAAGAGCTAACGACACAGCGTGAGCAATTAGCGAGTAAGCAACAGCAGCAACAGTTAGCGCAATCAAAACAGCAACAAGTGGCGTCAGCATTGGCTCAAACACAAGGAGTAAAAGCCTTGGCTGAGCAGCAAAATGCGATCAAAGATAACATTAGCCAGTTCCAACAAGCACAAAGCCAAATTGCCCAGTTGCAAACGGACATCAAACAGCGTGAAACAACGTTAGCGTCAGTGACGCAGCAGCAAATCCAATTTGATAAACAGCTATCAGCATTGGATCAGCAAAAGCTGCAATTAACTGAGCAAACCGCAGCGCACGATCTTACTGCATTAGAGCAGTTACAAGATCAAGAACGCCAACACTATGCAGCGTATCAGCAATTAAGCAGTAAGCTGAAAGAGAGCTTATTTGGTCTTGATAAATGGCATGGCTTGTTGCAACAGCGTGATAAATCTCAGCTCACGCAGCAAGGTTTAATCAATAGCGTTGCTACTAGTGAGCAGCGTTTAGCGGCATTAGCCCCTGAGTTATTACAACTCGAAGCGCAGCACAAAGAAGTGGAATTTCAGTTAAACCAAAGCCGCGCGGTAATGAGCTTAACTGACTATCGAGAGCAACTTGTAGAAGGTGAAGCTTGCCCATTATGTGGATCGGAAACCCATCCTTATCAGCAGCATAATCCGCAAGTTGAAAGCATTATTAGCCAGCAACAGCAGCGATTACAGCAATTAGTCAAGCAATTGCAAGATGCGCATGCTGAGCAGCGTCAGCTAACTCAATCCATAACCCAAGATAAGCAGCGTCAAACCGAACTTGAGCAAGATATCGCAGGATTCAATAATACCATTCAAGGGTTAGTGAATCAGCAGCAATGCCATTGGACAGATTTAATGGCAGTGGAGTTTGATGTTATTACGTTGGCTGAAATTACCTTATCAACTGACAGTGATGTAGCTCAGCTTTCTCATTACCAAGCCAATTGGTCGAAAGCGGTCGATGATGCCAAAGCGCAAATGCTGCAGATCAAAGAGCAGGGTGAACAGCGTAGAGTGCTGATTGAAGAGGTTAAGAAACAACAGCTTCAGTTACAGCAGTTAACTAAGCAAGAAGCCGAGCTGAAAGAGCAATGCTACCTGTTAACTCAGCAACAAACCCAAGCGCAAGAGCAGTTCAATGCGTTTACGACACAAGCGAACAACTTGCAAAATGTGGTTGCTGAAAGACAACAAGCGTTAATGGCTATTTACGGCAATGATGCATGGTTAAACGCTTTAGCCCAGCAAGGTAAAGCGGGCTTTATTGCCGATTTAGAGCTGCAAATTCAGCAATATCAAACCAATATTGAGCAACAACAATTGCTCGAAAAACAGCTGACAGAGCTTGCGCCAGTGCTCGCAATGTTAATCAATAGTGTGCAACATGCAGAACAACAAGCTAATGACATCACAGCCAAAGTGACTCATCTAGCGAAAGAGCAACAGGCTTGCTGGCAACAACGTGTGGAATTAGTAGGTGAGCAGCCACTTGATACGATTGAACGCTCAGCAAAAGAAGATATTGAAGCGCAGCAGCAACAGTGCCAACAGCTACAAACACAATTAAACCAATTAGCAGAAGTGATTGCTGTAGAGCTAACCAAACAGCAGAACGCGACTCAACAGTTAGCGGAATCTGAAACGGCACAACGAAAGCAACTACAAGTGTGGCAAGCATGGTTAGAAAAACTGGCGCTCACTGAAGCGGAATTAACAGCACTGTTAAGCAAAGATGAAGTATGGTTACAACAAGAGCGCACTGAGCTTAAACAGTTAGAGCAAGCGGTGTCGCAAGGCGAAACCATTGTTAAAGAAAGACAGCAAGCAAAGGTTGATTATCAGCCAACGGTTGAACTTGCCAAGCAGTGGTTTAGTGAGCATAACATCAGTGATGATGCTTCAACTCAGCAGCAGTTGTTTAGCCAATGGCAGACAGAAAAGTCACAACTGGATGATCAGGTATTCCAATTACGCCAGCGCTTAGATTTAGGCGAGCAAGCTGAAAAACAAGCAGGGGATTTACGCTCTGCATTAGCGACCCAGCAAACGCAAACTGAGCTGTGGATGGAAATGAGCGATTTAATTGGCTCAGCAACAGGTAATAAATTCCGTACCTTGGCACAAGGGTTAACGCTGCAACAGTTGGTGATTAATGCCAATGAGCACCTTCATGATCTTGCGCCTCGTTATGCGCTGCAACCTGTACCGGGCAGCCCGTTAGCGCTGCAAGTCATCGACCATGATATGGGTGATGAAGTGCGCAGTGTGGAATCGCTCTCAGGTGGTGAAAGTTTCTTAGTGTCGCTGTCGTTGGCATTAGCGTTAGCATCGCTTGCTGCTGATACCCGTCAATTAGGTTCGCTATTTATTGATGAAGGTTTTGGTACGCTCGATCCTGATAGCTTAGAAATGGCATTAGCCTGTTTAGATGCCCTGCAAGCAGATGGTCGCCAAATCGGGGTAATTTCTCACGTAGGTACACTGGTAGAGCGTATTGGTGTACAAGTTGCGGTAGAAGCACAAGGCGGTGGGCGTAGTAATATTGCCATAAAAGGTTAATATTTGTGATATTTAACCTATTGTAATTATTTAACATTTATCTTTTTCATCGACCAAAATCGACCTGTTTCTTAAAACTGATATTCAACTTGGTTTATAGTTTTATTACAACAGGTCACAAAAGTGTAATATTAAACACACATAATGGCGCAGGTCAGATGAAGCAAACGACTAGGTATAATTGATTATGGTAAGAAGGATTCTTGTAGTAGAAGATGAAGCTCCAATTCGCGAGATGCTATGTTTCGTGTTGGAGCAAAAGGGCTATCAAGCAATCGAAGCTGAGGACTATGACACAGCACTAGAAAAAATGTGCGAACCATACCCTGAGCTTATTCTAATGGACTGGATGTTACCGGGTGGTTCAGGCATTAACCTGATCAAACACCTTAAGCGCGATGAACTTACACGTCAGATCCCTGTGGTGATGTTAACAGCACGTGGTGAAGAAGAAGATAAGGTTCGTGGTCTTGAGGTTGGTGCAGATGATTACATCACTAAGCCATTCTCACCAAAAGAGCTAATGGCACGCTTAAAGGCAGTAATGCGTCGCGTATCACCAACGGCGTTAGACGATGTGATTGATGTACAAGGTCTAAAACTAGACCCAGTTTCTCACCGTGTGACTTCTGGTGATGAGCCATTAGATATGGGACCAACAGAATTTAAGATGCTGCACTTCTTTATGACGCACCAAGAGCGTGTATACAGTCGTGAACAGCTACTTAATAATGTTTGGGGGACGAACGTATATGTTGAAGACCGTACTGTTGATGTGCATATTCGTCGTTTACGCAAAGCGTTAGAAGCAGGTGGACACGATAAGTTAGTACAAACAGTGCGTGGAGCAGGTTATCGTTTTTCCACTCGCCTATAGTAGTGATTTACAACTCAAACTAGGGTTGCCTCAATAAAGTAAAAATGAGCCTTCATCCATTATCGTCGTTTGATAAGGTTGGAGGTTATGTTGTTTATACCCAAGCAACCTCAAGATGTAGTGTTCAGCGAGACGACCTTAGTTCTCAGGCGCGGCAACGATTCGAAGATATAGTGGTTCTACATTGAGAATCGTTAACAAAGTCTGAGAGCTAAGGACGCTCGCCCTTTGGGAGCGTGTCACTGAGCCGACTTCTTGCGTCAGACAACTTGGAAAGAGCTCGCTATTCCGCTTCGTTGTCTTCCTTGAATTCAACGCAGTGACATCGCTCTGAATCAGGCATCTTGAAGTCGCTTGGGTATATACGAGTAAAGAAATTAGATGTAACGGATCCATACCATAACTCCGTTACTAGGAGTAAAACATGGTCGAAAGATTGTCATGGAAAAAATTGGTATGGGAGCTGATTTTATTTTATCTACCTTGGATCATTCTTGGGATGATTTTTGGCCATCTTCCGTGGTTCTTACTCGCCGCAACATGGATCCAACTGATCTGGCATTTTCATAATCAGCTAAAAATGTCAGATTGGTTGTGGAAAGATCGCAGCCTTACTCCTCCTTCCGGCTCTGGTAGTTGGGAGCCACTCTTCAATGGTATGTATCGCTTACAACAGCGTAATCGTCGTCGTCGCAAAGAGCTGACAACGCTGATCCGTCGTTTCCGTAATGGTGCTGAATCGTTACCTGATGCGGTGGTTGTTTTCCGCAGTGAAGGCAACATTGTGTGGTGTAATAAACTTGCTCAGCAATTATTAGGCTTACGCTGGCCTGATGATGCCGGTCAGCCGATCAGTAACTTATTACGCAGCCCTGATTTCGTCCGTTATTTATCACGTCAGTCGTTTGATACGCCTTTAGAAATCACTTCGCCAATGAACTACGACCGTACGTTAGAGCTTCGTATTATGCGCTACACCGAAGGCGAATACTTGATGGCAGTACGTGATGTATCTCAGCTTAAACAGCTTGAAGGTATGCGTCGTAATTTCTTTGCTAACGTGTCTCACGAGCTTCGTACACCTATGACGGTACTGCAAGGATATTTGGAAATGTCGGCCGATCCAGACATGTTAGTCGGCCCGATGTGGGATCGCGCACATGGTGTGATGACAGAGCAGTTAGCGCGAATGAATGCACTTGTAGAGCAGCTTCTTACTCTTTCTAAAATTGAGGCGGCTCCAACTATTGAATTAGAAGATGAAGTCGATGTGCCAGCGATGCTCGATATCTTAGAAAAAGAGGCGGTATCACTGAGCGGTGATAAGAATCAACAGATTAGTTTTGATGTCGACCACAGTTTAAAAGTGCTTGGTGATGATGATCAGCTACGTAGCGCGATTTCAAACTTGGTGTATAACGCGGTGAAACATACCCCAGCAGATGCTGATATTAATGTGCGTTGGTACCGTGTTGCTAATGGTGCTCGATTAGAAGTTACTGATAGCGGTGAAGGTATTGCTGCGCAGCATATTCACCGATTAACTGAGCGTTTCTACCGTGTTGATAAAGCGCGTTCTCGCGAAACAGGTGGTAGCGGTTTAGGTTTAGCCATTGTAAAACATGCATTAAGCCATCACGATTCGCATTTAGAAATTGAAAGTGAACTAGAAAAAGGCAGTACTTTCTCATTCACTTTACCATCACGTTTGGTTGCGGATAAAACAAATCCAACTGAATTAACCCATGACATTATTTAGTGATCTGATTGTATGCACATGAGAAGTACGCTTAATACGATTAAATCTTTGGGGATGGTAACTGCGCTGTGGCTTAGCGGCAGCACAGGCGCTTATGCGCAAACGTCTGATGTTGCTTTAATGCCGTATAAAAGAGTCAGTGGTATATCAGGTAACTTATCTTCTGTAGGTTCAGATACCCTAGCGAACTTAATGACTTATTGGGCTGAAGAGTTTAAGCGTCGTTATCCGAATGTGAATATTCAAATTCAGACTGCAGGCTCGTCAACAGCTCCAACTGCCTTGGTTGAAGCAACGGCACAGATCGGCCCGATGAGCCGAATGATGAAAACCAAAGAGGTTGAAGCATTCGAGCAAGAATATGGCTATAAGCCAACGGCCATTAAAGTGGCAGTGGATGCATTAGCGGTTTTTGTTCATGAAGATAACCCATTAAAAGGGATCAACTTTGAGCAATTAGATGCGATTTATTCTCGTACTTTGCGCTGTGGTGGATTAGAGCCTATAAATCAATGGGGACAGTTAGGCTTAACGGGGAGTTGGCAAAATCGCGGCATTCAATTGTTTGGTCGTAACTCCGTATCAGGCACTTATGGTTACTTTAAAAAGCGTGCTTTATGCCGTGGCGATTTTCGCAATAACGTTAATGAACAACCGGGATCGGCCTCTGTTGTTCAATCTGTCTCAACATCGTTAAATGCTATTGGTTACTCAGGTATTGGCTATAAAACAACAGGTATTAAAGCGATCCCTGTTGCCCGTGAAGGGAATGATTATGTGGAAGCGACAATTGAAAATTCCGTTAATGGACGCTACCCATTGTCGCGCTTTTTATATGTTTATGTGAATAAGCATCCGAATAAACCGTTAGCGCCGATGGAAGGTGAGTTCTTACGTTTTATCCTTTCTAGTGACGGTCAAAAAATTGTGCAAAAAGATGGTTATATCCCATTGCCTGTCGCTGTTGTAGAGCAAAACTTAGCAAAACTCGGTCTATTAAAAGATTAAGAAAAACGCCAGCATTTAATTTGCTGGCGTTTTTCTTTCTAGTCTAATTCGTTAACGTCTAATTCCCATCCGGCTTTATGCCAATATTCTTGTTCTGTTTTCAGATCGGCTGCCAGTAGCTTATTTTCCTTTGTCCATCCGTCAGGTAACGTTAGTTGCCAATGCTCATTGTTAGCGCTTACTTTCAGCTTAGGTTGAGGCTCATCACTGCGTTGACCATTGAATACCACAGCCAAGCGAAGGGTACGAATTAATGGATAAAGATGCTTGCGTTTATAGATGGTGAGCTCTGGCATTTCAGCCAGTTTTAATGCTTTGCGTTGAAAGCGTACTAAGGTCGATAATACGGTTTGTTGTTCTAAATTAAAGCCAGGCATTGTGCTATAGCGAAGTAAGTAAGCACTATGGCGGTGAAAGCCTGGATAACTGATACTTAACCCAACTTCATGGAGTAATGCGCCCCATGACAGCAAGGTTGATAGCTCCGTTTTCTTGATGCCTGGTTGTGTCTCTATTTGATTGTAAATATCAACGGCTGTAGTTTGTACTCGTTTGGCTTGGGCAACATCTATATTGTATTGCTTTGCCATCGCCGTTGCGGTGCGCACACGAATATCTGAATGGCGGAAACGTTGCTCCATTTCATACAGCAAGCCTTCGCGCAATGCGCCACTGGAAAAGTGCATATCTTGAATATCGAGGGCTTCAAAAATCGCACTAAGAATGGCTAACCCAGCGGCAAAGACAGGCTTTCTGTCTTCACTTAATCCCGGTAAATTAAGATCGTCTTGATGCTTAAATGCGCTGATATCATCAAGCAGTTGTGTCAGCCTCGCTGATGTGATCACACCATCACTGTGCCCTTGGGCAATTAATACTTCACGAATGGCTTTGATAGTGCCTGATGAACCTAAGGTTTTATCCCAGCCAATATCAAGGTATTTATTGGCGATACTTTCGAGTTTTTGTCTTGCCGCTAATTGTGCAGCAGCAATGTTTTTATGGCTCAACTTGCCATTGGTAAAGAATTGTTTGTTATAGCTGACACAGCCCATGTGCTTGCTATAAAGAATATGAGTGTCAAACTCTTCACCAATCACTAGCTCTGTACTACCACCACCAATATCAATGATCAGTTTCTTGCCTTTATCTGGCTGAGTGTGCGCCACACCAAGGTAGATCAAACGGGCTTCTTCAGTGCCGGGAATGATTTCAATCGGAAAGGGTAATATACGCTCGGCACGCTGAAGAAAAACGTGGGCATTTTGTGCTTGTCGTAGGGTATAGGTTGCTGCAATACGGACATTTTCAGGCTCAAACCCTTGCAGTCTTTCAGCAAACATTGCCAAGCAGCTTAAGCCACGGTTGATCGCTGCTTGGTCGAGGTTTTGTTGTTTATCAAGCCCAGATGCGAGATGAACACGCTGCTTATGGCGGCTAACGATTTGCAAGCTTTGTCCCACAATACGTGCTACTACCATATGAAAGCTATTCGATCCTAGATCGATAGCGGCAATCTCACGAGGTAGGGAAGAGTGATTATTTTCTGTCATCGTGTCTCTCTGCTCTTTCAGCGTGCTTTTTGAGTCGTTTTTCGCTGTGTTTCAGATAATCATAAATGGCTGTTTGTGAGCGAATTTTGCGACGATTACCACGAGGTACATAATGATTGTGCATCCCTTCATCAATCACACGGGCTTTTACGGTATCGCACAGTTGAATGTTGAGAATATCGATAATGCGTTGTTTGAGTGTTGGGGACTTAATTGGGCAACCCACCTCGATACGATTATCAATGTTACGGCTCATCCAATCTGCTGATGAAATATAAACATCAGGATCACCATTGTTTTCAAATACAGCGACGCGAGGGTGTTCTAAAAATCTATCGATGATACTGATCGCGGTGATGTTATCGCTGATCCCTTTAATCCCCGGTACCAATGAACACATACCACGAATGATTAATTTGATTTTTACGCCATTGTTGCTGGCTTGATACAGCATATTAATCAAGCCTCTATCAACAAGGTTGTTGACCTTAAGTGTAATACCGGATGGCAAGTTTTGCTTGGCGTGAGCAATTTCTCTATCGATTAATTCGTATAAACGTGAGCGTGAGTTACGTGGTGAAACGATGAGTTGTTCAAAGTTAACGGGGCGATAAGGGTTAGCGATATAACCAAATACTTGTTTGACTTCATCGGTGATAGATTTATCGCATGTTAATAGTGAAAAATCGGTATAAATACGGGCTGTCTTTTCATTGAAATTACCGGTACCAAGATGCGCATAACGAACGAGTTCATTGCCTTCTTTTCGGGTGATCAAACATAGTTTGGAGTGTATTTTTAACCCCGGCACACCGAAGATCACATTCACTCCAGCTTCGGTTAATCGTCGTGCCCATTCGATATTGGCTTCTTCATCAAAGCGAGCTTGAAGCTCTACTACCACAGTGACATTCTTGCCGTTGTTGGCGGCATCGATCATTGAATCAATGATCCGTGAGTTTTTCGCTACACGATAAATATTGATTTTAATGCTACGTACTTTGGGATCGTAAGAAGCTTGGCGTACCAGCTCTGTCATATGGCTAAAGGTGTGGTACGGATAGTAGAGTAAAATATCTTGTGCTTTGATGGCATCAAAGGCATTACGAGCCGATTTGAAATGATAGCTTTCAATTGGTGTGAGATCTTTATTTTCAAGGTAACTTCTGCCGACATTCGGAAAGCCGATAAAGTCTTTAAAGTTATGGTAGCGTCCTCCCGGGATCACACTATCGTAGCTAGAGACTTTTAGCTTATCGCACAGTACGTTGATCATTTCACCCGGCATATCTCGCTGATAAACAAACCGAACAGGCATTGCTGTTAAGCGTTGGTTTAAGCCTTCCGACATTTGTTCCAATAAGCTGTGTTCAACTTCTTGGCTTAGATCGTATTCGGCATCTCGGGTCATTTTCATTGCATAGACGGCAAGGGCATCATATTCAAAAAAACCATTAAATAAATCGTCGATGCAAAGGCGAATAATGTTGTCGAGTAAAATTAACGTTTTGTGTCGTTTACCTTTGGTTTTCGGTAATTGAACAAAACGAGGAAGCTGATCGGTTGGGATTTCGATCAGAGCATAGTGGGTTTCATCACCACGACTTATCGCTACCGCAAGATAAGAATATTCGTCTTTTAATACTTGCAGAATATCAACATCGTCAGTCAGTAATATTGGGGTGACATGCGGTAAAATTGTTTGTTGGAAGTAATGTTTTAGCCATGCTTTTTGGCTGTCTTCTAACTGTAATTCGTTAACTAAGAAGATATGACGGCGCGCCATTTCGAGCAGAATTTCATTATAAAGGGTATCGAAGTCTTGATTGAGCTTCAGTACACGACTTTGAATTTTGCTTAATAGCTGTTTGGCTTGATCGCCTCCACCTTGTTCTTCATTTATTAAAATTTGGCGTTTTACATCAGCAAAACGTACTTTGTAGAACTCATCTGTATTGCTAGAAAAAATACCGAGAAATCGTACACGTTCAATTAAAGGGACAGATTTATCTGCCGCTTCTTGTAATACACGTTCGTTAAAAGAAAGCCAACTTAACTCTTTTTCAATATATAGATCGTTGGTGTTCATTCGCGGTATTCATCCTTGTACTTCGGGTATGGCGGTATTGATATTTCGCTTTGAAATATCATGGTAAAGATAAGGGATAAGCGTTACATTGAGTGCTGTTCATCAGCACCTGTTTTACAGCGTTAATTGATGTTATTGCTCAATATCTATGGTTAAGTCATCAGCTAATAATTCAAGTTGTTCTTGCACGACATCTATGCCGAGATCGGCGGGTAGTTCGAGCTGAAATTGCGCTTTGAAAATAGGGTAGCCCCAGTTAGGAGCACTTTTGGTACTGGTTTTGAGTTTGTAGATATTCACGCCTAGTTGGTGTAGGTGAGTGGTTACTTCTTTAACAATACCTAACCGATCGTTACCTGTAACGGTTAGCTTCTGCATGATCTGTTGTGAGGAAGCTTTGATTTGTGCCTCGACGATATGGATCTGAAGACCGTCTATTTGCGATAATGCACTGCTAAGTTGTTGAATATGTTGAGCTGAAACTTCTACTTGTACAATGCCTGCAAATTGCCCACTGAGCTGGGTTAATGAGCTTTTGAGCCAATTTGCGCCATTGTTATAAACCGTATCTGAGAGTTGCTCTACTAATCCGGTTTTATCTTTACCGATAACAGTAATAATGAGTTGTTTCATTACATATTTCCTTATTATTGGTTGCTAGTGAACTGACAATAAAGCAACAAACTGATTGATTGTTATTAATAATTATCCTAACAACCATTTAGGCTGTCTATGGTGTGTTAGGACGTAAATGAGTAAATGCGTAAGTAGTCATAATTCATTTATTTGGCGTAACATTTTCTTTCAGCATTAATTTATAAATTTGCGCGATGTGGAATTTTAGAAACATTTCCTGTAATAAAAGTGTCATTAAATAGCAATACACTTTAGTGCGTATAAATAGGCTTGAGGTAATAATGGCACATGCCAGTTCATTTTTAATGGGAGAAAATCAGCTTCGCCGAGTGAAAGACAAGTTAGCACGGTTAGGGGTAACTGCTGGCGGCATCTTTGTGCTAGTGACTTTAGTGCTGATCTTTTTCTATCTGCTTTACGTTATCGTACCTATTTTCTCTTCTGTTTCGGTAAAACCCACCCACTCGTTTTCCTTAGTGCTGCCAGGACAAACGGCGCAAGTAGGTATCGATGAAAGCAATACCTTAGCCTATCGTTTCACAACGGATGGGCAGGTTGACTTCATCCGTTTATCGCCTTCATCTACTGCTGGTAAAGTGATTAAACAGCGCACTATCGTTAATGATCCGACAGCTTTTGCGACCAGTCTGCCTCGTGACGGCTTAGTGGCTTATGCCATGAAAGGTGGCAAGATAAAAATTGCCAAAGCTGATTTTAACTTCACGTTTGAAAACGATAAAAAGCAGTTATTTCCTGTATTGGATTACCCGATTGGTAAGACGCCATTAACGGTTCTTCCTACGCCAACAAAGGTAGAACAACTTGCCATATCTGGGCGTGATAACCTCATCATGCTGGCAGCTTATACTGAGCAGCATCAGCTATATTTAGCTCGGTTGGTAAAAGCGGACTCAACGATAAATCCAGATCAAGCATGGCATCAGTCGTTATTTGAAGTGCGTGATATGCCTAATAAGGTGGAGCAACTTGTATTAACGCCTGATGGTAAGACGCTGTATGTATTGAGCGATTCCACCTTGTTTACTTATAGCTTGAATCATCAGCAAGCAGAGTTAAGAGCGAAAACACCATTATCAGCGGATAAATCCGTTCAACCTGAGCGTATCGATTTATTGTCTGGTGCTAATTCTCTGTTGATCACTAATTCCAATAATACGATTTCACAGTGGTTTGAGGTGGTGAAAGAGGGTAAGCGTCAGCTCATTAACGTTCGTGACTTTCACTTTTCAGCTAGTCCAATTGTGAAAATTGTGCCGGAGTATTACCGCAAAGGTTTTTTTGTGGTGCAGAAGGATGGGCGAGTATCTGCTTATTATACTTCTGAGCGTGATGTGATTTATCAACATCAGGTATTTGATAAAGTGCCGCAAGAGATTGCTATTTCACCTAAAGCCAATGTGTTATTAACCATCGATAATGGGGAATGGCAAAGCTATAAAGTGAATAACTCGCACCCTGATATTGGTATCTCTTCACTATGGCAGAAAGTTTGGTATGAAGGCTATTCTGAGCCAGATTATGTATGGCAGTCGACATCTGCCAGTGATGAGTTTGAGCCTAAGTTGAGCTTGGTTCCCATCATCTTTGGTACATTAAAAGCGGCTGTGTTTTCGATGCTATTTGCGATCCCATTAGCATTGGCTGGGGCGATTTATACAGCGTACTTTATGTCATCAAAAGTAAGACGCTTAATTAAGCCAACCGTTGAATTAATGGAAGCGTTACCCACGGTAATATTGGGCTTTCTTGCTGGCATTTGGTTAGCGCCGATTGTTGATCAAAACTTAACAGGCGTAGCACTGAGCTTTATTGTATTGCCGATCAGTATGATAGTGATTGGCTTTATTTGGTCGATGCTGCCGGGACGCTGGCGTTCACGTATTCCAAATGGTTTTCATATTGCCTTGTTGATCCCGATGATTGTGTTAGTGGGCTATGGCTGTTTTGCTGTCAGCCCTTGGTTATCTCAGCAATTATTGGGGGGCGATTTACAAAGCTATTTATCGCAACATTATGGTATTGGTTACGATCAGCGTAATGCGTTAATCGTCGGTATCGCCATGGGCTTTGCTGTGATCCCAACCATCTTTACGATTGCTGAAGATGCAGTGTTTTCTGTGCCGCCACATTTAACTAAAGGCTCATTAGCCCTTGGTGCAACGCAATGGCAGACCTTAACTAAAGTCGTGTTATTAACGGCAAGTCCGGGTATTTTTTCTGCGGTGATGATGGGGTTAGGTCGTGCAGTCGGTGAGACCATGATTGTACTGATGGCTACCGGTAATACCCCGATCATGGATTGGAATTTACTCCAAGGTTTAAGAACATTAGCAGCCACCATTGCGATTGAAATGCCTGAATCTGAAGTGGCAAGCTCGCATTATCGAGTGCTTTTCTTAGCCGCATTTGTGTTATTTGTGTTTACCTTTGTTTTCAATACGATTGCAGAGGTTGTGAGGCAGCGTCTACGTGAAAAATACAGTTCATTATAAGGACGTGGTACGTTCATGATTAAATGGTTTAAATCAGGCTCGCCTTGGATTTGGGTAACAGCTGGTGCGGTGAGTATCAGTCTTGTTGCCGTATTAGGTTTATTGCTGTTGATTGGCTATAAAGGCTTGAGCTATTTCTGGCCGTCGCCGGTTTATCAATTTGATATTGATGTCGCAGGTAAAACTCAAACCGTGATCGGAGAGCTATACGACAGCAAAGCGATCCCACTTCAGCAGTTGCGTGAAGCGGGTGTGGATGTATCGCAGCTATCTGAGCCTGTTGAGATGCGTTATTTGATCAAAACAGGTAATCGTGAACGTTCAGGTGGTGATTTTATCACTGTGCTTAATAGTCAAATTAAGCAGCAGAAAATTGCTGATAACATCGCTGTTGTTGATCGTGAAACGAACGGTAAGTTTTATGGTTACCCAATGGCGATTATTGCTGATGGCGTCCGTAATAATATGGATTTTTTGCCAGAAGCCTTAGCTGAAGCATCAAGCGTTCGCAAAGAGCTGAAAACATTACAATCGGTAGAGGTAGCTGATGCTAATTGGCATTTAGAAAAACTGCGTCTTGAAAAACGCCAGTTAGCACTGAAAGGCAAGCTAACAGCGGAAGAGCAAAGCCGTATTGAACGTGATGAGCTTAATTACAACACGATCTACAAGAATATAGAGAATCGCTTATTTGCGCTTCAAGCACAGTTAGATAGTGCAAGTTTGTTATTGCGTAATAGCCAAGGTAAAACGATCACTGTACCTATGTCTCAGGTACTTGATATTTGGTATCCCAACAATCTCACCTTTGTTGAGAAATTCCAGCACTGGGGTAGTGAAGTCTATAAGTTTTTAACTGAAGCGCCACGAGAAGCCAACACTGAAGGTGGGGTATTCCCTGCTATTTTTGGTACTGTTTTCATGGTGCTACTAATGAGCGTGATGGTGACGCCATTAGGGGTATTAGCCGCGATTTATCTGCATGAATACGCTGGTAATAATTCATTTACTAAGTTGATCCGAGTGGCGGTGATCAACTTAGCAGGTGTGCCGTCGATTGTTTACGGTGTGTTTGGTTTAGGCTTTTTTGTTTATATGGTCGGGGGCACCATTGATGATGTGTTCTTCTCGGCACAATTACCCACTCCAACTTTTGGTACTCCCGGTATTTTATGGTCAGCTTTAACCCTTGCGATCATGACATTACCCGTGGTGATTGTCTCGACTGAAGAAGGCTTATCGCGTATTCCTAGCTCGATCCGTAATGGTTCGTTAGCGTTAGGCGCAACCCAAGCTGAAACCTTATGGCGAATTGTTCTGCCAATGGCAAGCCCTGCGATTATGACGGGGTTAATCTTAGCGGTTGCTCGTGCGGCAGGGGAAGTAGCACCGTTAATGTTAGTGGGTGTGGTAAAAATGGCGCCGACACTGCCTGTTGATGCGCATTTCCCTTTTGTTCACTTAGATCGTAAGTTTATGCACTTGGGTTATCACATCTATGATGTTGCATTCCAAAGCCCGAACGTAGAGGCAGCAAGACCTTTGGTTTACGCTACCTCGTTTTTATTAGTGACCGTAATTGTCAGCTTGAACTTAACGGCAATTGGGATCCGTAATCATCTACGTGAGAAATTCCGCGCTTTAGAGCAGTAATTTCGTAGTAGATTTTTGATTATTTATAGAGAGAAGATTATGCATTCAGTGACACCATCAATGGGCTTATTTGAGCCTGTCGATCTCTCTTCATTACCAGATGAACAAACCGCTTTATCGATTGAAGGGCTTAACCTGCATTATGGTAAAACACAGGCGTTGTTTGATATCAATATGCGGATCCCTAAAGGTCAGGTGACGGCATTTATCGGCCCTTCAGGCTGTGGCAAATCGACGTTATTAAGCTGTATTAATCGCATGAATGATTTGGTCGAAGGTTGCCATATCGATGGTAAAATCATGCTACATGGTCAGAATATTTATGATCCGAAAGTCGATGTTGCTTCATTACGTCGTCGAGTTGGTATGGTATTTCAACGTCCTAATCCTTTCCCTAAATCCATTTATGAGAATGTGGTGTATGGCTTACGCTTACAAGGGATCAGCGAGAGGCGTATTTTAGATGATGCGGTAGAAAGCGCACTGCGAGCGGCTGCATTATGGGATGAAGTAAAAGATCGCCTACATGAAAACGCCTTTGGTTTATCAGGTGGTCAGCAACAACGTTTAGTGATTGCTCGTGCGATTGCTATTGAACCTGAAATTTTACTGCTTGATGAGCCAACCTCTGCATTGGATCCGATCTCAACATTGACTATTGAAGAGTTGATAAATGATTTAAAGGCCAAATATACCGTTATTATCGTAACGCATAACATGCAACAGGCAGCGCGCGTTTCAGATCAAACAGCCTTTATATATATGGGTGAGCTGGTGGAATATTCGAGCACCAATGATATTTTCACCACCCCGAGAGAAAAACGCACTGAGGATTACATTACAGGGCGCTATGGTTAAGGAAATACCATCATGTTAAACAACATTAGTCTTAGTCGTCATATTTCTGGTCAGTTCAACCATGAGCTAGAAAGTATTCGTACCCATGTATTAGCCATGGGCGGCTTGGTTGAGCAGCAATTGGCTGATGCGTTAAAAGCGCTACATAAACAAGAAGAAACATTAGCGAAGCGAGTGATCCAAGACGATCACAAAGTGAATGCTATGGAAGTGGCGATTGATGAAGCTTGTACGCGCATTATTGCTAAGCGTCAGCCTACGGCCAGTGATTTACGCCTTGTAATTGCGATCATTAAAACCATTACCGATCTTGAACGTATCGGTGATGTGGCAGAAAGCATTGCGAAAGTAGCATTAGGTAACTTCACCACGAAGCAATATAACTTGTTAGCCTCACTTGAATCCTTAGGGCAAAACGCAGTACGAATGCTGCATGAAGTGTTAGATGCTTTTGCACGTATGGACGTTAAAGCTGCGATTGATGTGTACCAAACCGATGATCGTATTGACCGTGAATATGAAGCGATTATTCGTCAGCTAATGACTTATATGAAAGAAGATCCAGATTCCATCCCAAGTGTGATGAAGGTGATGTGGGCGGCACGTTCGATTGAGCGTGTAGGCGATCGTTGTCAGAATATTTGTGAATACATTATCTATTTCGTGCAAGGTAAAGATATTCGCCATACCAACCCAGAAGATATAAAAAATATCTTGTAAGGATCTAGCTTAAAAGCTGTTGCAGTCAAAGAGATTTTAAAGGGCGCATTGATTTTATATAGAGTCACTGCGCCCTTTTATTTTGCTTAATAGTTTGACTACTGTGATAGCTGGTTAAGCTCTAGAGCGACCGCTTTAATCGTTTCAGCACTGGTTACAGGGATCTGGAAATCATCAAGTGCAGCACTTCCCATATGAGCACTTGCTGAGATATTTGTCATCGCACTAGGACGAGTGGTTTTACCTGACAAGTGGACTTCATGAATACCCGTAGCGGTGATCAGCTTACGCACATTGTCGGGATTAACACCTGCACCAGCCATAACACTGAGCCTATTACCGCAGTAATTCACCATCTCTTTTATCATCTTGCTACCAGCAGGAGCATTAGATGCGAGGCCTGAGGTTAGTACTCGTTCGCAGCCGTTGTGCATGATGGTATCAAGTGCTGCAAAGGGCTCAACGCATTGATCGATAGCACGATGAAAAGTCACGCCAAGTCCATTGGCTTCTTTGACTAAGCTTGCCACGATATCTTTATCAATATGACCATCTTCGGTAAGTGCACCAATCACAATCCCTTGTAACTTTGCATTTCGTGCAGCATAGATATCAGCCAGCATGATTTCAACATCTTCACTACTAAATAGAAAATCCCCTTGGCGAGGGCGGATCATGGCATAAACAGGGACTTTTGCATGTTTAGCAGCTAACGCCATAAAGCCAGAGCTTGGCGTTAAGCCACCGAGAGTTAATGAAGAGCAAAGCTCAATACGGGTTGCGCCGCCTTGTTGGGCATAATGCAGGGATTCAATATTATCGATACAGACTTCAAGTTGGATAGACATACTGTTTTATCGCTTAGAAAAGAATGATCAGCAGTGTAGATGATTGCTTTAGAAGGGGCGAATAGCAGGAAGGGGATCTGTGCGGTTGATTATAAATTACAGATAAAAAAAGGGCTCGGTATGCTCCGAGCCTCATTATTCTTTTATTTAAGCTGACTTAATTAGCTTTATTTTTTATTTGCTTCTTGTCAGATAACACCGTTGAGCGTGGTGTTATTAGGTAATTACTTACCTAGGTCTGAAGTGTGCTCAGATAGGTAGTCCGCTACACCTTTAGGTGATGCATCCATACCTGCTTTACCTTCTTCCCACTGTGCAGGACACACTTCACCGTGTTTTTGGTGGAAGTTTAGTGCGTCTACCATGCGTAGCATTTCGTCGATGTTACGGCCTAGTGGTAGGTCGTTAACAACTTGGTGACGTACAAGGCCGTCTTCGTCGATTAGGAAAGAACCACGGAAAGCAACGCCTGCTTCTGGGTGCTCAACGTCGTAAGCTTTACAGATTTCGTGCTTAACGTCAGCAACTAGTGGGTACTTAACTTGACCGATACCGCCGTTTTCAACAGCAGTGTTACGCCATGCGTTGTGAGAAAATTGTGAGTCGATAGAAACACCGATTACTTCAACGCCTTTCGCTTGGAAATCTTCGAAACGCTTGTCAAAAGCGATTAGCTCAGATGGACATACGAAAGTGAAGTCTAGTGGGTAGAAGAAAACTACCGCTTTTTTACCTTTAGTGAATTCTGCAAAGTTGAAGTTATCAACGATTTCGCCGTTACCTAGAACAGCTGCAGCAGTAAAATCTGGTGCTTGACGACCTACTAGTACCATTTTGGTGCTCCTAAAATATTGGGGTTTTGCCAACCTTCTTTGGTTAGCTCCATACTTGGACGAGACAAACTATAGCCAAACTGTTAAATTGAAAAAAGCGGAATAAACAGATTGAAGTAATCGAAAAATACGATGAATAAGTTTCCCTCGTTAAAACAATTGCATTACCTAGTAACTTTATCGGAAACCCGTCACTTTGGCGAAGCGGCAAAAAAGTGTTTTGTGAGCCAATCGACACTTAGTTCAGGGATCCAAAACTTAGAAGATTTATTAGATTGTCAGCTAATTGAGCGTGATAATAAATCATTAGTATTCACCAGTATGGGTGAAGAAGTCGTGGTTCGTTCACGAGAATTGCTTGCACGCAGCCAAGATTTGGTAGAACTATCTCGTTCTTCCGGTGATGGAATGGAAGGGCCGCTACGAGTGGGTTGTATTCCAACTATTGCGCCTTTCTTATTGTGCGATTTAGTCCAAGAAGTTAACCGACTGTATCCAAAACTTAACTTATTACTGCGAGAAGATACGACGACCAATTTATTAGCGGCTTTACGTAACGGTGAGATGGATGTATTGATCCTTGCGTTGCCAGTCGAAATTAATGGTATGAGTAGTAAAGTCGTTGGTCGTGATGCTTTTAAGATGGTGATCAGTAAAAACCAAGCTGAACGTGTATCAGTGCCGTTACGTTATGCTGATTTACCTGATGAGTCGGTTTTTCTATTAGAAAAAGAGCATTGTTTAACCGAGCATGCGGTGTCTGCGTGTCGATTAACGACCAAAGAAAAGATTAACCCTTTTACAGCAACCAGCCTTCATACCTTGGTGCAAATGGTCGCTAATGGGTTAGGAACAACCTTTATCCCACAGATGGCGATTGAGCATGGGATTTTAGATAACCAAAATCTTGTGGTGATTGAGCCACCTGGCCAAGCGGCATTTCGTGAAATTGGCTTAGTATGGCGTCCAACATCAAGTCGCTTAAAGACGTTTGAAAAGTTAGCTGAGATTGTTGAAACGCTACTTTAGTCTAAAGAGTGACTGAATGAATGCGGTTAAAGACCTGAATTATGTGCTGTTGTGATTATTATCAATGATAAAAAATGGCATATTTTCAGGTTTTTTTTATTTAAAATTATCTCAAGTAAAAAAAAGATATAATTTGGACTAAAACTCTGGTTTATAACTATATTTAGATTATTATTCTGTTTGCTTAATTGGCTTTAACATGCTGTTTTGTCGGTTTTTTTTGTTTCGTGAAGAAAACAAAGGATTGTGAATATTATCACTAAGATCTCACACTGTTTAATTCCTTTCTATCTTCCCCTTATTTACCTTAAAAAAATCAAGTAATTATTTTCTAATAATAAAAGTATCGATGTTTAAAACGAAAAATATTACTAATTACTCATTCTTTTATTGTGTAATTAAATTACGTAACTACATACAAAAAGTATCGTTTTTAAAACAAAGTATCTATTCCGAGTTATTTACTGCCTTTTGTTTTAATTTAGTGTTTTGAGTTTTTACTCTTATTTGTTTAAGTCGCTGTTAATATTGGTTTTTGTTGTTTTTTATTATTTTAAAATAGAAGGCGTGGATTTGCTTTTTGCTATATGTTGCTGCAACGTAAAGAACAGGTTAAGCAATAATGCTTATAAAAAGCTCACTACGGCTTATTGATAAAAGTGGTGATTAAGTTACAAGGATGGGGCGTTATGACAGATACAGCCGTTCAATCTAACTACCAAATGAAATTATCATTACAGCAACCGCTTACAGAATCGCAGCGTGAGATTTTATCGGATGACGCATTACTTTTCTTAGAACGTTTGGTTGATCGTTTTGCTGAGCGTATTCCTTTGCTGCTAGAAGATCGTGAACAGCGTCAGCGTCAGATTGATAGAGGTCAATTACCTGACTTTGATCCTGAAACAGAATCTATTCGTCAAGCTGAGTGGAAAATTCAAAATATTCCTCAAGATTTACAAGACCGACGCATGGAAATTACAGGCCCTGTTGATCGCAAGATGGTGATCAATGCGCTTAATGCCAATGTAAAAGTGTTCATGGCTGACTTTGAAGATTCTTTTGCACCAGCATGGAATGAAGTGATCGAAGGACAGCGTAATTTACGAGATGCAGTTAATGGCACCATTGATTATGTTAATCCAGCGAATGGCAAACATTATCAATTAGCCGATGATCCAGCAGTATTGATATGCCGAGTTCGAGGGTTACATTTACCCGAAAAGCATGTGCTGTGGAATGGTAAACCCATTCCAGGGGCGCTATTAGACTTTGCGCTGTACTTTTATCTCAATCAAAAAGCCTTATTAGCTAAAGGCAGTGGTCCATATTTCTATTTACCAAAATTACAGGCATATCGAGAAGCGGCATGGTGGAGTGATGTATTTAGCTATACCGAAGATGAATTTGGATTAGCGCGAGGCACTATCAAAGCCACTGTGTTAATTGAAACACTGCCTGCTGTTTTTGAAATGGATGAGATCTTATTTAACCTAAAAGAGCACATTGTAGGGCTTAATTGTGGTCGTTGGGATTATATCTTTAGCTATATAAAAACCTTACGCCAATATCCAGATCGCATCTTACCTGATCGCCAAGTCGTAACAATGGAAAAGCCTTTTCTTAATGCGTACTCACGCTTGTTAGTTCGCACGTGTCATCGTCGTGGTGCTTTTGCTATGGGAGGGATGGCTGCCTTTATTCCATCTAAAGATCCACAGCGCCAAGCATGGGTATTAAATAAAATTCAAACTGATAAAGCACTTGAGGCAAGCAATGGTCACGATGGTACATGGGTTGCGCATCCAGGACTTGCTGATACCGCATGTGGCGTATTTGATCACGTATTGGGTGATCGTAAAAACCAATTAGATATTACTCGTGATAACGATGCGCCTATTACGGCAAATGAGTTATTAGCGCCTTGTGATGGTGAACGAACAGAAGAGGGAATGCGTCATAATATTCGTGTTGCGGTGCAATACATTGAAGCATGGATCTCTGGTAATGGCTGTGTGCCGATTTACGGATTAATGGAAGATGCTGCAACGGCTGAGATTTCTCGTGCCTCGATTTGGCAATGGATCAAACACAAGCAAGCATTATCAAATGGCAAAGTGGTTACTAAAGCGTTGTTTGAGCAAATGTTAGCTGAAGAAATGTTGGTCTTAAAAGAAGAATTAGGTGATGTTCGCTTTAATCAAGGGCGCTTTGATGAAGCGGCGGAATTGATGGCGAAGCTGACTACCAGTGAAGAGTTAGAAAACTTCTTAACCTTGCATGGTTATGAATATTTGAATTAAGCGCCATAGCGTTTGTGTAACAAAGAGAATCCGAGGTGGTTGAGGGTCGCAGTACCAGATGTATGTTGAAAATTAGTATCAATTAACCGTCATACCAACGGATGAAAGCGGATAGATACGAGGGATACCATTATGACATTAACACGCCAACAGCAAATTGAAGCAATTGAAAAAGACTGGGCGGAAAACCCACGTTGGAAACATGTTAAGCGTACTTATAGTGCGGAAGAAGTCATTAATCTACGCGGTTCGTTTGCTCCAGCTAATACTATTGCTCAGCGTGGTGCTGACAAGTTATGGCAATTAGTTAATGGTGAAGCGAAAAAAGGGTATGTGAATTGTTTGGGCGCATTAACGGGTGGGCAAGCTGTTCAGCAAGCAAAAGCCGGTATTGAAGCGATTTATTTATCAGGCTGGCAAGTGGCAGCAGATAATAATACCGCATCGACTATGTATCCAGATCAGTCGTTGTACCCAGTAGATTCTGTACCTGCTGTAGTAAAACGTATCAATAATTCTTTCCGTCGCGCTGATCAAATTCAATGGGCTAACGGTGGTAACCCAGAAGATGGTGTTGACTATTTCTTACCGATTGTCGCTGATGCGGAAGCGGGTTTTGGTGGCGTACTCAATGCTTATGAGTTAATGCGTAGCATGATTGAAGCAGGTGCTGCTGGTGTTCACTTTGAGGATCAGTTAGCGTCGGTGAAAAAATGTGGTCATATGGGCGGTAAGGTACTTGTGCCTACTCAAGAAGCGGTGCAAAAGTTGGTCGCTGCCCGCTTAGCCGCTGATGTGGCTGGTACAACAACACTCGTGATCGCCCGTACTGACGCCAATGCTGCGGATTTATTAACGTCAGATTGCGACCCATATGATAAAGACTTCATTATTGGTGATCGTACTGCAGAAGGTTTCTACCGTGTCCGTGCTGGCATCGATCAGGCGATTGCTCGTGGCTTAGCATACGCACCATACGCAGATTTAATTTGGTGTGAGACTGCGACTCCATGTTTAGAAGAAGCACGTAAATTTGCAGAAGCGATCCATGCGCAATACCCAGATCAGTTACTGGCTTATAACTGTTCGCCATCGTTTAACTGGGAGAAAAATCTTGATGCTGAAACCATTGCTAAATTTCAGCAAGAGCTTTCAGACATGGGCTATAAGTACCAGTTCATTACCTTAGCGGGTATTCATAATATGTGGTTTAACATGTTTGAATTAGCCCATGCTTACGCGCAAGGTGAGGGGATGCGTCACTACGTTGAGAAAGTACAACGTCCTGAATTTGAGGCTGCAGAGAAAGGCTATACCTTCGTTGCGCATCAGCAAGAAGTGGGAACGGGCTATTTCGATACCATGACTAATACGATTCAAGGCGGTAATTCTTCAGTAACAGCACTGACTGGCTCTACAGAAGAAGATCAATTTAAGTAATTAAGCTGCATCGCAATGAATAATATTTTTAAGATAACGTGTTTACTAACTATCCTAGCAAAGTGTTGTTATCAGCAGTACTTAAGTATGGGCCGCAGCTTTAAATGAGTACTGACTATTACGTTATCATCGGGGAGCATGACGCTCCCCTTTTTTATTCGTCTAACATCTCGAAATCAGACTCAATAGGATCAACTTCTTCCAGTGTTTCTATTAATGTAATCGCAATCGCGACAAAGTCTGAATCTGTGATAATACCGACCAGTTTTTTCTCTTTTACTACAGGTAAACAGCCTATTTTATGTTTTTGCATATACAGTGCGGCTTGTTTTAATCCTGCACGATAATCAACACTCATTACTTTTGTGTTCATTGAATGATCAAGTAAAACATCCAGTGTTGAGGATAGCGGGTTTTCGATAATAGATTTGAGATTTGAATCTTGAGCGGAAAGAATATCACGCTGGCTAACGAGTCCTATCAATTCATTATTATGATCAGTAATAGGAATATGACGAATAGATAAATTCTCCATCATTTCCTTTGCATCCAGCAAAGTATCATTGCGTGATAAGGTTCGAGGTTGGGGTGTCATCATATCAGCAACTGTGAACATATTAACCTCCATGCAAGTGCGGTTAAAACAGCAAATAGACGAGTGATTTGCTTATCTTTTCTTTTCTTTTCTTCAATATATCGAATTGCGTTGCAAAAACGCATGATGAATATCAAATATTTCAATATATTCTATGTGGATATTGCTTGGGTTAAGTGGAAGTGGTGAGCGTTCGTTTTAATGGTTTAGCGAAAATTATCCATTTTAATCGAGTGAAATAACAGTTGGCTTCGCATCTTGGGGGAAGTTAAGTATATAATGCCGGCTTGCTGTGATTTAGGGCGTAATACAATGCAAGTTTCAGATTTTGATTTTGAACTACCAGACGAGTTAATTGCTCGTTATCCTCAACCAGAACGTACCGCAAGCCGTTTACTACAAATGACGGGTAATACGGGTGAATTAGCACATAAATGCTTTAAAGATGTGTTAGATCTTGTGCAACCGGGCGATTTACTTGTATTTAATAATACTCGAGTGATCCCTGCGCGTATGTTTGGGCATAAGGCGTCGGGTGGCAAAATTGAAGTGCTAGTTGAGCGCATGCTTGATGACAAATCTATTTTGGCTCACGTTCGTGCTTCTAAGCCGCCAAAGCCTGGCAATGAATTATTGTTGGGTGAAAATGGTGAATTCTCCGCTGAAATGGTTGCACGTCATGATGCACTGTTTGAAATTCGCTTTAACAGCGATAAAACAGTACTAGAGATCCTTGATATCGTCGGTCACATGCCATTACCGCCTTACATTGATCGTCCTGATGAAGATGCAGATAAAGAGCGTTACCAAACGGTTTATAATGCAAAACCGGGCGCAGTAGCCGCACCAACGGCGGGTTTACACTTTGACGATAAGCTAATGGCTGATCTGAAAGCAAAAGGTGTAAACTTTGCGTTTGTGACCTTGCATGTTGGCGCAGGTACATTCCAGCCTGTACGTGTGGATGACATCAATGATCACCACATGCACTCAGAATATGTTGAAGTACCTGAAGAAGTGGTCGCTGTAGTTAATGAAACGCGTGCTAACGGTGGTCGTGTTATTGCTGTGGGTACAACGTCAGTGCGTTCTTTAGAAAGTGCAGCCCAAGATGCATTAAAGAAAGGTACTGAATTTAAGCCATTCTTTGGTGATACTGATATCTTTATCTTCCCTGGTTATCAGTTCCAGTTAGTGGATGTATTAATTACTAATTTCCACTTACCAGAATCAACCCTAATTATGTTAGTTAGCGCTTTTGCTGGCTATGAAAATACCATGAATGCCTATCATGAAGCAGTGGCAAATAAGTACCGCTTCTTCAGTTATGGTGATTCAATGTTCATTACTCGTAAAGACGCGTAAAACCCGATAGTTTTACGCTTGTTATAACGAGTAAAGATTAAGGCTGCTTTTTGTTACAATTGCAGCCTTTGTTGTGTCTGTGGCTTAGTATAAATTCTGTTATATAACCCAGTCACAGCATGACGTTCTTCCGCTACGCTTTAGTTAATCTTGTAATTAATGTAGCTAAAGCTAAGCTGGCAATCATCATTATCATGATTGTTTATGTGGTTTCTCAGCATGTGCTGGTGGAGCTAGGTCCTGTAATGGGAAATTCGTCAGATTGTTTCTCTGGCTTTTGGAGGTTTTGTGAAATTTGAATTAGATAAAACTCAAGGACGCGCTCGTCGTGGTCGCTTGCAGTTTGAACGCGGTACAGTAGAAACGCCTGCATTCATGCCAGTGGGTACTTACGGTACAGTTAAAGGTATGACGCCTGAGGAAGTGAAAGACACAGGTGCGCAAATCCTGTTAGGTAACACTTTCCACTTATGGCTTCGCCCAGGTCAAGAAGTAATGAAATTACACGGTGATTTACATGACTTCATGCAATGGCAAGGTCCTATTCTTACCGATTCAGGCGGTTTCCAAGTATTTAGCCTTGGTTCTCTACGTAAGATCACTGAAGAAGGTGTTCACTTCCGTAACCCTGTAAACGGTGACAAGATTTTCATGGACGCTGAAAAGTCGATGGAAATTCAAAAAGATCTAGGTTCTGACATCGTAATGATTTTCGACGAGTGTACGCCATACCCAGCGACGCACGAAGAAGCGAAGAAATCGATGGAAATGTCACTACGTTGGGCTAAGCGCAGCCGTAATCACTTCGACAAACTTGAAAACCCAAATGCACTGTTCGGTATTGTTCAAGGTGGTGTTTACGAAGATTTACGTGATGTGTCTGTTGAAGGTCTAACAAATATTGGCTTTGACGGTTACGCAGTTGGTGGCTTAGCAGTAGGTGAGCCAAAAGAAGACATGCACCGTATTCTTGAGCACACATGTCCACAACTTCCAGAAGATAAGCCTCGCTACCTTATGGGCGTAGGTAAACCTGAAGATCTAGTGGAAGGTGTTCGTCGCGGTATTGATATGTTTGACTGTGTAATGCCAACACGTAATGCCCGTAATGGTCACTTATTTGTGACTGGTGGTGTGATCAAGATCCGTAATGCGAAACATAAAACAGACACAACGCCTTTAGATCCGCATTGTGACTGTTACACTTGTCGTAACTATTCAAAAGCGTACCTATATCATCTAGATAAGTGTAATGAAATCTTAGGTGCACGCTTAAATACTATTCATAACTTACGCTACTACCAACGTTTGATGGAAAGTATCCGTAAGTCAATTGAAGAAGATCGTTTCGATGCGTTTGTAGAAGAATTCTACGCTCGTCGAGACCGTGAAGTTCCACCATTAAATGTTTAAACGAGGACGTTATTAATGAGTTTATTTATCTCACAAGCACACGCAGCAGCAGAAGGTGCCCCTCAAGGCGGTAGCATGCAGCTATTCATCATGCTTGGTCTATTCGCTGTTATTTTTTACTTCATGATTTACCGTCCACAAGCTAAGCGTGTGAAAGAGCACAAAGCGCTGATGAGCTCAATGGGCAAAGGCGATGAAGTAATGACTAACGGTGGTCTACTTGGCCGTATCACTAAAGTTTCTGCTGACAGTGATTACATTGTTATTGCGCTAAATAACAATACTGAAGTAACAATCAAGAAAGATTTCGTTACAGCAGTTCTGCCAAAAGGCACTATGCAGTCTCTTTAATTCTGCAAAAATAAAACATTCGCTTTGAAGGATCATAGCAGTGCTTAACCGATACCCCCTATGGAAGAACCTGATGGTGTTGTTCGCACTTATCATTGGTTTGCTTTACGCACTTCCTAACGTGTACGGTGAAGATCCAGCGATTCAAATCACCGGGGCGCGCGGCGCCTCGGTTGATATGAGTGCTCTGGATACCGTTACCGAAGATTTAAAAAAGAACAATATCCCTTACAAGTCAGCTGTTTTTGAAAATGGCTCTGTACTTGTCCGCTTCAATGATACTGATACTCAAATCAGTGCCCGCGATATCCTTAATAGTGAATTAGGTAAAGACTACGTTGTAGCACTAAACCTTGCCGCTTCCACTCCTTCATGGCTTGAATCTATTGGTGCGACACCAATGAAATTAGGTCTGGATTTACGTGGTGGTGTTCACTTCTTAATGGAAGTTGATATGGACGCAGCAATGGAAAAACTTCTTGGTCAGCAAGAAGAAACGTTCCGTACAGAGCTGCGTGAGGAAAAAATTCGCTACCGTGCAATCAGTAAAACGAAAGACAGCGTTCAAGTTCGCCTGCGTGATGAAGCGCAATTAGAACAAGCTGAACTAGCGTTAGAAAAATTGCATCCTGATATGGTGTTCACTACCAGTGAAACAAATGGTCGTTTTGTATTAACGGCTAAATTTACTGAAGAGCGCTTACAGGAAATCCGTAATTATGCTGTTGACCAAAACATCACCATTTTACGTAACCGTGTAAATGAACTAGGTGTGGCAGAACCACTGGTACAGCGTCAAGGCGCAAACCGTATTGTGGTTGAGCTACCGGGTGTTCAAGACACGGCACGTGCAAAAGAAATTTTAGGTGCGACAGCAACTCTTGAGTTCCGTGAAGTAGACAGCAGTGCAGATCTCGCTGCCGCTGCTGCAGGTCGTGTACCTGCTGGTAGTGAAGTGAAGATGACACGTGATGGTCGTCCTGCGGTACTGAAAAAACGTGTGATCCTAGCGGGTTCTCACATTACCGATGCAAGCTCAAGTGCTGATGAATATGGTCGCCCTCAGGTGAACATCTCGCTAGATACCGAAGGTGGTAGCAAGATGACAGCGTTCTCTAAGAACAATGTCGGTAAACTGATGGCAACGGTATTTACTGAGTACAAAGACAGCGGTAAACGTGGTCCTGACGGTAAAGTGATCCTTGAGAAACACGAAGAGGTTATCAACCAAGCAACGATTCAATCGGCACTTGGTCGTAACTTCCGTATCACAGGTATCGACTCACAAGCAGAAGCGCATAACTTGTCGCTATTGCTTCGTGCAGGTGCCCTGATTGCGCCAATCTCAATTGTTGAAGAACGTACTATTGGTCCATCAATGGGTCAGCAAAACATTGATATGGGTGTACAAGCGTGTATCTGGGGTATGGTGGCGGTAATGCTATTTACTCTGCTTTACTACCGTGGCTTTGGTTTGATCGCAAACCTTGCACTAATGATGAACTTGGTATTGATTATTGGTGTTATGTCGATGATCCCAGGGGCTACCATGACCTTACCGGGTATCGCCGGCATTGTATTAACCGTTGGTATGGCTGTTGATGCGAACGTGCTGATCTTTGAACGTATTCGTGAAGAATTACGTGAAGGTCGCAGTCCACAACAAGCTATTCAGCAAGGTTATGGCAATGCATTTAGCACCATTGCTGATGCGAATATCACTACCTTGATTACAGCAATTATTTTATTTGCTGTAGGTACAGGTGCGATCAAAGGTTTTGCCGTGACATTATCGATTGGTATTTTGACTTCGATGTTCACAGCGATTGTTGGTACTCGTGCCGTAGTTAACTTGATCTACGGCGGTAAACGCGTAGATAAGTTGTCGATTTAAGAGGACGCAGACATGAGACAAATATTGAATGCGGACAAAGTCGTCGACTTTATGCGTTGGTCAAAAGTCGCTTTTGTGTTCTCGCTATTAATGATCGCAGGATCCATTGGTACGATAGCAACAAAAGGGCTTAATTGGGGCTTAGACTTTACTGGCGGTACGCTAATTGAAGTGAGTTTCAAAGAGCCTGCTAATTTACCCTTGATACGTGAATCATTAGAGAAAGCGGGATTTGGTGATGCCGTTGTACAGAACTTTGGTACAGCGCGTGATGTCATGGTGCGTTTACAACCGCGTGATGATGTTAAAGGTGAAGTGTTAGGTAACCAAATCATCGATGCTTTAAAACAAGGTACTGCGCAATCTGTTGAAATGCGCCGTATTGAGTTCGTTGGTCCGAATGTGGGCGATGAACTAGCTGAAGCGGGTGGTATGGCAATTCTGATTGCATTGCTATGTATCTTACTTTACGTGTCATTGCGTTTTGAATGGCGTTTAGCTGCAGGTGCGGTAATGTCATTGGCGCACGATATCATCATTACTGTTGGTATCTTCTCTCTATTACAAGTAGAAGTTGATCTAACGATCGTGGCGGCGTTACTTACCGTTGTCGGTTACTCATTGAACGATACTATCGTTGTCTTTGACCGTATCCGTGAAAACTTCCGTAAGATGCGTAAAGAAAGCCCTGCTGAAATCATGAATAATTCAATTTCACAAACATTAAGTCGTACTTTGATCACATCGGGTACCACTTTATTTGTAGTGATTGCTTTGTTCGTATTAGGCGGCAGTATGATCCACGGTTTTGCATTAGCATTATTGATCGGTATTACTATCGGTACTTACTCTTCAATTTACGTCGCATCAGCACTTGCGCTTAAACTGGGTATTACTCGTGAGCACTTGATGCCAACACCGGTTGAAAAAGAAGGTGAGGAATTTGATGCAATGCCATAATTGGTAAGCGTAAATTCTTAATAAAAAGGATCGCATAAGCGATCCTTTTTTTATTGTTTTAAAGCGATGATTTGTTGAATCTCAGCTTTGACTTGATCAAGCCATTCATAACGTCGACGATACATTGCACGCTTAGGGCGTGAAATATCTTCCGGATCACGACGTACATCTTCCATCGGTAATTGATAAAAATGTGTATCGTATTCTTTACCACCTAATGCTTCCCAATGACGGTTGTAGTCTGTTTTGATCCTTGAACTACCGTATTTTTTAGATTTATAACGTTTGGCGCAATAGGTATGGGACTCGTTTTTGATCGCTAAGAAATGATCGACATGCCAGCAGTTGGCAATAAACGTCATCATTTTTATCATCAAATCTTTTGGTCGTTGACCATGTAATGTTTTAGTGAGTCTTTTTATTTTAAGGTTATTTTCTTCGTTGCTAGCAGGCCCCTGTAACCCACCTATAATGATACTCCGTTTACCGTCTTGATTATTCACGATAAACGTTACGGTATAAAAGTTATTACCTTGCGCATCAAACAAGACTAAGCAAAGTTCGCCTTCCTTTTGGTAGCGACCATCAAAGGTTAGGTTAAGTGAGTACTCTTGATCGTCAACAATGAATGAAACTAACTTTAGCCCCTTGCTGTTGGCAAAAATATGCTCTTTTGTTGTTGATGGTAATTCATTAGAAATGAACTGATAGTGTTGAGTAATAAACGCTACACGCTGGCTCGGTGCTGCAGTATTTGTTATGTAAGGACGAAAAGGTTTTTCAATGAAACGGTTGTGTCTTTTACATAAGGTTGCTAGTAGCGTCGGATCTATACCATTGACGAGCTTTTGCAGTGAAGATTTATAAAATAAGCCACGAGTGAGAAACTTGAGGCGATAACTCCATAGCGGGCTATATTTATCTGATAATTCCGTAGGGTAAACTTCAGTGGAAAGTTTACTTAAAGATAAGGTATTCATAATTCTTTACAGGTATTAAATATACTATAAGGTAATTATATGGTAATGAGACGCCTTATTATATAGATGCACAATAAAAAAGCCCTGCTGATAAATATCAGCAGGGCTTTTATTCTTACTGGATAACTAAATGATTATTTAGTTAGTGCATCGCTACCGAATTCACGGATTTTAGCAAGCATTGGCTTAACTACACGAGCGTTACCAGCAACGATGTTGCCAGTTGTTAGGTAGTTAGTGTTACCAGTAAAGTCAGCACAGATAGCACCAGCTTCACGCGCGATTAGTTCACCCGCAGCAATTTCCCAAGGCTTTTGACCTAGTTTAAATACGCCGTCAACACGACCAGCAGCTAGGTAACATAGATCCAATGCTGTTGAGCCTGATTGACGCATGTCATCACACTCGATAAATAGTGCATTTTGGATTTTTAGGTAGCTTTCTGCGTGTTGCTTAGCAGCGAAAGGTAGACCTGTTGCTAGAACAGTACCTGTTAGATCGCGAGGTTGAGAAGCACGAATACGCTGGCTGTTTAGCTGAGCGCCAGCACCGCGTGTTGCAGTGAATAGTTCGTTACGAGCAGGATCGTAAACAGCAGCAACTTCAGTACGACCACGCATGCGTAGCGCGATAGAAATTGCAAAGTGTGGGTAACCGCGAACGAAGTTCTTGGTGCCATCCACTGGGTCGATAATCCATTGACACTCTTTGTCACGTCCTTCTTTGTTACCAGATTCAGCTGCAACGATGCAGTGATCAGGGTAAGACTTAAGGATAGTATCGATGATGATAGCTTCTGCTTCATGATCGATATTGGTAACAACATCATTACCTTTATTAGCAACTTCAATAGATTGAGGTTTTTCTAGAGATTTAATGACATGGTCACCAGCCTTTCGCACAGCGCGAATGGCAATATTAAGCATCGGATGCATAGGATCTTCCCAACGGATGTTAAAGAACTAAAAAGCGGCGGCGAGTATAACAGAGCTAAAAAAAAAAGGAAGTGGTTATTTTTTCGTCATTGATACAAATCTATTGCGCGTTTGTACTGGTTAATGCGTACTAAACATAGATAAATAACCTTGATTAGCACAATCTGATTATTGAATAGTAGTAATAGATAATTACTGATATCAAAAACACATGTTTTCTCCATTTTTGTTATGGCTGTGCTAAAATCCCCCAGCTTTAGTTAATTGTGGAATCTTGTTTCATCATGTTAGATAAAATTCGCGTTGTATTAGTGGGTACATCACATCCAGGCAATATTGGTTCAGCGGCTCGTGCCATGAAGGTGATGGGTTTGACAAATCTAGTATTAGTTGATCCGGCTTGTGAGATTGATAGCCATACAATTGCATTAGCTGCTGGAGCCGCTGATGTGGTTGAAAATGCAAAGATTGTAAAAACACTTGATGAAGCAGTATCAGATTGTGGTTTAGTTGTGGGCTCTAGTGCGCGTTCTCGTACTCTAGAATGGCCGCAATTAGATCCTCGTGAAAACGGTATTAAAGTGGTTGCTGAATCAGAGCACCACAATGTTGCGATCTTATTTGGTCGCGAGCGTACCGGCTTAACGAATGAAGAATTACAAAAGTGTCATTGCCATGTCTATATTCCAGCAAATCCAGAATATAGTTCATTGAATCTGGCAATGGCAGTACAGACGGTAAGTTATGAAGTCCGTATGGCATATTTGGAAAGCCAAAAACATACGGGTAAAACGCAAGTTGAAGAATATCCTCGCGCAGAAGAGCTTGAACGATTTTACGTTCACTTAGAACACGTCACTCGTCAAACCCGCTTCATAAATAAAAATCACCCAGGTATGGTGATGGCAAAATTACGTCGTTTATTTACTCGTGCTCGTCCCGAGCAGCAAGAGCTGAATATCTTACGAGGTATTTTATCGTCAGTAGAAAAGACCATTGAAACCCTAGAAAAGAACAATAAATAACCATTTTCCTCGTAAGGGTGAATAACCAACTAAAACGGTCAGGTAAATACTTGACCATTTTAGTTGGTTATGAGAAGCTTGCTTAAACTATTCAAGCAGGTAGCAATGTTATGAAGTTGACTTCAAAGGGAAGATACGCGGTAACAGCAATGTTAGATGTAGCATTGCACTCGCATAATGGACCGGTTCCGTTGGCGGATATTTCAGAGCGTCAAGGGATATCGCTGTCTTACTTAGAACAATTATTTTCGCGTCTTCGCAAAGCAGGTTTAGTAACGAGTGTGCGTGGACCTGGCGGTGGTTACCGTTTAGGCGAAGAAGCATCAGATATTGCTGTTGGTATGGTGATCGCAGCTGTTGATGAGTCAGTGGATGCAACCAAATGTCATGGGAAAGGGGACTGCCAAGGCGGTGCTCGTTGTTTAACCCACACGTTGTGGCATGACTTAAGCGATCGTATTAGCGGCTTTTTAAATAACATCACTCTTGGTGAGTTGATGAAAGATAATGATGTACAAAGTATTTCTGATCGTCAGGACGAGATCCTACAGGGGAATGCTAAAGCATCTTTTGGACATAAAAAATTACACGACAGCGCCACAACAATAGGTGTCGATGTCCGCTCCTAGAGACCAGACGTTCGTGTTTTCGGAGAAGAAAATGAAACTGCCAATATATTTTGATTATTCCGCTACTTGCCCTGTTGATCCTCGCGTTGCCGAGAAGATGATGCAGTGCTTAACTATGGAAGGTAACTTCGGTAACCCAGCTTCACGCTCTCACCGTTATGGTTGGCAGGCAGAAGAAGCAGTTGATGCTGCTCGTGAACATATTGCTGATTTAGTAAATGCAGATCCACGTGAGATCGTATTTACCTCTGGTGCTACGGAATCAGATAACCTTGCAATTAAAGGTGCATCTCACTTTTATAGCAAAAAAGGTAAGCACGTTATTACCTGTAAAACAGAACATAAAGCGGTTCTTGACCCATGTCGTCAGCTAGAGCGTGAAGGTTTCGAGGTAACTTACCTTGAGCCAGAATCAAACGGTCTTATTGATCTTGCTAAACTACGTGATGCTATGCGTGAAGACACAGTTCTTGTTTCAATCATGCACGTGAACAATGAAATTGGTGTAGTACAAGATATCGCAGCAATTGGTGAGCTTTGTCGTGAAAACAAAACTGTTTTCCACGTAGATGCGGCACAATCAGCTGGTAAACTACCGATTGATGTTCAAGAAATGAAAGTGGACTTGATCTCTTTCTCTGCACACAAAATTTACGGTCCAAAAGGTATTGGCGCACTATACGTACGTCGTAAGCCTCGTATTCGTCTTGAAGCACAAATGCATGGCGGTGGTCATGAGCGTGGTTTCCGCTCTGGTACACTACCAACTCACCAAATCGTGGGTATGGGTGAAGCATTCCGTATTGCTAAAGAAGAAATGGAACAAGATTACAAACACGCTGTTCAATTACGTGATCGCTTGCTAAAAGGCCTTGAAGGTATTGAAGCAATGTCTATCAACGGTGATCTTGAACAACGTGTTCCAAATAACCTAAACATTAGCTTTGCTTTCGTTGAAGGCGAATCGCTACTGATGGCATTAAAAGATCTTGCAGTATCATCTGGTTCAGCATGTACTTCTGCAAGTCTAGAACCTTCTTACGTACTACGTGCACTTGGTCTAAATGACGAACTAGCACACAGTTCTATTCGCTTCTCATTTGGTCGTTTCACCACAGAAGAAGAAGTGGATTATGCAGTAGCTCAAATCAAAGGTGCAGTAGATAAACTACGTGAAATGTCACCACTTTGGGATATGTATAAAGAAGGTATTGATTTAGACACAGTTGAGTGGGCACACCACTAATCTGCGGTTAGACTGATTTCGAGGAAATTTATCATGGCATATAGTGAAAAAGTCATCGATCATTATGAAAATCCGCGTAACGTGGGTTCATTTGATAAAGACGACAAAAATATCGGTAGCGGCATGGTGGGTGCACCAGCATGTGGCGACGTAATGAAACTTCAGATCAAAGTAACTGAAGAAGGCATCATCGAAGATGCGAAATTTAAAACTTACGGTTGTGGTTCTGCAATCGCATCTAGCTCTTTAATCACAGAGTGGGTTAAAGGTAAAACGCTAGACGAAGCAGCATCAATCAAGAACTCAGCGATTGCTGAAGAGCTTGAGTTACCACCGGTTAAAGTTCACTGTTCAATTCTTGCAGAAGATGCAATTAAAGCGGCAGTTAGCGATTACAAAAAGAAACACGAGCAAGAATAACTTTCTGAGGGTTGAAGTATGGCCATTACAATCACTGAAGCGGCAGCAAGTCGCGTATCGACTTTTTTAGCCAGTCGTGGCAAAGGTCTTGGACTACGCCTTGGAGTTCGCACTTCAGGATGTTCTGGAATGGCTTACATCCTTGAGTTCGTGGACGAACTTGATGAAGGTGATCAAGTCTTCGAAGAGAAAGGCGTGAAAATTATCGTTGATGCAAAAAGTTTAGTTTACCTTGAAGGTACTGAATTAGATTTCGCCAAAGAAGGTCTGAATGAAGGCTTTAAGTTTAACAACCCTAACGTATCAAGCGAATGTGGTTGTGGCGAAAGCTTCAACGTATAAACGTTTTTAGTGTTTCAGTTAAACCTGATAGCTGATCGTCATAGGCGAGTTGGTTGTCAGGTTTAATTTTTATAGATGGTCGCAATATGAATCATTTCGAATTATTTGGACTACCTTTTCAGTTTGAACTAGACGGTAGCCAACTTGCCACTCAGTTCCGTGAACTACAACGTCATTTTCATCCCGATAATTATGCGACAGCATCAGAGCGTGACCGCTTACTTGCCGTTCAAAAAGCAGCGCAAATTAACGATGCTTTTCAAACGTTAAAAAATCCGGTATCCCGTGCTGAATATATGCTGGCCGAGCGAGATGAAGATATTCGTGGTGAGCAAAAAACATTGCAAGATATGGCGTTCTTGATGCAACAAATGGAACTGCGAGAAGCATTAGAAGCGATTCCTGATTCATCAGATCCCGAAAGTGCATTGTTTGATTTTGAGCAACAAGCATCAGCGATGTATAAAGAGCAATTAGCCCAACTTACCGTATTATTAAATAACGAAAAGTGGGAAGAAGCTGCTGATGCGGTACGTAAATTAAAGTTTATTGTGAAATTGCGTGATGAAGTTGAGCGCCTTGAAGAGTCGCTATTCGATTAATCATCCATATTCGCTATTTAGATAGGAATGACAATGGCACTATTACAGATTGCTGAACCAGGTCAAAGTGCTGCACCGCATCAACATAAGTTAGCGGTGGGTATTGATCTAGGTACAACGAATTCATTGGTTGCTGCGGTTCGTAGTGGCGTTGCAGAAACATTAAATGATGCAGAAGGCCGTGCAATTTTACCTTCTGTTGTGCATTTTGCTGACGAAGCAGTTTTAACTGGTGATGCCGCTCGCGCGTTTGCTCAACAAGATCCTGCCAATACTATTTTATCAGTTAAGCGTCTTATGGGACGTTCTCTTGCTGATATTGAGCAACGTTACCCACAACTGCCATACCAGTTTGAAGCGTCAGAAAATGGCTTACCACAGTTAGTAACCCGTAGCGGTAAAGCTAACCCTGTTCAAGTCTCTGCTGAAATTCTTAAATCACTCAGCCAACGTGCTGTTGATGTGTTAGGTGGCGAGCTTGAAGGTGTGGTGATCACTGTTCCTGCTTATTTTGATGATGCCCAACGTGCGGGTACTAAAGACGCAGCGAAATTAGCTAACCTAAATGTACTTCGCTTATTGAATGAGCCAACAGCGGCAGCGATTGCTTACGGTTTAGATTCTGGTCAAGAAGGCGTTATTGCGGTTTACGATTTAGGCGGCGGTACGTTTGATATTTCAATTCTACGTTTATCAAAAGGCGTATTTGAAGTATTAGCGACAGGTGGTGATTCAGCATTAGGTGGTGATGACTTTGACCACTTATTGGCAAATTGGATCCTAGAGCAAGCGAACTACACCGAAGCACTAACAGCACAACAGCGTCGTGCATTACAAGATGCAGCACAAGCGGCTAAAGTGGCGCTAACAGATGCTGATGTTGTAGCACTGGATGTATTGGGCTGGCAAGGTGAGATCAGCCGAGAGCAATTCAACACATTAATTCAACCATTAGTGAAAAAGACACTGATGGCGTGTCGCCGCGCATTAAAAGATGCTGATATCACGGCAGATGAAGTGATTGAAACCGTGATGGTTGGTGGTTCAACACGTGTACCGCTAGTGCGTGAAATGGTGGGTGATTACTTTGGTAAAACACCATTAACGTCGATTGACCCTGATAAAGTGGTTGCAATTGGTGCTGCGATTCAAGCGGACATTCTAGTGGGTAACAAGCCTGATTCAGACATGTTACTGCTTGATGTGATCCCGTTGTCGCTGGGTATTGAAACCATGGGCGGCATGATTGAGAAAATCATCCCTCGTAACACCACTATCCCTGTTGCCCGCGCACAAGAATTTACCACGTTTAAAGATGGTCAAACGGCGATGTCTGTTCACGTTGTTCAAGGTGAGCGTGAGATGGTAGATGACTGTCGCTCACTAGCACGTTTTACCCTACGTGGTATTCCGGCAATGGCAGCAGGCGCTGCACATATCCGTGTGACATACCAAGTGGATGCTGATGGTTTATTGTCTGTAACGGCAATGGAGAAGAGTAGCGGCGTACAATCTTCAATTCAAGTTAAGCCTTCTTACGGTTTATCTGAAGATGAAATCGCAACCATGCTGCGTGACTCAATGACCTATGCGCAAGATGATAAAGACGCACGTGCATTGGCCGAACAGCAAGTAGAAGCCGATCGTGTACTTGAAGGTTTGATCACAGCGCTTGCTGCTGACGGTGAGACTTTATTAAGCGCAGAAGAGCGTGCAGAATTAGAAGCAGTAATGATGGAACTGGTTCAATTACGTCAGGGTACAGATACCCGAGCAATTGAAGCTGGAATTAAGAAAACAGACAAAGCGAGCCAAGAATTTGCCTCACGTCGAATGGATCAATCTATTCGTCGTGCATTGGCTGGTCAGTCTATTGATGAGGTTTAAGCATGCCTAAGATTGTTGTACTTCCCCACGAAGATCTATGCCCAGAAGGTGCAGTATTAGAAGCTGAAGCGGGTGAAACTGTCCTTGATGTAGCGTTGCGTAACGGCATTGGTATTGAACATGCGTGTGAAAAATCTTGTGCATGTACTACTTGTCACGTTGTGATCCGTGAAGGCTTTGATTCATTAGAAGAAAGTGATGAGTTAGAAGATGACATGCTAGATAAAGCATGGGGTCTCGAGCCTGAATCGCGTCTTGGCTGCCAAGCACGTGTTGCAGATGAAGATTTAGTGGTGGAAATTCCACGCTACACGCTAAACCTTGCGTCTGAAAATCACTAAGTTGTAAAAAAGGTTGCCTGAAGGTAGCCTTTTTTTTCATCTCAGCGTTATTATTAAGTGACTTATCAAGACATGAAGAAGGAAGAGTTATGAGCTTGAAATGGACAGATTCACTCGATATCGCCATTGAACTATTTGAAAAATATCCCGATATCGATCCCACACAAATCCGTTTTACTGAGTTACGAGAATGGATCCTCGCGTTAGATGAGTTTGATGATGAACCAAGCCATTGCAGTGAAAGGGTGTTAGAAGCCGTACAAATGTGTTGGATTGAAGAAGCTGAATAGTAAGGCTATTTAAAAGAAAAGCATCTAATTGATTGTAAACAATTTAATTAGGTGCTTTTTTGTTTTCTCCACCAGTGAGAATTGCTAATTATTCCCTTTATCGCATTGCAATTATCTCGCTTTATCCCCATAACTATCTATACCCAAGTGACTTCAATATGCCTGATTCAGAGCGAAGTCACTGAGTTGAATTCAAGGAAGGCAACGAAGCGGAATAGCGAGCTCTTTCCAAGTTGTCTGACGCAAGAAGTCGGCTCAGTGACACGCTCCCAAAGGGCGAGCGTCCTTAGCTCTCAGACTTTGTTAACGATTCTCAATATAGAACCACTATATCTACGAATCGTTGCCGCGCCTGAGAACTAAGGTCGTCTCGCTGAACACTGCATTTTGAAGTTACTTGGGTATACATATTCAAAACGACAACGAGTTTATTTCTTTAGCATGCTCATTGTTGCTACATTCAAGGAGTTTTAAATGTCGACGATCATGGCTGTTTCTCTTTCTCAACAGGCAGCGGATGCCCAATGGGGTAATAATGCGTTAGTCAGTTTTGGCCCTGAAGGTGCGGTTGTGCATCTAACAGAAAATGATACTTTGGGTAATCTTCAGCGTGCAGCGCGTAAGTTAGATACTCAAGGCATTAAGCAGGTTACGCTTTCTGGAGAAGGTTGGGATTTAGAAAACGTGTGGGCATTTATCCAAGGTCACCGTAACTCTAAACCGGGTAATACTGTTACATGGCCTGCGCTAAGTGACAGTGATGAAGCTGAGCTTGCTGCACGTTTAAAAGCGACTGAGTGGGTACGCGAAATCATTAACCAACCTGCAGACGTAGTACGCCCATCACAGTTAGCGGCACGTGCGGGTGAGTTTATTAAATCCCTTGCGCCAGAACATGTGACCTACAAGATCATTAAAGGTAATGATTTATTAGATGAAGGCTGGAATGGTATTCATGCTGTAGGCCGAGGCTCAGACCACCGTCCAGCAATGCTTCGTCTTGACTATAACCCAACAGGTGATGCTGATGCGCCAGTCTTTGCGTGTTTAGTGGGTAAAGGCATTACATTTGATTCAGGTGGTTACAGCATCAAACCATCTGGTGGCATGACAGCAATGAAAGCTGACATGGGTGGTGCAGCACTAGCAACTGGCGGTTTAGCATTAGCGATGGCACGTGGCTTAAATAAGCGTATTAAATTAGTGCTGTGTTGTGCTGAAAACATGATTTCAGGCCGTGCACTAAAACTTGGCGATATCATTAAGTATAAAAACGGCACAACAGTTGAAATTTTAAATACCGATGCTGAAGGTCGTTTAGTATTGGCTGATGGTTTGATTTACGCCAATAGTCAGAATCCAGAGCTTGTGATTGATTGCGCAACCTTAACCGGTGCGGCAAAAATGGCATTAGGTAATGATTATCACGCACTATTGAGTTTTGATGCTGAGTTATCACATCAAGCATTAACGGCCGCCGCTGAAGAAAATGAAGGTATGTGGCCGTTACCACTTGCTGATCTTCATCGTAATATGTTGCCATCCAATTTTGCCGATCTGGCTAATATCTCTAGTGGTGAGTTTATGCCTGGCGCAAGTACTGCAGCAGCGTTCTTGTCATACTTTGTTGATGACTATAAGAAGGGCTGGATGCACATTGATGCTAGTGGCACTTTCCGTAAGAGTGCTAATGATCAGTGGTCAGCGGGTGCAACAGGTATGGGTGTAAGAACGCTTGCAAATATCCTAACTAAATAAGTCACGCCTTAATATTAAAAGCCTTCTTATAACAAGAAGGCTTTTTGCATTATCAGAATAAGAAAGGAAATCGCATCATGCTCAATGTGCATTTATCAAATGAAGAAGCTAATGGCCCTTGGGGATTAAATTCACTACTAAGTTACGAGTCAGACAGTGCAACAGTGCACTATCGTAGTGATTTTCCTCTACGTCGTATTCAACAAGCGGGTCGTCAAATTCAGTCGCAAGGTGCACTGGCAGTTCGCCTGGTTGGTGACGGTTGGAACTATGAACGTCAATGGGCGTTCTATTGTGGTTTTGCTGCAACCATGGCACGTGTTGATATTCAGTGGGCATCGATTGATGAAGATGAGTTAGAGCTATTAAATGCCCGCCGTCAGTGTTCTGATTGGTTACGCTCTATGGTGAATGCCACTCCTGAAGATATGTATCCTCAAAAACTAGCGCAAGAAGCAGTGAGTTTTCTCAAAAACATTGCTGGCGATAAAATTCATGCCGAAGAAATCGTTGGCGAAGAGCTACTCGCTGATGGCTGGATTGGTATTCATAGCGTAGGTCGTGGTAGTACTCGACCACCGGTAATGCTAACAGTTGATTACAACCCAACAGGGGATCCTGAAGCGCCGGTATCTGCGTGTTTAGTTGGTAAAGGGATCACTTTCGATTCAGGTGGTTACAGTATAAAGCCAAGTGCTGGCATGGTAACAATGAAGTGTGATATGGGTGGTGCTGCGACTGTAACGGCAGCTCTTGGCTATGCTATTGAGCAAGGTTTGTCCCAACGTGTGAAGCTGATCTTATGTTGTGCCGAAAACCTTGTATCAGGTAACGCTTATAAGCTTGGTGATGTGCTAAGTTATAAAAATGGTGTTACGGTGGAAATCGTAAATACAGATGCCGAAGGGCGTTTAGTGTTGGCAGATGGTTTAATTGCAGCCTCAGAGACAGGCGCACCACTTATCATTGATGCCGCAACATTAACTGGGGCTGCGATGGTAGCCGTGGGAAGTGACTATAATGCTATCTTTGGGTTAGATAAGCCATTATTACAACAAGCACAGCAATTATCTGAATTGGTGAATGAGCCGGCATGGCCGTTACCATTGGAAAAATGGCATCAGGAATATTGCCCATCGCCTTATGCAGATACTGCCAATAGCCGAGTACAAAAAGGCGGTGGTATGGGAGGCGCATCAAATGCTGCGGCATTCTTATCGCGTTTTGTGGATACAGAAAATAGCCGTTGGATCCATTTCGATTTGGCTGCAAGTTTCCGTGATGGTGCTGATCCGCGCTGGGCTGCTGGCGCAACAGGGTTAGGTCTTGCTAATATTGCTGGTTTGTTGCTGTAACTGACATTTTTTGTTTGTTGGAAGCAATAAGACTCAAAAGGAAACGATAATAATGACAATCGAAAGAACTTTCTCAATCGTAAAACCAGATGCGGTAAAACGTAACTTAATCGGTGCGATCTACCAGCGTTTTGAAAATGCAGGATTGAACATTGTTGCTGCCAAAATGGTGCATTTAGACAGTGCTAAAGCACAAGGTTTTTACGCTGAGCATGAGGGTAAACCATTCTTTGATGAATTAGTGGCATTTATGACCTCAGGTCCTGTCATGGTACAAGTGCTAGAAGGCGAAAATGCGATCGTGCGTTATCGTGAGTTAATGGGTAAAACGAACCCAGAAGAAGCTGCGTGTGGCACTATTCGTAGTGATTTTGCATTAAGCATGCGTCATAACTCAGTACATGGTTCTGATAGTCCAGAATCTGCAGCGCGTGAAATTGCCTACTTCTTTGCTGAAGATGAAATTTGTCCACGAGGCTAATTAATGGTTAAAAATCTATGACGAGTGATGTTAAACCGATGGTTTAGGTTTTATCGAAAGAATAGATTAATCATGTTTTTAACGGGAAGCTTATGCTTCCCGTTGTTGTCTGTGGCGTTTTTAAATTGGCAACACTAGAATAACCATAGAGTGAACATGTGGAAACCATGACGTAAAGGCTGTACAATTTCGCGCCTTAAACCCGAGATAATCAGGTCTGCATTTAATACCTGATTATTTAGGCGCAGCAATAGTCATTTTTAGTGAGGCACCAACCGATGACAACTGTCAAAATCAATCTGCTGGATTTCGATCGCAAAGGTCTGCGTAAATACTTTGCCGAAGAACTTAATGAGAAGCCATTCCGTGCAGATCAGATCATGAAATGGATTTATCATTTCGGTTGTGACGACTTCGATCAAATGACCAACATCAACAAAAAGCTGCGCGAGAAATTAAAGCGTGTTGCTGAAATCCGTGCGCCTTATGTTTCTGAAGCACAACACTCAGCTGACGGTACTATCAAATGGGCAATGCGTGTTGGTGATCAAGACGTTGAAACGGTTTACATTCCTGATGAAGATCGTGCAACGCTATGTGTTTCATCACAAGTAGGTTGTGCATTGGAATGTAAATTCTGCTCAACGGCACAGCAAGGCTTTAACCGTAATTTACGTGTATCTGAAATCATTGGTCAGGTATGGCGTGCGGCGAAAGAAATCGGCGTACAAAAAGAAACGGGTCGTCGTCCAATTACTAACGTTGTAATGATGGGTATGGGCGAGCCATTATTAAATATGAAAAACCTGATCCCAGCATTAGAAATTATGCTTGATGATCTAGGTTTTGGTTTATCAAAGCGTCGTGTAACCGTATCAACATCAGGTGTGGTATCTGGTCTTGAGCAAATGATCGGTAACATTGACGTGGCACTTGCTATTTCATTGCATGCACCAACAGATGAACTACGTTCGCAAATCATGCCAATCAATAACCGCTGGGATATTGAAACATTTTTGGATGCAGTTCGCCGTTATGTGAATTCAACGAATGCGAACCGTGGTCGAGTAACGGTAGAATATGTATTGTTGGATCATGTTAATGACGACATGGAACATGCGCGTCAATTAGCGAAGGTATTAAAAGATACACCAGCGAAAATTAACTTAATTCCGTTTAACCCGTACCCAGGTTCACCATATAAGAAGCCAAGCAATTCTCGTATTGACCGTTTTATGAAAACACTGATGGAATACGATTTTACAGTCACTGTTCGTAAAACGCGTGGTGATGATATTGATGCTGCTTGTGGTCAGCTAGTTGGTGATGTCATCGACCGTACCAAGCGCACCCAAGCTAAATTGAATGCGGGTGAACAAATAGCAGTAAAAGCGGTCTAAAAACAGACTTCTATAAATAACTGCGTAATTTCACATGGATGTTGAGGTGAGCAAAAATGATGCGATGGAGCGTATACCCACTATTGTCATGCCTGTTATTTACAGGCTGTGCCACAGTAGAAGTGGCAGATAATGGTAGAGAATTTGATGCTAAAGCTGCCTCAGAAGCGAGATTAAACCTCGGCCTGAATTATTTAAAAGAGGGTCAGTGGGAACGTGCACGAGAAAATTTGGAACTAGCGTTAAAGTATGATCCAACCTACTACCGTGCACAAAACGCAATGGCTTATTATTATCAGAAAGTTGGTGATAAAGACGCTGCAGAAAAGATGTACAAACAAGCGTTAAGATATTCACCTAAAAATGGCGATGTCTTAAACAACTATGGTGTATTCTTGTGTAGTGAAGGGCGCTACGATGAAGCCATTGCTGCTTTTGTGAGAGCGATTGAACAACCTTATTATTATTTGATTTCGGCAAGTTATGAAAACGCAGGCTTATGTAGTCGTAAGCAGGGCAATTTAGAAGCCGCAACGGGTTATTTTGAAAATGCGCTTGCCCATGACCCGAATCGTCCGAGATCTATGTTGCAACTGGCGCAAGTTGAGATTGAGACCAACAATTTCAAAGATGCTCGCGTACAGTTATTCAAATTTAATAAGAGATATGGGTACACAGCAGACAGTTTGTGGTTACTCATTCAGTTGGAAAAACAAGCTGGACGTTTAACTCAGGCAAACAAATACGCTATTTTGCTGAAAGAGAAATACCCAGATTCTCTGCAATATCAGAATTATTTGGCCAATGAATACTGAAAATAACGAAGAACAAAAAATAACAGAAGGGAATCAGCTTCCTGGTGACGTATTGCGTCAAGCTCGAGAGCAACTTGGCTATTCACAAAAGGATATTGCTAACCGTCTAAGGTTACGTCTTTCTGTTATTGATGACATTGAAAACAACCGTTTTGATCAAGCCCAACTAGCCACGTTTACGCGTGGCTATGTGCGTTCATACGCAAAATATGTGGGTTTAGAAGAAAATGCTGTTCTTGCTCTGTTGGATAAATGCGGTCACGCCAAGCCAAAAGCACAAGAAATGCAGAGTTTCTCTCGCCGAACTAAACGTGAAGCACACGACAGCCGTATTATGGGACTTACTTGGATCCTTGCGGCTGTTTTTGTAGGTGTGACCGCTGTTTGGTGGTGGCAGAACATCCATCTTGATCAAAATACCAATGCTTTAAACATAACCGCAGATCAAACTGTTGCTCATGAAAAACAAGAGCAGGGTGAAGATTCAGCGATTGTGACAACCTTAACAAATGATGATGCAACCATCAGCGTAACGAAACCTGCGACGGTGGATACCAATGTTGATCATTCCGCGACAACGGATACTACGGCGCAGCCAGCAGAAGCAACGGCAACAACGCCTACAAGCACTGAATCAACAACATCAAACACGGCACAAACGGCAGCACCGACTTCTGAACCTTCAACAGTAACACCTGCTGACAGTGCTAATGCTTCAGCGACAACCGCTGAAGCAACGACGGCAACAACAGATGCAACCCCTGCTGAAACAACAGAGCAAACCGCTGATGCTCCTCAACTTCAGTTAGCTTTTTCTGCTGATTGTTGGATTGATGTACGTGACGCGACGGGTAAGCGATTAGACTCTGGTATTAAGAAAGCCGGCCAAGTTTTAGATTTAGAAGGTAAAGCACCATTTCGCGTTCGACTTGGCGCACCAAGTGCCGTTAAAATTAACATCAAAGGTCAACCTTTTGATTTAAGTCGTTACCCAGCATCTAAGCCAGTAACGCTTAAGTTGCCGCAGTAATTTAGAGAAAGAGCAATGCATAACAAATCACCAATTATACGCCGTCAATCGAGCCGAATTTACGTAGGTAATGTGCCTATTGGCGATGGTGCACCTATCGCCGTTCAGTCGATGACCAACACGCGTACAACAGATGTCGAAGCGACTGTTGCACAGATCAAGGCATTAGAAAAAGTTGGTGCTGATATTGTCCGTGTTTCTGTACCGACAATGGATGCAGCGGAAGCATTCAAAGTGATCAAACAACAAGTCAATGTACCGCTTGTTGCTGATATTCATTTTGATTACCGCATTGCACTTAAAGTTGCAGAATATGGCGTAGATTGTCTGCGTATTAACCCAGGTAATATCGGTCGTGAAGATCGTATTCGCTCTGTGGTTGAATGTGCGCGTGACAAGAACATTCCTATTCGTATCGGCGTTAACGGCGGCTCTTTAGAAAAAGACATTCAACAAAAGTACGGTGAACCTACACCACAAGCTTTAGTTGAATCAGCAATGCGTCACGTAGAAATCTTAGATCGTCTGAACTTTGATCAATTCAAAGTTAGCGTAAAAGCCTCTGATGTTTTCCTTGCTGTTGAATCTTACCGTTTATTAGCAAAGCAAATTGTTCAGCCTCTTCACCTTGGTATCACCGAAGCGGGTGGTGCGCGTGCAGGTTCTGTTAAATCTGCAGTTGGTCTAGGTATGCTTCTCGCTGAAGGTATCGGTGATACATTACGTATTTCTCTTGCAGCTGATCCGGTTGAAGAAATCAAAGTGGGTTTTGATATCTTAAAATCACTGCGCATCCGTTCTCGTGGTATCAACTTTATTGCTTGTCCTACATGTTCACGCCAAGAGTTTGATGTGATCGGTACTGTTAATGAGCTAGAGCAACGTCTAGAAGATATTGTGGTACCAATGGATGTTTCAGTGATTGGCTGTGTAGTAAACGGCCCAGGTGAAGCTGAAGTTTCTCATTTAGGTATTGCTGGCGGTAACCGTAAGAGTGCTTTCTATGAAGACGGTATCCGTCAAAAAGAGCGCTTTGATAACGACAATGTGATTGATCAGCTTGAGAGTAAAATTCGAGCAAAGGCATCAATGTTAGATCAAAACAACCGCATTGATGTAAAACAACAAGATATATAATCAAAAAACCATGCTCATAATGATTGAGCATGGTTCACTATTTCATAAAGACATTATATATTCGATTCCAATTCCCAGCGGTTAACGAGAATAAACGTGGCGAAACAAATTCAAGCAATTCGAGGCATGAACGACTGCCTTCCAACACAATCTCCACTTTGGCAAAAAGTCGAAGGTACTGTTAAACAAGTGATCAGTGCATACGGTTATAACGAAATTCGTATGCCGATTGTTGAATCAACACATTTGTTTAAACGTGCGATCGGTGAAGTGACCGACGTTGTTGAAAAAGAAATGTACACTTTTGAAGATCGCAATGGCGATAGCCTAACACTGCGCCCAGAAGGTACAGCAGGTTGTGTGCGTGCTGGTATTCAAAATGGTTTGCTATACAACCAAGAACAGCGTCTTTGGTACATTGGTCCAATGTTCCGTCATGAGCGCCCACAGAAAGGTCGTTACCGTCAGTTCCACCAAGTAGGTGTGGAAGTATTTGGTCTTAACGGTCCAGATATCGACGCTGAACTTATCATGATGACTGCACGTCTATGGCGTGAGTTAGGTATTCATGAACACGTTCGTCTAGAGTTGAACTCAATCGGCTCATTAGAAGCGCGTGCAGAATACCGTAAAGCACTTATTGCTTTCCTTGAGCAACACTTAGATGTGCTTGATGAAGATGCAAAACGTCGCATGTACACCAATCCATTACGTGTACTAGATACTAAGAATGCTGCTATTCAAGACATCCTAGTTGATGCGCCTAAGCTTTCTGAGTACTTAGATCCAGAATCTAAAGAACACTTTGACGGTTTATGTGAACTATTAGACGCTGCTGGCATCAAATACCAAGTAAATGAACGTCTTGTACGTGGTTTAGACTACTATAACCGTACTGTATTTGAGTGGATCACAGAGAGCCTTGGCGCACAAGGTACTGTTTGTGGTGGCGGTCGTTATGATGGTCTAGTTGAACAACTAGGTGGTAAAGCGACACCTTCTGTTGGTTTTGCAATGGGTCTTGAGCGCCTAGTATTACTAATGGAAGCACTAGAACAAGATGAAGTTCGTCGTTCAGTAGACGTTTACGTGGTAACAGCGGGTGAAGGTACACTGGCTGCAGGTATGACACTGGCTGAGAAGCTACGTACTGAAGTATCAGGTTTACGTGTAATGACGCACTTTGGTGGCGGTAACTTCAAGAAGCAATTTAAGCGCGCAGACAACGTTGGCGCAGCTGTTGCATTAGTTCTTGGAGAAAATGAAATTGCTGAGAACACCGTAGTAGTAAAAGACTTACACGGCGGTGAGCAGACGACCATGGCACAGGATGAGGTTGCTGCAAAACTGGCAGCACTGATTTAAGAGAGGACAGGAAGTGAACGACTACGCCACAGAAGAACAACAGGTTGAAGCGATTAAATCGTGGTGGCAAGAGAACGGCAAAGCCGTTGTTCTAGGTGCCGTGATTGGTTTAGGTGGTCTTTGGGGCTGGCGTTACTACCAGTCTGAAGTACATGCTGCAAAACACGTTGCATCGGATAGCTACACACAAGTTGTTTCTGCGCTTGATGAAAACAGCAAAGACGCAGTCGCTGAAGCGAAAACATTTATTGATGCCAACAAAGGCAGTCAATACGCAGTGCTTACAGCATTACAGCTAGCAAAAGTTCAGGTTGAGAATAAAGATCTGAATGGCGCTGTTGAGCAACTTCAATGGGTGCTTAACAATACTAAAGACGAAGCGATTCTACCTTTAGCAACAACACGTTTAGCTCGTATTTATGCAGAACAGCAAAAATTTGATGAAGCATTGGCTGAACTTAAGAAAGTAACAGTACCAAGCTGGAAATCAAAAGTTGCTGAACTACGTGGTGATATTTTGCTACAAAAAGGCGATATCACAGGCGCACGTGAAGCTTATGTAGAAGCTCAGCAAGACGGTTCATCACCTGCATTGCAAATGAAGCTTGATGATTTAGCGCAATAAGGCAGATGACGATGCAAAAAGTGTTAAAACGTGTTTTAGCCGTTGCTGTTGCAGTAAGTGTGCTATCAGGTTGTGCGAGTGAAGTTGATTCAATTAAAATGGCACCATTGCCAAAAGTTGATAATACCTTCACACCAAAAACAGATTGGAGCCGTAGCGTCGGTGATGGCGTAAATGGCTACTACTCAAAACTAACGCCAGCTGTAGGTTTGGATAAAGTTTTCGTTGCTGATCGTGCAGGTCTTATCGAAGCACTAAACCCAGCAACAGGTAAAGTTGAGTGGGAAACCGATCTTGAAGGTGACAACAGTGCGAAGCTTTCTGGCGGTTTAGTATTAGGTGATGGCAAAGTTTTTGTTGGCACTGAAAATGCGAAAGTTATCGCATTAGATGCTGAAACAGGTAAAGAAGTTTGGCGTACAACGGTTGCTGGTGAAGTATTAGCAAAACCGCTTGTTGCTGATGGTTTAGTCGTTGTAAATACCAGCAGTGGTGTATTACAAGCACTAGATGTTGAAACTGGCACGTCAAAATGGCAAGTAAGCAACGAAGTACCAACTTTGACACTACGTGGTGATAGCTCACCTGTAGCTGTTTCTGGTGGTGTATTCTGGGGCTTAGCAAACGGTCGTTTAGCGGGCGCATTAATGTCTGATGGTCGTCTGTTGTGGCAACAATCAATTGCTTCACCAAAAGGCTCAACAGAGATCGATCGCTTAGTTGATGTTGATGCATCTCCTGTTATTGCTGGTGATCGTCTATTTGCAGTGGGTTACAACGGTACATTGGTATCAATCGATCTACGTTCTGGACAAATTGTTTGGAAACGTAACTACTCTTCAGCAACAAACTTTATTGTTGATGGTAGTGAGCTATTCTTAGTAACAGCGAAAGATCATGTTGTAGCAGTCGATGCACGTAGCGGTACCGAGTTATGGCAAAACACAGATCTACAATACCGTCAGTTAAGCGCACCTGCGATGATTGATGGCTATGTAGTGGTGGGTGATGCTGAAGGTTACCTACACTGGCTTGATACTCAGAACGGCGAGTTCGTTTCACAAGAAGAAATTGACAGCAGTGGTATTGCGGTACCGCCTGTCGCACTAGACGATAATGGCTTTATTGTTGTGACCCGTGATGGTGAAATCAACAAAATGCAAATACCGCAATAAATCGGTATAATGTCGCTAGATTAAATTTGTCGGCTCCAACTGCGATAAGTAGTTGGAGCCGTTGTTGTTATATCCGTTGTAGATATTATTGTCGGATGAAGGCTTATAAAAATATAGGCTGGAGGCAAGAATGAACGGTAAGAATGTCAATAAGACTATGAAAAGTAAGAGGTAGTTATGATTCCTGTTGTTGCCCTAGTCGGGCGCCCGAACGTGGGTAAATCGACGCTATTTAATCGTCTTACTCGCACAAGGGATGCACTTGTTGCTGACTTTCCTGGCTTAACTAGGGATCGTAAATACGGTAGAGCAGAGCTAGAAGAGCACGAATTCATTGTTATCGATACCGGCGGTATTGATGGTACTGAAGAAGGCGTTGAAACAAAAATGGCTGAACAGTCATTAGCAGCGATTGAAGAAGCTGATGTTGTTCTGTTCCTAGTTGATGGTCGTGCAGGTTTAACTGCTGCAGACGAAGCAATCGCTAAACATTTACGCAGCCGTGATAAGCCAACTTTCCTTGTTGTAAACAAGGTTGATGGTATTGATGCAGACAGCGCATGTGCTGAATTCTGGCGTCTAGGCGTTGATGCAATGTATCAAATTGCAGCAACCCAAAACCGTGGTGTAACGGCACTAATGGAACGTGCATTAGCACCGTTCTCTGACAAACTGAATGCAGAGCTTGCTGAAAACGGCGAAGAGCAAGAAGTTTCTATCGAAGATCTAACGTCTGTTGAAGATATCGAGAAAGCAAACCTTTCTGAAGCTGATGCGGAAGCTGCGTATAAGCGTCTTCAAGAGCAGCCAATTAAACTTGCGATCATTGGTCGTCCAAACGTTGGTAAATCAACGCTAACTAACCGTATTCTAGGTGAAGAGCGTGTGGTTGTTTACGATATGCCGGGAACGACTCGTGACTCTATCTACATTCCAATGGAGCGTGATGGTCAAGAGTATGTTCTGATCGATACTGCGGGTATCCGTCGTCGTAAGAACATGCACCAAGCGGTAGAGAAGTTCTCTGTTATTCAAACGCTAAAAGCAGTTGAAGATGCAAACGTTGTATTGCTAGTTATCGATGCGCGTGAAAACATTTCAGATCAAGATCTAAGCCTATTAGGTTTTGCGCTCAATGCGGGTCGTTCATTGGTTATCGCTGTGAACAAGTGGGATGGTTTGGATAACGACGTGAAAGAGCGTGTTAAATCTGAGCTAGATCGCCGTTTAGGTTTTGTTGACTTTGCACGTATTCACTTCATTTCTGCACTTCACGGTACAGGCGTGGGTCACTTATACGAGTCAGTGATTGAAGCGTACCAATCTGCAACTAAGCGTATTAGTACTTCTCTACTAACACGTATTATGCAAATGGCACAAGACGATCACCAGCCACCAATGATCCGTGGTCGCCGTGTGAAACTAAAATATGCGCACGCAGGTGGTTACAACCCACCAATTATCGTGGTTCACGGTAATCAGGTGAATGAGCTACCGGGCTCTTATAAGCGTTACCTAATGAACTACTACCGTAAGTCATTAGAAATGATGGGTACACCAATTCGTATTCAATTCCAGAACAGCGAAAACCCATTTGAAACTAAGAAGCAAAAGCTAACGGTTTCTCAAGAGCGTCAACGTAAGCGTCTAACGAATGCACTACGCGATCGTAAGAAGTAATTTACTGCGTTAAGCGAATACGAAAAAGCCCGATATGCTAACTCTTGTAGTTAAAGCGTATCGGGCTTTTTAATCTCAGCTGTTTGTATTTAGTTGCTGATACTTAATTAAATAAGTAATTAATACATTAATGAGTAAAGCTGACGACGGTAAGATGCCGCCATTGGGTTGCCTTGACCTAATGCAGTTAAAATATCCATCATGGTTTTCTTCGCGTTACCATCTGAATAGTTCATGTCCTTGCGTAGAATCGCAATCAATAGCTCTAACGCTTCTTCATTACGGTTCACTTGGCTATATTGAATAGCTAATTCATAACGTAGTTCTACGTTATCAGGATCGGCTGCTAACTTTTGCTCAAGCTGTTGGATCTCTGGTGAATTACCTGCTTGTTTGTGTAGCTCTAATCTCGCCACTAAGCTCTTATAGTGCGCGTCTTGATCTTGCATAGGAATCGTAGCAAGGATCGGCTCTGCTTCATCAAATAGCGCCGTTTCAATTAAACATTCTGCAATCGCTAAATTCACTAAACTATCGTTAGGTTGCGTAGCTGCAAGTTGGCGCAGTAGCGGTAGAGCTTGGGCGTAGTCTTTATTATCAACTAATACTAATGCTTGTTTTAGTGCTAGCTCTTCTTGGCTTGGCAAATGACGGGTTAGCATTTCACGTAGGCTTTGCTCGGTTTGCGGGCCAGCAGAGCCATCCGTTGGTTGGCCGTTTTTAAATAGCGCGACTGTTGGTAAGCCGCGAACACCAAACTGCGATGCTACCATTTGTTGGGTTTCACAGTTCAATGTCGCCAGTACAAATTGCCCTTGGTATTCACGGGCAAGTTTTTCAAGTGTGGCGTTAACTTCTAGCGTTTCAGGCATCGATGGCGCCCAAAAGCTGATAACAACAGGCGTTTGCATTGACTGCTCGATAACCTGCTGCAGATTTTGTTCGTTAATTTCTAGCGCTGTATTTTGGTACATGTAATTCGATCCATTGGCTATTTGAAGGCTATATCAAATATATGGGGATGAATCGATGTGGATCAAGCAGCTATCGTTGAAAAGCATGAGTTGAGATAGCGAAAAGCAAAAAATGCTCAAGTGAGCGATTCACTAGAGCATTAATTACCAAATGTCAGTAAAAGAGCAAGGGTGATACAAGCACAAAGTAAGTTAATTTGGCGCAACGTCATACATACACCTTTTGAGCTATGAAGAAAAACTAACCGAGAGAGTTAGCTTAAGAGATGTTGCTACTTTACGTTGCTTATATGACAGTAATATTACGTTTTATTGTTTTTATTGCTTAGTTAATCTTCAAAGGGTGTATGGGCTGTTTATGACACTTTAGTTACCAAACAACAGCCTTTATCGACAATTTTAATTTATAAATGTTGTTTTTATCACCAATTTTCACAACGTGAGAATGCTGCTTGAAATAATGCTAGACAAGCAGCGGCATGATAGTTTAGTTGCTTTTTATCAATAGTTTATCAAGTAATGAAGTCGGTAAGATACGGCGCAAGAAACCAAAAATGTAGGTTGGTTGAGTAACGTAATAGCGTGATTTTGGACGAGAGCTGTTAATAATGTCTAATAATGGACGCAATACGGCATCAGGCTTTAACGTGAATTTGTTGGTAACCTTTTCTTTTCCAAGGCGAGATAGGGTGTCTTGGTAGTTGTCATAATGGCGAGATCCAGCCATATCAATATGACGTTCGAACATTCGCTTTGCGTTAGCACGAAATTGGCTTTCAATTGGTCCCGGCTCAATGAGTGAAATCGTAATAGGGGTATTGGCGAGCTCTAAACGTAAGGTATCGGTATAACCTTCAATGGCAAATTTGCTGGCGTTATACGCTCCACGGTATTTCATTGCAACCAAACCTAGCACGGAGCTGTTCTGTACAATTTTACCGTGACCTTGGGCAAGCATCAGTGGGATCACTTGTTTAGTTAGTTCATGCCAGCCAAAGAAATTGGCTTCAAACTGCTCACGCAGGGCTGATGTGGGTAAATCTTCTAATGCCCCCGGCTGTCCGTATGCGGCATTATTAAATAACACATCAATTGAGCCACCAGTTATAGCAAGCGCTTGTTGTAAACCATCAGTGATGGATTGTTCAGACGTCACATCCAATTGCACACAGCGAATGCCTTCTTGGTTGAGCCTTTCTACATCTTCTGATTTGCGGCAACTGGCAACCACATTGAAACCTTGCTCGGTCAGTGCTTTTGCACAGTAATAGCCAATACCTGAACTACATCCGGTAATTAAAATTGATTGTGTCACTGTGCGCTTTCCTTGTTGAGATAAGGTTGAAGGTGCTTTGCCATAAACTGAGCAATAAGCGGTTGTGCTTCTGCGGTTGGATGCAGACCATCTTTCATCATTAGCTCTGGTTTGACAATAATATCGACTAGAAAAAACGGTAATAAAGGTACATTAGTTGCTTCGCTTAATGATGGATAAGTATTACGAAACAGCTCGTTATAGCGTTTGCCATAATTAGGTGGGACTTCAATTTGCATTAATAGCGGCTGTGATCCCACTTTTTCGATCTCAGTGATCATTTGGCTGAGGTTATTACGTAATATTTTAGGGTGAAAGCCACGTAAACCGTCATTCGCACCTAATTCGATTAAAACAAAATCCGGTTTATGTTGTTTTAGTAATTTAGGTAATCGCGCAAGACCGTTACCACTGGTATCACCAGAGATACTCGCATTTATTACCGTTGTTGGCTGTGCTTGTTGTGCTAATAAAGGGGGAAGAAGTGCAGGCCAGCTTTTTTCTGCTGGCATCTGGTAACCGGCACTGAGGCTATCGCCAAGGACTAACAGTGTTTGACTCAATGTGGTGGATGAAAACACCAGCATCAACAATGAAAGGATTCGTATCATGTCTGTCTCCGTAATTAAAGCGCACTCTGTATCAAAACAGGTCACGACTACCTTGTCGCCAATGACTATTTTGCAGGATGTTTCGCTTGAGGTCGAGCAAGGTGAATCTATTGCTCTTGTCGGTGTTTCTGGTGCAGGTAAGTCAACCTTAATGACATTACTGGCTGGGCTTGATGTACCGACCCAAGGTGAAATAGAGCTACTTGGTCATAACCTTTCCACGCTAGATGATGAACAACGCGCTCAACTTCGTAGTGAATCTATTGGTTTCGTATTTCAAAATTTCTTATTGCTTCCAACGTTAAATGCGCTGGAGAACGTTACCTTACCGTGTCTGATACAAGACAATGAAGTAGACATTGAGCGAGCAAAAGAATTGCTTGCGGTGGTGGGATTAAAAGGGCGAGAAACGCACTTACCAAGCCAGTTATCAGGCGGAGAGCAACAACGCGTTGCGTTAGCCCGTGCATTTATGATCAAACCGAAAATCTTGTTTGCTGATGAGCCAACGGGAAATCTTGATCAGCACACTGCAGCAATGATCATTGAGCTACTGTTTGAACTTAATAAAAACAGTGGCACAACACTGGTGCTTGTGACCCATGACGATACATTAGCGGCTCGTTGCGATCGTGTAATGCGATTAGATAACGGCAAACTTGCGAGGGATGAACGTCATGCAGAGTGATCCTCTTTCTATGAAAAAACGTCCATTCTTTTTGCGTTGGGCGTGGCGTGAAATCCGACAAGGTCAGTTATGGCTAGTTACCTTGGCGCTGAGTTTAATCATTGCCTGTGTGTTTGCATTATCGGCATTAGTCAGCCGAGTTGAAGGGATTATAGTTTCGCAAGGTCGCTCTGCATTAGCGGCAGACATGGTATTGCGATCTTCTCAAGCGGTCGATCTCAAGCAGCTATCAACTAATAATGTAACAACTTCACAGCAAACCCGTTTCGGTACCATGGCATTTAGCGATAACGGTATGCAGTTAGTCAGTGTTAAAGCCGTAGATGCACAGTTTCCATTACGTGGTGAGTTACGCTTACAAGCGGCTGATAAGTCATTGCACCATAATGTGAAGCCTGGTGAGCTGTGGCTATCAGAGCGTTTATTCTCCCTACTTGATGTCAACGTGGGCGATACACTCATGCTGGGGGATGGTGAGCTAACCATCAGTGGGCGAATTTTAGAAGATCCCGAGCTTTCTTTTAATCCTTTTAGCCAAATGCCAGCCGTGCTAATTAATAATCAAGACATTGCAGCCATTGGTGGGATCCAAGAAGGCAGTAGGATCAGCTATCGTTATTATTTTTCTGGCTCAGATGCTGCTCTTAAAGATATTCGCCAGCAATTCTCACTAACCCCTAGCCAACGCTGGTTAACTGAAAACGATGCAGGGCGCAGCGGTGATTTTATTGAACGAGCAAGGCAATATTTATCGTTAACTTTAGTTCTGGTAGTACTGATGGCATCAGCAACCTTAGTGCTGACATGTCAGCATTATGCCGCAACCCGCATTACCTCTGTTGCGATGATGAAAAGCCTTGGTGCAAGTCGACGTTTTCTATGGCGATGGTTATTACAACAAATTGCGGTCGTGTTTTCAGTCGCCATTGGCGTCGGTTTACTATTGGGTTTTTGGCTTGAATGGTTGCTGCGCTACCCACTGCAACAATTGCTACCTGATGAATTACCGAGCATTGGGTTTGCGCCATTAGTGATCAGCCTATTATTGGCGTTATTTATTTCATTGCCTGCATTGAGTATTCCGCTGTCTCGCTTGGTCAATGCTTCTGCTATGAATACGGTACAAGTAACCGACACACCCACGGCTAAATTCTCACCTGTTTGGTTGTTACTGATTTTTCCTGTACTGGCAGCCGTTGCATGGATTGGTACTAACCTGTTTGTTTGGCTCACCTTATTGGGCATGGTTGCACTGTTAGTGTTGCTGGCTTTAGTTGGCATCGCAGCTATCGCATTACTTAAGAAGATTAAGTTTGGCTCTGCTTATGCGTTGGCGTTAAGTCGTGTCAATCGTAGTAAAGCAAATACCGCAACACAATTGGCAGCATTAACCTGTTCGTTAATGCTATTAGCCGTGATTGGCTTACTGCGTAACGAGCTACTGGCGGATTGGAAAAAGACCTTACCTACTGATGCGCCTAACGTGTTTGCAATTAATATTGCGCCAGAGCAGCAACAAGCCTATTTAGATTATTTAGATGTGAATCAATTAGCCCGTTCTGATGGCTATCCTGTAACCCGTGGGCGATTGGTAGCGATTAACGAGCAACGTTTTTATCCCTTAGCGGAAGAAGCGCAAGTCGATAATGATATGAATAGTGATCACACAGAGGAAGATCGTGATCCCGCATTAAGACGAGAGCTTAACTTCACATGGGCAGAAACCTTACCGAGCCATAATGACGTTATTGAAGGTAAATGGGGAGATAACTCTGGTGTCTCAGTGGAGTCGGGTATTGCGAAACGCCTAAATATTAATTTGGGTGATAAGTTAGCTTTTACTGTTGGTGGGTTAGAGTTTAACGCCACAGTAAACAGCATTCGTGATGTAGAATGGCGTAATATGAAGCCGAACTTCTATTTTATTTTCACTCCAGATGTATTGCAGTCGTTTCCTGCTACATGGTTAGTGAGTTTTCGCATAAACGATCAGCAAAGTGATTTACTTAATACCTTAGCTGGCAATTACCCAACCGTGAGTGTGCTTGATTTACGTATGATGGCGACACGCATTCAAGGCTTGTTAACTCAAGTGAGTTGGTCACTGACGGTATTAGCTGGTTTAGGTGTTCTGAGTGGGTTGCTGTTAATCATGACCTTATTGCGCTTGAGTATTTCTGAGCGTCAAACCGAAATTCAGCTTTATCGCACACTCGGTGCAAGCCGAAAACGCATTGCTGCTACTTTGTGGTGTGAATACGGCATTATTGCGTTATTAGCTGGTATTATTGCAGCTGTTGGCGCTGAATTTGTTGTCGGCTTGCTGGTGGTGAAAGGCTTTGAACTGCCGTTTACCTTGCATCCCTTAATGTGGTTAGGCTTACCTGTGCTGGCAATTGGGTTGGTGTATTTAGTGTCACGTTCGCAGATCAAGAAGCTGTTGTTGCCGTTAAGGTGATATGCTTAAATATTGATGGTTTAAATTTGGTCTAAATATGGACCTTTTAGGTTTGCAAAGCTATTATTGCTATATCGAGTGACTGTTAGAGTTACCGATAAAGTGATGAAATAAATGCTCTATGAGAAGCAGAGCACAATGGAAGGTGAAGATGATTGAAACAGTAAGTTTTCTAAAGAAAAATGCTGCAGATCTACCTTTAGATGAACCATTAACGATTACACAAAATGGTAAACCCTCTTACGTTGTGATTTCTTATGAAGAACATGAACGTCGTGAGCAAGCCATTGCAATGATGAAGATGCTGAGTTTTGCTGAATCAGATATCAAACAAGGTCGTACATCGTCAATGACATCATTAAAAGATAGATTAGCCGCTCGTAAAAAATAGACGAGAAATCATGGCTAAAACTACATTAGTTCCTACAAATACATTTGAGAATACAACTTTTGCTTTAATTGATTATTTCACCCAGTGGAATGATGAAGTTAAGGTTGTTGAGCGAGTTGAAAAGCTAATTGAGAGATTTGAATCGACTGTATTAGATAATCCTGAAATGTATCCAATATGTCATGACATAAGGGAATTTTTTGGAATGATTGAGTACCGAGTATTTAAATCTGATGGGCTAAAAATTGTTTATCGCTATGATGCAGTCAATAACATAGTTTATGCAATGTTGATGCTTAGTGATAAACAAGATATGCAAAAGACGCTGATAGATTATTGTCTCGTTTATAAATAAATTTTATAAGGTCGCTTTCGGTATAGAGTGACCTTTTATTTATGTAAATATTTGTATCATGCTAATTGAAAAAGGAATGGCTTTGTTCTTACAGAGTATTCTTTTTGAGCGATATCTTAAATTTGTTACATTTTTTATTAACTGATTGAATTAATTTGAGATAATGGTACTTGTTAGTATCTTTAAACATTAAGATAATTTTTATTTTTAGTGGAATAGCTAGTGCTAATTAAATGCTCTCATTGTTCAAAGGAACTTTCTCATGATACAAAGTCATGTTTAGGATGTGGTAGCCGTAAACCTTTTAAAGGTGTTGTGTTAGGTGTAAAGGATTATAAAGGATGGATGCATAAAGATATTAGACACTTTCAGAAACTTGGTGGCAAAGTGACGTCACCATTGTGGTCTAAAATTGTTGTATTTGTGCTTTTAGGTTTAATTAGCTTCAGTTTTTATAAGTGTAATTCTTTAAATGAGGCGTCTAAAGAAACTAATGTTCAATTAGATAATGCACTGAAAGATATTGATAACGTATTAAAAGATCCAAGAAAGAGAAGACTTTTGGAATGTAAGGGGATAGACCCATATAAAATAAAACCAGAAGGATGGACTGCACCGACAAAACAAGAATGTGACGTGATTGAAAAGCAGCTCGAAGCAGAAATAAAACGATAAATTTTTATATCAAAAACAGGGCTCTTCAGCCCTGTTTTTGTTTCTCTCAATCACATAACGTCTGCTTCAATGCTTGCTCAATACAAGGGAAGCTAAAGTTAAACCCTTCTTGCTGTAATTTATTCGGCAGTGCACGTTGGCTATCAAGCAATAGTTGTGCTGATTCCCCAAGCCCGAGCTTTAGTATCCATGCAGGAGTAAATAAAAAGTGTGGACGTTTTAGGGTTGCTGCCAAGGTTTGGCTAAAGACGCTATTGGTCACTGGAGTAGGTGCTGTAAAGTTAAACACGCCTCGCGCTTCTGGGTGGTTGAGCAAGAAGATGATGCCTTTGATCATGTCTTGCATGTGGATCCACGGGAAGTACTGTTTACCATCGCCAATTTTACCGCCTAGCCCTAATTGATATGGCAGTAACATACGTGCTAATGCTCCGCCTTGTTTACCAAGTACGATACCTGTGCGAATAAGGCATACACGGTTTTTTTCTGATTGGGCTTCAAGGGCAATTTGCTCCCAGCGATGACAGACGTTCTGGGCAAAGTCGTTATCGTTAATATCAAGCGGGGTAGATTCATCAATGGTCTTATCTTGATTATCGCCATAAATTCCCACAGCTGAGCCGCTAATAAAGGTATGCGGTGGGTTAGTGCTGGCATTGATTTTATCAACTAACTGTTTGGTAATATCCCAACGACTTTGGCAGATCTTTTGCTTTTGCTTTTCGCTCCAACGCTTGTTCATGATGGGCTCGCCAGCAAGGTTAATGATGGCGTCAAACTCATCAAAGTTGTCGAAGCTCTCTAGGCTGTCTACCGCATTAATATGATGACCAAGCAGATGATAAGCACGGGTTGGGTTGCGGGTCAGTACCGTAACATGATCGTGATTAAAATGAGGAAGAAGAGCTCGTCCTATAAAGCCTGTTGCGCCTGTCATTAAAATCTTCATCGTTATCTTCCGTTTTCTGTTTGTCATCTTAACATTCTGATGTGTCGCTTATTTATAGTATATATAAGTTGAATTATCAGTATAACTGAACGCTAAAAATGCTCTTATTAATATTGTGACGTCGGAGTGTGGTCACGATTCTTTATGTGTGTAAATGCGCATGATTGCAGTGGTGGGTGATGTCTCATATCGATAACATAGTAATTTGATGATACAGAGAGTAGACTTCGAACCTGTATTAATGACTGGTTTTTGATGATGAAATTATTTTTTGCTTCTGATATTCATGGCTCGTTTGCGAGTGCTGAAAAGATGATTGCTGCTTTTGAACAAAGCGGTGCAGAGCACTTAATTCTATTGGGTGACATTTTAAATCATGGCCCACGTAACCCATTGCCAGAAGGCTACGATCCTATCAAGGTATCTGAGTTGTTAAATCGCTATGGTGATCGTATTACTGCTGTTCGTGGTAACTGCGACAGTGAAGTTGACCAAATGCTGCTTGAGTTCCCAATCATGGCGGACTACAACCTTGTGTTATTGCCAACAGGCCAACGTCTGTTTTTAACACATGGCCACTTATACAACGCCAATAAACATCCTCGTTTATGTGCCGGTGATGTGATTGTATCCGGCCATACACATATTCCTGTGGCTGAAGCGCAAGACGAACTGTTTGTGTTTAATCCTGGCTCTGTTGCTATTCCTCGTAATGGCTTACCTGCAAGTTACGGTCTATTAGATGGCAATCAGCTATCTGTGATCAGCTTTGACGGTGAAGTACTGGTTCAAACCCAGATCTAATTCGCAACGAGATAAAAGTAACGCCCTGAATGTAGCTCTCTGGTTTTAAGCGCAAAGCCACTTAATAGAGAAAGCACATTCAGGGCGTTGTTGTATATGAAGTTATCGCTTATGGTTTACTGTGGCGATCAACGTGGCCTAAATCACGTTCAGGGTCGATAACATCACGAATGCGTTGCTTTAGCTGTTTCGCATCTGGGAAGCCACCATCGGCTTTACGTTCCCAAATTAGCTGGCCATTACAGTGAATTTCAAAACGTCCACCTGTGTCTGGGTGAAGGCTGATGGTTTGGATTTCTTCACTGAAGGTATGCAGTAGCTCTTGGGTCATCCAAGTGGAGCGTAGCATCCAATTACATTGACGACAGTAGTAGATATCAATGATCGCTTTATCCATGCAAACTCCTTAAATAGCGTGGATTAAAATAGTGAGTAAAGTAATTTGAAGCCAATAATGAAGGTGAGGGCTTCAAAACAACGTTTGATGAGTTGATTACTTTTTTGATGAGCAAGGTGAGCGCCTAAGTAACCCCCTAAGAGTGAACCAAGTAAAAGTACAGGGATCCACGGCCAGTAAATTGGTGCGCCTGCTTGGTAAATAGCGACAGCGCCAATGCCATTCCAAAATAGCCCTACGCTAACAAGTGTTAAGGCCACGGCTTGTTTATAACTAAAGCCAAACCACCTGACTAAAAATAGGGTAACAAATAACCCTGTACCTGCCGTTAATGAGCCGTTTAATACCCCAATAGTGGCTAAGCCTAGCCCACCGATGATCATGCCTTTGGTGTCACGGTTTATGCTGTTTTCGTTTTGCCCTAGCTCTTTTTTCATCAGCGAATAAATACCAAGGCTAATGATTAAGATGCCGAGTGCCGCTTCTGCGATATTTTCAGGAAAAGAGAGGATCAGGTGCGCGCCAAGGATCACGCCAATAGCGCCTGTCAGAATAACGTAGAGGGTAAATCCCCAAGATAATGTGCCTTGGCGTAAATGTTTAATTGCTGCGCCAACGCCTAATGCCACACTTGCGACTTTGTGGGTTGCTAGGGCGATACCAAAAGGTAAGCCGAGAAAAATCAGTAGGGGAAATTGTATTAAGCCTGCGCCACCACCTGAGAGTGATGCGAGGGTATTTGAGATCAGCGAGCCAATAAATAGCCCGATTGAGTTGAGTAAATCCATGCTAACAGGTCATCCTTAACCGTTAATGAGCTTGTCAGCATAAAGGGTAATATCTTTGGTTGCCAGTAATAAAAAACGCCCCTATACGCTTTATCAATAAAAATTGATAGCAGGTATAGAGGCGTTTATCTGTCGGTTAAATAAGTCTTAAAACTTATTTAGCTGCAGCTTGCTCTGCTTGGATTGCAGTTAGTGCAACTGTGTACACGATATCGTCAACTAACGCACCACGAGAAAGGTCGTTAACTGGCTTACGCATACCTTGAAGCATTGGACCGATAGATACTAGATCTGCAGAACGCTGTACCGCTTTGTATGTTGTGTTACCAGTGTTTAGGTCTGGGAATACAAATACAGTTGCTTTACCTGCTACTGGAGAGTTAGGTGCTTTAGAAGCAGCTACGTTTTCCATGATTGCAGCATCGTACTGTAGAGGACCGTCGATCACTAGATCTGGACGCTTCTCTTGAGCGATCTTCGTTGCTTCACGTACTTTATCTACGTCTGCACCCTTACCAGAAGTACCAGTAGAGTAAGAGATCATAGCAACGCGAGGGTCGATACCGAATGCTTTTGCAGAATCTGCAGATTGGATAGCGATTTCAGCAAGTTGCTCAGCTGTTGGATCTGGGTTGATCGCACAGTCACCGTAAACCAATACTTGGTCAGGTAGTAGCATGAAGAATACAGAAGATACGATAGATGCATCTGGTGCAGTCTTGATGATTTGGAACGGAGGAACGATAGTGTTCGCAGTTGTGTGAACTGCACCAGACACTAGACCGTCAACTTCGTCGTTCTCAAGCATCATTGTGCCTAGGAATACTGAATCTTGTAGCTTCTCACGAGCAACAACGTCAGTCATACCTTTCGCGCCACGTAGCTCAACTAGACGAGCAACGTAGTTTTCACGAACTTCATCAGAGTTGATGATAGTTACGCCAGCACCTAGAGTCACGCCTTGTTGCTCAGCAACGCGACGGATTTCTTCTGGGTTACCTAGAAGCACACATTCCGCGATACCGCGCTCAGCACAGATAGCCGCAGCTTTAACTGTACGTGGCTCGTCACCTTCAGGAAGAACGATACGCTTAGCCGCTTTACGAGCAAGCTCAGTTAGCTGGTAACGGAATGCTGGTGGGCTTAAACGACGCTCACGAGTTGAACCTTCAGTTAGAGATTCAATCCAGTTACCGTCGATGTGGCTTGCCATGTACTCGTTAACTAGCTCTACACGCTCTTTATCGTCTGCAGGTACTTCTAGTGTGAAGCTCTGTAGATTTAGAGAAGTCTGCCAAGTGTTACCTTGTGCAGTCATTACAGGTAGACCTGTTGCGAATGCGCGCTCACATAGATCCATAACAGGTTTTGGTAGGTCGTAACCACCTGTTAGAAGTAGTGCACCTAGCTCAACGCCGTTCATTGCTGCAAGACATGCTGCAACGATTACGTCTGGACGGTCAGCTGAAGTTACTAGTAGTGAACCTGGACGGAAGTGCTCAACCATATTAGGGATAGAACGTGCACAGAAAGTGATGCTCTTAATACGACGAGTTTCGATGTCACCAGCGTTGATGATTTCAGCGTTTAGGTGTTGTGCGATATCAGTTGCACGTGTTGCGATAAGCTCTGCGCTCCATGGAGCACAACCTAGTACGCGTACTGGGCTTGAGTTGAACACTTGCATGATTTCAACGTTTGAAGGAACAGTACCTTCAGCGTCGTCGAAGATCTCAGAAAGGTCAGGACGAGTGCGACCTTCTGCATCAACTGGTGCGTTAAGTTTGTTAACGATAACACCAGAGATTTGCTTGTTCTTGATACCACCGAAGTTAGAACATGCTACTTCGATACGCTCTTTAAGTTGAGCTGGGTTATCAGTGCCAGGAGAAACAACGAATACGATTTCAGCATCTAGCGTTTTTGCAATTTCAAAGTTGATTTGGTTTGCAAATGGGTGCTTACGAGTCGCAACTAGACCTTCGATCAGCGTTACTTCAGAGTTAGCTGTAGATTCTTTGAAACGTGCAACGATGTCTTCTAGAAGAACGTCAGTTTTGTCGTTACGGATTAACTCTTCTGCACTCGCCATTGAGAATGACTCTGCGATTTGCATGTCACTGTTTGCACGAATGATAGTCGTCGTTAAATCAGGCTGATCGCCACCTTTACGTGGTTGAGCGATAGGCTTGAAGAAAGAAACGCGAACGCCTTTGCGTTCCATTGCACGAAGTACACCAAGGCTAACACTTGTTAGACCTACGCCAGCACCAACTGGAACAAGCATAATAGTACGGGACACTATAAATTCCTCTAACTATTGAATGGATACAGCACTGTTCAATAACAATTCACGTGTAAACAATGGGAATAAGTATAGAACAGCACCACATGAGAACATGACGGGAGGTCATGAAAAAACGGCTGACTTAAAGCCAGCCGTTAAGATAATCGTGAGATTAGATGTTAGCTAGCTTAGCTGTATCTTCTGCGATTACTAGTTCTTCGTTTGTAGAAACAACCATTGCAGGGATGCGGCTGTCAGCAGTAGTGATAACACCTTCACCACCGAAGCGTGCTTTTAGGTTAGCTTCGTTGTCTACTTCGATACCGAAGATAGATAGACGGTTTAGAACCATTTCACGGATTGGCGCAGAGTTTTCACCGATACCACCAGTGAATACGATAGCGTCTAGACGACCGTCCATAGTTGCAGCGTAACCAGCTACGTACTTAGCTAGACGGTGACAGAATACGTTCATTGCACGAGTTGCTTCTTCTTTCTCGCCGTAGTTTTCTTCAACGAAACGACAGTCAGAAGTCACGCCAGTAAGACCTAGTAGGCCAGACTCTTTAGTGAACATAGTGTTGATTTCAGCAACGCTCATACCTAGCTTGTCGTGTAGGTGGAACATAACTGCAGGGTCAAGGTCACCACTACGTGTACCCATTACTAGACCTTCAAGAGGAGTTAGACCCATTGAAGTATCAACTGCTTTACCGCCTTTGATTGCACATACAGATGCACCGTTACCTAGGTGACAGTTGATGATGTTTAGTTCATCAAGAGGCTTACCTAGTAGAGATGCTGTTTCACGTGCGATGAAACGGTGAGAAGTACCGTGTGCGCCGTAACGACGGATACCGTGCTCTTTGTATAGGTTGTATGGGATAGCGTATAGGAATGCTTCTTCAGGCATAGTCTGATGGAAAGCTGTGTCGAATACTGCTACGTTCTTAAGCTCAGGGAAGTTGTGCTTAGCCGCTTCGATACCGATGATGTGAGCTGGGTTGTGAAGAGGTGCGAAAGTTGCAGCGTCTTCGATACCTTTAAGTACTACGTCGTCGATTAGTGCAGAGTCAGTGAACTGCTCGCCACCGTGTACGATACGGTGACCGATAGCGCCTAGGTTCTCTTTAAGTTCTGGCTTAGAAGCAAGAATAGTGTCAACCATGAATGCTAGAGCTTCTTCGTGAGCCGCGCCTTCACCTAGTTGAGCTTCGTGCTTGCCGTCAAGTTTCCACTTGATGCGTGCTTCAGGAAGACCTAGACATTCTGCTAGACCTGAAAGGTGTTCGTCACCTGATACAGGATCGATGATTGCGAACTTAAGAGATGAACTACCGCAGTTTAAAACTAAAACCAGCTTAGACATGAGTGACTACCTATAATCTGTCTGAAAGTTGATATTCATGTTTGAATAAAAAAGTACCCATAGAATAGACGATGTTTAAATCATCAGTCTAATCAGGGTGAAATTCGCGCTCATTCTTGAGTATTTGAATTGAGTTGCCTGCAATTCAGGTTCATCCTTGAGGGTGCTTAACTTGCAGTTAATACAATTAACAGCAACAATTAGGTTTAAGCGCGCTTAGGATAGCGATTGTTAAGCAATATAACAAAAACATTTTTAGATAAATTTAATTTTAATCAAGTTTACTACCTAAAAAGTTGAAGAATTGTAATTTTTTTTGATAAATGGTGCTTTATGACTCAACAAACAATGTGGAAAAGTTTCCAAGATGGTCAGCATTACATGAGCACATGGCCAATGCGTAAAGAGTTGGCTGCCGTTTTTCCTGAGCACCGCTATATCAAGGCGACCAAGTTCGCAACCAAAGTGATGCCAGCTGTGGCTGCCATTAGTATTTTGACCCAAATGGTTTTCAATAATTATGGGGCGATGCCACAGGCGGTAGCTGTGGCGTTATTAGCGTTATCGATGCCATTACAAGGCTTATGGTGGTTGGGTAAACGTAGCCAAACCGTACTGCCGCCATCATTAGCAAAGTGGTATAACGAAATTTACCAAAAGATAGTCAGTGAAGGGTATGCGATGCAGCCGAAAAAGGCGCAGCCGCGTTATCAAGAATTAGCAGAAGTGTTAAGCCGTGCTTTTAAACAGCTTGATCGCAGCTCACTAGAGCGTTGGTTCTAAATCACGTTATAACACTGTTGGAACTTGTTATTTTAATTGATCGTTCGTTACGAAAAAGCAGCCTCATATGACGCTGCTTTTTTTGTATGGTTATCATATTAACCGCTGCTACTATCACCATTTTACAGATAATAAAAAAGAGCCACATTGTGACTCTTTTTGTAAGGCGTGAACCTTAACAGATAGATTGATTATTCGTCATCGAAATCACGAACAGGGCGAGGTGCGCGTGTTGCAGGCTTCGCCAAAATTTCTAGGTACAGTGAAGGAAGCGCTAGTTTTTCTGCTTCATCAATGCACTTGTTGATTTCTTTAACATGAATCACTTTTGCTTCTTGCTCGGTATGACCAAACTTACAATCAAAGTCCCAGAAATCAGCGCCTGCAGGCAATGTTTTGTTGCGCTCACGACGTAAGTATTTCTTCACTTCGTACTTAACCGCTTCAACAACGCGAGGAACAGCTTTTTTAGGGTGGGTTAAAGCAAATGTTTTTTTCATGATTTTCCTAGTTCTCTATAAGCTCAAAACAGGGAGAGCTGGATCTATTTTACTCGAATTTGAGCAGGGTAGCGATGTTAAGAGATAAGATTTAATACCGCAAGAATAGGTTTATCGCAGGGGGGGGCCTGTGGTTAGAAAAAAAACTAAAAAAATGCATAATTAAATGCAACCAAATTGCTACAAGGGTGTCATATAAAATACATAGAGTGAGATTAGTATCTACGCTGTTTTTTAAATGTAATATTAATGCAATCTATGTTGCCGTTTTTTCTGAGGATTTAATAGGTATTAGAAACTATCCTATTCAGAAATCAGAAAGGTAGTTATGGCATTATAATATGGCTACTAAGAGATATAGCTGTTATCTCCCAAAGAACCCCAACTGCTTGGCCGCCGATGGGGTTCTGCTCTATCTGGGCTATGTAAAATTATCTTCCCATCATCTATTCATAGCACTTTAATTCTTTATTTCTCATCATCATTTTTTTCATCGCTTTGTTTTGGTTATCTTTTTGTGCATAACGTACAGGTAGTGGTGCCATGGTAACGCGGTAATCTTGAGCATTATCGGCTAACTTTTCTTTAGCGGTGACTGGGGTAACCAATGCGACGTTTAAGTTAGGGTTACGTGCTTTGATCCGAGATGCAGTGCCGAGTCCTTCCATGGTATGAAAACGACCAGCAACATGAATAATTTGCTTGTTTGGATGGTTCTTTAAATAGTCGACCATACTTTCTGCCATTGTATCGTCCCATGCGGTTTGAGCGGCAAACATACGCAGGTTTTGCTCTTCATTGCCATGATGCATCGAGTTTAAAAACTTAGTCTGATAGGCATCTTTATTGAGCGTGAGTGATTGTGCTACCCACGAACGCTCTGATGTTGGTAATTTATTGAGATAGCCTGCCCCTTGTTTGCTAATACAGCGCACGATACTTTTGGGCGCATTAGCGGCAATCACATCTAATTTATGTTGCTTGGCAAATTCAACTAACGGGCGGTAATCACTGTCGTAGTTTGGCCATGCATTAGCTTCTGATACCAGTGTTCGCTCGCCAATTTTACCTGCAAGGTATTGATCTACAATGGCTTGTTTGTCACGGGTGAATTGCTCCATTGAGAGCGCCATATTTGGGTTTTGTTGGTATAAGGCTGCAAACAATTGGCTCTGTAATAGGTGAGCTGCAGGGTGACTGTGCCATTCGCCAACCAAAATAATATCGGCGTCTTTAAGTGCTAAGGCTAATTGGTTAACGCTTAATGTGTTTCCTTGTGCAGAGGTGATCGTGTAGTCGTAAAAGGTACTTGGGGGGGAAACAGGAGCTGGAGAGTGATTTGAAGAAGCACAGCCGGTTAATACCGTTGCAAGGCTAAGACTTAGCGCGAGCCATTTATTCATTACTGATATCCCTAAAGATGAACTTATTTTAAGAGTAGGAAATAAAACGCAGTAATGAATAATACCGTTAATGCGAGTTATTATCAATTGACAGTAACTCGCATTTGAGTGCGGAGAGATAATGTCGATTATTGGCGACGGTAAACTCGAATTGCAAAATCCGCTTCGCAGAAGAAATCTTTCGCTTCACCGAGTTGTTGCCATACTTGCTCTGATGTTTTCCACGCAAACGGCGTCATTTGCATTAACGCTGTCGCTTCTTCACCGCTTAAAGACATCTCGTAATGTAGTTGCTCATCTGCAATCAATTCAAAGCCAGGGATCGTTTCAACAGGCACATCGTGTAGACGTACACCATCGTAAATCAGCTCTTTTAATTGGTATAAATGACGAGGTGCAGGGGTTACTGCAACTAAGATGCCGCCGGGTTTGATTGCACGTTCTAATTCTTCACCTTTACAAGGTGCGTAGATACGCACGACTCCATCAAAGAACTGATCAGCAAAAGGTAAACGGTGACTTGAAGCGACACAGAAATCACATTCAGGGTAGCGTTTGGCAGCATACTTTACCGCTACTTTTGAGATGTCTAAACCATGAACGGTAAGTGCGGGAAATTGTTGGCGTAGCTGGACAAACTCGGAGGTGTAGTAGCCTTCCCCACAACCAATATCAAGTAGTTGGGTTGCATCTTCCGGTAATTGAGAACGAAGTTGCGCCATAACAGCGTCACGAAGTGGCTGATAATGGTCGGTATTAAGGAATAAACGACGCGCTTGCATCATCTCTTTATTGTCACCGGGATTTTTCGAGCTTTTGTGGTGAGCAGGCATTAGGTTCACATAGCCTTCTTTTGCCAGATCAAATTGGTGGTTGTTACAACAACGGTAAGTTTTCGGTTGCTCGCCTTGCGTATTTAAAACCAGTGACGCATGGCATAGGGGGCATTGATAGGACATAAGAATAAACCAAAGCTGAAAAACAGCCGCTTAGTGTAATGGTTATTGGCTGTTGTCGCTAACGGATTTTGGTGCAAATAAAAAAGCCTTCAGTGACGAAGGCTTTTGCAGCAGGATTTTAAGCGTAGAATCAGTGTTAGTGGCTTGGTCTAACTTTATATTCTGCTTTGTCTAATCCATGCTTTTTCATACGTAAATATAGTTTTTTACGTGGGATCTGCAAGTACGATGACACTTCATTAATACGTCCTGCAAACAGGTATAATGCATCTTCGATGACTTGCTTTTCGTAACCATCCACTAGATCGTCAAGTGGGCTACTCATTTGCTCAATTGGTTTTGAACGCTCTTGTCCTGCCAATTTGACGATGCCAATCGCATACAGTTCAGCGACGTTCTTTAGCTCTAACACATTCCCCGGCCATTCATAACGACATAGGGTATTGATGTAAGCCTTATCAATAGTTGGTACTGACTTGTTTAGTTTCTTACAGCTTTGTTTTAAATAGTGCTTAAAGATACTAGTAATGTCACTGCTGCGCTGACGTAATGTCGGTAAGCTAAAACGTACTTGGCTTAGGAAGTAGAATAGCTCAGGTAAGAATTGCTCACTTTCAACGAAAGGCTCTGGTGAACCTTCAAACAGTGCTAATAAACGTACTTCTTTCTTGCCTTGGCGCTCTTGCTCTAATAAGAAACGACATAACCACTGCTGGCTTTCTTTTGGCATGATATGTGGGTTGCTTAAACATAAACAACCAGTACGTGCAGAGATCATGCTACGTTGAAGATCGGGGGTACAAGTGATTGCTGAACCATCAACTTCTACCATTGGTCCTTGATGCAATGGGCTGTTTTTATGCAGAATTTTAGCAATGGTGTGACGGCCTGTGCCATTTTCACCTTCGATTAATACGTCTTTAGTAGAGTTTGCGACTTGTTTTAATTGCTCACGCACTTTAACGATTAATGGGCTATCACCTAGTAACAGTTCAGTAGCTGTGCTTTGTAAGGTTTTGCGTTGCTCAATGATCTGCTTACGTAATGGTAGATGCTTCTCTAACAGTTGGATCAGATCATTGGGCTGCAATGGCTTTTGCAGAAAGTCGATAGCTCCTTTTTTAAGAGCATCAACCGCCATTGGAATATCACCATGACCTGTGACGATAATGACAGGGATCTCGTTATCAAATTGCTGAATTTTTTCCAGCAACTCCATGCCATTTAAACCAGGCATGTACATATCAGTGACAATGACCCCAGTCCAGTGATGATCAAGCATGGCGATCACTTGAGTTGAGTCTGAGACGGTTTCAACATTGTAACCAGCTAACTCGAGCAACTCTTGGTAGGCATCTAGTACATCTTGATCGTCATCGACAATCAGTACATTAGTATTATCACTCATCATCTTTTTTTAACTCCAGAACAACCATCGCTCCACCTGTGAGACCAGAAGCGAGGTAGATGTTACCTTTTAACCTTGTCATGATTGAATTGCAGATGCTGAGACCTAACCCGAGTCCAACATCTTTGGTGGTAGTAAAAGGTACGAATAATTTATCAATAATGTCATTACTAAAGCCATGACCACTATCTAACACCGCGATCCTTATTCTATCTTTAGGGCTATCAAGTCGCATAATGGTTATTTGTCGCTGTTTACAACTTGCAACAGCATCACAGCTATTGACCAATAAATTGACTAAAACTTGCTCAAGTTGAACCTGATCGGCTTGGGCATAGATAGGTGCACTAATGGTATTGGCTATTGTTGTTTGTTGTACTTTGGCACGACTTTCAACAATGAGTATGGCTTGTTTGATTGACTCTTGAACATCCACTTGGGTTAATGGATTTGTCGCCGATTGCTTTTTGGCAAAACTTCGAAGACTGCTGATTAGTTTACTCATTCGGATAACTAAATCTTCAATTTTTCCTAAGTTATCCGGTATTTTTTCGTATTTTTGATGTTCAATGGCTAATTTAGCACTAAATAGTCGAGTTGATATTGCCGATAGTGGCTGATTTAGCTCGTGGGCGAGTGATGTCATGGTTTGACCAACCGTTGCCATTTTAGCTGCTTGGATCAGTTCATCTTGGGTTGCAATTAAATCCCCTTCAATCCGCTTACGATCTTCAATTTCAGCTTTTAATTGCTGATTTCTAAGGGTTAATGATTGAGTTTTTTCGGCAACTTTATTTTCTAGCCAGCGGGTGGTTTTTTCTTGATCGGTAATGTCAGTGATGGTGATGATCACCTTATCCTGATTGCCATGTTTGAAGGTGCGAAAATCCAATCGAAGGTAGAATAAATGTTGTTTATCCGTGGTGTATGTCACGGTCATTTTATATGCGCCTAATTTACGCAATAGGCTATTTGGCTTAAATAGCAGGCTTAATCGAGTGGAGATCGGAGCATCAAATAAATCCCATAAAGTTTGATGTTGACTGATCTGATCGAAATTAAATTGTTTTAGTGCCTGTAAGTTCACGGATTCTACCACGCCATGCATGTTACAGGTGATCAGGCTTACTTGCGTATTGTTTATTAAATTCAAAGCATTAGAAGCTTGGATGTCTTGCATTTGACGACAGAAATATCGTAGGTTATCGCCTAAAATGCCAATTTCATCTTCACCTGTGGTGGAGATTTTCGCGTTAAGATCGCCTTTTGCAACGGCATGCAAATCTTTGCTGAGCAGATTGAGTCGATTAACGATACCGTTGCCAACCAAATACACTGAGAGAAAAATAGTTAATATGATCGTAATGAATACCACGCCAAACAACATATAGTTACTCATGGTAATGGCATGGCGGGTATCGTTATTTAAATTATTAAGCGATTGATCGGCATGCTCAACGAGCGTTTGGATCATGTTTTCTTGCTGTGTGAGTCGTTGCTTAATATCGACCTTCGCGCGGTTGATTTGTAAGCTTAAAATCATATCACGCTTAAGTTGTTGCTCAAGTTGACCACCGGGTTTCACCAATACCGTAAATTTCTCTAATAGCTGACGGAAAGTGACGCTTGATGGATAGCTACGAATTTGCTGGCTGATAATATCGACTTCATCTGCTTTATGACCGATGAAGTTGAAAGCATTTTTAAGATCACGATCTTGACGTTGTTGAATGATTTCCACGACCAATTGGTGCAGTTCATTTTCTTTTACTGTGATTGCTTGGATCAGTGAAAACTCGTTCATTACGTTATTGACGACATCAAGCTGAACCGCATCTTTTTTGTGTTCATGACGATTAATGTTATTGAGTTTCCATTCGACTTCTTGGCGCAATGGTACTAGTTCATCAATAAGATCATGGTGAAGCCATTTCAATTTGTTGGCCGTTTGGCTTAAAGCAAACAAATCACTATTACGTTGTTGTAGCAGTTTGGTGTAGTTATCAATTTGCTGCACCAATACTTGATGCCCTGATTTGATAGCAGGGTAGTGGTGTAATTTGGAAATACGGTTAATCGCCGTACTAATGTTAATTAGGGTGTGATTGATATTACTTTTGATAGCATCGTGTTTGAGTGGATTGGTATTTTGCCCTAATAGATTCAGGGTTGATTGTAATTCAGCGGTATTGCGTTCTAGCTGATAACTTGCCTGCACAATAGGCATGTTATTGTGGGTAATGGTTTCAATTTGTGTGCTGAGTTTTTCCCAATTTAACACGGCGATTAAGCTGACTAAGATGGTGAGAAATGCCATCAAGATAATCGACATAATAAGACGACTACCAATTGTTTTTTTGTTGATGTTGCGGATCATTGCAATGCTGTTTTCCCGTTAATAATCGTATAGCTTAATGCGATGGCTTGCTCTAATTGCATTGCCATTTTTACCCGCCATTGTTGTCGATAATTATGTACCTGCGGGTTGTCTCGAAAAAGAGATAGCTCATGATATACCTTATCTTGCATATCATCTATGCTGACGGGAGAGGTTGATGCTAGTTGCTTCGCTAAAATAAAATCTTTTTGCTGTTCCTCGGTTAATGTATCTGCTGTTTTTTCGATTGAATGTAGCAATTGCCATGCTTGATTTAGCTTTGGCAGTTGGTTGCTGATCGTCTGCTCAAACAAGTGTTTTACTAGTCCTGAACGCTGCTGAATGACTTGATAGTCTAATGTTTTTTTATTGAATGTTTGCGCGATAAAATCATTATGGGCAATTTGTTTTGGATGGATCAAATGCTCATATATGGCAGTGTTCTCATCACAGCGTTGAAACAGTAATAAATTAACGAACTCTTTAGCAAAATCAGAGCGATATTTGTTTTTTACTATCGCAACATAGTGCGGTAATAATGGACTTTGTGGTTGATAAAGAAAATCAACATAGGGAAATTGTGCTTTATAGTGACGAGCGTAACTGTCAGTCACAGGGCCGACACCAATGAGACCACGAGAAATAGCTTCACTGAGCGCAAAAGCATTGGTTTCGACTGACGCGAAATTGCCGCCCAGTTGATACAGCAGACGCCAACCTTCCTCCCAACCGTATTCTTGTAAGATGCTTTCAATCATTAAGTGAGTGGTATTAGAGCGATAAGGGCTACTAATACTGATATGGCGAAAGAAATCTGGTTTCGCGAGATCTAACCAAGTTTGCGGTGTAGGCAGGTTATTGTTAGTTAAATAACGCTGGTTCCACAGTAAGCCAAATCCGGTATGACCAAATGCAATAATATCTTCAGAAAGCTGTTGCTGCTCTTTTCTTGCTTTGGCTTTACCGAAAGGAAGCAGTTGTTGGCTGTTGATCAGTGGTTGGAAAAAAGTGGGTGATGATGAAATGATAATATCAATATTCTTTTTTTGATCGTCTAGAAAACGTAAGCCAGAAGCTTCACGGCGTTGGATCACTTTGATATTACTTTGTGGATGCTCTTCTTTGAATCTATCAATGATCGGACTTAACCCTTCTTCTGTGAATGTTGTCAGAATAACTAAATTAGGGGTTGCTTGTGCGATTACCGGTGTTGCTATAACGAGCAGCAAGATAAAGATGTGGAGCATTTGAGTAATGATTCCTAGCGTATCAGACTGAATATTTATGGCTTTTTTATATTATGTCTGTAGCTATACCACTAGGCTGGCAAGGATGCTTTATATCAATAATAAACTATGGACGATCTCACAAAAATAGCACTCAGTGTTTTGTGATGAGCTATTTCTGGTCAATAAATAGGAAACGAAAAAAGCCGAGTATGATACTCGGCTTATTCATGAATATGCGTATATTATGCAGTCAAGATTTGTTGGATCTCATTGCATGATAAGTGGTATTGACGAGGACAGTTGCGCCATACTTTTAACATACGCTGGTATTTTTCTAGCATAGGAACGTGGCTATTAAAGCGGTGCTCATTTTTCTCAAATTGAGGGTATAGCCCTTCTTCATCAACAAGGAAACGAACATAGTTAACAAGCTGTGCTTCAGTTGCAGCATCAAAACCTAGGAATTGTAAGCGGCGTTGATCGATATCTTTTGCGCCATCACAACGGCAATCTTCAAGGTTAAACGACTCTTGCAGGGCATGGTACATTTCCATGAAGTCGATTATTTCACGACAATCTTGCTCAGGTAAATCGCCAAAGTCTTTATCAAGTTCACGCATTTGTAGACCGTAACCACGTTCAACGATGGTTTGAAGGCGACGGTATTTCTCTGCGTTCTCAGGTGTCAATTTAGACATTAAGTAGTATTGGTTAGATAGAATTAAACGTTGAGCGTTTGTCATTTCCATTTAAGGTGGCCTCATAGATATTTATTTTCTGCCAATGAGAGTAGCAGGTTAGGTATAAAAAAAAATGATCTGACCCCGATTAGGCATCTTTTTTTGTTACTTTATGTTATTGAAATAAAACCCTTTAAATTTGTAAGGTATTGATTTAAATAGGTGGTGCTGATAAGTGTTAACCTTGTTGTTATGCGAATAGTATAAAAGATACAAATGGTTACATGAGTGTGAAGAGGGCGTAAGCGAGAGGATAGAAAGCAGATTCCCCTTTAAAGTCTGTCTCAATAAAGGGGAAAAGGTAGTTAACTTAGACCGATAATATTGCCGTTTTCATCGATATCTAAGCTCATAAATGCAGGTTTCTCAGGTAAACCTGGCATTGTCATTACATTGCCGCATAGCGCATAAATAAAGCCTGCACCGGCGCAAAGTTTGAGTTCACGAATAGGAACCGTGAAACCTGTTGGTGCGCCTTTTATACTCGGATCGGTCGAGATAGAAAGCGGTGTTTTCGCCATACAGATAGCAAGATCATCGTAACCTTGAGCTTTAAATTGTGCGAGTTGTTGTTGGGCGAGTGGTGATAGCTCAACATGACTTGCTCCATAACCTACTTCAGCCACAGTCATGATTTTCTCTTCAAGCGGCTGGCTAAGTTGATACAAAGGCGTGAAGTTCGCTTGATGCTGACAAGCTTTTACCACGCACTCTGCCAGTGCGATAGCACCTTCACCACCTTTGCCAAAGGCTTCACTGATCGCAACATCAACATGAGTGGCAAAGTCAGCGTTATTGATCATGCTTTGCAGTAGTTCAAGCTCTGCATCGGTGTCTTGTGGGAAACGATTAATCGCCACTACCACAGGTACACCATAACGTGCGGCATTATTGATATGCCATTTTAGATTATCAAAACCCGCAATAAGGGCTGCATTATCTTCTTTAAAGATAGCAGCAGGCAGTGCTTGACCCGGACGTAAATCATAAAGCCCTGAGTTGGCTTTTAGACCACGTAGTGTCGCAACCACCACAGCACAATCAGGGCCACGATTAGCTTGCTGCGCTTTAATATTACAGGCTTTTTCAAACCCCATATCAGAGCCAAAACCGCCTTCAGTGACAACAAAATCACTCAGTTTTAATGCGATCTTATCAGCGATGATCGAAGAATTACCGTGTGCAATGTTAGCAAAAGGGCCAGCATGGATAAGTGTTGGTACACCTTCTAATGTTTGCATTAGTGTTGGTTCAATGGCTTCACACATGGTAACAGCCATTGCACCAGCGACTTGTAGATCTTCAGTGGTTACGGGTTTTCCATCGAGATCATAAGCCACCACGATACGACCAATGCGTTGGCGCATATCATGTAAATCATCAGCAAGCGCGAGAATGGCCATCAGCTCAGAAGCTGCAGTGATGTCAAAGCCATCATGACGTTCTAAACCGTTAATGGTTTTACCTGGCTCGTTTTGACCAATGGTGATCATGCGTAATGCGCGATCGTTATGATCCATCACGCGTTTCCAGCAGATATTATTTATATCAATACGAAGAGCTGGCAAGCCTGTTTTGGCGCTGAATTCGTCATAACCTAAACGTGACTCATGATATAAGCGGGCATCTAAAGCTGCTGCTGCAAGGTTATGTGCAGCCGTTACCGCATGAATATCACCGGTTAAGTGCAGGTTGAGTTTCTCCATTGGTGCAACTTGGCTATAACCACCGCCAGCAGCGCCACCTTTTACCCCAAAGACAGGACCCATAGATGGTTGTCGGATACATGCCATAACAGAGCGATTTATCTTAGCTAAGCCTTGTGCTAAGCCAATGGTGGTTACTGTTTTGCCTTCACCAAGAGGAGTCGGCGTAATAGCGGTAACGACAACTAATTTACCTTCCTCTTTGTCAGCCAGTCTTTTTAGAATTGCAGGTTTAACTTTGGCTTTTAATGTTCCTTGCGGAGTGAGCTCTTGCTGTTGAATACCAGCTTGTTCAGCGATGTGTTCAATTGGCGTAAGTCGAGTGTCGCGGCAAATATCGATGTCGCTTTTCATATAGGCTTATTTCCTCACAGTAGAAACAATATGCTGGTTGCGTGAGAGCTCTATGAGTGGCTATAGATGCTAAATTTCATTGCTTTACTAGTCACGCAAACGTTTGCACTGCGTTTATATCACAATTTTATCATGGATAAACCATATTTTATCGATATAAATCTTAATGGTTATGTTTGGTAATGCTGTTATATGTACTAGGTAATTATTCGTTAATAGGGATGAATAGTAGAAGAATGATGATGTGATTAACTAGGTTAACAGAGTGATGAAGTATATCGATTGGCTTAGTGAAAGCAAATTTGTGAAATTAACAAATAATGAAAACTCTGCTTTCACTATTGGTTGTGGGTTTCCTAGCCAATAACCTTTAAAATTTAGGGATAATTTGATTTATATCAAAAATAATTAAAACGGTTTTAAAGGAAGCTATCAATGAAAGAGCCAGTTACGACATTAAAGCACACCGCCCCAATTTCTTTTGGCATCATGCTGCTATTTGTTTCATTTTTATTGGTTGTGTTACCACTGTCTCGTTAATACAGGTTTTTTGCTTGCTATTTAACTGATATTAAAAAGAAAAGAACGATATATTTATACTGTAAGTATGAGTGTATCGCTCTTTTTGTTTATCATTTCCGACGTAAATAAAAAGCGAGCATTTAGGCTTAATGCATGTGAATTAAGATAATTCACGTTTTCTTGAAGGTCTAGTCGCATAGCGACTAGGCCTTTTCTTTACTGCTCTTGGATAACTTCTTTCACGCCTTTCAGGTAGAACAAAACTTTCTGCCATATCAATTATATATCTCAATATTTCAGGGTATCGACCAGCAGCTACAGCTGGTAATAGTTGCAGTTGACTCATTAAAAATATTGAGGCTTGCTTAAAGCCTATTTGATATGGCATGACACTTTTTAATGAGTACGCCATTTGACACATCATGAATCGCAATAAATTATAAGCCAATAACATTCCCCATAACTCTTGAGTTACTAACGCTGGTGTTTTACTTCTTAACGTTATCGCTCCCTGCAACATATATTGCTTCATTTCTCGGTAACCCAGCTCAATCTCCCAACGGTGGCTATAAAGCTCTGCAATATCAGCACCTATATAGCGCTTTGGGTCAGTCATTGATGTTAATAATTTCACTTCACGACCTTTGATCATGGTCGTTACTAAGCGTGCTTTCATTGTATCGGGCGCATCAACCCATTTTTTGCGAGCCTGTGGCGACAAAGTTAACTCTATGAGTTCTTGGCCTTTACCGAGCTTTCTTAATGTTTTGTATTGAGCGCCTTTACGTAATGGGATTAGCCAGTGTCTTTCTTGACCTTTACTTTGCCATTTATGCAGTAAACCTAAGGCGTAGAAACCACGATCAAATAGCGTCAGGCTATGGTCTGGTGTTTTTTCAATAAGTTGGGTTGTTAAATCGACCTCACTGACAGAAACAGAATCAAATGCAGCACTATTTAAAAGATGGCTGGTTAGTTCCATATGACAAACCATACGCACTTGAGGATAATCGGATATTGTTGTTTTATTGCCTGTTCTTGAAAATGCTTGGTCATTTTCTTTTGTGTCTGGCGTACGCCAGACAACACCATCGACAGCATGCAATGTGAGACCATGCCAATCGGGATGAGGTGTTTTCTCATGCCACAACTGTTGTGTTTTATTAAAGACTGCCTCTAGTGGTTCATGACCTAATTTCTTTCGAGCATGAATGACAGCGCTTGGGGCAACAAATGGCTTTTTCCCTGGTAATAAGATGTCTAATTGAGACACCACTTTGCTCATCGACAAATGTCGATAAAGTGACATACCAACGACACTCCAAACCATTAACTCCATTGGAAGTCTTCGTTTTCTGATAGTTGTAACACCAGTATCTTGAAGGCATTGGTCAATAAGCGTTGGACAAAGTAAGTCTGAAAGACCATTTAATTTGTCAGCTGAAAAGGTGTGTATCTGTTCAAGTGCTTGTCTTAAAAACATAAAAAAATCCAAGAGCATTAAACACACTTGGATTTTTACACATCTATAGGATCGTTCAACTGATCATTTTTAGCTTAACTGATCGGCATTAAGCATTTAGGCTCGCTTTTTTGATACCACTATATGGATATACCTGTAGGGTTAGTACATCACTTTTTTACCATAGCTAGAAAGGATCTCTTTGATCATTTCCATGGTTTCTTTCTTCGGCGGATTAACACCCTTTAGTGGGTAATCAAAGCCCATTGCTTCCCATTTGTGCTCACCTAGTTGGTGGTATGGTAGCAGCTCGACTTTCTCAATGTTGTCCATATCTTTAATGAACTCACCTAGTAGATGAGCAGAGCGTTCATCATCGGTGTAGCCCGGTACTACAACATAACGGATCCAAGTTTTCTGACCACGTTGGTGTAGGTAACGTGCGAAATCAAGTACACGTTTGTTTGGTACGCCAACAAGGTTTTGGTGAATGCTGTCGTCCATTTGCTTAAGATCAAGCATTACCAGATCGGTCGCATCTAACACTTCGTCAACCACATCAGTGTGCTTACGAATGTAACCGTTAGTATCAAGACAGGTATGAATACCTTCAGCTTGTGCGGCACGGAAAAAGTCACGTACAAATTCAGGTTGAAGCATTGCCTCACCACCTGATGCAGTCACACCACCACCTGAAGAATTCATGAAGTGACGGTATGATTTCGCTTCATGCATTAGTTCATCAACAGTAGCTTCACGACCACCATGAGTATCCCATGTATCGCGGTTGTGACAGTACTGACAGCGCATTAAGCAGCCTTGTAGAAAAACAATAAAACGGATACCCGGTCCATCGACGGTTCCACAAGATTCAAATGAGTGAATACGACCTGTTGCTGACATTGCTTACTTTCTCCGCGTGCTGCGTTCTATTTAGTTGTTATTTTATTACAAACTACGGGTCTATTGTAGCGAAATATCAGGATGAAAATCAGGGATATTTGCCAATATTTATCGTGAATTTCTACATTTTAACGGCAGTTTTACATTGTTATTTTATAGCCAGTAGTGAAAACGTTTAGTGGCAAATCAAAACGCCAAGAAGTGAAGAGAGGAAGGGGAATAACGTAAACATCAGATATAAAAAAACCGGCCATTAAGACCGGTTTTTATCAGAAAGCACGCTTTCTACATACTAAACTGTAAGCTCTAAATTATAGAGATGCAGTGAAAGTACGAGAGATAACGTCACGTTGCTGTTCTGGAGTTAGAGAGTTGAAACGCACTGCGTAACCCGATACACGGATAGTTAGCTGTGGGTATTTCTCTGGGTTCTTAACAGCGTCTTCTAGAGTTTCGCGGTTTAGAACGTTAACGTTTAGGTGTTGACCACCCTCGATACCAGCTTCGTGGTGGAAGTAACCATCCATTAGGCCAGCTAGGTTAGTTTCTTGAGTATCAAGATCTTTACCTAGTGCATTCGGTACGATAGAGAATGTGTAAGAAATACCATCTTTAGCGTGAGCAAATGGTAGTTTACCTACAGATGTTAGAGATGCTACAGCACCTTTCTCATCACGACCGTGCATTGGGTTAGCACCTGGTGCGAAAGGAGCACCTGCACGACGACCGTCTGGAGTGTTACCAGTCTTCTTACCGTACACAACGTTAGATGTGATAGTTAGGATAGACTGAGTTGGGATCGCATCACGGTACATCTTGTGAGTACGGATCTTGTTCATGAAGCGCTCAACTAGGTCACAAGCGATGTCATCTACGCGAGCATCGTTGTTACCAAATTTAGGGTAGTCGCCTTCGATTTCGAAGTCGATTGCAATACCGTCTTCATCACGGATTGGTTTAACTGTAGCGTATTTGATTGCTGATAGTGAGTCAGCAGCAACAGAAAGACCAGCGATACCACAAGCCATTGTACGCTTAACGTCACGGTCATGTAGAGCCATTAGCGATGCTTCGTAGCTGTACTTGTCGTGAGAGTAGTGGATTGCGTTTAGTGCAGTCACGTACTGAGTTGCTAACCAGTCCATGAAGTGATCTAGGCGATCCATCACGTCTGTGTAGTCAAGAACTTCAGCAGTTACTTTTTCAGTCTTAGGACCAACTTGCATCTTAAGCTTCTCATCAACACCACCGTTGATTGCGTAAAGCATAGTCTTAGCAAGGTTAGCACGAGCACCGAAGAACTGCATTTGCTTACCAACAACCATTGGAGATACACAACATGCGATTGCGTAGTCGTCAGAGTTCATGTCTGGACGCATTAGGTCGTCGTTTTCGTACTGGATAGAAGAAGTATCGATAGATACCTTCGCACAGAACTTCTTGAAGCCTACAGGTAGTTGCTCAGACCAAAGAACAGTGATGTTTGGCTCTGGAGAAGGACCCATAGTGTATAGGCTGTTTAGGAAACGGAAGTTAGTACGTGTAACTAGTGTACGACCGTCAAGACCCATACCACCCATTGATTCTGTTGCCCAGATTGGGTCGCCAGAGAATAGCTCATCGTACTCAGGAGTACGTAGGAAACGAACCATACGTAGTTTCATTACGAAGTGGTCGATCATTTCTTGAGCTTGAGCTTCAGTGATCTTACCTGCAGCGATATCACGCTCAACGAAGATGTCTAGGAAAGTCGAAGTACGACCTAGAGACATTGCAGCACCGTTTTGAGACTTAACAGCAGCTAGGTAGCCGAAGTAAGTCCACTGGATTGCTTCTTGTGCAGTTGTTGCAGGACCAGAGATATCACAACCGTATTTAGCAGCCATCTCTTTGATTTGACCTAGAGCACGGTGCTGTTCGCAAATTTCTTCACGAAGTTGCATAGTCATCTGTAGATCTTCGCCTTTCTCAAAACGCTCTTGTAGAGAGTTGAATTGAGCTAGCTTGTCTTTCATTAGGTAATCAATACCGTATAGCGCTACGCGACGGTAGTCACCGATGATACGACCACGACCGTAAGCATCTGGAAGACCAGTTAGAACGCCAGACTTACGACAGTTTAGGATATCTTTAGTGTAGATATCGAAAACGCCTTGGTTGTGAGTCTTACGAAGCTCTGAGTAGATTTTCTTGATAGTTGGATCTAGTTCACGACCGTATACTTTACAAGAACCTTCGATCATACGGATACCACCGTTAGGGATCAAAGCACGCTTAAGAGGCGCGTCAGTTTGAAGACCTACGATAGTTTCAAGTTCTTTTTCGATGTAACCTGCATCGTGTGCAGTGATAGTAGATACAACGTCAGTATCGAAATCAACAGGTGCGTGAGTTGCGTTTTCCTGCTTGATACCTTCCATTACAGCGTCCCATAGTTTCGCTGTAGCTGGAGTTGCTTCTGTTTCTAGGAAAGAGCCGTCACCCTCGTAAGGAGTGTAGTTCTTTTGGATAAAGTCACGAACGTTTACTTCGTTCTGCCAATCACCAGCGGTGAAGCCTTCCCATGCAGTAAATTGCTCTGCCATTGTATACCTACCTATTACTATTCAGTAGAAAAAAATAAGTGTTATCGACGTTTGAACTTAGTGATGGCTATTGCCTTTAAGTTCAGGGCGACGATGAATAACCCAGTACGTTAGACCAACTAAGAAACCACCACCAATGATGTTACCAATAGTGACTGGAATTAAGTTGTTCATAACAAAATGATTTACAGTTAAATCTGCGAACTGTGAAGGGTTAACACCCGTCATAGCCCAAAATTCTGGTGATGCAAAGTTGTGAATCACGATACCCATTGGGATCATAAACATGTTTGCAATACTGTGCTCAAAACCACACGCAACGAACATCGCAACAGGTAGCAGCATTACCATGATCTTGTCAGTTGCGCTACGACAAGAGAATGTCATCCAGGTCGCTAAACATACCATCAAGTTACATAGCATACCCAGTACAACTGCTTGACCGAATGTATGATGTAGTTTGTGTTGTGCGATTTTCATTGCCGTAATACCCCATTGGCCATTATCGCCAAGGTGTTGTTTTGCAATCCAAATACATACTACGAAGAATGATGCACCGATGAAGTTACCAATATAGACAACAACCCAGTTACGTAATAATTGACCAGTAGTAATACGATTACTTGCGCGAGCAACAGTGGTGAGAACAGAAGAGGTAAAAAGCTCGCCGCCGCAAATAACTACTAAGATTAAGCCAAGACTAAACGCTAATGCGCCTACAAATTTTGCCATGCCCCAAGGCATAGAGCCCGCACCAGTCGTAACGGTTGTGTAGAACACGAATGCGATAGAGATAAATACACCAGCGGTGATCGCTAAGAAGAAAGATTGTAGCGGGTGCTTTGTTGCTTTGTATACACCAACTTCTTCTGCTTTATGTGCCATTGCTGGTGGCATCAATGAGTCGAAAGGATTGTTTTCCATTTTCTCAGGTGCTCTTTGTGTGAGTGAAAGTGAGATTAAATTCGCTGAGTTGATAATACCAAAACTGATAAAACACAAACTTGACCTAGATCATTGCGGTGAAAATTTATAACAAAATTCGTCAAATTATGACACAGTGAAAACTTTTAAGTTGTTGAAAAGTAAGAGTATAATTTTTTTGATAAAACTAAAAAAAATTTTAATGTAATTTTCTTACAGTTATTATTTTGCTTTGCATTTAAAATAAATAACCATTTTAAATCAGCAACTTAGTGTTTTTCGTTGTTTTTTTTAGCGTATATTGACCGTTAAAAATGGCGATAAAACTAAAAAAAATTTTAATTGTTACTTAAAAATGTGAATGACGCGTTTTATTGTAATTTTTACTTATCGTTTTTGTTAAAAGTCAAAAAAATCGTGATATTTAACTAACACTCTTCGATTCAACACTATGCATTTTTGAGTCGTTTTCATTATTGAGAAAAACATAGCAGAGTAAGGCAATAAAGCGAATTTTTATGCCCATGTATATTTATGGCTTTATTCTACGATAGCGTTTGCTGCATTTTCATCAATTTCGTGTTAGGAAATTAAGCGTAAAATTAAATTCTGCTTAAAAAGTAACTGTTGGTTTTTTGCTCTACTTGGAATGACTGAACATTCACTTTATCAAAAATGTAAAGATAAAACCCTTTCACTAAAGTTTTGTGATTTTTTATGCTTTAAAACTGCCTAACTAGGCGATATTTGGTGCTGTGTTTGTTATTTCAGTTAGGTTAATGGAATGTTGCAAAAATTATTTTCAGGTGATACTTTCGAAAAAGATGATTTTTAATGAAATGTCATGCTCTGCTAAAGAATAGCTATTCGAGTTAGTGACAATTTCTATAAGACAGGAGTTTGCGCACATGAAGGATGACGTGGCGCTAGCAGTCAACGACCTGCATAAATCTTTTGGTGACAATGAAGTGCTAAAAGGGATTTCTCTTACTGCTCACCGTGGTGATGTAGTGTCGATTATTGGCTCATCAGGCTCAGGAAAGAGCACATTTCTACGCTGTATCAACTTATTAGAGACCCCAACGCAAGGCGAGATCTGGGTTAACGGTGAATTGATAAAAATGCATCATAATCGCCGTGGTGAATTCCTTCCTGTTGACGAGAAACAAGTACAACGTATTCGCTCCCGTCTAGCCATGGTATTTCAAGGCTTTAATCTATGGTCGCACATGACAGTGCTACAAAATGTGATTGAAGCACCTGTGCATGTTCTAGGCGTACCGAAAGCAGAAGCGGTTGAAAAAGCTGAAGCCTTATTACAAAACGTTGGCTTATTTGAACGTCGTCATTATTACCCAGCCCATTTATCTGGTGGTCAGCAGCAACGTGCCGCTATTGCGCGTGCGCTTGCGGTGGATCCGGAAGTTATGCTGTTTGATGAACCTACCTCTGCACTCGATCCAGAGCTTGTCGGTGAAGTGCTGGGTGTCATGCAAGATCTCGCACAAGAAGGGCGTACCATGTTGGTGGTAACTCACGAAATGGCGTTTGCTCGTGATGTGTCAAATCAAGTGATGTTCCTCCATCAAGGATTAGTAGAAGAGCAAGGTCACCCCGATAAACTCTTTACCAATCCAGAATCCGAAAGATTGCAGCAATTTATTTCGTCTATTTACTAAACTTAGAGTTATCGACTAAGGCGTAGGGTGTTTGTCACTCTGCTAATAGATGACTACGCTTTTAAGCGTGATGATCATGGCGAGATAGCTCTGATCACTGAATATAAACAGGAGAAGCGATATGAAAAAATGGATTTTAGCCGCAGCATTGATCTCTGCGATGGGCGCATCAGCAGTACAAGCAAAAGAGTGGAAAGAAGTACGCTTTGGTATTGAAGGTGCTTACCCTCCATTTAGTTGGACTGAGCCAAACGGCGAACTTAAAGGCTTTGATGTTGATATGGCAAACGCACTTTGTGCGCAAATGCAGGTGAAATGTAAGATCGTTGCTCAAGATTGGGACGGTATTATTCCATCGCTTCTCGCTCGTAAATATGATGCGATCATCGCCGCTATGTCGATCACCGAAGAGCGTAAAAAGAAAATCGATTTCACGGGGAAATATGCCCTGATCCCTAATAAGTTTGTAGCAAAGAAAGGCACAGATTTAGACTTTACTAAAGAAGGTTTAAAAGGGGTGAAAATTGGTGTTCAACGTGCAACGACCCACGATAAATACTTAACTGACAACTTTGGTGATTCAGTTGAAATTGTACGTTACGGTTCATTTGATGATGCCTACCTTGATCTAAAAGCAGGTCGTATTGTTAGCGTGCTAGGTGATGCATCTGCACTGGAAGAAGGATTGCTAAATAAAGACGGCGGTGAGGGCTTTGAATTTATTGGTCCATCACTGACAGATCCTAAGTGGTTTGGTGAAGGCTTTGGTATTGCGGTACGTAAGCAAGATAAAGATCTGACCAAAAAGTTAGACGAAGCGATCCTAGCGTTACGTGAAAATGGTCAGTACCAAAAAATTGCAGAGAAGTACTTCAACTATGACGTTTACGGTCAGTAACTCATAGCTGAATAAGAGCATGTGCTGTTGCTAACACTTTATAGGTGATGGTACGTGCTCGTTATTTTGAACAATGAAGGAGTATGCCGTTGTTCGATTTATATGGATATGGATGGTCTCTAGCCCAAGGCGCATGGATAACAATTCAAGTTGCACTGTTGTCACTATTGCTTGCTGCCACCTTGGGGATGTTAGGTGCATTAGCCAAGTTGTCGCCTTATCGCTGGGCGCGTGCGATTGCCACACTTTATACGACGGTGATCCGTGGTATTCCCGATCTTGTCTTGATGATGCTGATCTTCTTCGGCGGTCAAATGCTGCTTAATGACAGCTTATATAACATTAATGAATGGCTGAATAACCATTTCACTCAGTCTGATCCAAACCATGAATGGACGAGTTATTTACCCGATTATATTGAGATCAGTCCGTTTGTTGCGGGTGTCTTAACCATAGGTTTTATCTTTGGTGCCTACATGGCAGAAACGTTCCGTGGCGCGATTTTAGCGGTAGATAAAGGCGAGCTTGAAGCGGGCAAAGCATATGGGATGAGCGGTTTTCTTTCGTTTCGTCGTATTTTATTACCACAGATGATCCGCCATGCTTTACCGGGCTTTGGTAATAATTGGTTGGTATTGCTGAAAACTACCGCCTTGGTCTCGATCATTGGCCTTGATGATATGGTGCGTAAGGGCGCATTAGCCGCAGGCACAACGCAAAAACCTTTTACCTTCTATTTTACCGTTGCGATTGTGTTCTTAATTTTTACCTCGATATCGACCTTGGCACTTAATTGGGCTGAGCGTAAATACAGTATTCCGACGAGGTAGTGATATGGACTTTACGATTTTTACTGAAAGCTGGCAGATCTACCTTGAAGGTTTTTACACTACGGTGTGGATGGTCGCAGTATCGCTATTGATTGGATTAGTGTGTGCTATTCCGATTGGTGTAATGCGCAATAGCGACAACAAATTTATTGCCTTTCCGGCTTGGGCATATATTTACTTCTTCCGTGGCACACCACTGTTGATCCAGCTTTACCTGATTTATTACGGCTTAAGCCAAGTTATCGAAGTGCAAGGCACATTGTGGCAAGAAGCATGGTTCTGTGCGTTAGTGGCTTTCATTTTAAATACTGCTGCATACACGGCTGAAATTATTCGCGGTTCAATTAACAGTATGCCACAAGGAGAAATAGAAGCGGCCAAAGCCTATGGTATGAGCCAACTTCAAGCTTTTCGCCGTATTATTTTGCCAAGTGCGTTACGCCGAGCGTTACCGGCTTACAGCAATGAAGTGATCTTCATGGTACACGGCTCAGCGGTGGCGGGTATTGTCACCATTGTGGACTTAACCGGTGCGGCACGGATAGTGAATTCTCGTTACTATGCACCGTTCGAGTCATTCTTGTTTGCGGGTTTATGTTACATGGTACTGACGTTTGCCATTATCTGGGGCTTTAAGAAGCTGGAAGCACGATACTTACGTCATTTACAGCCACTGACTGAAATAACAGATTAGTCTATCTTCGCCATTACTTGGGGGATGGAAGACAAAAAGCCCAGCGTTGAATCATCAAGGCTGGGCTTTTTGTGTTATTGGTGATGTGTTTTACACCGCCACATCATCATACAGATGAACGGATGTGAGTGCAGATACTTCATTAATGTACTGGCGAACACGAGCTGGGTATTGAACGCCTTTTACGACTGTGAGGTTACGCAGCATCGGGAATAGATGAATATCATCGTAGCTTAGCTGATTATTACGCTCCGATGGCAATGTTAACCATTCCAATGTTTGCAGTGCGTTATTAGCAAGTTCAATATAGTGCGCAGAATCTGCAAACGCTTGTTCAAAGCTGACTGATAGCATTGGTGCTTTCTTGTCATGGAACCATGTTTTCGCTTCTTCTACTTGAAACTCTGGTAAGTCAATTTTCAGCCAACGAGGGTAGAGCAAATAAGGCACACAATGGCGAGCCGCTTCTGCCCATTCCACTAATTCTTGTTGATGAACCTCAGGCGTCAGTACTGGGTGCGCATCGCTATTGTCGATGTATTTGACGATATCAAGGCTTTCAGCCATGTAGCTACCGTCCGGCTTTTGGAGGATTGGCACCATGTTAGCCCCCACTTTCTCGATTCGTGCATCAATGTCGTGATTTTGCAGATAAACCAACTCAATATCGGCTTTTTTCAAGCCTGTGATCATCATGGCTTTGACGCAGAAAGGGCAATGGTCAAAAACGAATAACTTCATAGGTAGTCCCTTAGAGTGAAGTGAAATAGATAGTAAAAAGGTGAGTAAAGACTCACCTTTATTTTTATTTGAATGTCGACCAGATCGGCGCGTGATCCGATGGTTTCTCGATACCACGTAATTCATAGTCGATATTAGATTCCACACAACGCTCAGCCAGTGATGGTGTTGCAAGGATCACGTCAATACGCAGACCACGGTTATCAACAAAACCTTTAGAGCGGTAATCGAACCATGAGAACTTATCGTCGACACTTGGGTGTAGTTGACGGAAAGTATCAATAAAGCCCCAATCTAATAGGGTTTGTAACCACTCACGTTCAATCGGTTGGAATGAACATTTGCCTGTTTTTAGCCAGCGTTTTGCGTTAGCTGGGCCAATACCGATATCTAAATCGATAGGACTGATATTAATATCACCCATCACAATTAACTCTTCATCGTTAGTGTGGGCAGTATTTAAGTAGTTCATCAGATCCGCGTAGAATTTTTCTTTCGCAGGGAATTTTGTTTCATGGCTTACGTTATCCCCTTGTGGGAAGTAGCCATTCATCACAGTGAGATCCTTGCCGTTTTCTTGCTTGAAAGTTGCCATGATCATACGACGTTGGGCATCTTCATCATCGGTCGGAAAGCCTTTTTGTACACTGATTGGCTCTTGCTTACATAACATAGCTACGCCGTAGTGGGCTTTTTGACCGTGGAAGTAAACTTTGTAGCCCATCGCTTCAACATCCGCTAATGGGAATGCTTCATCATGAACTTTAATTTCTTGGAGACCAATGACGTCAGGTTGATGCTTTTCAATTAAAGCCTGTAATTGGTGAAGGCGAGCACGTAGCCCATTGATGTTGAAGGAGATAACTTTCATCATTTATTCCGATTTATGTCTGTATGTAATTACGGATAAGCCAAGATACTAACATAGATGTTAAGTCGTAACAGAGCCTATTTATTTTAAATAAACGATGAGGTTAATCGATATTAAGCAAAGAATAATAGAGAAAAGAAGGCGACGAGAAAGATAAAGAGCCGCCTTCGGTAATTATAGGTTATTTATAGCTAAGCAACGATTTTAGGTTGACCGTCGGATGCAGTAACACCACCGTCAACAGGTAGGTTTACACCATTAACAAAGCTTGCATCACTGCTTGCTAGGAAGCTCATCACGGCTGCAACTTCTTCAGGCTCTGCGGCACGGCCTAATGGAATACGTTCGTTAAACTTATTACGAATATTTTCGGGCCAGCCATTGGTCATGTTAGTTTTCACTAGGCTTGGGCATACAGAGTTAACACGCACACCTTGTAGGCCAAAATCCAGTGCTAGAACACGAGTAAGGTTTACAATTGCGCCTTTAGATACGCAGTAATATGCCGCACCCCAGTCAGCACCTAAGCCTGAAACAGAGGCGTTGTTAACAATACAGCCTTTGCTTTCAATAAGGTGAGGCAAGGCATGTTTAGAGCAGTAAATCGCACCATTGATATTCACACTAGAGATTTTCTCCCAGTCTTGAATGCTACCGTCTAAAATCGTACCTGGGATATGTACACCTGCATTGTTGATTAAGATATCAATCTTATGGAAGTTCTTAATGGTTTGTTCGATAAGGTTCTTAACCTCTTCTTCATTAGATACGTCAGTTTTTACGCTCAGAGTTTTCTCTGCGATAAGCTCACTCTGTACTTTATCTAATGCGTCTTGGTAAAGATCTGCTAAAACAACAATGGCACCTTCGGAAGCAAAACGATGTGCTGCCGCTTTACCCATACCGTTACCTGCACCAGTGATAATCACCACTTTTCCTTCGAATCTGTTCATGATTGGCCTTTATGTAATACAAATGATGTGCACACATGATAGATTGCCGATGATGGTGGATTTGTGATCACTGTCACTAATATTTAGGCAACATTAAGAACAAATGAATAACGGAATGATTTGCTAGTAATTAAGAAACAATTACTCATAACCCATTCATATTCCAAGAGGTATTTCCTTTGTCAAATAAATAAAGCGCTGTTTTATTTATTAATAAGAGAATTAATTTTTTGCTATTAGCTGACACTTAATGATTAAAAATCAATATATTAGTTTTTAGTTAAGCCGCTATCTCAGGCTGAAAATATAGGCGATGATAAAAAGAGATAAAAAATACAAGCTTTAGTTGTATTAGGTCTTTTATCAGGTCTATGCTGGATGAGTACGAAATACTACAACATATTGTTTTAAATAGTATTCGGATGAAGATTACACGGTAATAGTGTTATTACTGTTAAATACTAAGGAGAATGTAATGTCTATAATCACTTGGATTATTGTTGGTCTTATTGCTGGTGCGCTAGCTAAATGGTTGATGCCTGGAAATGATGGCGGCGGTTGGCTTGCTACATGTGGTTTAGGTATTGCGGGCTCTTTTGCTGGTGGTTTCCTAGGTTCTTTACTAGGTATTGGTGCATCAGGTTTTGTTGGCACAATCGTTGTTGCTACAGTTGGTGCATTAGTACTGCTATTTATCTATAACCGCTTTATTCGCTAGTTATACTCTCTATAAATTTGTAGCGTAATAACCAGTTGAAGTTAGAAGCCTAGCGTATGTTGATATACTAGGCTTTTTTCATATATTTGCGCCAAGATGATTGATCACCTGTGGTTGGGATGAGGATTGTTTGGTGACAATAGTACTCCTCCAATGAGCAAGAGGCACAGGAAGTGGTAGCATTTTAAGTTGCTTGATGTATTCAATAACTTCAGGATGTTGATAGTGTTGTTGATTTAGCAAGCTATCACAATAACCAAGCATTGCTTCACTACATAATGGATAGTCATGCAAAATAGTTTGATACAGTGCGCTAGCGCGTTGTGGATCTTGCGCTAAATGGGCTTTTGCTGTTTCTAAATGGCTGACCAGTAATCGAATATTTTCGATGATCAGCTGTTTTTCTTTGAGTTGACTTAAGCGGTATTGGCTATGCCCATCGAGCTCTGAACGAGTCATTAGCACTTGATATATTTCGCCAATTAAACGGGTTTCGCCAAAACTGATCAGCATAGGTAGTGCATCTATCATCACAATGGACGGTGCTTGATGCATTACACCAAAGAAAGGTTTAAGCCCTTGAAATAGGCGTCTTTTCGCTTTGGTGATTTGTTGATCGGTATAATTAATTCTTGCCATCACCACATTAGCGAAAGCATCGAGCAGATAACATTGCGTTTCCTGTAGTCGCTGCGTAGCAAATTGATGGATCTGCTTGATTTCATTTTGTAGTCGATAGCTATGCTGACTTGATAGTTGGTTTGTATAGATTTGCTCAAAAATAGCGGTGTATTCAGCAAAGTGAACCAACCATAGATTATCGATGATTGGCAGGTGAGTTGAGAGTGTCTTTCCTGCTTGGAGAAAGATCTCTATTTCGTTCATATCAGCAGCAAGCTGAGCGACCAGTAAGGCACGATGTGGGATCGTTGGAGTTAGAGCTAACCCTTGTTGGGCTATATCTAATGCACTTTCGAATTGCTTATTTTGTTGATAAAGACGTGCTAATTCATCATAGGCGTTGACACACAGAGGTACTTGCTTGATCAACAATTGCAGCTGTCTTATTGCTTCTTTGCTATTACCTTGTTTGGCTGCGAGTCGAGCTTCGATTAAAGCAAGCTTGTGATGTTGAGACCGTTGCTTAAAAAGCGTAAGTAATTGTTCTGCTTGTTGCCATTGTTTCTGCGCCATCAAAAGATCAAGTAATAGAGTCTCAATATGAAGGTTATGGCCTTGCTCTCGTAATAATTGGCGGCAGAGTTGAATCGCTTGCTCAATATTGTTTTGATCTAAGGCGTCATAAATAGACTTTCTTTGTAAGCAAACATGATAAACGTTTCTAATTCGCTGCTTTAGTGTGCCGATATTAATGGGTTTCGTGAGGAAACAATCAGGATCGATGCCCATGGTCGTCGAAATAACTTCTGGTGAGCGATCACCAGAGAAAAAAATCACCCCGCAATTTGACGCAATGATGTTTTTCTTACGTAGTAAGGTGAGTAATTCACCACCATTGATGTTTTGATTAAGGTGAAAATCAAATAAAACAATATCGTAGCGATGGTTTTGACACAGCTGCAAGGCTTGCTGGTAGCAAGTGGCGATATCTATGACTTTAATTGCGATTTTGTCTAAAACACTTTTGACCAATTGCGCACACGAAAGCTGATCATCAACGATGAGCACTTTTATGTTGTTCCACTTTTCTTGTTCTATTTCCGTGAAACTCGAAGTCATAACCTATCCATAGTGTTGTTATTACTGAATTTACTGTGTTCAATATGACTTATTATGCTTATTGATAACAATAAACAAAAGTATCTACATAACACGATTATAGCAATTATTTTGCTATTAAATTTTTGAGGGATTTTTATGGATAAGATGGAGGGATAAATATTATATAGAAAAAAACCAGCAGCCGAGGCTACTGGTTTGAATGATGGTGGTGGGGGAAGGATTCGAACCTTCGAAGGCAGTGCCGGCAGATTTACAATCTGCTCCCTTTGGCCACTCGGGAACCCCACCACGGGGTATTACTTATTGTTTGGCTTTCGCCAGAAAAGATGTCAGTGGCGACAGCTTTTCAAAATAGATGGTGGTGGGGGAAGGATTCGAACCTTCGAAGGCAGTGCCGGCAGATTTACAATCTGCTCCCTTTGGCCACTCGGGAACCCCACCGCGGGGTATTGCTTATTGTTTGGCTTTCGCCAGAAAAGATGTCAGTGGCGACAGCTTCTCAAAATAGATGGTGGTGGGGGAAGGATTCGAACCTTCGAAGGCAGTGCCGGCAGATTTACAATCTGCTCCCTTTGGCCACTCGGGAACCCCACCACGGGGTATTGCTTATTGTTTGGCTTTCGCCAGAAAAGATGTCAGTGGCGACAGCTTCTCAAAATAGATGGTGGTGGGGGAAGGATTCGAACCTTCGAAGGCAGTGCCGGCAGATTTACAATCTGCTCCCTTTGGCCACTCGGGAACCCCACCACGGGGTGTTGCTTATTGTTTGGCTTTCGCCAGAAAAGATGTCAGTGGCGACAGCTTCTCAAAATAGATGGTGGTGGGGGAAGGATTCGAACCTTCGAAGGCAGTGCCGGCAGATTTACAATCTGCTCCCTTTGGCCACTCGGGAACCCCACCACAAGTGCGGGGCGGATAATAGCAAACATTTCGATCCTGTAAAGACTTTTCTTTTAAATATTGTGTGTTTGGCTGAATTTTCATCATATTACGAATTCTTGCTTAAATTTACATTTCTTGACGTTGTTAAAAGCAAGATTCAGATATTATTGCGACAGGATTTTTTACGGTGTTTTGACAATGAAAAAAATGGTCGTGGCAGTCGTGGTTGCTGCAGTGTTATCTGGTGGTTACTTCTACTTTCAGGGAACGTCTCATGCTGCGCAAGAAAGCAAAGGAGCGCGTTCGAGTCGTGTTGTTAGCGTAACGACGGGAACGGTATCTTCTGTGAGTATCGCTCAATCTCTTTCTTTAACCGGTAAATTACAAGCAGAGCACTCTGTCAACATTGCAGCTGAAGCATCAGCTCAAATAACAAAAATTAATGTAGAACCAAATCAGCTAGTTGAGAAAGGAGCCGTGCTGATCCAACTGGATAATGAAAAAGCCAAAGCGGCTTACGATGAAGCTCTAGCCTATTTCAATGACGAACAACGTAAATTAAATGAATTTAAACGCTTAGTGAAACGTGGTGCGATCACGCAAACTGAAATCGATGCACAAACCGCGAGTGTCAATATTGCTCAAGCGCGTTTGAAAGCTGCCCGTGCAGAATTAAACGATCATGTTATTAAAGCCCCTTTTAACGGTACGGTAGGTTTATTCGATTTTAGTCAGGGTCATCGAGTAGCTGAAGGTGCAGAACTGCTGACATTTGATGATCTGTCTTCGATGAAATTAGATATTCAGGTGCCAGAGCAGTATTTATCGCACCTTGCGGTAGGTATGAAAGTGGTCGCAACCAGTCAAGCATGGCCTGATCGCGTGTTTAATGGTGAAGTCACCGCGATTGATTCTCGGGTTCAAACTGATTCTTTAAATATCAAAGTCCGTGTGGTGTTTGAGAATAAAGATAATGCGTTAAAGCCGGGTATGTTATTGGCGGCTGATATAGGCTTTATTCCTCGTCCTCAAGCGGTGATCCCTGTCCAAGCGATTGAATACTCAGGTACTAAGCGTTTTATTTACCTTGTTGATGATAAAGAGAAGGTACATCGCACCGAGGTTCAATTAGGTGCTCGTATTGATAATACCGTTGTGATCAACAAAGGTGCCGATATTGGCGATCGCATTGTGGTGCAAGGCTTAGTGAATATGCGTGATGGCATTAAAGTTTCTGATATTACGCCAAAGCAAAGCGCACAACAGGGAGTGGATAGCTGATGTGGTTATCTGATGTTTCGGTAAAACGCCCAGTTGTTGCGATTGTACTGAGCTTATTACTTTGTGTGTTTGGTGTAGTGTCTTTCTCCAAATTAGCAATTCGTGAAATGCCGGATGTAGAAAGCCCTGTGGTGACGGTGATGACCACCTATCCAGGTACCTCAGCAACGGTAATGGAAAGCCAAGTGACGACCCCGATTGAAGATGAATTATCGGGGATCAGTGGGATCGACAATATCACCTCAATCACACGTAACGGTATGTCTCGGATCTCGATTGAATTTTCGATGGATTGGGATCTGACCGAAGGTGTCAGTGATGTCCGTGATGCGGTCGCTCGTGCTCAGCGTCGTTTACCTGATGATGCTAACGATCCTGTGGTATCGAAAGATAACGGTTCGGGTGAGCCTGCGGTTTATATCAACCTGTCTTCGTCTGAAATGGATCGTACTCAGCTAACGGATTACGCCCAACGTGTGCTTGAAGATCGCTTTAGTTTGATCAACGGCGTCAGTTCGGTGAGCTTGAGTGGCGGCCTTTATAAGGTGATGTACGTTAAGCTCAAACCTGAATTAATGGTGGGTCGAGGCGTTACCACCAAAGACATCATTGATGCGCTGCGTGATGAAAACGTTGAATTACCAGGCGGTGAAGTACGTAACGATCAAACCGTGATGGCAGTTAGGACTGCGCGTTTATACCGTGATGCTAACGATTTTAAATACTTGGTTGTACGCACAACAGAAAATGGCACACCGATCTACTTAAAAGATGTCGCTGATGTTGCCGTTGGTGCGGAGAATGAAAACTCAACCTTTAAGAGTAATGGTGTTGTTAACCTGAGTTTAGGCATTGTCACCATGTCGGATGCTAATCCCTTAGAGGTGGCAAAAGATGTGCGTGCCGAAGTTACGAGAATGCAGAAGTTCTTGCCTGCGGGTACGTCGTTAACGGTGGATTACGATGCAACGGTGTTTATTGAACGCTCAATTAGCGAAGTGTACAGCACCTTATTAGTTACTGGTGCCTTGGTTATTTTGGTGCTGTATGTCTTTATTGGGCAAGCCCGTGCGACCTTAATCCCTGCGGTTACGGTTCCAGTATCGTTAATTTCAGCTTTTATTACCGCATATTTCTTTGGCTTTTCCATCAACCTACTGACGTTAATGGCGCTGATTCTAGCGATTGGTCTGGTAGTCGATGATGCCATTGTGGTGGTTGAAAATATTTTCCATCACATGCAACGTGGCGAATCACCTTTACTTGCTGCTTACAAAGGGACTCGTGAAGTTGGCTTTGCGGTGATTGCAACGACTGCGGTATTAGTGATGGTGTTCTTGCCGATCTCCTTTATGGAAGGCATGGTAGGGCGTTTATTTACTGAGTTCTCAGTGCTACTTGCGATGGCGGTGATTTTTTCATCATTAATTGCGTTAACGTTAACGCCAGTGATGGGCAGTAAAATCTTAAAAGCCAATGTCAAACCGACTCGTTTTAACCTTTGGGTCAATCGTCAGTTCGATAAGCTAGAGAATGTCTATCGTCGAGGCGTCACCGTTGCTGTGAGACAACGCTTTATCGCACCCGTTGTCGTCTTGGCATGTATTGGCGCAAGTGTTGGTTTAATGAAAGTGATCCCAGCCCAATTGGCACCACAAGAAGATCGCGGGGTGTTATTTGCTTTTGTGAAAGGTGCAGAAGGCACCAGTTATAACCGTATGATCGGCAATATGGATGAAGTGGAAAGCCGATTGTTGCCAATGCTAGGTAAAGGCGTATTGAAATCAGTCAGTATTCAATCACCTGCATTTGGTGGTCGAGCTGGGGATCAAACTGGTTTTGTGATCATGCAGTTAGAAGATTGGCAAGATCGCTCTGTGTCAGCACAACAAGCATTGGGGATGGTAAGTAAGGCATTAACGGGTATTCCTGATGTGCGTGTAATTCCAATTATGCCGGGCTTTAGAGGTGGTTCATCGGAAGCGGTGCAATTTGTGTTAGGCGGCTCAGATTACCAAGAGCTTTATAAATGGGCATCGGAGCTTAAACACATCGCAGAAGATAGCCCAATGATGGAAGGTGTGGATCTCGATTACGCCGAAACCACACCAGAACTTATGGTAAATATTGATCGCCAGCGTGCAGCAGATTTAGGCATTCCTGTTTCAGATATTGCAGAAACACTGGAAGTGATGCTGGGCGGTCGTAGTGAGACTACCTTTGTTGAGCGTGGTGAAGAATATGATGTTTATTTGCGTGGTGACGAAAATCGCTTTAATAGCTCAGCCGATTTAAGCCAGATTTATTTAAGGGCGAAAAACGGTCAGCTAGTCACATTAGATACTGTGGCTTCGATTGATGAAGTGGCTTCAGCACAGAAGCTCAGTCATAACCAAAAGCAGAAATCGATCACTTTAAAAGCAAACCTGTCGGCAGGTTATACCTTAGGTGAAGCGTTAGATTTCTTAGATCAACAAGCAATCGAAAAACTGCCATCAGACATCACGATTAACTATGCCGGTGAGTCGAAAGATTTCAGAGAAAACCAAAGCAGCATTGCCTTGGTGTTTGGTTTGGCATTACTGGTGGCTTACTTAGTATTGGCGGCACAGTTTGAAAGCTTTGTGAACCCATTGGTAGTGATGCTGACGGTTCCAATGGGGATCTTTGGTGGCTTGGCTGGTTTGTGGTTAATGGGTCAAGGGCTCAATATTTACAGCCAGATTGGCATGATCATGTTGATTGGTATGGTAACCAAGAACGGTATTTTGATCGTCGAATTTGCAAACCAATTGCGTGACAAAGGCGTTGAGTTTGAACAAGCGATCGTTGATGCTTCTGTTCGTCGTTTACGCCCAATCCTGATGACGGCATTTACCACCTTGTTTGGTGCGATTCCGTTGATCATCTCAACCGGTGCTGGTGCAGAAAGTCGTATTTCTGTGGGTACTGTGGTGTTCTTTGGTATGGCGTTTGCGACCTTAGTGACCTTGTTTGTTATTCCGGCTATGTATCGTTTAATGGCGGGTAATACCAAATCACCAGGTTATGTTGAAAGCTTATTAGAAAAAGAGCTGCAACATGATTATATAGGTCGTATGAGTCACGGTGATCTGCCTAAGCAAGATCATTAAACCACAAACACAAACTTGAAGGACGAAAGGCGATAGGGAAACTTATCGCCTTTTCTTTTGGTTTTTCGGCGGTCTTTTTATAGCGCTAAAGGTGCTGCGACTACCTCTTTACTGAGCAATCAGTTAAACTTCAGCTTAGATAACAATCGAGTAATTAAACTGCCACAAGGGAGTTTATTACCCTGATCGTCCTAAAGCCCTTTATAGAAGAAAACCATGTCACAGAATCCAACGCAACAGCAGAGCCCACAAGGGGTTCGACTAAATAAATTCATTAGTGATACAGGCTATTGCTCACGCCGTGAGGCGGACAAGCTGATTGATCAGGGACGCGTCACTATTAATGGTAAAAAGCCAGAGATGGGCGTACGTGTAACAGACAGCGACGACGTACTTATTGATGATAAGCCACTGCGTAGCAAAGAGCGACCAATCTACATCGCACTAAATAAGCCAACAGGGATCACCTGTACTACTGAGCGTCATATCGAAGGTAACATCGTTGATTTTATTGGTCACCGTAAGCGTATTTTCCCGATTGGTCGTTTAGATAAGCCTTCTGATGGTCTGATTTTCTTAACTAACGATGGTGATATCGTTAATAAGATCTTACGTGCAGGTAACTCTCACGAAAAAGAATACGTTGTACGTGTTGATAAAGTGATCACTCCTGAGTTCTTAGAGAAAATGGCATCAGGCGTTGAGATCTTGGATACAGTTACTCTGCCTTGTAAGGTAACCAAAGAAACGAATTTCTCTTTCCGTATTGTACTGACGCAAGGTTTGAACCGTCAGATCCGTCGTATGTGTGAAGCGTTAGGTTATGAAGTTTACAAGCTTCGCCGTGTGCGCATCATGAATATCACGATTGATGGTCTACCAAACGGTAAGTGGCGTTACTTAACCGATGATGAAATTGCGGAAATTCATCGTTTAATTTCTCAATCAAGTGGTACAGAAGAAGCATCAAAAGTTGATGGTGAAGGTCGTAAGATTGAAAAAGCCACCGATGCAAAGCTGTATGATCATCGCCAACAAGAAGCTCGCAACGAAAAACGCGCACAAGAGAAGAAATTCAAAACCTACAGCGGTACAGGTGAATTTACTCGCCGTCCGGGTAGTCAGCGTCAGAATCGTCGTAACGAAGAGGGTGGTGAAGGTCGTCAACAACGTGGTCAACGTAATGGTCAGGGACGTAACGATCGTAATAGCCAAGATCGCAACGGCAATGAGCGTAATGGTCAAGGTCGTAATGACAATCGTCGCCAAGATTCTCGCCCTTCACGTAATACAGGCCGTGATTCAAAACCAAGCTTTGGCGGTAAAAGTACGGGTATTAAAAAGTGGAAATCTAAGAAAGAAGATTAATGCTTTTTAAATGAAAATAGCGCCCTTTAGTTTTTTATACGCTTTCAATAAGTGTGAATAGCTGAAAGGGCGTTTTTGTTTGTACGTGATTCGATGCGTAATAAGGAAATAGCATGAAAATTGTAGCAGTAACGGCGTGTCCAACGGGGATCGCCCATACTTACATGGCAGCAGATGCACTCAATAAAACAGCGCATAAAATGGGGATTCAAATCCAAGTTGAAACCCAAGGCGCAATGGGTATCGAAGATCAGCTAACCATGCAAGACATTGCCAAAGCCGATTTAACCTTGATTGCTTCAGATATTGAAGTGGAGCAACGTAGTCGCTTTACAGGCAGTAAGATCCACTGTGTTACCATTGAAGAAGTGTTGATTGATCCTGAAGCGGTACTTAAACGCTGCCAGCAATTAATTTCCCAATAGCAGGGTATAGAGATGTTAGAAAGACGTCTTACTTTCTATTGTGGGGAAACGGGCTTAACTCTTTTTCAGTTAGATAAATTGAAAAAGCTCGCTGGTTATTTTTCCTCTGATGTCCAAGTGTTTAACTTGCAGCTATTACGTGCAGAATCCGTAACAAAGCCACTTCGGGTATCAACCCTTTCCAGTAAACCTTATCAATTGTGTCAGCTCATTATTACAGGCGCAGATGCTGAGTTGGCCTTATTAGTGCTGACAGATTTTATTCACGAATATGCGTGTCCGTTATTGTTGTCATCGAGCGACAGTAAAGGTAATGCTATTTTACAACAGCGCATGGCATTGCTGGATTTTCCTCTTTCTTTTATCACCTCTAAACAACCTCAAACCGTTCAGAATAAAGCATCGTTGTTAGCCTCGTTGACACGCTCGCTGGTGGAGGAAAAGGTGATCAAAAATGATGATTATCAAGCTGTATTATCCGCGATAGAAAACCGTGAAAGTATTTCAGCAACGGTGATGGCAGAGGGGATAGCAATGCCCCATGTGATGATAGAGCCTATTTTGCAACCTGCAATGGTAATAACTTGTTGTCAGGAAATGGATTGGCATAGTCCGAGAGGTAATATCAGCAAAGTATTGATGATGGTATTACCCAAGCCTTCGCCACGTTGTGTGTTGATGGCATTTTCTCGGTTTTCAAAACAACTACTACAAGAGCCTTATGCACAAGCGTTGCGCCAAGCCTCTGATAGTAAAGTCATTGAAGCTTTGATTGTTGAAGCTATGCTAGCGTCTGATTAAGGCTGCGGTACTCAGTTGGTGTTCGACCTGTTTTGTTTTTAAATACTCGACAGAAGTAATTCATATCTTGAAACCCACATCGGGTTGCCACTTCCGCTAAACGAAAATTGTATTTCTTGAGCATAAACTTTGCGCGCTCTAACCGTACCCAACAGATGTAATCAGCCAATCGCATGTGCCCTTGTTGTCTGAATAAGCGTGAAAGATGATTCGGGGTAATGTTAAAGCGATGAGCGATGGATTCACGGCTAATCGCGCGGTGAAAGTTTTCTTGAATATAAATACAAATCCCTTGATAGAGATCTTCACAACGGTTCTTTTTAACTCGATCTGGGGTATTGAGCATAGAGCGGCTATAGCTAAGCAGCGCCAATAGCAGATGTTCATCCATTGGCTTTTTGGTTGGCTCTTTTGCCAGCATATTCAATGCCGATAAAATCGGATCAATCGCATGTCCGGTTGCAGCTTGAATTGAGTATTTCTGCACATCAAAGAAGTTCGGATTATCTTTACTTTTACTGACTAAACTAAAGCCAATTTGCCGTTTACCAAACAGTAAACTCAGTACGGAGCATTCGGTTTCCCAGTTGGGTTTATTCCAACAGTTAGGGGGAATATACAGCGCATCACCTAGCATCAGATTAACGTCACAAATGCCATGCTCACCGTCTTCCAATTGATTCATGTATTCGCCTTTAAGCACCAGTTCAAGACGAGGGAAGTTAACTTGATAACTAAATTGCGGCGGTGTGGTGTGATCGTTGGCAAACCAGATATGGTTGAAGCTCTCTCGCTCTTCGAGAATAGAGTCGATTAGATTAAGAAATACGGTATCCATTATTGCCGCCAATAAACCTGAGTTGTAAGGATTGTGAGTTAGGAATGAATCTTTGCGGTTGTTTTTGTTATAGTGCAGCGCAATATTTTGTAAAACATAGCTCACTTAATGGATTGTATCGAATAAGGGCTTATGGTGACCTGATTGATGTACCACTTTTTGACTTATGTAACATTTACACTGGTTTAAATAGTATTCCTCTTTGTAATTCTTTGATTTGCTAAGTGGAATACTATTTCATCGACGCACAACGATAATAAATTTAGGAATGAATTATGGCTGGTACTCACCGCTCTATGTTTTTTAAAATGAATAACGTGATCCAAGATTATGCATGGGGAAGCAAAACCTCGATTGAAGCTTTGTTTGGTATCGCAAACCCTGAAGTGAAACCACAGGCAGAATTGTGGATGGGCGCTCATGCGAATGGTTGCTCTGAAATTGAAGTTCAAGGCGAAGCGGTAAAGCTATCTGATTTTATTGCAACAGATCCTGATGCGATCATTGGTGCGCACACCCAGCAACAATTTGGTGAATTGCCGTATTTATTTAAAGTGCTAGCGGCTGAAAACGCATTGTCGATTCAGGTACACCCAAATAAGCAGCAAGCAGAAGTCGGTTTTGCTAAAGAAGAGCAAATGGGCATTGCACGTAATGCGGCAAACCGTAATTACAAAGATCCCAACCACAAGCCAGAGTTGGTATTTGCATTAACACCTTACCAAGCAATGAATGGTTTCCGTCAAATCGACGAGATTGCAACGCAGTTCAATGCACTTGAAATTCCAGCTATCAGCGAGTTAGTAGTTGCATTTAATGCTAATCAAACGGAAGCAGGTTTACGTGATTTCTTTGCTGCGATGTTATCGCTAGAAGGTGAGCAAAAAGCATCAGCGGTAAACGCATTACTGGTTTACAGCGAAGCACATAAAGATCAGCCATTGTTTGCTTTATTACTAGATTTAGCTGAGCAATACCCAGGTGATATCGGTTTATTTGCGCCATTAATGCTAAATGTATTAACCCTTCAGCCGGGTGAGGCAATGTTTTTGAGTGCTTGTACGCCACATGCTTACATTAAAGGTACGGGGTTAGAGATCATGGCTAACTCTGACAATGTATTGCGCGCAGGTTTAACACCAAAATACATGGATGTGCCAGAGCTAGTCGCTAATACTTACTTTACACCAATGGCATTTGATTCATTGTTATTAGCGCCGACTAAAGCTGAAAATGGTTCACACTATGCCATTCCAGTACCTGATTTTAAGTTCAGTGTTTATAAGCAAGTAGAGAATATTACGCTTGCTGTAAATAGCGCTGAAATTATCTTCGCTATTGATGCGCCAGTAACGCTAACACATAGCAATGGCGATACCGTTGTGATTGATAAAGGTCAGTCTGTCTTTATTCCAGCTTACGCTGAACAGTACCAAGTAACTTGTACTGGCAGTTTTGCTCGTGCTTATAACTAAGCTCTGTTAAATCATTAACCTTTATCGAAAGCGACAGATTTTTCTGTCGCTTTTTTTGTATCGGTTAGTGTGAAGTAACTCACTAAAATTCTGCGTTATAGCTAATGTCAATGCGTGATATTTACAGTGATTGAAAAATTATTTGAATTTCAATTTATTCCTTTAATTAAACTGTTTTTGTTTTATATTATTGATATTAAATAATTTAAATTTAATCTTGGTGTCTATTGAATCGGTTAAATGAAATGTGCCTTAGCTCACATCTCAATTATTAGGTTACATTTATCCAGTTAAAGCCTCTTCTGTGCTCTATTTTGAACCATCTAAAAGTTCGACAATATTCCCATACTGAAATCCATCAAATGAATGCTTGATGGGCACATAAAAATAAATGTTGGGGATAGACATGATTACTTCCTTGATCAATGAAAATTTAATTTGCCTTGAGCTTAAGGCGAAAACCAAAGACGACGTGTTTAACGAAATGGCTGAATTATTGGTAGCACAAGGTCGTGTTGCTGATAAAACGCAATTTATTGCTGATGTAAAAGCCCGTGAAGAATTAGGTAATACTGGTTTTGAAGAAGGCATTGCAATTCCTCACGCAAAAAGTGCAGCAGTTGCACAACCAGCAGTTGCGATTGGTGTCAGTCGTACTGGTATTGAATACGGTGCGGAAGATGGTAAACCATCACAGTTGTTTTTTATGATCGCATCACCTGATAACGGCGATAACCACCATATTGAAGTATTAGCAGAGCTTTCTTCAAAGCTGATTGAAGATGGTTTTGTTGAGCAATTCTTAGCAGCTAAAACAGAAAAAGAAGCCCTAGCGTTATTGCTTGAAGAAAAAGAGCAAGTTGTCGCGCAAGCGCAAACTAAAGGTTTGATCATTGGTGTCACAGGCTGTCCTGCTGGTGTGGCTCACACTTACCTTGCAGCAGAGGCATTAGAAAAAGCAGGTGCTGAGCTTGGCTATGAAGTGAAAGTAGAAACCAATGGTTCGATTGGTGTTAAGAATTCCCCAACCGCTGAAGAGATTGCACGAGCAGAAGCGATTGTCGTCAGTTGTGATAAGCAAGTTGATATGGCTCGCTTTGCAGGTAAAAAGCTGATCAAAACAGGTGTTAAAGCGCCAATTAAAGATGCAAAAGGCTTAATTCAGCAAGCGTTAGCTGCCAAAACCTATGAAGCCGATGGTGATGATACTTCTGATTCAAGCGAGAGCAAAGTTGCGCAAACTCGCTCGAATCTATATCGCTACCTGATGAACGGTGTATCCCACATGATCCCGTTTGTGGTAACTGGTGGTTTGTTAATCGCATTGTCACTGGCAATTGGTGGTCAACCAACTGATTCTGGTATGCAAATTCCAGCGGGTAGTCTATGGCAAAAAGTGCTCGATGTGGGTGTTGTCGCCTTTACTTTGATGATCCCAATTCTGGCAGGTTACATTGCCTTTGCAATAGGTGACCGTCCAGCATTAGCACCGGGTTTCATTGGTGGTTGGATTGCTAATAACGGTTCATTCTATGATGCAAGTGCGGGCACTGGTTTTATTGGTGCCATTGTTGCGGGTTTGCTGGTGGGTTACTTCGTTCGTTGGGTTGCAACTCGTAACTACCATAAGATGGTACAGCCTTTAGTGCCTATTCTTATTGCGCCAATTACGGGTACCTTATTCATCGCGGGCTTGTTTATCTTCGTTATTGGTGCGCCAATCGCTGGATTAATGGATAGCATGAACAGCATGCTTACTGAAATGAGCACAGGTAACGTAGTTCTACTGGGTATTGTACTCGGTGGTATGGCTGGCTTTGATATGGGCGGTCCATTTAACAAAGTCGCATTCTTGTTCTCTGTCGGTATGATTGCCAACGGTCAAACACAGTTCATGGGGGCTATGGCATGTGCGATCCCTGTTGCTCCTCTTGGTATGGGCTTAGCAACTGTGATTGGTCGTAAGCTAAATATCTTTGAGCAGTCAGAAGTTGAAGCCGGTAAAGCAGCTGGTGCAATGGGCTTAGTAGGTATCTCTGAAGGTGCAATCCCATTTGCTGCGCAAGATCCACTGTCTGTGATCCCTGCAAACGTATTAGGTAGTATGGTTGCTGCAGTGATGGCGTTCTCTTTCGGTATCACTAACAGCGTGGCACATGGTGGTCCAGTTGTAGCATTACTAGGTGCGATGAACAAACCTGCGCTTGCACTACTATGTATGGCATCAGGTATGGTCGTTACTGCTCTTGTTGCGGTAACACTAAAGAAAGTACGTAAAGCTAAAGCGGAGCGAGCATTAGCAACTGCTTAATCTTTACTATAAATAGCTAAATGAAAGCGATGGGTGAAAGCCTGTCGCTTTTTTCGTTTTGGAAAGCTATCACTGGCGGTAATTTACGCACTTGTTCTTGCAATCTATCTGACAACTTTGCACTATGTCAGTATTAGTAAAATTAAAAATGCATGTAAGCATAGAGATATCACAGAGGAAGTAATGGCAGGAAATACGATTGGACAACTATTTCGCGTCACCACATTTGGCGAAAGCCATGGCTTGGCGCTGGGCTGTATCATTGATGGCTGCCCACCGGGACTCGCATTAACTGAAGCTGATATGCAGCATGATTTGGATCGTCGTCGTCCGGGAACGTCAAAATACACCACGCAACGCCGTGAACCTGATGAAGTAAAAATTCTATCTGGCGTATTTGAAGGTGTAACAACAGGTACCTCTATCGGTTTATTGATTGAAAATACCGATCAACGCTCTAAAGATTACTCGAATATTCAAGACCTATTCCGTCCTGGTCATGCCGATTATACTTACCATCAAAAATATGGGGTACGTGATTACCGTGGCGGTGGTCGTTCATCTGCTCGTGAAACAGCAATGCGTGTTGCAGCCGGCGCGGTGGCAAAGAAATACCTAAAACAAGTTCATGGCATTGAAGTACGTGCTTACCTATCACAAATGGGTGATGTGAAAATTGATAAGGTCGATTGGGATCAAATCGAGCAAAACGCCTTTTTCTGCCCTGATGTTGATAAAGTTGAAGCTTACGATGAGTTGATCCGTAAGTTGAAAAAAGAAGGCGACTCAATCGGTGCAAAGATTACCGTGGTTGCGCAAAATGTCCCTGTTGGTTTAGGTGAGCCCGTTTTTGATCGCTTAGATGCCGATATTGCACATTCACTAATGAGTATCAATGCGGTAAAAGGTGTTGAGATCGGTGATGGTTTTGATGTAGTCGAACAACGTGGAAGTGAACACCGTGATGCGATGACACCAGAAGGTTTTAAAACCAATCACGCTGGTGGCATTTTAGGTGGTATTTCGTCTGGTCAAGATGTTGTGGCACATATTGCGCTTAAGCCAACCTCAAGCATTACGGTTCCGGGTGAGACCATTAATAAATTTGGTGAAACTGCTGAAGTTGTCACTAAAGGTCGCCACGATCCATGTGTTGGTATTCGTGCAGTACCTATTGCTGAAGCGATGTTAGCGATTACTTTAATGGATCATCTGTTACGTCATCGTGGCCAAAACGCAGATGTTGTTACTGATACACCTAAGATCTAATTAAAAAGATATCTATAAACAAGCCACGCTTGAATGAGTTCAGCGTGGCTTTGTTTTATCTCTTTATTAGAAAATAAGCTTAATGAGCGACTTCTTCTTCAAACTCAAATACGGGTAAACTCCAGCTAAAATACACTGCAGCCATACGTAGGCTGAAACCAGTAATTAGAGTAATCAGTGTGGTGATATCAGGGTGCACACCTAGATATGACATTGCGTAGTACATGATACCTGCAATAAATGCGACTGACGCATAAAGCTCTTTATGCAGTACCATAGGCTTGCGACGCGTGATCATATCGCGTAGCAAACCACCAAATACACCGGTCACTACCGCCGCAACAACACAAATAATTGGAGAGAGCCCCATTGTCATCGCAACTTGACATCCAATAATGCTAAAAACGATTAAGCCTATAGCATCGAGCAAGATAAACACTTTATGAAAACGAACCACCCAACGTGCGAAATAGGTCGTTAAGATCCCGGCAACACATGTGATCACTAAGTATTGTGGGTGAGCAACCCAGCCTAGCGGATAGTGACCGAGTAGTATGTCACGCACTGTTCCACCACCAATAGCGGTAGCACTTGCCACTAACATGACCCCAAACCAATCCATATGGCGTTTACCTGCTGCTAATGCACCTGTCATAGCTTCGGCTGTAATGCCAATAATGTATAAAACTGAAAGCAGCATGGTAAAGATATCCTTAATGAAGATTAAGGCGATTGTATTTGTGATCTCCATCTTGTTCTAATGAAAAGAAAAATTATTGGCATGAATTTAATTCATCTTAGAATGTTAAGAATATTTCCATTCAATAATATGTGCTTAGATTCTTATTCTGTTTGTTGTGCGTTATCTGGTTGAAAAACCAACAAAAATTAGATTTATTTTATAAAATGACAATAATATGACGTTAGTCATGGTCTGAAGCCGTAAGAAAATTCGCACTTAGAATTGCCGCATTGTATAATCGATAAGTTATGTATTTAAGAAGTTATCATTAGTATGAGACATGATTACAACGATTTAATCGTTATTTTCAATGGGTTATTTTTAGAAAGTCTCAATACAGAATTACTTCTTGGAGGCGATGAACCAATTTACTTACCAGCATCAAATGAGCGAGAGCATAATCAAATTATCTTTGCTCGTGGCTATTTTGCATCAGCAATGCATGAATTAGCACACTGGTGTATAGCGGGTGTTGAGCGCCGTAAATTGGAAGATTATGGCTATTGGTATGAACCTGATGGTCGCTCTGAAGCGGTTCAGGCAGAGTTCGAGAAAGTAGAAATTAAGCCACAGGCCATTGAGTGGATTTTATCAGCAAGTTGCGGATTTAAATTCCAGGTAAGTTGTGACAACTTGAGTGGTGACTGTGAGCCTGATAGGGTAGCGTTCACGTTGAAAGTTCGTGAGCAAGTACTGACCTATTTAAAGTTCGGAATTCCAGAGCGAGCAAAAATGCTGTCTAATGCGTTCCGAGAGTTTTATGGTATCAAACAGTTAACAGAACAGGATTTCAGACAACTCGTTCGATAGAATGAAATGCGTTGTGTATAGGGTAGGAAATGACAATTCAAGAATACGAAGAAAAGCTGCTTAAGCTTATCGACGATGGAATAGACACTGCGACAGACGATGAGCTGTTTGCCGGCGGGTATCTGCGCGGGCATATTTCATTAGCGGCTGCTGAGTGTGAGTCTGAAAATGAATTACAACTATCAGTAATGAAGGAAAAAGTAGAGCAGAGTATCGCTGATGCGAAAAGTGAGCTTTCTCCGACAGACTACTGCTTAATTTGTGCTTATTGGAAGCAATTGAACTAGTCGTTTTTAGGGTGAATTTTAAAATTTGGTGATTGCTTTGTGGGTTTTATAGCGTATCCCAAGGGCGGTAGCGTAATTGAAAATAGGTAAAAAAAGTGAATGATAATAAAAGAGCTATAGATGTGATTTTAAATGATAGTAACAACTTTCTTAATCTGCTTGATTTGATTTTATATCATAAGAAAAAAATCCTCCTTATAACTTTACTATCAGTAAGTTTGAGTTTTTTATATAGTCAACTTCGATCAGTTTTATGGATGTCTGAAGCGATTATATCACCTCCTGTTTATAACGATATATTAAAATTAAAACAAGAAGTTAATAGTCTAATTCTTATTAGCGACTCTACACAATTAGCAGAATTAAAATCTCTAATTGATTATAAGAAGTTATTTTCTGAGTTTAATATTTCATTCAACAGTGATGATGTAAAAGAAGAATTTATATATTTAAATTTTAAAAAAGATTTAGATAATAAGCAGACTGAAGATGAAAAGTTAAAATTAATAGCAAAAATATCAGAAGATATATCATCAGTAAAACAAAAAGATTCTAACCTTTATAATCTTACTTTTACATCAAATGGAGCAAAGAGAAGTCAGAAGTTATTAAGTAATTATATTGGTTTTGTAAACAAGAAAATTAATGATGAAAATTTAACCACATTGAAAAATATAGTAACTAGTTTAATTAATAACAATAATGAAGAGAAAAATTTACTTTTAGTAAAGGCTAAAGAACGGGTAAGTAAAGAGTTAGTTCTCACAGAAGGTGCATTAACAATTGCAAAAAAATCTCAAATAACCAACCCAATATTACAATATAATAGCGATATCTTTGACATACAAAAAGGTTCAAAAGCTTTACTTGAAAAGAAATTGATTCTTGATAACTTCAAAGATTACTCTGTTTTTGAACCAAAAATTAGTATTTTAGAACATAATTATAATATTTTAAAGAAAATAGATGTTAATGAGATTAGTACATCGAAGTATTATTCTTTTATTGAAAAACCAACAAACCCAATAAAGCAAAAAGGTACGCCTGGATTATATATAATAATCTTTGGCTTTATTTTTGGTATATGCGCAGGTGTGTTATATGTTTTGTTAATTTCTTCAAATCAAGATGAAAGCAAAGAGGAACAATAAATTGAAAATCCTTGTTACTGGTGGTGCTGGTTTTATAGGTTCCGCTGTTATTCGTCATATTATTAATAATACAGAAGATAGTGTAGTTAATGTTGATAAGCTTACATATGCAGGTAATTTAGAATCACTTTCTGGAGTTGAATCAAGTAACCGCTATCAATTCGAACGAGTAGATATTTGCGATCGTGTTGAGTTGGCACGTGTATTTCTTCAACATCAACCTGATGCTGTTATGCATTTAGCCGCTGAAAGTCACGTGGACAGGTCTATTGATGGACCTGCTGCATTTATAGAAACTAATATTATTGGTACCTATAATATGCTGGAAGCGGCTCGAGAGTATTGGAATCAACTAGATGATTTGAAAAAGAAAGCTTTCCGTTTTCATCATATTTCAACTGATGAAGTATATGGAGATTTAGAAGGTACTGACGATCTATTTATTGAAACAACGTCATATGCACCATCTAGTCCATATTCAGCATCTAAAGCTTCAAGTGATCATCTTGTTCGTTCATGGCTACGTACTTATGGTTTCCCTACCATAGTAACAAATTGCTCAAATAATTATGGGCCATATCACTTCCCTGAGAAATTAATACCTTTGATGATTCTTAACGCTTTGGAGGGAAAACAGTTGCCGGTCTATGGTAATGGTATGCAAATTCGTGATTGGTTGTATGTAGAAGATCATGCAGTTGCTCTTTATACCGTTGTAACCAAAGGATATATTGGTGAGACATACAATATTGGTGGCCATAACGAAAAAGCAAACATTGAAGTAGTGAAAACAATTTGTTCATTGCTTGAAGAGTTGGTTCCTAATAAGCCTGAAGGTCTAGCTCAATATAAAGACTTGATTACTTATGTGACTGATCGTCCAGGACATGATGTACGATATGCTATTGATGCAACCAAAATTGCGTCAGAACTTGGGTGGAAGCCTCAAGAAACATTTGAGTCAGGCATTCGTAAAACAGTTGAATGGTATTTGAATAATGAGCAGTGGTGGAACCGTGTACTTGATGGATCATACAATCGAGAGCGTTTAGGCAAGTAATCGTTACTATATTTTTTCTTTCAAGGTTGATTGTTTATCAACCTTGATAAACAAAAGCTAGGACATTTATAAATGAAAGGCATTATATTAGCAGGTGGATCAGGTACTCGTTTATACCCAATTACTCGTGGTGTCTCTAAACAGTTACTACCTGTATACGACAAGCCTATGATTTTTTATCCGCTATCGACGTTGATGCTAGCTGGTATTCAAGACATTCTAATTATTACTACCCCCGAAGATAATGATAGTTTTCGTCGTTTGCTTGGTGATGGTTCAGATTTTGGTATTAATCTAGATTACGCTGTACAGCCTTCTCCTGATGGTTTAGCTCAAGCATTTATTATCGGTGAAGATTTTATTGGCGGTGATAGTGTGTGTTTAGTTCTCGGTGATAATATTTTTTATGGACAGTCTTTTAGTCGGACTCTTAGAAATGCTGTTTCACGAGACTGTGGTGCTACCGTATTCGGTTACCATGTAAAAGATCCTGAGCGTTTTGGGGTTGTTGAGTTTGATGAAAATTATAAGGCGTTAAGCATCGAGGAAAAACCGTTACAACCAAAATCTAATTGGGCTGTCACAGGATTGTATTTTTATGACAATCGTGTGGTTGATTTTGCTAAGCATGTTCAACCATCTGAACGTGGCGAACTGGAAATTACTACAATAAATCAAATGTATTTAAATGATGGCTCTCTAAATGTTGAGTTATTGGGTCGTGGTTTTGCTTGGTTAGATTCTGGCACACATGAAAGTTTACATGAAGCGTCTTCATTTGTGGAAACGTTGGAAAATGTTCAAGGCTTGAAAGTTGCTTGTTTAGAAGAGATTGCTTGGTCAAATGGTTGGTTATCTGATGAAGAAATTATTCGATTAGCTCAGCCAATGTTAAAGAATAACTATGGCAAGTATTTAGTATCATTAGTTGAGAATCAAACATTGCGTAATTCTTTAAAGGTTAATCGATAATGAAAATAATTAAAACTAAATTAAAAGACTGTATCATTATTGAACCGAAAGTATTTGGTGATGAGCGCGGCTTTTTTATGGAAACATATCAAGAGGAACGTTATATCGATGTAGGTATAAAAGAACGATTTGTTCAAGATAATCGTTCTCGTTCAACTAAGAATGTTCTCCGCGGATTACATTTTCAAAAAACAAAGCCACAAGGAAAATTAGTCACCGTAACTAATGGTGAAGTTTTCGATGTTGCTGTAGACCTTAGACCTGATTCTGAAACTTTTGGAGAATACGAAACTATTATCTTAAGTGGTGATAATAAACTTCAGTTTTATGTTCCACCTGGTTTTGCCCATGGCTTTTGTGTGTTAAGTGAATCTGCAGATTTTCAATATAAATGTACAGATTATTATGATCCAAAAGACGAAGCTGGAATCCTTTGGAATGATAAAACGCTCGATATAAAATGGCCGCTCGAGACTCCACTGATATCATTTAAAGATTCAACTCAAGAAACCTTTCAGGATTTTTTTATTAAGTTAAATAAATGAGGGCTTGTCCCTCTTTTTATTTATAGAGTTTCTAATGTTAAAAAAAATAAATAACATTATATTTGGTTTTATTTCTTCAGTAATGGGTAATTTTTTATTGTTGATACTAACAATATTTATTACCAGAACAATCTCAGTAGAGGCATATGGACAAGCTAAATATATTTTAAATGTAGCATCTATTGCTTTAGTTATATGTATGATGGGACGAGAAAATATAATAGTACTATCATATCAAAGAGAAGGAAGAGGGGTATTATTTGAAGAAATATTTATTACTATTCTATTATTATTTATCTGTTTTTTTATAATAGCATTTGGTTTTTCATTATTTGATTCTAGTTATATAAATTATTTAGGATTGTTAATGATACCTTTATGGGGAGCTTTCAATATAACTAATGCGGCTCTAAGAGCTATTAACAGAATAAATGAATCATTTTTTATATCAAATGTGATTCAAAGAGTATTAAGATTTGTCATTGTTATAACTAGTGTCATTATTTTTCCTGATGCTTTTGGAGTACTTCTAGGTTATATAATATCTCAGTTTGTCTTAGTAATAGTCTCTATTTATACGGTAAAATCTGATTTAGTTTCTTATAAGAAAAATATTTCAGTCAAAAGATATGCTAATAAATTTAACGAATCGCTTCTATTTGGTTTAACAGCTTTAACATCTGTTTTATTAATACACTTAGATTCATTAATGCTTGGACAATTAAGTACAATAGATAATGTTGGTCTTTATGATATAGCATATTCATTAAGTATATTTACATTTTACCCTTTACTTGCTTTGGCTAAAACAACAGAAACTCGAGCTTTAGAAATGGATAAAGCTGATATATTTTCAGCATACCATAAAAATATAAATATATCGGTTTTACTTTCAGTAATAATATCTATTGTTTTTATAATATACGGAAAGACTATCCTCTCTATATTTGGTAATGAATATAAAACCATTTATTATGCTATGATAGTTTTAACTTGTGGTTTTACTTTTATAACTGCTTTTGGTGTGTCCTCTGAATATTTACTTTGGAATAAAAAAAGAAAATTAGTTGTTTGCGTTTCGTTCTTAGCAATTATATTGAATGTTATATTAAATATATTTTTAATTCCATTGATTGGTGGTGAAGGTGCAGCAATTTCTTCTATATCATGTCTTTTATTTTCAAAGTTTATTTGTAACTATATGGTTACAAAAGAATTTAATATTAATCTAAAGATATCAAATATTAAAATAATGATATATGCTATCATCTTTTCAATATCCTTTTTTATTACAAACTATATTTCTAATATAGAATATAATTTTTATGAAGAGTTTTTAATAAAATTAACATTGATGGCAGTAATAATTATATTTATTGTTCTAGTGAATTTTGATTTTGTGAGAAAATTAATTGATGAATATAAAAAATAAGATATCAAGTGATTTTAAAATAGATACTGTATTCATATTATTATCATCTCTTTTACTTATTGCTGATTATTTATCAATTAAAGATATAGGTATTTATGTTATACTGTTAGCAATAATTTCAAATGTACAACTTTTATTTCGCTCTAAAAATTCACTGCTGATAATAAATATTTTTTTAATGACTTATTGGTTAGCTCTTGTACCTTTCTTCGTATATGGAATTCATTATCATATATATGATACGTATCAAACATTGTCGCTAACATCTCAAGTGGTTTTAATGCAGATTATTTTCCAACGCATTATTACTACAAATGAAACTTGTAAAAAAATAAATATAAGCAATATTTGTGTTAAAAAATCAAAATTACTATTTTATATTTCTATCGTAATTGCTGTTGTATTTAATGTTTACACAATTACCGTTAGTAAATCTATTATCGGTATCGGATATGAAAATAGTTTTAATTCTGGTACAATATTTTTGGAGTACGTAGTTGTTCCTTTATCTATTGCGTGTATTCACTGTTCTCGAAAAGTTAAATTTCAAGTCTTTAGTTTATTTGTTGTTATTCTTATATCGATGGTACTTCCTCTTTTATATGGTAAGAGGTTACCCTTTATCTTATGTGGAATGATATTTTATATTTTTTTCTTAGAAAGTAAATTAACCAAAAAAGACTTAGTTTATTTAGTTTTATTTTCTTTGATTTTTATTCAAATAATTGGTGTAATCAGAGATTCGGAATATAATTTTTCTATTAATTATTTATTGTTTGGTTTAAAAGAAAATGGTGAATATTCGAATAATCAAGGTGGAGTGACAGCCGCTTCCGTCGCGTATCTTGGATTAGTTAAGAATGATACTTTTGATTTGAAATTTAGAATTATAAGTTTTATATCGCAATTTGTAGTTTCATTTTTACCATCCTCATTATCACCAGATGAAACTTTCATAAATATAGAAGCAATGAAATATACGCCAATACCTGGTAATGGTGGTTTTACTACGACATATTTTTATTTATTTCTTGGTCCTATTGGAGTAATATTTTTTAGTTATATTTTCAGAGTAATGCTATCTATAAGAAACCATTCAACTTTTATTATGTTAGTGCCTATATTGACATTAACTCTTTTTCCTAGGTGGATGGTTTATAGTATATTTCCTTATATTAAAATTGTAGTTTGGTCTTTGATTTTTTACGGAACATTAAAAATTTTTAAAAAAATAGTGATGAAATGAAATGAAAAAAGTATTATTTGTTGGTTTTTATGATGATTATGCAAGATTTTATTCATCAGTATCAAAAGAAATAAGTAAACATTTAGAGATTGAATCTTTTTTCTGGTATTTCAATATAAGCGGTTATTTGTATGGTAAACTTCATGGTCAGAACAGTCATTTGATAAATGTTGAATCATACTTTTCCAATATCGTTGGCGATGATAAGATTGATAAAATTAAACAAAAGAGATATTTAGAATACAATAAAAAATGTGAAAAATTAACTCATAAAATTGAAGGAAAATTAATCACTAAAGCAAATAATTATTATCATTATATATCAAATCTTTTAGATGAGATAAATGTTGACATAATTATAATGCCGGGAGACTGCCGAATGCTAGAGCAAATAATAATAGATCTTGCTTCGGTTAAAGGAATTGAAGTAGTTTATTTTGAACAAGGACCATATGGTACAACTATTATTGATCAAGAGGGCGTTAATTCATTCTGTTCTTTTAGGTATAACAATAAAATAGTTAATAAATACTTAGATACTAAATTTGAAAAGCCACAAAAATCTGAAAAATACAAAAGGAACTATATTTATAGGGCTTTTGATAAGGTTGTTGATAGGTGTTTTAAATCATTTGATTTTTATCCATACGATAATAGAGAATATCTTTTAGATAAGACTATCTCTAAAAGGGACTATGACAGAATTAAAGAAATAACTAACGATAATGAATTTATATTAGTCATATTGCAGGTCCCACATGATGCTAATTTTACACATCATAATCCGTTTTTTTCATCGCATTTAGAATTAGTAGAGTCAGTTTATCGTAATAGGCCTAAAAATATTAAAATCGTAGTACGTGAGCACCCGCTATACAAAAGACGCTATGAAAAAGAATTGTATGATTTTATTTCAAAAGAAAAAGATATATTTCTAGATAAGTCCGGCTCTGTTGATGATATAATTAATGAATCGAGTTTAGTTATCGTTAATAACTCAACAAGTGGACTTGATGCCTTATCACAATATAAGAAAGTGATTGTTTTTGGAAACTCATATTATGATCAAGCTCCGTGTGTATTTAAAGTTAAGAGTTTAAATAGTTTAGATTTATTTATTTCATCGGTAATGAATTCTAAATTGGATCACAATTTAGTTAATGGATATTTAAATTCACTAATATATGACAACTTATTACCAGGACATTATAGAGATCGTGTTTTGACTGTAAGTAAGTTAGTAGCAAAAAAAATAGTAAAGATGCTTGGTTAATATTATGACGATAAGAGATAAAAAAATAGCTGTTATTGGACCGGATTTTTTTGGTTATCCCGATGCAATAATTAAATCGATAGAAAAGCAAGGGGGGACTGCGATTTTTATCGATGAGCGACCTGCTAATGATTTTATTACAAAGGTTTTACTTCGACTTAGATTGACTTTTTTTATTAGAAATAAAATTAACACTTACTATAGCGGTGTTAAAGAAACGATAAAAAAATTTAATCCTGATGTGATTCTTTTGATAAGTCCAGAGTCAATATCAGAAGATCACCTCAGAGAAATTAGAATGTTAAATTCTAAAATTGTACTTTATATGTGGGATTCGATAGCAAATAAGAAAGATGCGATAAAATTATTTGATTATTGTGATGATATAATTAGCTTTGATCTTGAGGATTCAATTAAATACAATAAAGTAGGTTTTTTACCACTTTTTTATGAGTCTAACTATAATTTACCTAGAAATGAATCTAAGTATGATCTGGCTTTCATTGGAACGGTTCATTCTGATAGATATAAAATCATTTCAGCTTTAGATAATAGAGAACTTAAATTCTATAAATTCATGTATATGCCAAGTAATGCGTTATACTACTTGAGACGTTTTTTATCTTTATCTATGTTAAAAAGCAAGAAATCTGATTTCAACTTTAATAAAATATCGAGTAATCAAATTGCCGAAATTTTTTCTTGTTCTAAAGCTATTCTTGATATAAATCATCCAGGACAGAAAGGGCTAACATCTAGAACTTTTGAATGTCTTGGTGCTGGGTGTAAATTGATAACAACGAATAATGAAATTGTAAAATATGATTTTTATCACCCTGATAATGTGTATATTTTAGATAGGAATAACCCTAAAATTGAAATGAGTTTTTTTACAACTGCATTTAATGAAGAATTTAATGAGAAGATTAAATCTAATCATATTGATTCTTGGGTGAGTAACGTTATTAATGGAAAAGCTAAATTAATAAATGGTAATGAAAATGACTAGGAAAATTAATTTGTTTCAACCTTGTTTAGGTAAGGAAGAACTTGCTGAGGTATCTAAGGTTTTTGAAAGTAACTGGATAGGAAAAGGACCTAAGACTGCTTTATTTGAAGAGAGGTTTGCATTACATTTAGACTCAAAAAAAGAACAAGTTCTTAGTACTAGTAGTTGTACAGAAGCGATATTTTTATCATCTAAAATATTTAATTTTAATGAGAAAGATGAAATAATTATACCTACGAACTCTTTTCCTTCAGTTGCTAGTAGTGTTTTAGAATCAGGTGCTAAAATTGTCTTTTGTGACATTGATTCTCGTACGCTAAATGTTGAATTAAAGCATTTTGAGCATTTAGTAACAAATAACACTAAGGCTGTTTTTATTACTCATTATGGTGGTTATCCAACTGATATGGATGACATTGTTACTTTCTGTCTGGCGAATGATATTAAAATCATTGAAGATTCAGCATGTGCTGTTTCAAGCCGTTACAAAGGTAAACGTTGCGGAACATTTGGAGATATGGCTTTTTGGTCTTTTGACGCCATGAAAACTCTTACAACAGGCGATGGTGCAATGATTTATTTTAAAGATGAAAATGATCGTTGTTCTGCATCAGAATGGTTGTATTTAGGGCTTCCAGCAAAAGAGAAAAGTGGGCTTGATAAGTCATCTGATGGTGAAGCAGCTGGTTGGTGGGAGTTCGATATAACAAAACCAGGCAGAAGAGCTATCATGAACGATATCACAGCAGCAATTGGTTTAGTTCAATTAAATAAAGTACCTAGCTTTATATCTCGTAGAGAAGATATTAATACTTTATATCGACAGAAATTATCGGGTGTTAAAGATTTACTTTTACCACCTGAACTCAAATTCGATTATGAATCTTCATTCTACTTCTTTTGGGTGCAGACTGAGAAGCGTGATGAATTAGCTAAATATTTGCTTAAACATGGTGTTTATTGCACCTTTAGATATTGGCCATTACATCGAATAGAGCTTTTTAACAATGATAGTTCATTAGAGTTTAAAGGTTCTGATAAGGCTACAGCGACAACATTGAATTTACCTATTCATCAATCAATGTCAGATGAAGATGTGAATTATATTTGTGATCTTATTATCGAGTTTATGGAGTAATATTAAAGGTGTCTTACATGACACCTTTACTTTTTATTATGTTTTATAAAGTTATTTGGACTATAAGAGCTATTATATACAAGCTTATCTTTAATAAAATAGGCTTCCCTTCTTATATAGGTAAGCCTATTTTTATACATAATCCGAAAAAGATCTTCATTGGTAAAAACGTTCGAATTTTTCCTTGTGCTAGATTTGAAGTGCACGGACTTAATTCATATATAAAGATTGAAGATAATGTTGGTATAGGTCAAAATTTTCATGTTATATCAGGTGGAAGATTAACTATTTCAAGTGGTACTATTATTGCTCCGAATGTTTTTATTAATAATTTAGATAATGATTATAAAACTATTGGTGAGAATGTTTTATCGCAAAAGTCCATTTATAAAGAAACAATAATTGGAAAAAACTGCTTTATTGGTTATGGTGCTGTAATTCAATCAGGAACTATTTTAGGTGAGCAATGTATTGTAGGGGCAAACTCTTTTGTTAAAGGTACTTACCCTAATTATAGTGTTATAGCTGGGAATCCTGCTAAAGTTGTAAAAAAATTTGATAAAAAACTTATGTTATGGGTAAAGGCATAAATATCTATACTGTTTAGCTTATTTGTTTCTTAATTTTAAATAGTATCGTGAACAATAGTGTAATTTGATGTTACAAGGAAAATAAATGTATATAGAACTTTTTTTTGTTTTTTTTTCATCCTTAACAACGCTCTATATATTGAGGAAAATAGCTAAGCGAGTAGGTTTAGTTGATAAACCAAATCAAAGGAAAACTCATGAAGGATTAGTTCCTTTAGTTGGTGGTTTATCTATTTGTATCGTTTTAGTACAGTTTTTATTTTATAATGATTCTATTATCAATTACTCTGGGCTATATTCTTTATCAATTATAATATTGGTTATCGTTGGTGTCATTGATGATAAGTATGACCTAAACTTTAAAGTTAGGTTATTTGTTCAGGCTATATTATCATTTTTAATGATACATTTTGCTGGAATTAAATTATTAAATTTAGGAAATATGTTTGGTTTTGGTGTGATTGATTTTTCATCAATGCACATGACTTATTTCGCATATTTCATTACAATTATAGCTGTAATAGGTGCTATTAATGCTTTTAATATGGTTGATGGTATTGATGGCCTTTTAGGGGGGTTATCTATTGTTACTTTTAGTAGTCTAGCTATTGTCTTGAAATATGATGGCCAAGATTCATTAGCACTATTTTGTCTTGTTATTATTGTCGCAATAATCCCTTATGTTTTGTTTAATCTTGGACTTATGGGTCGTAAGAGAAAAGTATTTATGGGGGATGCTGGTAGTATGTTAATTGGCTTTACAATTATTTGGCTCCTTTTATCGTCTAGTCAAGGAGCTAAAGCTCCACTCAGACCTGTAACAGCATTGTGGTTAATCGCTATTCCATTGATGGATATGGCTGCAATAATGATACGCAGAATTCGTCGTGGTGATTCACCTTTTAAGCCTGATCGTGAACACTTGCACCATATTTTTCAACGTATTGGTTTTTCCTCTCATCAAACTTTAGGAATAATTTCGTTATTGGCTTTTGTCTTTGCTATGTTTGGTATATATGGGGAGATTATAAATATTCCTGAATATATTATGTTTTTATTATTTTTAACTTTGTTTTTAATTTATTTTTTAATGTTGTCATATTCATGGAGAATATTGACGTTAATTAGGAAGATTATAAAGACATAATTATTATTTATGAAGGCAATAACGCTAATAATTATATTGCAAACGAAATTATATTGTTACGATTGCTTATTTTTATAAAATAAGCTTGTATTTATCAATGTTGTATTATATTAAATTGTTCATTTAAAGAGGATGTCATGTTTTTAATTGCTGGTCCGTGTGTTATCGAATCTGAAAACTTAGTATTAGATACTTTTGGAAAGTTGCAGGAAATTACAAACAAGTATGGTATTGAATATATAGCTAAATCTTCTTTTACTAAAGCTAATCGCTCATCTGTAAATGCATTTACAGGTCCAGGTATTGAAGGTGGGCTTAAAATATTACAAAAAGCTAAAGAGCAATTAGGTGTACGTGTCATTACAGATGTTCATGAAGATACACCTCTTGATGAAGTTGCATCTGTTGTTGATGTATTACAGACCCCTGCCTTTTTAGTTCGTCAAACAGGTTTTATTCAGCGAGTTGCCTCTATGGGGAAACCTGTAAATATCAAAAAGGGTCAATGGATGCATCCTGCTGATATGGCTCCAGTGGTCGATAAATGCCGCGCTGTTGGTAATAATGATATTTGGTTATGTGATCGTGGGACAAGTTTCGGGTTTGGTACTTTAATTAATTACATGCCAGGCCTAACAATTATGAAAGAAACTGGTTGTAAAGTCGTAATGGATGCAACTCATAGTGTTCAAATGCCAGGGGCTTTAAATGGCTCGACAGGTGGTAATCGTTATTATGTTCCTGCGATTGCTCGTGCTGCTGTTGCTGTTGGTATCGATGGATTATTTATGGAAACACACCCTAATCCAGATAAGGCATTATGTGATGGTCCAAATATGTTAGCTTTAGAGCATATGGATGAATTATTAGAAACATTACTTGAAATTGATGAAATTGTTAATCGTCGACCTATGATAGAGAAGAAGTTTTCTTAATACTTCTTCTGTATATAACTATATTTTTGATGGTACTACTTGGTTTAGTGCCATTTTATTTAGATCATTAATGGCTATATGTAACCAAGGTATTAATAAATGAGCCGTGTTAAAATTGTTATTCCTTCTCGTTATGGTTCTTCTAGATTAGAGGGTAAGCCACTATTAGAGATAAACGGTAAGCCTTTATTTTGGCATGTATATCAGCGAAGTATAGAGGCTGGTTTTGAAAGTTCTGACATTGTTCTGGCAACAGATGATCATCGTATATATCAAAAAGCTAATGAGTTAAATTTATCTGCCGTGATGACTAGAGATGATCACGAGAGTGGAACAGACCGAATAAATGAAGTGGCTAACATCCTAAATTGGCCAGAGAGTACATTGATTGTTAATATTCAAGGAGATGAGCCTTTAATACCTCCTGCATTGATTTCTCAACTTGTTGATTTTGCAAGGTCCAATCGAGAGTTTTTAATAACAACAGCAGTAAATCCTCTAAATTCCTCTGATTTCAATAATCCTAATGTTGTGAAAGCTATTATGGGACTTAATGGAAGAGCACTTTATTTTACTCGCTCACCCTCACCTTTTAATCGCGATAATCCTAAAGATATTTCACTTTGTTATCGTCATATAGGTATTTATACATATAAAGTGAGTGCCCTTTCTAAATTTTGCTCTTATCCTGAAGCTCCGCTAGAGAAATATGAAAGACTTGAGCAATTAAGAGCTTTATCTAATGGAATATCAATTGGTGCTTGTATTTATCATGGAGAGTTAGCTCATGGTGTTGATACATATGATGATTATCTTGCGGTAAAAAAAATAATGGAATATTAAAATGAGTGCTATTAATATCGCTAAGGATGTTATTCGAACCGAGATTAACGGTTTAGAGTATATGTCTTCACAAATTAATAATGATTTTATCGAAGCTGTTAATACAATTATTTCAACGTCTGGTCGTACGATAATCTGTGGGATGGGAAAATCGGGGATTATTGGAAAAAAAATAGCTGCATCATTTGCTAGTACTGGAACACCAAGTTTTTTTATGCACCCAGGTGAAGCATTTCATGGTGATTTAGGAATGGTTAAACAAGAGGATATATTTATAGCTATTTCTAATTCTGGTGAAACAGATGAAGTACTTAAACTATTACCTTTTTTACGTGATAATGGAAATTATTTAATAGCGATAACTGGTAAGAAAGATTCAACTTTAGCAAAAAATTCTCATTGTCATTTAAATATAGCTGTTCCTAAAGAAGCTTGCCCGCTGCAGTTAGCCCCAACGTCATCCACAACGGCCACATTAGTTATGGGAGATGCTTTAACTGTTGCTTTAATGAATAAGCGCAATTTTAAACCTGAAAATTTTGCTCGGTTCCATCCTGGTGGAAATTTAGGGCGACGTTTATTGGGTAAAGTTAGAGATGAGATGGTAAAAGATAATTTACCTACAGTATCAATTGATGATCATTTTTCAGCTATTGTCAACGTTATCTCAACAGGTCAATTAGGACTTTGCCTAGTTATGAATGATGAGAGCTTAGTTGGAATAATTACAGACGGCGACATTAGAAGAGCAATGGAAATACATGGAAAAAATGTATTTGATTTGGTATCTAAAGATATTGTTACTAATAATCCTCTTTCTGTAAGTCCAGATGTTAATATTCAAGTAGCTTATGAATTTATGCACGATAGAAATGTGACGTCATTAGTTGTACTAGAGAATAATAAGTTACTCGGAATTATTAAAAAATAGTAATTGATTATAGGGGTATCATGTTCAACAAAATCCTCGTGGTTTGTGTAGGCAATATTTGTCGATCGCCTGCTGGTGAGCGTATTCTAAAAACGAAATTACCAGCTAAACACATAGCTTCTGCGGGTATTGCAACCCAAAAAAGTGGGTTAGCTGGAAAGCCTGCAGATGCGATGGCATGTGAAGTGATGGTGCAATATGGTTTTGATTTATCAGGTCACCAAGCGCAACAACTGACACCTGAGTTATGCCGAGATTATGATCTGATTTTGGTGATGGAAAAAGGACATATTGATGCAGTAACCAATATTGCACCAGAAGCGCGAGGTAAAACGATGTTGTTTGGTCAATGGATTGGTCAGCGTGATATTCCTGATCCATACCGTCAAAGTCGTGAAGCGTTTGAGCACTCTTTAACTTTAGTCGATCAAGCTGCGCAAGCATGGGCCACTAAGCTGTAATTATCATTTATAAATTAAATAATTTGTTTGATGAGATAATGTGTTTTTTATGTGCTACATAATTTGCTTTCGTTGATTTCGTGAGCCTGCTCTGATTCTAGTTGTTAATATTTTTAACATGATAATAGCTCTGTCATTATCATCAGATTGGATAAAATATAAGCACAAGGATCAAACGTGGATATTATTCACCATGGGGCGAAAACAGGTGTGACAGGCTCATGTCACGAGCTTGTCATTGGTAGTAGTAGTTTATTAATTGACTGTGGTTTGTTTCAGGGCAAAGAAGCAAATAGCAGAAAGTTTGATATTGAGTTTGATATTGAACACATACAAGCACTGTTACTGACCCATTGCCATATTGATCATGTCGGTCGTATTCCTTGGTTACTGGCTGCGGGGTTTACGGGCCCGATTTATGCGACGGAAGCAACGGCGGCGTTGCTTCCGTTGATGTTAGAAGATGGACTAAAAATTCAGCTTGGATTGAGTTCTGCTCAATGTCAGCAATTTACCCAATTGATTAAACAAAAAGTTCGCCCTGTGCCTTATGACTGTTGGGCTAAATTAGTGTTATTAAATGGCGAAAGTGTGGCTATACGTTTTCGTCAAGCTGGGCATATTTTAGGCTCTGCTTATATTGAGATTAAATTGCCAGATCAACGTATCGTTGTTTTTAGCGGCGATCTTGGTCCTTCAAATACTCCTCTTTTATCTGATCCTATTTCTCCCTTATCGGCAGATGTGCTTGTTTTAGAAAGTACATATGGCGACAAGCCCCATCATGATGTGATTGAGCGTGAATCGCAATTACGTCAGTTAATTGAACACTCTTTACGAGATGGTGGTGCGATCTTAATTCCTGCATTTAGCGTCGGTCGAACGCAAGAACTGTTGTTTGATATTGAAAATATTTTGGCTGATGTCTTATCCGGTTCGAGTCATGATAATGAGCATCAAAAAGTATGGAAGACATTGCCTGTTATTCTTGATTCACCATTAGCGCAGAAAATTACAGAGCAATATCGACATTTCCAAGAGTTATGGTCAAAAGAAGCGAAAGATCGACGTTATATTGGACGTCATCCATTAGCGTTTGAGCAATGTATTACCATCGAGAAGCATCAAGATCACGTAGAGCTTGTTAATCGATTAAAACATTCTGGTGAGCCTGCCATTATTGTTGCTGCCAGCGGTATGTGCTCCGGTGGGCGAATTATGAACTATCTTGAAGCATTGCTACCTGATGTTCGAACTGACGTGATCTTGGCTGGTTATCAAGCTATCGGAACGGTTGGAAGGCAGTTGCTTGATCAAAACAATCAGATAGTGATTAATGATAAAATCGTTGAGGTTAACGCAAAAGTTTACGGTTTATCAGGTTATTCTGCTCACGCTGCGCAAGATGATTTAGTTAAATTTGTGGAGCAGATAGAAGACGGCCCTTCTGTGATCCGAATTGTTCATGGCGATAAAGAAGCACAATCTCGTTTGGCCGATAAGCTGAGAGTGAGTCGACCTGATGCAGAGATCGTTATTGCCGCTGAATTATAAAGCTAAGCAAAAGATCTCATATTAACTTTTCATCATATTACATTTCTAACATAACTAAGAGTTCTATCGAAAAAATACGCTATTTTTTGTTTCGATTAGCTTTTAGTTATCCCATCTATAAAGTGTTCACACTATGTTTATTCTTACTTTTTAGGTTATTGCGTTGCTGCAGTTCCGAGATCATCGTTGAAGCAAAAGCATATGCCGTAAATCAATTGATGAGTAAGGAAACATCATGAAAGCGATTTTACCTTTTGCTATTGCTGCTGTATTCAGTAGTCCTGCAGTTAATGCACAAACGCCTGTTGTTGCAGGTTACTTTGCTGACTGGCAATATAACAATGAAGCTACCCCTTATACGGTAAAAGACATTCCAGCCGATAAACTAACCCATGTTATCTATGCGTTTTTAAGTATGTGTGGACCACATAATGGGGCGAGTGAAGCTGTACAACAGCAAATCGAAACAGCATGTAAAGACAAAGCACCTTTTAGTGCTGTCATTGTTGATAAAGAAGCCGCATTGGAAAAGGACTTTGGCCCAACAAAAGTTAAAGTGGATTACAAAGGTCACTTTGCACAACTAAAAGATTTAAAAGCAGAGAAACCTGAATTAAAAATTTTGCCATCTTTTGGTGGTTGGACAATGTCTGAACCATTTCATGTAATGGCTAAAGATAAAGCCGCAATTGAACACTTCTCTAAAACAGCCGTTGAGCTGATTGCGCAATATGATTTCTTTGATGGTATCGATCTCGATTGGGAATACCCAGGTGGTGGTGGCCTCACAACGTCTCCTTGGAACCCTGAAACTAAACTGTCGGATGAGCAAAAGGCGGCAGAAAAGGAAGCGTATACGCACTTGGTGAAAACACTACGTACTAATCTTGATAACTTAGAGAAGAAAACCGGTCGTGAATATGAGTTATCAACAGCTGTTGGTGTGGGGAGTAAAGCTGAATCGATAGATTGGGCTGTTGTTGCACCACATTTAACCAATATGTTTGCGATGACTTATGACTATTTAGGTGGATGGGGAACACAGACTGGTCACTTAACGAATCTTCACGCAACAGATAACGGTTGGTGGGGAATGGGTACTGATGTGTTTGTTAACAAGATGATTGAGCTAGGCATTCCTGCTAATAAATTGGTTGTGGGTGCGGCATTTTATGGTCGAGGCTGGGAAGGAACAAAAGGGTTTGATGGTAAGGTCTTACCTAAAGAGCTTTCCTCTGCAAAAGGTGCAAGTTTTGGTACATCTGAAACCGAGCCTGGCTTTTTTATGTTCTGGGATCTAAAACGTAATTATACCGAAGCTCAAGGTTATATCGCAGGTTATGACGATAAGGCAGAAGCTCCTTATTTATGGAATGCAGAGAAACAAGTTTTCATTAGTTATGATGATGCTCGCTCGGTAAAAGCCAAAGCCGATTGGGTGAAGAAAAATAAACTTGCTGGCTTATTTGTTTGGGATCTGTCTGGCGATGAGAATAATGAATTAATGAATGTGATGGCGAGTGAACTGAAGTAGTCAGCAAAGGTCACTCAAAGTCATAATAGAACGCCATGTAGGAATCGGCTCTTTAAAGATTAAGAGTACCTACATGGCGTTTTTATATTTAATTAAGCATCAAGCGAGGTTAGTGCTTTGCCTTTTATTAATCTTCTTACCCACATACGGCCAGGGTGAAGTGCTTCAAGTACACTAAGTGGTAGCGGTAATGGATCACCACAAATTTGTGACGCTAAAACTTCGCCCAGTAATGGTGCTGAACTTAATCCTCGAGAGCCTAAGCCAACAATCGCAAACAAGTTGTCATAGATAGGGACTTCTTCGGCATGCTCTTGGGTTTCTTTTAGGTTATGGTATTGCGCTAATAAATCGTCGTAACGACATACGTTGCCGACAAAAGGTAGATGATCTCGGGTGGCACATCGAATTCCTACTCGGGCGCGATCTTTTACTGCAAAACCATTAATGTCTATTGCTTTAGGCCACTCAACGGATGGTAAACAATTAACTAAGCGTTGCTTATTATCTTGTTGATCATCTTCATTAAACGCTAGTTCGACATTACGACGATCATAGCTAGCACCAATGCAGTGGCTTTTGGTTTCGCTATTTACTGGTGTGAGGTAACCATCGTAACAAAGTACGGTTTTTAGCTGCCCTAGTGACGAGTTGGTTGGTACGTGACTCACTTGACCACGAACAGAGGAAGCGGGGATCGCCTGAGTTTGTGGATATTCACTAAAACGATGCCCACTTGCTAAGATCACGGTGTGATGTTGCGCTTGGCTACCATCAGTGAAATGTAGTTGCCATTGCTCATCAGACAGCTGCTCAAGTGACTGTACTTCTTTTTGTGTTTTAAGCGTGAGTTTCCCTTCATTTACAGCATGTTCAATTAATGCTGTGGTCAATTCTTTTGGTGATAACCAACCACCTAACGGGTAATGCACGCTGTCAAAACCGGTTTCAACACCTGTGGTTTGTTCGGTTTGTGCTTTATCTAGCTTATGGATTAACTCTGAAGTAAAACCACCGTCTAACATTTTTTCAAGTTTAGCGGCTGACTTTTCGTCATAAGCCAATTGAGTAACACCACACCAGCTATGGCTAAATTCAAGCTCAGTGGCGGCTTGTTCAACTAACTGTTTAGCGTAGATAAATGCGGTTGAGAAAAAGCGAGATACCGCATCATTGTTACCGTTTAATAAAGGGTAGACTGCACCTTGGCGGTTCCCGGATGCACCATCTGCAAGCTCGCTATCTGCACAATATAATGTCACCTTTTGACCTCGGCGGATCAAAGCAAGTGCTGTGGTTGCAGAAGCAATACCGCCACCAATGATAGCAATACCTGAATCATTGTTTGTTTGTGCAGCTCTGTTATACCAAGGTTTCACATTCGTACTATGCTGACGTTCAATAACCTTGCCAACAATCATTTCACGTTTAGTACCAAACCCTTTGGCTTTTCGCATCTCAAAGCCCGCTTCCATTAAGCCGCGACGAACAAAGCCTGCAGCGGTAAATGTTGCGACAGTACAGTCTTGTCGCGCCATTTTTACCATGCCGTTAAATAAGTTTTGATTCCACATTTCAGGGTTTTTACTTGGGGCAAAACCGTCAAGGAACCATGCATCGATAATGCCGTCGTTACCGACCCAAACTTGTGGTATACAATCTTTGATATCACCAAACCATAAATCTAGCGTGATCATGCCATCTTCTAATACGATACGGTGACAATCAGCAATGGCTGGTGGGTAGTGGGCGTGAAGTTGCTCAGCAAGTTCAGCCAGCTCAGGCCATGATTGGTGCGCTTTAATTAAGTCTTGCTTAGTAACGGGATACTTTTCAAAACTGATGAAATGTAGCTCTTGGGTGGCAGAATCTGGATGTTCGGCACGGTATTGCTTGAATGCTTGCCAAACAGCGAGAAAGTTTAATCCAGTGCCAAAGCCGGTTTCTGCGATAACAAAGCGGCGTTGATTGCCTTCAATCCAGCGTTCAGGTAAGCCATTTTGTTTAATAAAGACGTAACGGGTTTCTTCCAATCCATTGGCATTCGAGAAGTAGACATCATCAAAGTTATTCGACACAGGCGTTCCCACGTCATTCCAATCAAGAACGGCATTTTCAATGTGTGGGATAGACTTTTCTTTTTCTGGATAAGACAAAAGGGGAAACCTCTTAAACTAATTGGCAAACTGTATAACAAAAAAATTGGTTGAATTAGCACCAGTTATTAGCTGTTATACAGTAAGAAATGGCAATTTTGAGCCGATTGTACCCGAATATCAGGAAAGCTGACCACTTTTTACCGCCAAAGCCGTTATAGTCGGTGGGCTCAAGTTATTTGATAATAACACTGGCTGCCAAACAGCTTTAAGATATGATGTTCCGTTAAATACGGTATACTTACCGACAAGAACGCGCATCTTAAAGCCGTTTGGGACTAAACCCACCGTATAAAGACGAATTATCACGGTAAGGCTATATCCATTAATATTAGTAGGAAGTCATCATGAAACGAGCCGTAATTACAGGCATGGGTATTGTATCTAGTATCGGTAACAATGTTGCTGAAGTACTAGAGTCACTGAAGACAGGCAAATCAGGCATTAATTTTTCTGAGCAGTTCGCAGAGATGAAGCTACGCTCAAATGTTTGGGGTGATCTGAAAATTAACCCATCAGAGCACATTGACCGTAAAAAAATGCGTTTCATGGGCGATGCAGCGGCTTACGCTTACCTATCAATGGAACAAGCAATTGCCGACTCTGGCTTAGCTGAAGAGCAAGTATCTAATGAGCGTACAGGTCTTGTGGCAGGTTCTGGTGGTGCGTCATCTCATAACCAATACGTTGCGGTTGATACGCTACGTGAAAAAGGCGTTAAGCGTGTTGGTCCTTACATGGTACCTCGTACGATGTCTTCAACGGTATCTGCATGTCTTGCAACACCATTTAAGATCCGTGGTGTGAACTACACAATGAGCTCAGCTTGTGCAACGTCAGCACACTGTATCGGTCACGCAGTAGAGCTAATCCAACTAGGCAAACAAGACGTTGTATTTGCAGGTGGTGGTGAAGAGCTAGACTGGTCACTAACCATGATGTTCGATGCAATGGGCGCACTATCGACTAAGTACAATGATGAGCCAACCAAAGCATCTCGTACTTACGATGCTGATCGTGATGGTTTTGTGATCTCTGGTGGCGGCGGTATGGTTGTTATCGAAGAACTAGAGCACGCACTTGCACGTGGCGCAAAAATTTACGGTGAGATCGTAGGTTACGGTGCGACGTCTGATGGCTACGACATGGTTGCTCCATCAGGTGAAGGTGCAGTGCGTTGTATGAAGATGGCAATGCAAGATCTTGATGGTCCTGTTGATTACATCAATACACATGGTACATCAACGCCTGTAGGTGATGTGAAAGAGCTTGGTGCTATCCAAGAGCTATTTGGTGAAAACAGCCCTGCAATTTCTGCAACTAAAGCCATGACAGGTCACGCATTAGGTGCGGCAGGTGTTCATGAAGCGATTTACTCAACACTAATGCTTGAGCACGGTTTTGTTGCGCCAAGCATCAACATCGATAACCTAGATGAAGCGGCACAAGGTCTTGATATCGTAACTGAAAAGCGTGACGTTGAACTTAAGACAGTAATGTCTAACAGCTTTGGTTTTGGTGGTACTAACGCAACGCTAGTGATCAAGAAATACGAAGCGTAATTAAATCAGATGTAGATTAACCGTAGCGTTAATCAAATTGATAGAAGAGCTATAAAGTAATTTATGGCTCTTTTTTTATTCATTAAAAGTCAATGAACCGCTGTGATAGTAGCGGAAAAGGTCACTTTTGTTCTTTTAAAGTGTTTTCAGTTAAACTAATAGCCAGTAAGCAAGGGTTGAATAACAGCTACTTGCACATTAATTCATTGAGGTTAGGTAATGAAAATTACTGTGGTAGGTACAGGTTATGTAGGCCTGTCAAATGCCGTGCTGTTATCTCAGCATAATGAGGTGGTAGCGTTAGACATTGTTGAAGAAAAAGTGGCGTTAATTAATCAAGGTTTATCGCCAATTGTTGATAAAGAGATTGAAGCCTTCTTACAACACAAGACATTGAACTTAGTGGCAACAACGGATGCTGATCATGCTTATGATGGCGCTGAATTTGTCATTATTGCCACACCTACCGATTATGATCCTGTTACTAACTACTTTAATACCAGCTCAGTTGAAGCAGTAATTAAAGATGTGATGGTAAAAAATCCATCGGCAACCATGGTGATCAAATCAACCGTACCAGTTGGTTATACGGAAAGTATCAAAAAGCAATTTGGTATTGATAATATTATCTTCTCACCTGAGTTTTTACGTGAAGGTCGTGCCCTTTACGATAACTTGCATCCCTCTCGCATTATTGTTGGTGAGCGCTCCGAGCGAGCTGAAACTTTTGCAGGTTTATTAAAGCAAGGTGCTGAAAAGCAAGATATAGCCGTGCTGTTTACCGATTCTACGGAAGCGGAAGCGGTGAAGTTATTCTCAAATACTTACCTAGCTATGCGTGTGGCTTATTTTAATGAGCTTGATAGCTACGCTGAAGCATTAGGCTTAGATAGTCGTCAAATCATTGAAGGTGTCGGCTTAGATCCTCGTATTGGTAATCACTATAACAATCCATCTTTTGGTTACGGTGGTTATTGTCTGCCAAAAGATACCAAGCAATTGCGAGCGAATTACCGTGATGTGCCTAATAACATTATTGGTGCGATTGTGGATGCGAATACCACCCGTAAAGATTTTATTGCTGATTCAATTATTGCAAAGCAGCCAAAAGTGGTGGGTGTTTATCGATTAATCATGAAGTCGGGTTCTGATAATTTCCGTGCATCCAGTATTCAAGGCATCATGAAGCGCATTAAAGCTAAAGGTATTGAAGTGGTGGTGTACGAGCCAGTGCTTGAGCAAGATGACTTCTTTAACTCAAAAGTGATTAAAGATCTGGAAGCATTTAAAGCGATGTCTGATGTTATTGTCTCAAACCGAATGGCGGTTGAGCTAGATGATGTGCAAGAGAAAGTTTACACCCGAGATCTGTTCGGGGCTGATTAAGCAAAGCAAGGAAAGCCTGAATGAAAATCCTTATTGATGAAAACATGCCGTATGCATTTGAGTTGTTCAGTGAGCTGGGTGAAGTAGTAGCAAAGCCAGGTCGTAACTTAACTGCTGATGATTTGATTGGGATTGATGCCCTAATGATCCGCTCGGTAACCAAAGTTAATGAAAGTTTGTTGGAAAAAGCCGACAAGTTGAAGTTTGTTGGTACGGCAACGGCAGGACAAGATCATGTTGATCAGTCGCTATTGGCTGAGCGTGATATCACTTTTACGGCGGCTCCTGGTTGTAACAAGGTAGGGGTTGCTGAATATGTATTAAGTAGCCTCATGGTGTTAGGGCAACAGCAAGGCTTTTCTATTTTCGAACGCACGGTTGGTATCATTGGTGCAGGTAACGTTGGCTCATATTTAGCGAAATGTTTAGATGCTTTGAGTATTCGTTATTTACTCAATGATCCACTAAAACAAGCAGAAGGCGATGAGCGTGAATTTCATTCCCTAGAAACCTTGTTGGCGGAATGTGATGTGATCACCACACATACTCCATTAACCCGTGAAGGTGAATATCCTACCCATCATCTTGTTGATGCTGATTTTATTGAAGCACTAAAGCCAAATGCGATTTTAATTAATGCCGCACGTGGTCCTGTGGTAGATAACCAAGCCCTAAAAGCTGCATTAATAGCATCAAGCAACGGGACAGGAAAATTACTTACCGCAGTTTTAGATGTGTTTGAACAAGAGCCATTGGTAGATTTGGAGCTGTTACCTTACTTAGCCTTTGCAACGCCACATGTTGCAGGTTACGGCCTTGAAGGTAAGGCCCGTGGTACTACTATGGTATTTAATCGATTCTGTGAATTTTTAGGTTTAGATAAACAGGTTGAAGCGAGTGAGCTATTACCTGTTGCGCCTGTTCCACAAGTCCAACTGAGCCGTCAATGGGATGAAGCTACGTTATTTAGCCTCACTCAATTGGTTTATGATGTGCGTAAAGATGATGGTATTTTCCGTCGTCAGATGCAGCAAGCTGGTGATGATAACAGCAAAATGGCGACTGCTTTTGATCTTATGCGAAAAAACTACTGGGATCGTCGTGAATATAGTGCGATTACAGTAGCGGGTAAGGCTGATTTTGAGGTAGAGTCGCTGGCTAAATTAGGTTTTACAGTAGTAGAGGTAACTCAATGAGTCAGGAATATGATATTGCAATACTCGGCGCAACGGGCGCTGTTGGCGAAGCGATGGTCGAGGTATTAGAAGAGCGCAATTTTCCTGTTCGCAATCTTTACTTGCTGGCAAGTGATCGTAGCTCAGGCAAAGTGCTACGTTTTAAAGGCAAATCGATCCGCGTTAAAAACGTAGAAGAGTTCGATTGGGGGCAAGTTCAAATTGCCTTGTTCTCAGCAGGTGCAGAGGCTTCTCGTCATTGGGCGCCAATTGCTGCCGATCATGGTGTCGTGGTTATCGATAACACATCAGAATTCCGTTACGAATACGATGTACCGCTGGTTATTCCTGAAGTGAACCCAGAAGCGATTGCGGATTACCGTAACCGTAATATTATTGCGAACCCAAACTGTTCGACGATTCAAATGCTGGTTGCTTTGAAGCCAATTCAAGATGCTTACGGTATTGATCGTATTAACGTTGCAACTTACCAGTCTGTTTCAGGTTCTGGTCGTAAAGGTATTGATGAGCTTGCAGGTCAAACAGCGAAATTGCTAAATGGCTTACCAGCTGAAAACAGTGCTTACGATAAGCAAATTGCATTTAACTGTTTGCCTCATATCGATGAGTTTCTTGATAATGGTTACACCAAAGAAGAAATGAAAATGGTGTGGGAAACACAAAAAATCCTAGGTGATTCAAGTATTCGTGTTAATCCAACATGTGTACGTGTTGCTGCATTCTTCGGTCACGCAGAAGCGGTTCACGTAGAAACACACCAACCGGTTGTGGTTGAAGACGTGGTAAACATGCTTGAAAATACCGATGGTATCGAAGTGTTCCATGGTACCGATTACCCAACACAAGTAACGGATGCGGTAGGTAAAGATCACGTTATGGTTGGCCGTATTCGTGAAGATATTAGCCACCCTTGCGGTGTGAATATGTGGGTTGTTGCTGATAACGTTCGTAAAGGCGCAGCAACAAACAGTATTCAAATTGCTGAAAAGCTGATTGAAGAATATTTGTAAAAGAAATAAAAAGAAGGAGTGAGAAATTGCTCCTTCTTCTTTTCCATGATCTTACTGGTAAAACACTAAGTAGTCCCTTGACATATAAAGTGAGCTAGCAAGAATTATCCGTTATGACGTTAAGTTTTGCTCAATGTCGCCGTTACATGTTCATTATGGTTTACGTGTAATAACTGTATTATTTCGAAGGGTATTTTCGGATAAATGCTTTTCGTCCTATTTATCTCTGCCAGAGAGGAACGCAGGCAGTGTCTGATATTCCAAAGATCTTAAAGCGCTTTATTGTGCCGGTAGCCTTCGTTACCATCTCATCTTATTTACCTGTGGTGAATGCCAATACCGTTCGTATTGTTGGCCCATCGAATGAGGATGGATCCTATTCGCAAGCCACTCGCAGTTTAGCTACAGCGCCATCGTTGCGCACTCTTTCACAGTCGACATCGGCACAATCTTCAGCACGTCGTTATGGTCCTACAGGGGAAAAAGAAACCTTGTGGTCTATTGCTTCGCGCCATCGCCCTAATACATCGGTTTCTGTCTACCAAGTGATTGGTGCGATTTATCATGTAAACCCGCAAGCGTTTGAAAATAGCAATATTCATGGTTTAGTACCGGGTAGTTATTTGGTAATGCCAACGCTGAGCCAAATTAACAATGAAAAAGAAAGTTTGATCCGTCGCCAATTAGAGGCAGACAAAAAGCGCGCACCTTACCTAAAAACAACACCTAAGCCTAAACGCGTTGTTAAATTAAAGCCAAAGCCGGAAGAATTAAAAACAATTCAAGCCGAGAAAAAAGCCAAGGAACAAGCGGCGACGCCAAAAATTAAGCCCGCTGATACGGTTGTAAAGCCTGTCGCGCCTAAGCCTGCAAATACAGCACAACCAACACCAGAGGTATCGGCTAAAACAATTGAAAAAGCAGTGGCGGCAGCAACAACGGCAGCGGCTGTTAGTACTGTTACATCCAACACCGCAACGGGTGCAGAAAAGCCCGCGGAAACAGTAGCATCAGATGTGAAAACAGCCGATGTGACAAGTGCTGATTCTGTAGAAGCTATCCCTGCAAAACCAGAACTATCTGATCAGCAGCAAGCGTTAACTGATGAGCAAATGACTAAGCTGGTGGAGAGCAATCACCTGCTACGTTTACGTTTAGCTGAGATGCAGCAAGAAGTTGAAGCATTAAAAGATCAAGTTAAAGATAGCGATGATGTACGCCAAGAACTGCTAACTTTCTTAGAGCAACAAAAGCAACTGCAAAATGCGCCACAACCTGTGACGCCACCTACCTCAACCTGGTTTGATTCACTGGCTAATAATCCATGGGCTCTCGCAGCTGCAGGCATTATCCCTGGCGGTTTAATTGCAGCCTTATTAGCTTTCTTCTTATTACGCCGTAAGAACGAAGATGAACAAGATGAAGTGAAGTCACTACAAGCACCTGACGCAACAGCGACAGACAATGCACCAGTAGTGGTTCCGCCTATGGATGGTAAAGAGACGGATTCAGAAGATGCTGATGATTTAGATGATCTGTTTGCTGATGATGATTTATTTAATGATCCTGATTTCACATTAGAAATTGATGAGAAAGATGAGCAATCAGGTAAAACTGAAGAGAAAGTTTCTGAGCCTATTGCAGATCTTACTGATGAAGTTGTTGTTGAAGCACCATCTCAAACTGATAATGCGACAGATGAGATTGAATTTGATGATGTATTTGAAAATAACGTCAGCAGCAGTATTTCAGTAAAAGGTGATGACGCTATCGGTCTTGAAGACATGGAGCGCGCACTTGATGAAATGGATAATGAAGAGAGCGAGCCAAGTGCTGATGAAGCGTTAGCATTGATGTGGGAGAAATCGCTCAATGATGCAGCTAAAGACGATGATACTGCAGATATCAGTAATGATGAGTTTGATTTATCACACGAAGATTTTGATCTAAGTGAAGCTGATAATGCAGACGATAAGACTCAATTACATTCGGAAGATGAAGAATTAGAAAACGGTCTGCTAGAACAATCGTTACTTGATGAGATTTTGCAACAAGCTGAAGCGCATAATCAGGATCAATCAGCTGATACACAAGAAGATAAAGCCGAGTCAAATGCTGAAGACGCATCTAACGCTCCATCAGAAAATGTTGCACAAGATGAACTGGATGCTTTATTCAATAACTTCAGTACAGATCTGCCTGAGTTTGAACAAACAGATGAAGCAGTGGCAGAAGACAACCTTGATGATGAAACCATTTTTGAAGAGGGTAGCACTGCATTATTAGATGATTTGGTGGAAGATGATGAGTTAAGCAGCGATATAGAGCTTGAAGAAGACAGCACTGCCTTACTTGACGAATTACTGCTCGATGATGACGAAAAAGCGCAAGCGGAAGATGATTTTGAAGTCGCAGAAGACAGTACAGATCTGCTTGATGAATTACTTCACGATGATGAAGAGATAGATTCTTTCTCTGATAATAATGTCGCACTTGATGAATCTAGCACCGATTTACTTGATGAAATTTTATCTTCACAGCAAGAAGAGTCTACAAAAGAGTCTCAGCCTCTCGTTGAGAATATTAAAACAGGGCAAGATGAAGCAGTTTCAGATCTTGAGGATGTGATTGAAAATACTCATGATTTGAGTGATGAGAAACAAGAAGATGCTCTAACAAAAGCAGAAGCGCCACAGCAAGATACTAAAGAGAGTCAAGTATCGGAATCATTAGTGATTTCTCAAGCTGAAAATGAAGCTGAGTTTGATGCCTTGCTTGAAGATGCATTTGCTGACGAAAGTGCAGAATCTGTTGCTTCTCAAGGTGGCAATGAGCCTAATAACTCAGAAGAGCTACAACAACTGTCTGCGGCAAGTGAGCAGAAATTTGATGAAATCTTAGATGACGTATTGGACGAAGCTTTTTACCGTCAATCACTTGATAGTGATATTAAACCATTAACAGTTTCTGATTTAGAGCGCGAATTGGATGAGCAAGATGCACTTGCTAATCATCTAGCAACTGACTCAGATGAGTCTGATCAAGCAATCTCGGTCGAAGACTTACCTGTTTTTGACGAAGAAGAAGCGCTAAAGGCTTTTGATGGTGAAACATATCAGCAGCCAAAAGAAGATGCTGCTCATAATGATGTGTTGTCATTAGATGATTTGCCAGAGTTTGATGAGCAAGCTGCATTTGACGATCCAGAAGCAGAGCCATTAGATGAAACAACATTTAATAACGATGTTGATGAACAAATCGCACTTGATAATGTGATCCGTCAGCTCCAGCAGGCAGCAGAGGCGGCGGAGCAATATAAGCCTAAAGCCGATTTTGCCTCCAATGTCGATATAACGACAGATCATACCGAGTTAGAGAGTACTTCTGCACAGCTTGAATCTGATAAAGCATTATCACCATTTGATACAGCGCAGCATGATAGTTACCCATTTGAAAAGCTAGATCCCGCGAGTATTCCTGAGTTTGATGAAAGCGAAGCGCTGCAAGCCTCGTTAGATGAGCAACACGAACTTGAGCAATATGAAATTGAACAAGGACTTCGTTTACCTAACGAAGAAGTGGCTTATCGTGGCGAAAAACCTGTGGTACTTGATCAGCTTGATCAAAACATGGTTGATTCTGCTGGTCTTGATATGGATGCGTTGTTATTCGATGAATCATTATCTAATGAACAACAATATGAACAATTAACTGAAAAAACAGTGACGCCAGAATTTGCGAGTGCTGCTAATCAAGAGTCGTCACCACAAACAACGCAAAAAGTGGAGCGTTCAGGGTTAGGTTTAGAAGACGATGAGCGTGATGGTTTATTAACGCAAGATATTGCTGATGATATTAACACTCAAGCATTTGCTGATGAGCTGTCTGATGATGATGCTAAAGTTTGGCAGACGTCAGCATCAGAGCCAGAATTAGAGCAAGAAGATTGGACTCAACAACCACAGTTAGTAAAAGAAGACTTGGAGACATTATCGTTAGAGTCTGAATTTTCCCTACGAGATAGTGATGTGAGTCAATCAGCAAGCAGTGAATTGCTTGGCGACAGTGAAAAAACCGTGGAGAAGCCAACTTACATTAGCATTGAAGAGCTAATGAAAGATGATCCTTTGCATGAGCAAGCCGATCCTGATGCCAATCCACTGAACTTAGAAGTGGGGCTGGATGATTATCCTGAGATGTTAGCAAGTATTGCTGAATACGATGTTGATACTGCAGGCGAGTATGCAAGCAAGCTCGATTTAGCGAAAGCTTATCTTGAAATGAATGACAGCGAAGGTGCTGTTGGTTTACTGGAAGATATTGCTAAAAATGCTGAGCAAGCATTACAGGATGAAGCAAAAAAACTGTTATCTAGAATTTAAATGTAGCGGTAAATTATAAATAAAAAGCACGGTAGATGATCTATCGTGCTTTTTTATTATCTATTGATGTACCTATTCTTATGCTGATACAGCACCGTTCTTTCACTTACCTATCGAATTACTTATAATTCACCAAAGATGAGGTAAATGGCGTGGTACGCAATTTACATAGGTTTGATTTAGCGAAGTTGAAAGAATTATGCGAATAGCTTTAGGTGTAGAGTACGATGGTGCCAAGTATTATGGCTGGCAACGCCAACGTGATGTAGATAGTGTACAAGAGCGTTTGGAAAAAGCTCTCTCTAAAGTTGCAAACCAGCCCATTGAAGTATTCTGTGCTGGGCGTACTGACGCAGGTGTGCATGGTACTGGCCAAGTTGTTCACTTTGATGTCAATATCGATCGTAAAATGGTGGCATGGACCATGGGGGCGAATGCAAACCTACCTAAAGATATTGCTGTACGTTGGGCAACTGAAGTTAATGAAGACTTCCATGCTCGTTTCACAGCAACAGCTCGTCGTTACCGTTACATCATTTTTAATAATGCGCTGCGTCCAGCTATCTTAGGTGCAGGTGTGAGCCACTATCACGGTCATCTTGATGAGAAGAAAATGCATGAAGCGGGTCAGTATCTTTTAGGTGAGAATGACTTTACGTCATTTCGCGCTGTGCATTGTCAGTCTCGTAGCCCATGGCGCAATTTAATGCATCTGAAAGTAACGCGCCAAGGTGATTTCGTGATCATTGATATCAAGGCGAATGCGTTTGTTCACCATATGGTACGTAATATCACAGGTAGTTTGATCAAAGTCGGTAAAGGTGAAGAGAAACCAGAGTGGATCAAATGGTTACTTGAGCAAAAAGATCGCACATTAGCAGGAGCAACAGCAAAAGCAGAAGGCTTGTATTTAGTCGATGTTGACTACCCGCAAGAGCATAATTTACCTCGAGTTCCATTGGGGCCGTTATTCTTAGCTGATTGAGTTACTTATCTTACCTTGATAAGGTAGTACCAGTTTTTTATCTACAGATTAGCAAGATTGTGTTTTAATCTCTGATCGTTATCCAATGAATTTGTATCTTCGGCCATTGACGGCGGAAGCATTAAGAATAAAGGTCATTCATGAGCTGGCTTGAAAAGATTCTAACTAAAAGCAACATTGTCTCTTCACGAAAAGTGTCGATTCCTGAGGGCGTTTGGACGAAATGTACCTCTTGTGATCAAGTACTGTACCATGCAGATCTTGAACGCAATCTAGAGGTGTGCCCTAAGTGTGATCATCACATGCGTATGAAAGCACGTCGTCGTCTTGAAACTTTCCTTGACGCTGATACGCAAGTTGAGATTGCCGCAGAGCTAGAGCCTCAAGATAAGCTTAAATTCCGCGATTCTAAAAAATACAAAGATCGTTTATCTGCGGCACAAAAAGCAACAGGCGAAAAAGACGCATTAGTGGCAATGAAAGGTGACTTACTTGGTCTACCTGTTGTTGCATGTGCTTTTGAATTCTCATTCATGGGCGGCTCAATGGGCTCGGTTGTGGGTGCTAAGTTTGTCCGTGCTGTTGATGCTGCGATTGAAAATAACTGCCCATTAATTTGTTTCTCAGCAAGTGGCGGTGCACGTATGCAAGAAGCGCTAATGTCGTTGATGCAAATGGCAAAGACAAGTGCTGCACTTGAGCGTTTATCTGCTAAAGGTCTACCGTTCTTCTCTGTGCTGACCGATCCAACAATGGGTGGTGTATCAGCATCTCTTGCCATGCTTGGTGATATCAACATTGGTGAGCCTAAGGCATTGATTGGTTTTGCAGGTCAACGTGTTATCGAGCAAACAGTACGTGAGAAACTTCCTGAAGGTTTCCAACGTAGTGAGTTCCTACTAGAGCACGGTGCAATTGATATGATTGTTGATCGCCGTGAAATGCGTCAGCGAATTGCAGGCTTGGTTGCGAAAATGACTAACCAAGCTTCTCCACTTGTAGTTTCAGTCGACAGCAAGCCAGTAGAAATTGAAGCGAAAGTTGAAGCTGAAGATTCAGAAAATGCATAACCAATTTATTGGTTTATAAAGAAAACCGTTTAGCCATAAGCTAAACGGTTTTTTTTTGCGCGTTTAGCAATACAAATGCGATTCTATTGTCGATTCATCGAATTAATCTGATCTGAGATTTAAGTTATAAGAGATTCGATGGTAAATTATAACTTAAGTTAGTTATAAACAAATGAATGAGTTCTCATGTCAGGATTGATGGCACCACAAGCGACAGCCTCGCTTTCAATATGGCTGAAATACCTTGAGCAATTACACACTAGCGCGATAGATCTAGGATTAGATCGCGTTAAAGCGGTTGGGCAAAAGGCTGATTTATTAAAACCAGCGCCTTGCGTGATTACTGTTGCAGGTACTAATGGTAAAGGTTCAACCTGTGCCATGCTAGAAGCTATCTTGATTGAAGCTGGTTATAAGGTTGGTGTTTATAGCTCTCCTCATCTTGTACGTTATAACGAGCGTGTTCGTATCAATAACCAAGAATTAGACGATAGTGAGCACACCAAAGCTTTTGCCAGCGTTGAAGCTGCACGTGGTGATATCAGTTTGAGCTTGTTTGAGTTTGGTACATTATCTGCGCTGACACTATTTAAAACCCATCAGGTGGATGTTGTAGTGTTAGAAGTTGGTTTAGGTGGCCGCTTAGATGCAACCAATATTGTTGATCACGATGTTAGCGTGATCACTAGCCTTGCTATTGATCATGTTGATTGGCTTGGTGACAATATTGATGTGATTGGCTATGAAAAAGCAGGTATTTTCCGCTCAGGTAAGCCTGCTATTTGTGGTCAGCCTCACCCGCCCGCGACAGTACCTGCGCATGCTGATGATATTGGCGCAGAGTTATATCAAGTGGGTTATCAGTTTGAATACCAGGTTGAAGATAACCACTGGAATTGGCAGTGCGGTGCATTTGATTTGACACAGCTACCGTTACCCAATCTTCCTCTTCCTAATGCGGCAACAGCACTAATGGCATTAGGTGCTGCAGAGCTCGATATTTCTGAAGAAAACATCATTAATGGTCTGAAGAAAGCGCAGTTACCAGGACGTATGCAGCGAGTGAGTGAGCAGCCATTAATTATTATGGACGTAGCACACAACCCACATTCTGCTGAGTACTTTGCGAATCAATTAGGCAAAATTAAACAGAAAGAAGGTAAGAGTAAGATCCATGCTGTAGTTGCGATGTTACACGATAAAGATATTGCATCTACGATTGCGGCAATGAAAGATATTGTCGATCATTGGTATCCTGCTTCACTTACAGGACCAAGAGCGGCAACCGCTGAAGAGATATTGCAATATTTATCAGCAGATTGTGTAGGTTTTGATAAGCCTGAGACGGCATTTGACCAAGCCCTAACACAGGTACAAGACGATGATATGGTAATCGTCTTTGGCTCGTTTTACACTGTCGGCCAGATCACAAGTCATTTAAGTTAAGTAGTGAAAAGCGCTTTGTTGAAAAGCGTTTAAATAACATAGGAGTCCATGTGGCGAGCCAATTTCAAAATCGACTAATTGGTACCATTATTTTGGTAACAGTTGGCGTGATTTTTCTTCCTGATCTTTTTGATGGCCAAAAACAACATTATAAAGAGCAGTTCGCAAGTATTCCGCTACAACCTAAAGTAGGAGATCAAAAGGAGCAGGCACAAGTCCCTGATCCTGAAACCGCGAATGCTGAGTTACCTAAAGAGCCTGTGACGGTAACGGTTGATAATGGAAAAGAGACTGTTTCATCTTCTCATGCTGATGATAATGAAACTTATACCGTTGAAGAAGATAAGACAGCTCAACCTGCGAAACCTGTTATGCCAGTAGAGCAACCAAAACCCGTAGTGAAACCACAGCCTAAACCTGTTGAAAAGCCGGCACCTAAGCCTGCAACCGTTAGTAATAGCGATTTGAAAAACAGTGGGTGGATGATCCAGTTAGGTACTTTTGGCAATTTTAAAAATGCGAGTGCGCTAGTGGCGAAGTTACGCCTTAATGGTTATCAGGCACATTTACTGCCTAAAAATGCGCAACCTGGTCAATATGTCAAAGTGGTAGTAGGGCCTGATCTGTCAAAAGATAAGCTTTTAGCTAAGATTGATGACCTGAAAAAATTAACTGGTTTAAGTGGCAAATTGTATCAATTTAACCCAATAAAACCTTAAGTAAACGTTTGCGTCTTCATTTTTTCTGTTAGAATACGCATCAACAAGACGAATGACACATGATGATCTGGATTGATTATGTAATTTTAGCCGTGATTGGCTTTTCCGCTTTGGTAAGCTTAATCCGTGGTTTTGTTAAGGAAGCACTTTCATTAGTTATTTGGTTTACCGCTTTTTTTGTTGCGAGTAATTTCTACCCGCAATTAGCTGTACACTTTACAAACTTCCATGATGAGATGCTTCGTAACGGTAGTGCTATTGCCGTTTTATTTATTGCAACGCTAATAGTAGGCGCGGTAGTTAACTATGTTATTGGTCAGTTGGTTCAGAAAACAGGGTTGTCTGGCACTGATCGGGTATTAGGCGTAGTTTTTGGTGGGGTTCGCGGCGTCTTAATTGTTGCGGCAGTATTGTTCTTTCTTGATGCCTTTACTGGGTTCGCAAGCTCTGATTGGTGGAAACAATCAAAGCTGATCCCACAGTTTGGTGTTGTGATTGAATGGTTTTTCTCCTACATCAAACATAGTTCTAGCTTCTTACCCAACATTAAGTAGCGCCAATTAATAGCAGTTACCAAGTTATCTTAATTTGGTAACTGTATTTTTATGCACGACGAGGATTTTGGAAATGTGTGGTATTGTTGGAATCGTGGGCTCAACCCCGGTAAACCAGTCTATCTATGATGCACTTACTGTGCTGCAACATCGCGGCCAAGATGCTGCGGGTATTTGTACCTTAGAAAGCAATCGTTTCCGTCTGCGTAAAGCCAATGGCTTAGTACGTGATGTGTTTGAAGCAAAACACATGCAACGCTTACAAGGAACTGTTGGTATTGGTCATGTTCGCTATCCAACGGCAGGTAGCTCTAGTGCATCAGAAGCTCAGCCTTTTTATGTTAACTCTCCATACGGTATATCACTGGCGCATAATGGTAATTTAACCAATGCTGCAGATATTCGAGATACATTATTTGAGCAAGCTAAGCGCCATGTTAATACAACCTCTGACTCTGAAATCTTACTCAATATTTTGGCAAACCAATTAGAGCACTGCCAAAGTTATCCTATCAGTCCTGAAGAAATTTTTACCGCAATTACCGAAGTTCACCGAATTGTGAAAGGGGCTTATGCGGTTGTTGCTATGGTGATTGGTCATGGTTTGATTGCATTTCGTGATCCTAATGGTATCCGCCCATTGTGTATTGGTAAGCGTGAAGATCAGGGAAAAATTGAATATATGGTGGCATCAGAATCTGTAGCGCTTGATGCTGTTGGTTTTGATTTTATGCGTGATATTGCACCGGGTGAAGCGGTTTACATTACCTTTGATGGTCAATTGTTTACACAACAATGTGCGGATAATCCACAGTTAAACCCATGTATATTTGAGTTTGTTTACTTTGCTCGTCCTGATTCATTTATTGATAAAGTATCAGTTTATGGTGCGCGTCTTGCGATGGGGACTAAGCTTGGTGAGAAAATTAAGCGTGAATGGGCTGATGTTGATATTGATGTTGTGATCCCAATTCCTGAAACTTCTTGTGATAGTGCATTAGAGATCGCACGCACACTTGATAAGCCTTATCGCCAAGGATTTGTTAAGAACCGCTACGTTGGTCGTACTTTCATTATGCCTGGGCAGCAAATGCGTCGTAAATCAGTGCGTCGTAAGTTAAATGCGATTCGCTCTGAATTTAAAGATAAGAGTGTTCTGCTGGTGGATGATTCGATTGTTCGTGGCACAACATCAGAGCAGATCATCGAGATGGCACGTGAAGCAGGTGCAAAGAAAGTGTACTTAGCATCGGCAGCCCCTGAAATTCGTTTCCCTAACGTATATGGAATTGATATGCCAAGTGCAAATGAGTTGATTGCTCATGGTCGTGAAGTCGATGAAATTTCAAAAATTATTGGTGCTGATGGTTTGATTTTCCAAGATTTGCAAGACTTGGTAGATGCCGTTGCCGAAGGTAACCCTGATATAAAGCTATTTGAAACATCAGTATTTAATGGCAATTACGTAACAGGGGATGTAAATCAAGAGTATTTAGAATACCTCGATGCATTACGTAGTGATGATTCAAAACAACAACGTGAAATCCAACAAGATTTAGCAAATTTAGAATTGCATAATGAAGGCGTCTAAATAGTCATTGCTATGCTGTAAATAAAAGCCGACATGTCTAGCATGTCGGCTTTTTTGTTTTCGTTTCGTCCCATCTAGTGTACAAATTCAGGGCCAAAGCCGTAACTCCATAAAATAACAGAAGAAGTGATAATCGAAACAAGGAGTACTAGTCCTGCTGTGACGATAGAACTTGCGTAAATAAAGCCACGCTCTTCAGGAATATGCATCAAAATTGGCACTCCGGTATAAAGTAAATAGACCGAATAAGTGAGTCCTGCAAGTCCAACTAGCATGAGAAACCAAAGGTGGGGGAATAACGCTGCCATACTGGTCATAAATAATGGTGTTGCAGTGTACGCCGCTAATTCTATGGCTTGTGTCATGCTCGGTGCTGCACCAAATGTTTTACTCATCCAGTAGGTTAAATAGGCTAATGCAAATACACCTGTGATCAAGGCGATATACATAGCAATAGCCATCGGAATAGCACTGGATGCAGTAAGAAAAATAGGCTCTCCTGCTCCGATATTCCAGCCAATATACACACTGGAAATAAAAGCAAAGATAGAAGGAAACAGTGCTGTAATGAGGATGTGGCTTAAGCAACCACTGAGTAACCCTTCGTGCTTTTTATCGATAGTACGCCATTCTTGTTTTGGATGGGTGTAGATCCCCCAAAGATGTCCCAAAATCATAGTACGCCCCCATAAATTTATTATGTTTGAGTTCGTGATATGTTGTGGCTGTTATTTTTTGTTTGGTCTTATAACGTTTAGTAGGGAACAGAAGGGAGCGCAAGGTTTAGGATTATTTGTTTGCTTGTGATGATAAAAAAATACAGCTTCTACAAAAAAACAAAATGCCATATTAAAGGGGATAATATGGCATTTAATCGAAGAATGTTGTTTTTTACAATTCTATTTAGTGTTTTTCTAAGTCAAAGTAGTGACTTGCAAAATCAATAAATAAACGTAGTTTCTCTGGTTGATAGTCACGGTGGTTATAAATTAAATATACGTCACGTGGGTTAGCAGACCAGTTTTTAAGTACCTGTACCACTTCACCTGCTGCAATGTATTTTTCTAACATTACATCGGGCATCAAGGTAATACCAAGGCCAGCACAACATGCTTTACGTACAACGTTAAGCTCACTTGCTTCAAAGCGACCACGTTCATTAATCGTTACTGTTTCGCCGTTATGATTATTCAAACGCCAGCGAAGTAATGGGTTACCTTTTAGTAACGTGTGTTCGTGGAGATCTTGTGCATGTTTTGGCTCTGGATTTTTCTTAAGGTAGTCAGGGCTAGCAACAAGAATATCTTTTACTTCATTAATGCGACGTGCAATAAGTGTAGAATCGCGTTGAGGACCGATGCGGAACATGACATCCCAATCGGTAGGGTCAAGTTGATCTGGCTCATTACTCATATACAGCTGAATGCTAATTGCAGGGTGCTCTAGCATAAAGGCATTTAATAAAGGTTGAAGCATTACTTTAGTAATGTTTGCTGGTGCAGCAATACGTAGCTTACCTGCTGCTCCTTTACACTCTTCACTAATATGTTCAGTAGTATCTAACAGTTGCTGTAGTAAAGGTGCACAGTCATGGTAGAACTTTTGACCAGCTTCTGTTAGCGACAATTTACGGGCATGACGATTAAGCAGGCGAATATTTAGGCCTTCTTCAAGTGCTTGAATTCGACGTGTCAGTGTTGCTACTGGTACCTGGGTCTTTCTTGATGCAGCTGTATAGCTACCATTTTCCACAACCATGCGGAAGAGATTTAGATCGTCAAGTTTCATAAAAAAGTCATTATTGAACGCTTATGATGTGCAATTGTATAACAAAATGAGTCAAATGCATCACTTTTTATCAAATTTGTATAAGAAAAATCTATCTTGCTCAAGTTTTGTAGAGTTAGTGGATATATCGATAAAAAGCCTGATAATTTGAAGTGTATTACATAAATCAATTTATTTTTTATTAAATGTACGATGTTATGCATTTTTGCGTAGCTTTTTTCTATGCTTAGTAATGTCGCAATGATTAGACGTAAATAAGAGGATTTGTCTGATTATTAGTTTATACATCTAAGTTATTAGAAAGAAGCGGAGGTACTTTTGCTCGAAGGGAAAGAGATTCTCGTTGTAGAAGACGATCCGGTATTTAGAAATATGATAGTTGGCTTTTTAGAAAGCCAAGGATGCTTGGTGCAAGAAGCTGATAATGGCTTAGAAGGATTACGTGCGTTAAGAGAGCATATCCCTGATTTATTGCTGTGTGATTTAGCAATGCCAGTGATGACAGGAATGGAATTTGTCGAAGAAGTAGCGATTCAATATCCGATGATCCCAGTGATTGTTATTTCAGGTACTGGGGAAATGGCTGATGTTGCTTTAGCCTTAAGGCTAGGCGTCAAAGATTTCTTGATAAAGCCATTAGATAATATCTTGATGTTGAAGTCTTCAATGTTATCAGTATTAAGAGCGCAAGATAGTGCGGTTTATGAGAAGCAAGACTTTTCGAGTCGATGGTTCTCTACATCTGAGGAATCTGAACCTGTAGAAGAAGAGTTAGCGTGGCACTTGAAAGAGTTACAAAATAACCCTAAGGCAGCTCGGGATCTTCTTGTGGGGTTAATGCCAGATACTCAGTCTTCTTATGGACATTGGCAGCTAAATTATTGTGTGCTGCAGTCTATCGATAGCTTACCTGTATTACTTGATTACACGTGGTTATTTGATGGGCAATTGGCATTTTATTTAATAGATACCAGTAGTGGTGGCGATAATGCAACAGCGACTGCGCTTTTGATCCGTGCATTTTTTAATGAATATCTGCGTAATCAAGGAAACAGTTTAGAAAGTTTAAGTCATTTAGTGACCCAACTAGAGCAAGGGATGAAGCATTCAGGTTATGCATCGCCAGTAAAAGGACTATTTGGGTTGTTTGACTTATCTGAGCGCCGTTTACACGTTTTGCCTGCTGGGATTGATGCGCAATTGCGTACCAGTGAAGATAGCTATGAGGTGAGGGCAGGGCAATGGCTTGGACGTCAAGCAAGTCACAATCCATTATCGAAGTTAGCAATTTCACCTTCTGGGGGGCGGCTCTCACTCAGTCAATTAGGTCATGCAAGTTTTAGTGTTAACTTTAAGTATTTAAACCTATAAAAAAAGGGTAGTGTGGCCAGACACTACCCTCAACGTTTATTTCTTTTACTTAAGCTTCTGCTGTTTTCACTTCTACGTTTTCATCATTATTTGATGACTCAGCGCCGTGCATCCAATTAATTAATGTATTAGATAGTAGCAGTAGTAGAACACCTGCGATCACTGCGGTGATTGCGATACCAGAGAAAATAGCAAGAGGACCAGCTTCACCAATACGTGAACCAATTTCACCGGCAATGTAGTTTGCAATCGCATTTGCGCCAAACCACGCACCCATCATTAATGATGCTAGACGTAATGGGGCAAGTTTAGTTACTAATGATAAACCAATCGGTGATAGACATAGTTCACCAATAGTATGGAAGAAATACGCACCAATCAGCCATAACATGGACGTTTTCACTGTCATGTCACCGCCCTGCTCAAGTGCAGCACCTATCATACAAGCAAAACCTAATGCTAATGAGAACATGGCTAATGCAAATTTTACCGGTGAGTTCGGCTCTTTTTTACCCATTTTAACCCATAGTGAAGCCAGAATTGGCGCACAAATGATGATAAAGAATGGGTTAAGTGATTGGAACCAAGCTGCAGGTACTTCAAAGCTACCAATCATACGGTTGGTATATTCTTGTGAGTAGATATTCATAAGGCCACCCGCTTGCTCGAAGCCAGCCCAGAATACAATAACAAAAGTACACATCACCATGATTACTTTTAGGCGATCACGTTCAATTTTCGTTAGAGGTTCTTTTTTACCACTAGCATTTTTTGCTGCATCACGAACAGCGGCTGGAACCGTACCGATATCACCAAGGTAGCGCTGTGCAAAAAATAGTTGAATCAGTAAGCTAAACAGCATACCAAAACCAGCACATAGGAAGCCTGCTTTCCAACCATATACTGCTGAAGCAGTACCTGCGATCACACCTGCTAATAGTGAGCCAATATTGATACCCATGTAGAAGATGGTAAATGCGCCATCGCGACGATTATCACCTTCTTCGTATAAGTCACCGACCATGGTAGAAATATTTGGCTTAAATAAACCATTACCGATGATCAGGAATGTTAAACCGACGTAGAAAGCTTTAACGGCATGTGGATCTACAACACTATGTGGAAGTGCAAGCGTAAATTGACCGATGGCCATTAATACACCGCCAATAATAATTGAGCGACGTTGACCTAAAAAGTTATCTGCAATCCAACCACCAATTAAAGGTGTGAAGTAAACAAGACCAGTGTAGATGCCGTATAAGCTTAGAGCTTCTTGGGTTGTCCAGCCTAAACCACCATTAATTGTTTTATCTGTTAAATATAAAACTAGAATAGCGCGCATTGCGTAGTAGGAGAAACGCTCCCATAGCTCTGTTCCAAATAACAGGAACAAGCCTTTTGGGTGGCCCAATAAGGTACCACTACTATTATGACTCATAGGATTCTCTATATTATTGTGATGGTGTGTTTGCTAATACCCGTAGTTTTATAAAGCACAATATATATGACTGCAAGTTTTTACATTTGAAGTACATTGTGAAAACATTTTAAGTTATTGATAATATAGTGTTTGTTTGTGTTTTATCCAAAATTGAAAAATCAATTTTCAATGTTTAAATTGATCTTAAATTCTATTTATGTGTCTATTTTTGGTTTGTTTGTCTGTTTTTTGTTTTATTTTTGGTGTTATATATTGTCAATTATGGTTGTTAATGAATGTTACATTTTTGAGGTGTGATTTGTACACATTTTAATGAAAAACGAATTATCATAGGTACAAAATTATATTCTTGATTTTATAAAGTCCTTGCTAGGTGGTCATATAAAATCGTTATTTTTATGTATATAATAAACGTTGTTTAGAATAATTAGGATTGATGATGAAAGATTGGTATTTACTTTATTGTAAGCGCAGTGAGCAAGAGCGTGCCGTGATCAATCTTGATCGTCAGGGTGTTGATTGTTACTACCCACAAGTTACAGTACAAAAGATAATGCGAGGAAAGCGTACAGAGTCTGCTGAGCCGCTATTTCCGAATTATGTTTTTGTTCACTTTGACCCTGAAGTTGTCAGTTATACATCAGTGCGCTCAACACGAGGTGTTGCTGATTTCATCCGCTGTGGTACCTTTCCTCAGAAAGTGCGAGAAGAGCTAATTTATAATTTGATGATGAATGAAGATAGTGCAGAGCATCAACGTTTATTATCAATGCTGCCTCAACCTGGTGAAAAACTAAAGTTGGAACAAGGTAAGTTCCAAGGCTTAGAGGCGATTTATCAAGAACCGGATGGTGAAAAACGCTCATTTATGTTGATAAATCTTCTTGGTAAGCCTGTAAAGGTAAGCGTAGAAAATACAGATTTATTAAAGAAATAATTTCTCAGTAAGCAATCATCAATGAAGATGTTTATAACGAAACATGTATAAAAAATTGAATCATTCATTAGTACGTAAAGCCGTAATTCCTGTAGCCGGTCTTGGCACACGCATGCTGCCAGCGACAAAAGCTATTCCAAAAGAAATGCTACCGATTGTTGATAAGCCTCTTATTCAGCACGTTGTGAATGAATGTGTTGCTGCTGGAATTAAAGAAATTATTCTTGTTACGCATTCTTCAAAAAATTCAATTGAAAACCACTTTGATACGTCATTTGAGTTGGAAGCGACCTTAGAAGCACGAGTAAAGCGTCAGTTACTAGAAGAAGTTCAAGCCATTTGTCCACCTGACGTGACGATTATGCATGTACGCCAAGGTCAAGCTAAAGGCTTAGGTCATGCCGTGTTATGTGCACACCCACTTGTAGGTGATGCGCCATTTGCTGTGGTGTTACCAGATGTGATTTTAGATGATGTAGCAAGCGATCTGCGTTGCGATAATATGGCAGCAATGGTGAAGCTATTTAACGAGACTAAAATTAGCCAAGTGATGGTTGAGCCAGTGCCAATGTCTGAAGTATCCAGTTATGGTGTTGCTGATATTAATGGCGTAGAGCTACATGCTAGCGAATCAGCACCAATGACTAAAGTTGTCGAGAAACCAGCGGTTGAAGACGCACCGTCTAATTTGGCTATTGTTGGACGTTATATTTTACCTGCTGAAATTTGGGCGCTATTAGCTCGAACGCCTGTTGGTGCTGGTGATGAGATCCAGTTAACTGACGCGATTGATATGTTAATGCAATCTCAGCAAGTGAATGCATTCCATATGTCAGGCTTAAGCCACGATTGCGGTAGTAAAATTGGTTATATGAAGGCATTTGTTGAATACGGAATGCGCCATAACCAGTTTGGTGAAGAGTTTACAGATTACTTAAAGCAATTAGCAAAGACATTGTAATTGTAAGTAACTTGAGAAAAGCGATGCGAATTAGCATCGCTTTTTTATTATTGCTGAGTCAATGACTCTAGTCTGTTATGTTCTTTTTGCTGCTTTTCATAATGGTGAATACTGTTGAGTATTTCACGATGAAATTGATTACTTTCATGGACTAAATTAGCTGTTGTTTCTAATGCATCTGCCATATGATTAAGTTTTCCTGTTGTTTCTAAGAGAATATTTTTAACCGGAGCAAGAACTAAATAATATATAGCGATAAGCGCAAGAACGATCAGTACTAAAATAAGTGAAAAAAATAAAATAGTGTAAAGTTTAATATCACTCATGATCGATTTAGATGCGGTGATAATAGGTGTGCTGGTTTGAGCGACAGCTTTAGGTAGTGCAGCAACAGATTGGTTAAATGATTGCGCTAATGTATCAATATGCTTAAATGTATCAGTGATAGCAGCTTGTTGCTCAGGCGTAAGGTTAGGGTGCTTAGCCATTGTTTGTAATGATGCTGCCATTTTCTCAATAGATTGCGCTGCTATGTTTGCAGGTTGCTCGATACCAGAAAGATCTACACCGACATTAAAAGCCACTAATGCTTTATTATCTAGGCTCGGTAATATGTATATCTTGGTTACTCGCCAAGGATAAAGATGAAAATAAAATACAGAATGTAATCAAAATGAAGCGTAAAAAATACAGCATTGATATCTCAGACTTATCAGAAAAAGAAATATATAAAAATAAAGAATTAATATAACCTTTATTATATCTGATAAAAGATATTAAGCAGTAAAAGATATTGAAAAGAAAAGAGCAATATTGCTATTGCTCTTATTTAGTTATTCAGCGTGAAATTGTTCGCAGGCTAGCATGGTGTTCTCAATGAGGGTTGCTACTGTCATTGGCCCTACACCACCAGGTACTGGTGTGATGTGTTTTGCTCGTTGGCTTGCAACATCAAATTCGACATCACCACAAAGTTTGCCTGTTTTTAATCGGTTAATGCCAACATCAATTACCGTTGCGCCTTCTTTGATCCATGAGCCTGGAATAAAGTTAGGCTTACCTACCGCAACCACAAGAATATCAGCGCGGCGAACATGACTTTCAAGATCTTGTGTAAATCGATGACAGGTTGTTGTTGTTGCGCCACCTAACAACAATTCAAGTGTCATTGGGCGACCAACAATATTAGAAGCGCCAACAATGACGGCTTCTTTACCACGAACAGGAATATTGTAGCGCTCTAACAGTGTCATTACGCCTTTAGGTGTACATGAACGTAGTTTAGGTATGCGTTGGCTTAAGCGACCTACATTATATGGGTGGAAACCATCAACATCTTTTTCAGGATCAATGCGCTCTAAAATACGCGTGCTATCCATACCAGCTGGTAATGGCAATTGCACCAAAATGCCATCGATAGTGGGATCAAGGTTTAGCTCATCAATAAGAAGTAGTAACTCTTCTTCTGTTGATGTTGCAGGTAAATCAAAGGATTTTGACACGAATCCAACTTCTTCACAGGCTTTACGTTTACTGCCGACATAAATTTGAGAAGCAGGATCTTGTCCTACAAGTACGACAGCTAAGCCAGGCGCACGAAGACCTGCATCAACACGAGCTTTCACTCTCGCAGCAACTTCCTGTCTAACTGTTTGGGAGATCAATTTCCCATCAATAATTTGAGCGGTCATGGTGATCCTTTTTATATTGGCTGAGCATAATGGAGATATTGTGGCAGAAAATGATGATATTAGCTATAGCGCAAACGTTTGCTTTTCGGTGTGTTACTCGCGTGTATGTGATAAGCAATTGAATATCCGTCCAACAGAGAGAGGGTAGAGATTAATGATATCGGGTAGGGAAAAACGAAATTAAAACAGATTGATTTAACTTTAATCGGTTGGTGTCTTAAATCATGAAAAATAAAGTAAACGTATTGACCTAAGCTTTTTGCTCCGTATAATCCGACCTCGTAACTTCATGTTACATCAATGATGCGCCCTTAGCTCAGCTGGATAGAGCACGTCCCTTCTAAGGATGTGGTCGCAGGTTCGAATCCTGCAGGGCGTGCCATTTCCTTCTCTTATTATCGCTCTTCCTATTTACATTCATCGTTGAATTCTCCGATTTTATAATATCTATTTTAGCTTATTGTCTTCTTATTTAGCATTTGCTTTATTACGCACCCATCATTCAAAAAATGCATCAAATAGGCTGTTTTTCCAACATTTGAACACAAAAATCGCATATTAGACTGATTATTTTCTCTTTCCCCCTTGAAATGCGCAATCTAGCCCCTATCTTGTGTTTCAGTTGTAGAGCAAGATAGCAGTTTAGTCTATCGAACCTCGACGACACGTTTGTGTGTCGTTATAATGACGCGCTTTAATTTCTAGGTTGAATGAACATCTCTGACAGTTTAGAAATAAAGTAAAAGAATTTAGGCGTTATGGTTTATAAGCCGTAACACGAAAAGGATGCCACCGTCAGTAAATGGCTGTTCGGCAACATCACTCAGAAAACTGAGTAAGTTTTGAGGTTAAATATAATGCAAGTTACCGTTGAAACCACTGAAGGCCTAGAACGCCAACTAACTATCACTGTTCCTGCTGCAAACATCGAAGACGCAGTAACAGCTGAACTAAAGAAAATTGCTAAGACTCGTCGTTTCGACGGTTTCCGCCCTGGTAAAGCACCACTTAAGATGGTTGCTAAAATGTTTGGCGCATCTGTACGTCAAGACATCCTTGGTGAAGTTATGCACCGCCACTTTATCGAAGCTATCGTTAAAGAAAAGATCAACCCAGCAGGCGCACCTACTTTCACTCCAGTAGAAATAGCTGAAGGTAAAGATCTAGTATTCAAAGCAACTTTTGAAGTATTCCCAGAGATCGCTCTTCAAGGTCTAGACAAAGTTGTTGTTGAGAAGCCAGTTGTAGAAGTAACTGAAGCTGACGTTGACACAATGCTAGAAACGTTACGTAAGCAACAAGCTACATGGGCAGAAGTAGAAGCAGCAGCTGACGCTAACAGCCGTGTAACTATCGACTTCGTTGGTACTATCGACGGTGAAGAGTTCGAAGGCGGTAAAGCTGAAGGTTTCGCACTAGCTATGGGCCAAGGTCGTATGATCCCTGGTTTCGAAGATGGCATCGTAGGTAAGAAAGCTGGCGACGAGTTCACTGTAGAAGTGACTTTCCCAGAAGAGTACCACGCAGAAAACCTAAAAGGTAAAGCTGCAGCATTCGCTATCAAACTTCACAAAGTTGAAGCTCAAGAGCTTCCAGAACTAACTGAAGAGTTCGTTGCTAAGTTCGGCGTTGAAGACGGTTCTGTTGAAGGTCTTAAAGCTGAAGTTCGTAAGAACATGGAGCGTGAGCTTAAGCAAGCTGTTAAAGGTCGTATCAAAGATCAAGTTCTTAACGGTCTTGTTGAGCAAAACGACATCACTGTTCCTGCTGCACTTATCGACCAAGAAATCGAAGCACTACGTCAGCAAGCTGCACAACGTTTTGGCGGTAACGCTAAGAACATGCCTGAGCTTCCACGTGAACTATTTGAAGAGCAAGCTAAGCGTCGCGTAGTTGTTGGTCTTCTAGTGGGTGAAGTGATCAAGTCTGAAGAGCTAAAAGCAGACGAAGAGCGCGTTAAAGCAATCATCGCTGAAATGGCTTCTGCATACGAAGATCCATCAGAAGTGGTTAAGTACTACGAAACTAACGAACAGCTAATGAACAACATGCGTAATGTTGCTCTAGAAGAGCAAGCAATCGATGCACTTCTAGCGAAAGCACAGGTTTCTGATAAGGTTGTTAGCTTCAACGAGCTAATGAACCCAGCTGCTTAATTTGCTGAAATTACCGTAGAGATTTGACATTCTCTCAAGTCTTCTGCTAACAATGGTCCGTGTGAGTAATTTCATTCGGGCCATTTATTTTAGGGAAATAACGTTATGAGCTACCAAGAAAAAAACGCCATGTCACCAATTTTGGATGCGCTGGTACCTATGGTGGTCGAGCAGACTTCTCGTGGTGAGCGTTCTTACGATATCTATTCTCGTCTCTTAAAGGAGCGTGTGATTTTCTTAACTGGTCAGGTTGAAGATCACATGGCAAACCTTGTAGTAGCCCAGCTGCTATTCTTGGAGTCAGAAAACCCAGATAAAGACATCTTCCTTTACATCAACTCTCCAGGTGGCTCTGTTACTGCGGGTATGTCAATCTATGACACTATGCAGTTTATTAAGCCAAATGTGAGTACTGTATGTATGGGTCAAGCATGTTCTATGGGCGCATTCTTACTTGCTGGTGGCGCGAAAGGTAAGCGTTACTGTCTACCGAATTCACGAGTAATGATTCACCAGCCATTAGGTGGCTTCCAAGGACAAGCGTCGGATATCCAAATCCATGCGCAAGAAATTCTAACAATCAAACAACGCCTAAACGGTCTATTGGCTGAGCACACTGGTCAACCATTAGAAATTATTGAGCGTGATACTGACCGTGACAACTTTATGTCTGCAGACCAAGCTGTAGAATATGGTTTAGTGGATGCTGTATTGAGTAAGCGTGACTAAGTTCTTATTCAGCTTGTTAGCTTAAGATAGTTAACGAAGCAAAATAACTGGACTTGTTATACACTCAAAACAAGGCAATGATGGGAATACCCCAATAAGAGGTTAGCGAATGACAGATAAGCGAAAAGAGAGTGGTAGCAGCAAGCTATTATATTGCTCTTTCTGCGGTAAAAGTCAGCATGAAGTTCGCAAGCTGATTGCAGGCCCTTCTGTTTATATTTGTGATGAATGTGTTGATCTATGCAACGACATTATTCGCGAAGAAATCAAAGAAGTGTTGCCGAAACGCGATGGCGATGAACTGCCGACTCCGCAAGAAATTCGTAACAACCTGGATGATTATGTAATTGGTCAAGCACACGCTAAAAAAGTACTAGCGGTCGCGGTATATAATCACTACAAACGTCTACGTAATGGCGATACTAACAGTGAAGGTGTTGAGCTAGGTAAGAGTAACATCCTACTTATCGGTCCTACTGGTAGTGGTAAAACACTATTGGCCGAGACTTTAGCACGTATGCTGGATGTACCGTTTACGATGGCTGACGCAACCACGCTAACAGAAGCGGGTTACGTGGGTGAAGACGTAGAAAATATCATTCAGAAACTGCTACAGAAATGTGATTACGACGTAGCGAAAGCTGAACGTGGTATTGTTTACATCGATGAAATCGACAAGATTTCACGTAAGTCAGATAACCCATCGATTACTCGTGACGTATCTGGTGAAGGTGTACAGCAAGCATTACTAAAATTGATCGAAGGTACAGTTGCTTCTGTTCCACCACAAGGTGGTCGTAAGCATCCTCAACAGGAATTCTTACAAGTAGATACTTCTAAGATCCTATTTATCTGTGGTGGTGCATTTGCAGGCCTTGATAAAGTGGTTGAGCAACGTGTTGCTACCGGTACTGGTATCGGTTTTGGCGCAGAAGTACGTTCAAAAGATCAAGCGGATTCATTAAGTAATCTATTTGAGAAAGTTGAACCAGAAGACTTAGTTAAATATGGTCTAATTCCAGAATTTATTGGTCGTCTTCCTGTAACAGCAACACTTGGTGAGCTTGATGAAGAAGCGCTAGTACAGATTCTACGTGAGCCTAAGAATGCACTAACTAAACAGTATGCAGCATTATTAGAGCTTGAGAATGTAGAACTAGAGTTTCGTGATGATGCACTTGTGGCTATTGCGCGTAAAGCAATGGAGCGTAAAACAGGTGCTCGTGGTCTGCGTTCAATTGTTGAAGCTGTACTGCTTGATACAATGTACGAACTACCATCCCAGCAAGGTGTGAGCAAAGTTGTTATCGATGAATCAGTAATTAAAGGTGAATCTGAGCCTTTACTGATTTATGAGAACACTGAAACACCAGCAGCTGCAGCTGAGTAAGTGCCTAATAAGTGCACATAAAGGCTAAAAAAAGGAGGCATAAGCCTCCTTTTTTATTTTCTAGCACTTCTTTCGTTGAATATTGTTGTTTTACCCCCATATACTCAATATATGCTAACTTTCTAGTCGTATTAAGTAAGTGTCTCAAGCAGTTACTTAATACGATTAGTATTGACAGGAAGAGAGATGAATATGAACCTGGAGCGTTCTGAGCGCCTAGAGATCCCGGTTCTGCCACTGCGTGATGTGGTGGTGTACCCTCATATGGTTATTCCATTGTTTGTGGGCCGGGAAAAATCCATTCGTTGCCTTGAGTCGGCAATGGAGAACAATAAGCAGATTCTGTTGGTTGCGCAAAAAGAAGCAGCAACAGATGAACCGTCGATCACTGATCTTTATGATGTCGGTACTGTTGCCACTATTCTACAGCTTTTAAAATTACCAGACGGTACGGTTAAAGTACTGGTTGAAGGTCAGCAGCGTGCCAAAGTAGAAGCGCTGACTGATGATGAATACTTTACAGCAGAAGCTGAGTATTTAGTGACGCCTGAAATGGACGAGCGCGAGCAAGAAGTGCTGGTTCGTACTGCAATTGGTCAGTTTGAAGGCTTTATCAAACTAAATAAAAAGATCCCGCCAGAAGTATTAACTTCACTAAACGGTATCGATGAAGCTGCACGCCTTGCAGATACCATTGCTGCACATATGCCATTGAAATTGGCGGATAAGCAAAAAGTATTAGAAATCGTTGATATTACAGAACGTTTAGAGTTCTTAATGGCAATGATGGAATCCGAGATTGATCTGTTACAAGTTGAAAAACGCATCCGTGGACGCGTTAAAAAACAGATGGAAAAATCTCAGCGTGAGTATTACTTAAATGAGCAGATGAAAGCGATCCAAAAAGAATTGGGTGAGCTGGATGATGCGCCAGATGAGTTTGAAGCGCTAAAGAAAAAGATTGAAGAATCTAAGATGCCGACTGAGGCACGTGAAAAGACTGAGCAAGAACTACAGAAGCTGAAGATGATGTCACCGATGTCAGCAGAAGCAACAGTGGTTCGTGGCTACATTGATTGGATGCTAAGTGTGCCTTGGCACAAGCGCTCTAAAGTGAAAAAGAGCCTAGCAAAAGCCGAAGAAGTACTTAATGCCGATCACTATGGTCTAGAGCGTGTGAAAGAACGCATTCTTGAGTACCTCGCAGTACAAAGCCGCGTGAATAAGCTAAAAGGTCCGATCCTGTGTTTAGTGGGGCCTCCAGGTGTAGGTAAAACTTCATTAGGTCAATCTATTGCCGCGGCAACGGGTCGTAAGTACGTTCGTATGGCACTGGGTGGTGTTCGTGATGAAGCGGAGATCCGTGGTCACCGCCGTACTTATATCGGTTCTATGCCGGGTAAATTGATCCAGAAAATGGCAAAAGTTGAGGTGAAAAACCCACTTTTCCTATTAGATGAAATCGATAAGATGTCGTCTGATATGCGTGGCGATCCAGCATCAGCACTACTTGAAGTGTTAGATCCTGAGCAAAATAGCGCATTTAACGATCACTACTTAGAAGTGGATTACGATCTATCTGATGTGATGTTCGTGGCAACATCGAACTCGATGAACATTCCAGGTCCATTACTTGACCGTATGGAAGTGATCCGTCTTTCTGGTTACACCGAAGATGAAAAACTGAATATTGCTAAGAATCACCTGTTAGGTAAGCAGATCCAACGTAATGGTCTAAAGCCAAACGAAGTGACGGTTGAAGATTCAGCGATCATTGGCATTATTCGCTACTACACACGTGAAGCAGGTGTTCGTAGTCTAGAGCGTGAAATCTCTAAACTTTGCCGTAAAGCAGTGAAAGAAATTTTACTTAATAAAGACATTAAGCACGTTCAAATCAGTCAAGATAATCTTAAGGATTACTTAGGCGTTCAGCGTTTCGATTACGGAAAAGCTGACGAAAGTAACCGTATTGGTCAAGTTACAGGACTAGCGTGGACAGAAGTTGGTGGTGACTTATTAACTATCGAAACTGAATCTATGCCAGGCAAAGGTAAGTTAACTTATACAGGTTCGCTTGGTGATGTGATGCAGGAGTCTATTCAGGCTGCTATGACGGTTGTACGTACGCGTGCAGAGCGTTTAGGTATTGCTGCTGACTTCTACGAGAAACGTGATATTCACGTTCACGTACCGGAAGGTGCTACACCAAAAGATGGTCCAAGTGCGGGTATCGCAATGTGTACAGCGCTTGTATCTAGCCTGACTGGTAACCCTGTGCGTGCAGATGTTGCGATGACAGGTGAAATTACTTTACGTGGTGAAGTGTTACCTATTGGTGGTTTGAAAGAAAAACTGCTAGCAGCACACCGTGGCGGTATTAAAACTGTACTGATTCCAAAAGAGAACGAACGTGATTTGGAAGAGATCCCAGACAACGTTATTGCTGATTTGGAAGTACGCCCAGTACGTTGGATTGATGAAGTGTTAACTGTTGCACTGCAGAATAATCCAACAGGTATTGAGCTAGTGAATGCCCAAAATAGTGACCTGTAGCAAAATTAACTAAAGAAAAAACGCTTTCAAAGGCAAAAGTCCTTGTCAGCGTTTTTTTGTCTGGCTATAAGTTAACTTCGAATCCGCGCTAAGCGATGTATTATTAAGATCTGGTTAAGTTTGAATATCTATTATCAGGTCTAGAAACAATTAATTGCCTACTATTCACAACGTCTCAGTGACGAGTTACGGGTAGGTAAAGTTCATTAAGGGGATTTAATCGTGAACAAAACTCAACTAGTTGATAAAATCGCAGAAAGTGCAGACATCTCTAAGGCATCTGCAGGCCGTGCATTAGATGCATTCATCGAAGCTGTTTCTGAAACATTGAAAGACGGTGATCAAGTTGCATTGGTTGGTTTTGGTACTTTCTCTGTACGTGAACGTGCCGCTCGTACAGGCCGTAACCCACAGACTGGCGCTGAAATCCAAATTGCTGCGGCAAAAGTACCTGGTTTCAAACCTGGTAAAGCGCTAAAAGACTCTGTTAACTAAGAAATAGTTGGTCTTTACCAACTGTTTTGTCATGTTACATGGCTTAAATATTGCTACTGGAAAGGGTATACTGATTCCAGTTCAACAAAGGCGCATCGGTGGATGCGCTTTTTTTACTTATGATGGTGTCAATTTGAATAACGATCTGTGGTGTTTGTGGTAGCAATAGCGCAAAATGCATTTCATTAATCAAATCGGTATCAAGTTATCAAACTAGCTGTTTTATGGTTTATTGTGTCTCAGTTATCTATAGTTTAGATGCTGATTTTAAATAAATTATTTAGTAATTAGTTAATAACGAATTAATAATGATTGTTATGGTTCGGCTATCGTGTTGATACCGATATTTAGTGCACACATTTGATATCTAGTTCGAAACCGTGCCAGATCGAACAGTAGGAGAGACGGCAAATTATGATGGAGCGATTGCGCGAAGGCGCTAACAGCATCTGGGTTAAGATTATTCTTAGCTTAATTATTTTATCTTTTGTATTTGCTGGTGTCGGCAGTTATCTGGCGAGCGGTAATGAGCAAGTTGCTGCAAAAGTGAATGACAAAGAGATCAGCCAGCGTGAATTTGAGCAGGCTTATCAGAATCAACGTAACCAAATGCAGCAGCGTTTAGGTGATTACTTCTCAACGTTAATGGGTAACCCTGAGTACGTTCAGCAGTTCCGTAAAAGCGTACTGGATCGTATGGTTAACGATGAACTGATTGAGCAACGCGCGACTGAGTTAGGTCTTGGTGTAAGTGATGCACAAGTTAAGCAAGCAATCATTGAAATGCCTGCTTTCCAAGTTGATGGCGTATTCAATAACGAGCAATACAATCTAACGCTACGTCGTGCTGGTATTTCTCCAGAGCAATTTGCGGAATCAATCCGTAAAGATATGCTTCGTCAACAATTCTTAAGTGCACTACAAAGCAGTGATTTTGCACTTAACAATGAAGTTGATGAACTACGTAAGCTTGAATCTCAAGAGCGTGTAGTACGTACACTTAAACTAAACCTTGCTGATTTCACTAACAAAGTGACGGTAACTGACGAAGAAGCGAAAGCTTACTACGACGAAAATAAAAATCAGTTTACTCGTCCTGCGCAAGTGAAAGTCTCTTACATTGAGTTATCGGGTAAAGATTTAGTTAACAACATTAAGATCACTGATCAAGAAGCTGAAACTTACTATAACGAACACAAGAGCAAGTACAGCACAGCTGAGAAGCGTCAAGTAAGCCACATCCTTGTGAAAGGCGACAGCGATGCATCTAAAGCCAAAGCGGAAGCGTTATTAGCTGAGCTAAAAGGCGGTGCGAACTTTGCTGATGTTGCGAAGAAATCATCTGATGATACGTTCAGTGCAAAAGATGGCGGTAAGCTAGATTGGTTCGGTAAAGGCGTAATGGATCCAGCATTTGAAGAAGCTGCGTTCTCATTAGCTAAGCCGGGTGATATGTCTGGTCTTGTGAAATCTTCATTTGGTTACCACATCATTTTGCTAGATGGCATCGAAGAGCCTAAAGTGAAGCCATTTGCTGAAGTGAAAGCAAGCATTATTGCAGAGCTTCAAGAGCAGCAAGTTGCAGAACAATTCTACAAGCTGCAAAGCAAACTTGCTGAAACGGCATTTGAATCTCCAGACTCTCTAGATGCAGCAGCAGAAGCGGTAAAAGCTAAAGTGGTAACAACTGGCTTTATCTCTCTACAAGATGAGAAAGGCGTACTAGCAGATCAGAAAGTTCAGGAAGCGCTACAAAGCCCTGAAGTTCACGATGATGGTATGAACTCTGATGTGATTGAGATTGCACCTGAGCATGTAGTCGTTGTTCGTGTTGATGATTCTCGTGAAGAAGCGGTTCTACCATTTGCTGATGTTGAAGCGAAAGTGAAAACATTGCTAGCACAGCAAAAAGGTGAGAAACAAGCGACTGAAAAAGCGGACTCTATTATTGCAGCTTTACGTGAAGGTAAATCAGACGTTGTAGCTAAAGATGGCCTAAGCTTCTCAGGCGATCAAACAGTAACGCGTTCTGGCCCTGATGCAAATGTTGCACGTGTTGCGTTCACATTGCCTAAGCCTAAAGACGGTAAAGCTTCTTACGGTATGGCACGTGACAACAATGGTAATGTTGAAATCATTGCACTAGATAAAGTGGTAAACGTTAAACCTTCAGCTGATGAAGTGAATAGCCAGTTTGCAACTCAAGTTGAGAATATGTTTGCTCAGCAAGATCTAGCTGCAACGCTTGAAACGTTACGTGAGTCTGCAAAAGTGACTTACCCAATGTTGGACAAGCCAGCACAATAATTGAAATTAATATTTCTCTTAACGGGCCGCCATTGTGCGGCCCGTCGTTTTTCTAGTGACTCCTTTCATAAAATCGCTTCTTATTCGTCAATTTCTGCTTATTCTTTTGATTCCAATATATCAATTAGGGATAGAAAGAATGCACTCATACCGTTTATTTAAAGTTATCGCCTTAGCAAGTGGGTTAGCCTTGGTACCGCTAAGTCATGCTGATGAAAAGACGCATGAAGGGATCGTTAAAACTGTGAATATCAATGAAGCGAATGTTGAGCAGCTTGATATCTTATTAGATGGTATAGGCGCAGAGAAAGCACAAGCGATTGTTGATTATCGTAGTGCTAACGGTAAGTTTGCGAGTGCGGATGATTTAGTTAAAGTGAAAGGGATCGGTAAAGCAACGGTTGAGAAAAACCGCAAGATTATTGAGTTGTAGTGGTATTAATGACGGGAGCTGATGCGCTCCCGTTAATTTATAGCCATTTTGGTTTTAGGATAAGTGCGCTGATGATCCCTGTGATTGCACCAATCAAATGAGCTTCTGTGGCAACACGAACACCGATTAACTCTTCAGAGCTTATTGAGCCGCCGAAGTATTGCTCCCAACCAATCTTAATTATTAATCCAACTAATAATAGCCATCCACCTTTGGTTTTGGATTGAATATCTCGAATACAGCCCCAAGCAAAAATGCCGTGTAATACACCAGAGAAGCCCGCATACCAGGTAATGCTGGTAGCAAAGAGGCCAAGCCCTATAACGACAGATATAATGAAGATCAGTAAGCTATAGCCTTTAGCGTGATAGTGGATGCGAAAAATAAAACTGATGATCACAAAGACTGCTGCATTCATAGCAAGGTGCACCCAATTGGTATGGGTGATATTTCCTGTTAGGATCCGCCATAATTCACCATTTATAATGGCTTGTCGATCCCAGACAAGTAATGGCTGGAGTGATGGTAATTGTGCTATCACGCCAATCAATAATGCGATAACAATGTAATTTCGAATGGACAAGGCAACCTCAATGAGTCGGTATTGTGATAACTGTGGTAAAGCGAATAAAGCGTGTATTTGTCACTGGATTAAAACCATTGAAACCCAAACTGAGCTGTGGATTTTACAACATCCGTCAGAGGTAAAGCGGGCCATTGGTACGGCAAGGATCTTATCACTATCTCTGCCAAATAGCCGACTTTGGGTAGGAGAAGATTTTTCACAACATGATGAGTTTAATCAAGCGTTGGTTCAAACAGATCATGATATTTATGTCGTTTATCCTGGAGAGGGTTCAATCGCCTTGTCTGAGGTTGCCAAAAAGTCAGCAAATGAGCGTAAAAAAGTGATTATTCTGCTTGATGGTACATGGAAGAAAGCTTATAAGATGTGGCAATTATCAACTAACTTACATCATTTGCCGTTAGTGAGTTTAGATAATGTTGAAATCGGTAATTATCGGATCCGTAAATCACCGAAAGAGCAGGGAGTCTCAACGGTAGAAGCCGGTTTTCTTGCGCTTTCTGTATTGGAATCTGAGCAAACTGATCTTCAGCCATTGCTTGATACATTTGAGGCGATGATTAACTTTCAAATTGCGCAGATGCCGTCTGGGGTTTTTGAGCAAAACTATCAGAGTAACGAGTAAGAAATTAAATTAGTAAGAGAAAGGGAGCATATAGCTCCCTTTTTGATAGCTTAAAACCCGTAACCGTCATTGCTGATCCCTGTCACAGACGTCGGCTGGAACAAGGTGCTGTACAAGCGTTGGGCAAAACCGTCTGTCATACCTGAAATATAATCAGCGATGATCCTCAGTTCATTACCGCCATTTTCTTGTACTTCAAGCCAACGTTGACGCGTACCTTCAGGTAGTAATCGCTCTGGATCAGATGAGAAGGCTTCAAACAATTCCATGATCAGCTGCTGTCCTTTGTATTCAGATAGCTGAATTTCAGGCTTTTTCACTACATAGATACTGACAAATTGTTTCAATACTTCTAATGCTTTTTCCATTGGTTCAGATAAGAAAGCGTTCCATTGCAGTAATGGCTCATCAAAAAAATCCGTACCATTTTGAATGGTTGGGCTAATAGTGATAGATGTCAGTAACCCGTTTACTAACGCACCTATCGCATCTTTACGCTGATGGTGGCTACCAAACATTAATTCACTGATCTCACCAATGCGCTCTTCTAACCAAGGATCGCCACATTCAGCAATTTTAGAAGCCACAGCTTCTTGCCATTCATCACGATTAACGATGCCCATCACGATAGCATCTTCTAAGTCATGAACACCGTAAGCAATATCATCGGCAAGCTCCATGATCGAACAATCTAAAGATTTAAACCGGGTTTTACATGGCTGCATTGGAGACTGTCGTTCACAGCGCATTTGGGCAAATAAGGCTTTATCTTTATCGGATAATGGCGCTAATACCCAGTCAAATACAGCTTTGTCATCATCGTATAAGCCTTTGGCTGGATACCAATCTTTTGCTTTTAAATGGCGGAAGTTAGCAACATCTGGTGCTCTTTCTAATGGTGCGGTTTGGCTCAGTAAGGCTGGATATTTTAATAATCCTAGCAATGTGCGCCTTGCTAGGTTCATCCCATAGCCTTCGGTGTAGGGTTCTAATAACGTCACAATACGAAATGTTTGTGCATTGCCTTCAAAGCCGCCGTTATTACGCATCATGTAATTAAGGGCGACTTCACCACCATGACCAAAAGGTGGATGGCCGATATCATGAGCTAAACAAAGGCTCTCCATTAAGCTCGTTGACGGTAATAGCTCACGAAACTCTGGCTGTTTTAACTTAAGCTGAGCGACGATCCCTGTACCGATTTGCGATGCTTCCAATGAATGCGTCAGGCGAGTGCGGTAAAAGTCATGATTACCCGCACCATGAACTTGGGTCTTGGCTTGTAGGCGACGAAATGCCGCTGAGTGAAGAATACGGGCTCTGTCTCGTTGATAAGGTGAGCGATGATCATCTCGACGCATTTTTTTTTCGTCGTAGTGACGATCTTGCCATTGTGGGTCAATCTTAAATTCTGTCATTAACTAATATCATCCAATGTCAGATTAAAGCTATCGGCAAAGGTATCGAGGAAATATTCCATTTCCGGGGTTTTGCGTTGCTCTAGTGTTTCTTCTAAACGTTTTTTGGCTCGAGTAAACTCGTGATTGCCTGCGCTGAGCTCTTCTAGGCATTTAATATAAGCACATAAGGTATCTGCCTGTTTTACAATCGCAGCCGCTTCTGCATCAATTTTATGACTATCTAATAGTGATGCGTAATCGTCTTGAAATTCCGCGGGTAGCATTGAGATCAGCTTTTGCTCTGCGGCTAATTCAATCTTTTTATATTCTTCAGCAATTGCAGGGTTGTAGTACTTGATTGGGGTTGGCATATCGCCAGTGATCACTTCACTGACATCGTGAAACATCCCTTGTAGAGCGATACGTTCTGGATTGAGATTGCCACCGAACTTACGGTTTTTAATTAAAGCGAGGGCGTGAGCAACAAAGGCAACTTGAAGACTATGCTCTGAAATATTTTCTGTTTCGACACTACGCATTAAAGGCCAGCGTTGAATTAAACGCATACGGGCAAGGTGGGCGAAGAAATGACTTTTTTCCATGATGAACAGTTCTCTTTGCTAAGGTTGCTGAGCTATTAACGAACAGCTTGCATAGAAATTATGAGTATAAAGTAACAGATGTAAGGGAAGGTGTGACAGCTTTTAGTTAACAAAAAGCCCCGGATTACCGAGGCTTGAGAATGTTGTGCAGTGTTACTGACGATAGCTATGAAGGAATCGCTCTAGGCGACCCATTGCCAGTTCAAGATCATCGACGTGAGGCAGAGTAACAATACGGAAGTGATCCGGTTGTTTCCAGTTAAAGCCGGTACCATGGACGACTAACACTTTCTCTTGTAGTAAGAAGTCCATCGCCATCTTCTGATCATCTTGAATATTAAATTTCTTCTGATCTAATTTCGGGAATAGATACAGTGCGCCTTTTGGCTTTACACATGATACGCCAGGGATCTGAGTTAATAAATCATACGCTTTATTACGTTGCTCTAATAAACGTCCACCCGGTAAGATCAATTCATTGATACTTTGGTAGCCACCTAATGCAGTTTGGATTGCATGTTGCATTGGTACGTTGGCACACAAACGCATGGATGACAGCATTTCTAAACCTTCGATGTAACCTTTCGCGCGGTGACGAGGGCCAGAGATCACCATCCAACCTGCGCGGAAACCACAGACTCGGTATGATTTAGAAAGACCGTTAAATGTTACACAGACAACATCATCCGCCAATGGCGCAATAGATGTATGTTGAGCACCATCGTATAAAATCTTATCGTAGATTTCGTCGGCAAAAATGATCAGATCGTGCTGACGAGCAATCTCTACCACTTCTAATAGGAAATCACGACTATAAACAGCACCCGTTGGGTTATTCGGGTTGATTAACACAATACCACGGGTATTCGGTGTGATTTTTTGTTTAATGTCATCCAGATCTGGGTACCAGTCAGCTTGTTCATCACAGGTGTAGTGAACGGGTGTACCACCTGATAGCGATACCGCTGCTGTCCATAATGGGTAATCCGGTGATGGTACTAAAATTTCATCTTTATGGTTTAGCAACGCTTGCATTGCCATAACGATTAATTCAGAAACACCGTTACCGATGTAGACATCTTCAACATCAAGATCACGCAAACCACGCTTTTGGTAGTGTTGCACTACGGCTTTACGTGCAGAATAAATACCTTTTGAGTCACAGTAACCTTGAGAGGTTGGCAGATTACGGATCACATCCACCAGAATTTCATCAGGGGCGTCAAAACCAAATGGGGCCGGGTTGCCAATATTTAGTTTTAGAATTTTTTGCCCTTCTTCTTCCATGCGCTTAGCGTGTTTCAGAACGGGACCGCGTATGTCATAGCAAACATTATTAAGCTTGGATGACATCCCGAATTTTTGCATAAGAGATTTTCCTGATGATTATTTGGTATAACCACAAATTACACTATAAAAGAGGGCGATAGGAACACCTTTCAGAAGATAATTATGTAAAAGAGTGTTTTGTTTTATTTGATCAGAATGAAACTGGGCTGTTTAACTAGAATTAATAATATTGAACAGAGGTTTCTGCTGGCAAGTTGGATAATACAATTGCGTTACTTCATTAGTCAGAAGCTTTTTAGTGAGGTAGAATGTCACATCATTCTTCTTTACTAAGAGAATCAGCGGTTATTACCTCCATAGAGAGGTGCAAGTGACTATTCTTAGTAAAGAAAATATGTCTAAGAGAGTGACATATCTATCTTTCAGCCAGGGATGAGCCGTATTGGTGTAATAGAGCTGAGCGAGGTTATCTTGACTGCGTTACAACAAGCCGTTGAATTATTAATTGCTAAATTAGAGCAGGCATCTGCTACAACCCAGCGTCTATTGGTTAAATTAGACCTATCTAAAAATATTGATCTCATTGATTGGATGGATACACAAGATTTGTATCCTAAATTCTATTGGCAATCACGCAATTGCCGTGAAGAGGTTGTGGCGTTAGGGCAAATTAAAACATTTACTGATCCAAAAGCTGCTGAAAAAGTTATTACTGATGATCAGCGTATTTGGGGTGGGCGTTCTTTTGATGGAAGAACGGAGCGTAATCGTCGTTGTCTTTCTTCTTTTTTCTTTTTGCCGCTATTAGAACTGAGCCGCATTGATCATCAATGGCACCTTGCTATTAATGTCGGTGAAGATCGCGATCGTATGTTAATGGCACTCAAGCAATTAAAGTTTGATACGTCATTAATTAGCGGTATTAAAAGTACGATTTTAAGTCGTAGCTTCACGCCTGATTTTTCAGGTTGGTCGAATATGATCACTCGTGCGTTAGAGGCGATTGAAAATAAAGCATTTGAAAAAGTGGTATTAGCCCGACGTACGCAATTACAGCTTGATAAGCCCGTCTCACCAGCCCAACTGTTAAAAGCAAGCTGTGCCAACAACAGCAATAGCTTTCATTTTTTAATGGCGTTAGATGATAAACATGGCTTTATTGGCTCAACTCCAGAACGCCTTTTTCAACGTCATGAGCATACACTCCAAACTGAAGCCTTAGCGGGGACGATTGGACGAGGCCATGATGAAGTAGAAGATCAACGATTAGCACAATGGCTTTTATCGGATAATAAAAATCGCTATGAAAACCGCTTAGTGGTTGATGATATTGTTAACCGCTTAGTGCCTTGTAGCCAATCAATGAACGTTGCACAAAGCCCTGAATTAGTGCAGTTACGTAAAGTGCAGCATTTAAAACGCAGTATTGATGCAGAGTTAAATGATGGCATTTTCAGTGCCGACTTATTAGATAATTTACAACCAACGGCGGCGATTGCGGGTTTACCTCGCGATCCTGCATTGCACTTTATTGCTGAAAATGAACCCTTTTCTCGTGGCTGGTACAGTGGTGCGGTAGGTTATATTGGTCAACATCATAGTGAGTTCTGTGTGGCGATCCGCAGTGCTTTAATCATTGAAGGTGAAGTTCATTTATTTGCTGGTGCTGGTATTGTGCCGGGCTCCATTGCCGAAAGTGAATGGAAAGAGCTGGATCGTAAAACATCAACCTTATGCAGTTTATTTGAGCAAACAGAGCCGCTAGCCGTTGAAATGGAGTGTAAAAGCGCATCATGAAATTAGCGTTATCGAATAGTACAGCTTATCGTGCTGCGTTAAATAGCTGCTGGGCTGAACTCATGTTAGAAGAGCTCGTATGTCAAGGTGTTAAGCATGTTTGTATTGCCCCAGGCTCTCGCTCTACACCGTTAACATTAGCGGCAGCAAAGCAACCAAAGTTAACCATTCATACTCATTTTGATGAGCGTGGTTTAGGCTTTTTAGCATTAGGATTAGCGAAAGCTTCTCAATCCCCCGTCGCTGTGATCGTGACATCAGGGACAGCGGTCGCCAATTTACTACCTGCTGTCGCTGAATCTGGCCTAACGAAAGAAAAGTTAGTGCTACTGACCTCTGATAGACCAGCTGAACTTTTAGCTTGTGGTGCTAACCAAGCCATTGTACAGCATGGTATTTTTTCTCACCATGTGACTGCATTTTATGATATTCCGACACCAACTCTTGATATCACACCAAGCTGGTTATTAGGTGTTGTTGACGAGATGATGCATCAGCAGCAATTACATGGCGGTGCGGTGCACTTTAATTGTCATTATCCTGAGCCTTTATATGGCGATGCGGTGGATTTCACGACCTACTTGACGCCAGTACAGCATTGGCAACAGAGCGATAAGCCTTATTGTCAACATCAACAAGCCGTGAGCCATGATGCTGTTATCAATCATGCTGATTGGCGGCGTTTATGTACGAAAAAAGGCGTTATTGTTGCAGGTAAATTATTACCGACTGAGCTTACACATGTTGAAGCATTAGCGGCTCAGTTAGGTTGGCCGCTATTGGTTGATCCACAAGCTGGTGGTTCGAGTGAGTTGGCCGGTTTTGACGGTTGGCTGCAAAATGAGTCGTGTTCAGCACTGTTATCCCAAGCTGAAGTGTTATTGCAGTTTGGTGCGCGCATTGTCTCAAAGCGTTTATTGCAATTTATTGGTGCGCACGCTTGGCAAGATTATTGGCTGATAGATCCGCAACAAGGGCGTTTAGATCCACATCATCATTCTGGATTACGTATTCAAGCCAATGTTGGTCAGTGGAGTCATGCTGCGTTATCACTGGATTCAGCGAGAGAGCAAAATGGTTGGGCATCAGCACTTATCCCTGCTGCAAAAAACTACCGTGATCTTGTTGCGCCGTACTGTGATTCTTTATCTGAAGCATCCTTAGCCGCATCATTAGCGCACTGGTTGTTACCTGATACCGAACTTTTTCTTGGTAACAGCATGATCGTGCGTTTGATTGATATGTTTGGTCAATTACCAACGACAGCGGTATTTACCAATCGAGGCGCATCTGGCATCGACGGCTTAATTGCCACCGCTGCTGGGGTACAACGTGCTCGTCAAGTACCTATGGTTATGCTCGTTGGTGATACCTCGTTTTTATACGATCTCAATTCGCTAGCGTTACTAAAGCAAACCGTACAGCCGATGGTTGTGATTGTGACGAATAATGATGGCGGCGGCATCTTTGATATGTTGCCAGTCCCTGAGCAGCAAAAAGACGATTTCTACCGAATGCCCCATGGCATTACGTTTGCTCATGCCGCAGCAATGTTTGAGTTAGGTTATGTTTGTCCTACAACCTTAGCTGATGCTAAAGAAGCGGTCATAAAAGCGCAGCAGTTAAATCAAACGATGTTAATTGAAGTTCAAACACCAGCAGGTGAAGCAGGAAATATGCTAAAAACCATCTTTGCTGAGGTTAAACGTGCGTCTTTACTCTGAAACCTTTGGTCATCAATTAGATAACACTCAGCCTGTGATCGTTTTCCTTCATGGGCTGTTGGGTTCTGGGCGTGATTGGCGCAATATTACCTCGGCATTAGCTTACCGTTATACCTGTATTACTATCGATCTACCGGGGCATGGATTAAGTGCGTCGGTGACGATGCCGCAGGCATCTTCTGATATTGGTTTTGAGCAAAGCTATCATGCTATTTTAGATACGCTTGCTCATCGAGGTATTAAGCAATTTATCTTAGTCGGCTATTCATTAGGGGCGCGATTAGCAATGTATCTTGCATCGCAATTAACCAATGATAAGCCTGATGATAGTGCGTTTTCAAAGCCAGAATTAAAGGGGCTCTTTTTAGAAGGCGGGCATTTTGGTTTGCCGGCTTCTGAACGTGAAGCACGCTTTGTAAATGATCAAGCATGGGCTGAACGCTTTTCCAGTGGACCTCTTTCTATCGTGCTGAATGATTGGTATCAACAAGCGGTGTTTTCATCACTGGATCATGACCAAAGACAAAGCTTAGTGCTAAAACGAAGTGATAACCTTGGAGCAGGTGTCGCCAATATGTTGTTAGCAACCTCATTGTCTAAGCAACCACTATTACTTACATCATTACAAACTTTAACATTACCCGTTCGTTATGTTTGTGGTGAACATGATACAAAGTTTCGTCAGATCGCCGCGCAATCAGAGCTAAGCGTTGAAGTGATCCCCGATGCTGGACACAATATTCATGTTGAACAGCCGCAGGCTTTTATCTCCGCTTTATCTGCTTTTATCCAAAAGTGTTAACGAACCTCTGTAATTAAAGTGATTTATTCTTTCGCTAGACTGGAATCTAGCGTGTTTTTTATGCTCTGGCATCAATGAAAGGTTATCAATAATGCGCAGTGTTAAGTTATATCAATATCAATTACCAATGGATTCTGGCGTTATCTTACGTGATCAACGTTTGGTGACACGCCAAGGCTTGATTGTTGAGCTTAAACAAGGTAAGCGTGTTGGCTTAGGGGAAATTGCACCACTACCTGAATTTAGCCATGAAACGTTAGAGCAAGCCCAAGCGCAAGCCGAGCAACTATTGGCGTTATGGCAGCAAGAGCAAGTTTTAGATTTAGAGACGGCTTTCCCATCTGTAGCCTTTGGTATGAGCTGTGCATTAGCAGAACTTGAAGGTGAATTACCACAAGCGGCTAATTATGCGGTAGCACCGCTATGTTCCGGTGATCCTGATGATTTGATTGTGCGTTTAAATCAAACTGACGGCGACAAAGTGGCTAAAATTAAAGTTGGCATGTACGAAGCGGTACGCGATGGTATTGTGGCTAATATGTTTATTGAAGCAATTCCTGATATTCAATTGCGTTTAGATGCTAATCGTAAATGGACACCGATTAAAGCACAGCAATTTGCCAAGTATGTGAAACCTGAACATCGTCAAGGTATCGCATTTTTAGAAGAGCCATGTACAACCCCTGAAGATAGCCTCAGTTTTGCCGAGCAGACAGGTATTAATATTGCTTGGGATGAAACAGTACGTGAGCCTGGATTTGAAGTTAAAGCGCAACCTGGTGTTGTCGCTATCATTATTAAACCTACATTAACTGGCAGTTTGACCCGTTGTATTGAGCTTGTTAAACAGGCTTATGCAGCAGGACTAACCGCTGTGATCAGTTCAAGCCTAGAATCAAGCTTCGGCTTAAACCAGCTAGCACGCATAGCACAATGGCAAACACCTAATGTGACTCCTGGTTTAGATACGATGCAGCTTTTCAAAGCACAGCTTATTACGCCTTGGCCTGAAACTGAACTTCCTATGACATCTTTATCAGAACTTGAAGTGGTATGGCAGAAATAAAGCATGATTTCCTGACATGGCCTTGGCAGCGTTGGGCTGCGGAGCGTCCGTCAGATGTCGCGATCTCTCTTGGTGATCAAACCAAGGGAGCACAAACTTATACTTGGGCTGAAGTCTCTACACAGGTAGATGAGTTCGCACAAGGATTAGTAGAGCAAGGCGTTAAGCGAGATCAGTTGGTTGCGGTGATCGCTGATAACACCATTGAAGTAGTGTGGCTGATCCTCGCTATTATTCGTGTTGGTGCTCGTTATGTCGGGTTAAATCCGAAACTGTCTTTTGCTGAAATTCAGCAGCAGTTAGCCATGTTAGACAATCACTATCTTTGGTCGGATCGTGATATCGCTACCGAGCAACTAACAGGGCAAATAATCACGTTGCGCCAGTCAGAAGTCTCTCGTATGGTGCCTGTGACATGGCAAGAACATCGCCCAGTGACATTAACGCTAACGTCGGGTTCGACAGGTTCACCGAAAGCGGTAGTGCATAGCCCTGAATCTCATTTAGCGAGTGCATCTGGTTTATTAAGCAAGATGACATTTAATGCTGAAGACAGTTGGTTATTGTCTTTGCCTTTATTTCATATCTCTGGACTCGCTATTTTATGGCGTTGGCTTTATCGTGGTGCTTGCTTAGTGATTGTAGAGAAAGCCCTACAGCAACAGGCACTTAGCTGGGTAACTCATGCATCACTTGTGCCGACACAGCTACAACGTTTATTGGATCAAGCGCCTACTCAGCAACCTATAGCTTTAAAGCAAGTGTTATTAGGTGGAGCTCATATTCCGGTCAGTCTGACGGATAAAGCCCGTAGCGCTGGCATTGATTGTTGGTGTGGCTATGGCATGACTGAAATGGCATCGACCATTTCGGTTAAGCAAGCAGATGAGAGCCAAGGTGTTGGAAACGTATTACCTAACCGTGAACTGTTTTTGCGTGAGGGGGAGATATTAGTGCGCGGTAAGAGCTTATGTTTAGGCTACTACCGTAATCATACTATTTTCTCCATTTTAGATAACCACGAACATGATGGTGAGTGGTTCGCAACTAATGACATCGGTGAATGGCATGATGATGAATTATTCATTAGGGGCCGTGCTGATAATATGTTCATCTCGGGTGGTGAAAATATCCAGCCTGAAGATATTGAAGCAGTGTTACTTCAATTGCCAGATATAGAGCAAGCTTTTGTTTTACCCGTTGATGATTATGATTTTGGTCAACGCCCAGTGGCGATTGTTCAAACATCTTGCCCATTTGATGCGATGTTTGTTGATCACGTAATGACATACATGGCAGAAACCGTTGCACCGTATAAGCGTCCAGTTAGGTATTTAGCTTTGCCTGATGCTGATATTTATCGTGGTATTAAGGTATCACGAACGAAATTGGCGGAGTGGTTAGCTAAGCAGTAAAGAAAAAGGCGAAGCATCATGCTTCGCCTTTCTTTTGGTAGATAAGACTATCGGTGTTCACCACGTAAGCGGCTGACATATTCATACAAAAGCTGGCTGTTAGCTTCTTTAGAACTCATCGACTCACCAGCATTAATTGTCACTTTAGACCAAAATCGCTTAGGCCATTTTAATAATGCCGTGCCACCTTCTCGGCTGAAATAACTGCCCCACAATCCTTGTAATGCTACAGGTATGACCGTGACGTCAGAGCGTTTGATGATCAAATCGATACCTCGCATAAAAGGAGCAATTTCACCATCAAATGTGAGTTTTCCTTCAGGGAAAACACAAACAATATCACCATTATCTAGATAGGTTGAAACTTGTGAAAAAGCAGTACGGACAGAGCTACGATCGCTTGCCTCAACAGGGATAGCTTTACATGCTTTGCAGAATGTATTGATTACAGGCAGATTGTAAATTTGGCGATCCATTAAAAAGCGGATAGGGCGAGGGCAAGCGCCAGCTAGCAGTAGTGCATCCATATAGCTTACATGATTACTGACAATTAACACGCCACCTTGTTCTGGAATATTAGCAAAGTTTTGTTTTTTAACGCGGTACATAGTGTGCGTTACGATCCAGACGACAAATCGCCAAAAAAAGTCTGGGGCTTGGAAGTAAATGTAAATAACAACTAAGGCATTAACGGTAGCTAAGATAAGAAAAAACTCAGGGATAGAGAGCTTTAGTACTGAGAGAAAGACAATCGCTGAGATTGCACTGGCGACCATAAATACCGCATTCCAAATATTGTTTGCAGCAATGATCTGTGCGCGTACGTTTTCTTCTGCTCGTTGCTGCATCAGGGCGTAAAGTGGCACGATAAATATACCGCCTGCAATACCTAATAGCAGTAGAGAAACAAAAACAGGCCATAGACTAGGCGCAGAAATAAATGCGCTAAGGCTTGAGGTGGTAACAATGTGATCTGGTGTCATGAAGTATAAACCTGCACCAAATAGGGTGATACCTAAACTACCAATAGGCACGATACCGGGATCAATGCGATGTTGCGATAACTTATCACAGCACATAGAGCCGATCGCGATACCGATTGAAAACAGCATGAGTAAAAAAGACACTGACGCTGCATTACCGCCAAGGCTGATTTTTGCGTAGTTAGGAAACTGTGTTAAGTAACAAGCACCTAGAAACCAGAACCAGCTAATACCCAGAATACATTGGAAGATGGTTTTATCTTGACGGGCAATCGCCATCGTTGAGCGCGTTTGCTTAATTGGTTGCCATTTAAATTGGGTTCTTTTGACTGTGGGTGGCGCACTTGGAATGGCTAATGAGGTGAGATAGCCCAGTATGGCAAAGGCCACTACTGAAATTGCTGCAATAACATGTGCGTTTGGACTATCAGCAATAAAGCCTGCTAATAGCGTCCCTAATAAGATAGCTAAGAAAGTACCCGTTTCGACTAATGCGTTACCAGAGACTAACTCTTCTGTTTTTAAGTGTTGGGGTAGTAAAGCATATTTGGCTGGGCCGAAAAATGCTGATTGCGTGCCCATTAAAAACAAGAGAAATAGCAGTAGGGTGTAGCTTTGAAAATAAAAAGCGACAGCCGCTAATCCCATAATGATCACTTCTGCAAATTTTACTATCCGCATAATTGCGGCTTTATCGTATTGATCGGCAAGGATGCCGGCAGAAGCTGAGAATAAAAAGAAAGGCAGAATAAATAAGCCTGCAGCAATATTAATCAGCAAATTTGCACTTAATGGCAGGCTATCTATAGAAGCATAGGCAATCAGGATTAATAATATGTTCTTGTAAACATTATCATTAAATGCCCCAAGCGCCTGAGTTAAAAAATACGGAAGAAATCGCCGTTTGGTAAGAAGGCTCGATTGGGGCTTTGTGGTCATCTATGAGTCTCTTTTACTGTTTCCACTTATTGAGATAAGTATCTAGAAGATTATCGATAAGTGCTTTGCCATCAACAGGAGTTGAGGTGAATAACTTATCATCTACAGTAAGCAAGGTAATACCGTGAACACCAGCCCAAATAACACGGCTTGTTTCCAGTACTTCATTTTCATTGATGTTGCTACTTACCTGACCGATCAACGTTTCTAGCATGCCAGTCATATTATTAATACGATCAGATTGCCATTCAGGTAGATCTTCACCATTCATGGTGTGTTGGAAGATTAATTGCCAGCGGTAGGGATGGGCAATAGCAAAATCAAGGTAACAGTAAGCGAGGTTTCGTAGGGCTTGTTCAGGGCTTTGTGCATCCGCTAAGCAAGCTTGTGCTTCTTGAGATAATTCATCTAGCGTTTGAGCAACAGCGTGTAGCAATAGTAAATTGTAGTTACCAAAAACATTAACAAGTGTGCTTGGTACATAGCCGATCATTGCAGCGACTTTACGTAAACTTAACTCGTGATGAGGGTGCTCATTGAGAAAGTTTTTTACTTGCTCCAGTGTCATATTCACCAACTCTTCACGAGTATGGTCATTTCTTCTTGCCATGAGTATTACTCTTAAGATGTGTTTACTTTTCGTTATAAAAAACTGACGTTCATTTATTATAGAACATTGTTCAATATTCTTATTATAATCTCACCGAGGTGCACTTATTCGTTATGTATTGTTGTTGTGAATAAAGTTGCGACAATTTAATCTGCTCGGCAAGCCGGGAATCATATATTGTCACAACAAAAATCACCAATATTAAACGTTATGCTGCCTTGTTCTTGGTGTTTTCAAGCGATACTTGATCATTTAACGTCCAAAAATCGACCAATATACCGATTAAGAAGAAGCCGAACGTACAGAGGTAAAGAATACCGGTGATCCATTTCCCCATGTACATGCGGTGAACACCGAATACACCCAGGAAGGTAAGGAGTAACCACGCAATATTATAATCAATATCACCCGCAGCGAAGCGCAAGTCCGATTCACGGTTCATTGATGGAATTAAGAACAAGTCAATCAACCAACCGATACCAAATACCCCCAGTGTTAAAAACCAAATAGTTCCTGTCACAGGTTTACCATAATAGAAGCGGTGAGCACCCGTAAAACCGAATATCCAAAGCAGATAGCCGATGAACTTACTGTGAGTGTTATTCTCTTGCATAAAAATATCCATTGGTTGTGTTAAGGCCACAAGCGATAAAACCGTATGTGCTTTAACGAGCGATTACCTATTAATGACCTCTTAGTTAGCGAAAAGTGCCATAATAAAGAGAGGTTTTTCATTATCTGGTTAAATAAAAAACAGTATACAATAGTTTTTACTAACTGTATCTATAGATGATGAAATTATAAACGCTCGATGTTAAAGGTTAGTAACAATTTCAAAATGACTTAGAATTGACATTCTGTGTCATATAGCTAGGATGCATACAGGACATGGATAAGGTACTTCTACAATGATGAAACGCTTTTTTACCGTATTTGCTTTGGTGTTTGTGGTGGCATTGTCTACTCCACATGCCGAGGCAAAGAAATTTGGTGGTGGTAAGTCGTTTGGTAAAAGCTACAAAACGGCACCAGTACAACAAAAACAGCCACAACAAACCGATACTATCCGTAAGCAAAATTCACCGACAGCAGCATCAAGCAAAAAAGGCTTAATGGGTGGACTATTAGGTGGTTTACTTGCTGGTGGTTTACTTGCCGCTTTCTTTGGTGGTGCATTCGAAGGTATCCAGTTTATGGATATTCTGATCATCGGTGTGATTGCTTTTGTATTGTTTAAGCTATTTAAAGCAATGCGTGCTAATAAAGGCACACCAATGGGGCATCGTGAGTCTTATGCGGGTAACTCTCCGCAGCAGCCACAACAACCTCAACAACAATATCGTCAAGCAGCAGGTACACAATCTCAGCCTCAGAACGGTGGTTTTGAGTCAACAGATAGCGATGTACCATTTAATTTGCCGCCTAATTTCAATATGAATGCATTCCTAAGTGGTTCTCGTGATCACTACCGCATCATTCAAGGCGCATGGAATCACAACGAATTAGAAAAAATCAGAGAATATGTATCACCTGCACTGTTTGCTGATCTTGCAGCAGAGCGCGCCAAACTAGAGGGTGAGCAACATACTGAAGTGATGTATGTTGATGCTGAACTGGTTCGTGCTGATTACGATGCAAACACTGCACAGTTAAGTATTAAGTTCTCTGGTCGCTATAAAGACCGAGTTGAAGGTGTTGAAGAAGACATCACAGATGTGTGGCATTTAGAGCGTGATTTGAAAACGCCAAATGCACCATGGTTGATTGTTGGTATTCAAGCTTAATAACAAAGCCGCTCACATTGAGCGGTTTTTTTATATCTCTCAAATGTTTAGTTTGTTTTTTATACAAGTGTCAACCACTGCAAAAAGAGTTTTGAATTTATGAGCGTGATCCCGTTTCACTGAAATAAAGATCGTCAGATCTTGATCGCGCCACCTAGTTTTATCAGCAGTAACCGCTAGTATTAAACCAAGATATTAAATAGGCCATCCAATAAGAGTGCCTACATGAATTCGAATAAGAGGTAGCTATGCCATACACTCCAGATATCGTTGAAGAAATGAATCTTTTAGTGAAATTCCCAATGCACAGTAATATGGAAGGGATCAAAGTACATAGTGATGCTAACCCTGCATTAGTTTCTGCAGCACAGCGTTTGTACGCGAAAGGGCTAGTAACACAGGTTGATGGTGGTTATCTTACTCACTCTGGCCATCAAGTGGCAGAAAACGCCAAAATAGCATTACGTATTCTGACTGGGAAAACGACAGAATAACGTAATAACTTAAAGAGGGCTGATAGTTATGTCAGTTGCTCTAATTCGGTAATGATCGCTAAAGCTTGCTCGTTAGTTTTACCACAAATATCAGGGCAAGCTTTAAAATGATGACATACTGCAGGACGCTCTGGTTTGCCGAATAACTTACATAGGTTTTGTTCATTCAGCTGAATGCAACGAACCCCCGCAGGTTTACCGTTAGGCATGCCAGGTATGCTTGATGAGATACTTGGGGCTATACAACAGGCACCACAGCCAAGACGACATTCCATCACTTATTTCTCTTTTCATTTTTCATGGGGTGCGCAAATTATCACTCCTTGTTGATAAGGTCAAAAAACGTCATCTCTCGCATTTCTTTTTAAATAGTAATAGCTCTTATTTCTACCCATTTATCTATTAATAGGTAATTTAAATTTGCAGTTTACCGTCAGGGTCGCTATAAACGTCGCGCTATAATGAAATAGCAAACTGTAACTTTGCGCAATTCAATGGCGCATATAATAAATTGGTGTAGGTATCATGACGCATTTTTGGCAAGAAAAAGACTTAACAACAATGACAGATCAAGAGTGGGAATCACTTTGTGATGGTTGTGGTAAGTGCTGTCTGCATAAGCTTATTGACGATGATACAGATGAGATCTATTACACCAATGTCGCATGTAGTTTACTGGATAATAAAACCTGTTCTTGTAAAGACTATGCGAATCGCTTTGAATCTGGCGAAGAATGTTTGAAGCTAACACGTGAACGTATTGATGAGTTTGTGTGGTTACCTGAAACTTGTGCTTACCGTTTATTAGCTGAAGGTAAGCCACTTCCAGAATGGCATCCGTTACTAACGGGCTCGAAAGAGGCAATGCACAAAGCAGGTGAATCTGTACGTGATCAAGTGGTCTATGAGATTGATGTCATCGACTGGGAAGATCATATTTTGAATCATCCCCTACGTAGTTGATTGTAAAGGTTTTTAAAGGCTCGTTTGATAACGAGCCTTTTTGTTTTTACGGTAACATAAGTATAAAACGGTTGCTTTAAAGCTGAGTTCTATCGCCTTGTTCGGTGAAAATAAAGTTGACGCCTAGGTTGTTATTTTCACGTAACTCTTTTTCGATGATCTTTTTAGGATCTGTGCCTTTCTTTAAGCTGTATTTGATATGAGTGACAATGACATTCAAATCTTTTAGCGGCTCTTCGCCACCGACATAACCTGCCAGTGTCGTTAATTCAGTGAGCAACCATTGTGGTGTTAGATGACCAAACAGCGACTTATCTGGCGTGCTATTGCTAAATGATGTTTCAATGAAGATCCCTTTGAGTTTCTTTTGCTGAATATAAGGGGCGAGTTGTTGCCAGATGGTATTTAGTGCTGTGCTTTTCTCAACGGCGTCTGGGCCCGTATCGCCGAAATAAATCACGGCTTCTTTTGCCGCATTTTCGAATAAGAAGGCGGTTGATTCAGCACCAGAGTGGCTTAATGGAAAGGCTTTTACTTTTAGCTCTGTATTGGTTACCGGTAACCATTGGTTGGTATTTAATGGGGTTAATTCATATTTCCCCAATTTAAAACCATCACCTTGGGTGGTGAAATTAGGCCATGCTTTCCAATTAAAATAATGTTGGCTAATGGTCTGATGAACAGATGGCAGGGCATAAATCGGCTTATTGCTATCATCAGGGGAAGAGATGATGAGCCCCGCAATATGATCCAGATGAGCGTGGCTAATAAAATAGCCTTTGATTTTCTGATTAAGAATATAGCCTTCTTGAGTATAAGGGGTTGATGAGGGCACTGGCATATCAGCAAACGCATTGTTATGAGTGGCAGCGATAAGTCCATTAATAATGCTACCCGCATCTAAGGTAATGTAATTGTCATCGGTGTTTGATTTCAGCATAAATGCGGTTAGGTTACCGTCTTGGATCCCGCCTTTATCACCCAGCGTAATAACATCAAAACCTGCGAAACTAAGTGATGAGTAACAGCACAGTGCTGCTGCAATAAAATGTTTGTTCATAAAAATCCATACTGATAAACAAAAGGTCTTGTGCTATTAAGCTCGAAACCTGCTTTGAATGTGTCCTAAATCGGCGGGATATATACAAAATACACGGATAAGTGCAAAGGGATTTTTATAAGAAGTGAGAGATGGCGAAATAAAAAAATAGCCTAATAAACGGGTATGCTTATTAGGCTATTTAGCGTGTTAGTTAGCGCTGTTATTACATGGCGCTAAAGGTATTACATTGACGAGGATCGCCCGTTTCAAAACCTTTTTTAAACCACTCAATACGTTGTGCTGATGAGCCATGGGTAAAGGCATCCGGTTGTACCGCTTGGCCTGCCATTTGCTGTAGACGGTCATCACCAACAGAGCTTGCAGCTTTGATACCTTCATCAATATCGCCAGCTTCTAGCATACCTTGTTGATTGACGTAGTGACCCCATACACCGGCATAGCAGTCAGCTTGCAGTTCTAGCTTCACGCTTAAGCGGTTTGCTTCAACCTTGCTGCTACGTTGCTGCATTTGGTGAACTTTAGTGCTGGTGCCAAGTAGGTTTTGTACATGGTGGCCCACTTCATGTGCAATAACATAAGCAAAAGCGAAATCACCAGGCGCACCGAGTTGTTTTAGCTCGTTCATAAAGCTTAAGTCTAAATACACTTTCTTATCTGCAGGGCAGTAGAATGGACCTGATTGCGCAGAGCCTGTACCACAACCTGTTTGCGTTACATTGTTGTAGAGAACCAGTTTAGGCGGCTGATATTTACCATCTAATAGCTTATTCCAAACGTTTTCAGTACTACCAAGCACAGCTGCAACAAATTGTTTATTTTCATCATTGCGTGGTGCCGTTGATGATGAGGTATGCGATTGTTGAAGTCCCATCATGTTGCCGCCAGTAAAATGTTGATAAGCTAAAAATAAGCCACCGACAACAAGAATAATTCTGCCAACCTTGCTTCGCATTAAGAATGGGATAAAACGGAGTAAACCGCCTATTGGCATGCCCGCTTGAGCAGGGCCTTCTCCGCGGCGATCTTCAATATTGGTACTTTGGCGGGAGTCTTTCCAGCGCATAGTGGATCCTTAGTAAACAGAATTATATCAATACAATAATGGCTCATATTTGCGTATAAGTGAGATTTTTCTTATAGGAAATACGAGCGTGCATTTAGAGTGATAAAAAGTTGAAAAGTTCCATTATGATAGAAAAAGACAGCTCATAGGGCTGAGCTGTCTCAGGAAATTAGTTTTGCTGTGCTTGCTGTAAGATATCGATAATCGGTGCAGCTTTGTTTAGCGCACGTAGATCGGCAAATAGGGCTTTAGCTTGTGGATACTCATGGCGTAGGTAAGCAAACCATTGTTTGACGCGGTTAGGGTAATATAAGCCCTTATCACCTTTGATTTCGTACTGTGAATATACCAGTAAGAGTTCTAGCACTTCTTCCCATGTCATATGAGGGGCATTGTGTTTCACCACATTACCTAAGTTAGGTAAGTTTAATGCACCACGACATACCATTAATGCATCGGTATCGGTTGCAGCTAAACAGCTTTGACCATCTTGATAATTCCACACCTCACCATTAGCAATAATCGGCAGTTTTACCTGCTGTTTTAGTTGCTTAATGTAATCCCATTTAATGGTGTCTGCGCGGTAACCATCTTCTTTGGTACGTGCATGAACAACTAATTCATCAGCACCCGCTTGGGCAATAGCATCAGCAATTTCAAAACATTGGCTAGGATCATCCCAACCTAAACGTACTTTCGCTGTTAATGGCTTAACTGGATTGACCGCTTCTCGGCAAGCTTTGACGATTTGGTAAATACGCTCAGGCTCTTTGAGCAGTACCGCACCACCACGGCTTTTATTGACAGCTTTTGCCGGACAACCGAAGTTAATATCAACACCAGCAGAGCCAAGCGTACAGGCTCGTTGCGCGTTTTCAGCCATCCAGTCAGGATCTTGACCTAAGATCTGTACACGAACAGGGGTTCCCGAGCGAGTTTTTCCCCCTTGATGTAATTCAGGACATAAACGATAGAACACACTGTTAGGCAATAGGCTATCAATGACACGGACAAATTCGGTGACACAGAGATCGTAGTCATTAATTTCAGTTAGCATTTCTCGCATCAAATGATCCAAGACGCCTTCCATCGGGCCCAAAATTACTCGCATAGTGGTGATTGCTCAGCTCGGTAAAAACAATATAAGGGGCGAGATTCTAGTGCGAGTAGGAGGATTTGTCACCTTTGATTTTAAATTGTACGGAGTTGATGTCCTGAAACGACAGTCTTTTCTGTAAGTCGATGTTTTTTACATGCTAATGCCATTTTTACCATGCTACGAGCTACACATTCAGCAGGGATCGGAGAAAAGTGTTTGAGTGGGCCAATAACAAGTGGATTAATTAGATCAAAAACTTGCTGTAATAACTGTTCATCACGGCGGATCTCACTGCGTTCGCCTTTTAATGGACCTGGACGGATGAAAATACAGTTATCAAATCCCATGCTATTAATGGCTTGCTCCATTTTTCCCTTGCAGCGTAAGTAGTGCGAAGGTGAGTGCACACAAGCACCTAAACTGGAAATCACAATAATGTGTTGTACACCAATATTACGCATTGTTATGGCGACATCTTTAACAAGTTCCAGATCTACAGCGGCTAACCCTGCTTTACTTCCTGCTCGTTTCTTGGTGGTACCTAAACAAATAAAACCGTATTTAGGCGCTGGTGCATTATCTTCCCATTGATGAATACGTAATAAAGGATCGATAATTTGTTGGAGTTTACTACTACGCAAAGGGAGCTCTCGACGTGATAAGGCATAGATATGTGAAAAAGCCTTATTATCAAGTAGTTGGTTTAATAGTTCATGACCAACAAGCCCGCTAGCGCCAGCAATAATGGCACTCAGGTTGTGATTATCCATAACACGTTCCTATAGCGTCGTTGTATCAAATAGAGTGGAATAACAAAGCGCTAGTTAAACTGAATATTGCTAGTTATGCGTTTAACTACATCAAATATCAATCAATTAATCGCTTAACAATGACAAAATTTGAGCTTGCTCTGATTCATTTAGGAACAAAATAATCAATATTCCAGTGCGTTAGTGGTATTGACGTCATTGCTGATAAACAAAGCGTGAGAGTTTTAGGTATACTTGCAGCAGAAATTATTACTGGAAAAATTCAATGAATACATTAATGACACTGTCATCTGATTGGGATGGTATGCCAGCGACTTTTATCGAAGGGGCACTATTTGCTGCAAACGCAAACCCTAAACCGATGGAACCTGAAATTTGGTTACCGGTGTTATTAACGGGTGGTGCTGCAGATGACGATGCAGTCACGCTTTCAGAAACAGATAAGGTAGCAGTATTAAACCACTTTGAAATGCAGTATTGCACAGTTAAAGCGGGTGAATACCAATTACCAACAGAGTTACAGTGGCAAGAAAACGGCGAAGCTAATACGGCATTAGCTGAATTTGCGAAAGGTTTTTTAACGGTATGGCAATATATTGAGCCAAACTGGGAAGGACAAACTGCTTCAGACGGTACGATGCGCATGCTATCGGCTTTGCTTACGACATTAATGTTATGTGTTGATGAAGCTGGCACACTAGAGCAAATGGAGCAAGCGGGTATCACGGGAATGCCAGCACCGAGTGAGTTATACCCACAACTACCATTGATGTTAACAGAAGTAATGATGGCTGCAGATCAGTTACAAGTAGGGGCTGGCGCACAAGCGATTAACCCTTATAAAAATATCGGGCGTAACGATCCATGTCCGTGTGAAAGTGGCAAGAAATTTAAGCAATGTTGCGGTAAATCTGCCTAATGACCTCGGTAAAGAGAATCGTCGTTGTTGCAGGAGTGATTGAAAAAGAAGGTAAGTACCTACTTGCTCAACGTCTTGATAGTGCAAGTCAAGGTGGTTTGTGGGAATTTCCTGGCGGTAAGATTGAAGCTAATGAATCACCAGAGCAAGCTTTAGAGCGTGAACTAATGGAAGAGTTAGCGATCACTACCAAAACACAGCAATGGCTTGCTGATAGCGTGTTTGATTATGGTGATAAAATCGTAGAGCTGAAAGGCTACTTAACACATTGGTGCGAGGGAGAGATCGTTCTTAATACCCATCAAGCTATGGTATGGGTAACCTTAGCGGAATTTCAGCACTATGCGTTATGTCCAGCTGACTACCCTATTTTATCGGCATTAGAGCGACAATACGCTGTCTCATAATAGGATCTTCAGGTAATAAAAAAGCGAAGCTAGATAATATTTAGCTTCGCTTTTTTATAAATATCATGCTGTTAGTTAGGCTTTTTTGTGACCAAAGAATTGCGCAATAACCATGATTGCCCACACGGCTAAGTTAGCACCGAAAATGATCACTAACCATTGTGGCATTGATTGACCAAGGAAAGTCCAAACCACTTTTGCACAATCACCGTAAGCTTCAAACATCCAAGGTACCCAGTGATTGATTGGAGCCCAGCTTGGGAACTGAACAAATAGATCACAAGTTGCAAATGGTGATGGATTAAATTGGAAGCCAACATGCTGATGAGCAAGTACAACACCACGGTAAGCACAGTAACCCCAACCAGCTAAACCAATCCAACGGAAGACCGCATTTTGAGGAGCAATCAAACCAATAATGGCAGCAAAGCCTATTCCCATCATTGCCACTCGCTCATAAACACACATAACACAAGGTGCTAGGTTCATGACATGTTGAAAGAAAAGGGCACAACCTTCAAAGAAGATGATTGAAAGCAGTAATAGCAGCCATGCTAAACGCGTTTTTGAAAAGGTGTTGAGGTGTTGCATCATTGATACTCTACGCACTAATTATAATAAAAGAAAACCCTGATAGTTCAGGGTTTTCGTATACGTTATAACACTAATCTAACGCTGACATTCAAGCATAGCTTCAGGAAGAAGTAAATCTTCCGTCATTTTTATAGGGTTAATTAGTGAGCCAGTGCAGGAGCAGCAGATACAGCGGCTGTGCCTTCAGTGATCCAGCCCATGGTGTAGAACCAATCCGTCATTGGAACCAACATCAATTCAATACCTGCAAGACCAACGAAAGTCAGTACAATCGTATACGGCAATGCCATGTATACCATACGACCGTAAGATAAACGGATCAGAGGGGCAATGGCTGATGTTAATGCAAATAGGAATGCGGCTTGACCATTTGGTGTTGCGACAGAAGGTAAGTTAGTTCCTGTGTTGATTGCAACAGCTAACATATCAAACTGGCTACGGTTGATAACACCATTAACTAACGCGGTTTTCACTTCATTAATGTATACCGTACCAACGAAAACGTTGTCTGATACCATCGATAATAAGCCATTAGCAATGTAGAACATGGTTAGCTGTGAGCTACCTTCTAGACTTAGTACCCAGTTAATGATTGGTGCAAACAATTGTTGGTCGATAATAACTGCAACAACTGAGAAGAATACAGCAAGTAACGCAGTAAATGGCAGTGCTTCTTCAAACGCTTTACCAAGTGCATGCTCTTCTGTGATACCTGTAAACGAAGTCGCTAGAATAATTACGGTTAAGCCAATTAAACCTACCGCAGCTAAGTGCAACGCAAGACCAATGATCAGCCATACTGCGATAGCGGCTTGAATAACCAACTTTGCGTAATCAAGATTAGTACGTGATTTTCGCTCTTCATTGTCAAAATCAACGAGGATTTGACGAACGTTTTCTGGTAATTCCGCACCGTAACCACAGATCTTAAATTTCTCTACCAGCGCACAAGTAATCAGACCACAGAAGAACACAGGGATAGTAACTGGTGCCATACGGATGATGAACTCACCAAACTGCCAGCCTGCTTGATCGGCAATGATTAAGTTTTGTGGTTCACCCACCATTGTCATCACACCACCTAATGCTGTACCCACACCGGCATGCATAAGAAGACTACGTAGGAAAGCACGGTAGTTTTCTAAATCATCACGGCTTAGCTCTGGTACGTGATTATCATTAGTATGGTCATGATGAGAATGCGGGTCTTGTCCCGATGCCACTTTGTGGTAAATGCTGTAGAAACCCACAGTGACGCTAATCACAACGGCAATAACTGTTAAGGCATCAAGGAACGCAGATAGGAAAGCGGCCATCACACAAAAAGAGAGTGAAAGTAAAACTTTAGAGCGAATGCCGATCAGTATTTTTGTAAAGATGAAAAGCAGCAGTTGCTTCATGAAGTAAATACCCGCAACCATGAAGACTAATAGTAGTAATACTTCGATGTTTGCCACAAGCTCATGCTTAACTTGCTCTGGGCTTGTCATACCAATAGCGACGGCTTCAATAGCCAGTAAACCACCGGGTTGTAATGGGTAACATTTTAGTGCCATTGCTAGCGTAAAGATAAATTCGATAACTAACAGCCAGCCAGCAACAAACGGATCAACAAAAAAGAAAACAAGAGGGTTAATGATCAGAAAAGTAATGATTGCAATTTTGTACCAGTCAGGTGCCTTACCCAAAAAGTTTTTGATAAAGGCATTCCCTAGCGATATAGCCATGTTTGGATCTCTTTATTATTAGCGCAAAATAGTATGGATCTGATGTCGGCTAGATGCCTTGATTGGTCAATCAGCAGGATAATCAATAGCATCATGCCAATGATTACGGGTGTAGATTGAAGTATCAAAGTTAAACAGAGTGGTGTCGCTCTTTAGGTTTAACTTTCTTAGGCAGCAGCTTCCATTCGCTCCCAGTTCATCACTAATCACTCTACCGTTTAAGAGGCATTAGTCAATAAGTGATACAAAAATGCAATTGTTTTATTACATTTTCATCACAATTTGGGAGTTGAATATATCCGTCTTATAAACCGCACAGTATACAGAAAATGAGTTTCTTATTGTTAATTCACGTCAAAGATTCACGATTTTAAGTGATAGACTTAACAATATTGTTGTATTTTTAAACACCTCTTTCATGTTCATGTCAGAGTTGGTTGCGAGGTTTCTACTATTAGATAACTAGTGGTATGATGAGTGCCAATACGAGAAATACACGAAGCGAACTGGATTTTACTTAGATGGTTATTAAGGCAGATAGCCCAGCGACATTTGCTGAGAAATATATAATTGAAAGTATCTGGAATAATCACTTTCCTCAGGGATCAATTCTTCCAGCGGAACGAGAACTTTCAGAGTTAATTGGAGTAACTCGCACCACCTTACGTGAAGTTTTACAACGTTTGGCTCGTGATGGATGGTTAACAATCCAACATGGTAAACCAACACGTGTGAATAACTACATGGATACGTCTGGTTTAAATATTCTAGATACCTTAGTGACATTAGATGGACAGGATGTTCAACGAGTATTAGCAGATTTATTGGCAGCTCGAACTGATATCAGTAGTGTGTTTATGCGTTATGCCGTGAAGGGTAATGCTGAAGAATCCAGTCAATTGATCCAACATGTGATTGAGTCAGTTGAAAGATTGCGTGAGTCTGCAAGCTTTGCTGAGTTTATAGAAAACAGCGAAGATAAAGCAGAATTACAACAAGAAGTTAAAAAGATCGTTGATAAATACGGTAAAGACGATCCTCAACTATGTGAGGAAATCTGTCTAGCGCGTGCATTTAACTATTACGACTACCGTTTATTCCAAGGCATGGCAGGTAAATCGGGTAACACACTTTACGTATTAACGTTTAATGGCTTACGTAAGATTTATACCCGTGTTGGCGGCTATTACTTCATGAAGCCAGAAGCATGTGAATTAGCATTGCAGTTCTACCGTGATTTAAAAGCCATGTGTGATGGGCATAAGCCAGAGTTGGTTGCTGATCGTATTCGTCTATATGGTCGTGAAAGTGGCGCAATTTGGTACAGTCATCGTGTAGAGATATCTAAGTACATGTATGAAGAAGAGCAGTAATGCTTTTTGAATATTGAGAAAAAGCCGAGTGTTTATCACTCGGCTTTTTTATTGTTTTCTAGCTCAATTGTTGCTTTTCTCAACACTTAAAAGGTAAAGAAGGTTATTGATAATGAAAACTAATACAAAAGTTGATTGTGTTGATGGCATCAATAATAATTAGACCATAATTATGTTAACAAAATGGTCATTATGACAAGCAGTGAAGTGTACAGAATTGGTCCTATTACTTACGACAGTTCCACACGAACTCTGACTCATGACAATGGACAAACAGAATACTTCACACCACGGGTGAATGATGTATTTTTATTGTTGCTCGAACACCAAGGAACTTGTGTAGAAAAAGAGTTTTTATTATCTCAATGTTGGGGAGAGGCGATTGTTTCAGAACAAGCACTCACCAATGTCATCTCTAAGCTTAGAAAAGTATTAGCCAAGCATGCTTTAGAAGCGATTACGATCATAACGGTGAGTAAATCAGGTTACTTACTGGATGTAAAAGTGGATGACAGTTTTGTTGTGCTAGAAGATAACAAGCCAGCAAAACAACAAAAATCTCAAACGATAGAACCTTCCTTTGTATCTGATGATGTTATTACTAAAGTTCATGAAGGCGATGTAAATCAATCAGTAAAACTTAACTTTTTAAGTAGGAAAAGCGTTTTATATATATTAATAATACTTATTAGTATGATGTCATTTTTACTTTATTATATGAATAATATAATAAATACTACTCCATATTTTATTGATACTAAAAATTATCAGAATCAAATCAATATTGGTTCAAATAAAGTATATTTTAATAATGTAGATAGTTATGGTGTAGATAAAGAACTGTTTATAAAAGATATAAAGAAAGGCATATCCTCGGTTTGTAATTCAAAGATATATGCTCAGTTTTACTATAATACACGAATAGCGAATAATAGTGCAGTTGTTGTTTTTATTATGAGCCCAAATGATCGTACGTTTAATTTTAGAATGTCAAAATATAAATATAATGACTTCTCTAAAAAATTAAATAGTTACTTAGAGAGTAAAAATATCTCATGTTGAAATATATAAACACGTTACTGATATTTGTTTTGATTGGCTTGGTAGCGAGTACTTTTTATTTAATAACTAATAAAAATGATTTAGTTTCGACGACTTGGGTATGCGATCAAAGAAAATCGGGGTTTATTAATAAATCCTTTACTCAATATAGCCATATTTCTGAGAGCATGATCTTAACGTTTAGCTCTAAAAGTAGCTTCTTGATTAATGAGTTTATTCAAGTAAAAGAAGGTAATAATGAAGCTAAATTAATGGAGCTTTATTATGATGGTGATTATATACAAACAAGAGACCATTTAACCTTAAACTTTAATCGTGTTCAGATACAGAAGAAGCATGATAATGAAATTTTAAATCAAGCTTATAAAGACTATGAGGGATATAGCATACTGTATCGATATAAAAGGATTGGAAAGCGTTTATATTTTTACACAGACAGCAAAAATGAAGCGTTTGACATGGTTTGTTATACTGATAAATAAGTATTATAAATGTATTTAACATTTTGATTGTAAATGTTTTTTATGTTTATTTATTTTTGGTGTGGTTAAGGTTTGGTTTTCGTTTGTTTTTTTTGTGAGTTTTTCAATAAGCTGAGCACCTCTTTTGTAAAGCAGTTTAAAAAGTAAAACACATGAAAAAATTATTATTAGCTACTTTGGTTTGTTCATTATCATCAACATATGCAGTAGCATCTGAAAACACGACTAACTCTAATAAATATCAAGGTTTCTATGTTGGTGCTGGTGTTGGTACAACCGATTTCCATGATGATTTTGAGAGCGAATTAAAAAATGACCCGACAACTCATTTATCTTATGATGATGATAGTAAAAGTTATAAGATCATTGCTGGTTATCAATTTAATCGCATTGTTTCTCTAGAAGCTCAATATACTAAATATGGTGATGTAAAGTATTTTTTTAAAAAGGGCTCTTACTCTGAATCAGGAAAGGCACAACACGAGTCATTTAGTATAGCTGCAAACCTTGGTTATACTTTCGATAATGGTCTTCGTCCATTTGCAACAGTTGGTTTGGGAAGCATCTCATTAAAGCAAAACGAATTTAAAGATGATGGTGGCTTAATTCGTTTAGGTGCGGGTTTGGAATATCAAGTGAAACAAGTGCCAGGGTTAGGTATTCGTGTTGCCTATGAAGCTGACTTTTATACATTAGAAACAGCCGTTAAAGATTATGATCAAACTATTGGTTCTTGGTATTTAGGTACAACATACAAATTTTAAATATAAATAGATAAATTATAAAAATGCCACTGTTATTACAGTGGCATTTTTTTATTGATAAGAGGTAATTAAATATCAGTATTATATTGGGTCTTGATAGGGCAAGTGGCAATAATTTGTGTTCTACCATCCGGTAATTCTTCTTCTAGTGTGACATCAAATCCCCATAATCGGTGCAAATGTTTGATCACTTCTTTATGGCTATCAGCGAGTGGAATACGGTTATGTGGAATATAGCGTAGAGTTAATGATCTATCTCCTCGTAAAGCCACATTCCAGACTTGGATATTTGGCTCGTTATTACTTAAATTATATTGAGATGATAATTTCTCTCTGATTGCGCGGTAGCCTTCCTCGTTATGGATAGCACTGACTTCAACATAGTTATGACGATCATCATCATTTACCGCAAACAACTTAAAGTCTCGCATGACTTTCGGTGAAAGAAATTGGCTAATAAAGCTTTCATCTTTAAAGTTCTCCATTGCAAAGTGCAGGGTATCTAACCAATTTGAGCCTGCGATATCAGGGAACCAGTATTTATCTTCTTCTGTCGGCTCTTCACAAATACGTCTGATATCTTGGAACATGGCAAAGCCTAACGCATAAGGGTTGATCCCTGAGTAATACGGGCTGTTGTATTCAGGTTGTGCCACAACATTGGTATGACTGTGGAGAAACTCCATGATGAAACGCTCAGTCACTAATCCTTCATCAAACAAGTGATTTAAGATAGTGTAATGCCAAAATGTTGCCCAGCCTTCATTCATCACTTGGGTTTGTTTTTGTGGATAAAAATATTGGCTTATTTTTCGCACTATACGCACAAGCTCGCGTTGCCATGGCTCAAGTAAAGGCGCATGTTTTTCAAAGAAATAGAGAATATTTTCCTGAGGTTCTGATGGAAAACGTTCTTCTTCGATAACGGTTTCTTTTTCTGTTTGTGTCGGAATGGTTCGCCATAGCGCATTAACTTGTGATTGTAAGTAATCTTCACGGGCTTTTTGACGCGCCTTTTCTTCAACTAAAGAGATTTTTTGTGGGCGTTTATAGCGATCAACCCCATAGTTCATTAATGCGTGACAGGAATCGAGTAGTTTTTCTACATCATCGACACCGTATTTTTCTTCACATTCCGTAATGTATTTTCGAGCAAAGAGTAGGTAATCAATAATGGAGCTTGCATCGGTCCATGTTTTAAATAAGTAATTGCCCTTAAAGAATGAGTTATGTCCATAACAAGCATGAGCCATCACTAATGCTTGCATCGTAATGGTATTTTCTTCCATTAGATAGGCAATACAGGGATTTGAATTAATGACTATTTCATAGGCGAGCCCCATTTGCCCATGTTTGTAGCCACGTTCAGTTTCAATGAAGCGTTTACCAAAAGACCAATGATGGTAATTAATTGGCATACCAATACTGGAATAGGCATCCATCATTTGTTCGGCAGTGATTATTTCGATTTGATTGGGATAGGCATCAAGACGATAGTGTTCAGCAACTCGCTTAATTTCAACGTGGTATTGTTCTAATAAGTCAAACGTCCAATCCGGCCCATCGCTGAGTGGTTTTGTTTTTGTATTAGTATTCATTACTTTGATCCCCTTTAAGCGCGTTGATACCGGCCAGAAGAGTAGCGGTATTGTTATTAATACCGCTAACTATCTTGTAGTGAATTGATATTCTTAACTCACTTGTTTTTTAAATAGCTCTCTAAATACTGGGAAAATATCATCCACTGTCCGTATGTTTTGCATCGCAAAGTTGTCATGGCTATTTTGTAGTGCTTCATATTCTCGCCACAACGTTTGGTGTGCTCGTCGTGTAATTTCGATATAAGAATAGTAACGAGATAGCGGCAAGATATGTTTATCAAGTAACTCTCGACAACCAGGTGAATCATCTGCCCAATTATCACCATCTGAAGCTTGAGCGGCATAGATGTTCCACTCTTCAGGGCGATAACGATTTTTCACAATGTCATCCATCATGCGAAGTGCACTAGAAACAATGGTTCCTCCCGTCTCTTGAGAGTAGAAAAATTCGTGCTCATCGACTTCTTTCGCTTGGGTATGATGGCGGATAAACACCACATCAACATTTTTATAAGTTCGGTTTAAAAACAAATAAAGTAAAATGTAAAAGCGTTTTGCGATGTCTTTAGTGGCTTGATCCATCGAGCCAGAGACATCCATTAAACAGAACATCACAGCTTGGCTTGATGGTTGCGGACGACGTTCATAGTTTTTATAACGAAGATCAAAAGTATCAATAAACGGGGTGCGATTGATCTTTTGACGTAATACTTCAATTTCTTGCTTTATTCTTTCTTCTTCAAACGGTTGTGCGGGTTCAGTATTAAATAATAGGTTTAGTGCTTGTTCTAGCTCTTGCAGTTTACGTCGTTTTCCTGCAGTCATTGCTGTTCGTCTAGCGAGTGAATTCTGTAGCGTTTTCACTATCGCAATATTGGCCGGAACCCCTTGTGATTTATAACCAGAGCGAAAAGTTTTCCATTCAACAATTTTGTTCATTTGATTCTTTTGAAGATTCGGTAACTCTAAATCTTCAAATAACAGATCAAGGTATTCATCTTTCGAAATTTGGAAAACAAACTCATCTTGTCCTTCACCATCAGGGCTGGCTTGTCCTTCTCCTGCGCCACCTTGACCAGCACCACCAGGCGGTCGCTCAATGCGATCGCCTGGGGTAAATTGGTCATTGCCAGGGTGAACAACATCGCGTTGTCCACCTTTGCCTTGGTGAAAGCTAGGTTCACGAATATCACGGGATGGGATCGTAATATCTTCACCGCTATCGACGTCAGTGATAGAACGCTTATTCACAGCATCTGCGATAGATTCTTTGATCTGCTGCTTATGGCGACGTAAAAAGCGTTGGCGATTCACCGTACTTTTATTTTTACCATTGAGTCTGCGGTCAATAAAATGTGCCATAGCTCCCCCTTATCTTATTTCTGCTGGCTTACGACGATTTACGTACGCGTAAATACCATTCAGACAATAAACGTACTTGCTTGCGGGTATAGCCTTTTTCCATCATACGAGCGACAAAATCATCATGTTTCTTCTGCTCATCAGTGGAGGTTTTGGCGTTGAATGAAATCACTGGCAGTAGCTCTTCTGTGTTGGAGAACATTTTCTTCTCAATCACAGTGCGTAGTTTTTCATAGCTAGTCCAATTCGGGTTTTTACCAGCATTGTTTGCACGAGCACGTAAGACGAAATTAACGATTTCATTTCGGAAATCTTTCGGGTTACTGATCCCAGCAGGTTTCTCGATTTTCTCTAGTTCGTTATTCAGTGCGGCGCGATCAAACAATTGACCTGTTTCAGGATCACGGTATTCCTGATCTTGGATCCAGAAATCGGCATAACTCACGTAGCGATCAAAGATGTTTTGACCGTATTCAGAGTAAGATTCGAGATAAGCGGTTTGGATTTCTTTACCAATGAATTCCACATATTTCGGTGTCAAGAAGCCTTTCAAATGTTCGAGGTACTTCTCGGCAACATCTTGCGGGAATTGCTCACGTTCGATTTGTTGCTCTAGGACATAGAATAAATGTACTGGGTTAGCCGCAACTTCTGAGTGATCGAAATTAAATACACGAGATAATATTTTGAATGCAAAACGAGTTGAAAGCCCGTTCATACCTTCATCAACGCCAGCGTAATCACGGTACTCTTGGTATGATTTCGCTTTAGGATCAGTATCTTTTAAGGTTTCACCATCATATACCCGCATTTTTGAGTAAACGCTTGAGTTTTCAGGCTCTTTTAAGCGTGATAGTACTGAGAAACGGGCAAGAATATCGAGTGTACTTGGTGAACATGGTGCGGCAGAAAGCTCACTGTTCTGGAGTAGTTTCTCGTAAATTTTAATTTCTTCAGAAACACGTAAACAGTAAGGGACTTTGACGATATATACTCGGTCTAAAAATGCCTCATTGGTTTTGTTATTTCTGAAGCTTTGCCATTCTGATTCATTGGAGTGAGCGAGGATCATACCATCGAAAGGCAGTGCGGACAGTCCTTCAGTACCGTTATAGTTACCTTCCTGTGTAGCCGTTAATAGTGGATGTAGCACTTTTAATGGTGCTTTAAACATCTCTACAAACTCCATTAAGCCTTGGTTTGCTTTACACAACGCCCCAGAGTAACTGTAAGCATCAGGATCGTCTTGCGAGTAATGCTCTAGTTTTCGGATATCGACTTTACCAACCAGTGATGAAATATCTTGGTTGTTTTCATCACCGGGTTCAGTTTTAGCTATCCCGACTTGATCAAGGATAGATGGACGAACTTTTACAACTTTAAACTGGGTGATATCGCCACCAAACTCATGAAGACGTTTTGCTGCCCAAGGTGACATGATGGTATTAAGGTAGCGTGTTGGAATATTGTATTCACTGGAAAGCAATTCACCGTCTTCATTCTTATCGAATAAGCAGAAAGGGTGATCATTTACAGGACTACGCTCTCCGTTCGCAGTCAAAATATAGATAGGTACTTTTTGCATTAAGCTTTTGAGCTTTTCTGCTAATGACGATTTACCGCCACCAACCGGGCCAAGTAAATAAAGGATCTGTTTACGCTCTTCAAGCCCTTGTGCTGCATGTTTTAGGTATGACACGATTTGTTCTATAGCATCTTCCATACCATAGAAATCTTCGAAGGTTTTATAGCGCGAGATGACACGATTAGAGAAGAGACGGCTAAGATGTGGATCTTGCGCAGTATCGATCATTTCTGGTTCACCGATAGCCATTAAGAGACGCTCTGCGGCGTTCACGTAGGCACTGCGATCGTGACGACAGATCTCAAGGAATTCTTGTAATGAAAGTTCTTCGTCCTTGGATTCTTCGTAGCGTTGACGATAGTGGTCAAAAATACTCATGGTATGCCCCCTGAATCGTTCTTTGATCATTTAGACAGGACGAAAATCAACCTCTTTTACATCCCTTATTGTAAGCCTAGACCGAACTAATCAATTTGCCGTACTGAGTTAATGATTTCTAAATAAAAAATACCAAGCAAAAGCCGTGATTAAACGGTTATTTTTTAAGCTTGCATCTTTCACTATCCTCTTATGAGTTAGGTTTCGCAAGGGGTTTGTGAATAAATTGTAAATCTTTTCGTTGGTAAATTGATTGGGTCTGCTAAAAATACGAAGAAAAAGTCAGAATGCTGATGAATTATTTTTTTATAGTTAAAAAAATTACATTACTTTATTTATCTAACTTATTCTCTCGATTATTTCTTTGTTTATGGTTTTATTTGTCTTTTTTGAAAATATCGCGATTTGAGAACCATTATTGAGAAAAAATTTGTGGTTTTGAGTCATGCCGTTTTTTTTTGAGCGAAATTTCTAGACTGTCATAAGCTGAAATAAGGTCATTATCAAAATTGGATAGGTAGGTGCTTCCATGACAATTTCGCGTGTCGATACTGTTTCGATTCCGGTATCAGATCAAAACCAAGCCTTGAAGTTTTATCGTGATGCACTTGGGTTTGAGTTGATCCGTGATCATAGTACGAACAATCACAAACGTTGGTTGCAGTTAGCGCCAAGAGGTGCAGAAACAACGATCAGCTTAGTGATGCCATTTGGGGGGATGGAAGCAGGAACAGTACAAGGATTAGTTGTTCAGACTGATGATATTCAATCAACTTATAATGAGCTAAAACAAAGAGGGGTGTTATTGTCGAGTATTGTTAATTTAGTGGGGGGAAAATTTGCCACTTTTAACGATCCTGATGGCAATGGCTGGGTATTAATTGAAGCAACAGCAAAAATGTATGCATAAGCCACGAGCTCAACAGTAACTCGTGGCTTAAGAAGTGATTACTTGGTAGCTACTGTAGTCGCTAATGTATGCGACTGACCTGGTGCTAGTTCAATACTCGGCGTATGGATAGTAGATTCCACACAAACCATGGTTTCAAAACTGTTATCTGCCATATCAGCCATGTTGATTGATAACTCTTGCCACGGATTCCAAATCACAGCAGCATTGTTACCTTCATTAGTCACTAAAATATTACGTTGATTGTTTTTATCATTAATCGTAATGGTTGCTTCTGGTTGGTTGTATACGCGATCGGTTTCACCAGAGAATGTCAGTACATCATCACCATTACATGCTTTTCCTTGCTGGGTGCTATCAAGGTAGCTTGGTCCCATTCCTGTAATTTCTACATTGTTAATGTCAGCAATATCAAAGTAGGTGTGAAGAGCACCACTGTAAGACCAAGGTTGGCTATCTGTGTTGGTTGACGTTAGGCTTACTTTCAGTTCTCGACCGATTTCAAAGGTTAGCACGTTGTTGAACTTATATGGCCAAATTGCACGTGTATCGTCATTATCTTCAAGTTGTAGACTTACAATTACACCATGTTCATTTTCACGATGTTCAAGTAGTGTCCATTGAGATGTACGCGCGAAGCCATGAGATGGTGTACCTGCTTGACCAAACCAAGGCCAGCAAACAGGAATCCCCCCACGGATCGCTTTGGCTGGATCAAAGATAGCGTTTTCACTTAACCAAATAAGATCTTTTTCATCGGTAGGCTTAAACCAAATTAAGTGGCCGCCATGAAGTGAAATACCAGCTTCTGCTAGTGGGTGAATAACACGAATAATATTAATCCCTTGGTATTCACAGACCGTGACATGATCAGCCAATGCGTTAACAGTAGAAAGTTGACGTAAATTCATCTTCGTTCCTTAAATGTTTAAAATTCAAAGTGCCTATTCGTTTAGCTATGGTGATTGGAAGATAAAAGGATAGGTACTTATTTTTATTTCTAAAATATCAAAAGGTATGAAAACTTATTTGTTAAAGTTGTGAAGATTTACCAAGAAGAGCATTTAAACTGTTACTATCATACGCTTTTTGTTGTTTAGCGCATCTAAATTAACTCGATGATTGGCATCGAAATTTTCTTAAACTTAAATACAGTGTTTTAGATACAAAAAAGGCGCCGCTTAATGCGTCGCCTTTTTATTGGCTTTCAAAGAAAGCTAGCTAATGCTTACATTACTTAGAGATGTGAGCGATTAGGTCTAGAACTTTGTTTGAGTAACCGATTTCGTTGTCGTACCAAGATACAACTTTAACGAAGTTATCAGTTAGAGCGATACCAGCTTTAGCATCGAATACTGAAGTTTGAGTTTCGCCGATGAAGTCTTGAGAAACAACTTGATCTTCAGTGTAACCTAGAACGCCTTTTAGTTCGCCTTCAGAAGCTTCTTTCATTGCTGCACAGATAGCTTCGTAAGATGCGCCGTTCTTAAGGTTAACAGTTAGGTCAACTACAGAAACGTTAGCAGTTGGTACGCGGAAAGCCATACCAGTTAGTTTGCCGTTTAGCTCAGGAAGAACAACACCTACAGCTTTAGCTGCACCAGTTGATGATGGGATGATGTTCTGAGAAGCACCACGACCGCCACGCCAGTCTTTAGCAGAAGGACCGTCAACAGTCTTCTGAGTAGCTGTAGTTGCGTGAACTGTAGTCATAAGACCAGATTCGATACCGAACTTGTCGTTAAGAACTTTAGCGATAGGCGCTAGACAGTTAGTAGTACAAGAAGCGTTAGAAACGATGTCTTGACCAGCGTAAGTGTCTTGGTTAACACCCATTACGAACATTGGAGTTGCGTCTTTTGAAGGACCAGTAAGAACAACTTTCTTAGCACCAGCAGTGATGTGCTTACGAGCAGTCTCGTCAGTTAGGAAAAGACCAGTTGCTTCAGCTACAACGTCAACGTTGATTGCATCCCACTTAAGATCTTCTGGGTTACGCTCAGCAGTTACGCGAACAGTTTTACCGTTAACGATTAGGTTACCGCCTTCAACTTCAACAGTACCGTTGAAACGGCCGTGAGTTGAATCGTACTTAAGCATGTATGCCATGTAGTCAACATCGATAAGGTCGTTGATACCAACAACTTCAATGTCGTTGCGCTCTTGCGCTGCACGGAAAACAAAACGACCGATACGGCCGAAACCGTTAATACCTACTTTAATTGTCATTACAGTTGCTCCACAACTTAATTTCTAATGAAAGATAACTGGTAGTAAAATTACATAATCCTACGTGACCCTGCAAGCAAAAAAATCGTTTAAATTGCTTAAAGTCAAAAAAAAGATCGGATTTTATTTACATTTCGACTACAACGACGGTAAATCATACAAATGTTGTTTAATTTAACACCGCTATAAATTCTCATACTTAATACTGCCGAGAATTACATTAGACCGTTTTTTTAAAACTGTGAAATTTTAAAGTGGTGTTATGTGTTACAGTCTCTATAAATAAAAAATATATTTTGCAAAATAATATTGAGGGAAAGAAGGAAAGGGTGCCATGAAAAATAAATCTGACGCATACTGGCAAGAGAAATTATCAGCAGAGGCTTATCAGGTCTGTCGGCAGCAAGCAACCGAACCTCCTTTTAGTGGCACACTCCTTCATAATCATAAAACGGGTATTTATTCATGTGTCTGTTGTGATACCCCGTTGTTCTCTTCGGCTAATAAATATGACTCAGGCTGTGGTTGGCCTAGTTTTGATGCACCTATCAATGATGATTGCATTACTTACCTTGAAGATAATAGCCATGGTATGAATCGCATAGAAATTCGCTGTAAGCATTGTGATAGTCATTTGGGGCATGTTTTTACGGACGGACCAAAAACAACAGGGGAGCGTTACTGCGTTAACTCTGTTTCTTTGATTTTTGCTGATCAATAAAACGTATGAGTGACGGTAATATATAAAGGTTTGCTGTCACTAAAATAAATGTGTGGTTTTTACTTTAATATATTAAATAAATTTAATAGTTAACTGTTATATTTTATTAATTATAAGATTATTTGATTTTTACAATTAATTTTTAATTGACCATATTTTGCTTGTAATTACCATTTCTTAAATTTTCCATAATATGTGCAGCTTTTTTATTTAATCTATTCTGTTCATCTTCTGTTAATGAAAATAAGTTAGCGACTTTTTGGGATTTTGCGACAGGCATATTCATGTCATTAGCTATTAATACCCAAATATAGGCTTCTTGTAGTTTTTCTTTCTGTTGAGATAAGGTTGCGAGTGACTTAATAATTTCCTGGTTCACGACTTCGTTTTTCTTATACAAAGAAAGTGCATGGTGCAGGAGTTGATAAGTTTTATCTTTATCTTTGCTGATGTAGTAGCTAGCTAGAGCAAGCTGTAGGTTAGGTGTTTCTAGTTCAGGTTTTCCTTCAAGGCTGAGAAATTGAGCTTGTGCATTCATATCACCTTGGCTCCAGCGATAGTAAATGATTTCAGGATCATTGGAGGAAGCAAGCTCGTTGTTTAATCGAGTGACATTGTTGTAGCTGTCATAGAGTGCATTCATACGAATGGTTTTACGCTCTTTGAGTTCTGTTGGCTCGATACGTGCAGCGTACTCTAAGCAGAAAATGTAATTTTGCGTATCTTTTAACTCTTTAAATTTTTCTTGAACGGTAGGATTTTTAAGCACATCGTACCGTTGCCAGATCAGTGCTGTGCGTTGGATCCTGCATTGACCATCATTGACGTTTAGCTCTGTACAAATATCAGGGTAGCTTTCGCACAGGCTATCTGTGGTTCGGTGTCTTTCAAAACAACCGGATAGTAATAGACCCACACTGAGCCCGGTAAGCATTTTGAACGTGAGAGGTAACCCTTTGGGCATTACTCTGTTTCGACGTTGAGTACTGAATAAAGAATGCGTCATAAGTGATCCAATCCATGGGTTACTTGTAGTAGTAAATAGTAACTGTGTATTTTGTTGTTATCGACGATCGCTCGTTAATATGTTGAATTTATTTAGATAAAACTATCAAGATGTGATCGTGATTGCAGTTTTACAGTATCGCATTGACTGAGATTACGTGTTTTATAAGCTACAGCAATGTATTGATGTTGTGTGTGGAAGTTAACAGAAGGATGAAATAATGGATGTGTCTAAATTATTGGCAGCAATGACACCAGAAGTCTATGAGCGAATGTCATTTGCTGTAGAAACAGGTAAATGGCCTGATGGTACGCCATTAACTTCGGCTCAGCGAGACTCTGCAATGCAGGCTGTGATGCTGTACCAATCTCGATACAATACGGAAGCGCAGCATATGACGGTTGCTGCTGGTGGAGAAATAAAATTTAAGACCAAAGCTGAGTTCAAACGTGAATTTGCAACAACACAAGGTGATGAATTAGCGCCATCGTCAGATATTGCACGTTTTGAACACGACGATCTGTAAGCTAAACATTGTCACGTTGGTTGGGTAAGATCATCGCTTCACAATAAAAACTTTGTAGTTGATGATCTTCTTCTGCGACAAAGTTTGCAATCCAAGGTTCTTGTTCTATTCGCTGTAAATAGCTATGTAGGATAGGGTAATGAGGTTGTAGCCTTAGCCCTGCCATCCAACCGCACCGGAAAATACTCCATAAGCTAATCTCTGCCATTGAAAAATGATCACCGACATAATCGATTTCGGGTAACTGCTCTTCTAAATAATTTAAGACATTAGGCAGGTGGTGGTGAATGCACTGTTCAACGGCTTCCTCATCACAGGGCTTATCCTGCATTTTTGCCCGTAAAATTTTTTGATAAAACAAAACACCACCAATGAGTGAAGTGAGTCGGGTACTGGCATAGGCCTCAAACCAGCGAATTTGTGCTCGTTGCTTGGCATCTCCAGGGTATAAAGGCGGGACTGGGAATGTATCATCAAGATAATGGGCAATCACGGTTGAATCGATAACGGTTATATCATCATGTTCTAGTACTGGCACTTTCCCCATTGGATGACGTTTATGAGCAAGCTCTTTTTCTAAGAAAGGGTTGAGGGGCTGAAGTTCATAGCGTATCCCTTTGTAATTTAGCGCTAGCATGATTTTTCGAACAAAGGGTGAAATGGATGCACCATGTAAAATCATAATCGTTTCCAACCCATGAACAGTCAATGATATTAGCTGTAAGTGTAGTTCGGTTAGAAAATCTTGGAATAATGGTGTCTTTATTCTGAGAATTGATGGAAATAAAAAAGAGCCGCAACGGCTCTTTTTTATTTAAAAACATGGCTTAATGAGTTAATTCACCACGGAGATCTTGCTGCATTAACGTGCGCATTGTCTCTAACGGTAAATCTTGGCTTAATAAGAAGTGTAATTTCGCTAGAGCGGCTTCTGGTGTCATATCATAACCACTTAATACACCAGCATCTGCCAGCGCACAGCCTGTTGCGTAACCACCCATATTCACTTTACCTGATAGACATTGCGTCAGGTTCATCACAATCACGCCACGATCCGATGCTTCTTTTAATTGCTCTAATAACTCTTTGTTTTGTGGGGCATTACCCACGCCAAAGGTGAGTAAGATCATCGCATTAACGGGTTGACGTAATGTATTACGGATCACTTCTGGTGAGATCCCTGGGTACATGGTGATCACGCCAATAGGTTGAGGCGTAATGTTGTGTACTTTAAATTCACCCTCTGGCTTTTTGTTTAATTCAGTGACGTTATTAACCGTAATGTTAATGCCCGCTTCAAGTAATGGCGGAAGGTTAGGTGAAATAAACGCACCGAAACCATCAGCATGTGCTTTGGTACTGCGGTTACCACGGATCAATTGGTTATTGAAGAATACTGTCACTTCATTAATTGGGTAGTTCGCTGCAATATGGAGTGCATTAAGCAGGTTACTTTGGCCATCAGAGCGAAGTTCAACCAGTGGGATTTGTGAGCCTGTCACAATCACGGGTTTATCTAAATTCTCGAACATAAAAGATAACGCTGACGCTGTGTATGCCATGGTATCAGTACCATGTAGGATCACGAATCCATCATACTTGTCGTAGTTATCTTTAATATCGTCAGCAATGCGTTGCCAATCCGCTGGTGTCATATCCGATGAATCGATTAATGGAGCGTATTCATGAATAGTGAACTCAGGCATTTCTGGGCGATGGAATTCAGGCATGCTCTCTAACTGCTTCTGCATAAAGCCAGCAACAGGAATATATCCATGATCAGATTTTTGCATACCAATGGTGCCGCCAGTGTAGGCGATATAAATATGTTTTCTTTCCATTTTTCAGCACAGAGTTAACGGTTGGTGTGCGCATTATACTCAAACTGCATGAAGATGCGAGTTAACCCTTTTTGGTGGTTTGATTTATTGTTTTGAAATGTGATCTCAGTGAAGTGTGCTTATTTTATTGTTATTTATAGTGTTAATAACTTATAAATGATACGTAAATAAAAAGCCCAACATGAAAGTTGGGCTTTATGAATATCAGTGTTGGACGAGAAAGTTAGTTAACGGTACTGCAGTTTAAACAGAACGCATAACGACCGTTTGGATCGTTAAAGTTACTTAAAGAGGTTAGATCCTTAGCAACTTTTGTCACAGGTGCGAATGCATTCGGGGTATCGCCAAGTACCATTGCAACCACTTGTGCTTTGACTTCACCTGACATTTCTTTAAAGAATTGTTGGATAGGCGATAGTGGCTGTTGCATCCAAACGAGTTGATAATTATCCACTTTCGCTAAAGCGACAGCTTCAGTGATTGCGGTATCAAAATCGCCTAATTCATCAACTAAGCCACGTTCTTTGGCATCTTTACCTGTCCATACACGGCCTTGGGCAATCTTATCTGCTTGCTCCAATGACATATGACGGTATTTACTAACGAGTCCAATAAAGCGTTGATAGCCATTATCGACACCCATTTGGAACACTTTACCGATATCTTCTGGCAGTGCACGAGTGACACCGACACCAGCAAATGGGGTTGTCCCTACGCCATCGCTGTAAACCCCGAGTTTTTCTAAGCTTTTCTCAAATGTGGTGAGAATCGCAAAGATACCAATCGAGCCTGTAATTGTAGTTGGTTGAGCAATGATTTTATCTGCACTTGATGAGATCCAGTAACCGCCAGATGCAGCGACACTCGACATTGATACAACAACCGGTTTTCCGGCTTCTTTTAATGCATCTACTTCATCACGGATCACTTCAGATGCAAATGCGCTACCTCCTGGGCTATCAACACGTAAGATCACCGATTTTACATCTTTATCAAAACGGGCTTTGCGTAGTAATCCCGCAATAGTATCGCCACCTGCAGTGCCTTGACTGCTTTTACCATCAACGATAGCGCCACTTGCAACAACGACGGCGACTTTATTTTTAGACGGTGCTTGATCGTCAACAAGCATTGATAGGTAATCGTAGTAGCTGATTTGTTTGAAGCTATGCTCACCATTGTCACCAAAGGCTTTAATTAGGATTTGGCTCAATTGTGGACGCGTCACTAATTCATCGACCAATCCCATTTTTTTGCTTAATTGGGCAAAGTCACCTTTTACTGCCGTTAATTGCTCAATGAAATTATCCATTTCAGGGGTTAGTGTTGCTGCATCAATATTGCGGTTTTTCGCAACATCAGAAGTATAAGCAGCCCATAATTGATCGAGCCAAACGGTGTTTGCTTCTTTTGCTGCTGCTGACATGCCGTCACGAATGTAGGGCTCAACAAAGGATTTGTAAGTACCAACACGGAATACGTGAGTCGTCACATCTAACTTTTCTAAGAGCGATTTATAGTAAAGAGTATAAGTGCCGTAGCCTGTTAACATCACTCCACCGTCAGGTGACATGAAAATTTTGTCGGCATAACTGGCTAGGTAGTATTGGCTTTGACTGTAGTGACCGCCGTAAGCATAAACGGGTTTGCCAGAGGCTTTGAATTCTTGGATGGCTTTGGCGATATAACGCAGTTTAGTCAAGCTGGTTTCAGGCATGTTTTTCAGGTTTAAAACAAGACCTGTAATTGAACTATCAGTTGCAGCAGTACGAATGGCTTCAACAATATCGAACAGTACATTTTGTTTAACTGGTGGTTGACCCATTACATCACTGACAACGCTATCTAATGGGTTGTCATAATTCTTCTGTTCAACGATTGGACCTGATAAATCAAGTACAAGCGCAGATGCATCAGGTTTATTAACGCTATCATCGTCACTGCTTAGAGCAAAAAAGATCGCTCCGACGATAACTAAGAAAATGAGGTTAAGAACAAACTTGCGGGTGAAATTTATCAGCTTCCAGATCGCTTGGAAAAACGTTCCAATCCCTTTGAATATGGCTTTCATGAATGATCTCTATAGTGATTCTTATGGCATATCCTAGCGCACTCATCTTGTAATTTCAGTACTTTTACCATTACGTCTTTATATCTAAAGGGAAACCTTAATAAATTGGGGTGATAATAAGGTCGATAAATCATAAGAAATGTGATGTTGTTAATTTTATGTAAACAAATGTTTGAAATGGTGGTGTGAGATTAATATACTGGTCAGACCATAATAATAAAGAGAAGCAAAAGCCATGGACAATAAAGCATATCCTCATTTGTTAGCGCCATTGGATCTTGGTTTCACTACCCTACGAAATCGTGTGTTAATGGGCTCAATGCATACTGGGCTAGAAGAATCACGGGACGGTTTTAAAAAGTTAGCTGCTTTTTATGCTGCTCGCGCTCGTGGTGGGGTTGGGCTAATTGTAACAGGCGGTTTCTCTCCTAATTTTCGTGGCAGGCTTCATCCTTTCAGTGCGGAATTTAGCTCATCGCGTGCAGCACGTGCACATAAAACCATTACCGATGCTGTTCATCAAGAAGGTGGAAAAATAGCCCTGCAATTGCTTCATGCTGGGCGTTATGCAATGTCTCCTTTTGCGGTAAGTGCATCAGCTATTCGCTCGCCAATTTCTAAGTTTACGCCAAGCAAAATGTCAGAGCGTCAAATACTGAAAACCATCGATGCATTTGCGAAAAGTGCTGAGCTTGCACGAGAAGCGGGCTACGATGGCGTCGAGCTAATGGGATCTGAGGGTTATTTAATTAATCAGTTTATCTGTAAACGTTCTAATTGCCGCTATGATGACTGGGGCGGAAGTTACGAAAACCGTATTCGTTTCCCGCTTGAAATTGTAAAAGCGGTACGCGCACGAGTTGGGAGTGATTTTATTATTATCTTCCGCCTTTCTATGCTTGATTTAGTCGAGCAAGGCAGTACCCATGAAGAAGTAGTGATGTTAGCAAAAGCACTTGAAAAAGCGGGTGTTACTATTTTAAACACTGGTATTGGCTGGCATGAAGCACGTATCCCAACCATTGCAACGCAAGTACCGAGAGCAGCGTTTGCATGGGTAACAGAAAAGCTTAAAAAAGAAGTCTCTATTCCGTTAGTGACGTGTAATCGCATCAATACTCCACAAGTAGCTGAAGATATTCTCTCGTCAGGTCAAGCTGATATGGTATCGATGGCAAGGCCGTTTCTTGCCGATCCTGAATTTGTAAATAAAGCAGAGCAAGATCGTGCGGATGATATTAATACCTGTATTGGCTGTAATCAGGCGTGTTTAGATCATGCTTTTGTAGGTAAACGTGCCAGTTGCTTAGTAAATCCTCAAGCCTGCTATGAGACCGAACTGGTATTAACACCAACAGCGCATAATCGAAAAGTGGCGATTGTTGGAGCAGGTCCTGCCGGTATGGCATGTGCAGTCGCTGCTGCTGAGAGGGGATTTAGTGTCGATCTGTTTGAGAAAAATGATCACGTAGGCGGACAATTTAATTTAGCGATGCAAATTCCGGGTAAAGAAGAGTTTAAAGAAACCATTCGCTATTTTACCCGTCGACTTGAACAAACAGGCGTTAATGTAAAGCTTGGGTTTACAGTGACAGAGTTAGATTTAATTAACTATGATGAAGTGATTGTGGCTACGGGTGTAAAACCTCGTATTCCAGCCATACCTGGTGTTGATAATCCAAAGGTTATCGATTATCAAACGTTGATCAGAGATAAAGTTCAACTTGGTAATAAAGTAGCTGTTATTGGTGCTGGTGGCATTGGGGTTGATGTCTCAACCATGTTAACAGAGCCAGAAAATCAAGATTTATCTCAATGGCTTGAAGAGTGGGGGATCGATCAATCCCTTCAAAATGAAGGTGGCTTATTACCTCATGATGATTACATTAGCCCTCGTCAAGTGTGGTTAATGCAGCGCAAACCAGGCAAGGTTGGTAAAGGTCCGGGTAGAACAACGGGCTGGATCCATCGTCGCACTCTTGAAAAACGTGGTGTTGAGTTACTCGGTGGTGTTAGCTACGACAAAATAGATGATGATGGATTACATATTACTGTTGAAGGGCAATCTCGTTTATTACCCGTAGATCATATTGTGCTTTGTACAGGGCAAACATCTGTTGAAGAGTTATCTGAAAAACTTGCAGATCATGGGATCAATGTTCATGTGATTGGTGGCGCCGATGTTGCGGGGGAAGTGGATGCGAAGCGTGTTATTCGCCAAGGCGTAGAATTGGCAGCAAAGCTGTAATTAATCGAATCTGTATGATTGCCGCTAAAAGAAAGGATGAGGTGTTGATACCTCATCCTTTTATTTTTACTCTACTGCCACTTTGACATATTTAATATATGCATTTCTTAAACGTTGAATATTAGCTTTAAAGTAGGCTGGTGATAATCGACCACGGTTTTCATACTGACGAACAATATTGTGTTGTAGGTCCGATGTCGCACCTAATCCGGTATTTAAGTTATTGTGACTTTCACCTACACGGGTTTGCAATGAGTAAACAAACTGATCAATACCACGAACCTGAACATAATCAGGCTTCATATCACGCCAAGGTGTTAGTGGAATAGCGATACTAACAGCGACGAAGTCTTCATATTCACTACTGCCTTTTGCTTTTGACGTAAGGTAGTTAATGCTAAGTTTTGTATCACCTAACCAGTGGTTTGATGTTACACGAGCACCAACATCTCCTTGGAAATATTCACCCGCCTGAATACCAAGTTGCCAGTTGTATTCCGGTAGAGAGTAAGTGTAGTTTGCGATTAAACTTTGCTTATCAGCAATTTTTTTACCACGAGTATCATATTCATCTTTAGGTACAAACTTGCTTGCTTCAAAACCTAGCATGTGTGAGCCTTGCGGTGAGTACCACTGTGTTTCATTAACACCACCCCAGTAGCCACCCATCATGTAGCCACCACTAAATTGAGTAATAATATTTTGTGGTAGTTTGAAGGCTTGATGAACAAGTGCACGATCTAATTTATTCTCAAATGCTTCTTGGTGCCATAAGCCACCTTCGTCAAAATCATCACTATTGGCAATAGGTACCATGTAACGTAGATCAACGGCAGCACCTTGCCATAATGGGGTATAAAGGTTCGCTGCAAGCGCTAAAGAATAATCGAAGAAACCATATTCTGTTGCTGTGCGGTGATTTAATGCTGGCGATAAAATGACTTGGCTACGCCCGAAACCGTTATTCATGGTTTGGTATAACCAGGTCGTTTGGTCAAAGTTTGGTTTAGCACTAATCGTGTTAAAGCTTAATTGATCGCAAGGTACATCTGATTGGATGAACTCACGGTAACATTGGCTCTCAGTGTTAACCGTAAACATCGGAAGGCCATTAGTAAGTAAAATCAATTCAATATTTTGATCTTGAGTATTTGCAACTTTAGCGGTGTCATCAGATTGTTTGATCAATGCCGCCAGATCGCTAAATACGCCTTCACCTGCTTTGCTGGCAATAATACCTAATGCAACACCAACACCATCCATTTGGTTGTGGTTGTAACGACGGTTTTCTAATGCCACCACCATTTTATTATTGCGATAGCCAAGGTTTAAATTAACAAAGCCTTCATTTTTTAAAGCATCAATCAGGTTTGCTAAGCTTGCAGTACTTGATTCGGCTAATTGTTGATTTACCTTTTGGGCTAACTGCTCATTTTTGCTGGTGGCAAGATCAAGAGCTTTATTGTCGTTATAACCCATTAAAGGAACAGAAAAATTAACGCCCCATACATCTTGCTCGCTGCGCTCATGCCCAGTATAAAGCTGGTAATCAAGGCTTAATTGACTTCCCCATGGCAATAAGCCCTGTGGAGTAAACAGTTTGGCATTACTATTAAACTCAGCTGCATCGTATTCTGCCGTTAACTGAATAAATGAAAGTGGTTGCCATTCAGCACCAGCAAAAGGACCATCCATAATGCCATTGGCAAGCACAGAGCTACCATAACCGCCACTTAAACGTAGTGATAATGTGTCAAAGCTTTTATCTGCCACAATGTATTTAGTATCAAAGTTATTGGCAGCACCACCGATATCTTGTGCACCAATAGCAATATTAAAACCTGTTAAGTCATAAATGTATGGTAATTGAAATTTTGCAGAGGCGGATAAATCACGAATTCCACCATCTTTCTCAGTATACAGATTGGTATCGTATGTTTTCGTTACGATACGACCACCGACTTCTAAGTAAGGAAATAAGCCAGTAGCTACAAACCAGTTATCCAACTGGCTGATAGATTGGCGATAGGGCACACCTTGGTGGAAAGAAAGACTAATATCTCCCGTTTTTATCACTTGGGCATTAGGGGTAAACATTAAGCCAGTATAACTTTGGCTTGAAGGAAGAATATCAACAGGTGAAGCGTGAACCTGTGGTGAGGCTAGTGCAGCCAAAACACTTAATGATAATAATGAATGATGCAGAGATGGGAGTGAATTCATGATCGACTTCCGTGTAACAAGATATAAATATCGCACATATAAACAAACAACAAAAGGCACCCGAAGGTGCCTTAGTTTTTTAGGGTAATGATTAGTTACCAGTACCGCCTGATGAACCGTCACCACCACCAGTACCACCACCAGTACCACCAGTTGGAAGGGCATCTGGATCCGCAGGACGATCAGGTATTTTTGCTTCTGTAGGATTCTTGATTGCTTTATCTAAAGCCGGGATTTTTTGAATATCTTCGACAGTTTCAGCGTCTTTTACTGATTTAAATGTCTCTTCATCAGCTAGAATATCTGCTAACTCAACATATACAGGTTTATTATCTTTACTTGTTGGGTAATTTGGATGCTCTTTTAATGTTGTTTCAGCTAGCAATTTAGTTGCTTTGGTTACTTCATCTGTTGATGCATTAGGTTGTGCTGCAAGTGTATCTGCAAGTACATGTGTAGTCGCAATTAACTTACTGTGAATATCAGAAAAGTCAGGGTTAGCCGCAAGTTTCTTCACTGCACCATCAGTATCAGTTAGAAGTTCAGTTACAGAAATACCACAGTCATTAGCAATATCACCTAAACTTAGTGATTCTAGAACCTCTGTTGCAGTTGCCTCATCGTAAGGTTGATCGCCAAGCTTGTTAGCTATAAGCGTTGAAAGAGGTGATGCGGTAGCTGCTTCGCCTTTCTTAAATAACCCTTTAGGCGCCTTTAGCACAAGGTTTGGTAAGAACTTACCATTTGATGTGTCTTGTGGTGTTACTGTACCGTTTGGCTTAAAGGTGAACGAGCATTGTTCTGGAGCGTCTACAAAAGTAGCATCAGTAATTTTTACGAAACCATCGTAATTGGTTAGGCCTGCAACTTTATCACCGTTACCACAGTTATAAATACCTTGAATACCCCAAATAGCACCATCATAAGCTTGTACTGATGCTGATTTAACTTCAGGTGTAACACTGTTGTTATTGTCGCTACCACAACCGGCAAGGATAACGCCAGCAATGATTGTTGATAATAGTTTGATCTTCATATCTATTCCTTATTTATGAAGCGATAAATTTGAATGGATGTGTGAATAAATTATTCAGCAATCACTTGCGTTACAGTTTCAACATCAATAGATGGAGAAATAATATCTACACGGCGGTTTTGTGCGCGACCTTCTTCGGTTTGGTTTGACGCAACAGGATCTGATTCACCGCGACCTTGAGCGATAATGCGTGTTTCACTTACATTCAGGTGTTGACGAAGTGCATCTGCCACAACTTGGGCACGTTTTTCAGAAAGCTTTTGGTTATAAGCTTCAGAACCACGGCTATCGGTATGACCAATAACGTAGATTTGTGCTGCATCTTGATCTTTTAAGCGTTGCTCAAAAGGTGCTAATTTTGCTGCATCACCAGCTGTGATTGTGCTGCTATCAAAAGCAAAAGGAACGGTTAGTTTTAGTTCTTCAAGTGTGGTTACTGTTACTTGATCAACATAAACAGGCTCTGGTGCCACAACAGGAGCTGGTGCTCCCCAGTGATACGCTAGACCAAGACCTGCAAAATGAATATCAGGACCACCTACATCGTTGTAATATTGGTATTCAAGGCGTGTTGACAGGTTTTTATTAATAAAGTATTCAAGGCCTGCACCTGCGGTAGGCGCCCAACCGTTATCACTGTTTTTCACACCAGAACCAATAGCATTCCAGTCGTAGTAAAAAGCACCTGCTTTAGCATAAATATCTAAGCTGTCAGTTGCAGAGAAAGAAAACTTAGTCACAAGATCTGCACCTTGAGCTTCGTAACTTCCTTGTCCGTTATCTAATTTTGCATTACCTAGATGCGTGTAACCTGTTTCTAATGCAAACCAAGGTGTTACTTGGTAACCAGCAAAAATACCGCCTGCAAAATTTGTATCTTGAATTTCAGTCACTGAAGTCACAGCGTCATCCATATTGGTTAGGAAGCTAGCACCAGCGCGAGCACCTACATACCATGGATTATCTGTTGAAGCGTGTACGGAATTAGATACAGCAAGTGCAAGTGGAATCATCAAAAAGATTTTTTTCATTATTGCCACCGTATATAAAAAATAAATAAATGAGATAGGATTTTTAAGTGGCGAGTATATAGTTTGTTGCATATTGTGAGGAATGTATTTTTTTGCTACCAATCGTTTTTTACGCAAAATTGATACATACATCACAGTTAAAAAATGTATGCAACTGGTTGGTAACAAAAAATAAACACATGTTTATTTTGTTACATGTCAATAGCTTATATGTACGGCCATTTATTTGCTTGTAAATGTTGTGACCTGCAACACGTTTTGTAAAACAGGTTTACTAAGGTGCGTTATTTTGCATTATGATGCGGCAAAAATTTCTATTTAAATGAAACTGATTTAATAGTGTTGTTTAAACGTATATAGCGAATGGGGGGCTGTAACCTTAGGGCGGTAGCTTACCTTTTTGTCACCTTATCTAGATATTTCTCATTTACTATTGCCTATAATCTAGCTGTGAGCTAAGCATGACTTTATCAAGAAAAATCATATCTACAGTATCTATAACATTACTACTTTCTGGTTGTAGTGTTCCCGGTTCTAATATCAATATAGATAATAAACAAGTAATAACTGCAGGGGCTGAAGATTCTTCGCTAGATAATATTAATGTTTATCCATTAACAGCGATGACTGTTGCGAAATATAAAAGCACACCAGTTTCAGCCCAAGTCAATACCATACTGGATAGTGAGTTGAAAAATTACGAATACCATATTGGTGTTGGCGATATCTTAAATGTCACTATTTGGGATCATCCTGAATTAACCATTCCTGCTGGTTCGTATCGTAGTGCGAGTGAAGCGGGTAACTGGGTGCATGCAGACGGCACTATTTTCTATCCTTACATCGGTAAAGTGAAGGTTGCAGGGAAAACAGTTACTGAAGTGAGAAAAGAGATTGCTCGTCGGTTAGCTGCTTATATTGAAGCACCGCAAGTTGATGTCAATGTTGCTTCTTTTCGCTCGAAAAAAACCTATATAACCGGTGAAGTAAAAAAACCTGGTCCTCAAGCAATTACTAATATTCCCTTAACACTTCTTGATGCAATTAACAAATCAGGCGGCTTAGCAGAAGATTCTGATTGGCGTAATGTGACGTTAACACGCAATGGTAAAGATCAGAATATATCGTTATATGCGCTAATGCAGCGCGGCGATTTAACTCAAAATCGTTTATTACAAGATGGCGACATTGTGCATGTCCCTCGTAATGATGCACAAAAAGTGTTTGTGATGGGCGAAGTAAATAAGCCACAACTACTTAAAATTGACCGTGCTGGCATGAGCTTAACTGAAGCACTCAGTAATGTGGGCGGCATCAATGAATTAGAAGCTGATGCAACAGGCGTATTTGTTATTCGCTCTAAGGATTCTCAAAAACCAAACGATCCTATAGCTGATATTTACCAATTAAATATTAAAGATGCGACAGCATTGGTGATTGGAACTGAGTTTGAATTACAGCCTTATGATGTTGTTTACGTAACAGCCGCACCTATTAGTCGTTGGAACCGTGTAATCAAACAGCTATTACCAACTATCACCGGATTTAATAGCTTAACTGAAGGTGTTAACCGTTTTGTCGATTTAAAATAGGCAAGATTTCATCACCCAATCTTGAATAAAATATGACTGACATGGAATATTGTTCATGAGTTTAACTCAAAATTTAGCAAATAAAGCAACACCAAATACCAGTGATGAAATCGACCTAGGTAAACTATTTGGCATTTTGGTTGATAGTCGTTGGAGCATTATTGTAACCACCTTGCTCTTCACTTTTATTGGTATTGCTTATGCGCTTCTAGCAACACCGGTATATAAAGCTGATGCATTGATTCAAGTTGAGCAAAAAAGTACAGGTATGCCTGCACTTGGTGGTGATATGGCAGAGCTATTTTCATCTGAATCAACAGCAACAACTGAAATTGAAATTATTAAATCGCGTATGGTACTGGGTGAGACGGTTGATAAATTAAATCTCACCGTTGTGGCTACACCGAATTATATGCCAGTAATAGGAAAGGGGCTGGCGCGATTAAGTGGAGAAAGTGCCTCTATTGCTATTTCACGTTTTATTTTACCTGAATATATGCAGCCTAATGGCTATGTGTTAACAGTTACAAATAGTGAAAAAGGTAAATATACGTTAGCTAATTCAGAAGGGCGTGAAATTTTACAAGGGCGAGTAGGTGAGCTAGTTGAACAAAATGGCATTAGCTTATTTGTAACCGATATTCATGCTAAAGATGAAGCGACATTTACCTTAAGTAAAATTAGCCGATTAGATGCTATTCAAAATTTACAACGTGATTTATCCATTAGTGAGCGAGGGAAACAAACGGGTATCCTTCAACTCTCAATGACAGGTGAAAATCGTAGTGAAATTAAAGATATTCTGAATGACATCAGTCAGAACTATTTCTTGCAAAATGTTGAACGAAACTCAGCAGAAGCAGAAAAAAGTTTAGTGTTTTTAAAGAAACACCTGCCAGAAATTAAAGCGCAATTAAATAATGCAGAAGAAAGGTTAAATCAATATCGACAATTAAACGAATCGGTTGATTTAAACTTAGAGGCAAAATCAGCCCTAGAGGTCATGGTAAATGTTGAAGCGCAATTAAACGAATTAACCTTTAAAGAAAGTGATATCTCACAGCGTTTCACCAAAGAGCACCCAGCATATATTGCGTTGCTTGATAAACGTAAAACATTATTAGCGGAAAAAGCACGTTTAAATAAGCGTGTTGAAAAGCTACCAAAAACACAACAAGAAATTCTGCGATTAACACGAAGTGTTGAAGTTAATCAGCAAATTTATGTTGAGTTATTAAATAAAGTGCAAGAGCTAAGCATTGTAAAAGCGAGCACCGTGGGTAATGTCCGTATTCTTGATAGTGCACAAACGTATTCTCAAGCAGTTAAACCTAAAAAAGCGTTAATTGTTGTTTTAGCAACGCTATTAGGCGGTATGTTATCGGTAGCTATATCTTTACTTCGCGCAGCGTTCCATAAAGGTGTTGAAACACCGGATCAAATTGAAGAATTAGGTCTGCCTGTATATGCCTCTATTCCGTTATCGGACTCTCAAACAGAACTGCTTAAAAAGCAAAAAGGTAAGAAAAATAATTTAACAGTAGAGCAAACCTTATTAAGTGTTTACAACCCTGCTGACTTATCTATTGAAGCGCTACGTAGTTTACGTACCAGTTTGCACTTTGCGATGATGGAAGCGAAAAATAACGTGTTAATGATTTCAGGCCCAAGCCCAGGCATTGGTAAATCTTTTGTATCTGCAAACTTGGCGTCTGTTATCGCCAAAGCTGGGCAGAGAGTGCTGGTTATCGATGCGGATATGCGTAAGGGGCGAATGGAAACACAACTATGTACAGACAGCAAACCAGGCTTATCAGATTACTTATGTGGCAAGCAAGAGTTTGGTAATGTTGTGCGTGAAACGGGTGTAGACGGATTAGATTTCATTCCTCGAGGCGACACACCACCGAATCCGTCAGAACTGTTAATGCATCCTCGTTTTAAAGCATTAGTTGAGTGGGCGCAGCAAAATTACGACATGGTAATTGTTGATACTCCACCTATTCTAGCCGTAACGGACGCTGCAATTGTTGGTGCGCATGTTGGTACAACATTACTCGTGGGTCGATTTGAGCAAAATACAGTCAAAGAAATTGATGTAGCTAAAAACCGTTTTGAACAAAATGGTATTGAAGTGAAAGGCTTTATTCTTAACGCCATTATTCGTAAGGCAAGCAGTACTTATGGTGGAAATTACGGTTACTATAATTACAGTTACGACAGCAAGTAATTATTAAGTGTTTTAATTAAAAAGAATACGGTCTTAGAGAAAAGAGAAAATTAAGCCCTTTTTTTTTAGGACCTATTCCCCTAATAGCACTAAAACATAGTATTTAAGTTGCATATCAAAGCATTAGCGGTTTCCACTAGTGTTTTTTTATGTCTCAAATTTCAAGAAAACCGTCTCAGGTGTCCAAAAAGTCTGACTTATTAAGTTGAAAAAATTCAGTATTAGTTAATTTAAATCTTATAAAAAATGGGATTAAACATGGAAAAAAAACGTGTGTTAACCGTTTTTGGTACCCGTCCAGAAGCTATTAAAATGGCACCTTTAGTTCATGCTTTAGGTAAAGATGAACGTTTTGAAGCAAAGGTATGTGTAACAGCTCAGCATCGTGAAATGTTAGATCAGGTATTAGATTTATTTGAAATCAAGCCCGACTATGATCTTAATCTTATGAAGGCTGGCCAGACATTAAATGATGTCACAGCTCGTATTTTACTTGAATTAAAACCTGTTCTTCAGGAGTTCAAACCGGATGTTGTGTTGGTTCATGGCGACACCGCAACCACATTTTCAGCAAGTCTAGCTGCATATTATGAGCAGATTGCGGTGGGTCACGTAGAAGCAGGGCTTAGAACAGGCAATATTTATTCGCCTTGGCCAGAAGAAGCAAACCGTAAGTTAACAGGTGCTTTAACGCAATATCATTTTGCTCCAACTGAAACATCAAAACAGAATCTTCTCAAAGAAAATTATGCACCAGAAAATATTTATGTAACAGGTAATACGGTTATTGATGCGTTATTAATGGTGAAAGAAAAAATTGAATCTGACTTAGATCTTAAAGCAACGCTTGAGCATTTATTTCCATTTTTAGATGAAAATAAAAAAATGATCTTGGTAACGGGTCATCGACGTGAAAGTTTTGGCGGTGGTTTCGAACGTATTTGTCAGGCGTTAGCGAAGACAGCAAAAGATAATCCTGATGTTCAAATTGTTTATCCAATGCATTTAAACCCGAATGTTCGTGAACCCGTTAATCGTATTTTAAGTGATATCAAAAATATTTTCTTAATTGAACCTCAGCAATATTTACCCTTTATTTATTTGATGGATCGTTCGGATATTATTTTGACTGATTCGGGTGGTATTCAAGAAGAAGCCCCTTCACTAGGTAAACCTGTTTTAGTAATGCGAGATACAACGGAGCGACCGGAAGCAGTCGAAGCAGGGACGGTTAAATTAGTAGGTACCAATACCAATATTATATGTGCTGAATTAAATACATTACTTAATGACAGTGAAGCGTATCAAACCATGAGTTTTGCTCATAACCCTTATGGTGACGGTAATGCATGTTCACATATTTTAAATAATTTAATAAATAAATAATAAGAAAGGATACAACATGTCGTTTGAAACGATTTCAGTTATTGGACTAGGTTATATAGGACTTCCAACTGCTGCGATGTTTGCATCACGTAAGAAAAAAGTGATTGGAATTGATGTTAACCAGCACGCAGTGGATACTATCAATCAAGGCCGAATCCACATTGTAGAACCTGATCTTGATATGATCGTAAGTGCTGCCGTTACCGAAGGTTATCTAAAAGCGGTAATATCCCCAGAGCCAGCGGATGCGTTTTTGATTGCCGTACCAACCCCGTTCTTACCTTGTGAAGAGGGCGAAGTACCAGCACCAGATCTGTCTTACATAGAAGCAGCAAGTAAAGCGATTGCTCCTGTGCTAAAAAAAGGCGACTTGGTGATTCTAGAATCCACTTCTCCTGTCGGAGCGACAGAGCAAATGGCGGCTTGGCTTGCTCAAGCTCGTTCGGATCTTACTTTCCCGCAAACACATGGTGATAACGCAGATGTTAATGTTGCGCACTGTCCAGAGCGCGTGCTGCCAGGGCATGTTGTTCGTGAGCTAGTAGAAAACGACCGCGTTATTGGCGGTATGTCGGCTCGTTGTTCAGAACGATCTGTTGAATTGTACAAAACCTTTGTTCTAGGTGAGTGTGTGGTGACCAATGCTCGCACGGCAGAAATGGCGAAGCTAACCGAAAACAGCTCTCGCGATGTACAAATTGCCTTTGCTAACGAGCTGTCCATCATCTGTGACAAGTTAGACATCAATGTATGGGAGTTGATTGCACTCGCAAACCGTCACCCGCGTGTCAACATCCTTCAACCGGGCCCAGGTGTAGGCGGCCACTGTATCGCTGTTGACCCTTGGTTTATCGTGTCTAAAACGCCAGAAGAGGCACAAATCATCCACACTGCACGTAAAGTGAATGATGGCAAACCAGAATGGGTGATTAATAAAGTTAAATTGGCAATTGCAGACTTCCTACAAGCGAACCCTGATAAAACAGCAAGAGAAGTGACAGTCGCTTGTTACGGTCTGGCATTTAAACCAGATATTGATGACTTGCGTGAGAGCCCTGCAATGGCTATTACACAACAGATCGCAGAAATGCATGCTGGCCGCGTGATTGCAGTGGAACCAAATATTAAATCTATTCCTGAAAAACTTAAGCATGTTGAACTTGTAGACTTTGATATTGCAGTTAAAGAAGTTGATGTACATGTTTTACTGGTTGACCATAAAGAATTTAAAGATACCGATAGGCCGATAAAAGGTAAGTTTGTTGATACTAAAGGAATATTCACTGAGGTTGAAAATTGTTTTTCTTAAGAATTTTTCAACAGATGTTACTATTCTCTTCAATGTACTTTACGTTGTATTTTTGGGGAGAAGATGCATATGTGTCTTTTAATAGAATTCTTTTCTATTTATTAATTTCTACCTGTGTTTTACAGCCAGTTCTCGATGCGATATGGAAAGAGAAAGTCACACCCGAAACATCATTATTAATTATAATGATTATAGGTGTTGGTATTGGTTTAATTTTTCTATCATTCCAACATTATGTAGAGTCTTTTATAGTATTATATATAACATTCAAAAACATTGAGAGGGTCTTATATATTTCTTGCTGTATTGAAAGTTCAATAAAAATAGCTCAAATAAAATTGACTTTACTTTACTTGATTGAGTTTTTAAGCATCTTATCTGTTGTAATGTTTTTTGATAGATTAAGTCTTGCAGATAGATTGAGTGCCAGTGTATTGGCATATTTTTCTTTGTTTTATTTGTATAATGTAGGGATGCTCAGGCGTGAAAGGTTCGTTTTTAATCTGTATGATTTTTTAACAAAATACAAAGAGTCTATAGGGATGCTATTTTACTTTTTATTATCGTCCTTAGTTCTTAACATGGATAGGCTATTTATTGATGATATAAAACCATTGTCTCGCTCTGTTTCGTATTTGTTTTATCTTTCTGTATTCTTCGCTATTTTTGGTCTTTTTGGCTATAATTTTGATAAAATACGCAAGTCGATCCGTAACCAATGTAAAATAAATTACATACATATAATAATTCCTTCGTTAATAGCCTTTATCGGCACATTATCTTTTATTTCTTTATTTAATTATACATTCCCTTCTGTATTAGTTGTATTGAAGGTACCATTCTTTAATTTTTATGACGTTTTATCAATATTTTTTCTTGTGTTCTCTGTCTACATGTTAATGGTTGTCTGTACGGTATATATACAAGGTGGGCTAATGAAAGTTCCACTAGTTACTTTCTCTTTCATTGGTTTTTGTAAGCTTAGCTTATTAAAAACTGTCGGCATTGTTAGCTCTAATTATATGGTTTCATTATTTTCTATAATTGTATTTTTTATTTTATTGTACAAAATTAGTGGGTTCAAAAGGAGTACGTGTGCGAGTTAATATTATTGGGAAGCTTCCTCCTCCTAAAGGAGGGGTCACGGTTCATAATGAAAGACTATTTATGTGGTTAAGAAAGAGAAATATTGATGCCAAATTTACGTCGATTAATAATGTAGATCACAAAGATGATAATGTTGTTTACGTCAATAATATGATTAAATGGATGATAAATCACTTAATCAAAGGGTTTGATTCAGATATAGTCCATTATCAAGGTGCTAATTACTTTGGTTTGATATATTTGGTTTTAGTTAATTCTATTTTTAAAAATAAATTCAAACTTGTATTTACAATACACGGTGAAGGTTACATAAATAGATTAAAGGAAAAGAAACTATTAGGATTTATTATTAGGCTTTGTTTTAAAAAGATAGATCGAATTTTTGTTGGTGGTGAACACTTAGTACATCAAGTAAAATTATTTAAAGGGGATACTACTAATGTGGTATGTGTTGATGCTTTTCTACCTCCTCTTAAAGAAGGAGAGAAAGGTATTCCAAAAAATTTAGATAAGCTCTTTGAAAGTAACATTCCAGTAATATGTGTCAATGCTTATAATGTACATTTGATATCTCATAAAAGCGATCTTTATGGCCTTCATATTATCTCAAAATTGGCAAAAAGGCTAACTGAAGAAAATATTGATTGTAAGTTTATAGTTATGATAGCTGATATAAATAATAGAGATTATTTAAATGGTTTGTTTTCAAATTTAGATAATGTCGTTTTGCTATCAGATAATACTATAAATGGATGGGAAATTATTTCAAAAAGTGACTTGCTAATTAGACCTACATCAACCGATGCAAATGCGATATCTATGAAAGAAGCTATGATGTATGGGGTAGATGTTATTGCTAGTGATGTTGTTCCTAGATATAAAGGTGTTCAAACTTTTTGCTACCCAAATGTTGAAGATTTGTTTGATAAAGTTTGTTATTCATTAAACTATGGGTTTGATAAGGTTGAAGTTGAAAATAATATCGACGATTATATTTTTCACTATGATTGTATTTATAAAATGAAATAGTTTGGATAATATAATGCGTTTTATTTCTTTACTGGCGATATTGATACCGATTCCTTTGTTTTTTGATTTGGTGACTTTTAATTTTGTGTACTCCGAGTATCCATTTGGACATGAAACTAAGTTTCCGATACCGATTGGATTGTTTGCTTTTTGTTTATTAATGGTCTTGTTTTACCTGTTGTCTATTTTAAAAAGTAGCAGTTATCAGCATGTATTATCTGGTAATGTAAGATATTTTATTTTTGTCGGAGTTATTTTTCTCTTTTTAAATGGTATATTTATCTCAGAGTTAAGCTTTGTTAGGTTATTACAACTAGTTTTACCAATACTGTTTTTTTTGCTACTATCCTTATTTAAGGATGAATATAAAAACAGGACTTTTTTCTTTATCGGGATATTTTCTTTTTCTATATTTACAACGTTACATTTGCTAAGTTTGCTTTTGTTTTCAGAAGAATTATTTGAAGTTAGTTCATTAGAGTTTCCAATGTTTTTTGGAACTTCCATTTATCAATCGCTAGTTTCATACCCAGCAGTGTTATCTCTTTATTTTACATTGTTTATATTTTTGTATTTTAGTGGTGTAGTCAAAGGACTTAGTAGACTATTTACTGTCTTTTCATTGTTTGTTGTTTGTTTTTTAATGCTTTTGTCTGCAAGAAAATCAGTATTTATAGAAATGGGGTGGGTTATATTTGTTTTTTTGTTTATATCTCCGTGGTTCTTGAAAAGTAAAAAGAAAATAGATAATTGGGTGATTAATTTTTTCCAAATTTTGTTTTTTTTAATGATAGCTAGTGCTTTGGTTCGGCTAACACCTAGCTTAGAAAGAATATCGGACTCTTTTGTGAGTAACACGTTTACGGGAGGACGATTTGAGATATATTCTAAAGCAATAGATATTATATCAAGTGATTTAACTGGATTTCTGTTTGGTTTTGGAGGTGGGGCATATAGTTTCCATAATTTTTTCCTTGATCTGGTTTTTCGTTTAGGTTTAATTTCTACAGTTGTCTACTTACTTGTCTTAACTAGTGTTGGTTACTTTATTTATTACAAAGTAGTGTACCGTGGAATAACAATTCGGTTGTTTTCTTTTGTGTGTATTGTTGGTCAGTTATTTATACAATTATTAGTAAACAGTCCTCTAACACAGCCTTACTATGTGATTAATTATTGTTTTGTATTACTTTGTGTAATCTATATTTCAAATTCTTCTAAATTTTCTAATTGAGTAACCAGTATGATTAAATTCTTATATGATAATTCACCAATTTTTTTTCAAAATATCATGTGTTCGGTTTATGGATATTTGGAGAAAAAAAACAGGTTTGGTCGGGGGTTTCAGAGTAATCTAATTAGTCTTTGTGAGAGTGAATATTTTTCAAAAGAGAAGATTGTTGATAATCAACGTATTAAATTGTCGAATAGCCTAAGAATAGCAAAAAAATTAAATATTTATCGCTGTTTAAATGACGTTAGTTTTGAAAACATTGAAAATGACCCTTTCTCGGTGCTACAAAAAATAAATGTTATGACAAAAAGTGAATTAATAAACGTAGTAAGTGATTATAAAGGAAAAGGTAAGGTTGTTAAAACGAGTGGTACAACTGGTAAGTGTCTTTCTGTCATTCGAGATGGTAACTTAACTAGTTACCAATGGGCGGTTTGGTTTAGGCATAGAGCTAGGTTTGGGGTTAAATTAAACGACGTTAGTGTAAATTTTACAGGAAAACCACTTCTTCCTCCTAATCGAAAATCAAGAAAGGTTTGGCGCTATAATGCAGCACAAAATCAGTACTTGATTTGTATGCAAAGTATTAATGATGACAATATTCATGGCTTAGTGAAATTTCTAAATACTATAAATCCCAAGTTTTACAGTGGTTATCCAAGTATTATATTTCAGCTCGCAGATACAGCACGTAGGTTTGGTTTGAAAATAGAAGAGTCTAGCGTTCCTGAAGTGGTATTTTTTGGAGCAGAAAATGTTTTAGATTATCAACGTCATGAAATATCTTCGTGGCTTGGTCCTAAACCTGTGCTTACCGATCAGTATGGGTTAACCGAAGCTAATTGTAATTTTTCTCGATGTGAGCAGGGTATGTATCATGAAGATTTTGAATTTTCATATATTGAGCTTATTGACTTTGAAAAAAATGAAGATGGTTCAAAAACTGGACGGTTGATAGGTACTACCTTAGAAAATAGTACTTTCCCTCTTTTGCGTTACGATACTGGAGATATAGCGACATTCGCTCCAGATGGATTTAAATGTAGCTGTGGACGGGAATCACGAGTAATTTTTCATGTGGATGGTCGAAAGGACGACTACATCATAACGTCTGACGGAAGAAAAATTATGCGTTTGGATTATCTCTTTAAAAATACGCATGAAGTAACTGAAGCGCAAGTGATACAAGAGCAGCTTGGAAGTTTGATTATTAAATGTGTACCTTCTCGTTTATTTGAAAAGTCTATATTTGAGAAAAAAATCATTTCTTCATTTCAAGAGTATATAGATAAGAATATGAAGATTGATTTTGAATACGTGGCTTCGATAGAGAGAAGCTCTACAGGAAAGTTTAAAGCAGTTGTTAATAGGTTGTAATAATGAAACAAATACTACAAGATATGGCTAAAGGTGGCTCTAACTTAGTTGAAGCACCTGCCCCAAAAGCTTCAACTGGTAACCTACTAATTGATACTAGCATTTCTTTAATTTCTGCTGGTACAGAACGCATGCTGGTCGATTTTGGTAAAGCAAGTCTGCTGGATAAAGCGCGCCAGCAGCCTGACAAAGTAAAAATGGTATTGGAAAAAGTCCAAACAGATGGCTTGATGACTACTCTAGAGGCGGTTCAATCTAAATTGGCGCAACCATTACCCCTCGGTTACTGTAATGTTGGTGTTGTTAATTCTGTAGGTAAGGGTGTTAGCGGTTTTAAAGAGGGTGATCGTGTTGTTTCTAACGGTCCCCATGCCGATGTCGTCCGCGTGCCTAAAAATTTGTGCGCTTTGATTCCAGACAATGTATCTGATGAAGAAGCATCATTCACTGTTGTGGCTAGTATTGGTTTACAAGGTATCCGTTTAGCAGAACCTACACTGGGTGAAGCATTTGTCGTGACTGGTGTTGGTTTAATCGGCTTACTGACTGTTCAATTACTGCGTGCTCAAGGCTGTCGTGTACTAGCCATTGATTATGACGAGGCGAAACTGGAATTGGCTAAGCAGTTTGGTGCCCAAGTTTGTAACCCAGGTAAAGGTGAAGATCCTGTCGCTGCGGGTATGGCTTTTTGTCGCGGCAAGGGTGTTGATGGTGTAATTATCACGGCGTCAACGAAATCTAATGATCCAGTAACACAAGCGGCACGAATGAGCCGTAAACGTGGGCGTATTATTCTTGTAGGTGTTACTGGGTTAGAGCTTAATCGCGCAGACTTTTATGAGAAAGAACTGACATTCCAAGTTTCTTGTTCTTATGGCCCTGGTCGCTACGATGCAGACTACGAGGACAATGGTAATGACTATCCATATGCTTTTGTTCGTTGGACTGAACAGCGTAACTTTGAAGCCATCTTAGATATGATGTCTTCAGGCCAAGTGGACGTTAAGCCTCTTATTACTCACCGATTCAAATTTGAAGACGCAGCTCAAGCATACGAGCTCCTGACGTCTGACAAGTCTGCTCTTGGAATTTTGCTTCAATACCAGAGTGACTCCAGTACTCGCCATGAGAAATCCGTTACGCTTAACAATGAAGCAACGTTCGAGGCATCTAAGCCTGTCGTTGGTTTTGTCGGTGCTGGTAACTATGCGTCTCGAATGCTGATCCCTGCGTTTAAGGCTGGTGGTGCTCAATTACATACTATTGCTACTTCTGGTGGTATTAACGGCGTAACTCATGGTGAAAAAGCAGGTTTTGCTAAAACGACCACAGATACAAGCGCCATGATTTCTGACTCAGAAATTAACACAGTTGCAATCGTTACGCGCCATAACAGCCATGCTCATTTTGTTTCTGAAGCGCTCAATGCAGGTAAAAATGTATTTGTAGAAAAGCCTTTAGCCGTCACGCTAGAAGAGCTTGCGGAAGTGGAAGCGACCTATTACTCGAAAGCCTCTATTGCTTCAGCGCCAAAGTTAATGGTTGGCTTTAACCGCCGTTTTTCGCCTCAAGTGCAAAAAATGAAAGAGCTACTGTCGTCAGTGAAAGAACCTAAAAGCTTTATGATGACGATGAATGCTGGCGCGATCCCAGCAGATCACTGGACGCAAGATAATGAAGTTGGCGGCGGTCGAATCATTGGTGAGGCATGCCATTTCATCGATCTGATGCGTTTCTTAGCGGATTCAGAAATTGTTTCTGTACAGTGCCGTCGCATGGGTGATGTTGATGGTGTTGATGTTACCGAGGATAAAGCGGCTATTATTCTCGGCTTTGCTGATGGCTCATTCGGTACTATTCATTACCTAGCCAACGGCGCAGCGAACTTCCCTAAAGAGCGTGTAGAAGTCTTTGCCGCAGGGCGTGTTCTTCAACTTGATAATTTCCGTAAGTTAAAGGCATTCGGCTGGCCAGGTTTCAGCAAAATGAATTTATGGAAGCAAGACAAAGGACAAACCGATTGTGCGGCGGCTTTCCTTAATGCGATTGAAACTGGTAAAGAGTCTCCAATTCCGGCGCGAGAATTGTTCGAAGTGGCAAGAGTTACGATTGAAATCGCAGAGCAGCTACGTAAACAGCGATAAGTTGTAAAAATAAGATGAGTTTTAAATTAAAAGCGCAAACAGCCATCGACTTAGGGCTTTTAAACTTAGCTCGAGTCGCAAGTTATCAACTTGGTGTTCGAAGCGGACTCAACCCAGTTAAGCGCCTTTCTCAAGCCCCGATTTCGGGGCTTTTGTTCCGTCCTGCTACTTGCTCAAGGCAATTGAAATGCATTAAGCCATATAAGGTAGCTCCATTTGGTTGGTTGCCACAATTGTCTGTAAAAGAACTTAAATGGGATAACAGTGTACTAACCAAACATCGCTTTTCAGATATGAGTAAGCCTTGGTTCAAACTATCTGATTTTGATTCAAATGTTGGTGATATTAAAGGTATTTGGGAGGCGTCAAGATTTGATTGGGCTTTGGGATTAGCACGAGAGCATCTTTCTGGTCGTGAGTCAGCTTTAGATCAACTCAACGCTACTGCAAAAAGTTGGCTGGAGCAGAATGCTCCTTATCTTGGCCCTAATTGGAAGTGCGGGCAAGAAGCGTCAATACGCGTTATGCACTTAGCGTTCTCCGCTAAACTGCTTAGTCAAGTTCGTAAAACTGAACCTACACTTTTGGCGCTAATAAAAGCACACCTTCAAAGAATAGCACCGACGATCTCCTACGCGGTTGCGCAAGATAATAACCATGGCACATCTGAGGCTGCTGCTTTGTTTATTGGTGGCAGTTGGTTAGTTGCTAATGGCGATAAAAGCGGGAATCGTTGGCAAAAGTTGGGGAGAAAATGGTTAGAAAACCGAGCCAAGCATCTTATTGCTAGAGATGGAACCTTTAGTCAGTATTCGGTGAACTATCACAGGGTAATGCTAGACACTTACTCAATGGCCGAGCTTTGGCGTCGAGAACTAGATCTTGCCCCATTTTCAAAAGAGCTGACAAAAAGGGTAAGTCTGGCAACGCAGTGGCTTTATCAGTTAATCGACACATCAACAGGTGATGCGCCGAACTTAGGTCATAACGATGGTGCTCGCTTATTGCAGTTAACGGATACCGACTATCGAGATTTTCGTCCATCTGTTCAGCTTGCTTCTGTCGTGTTCCTTCAAGCATGCGCATGGCAGGAAGATGGGGATTATGATGAAGCCCTTGCATTGTTGCAGTTACGAAAACCGCAAAAAAACTTACAAACTCCAGCATCGTTTCATTTTGATCAAGGTGGCTATATTGGCCTAAGAAATCAATCGGGAGCATTTGCTTTATTTAACTATCCCAAGTTTCGATTTAGGCCCGCTCAAAATGATGCGCTCCATGTGGATTTATGGCGTGATGGGGTCAATCTGTTACGCGATGGTGGCACGTTCAGCTACAACGCAGGCCAAGGCTATATCGATTACTACGGTGGTACACAAAGTCATAATACCATCCAATTTGATGGACACGAGCAAATGCCAAGAATTAGCCGTTTTTTGCTGGGCAGTTGGCTAAAAGCAAAGAACGTCAATTTTGACGAAAACCAACTAACTGGACAAGCGGGTTACCGGGATTATTTGGGAGGCGAACATCATAGAGAAGTCTCCCTTACGGAAACGTCTTTGAAGGTAACAGACAAAGTACAAGGCGTTAAAAATAAAGCTGTTCTTCGTTGGCGGCTAAACCCTGATAATTGGCAAGTTCAGGAACAAAAAGTGACCAATGGAAATCACAGTATCTTGATCAATAGTGATGTAAAGATTGATCGCCTAGAGATCGTAGAAGGCAGAGAATCTCGTTATTACTACCAAGAAAGCTCTATCCCTGTTCTTGAGGTGGAGATTTCGTCAGATGGCAAAATTACAACAGAGTATCAATTTCATTCATGAATATTCTTTATTTTCATCAACACTTTTCTACACCGAAAGGTTCAACAGGGATCCGTTCCTATGGAATGGCTAAGCGCTTAATTCATCATGGACATCATGTGACTATGGTCTGTGGCACCTACGGTGGTGGAGAGACGGGTTTAGATTCGACCTTTGTTTCTGGCAAGCGTGAAGGTATCGTCGATGGCATTCGAATCATAGAGTTTGATTTGGCTTACTCAAACTCAGATGGTTTTATTAAACGCAGTATGACGTTTATTAAGTTTGCCTTAAAAAGTATTGGCCTTGCCTTTACTGAAAAATACGATGTGTTGTTTGCAACCACAACACCCCTGACAGCTGGTATCCCGGGTATCTTTGCTCGTTGGTTACGCGGCAAGCCATTTGTTTTTGAAGTGAGAGATTTATGGCCAGAACTGCCCAAAGAAATGGGGGTAATTAAAAACCCAGTTATTCTTAGCTTGATGTCGTTTTTAGAGTGGGCATCTTACCGAAGTGCGCATCGTTGTATTGGCTTATCTCCGGGCATTGTTGAAGGCATTAAAAAGCGCGGTGTGGACGAAAGTAAAATAGCCATGGTGCCAAATGGTTGTGATTTGTCTATCTTTAGTCAACCAAGTGAGCCTTGGCGCCCGGAAGGCGTGAAAGAAACAGATCTGATGGCGATTTTCACTGGAACCCATGGAATGGCAAATGGCCTAGATGCGGTTTTAAATACGGCAGTGGAGCTACAGAAACGTGGTCGAAAGGACATTAAGCTAGCCTTAGTCGGGCAAGGTAAATTAAAACCTGAACTGGAGAGAAGGGCGAAAGAGCTCAAATTGAGCAATGTTGTGTTTCACCCTCCGGTAAATAAGCAAAAGTTATCTGGTTTGATGGCAAGTGCAGACGTTGGCATGCAAGTACTGGCGAATATACCTGCCTTTTATTACGGCACATCGCCTAATAAGTTCTTCGATTATATTTCTGCGGGTCTACCAGTTATTAACAATTACCCAGGTTGGTTAGCAGGAATGATTGAGCAAACGCAATGTGGATTCGCGGTTCAGCCAGACGACCCGATTGCTTTCGCTGATGCGTTAGAAAAAGCTGCCAATCAAAAAGAAGCCCTTACCTTGATGGGTTCCAATGCACGCCAACTTGCAGAGAGTCAGTTTGACCGCGCGCTATTGGCTGATAAATGGGTTGATTGGGTGATTGGCGTTAATGCAGAAGAGGGTAATGCGACAGATCGCCATGCATCAGAGGTGAAAAATGAAAAGACTGTTTGATTTTCTCGCGTCTCTTATCGCGCTCATTCTGTTATCTCCTATCATGGCATTAGTCGCTTGGAATATTCGTAAAAATCTTGGTTCTCCGGTACTGTTCCGTCAAACGCGTCCGGGCTTAAACGGAAAGCCTTTTGAAATGGTGAAGTTTCGGACAATGAAGGATGCGGTGGATCAACAAGGCAATCCATTACCTGATTCTGAGCGCATGACTCATTTTGGCGATAAGTTAAGAAACAGCAGCTTAGATGAACTTCCAGAGCTATGGAATGTGTTAAAAGGGGAAATGAGCTTAGTTGGGCCTCGTCCGTTACTCATGCAATACCTACCGCTATATAGCAAAGAACAATCAAGACGGCATGATGTTCGTCCTGGTATAACGGGCTGGGCCCAAATCAATGGCCGAAACGCGATCAGTTGGGAAGAAAAGTTTGCCTTAGATGTTTGGTACGTAGATAACAAAACATTATGGCTAGATATTAAGATTCTTGTCATGACGGTAAAAAAGGTCTTCGTAAAGGAAGGCATATCTGCAGACGGCCACGTCACTATCGAGCCTTTTAAAGGAAGTGAAAATGGCTAGGCTTGCTATATTAGGAGCCAGTGGTCATGGCAAGGTTTTAGCTGATATAGCCTCAATAACAAATTGGGATATCGTTGATTTTTTTGATGACCGTTGGCCACAGTTAACTAAAATTGAACATTGGTCTGTTGTAGGGAATACAGAAACTCTTTTTGAATGTTTGGATAGTTATGATGGGGTAATTGTTGGCATTGGAAATAACAACATTAGACTTCAAAAGCAGCAACAACTTGAGCAGCGCAATGCAAAATTAGTTTCATTAATTCACCCAAGTGCAGTGATCAGTAATTCAGCAACGCTAGAGTTAGGCTCTGTAGTAATGGCGAATGCGGTAATTAATCCATTTTGTAAAATAGGTAAAGCTTGCATTATTAATACCGCATCTACTGTTGATCACGATTGTTATCTTGCTGATGGTGTTCATATTAGTCCCGGTGCAAATTTAGCAGGTGGCATTAAAATAGGTTCTCGTTCATGGGTTGGTATTGGCGCCAATATCATTCAATTAATAGAAATCGGTGATGACGTTATTGTTGGTGCTGGTTCAACAGTTATTCATTCAATCTCTTCTTTTCAAAAGGTTGTTGGTTCACCTGCAAAACCAATTTAATTCATAGGGAAATATCATGTTAAATACTTCATTTTCCCCTTGGCCTTCTTTTACTGAACAAGAAGCCGAGGCAATTAGTCGTACCCTTTTATCGAATAAAGTAAATTATTGGACTGGTAATGAATGCCGTGAATTTGAAAAAGAGTTTGCGGCTTGGGTGGGGTGTGAATATGCGGTTGCATTAAGTAACGGCACGTTAGCATTAGATGTTGCATTAAAAGCAATGAATATTGGTGCGGGAGATGATGTTATTGTTACTTCTCGTACATTTTTAGCATCTGCTTCAAGTATTGTTACGGCTGGAGCAAATCCTGTTTTTGCCGATATAGATTTAAACAGCCAAAATATCACGGTAGAAACTATTCAAGCGGTAATAACCTCGAAAACGAAAGCTATTATTGTCGTTCACTTAGCTGGTATGCCTGCTGAAATGGACGATATTATGGAATATGCAAATCAGCATAATCTATATGTGATTGAAGACTGTGCACAAGCACATGGCGCAAAATATAAAGGGCGCTCTGTCGGCACAATTGGGCATGTTGGCGCATGGTCTTTCTGCCAAGATAAGATCATGACTACAGGCGGTGAAGGTGGCATGGTCACGACCAATGATAAAGCGTTGTGGAATGCGATGTGGTCTTATAAAGATCATGGTAAGAGTTATGATGCTATTTATTATCGTGAGCATGCGCCTGGTTTTCGTTGGCTACATGAAAGCTTTGGAACCAACTGGCGTATGCTTGAAATGCAAGCGGTCATTGGGCGAATTCAATTAACCAAAATGGCTGATTGGACGGCAAAACGTCAAGCGAATGGTAAAGCAATTGATGACGCTGTGGCTGATTTAAATGTTGTTCGTCGAGTGGAAGTGCCAAGTTATATAGAGCATGCTGAGTATAAACATTATTTGTTCGTTCAACCTGAAAATCTAAAAGCAGGTTGGAGTCGTGATAAAATCATTGATGCAATTAATGAGCAAGGTGTACCAGCCTTTCAAGGAAGTTGCTCAGAAGTTTATTTAGAAAAAGCATTTGATAATACGCCGTGGCGGCCAAAAGAAAGATTAAAGAATGCTGTAGAGCTAGGTGAAAATAGTTTAATGTTTTTGGTTCACCCAACATTGACTGAAATAGAAATAAATAAAATGAGTAATGTCATTAAAAGTGTTTTAATTTCTGCACAAAAGTAATACATCTCTTATAAAATAATAAATATAGGTATATATATGAAGGTAATGAACAAAATACTTTCATTATCTCGACCTAAAAAACGTATTATAAGTTGTTTATGCGATGCTATATTTATAGGTGTCGCATATTTTCTATCGTTTTTTGTCAGATTAGATAATGTAGATGCAATTTATTCAGTTGAAATATGGAAAGGATTAATTCCTTTAATATTTGTAACGATATTTGCATTTTCTCAGCTAGGTTTATATAGGGCAATATTAAGGTACTTAACCTTTCAAGCATTACTGGTTGTAAGTCTTGGTGCTCTAATATCAATGTTGTCTTTTTATGGTTTACGTTTTTATATTGATGATTTAGTGCCAAGAACGGTTCCTGTTATCTTTGCAACATTTTTAGCATTATTAGCCGGTGGTTCTCGTTTGATCATGAGAAACTATATCGCTAATCGAAATATTGCAAAATCTGAGCGTCAAAATACCATTATTTATGGTGCAGGAACGACAGGGCGACAATTGTGTTTTACTTTGCGTAACAGTAAAGAATACAAACCAATGGCGTTTGTTGATCGTGATGATACCTTACTAAATACTAATATTATGGGATTGCGTGTTTTTCATTCTGAAAATATTTCGTCTGCAATCAAAAAATATAATATATCAAAAGTGTTATTAGCGTTGCCGAGTGCGAGTCGCTCTGAGCGTAAAGAAGTACTTCAGCATTTAGAGCCATTATCGGTAGAGGTACAAACCGTTCCTGACGTTGAAGACATCTTATCTGGTAAAGCAAAGATTGATGAATTACGTGATGTGCCCATTGAGGATTTATTAGGACGTGATCCTGTCGAGCCTGATACTGAGTTACTCACTGCGAATATTTTAAATAAAGTGGTGATGGTAACAGGGGCGGGCGGTTCAATCGGCTCTGAGTTATGTCGTCAAATCATTAAGCAAAAGCCTATCAAGTTACTGTTATTTGAAGTATCTGAATATAGCTTATATTCCATTGAAAAAGAGCTAGTTGAGACAGTAAAGAAAGAAGGATTGAACGTTGAGGTTTATCCTTTATTGGGCAGTGTTCAGCGCGAAAATCGTTTGCAAGTGGTCATGGAGGCGTTTCAAGTTCAAACGTTATACCATGCAGCAGCCTATAAACATGTGCCAATGGTTGAATTCAATGTGATAGAAGGCGTGCGCAATAATGTATTTGGTACGCTTTATACGGCACAAGCGGCGATTGCTTCAGGAGTAGAAACGTTCGTTTTAATCTCTACAGATAAAGCGGTACGTCCTACCAACGTTATGGGAACAACAAAACGAATGGCTGAACTTGCTTTACAAGCGCTAGCTGAGCAACGTTCTTCAACACGTTTTTGTATGGTGCGATTTGGTAATGTATTGGGCTCTTCAGGCTCTGTTATTCCATTGTTTAAACGCCAAATAAAAGAAGGTGGGCCTGTTACTGTTACCGATAAAGATATTATCCGTTACTTTATGACTATTCCTGAAGCAGCACAGCTTGTTATTCAAGCGGGAGCCATGGGTAAAGGTGGTGATGTTTTTGTTCTTGATATGGGTGAGCCTGTAAAAATCGCTGAGCTTGCAGGTAAATTGATTAATTTATCTGGCTTAGAAGTAAAAGATGATAATAATCCGAATGGTGATATTGAGATCCAATATACGGGTCTTCGTCCTGGTGAAAAGTTGTATGAAGAGTTACTGATTGGAGATAACGTAGCTAAAACACGTCATCAACGTATCATGACAGCAGATGAAATCTATTTGCCATGGAGCAAATTAGAACCGTTGTTACAGCGATTAGATACAGCATGTCATGAATTCCAACATGATGTTGTAAGAGAGCTATTACTTGAAGCCCCAACGGGGTTTGTGCCTACAGATGGTATTTGCGACATTGTTTGGAATGTAACAGCCAGTAATGTCACAGTGCTGAATAAAGCAGTAAGTTAATTTACTTATAAAATAAAACAGCCCGATATTAGCTCTTGATTACTAGTGCTTAATAATATCGGGTTGTTTTTGTTTTGGGCTAAAGTTATCAATTAAGGCTACTCGTTTTAAATTTTATTAACTACAATCAATAATTAAGTACAACAGTATATTTTCTCTTACTGTTAGTGATTAAACGTTACAATGGCGTGTTTAAAAAATAAGGTTCATTGTAGTGAAAATCCTAATAACAGGTGGTGCTGGGTTCATTGGCTCAGCGGTTATTCGCCACTTGATACAAAATACACCTCATCAAGTGATGAACATCGACAAGCTAACGTATGCTGGCAATTTAGCGTCACTAGAATGTGTCAGTGATGATGACAGGTACAGTTTTGAACAGGTAGATATCACTAACCGTATTGAGATTGAGCGTGTTTTTTCTCAGTATCAGCCAGATGCTGTGATGCATTTGGCTGCTGAAAGTCATGTGGACCGCTCGATTGATGGGCCTGCGGCATTTATTGAAACTAACGTGATTGGAACGTACGTGTTACTGGACGTGGCAAGACACTATTTTTCTGCGCTTTCTGATAGTCGTCGTCAGCAGTTTCGGTTTATTCACGTATCAACCGATGAAGTTTATGGCGATCTTTCACCACAAGCGAAGCCGTTTACTGAAACCTCACCGTATCAACCCTCGAGCCCTTATTCTGCATCGAAAGCATCGAGCGATCATTTAGTCAGGGCGTGGCACCGCACTTATGGCTTGCCTGTCATTGTGACTAATTGTTCAAATAATTATGGCCCGTATCAGTACCCTGAAAAACTAATACCAGTGGTGATCCTAAATGCCTTAGCAGGGAAAGCACTCCCTATCTATGGCAACGGTCAGCAAGTGCGTGACTGGCTGTATGTTGATGATCATGCGAAAGCGTTAGTAGCTGTAATAGAGAAGGGAAAAGTCGGTGAGACGTATAATATAGGCGGTAACAATGAACAAACCAATATAGCTGTTGTTCATGCTATCTGTGATGTACTGGAGATCTTAGTACCTAATAAGCCACAAGGGGTTAAGACATACCGTGACTTGATTGTTTATGTGGATGTTCGCCCAGGTCATGATAAACGCTATGCCATTGATACTACGAAAATTGAGCAAGAGCTTGGCTGGACGCCGCAAGAGAGCTTTGAGTCTGGTTTGAGAAAAACGGTTGAATGGTATTTAGCGTATCCGTCATGGTGAGGGTAATTAAAGTTAGTAAAAGTTAACAGCGGTAAAGTCGAGATCTGTGCGATAAAAAGCGAAGCACGAAAGCTTCGCTTGGTTTGATCTGTTGGCTGTTAACCTTAACTGTTGTGTTCTTTATAGACGTAAATTGAGGTTTTATTATCTTCAGGCGCAAAATAGAACGTGAGGCTTTCATGTTCTTTCTCAATCCAAAATGGATTTTGTGTCATAGGAAGGTCGGGCTTTATCCATGCGTCAACGGGCATCTGCTGTGAAAGTGTCATTGATCTTGTATCGATTAATTCCAATCCACCAAATGCGACTTCGTCTTTTCCATTAACTGTGTATTTCTTTAAACCAGAGCAGATAAGGAAATGCCCGCTGGTAAATTTACAGTCCTGATAATCAATATAGTAAGACGTATTTTTTACTGTTGTACTTTGTGGGTTTGCTTTGTTGCCTTTTAACGGCCAAGTGTAAGATTCACGTGAGCCCCAAGTGCCGCCATACAGAGTTTCTGTTTCAGGATCACAAGAAAGGGCACCAATATGATCATTAACCGTAAATTGCTTGATGATTTCCAGTGAATTAGGATCCACTTTATAGATATTAGAGTGGCTGTGAGGGCGGTATTCTGCCACTGGCATCCAAATATTTTTCCCGTCAAAATCCAAACCACCAGGGTGATAAATATCGCCTTCGCCAAAGGTTACCTGAGCAACCAGTTTTCCGGTTTTATCAAATTTGAATAAATGCCCTTTGCCTTTCCCCGCCGTGCGATCTAACCCTTGTATTGGTTTTGAATATTTTGTTGGTTGCTCTATAACTTCTACAGAAGAGATATAAAAGTAGTCACCGATCTTGACCATGCCTTGAGGATGATAGGTATTGCCTTCCAGTTTGATTTCTTGCTTATTGTCCCATTTCATATGGCCATTTAATTGACTGAAGTTGCTTGCAACATCTTGAGGCAAAGCATAAGCATTTAAAGAAAGTAAGATTACGCTCGGAAGTGTTTTTTTGAACATAGGTCACCAATAAGAATTAAGTTGTCGCGAAATGCGCTAAAACTAAATGAAAATAATGACAGTTCTATTAATTGGGGAAAGGCAAGTGTGAAGGAGTAAATATTCTTACTGCTAATTTTTCGCTGAATAAATCCTGAATTTAATGATGTTTTATCCTAATACGTATCACTTGAATGATGCTTTGTGAGTATAATCACAATTAAATGTAATACTAATTGGTAGCATTTCATTACATTATTTTTCACTAGAACGTTTTTCAGGATTTGCTATGACAAACACAAACCGCAACCTCCTGACATGGATCAGTTTTTTATCTTATGCGTTGACTGGCTCGCTGATCATCGTCACAGGTATTGTGATGGGCGATATTGCTAAGTATTTCGACTTACCAATATCGAGCATGAGTAATACCTTTACTTTCTTAAACACAGGTATTTTGATCTCTATTTTCCTCAATGTGTGGTTGATGGAAATTGTACCGTTAAAACGCCAGCTTATCTTTGGTTTTTGTCTCATGGTATTGGCGATTTTAGGGCTAATGTTCGGGCATAACTTGGCGATTTTCTCTGGCTGCATGTTTGTATTAGGTGTGGTGAGTGGTATCACCATGTCGATTGGTACATACCTTATTACCCATATCTATGAAGGTAAGCAACGTGGTTCGCGCCTACTGTTTACTGACTCGTTCTTTAGTATGGCGGGGATGATTTTCCCTGTGATTTCAGCTGCAGTATTAGCACGTCATCTTGAATGGTACTGGGTGTATGTAGCTATCGGTGGTATCTATTTAGCGATTTTTATTCTGACGTTAATTGCTAAATTCCCTGTACTGGGTAAAAAAGACGAAGAAGAATTTGAAGTGATCCCTGAGAAAGAAAAATGGGGATTAGGCGTGGTGTTCTTAGCGATTGCGGCACTGTGCTACATTCTTGGTCAGCTAGGTTTTGTTTCTTGGATCCCTGAATACGCGACTAAAGATTTAGGTATGTCGATCACCGATGCCGGTCAATTGGTGAGTTATTTCTGGGGCGCATACATGATCGGCATGTGGATCTTCAGTGTACTGTTAAAGAAATTTGACCTGCAGCGTTTCGTGATGGTATTAGCAGCACTAGCAACGGTACTAATGTACTGGTTCAACAAAGATACTGATGCGAAAACATTGCTTTACGTGATTTCAACATTGGGCTTCTTTAGTAGTGCGATTTACACTTCGATCATTACCTTGGGCTCACAGCAAACCAAAGCTGCATCACCGAAATTGGTGAACTTTATTCTGCTTTGCGGCACTATCGGTACCATGCTGACCTTTGTGGTTACCAGTCCAATCGTAGACAAGTTTGGTGCACATGCGGCATTGGTTACCGCAAATGGCTTATACGGAGTGGTCTTTGTGATGTGTTTCTTAGTCGGCTTTGTGACGAAACATCGCATTTACGGTCATGCAGACGCTGAATAAAATAGGCATTCATTTGAAATAAATAAACCACTACAGTTTTACTGTAGTGGTTTTTTTTTTAAAATATTGATAAATATTCGTTTTAAATGCATTGAATTTATAAATAATAGTTAATAATCCAATTAAATATAAATATAGATATTCGGTCAATATATTTAGATATTATTATCATAATAATCTGGTACCATTATTATTAAATAATAAAGTATTTATATATCAGTGCCTTGTTGATGTCTTTGGGTAGGTTAATAAGCAGGAAAATCATTTTATAAATAAGTGCCAAATATTTAACTTTACAAATAAATATACTAAATTAGCATATAGTACACTTTTGAGTTTACTTGGATGTAAAGTTGAATCGTTATGACACTCCTTTTGGTAATTTTATTATTTTTATTTGCGTCAATAATCACGACGACTTGTGTGTGTTATATCTTTACGGGAGCAAAAGTGATTGAAAGCGAGGCTTCGCCAGATCATATCGAGAGCGATAGCGCGTTATGGACTGAGTTAAAAGACTGAGTGTTTGTCTTGTTGCGTTGAATATGATCACTGATGGGCGTTAGTTTTTATCGTATTCACATCCGTCTGACATAATTACAGATAAAGAGGAGGCATTAAATCTCCTCTAGTTAAAGTAATGATGGCACTGGATATTGTAAAAGATGTTTTATTTTGGGCTGACTTACTAGATTGTTCTAGTCGCGTGTGTATTGCTCAATAGCCGTGTTATTTAGAAAGCTAAAATTCGCATAAATATTTACTTATGAAGCCACTACAGTTTTTCTGTGGTGGCTTTTTTATGAATAATGTTTTTTATAATTATGTGGTTAATATGAATTTACTTTATAAATAAACGAGTAATGGCTGTCTAAATATAAATTAAGTCATTAGTTTAATTTATTCATATTTTTTAGCTGTAATAATTCGTTACTGATAAATTTTAACCAAAAAAAACCTTTGGATCAGTACCTTATAATAAAACGGTGAGCAATTAATAATAACAAAATAAATTTTATAGATGACCGTCAATTTTTTGACTTTACAAATAAATATATCAATTTAGCATGTCGTACACCTCTAAGTTTACTCGGATGTAAAGTTAAATCGTTATGACAGTCTTTTTTGAAATATTATTGTTTTTATGTGCTTCATTAATCACTACGGCATGTATGTGTTATATTTTTACCGGAGCGAAGGTGATTGAAAATGAGGCTTCACTGAATCATATAGAAAATGACAGTATGCTATGGGCGGAGTTAAAAGACTGATCGTTTATCTTGATAGCAAGCGTTGTTTTTTACAGCATTTTTAGACTGTGGATTGTTATCTTATCCGTCTCAATTTTTTAAAAACAGCAGCTAAACTGCCATAGTAATTATTTGATGTCATAGGTTTTATTAGCTTTATTAATGAATTAGAACAAATGCATTTAAAATGCGTAATAGGTTAAGCCATTAAAGCCTCTCAAGAAAACAGCCAATTTAATGGCTGTTTTTTTGTATTTATAGCAAGTTGTATACAATCGCTGATATCGCAATCAAGCCAATAACAGTCACAAATATATTGCTCATCTTACCGCGATGGCGCTTCATTGCATCAACGTTGCGAATAGCATACATCGGCAGAATAAATAAAATCAGCGCAATCACAGGGCCTGAGAAGGTTTCCATGATCCCAAGGACACTTGGGTTTTTCACCGCAGCATACCAAACCGAGAAAAAGAGAATAGCAATAGTCAGCTTATTTACGAGCTTAGGTTGGAGTTTGGTATGTTTGGCAATAATGCCGTTTAAACTTTCTCGTCCTCCCAAGAAGTGACCGAAGAAAGAAGAAATAATGGCAATACAAGCAATAAACGGGCCGAAAGAGGCGATCAGTCCACTGCCTGTGACGTTTGCCAGATAAGACAAGATAGAAATATTTTGCGCTTTGGCATCGGCTAATTGCTCTGGACTTAAACTGAGGGCACACGAGAAAACAAAGAACAGTACAAAGGTGATCAGCATCATCGAAGTATGCTTTAAGATGAAATCGACGCGTTTATCTGTCTGTTTGCCATAGTGTCTTTTCTGAGCAACGGAAAAACTAGAAATGGCAGCGGTGTGGCTGAAGGCAAAAATTGTGGTAGGGATAGCGAGCCATAATGTTCGGGTAAATTCTTTGGCGTCTGGTACTTGTGAAAAGTCAGGCATGTGCCAGTTGGGGATCAAGTACAGTGAGATGCCAAATAAAATAAAGACTAACGGGTAAACAATCACTTCAAAAGCACGTAAGACGGTTTTTTCACTTGCCATCATGACGCCAATCATCGCAGTCACTAATATACCAGATAGCATAATACGTGGTGGTGCAGCCATCCCCAGTTGGTTGACCATATAACTTTCAACCGTATTGGTTAATCCCACCCCGTAGATCATTAATATTGGAAAAATAGACAAGAAATAAAGTAGTGAGATCAGAAAACCGAAGCGATGACCAAAGTGCTCTTCGACAACATCTGTGAACTCCGCTTTTGGATTGTTTGACGACAAAATAAATCTCGCTAAACCACGGTGTGCTAAAAAAGTCATGGGACCTGCGAGTAATGCCATGATGATCAATGGCCACATTCCACTGGCACCGATATTGATAGGAAGAAATAATATCCCTGCGCCAACGGCTGTACCAAAGAGGCTAATAATCCAGGTTTTATCGTGTTTATTTAAGGTAAGTTTTTGATCTGTTGTATTGGTAATTTCAACGTTATTGGGAAGCGACATGTGATTGACCTTATGGGTTAATGTATTTGTTATAGGTATTTTCATATCGAACATAATGATAACAAATTTGTAACTATTGGTGTATTTCTATAAGGTATATTTGTTGCTTAGATCTCATAAATATTTCATTAAAAATAACAAATTTAGTTTTTTATATTAATGATTCGTTTTTTGTGATTATGTTTCGAAATTAAATATCGAAATGCAGCTCAAGAGAAGCGTGAAACGATGGGAAAGTGTCAGTAGGAAAGAGCAATGAAAAGTAGGTGGAATAAATACGCTTTAATAAAAACGCCCACTATGCATTTTTTACAATGCTAGCGGGCGTTGGGGTGTTTTATGATGTGATAACTGAGTCTGCACTTACGTAAGGTAAGTTGAGTGAGGTTGCGACACTTTCACAAGTGATTTGTCCACGGTAAACATTTAGACCATTGAGTAGGTGTTTATCGTCCTGTAGGGCTTTTTGGTAGCCTTTATTAGCAAGGTTCACAATGTAAGGCAGTGTTACATTGTTAAGGGCAACAGCTGATGTACGAGCAACCGCCCCCGGCATGTTTGCAACACAGTAGTGAACCACATCATCAACAATGTAAGTAGGCTCGCTATGCGTTGTTGCATGAGATGTTTCTACACAGCCGCCTTGGTCGATAGCCACATCCACAATGGCTGAGCCTGGCTTCATTTTCTTGATCATCTCAGCTGTGACCAGTTTTGGCGCTGCCGCACCGACGACCAGAACACCACCGATAACAAGATCTGCTTCAAGCACATGTTTTTCAATTGAGTCATTGGTTGAGTAAACTGTTTTTAGCTTACCAGCAAATTGCGCGTCAAGTTGACGAAGCACATCAATATTACGATCAATTACCGTTACATCAGCTTGTAAGCCTAACGCCATTTGCGCCGCATTAGCACCTACTACACCACCACCAATAATCACCACTTTCGCTGGCTCAACACCTGGTACACCACCAAGTAAGATACCGCTACCGCCACGAGACTTTTCTAATGCAAATGCACCTGCTTGAATAGACATACGACCAGCGACTTCTGACATTGGTGCAAGCAGTGGCAGACGACCATTTTTATCTGTCACTGTTTCGTAAGCAATACAAACAGCTTTGCTATTAATGAGATCATGCGTTTGCTCTGGATCTGGGGCTAGGTGTAGGTAAGTAAATAAGATCTGACCTTCGCGAAGCATTGCACGCTCAACTGCTTGAGGCTCTTTTACTTTTACAATCATTTCTGCTTCTGCAAAAACATCAGCTGCGGTAGCTAGGATTTGTGCGCCTGCATCGATGTAGTCTTGATCGCTAAAACCAATGCCTGTACCAGCGTTGGTTTCGACATAAACACGATGACCGTGAGATACCACTTCTTTGACAGCTGCAGGGATCATACCTACACGATATTCATGGGTTTTGATTTCTTTAGGGATACCAATGATCATAGTTTAAGCCTTAATATTTATGTTTATAGGTGTTGTTAGTTATTGGAATTATTATTAGGTTAAACAAATTAAAGCGGAATGTGTCACCATTTTTTAACTAAAAAACAACAAAACAAACTGGTTTTTTATTTGTAATTGGTATAAAAAACCAAATTAGATATTGCTCACAATTTAAAATGTGACTTTCGTTAAGTTTTTTGGTTTTTAAAACTGGCTGTTGTTTTTATATGTGGTTTTTATGACTGTTTTTTATTTTATTGGTAGTTGTTTTATCTGTGGTTAATAAGATTGTTTGAGTGAGGAGTTGGGAGGCTAGTGCGATGTTATTACATCATTCTTAGCGTTTAAAGACGTGTGTTGTACTGACTACAATCGTGTGTCGTGATACATTAAAACAATAACTATTTTCATTTGAGGTTACCATGGACGCGTTATCACTTTTACTGAATCGTCGCTCTATTCCTAAGCTGGCAGCACCAGCACCGAGTGGCGATACATTAGAGAATATTTTTAAAGCAGGTCTTCGCGCACCAGATCATGGTGGTTTAATGCCATGGCGTTTTATTGTCTCTGAAGGTGAGGGATTACAGCGCTTGGCTGATATTTTGGTTTCTGCGGCTAAAGCTGACGATCTTGAAGATTTTGTCATTGAAAAAGCGTCTAAAGCACCGTTTCGTGCACCTATGGTTATCACAGTTGTTAGTAAGGTGACGGAAGGGCATAAAGTCCCTGTGATTGAGCAACATTTATCGGCAGGTTGTGCGGTACAAGCGATGCAAATGGCTGCGGTTGCACAAGGTTTCTCTGGCTTTTGGCGTACTGGATCATGGGCTTACCACCCAGTAGTACGTGAAGCGTTAGGCGTGCAAGGTGAAGATATGATCGTCGGCTTTTTATATCTAGGATCAGTCGATTGTCGTGAAGCGAAATTACATGAACGTGATCTAACAAAGTTTGTTGAATACCTATAAACAGCAAACATTTTAGCGATAAGTTTTAAAGAGGTGATACCTATCCGGTGAATAATACCGTGAAAAGGATCACCTTTTTTAGTTTGTTTTGCTCGTTTTTAAGCCAAGTTTTGATTTATATCAACGGAAAAACCGAACGATGTTCGCTTCAAAGATGACAGGTGTCAGGGGCAGGAGTAGAATCCCTGACTCTTTCCCCTTTTTTGGAGCGTGTCATGGAAAATGTTCGCCTAACCCAATACAGTCACGGTGCCGGATGTGGTTGTAAAATCTCTCCCCAAGTTCTCGACACCATTTTACGCACCCAGTTAGCCCCATTTTCAGATCCTAACCTATTGGTCGGTAATGAAAGTAAAGATGATGCGGCAGTGTATGATTTAGGTAACGGTACATCTGTTATTAGTACCACTGATTTCTTTATGCCTATCGTTGACAACCCATTTGATTTCGGTCGTATTGCCGCAACCAATGCGATCAGTGATGTTTATGCCATGGGTGGTAAACCTATTATGGCAATTGCAATTTTAGGTTGGCCTGTGAATATTCTTGCCCCTGAAATCGCACAACAAGTGATTGAAGGCGGCCGTTCTGTTTGCCGTGAAGCCGGTATTTCTCTTGCTGGTGGTCACTCTATTGATGCTCCTGAGCCAATTTTCGGTCTTGCTGTGACTGGTATCGTGGATACCGATCGCGTTAAACGTAATAACAGTGCAGAGGCGGGTTGTAAGCTTTACATCACCAAACCGCTAGGTATTGGCGTATTAACAACCGCTGAGAAGAAATCTAAGTTGGCTGATGAGCACCAAGGATTGGCACGTGATTGGATGTGCAAATTAAATAAACCGGGTGCTGATTTTGCAGACGTTGAAGGCGTAAAAGCCCTAACAGACGTAACAGGCTTTGGTTTAATGGGTCACCTTACTGAAATTTGTGAAGGTAGCAACCTAAAAGCAAAACTATGGTTCGATAAAGTGCCGACTTTACCGGGCGTATATAACTACATTGAGCAGGGTTGTGTACCGGGTGGTACTGAGCGTAACTTTATGAGTTATGGTCATAAACTGGGTGCAATGACCGAGCAGCAAAAAGCGGTATTGTGCGATCCACAAACTTCTGGCGGCTTACTGCTTGCCGCAACGCCTGACTGTGAAGCAGAGCTTAAAGCGATTGCTGAGAAATATGATATTTTGCTGGAAGCGATTGGTGAACTAGAGCCGATGGATGGCGATACCTTTATCGAGGTTTGCTAATGCCACGTCCTAATTGCGATGATTTTCGCAGCTTGTTTGTTAACGATACACCGTTAATGGACATGCGAGCGCCTGTTGAATTTGAACAAGGCGCATTCCCAACGTCGGTTAGCCGTCCATTAATGACAAATGATGAGCGTGCCGCCGTTGGGACTTGCTATAAAAATAAAGGCCAGCAAGAAGCAATTAAACTGGGTCACCAATTAGTTAATGGTGATGTAAAAGCGGCACGTGTTGCCCAGTGGAAAGCGTTTTGTGAAGCCAATCCTAATGGTTACCTCTATTGTTTTCGTGGTGGATTACGCTCGCAAATTACTCAGCAATGGTTAAAAGAAGCTGGTATTGATTTTCCTTATATCAATGGTGGCTATAAAGCACTGCGTCGCTTCTTAATTGAGACGATTGAAGATGTTGCTAAGCAGCCATCAATGGTGGTTGCGGGTAATACGGGCAGCGGTAAGACCATCATGGTTAACGAGTTAACTTGTGGTATTGATCTAGAAGGGGCAGCCCATCACCGTGGTTCTTCTTTTGGCCGCTTTGTAACACCACAGCATACACAAATTGCTTTTGAAAATGATTTAGCGGTACAAATGCTGAAAAAACAAGATCGCGGTGTTACCCAATTTATCTATGAAGATGAAGGTAAAAGTATTGGCCGTGTAATGGTGCCGCTATCACTGCAAGCTACGATGAAAGATGCGCCTATTGCTGTGATTGATGATCCAATGGATGTGCGCTTAGTGCGTTTATTAGATGATTATGTGATCACTATGCAGCGTGATTATGTGGCGCAATACGGTGAAGAGCAGGGTTGGCTGTTATTTGCTGAGTACCTAGAAAAAGGCATGTTTAATATTCGTAAGCGTTTAGGTTTAGAGCGTTACCAAGAAATATTAGACGCTCAGCAACATGCGGTTAAAGTGATGCAATCGACAGGCTCGGTGACTGAGCATGACGCATGGTTAGTGCCATTGCTTGAGCAGTATTACGATCCTATGTACACCTATCAGCTAAGTAAAAAAGCGGATCGAATTGTATTTAGGGGCGATTACCAAACGGTGAAAGCTTGGTTTGAGGCGAAGTAATCGTCACTAACACCTTGTAAAAATAGAAAAGCTGACATGTTGGGACTTCACCAACAGTCAGCTTTTTTGTAAGTGGTGTTCACACAGTACAAATTATGTTGTTGTTTTAGGCATAACCTGCTGATTGGTTTTGATCATTTCCAATACTTGTTGGATGTATTGATGACCTATTTGAGAATAATTTAATAACCCATGAGCTAAAGCATCTGCGGTGATTTTTTCATGCTTGGCTTGTAAATTCGCACGGATATCACGTAGCTGCGTATACGCATCATTGGTATTGATATTATCGAAATAAGCTTGCACTGCGGCATAAACAGTAGGGAAGCGTTGTACTTCGTGATAATGCTCAGGATCGAGATCGTGAGGTGGAATACCACAGCCTTTGGTGAAGCACCATTGACCAAAAAAGCTATTCCCTTCGACGGCAAATCGTGATGTCCCCCATGAGGATTCCATTGCCGATTGTGCTAGTACCAGTTGAGCTGGAATAATATTAACCCGTTTTAATAACTCATTAAGCCATGCAGATGTGATCCCCTCTTTCGGGATCGGTAGCGCATACTCTTCACTTAAACTTTCAATAAAAGGGCTACTCGGATCGATTTTGGTTGGATCTTGGCTTAACTCTTCTAATATTTGGCGATCCGACAAGATCTGTTTATTCGCTTCTTCGACGAAGGGGGTCAGGTAGTCAAAAAATGCCTTCTTTTTATCTTCAATATTGATGATAGTGCTAAATGGTGGCCTTTTAGGCGGTTGAAATTGATTGTCTGTATTAACACCGTCAACAAATAACTGCTTTCCAAACCATAGGAAACCAATAAGAAGTATAAGTGTGAGTAAAATAATGAAGGGTTTTAGCTTAGTCATTCAAATCTCTTATGCATGGCTAGCGTTATATAGGTTTTGTGCGGATATTATCACAAAAATTAAACAAAAAAATGCTTCGTTAACTGGTTTTATATCCAGTATTTGTTGCTGATATGCAAGGTTTTCGGTAGAGTTTCGCCATTACTTTACTGTTAGATTTTAAGATCTCGATGAGCCGTTTATATATTGCTGAAAAACCCAGTCTAGGCAGAGCGATTGCTGCTGTATTGCCACGACCACATAAAAATCAGAATGGTTATATAGAAGTGGGAAATGGCGATATTGTCACTTGGTGTATTGGCCATTTATTAGAGCAAGTCGAGCCTGATGCTTATGATCCTCGTTATAAGAAATGGCATTTAGAGGATTTACCGATCATTCCTGAAAAGTGGCAGTTGATCCCGAGAAAAGCAGCGAAACAGCAATTAGCGGTGATTAAGAAATTAGCAAAATCTGCAACCGAAATTGTTCATGCAGGAGATCCTGATCGGGAAGGGCAGTTGCTGGTGGATGAGGTGATTGACTATGCCAAACTATCGGCCTCGAAAAAAAATGCGGCTCTGCGTTTGTTAATCTCTGATCTTAACCCAGCTGCGGTGAAAAAAGCGTTGTCATCGATGCGTAGTAATCATGATTTCGTGCCTTTGTCAGTCTCTGCGTTAGCTCGCTCTCGTGCCGATTGGCTTTATGGCATGAATATGACCCGTGCTTATACTTTGCTTGGTCAGAAAGGCGGTTATCGTGGCGTGTTATCGGTAGGTCGGGTACAAACGCCAATCCTTGGGTTAGTGGTTCGTCGTGATGATGAAATTGCTAACTTTGTGCCTAAGCCATTTTATGAAGTGTTTGCTTTAATTCCATATCAAGAGCAGGACATTCGTGCCCGTTGGATCCCGAGTAAAGCGTGCGAACCTTATCAAGATGAAGATGGGCGAGTACTTAGTCGTCAGCTTTGTGAAAACGTCGTTAGCCGAATTCGTGGGCAAGCGGCAGAAGTGACGGAATCTGAACGAAAAGAAACTAAACAAGCCGCACCGTTACCTTATTCATTATCGGCATTACAAATAGATGCGGCACGCCGCTTTAATATGAGTGCTGCGGATGTGCTTAGTACTTGTCAGTCGCTTTATGAAAAGCATAAAGTGATCACTTACCCACGTTCTGACTGTCGTTATTTACCTCTCGATCATTTTAAACAAGCAAGTGAGGTGTGCCGTGCGATCGCAAATACTGATAATAGTTTATCTAGTGCAGTATCAGGTGCTAATACCTCATTAAAATCAAAAGCCTGGAATGATAAAAAGGTCGATGCGCACCATGCGATTATTCCAACACCTAAGTCAGTGAATCCGCAAAGTTTGAGCCCAAGTGAAGCAAAGATTTATCAGTTAGTGGCAAGACAATATCTGATGCAGTTTTATCCGGCTGCTGTTTATGCTGAAGCTAAGTTAGTATTTACTATCGCCAATGGACAGTTTGTCGCAAAAGGTCGCCAATTAATGGATGCGGGCTGGCGTGTATTGCTGGGGCGTGATGATAAAGGTGACGATAACGATCTTGCTGATAAAGTACCGCCATTAACCAAAGGCACTGTGCTTACTTGTCGTGATGGTGAAATCAAAGACAAGATGACCGAGCCACCAAAAGCATTTACTGAAGCGACGTTATTACAAGCCATGACTGGTATTGCGCGGTTTGTTTCCGATCAATCATTGAAGAAAATTCTACGCGATACTGATGGCTTAGGCACTGAAGCGACACGTGCTGGGATTTTAGAAATTTTGTTTAAGCGTCAGTTATTACAACGTCAAGGTAAAACCATTCATGCAACCGAGGCGGGAAGGGGCTTGATTTATGCTTTACCCAATGAAGCAACGTATCCTGATATGACAGCACATTGGGAGCACCAACTGCAAGATATGGCAGATAAGAAATATGCGTATCAGCCGTTTATGGGGGCTTTGCAGCAGCAAGTGACAGCACTGATGGATAAGGTGAAAGTCTCTGAGGTGCCACAAAGTTTACGTGATTTAAAATCACCAGAATGGACAAAAACAGCGGCAAAACGTCGATATAGTAAGAAAGGAGCCAGTACGAAATCCAATAGTGCTTCTACTGGTAAAACAACACGAAAACGTAAGCCTAAATCTGAATAAACATGAATAGTAAAGTGACTACTTACACTAGTAATGGTAATAGTAAGTAGTCACTTATTTATTGGGTTACAACAGCAGACGATAGCAGTTTCTACCCTCACCTTTAGCACGATATAGGGCTTTATCAGCCGTGTTAAAGAGTATTTTATAGTCACTACCTTGGGTTGGGATAGTTGTACTGACACCAATACTTAACGTCACGATAGGCTCAGTACGATCATTATTATTATGAGGAAATGGCAACGCCATATCATGCATGGCTTTTAATATTTTCTTTGCAGCGAACACTGCAGCTTTGCTGTCTTGCCCTGGTAGTAATAGTACAAACTCTTCCCCACCAAAACGTGCAAATAAAGAGCCAGCTCTACGTTCTATATTAGCCAGCCCATTGGCGATTTTCTTTAAACAGAGATCACCGGCATCATGGCCGAGGTGGTCGTTATATTGTTTAAAGTGGTCAATATCCAAAATCAATAATGAAATAGGTAATTGATGGCGTTCAGCACGTCGCCATTCATCGACAATAGCTTCATCAAAAACACGACGGTTAGCAATGTTGGTGAGTGGATCAAGCCGTGACATTTTTTCTAGCATTTTATTGACGTCATTCAGTTCTTGCGTGCGTGTAAGTACTCGCTTTTCAAGATCTTTATTTAGACGCTTTAAACGATCTTCTGCTTGATGACGAACAAGATGCTGAGAAATAATAAAGCCATACTGTTTTAATAGCTGGTGGTGATAGCTTCTAAATGGGCGTCCAGTGAGTAAGTTATCACAGGCAATCCAACCAATAGGGGTATCTTCATCCCATAAGGCAATATAGGCACTCCAGCCAAAGCCGACTTGCTTTAAGTCGTGAAATAAAGGCGTATTTTCTTGAATCGCAATATATTCTTTTTCTTTAAGAGTGCGGGCGGCATACCATTGATTCGGGATCACCGATTCAAAATAATATTCATCGGTAGTATTTCCTGCAATATCAGTCCCATAGGTACCATGCATATGATGTTTTTCATCAAATAAAAATACTGCCATACGGTCAATTTCAAGTTGCTTTTTGCCTTCATCGACTGCGATAAACAGCATCTCTTTGATGGATTTTGTACGCCATAGCATAAATGAAATACTGTGCATGGCTTGCAACTGTTCAAGTAGTAGACCTTGTTCATGCTGGCTATTTTTTAATTCCTGCTCAACATGGCGACGGTTACTATGTTCACTTTTTATGGTCTGTGATAGCAGATCAGCATCAATTTCTGAGGCTAGTAATGTCCGTAATTGCCCTAGAGCTTGAAGATCAACTTTAGCGGCATGGGGGAAATCAATCAGTAGCCAACCAATGCGCTGTTCACGGCGAAACAGCGGTAGCCAAGCCCGATGAAAATCGTTACTAGAGGAAATAAAAGGTTGTTTATTGTCTTGTTCAGTAATGGTGTTGTAAATATCAGGGTGAGTATCTTCGTTAATGGTGACAGGAGGGAAACTGTATTGGATACCTGTTTCATTTAACTGCAGTAATGAGTGCCACTGTCCTTTGTAGGCAACGATGATCTGACAATGCTGGATATCAAAAAACTCCATGAGATTGCGACAAGTCAATTCACAGATAGTACGTAAACTATGGGCATTTCCCCATTGTTCCGTTATGTTTTTATAAAAAAGATCAACGTGCTTTTTCATTCCAAGGTTAATTCCAACTAAGCCTAACTTTAATGTTTAAATTATTTTTAATATTTATAACACCTTATATTTTAACTACTCATTGATAAATAGGCGCGATATAACCCACAAAAATGTGTTGATATTCAAATTAACCATCAGAAATGGGATCCAGATTAATATTCATAGTCTTATTTTTAAGAATGAGAATTTAGCTAGCGTTCTATTATGTAATGAGTAAAACATATATTCCGCTACTACATGAATGTGAAATAAGAATAAAAGGGAAATGGAGAGCGAATAATGAAATATGGTGTGGTTTGCTGCTATTTATTATCTATTTTTCTTTTAATAGGATGTTCGACGAGTCGACATAAACAATTATCAGAGCTTGGTTTTACTCGTCATTATCTCGATGGTTATCAAGATGGTTGCCATAGTCGAACCTTAGATGAAATGACTTATTCAGAAGGATTTAGGCGCGATCCAGAGCGGATGGCAATGAAAGGAAAATATGCCAATGGTTGGAACGATGGCTTTGAACATTGCTATAACGATGAAAGAGATGACTATCATTAAAAATAAAAAGCAGCAATAAATGCTGCTTTTTATTTAATTTACCGATAAAAGATTAATTATTTTTTTCGTATGGCTTTGGCTCATAAAAACGTTTTAATTCGTTCATTACTTGCATTAGCGTTGATAGTTTTGGTTTACCTTCATCTTTTAGCTGGTAATTATTATCGTAAACGTTGTAATTACCATATTTATCAACTACCGTCGTTTGTTTCTTCTGTACTACAACGATGTCATCATCATTACCCGCTAAGATCCAGCGGCGATCATTATTTTGATCAAATAAACTTACACCAGAGCTGTAATTTGATGGTGCAGTCGCAACATTTAATAGCGACTCCATTAATGTTGGTACTACATCCAAGTTACTGGTTAGGCGTGTGACATCTTGTGCAGCATGATCTGGCCAGTGAATGATTAATGGCACTTTAATTTGGTACTTGCTGTAGTTACTGCCAGAGCCCCAAGTATTGTTACCCGTTTCATTAAACTCAGTGCCATGGTTAGAAGCAATCACAACAATGGTATTGTCTAATACGCCTTTAGCTTCAAGATCAGCAAAAACACGACCAAGCATTTCATCAATGTGGAAAGCGGCATTACGGTAACTGTTTTTCAGAAGTAACGTTGAATCAACCCCTTTCTCATTAATGGCATTACTGCCTAAAGACGGAGTGAAGCGAGGCTTATAATGCTCACCTTCTTTAAATTGCTGTACTGAAGTCAATTCAAGGAAACTAAACCAAGGTTGACCAATCTTTTGTTTAACAAGCCAGTGTTGCCAATCTTTAAGCGCATGGGCATCGCTTGGCACTTGATCTGGGTGCTCAGAGTCAGTTGTGGCTAGCTTAGTATTGGCAAAAATAGCTTCACGGTAAATTGGCAGCTCAAAATTCTCACCACTGAATAACCCAAAGTGGTAGCCACGGTTTTGTAGCGTGTTGAGTAAAATCGGTGATTTATTTTCAGCTCGGATACTATTGGCATAGCCACTTGGTAGACCATAAAGTAAACCAAAGACACCTGTTGAATCACTGTTACTTGAACTGTAATTGTCTGTGAAATCAAGGTTTTGATCGGCAAACGCAGACAGGTTTGGCATCACCATTGGGGTGATCATGTCACTGCGTAGGCTATCAACCATAATGATCATCAGGTTTTGACCTGTTCCTTGATCATTAAAGCTGAGTTTTTGAATCGGGTAGCGAACTAATTCGCTGTTCTTTACGCCTTGCTCTGCACGACGCTTAGTGTATTCCTGTCGGTCTAACAAACCATGCTTTTCCATGAAGGTTTTTGCCGTCATCGGATAAGAGAACGGGAAGTTAGAGCGTTGCATTGTCACTGGACGGTATAAGTTAGCATCCGCCCAGATATAAATAAGGTGGCTACCTAGAAAGCAAACGCCGAAAACAAAAGCGATAGGACCGCCGACATGTTTGCGTGTTAGCTTTCTAAGTTTGCGCCATACCCACTCAGAGCACATTAACTCTAAGAGGAAGATGACTGGTACGACGACAAATAGGTACTGCCAGCGCGCATTTAATTCTGTTTTATCGCCACTCAACAGTAAGTCCCAGACCAGTGGGCTTAAATGGAGATCAACGCTTTGGTACGCATAGGTATCAAGCAGTAGGGCGGTTAAACCAACAGTGGCAACGAGTACACCAAATAAACGCATTAAGCGTTGTGATGGGATCAGGAAGCTTGCTGGAAATATAATGAGAATATAAATGCCAAAAACAAGAAATCCAAAGTGACCAACCCAACTTAACAAAAGGTAAAGTTGTCCGATCAAGGTTGCAGGCCAGTCTGAATGTGTAATATATCGCGTACCCAATAGCATGGCTGCGATGATATTAAAGAAACTGAACCAATGTCCCCAGCTAATCAGCTGTGAGACTTTCTCTTTGTAGGTATTTCCGCTGGCGACCATAAATGTCAATTCTTCTCAGTCTTCAATGCAAGTTTAATCAGGTGATTAAACTTAGTCTTTTTTAATTGAGGTCTGCAGAGCTTTAGCAAATTTTTCTGCAATCACTGCACGTTGAGCAGCTGGCACGTTAGCGTTAATGATATTAGTCGCAATATCACCAACTACCATTAGTGCTAGTTCTGGCGAAGTTTGATGTTTTTCAAGTACATCGAACACGTCATCAATAATTTGTTCAACTTGTTTATTTGTGTATTTTGAAGTAATTGGCATAAGAAATCTTGTTTAATGTTTACGTAAGCGACTTATGATAACCTAGAGTTCAGTTTTCTTGAAAACCTTTTCATTATGAGCCTTACACTTTCTAATGTCATTCTTCATCAATTGACAAAAAACGACCAAGATGAACTAGAAATACATCTTAGAAATCAGACACTAGAGAACGATGCATCGACAGAAGATCTCGTGGCTGAACTTAACCGCATTTACAGTAGTAAAGGTGCGAAAGGTTTTGCACTTTTTGCTCAAGACAGTGAATTTTCCCATTGGTTAAAGCAATTTCGTCAAGGTGAGTTAGATTTTCTGACTTTTTCTAATATGTCAGCGAAGCGCTTACAAACCGAATTGGCGAAATATCCATTTGCGGAAGCGGGCACAATTGTCATGGCAGAGTATCAGTCACTAGCAACTGATTATCTGTTTATCGGTATGTTGCCAACTTGCCACAGCATGAAGGTAACTGAGCAGCTAAGTATCAGCGTGACCGATTACCTTGATATCGCGAAAATGGATATTGTGGCACGTATCGACTTGTCATCATGGGAAACCGATCCAGAATCGAAACGTTACCTTACTTTTATTAAAGGTCGAGTAGGTCGTAAGATTGCCGATTTCTTCTTAGATTTCATGCAAGCAGATGTTGGCTTGGACGTGAAAGAGCAGAACCAAGTACTGATGCAGGCGGTTGAAGATTTCTGCGCGGATTCTCGTTTAGATAAAGAAGAAAAGCAGCAATACCGTAAGCAAGTTTACGATTACTGTAATAGTCAGCTACAAGCAGGTGATGAAGTTACGGTTAAAGAGCTTGCAAGTGAACTGCCTACTTCTGATGATGGGACTAACTTCTATGAATTTACCTCTAAACAAGGTTATGAGTTAGAAGAAAGTTTCCCTGCCGATCGTACTGCAATGCGTAAACTGACCAAATTTGTGGGTTCTGGCGGTGGTATGACGTTGAACTTTGACAGCATGTTGTTAGGTGAGCGCATTTTCTACGATGCTGAAACCGATACCTTAACCATTAAAGGTACGCCACCGAACTTAAAAGATCAGTTATTACGTCGTTTAAATTCGGATAACTAATCATTTAAACGGCTTGTCCGTAATCAGTAACAACGATTAAATACTTATGGCCTTGATTGTGTGCTTTCACTATTGATGAAAGTAAAGCAGTCAGGGCTATTTTTTATCTGTTATAAAGCTTAAAAACGCTGCTAATGAAATGTTTTTTATTTGGTACGCTGTGTTATAAAATATCGAACAATGTATTAAAGATCGCGTTTTAATCAATCTTGATAGGCTTGTTTCGTTATTTGCTCATATAGATAGGATTATTTTTAAAAATTGATCTTTATCATTGGATCTTGCAACGTCCGGTGGATAATAACCGCACTATGATAGTTCAAAACAATCATTCAGTTCGTTCGCAACGTGAACTGAACGCAGTGAAAGCGATGATTCGCCTATATTGTAAAACGTTGCACCGTGGGGCAATTATTTGCCCTGAATGTGAAAGTCTTATCGAGTATGTTGAAGAACGTGTTAGCGGTTGTCGGTTAGGTGAGGATAAACCTAGCTGTTCGCATTGTATTGGGCATTGCTATCAATCGGCTAAGCGTTTACAGATGATCCATGTATTGCGTTGGACGTTTCCACGTTACTTATGGCGTCATCCAATCCGGGCGTTACAATTTAAATTAGACAATTTACACAGTGCCCAGATGTCAGCAGGAAAAGCGGAGATCTTTACGAAAACGGGTTAGATCAGCGACGATTTAACACGGAAAATATGAACAGATGTTTTGTGCTCTGATCTGTAGGTTTACCTATCAAAGACAGAGAAAAGAAAGGCTGCATGATGCAGCCTTTCGTTGTTTTACATGCCAGTTTTAATCATTGCTTACGCAGCGAGTTTTTCTAAGATACGTTGCAGTAAACGAATACGAGGTTCAATTGAAGCCAGATCTAGCCACTCGTCTGCACTGTGGAAACCTGCACCAATAGGACCTAAACCATCTAATGTTGGTACGCCTAGTACTGCAGTTAGGTTAGCGTCAGATCCGCCACCTACCGCTTGCCACGTAATATCAATACCTAAGTCTTTACCGATTGCTTCAACTTGTGCCATTAATTGCTCGGTCTGTGGGCTTGGTACCATTGATGGTTTATGTGCTTCACGTTCAGCAACCACTTTTACATCAGCAGTAAATGGCGTTTCACATAGTGCACGAATTTTTTTATCTGCTGCTGCGTATTCATCGTTATCCCAAAAACGAACATCAACAATGGCTTCGGCAAAATCAGGTACGATGTTTGCGCCAGCACCACCTTTTACCACGCCTACGTTGAAAGTGGTGCCTGATTCAAAGTTAGTGAGTTCATTAATCGCAATGATCCAATGTGCCATTTCACTGATTGCACTACGACCATTTTCAGGCTCGTTACCCGCATGCGCAGCTTTACCGTGGAAACCTAAACGGTAACGTGCCATACCCTTACGCGCTTTAACTAATGAGCCATCAGCACGTGCAGCTTCTGCTACAAAAACGTGTTTTGCATTCACAGCTACGCTTTTTAGCCATGCTTCAGAATGTAATGAGCCAATTTCCTCATCTGGGTTCATACATACACAGATAGATAGTTTATCTAATGTTGTTTGCTCTAAACTACGCAGCGCATAAAGGATATTTAATAGGCCAGATTTCATATCTGAAACCCCAGGACCATAGGCTTTGGATTCATCGGTTGTCATTGGACGAGCGGCAGCAGTGCCGACTGGGAAAACGGTATCCATATGACCGATTAGCATCGCATCAATATGCTCAGCTTCTGGTTTGTTACGAATTTCTAAACCGGTACCTGCGATACCACAATCAATACGCTTAATGTGCCAGCCAAGATCTTGGTATTTCTGTGCCATGGTATCAGCGATAAAGTTGATGCCTTCAACGGTTAGGGTGCCACAATCAACGTTAATTAAAGGGCGTAGCTCTTCTAAGTAAGAATCAAGACAAAAAGACATAATCAGCTCCGAGTTGCGTCGATGCAGAAAACAGCATCAATGCAGAAATCAAAAGAAGTGGTGTTCGCTTATGATGAAAAGCATTTGCCGTGAGCAAGTACTCACGGCAATGAGAAAGGGCTTATACCAAGATGTTCATCACGAACATGGCAGCAAAAGCATTCAGTACAGAAATCGCAATCATTACAGGAATGTAGCGACCTTCAGTACCAATAGGACCCATGATGCGGCCCATGTACTGAACTTGTGAACCCATTAGGTAGATAGCTGGTGCTAAAATTGCGATGTGTTCGCCCGTTAAAATACCTTGGTCAAACAGGGTGATCACCACACCGACAGCGCCGCCCATTGACATCCATGCGCCAATCAGTACTGCTGCGGCTTCACCGGGTAGGCCAAATACTGCCATGATTGGTGAGAACAGTGTGCCCATCGCATCAAGTGCGCCAGTGATTTGCAGCGCTTTGATGATCACAAATGCCATTAGGACATTAGGAACCGTTGAAGTGGTTGCAATTACCCAGCCTTTTTTAGCGCCTTCAACGAAAATGTCCGTCACCATCGGTTTCTTTGCTGTAGTCATTATGCGTTCTCCTGACTGATCACATTTTTCTGGTTGTCTTTACCATCTTTATCTTCTTTACCTTCAGTGATGTTGAGGTAAACACGGAAAATATTGGCGCCTACGAATTTGAAGATAAACATGACAGCAACAGCAAGGCCTAGCGATGAAGTAACAGCTAACTCACCTGAGGCATAGGTTAAGGTAAATAGCACCGCACCAGATGAGAAGAAGTTAACAATTGTTGCACCAGCTGAGAATTGGAACATGGTAAAGACGTCGGTTTCTCGTTTGGTTAGGTGACCTTCATCTTTTAATTGACGTGTCATTGCCGCACCCGCATCGGTACTTTGTAGTGAAGCAATAAGTGCTAGACCTGAGTTGCCAGGGATCCCCATTAAAGGACGAAGTAATGGTGTTAATAGCTTACGAGCGGCATCTAAAGCACCGTAGTGTTCAAGTACATTGATCATACCAAGTGCGAACATGACTGTTGGGATCAGGGTTAGGGCGAATAAGAAACCGTCACGCGCGCCACTACCGCCTTTACCACGTAGAGACGTTGATGCTGTTTCAATGCCTTCTGCCGTTTGGTCAACAGAATACACAACGCTACCAAAAGAGCCGTTTAAGGTGGTGAAGTCAAATACACCGTACCATTGGTTCGATTGAAGTAAGCCTGAGAAGAAAACAACCGCAAAGGCGAGGGCAAGGTAGCTGCCAACCGTAACTTTACGGCCTTCTGTAGCATTATTGCTCATAGCTATAAGTCCTTTATATGGAGAGGAAAAAATGTGATATCGATAGAAAGTCGATAATCATTCCGCAATGAACGTGAATCCGTTTTACATCTGGCGTTAAATATTGCGTGAGCCGTATTTTCATTAAAAATCACGGTTCGATGTTGATTGAGATCAACTTCAATATTTGAAAGCTAAGATTGCTAAATATGTATGTTTGTATTTGTGATCTTGCTCATCATTAATGATTTATGACAAATAATGATGATATGTAACTGTATTTATATGGGTGTAATGAGGTGTAAATAGGCGGATATGTTGTATTTTGTACTTTTTATCATTATAGGAACGCACAGTTATGGTGATGATGAAGAATAACTGCACAAGAATTGAGCATTTAACAATATTATCAGTATTGTGGGTTATTTATTCTCTTTAGGAATCAATGGGTTGTTTTAATAATTAAAACAAGGGGAGTTGGTACGCTTCTTGGACAGTAGATAGTGTTTATTACAAGGAGCATATTATGAAGAAGAAGCTGATCAATCTAACGGCATTATCTGTTCTAGCGTTACTTTCTCAACCATTATGGGCTGCTGAAGACACGATTAAAGTCGGCGTCCTTCATTCTTTATCAGGTACGATGGCTATCAGTGAAACCACCTTAAAAGACACGGTATTAATGTTGGTGGATGAACAAAATAAAAAAGGGGGATTACTGGGTAAAAAGTTAGAAGCAGTCGTAGTTGATCCTGCCTCTAATTGGCCTCTTTTTGCGGAAAAAGCTCGTGAACTGATTGAAAAAGAAAAAGTGGATGTGGTGTTTGGTGGCTGGACATCGGTATCTCGTAAATCCATGTTACCGGTGTTTGAAGAGTTTAATAGTATATTGTTCTATCCGGTGCAATATGAAGGTGAAGAGTCTTCGAAAAACGTATTTTATACTGGCGCAGCACCTAACCAACAAGCGGTACCTGCCGTTGATTATCTGATGAAAGAGTTGGAAATTGAGCGTTGGGTATTGGCTGGCACTGATTATGTTTATCCTCGTACCACCAACAAAATTCTTGAAGCTTATTTGAAAAGTAAAGGTGTCAAAGCGGCAGATATAATGATCAACTATACGCCGTTTGGTCACTCTGACTGGCAGTCTATTGTTTCTGATATTAAGAAGTTCGGTGCCGAAGGAAAGAGAACGGCCGTTATTTCAACTGTTAATGGTGATGCCAATGTACCATTTTATAAAGAGCTAGGCGCGCAAGGTGTGAGCTCAGAAGATATTCCTGTAATCGCTTTCTCGGTGGGTGAAGAAGAGTTATCTGGGATGGATACCTCGCCATTGGTTGGTCATCTTGCCGCATGGAATTATTTCATGAGTGTCGATACGGCTCAGAATAGTCAGTTTATTGAAACATGGCAGAAATTTATTAAAAACAAAGCGCGTGTGACTAACGATCCAATGGAAGCACACTACATTGGTTTTAATATGTGGGTAAAAGCTGTAACGAATGCAGGTACAACGGATCCTGAAGCTGTGCAAGATGCTTTAATTGGCGTATCAGTGCCTAACCTTTCTGGTGGTTACTCGACGATGCTGCCGAATCATCACATAACAAAGCCTGTGCTGATTGGTGAAATTCAAGATAATGGTCAATTTGAAGTGGTATGGGAAACCGCAGGTTTAGTCAATGGTGATGCGTGGTCAAATTATCTTCCAGGCTCTCGCGATTTGTATTCAAGTTGGAGTAAACCTTTCTCATGCGGTAGCTACAATGTGATTGAGAAAAAATGTTCTGGTAGTGCTAATTAATCTCAATAGTAAAGCCCCTTTGTCGAGGGGCTTTTTCTCTTAAATCAGGGATGTATATTATGCGGCTTCGAATATTTATCTTAATAATTGCGACAATAATGATGTCGCATTCTGTTGTTTTTGCTACTCCCATTGATTCTTATTCTTCATTTGTTTCAACATTAACAGTAAAAAAAACAGTTCAAAAAATAAAAGCCATTGAGTGGCTAGTAAATAATGAAAACACTCAACAAAGTGAAAAAATATTAACGGCTTGGCTTAATGGTAAATTGTATATTGAGAAAAAATCAGAGTTACTATTTATTATTTCTGATTTAAACAAAGGAAATAATGCAATAGCGATTGATAATAGCCAAACTGTTATTATAGAAAATAAACAACATTATCAAAAAATTCGGGTCAATAATAAGCTGAGAAAAGAAATCAGTACTCAACTTGCGTTATTAGGCTTATCTAGTTCAGACCAACAACAACGTTATCAATCTGCTCTTTCATTAGTGGGAGAGCTAACTTCTGAACGTTATCAAAAAATGCGGGCGTTTTATGAAAATGAGCAGCAACAGAAGGTGAAAAATATCGCCTTACTTGCGCTAGCAACTTATCAAGCTAAACATGCAAGTGGACAAGCTCAAATCGATGCGATTAATACCATTAGCCAGTATAAAAACCCCGTCGTTTATCAAACATTGAACGCATTGCAAAAACAAAAGTTAGAACCTAAGACCGCACAGGCGGTGCAAATAGGGCTTGATACATATCAGCAGCAGCAACGCTTCTATGCTGGTATTGAAACGATCTTTTTTGGCCTAAGCTTAGGCTCGGTATTGGTATTGGCAGGGATTGGTTTAGCGATCACCTTTGGGGTCATGGGCGTGATTAACATGGCGCATGGTGAGCTGATAATGATAGGTGCCTACACCACATATGTTATTCAGCAATTATTGCCACAGCATTTAGCACTGGCTTTACTGTTATCTATTCCTGCTGCCTTTATTGTCTCAGGTCTGGTAGGGATCATTATCGAACGCATGGTGATCCGCCATTTATACGGACGGGCGTTGGAAACCTTATTAGCGACTTTTGGGATAAGCCTCATTTTACAGCAAGCGGTGCGTAGTATTTTTTCACCATTGAATCGCTCCGTAAGCACACCTGAGTTTATGTCGGGGGCATTAACGATTAACCCGATGTTAATGATCACTTATAACCGACTGTATATATTGATCTTTTGCTTTGCAGTGTTCATTGCGCTGCTGATGGTATTAAGAAAAACCGCACTAGGGTTACAAGTACGGGCGGTATCGCAGAACCGTCCGATGGCAAAAGCGATGGGGATCCGTTCTGAAAGGGTTGATGCGCTGACCTTTGGACTTGGCTCTGGCGTTGCAGGTATCGCAGGTGTCGCTTTATCTCAACTCACTAATGTTGGCCCGAATATGGGGCAAAGCTACATCATCGATTCATTCATGGTGGTGGTGTTTGGTGGGGTTGGAAATATTTGGGGTACATTAGTGGCAGGATTAAGCTTAGGGATCTTTAATAAAGTATTAGAGCCATGGGCGGGGGCCGTTTTAGCCAAAATATTGATCCTCATCTTTATTATTTTATTTATACAAAAACGTCCGAAAGGATTATTTCCTCAACGTGGTCGAGCTGCAGAAGGTTAATTAGCTAAGGAGTTGCTATGTACCGTCGAACGTTATTAGAGAAAGGCTCATTATTTGCTCAAGATAAAGGTGGAAAAGTAACGCTGATTATATTATTGATAGTGTTATTCATTATTCCTCTTTGTAATTTGTGGTTGCCAGAATCACACCCGCTACATATCGAAACCTTTACCGTTTCATTATTAGGTAAATATTTAAGTTTTGCGTTATTAGCCCTCGCGGTCGATTTGGTTTGGGGGTATTTAGGCATATTAAGTTTAGGGCACGGTGCATTTTTCGCATTAGGTGGCTATGCCATGGGGATGTATTTAATGCGTCAAATTGGCGAGCGAGGGGTATATGGTCACCCTGTGCTACCTGACTTTATGGTGTTTTTAAATTGGTCTGAATTGCCGTGGTTTTGGTATGGATTCGATTCGTTTCTTTTTACTTGTTTGATGATTGTGTTAGCACCTGGGTTACTCGCCTATGTGTTTGGCACACTTGCCTTTCGTTCACGGGTCTCTGGGGTGTATTTATCTATCATGACCCAAGCACTTACCTATGCGTTGATGTTGGCGTTTTTCCGTAATGAAATGGGTTTTGGCGGGAATAACGGTTTAACGGATTTTAAAGATATTCTCGGCTTTAGCCTGCAAAGTGATGCCACCAAAGTCATGCTGTTTGTAGCAACAACTGTAGCGTTAATGCTGGCTTATTGTTTATGCCGTTATGTCATTAATAGTCGACTTGGACGGGTTGCAATGGCGATTCGAGATACCGAGCAACGCACTCGTTTTATGGGGTATGACGTCGATAACATCAAGCTATGGTTATTTGTTTTATCGGCTGTGTTAGCCGGTATTGCAGGTGCTTTATATGTGCCTCAAGTAGGGATCATTAATCCCGGTGAGTTTTCACCACTTAACTCGATTGAAATCGTGGTATGGGTCGCCTTAGGTGGACGTGCCACCTTGTATGGTGCGGTAGTGGGTGCCTTATTGGTGAATTATGCGAAGAGTTGGTTCACCGTTGAACTGCCCGAAGTGTGGTTATTTGCACTTGGGGCGTTATTTGTTCTATCGACGCTATATCTACCTAAAGGGGTGATAGGCGTGTTCTCTCAGCGTTCGTGGCGTTTTTCTTGCTTACCCACGTTACGCCATCTTAAGCGCTACTTTATGGAGGTGAAATCATGAGTGCGTTATCGAAGATCTTGCCTTTAAGCTCCACCTTTCAAGCCCTAACTGAGCGAGAGAAAGTGTTTCAGTTCATGCAAACTCAGCAGCATCCGCTAGTTAATACCAAGCATAATATTTTGCTTTACCTTGAAGGGGTGAATAAATCATTTGATGGATTTAAAGCAATTGATGAGCTGAATCTTTATATCAAAGAAGGCGAGCTACGCTGCATTATTGGTCCTAATGGGGCGGGTAAAACTACCATGATGGACATTATTACAGGCAAAACCAAGCCAGATTCAGGACAAGTATGGTTAGGCTCTTCACTTAATTTACTCACTATGTCAGAAGCTGAAATTGCCAATGCAGGGATTGGCCGTAAGTTTCAAAAGCCCACTGTTATTGAGTGTTTATCGGTATGGCATAACCTTGAACTGGCGATGTCGGGTGAGCGAAAAGTGTGGCAGTTGCTTAAAGCTAAATTAAATAGCGAGCAAAGAGATACCCTGGAATCGGTATTAGCTTTAATCCATCTTCAAGAGGAGAAAGATAACTTAGCGGGGAATCTGTCTCATGGGCAAAAACAGTGGCTAGAAATCGGTATGTTGCTGATGCAAAGCCCTAAATTATTATTGGTTGATGAGCCAGTGGCTGGTATGACTCATCAAGAAATGGATCGAACTGCGGAATTGCTCCATAGCCTTGCAGGTAAACATTCGGTGGTTGTGGTTGAGCATGATATGGATTTTGTTCGCTCTATTGCCAGCCATGTCACGGTCATGCATCAAGGTGGGATCTTAGCCGAAGGCACCATGGCGCAGGTGCAATCTGATCCTGAGGTCATTCAAGTCTATTTAGGGGAATGAAGATGCTTAATGTCACTGGTATTGATCAATTTTATGGTGAAAGCCACACCTTATGGGATGTCAATCTTCATGTTGCCAAGGGGCAATGCACCGTACTAATGGGACGAAACGGAGTCGGTAAAACCACGCTATTACAATGCATCATGGGGTTATTGCCAATTAAACAAGGCAGTATTTCATTAAATAACCGTGACATATCTAAAGATAAAGCAGAAGAGCGACCGTATTTAGGGGTCGGTTATGTACCTCAAGGGCGGCAGATTTTTCCTATGCTCACGGTATTGGAAAACTTATCGGTAGGGCTGCCTGTGCGAGAGAAAAGCAAACGTACTATCCCCGATTATATCTATCAACTCTTTCCCGTTTTACACCAAATGCGTCATCGTTATGGCGGAGATTTATCCGGTGGTCAGCAGCAGCAATTGGCCATTGCGAGAGCGTTAGTGGTTGATCCTCAGCTACTTATTTTGGATGAGCCCACCGAAGGTATTCAACCCAATATTGTTCATGAAATTGGCGATATTATTCAAAAACTAAATAGCGATTATGGCTTAACTGTATTGCTGGTAGAGCAAAAATTGCCGTTTGCTCGTCGTGTCGGTGATCACTTTTGTTTACTTGATCGGGGACGAAATGTCGCAAGTGGCGCAATGAAGGATTTAGATCAAGGACTGATCACGGAGTATTTAACGGTATGAATGATCCTCGTATCGCAACGCCAGTATCAAACGCCGCATCTCATACGGGATGGCAAGCGAAATTGTCACTCGGTTTTAGTGTTAAAAATCAGAAAACCGTTTTATCTCATCGTCAGCAATATGGCCCATTAGCGGTACAACGGCCTTTTTATCCTGAAAACAATATTTGTCATGCTTATTTGTTGCATCCACCGGGGGGCGTGGTCGGCGGCGATTCACTCTCCATTCAAACGGATGTTGAAAGCCATGCTCATGCATTAATCACCACACCGGGGGCAACCAAGTTTTATCGCTCTGATAATAAATGGGCAAAACAAACTCAGCTTTTGTCAGTGGCTGAACAAGGAATATTAGAGTGGTTACCGCAAGAGAATATTTTTTTCTCTGAGGCCAAAGTGCAGTTAAATACCCATATTTTACTGGCTGAGAACGCCCGTTTTATTGGTTGGGAGATGCACTGTTTTGGTCGACCTGCACTAAATGAGGGCTTTGAGAAAGGCTATTTAGAAGGGAAAACAGAAATACACATTGGTGGTAAGAAAATATTAATCGAGCGTTTAGCTTTAGATGGTGCTGATAGTCATTTTTATATCAATGGGTTACAAAAATTTAGCTTATCAGCAAGTTTATATATAACCAATAATGACCCTCACGCATTTGAAATGGTACAAATGCTGCTTAATACTATATGCAAGCGGTATCACCTATTCGACTTGACAATAGGTGTTACCCAGATTGAGGGCTTAATGGTCATTAGAGCCTTTGCAAATTGGAGCGAAACTATACTTTCAGTCTTTGTCGAAATTTGGCAGCAAGTTCGGTACTTATGGCTTAACACCGTACCGGAAAAACCAAGAATTTGGGCTACTTAATCGTTTAGGGATAAGGAGTAAAGGATGGAGCTCTCCCCAAGAGAAAAAAACAAATTACTCATTTATTGTGCGGCGTTATTAGCCAAAGATCGGCTAAAGCGTGGGCTTAAATTGAACTATCCAGAATGTGTGGCGTTTATTAGTGCTGAAATCATGGAAGGAGCAAGAGCCGGTAAAACGGTAGCAGAGCTCATGGATTATGGCCGGACGTTATTAACTTCTGATGATGTCATGGATGGCATTCCTTCTATGTTACCTGATGTGCAAGTCGAAGCCACATTTCCAGACGGCACCAAGCTCGTCACTATTCATGAACCGATTGTGTGAGGGCGTATGACGAAAGTTAAGCAAGCTACGTCCCCTATGATACCGGGTGAAGTTGTCGTCGCCAGTGATGATATTGAAATTAATGTCGGTAGAAAAACGATGCAAGTCGTGGTGATGAATGTTGGTGATCGTCCCATTCAGGTGGGTTCGCATTATCACTTTTATGAAGTTAATGAAGCATTGGTTTTTGAACGAGAAGCAAGTCGAGGTTATCGCCCTAATATCCCTGCAGGAACTGCAATTCGTTTTGAACCGGGGCAAAAACGCACTATCGAGCTGGTGGAGTATGCAGGAAAGCGCCAGATATTTGGTTTTCAAGGGAAAATCATGGGCAAACTATAGCCCGTTAAGGATGATGAATGGCATCTCTTCCAAGGCAAGCCTACGCTGAAATGTTTGGCCCAACCGTGGGCGATAAACTGAGACTGGCTGATACTGAACTCTGGTTATCGGTAGAAAAAGATTACACCGTTTATGGCGATGAAGTGAAATTTGGTGGCGGTAAAGTGATCCGCGATGGCATGGGACAAGGACAAGCCTCTACTTTTGACACCCCAGATTTAGTGATCACCAATGCGATTGTTCTAGATTATTGGGGGATCGTAAAAGCCGATGTTGCAGTAAAAAACGGACGTATTAGTGCGATAGGGAAAGCGGGCAATCCTGATGTACAGCCAGCAGTGACCATTGCCATTGGTGCTGGCACTGAAATTATTGCGGGTGAAGGCAGCATCTTAACGGCCGGTGGCATTGATTCACATATTCATTTTATTTGTCCGCAACAAATTGAAGAGGCTCTCGCATCAGGTATTACAACCATGATCGGTGGTGGTACAGGGCCTGCTACGGGGTCAAATGCGACAACGTGTACACCAGGGAGTTGGAACATTCATCGCATGCTGCAATCGTTAGATACTTTCCCAATGAATTTTGGTTTATTGGGTAAAGGTAATTGCAGTCAGCCAAGACCATTACAAGAACAAGTGGCGGCAGGGGCGGTGGGGTTAAAACTGCATGAAGATTGGGGGACTACGCCTGCGTCGATTGATACTTGTTTAACGGTTGCCGATGCGATGGATGTGCAAGTAGCGATTCATACTGACACCTTAAATGAATCGGGTTTTGTGGAATCAACTTTAGCGGCTATTGGCGATCGGGTGATCCATACCTACCATACAGAAGGCGCTGGTGGCGGTCATGCCCCTGATATTATTCGTGCTTGTGGTGAGCATAATGTGTTGCCATCATCGACCAATCCTACCCGTCCTTACACCATTAATACCGTCGATGAGCATTTAGATATGCTGATGGTGTGTCACCATTTGTCTCCCTCTATTGCAGAAGATGTCGCTTTTGCAGAATCTCGTATCCGCCGTGAAACCATTGCATCTGAAGATATTCTCCATGATTTAGGGGCTTTTTCGATGATCGCTTCTGATTCTCAAGCCATGGGGCGTGTCGGTGAAGTCATTATTCGGACATGGCAAACCGCTCATAAAATGAAAGTGCAGCGTGGTGCATTAGCGGAAGATACGCAGAACAACGATAACAATCGCTTAAAACGTTATATCGCCAAATACACGATTAACCCGGCGATAACGCATGGTATGGCTCATGAAATTGGTTCGATTGAAGTAGGGAAATTGGCGGATTTAGTACTATGGAAACCGGCTTTTTTTGGAGTAAAGCCAAGTCTTATTTTAAAAGGTGGCATGATAGCAATGGCACCGATGGGGGATCCGAATGGTTCTATCCCAACCCCTCAACCTGTGCATTATCGGCCTATGTTTGGTCACTATGGTGATGCCGCTAAACGTACCTCGATGCTGTTTCTCTCGCAGCAAGCATATAAAGAGGGCGTTGCCGATCAATTAGGTTTAGGCAGCTTGATTGGCGTTGTAAAACAATGCCGAACTATTGGTAAAAGTGACATGAAATTAAATAGTTGGCAGCCGCATATCGAAGTAGATTCACAGACCTATCAAGTAAGGGCGAATGGAGAGTTGCTTACCTGTGAGCCGGCCTCAGTATTGCCGATGGCACAGCGTTACTTTTTATTCTAATCGTGATGGTAAATATCAAGCTAGAGGGCGAACTCAAGGATAAATAACAGATCATAAGAGGGATAACCATGATTGAATTGATAGCCATAAAGTCAGACTGTTTAAATCCACCGCACGCGTATTTAAGTCTACCGATAGATAGCCGGATCAAAAGTCGCTTAAAAGTTTACCTAGATGATGGGCGAGAAGCGGGGTTGTTTTTACCTCGAGGGCATATTTTACGTGATGGAGAGCAACTGCTGAGTCGTTGCGGCCTCACCGTTGAAATCAAAGCGGCACCAGAGCAAGTCTCAACTGTGTATTGTGGCGATCCTCTCCTATTGATGAAGATTGCTTATCACCTCGGTAATCGTCATGTGCCATTGCAACTATCTAAGCTATGGGTTCGTTATCAACACGATCATGTTTTAGATGAAATGGTGAAAGGCTTAGGTGGTGAAGTTATGTGCGATTGTGAGCCCTTTGAGCCTGAAAGTGGTGCCTATGGTGGTAAATCAACGGGTCATCACCATCATCATTAATATTTTTATAACTAAATAAGGATATGCGTTATGAAATTATACCTTCTATTGGCTATCAGCTTATTTTCATCGGTTACTTGGGCTCATGGTGGGCATGCGACAGAAGATCCTACTCATCATGCCTTGCAGTCCACACTCTTTCATGGGGTGAACCTGTTTGAATCTTTGTCAGGCACCTTTTTGTTTGCATTATTGGCTGTGATTGCTTTGGTTGTTGCCTATGCCAAAAAATAAGCCGGTGCTTGATGATGAACTTGCTCAATACCGTTTATATCAATTAATGAGTCCGTCACTACCGATTGGTGGCTTTACTTATTCTCAAGGCTTGGAGTGGGCGGTAGAGGCCGATTGGGTTGCCAATGAAAAAGCGTTGGTGTCTTGGCTGCGGGTTATTGTTGAGCAAAGTATTGCCACGTTGGAATTGCCAATATTGCGACGTTATTACCAAGCTGTTGAACAGCAAGATTTTGCTGCAATTGCGACATGGAGTGAATATTTATATGCCAGCCGAGAAACCAAAGAACTACGAGCAGAAGAGCTGCAACGAGGACGTGCGTTATTTACTTTATTAGCACAATTAGCGGTGCCAACAATGAATACAGAAACACAGTATTCGCATAATCAAAATCAACTGCTTGGCTTTGTGCTCGCCGCGAAGCATTGGCACATTTCACTTGAGCAATTATGCCAAGGGTATTTGTGGAGTTGGGCTGAAAACATGGTCATGGCGGGGGTCAAACTGATCCCATTAGGGCAAACCTCAGGGCAAAAAGCGTTAATGCAATTAGCCGAAGGTTTCCCCATTGCTATTGGAAAATCAGCACAAGTATCTGACATCAATATCGGTAGCTATATGCCTGCATTATCTATCGCTAGTAGCCGCCATGAGACGCAATACACGCGTTTATTTCGTTCATAAAAGGATGGATGACATGACTGAATATAAACAACCGTTACGTATCGGTGTAGGTGGCCCTGTCGGTTCAGGGAAAACAGCATTGCTTGAAGTGCTATGTAAAGCTATTCGCGACAAACTTAATATTGCAGTGGTGACTAACGATATTTATACCCAAGAAGATGCAAAGATTTTAACGCGCGCAGAAGCTTTAGCGCCTGATCGAATTATTGGTGTAGAAACAGGAGGGTGTCCACACACAGCGATAAGAGAAGATGCATCCATGAATCTTGCTGCGGTCGATGAGTTGGCAAGGCGTCATAAGAATTTAGACGTCGTTTTTGTTGAAAGCGGTGGTGATAATTTGAGTGCAACCTTTAGCCCTGAATTGGCTGATTTAACTATCTATGTCATTGATGTTGCTGAAGGGGAAAAAATACCGAGAAAAGGGGGACCAGGGATCACACGCTCGGATTTACTGGTTATCAATAAAATAGATTTAGCACCCTATGTGGGGGCATCACTGGAGGTGATGGAACAAGATACTCAAAGAATGAGACCAACCAAACCTTTCGTGTTTACGAATTTAAAGCAAGGGGAGGGACTCGACACGATCATTGATTTCATCGTAACAGAAGGCATGGTTGAATTGAAAAATGAATAGGCATAAAAAAGCCCCATTATTTGGCTAATATAATGGGGCTTTTCTTTAGATAAGGAATCGTGATTATGAGGTTAGTTGTTTAACCGCTAATGCTTCTTCTTCTTCATCTTGCGCTAATTGTTCTGCTGATGCTGGTGGGCAACGATCGACGAACCAACCCATAAATGAACATACAATCGTCACGATGATACAGACGAAGCTTAACCACATAAATGGTGCGTAAGACAGCGTAGCAACACCTAAGATACTCGCCATGTAAATACCGTTATCACTCCATGGCACCATACCTGATGTTAAAGTACCACCAAACTCAGCGTTACGAGATAGGTTCTTACGTTGGTAACCTAAACGGTCGTAGTTTTTCGCACAGATTTTAGGTGTAAGGATTAGCGATACATACATCGCAGAGCCAAATACGTTACCTAGGAAAGCGGTCGCAATCGTTGATATTGATAGGCTACCAGCAGAATTAACACGCTTTTCAAATAGGCGAGCAATAGTCTGAAGCACACCCACTTTATCTAGTAAGCCACCAAAACCAAGACCGAAGATAATCACGGCTACAGAGCCAAGCATTGAAGACATGCCGCCACGGTTTAGGATCGCATCGATAAACTCAACACCAGAGCTAATAGAGAATGGTGCCCACGCGGTGTTAAATGCAACCAGTGGATCCATACCTTGGATCATGACAGCCCATATAATACCCAGTAGTGAACCTAGCGTGATCACTGGGAATGATGGTAAACGCAGTGCCAGTAGTACAAGAACGATAACAACAGGAATGAAAGACAGTGGTGAGATAACAAACTGCTGATCCATTGCTTTGATAACTGAATCAACTTGCGTCATGTCTACATTACCTGAGTAGTGGTAACCCACAACAGTAAATAGAATGGCTGTGATAACGTAGCTGATCAGTGCGATAGGCAGCATACCTTTGATGTGTTCCATGATTTCAACGTTAGACATTGAAGAAGCAAGGATCACAGAATCTGATAGTGGTGACATTTTATCACCGAAGTAACAACCAGAAAGCACTGCACCTGCAGTCATTGGTGCTGGAATACCTAAGCCTTGGCCGATACCCATCATAGCGATACCTGCCGTACCTGCTGCACCCCAAGAAGTACCTGTTGCTAATGCCGTTAATGAACAGATGATCATTGTCGCAAGCAAGAAAATGGAAGGGTGAATAGCTTTCAGACCGTAGTAAATAATTGTTGGAACAATACCGCCAGCGATCCAAGTACCAACAAGTGCACCAACGGCTAATAGGATCAGCACAGCACCGAGGCCGTTTGCAATACCTTTGGTGGCTGCTTTTTCTAACGATTTGTAATCATGGCCTAATTTAATACCTAAACCCATGATAATGAACCAGCCAATGTAAAGTGCTAGCTGAATAGGTAAATGCAATTTAGCGGTAAATGAGAATGCTAGTGCAAGGAAAATACCGAGAGCAACAAGAACTTGCATCAACGAGGGTAGTTTCACAACAGTCTGTTTTTCCATACTTCTAACCTTGTTTATCGTACCTGTAAAATGGGGAATTAGCCCCAAAAGTCAGTAATTAATCTTTCTATACTGGTTAATCGATCACGTGTATCACAGCTTGTAACAAACTTTGGCTACTGTAGCAGGTGGCTTTAAAACCGCGATAAATAATGTGTCTTTATGTGACCTGAGTCTTTTGCTTTTTAAAAGAAGTAAAAATACTGCTTTTATTGTGCTTTATTTGTTAAAAATTAGTTTTTTTGTTGTGGTTGTATATTATTTGTTTTATTTGGCTTTTTTGTTTTAAAGCATAAAACTTGCTAATTAATTAGTTTAAAAAACTACAATACATGTAAATAACAAGTGATATATCCACTAAAAAGCGGTGAGAGAGATTATCAGGATAGGGGCTTTTTTTCAAAGTTATGCGTTAAGTAAGTTTATTTGTGTTTTGTTGGTAAATTTCATTAATAAGGTTAAAAGTGGGTGTTAATTAGCTTTTAATTGGTGTTTTTGATGGGTTTTTATTCATTGTCGTTGCGATTTTGAGCTTATAAAAAAAACTAATATCACTGATAAGAAATTCAGATATCTGTAAAATTACAAAGATTGTTACTCTGTTTTGCGATAGTATTTTTAAATGAATGTGAAAATTATGCTTGTTTTTAGGGTGTTAAATCTCTATAGATGGAATAAGAATTAAATTACAACAGGGAGTGTCGTAGAAATGATGAAAGTAGGTTTAGTTGGTTGGCGTGGCATGGTCGGCTCTGTACTGATGCAACGTATGATTGAAGAAGGTGATTTTAAGCTGATTGATCCTGTCTTCTATTCAACTTCTCAAGTAGGCATTCCAGCGCCAAATTTTGGTAAAGATGCAGGAATGCTGCAAGATGCTTTCGATTTAGAGAGTTTAAAACAGCTTGATGCAATCATTACCTGTCAAGGTGGTGGTTATACTGAAAAAGTTTATCCAGCATTGCGCCAAGCAGGTTGGAAAGGTTACTGGATTGATGCAGCGTCGACACTGCGTATGAAGCCAGATTCAATCATCACATTGGATCCAGTTAACTTTGATCAAATCCAACAAGGTATCCACAAGGGTACAAATACCTATGTAGGCGGTAACTGTACTGTAAGCTTAATGCTTATGGCTGTTGGTGGCCTATATAAAGCAGGGCTTGTTGAGTGGATGACGTCACAAACGTATCAAGCGGCGTCCGGTGCTGGTGCGAAAAACATGCGTGAATTGATCAGCCAAATGGGCGTGATTAATGACACAGTGACCAGCGAGCTGGCAAACCCAGCGACCTCTATTTTAGATATTGACCGTAAGGTTGCAGATACTCTGCGCTCTAGTGATTTCCCTGCTCAGGAATTTGGTGCGCCGTTAGCGGGTTCATTGATCCCTTGGATTGATGTGAAGCGCGAAAATGGCCAAAGCAAAGAAGAGTGGAAAGCGTCAGTTGAAACGAACAAGATCCTTGGTTTAGAAGACTCGCCAATTCCTATTGATGGTACATGTGTACGCATTGGTGCAATGCGCTGTCACAGTCAAGCATTAACGTTAAAGCTGAAGAAGAATGTACCACTAGACGAAATTGAAGAAATTATCGCATCACACAATGATTGGGTGAAAGTGATCCCGAATGATCGTGATGTAACAGTACAAGAGCTAAGCCCAGCAAAAGTAACAGGAACGCTATCAGTACCTGTTGGTCGTCTACGTAAACTGGCTATGGGTGATGATTTCCTTAATGCCTTTACTGTGGGTGATCAGTTGCTATGGGGTGCTGCAGAGCCACTTCGTCGTACTCTACGTATTATTCTTTCTGAGAAAGCGTAATCACAATTACAAGATAATAAAAAACGCCTACAGTGATGTAGGCGTTTTTGTTTTTGTAAATCTTATTTAGTGTTGATTTCGCTGGCGGAAACCACGACCACTTAATAAGGTTTTTAGCGCATCTTTTTCTCTTAACTTACTCATCCCGACATAAGCAACAGGCACTAGAAATAGAGAGAAGAATGTCCCAGCGGTTAATCCTCCGACTAAGACTAAGCCAATATTTACACGACCTAATGAGCCCGGACCTGATGCAAATGCTAACGGTAAAGCACCTAAAATCATGGTCAGTGATGTCATTAAAATTGGACGTAAACGGGAGCGAGCACTGTGAATTGCCGCTTCAATGGCTGTTTTTCCGTGCTTACGTTGCTCATTGGCAAATTCAACTAGCAAGATACCGTGTTTGGTGACTAGCCCGACTAAGGTCAATAGACCAATTTGCGAGTAAATATTGAGGCTTTGCCCAAATACCCACAGGGTCAGTACTGCGCCTACAATACATAGGGGAACGGTAAGTAAAATGATCAATGGATCAACAAAGCTCTCAAACTGTGCGGCTAAGATCAAATAGATGAAAATAAGCGCCATCAAAAACAGTGTTTGGGTACCATCTTGTGAGTCCATTAACTCTTTCACGACACCGTCATAGGCATAGCTTTGTGAGTCACCAAGCAGCTCTGGTATGTTTTCATCAATATAATTACGCACATCACCAGCGGTATAGCCCGGCATTAAAGTGGCTGTAATTTCAGCACTGTTTTGCCCCATATAAGTCTTAAAGTTAGACTCGGAGGTTACTGCTTTAATCGAGACGAATTCAGATAAAGGAATGTTTTGCCCTGATTCTGACGCCACATAAAGCTTATCGATAATATCGAAGTTGCCGAGATCTTTGCGGTTAACTTGAACGCGAATAGGGTAGGTATAACCATCATCGGCCTGTAAATTTGCCGCCTTCAATGAACCAAGGAAAGTAGATAAGGCATTGGTTACATCGGTATAAGCTACACCTGATAAGATAATTGCATTGCGATCAATGCGTAAGTCATAGCGTAGTTGATCACGCAGCAACGAGCTTTTAACACGCGTTAATCCTTCATATTCACTTAGCTTTTTAACGACACGGTTCGCTGTATCATTGAGCTTTGTATTGTCTCGATTAACGGTTTTTAGTTGTAGCTTCAAATTGGTCGCAGCATTAAGACCATCAGCCGAACGTACACTAAATGACATGCTATAGGCAGACAACGTCTTCGCTGCCTTATCGGTAAGCTCTGCCACTATTTCATCAGCAGGTTTAGTACGTTTACCCCAAGGTTCAAGCAAAATATGGTTTGATGGTGTTCCTTCGATGTAGGATAAATTGGCTGCGATGTCTTTATTATCTTCCATAACACTGTTTAATTCAGAGTTATGCTTGATGTGATAACGACGACCTACCCCTGTTGGCGCTTCAGCACTGCCATCAATAAAGCCCGTATCTTCAGTTGGTAACAAGACTTGTGGCATCGACCACACCGCCACTCCTGATAGTGCGATTAACGCAAGCGCCATGCCACCCATCAGTGCCTTACGATCAAACCATTTTGAGAGTTGTTTACTATAACTATCTGATAACCTATGTAGTTGTTTATCAATGGCAGCAAACCATTTAGGCTGCTGTGATACTGGCTTAATTAAATAAGCACTCATCATAGGCGAGAGGGTTAGTGCCACAAGACCTGAGATAATCACTGATGCTGCAAGGGTAAAGGCAAACTGGCGGAATAGATCAGCCGTCATGCCTGACATCAAACCAATAGGCAAGTAAACCGCTGCAAGGGTCATTGTCATGGCTATTACCGGGAAGATAATTTCATTACTACCTTTGATCGCTGCGTTGAGTGGAGTTTCACCTTCTTCAATATAGCGATAACAGTTTTCGACCACCACAATGGCGTCATCAACCACCAGACCAATCGCTAGAATAATGGCTAAGATAGTCAGTACGTTAATACTGAAACCGAGAAATGACATCACTGCAAATACACCAATAATACATACTGGAATGGTAATAATTGGGATCGATGCAATACGCAGTGAGCCAAGGAAAAGCACGACGATAACGGAAACTAAAACCACCGCCTCTAACAGTGTATGAAAGCCTTGATCAATGGATTCCTGAATAAAGTCGGCTTGGTTATATACCATTTTCATTTCAAGACCGTCAGGTAAATGTTGCTGCATCTTTTCGATTTCAGCTTTTACTCGTGCTGCCACATCAACAGGGTTTTCACTCTTTAGCGGTAACACCTGGAGCGACATAGCCGTTTCACCATTCACTTTAAGTTTGCTTGGCGTTAGGCTGTTTTCACCCATTTTGACATCAGCAATGTCTTTGATGCGAATAATGTTGCCATCATCCACGCGGATCACAAGATTCTGAATATCTTTAACACTTGTGACTTGGGTTACTGGGTTAATTTGAAAGTTACGCGCTTCACCGACAATTTGACCGACAGTAAATGATGAACTGTATGCGCTCAGTGTTGTAACTACATCTGCTGCTTTAACATTTAATGCCATCATACGGTTTGGGTTTAGCCATACACGTACGGCTTTGGCTGCACCACCATAAGGGCCATAAACAGCACCGACACCAGAAATATGTCGAAATTGTGGTTTGATTTGTTGACCAATATAGTCATACATTTCTTGCGAACTCATCGTTCCTTTATTAATAAAGGTGATGATGTTACTGGCTGAGCTTTTATCTGCTGAATCGTCAGTTACGGTAGGTTTATCAACCATACTCGGTGGAAAATCGGCAATAGCTTCAATACTACTACGTAGTTTGTTCATTAAATTCGCGTATTCGACATCGGAAATACCATCGTCAAATTTTACATTTAATGTGCATCTACCTTGAGTACAGTCAGTCGTCATAATATCGACGCTTTCTAATCCCGTTGCTGCATTGATTAAATGCGTAGCAACATTGCGTGACATAAAGTCAGCACTGGCACCATCAATACTGGCTGTGACTGTCGCTTTAGGTGTGTTGTGCTCAGGGAAATATTGAATCGCTAGTTTTTGGAATGAAAATAGACCAATAAGAATAATCGCGATACTTAGCACTGAAGCGAAAACGGGATGTTTAATACAGACTTCAGGTAGCTTCATTATTTGGCTCCGTTACAGTCTTTTTCTCTGTTTTACCCGCAGTAGCAGGATCGGTTGTTTTCTTTTTTGGCGCTTGTGCTGGCGCATCTGATGTTGGTGTTTGGGTTTTGATGATATTAACCAGTGTTTCATCATCAATTTTTTGATGCCCAGTAACAACAACCTTATCATCCACTTTTAAGCCTTTTTCAACAATCACATAACCATTGTTGAGGTTGTCGCCTAATGTTAGATAGCGTTTGGTTGCAATGTTGTTTTTGTCTACGACCCATACATAACGATCTTCATTATGGGCAAGAATGGCATTTTGAGGTGCCACAATATGTTCAGTGCGACCGTTCACCATTTGGCTTACTTGGGCAAACATGCCCGGAGCTAAAACATGGTTCGGGTTTTCAATACGCGCATGAATTGCCACGCGCCCTGTGTTTTTGTTCACCGCTGGCGCAACGTAATCAACGACACCGTTAAAGGTCATATCTTTATAGGCTTCAACCGTTACCGTGATTGGTTGGCCTTTTACCGCTTTGCCGAGATCGTTTTGACTAATGGTGTATGACACTTCAACCGGATCAAGGTTATAAATGCTCACTAATGGCGTTATAGCATCAATCATGCTGCCTTTTGATTTGGTGAAATTAGTAAGTTCACCATCGAAAGGAGCAGTAATAATGTAGTCTTTTAAAATCGCTTGTTGCTGGCGGTAATCAGCAGCAGCAAGGTTAGCGGCATCTTGCAGTTCTTCAAAATCTTGTTTTGATAACGCGCCAGGTTGCTTTTTATTGAGCTCAATCACTCGTTTAACTTTGTTTCTTGCTGTGGTGAGTGAACTTGCCGCTTTATCGAGATCGGCTTTTGCCTTGCTACTGTCGAGCTTGGCAATAGTTTGGCCTTTTTTCACCACGTCGCCATCTTTGAAATTAATCGAAACCAGTTTGCCTGGGGTACTAAATGTGAGCTCTGCAAAATCAATCGCATTAATTTTTCCGACTTCATTTAATGTGGCAACGAACTCTTTAGTAGAAATCGGTTCAACGGTAACAGGAACAGCTTGAGGTTGCTCATCATCACTGGCTTGAACATAGCTTGTTGCTGTGAACGCCATGATGGTAAACAGGAGTGGGGATAGTTTTTTATAGTGCACGTCGTTTAACTCTTATTGGGGGGATAAGGGTGTCGATGTGTGAGAAAGATATAGAAAAAGCCAATCTATAATGTCAGTGAATGGTTAGGTTGTTATTGGCATTGTTAGGTTTATGTTTGTTTTTCTTATTTTGTTATTTTCTCCCCAAATCGCCTAGATACAAAAAAACCGTGAACATTTCATAAATATTCACGGCTTATTATTAGGCTTTACGCTTTAATGGGTTATTAAGCTGCTAGGTTTTTAGCAACGAAATCCCAGTTAACTAGTGCCCAGAAACCATCCATGTAGCTTGGACGTAGGTTGCGGTAGTCGATGTAGTAAGCGTGTTCCCAAAGGTCAACAGTTAGTAGTGGTGTAACGCCTTCTTCTGTGATTGGGCAACCAGCGTTAGAAGTGTTAACGATCGCTAGAGAGCCGTCAGCGTTCTTCACTAACCAAGTCCAAGAAGAACCGAAGTTGTTGATTGCTGAATCTGTGAATTTAGCTTTGAACTCAGCAAAAGAACCGAATGCTTTTTCGATTGCTGCTGCTACTTCGCCAGTTGGTTCACCGCCAGCGTTAGGTGCAAGACAGTTCCAGTAGAAAGTGTGGTTCCAAACTTGAGCTGCATTGTTAAATACGCCGCCAGTTGAAGTTTTTACGATTTCTTCAAGTGACTTTTCAGCAAGCTCAGTACCTTCAACAAGACCGTTAAGCTTAACAACGTAAGTGTTGTGGTGCTTACCGTAGTGGTATTCAAGAGTTTCTTGAGAAATGTGTGGCTCAAGAGCGTTCATTGCGAAAGGTAGAGCTGGTAATTCAAATGCCATTGCTCAATTCTCCATATTGGTTTGGTGGCGTTTGCCACGACATTATTGCTTCCAGTAAGCATCGAGGCTTACTTAATTTATTTTTGAATCTGACCGTTTTATTTTAGCAAGTTTTTTCTTTATTAAAAGACTTGGCTATAAAAAAATACCCTATACCTCGTTCAGGTGATCGTCAATAACCTTTTAATTAGCAAGGTTAAATAGTGCTCTGCTTAAGGATTGAATTAAAAGCCGTCGGTTAGGAGCAGGAAAGTATTTTTATTGGTGACGATAACCAAGTAGAATGGTAGGGTTTAGGTTATTACTATTAAAGTTGTACGAGGAAGCTATGGAAACTATCGACAAGATCAAGCAGCAGATCGCTGAAAACCCAATCCTACTTTACATGAAAGGTTCACCTAAGCTACCAAGCTGTGGTTTCTCATCTCAAGCGTCTCAAGCGCTAATGGGCTGTGGCGAAAAGTTTGCTTTCGTTGATATTCTGCAAAACCCAGATATCCGTGCTGAACTTCCAATTTACGCACAGTGGCCAACATTCCCACAATTATGGATTGAAGGTGAGCTGATCGGTGGTTGTGACATCATTCTTGAGATGTTCCAAAAAGGTGAGCTTCAGCCACTAATTAAAGAAGCAGCAGCACGTCGCGACGCAGCTTCAGCAGAGTAATTCTTCTGTAACGTCATTTGTTTAAGGTGATATGATTTTTAAGTCTTTCACTTTTAAGCAATAAAAAAACCGCCAAACTCGGCGGTTTTTTTGTATCTAATAAAAGGCTTACAGCACCATAGATGCCAGCCAGCCAAAGCCGATTAACGGTAAGTTGTAGTGAATGAACGTTGGTACAACTGAATCCCAAATGTGATCGTGCTGACCATCCGCATTCAAGCCCGATGTTGGACCTAATGTCGAATCTGACGCTGGTGAGCCTGCATCACCTAATGCTGCTGCGGTACCAACAATTGCAATGGTTGCCATTGGTGAGAAACCAAAAGACAGACAAAGTGGTACGTAAATCGTGGCAAGAATAGGAATGGTTGAGAACGATGAACCGATACCCATAGTAACGAGCAGACCAACAACTAGCATTAGTAGTGACGCTAATGGTTTGTTATTACCAATTGCTGCCTCAAGTGAGTTAACCAGTGTTTCAACGCCACCGGTTGCTTTCATTACCGCAGCAAAACCTGCTGCTGCAATCATAATAAATCCGATCATCGCCATCATATGTACACCTTTCGTGAACACATCATGGGTTTCTTTCCACTTAATTACACCGGTGAAGGTAAAGACCATAAAGCCCATTAAGCCACCGATGATCATTGAGCCACTGTAAAGCTGTGCACCTAGCGCAGCAAAAATTGCCACGATAGCGACATAGACATGGCGCATATCGATTTCTTTTTTCTCTGGCTCACTCGCTAAGATTTTCTCAACCGAATATTCACGTGGTTTACGGTAGCTAATAAAGATCGATACTAATAAACCAAACACCATGCCACAAGCCGGTAGGATCATTGCAACAGGCACTTGGCTTGCTAATACGTCTAAGCCGTTATCGTGTAGGTTTTTCAGTAGGATGTTATTTAAGAAAATACCACCGAAGCCAATTGGCAGTACCATGTATGGCGTAACTAGACCAAATGTCAGTACACAAGCAATAAGACGACGGTCTAACTTTAGCTTCGCAAATACATGAAGTAGTGGCGGAATAACGATAGGGATAAAAGCAATATGAACAGGGATGGCGTTCTGAGAAGAGATTGCCAATAAAAGTAAAATGATCAGAACGCTGTATTTGACGCCAGTCGCTGCGGCTGCATTATCATGACCACTGATTTTCTTAATCACTTTTTGTGCTAAGACATCAGTAATACCAGAGCGTGAGATTGCAACTGCAAACGTACCTAACATGGCATAACTAAGTGCTGTGGTAGCACCGCCACCAAGACCACCTTCGAAGGCCGATACCGCATCAGTGAGAGACATCCCACCAATAAGGCCGCCAACAATGGCACTAAAGGTTAGCGCGACCACAACGTTAACTCGCAATAGGGCGAGTAACAGCATGATACATACCGCTATAACTACAGGGTTCATAAAGCTTCGATCCGTCCGTTTAAATTAGGAAATTGTGAACTGCATTATTTTACGTATTTCAAAGTGTGTGAATAATCACAGAATCATTAGGGTGAAATAACACCGTTTTTACCAGTTTGCTTAATTTTTTGCACATGTCGAGGACAAAATGTGTTTTGAACCACATTTTATTGAGGTTGTATGATTTTAAACCAGTAAAAATAGGATATTGAGGGAATGATTTGGTAATGAAAAAGGCTAGCACAGTGCTAGCCTTTGGTGATTATGATGTGATTTATAATTTACGGCTCTGAACTTAACACTGTTGTATCTGTGATGGTTAATGTTTTGCCATCGCCATTAACGAAAGAGTGCATTTGCGATTGCATTTCATTGGTGACTGCCGCATTTGCTGTTGGGTCGAGTAATGATGAATGACTGCCAGCGTTAAATAACACGGCATTTCTCACTAATGTGCCATTAATAGATGCCGTTGTTGGTGCCAGTTGCATCGTTTTAATTAATGGTAATGTGCCCGTAAATGGTGAGTATGGAACTGGAATGTCAGTGCCAGCAACCGTTGCTCCAAGTGGCGTATTATTGGGAATGGTTTCATCATTTTTTACTTGGGTTAAGTAAACCGATGCTGTACTTGGTACTAATAACGAATGATTAATAGGATCAACACTATCAAGTACGGTTTGTGCGGCATAAGCAAACTGGGTAAACGAGCTATAGATACTACCGAGTGTTGCTAATGCGCTTTCACTTCCTTCATTGATAAGTGTCGCTTCATAACCTTGATAGCAATCGGCAATTGGGTTGTTACCACATTGTGCTTTAAAGTCAGCATTAGCACTGGCTAAGATACTGCCTTTGATCAGGTTACCAAAACTCCCAGAGTTCAGCAGTAGATAAGGAATTTCAGCCCCAGGGTTAGCAAATGCAAATTGGTTAACTGCAAATAGCTGATCGGCGGTGGCATTACCAGTAGGACGATTAGCGACACTAGCGACATTAATACCTGTCATTGCGCCTAATGAGTGACCAGCAAAGTTAACCTCAGCGGTTGGATCTAGCCTTGCTAAAGCACCTAAGCTTGCTAGTTGCTCTGGTGCTGTTTGTGCAAGCGTACCGATTTGTACAAATAGACGTGTGATTACCGCTTTTAGGTTAATCACGTCAATGGTGCTTTGGCGTAAATTATCACGGGCAACGGTTAATGCTGCTAGATTTAAGAACACAGAAGGATTATCTGCTGCCGTAACACCGCCCACACCACGATCACCATGTAATGGTAGATTAATCGCAAAGATGGCACGACAGTCATTGCCAATCATGTTGTCAGCAAGTGCTGACTGAATCAGCGTCTCTTTACTACTTGTCACGCCATGTTGGTAAATGGTAATGCTGTTGGATAATGGCGCGGTACACTCAGCTTTATTTGGTAAGACTAAAGTGTACTCCATAGAGGCAATCGAGCGCAGTTTAGGCACAGGGCTGTAACGGGTGATGAGTCTTGCTTCATCTAACTGTTTACCATCTGGCAAAATAATTTCAGAACCGAGTAATGCCGTTAATACTCGCTGTTGTGCCGCTGGATCGGTAGCGATATTAGCAAAGTCGGTTGGATCGATATTTAGCTCAGCAATTTTTGTCTGAACGGCAAGCTTTTCAGCATCTGTACCATTGGTTAAAACGTATTGAATTCTTGCGATACTAGGCAGGCCGCTTTGCCAAGGTGTAGTTAAGAATTTATCAGGCTCGGCGCTTAAGAAGTAAGGCAGATGAATGGTACCTGTGAACACTTGACCTAGTGTGCCTAAAGTCTCTCCTTGAAGTGTTGGAGGTTCAATATTAAATAAAGTGGCATCTAAAACCGTTGTATCAATATAGCTATCGATTGCAGTGCCTTTCCAAATATCGGAAGGTTTACTATTTATTGCTAATGCAGTGGCGGATTTGGCTGCAAAAAGCACATCACCGACAGAAGCTGTCGTAAACCATGAAGAGAAAATAATACTGTTTTTATCAACGCCCACTTGTGCAAAAGCGGCTTCTGTTGCTTGAGTAATAGCTTGTGCTGGTAATAGGGCATCTGACGGTGGCGTTGCCGTGGATTTTAAGGTGGCGTAAGAGCCACTTGTGCCGACAGGATTGTTTTGATCATCTTTTAGTGCATTGGTTACTGCAAACATATAATTACTGGCAGGATCCAAGGGTTTCAGTAATAACGCTGTTAATGTATCACCAGCCGCTTGTACCACGTAATCTTGCCCTTCAACTAATTTTGTTGGTGCAGTAGTATCTGAAGAGTCCGTCGGATCGCCGGATTTAATTAAGTAGAAACTTCCTGTTGCACTATCAGGGTTTAATGGATTGCCTTTAAAGTTGACAAGGATCGGCTGGCTAGTACTCCAACCATCGGTTGCACCCATAGCAACGACAGGGTTTGAAATATCATTAGGATCGTCTGCACTGCTTTCTACGCTTAATGTACCATCCTCTTGATCCATTGCTAAATAAGTGGGCGTCACAATAGTTGGCGACGTTGGATTTGAAACAATATCAAAATTGACTTTAGTTGCAGCATTTAGGCTATTGGCGGTATCTGGATCAATCGTTGGTGCGCCTGTAGTTTTACTATCGCCACCACATCCTGTTAGTCCCAAGCTAGCAGCAACGATGATGGATAAAATATGCTTGTTCATATTATTCCTTACTTCTCAATATTCAGTTTATGTCTTGGGGCTAGAAGGTGTAGTTCATCTGTGCTGCGCCTATGTAGGCATCACTGGTCGCAGTGAAACTGTCACCAGATTCTATAAAGGTGCCTTTTTTGCCATAGACATAGCTAAAACCAAGATCAAAACTTAATTGATCACTGTATTGGTAACTTGCACCTGCTGAATACCAGAAGCGATCGGTATCTGGGATACTGAGTGTCGGTTTACCGCCTTGTTCATCGTAAGCAAAACCTGCACGGAGCGTGACTTGTGGGTTGAGGTTATAGGTTCCACCAATCGCCCAGCGGAATGCATCGTCATACTCCTCTTCTTTCAGCAAACATACGCCCGGTAACTGACCACCGAAATTACATTGCTCGCTGGTCGCTTTTAACTCGGTGAACTTGCTCCATTGGGTCCAGAAAATACTGTAGTGGATCGCTAATTGAGTATTTAGTTGATGGAAGCCTGAAAACTCTGCGGTCGCAGGAAGAGGAGCAGAAAGGTTAGCATCAATGGTGTCACCTCGACGGGTAGCCCCAAGGACTTGCCCTGAGTAATCGGTAAAATCACCATCAAAATCGAGATCGACTTGTGAGCGATACGCTAAACCAAAGCGATGGTTGTCATTAAGTTCAAATAATGCACCGATATTCCAACCAAATGCCCAGGTTTCCCCTTCCATATTAATGGTTTTATCGCTGGGTTTGATGGCAGGGTAGAAGGGTAATGCGTTTTGACCGTAATGGCGGAATAACTCAGCTTTGGCATAAACAGCACTGACACCAAAACCAAGGCTCCACTGGTCGTTGAGTTTGTAAGCCACACTTGGGTTTAGGTTAATCGTAATGAGTGAGGTTTTACCTGCGGATGTGCCATCATAAAAATCATCAGGATAATCAGTGGTCACACCATAATTGGAAAATAGTGACATCCCCCAAGAAAGGCGATCATTGAGCGGTTGAACGAAATAGGTTGAAGGGACAAAGGCGAGAGGGGCAACATCCTCTGCGGTTTGTTCACCGTTAGGCGCATCATGACCGGTCACATCAATGTCAGGTAAGACAAGACTTCCTTGTGCTGAGATCGCCATTTTATCGAATTTTGTCATGCTGGCAGGGTTACGTGCGAGTACGCCAGGATTATCAGCAATGGCTGCTTCACCAGCAAAAGCACGACCAAGACCGGTGGCTGATTGCTCTGAAACTTGGAAACCTGCCGAGTAAGCCTGCGTTGAAAGTACTGCAGCGGCAATGGCAACGGTGAGATAACGTTTTTTTATGGACATTATACTGCCTCTCTATGCTTTGTTATTTAGCTTCTTATTCATCCCTGAAAGGAAAAACAAAATATTAAGTACAAGAGTGAGTATAAGACTGGATACGTTAAATGTTAATAAAATGTAACTTAAAAATTAATGTAACAATCATGTATTTAACATGTTTTTGTAATAACTGTTTAAAACGTTTAATTGAAAAATGATTTAATAAAATTAAAGTAAAAAAAAGCTCATAAAAAATATGAGCTTATGATTCTTTAACCTTGTAACTTTCTTAGAAGAAATTACAGATTTTCGTTTTCATCCGTTTGAGGTGCCATTAGTGGCCAACCTCCTAACTTCTTCCATTTGTTAACTATTTCACAAAATAGCTCAGCAGTACGCTCGGTATCGTAAAGGGCTGAGTGTGCTTCACGATTATCAAATGGGATATTTGCTGTTTGGCAAGCTTTCGCTAAAACCGTCTGTCCAAAAGCAAGGCCACTCAGTGCTGCAGTATCAAAAGTAGCAAATGGGTGGAATGGGTTACGTTTTAGTTTAGCGCGTTCAGAGGCCGCCATTACAAAGCTATGATCAAAGGTGGCATTATGAGCAACCATGATTGCGCGTGAGCAATCCGAAGCTTTCTGCTCTTTACGGATTTGCTTATAGATCTCTTTTAATGCGTGCTCTTCCGATACTGCGCCACGTAGTGGGCTGAACGGGTCACGAATACCATTAAATTCGAGCGCTTCTTTATTTAAAATCGCCCCTTCAAAAGGCATTACATGGAAGTGGATAGTCGTCGCTGGTTTTAACCAACCGTCTTCATCCATTTGCAATGTGACGGCACAGATCTCTAGTAATGCGTCAGTTTTAGCGTTAAATCCAGCCGTTTCGACATCGATGACGACGGGAAAGTAGCCGCGAAAGCGACTTTTTAAGGTATTGAATTCGTTATCTTGGCTCATAACACTGCTGTCAAAATAAATGAATAGGCTATTATGTCAGATTCGCCCCTTGATACCAATTCGATCTGATGTTTAAAAATAAAACCGTGAAGCGTTGTTGCTTAATGTGAAACGGATGCAGAATCGTTAAAGCAATGGGTGATATGGTCGATATAACATAATGATAATTGATGTTTTAAAGTGCTCTTCATAGAACACTTGCCTTATAGCTACTGAATTTTGGATAAAGCGTTATCACAATGACTTTTATTTCGTTTAAATCATGGTCTAGGCCATTGTATCTGTGTGTTTTGTTGTTTTCGCTGCCAAGTTGGGCAGTGAAGCAATATATCGCAACACCTAATCAATCCCACTGGAACGTGATCGTTGATACGCCATTAGAATGCCGTTTATCTCATAATATTCCCGGTTATGGTGATGGGGAGTTTGTCGCTCGTGCCAGTAAAAAGCAGTCGGTAGCATTTGAGTTGAAGATGTATCGCCCAATGGGGGAAACACGCAATGTCCGCCTTACCTCTATGCCTGCTCGTTGGATGCCAGGAGAGGCTGCCAATAACATTACACGATTAAAATTTTTCAAACAGTTTGATGGCTATATTCAAGGGAAAACAGTTTGGAACATGTTAGCTGAGCTGGAAGATGGACGTAATCCTACTTTTAGTTATCAAGATTGGCAGCGTCAGAATCGAGCTCTGGAAGTTGGGTTATCAGCGGTATCTTTTCAAAAAGGCTATCAAGACTTTAGCCTATGTTTAAATAAGCTATTGCCATACGGTTTTGAAGACATTGCATTTTCAGTTCTGCACTATGATGAGAATAGCGATACATTGAATAAAATCTCACAGCAACGCTTGGCGAAAATCGCAGATTTTGTCCGTTATTCTGATGATGTCGATTTGGTGCTGGTGGCCTCTTTTAATGATTCATTAGCTGGGACAACAGAGAGCCAAGATATGTCAGAGCATCGTGCAGAGAATTTACGTAACTACTTTAAATCATTAGGGTTACCTGAAGATCGGGTACAAATAGAGGCTTATGGTAAGCGTCGTCCTATTGCTGATAACTCAACACCTATTGGACGAAGTTTAAATAGACGTGTTGTGATTTCATTAGGCCAAACACCAATGTATTAACTGATATTGCGAATACACAATTGGAGCTCGAACTCTTATTCATGAGGGTTCGAGCTTTTTTATTAGTTTAATTTGAAAGTTGCAATGCGCTCGCAATTAGAATAATGCGGTATTGCTTTAATTTGTTTGGCAATTAGAGGATTAGGGTGCCTTTTTAAGAAGGCGATCAGTGCTGACATACAGCAACCTAATGACTCAATATAACTATGACAATGTGTTTGTTTGCATTGTGGGATCAAAGAGAGAACTTGTTCAGATGCGAGCTGTAGATACTTTAATTCGTAGTCGCTATCACCGTGCTGACGCCAAAAGTTAGCCAAGTTATGACAAGAGATCACCTTGATAGTAAGTAGTTCGTTTAGTTGCTCTTCATTCGGCATATCAAGCGTCATTTCATCGGCGATAGAAAATGCCAGCTGATAATGAACGATTGACATCACAGGGTTATTATTAGTGTGTGCTTGATCGGCAAGTAATGTGTGTTGCTCCCATGATCTAGTATCCATCTCTTCCCCCTGTTCAGCATTAATGCGCGAACTTAGTACTATTACATTATTTGTATGATATTAAATCGTTCGTATATTAATTGATAATAATTATCAATATCAAGTTAAAAAGAGTGAATAACTGAATATAGAATGAATTTGATGATTAATTGACATGGTATATATTTGTAAAGGTTATGATTTATTGGTGTTTAGATAAGGATATTCGTTATGAATAAAATTGTAGCTATCGTGGTAGTCGTATTACTTGCAGCAGGTATTGGCGTATTTAGTGTGAGTAAATTTACTGAAAAAGCAGCGAATGAAACAACTAAGAAAGTATTAAAAGAAGTAGTGAGTGCTGATTTAGCGCCAGTATCAAAAGCAATTGGTAAGCTAGAAGCTTGTGAATCTGGTGCAACAGCAGAACTTGAAGCGCTAGGCCATACAGCAACACCATTAGGCCGTAGCTTGGCTTATATTGCGTTAGCACAAAATAGTTACTTGATGGGCGATCAAGATGCTGCACGCGTTCAATTACAGCAAGCGATTGATGCAAGTACAGATAAACCATCAGCGGAAGAGCGTAATGAGATGTTCGATAAATTAGCTGAAGGCGCAAAACAAATGGCTGAGAAACGTAAAGCATACGGCTTTAAAGTCAATTGCGAACCGCTTTAATCGTTAATGATTAAACATGAAAAAAGGAGCGTTCTGCTCCTTTTTTATTGGGTTAAATCTTTAATAATCAGATGTCTACTTTATCTTTGTATTCACAAAGGTCTTCAATGATACAGCTGCCACAACGAGGTTTACGAGCAATACAGGTATAACGGCCATGTAAGATCAACCAGTGGTGAACATCGACTTTAAATTCCTTAGGAACTACTTTAAGTAGCTTTTCTTCTACCTGATCAACATTTTTACCCATCGCAAATTTTGTACGGTTACACACACGGAAAATATGGGTATCAACGGCAATGGTAGGCCAGCCAAATGCGGTATTTAGCACAACGTTAGCGGTTTTACGCCCAACACCAGGCAGAGCTTCAAGTGCTTCACGGTTTTCAGGGATTTCGCCGTTATGCTTATCTAATAAAATACGGCACGTTTTAATCACGTTTTCTGCTTTTGAATTAAATAGGCCGATTGTTTTTATGTATTCTTTTACGCCATCAACACCTAGGTCATAAATTGCTTGAGGTGTATTAGCAACAGGGTAGAGTTTGTCGGTCGCTTTGTTCACGCTAACATCGGTTGCTTGTGCTGAAAGTAATACTGCAATTAGTAATTCAAAAGGGGTGCTCCAGTTAAGCTCGGTTTCTGGATGCGGGTTTTCTGCGCGTAAACGTTCAAGAATTTGGACGCGTTTTTGATTATTCATTTTCTATTCCAAATAAGGCTTATTGCAATATTAGTAGGGAGTAACAGGGTGAGCGCCTGTTGTGCAATTAAGCGTTTTACTTTTCCATTATTTTGTCGCGATATGGATTAAAAAGAAACCCAATAAGCTTTCAACTCTTATATACTTTTAACTAGAAAGAGTGTGGTGTTATTACTAGTCACTAGTAATAACACCACACTTATTGGGTTTTTTATTTAGTCTACAGAAGTGACGCGAGCACGTTCTACTGTTGGTTTTGACTCTTCTTTTGGTAGCTTTTGCTGACGACGTTTATCAATCACATTCTTGGCTGCAATCATCAAACCGACACCGATGAAGGCACCCGGCGGTAGCATTGCAAGCAAGAATCCAGAATCAAAGTGGAATACCTGAATTCGTAATACCGATGCCCAACTACCTAATAGACGATCAGCACCGTCAAATAACGTACCTTTACTCAATAATTCGCGCATTGCGCCAAGAACGAACAGCGCAGATGTCATACCTAAGCCCATCCATAAACCATCCAATACCGCTGGTAATGGTTTATTTTTAGAGGCAAAGGCTTCAGCACGACCAATGATGATACAGTTGGTCACGATCAGAGCGATAAAGATACCTAATGATTTATATAGACCAAAAGTAAACGCATTCATCAATAACTGCACGCAAGTTACGAGTGAGGCAATGATCATCACAAATACTGGAATACGAATTTCAGACGGTACCCAATGGCGAATTAAAGACACAATGAGGTTTGAACCCATTAGCACCAAGGTGGTTGCTAAACCGAGACCGAGAGCATTGGTCACTGTTGATGAAACGGCGAGTAAAGGACACAGACCAAGCAGTTGAACAACTGCTGGGTTGTTTGACCACAGGCCATTTGTCATCAATTCTTTATTGGTTGTCATATCACTCACCTGCACAATTTAGTGGTTGGTTGATGATCTTATGCTGGTTTTGATCCCAGTATAACGAAACATTTTTCACTGCTTTAACTACCGCACGTGGGGTAATCGTAGCACCCGTAAATTGATCAAACTCACCGCCATCTTTACGTACCTTAAAGGCGGGATCGTTATCACCGTTTACGCGCTTACCATTAAAGCTGTAAATCCAGTTACTGACTGTGGTTTCAATTTTATCACCCAATCCAGGCGTTTCGTTTTGCTGTAATACACGAACGCCAGTGATCACGCCCTTCATATCAAGGCCAACGATGATTTTAATTGCACCGCTATAGCCGTCTGGTGCAATACCTTCGATTGCCACACCAACAGGTTTACCGTCTTTGCGTGCAATATATGCCGGCATCGCATCGGTAGTACCGAGACGCTTATGATCTTTGACCATAGTACAGCTTTTATAAAGCAAGTTATCGTGGCTTGTTGCTGGGATCACTTGATTTAGCGTATCTAATAGCTGAAGTCGTTGCTGCTCTGCAATACGATCTTCAGTTAAGTAGTTGGTTAGGGCGACTAGCGCTGTAGCTAAACACGCAAAGATTGCGAGAATAGCCCCGTTTTTTTTCATTGCATTAAACATGGCTGCTCTCTTAATTAGTGCCCGTAAGTACGAGGACGGGTGTAGTAATCAATGAGTGGTACACACAAGTTACCAAGAAGAACGGCAAAAGCCACACCATCAGGGAAACCACCCCAAGTACGGATCAAGTAAATCATGATACCGATAAAGGCACCAAAAATTAGGCGACCTTTTACTGTTGTCGATGCTGTTACAGGATCGGTAGCAATGAAGAATGCACCTAACATGGTTGCACCAGAGAATAGATGGAACAGTGGTGAACCTGTTGTATCAGGATGCACTAGGTATACAAGGCTGCTGATCACAAACAGTGACGTTAGCATTGCAACTGGAATATGCCATTGAATAACACGTAGTTTCAGTAGGATTAAGCCACCAAGCAGGAAGCCCATGTTTACCCATTCCCAACCAATACCCGCAATCGCGCCATAAACAGGTTTTGCCATCGTCTCAGCAGTGGTAAAGCCAGTATGTAACGAAGTTTTTAAGGTATCTAATGGGGTCGCCATAGTGTAACCATCAACAGACATTTTTAGTTGAGGTACGCTAAAACCATCTTGGGTAAAGCCTGTGAAAATCGCAGAAATGCTATCCATGAAGTTTGCAGGCTGTGCGCTTAATGATGCTGGTGGTAACCAGGTAGTCATTTGTACTGGAAATGAAATTAGCAGTACAACGTAAGCAATCATCGCGGGGTTAAAGAGGTTTTGACCGATACCGCCATAAAGATGTTTTGCAATAACGATCGCAAAGAACACACCAATAACAGTTAGCCACCAAGGGGCGAGTGGTGGAATAGACAAACCAATTAAAACACCAGTTAATAGCGCAGTGTTATCACGCAAGTAAGGCACAATTGGACGTTTACGCAGTTTTAAAACAAGCGCTTCAAAAATGATTGCTGAAATAGATGCTAGCAAGATCTGGATCAGAGTACCGAAACCAAAGAAGTAGCATTGAGCAATAACGCCAAATACCGAGCACAAAATAACCGTGCGCATAATAGCGCTGGTGCTACGGCGGTTATGGTCATGGGGTGAACTGGCAATGTTAAACGCCACGATTAATCTTCCTCAATGTTTTGTTGTTCTTTAGTGGCCTGTTGTGCTGCTTTTCTGGCCTTAGCACGTGCAACTGCAGCAGCTACTGCGGCTTTCTTCGGATCGACAGCTTCAGTTTCAGTGGCAGGCTCAGATGTCACTTCTGATTGCGCTTCAGCTTGTTGTGCGGCTTTTCTTGCTTTAGCACGAGCAACGGCAGCAGCAACTGCGGCTTTCTTCGGATCGACAGCTTCAGTTTCAGTGGCAGGCTCAGATGTTGATTCTGATTGCGCTTCAGCCTGTTGTGCTGCTTTTCTAGCTTTAGCGCGAGCAACGGCAGCAGCAACAGCGGCTTTCTTCGGATCGACTGCTTCAGTTTCAGCAACTGGTTCAGGTGTTACTTCTGATTGTACTTCAGCCTGTTGTGCTGCTTTTCTAGCTTTAGCGCGTGCAACGGCAGCAGCAACAGCAGCTTTCTTCGGATCGACAGCTTTAGTTTCAGCGGCAGGCTCTGATGTCACTTCTGATTGCGCTTCAGCCTGTTGTGCTGCTTTTCTAGCTTTAGCGCGCGCAACGGCTGCGGCAACAGCAGCTTTCTTCGGATCGACTGCTTCAGTTTCAGCAACTGGTTCAGGTGTCGTTTCTGATTGTGCTTGTTGCGCTTCTTTTTTAGCTTTCGCACGAGCGACAGCGGCAGCAATCGCAGCTTTCTTAGGGTCAACCTCTACATTTTCAACAACGGTTTGATCTACAGAAGCTGTTTGCTCATTAGCTTGTTGTGCCTTTTTCGCTTTAGCTCGGGCAATAGCAGCAGCGACAGCATCTTTTTTGCTGTCATTGCTTGAAGTGGAAGCTGTAGTTTCTAATGCTTCTTTTTCAGCCTTGCGCTCACGAGCTTGGCGTTTTCGCTCTTCACGTAATTTCGCCATTTCACTGTTATCTGGCAGGCTTTCTGATGTAGCACCTTGTGCTGAAGCGGCTTGTTTGGCTTTGGCTGCTGCAATCGCTGCGGCAACAGCAGGTTTTACTTCAGGCTTATCGCTTTGAGCTGCGGCTTGTTTTGCTTTTACACGTGCAATGGCAGCAGCAACAGCATCATCACCACCTGTTTTTGCCATTTCTTCACGACGAGTTTCAGCGGCTTTTTTAAAGCGGTTTTCACGTTCCGTTTTATCACGATCCATACGTGCTTGTTTAGCTTCAAAGCGTTGACGAGCACGTTCTGCATTGATTTCATCTTGACTACGAGCCCAGATCTCTGCTTTGGCTTGGCGGTAATATTGCACCAGTGGAATTTCACTTGGGCAAACATACGCACACGCGCCACACTCAATACAGTCCTGTAGGTTGTACTCTTCGCATTTTTCGTAGTTCTGATCTTTGGCGTACCACTGGAGTTGTTGTGGCAGTAATGATGATGGACAAACATCAGCACAAGCTGAGCAACGAATACATGCCATCTCGTAAGTGTGTAGCGGTAGCTCTTTACGTTTTGGCGCCAAAATACAGTTGGTCATTTTGGTGATAGGCACATTGGAATGGGGCAGGGTAAATCCCATTAATGAGCCACCTACGATCACACGAGGATGTTTCTTATCAGCTTTGTAACCGAATTTATCCAATAGATAAGCAATTGGTGTCCCAAGCATGGCAAAAACATTACCACGCTCTTTGAATGCTTCACCTGTCAGCGTAACTACACGTTCAATTAATGGTTCACCATCAATGATTGCACGCTTGATAGCGAATGCAGTCCCGACGTTTTGCATGATCACGCCAACGGAGGTTGAACGAGACTGACTTGGTACTTCTCGACCAGTTAAGATCTTCACAAGTTGCTTAGAGCTACCAGAAGGGTATTTCGTTGGTACTACACGGATCAGAATGTTGTCGTCTTCTTTTACGTGTTGCTCTAGTGCTTGAATGGCTTCTGGTTTGTTGTCTTCAATACCAATGATGGTCAGTTTTGGTGAAATGATGTGGCGAAGAATACGCACACCTTCAACCACTTCTTCTGCGTAATCACGCATTAAGCGATCATCTGCCGTGATGTAAGGCTCACACTCGGCAGCGTTAATAATTAAAATATCAACGTTACCCAAACCACCTTGCAGCTTACGTGCAGTAGGGAAGCCCGCACCGCCAAGACCTGCAATACCACTTAAACGGATCGCATCGATCAACTCTGCAGGATCGCGATCTTCATAATCTGCGTATGTAGTTTTATCGCACCATGTATCTTGTTGATCTGGGGCGATCACAATACATAAGTCGCTTAAACCTGATGGGTGAGCGGTAGTACGTTGTTCAATCGCAGTGATCGTGCCTGATGTTGGTGCGTGTACAGGAACACACATGGCAATATCGCCTTGTGTTAAAGGTTGTCCTTTTTGTACGGTGTCACCAACTGCAACGATAATGTCGCCTTTTGAGCCGATATGTTGTTTTAGCGGTAAAACAAGTTCTTGTGGGATGCCAGCATTAACGATAGGTGATTTATTCGATAAATCTTTATTTTCGGCTGGGTGGATACCACCGTGGAAATCCCACAATTTACCTTGTTTTATTTGTTCAATGATAGATAGCATGACTACGACTCTACCTTTTCTGTGTTCGGTGTTGCACTGACATTCACGACAGGGATACGGTTTAGTTGCCATTTCCAGTTATCAGGGGTTTCCTCTACTGGAATCATCTCTATACAGTCAGTAGGGCAGGGAGAGACGCAAAGATCACAACCTGTACATTCGTCTTTGATAACGGTGTGCATGGATTTGGTGCCACCGACAATGGCATCGACGGGACATGCTTGAATACATTTAGTACAACCAATACACATGTCTTCGTGAATGAAGGCGACTTTCTTTACGCTTTTCTCTGCATCGGGAGCAGAATCTGGAACATCAACCCCCATTAAGTCAGCTAGCTTTTCAATCGTAACTTGACCGCCTGGAGGGCACTTGTTGATCACATCGCCATTGGCTATCGCTTCAGCATAAGGGCGACACCCTGGGTAACCACATTGACCACATTGGGTTTGTGGCAAAATAGCATCGATTTGTTCAACGATAGGATCGGCTTCCACTTTAAATTTAACGGAAGCAAAACCTAGAATAATACCGAAGATTGCAGCAAGAATAGCAACGGCAATGACTGCGATAAGGATCCCGCTCATTACAATTTCACCAATCCAGTAAAGCCCATAAAGGCAAGAGACATGAGACCTGCGGTGATCATTGCAATCGATGCACCTTTAAATGGCTCTGGCACATCGGCAGCGGCAATGCGCTCACGCATAGAGGCAAATAAAACAAGCACAAGCGAGAAACCAACCGCTGCACCAAAACCGTAAATGACAGATTCGATGAAGTTATGGCGCTCATTGATATTGAGTAAGGCAACACCAAGCACTGCACAGTTTGTGGTGATCAGTGGTAGGAAAATACCTAATAAGCGATAAAGCGTTGGGCTTGTTTTATGTACGACCATTTCAGTGAATTGCACCACAACGGCAATAACCAGAATAAAGCTAAGTGTGCGTAAGTACTGAATCCCAAGCGGATCCAAGATGTAAGTTTCAACAAGGTAGGCGCACACAGAAGCAAGCGTTAACACAAAGGTTGTCGCTAAGCCCATTCCGATAGCAGTTTCTAACTTTTTAGATACGCCCATAAAAGGACATAAGCCTAAAAATTTAACCAGTACAAAGTTGTTAACTAACACTGTACCGATGAGTAGTAGGAGGTATTCAGTCATACCGGCTTCATTATTGTTGCAAGAGATCTCGACATTATCTGATTTTGTCGCCGTTATAACAACTCCTGTGGTGTAGGGTTTTAGCGATAATTGCTTTTTTCGTAAACTTCGCAGGTGAAATATAAGTTTTAATTATATTTATTATCTTAATATCACGTTTTTGTTCAGATGTTACTCATTTTACTGTTATCTGTTTGATCTTGGTATGTTTCGATCTTGTATTGATGTTGTTTTTATACGGTGTGTTTTTATAAGTTATTGAGTTGATTGTTTACGGGTAGAGTTAAGATTTCGGAAAATGTGATTGATTAGCTTGTAAAGGAAGCCTAAACCTCGTTTTATATCCGGGCACTGCTGAGCATCATTTTGATGTAGGCCTAACCGAATAAAATAGGATGTAGATGATGGATATTTTATTGCTGAGTAATGGCAAAATCGCTGGCAACACAGATGTTATGGAATTTGCAGGCGATGCAATTGTTGAACAAGTAAAACGTACAGGCGCTAAGCATTTTTTGGTTATTCCATACGCTGTTATTCGCTCTAGTCATGATGATCGTGTTGCTATGGTACAAGCAACCTTTGATCGTTTAGGGCTTGATTGTGTTGCAACAGGGATCCATCAGGCTGCAGATCCGGTCAAAGCGATTGAACAAGCTGAAGGTATTATTGTTAGTGGTGGTAATACTTGGGTTCTTAATAAGAAATTACACGATTTAGGTTTGGTTGGACCATTAAGAAAAGCAGTGTTAGCGGAAGGTGTGCCTTATATTGGTTGGAGCGCAGGTACAAACATTGCGTGCCCAACAATCAGAACGACGAATGATATGCCGATTGTGACAAGTGCTGTGTTAACGTCATTGAACTTTGTGCCGTTCCAAATAAACCCACATTATCTAGAAGCGTCTGTTGAAGGTCATATGGGTGAAACCCGTGATGAACGTATTCAAGAGTTTTTAGAAGTAAACCAACACGAGCCAGTGATGGGGATCCCTGAAGGGACATGGCTACAACTTCTTGATGGACAATTAAGTTACCATACCGCGAATGGTAAGCCATTAAAGTTATTCCGTTACGGTGAAACGCCTGTTTATTTTGAGGCTGAGCAAGATATCCAATTTATGATGGAAATTAGTTGTTAATCCCCCCACTAATTCTTCTTGCCGAAAGCCAGCATAATGCTGGCTTTTTGTTGGCTGTAAGTAAGGAGTAGGATCTCACAATTAGGAATAAACTTAGCTAATACCCACTCTATTGCGTATTAAATAATTGTTGATTTTTACAATCTTAGTAAACACGTGATGTTAGCTTAGTTATCCACAAAAACTGTGGATAACTGTGTTGATTTAAGTTTGTAAACTTTATAGTGCGAGATATATGTATAAGAAACTTGATTCATCAATTAATCAAGTTAGGAATAAAAGTGCACTAATATCAATAATTATTATTGAGTTAAATAATATTTATACAGGGATTTGAAAGTGATAAGGGTGAAAATGTCGATTGTTTGAGACTGTGTTTAATTTCTAAGCAGATATTGAATAAGCTGTGGATGTAAACAATTTGGATTTGATGTTTTCATTTGGTTAAAAAAACGAAAACCATATGTGTTATTGCGGGTGAATAATACGTCGATCAACTTTATTGGTCAATTGATCTCAGGTGGTTTTTCATAAGATTTTCGTTTTTTGGATAATAAGTTCATAAAAAGAGATAAAAAAACGCTGATTTTTTTTAACATCCATCCCTATTGTGAAATTGTTCAATTGTAGTTAGTCACGTTAATTTTCTTATATATTATATGTTTACCTGTATTTATACAGTGTTTTTATACTTGAGTTTCTGAATTTCAGAACCAATTATAAGTCTGGCTTATTTATCTCTTGTTTATATTCATGTGGTGACTTTTACCTCTTCAATTCTTCGCATTATCATGCTGCCAACATTAAGTACCTGGATTCGAGTCAGGTATTTAAACTTAATCATTAAGATAAAGGTACTTAATGCTCTACACGTCAAATTTAGCTTAACGTCATGCTTAGAATTTAAGTTAGCTAGTAACAATATAATGTTGTTTTTCGCTTCAATATTAGTTAGTTAAGACCCAAAGGGGGCTGTTGGCCAGCAAGGTTAATAGTTGTGGTCTCTACATTGTGAGTGATGTTTGGTGTTCAAACTCACGATGTGGTTAAACTAATATTGAAGCTATTTTTTTATCTGTCATTTAGCTTCTTTCACTATCATTTCTGTTATTGACATTACAAAGCGTCTATCCACAATGTAAACAGTTATTTATTGTTGGATATGAACTATGAGCGATCTTTTTTCTCTCGCTTCTGAATATTCTCCCTCCGGTGATCAACCGACAGCGATTGAACAGCTGGTAGATGGACTTGATTCAGGGCTTGCACATCAAACATTACTTGGGGTTACTGGCTCGGGGAAAACATTTACCGTGGCTAATGTTATCGCTCAAGCTAACCGACCAACATTAATCCTAGCACCCAATAAAACCTTGGCTGCGCAATTATATGGTGAGATGAAAGAGTTCTTTCCTAATAATGCGGTTGAGTATTTTGTTTCTTATTATGATTATTACCAACCTGAAGCGTATGTACCGACCACCGATACTTTTATTGAAAAAGATGCTTCGGTGAATGCGCATATTGAACAGATGCGACTTTCTGCGACTAAAGCCTTAATGGAGCGTCGTGACGTCATTATTATTGCATCGGTATCCGCGATTTATGGTTTAGGTGATCCTGATTCTTATCTAAAAATGATGCTGCATGTTCGTCGTGGTGATTTCTTAGATCAGCGAGACATTCTGCGTCGCTTGGCTGAATTGCAATACACACGTAATGATGTGGCATTTGAGCGTGGTACATTTCGTGTTCGCGGTGAAGTGATTGATATCTTCCCCGCAGAATCAGAAAAAGAAGCGATTCGTTTAGAGCTTTTTGATGATGAAGTGGAATGTATTTCTTCTTTTGATCCGTTAACGGGAGCCGTGATCCAACGTGATCTCCCTAGAACGACCATTTATCCTAAAACCCACTACGTGACACCTCGTGAGAAAATTCTAGAGGCAATAGAAGGGATCAAAAAAGAGCTTGATGTGCGTAAAGAGCAGTTCATTGCCAATAACAAGTTGGTTGAAGAGCAGCGTATTAGCCAACGAACTCAATTTGATATCGAGATGATGAACGAGCTGGGCTTTTGCTCTGGTATCGAGAACTATTCACGTTACCTCAGTGGTCGAGCTGAGGGTGAGCCGCCACCAACTTTATTTGACTACTTGCCTGCTGATGGCTTGCTGATCATCGATGAATCTCACGTTACAGTTTCGCAAATTGGAGCCATGTACCGTGGTGACCGCTCACGTAAAGAAAACTTAGTGGAATACGGTTTTCGTTTACCATCAGCACTTGATAACCGCCCTATGAAATTTGAAGAGTTTGAGTCTTTAGCCCCCCAAACGATTTATGTTTCTGCAACGCCAGGTAATTATGAGCTAGAGAAGTCCAGTAACGATATCGCTGAGCAGGTTGTACGTCCTACAGGGTTGCTTGATCCTGAAATTGAAGTGCGTCCTGTCGCAACACAGGTTGATGATTTGCTCTCGGAAATTCATATTCGAGAAGCGAAAAATGAACGTGTGTTAGTGACGACTTTAACTAAACGCATGGCAGAAGACTTAACGGAATATCTAACTGAGCATGGTGTCAAAGTGCGTTATTTGCACTCTGATATTGATACAGTTGAACGGGTTGAGATCATACGTGATTTACGTTTAGGCGAGTTTGATGTGTTAGTGGGCATTAACTTATTACGAGAAGGCTTAGATATGCCTGAAGTGTCGTTAGTGGCAATTTTAGATGCAGATAAAGAAGGCTTCTTACGTTCTGAGCGTTCTTTGATCCAGACTATTGGACGTGCGGCTCGAAATATTGAAGGTAAAGCCATTCTGTATGGGGATCGTATTACTGGCTCAATGGAACGTGCAATTAATGAAACACAGCGTCGTCGTGAGAAACAAACAGAATACAACCTTAAACATGGCATTATTCCTCAGAAACTGAATAAGAAAATCGGTGATATTCTGGAATTAGGTGGCACTAACCCTCGTGCGAAGTCACGCAATAGAGCCGCTGAACTTCATAAAGTCGCTGAAACGAAAGGCACTTATTCAACCCTGACTCCGCAACAATTAGAGTCACAAATTCAGGCTCTAGAAAAGCAAATGTATGATTTTGCACAGAACCTTGAATTTGAACAAGCCGCAGAAACCCGCGATAAGATCCAAAAGCTACGTGAGCAGTTTATTGCTAACAGTTAGTGCTTTCCTTGGCTGTTTTCACTGTTTGTGTTGAGTGGAAATTAAGGCAAAAAAAAAGCCAACCGAGAAAGGAGTTTCGGTTGGCGTCATTGTTTTAGTGAAAAAATCCACAAACAACGTCAGTTGGCTAGGTTGACTCTAAATTTTAGAGTCGATTTATATAAAGCAGATAGTGTGCCAACTTTTTTTATCTTCATTTTTTTTATAAATCCGCATTTTTACTGTCTTTGACTAGCACTTATTTGTTTGCGCTAATGCACAATAAAAAACAGTTTTTCGCAAAATGCGAATCAATTTGCAATTCAATATGCGATTATAGAAAAAAGAGAAATCTATACCCCATAATTTTTTCTATTGATTACAATTAGTTTAAGGGGCTTATTTTGGGAGGAGCAATGGAAAGCAAAATACAGCAACGCCAAGTCTTAATGGTTGAAGATACAGCGTCGGTTGCTGCCTTGTACAAATCTTACTTAAATCCCCTTGGACTTAATGTAAGCATCGTAGGTACAGGGAAAGAAGCGCTGAGCTTTATTCAAGATATTATTCCCGATCTGATTTTATTAGATTTACGTTTGCCCGACATGACTGGTATGGAGGTGCTTGAGCGAGTAAGAAAAAATCATGGCAATGTTCCTGTTGTGATCATGACAGCCCATGGTTCAATTGATATTGCGGTTGAAGCCATACGTTATGGCGCACAAGATTTTTTAATCAAACCCTGTGAAGCGGACCGACTTCGTATCACAGTCAATAAAGTCCTAAAGGCTGAAAATAAATCTCATACAAGTAATCAGTCGAAGCAATCTGAAGGGGCGCAGTACCAAGGCTTTATTGGTAATAGTTTACCGATGCAGGCTGTTTACCGTGTGATTGAATCGGCAGCTTCAAGTAAAGCTACCGTTTTCATTACGGGAGAAAGTGGTACGGGTAAAGAAGTCTGTGCTGAAGCCATCCATGCAGCTAGTCCTCGTCACGATAAACCTTTTATTGCACTTAACTGTGCAGCGATTCCTAAAGATTTGATTGAAAGTGAATTGTTTGGCCACGTAAAAGGCGCGTTTACTGGTGCATCAACTGAGCGCCAAGGTGCGGTAGAAATGGCACATAACGGCACCTTGATGCTGGATGAGCTGTGCGAAATGGATCTTGATCTGCAAAGTAAGCTGTTACGATTTATTCAAACAGGTACTTATCAGAAAGTTGGATCGTCTAAAATAAGTAGTGTAGATGTACGCTTTGTGTGTGCAACAAACCGTAATCCTTGGGAAGAAGTCCAAGAAGGACGCTTTCGAGAAGATTTGTATTATCGTCTTCATGTTATTCCAATTTCATTACCGCCATTAAGAGAGCGTGGTGGCGATATTATTGAAATTGCCCATGCACTATTGGGATTAATGTCGTTAGAAGAAGGAAAAAGTTTTAGTCGTTTTTCAGAGCCTGTTCTACGTCTATTTGAGTCCTACTCTTGGCCGGGTAACGTCCGTGAACTACAAAACGTGATACGTAATATTGTGGTTTTAAATTCGGGTGATGAAGTAAAACTCGAAATGGTACCTCCACCGATCAATGCAATTAACGGTGTAGAATTTGCATCTCATTCTAGAGTAATACCTGATAAAGGACGCGAAAAAAGCGTCGCTGATGCATCAATTTATTCGCATGATCATCAGAAAAATAAAATAGAGCCGCTCTGGGTAGTAGAAAAAAGAGCGATACAATGGGCAATTGACGCTTGTGATGGCAATATTCCAAGAGCTGCGGGATTATTAGAAGTAAGCCCGTCAACGATTTATCGCAAATTACAGGCTTGGCAAGAGAACAACGCCAGTGGTAGGGAGATGGATTAAATGGCAACAACGATAAATTCTGAAACGATTAAGCGCCTTGCAGATGAAGTCGGTGAAGATACTGTGTCTTTATTACTAAACGTATTTAGTGATGAACTAGAGCAGTATTCAAAACAACTATCTAATCATCCGTCAGTTGATCAAATTGGTGAAATTAGTCATGCGATCAAAAGTAGTGCTGCCAGTTTTGGTGCCGATGATTTAGCGTTGATGGCACAGGAATGCGAGTATCGTGTCAAACAAGGTCAAGATGATTGGATGATTGACCATTTGCCTGAGTTTAGGCAAATGGTCGAAGGTATGATTGTGGAGTATAAGCAGTTAGCGGGAAATAATGAGCTTATCAACCGCATGCTTTAGCTTATCGCGATCATGTCGCCATTCATGATTATTGGATGCAAGATCTTCGATTTGTAGATGAAACCTTTGCTCTAATTCAGGGTGAGGCTTATCCGTTAAAATCGTATCAATCTTGCGTCCATTCATTGCGCGCTCACACCAGTGCAGCATAGTTTCAAGTGACATTTTTCCTGCAGGTCCATGCTCTTTATCTAGGTTGGTGATAAAGGTGATCTGGGCATCACATTTTTTCAGGGCTAATCCTAAATCACGTAACAGCAAAACGGGCATCACGCTGGTTAAGAAGCTACCAGGACCAAGTAAAATTAGATCTGCTTCGTTAATCGCTTGGATTGCTTCCTTTGTCGCAGGTACGGCAGGTTCTAAAAATAAACGTTTTGGAATTTCTTGCAGCTCATCGACACTTGTTTCGCCGCTAATGATTTCACCGCTATGAGTAAATGCAGCAAGATCAGAAGGATGCTCAGACATTGGGATGATCTGAGTTTCAACGTTAAGCATATCTCGGATCAGGTTGATCGCTTCTAATGGTCGAATACACAGATTATCTAACGCTGTAAGCATTAAGTTACCAAGGTTGTGACCATCTAACTCGCCATTCCCTTTAAAACGGTATTCAAAGATCATTGAACCTACAGAGGGTTCTGTTATTAACTGATTAATACAGTTACGCATATCACCCCAGGCGATACCACCTTGGCAAGCGCGAATGCGTCCGGTGGAGCCTCCGTTATCTGTAGTTGTAACAATGCCAGTTACTTGTGAGCCGTAACTAGAAAGGGAAGAGAGGATACGCCCTAGTCCGTGTCCTCCTCCAATAGCTACAATTTTTTTATTGGATTTATCAGCTTTAAGCATAAAGTTGGCTTTTATTATATTTTTGATGAGCAGCCAGACTATCAAATAATGTACATTGTTGCATTTGTTGCTGTGTAAATTATACGTAATATCACAAAAATGCTTTTAGTGACTGGTTTTGATCATACTCATTAAATAATCGTAAGTGTTTAAACAGGTGGGCTTATTTAATAATTGTTGTTTATCGATTGCTGGTAAAGGCAATATTTCCAACCATCGCTGACATAACCAACTTAAATTATCGAAGTCTTTACGTTTATATAGGTCATCGAGATCTGGAAATTTCTCGAACATCTTTTTTAGACGTATGGCTAAGAGGCGTTGTTCATTATTGATTTCAATGGCTTTCCAGCGAGGTAAAGAGGTCGTTTTCCCCCAGAATACGCCATCGGTGGTTTGCTCTATGGACTGAATTTTAAAATTGTTCTGCCCCGACACAGTAAGCTTCAACAATTGGGTATTGGGATCTTGATCAAAGTCATCAATAGTGACGCGGGTACCTATATGAAAAAGATGTTGCGCTTCTTTCTTATCGCTGTACATACAAATACCTAAACCGTTTTTTGAAGCAAGCGCAGCTTTTAGGGTAGGTACTTGATCTACAGGTGAAATATAGATTTGCATTCGCCCAGAAGGAAGTATATGACGTTTTTGGAAAAGCAAAGGAAGCATCTTGGTCATAATGAACTCCATCGTTAAACGTGCGATGTCTAGTTTTATATACAATGCAATTCTAGTGCCGACTAAAAAGTGATAACTTGAAAATGTTTTTCTTTAAAACTGCGCAATTAGAGCAAGGTTGAATCAGTTTTGTGGGGATGAATGCAAATTGCTCCTTATCTCATTCTATTTGTCGCAATTTGCAAATCATGTATTGAAAAACGCAATGGTAGGCCTTATTTCTGACGTTCAATAATAGACAGTGCAATATCTGTTGGCAGTAGCTCTAAATGACCTAATTCATCGAAATACCATCCTTTAATTAGCCCTTTATCACGCATATCAATAAATCCATTAATCACCTCTTGGGCAGCTGTTTGTGCTGAAGCTGCATCAATGCCATCCTCACGTTGGAGATAGAGTGCAATATCTTCGATGGAGGCTGATTCCATGATATTTGCCATAATAACCCTCACTTTTATCGGTAAATTAGTGGTTAAATTATTAACTAGTATTGTCGTGATCCGGCTCGAAAGGTAGAATACGACGGGATTTTTTCTGTAATTTGTTAAATACGGAAAATGTCCGATACTTTTATATTAAGAAATGCTGTTGTGTAATATTCTCTCAAGGATTGATTTGCTTTGCATAACTGCCATAACTCCGAGCATTTATCACTAAGTTGCTAAGTGGTATTGAACGATTATATATACGTTCAAAAGTTGATAGGTGATTAATGCCAGTGACGATTTGTCACCAGGGTTGGTTTAGAAATGAATTGGCCTCCCGTATTTGGAAAGGTGTTCCGTGGCGAAACAATTAGAAGATAGTTTCCATCGTAAGTTTTACTACTTGCGACTTTCTGTTACAGATGTTTGTAACTTCAAATGTACCTATTGCCTACCTGACGGCTACCATCCGACAGAGAAGAAGAAAGCTTCTTTTTTGAGCTTGGATGAGATCCATCGGGTCGCGTCAGCGTTCGCTGAATGTGGCACTAATAAGATCCGTATTACCGGTGGTGAGCCAAGCTTACGTCGTGATTTTACAGATATTATTAAGACGGTTGCTGATATTCCTGGGATCAATAAAGTTGCTACGACAACTAATGGTTATCGTATGGCTAAGCACGTTCATGAATGGCGTGAGGCTGGTTTAACCAACATTAATGTGAGTGTTGATAGCTTAGATCCTAAAATGTTCTACCAAATTACGGGTGAGAATATGTTCCATCAGGTGATGGAAGGGATTGATGCAGCGTTTGATGCAGGTTTTGAGCAGGTAAAAATCAACACGGTACTCCTCAAAGATTTAAACTCGCAAGAACTACCTAAATTCCTAGAATGGATTAAGACTCGTCCTATTCAAATGCGTTTTATTGAATTAATGCAAACAGGCGAGATGGATAGTTTATTCCAAAATCATCACCTATCAGGTGTGAGCATTCGTAATCATTTGATCGCCAATGGTTGGTTACTGAAAGTAAAAGGTAGCAACGATGGCCCAGCACAAGTTTTCTGTCACCCTGATTATATGGGCGAAATTGGCTTGATCATGCCTTACGAAAAGAATTTCTGCCAAAGCTGTAACCGTTTACGTGTTTCTGCAAAAGGTAAGCTACACCTGTGTTTATTTGGTGAGCAAGGTGTCGATTTACGTGATTTGCTGGCGCGTGATGATCAAAAAGCTGAACTGATCGCACGTATTCAAGCAGGGCTTAATGAAAAAGCAGTAAGCCATTTCTTGGATGAAGGCAAAACAGGTATGACACCTAACTTAGCCTCTATTGGGGGTTAACACCCTCTATTTTCCCTTATTTTAGTCAGCATGGTGAGTCATGTTACTGCCGTGCTGTGTTTATCGCTTCGTTGAGGAACGATTACATAATGAATCAATTTACACATATTAATGCATCTGGCGAAGCCAATATGGTCGATGTGTCAGCTAAAGCAGAAACCGTACGTGAAGCACGTGCCGAAGCTTTTGTTCACATGGCACCAGAAACACTAGAGCTGATTGTTTCTGGACAGCATCACAAAGGTGATGTGTTCGCAACAGCACGTATTGCGGGTATTCAAGCAGCGAAAAAAACATGGGATTTGATCCCATTGTGTCACCCGCTATTGCTATCAAAAGTAGAAGTACAGTTGGAAGCGATCCCTGCTGAAAATAAGGTGCGTATTGAGTCTTGCTGTAAGCTTGCGGGTAAAACTGGTGTTGAAATGGAAGCGCTTACAGCGGCTTCTGTTGCTGCTTTGACTATTTACGATATGTGTAAAGCGGTACAAAAAGACATGGTAATTAGCCAAGTTCGTCTGCTAGAAAAAACAGGCGGTAAATCAGGTCACTTTAAGGTAGAAGTATGATCAAAGTTCTCTTTTTTGCACAAGTCAAAGAGCTTGTTGGTATCGATAGCCTTGAAGTTGACGCTGTTTTTGCAACCGCAGATGCACTGCGTAGTGAGCTAGCAACTCGTGGCGATAAGTGGCAATTAGCATTAGAGTCTGGAAAGCTATTAGTTGCTGTTAATCAAACGATCTGTTCGTTAGATACACCATTGAAGGATGGTGATGAAGTGGCATTCTTCCCGCCAGTAACAGGAGGTTAACCCATGATCTCTGTTCAGTTTGATGACTTCTCTGTTGCTGATGAATACGCAAAGCTCTCTGAAGGCACTGAAGCCGGCGCGGTGGTTACATTTATCGGTAAAGTACGTGATTTTAACCAAGGTGACGCGGTTACAGGATTATCGTTAGAGCATTATCCTGGGATGACGGAAAAGTCATTACAGGAAATTGTTGATCAAGCAAATCAACGCTGGCCATTATTGAAAACTCGAGTGATTCACCGAGTAGGTGATTTAGCGTTGGGCGATCAGATTGTTTTTGTTGGCGTAACCAGTGCTCACCGTGGTGCTGCTTTTGAAGCGTGTGAATTCATTATGGATTACTTAAAAACACGCGCACCGTTCTGGAAGAAAGAGCAAACCCCAGAGCAAAGCCGATGGGTTGATGCACGCGAAACAGATACTTCTGCTGCCGATCGTTGGTCAAAATAATCAACATTGCATGTAAAAAAGGAGCCGAGAGGCTCCTTTTTTTGTATAAATTAAACAGCTGAGGTAGGGGATATTTCGTTATTTGGTTTGTTCGTTTTTCTTATTCTTATCACGTGATGTCATCATAGATGGAACGTAGTTATGGCGAAAACGTGATGGGCTGCGCGGCGTAGCAAAACCTACTGGTCTCATATAGATACTCTTCAATTGCAGTGTAAAGTTCTTCTTTATAAATCAGTAAATAAAGCATAAACACTTTATTGAATATAGTTTAACCTCTTTTTTATTTGGTTGATATGTTACTAGTAGGATAAATCTGTCGTTATAATGAGAATATCTATAAAAAAAATTGTTAATTATTTTTAGTTATTTAAGACACAGTGAAAGCAAGTTTATTTGTGATCAAAGAGGCGAAGTTGTCAGTTGTGTGCCATATTTTAATTGCGGTTAGTAATTACAAACGTTGCTGGTATAGGCTAAATCGAATAAGTGGTAATTGAGGTCTACTGGCACAGTGGTTGACAGCGGAGGGTTCAATGAAGCACAGACGCGTATCGAATAAAAAGATGAAGCAAATTATGGCTGACATTGGTATGACTGATAAGCCTGAAGATGATGATTCACAATTATTGCTCGAGCAAAGAGAGCAAGCTGTGAATGAAGACAAACAAATGATTAAATTAGATAGCGAAAATAAGTAGTAAATTCTGCCTGCATCATCACAAGAAAGCATCGACTCAGTCGGTGCTTTTTTTATGTTTGAAATAAAAATGTAAATAAAATGTTGTTATTTGGTTTTAAGTGGGCGGTTTTTTGAACTGTTTATGTGATCTTGTATAAATAAAATATCTAGTTAATTAGCGTTACGTTGGTTATTTGTAGTGTTATTTACTGTAAATATAGTTTTTATGAAGATGAAAATTTGGCACTTCTCTTGTTATTAGTGTTTATAACTTACTCTCACCTGTTTTATCAGTATAAAATTACTTTTAAATGTTAAAATATGGTAAATTTATTTATATTCTGATAACGTTTTGAATAATTCTTCGGTTTGATTGGTTGCTTTTAGGATAAAAAACAACCAGTGCAGTCATCCTTATGACCAAATGAAGAACGTCATGGATGTAATAATCAAATGTATTGGAGTAATGCATGTATAAGAATAAAATCACTCAAGCACTCATGATGAGTCTGGGTTTTGCTGTTGCCGCCACTTCTTTTTCCTCTTTTGCGGCGCAGGTTCCTGCAGATACAAAACTGGCTGATAAACAAGAGTTAGTGCGCGGTAATGGTACTGAGCCTGAATCTCTTGATCCGCAAAAAGTCTCTGGTGTTCCAGAATCAAACGTTATTCGTGATTTGCTTGAAGGGTTAGTGAACCAAGATAGTAAAGGTAACCTAGTACCGGGTGCAGCGAAGTCTTGGGAAACCGAAGATTATAAAACATGGACCTTCCATATTCGTGATGATGCGAAATGGTCAAATGGCGATCCTGTTACAGCAGAAGATTTTGTTTACACTTGGCGTCGTCTTGCCGATCCAAAAACAGCATCTCCTTATGCGTCATACATTCAAATGACCACAATGGCGAATGCAGAAGATATTATCGCAGGTAAAAAAGCACCTGAAACATTGGGTGTTGAAGCGGTAGATAGCAAGACACTAAAAGTGACGCTAGATAAACCTGTTTCTTACTTTGCTTCAATGCTAGTACATACTTCAATGAAGCCAGTTAATCAGAAAGTGGTTGAGAAGTTTGGTGATGACTGGACGAAAGTGGGCAACTACGTTTCTAACGGTGCTTTCAAATTAGATACTTGGGTTGTGAACGAGCGTATTGTTCTTGTTCGTAATGAAAACTACTGGGATAACAAAAATACTGTTATTAACCAAGTTACTTTCCTACCAATTGAAAACCAAGTAGCAGCAATGAACCGCTTCTTGGCGGGTGAGCTTGATATGACGTATGAAATGCCAAATGAGCACTTCAAACGTCTACAAAAAGAATACCCACAAGATGTAAAAGTGACCCCTTACCTATGTTCGTACTACTACGAATTCAATATGACACGTAAGCCGTTTGATGATGCAAACGTGCGTAAAGCACTATCATACGCTATTGATCGTGAGGTATTGGCGAAATTCATTGTAGGTAAAGGTGAAACACCAGCTTACAACTTCACACCGCTTGCAACGAACGGTCTGGATGTTGAAATGCCTGAATACTCGAGGCTTGATCAGAAGCAACGTCTAGCGAAAGCGAAAGAGTTGTTGAAAGCTGCGGGTTACGATCAAAACAACCCACTTAAATTTAACCTACTTTACAACACATCTGAAAACCACAAGAAAATTGCTGTGGCGATCTCTTCAATGTGGAAAAAAGGCTTGGGTGTAACAGCTGTACTTGAAAACCAAGAGTGGAAGAGCTACCTAGATGCAAAACGTCAGGGTAACTTTGATGTTTCTCGTGCGGGCTGGTGTGGTGACTACAATGAAGCCTCAACATTCCTAGCGATCATGCGCAGTGATCACTCACAAAACTACCCTAAATACTCAAGCGCAGCATACGACAAAGCGATTGATGATGCGGTACTAGCAAAAACTGATGCCGATCGTGCAGCAGATTATAAAGAAGCAGAAGCGAAACTGGCTGAAGACATGCCTATCATGCCTATCTACCACTACGTGAACGCACGTCTAGTGAACCCGCAATTGGGGGGTTACCCAATGGAAAACCCTGAAGACAATATCTACTCGAAAGATATGTACTTCATCGCGAAGTAATTCGCATTAAATAAAAATAATAATACGCAGCCTTCGGGATAGAAGGCTGCTTTTTGCACTCACAGCAATTACGGTAGAGTTTATGTTTAAATTCATTGCTAAACGGATTTTAGAAGCCATACCGACGTTATTGGTATTGATCACGATTTCTTTCTTCTTAATGCGCTTTGCTCCTGGCAACCCATTCTCAAGTGATCGTCCTCTTCCTCCAGAAGTTATGGCTAACATCGAAGCGAAATACGGGTTAGATAAACCTGTGTTTGAGCAGTACACCACTTACCTTGGCAATATTGTACAAGGTGATTTTGGCCCATCCTTTAAATACAAAGATTTCACCGTTAATGAATTGGTAGCAAAAGCACTGCCGGTATCAGCAAAAATTGGTTTCTTTGCCTTTATTTTCGCCCTTGTGATGGGGGTAACGGTTGGTACTATTGCGGCACTTAAACAGAATACTTGGCTCGATTACACCATTATGTCCACCGCTATGGCGGGGGTGGTGATGCCATCCTTTATTCTTGCGCCTGTATTGATTTATATCTTCTCAATTAAACTTCAGTGGTTACCTGCTGGTGGCTGGCAAGACGGTTCTACTAAATTCATCTTATTGCCAATGTTTGGTATGGCGTTGTTATATGTGGCGACGTTCGCCCGTATTACTCGTGGTAGCATGATTGAAACGCTAAATAGTAACTTCATTCGTACCGCTCGTGCGAAAGGCTTAAGTTACCCTTACATTGTGATCAAACATGCCTTAAAACCTGCATTATTACCGGTCGTGTCATACATGGGACCTGCGTTTGTCGGCATCATTACAGGCTCTGTAGTTATCGAAACTATTTTCGGTCTGCCGGGAATTGGTAAGTTATTCGTGAATGCTGCATTTAACCGTGATTACTCATTGGTACTTGGTATCACGATTCTGATTGGTTCATTAACCATCATCTTTAACGCCATTGTGGATATTGTTCTTGCGACAATTGATCCGAAGATCCGTTACTAAGAGGCTGAAAGTTATGATGTTAATGAAAAAAGATAATGTAGAAGCCTTAGAGAAATTTTCAGATAACTTGGAAATTGAAGGCCGTAGTTTATGGCAAGATGCTCGCTCGCGTTTTATGCGAAATAAAGCGGCAATGATCTCGCTTGCCATTTTGTTGATGATCACTTTAGCCGTGATTTTCGGCCCAATGTTCAGCCAATATGCTTTTGATGATACCGACTGGTATGCCTTGCATGCAGCACCTTCCTTTGGTGCTGACGGTCACTTCTTTGGTACTGATAGTTTAGGACGCGATCTTTATACCCGTACCTTAATTGGTGGTCGGATCTCGCTGATGGTGGGTATCTTAGGTGCATTAGTTGCAGTCGTGATTGGTACGCTATATGGCGCAGCATCAGGCTTTATTGGTGGTCGAACTGACCGTGTGATGATGCGTATTTTAGAGATTTTATACTCTATTCCATTCATGTTCTTCGTGATCGTGCTAGTGACCTTCTTCGGTCGTAATATCATGCTGATCTTCATTGCGATTGGTGCAATTTCATGGCTCGACATGGCACGTATTGTTCGTGGTCAAACCTTGTCACTGCGCAGTAAAGAGTTCATTGAAGCGGCACATGTGTGTGGTGTTAGTCGCTGGCGTATTATCACTCGCCATATCGTACCTAACGTATTGGGTATTGTGGCGGTGTACTCAACCTTACTGGTGCCATCGATGATCCTGACAGAGTCTTTCTTAAGCTTCCTAGGCTTAGGGGTACAGGAGCCAATGACAAGTTGGGGCGCATTGTTACAAGAAGGTTCACAAACAATGGAAGTCGCCATATGGCAGCTATTATTCCCAGCCGCTTTCATGGTCGTGACCCTGTTCTGTTTTAACTACGTAGGTGATGGTCTACGTGACGCATTGGATCCAAAAGATAGATAACAGGATGAAGCAGGTTGGCAACACATGCTGATAGAACAATAAAGTTGATCAGCTTGCTTCATTATAAGGACGTAATATGAGCTTATTAGATGTAAAAGATCTGCGTGTTGAATTCACCACGCCTGACGGTATTGTTACTGCGGTTAACGATCTTAATTTCTCGCTAAATCAAGGTGAAACCTTAGGTATTGTGGGCGAATCAGGTTCAGGTAAAAGCCAAACTGTGTTTGCCATTATGGGCTTACTGGCGAAGAACGGTAAGATCAGTGGTAGTGCTAAGTTTGAAGGTAAAGAGATCTTAAACTTGCCAGAAAAAGCACTTAATCACATTCGAGCTGAACAAATTGCGATGATTTTCCAAGATCCGATGACATCGCTAAACCCCTACATGAAAGTTAGCGATCAGCTGATGGAAGTGTTAATGCTGCACAAAAACATGAGTAAATCCGAAGCGTTTGAAGAATCGGTTCGTATGCTCGACGCAGTAAAAATTCCTGAAGCTCGCAAGCGTATTACCATGTATCCCCATGAGTTTTCTGGTGGTATGCGTCAACGTGTGATGATCGCAATGGCATTGTTATGTCGCCCTAAATTGTTGATTGCTGATGAGCCGACAACAGCGCTAGATGTGACAGTACAAGCCCAGATCATGGAGTTATTGAACGATCTGAAAAAAGACTTTAATACCTCGATTATCATGATCACTCATGACTTAGGTGTTGTAGCGGGTAGCTGTGACAAAGTCTTGGTGATGTATGCGGGTCGTACCATGGAGTACGGTAAGATCAATGAGATCTTCTACCAACCAAGTCACCCATACACGGAAGGTCTACTGCGTGCAATTCCACGTTTAGATACCACGGGTGAAGATCTGCCAACCATTCCGGGTAATCCACCTAACTTATTGCGCTTACCTACGGGCTGTCCTTATCAAGATCGCTGCCACCGTGTGATTGATCGTTGTAAACAAGAATCACCAATTTTAACGCCATTTGCTGACGGTCGTTTACGTGCATGTTTTTCTGAAATGGGGGCGTTGTCATGAGTGCAGAAAAGAAATTATTGTTAGATGTAAATGACTTAAAAGTGCATTTCAACATTGCAGCAAAATCTGCTTGGCCTTGGACGCCACCTATCAAATTAAAAGCGGTTGATGGGGTTAACATTCGTATCTATGAAGGCGAAACATTAGGTGTAGTAGGTGAGTCAGGTTGTGGTAAATCTACTTTTGCCCGTGCCATTATCGGTTTAGTTGAAGCGACTGACGGACAAGTGGTATGGCTAGGACAAGATCTCACTAAGCTCAAACATGAAGCGTTACGTGAAAAACGTAAAGAAATTCAGATGATTTTCCAAGATCCACTGGCATCGTTGAACCCTCGTATGACGGTTGGGGAAATCATTGCAGAGCCATTAAAAGCGTTTTACCCGAATTTGCCAGCAGATGAAGTGAAGCAGCAAGTACAAGCCATGATGGCAAAAGTAGGTTTATTACCTAATGTGATCAACCGTTATCCTCATGAGTTTTCTGGTGGTCAGTGTCAGCGTATTGGTATTGCCCGTGCGCTGATCTTAAAACCTAAAATGATCATCTGTGATGAGCCTGTATCTGCGCTGGATGTATCTATTCAGGCTCAGGTAGTCAACCTTCTGAAATCGCTTCAAAAAGAGATGGGTTTAAGCCTGATCTTTATTGCTCATGATTTGTCTGTGGTAAAACATATTTCAGATCGTGTATTGGTGATGTACTTAGGTAATGCGGTTGAAATGGGGGAAAGTGAAGCCCTGTTTGCAGAGCCTCAGCACCCTTATACCAAAGCATTGATGTCAGCTGTGCCGATCCCTGATCCGGAGTTAGAGCGAAATAAACATGTTGAGTTACTTGAAGGGGATTTGCCGTCACCAATGAATCCACCATCAGGCTGTGTATTTAGAACCCGCTGTCCGAATGCTACATCATTGTGTGCAGAGCAAAAGCCACAGTTGAAAGGTAATGATGTTCATGCGGTGTCATGCTTACATGTAGCGTAAGTTAAGGTAAGTTGTAAAAACGGCTTCTAGGGATCCTAGAAGCCGTTTTTTATTGATATTTTTTAAACTGCTCAGTGATTTTTTTGTTTTTCTTATTTTGATACAGAATATTATCAGCGCGTTTTAAAGCTTCCTTCAAGCTTTCATTTTTAGTGATTTCAATACAACCTGTAGTGATACCAGTGTGTACATTATGCTCGCAAAAACGGCTTTGATTGATAGCAATGGATAACCGATGGGCCATTTTAGTCGCCTTATCTAATGAGCAATCGGGCAGTACAATACAGAATTCATCACCACCTAATCGTAAACCAATATCAGACTTACGGCTTAAATGTGAGATATTATTGGCTATATGCATGAGTGCTTTATCACCAGTTTCATGACCATAGGTATCATTAATGATTTTAAAGTCATTAGCATCAATAGCAATAATTGAGATTGGCGTTGTTTTATCTTGATATTCCCTAATTAATTTAGGCAGGATCTTCTCCATAATACGACGATTAAATAACCCAGTTAACGAATCTGTAAATGCTTCTAGTTGAAAGTGATTCTTTTGAAATTTGTATTTTTTCAACTGTGAATACATGTAATTGAGTAAAAATAAGAACAGTACTCCAATAACAATATTTTGCAGTACCGCGCTTAAGAAAAACAAAATCGATAAATTTGCATAAATTGCATTGTTATCATCAATATTTACTTTCATTTCTATGTGCGGAAGGAATTTATTTTTACTTCCTTTTTGGATATTAATCTTTGAACCATCCTCTTTGTTATAGAAGATAAACGTCAAGTAAGGTTTAAAGTTACGTGGTAGTGTAATTGCATTACTTAATGAGGCGATTGGAATATCTACACCAATATCACCAATCACTTTCTGCTCTTTATAAACAGGTGATTTTAATGTGATCACTTGTTCATGGGTGATGTAATCAGTATAAGGCGCAGTAAAATAAAACCCTTTTTTATTCTGATATTGCTTATTAATATCAGAACGATAGCTGTTATATAGTGCGGTTGAAAAAAAATGCTTACGGGTATTAAATTCACTCACTGGATACTTGGTCGATAAATAGAAATACTTCAATGTATGTGAAATATAGTAGTAATTATACTTAATCGAGTGCTGGTGTTGCTGGCTCCATAGATCGTCTAAAAAGGGAAAAATATTGGTTTCCATTTTTATTTTATCAGAGGGTTTTCCTGTTCCAATAAGGCTGCCGTTAAGTAAATTACTGGGGTAAACATTACGGTTAAATCCAAACTCATTGAGCTCTGGATAGTAATGCACCTCAACAAGCGGTGAGGTTTGCAGGGGATGTAATGTCGTTATTTGCTTCGAAAATGTTCGAGCATAACGCTCATTACGATAAGCCAATGAAATAATACTTTTTTTTATCTGATTTAAATTACCTTGCACGTACTCTTTGGCTGCACTGATCTCTTGTTGTGTATTCATGACAACAAGAAAGATCAGCAGCAATATATTGATAGATATTACAAATACACGGTTTAACAGGAAGTGATTGACGAAAAAACACCTCGTCAATCGGCTTGACTGTTGTTCATTTAAAATACTGTGATTGTTGTTATTCATCAGTAGAAAACTCCTGACAAATACGGCTAAAGGGTTGTGGTTTACTGTATAGGTAGCCTTGGTGATAGTGGATCCCCATCGCTAATAAGCAGTTAGCTTGCTCTGCTGTTTCTACACCTTCAGCCACCACTTCGACTTCTGCTTTATCAGCAAAGGCAACCAATGAACTCACAATGGTATTTTTGTTATTGCAATCGAGTTCATCAATAAAGATCTTATCAATTTTAATTGTCGTTGCTTGTAGTTTTTGTAGAGCAAGGAAATCGCAATATCCATTGCCGACATCATCGAGTTTAATTTGAATACCCATATCATTGAGCTGTTGGCAAATTTTACCAGCTAACTCAATATCTTTAATTGGCGAGCGCTCTGTTAACTCAAACGCTATGTTGTGTGCCGCAATTTTATAATGTTGTAGTGCTTCGCGGGTGATCTGCACAAGCTCAGGATCTTGCAGTACGCTGGCACTTAAATTAATACTGAAATAGAAAGGTAAAGGCTTGCCATGATGCAGAATTTCAAGCTTTCGAATATCTTTCGCAACAGTATTAATTAGTTGGAAAGTAAGAGGCGTGATTGCTCCATTTTCTTCACATTGTGGAATAAACTCATCTGGTAAAATCACTTTACCTTTTTTTGTTTCCCAACGGATCAGGACTTCATAACCACAAATTTGCTGTTTATCGGCATCGACAATTGCTTGGTAGTAAGGCACCAGATGATTTTGTTTAATCGCATTTTCAATCAAAAACTTAATGATGCTAGTGCTGTGATAACGGCGATAACATAGGTAGATCAAGGCGCTAGAAAAAAGAGCCAGTAAAAAGAGTAAATACGGTTTAATAATGTTGCGATAAGTCTTAATTGCTTCAGGCGTCGCATAATATTTGAGCCATGCTTTATTATTTAATGACATGGATAAAATAGGTTTGACTATATGATTAATATCACTTGCGGTAATGTCTTTTGAGAAAATTTCGTTAGGTGAGCCTTTTCGATTACCCGTAAATAATGCGACATTATTACCTTCAATAATTTGAATCCAACTATTTTTAGGTAATCCAGCAAGTAAAGGGTTAATAGGCTGTTGAGCAATATCAACAATAACATTACCGCCTAAAATATGCTTTTTGTACTGGACAATCGACTGATTATTTTTCTTATTAGCGATGAGAATAATTTGCGGATCTAATTCGATAATTTGAAGAGGATGGGTATATAGCGCATCAATATCACGGTGATCACTACATTGTAAACCACTATTAGTAATAAGTTGAATCGATGCGATCTGAGGTGAGTAGTAACTGATTTTTTCCAGTTCAGCGATATCTTGAGCATCGCAAGTATAAGAAAGACTATATTGTAAGTTATCAAGTAGCACTGAAGTCTTTTTTACTTGCTCGATATAGTCATAAAAACGCTGTTTTTCGAGAAGTTTAAGGTGAGTTTGGAAAAGCTGAGTGCTGATTTGCTCCGAGGATAAGATCGCTAAAACTAGCACGATAGCTAAGCTAAGAAAGCCAACCGCGCAGTTAAAAAAAGTAAAAGAAAGACGCTTTAATTTTACGATCATAATACTCACCCAACGTGTAGTGCTTTAAAGCGACAATATAAATCTTGAAGTATTAATACGCTACCAAATAGCCCTGAAAAAATCTGAACATAAAATTTATGTGAGAGAAAATATTTTTATGTTTATTTATCTTCGATTTTGTCTTTTATCTTGCGTTTTATGAGCTCTTTCTTGGGTAAATTTATTCCTCCATATCGTATTTATCTTATTATTTCTGTTTCTTTCATGACTCTTATTTGCCCTGTTGATTTAACTGGTTTCATTAAGCGGCTTTGTGACTGTATTTGTCTGGAGTCGAGTCTATTTTTTCATGTCTTTAAATACTAAGGTTGGTTTGCAATTAAACAGATCCATTTGTGGCCATTTTAATGGTGGCGAAGAAATTAAATATTAAAAAGTATTAATTTTTTGATTGTGGTGAGCGAAAAAGCCTTATATATCAGTGTCTTTTTGATTAATTATTTTCATCATGCTTAATCATAATTAATAACTATCGGATACGAATTTTCCTGTGGCTAAATGTAGTCACTCGAAAGGCAAGGTGCTTTTAAGGAGCTCATCAAGCGCTTATCTGCACATCATCGTGAATCACGAATGTCAGAAGACATGCTTTGCCTTTCAAGCTACGACTAAAAAATTTACATAAAGGAAAATCGATATGAAATTCAATAAGACTCTTGTTGCTCTAGCTGCTGTTGCGTTCCCAATGATGGCTTCTGCTGCTACTTCAGGCGCTACAGGTACAACAGAAGTTCAAGGCGGCCAAGTACGTTTTGAAGGTGAAGTAGTTAATGCAGCATGTGCAGTTGATAACGAGTCTCGTGACAAGCTAGTACAAATGGGTCAAGTGCGTGTTGCTGACTTTGCTTCAGCAGGCGATGAAGCGGGTGGTAACTCTTTCACGCTTTCTTTAGTAGATTGTGATACATCAGTTCAAACTACTGCTGCGATTAACTTCCAAGGTAATGTTGCTGCAACTGATACTCAAGCATTAGCAATTAATACCCTAGCGGGCTCAGCTAAAGGTGTAGGTATTCATCTTTACAATGAAGATGGTAGTGCAGTTACATTCAATGAAGCTTCGTCTTATTCGAAAGCTCTAATTGACGGTACTAACGTATTTAACTACCGCGCAACGTATGTATCAACTGATGCGACAGTAGAACCAGGCGTAGCAAACGCAGTGGCACAATTTACTGTTACTTACTCATAAGGGTTAAGTTGGCGTAAATATAGCTAACTAAGATAGGGTGCTTACTTTTATTCAACGTATTAAGGGTGAGCACTTTCTTATCAATAAGTAATAAGTAGGTTAGATGAAATATTACATATTAATATTATCGATTGTTACTTATTCTCATTTTGCATTTAGCAAAGATATGCCTGTAACTGCAGATGGAATTGTCAACATTGAAGGCATGGTAGTTAATCAAACCTGCGTGATTAATTATGATAACAACCATGAAGAAACCACTATATCGAAACATAATAATAATGATATAGATGATGGTTTTAACTTTAATGTTTTATTTGAAGAGTGCATTACAGATATTAAAAAAAATATTGATTTAGGTTTTACCGGGATAAAAGACATCAAAGATATGAATGCTTTTAAAGCAGGTAGTAATAAAAATGGCATTGCGATTGTTATTACTGATATTTACGGTAAACCATTCTTACCCAATACTAATAACCGTGTGGTATTGGATAAGAATAAAGAAAAAGTTGATATGGTTTTAAAATACAAAAGCACTCAAAAGAAAGTTGTCCCAAGCTCAACAAACAGTAAACTTTTAATTCGAGTTATCTATCCATGATGAAATTTAAAAAAAGAAAAGCAGTATTATTATTATCATTGCTTGCTCCAATTTGTTCTTATGCTGGTGGTGTTTCATTAGGAGCAACGCGGGTAATATTTAAAGAATCAAACTCACAGCAATCGTTAAATATTAATAATTCTGATCAAGATAATAAATTCTTAATTCAGTCATGGATTGAAAACGATAAAGGTGAGAAGACCAATGATTTCACCATTACACCACCTTTATTTGTTGTTGATAAAAATACAGAAAATAAAATCAGGATCATTCGAGTTAAAGACAGCGCAGCGTTCGAACCTAAAAAAGAGCAAGTGTATTGGATCAATGTAAAAGCGATCCCACCGAAAGACGAAAAGAAGAAAAATACCTTGCAGCTGGCGATTGTATCGCGGATCAAAATGTTCTATCGCCCTGATTATGTAGCGCATGCCGCAGGTATGGTAGATATACCATTACAAGCCAAATATAAAGATAGTCGACATATTGAATTAGTGAATGACTCTATTTTCCATCAATCATTGATCAATGTGAAAACGGGAAAAAATAAGCCTCAAGCAATTATGCTAGCACCTAAATCAACCACAAGTTTTGATTGTAATGATTGTAAAAATGCCAATCTGCAATATCAAAGCATTAATGATTATGGTGCGATTTCTGATAAGTTAACCTTGAAAGTAATGTAATGATGACACTACGACTAAATAAAGTAGCCTACTGCCTGTTATTATGTATGACTCAATCAACAGTCATGGTTAATGCTGAAACATTTGATGCCGCCTTTCTTTCTGAAGGTGATGGTGCAGCAGTGGATCTCTCTTCATTTAGTCGTAGTTCTATTTTACCAGGCCAATATATCTTTGATATTTACGTTAATGATAAATATTTAACCAATGAAGAGATTGTATTTAAAAATCATGATGACAGCGTTGAACCTTGTCTTTCATTAGAGGAATTATCTTCATTAGGGTTAGATTTAACGAAGCTGGGAGAGCAACACTTCGATCTTAAAAGTTGTTTTGCTTATAAAGAAATTAACGATCTTGGCATTGACGTTGATACCTCCAAACAAGCCCTGTCTATTTCTATTCCTCAAGCATACCTTGATAAAAATGTGAGAGGATTCGTTGATCCTAGTCGTTGGGATAATGGTATTAATTCAGCATATATGAATTATCATTTATCTGGTCGTAATAGCCGTTATCATGGCAATGCATCTAATAATTTATCTGCGAACGTATTACTCGGAGCTAATTTTAACGAGTGGCGTTACCGCGGTAGTCTTTTTGTTAGTGATATAACTGGCTCACCAGATGTCAATATTAGTAATAACTATATTTATAAAGTGATCCCAGCGATTGAATCGAAGCTGAAAGTGGGTGAGTTAAATTCCAGTGGCAGGGTATTCTCTTCTAATCGTTATGATGGGGTTCAGCTTGTAACTGATAAAAATTTAATGCCAGAAAGTCAGCAAGGTTTTGCCCCTGTTATTAAAGGGATCGCTAAATCGAATGCATTAGTCACTGTAAAACAAGGTAATAGCACCATTTATCAAACCTCGGTGCAGCCGGGTCCGTTTGTTATTGATGATCTTTACTCAACAGGATCAAGCGGTGACTTACATGTTGAAGTGAAAGAAGAAGATAATACTGTTAGCTCATTTATTGTCCCATTTTCAAGTTTACCGTCATTGCAACGTGCGGGTCATCTAGGTTACGAAATGAACCTTGGTAAATTGAAAGATGCGGATGATCTAAAAGATGGATTATTTTTAGACGGTAATTTTTATTACGGTTTAAACAATACGTTTACCGTGTATAACGCTGTGCAATTAAATACCAATTATCAAGCATTATCACTTGGTGTAGCAGCGAATATTGGTCAATTTGGTGCCTTTTCGATTAATACATCCTATGCAAAAAGTCAGTTTGAAAACAGTGATGCGGAAGGTGTGTCTACTAGTATTCTTTATTCTAAATCACTAACAAGCACAGGTATGAACGTAAGTTTAGCGGGTTACCGTTATTCATCAAAAGGGTTTTATGAGCTGTCGGATGTGATCCAAGAAAATAGTACTAAAGATCATATTAATAATAAAAAAGCCAAAGCAAATGTTACTGTTAATCAATCACTAGGAAAATATGGCAGCTTATATACTAACTATTATAAGCAGTCTTATTGGGATGGCAGTAAAGAAAATAATTTCTTAATTGGTTATAACGCAACCATCAAGAACGTTACATTGGGTTTATCTTATTCTCAGGTTGACAATGATAGTCAATATTCAAACAGTGATAAGATGATTTCATTGAATGCATCGATACCAATTAATTACATGGATGATAAAAATACATTATCAACCTCATATGTAAATTACAGTATGGATTCAGATTTAGATGGTCATGTTGCGCATCGTGCTTCGGTCTCTGGGGCGCTATTAGAAAATAAAGAGTTGCAATATTCTGCTTCAACCCGTGTTAATAGCAGTGATTTTTCGGGCAACGTGAATTTAAATTATTCCTCATCTCATGCGGAATATGATGTTGGTTACTCGAAAAATGGTGATAGTCAAACTATAAACTATTCAATGAAAGGCGGCATTATTCTCCATGAGGGCGGGATCACCTTTGGGCAAAACGTGGGTAACACCAGTGTATTAGTATCCACTAATGGCGTGGCTAATGTACCGCTTTATAACGAACGTAATGTTGTTACAGATAGTCAGGGCTATGCCATTGTATCTTATGCTCGTCCATATAAAGAAAATACGGTTGAGATTGATGTTAACCATCTTGATGATAATTTAGAAATTGAAAAATCAGTGAAGAAAACTGTACCAACTGATGGTGCGATTGCTCAATTAACTTTTGATATTAAGAAAGGTTATAAGGCCCTGATCAACGTTAAATATCAAGGGAAGTGGTTACCATTTGGCAGTTCGGTATTAGATAAAGACAATAACCAAGCATCCATTGTAGGTGATGAAGGTAAAATTTATTTATCGGGCTTGCAAGAGAAACAATCTTACCAAATTCAATGGGGGCGTGATAAATCATGTCAATTAGATATTGAATTAAACGATCTTAAAGAAGGGCGTATTTATTATGGGCAGAAAGATTGTATCTAAATTTATCATATTATTGGTCTTATTTTCATCGAATTGTTTTGCTTACGATGTTTTGATCAATATCAATGGTCGTATTATTGAGAATACATGTACGATATCTCCATTAGATCAAAATAAATTAGTGTCTTTTGGTACAGTAGATAAAAAAGAATTTGGTTCAGTAGGGGATCAAATCAAAAAAACACCAATTACGATTAATTTTGAAAATTGCAGTGAAAGTATTCAAGCTGTGAAACTTAATTTAAAAGGTGATGCAGATAAAACGGATGTTAATACATTAAATATTAATGGTGATGCAGATATGGGTTTTAGCATTGCTTTTTTCACTCCAAATGATGAGCAGATAAAATTAAATGGTAGTAGTGAAGTTATTAATTTTGATTCTAGTGATAGTCAATCTATTACTTTTTCCGCTTCGTTAAAGAAAACAGAAATTGATGTTGCTGAAGGTGCTTTTTCTGCAACAGCGACATTTGAGGTTGAATATTTATAACATGAAAAAAATATTAGCAATTGCTTTATCACTGCTTTCATTTCATCTTTATGCTGAATCTCCCATAGAAAATCATCATGAAGAATATGCACATGGGGCAAATATTATTATTGACCCTGATAATGCTGTTGCAGGTACACCTATTAAAAATGGCGTGGCATATGGTTTTTCAACTGAAGCAGATCCTACATTTTTATGTCCATCTAATTTGAATAGCTGTGAGATAGAGTCTATTTATTTATCACAGCCTTTTGCCAATGCAGCATCAGGCAGTTTCACTAATGAAAACGGTGAGCATGTGATATACAAAACTAATGTCAAAGGCATTGGTTATAGTTTAGAAGCGAAAGTGGGTAATAATTTTGTTGGCCTTAATGCGACTGATAAACTTGAAATACCACTAGTAGATAAAACAAAAGCATGGTTTGAGTTTAGAATTATTTTTGTTTATACCGGTGAACCAATACCCTCGGGTAATCATAATATTACAGGCCCTGAAATTGATCAGGGTGGAACGCTGGGTTTTGCTCGTCTTTACGCTGATACAAAAGGTGCAACATATAATACCAATATACCAATATTAACTAATGGTGACGATATTGTTATTACTACTCCTAGCTGTGAAATTTCTTCTGATGAAGAATTTACCATAGATTTAGGTGAGCATAATATGAGTGAATTTGCAGCCGTTGGCGAGACTGCCGGAGAAGCCAATTTGCAGATAAATCTTAAATGTAAAAATGGTGTTGCGGTATCGGCTGTGATGACAGATCAATCATTTCCAGGTAACACATCTGATATTTTAACATTAACCGATACTTCAACAGCGAAAGGAGTCGGGATTCAGTTTTTCCATAAGGATGATCCTAAAGCGATTGTTTACGGGCCTGATAATAATACGGCTGATCAATCGAATAAATGGTACATCGCAACCGCAGATAAAGATGAAGATTTAATTGATGTGAATCTTACTGCGAAATATGTACGAACAGGTGATATCACTGCTGGGGAAGCATCAGGAATTGCGAGTGTCACATTTATTTATGAGTAACATTTGGCTGTGATTAATGCGTAATTTATTTTATAAACAATGGGTTAAGTGTGAGATTAAAAGGAACGTATATGTTCCTTTTTTTCAAGGTATTTATAATTTTGAAAAAAGAACGATAAAAGGTGTAGAGGTATTAGCACGAAAAAACGCAAATGGAAGATATTTATCTCCAGCCACTTTCTTATCTGAGATTGAAAGTTATGGATTAATGAATGAATTTACACAGTCTATTATTTATCAATCGCTAACTTTACTTAATAATATCCACATATCTACTACGCTAGATATTAGTATTAATGTGCCCCCCTCATTAATTGAAGAGCAATCGTTTATTCAATTTATACAAACCAAGGTGGTGGGTTGCTATGATGCAGATAAATTTAATCTCATTTTAGAATTGACAGAAAGTTCTAAAATTGCGAATAGAACCATATTCATCAAAAATATAAAGTTACTTCAAAAACATGGTCTTAAGTTTTACATCGACGATTTTGGCAAAGATTATTGCGACTTTGATACTTATTTTTCTGACTTAAAGATAAAAGATATAAAGATTGATAAGTCGATTGTTAATGGCTCGCTGAATACTCTACAAGCCGTGATTAACTTTGCAGATACGCTTTCAGCAGATCTGATAGCAGAGGGGGTGGAAACTATAGAGAAATCGCAAGAGTTACTTAAGCTGGGCATTAAACATCAGCAAGGTTTTTTATACTCCAAACCATCATTGATAGAAAAAGTAGCACTAAGTATTTAGTGCTATTTTTGTTTGTGTACAACTAAATTTTTAATACGATAAGATTTTTTCATAAGTTCATTATCAAAAAGTTTGAACTCTATTCTATCTTCATATTTTAGGAAAGGGGCTACTTTAATTCCTCGATTCAATACGTCTGTATTTAACGTCTCTCCCTTTAAGTGGTAATTGATCATTTTTTCATTGAGTTTTATAAGAGCACTCTTCGAGCCATAATTTAAGTACAAACCACTATGATGCCGAATGCTACCATCGGGGAAGTAGTGATATAGATCGTAAACACCATTCTTACAAATAAACTTAAAATCACGTTCAGGTAAAACTATCTTTCCTTCTGCCGTATAAGCACACTGGTTACCATTATAAAGTGCAGGGATAAGTAAATATAATGGAATGAAAAAAATAAAGATGTTGAGATATAAAAAGGTTTTATTTTTCATTAGTAAAATAACTTATAGATATATTTTGATACCATAAAGCTACATATCATATTTATGATAGTAATCATGCTTAATATAGTAAAACTTAGTTTCGATGTTTTTTTTCTGTTGCTTTTAAATAGATCTTCACTGGTTGGGTCATGAATTGATTCCAGAGTATTTGTAAATGATGCATTAAACATATATCCAATAGTAGGTACAGTATTTATTGATAAGTTGCTATCAATATCATTAGCAATAAAATTTTTTCTTATATTAGCAACTGCAACATTTAGAGAGCTCATACTGACTGATTTATATGGCCATCCGATATTAATCAGCTCCTTACGTGTTATTTCTTGATTTATATTGTGAGTAAAGTGCTCCATAATGTTTAATTCAGCTGAAGATAATTTAGATAGATCTATCTTTTTATTATATTCTCCTGAGTTGATGAATATAGCTCTCTCATTTTTTGAATAAGTGATATTAGAAGACATATATATATTCGCTGTTGATTTGGTTAGTTATTATATAGTTTCAAATACAAATATTCTAGATGCATCTTTATGAAATTATAAAAAATTTTATATATATTGTCCTTTATAACATTATGGTTTTTAGTGTTGGTAACGTGTTTTTGGTGTAAAAGTTTCAATGATATTAATGTTTATTAATTTGCTAAACTTGCGCTTATAAATTTACTGATTTAGTTTTTTTTATTTTAATTTAAGCTCTATTTTTAGTGTAAGTCTTTGTTTTTGTTTGTTAATAATTTTTTGTTGATTATGAGGTGCCTTGTTTTAAAGTGTATTTTAAAAATGGCAGTTTGTTCTGATTTTTCAATTCAATGTTATTCATAACATATGAGTTAACCCCGTATCTTTCTCTTGTTAATGTTAATTCATAGGGACACCTAGTCAGCATAAATAAGGTGTAAAAATAATTAATAGGAAGATATACGGAAAGCTTATGCGTTTGTTATCGACATTAGTAAGGTTCATATTATCTTTATTGATATGTATAACTGGTTTATCTGTGCTTCCAGCACAAGCGAATATTACCGATGATTTGGTTGTAACAATAAGTGCACCAAAGAATTATGATGCAGGCTCATCAGTTAAATATACATTAATCATTAAAAACAACTCTGAAGATAGTAGTTATAAAAATATAAAGTTAAATGCATTAATTGCAGATATCACTACGATGCTTGATTCTGGTAGCGAAGGGTTAGCTTTTTCTACCGTTTCCAATAAAGCGACAGAAGTTGGTGTAAATAGTGATGCGGGTGTCTTTAATTCTTCTGGTAATTTAGAAGTAACAAATATTACTGTAGCACCATCAGAGTCAATTACTTATATTATTACAGCTAAGACTGTTGAAAATGCTATTGGCGATATTAATACCAGTGATCATGTTTCATTTAAAAAAGGCTTCTGGTTTAAAAAAGAATTAGATGCGGTTGTCACTCATTATTTACTGCCAGATGTTTCTATTACTAAAACCGTTGCTAATTCGGCATATCAAACAGGTAAGAAAATTACCTATACCGTAGTGGTTGAAAATGCTGCTCATGCAGGTACTGCACGTAATTATCATGTGATTGATACGCTTTCATCTATTCAGTCACAAGCTGCAAATAATAATATCGACGACAATAATAACTGGTCACATACCGACGAAGATAAGTCTAGCCCGTTTACAACGTGGGATATTGCTGTTGCCGTTGAAAACGGTGCTGATTCTTCATTATCTTCTCCTCTAAAAGATACTGATCTTGATGACACTGTGACATTACCTGCTAAGGGTAAAATTACCTATACGGTAACAGCGACAACAACTGCTGTTGCTATTGCAGAGATCAGTAATAAAGCATTGTTGCTTGATGCAAAAAGTCAGCAAGTTGCTGAAACGGAATTAGTGAATGCAAATACTCAACTTGTAACCAAGACACAAAATACGAAAAGAGTGATTGAAAGTGAGTATTCACCTGGTAATGAAATCACTTATAAATTAAGAGTTAAGAATACAGATAAGCATAAGTTTGCGAACAACATTAGTTTATTAGATAAGCTGATGACATGTCCTGCTACTACGCAATCGACAGGTGCAGATGAGGCGCCATTTGAGTATTGGTATATCGACAGTATTGATGCTCAAAATACTGATAAAGGTACTGATGCAGGTGTTGCTGCGAATAACCCGTCGGCACACAGAACGGATGACATTAACTTTGTTGTCGATTTAGCGCCCAATTCTTATATCGAATATACGATCAAAGCAAAAGTGAAAGACACCACGATTGGACATATTCAAGATTCTAATGCTTGTGGTGATGACTTTGATGAGTCTGGCTCTGGTATTGATATGCCAAAGGGTAAGATCCAAATTAAGAAATCGGTAGATCAAGACAAGTTCACTCCGGGTGAAGATATTACTTATACCATTGAAGTAAAAAACCCATCGAATGGTTTGTTACTTGATATTCCTGTGGTTGATAAATTAGATGAAATCACGGCAGAGAATGCTGACGGTAAGATGGTATATCCATTTGTTGAAGGGAGTATTCGTGTAACTACAGATCAAGGTGAACATTCAAATCCTGATGTTAATGGTGATTTAAATAAAAATCCTATTGATGTAAAAGCAACCATTTTCCCGAATGAGTCGGTGAAATACATTGTTACCGCTAAAACTAAGCATGACATCGTCGGTGTTATCTCTAACACAGCCTATGCTGGTGAGGGTAAACAGCAAGGTAAATCGACAGTTATTACCACGCCACGTTTAGAAAACTTGAACATAGAAAAGCATGTTAAAGGCGCAAATAGTGATGGCTGGCGTGCTTATGGTTATAACGATGATGAGTTTACTTACACCATTAAAGTTACTAACCCAGCACCAGCGGGCTTTGCTAAAAATGTCACAGTCAAGGATGCTATTTCTCAAATAAAAGCAGAGTTACTTGAAAAAAAGGGTGAAGAGGTACCTGTATTCAAGTCCTGGACAGTATCAACAGCGACTGACGGTGGGGCGGAAGTTGTTAAAGCACCTGTAAATAATAAAGATTTAGAGAGCGTTGTTAATGTTCCAGCTGAAGGCTCCGTCACATTTACTGTAACTGCCAATATTGATCCACGTAGTAAAGATCATGTGATTTGGGGCAAATTTACTAACCAAGCACAAGCTAAATTGGCACGTACAGGCGAAGTTATCAAAACAGCTAACGTTGATGTTGTTCCAGCTGAGCCTCGTTTACGTTTACGTAAGTTAGTGTCGAACAGTGTTTATACGGTTGGACAACCACTTGAGTACACCATTGATATCCAAAATTATGATCGTGATGGTTATGTGAATGATGGTCATGTATCAGATTCGATCTCAACATTAGGCATTTTTGATACATGGAAAGTGTGGTGGGAAATCATTGATGATGAGAAGAACCCTGCAACAGAAGATCGTGGGCAAGGAACAGAGCTATTTGGTTACCCAACAACAGAAGCAAGTGCGAGTGAAAGTACCAAAGATATTAATAATGCTCGCTTTGATTTAGCACCGCATCAAACATTACGTATTCATGTAAAAGGCTTAGTGTCTGAAAAGGCAGTAGGTAAGGGTAAGATCACTAACGTTGTAACTGCAACGGATAATGCGGGTGATCATTTTGATGCCTCTGTTGATGTCAATGAAGATAATACATCGGTCAATAGCATTAGTATCTACAAATACGGTGATCCTGATTTTAAACGTTATCACCCAGGTGACAAATATACTTGGACAGTACGTGTTGTTAATAACAGTGCGAATGCTGTCGATAATGTCGTTGTTAGTGACAAGATCATTGGTGTTGATGTTTTACTGGCAAATAACGGCGACAACAAACATGCCGATATTACAGGTACGCCTTACCGTTCATGGACAATTACCAAGCAAGTTGGTGAGGGAAGTGAAGAGCCGCTTGCTGAAAATGTCGACTTGCATGATGAATTGCAATTAGCGAAAAAAGGTGAGGCTGGCGACAATGCGACTTATCGAATCACGGCGATTATTAAAGATAATGTGGTGGATGAATGGCTGAAAAACGTTGCTGAAGTCTCTTACTTTACATTGAAAAACGGCAAGATGGAGCCGATCACTGCATATGCAGATGCTACTGTACAACGTGCCAATACAGGTGGTGATGTCACTCGCCATTTGAATGAATCACATTATATTCCAGGTAAAACACAAATCGTTTATACCATCACGGCATCTTCAAGCTTGGGTTATATGAACGATAGAACCATTTTTGATGATCTCGAAGGACTAAAAGTAACGACTATCAATAAAGACGGTACAACTTCAGAAGGTAACCCGTTTGATCATGGTTCTGGCCCTGTGTTCACCGTATCAGTAGAGAAGTCAGAAGTAACTGGGCACGACCTTCCATCAACTTCAACGGATGGTTCGTTAGACGGCACTGTTGCTAATAACAAAAACATCAACACTATGATTGATGTCGCACCAAAAGATAAAGTGATTTATACCGTTACAGGTACGGTACGTGACGATGCAGTTGGTGATATTACTTTTAATAACGATCCTGACTTAGTGGTTGAACCTTATGAGCCGAAATTAGAAATTGAAAAGAAGGTCGATCAGAAAAGCTATGAACCAGGAAAACCATTACATTACACCTTAACCGTTAAAAACACGGGTAAAGCCCATGCCTTTGATGTCCATGTTAAGGATTTACTTGCTGACGTGAAAGTGCTGGATGTTCATGGTAATCAAGCGCCTGCGTTCTCATCTGTTACAACAACAGATAAATACAGCGGTGAATATAAAACATGGTACTTCGCAGGTCACTATGACAAAACTGGCAGTATTAATACAACGGATACCATTATTCCTCTAGGCGGTACTGCTGTTTATAGCGTTAATGCTGTTGTAAACATGGATGCGGTTGGCCCAATTACCAATGCCTTAGATGTAAATGGTAATACCACCGAAGTGGTTACAAACCCTGTTACTGCAAAATACATTGCTAACAAGACGATTGTTGCTTACTACGATGACGAGAAAAATAAACTGCCCGATCTTAAAGGCTATATGCCGGGTGGTTACATTGAGTATCAGGTGACGGTTACTAACCAAAGCACTGCGAATATTGATGATTTATCGATAAAAGACGATCTATCTACTATCACAGCAAAAACCGTTAATGGTGTGGAAGAGCCTGTTTTTGATGATGTATTGATTGCTCATGCTTTTGCTCATCAAGATGCATTTAGTAAAGTGGCAGATTTTGCACCTTCAACTCAAGTGCTTGATACAACAGTTGATATTGGTCCTGAAAACGAGGTGACGTTTAATATCACAGCGCATATTAAACCTACCATTGTTGGTACTTTCCACAATGAAGCAAATGTTGGAGACAGGCTACATCCTAAGTCTCCTTCCTCTAAGATGTTGCCTGCCAATGTGGAGCTAACGAAAATTGTTATGGATAGTGCCGGTAAGGAAATTAAGACTTACCAACCAGGCCAAAAAATCCAATACAAAATTGAGTTATCAAACAAAGGCTACGGTACGAGTTACACAGCGCTATTGAAAGATGAGCTAAGTAAATTAATTACCAACGTCGCTGAATTATCAGGTGATGGTAAGCAAGATCCAACAGGTACGCCTTTTAGCAATTGGTCTGTTAATGAGCCTGCATTTGAAGGTGGCATTACAACAATCCCACTAACAACGGGGCAGAATGATATTAACGCTGAGGCAGTTCTTGCTCCTAAAGTCGGCAAAATAACGATTTTAGTGGATGCAACCATTAGCGATGATGCTTTGGGGGATATTACCAATACCGCAGTGTTCGGTAAGAAGAGTGATGATGCTGTATTAACCTCTGAGCCTAAAGATATTAGAGCGTCAAAAAATGTCATTGAGCTTGATGGTAAGCCGTTCACATCGAATAGCTATTACCTTCCAGGACAAAAAGCGACATATGAAATTAAGGTTCAGAATAGTTCAAATAACTGGGCAAATGACATCACAGTTAAAGACGTTGTATCACATGTAAGCGTCGATGTAGCGGGTGATAAGAATGAGCCAGCTTATAGCGATTATCGCATTACTTATCGTGTTGAAGGTGGTGTATCTGGTTTGCCTGATACCTTTGTACCAGTAAATACGCCTTTAGATAATAAGCAGCTTGATACTGAACTGGATATTGCACCACAACAAACCGTGTACTTTACCGTTGAAGCAATGATTAAAGATACTGCGGTTGGTGTGATTGAACCTAATCATGCATTTGTTAATGGTTTAGACAACACATCGCAGGAGATCCCACCGCAAAACAGTGACTTTGTTATTCATAAAAAGGTGGCAGATGATGATAAAACCTTTACACCTGGGCAAGAGATCAACTACACCATCACGGTAGAAAATACAGGTGATGCGTGGCTGAATGACTTGCCGATCAAAGATGAATTAACAGCGATCACAGCAGAGATTGCTCATGATGCGACATCACCGACGGAAGGTACGGCATTTAGCTCTGTATTAGTTGAAGCGAAAGCTTCCGATGGTTCATTTGTGACAAGCAATGCGTCAGACAACATTGATGCTGTGGCTGATATTAAACCGAAAGGCTCGGTGACATTCACAGTGACTGCTGTCGTTGCAGATAACGTTATTGGTGCAATTGATAACACCGCTTATGCAGGAAGTGATAATACGCCTTCTGAAAAGGTCACTATCACGCCTAAGCAAGGTGATTTTGAGTTAACTAAGAATGCTGACACTGACACATTTATTCAAGGTCAGAAGATCACCTACACAGTGACGTTATCGAATGATTCTGATAGCTGGGTAACGGATGTACTACTAAAAGATGAAGTATCGGAAATCGAAGCACTTGACCCAACAGGCACAAAAGTCGCTGCGTTTGATCCTGCAACGATTAAGGTTTCAGCAACATCTGAAGGTAGCCTTGATAGCTTTGTTGATATCAACACGGCTAATGAATCTGCACAGGTCAGTATTGCGCCACATGGCAAAGTACACTTTGACATTGAAGCGAATGTTGCAAGCAATATTGTTGGGGATATTACTAACGTAGCAATGGCGGGTGATAAATCTGCCGAAGCGACCATTACTCCAACGCAAGGTGAATTTACGCTAGCGAAAGACGTAAACAAGCCAACGTTTGTACCTAATGAAACCATGACGTACAGCCTAACTCTGAAGAATAATTCAGAAGCATGGGTAACGAATGTGAAGGTAACTGATGCCTTTAATAGTATTGAAACTGAAGTTGCTGGTGGTAAGACTGGGGGAGCATTTAATCCAGCATCAATAAAAGTGACGTCTGGCAAAGTGATCGTAGGTGAAGGTTACGTAAAGCCTAACCCTGATGGTAGCTCATCAGCTGTAGTGGATTTAGCACCAAATAGTGAAGCGGTAATAACCGTTGATGCTCAGGTTGCAAGCGATGTTGTCGGTAATATTGCCAATACTGCCTATGCGAATGATCAAGCGTCTAATGAAGTTGTGATTACGCCAGAGCAAGGGGATTTTGTGATTCACAAGAGTGTGGATAAAACAACCTTTATCCCTGGTCAAGCAATGGTATATACCATCACGGTTGAAAATAATGGTGAGGCATGGCTGAACGATTTACCGATCAAAGATGCACTCACGTCAATTACAGCTGAGATTGCACATGATGCAACATCACCAACAACGGGTGCTGCATTTAGTTCGGTAACCGTCGATGCTACAGCATCTGATGGCTCATATGTTACCAGTCATGCAACTGACAACATTGACGCTGTGGCGGATATTAAGCCGAAAGGCTCGGTGACATTTACAGTAACGGCTGTTGTTGCTGATAACGTGATTGGCACAATTGATAACACCGCTTATGCAGGTGAAGAAAAGACGCCATCTGAAACGGTAACTATCACGCCAGAGCAAGGTGATTTTACGTTAACCAAGATCGCTGATACCGATACCTTTATTCAAGGTCAGAAGATCACTTACACAGTGACATTGTCAAATGATTCTGATAGTTGGGTAACGGATGTACTGCTAAAAGATGAAGTATCAAAAATCGAAGCACTTGATCCAACAGGGACGAAAGTCGCTGCGTTTGATCCTGCAACGATTAAGGTTTCAGCAACATCTGAAGGTAGCCTTGATAGCTTTGTTGATATCAATACGGCTAGTGAATCGGCACAGGTCAGTATTGCGCCACATGGCAAAGTACACTTTGAGATTGAAGCGAATGTTGCAAGCAATATTGTTGGGGATATTACTAACATAGCAGTGGCGGGTGATAAATCTGCTGAAGCGACCATTACCCCAACGCAAGGTGAATTTACGCTAGAGAAGGCTGTAAACAAGCCAACGTTTGTACCAAATGAAACCATGACGTATAGCCTAACTCTGAAGAATAATTCAGAAGCATGGGTAACAAATGTAAAAGTGACAGATGCATTTAATACTATTACAACTGAACTTGCAGGTAATAGAACAGGGTTAGCTTTTGATAAATCATCAATCAAAGTGACATCTGGCAAGATTACTACTGGTGAAGGTTATGTGAAACCTAACCCTGATCGCAGCTTATCGGTATTAGTGGACTTAGCACCAAATAGTGAAGCGGTAATAACCGTTAATGCTCAGGTTGCAAGCGATGTTGTCGGTAATATTGCCAATACTGCCTATGCGAATGATCAAGCGTCTAATGAAGTTGTGATCACGCCTGAAGCTTCTGAAATCACGATTGAGAAAACAGCTGATATTAGTGAGTTTGTTCCGGGTCAAACCGTGAATTACACAGTGACAGTGAATAACACCAAAGCGAGTTGGGCGACGGGCGTTAATATCAAAGATGAAGTATCAAAAATTGAAGCTGAAATCGCTGGTGGTACGCCAACCTCACCATTAACAGGCAGTGCTTTTGATGCCAATTCGGTTGTGACAAAAATTGCTGACTTGGGCGATAGCAAGGTTGTTAAGCAAGAAAGCAATGAAAGTATCATTTTAGATATCGCGCCTAACTCTTCAGTGACGGTAAATATTGCTGCGAATGTGAATAAGAACGTGATTGGTTCTATTACCAATATCGCTCATGCGATTGATATTAATGGTGATGATCATAATGCTGAAGTGACTATCGAACCTATTGAAGGTGCTGTGATTTTAACGAAAGAAGCTATTTACGCGACTTATAAGAACGGTGGTGAAGTAGGTTTTGATATTAAAGTTGAAAATACTGGCGCAGGTTTTGCCGCTCATGTAGAGCTACAAGATCTGATCAGCAAGATAGAAGCAACAACAAACTTAGGTCAATCAACACCTGCATTAACACACTGGAAAGTGAGTTATGTCGCTGGTGATGAAAACACCAAAGTGATGGATGTTGCTTTAAATAAGCTAAAGCAAAACTTACCTGAAGATAAAGATGTGAATGTGGTGATGGATATTGCGCCACAAGATACAGTGACATTTACTGTAATGGGTACTGCTGCTGATGACATTGTTGATGATATTACTAACACTGCGAGCATGACATTTGGTGAGAACAAACAGGATGCAACGGCAACTGTTAAGCCAGAGCAAACCAGTTTTGAAGCAACCAAAGCAAGTATTGAGTCGCACTATATTATTAATAATGATTTGAGCTTTGAACTCAGCATTACCAATACATCTGCCAATATTATCAATGACATGATAGTTAACGATGATATGAGTGCGATTGAGACGAAATATCGTGATGGTTCAACAGGTCCAGCTTTTGTAAAAGGTAGCACTAAGTTTGTCGTAGATACCGTACCGCAAGGAGCGCAAGTTGAAGCGCAAACAGAGAGTCAGTTCTTGGTTGATCTACTACCTAAACAAACCATTACGTTTAAAGTAACAGGTAAGGTTGTAGATAGTGCTAATGGCATGATTCAAAATATCGCGCAGGTTAATGATCAAGATGTATTAAGTAATCTTGTCCCACCATTAGAGCCCGAAATTACAGGTACCATTGTTACGACAACGGATTATGACGACAACAATGTGGGTGAAGATGAAAACATCTATGTACCTGGCGGTGAAGTGGTTTATACCATTACACTTGCGAATGATACTGATGCGTTTGCTAATAACGTTGGCTTTATGAGTGAATTCTCAAAGGTGAAGGCGAAGGATTACCAAGGTAGTAATATTAATGCCTTTACTGGCTGGGAAATCACCGTAAGAGCAACGGGTAAAGAGCATGGTACGACTGTTGGTGATTTTTCTGATAACGCTGATATCAAAACCGATCTGCATATTGCTCCGCATAGTAAAGTGGTCTACACCTTTACAACCACGGTAGATAAAGATCTTGTAGATAAAATTGATTATCTAGCACTGTATATCGGTAATAAGGTCATTGGCTTTCCAACACCGCATAAAATGGATATTGAAAAGCTTGAATCTGAAGTGAAACCTATGCTGCCAGAGTACGACTTGAAGCTAACTAAAACAGCATCAAAAGCGACGGCACAAGTGGGTGACGTGGTTGAATACGAAGTGATGGTAGAAAACGACAATAAAGCGAGTTTCTTCGATGTATCAGTTGTTGACCATTACCCAGCAGGTTTTCAATACGTGGCAGGTTCAACCCAAATCGTACATAGTGGCCCTGATGGTGAGTTTGATACCAAAGATGACGAATTGCTAAGCCAAGAGCCAGTGATTTCAGGACAATTAACCTTTAGAAAGGTTAATCTGAAATCAAGTGAGAAAGTGCGTGTTCGTTACCTTATGCGTGTAAGTACCGGTGTGACGTTTGGTAAATATGTGAATACCGCTGTTGCGCAGATCCGTGGTGAAGACAAATCGAATGTCGATAAAGCCGTTGTTGAAATTGAAGCAGATAAGTTATTCGATACTGCATCTATCATAGGTAAAGTATTTGAAGACTTAAATGGTGATGGTTTCCAAGCCGATGCAACAGCAAAAGGCATTACTGTAAAAACGGACTTACCGAAAGGGGATTATGTTGCCAATTCAACAACTTTAATGCGTGACGGTAAAACGACTGTCGTGAGTGATGTAAAACAAGCGGCACCTATTAACCGTGGTATCACAGTTAAATCCTTGATGGGTCAATCGCAAAATAGAACCTTGAAGCAAGGTAATAAAGTCGCGATCCGCTTTAAAACGACAACAGCTACACCGTTTGCTTTTAGTGTAACAACAAGCAATGGTACTCATGTTCACTTTGGTGCCGATGGTAAAATTACACGTACATTAACCGGTGATACCAAGCAAGGGCTTTCCGCTGAAAACCTGAATGTGACACGTAATCTATACCAAGCGAAAACGGGTTATGTTTGGGAGATCGTGATTGAAAACTTGGGTATCTATGAAGATGGTATCCCTGGGGTTCGCTTAATTACCACTGAAGGGATCAAGATCGAAACCGATCAATTTGGTCGTTACCACATTCCAGATCAGTGGGTGAAAGATAAAAAAGGTAAGAACTTCCTTGTGAAAGTTGATACTGATTCTTTACCAACAGGAATGAAAGTGATCAGTGAAAACCCGAAAGTACAGCGTATAACGCCAAATGCACTGGCTAAGTTTAACTTCAGTGTTCAAACCAAACATTAATTAGTTAAGCGATAAATCAAAGGCTGATGAATTCTCATCAGCCTTTTTTGTATCTATTTTATATACCCAAGTGACTTCAAGATGCCTGATTCAGTGACACGCTCCCAAAGGGCGAGCGTCCTTAGCTCTCAGACTTTGTTAACGATTCTCAATGTAGAACCACTATATCTACGAATCGTTGCCGCGCCTGAGAACTAAGGTCGTCTCTCTGAACACTGCATCTTGAAGTTACTTGGGTATAAACTCTTTTTAATATCAAAGAGTCGCTTTCATACCCATTAATATAACGAATACTTGTCATCATTTATCTTGCCATGAATAACAGTGCGCGTATTAATCTATCTATTGCTGTTGTTCTATATTCCTAGATGTATTTCACTATGTGCTTTAACGAGTATAAATACCTATCTATGAGGGAGTTGATATTGGATAAGTCAATTAATACAACTAAGTCATTTTCATTTTTGTAATTAAAGTAAGAGACAATAATAACTATGACTTTTAAATGGAAATAGAGAGAGGCAGTGAAAATATCACTGCTATTGGGGTATTAATATTATTCTGAAAATTGGATTCAAAACTCTTTACTATCATAAAATCATATGGTTATTCTTTGTAACTCAATGATTTTAAATGTTTATGTTTTTTTATGTAAAGGGGGGGGAATCTTGCTTCTCTTGAATTTCCATGATGAATTTATCTTGCCATGTATTTAATATTAATTGACGTAAACAGTGTTTTTTTCTCTGAAATTCAAAATCAAAATATTTCAATGTTTATGAGTTAACCCTTTTAAGACCAATTGTTAGCCTGTCTACATATTAATTATGTATCCATTTTGTTCACAGATAACACCTATATGTCGTGATCAAAATTAAGGAAGTAAAGATAGAAGAATTGCTATTCACCCGAATGAGTATTGATTCTTTTACATCCGGCGTGGTTGCCAAAAGAGGTTAAAGTGAAACAGTTTAAACTAAGTAAAATAACACTATTAATCATTACGGCGTTGCCTTTAATTGCTCAAGCTCAACCTGTAAATACGTCAGAAAATCCATCACAAAGTGATCCTGAATTAACGTTAATTAGCTCAGAATCTACCGATGTTAAAACCGATATTCACACTCAGAAAGATAACTCACGTATCTATTTAGACGAAGGTGCGATTTGGGCTACTCGTGATATCACCAAATTTTCACCTGTGCTTAATGTCGATCTTAGTGATGAGGTGGAAGTTGAACACAATCAGGTAACAGATAGCCTTCGATTCAATATCCAAACCAATTACTCTCATTATATTAAGCGTTGGCAACTTGCGGTATACCGAGGCAAAGATCGTCATTTATCTCAGCCATTGAAAGTGCTGGCTGGTGATGAACTGAGTAATGATTTTGATATTGAATGGGACGGAAAAACTGAAACGAACTATCAGTTTAAAGCTGGGGAGCAACTGATCTTTAGACTCAAGGTTTGGGATAAAGATGGCAACATGGATATATCGACAATCGGTGTTACTGATTTAGTCCATGCTGATAAACAAGTAGAAATCGATAAACTTGATAATGATGACAGCAATGAAAAGCGCACTTATGGTCGTGCAACATTGATGCGTCATAACATTCCCACGTCGTCAGGCATGGCAAAAATGATGGGTACAGGGCTAAAGGGCGTTGATACTGTCACCATTGGTGAAGATGAATACACGGTGGAAGATGGCAAGTTATATGTAGAAAAGTATTTGCCAACCGATGCCTACATGTTCCCTGTGAAAGTGAAATATGACGATGGCAAAGAGCGTGACTATCAGCTATTTGTGCGTATTCCGGATACTTACTATGCTCAAGCGGGTTTAGTGGATCTGTATTTTGGAAAAAATCATGTTTCTGGCAATAAAGATGTGCTGGGCGTGGACGATCAATACCAAGGTGATATTTATAACCGTGGTCGCTTAGCCTATTTCGGTCAAGGTAAGTTTGGCGATAAGCTTCAGGTTGTTGCTCATGTAGATACTAAAGAATCAGCGTTAAAAGATATGTTCAAACATCCGTTTGCCGCAGACGACACGACGGTATTTGATATCTTAGACGATGACGACGAAATGTATTATGGCAACTATGGTGATGAAGCTAATATTGAGAAAGTCGTTAATACCAAAGGTAAAGTCTATCTGGATGTGCAATATGATAAATCCAGTGCCATGTGGGGTAATTTCAATACTGGATTAACCGGTACTGAAAACGCAGATTACAGCCGCAGCTTATATGGTTTTAAAGGGGATTATCGTACTCGTCAAACCACGTCATTTGGTGATGATCGGCTTGCTGTTACCGCTTTTGCTTCACAAGCCGATACGCTTTCTTCGCATGATGAATTTTTAGGTACTGGTGGTAGCTTATACAGCACTCGTCACGGTGAAATTGTACCTGGCAGCGACAAAGTCACTCTCGTTGTGCGTAACAGTAAAACAGGTGTTGTGGAAAGCCGTAAAACTTTGCAATCGGGTCGTGATTACACCATTAACCCGTTCCAAGGTCGTATTGTACTGAATAAACCATTAAGTCAGCAGTCACAATCTGGTGGTGATGGGGTATTAGATTCATCAACCAATAACGATCTCGAAAACTACTTATCGGTTGATTATGAATATGTGCCAAACGGCAGCGAAGCATTAGAGCAAATGACAACGGGTGGACGTGTTAAAGGTTGGCTTACCGATAACATTGCCCTTGGTAGTACTTATGTTCAAGAGCAAAAAGATAATCAGAATTATCAATTATCAGGGGCTGACTTAACCTTAAAAGCCACTGAAGGGAGTTACTTAACGGCGGAATTCTCTCATTCTGAAGGGCAGCAAACCGATAGTAACTACCTGTCAAAAGATGGCGGTTTAAGTTTCGATAAAATTGAAAACACTAATCCAAGTGCTAAACGTCAAGGTGACATGATCCAAGTACATGCTGTCGCGAGCTTGTACGATTTTATGCCTGATACCTTTGGTGCTGTCGGTAACGATATTGAAGCTTGGTATCGTGATAAAGATTTAGGCTATTCCTATGCCAGCCAAGACGATAACTTGGCACAGTTGGCTTATGGCTCGAAGCTACGTTTGCAGTTTGGCGATAGAACACAATTAACTACTCGATTTGATCATTTAGATGAGCAAGATAGCAGCGGTAAAACAGTTACTGATACCGAACGTGTTGAAGTTGAAGGCCAATACCGAGTCACCGATCATCTAAAAATTGCCGCAGCAGGTCGTCATGTTAATGAGCTTAATAATGATGATCAGCAAAGCTCTGGTGATCTGGTAGGTGTTCGTGCCGATTATGAATTTAACGATGACAATAGTGTTTATGTTAAAGGGCAGAAAACCGTTAATGCTAGTCAAAGTTTTGATCAGGACGATAGCGTTGCCGTGGGTGCTGAGTTTGCGCTGAATGATGATTGGACGTTATCCGGTGAATATGCCACGGGTGATCGCGGCGATTCACTGCAAGCGAAAGTGGATTACCAAGTTAACGATTACTACTCTACTTACGCGAGTTATATCCAAGAAGATTACGATAACGAAAACAATATTGTTTTTGGTCAGAAAGCGGATCTCACCGATACCTTGTCGTTCTATCAAGAAAATCAGTTTGTGGATGATAACAATGGCAAAGGCAAGGTGAACTCGTTTGGCTTTGATTATGATGTCAACGATGACGTTGATGCTGGTATTGCGTTTGAAAAAAGTAACTTAAAAAGCACAGATAATGGTGATATTGAGCGAAGTGGGATCAGTGTTTATACCTCGGTTGATAAAGACGATTACAGCTTAAAAAATAAAGTGGAATACCGTGTCGATAAAGGTGATAGCAAAGTCACTCAATTTGTTACCACTAACCGTTATGTTCATCACCTTAGCGATGAATACACCTTGTTTGGTAAGTTTAATTACTCGAAATCTAAAGATGAAACGAAAAACGAAGTCGTTGAACGCTACACAGAAAGCAGTGTGGGCTTAGCTTATCGTCCTATTTTTAATGATCGGCTGAATTTCTTAACTCGCTATACCTATTTAGAAGATTACGATCAAACTGACAGTTCAAAAGAGCAAGATACCAATAATGAGAAAAGCCATATTGTTGAAGGTGAAACGATTTATTCGGTCAATGCCCATGTTGATGTTGGTTTGAAAGGGGCTTACAAGAAAAAATCTGAGCTTTATAAACGTAAAGACAGTAGCGATGTGCCAGTGAAGAACGAGATCTTCCTAACTGGTGTCAGTGCCAGCTATAAAGTGATGAAAGACTGGGATATATCCGGTGAATATCACTGGAAAAAAGATCGTGTGACTGATGATTTAGAGCAAGGTGCATTAGTGTCTGTGAATAAACATATTAATGATAATGTGAAAATTGGTGTGGGTTATAACTTTTCTAAATTTGATGATGATTTAGTACATAACGATGATTACAACGCGAAAGGTGTCTTCATTAACTTAGTAGGTAAATTCTAATGAAAAAATCATTCTTCGTATTATGTGTATTAGCGTTATTGGGTGGTTGCTCAACAGATACTTATGTTAGCCAAGAAAACATCAATAAGTTTGATGATCTGACCGTGAAGAAGTTTTTAATTGCAGAGCTTAAACCGAAAGCAATAGCAGAAGATAAGAAGATATACTTGTCTTTGATCTCGCATTTTGACTTTGATAAAGCGGTTTTAAAACCACAAGACATTAAAGAATTAGATGATTTTATTGCTAAAATTCAGTCGCTTTCAGGTGATATCTTAATTGCTGGTCATACCGACTATCAAGGTAGTGACAGCTACAATGAAGCTTTATCGCTGCGTCGTTCACATGCGATTGAAAGCTATTTAAAAGCGCGAATTGATGAAAGTCATTATCATTTTGAAGTGAAATATTTTGGTGAGAAGAATCCCATCGTGAAAGGGCACAGCTTAAAAGCCAATGCATTGAACCGTCGCGGTTTGGTGATGTTCACGGAACTTTAATCGATAAATTCGAGATAAAGAAAAGGCGAGAAAGGTAACCCTTCTCGCCTTTTTTGATCTCGTTTATAACGAAATTATAGCTTGTCAGTTAGCTTAACAGCATCACCAATGTAGTTAGCTGGTGTTAGCTCTTTTAGACGTGCTTTTTCGTGCTCTGGTAGTTCAAGACCATCGATGAATACACGCATACCTTCGCCATCAACACGCTTACCACGAGTTAGCTCTTTTAGCTTCTCGTATGGTTTCTCGATACCGTAACGACGCATCACTGTTTGTACTGGCTCTGCTAGTACTTCCCAGTTCTTATCAAGCTCTGCAGCTAGTGCTTCTGCGTTAACTTCTAGCTTGCTAATACCTTTTAGTGTTGATGTGTAAGCAATAATTGCATAACCACAACCTACACCTAGGTTACGAAGTACTGTTGAGTCAGTTAGGTCGCGCTGCCAGCGAGAAACAGGCAGTTTCTGTGCTAAGTGACCGAAGATAGCATTCGCTAGGCCAAGGTTACCTTCAGAGTTTTCAAAGTCGATTGGGTTAACTTTGTGCGGCATTGTTGATGAGCCGATTTCACCTGCAATTGTCTTCTGCTTGAAGTGACCTAGTGCAATGTAGCCCCAAACGTCACGGTCGAAGTCTAGAAGGATTGTGTTGAAACGTGCGAATGCATCGAATAGCTCTGCGATGTAATCGTGTGGTTCAATCTGTGTTGTGTAAGGGTTCCAAGTGATACCTAGAGAGGTCACGAACTCTTCACTGTATTGGTGCCAATCGATTTCTGGGTAAGCAGAAAGGTGAGCGTTGTAGTTACCTACAGCACCGTTGATCTTACCAAGAATTTCAACGTTTTCGATTTGCTTGTATTGACGTTCCATGCGGTACGCCACGTTTGCCATTTCTTTACCCATTGTTGATGGAGAAGCTGGCTGACCGTGTGTACGAGTTAGCATTGGAATATCACGGAATTGATTAGCAAGATCTTTGATCGCATCAATTACGTTACGTACTTCAGGTAGCATCACTTTTTCACGAGCTTCTGTCAGCATAAGCGCGTGAGAAAGGTTGTTGATGTCTTCTGAAGTACATGCAAAGTGGATGAATTCGTTAACAGCGTGAAGCTCTGGCACTTCAGCTACTTTTTCTTTTAAGAAGTACTCAACCGCTTTAACGTCGTGGTTTGTTGTACGCTCGATCGTTTTAATACGTAGCGCATCTTCTTCACTAAACTCAGCCGCAATACGATCTAAGAATGCGTTTGCTTCAGCGCTGAATGCAGGAACTTCCACAATAGCGTCAGTAGCAGCCAATTTCTGTAACCAACGGATTTCAACGATAGTACGGTACTTTAGCAGACCAAATTCACTGAAGATGCTGCGTAGCGCACTTGTTTTACTTCCGTAGCGGCCGTCTACTGGGGAAACAGCAGTCAATGCTGACAGTTCCATATTGGGTTTCTCCTGATTTATAAGGGTTAAAACAAAATTGTTTGCTTAGCTTGAGGAGCACTCAAGCCAAGCAGTATGAATCTCAATCTGTCGCTTTAGTTACGAGCAAGCAAGATTTTTGCTTGTTCGATCATTTGTTTACGACCAAACAATAAATGGCGACGTTTACCACCTACTTGACGCCAAAGTACCGCACCACGTACCGCAGCTAGCAATAGCGCACGTACTTTATGTTGTACGTGTGGTTGCTGCAGTTGTGCAGGGGTACCTGATACTTGGATGCGAGGGCCAAGCGGGCTAATAATATCAAGGTAAACACTCGCGATATTACTTAGCATTTGCTCGTCAAGTAGCTCAAAGTGATCACGTTGGCGTTTGATCATATCAATACGATCACCGAGTTGTGACATGCTATCTCGACGGCTTTCTAACTTACGCTCAAGTGCCATTACGCTAACCAAGTAGCGAGTAATTTCGCTACCTGATGAGCTGTTATCAATGTCACGGATCATGGATTCTAAGCCCATGCGTAAGTTGGCTTCATTTCCATATACAGCAATAGTATTAGAAGGATTTGTTTCAACAATACTATTTAATGTTGCGGCTAAAATATCGTTATCACAGCTGCCGTTGCGGGCAACTTCCTGTACTAGTTTTACTGCTTGGCAAATACCAGCAAAGGCGATTGTTCGGTCATAAACAGTGTAAGCCACGGTGAAACTCCTTAAATTCGCTCTTCGATAATGCCGCCACCTAGGCAGATTTCACCGTTGTAGAATACCGCGGATTGACCTGGAGTAACTGCAATTTGAGGCTCATCAAAAATCACTTTAATGGTTTCATCATCCACAGGAATGATGGTGCAAGGAATGTCTTGCTGACGGTAACGTGTCTTCACCGTACAAGCCATGGTTTCACGGATTGGTTGACGATCAACCCAGTGAAGCTGCTTTGCAATTAAACCATTAGATTTAAGACGAGGATGATCTTTACCTTGACCAACAATCAGTAGGTTGTTTTCAACGTCTTTATCTACAACGTACCATGCATCTTCATGACCGTTGCCGCCTTTCTGACCACCAATGTGTAAGCCTTTACGTTGGCCTAGCGTGTGGTACATCAGACCTTGGTGTTCACCAATTTCTTTACCTTCGTCAGCGGTAACGATTTTACCTGGCTGCGCTGGTAGGTATTTGCCTAAAAATTCCGTGAACTTACGCTCACCGATGAAACAAATACCGGTTGAATCTTTCTTCTTCGCCGTGATCAAACCTTGCTCTTCCGCAATGCGGCGCACTTCAGGTTTTTCTAACTCACCTACAGGGAATAGGCTACGTGCAATTTGCTCGTGGCTTAATGTGTATAGGAAGTAACTTTGGTCTTTGTTGTTGTCGACACCGCGTAGCATTTGAGGCTTTTCGCCTTCTACAGTAGGGAAGCTGCGACGTGTGTAGTGACCCATAGCAATGTAATCTGCTTCAAGCACTTCATCTGCAAACTCAAGGAAAGCTTTAAACTTGATTTCCTTGTTACATAGAATGTCTGGGTTTGGCGTACGGCCTGCTTTGTACTCAGCAAGGAAGTATTCAAATACGTTATCCCAGTATTCAGCTGCAAAGTTGATGGTGTGCAGAGGAATACCAAGCTTGTCACATACAGCTTGTGCATCAGCGAGATCTTCTGCAGCAGAGCAGTATTCGTCGTTATCGTCTTCTTCCCAGTTTTTCATGAATAAGCCTTCAACTTGATAACCCTGTTGAAGGAGTAGGTAAGCGGATACCGATGAATCTACGCCGCCGGACATGCCGACAATGACTTTCTTTTGGCTGTTATCTGACATATTTCTCTTCAGTCGCTAATTTAGTGTTAAGAGCGTAATTCTAACAGAAAGCATTGAGCTGAAACAGATCGAGAGCAGAATCACACTTCAATAAATAAGAGACATAGCTTTATGTGCTAGGTACCAAACTAAAATAACCTTAAAAATCATTGTTAATACAATAACTAACAATAAAAAATGCCAATAAAACAGAGGTTATATATTAAGTTTGGAATCTAACGCAAACGTTTGCTATTTGTTTGGATGATAATGGATATAGTGATGAATGTGTAGTTTTTTTAGTAGGAAAGAGTGTTTTACATTTTGAACAATAATTTGTGTGTTCCTTTTTATGAAAGAAACACACAGATCAAAAGTAGAGTTAGGCTGGGGTAGTTGCTGCAAGGGTAACTTCGCGCCATTCACCAGGGGCTAAATCATCAACCGTCCATTGCGCCATTTTATAACGAATTAGACGTAGTGTTGGAAAACCAATATGCGCAGTCATACGACGAACTTGGCGATTACGGCCTTCTTTTAAAGTAATTGCAAGCCAAGTTGTTGGAATGTTTTTGCGTTCACGAATAGGTGGATTACGATCCCAAACTTGTGGTGATTCAATAACTTCTACGCCTGCTGGCAGTGTCATGCCATCTTTTAATTCCACGCCATCACGCAGTGCTTGTAAGTCAGCTTCTGTTGGTGCGCCTTCCACTTGTACCCAATACACTTTTGCTTGTTTCGATTTAGGTTGAGTTAGCCTAGCTTGTAAGACGCCATCATTAGTTAAAACCAGTAAACCTTCACTATCTTTATCTAAGCGTCCAGCAGGATAGACATCTTTTACAGGGATGAAATCGGCAAGGGTGCTATCACCCGGTTCGCCCGAAAATTGCGTGAGAGTGTTAAAAGGTTTGTTAAATAAAATGATCTTTTGTGGACCGCGAGCTCGCTTCGGTTTATTTAATTTTCTTGATGCCCTGCGCTCATTATTGGCACGTTTTGGTTGACGAATCGTGGTGTTTGGCTTCATAAATACTGGCCGTAATGGAGATTTGTAATATAGACCGTCCTATTATACTTGAAAATAACACGATTGGCGTGTTGATAAAATTTCAAGTATGATTTGCTCGCATCTTACAAAAAGATAACAAATGGACGCTAGGAGATTAAAATGGATAGTAAAGTAGTTGTACCAGCTGCAGGTCAGAAAATTACCCTAGATTCTGATGGCAAATTGGTCGTCCCTAACAACCCAATCATTCCTTACATTGAAGGTGATGGTATTGGTGTTGATGTTAGCCCTGCAATGATTAAAGTTGTCGATGCGGCTGTTAACAAAGCATATGCTGGTGATCGTAAGATTGAATGGATGGAAATCTACACTGGCGAAAAATCGACGCAAGTATACGGTGAAGATGCGTGGCTTCCACAAGAAACACTAGATTTTATCCGTGAATACAAAGTTGCAATTAAAGGTCCTTTAACTACCCCTGTTGGTGGTGGTATCCGTTCACTAAACGTAGCACTTCGTCAAGAGCTTGATCTCTACGTATGTGCACGTCCAGTACGTTACTTTGATGGCGTACCAAGCCCACTTAAACAACCTGAACTGACTGACATGGTTATTTACCGTGAAAACTCAGAAGATATCTATGCAGGTGTTGAGTTCCAAGCGGGTACAGCTGAAGCTGATAAAGTGATTAAGTTCCTACAAGATGAAATGGGTGCAACCAAAATCCGTTTCCCACAACAGTGTGGTGTAGGTATCAAGCCTGTATCTGAAGAAGGTACTAAGCGTCTAGTTCGTGCTGCGCTTCAATACACAATTGATAACGATCGTGACTCACTAACATTAGTGCACAAAGGTAACATCATGAAGTTTACCGAAGGTGCATTTAAAGATTGGGGTTACGAAGTTGCGCTACAAGAGTTCGGTGCTGAGCTGCTTGATGGCGGTCCATGGATGACATTGAAGAATCCAAACACGGGTAAAGAGATCGTAATTAAAGACTGTATCGCTGATGCATTCCTACAACAGATCCTACTTCGTCCAGCAGAGTACGATGTAATTGCAACCATGAACCTTAACGGTGACTACGTATCTGATGCACTAGCTGCACAGGTTGGTGGTATCGGTATCGCACCGGGCGCAAATATCGGTGATGGTATTGCACTGTTTGAAGCGACACACGGTACGGCACCTAAGTATGCTGGCCAAGATAAAGTGAACCCAGGTTCTCTTATTCTTTCTGCTGAGATGATGCTTCGCCACCTAGGTTGGACAGAAGCTGCAGATCTAATTATCAGCTCAATGGAAGCTGCAATTCGCAATAAGACAGTTACTTATGATTTTGAGCGTCTAATGGATGGCGCAACACTACGTAAGTGTTCTGAGTTTGCTGATGACATGATTGAACAAATGTAATCTATTGATTCTGTGAATACCAAAGCCCAGCAATGCTGGGCTTTTTTGTATTTAAAAATCACAAACTGTATGTTTGTTAGGCATTTAGTTGAGTGGTTCGTGCTTAAGATCTCAAAGGTGCTACATCACAGTAAGTAAGCTGTTTTCAATGCTAATCATTTGGCATATGATGAAAACATGTTAAGTGATATGTTAATAAAGTGTTTTAAATAAAGGCTGTTTCATTACTTTTTTGATTATTCACTATTTATTCAAAATAAGCGCTCTTTGTAAGTTTGTTTGCTGTAATTGAATACGTTGGATAATGCTGTTTAGGTATGGTTTGGCGTGGTAATTGAAGATAAGAGCGTAGACAAGTTAGTGCTTTGTTATTATGGTCTAGCTAGCGATGCCATATTGAGGGAAAGTAGGGATTCGTTTGCAAGATAAATGAAAGGCGAGCTGAACTCACCTTTAGTACGCACAAAATGGGAGATACAAGGTTACTTTGCTTCATCGCCATCAGCGAGGACTATTTCACTAGCATGGTAACCTTTAGGACCGGCTTGAACTTCATAGTTAACTTGTTGACCAGCCTTAAGTGTTCTGTATCCTTCCATCTGGATTGTAGAGTAATGGGCGAAGATATCACCTTCACCATCCTCAGGGCAGATGAAACCAAATCCTTTGGCGTTATTGAACCATTTCACTGTACCTGTTGCCATGCTTTTACATCCCTCTTGCATTCAAGTTCCATTTGGCATTAGCTGTATACTAATACATTTGATTATTTGCATACTAATGCGCTTTGATGCAGATTATATCTACTACAGGTAACACTTTAGTAAAAAGAGCAAGTCAGTCAAGTGTTCTTTGTAACATTTTGATAAAATCTTTTTTGTTGGCGTAGCTATAGCCAGCTTGTGAACTAATGAACTAAGATGAAATTATGAGTAAGTTATACGAATGGATTAGCCCTGACTCCGATATTTTAGAAGAGGAAGAGATTCAGGTTAAGCCACCATCGATGTACAAAGTGATCTTAAATAATGATGATTACACGCCGATGGATTTTGTGATAGAAGTGTTACAAACGTTCTTCTCCATGGATCTGGAGAAAGCTGCTCAGTTGATGCTCGCTGTTCATTATGAAGGTAAGGCGGTATGCGGAACCTTTACAGCAGAAGTAGCAGAAACAAAAGTAGCTCAAGTCATGATGTACGCACGCGAACATGAACATCCGCTGCTGTGTACAATGGAAAAAGCATAATCTTTTTCCGGCACGCCATATCGAGTGGTTTTTAGGGGAGGTGCCTTATGCTAAATAAAGAACTTGAAGCGAGTCTAAACGGTGCATTTGCCCGTGCGCGTGAAAAGCGTCATGAGTTTATGACAGTTGAACATTTACTGTTAGCTCTGTTAGAGAATGTTGCGGCCCAAGAGGCTCTATTAGCGTGTCGCGCTGATTTAGACCAATTGCGTCGTGAATTAGATTCATTCATCGAACAAACAACGCCATTAATTCCCGCTGATGATGAAAGCCGTGAAACACAACCTACGCTAAGTTTCCAGCGTGTTTTACAGCGTGCAGTATTCCATGTTCAATCATCAGGCCGTAGTGAAGTTACTGGTGCCAACGTACTTGTCGCGATTTTTAGCGAGCAAGAGTCCCATGCTGCATATCTATTGAAGAAAAGTGATATTAGCCGTCTTGATGTGGTTAATTTTATCTCTCACGGTACTGTTAAAGACAGCGATAATGATGATGTAAATTCTTCAGATATGGGGAATGGCGAAGATCAACGTGCAGAGGCTAGCTCTGAAGATAAACTAGAGAACTTTGCAACGAATCTTAACCAACTAGCGAAATCAGGTGGTATTGATCCGTTAATTGGTCGCGATAAAGAGCTTGAACGCACCGTTCAGGTATTATGTCGCCGCCGTAAGAATAACCCATTATTAGTTGGTGAAGCTGGTGTGGGTAAAACAGCGATTGCTGAAGGTTTAGCTTGGCGTATCGTTGAAGGTCAAGTACCAGATATTATTCAAGATTGTGTGATTTACTCATTGGATATTGGTTCGCTATTAGCCGGTACTAAATATCGCGGTGATTTCGAAAAACGTTTCAAAGGTATTTTGAAGCAGTTAGAGAAAGAAGATCATGCAGTACTGTTCATTGATGAAATTCACACCATTATTGGTGCAGGTGCAGCTTCCGGTGGTCAAGTTGATGCAGCTAACTTAATTAAACCTCTACTAAGTAGCGGTAAATTACGTTGTATGGGCTCGACGACTTATCAAGAGTACAGCAATATCTTTGAGAAAGAGCGTGCCTTATCACGTCGTTTCCAAAAAATTGATGTGATTGAGCCATCACTCGATGACACTACTAAGATCTTGATGGGTTTGAAGCCGAAATATGAAGCTCACCATGAAGTACGTTTTACTAATAAAGCGATTCGTGCAGCTGTAGAGCTTTCAGCAAAATACATTAATGAGCGTCATTTACCTGATAAAGCGATTGACGTTATTGATGAAGCGGGCGCACGTTGTCGTTTAGCACCAGCTAACCGTCGTAAGAAAACTGTGAACGTCAGTGATATCGAAGCCATGATTGCGAAGATGGCACGAATTCCTGAGAAATCGATTTCATCGAGCGATCGTGATGTATTACAGAGCCTTGATGACAAGCTTAAAATGCTGGTATTCGGTCAAAATGATGCCATTGATGTACTGACTGAAACCATCAAATTAAGCCGTGCAGGTCTTGGTGCTGAAAATAAACCTGTAGGTTCATTCTTGTTTGCAGGCCCGACAGGGGTAGGTAAAACAGAAGTGACTGTGCAACTTGCTCGTACATTAGGTATTGAGCTATTACGCTTTGACATGTCTGAGTACATGGAGCGTCACACAGTAAGCCGTTTGATTGGTGCACCACCAGGTTATGTGGGATACGATCAAGGTGGTCTGTTAACAGATGCTGTGATCAAGCATCCGCACTCAGTGGTACTGCTTGATGAGATTGAAAAAGCGCATCCAGATGTATTTAACCTGCTACTACAGGTAATGGATAACGGTACGCTAACAGATAACAACGGTCGTAAAGCGGATTTCCGTAACGTGATTTTCGTTATGACAACGAACGCTGGTGTAACGGAAACTGTGCGTAAGTCAATTGGTCTTATCCAACAAGATCATAGTCATGATGCGATGACTGAAATTAAGCGTGTCTTTACACCTGAGTTTAGAAACCGTCTTGATAACATTATTTGGTTCAACCATCTTGAGAAAGATGTAATTGGTCAGGTGGTCGATAAGTTCATTGTAGAGCTGCAAGCTCAACTTGATGCACGTGGTGTTTCAATGGAAGTATCAGATCGTGCTCGTGATTGGATGGCAGATAAAGGTTACGATAAATCAATGGGTGCGCGACCAATGGCACGTGTCATTCAGGATAACTTGAAGAAACCTTTAGCGAATGAATTGCTATTTGGTTGCTTGGTTAACGGAGGCTCGGTTCGTGTTGACTTTGTTAATGGCGAACTTGATTTCCAATTCAGCAGCGAAATGGAACCAGCCCATTAATTAAATTGAATAGATAAAACAATAACGCCGAAGAGCTAATAACACTTCGGCGTTTTTTTATCTAACGAATCGCTTTTCAATAGATAAAATAAAACCCAGCATGTGGCTGGGTTTCATTGCATCGTTAATCTTGAATGAAAATTAACGTGCGCGGAAGACGATGCGACCTTTAGTTAGATCGTAAGGAGTCAGTTCCACAGTTACTTTGTCACCAGTAAGGATACGGATGTAGTTTTTACGCATCTTACCAGAGATGTGAGCAGTAACTACGTGACCGTTTTCCAGCTCAACACGGAACATTGTATTAGGTAGTGTATCTAGTACAGTACCTGCCATTTCAATTACGTCTTCTTTTGCCATTGAATCCTCTTAGGCTACCAGCCATTCATCTTGATCGGGCTGGATAATGCCTCGAAACTGTTTAAGTGTAAAGTTTAGGACGTAATTTTACCCTTGCCAGTTGTCTTTGTCAGCTTTTGTTCGCGATTAATACGCATTTTCTAGTTAAATTAACATCAAGCTGTCTTGTTTGTTTTTTCATTGCTTTAGATTTAAGCAAACTATTGCCAAATACCGCCTATAAGCTTTTGGTGAGGAGCAAAACGCGTTTTATAGTTCATCGCTTTACAAGCATCTATTTGATATCCCGGATAGAGCCACTGTCGGTTTGATTGTCGGCAAAATTCAATTTGGAATAACACACATAAAGTGCCAAGTGACAATGGGTGCTCTGGTTCAAAAAAACTATAAACAGCACTCAGTGCATCAGCAAATACGTCAGTCACTGCAACAGCTATAAGTTTTTCATTTTCATAAACATGCAAGAAAGCCGTAGCCATCCAAGGGGCGGTGACAAAATCAAAAAACTGTTCTTTATTGGCTGGATACATCGAGCCTGTCGAGTGACGAATACGGATATACTTTTCGTATAATTCAAACCAATTATCATCAAGCTCTGTCTTAAATTCCCAGCGTAATTTACGCATTTGTGCTAATTGTCTTTTCTGGCTACGTGAAGGAACGAATGCCGGACAATCAATACGTAATGGGGTACATGCTGAGCATGCATTACACATAGGTTTGTAAATAGCGCGACCACTCCGACGATAGCCTGACGTAATTAGTACTTTATAGCCTTCTGGCGATAGCCATTGAGGATCTATCACAACACCTAATTGCTCTTTTTCATCAGGTAAGTAACTGCATTCAGATTCAGGTGTTAAGCCAACTTGTAAAGATAACTGATTCATTACTATGCCTGTGCTACTGGTATTGGTTGAGATTGATAGGTATGGCTTGCTAGTGCAATGTCTCGTTGTTGATATAAATGCTGAAGAAAAGCATTTCGTTCAAGAGTTTCAGCTCCTAATGATTCAAGGTGTGGGTTCATCATCTGACAATCAATTAATGTGCCACCTTGCTGTGTGAAGTAACGACAAAACTGCCATAACGCAATTTTAGAGGCGTTATCAGCGAGTGAAAACATTGATTCACCACAGAAGATTGTTCCCACTTCAATCCCATAAAAACCACCGACAAGCTCGTTATCAGCCCAAACTTCGACAGAATGGCAAAAACCTAAGTCATGCAATGTCTGATAGGCTGTGATCATCTCTTCAGTTATCCACGTTTGCTCAGGACCTCGGCAACTGGCACAGTGACGGATAACATCGTGGCAGGCCTGGTTGATTGTGATTTTATAGCCTGATTTTTTGAAAAATTTACGTAGGCTTTTACTTGGTTTAAAAGTGCTTGGGTGAAAAACGCCGCGTGGTGTTGGGCTCCACCATAACAGAGGTTCACCTTCTGAAAACCAAGGGAAGATCCCTTCACGGTAGGCATTATGCAGTCGCAGAGGGCTGAGATCACCACCCATTGCGAGCAACCCGTTTGGCTCTGCAAGTGCGTTGCTAGGGTGAGGGAATTGATAAGAGTCAGTATCAATTTCTGGTAAATAGATAGTCATACAGCACTGATAATATTAGTAAATCTTTAGAAATTATAAGCTAGTTGTTAGCAATATAGAGAATAAGATAAATAAAAAGGCGATACAGAGGTATCGCCTTTGAAGAGTGATTGCTATTAAATGCGATTACACAATTCAGCGTAACGCCCTTGTTGGGCTAGTAATACTTGATGCTTACCACGCTCGATGATCTCACCTTCATCCATTAAGCAGATTTGATCCATTTGATCGAGACCCACTAAACGGTGAGTGATAAACAAGACTGTTTTATCTTTAGCGTGTTCTAACAGTAGCGATAGGATTTGCTGCTCGGTACGGCGATCAAGTCCTTCGGTTGGTTCATCCATGAGTAGGATAGGTGCATTATGCAGTAGAGCACGAGCAATACCTAAACGACGACGTTCACCTCCGGAGATCTGACGACCACCGTTACCTAACCATGTATCTAAGCCTTTATCTTCAAGTAATGCAGATAAGCCAACTTGAATTAACGCTTCGGTAAATTCAGCATCTGTACCATTAGGTTTTGCCAATATGAGGTTTTCACGTAATGAGCCGTTGAAGATATCAACACGCTGGCTAACTACAGTAATCGCTTTACGCAGTGAAGCTTCACTCCACTCTGGTAGCGGCTTACCATCTAGCAGAATGTGTCCTTGTTGAGGATCCCAGCTACGAGTAATCAGTTGTAATAGTGTCGATTTACCACACCCCGTACGACCTAATAGAGCGAGTTTCTCGCCTTGTTTCAAATCGATAGAGATGTCTTTAACAACAGCTTGAGTACTACCATAGTAGGTATAGCTGACATTTTCGAGCTTCAGCTCACCTTGTGCATCACCATGATAACCGTTTGGATCAAAGACCGTATCAGGTGTCGCTTCAATGATTTCATTTAGGCGTTTTGCTGATGTTAAGGTTTGACCTAAATATTGGAAAGCACCTGCCACAGGCATCATCATCTCAAAACTCGCCATTGTGGCAAACGCAACCATAGCAACAAACGGATCTGGCGCATGACCACCAATACCATCAGCGGCAATCCATAGAATCACCACCAACGTCCAGCCTGTTGCAGCCATTAAAATGCCGTTAGCGAGACCAGTTAAACTCGCCATTTTACGTTGCGCAGCAAGCAGTTGATCTTGCTCTGCTTCTGCTTGTTGGCGGTAACGTGATTCAGCATTAAACAGTAATAGCTCTGCGTGCCCTTGCAGCCAATCAAGCAGTTTTACACGGTAGTTCGCTTTAGCAAATGTGAGTTGTTCACCATTACGTTTACCTAAACGGTAAAAAATAATAGGCAAAACAATCATTAACACTAATAGAATACCACCTAAGGTAAAACCAATAGTGGGAGCAAACCAAGCGAGAAACGCGGTGATTGCTGCAATACCTAATACGCCAATGACTAATGGGCTAACCAGTCGTAGATAGATGTGATCCATTGCGTCAACATCTGCGACTAAGCGGTTAAGCAAATCCGCATCACGTAGGTTAGTTTGACGTCCCGGAATAAGTGGTGTTAGTTTTCTAAAGAAGAATAAACGCAGATCAGCGAGTAACTTGAAAGTTGCGTTATGGCTAACAACACGCTCACCCCAACGACCCGCAGTACGTGCCATAGAGAAACCACGCACACCAGCACCTGGCAGCATGTAGTTAAATGTTTCTCGGGCGATAGTTAAACCAGCAACGGCAGAAGCAGCAATAAACCAACCGGATAGGGTTAATAGGCTGATAGCTGCAAGGATTGTTGCTAAGCCTAAAATCATACCCAGCGTTAAGCCAAACCAGTGTTTACGGTAAAGCTTTAGGTAAGGGATTAAATCACGCATCGAGATCCCTCTTATCTGTGTGGCTTAGCATATCGGCTAAAAGACCATGTTGACTGATTTCGGCAAATGCACCATTTTGCACCAGCTTACCATTTTCCATCACAAGAACGCGATCCATGGCATGAAGCTGATCTAAACGGTGGCTAACCATTAATGTGGTGTGTTGTTGAACAGCACGACTAAGACTTTCAAGCACTAAACGTTCACTGTTTGCATCAAGGCTGGCTGTTGGCTCGTCTAAAATCCAAAATGCGCCTTGCTGTAACATGGCGCGAGCAACCGCAATTCGCTGCGCTTGACCTACGGACAAACCACCAGAACGATCACCAACATGATGTTGATAGCCTTTTTCTAAGCGATTAATGAATTCATTAGCGTACGCTTCTTTAGCAACTTGAGTGACTTGCGTTTGCTCTGCGAGTGGATTGCCTAATGTGATGTTGTCGTAAATCGTACCGTGTACAAGTAACGGGTTTTGGCCTACCCAGCTGATCGCTTGACGCCATTCACTGTGATTAAGCTCTTTTAATTCCACACCGTTAACTTTGATGCTGCCTCGGTAGGGGAGGAAACCCAGTAATGCGTTTAACAAACTGGTTTTGCCTGCACCACTTGGGCCAACTAACGCCACATGCTCATTGGCATTGATATCGAACGTTAGAGGGCCTGCCAATTTTTGACCTTCAGGGCTGAGGACTTCTAAATCGGTAACCGAGATGTGAATTTTCTCAGGGTTTGCTAATGCTTTTGAACCATCCGTCATTTCGTCTGCTTCAATATTTAGAAACTCAACGATGGATTCTGCCGCACCAATAGCTTGTGCCTTAGCGTGGTAAAACGTACCGAGATCTCGCAGTGGTTGGTAAAACTCAGGGGCAAGAACCAGAATAAACAAACCAGTAAATAAGCTAATTGGAATGCCATAGTTACCGAAGTTTAGCTCACCAATGAATGCAAAACCGAAGTAAACAGCCACGATTGCAACGGAAATAGCTGAGAAAAACTCTAAAACTGCAGAAGATAAGAAAGCTAAACGTAAGACTTCCATCGTACGTTTACGCAATACGTGGGAAGCAGCATGCAGGTTCTCTGCTTCAGCTTCTGCACGGTCAAATAAGCGCAGTGTACTTAAGCCTTGTAAACGATCATAAAAATGACCGGATAAACGCTGTAATGCCTTGAAGTTACGGCGGTTTGCGTCTGCCGCACCTAACCCAACTAATGCCATAAATAGTGGTACAAGCGGAGCGGTAAGAAGAAATATAAGGCCGGCTGCCCAGTTGAGCGGGAATACAGCAAATAAGATAACAACAGGGATCAGTACTGATAGGGACATTTGAGGCAGATAGCGAGCAAAGAAGTCTTGCATCTCTTCCACTTGCTCAAGCACTAAGCTTGCCCATGTACCCGCTGGTTTTCCTTTAATATACGCCGGACCTAAACTTTGTAGACGATTTAAGATCAGTTGACGGATATGTAAGCGTATTTGTTCACCACAACGATAGCCGAAAATTTCTCTTCCCCAGCTACAGAGCGCACGTAAACCAATGATGATAAATAAGCCTACAAATTGGTTAATTAGAGAATATTTATCAGCGTGTTCGATGATTAATTGATGCAGAATGCTAGCAAGTAAAGCTGCTTGACCAACCAGTAGCAAACCAGACACAAAGCCTAATCCGACACTGAGCATTAGCCAACGTTTAGCTAACTTGCTTTGAGATTTAAGCCACTTGGTTAAATCACGCTGTAATTGTTTATCCATATATGGGTTTCATTACGGGGGTTAACGGTGGGTCGCTCATCGTTAAATGGTGAGCATCACTTAACGATGAGATAAACAAACCGCAACACTAAGGTCGCGGTTTTGAGGTATTACTTATTTTTTTGCATCTAGGTAACGTTCAGCATCTAGCGCAGCCATACAACCTGTACCTGCTGATGTGATTGCTTGACGGTAGTTATGATCCATCACATCACCAGCAGCGAAGATACCTTCAATGCTTGTTTGTGTTGCATTACCGTTTAAGCCTGATTGTACTTTGATGTAGCCATTTTCCATGTCTAATTGACCGTCGAAAATCGCAGTGTTTGGCTGGTGGCCGATTGCAATAAATACGCCCATTACTTCTAACTCTTCTGTTGAGTCAGAGTTAGTGTCTTTTAAGCGAAGAGCTGTCACGCCCATATCATCACCTAGCACTTCATCAAGTGTGCGATCAGTGTGAAGGATGATATTACCGTTTGCCACTTTATCCATTAGGCGATCAATAAGGATTTTCTCTGAACGGAATGTGTCACGACGGTGGATCAGGTGAACTTCAGAGGCAATGTTAGACAGGTAAAGCGCTTCTTCAACAGCGGTATTACCACCACCGACAACTGCAACTTTTTGATTGCGGTAGAAGAAACCGTCACACGTTGCACAAGCAGATACACCACGACCTTTGAATGCTTCTTCAGATTCTAAACCGATATATTTTGCTGATGCGCCTGTTGAGATAATTAATGCATCACATGTGTAAGTGCTGTTTTCGCCTTTTAGCAGGAAAGGGCGTTGGCTAAAGTCGGTTTCAACAATGTAATCAGTGATAATTTCAGTGTTAAATTTTTCTGCGTGAGCTTTCATGCGATCCATTAGTGCAGGACCGGTTAGATCATCGGCATCACCTGGCCAGTTTTCAACTTCTGTTGTTGTGGTTAATTGACCACCTTGCTGCATGCCTGTGATCATCACAGGATTTAAGTTTGCACGTGCAGCATAAACCGCAGCAGTATAACCTGCTGGACCAGAACCAAGGATGAGTAGATTACAATGTTTTACGTTACTCATTTCTTCTCCAGGCTGAATGAGATTATTGTTATAGAAGATTGATTGTAGGTAAATTGCAGACGTAAAGGAAGAGTCGAATTAAGAATAGCTTGTTGTCAATTCGTCCTGAGATATAACAAAAAATCACAAAACAGGATTAAATAAGTTAAGAAATAAAATGTTATATCCATCACAAAAAAAAGCGAAAGATAATGAATGCCTTAATTGGTTAATTTTGCAAAATCAGATCATCTTTTTATATATGTTGATTTTTACATTTCTACGTAGTCGTTAATCATAGAATCGGTTGTTAATGATTTAAACAAAATGACAAACCACTTGTAACATACTGATCTTTTAGCGTTTAACGCTGTACTCTGATGTTTAATATGATCCACAGCTGACAGGGCTAAAATGAGTATGTCATGGCTTAAAGCATAATTAATGCATTTTTATTCTCTTATTTATGCGAAATGAGCGCACTTTGTTGCCAATGATATGAAGTTAAAGATACAAGATTAATGAGTTTTAAGCACATTTTCGTCGTGATTATTACCTTATTTACTAAGGTTTTACTTTGACAATCATTTCTTATCTGGTAAAAATTTCTATAACTGCATTTAAAACCTCACTTTATTTTGTATTGTGAGGAAATGATAAGTATTCATTTTTAGAGTTAAATTCTAATGTGTTTTGGCAGGATGCTAGGCCTGTGTAGGGGACATCTGTAGCATGATCATCTTTATAGTGTAGTTGATTGCGCAAGTGAGCATTTGGCCGGATATAAGTTATTAGCTGTAGTTTATTACTATTGTTTTTGACTTATTCAGTATTTGATTCTAAAAATAGATAGAATGTAGTATATTTTTTTGCAAGGAAGTAAGAAGGTGGAATAAAAAATGGTAGATACCAAAAAGAAACCGTCCAAGGAATTGGATCGCATTGACCGTAACATACTGAATGAACTTCAAAAAGATGGTCGAATTTCTAACGTTGAACTGTCTAAGCGTGTTGGTTTATCGCCAACACCTTGTCTTGAGCGTGTTCGTCGACTAGAGCGTCAGGGCTACATTAGTGGCTATACAGCACTTCTGAATCCACAATTTCTTGATGCCTCACTTTTAGTGTTTGTTGAAATTACACTAAACCGCGGTGCGCCTGATGTATTTGAGCAGTTTAATAAATCAGTACAAGAGCTAGAAGATATTCAAGAGTGTCATCTAGTTTCTGGTGATTTTGACTACTTGTTGAAGACACGTGTATCTGACATGTCTGCATACCGTAAGTTACTAGGTGAAACGTTACTTCGCCTACCGGGTGTAAATGACACACGTACTTACGTGGTAATGGAAGAAGTGAAACAATCAAATAATCTCGTTATTAAAACACGATAAGCGACTGCGAAGCGTTGAAATAACTGAATAAACGAGCGGCTATGGCCGCTCGTTTTGTTTTTATTAAATCAAAACGCTTACGTACTGTTGTTTAATTGGGCAAACGGTTATTCAAATTGACATAATGATGAATTTTTTTATCTATTCACCGTCTAAAATAAGATTTTGATATGAACTATTTGTACCTAGCCATTGTGGAGAAATAGGCAACTTTTTCACTAAAAAGTTTTTCGGTACACAGACAATGTGCGCAATTAGTATAGAATAGTGGCATTGAGACAATGACATTGTATTTTTGATATTTGGCTAAGCTTTATAGCGCATTTGGTTATGAAGATTACTATTGGTCGATGAATGTCTTAGATTTCTGGCAAGTTTTTGAGTTTTTATAGAGACATCGGAGTTATCCTTGAGGAAGATTAAAGGTAAAAAACTGTCCCAGATGCGTTTGTCAGGTACACAACGCATCATTGAAGGTTTTTTAATCATCAGTATTTTAGCCGCTATTTATCTAATGGTGGCATTGGTAACATTTAACCCTGCAGATCCATCATGGTCACAAACTGCATGGGATGGAGTTGTACAGAATAAAGCTGGCGCATTAGGCGCTTTAGTTGCTGATACATTTTTCTTCAGCTTTGGCTCTTTAGCTTATGTTTTTCCTGCCTTAATTGTATTACTAGGTACTTACTTATTCCGTCGACGCTCAAAAAGTTTATCCCATGACTACATGGTTTACGGTACGCGTCTGTTAGGTCTCATTTTATTGTTACTGACTAGCTGTGGCCTTGCCGATCTAAACTTTGATGATATTTGGTACTTCTCATCAGGCGGTGTAGTAGGGGATGTAGTGTCAAATATCTCTATGCCGTTATTGAATGTACTAGGTACCACGTTAGTGTTAATGGCAATTTGGGCGATTGGCTTTACATTATTCTCTGGTGTTTCTTGGACATCTATTGCAGATACATTGGGTGAGAAGACGCTTTCATCATTAACGTGGTTCTTAAATAAATTCCGTTCAGATAAGCATGAGGTGATGCGACCTTTTGCAACAGAAATCCCTGATGAATCTGAAATGCCTTATATCGCTCAATTAGATGAGTTTGATGCAGGGGACGATCCATTATTATCTTCTTACGCTGATGACTTCACATCTGTAGAGAAAAAAGAGCCGTCATCGCCTTATAAAATTGTTCGTGCTAACTCAGCGATCACACGCGATCCATTATTAGAGCCAAGCCCTATTGTTGAACCGGCAGTGGAGCCTGTGGGATCTCAACCAGTGGCGCAACCACAAGCGGCAGTTCAGCAACCTGTGGAAACTCAGCCAGTGGCACAACCACAAGCAGCGGTACAACAACCTGTAGTATCTCAATCAGTGGCACAACCACAAGCAGCGGTACAACAACCTGTAGTATCTCAGCCTGTTGCACAACCACAAGCGGCAGTTCAACAACCTGTAGTATCTCAACCAGTGGCACAACCACAAGCAGCGGTACAACAGCCTGTAGTATCTCAGCCAGTGACACAGCCACAAGCGGCAGTTCAACAACCTGTGGTAACTCAGCCTGTAGCACAACCACAAGCAGCGGTACAACAACCTGTGGTATCTCAGCCAGTGGTACAGCCACAAGCAGAAGTACAACAGCCTGTGGCTCAACCACAATCTCAAGTATCAGCTCAACAACCTCGTGGACTTTCTATTGAAGAGCTAGAGCGTGAGTTAGATAAAGATGAAGACTTCACCGTTCCTGTTGATGAGTACACGCAAAGTGCGATTGATGCTGCTGAACCTACGGTTTCACCACAAGCTTATGCGCCTCAACAAAGTGCTATAGCTGCTGCAGAAGCCGTACAGCCAGCTGTAGTTGAACCTACAATCACACAATCATTTGCAGCTCAACCTACACCAGGTAGTGATATTGAAATTGGTGTTCAAGACGGTATGTCTGAACTTGAGCGTGGTGAAGCACCATTAACAGCAGAAGAGCAAGAGAAAGCAGATCAAGAAGCCTTTTTACAAAACATTCGTGATCTACAAAAAGAACAAGCACACTTGGCTGGATTAGATAATCCATTTTTAATGCAAACAGAAGTTGATCTTCCTGCGCCAACATCACCAATGCCGACATTAGACTTACTTCAAGAAGCTCGTCGTACAGTCGAACCTGCTTCTGAGGAAGAGTTGCAAGCGACAGCTGCGTTAATTGAATCTAAGTTAGTTGATTACAAAATTAAAGCGCAGGTGAAAGGGATCTATCCGGGGCCGGTTATTACCCGCTTTGAATTAGATTTAGCGCCGGGTGTGAAAGTTAGCCGTATTTCTGGTCTATCAAAAGACTTGGCTCGCGCACTATCAGTGATGGCTGTACGTGTAGTAGAAGCGATCCCTGGTAAGCCATACATTGGTTTAGAGCTGCCAAATAAAGGCCGTGAGACGGTTTATTTATCAGAAGTGATTGCAAGTGATCGTTTCCAGAATATGAATGGTTCACTACCAATTGTATTAGGTAGTGATATTGCTGGTGAAGCTGTTGTTGCTGACTTAAGTAAAATGCCACACTTATTGGTTGCAGGTACGACAGGCTCTGGTAAGTCAGTGGGTGTAAACGTAATGATTTTGAGCTTGCTATATAAGTGTAAGCCAGAAGATTGTCGTTTTATTATGATTGACCCGAAAATGTTGGAGCTTTCAATTTATGAAGGTATTCCGCACCTACTGACTGAAGTTGTTACTGACATGAAAGATGCAGGTAATGCCCTACGTTGGTGTGTTGGTGAAATGGAACGTCGTTATAAGCTAATGGCGAAATGTGGCGTACGTAACCTAGCGGGCTTCAACGATAAATTAGAGGAAGCAGCGGCGGCAGGTTACCCTATCCATGATCCATTATGGCAACCAGGCGATACCATGGATGAGTACCCACCATTACTGGAAAAAATGCCAAGTATTGTGGTGATCATCGATGAATTTGCTGATTTGATGATGGTTGTAGGTAAGAAAGTCGAAGAGTTGATTGCTCGTCTGGCACAGAAAGCACGTGCGGCAGGTATTCACTTAGTTCTTGCGACTCAGCGTCCATCAGTAGATGTTATCACTGGTTTGATCAAAGCAAACATTCCAACACGTATGGCGTTTACTGTGTCAACCAAGACGGATTCACGAACCATTCTTGACCAAGGTGGTGCAGAGTCACTACTGGGTATGGGTGATATGTTGTATCTTCCACCGGGTCAAAGTCACACCACACGTGTTCACGGTGCATTTGCATCAGATGATGATGTTCATAATGTGGTTAACGATTGGAAAGCACGTGGCAAGCCACAATATATCGATAGTATCTTAAGCTCTGATCAAGGTGCAGAAAGTTTACTCCCTGGTGAAACATCGACAGGTGGTGATGACGATATTGACCAATTGTTTGATGAAGTAGCAGCGTTTGTTACGGAAACACGTCGAGCATCAGTATCAGGTGTTCAACGTCGCTTTAAGATTGGTTATAACCGCGCTGCTCGTATTGTCGAGCAATTAGAAGCACATGGTATTGTTAGTCCTCCGGGGCATAACTCAAACCGAGAAGTATTAGCGCCAGCGCCAGTACAGATCCATGATTAATGAAATCACCGACAACTTGTTGTTAGTGAATTTATAGCGTAACTTAAACCGCTGTAACATTTATGTTCGGCGGTTTACTTTAATAGAGGTTAGCGAATATGATGAAGAAGTTATGGCTAAGTATGTTAGTTGCCGTATCTATGTTGGCAACAGCCAATGCTTGGGCAACACCAGAACAAGCATTGAGTAGCCGCCTTGATAAAGTGAATGCATTTAGCGCTAACTTTACCCAAAAAGTGATCAGTCCTGATGGTGAAACACTGGTTGATGGCACTGGTGATTTATCGATTAAACGTCCAAACCTATTTCGTTGGGATACCAAAACACCTGATGAAAGTTTATTAGTATCTGACGGTAAAACGGTTTGGTATTTCAGTCCATTTGTTGAACAAGTGACAGCGATGTGGTTAAAAGATGCTACAGAGCAAACGCCATTTGTTCTATTAACAAGAAATAGCCCTAAAGATTGGGCTCGCTACAATGTTCAGCAACTTGCTGATACTTTCACTCTGACACCAAAAGATAAAACGTCTTCAATGGACAAGTTTATCGTGACTGTTTCTCAAGATGGACAGGTACGTAACTTCTCTGTGGTTGAAAGTGATGGTCAACGTAGTAACTATACTTTATCTAAATTTACCCGCACGACACCTGCGGCAAGTTTGTTTAAGTTCACACCTCCGAAAGGGGTTGAGCTGGATGATCAGCGACAATGATCAATCAATGAATAGGCAAATACTTTTCGCCTAACATCATTGTTTCATTCGAATATAATAGGTGGCTGTATAGCCACCTTTTTCTGTTTATGGGAGTCGTTATTTTGAATAACTTCAGCCTTGATTTTTCTTCTGATTTCAGACCGCTAGCAGCAAGAATGCGACCTCGAACAGTAGAAGAATATATCGGTCAACAACATATCTTAGGTGAAGGAAAACCTCTGCGTCGGGCACTAGAAGCCGGTCATTTACACTCCATGATTTTATGGGGACCACCAGGGACAGGAAAAACCACATTGGCAGAAGTGGCGGCACATTATGCCAATGCTGAGGTAGAGCGTGTTTCTGCCGTGACATCTGGTATTAAAGATATCCGTGCAGCAATTGATAAAGCGCGTGATAACAAAATGGCAGGGCGTCGTACAATTTTGTTTGTCGACGAGGTGCATCGCTTTAATAAAAGTCAGCAAGATGCCTTCTTACCTCATATCGAAGATGGCACTGTGACGTTTATCGGTGCTACGACAGAGAACCCATCGTTTGAACTAAATAACGCATTGTTGTCCCGTGCTCGTGTTTATAAACTTAAATCGCTAGAAGATAGCGAGATCTTGCAAGTGTTAGAGCAAGCACTCACTGATAAAGAACGCGGTGTGACGGAAACAAACTTGCACTTCGTTGATGATATTAAAGAAAAGCTAGCGGAGTTTGTCCGTGGTGATGCGCGAATGTCTTTAAATTATCTGGAGCAGCTCATTGATATGGCTGAAGAAGATGACAAAGGCGTTAAGCAAATCACGGTTGAATTATTAGCAGAAGTGACGGGTGAAAAAGTTGCACGTTTTGATAACAAAGGTGATCTTTGGTACGACATGATCTCTGCGGTACATAAATCAATTCGAGGCTCTAACCCGGATGGTGCTTTGTATTGGTTTGCTCGTATGCTGCAAGCTGGCTGTGATCCTTTGTACGTCGCACGTCGTTTGTTGGCGATAGCTTCAGAAGATATTGGTAATGCCGATCCTCGTGCAATGCAAGTCGCTGTATCTGCATGGGATTGTTATACCCGTGTTGGTGCTTACGAAGGAGAGCGTGCCATTGCTCAAGCGATTGTGTACTTAGCTTGTGCTGCTAAAAGTAATGCGGTTTATGTGGCGTTTAATCAAGCTAAAGCTGACGCACGTGAATTTCCTGACTTTGAAGTGCCGCATCACCTGCGTAATGCACCAACTAAGCTAATGAAAGAGCTTGGTTACGGTGAAGGCTATCGTTATGCTCACGATGAGCCTGGTGCCTATGCGGCAGGAGAAGTGTATTTACCGCAAGAAATACGCGATAGGGTTTATTACCAGCCGTCAAACCGTGGTTTAGAAATGAAAATATCCGAAAAGTTGGATTATCTTGCTTCTTTAGATGCAAAAAGCCCGTTAAAGCGCTACCAATAATAAGGCTTTTTGGGTATCGTTAAACCACTGGCAGTGACATGAGAGAACTGCCTTCCTACATTACAGGCTATTTTCACTAAAATAGCCTAAATAACGTGCATTTCAGAATATTAAGAGCACAGGATTAGCATGCTAGATTCTAAATTACTTCGAACAGAGCTGGATGAAACAGCTGAAAAACTCGCGCGTCGTGGTTTTACCCTTGATGTTGAAACTTTACGTAACCTTGAAGAGAAGCGTAAGTCCCTTCAGGTTAAGACAGAAGAGCTTCAAGCTCTACGTAACTCGCGATCGAAGTCGATTGGTCAGGCAAAAGCGAAAGGCGATCACGAAGAAGCTGAACGTATCATGGCTGAAGTGGGTAACCTAGGTTCTGAGCTTGATGAAGCGAAAAAAGCGTTGGCTGAACTACAAGCAGAATTGGATGTTATCACTCAATCTGTACCAAACATTCCAGATGATTCTGTGCCAGTAGGTAAAGATGAGTCAGAGAACGTAGAAATTTCTCGTTGGGGTGAGCCAAAAACTTACGACTTCGAAGTGAAAGATCACGTAGATCTAGGTGAAATGGCTGGTGGCCTTGACTTTGCAAGTGCTGTAAAAATCACTGGCGCACGCTTCATCGTAATGAAAGGTCAATTTGCTCGTCTACACCGTGCAATTGCACAGTTTATGCTAGATCTTCACACTGAAGAGCACGGTTACACAGAAATGTACGTACCGTACCTAGTAAATGCAGACAGCCTATTCGGTACAGGTCAGCTACCAAAATTTGGTGAAGATCTATTCCACACTCAGCCACTAACTGAAAAAGTGAATGATGAAGAGCCACGTACGCTTTCATTAATTCCAACAGCAGAAGTGCCTGTAACAAACATGATGCGTGACACCATCACTGATGAAGCTGATCTTCCAGTGAAGATGACTGCACATACACCATGTTTCCGTTCGGAAGCTGGTTCTTACGGTCGTGACACACGTGGTCTTATCCGTATGCACCAGTTCGACAAAGTTGAGCTTGTTCAAATCACTAAGCCTGAAGATTCAATGGCTGCACTAGAAGAGCTAACAGGCCACGCTGAGAAAGTACTTCAGCTGCTAGAGCTTCCATACCGTAAAGTAGTTCTTTGTACTGGTGATATGGGCTTTGGTTCATGCAAAACTTACGATCTTGAAGTATGGGTTCCTGCTCAAGAGACTTACCGTGAAATCTCTTCTTGTTCTAACATGTGGGATTTCCAAGCACGTCGTATGCAAGCGCGTTTCCGCCGTAAGGGTGAGAAGAAGCCTGAGCTTCTACACACACTAAACGGTTCTGGTCTTGCAGTTGGTCGTACAATGGTTGCTATCCTAGAAAACAACCAGCAAGCTGACGGTCGTATTGAAATTCCTGAAGTGCTACGTAAGTACATGAACGGTATGACACACATCGGTTAATTTCTGATTTGTTGTTTGAAAACCCAGCCATCGTGCTGGGTTTTTTTATTTTTGACAGTCATGATCAGCGAGACATGCTGTTAAGCTCGGGGCTTCAATTGCAAGTTCATCGGCTATATCCGCTAAGATCAAATCAAAGTATTGGAAAATGGTGTCTGAGATTTGAAATGAGTAGCTATATAGCCCTTGCTTTAATTCTGTTTCATTGGGTTTGTTAAAAGACAGAGCTAGAAAATTAGGTAGCAGCTTTTCAATCGGCCAAGTCGGTGGCTGTTGTTGGCTAAGCATTTGAATTTGCCCTAAACGTCGTTGGATCATTTTGATATGAATTTTAAGCTCACGTTGATAAATATTACTTTTGATTGGGTAGTGATCTATCGTCCATCGAAAACGGTGAAGATTATCTAGTGAGTTTAAGATAATAGGCCAAGCCGCTTGGTAGTGCTCGAACGCATGATCTTTCTCTGAGGTTAATAAGGCGGAGCTTACTACATCATCAATAAGATACATGATATGGCGAATAATGCGTCCATGAACGGCTTGGCTGCGCTGTAAAGTATACTCATGGCATTCAGTTAATAAGGTCTGTATTTCTTTGCGTAAGATCCGAAACATGGGTTTGTGGTTGCTGTCAGCCTGATGAATTAATACCGTTAAGGTTTCCTTCATAATATGGGTTTTGACGTTGACGGATTCATCGAATTCAACGTTTTTGTTTGGATGAGCTAGCTTCTGGTGGCAAAAACGACGGTGATAGCGAATGAACTCTATCAATTGTCGTAGCATCATTATTTGTTCAAACTGTTTTTTTAATTGGTTATTATTTTTTTGTAGTTTTTGAAACCACAAATAAATAGCCAACAGTGCAATAGTCAGAGCTCCTACTAACCACATAACGCTTCCCTCGATATCTAATGTGTTTTTACTAAATAGGCAATCCCTGTGCCCATTTTTTAATCATTTAAAAACAATGAATTAATAACTTTCGGGTAAGCTTATAAGCTATTTATTGAACGACATCTGTTCAATTGCACCAAGATAGCGCGTTTGAGATAAGGTAAGCAGCAGTAAGGAAAAAGGCGCCATCAAGGCGCCTTATTTATAGATGAAGAGTTTTATGATCTTCTATGATTCTTGCTTTAGAGGATGGAAGTTAACTTTCTCATCTTCAACAGCGGCTTGTGGGTCATTAAAACGCTCAACGTCTAATTCGTTTTCGGTTTTCGCGACAATACATGATACAACCGAGTCACCAGTGATGTTCACTGCAGTACGGATCATATCAAGTAGACGGTCAACACCCATGATAATAGCGATACCTTCAACCGGTAGACCTACTTGGTTCAGTACCATTGCAAGCATGATTAGACCAACACCTGGTACACCTGCAGTACCTACAGAAGCTAAAGTTGCTGTAACAATAACGGCTACATAGTCGCCCATGCTCAAATCAATGTTAAAGGCTTGCGCGATGAATACTGTCGCCACACCTTGCATGATTGCTGTGCCGTCCATATTGATGGTCGCACCTAGCGGTACAGTAAACGATGCAATTTTATTGTTAACACCTAAACGTTTAGTTGCTGTTTCCATAGTTACTGGAATTGTTGCGTTTGACGATGCAGTTGAGAATGCGAACATCACGGCATCTTCCATCTTCTTGAGGAAAGTAATTGGACTTAAACCTGTGAAGATTTTTAGCATTGCACTGTAGGTGACTAAACCGTGGATCAGTAATGCAGCAACAAGTACTAAGAAGTAGTTAATCAGGTTAAAGATGGCATCTAGACCTAAACCTGTGAACAGTTTCGCCATTAAGAAGAACACACCAAATGGGGCAATGTTCATCAGTAGCGCAACTAGCTTCATGATCACTTCATTAAGATCTTTGAAGATTTCGGCAATACGTTCACCTGGTTTGCCCGCAGCACTGATAGCAATACCGAATAACACAGCAAATACGATGATTTGAAGGGTGTTACCGTTCGCCATTGAGCTGATTGGGTTCGTTGGGAACATACCTACAATTACGCTGCCTAGCGTAGGCGCTTCTTTTGCGACGAAAGTCGTTGCTGCACTTAGATCTGCACCAGCACCTGGTTTGAAAACGTTAGCCAGAAATAGTGCAAGGGTAATTGCAATCGCAGTGGTTGCTAGATAGAACGCAACAGTTTTACCGCCTAAGCGTCCTAGTGTTGCAATATCTTTAAGCGAGCTCGTACCGCAAACAAGTGATACAAACACTAGCGGAACAACAAGCATCTTTAAGCTGGCAATGAAAATTTTTCCACCAACATCGAATAAACCATCGACGATGTATTCATGGATAAAAGAGAAATCAGCAAAAAAGGTGCGAATTAAAAATCCGGTGAGAATACCTAATACCATACCGAGAATGACTCGGGATGTAAGAGACATTTTTTTCTTCGTTGTTGACATGGGTTCTTCCTTATAATTATGCACTCTGTCCATCTGTATATCAGAGCAACAAAGAGACTATCAGGAGTTCAATCCATCAACCTAAGTAAAAATACGATCAAAATTTAACTATATGGCTTTCGTCACGTTTTTTATATTTTATTAAAGTTATTTGGTGGTATTTGTAACCATTACTTAACAAGTGAGTGGTTTTTACTATGGGTAGCTCACGATTTTTACTGATTGAGAATTTGGGTATAAATTTTAGTGATGTTCTTATCTGTTAAGAATATGGGCTTGCTATCGATAAAAATATCAGAAATACCTTATTTATTTTATAAAATAAGGTAGTGGTTAAGTAAAATTAAATGAATAATTATTTTAAAAAATGAATAGTGTATTCTGAGGTTTATTGAGGGATAAAAAAAAGGGCACATATTGTGCCCTTCTCGTTAGGTAAGATTAACTTACATAACACGCATACCTGGTTGCGCACCTTCGTGTGGTTCAAGGATCCAAAGATCTTTACCACCAGGGCCTGCCGCTAGGATCATGCCTTCAGACATGCCGAACTTCATCTTACGAGGCTTCAGGTTAGCAACAACAACGGTTAGCTTACCTACAAGCTCTTCTGGCTCATAAGCTGCCTTAATACCAGAGAATACTTGGCGCATTTCACCGCCAATATCTAATTGGAATTTAAGCAGTTTGTTAGCTTTTGGTACTGATTCGCAAGAGACGATTTTAGCAATACGTAGATCAACTTTAGCAAAATCATCAAATTCGATTTCAGCTTCAATAGGCTCTTCTGTAAGCGGGCTTGCAGGTTTTGCTGCCGCTTCAGCCGCTGCCTTATCTGCTGCTGCTTCTTCTTTAGATGATTCAACCATCGCTGCAACGTGTGCAGGATCGATGCGGTTAAATAGTGCTTTAAACTTCGTTACTTCGTGCGCAGTGAGTGGCTGAGCAATTGATTCCCACGTTAGTGTTTCGTTTAGGAATGCTTCGCTACGCTCTGCAAGTTTTGGCATTACAGGTTTTAGGTAAGCCATTAGCACGCGGAACAGGTTAATACCAACAGTACAAATTTCTTGTAGTTCTTGATCTTTACCTTCTTGTTTCGCTACAACCCAAGGTGCTTTTTCATCAACGTATTGGTTTGCTTTATCAGCTAGCGCTGTGATTTCACGAATAGCACGACCGTATTCACGGCTTTCGTATAGTTCACCGATGCGATCAGCAGCTGCAACGAATTCTGCGTATAGCTCAGGCTCTACGAAGTTGTCTGATAGCTTGCCGTCAAAACGTTTAGCGATGAAACCTGCGTTACGTGAAGCAAGGTTAACAATTTTGTTTACAACGTCACTGTTAACACGCTGTGTGAAGTCTTCTAGGTTCAAATCTAGATCGTCAATACGGCTATTTAGTTTCGCAGCGTAGTAGTAACGTAGACATTCAGGATCTAAGTGCTTCAAGTAGGTACCTGCTTTAATGAAAGTACCTTTAGACTTAGACATTTTCGCGCCGTTTACGGTTACGTAGCCGTGTACGAATACATTGTTTGGCTTACGGAAACCTGCACCATCTAGCATTGCTGGCCAGAATAGGCTGTGGAAGTAAACAATGTCTTTACCGATGAAGTGGTATAGCTCTGTAGAGCTGTCTTTGTTCCAGAACTCATCGAAGTTTAGATCGCCACGCTTGTCACATAGGTTTTTGAATGAACCCATGTAACCGATAGGTGCGTCTAGCCATACATAGAAGTATTTGCCAGTTTCACCTGGGATTTCAAAACCGAAGTATGGTGCATCACGTGAGATATCCCACTGTTGTAGACCAGACTCAAACCACTCCTGCATTTTGTTTGCAGTTTCGTCTTGAAGTGCGCCAGATGTTGTCCACTCTTTTAACATGCTTTCAAATTGAGGCAGGTCGAAGAAGAAGTGCTTTGAATCTTTCATTACTGGTGTCGCACCAGATACAGCAGATTTAGGGTTGATCAAATCTGTTGGGCTGTAAGTTTCGCCACAGTTATCACAGTTATCGCCGTATTGATCTTCAGCTTTACACTTAGGACAAGTGCCTTTTACGAAACGATCCGGTAGGAACATTTCTTTCTCAGGGTCAAATAGCTGAGAAATAGTACGGCTAGTAATAAAACCTTTTTCTTTTAGCTGAGTGTACACAAAAGACGCCAATTCACGGTTTTCTGGTGAATGCGTGCTGTGGTAGTTGCTAAAATCAATATCGAAGCCAGCAAAATCAGCTTGGTGCTCTTTGCTAACTTCAGCAATCATTTGCTCAGGTTCCATACCCATCTGCTGGGCCTTAAGCATGATTGGAGTACCGTGTGCGTCGTCTGCACAGATGAAATGAACTTCGTTGCCGCGAAGGCGCTGGTAGCGCACCCAAATATCCGCTTGTACATGCTCAAGCATGTGACCTAAGTGGATAGAACCGTTAGCGTACGGTAGGGCGCAGGTAACCAGAATTTTTCTTGGATTTGCAGCCATAATTACTTATTTCGCTCATGATGGGTAAAAAACGTAGCTGTAAATACTACCTGATGGCAGGCGTTATTCCTAGCATCAGATACGGTTTTCTCTGTTTAAAAACACGTGAGATAGGGCAGTGGTATTGCTTTGGTGGTAGCATTGAGTAAAACAAGCAAAAATAGCGATGCAACAGTGGGTTAATTGCTTTAATTAGCATCAATTTGTTGCTTAATTGCTAATACATTATGTGGAGCGTTAACATGACTAACGATGTCACTCATCGTTTTCAGAGTGTTGGTGATATATGCCAATGGCTGAATTTATTTGAACACCCTCTTCTTAATCCTGAGTGGGCAGATGTACCGAATTTAGTTTCTGTGTCTGCTGATGGCTTGATTAACATCACAATTCCGTTTGCTGCCGCTGAGCTGATTAATGAGCTTGAAGATTGGATTTCAAACCAACAAAGCTGCGGCGCTATTGCTGCAAATGTTGCTTTTAATGTTCGTTGTAAAGTTGCGACGTTGGCGGTTGAAAACAAACAACCTTTACGTGGTGTGAAAAACATTATCGTAGTGAGCTCTGCTAAGGGCGGGGTTGGTAAATCAACAACATCAGTTAATTTAGCTTTAGGTCTTCAGCAACAAGGGGCTAAAGTTGGATTACTTGATGCAGATATTTATGGTCCATCAGTGCCAATGATGCTTGGTACTGTGGATCAAAAACCACAATCACCAGATGGTAAAATGATGATGCCAATTGAGTCTTGCGGTTTATACACCAACTCGGTGGGATATTTAGTACCAGCGGAAAGTGCAACCATTTGGCGTGGTCCAATGGCATCTAAAGCTCTTGCTCAAATTATCAATGAAACGTGGTGGCCTGATTTAGATTACCTTGTTATTGATATGCCACCAGGTACGGGTGATATTCAATTAACCTTATCTCAGCAAATTCCTGTTACAGGGGCTTTAGTGGTTACTACGCCACAAGATTTAGCATTAGCCGATGCCATTAAAGGGATCAGCATGTTTAATAAAGTGGATGTGCCTGTGCTTGGTATTGTGGAGAACATGAGTTACCACATTTGTAGTAACTGTGGACATCATGAAAATATCTTTGGTACTGGTGGTGCGGCGAAAATGGCACAAGAGTATTCAGTTCCCTTGTTGGCGCAGTTACCGCTTGATATTAAAGTTCGCCAAGATATTGATAATGGTAAGCCAACAGTGGCTGCATCGCCGAACTCAGAACAAGCGGCAGCGTACATTGATTTAGCAGCATCTGTTGCTAGCCGTCTTTACTGGCAGGGTGAAACTGCAGTAGAGCAGATTACTATTCGTACGATGTAACAAATATATGAGATGGGCTTCGCCCGTTTTATAGTTAAATGTGTCAGATGTCTCATTTTTGTTGGCATCTGACACCACAACTGCTTATAATCAGGCGGTTTAATTATTTATCTCGCCACGTGATCTAACAGGTGCCTTCTGATATGTCTGAAAATTCACACCAATGCGTAATTATTGGTATTGCAGGTGCTTCTGCATCTGGTAAAAGTCTGATTGCCAGTACTGTATACAAAGAGTTAAAAGAAAAAGTAGGCGATCATCAGATCGGTGTTATTACTGAAGATTGTTACTACAACGATCAAAGCCACCTGACCATGGATGAGAGGGTCAAAACTAACTACGATCACCCAAATGCGCTTGATCACGATTTACTTTGTGATCACTTAGAGCAACTGATGAAGGGTGAAGCAGTAGAAGTGCCTCAGTACAGCTACAGCGAACATACTCGCATGAAGGAAACTACACTAATGACACCGAAGAAGGTGATCATTTTAGAAGGTATCTTGTTGCTTACTGATCCACGCCTTCGTGAAATTATGCACGCTAGCGTATTTATGGATACACCACTTGATATCTGTTTACTTCGTCGTCTACAACGTGATGTTGCAGAGCGCGGTCGTACTATGGAATCAGTGCTTGTTCAGTATCAAAAGACGGTACGCCCTATGTTCATGCAATTTATTGAGCCGTCAAAACAATATGCTGATATCATCGTTCCTCGCGGTGGTAAAAACCGAATTGCTATCGACGTACTAAAAGCGCATATAGCGAAGTTATTACGTTCTTAATGTTTTATAAGGCTGGCAATTGCCAGCCTTATTTTTATCTTTGGGGAAACCCTGTTAAGATTTGCCTACACAGGTTATATTTTGTTGATATTACGTGTGTTTTGCTATTCAGGAGAAAGCTCAAATGAGACTTTGCGACAAGGATATCAAGGCGTACCTTGATGAAGGAAAGATCAGCATTGAACCACGTCCGTCAGATGACTGTATTAGTGGTTTAACGGTTGATGTGACCCTTGGAAATAAATTCCGTATTTTTAACGATCATGGTGCTCCTTTTATCGATCTTTCTGGTAAGAAAGAAGATGTTGCGGCGCAACTTGATAAAGTAATGAGTGATGAGATTGTAGTGAATGAAGAAGAAGCTTTCTTCCTTCACCCTGGGCAATTAGCACTAGCCGTTACTCATGAATCAGTAACACTTCCTGCAAACATTGTAGGTTGGTTAGATGGTCGTTCATCATTAGCACGTTTAGGGCTAATGGTACACGTAACAGCACACCGAATCGATCCTGGTTGGTCTGGTCGCATTGTACTTGAGTTTTATAACTCAGGTCGTTTGCCATTGGCACTACGTCCACATATGCCAATTGGTGCGCTAAGTTTTGAAACCCTATCTGGTGAAGCAGAAAAACCGTATAACAAGCGTGTTGATGCGAAGTATAAAAACCAGCAAGGTGCTGTTGCTAGTCGTATTAACGAAGACGATAAAGCAAGCTAAGTAAAAGTATTCGTTAATGAATAAATAAAAAGGCAATCCCATGGGTTGCCTTTTTTGTTGTTGATACAAGATGTTCCGTATGAAACTATTATTATAAATAGTTGTCGTAGCAAGGTAATTTACTGTTATGACAGTAAATAATTAACCTTTGTTGGTATATGGATAGAGATTTTCATTGCAGTGCAACAATTGATAAGTGCTGTGGTGAAAAGAGGCGAGTATGAAAAAATTACTGTATGTGTTGCTCGGTATTATCATTGTTGTAGTACTTGGGATTGTTGCGTTAGTCACGCTAGTCAATCCGAATCAATTTAAGCCTGTTATTGCAGAGCAGGTGAAAGAACAAATTGGTCGTGATCTGGTGATCAGTGGTGATATCAGCTGGCGCTTTTTCCCTACTTTAGGATTGGATGTTGGCGAAACCGCATTAAAAAACCCACAAGGTTTCGCACAACCGAATTTAATTCAGTTTAAACAAGCAGAGCTGTCTGTTGCTGTTTTACCTTTGTTATCTCACAAGTTAGATATTGGTACCGTCAGTTTGGATGGCGCACATGTTTTTGTTCAAACCCTAAAAGATGGTCGCAGTAATCTTGATGATTTGACGAAACAGTCAACATCAACCACTCAGCAAGAAAGTACAGCAGCACCAGCGTCTAAGCCAGCAAAGGAGACAGCTTCAAAAGCGGCTGAAAAGCCATGGCAGGTATCGTTAGCTGGCGTTAAATTACTGAATGCCAGTGTTGATCTCGTCAATGAGAAAACAGGTTCAAATATCGCTTTAAATAAGGTGAACTTCACCTTAGATACACTAGCGCCTAATACGTGGACAAAAGCACAATTTGATATGGCGGGTGTGGCTAATGGATTACAGTTCACTACTCAAGGTAGCACTGAGCTTAATTTGTCTACGTCATACAAGCTATGTGAATTAAAAAATTTACAGTTATCTTTAACCGCGAAAGATGCGAAGACTGACATCAAACATGCGCAAATTAATGTCGATCACTTTAAGTTTGGTGAATGGGCGACATTAACATTGCAAGCTGAAGGTAAATTATCTGATATTGCTTTTGCAACCAAAGGTCAGACGCAATTAAGTTTATCTTCTGATCAAAATATTTTAACGCTTGAAAACTTGTCGTTAGAAAACAGCCTATCAGGTAAAACATTACCGCGCCCTAATATGCAGGTAAACCTGAAAACCAATGCGAGTTATGATGTTGCAACGAAGACTGCAACCTTATCGAAGTTCAGTGCGAATGCTGATGAGTTAGCAGTATCGGGTAATGCGTCATTTGTTAATCATGATGTGCCTGTTATTCGCTTTAATTTTTCAAGTGATAAGATTGATCTGGATCGCTGGATGACAGCTGAGGGCTCAGCACCTACTGAGCAAAAGAAAACACCAGAAACCGCATCTAACAACGCTGCAGCTACGACTTCTAGTAGTGCTGCACCCTCTAAGGCTCAAGCACCAAGTGCTCCTGTTAATACCACAAATCATGAACCTGACTTATCTCTATTAAAGGGGATTGATGTTGCAGGTACTATTAGTGCGAAACAATTTGTGGTTGCTCATGCTCACTTATCTGATGTGCAGTTAGCATTGTCGATTAAAAATGGCATTGCAGAGCTGAGTCATTTAAATGCTAAGTTGTATCAAGGCACCATTGCCGCATCGGGTAAGTTAAATGTAAATACACCGCTGGCTACATATCAATTCCATAACCAAATCAATGGGGTCGAAATACAACCATTATTGGAAGATATTGCGGATAATAAACAATTATCAGGTCTTGCCAACATTACGACAAACCTGTCAGGTACAGGATTATCTGTTGAGCGTTTACGTAATGGCGTTGCTGGAACCATTGATGTCAAGCTTACTGATGGTGCTGTTTATGGCGTTAATATTTCAGAGATGATCCGCAGTGCAAAAGCACGTTTAAAAGGCGAGAAGTTAGCTGATGATAAGAAAGAGAAAAAAACAGATTTCTCTTCTTTAACAGCGTTACTCAAGTTAGGCCAAGGTAAGGCAACGGTTGATAATTTGCATCTAGCTTCACCGCTGATTGATATTAATGGTCGTGGTGTTACTGATTTAAATAATGAATCAATGGATTTTTCTGTCGATACTGCAATTGTTGCTAGTGGCAAAGGTCTTGATGAATTGAAAGGCATTACTGTTCCGATTAAAATAAAAGGAACTTGGCAAGAGCCTCAATATCAGTTAGATCTGAAAAATTTATTTAAGCAAAATAGCGAATTAGAGCAGAAAGCAAAGAAAGAACTCAATCGTGGTCTAGAAAAGTTATTTGGTGATAAAGCCAAAGATGAAAAGATCAAGAATGTTGCTGATCAGCTGTTAAAAGGGCTATTTAACTGAGTTAATTGAAGATTGCTCACGATAAGAATGAAAAGGTTTGCTTCATTAGGCAAGCCTTTTCTATTTTGTATGTATTAAAATTATAAAGTAAATGGCGACTTTGTAATGAGAACGATAACAGTGACTTATAACATGTCATTCGTTATGCATTAAATGACGCCATAGTGAAGGACTATGATAGATAAACCAACGTCAACTGAAGAAGAAAAGTCAACGTTCATGGCAAAAGTAATGAAGGTTGTGACTTTTGTTGTAGATAAGATCAAAGCGTTTCCACCTATTGATCATTTTATTCGTGCTGCAGATCGCTTTAATGACCGCTTAGGTAGCCAGTTCGGTGCCGCCATTACCTATTTCTCATTTTTGTCATTAATCCCAATCTTAATGGTGTTATTTGCTGCTGCCGGTTTTATTCTTGCGTCTAACGCTTCATTGCTAAATAGCATTATCGATAAAATTGTAGCGGGAGTAACAGATCCTAACTTAGCGACAACACTGAAAAATACCGTCAATATAGCGATTAGCCAGCGTACAACAGTAGGTTTAAGTGGTTTAGCAATTGCGCTGTATTCTGGCGTGAGTTGGATGGGGAACTTACGTGAAGCAATTCGTGCACAAACTCGTGATGTGTGGGAAAGAAAACCAGAAGATAAAGATCATTTCCTTCTGCAATACTTAAAAGATTTCGTTGGTTTGACTGGTTTGGTTGCCGCTTTGATTTTTACCGTAGTATTAACCTCAGTAGCAGGTTCTGCTCAAGCAACCATCGTACATGCATTAGGGCTCGAAGATATAACGTGGTTACGTCCGGTGCTCACAGCAACAGCATTAACCATTTCTATCTGTGCTAACTATTTAATGTTCTTATGGATCTTCTGGATGCTACCAAAGCGTCGATTTAATCGTTGGGCATTAATGAAAGGGACGCTTTTAGCGGCTGTTGGCTTTGAAGCGATTAAGTTTGCGATGACCTTTATGTTACCTAAATTAGCGAGCTCTCCATCAGGAGCTGCTTTTGGTTCAATTATAGGTTTGATGGCGTTTTTCTACTTTTTTGCACGATTGACACTATTTTGTGCCGCTTGGATTGCGACAGCAAATGAACATCGTATTACACCGATCACTGATGAAGAATAACGGCTTTATTCTGTTATGAATACAAGAAAGGATGACGCTATGTCATCCTTTTTTATTACACTCTGCAATATTGAGTTGTTTTAGAAAATGGCTGATTTGGCTAACTTGAAGACCAATTCTTGGCTCGATGAACTTACGGCGGATCATGGCATAGCTGACTGTTGCAATAGCGATGGCAATAAAGGCATTGATATTGAGTACAATTAAAACCAGGCTAACAATACCAATATAGGCGATGCTATAACCGATCACTTGGTTTTCATTATGTTGGAGATGGATGCCACAGTTCTCACAGGTAAAAGAGAGGGTATCTTGGTTGAGTGTTGGTACTGAGGTTTTATGCTGACAGCAAGGACAAGTTTTCTTCATTTTATTACCTTTAATAGACTTACAACGCCAGATATGCGAACTACATCCTTGTCTATATCAGTGGTGTCATATTACTGAAGGTAGGAGTATCGTTTGACTGAGTAATGTAAAAACTTTGTCATGGTATAGTTAACTGATTAATATATTAATAATGATTCTGTATTTATAGCAATAGTTTTTCATGCTAGATATGAAGCTAAATACAAAGGAGTGTATGTGGATTCAATAACTCAAGCTGCATTAGGGGCATCTGTTGCAGCGGTTGTGGCTGGACGTCACTGTAAGCCTAAAACATTATTGATTGGTGCTGCGTTAGGGACGTTACCTGATTTAGATGTTTTTATTGATTATGGTGATCCTATTTCAGATACGGTGAAGCACCGTGGCTTTAGCCATTCACTTTTTGTGTTGTTACCATTCTCTTTATTACTCACAGCATTGTGGCATCACTATCGACCTACAGTATTATCATTTGGTCGATTATGGCTCTTAGTTGCCGCATGTTTGATCACACATCCATTACTTGATTCCTTTACCACTTATGGCACGCAACTGTTTTGGCCTTTAGATAACAGTATTGCGGTATCGAGTATTTTTATTATCGATCCACTCTATACATTGCCTTTGCTTATCATGCTGATTGCAAGCTTGATGTGGCGCGAGAAAATGGCAAAACTCTGTGGTATTGGACTTATCATTTCAATGACTTACTTAGCATGGTCAGTCGTTGCTTATAAGGTCATAGAGCATCGTATTGAGCAAGAATTAAAGCACACACCGTTAGCTAATAAGCCCATGTTTATCAGTCCAACCCCGTTTAATACGGTACTGTGGCGGTTTATTATTCTTGATGGTGATAAATATTATGAGGGCTTTTCATCTTTGCTCGATCCAAAAGATGATGATGGTTACCCTATACAATGGGCGCAGCGAGAACGAGGTACGCTACCGTTAAAACAGCCTTCAAAGCATGTTGCAATGCTAACCAAGTTTGCGAGAGATTTCGTTCAGTATCAAACGATTGATGATCAATTAGTGGTGACAGATCTGCGATTAGGATTAATCGAATATTTGCCATTTCGTTTTATTGTTGCCAAGCAGTCACCGCAGCAAGATTGGCAATTAATGACCCCGATAAAAATGGAAGAGCGAAAAGTGAAACCCAAGCACCTTCCTGCATTATGGCTACGTCTATTAGGCAGCCAAGATGTGAATGCCGATCTATGCCATATCAATGAATGCCCCAGTAAAACTGTTATAAAAACGTAAATATAACGTTTCTTTCACTGTTTTCTTATGTGTTGATTTAGTAATGCTAATAGGCTTTTTTCGCTGTGCGAGTCACAGAGATGAAAGCCTATTTTTTCACCTGTTTAGACTGTGATTGTTATCAATAAACACTAAGCGAAATATTGCGACCTTACCCCTAGAGATGGATTTTATATTGAATTAACAGGGAGAAGGGTAATGTTGTACCTTGAGTTTATATTCCTACTTATCGTGCTTTATGCCGGTAGTCGGTTTGGTGGTATCGGGCTTGGTGTTGTATCTGGATTAGGTTTGTTGGTGGAAGTGTTTATCTTCCGTATGCCACCAACATCACCACCGATCACTGTGATGCTGATTATTTTGGCGGTAGTGACATGTGCATCGATCCTTGAAGCCGCTGGTGGCTTAAAGTACATGTTGCAAGTTGCAGAGCGTATTCTACGTAGTAATCCAAAACGTGTGACTATCGTAGGTCCATTAGTCACTTACGTGATGACATTCATGCTAGGTACGGGTCACGCAGTGTACTCAATCATGCCAATCATTGGTGATGTGGCACTGAAAAATGGTATTCGTCCTGAGCGACCAATGGCTGCATCTTCTGTCGCATCGCAATTAGCGATCACGGCGAGTCCTATTTCTGCCGCTGTAGTGTATTATCTTGCTCAACTTTCGGGCATTAATGAATCTATTAGTTTGTTATCTATTTTGATGGTAACTGTGCCTGCGACTTTGGGCGGTACGTTATTACTGTCTCTGTATAGCTTACGTCGTGGTAAAGAGCTCGCTGATGATCCTGAGTATCAACGTCGTTTAAATGACCCAGTTTGGCGCGATCAAATTCTGCATACCACTTCAACATCATTAAATGAAGAGTTACCAAAATCAGCCATGCATGCGGTAATGCTGTTTATTTTAGCGTTAATCACGATTGTCATTGTCGCGATGGTACCGGAAATTCGCACGATTGGTGATGCAAAACCTATTTCTATGTCATTGATTATTCAGATGATGATGTTAGGTTTCGGTGGTTTAATTCTATTAGTAACGCGTACCAATGTGCAGAAAGTACCAGAAGGGGTGGTATTTAAATCTGGTATGGTCGCTGCGATTGCGATTTTTGGTATTGCATGGATGAGTGATACATATTTCCAGTATGCAATGCCATCGTTTGAATCAGGCATTACGGAAATGGTTCAGCAGTATCCATGGACGTTCGCACTAGCGCTATTTATTGTATCAGTGGTCGTTAACTCACAAGCAGCAACAGCACGTATGATGTTACCTGTTGGTTTAGCGATGGGATTAAGCCCTGCGTTATTAATTGGTTTAATGCCTGCTACATATGGTTACTTCTTTATTCCTAATTATCCGTCAGACATTGCAACCGTGAACTTTGATGTAACGGGCACAACGAAAATTGGTAAATGGTACTTTAACCATAGCTTTATGATGCCAGGTTTAATTGGTGTGGTATCAGCTTGTTGTATTGGTTACGCCATTGCACAAGTACTTATTTAATAAGGATTTATGAGTTTTTGAAAGGCATCCGTTGGGTGCCTTTATTGTATTTACTCTTACCTGAGAAGTTTGCTGTAATTCTGATGTCTATTTAGAATAATTAATAGTTAAAATGAATAATTATTCTTAGGTTAATAATTAAGTGTTTCAAATTGTACAGTATGATTTCCATTTCATTTTTTTAATTGACTGTATTTAAAGTAATTTATTTATTATTTGCTGTTTTTTACATATTTGTTGGAATTTATTGTTCTTGATTGCTTTTTTATTATCAGCATAATGCGCGCCGTTTAACTTGGATTTACGAATTTATTCATATCGGAGATAAAAATGGCTGCTGATAATAATTACAGTTTAGGGCCTGTACCCCTTACCGCTCGAAAGGGTGTCGCTTCACTGACAATGGTCATGTTAGGTCTCACTTTTTTCTCCGCTAGCATGTGGACCGGTGGTTCACTGGGTACTGGACTATCATTTGACGACTTCTTCCTTGCTGTTCTCATCGGCAATCTTATCCTCGGTATTTACACTTCTTTTCTTGGCTATATTGGTGCTTCCACCGGACTTTCTACCCATCTTCTAGCTCGTTTTTCTTTTGGTATTAAAGGTTCATGGTTACCGTCTGCATTGCTTGGTGGTACACAAGTTGGCTGGTTTGGCGTTGGTGTTGCGATGTTTGCGATCCCTGTTCATAAAGCTACAGGTATTGATACCAATGTATTAATTGTCGTATCCGGTATATTGATGACGGTTACTGTGTACTTTGGTATGTCTGCATTAATGATCTTATCTGCTATTGCAGTACCTGCCATTGCATTGTTAGGAAGTTATTCTGTTGTTGAAGCCATTGAAAGCATTGGTGGTGTCGATCAGTTAAAGATGATGAAACCAGTCGAGCCTATTGATTTCACGGTAGCACTTGCAATGGTTGTTGGCTCATTTGTGAGTGCGGGAACGTTAACCGCAGATTTCGTTCGCTTTGGTAAGAAGCCTAAATCAGCAGTACTCGTGACCATGGTTGCTTTCTTCTTGGGTAATTCGCTGATGTTTATCTTTGGCGCAGCAGGGGCCGCAGTAACAGGACATTCTGATATTTCTGAAGTGATGATTGCACAAGGGCTATTGATCCCTGCCATTATCGTATTAGGTCTTAATATTTGGACGACCAATGATAATGCGCTTTATGCTTCAGGCTTAGGCTTTTCAAATATCACGGGGTTACCGAGTAAGTATATTTCAGTGGTGAATGGTTTGATCGGCACACTTTGTGCGCTATGGCTTTATAACAATTTCGTGGGTTGGCTAACATTTCTATCGTTAGCGATCCCTCCAATTGGTGGTGTGATCATTGCGGATTTCTTTATCAACCGTAAACGCTACCAAGATTTTACTAAAGCAGAATTTAAAACAGTTAATTGGGCTGGCATGTTAGCGATAGCTATCGGTGTTGTGGCAGGACATTTCCTACCGGGGATTGTGCCAGTGAATGCGGTATTAGGTGGTGCAATAAGTTATGTACTACTAAATACAGCAATGAATAAAAAGACACATGCAGCAAAGCAAGTGGCGTAAGGGAAAATGATGACAAGTTTATTGATTAATAATGCGACGTTGCAAAATGAAGCCGGCTTAAAGCAAATTCTGATTGAGAATGGTGTTTTTACACAAATCGTAGATAACCATACCATCACAGATCACCAAGGTGAGATGCTAGATGCCGCTGGTGGCTTAGTCGTAGCGCCATTTTGTGAGCCACATATTCACTTAGATACCACGCAAACAGCAGGCGAGCCTAGCTGGAATATTTCAGGCACCTTATTCGAGGGTATTGAGCGTTGGGCTGAGCGTAAGCCGTTACTGTCGATTGAAGATGTAAAAACACGTGCTAAGCAGACCTTGAAATGGCAAATTGCTAATGGTGTTCAACATGTTCGTACCCATGTGGATGTTTCCGATCCGACCTTGATTGCATTAAAAGCGATGCTTGAAGTACGTGAAGAAATGAAGCCTTGGGTGGATATTCAGATTGTTGCTTTCCCACAAGAAGGGATTTTGTCTTACCCAAACGGTAAAGAGCTACTTGAAGAAGCAGTACAGCTTGGTGCTGATGTTATCGGTGCTATCCCACACTTTGAATTTACTCGTGAATACGGTGTTGAATCGCTGCATTACGTGTTTGAATTAGCACGTAAATATGATCGATTGATTGATGTGCACTGTGATGAAATTGATGATGAGCAGTCACGTTTTGTTGAAACAGTAGCCGCACTGGCACATAAATATAATATGGGCGAGAAAGTAACAGCAAGCCATACCACTGCAATGGGCTCTTACAACGGTGCTTATGCTTCACGCTTGTTCCGCTTATTACGTATGTCAGGGATTAACTTTGTTGCTAACCCGTTGGTAAATATTCACCTGCAAGGGCGTTTTGATGATTATCCTAAACGTCGTGGTGTGACACGTGTTAAAGAGATGCTAGGGGCTGAGATCAACGTATGTTTTGGTCACGATGATGTGTTTGATCCTTGGTATCCGCTAGGTACGGCAAACATGCTACAAGTGCTTCACATGGGTCTGCATGTATGCCAAGTGATGGGGTATGAGCAAATTAATCAATCGTTAGATTTGATCAGCAAAAACTCAGCACGCACCTTAAATATTCAAGATAATTACGGCATTGAAATTGGTAAGCCGGGCAGTTTATTGGTTTTACCTGCTGAGAATGGTTTTGATGCGGTGCGTCGCCAAGTGCCAGTTCAATACTCAGTGCGTCACGGTAAAGTGATCGCGCAGACTCAACCTGCGGTAACGCAAATTCATTTAGAACAATCTGAAAGTGTTACCTTTAAACGCTAATTAGTTTAAAAGATAGCAATAGAGAAAAGGCACCAATCAGGTGCCTTTTTTATTATGAGTTAAATACCCATTATTAATCATCTGCTTGCTTTCGGCGTGGATCTTCTGGAGTTTCATACGGCCAGTAGTGATGACCAACACGAATAAGTACCGTTGCTGCAGCGAGAACAAAAGCGGCTAATGATAGCCAGATAATAAAGGGGCCATCTAGCTCTTTCATGCCAAGCGTGATATAGCGAGCGATTGCCATAATGGCGATATAAATAGGGTACCGTACTGGAATTTTACCATTCGCAACGAACTGCTGAACCATGGCTAAAATTTCCAAATAGATAAACATTAATAGAATATCGGTAAGCAAAATCTTTCTTTCTACAATGACATGCATAAACTCATTAAACATAGCCACAACAGTAGAAAGGGTGATACCGACTAAAAGAATGGCTTCGAGAATATGAAAAACTTTGAGAAAAGGTTTGCTAAACGCTTTAGGTAAATGCGAAGGCATGATAGCTCCAACAAAAGGCAGAAGTTACTTGGGTATAAGTCTACTGCTATTATATGAAGCTATAGCTTTACAGATAGTAAATAGATGTAAAATAAGTATTAAGTGTGTGAAATTTAGCCATAAAAAGAGTAAGTATTCTTGTAATGGCTAAAGTTAATTACCAATCAATACCTTTACGTGCTTTGATGCCACTTTCAAATGCATGTTTTACGTTACGCACTTCCGATACCGTATCTGCAATTTCAATAAGTTTACGATGAGCAGCACGCCCTGTGATGATCACCGATTGCATCGCGGGGCGGTTTTCAATCGCGTGGAGCACTTCTTCTAAATCGATATAATCGTACGTGATCATATAAGTCAGTTCATCGAGCAGCACTACATCAAGGCTTTCATCTGCAAGCATTTTTTTACATTGCTGCCATGTTTCTTGGGCTGCTGCTGTATCGGCGGCTTTATTTTGGGTTTCCCAGGTAAAGCCTGTCGCCATCACAGCAAATTTAACACCGTGTTGCTCTAGCAAGTTACGTTCGCCACAATCCCATGTACCTTTGATAAATTGCCCGACACCACAATGTTGACCATGACCAACTGCGCGCGCCACCATACCAAAACCTGAAGTTGATTTACCTTTACCGTTGCCTGTAATGATCAGCACTAACCCTTTTTCATCTTGGGCGGCATCAATTTTGGCATCTACTTGTTCTTTGAGTTTTTGTTGGCGAGCTTTGTGGCGATCATCCTTGCTCGTTGTATCTGTCATGGAAATTCCTTAAAAATGATAATGGGTCGCAAAAGCTAATAATGTCAGATAGCCTGCGATTTCTGCAAGTTGTTGTGTGGCACCTAAACAATCACCGGTATAACCACCAAGTTGACGTTGGAACCAATAACCACAGCCTTGTCGTACTAGCAGAGTGATAATTGCTAACATAATGGCAATCGGCCAAGGTAATACAAGAAGAGTAATAACCGCAGTTCCTAATAGTATCTGTAGATCACTACGTGTTTGCTGATTGGCTAACGGCTTCACTTTACTGTCTTGATCGGCTCGTACATAAGGGTATGAGAAGATAAGACTTGCAGCCGCGACTCGGCTTAGTGAATGCACCACAATAAAGGCATAAACTGGTAATAAAGGATTTAACTTGGCAAGTTCAATAAGGGCTACCCATTTAATGCCTAATCCCATAAATAGCGCGGCAGCCCCATAAGTCCCAAGCCGGGAGTCTTTCATGATATTGAGCTTGGATTCCACTGTCCAGCCACCGCCAAAACCATCAAATACATCAGCCAATCCATCTTCATGAAAAGCACCGGTGATGAGTAATCCACTGATCATGGCTAATGCTATCGCAACGGAAACGGGAAGCAGTATCGAACTAACTAAATAGACGCAGCTAACAAGTAGGCCGACAACAATACCAATGACACCAAAATAACGATTAGCGTGGTTTAATCGCTCTGTGGTAAAAGGTGTCTCTTTGGGGATCGGGATACGAGTGAAAAAAGCCAAGGCAACGAGAAATAGCTGCCATTGGTATTGCCAGCCGTTTGAGACATCTTGGCTTTGTGCTTTATCTGTGTTCACACTGTGACTCCGGCGTCATCGAAGCTTGCCATATCATTGTAAAAAGCACAGGCTGATTTTACTAATGGCAGAGCGAGCACCGCACCAGTGCCTTCACCAAGGCGTAAACCAAGGTTAAGTAAAGGCGTTGCATTTAAATGTTGCAGCATACGGTTATGTCCTGCTTCTTCCGAGTGATGACAGAACACCAAGTAATCTCGCACATTGGGATTAATTGCGACAGCTAGCAGTGCTGCTGCTGTAACAATAAAACCGTCAATGAGGATTATCATTCGACTTTCAGCTGCTTGTAATATACCACCGGTGATTTGGGCAATTTCAAACCCACCGACAGCAGCAAGTACTTTCATCGGATCGCCTGTACATTCATAGTGATGTTTGCAAGCAAGGCGGATCAAAGACAGTTTCTTTTGGAACTGGCTGTCATCAATTCCCGTACCATGACCAGTGCACGCTTCGGCAGGAAGATTAAGCAGTAATGCCATAATAGCGGCTGCACTACTGGTATTTCCGATCCCCATTTCGCCAAAAGCAACAAGGTTAGAGCCTGATTGATGAAGTGACTTCACAACATGAGCACCAGCATCAATACCTTGTTGTGCCGTTTCTAGTGACATTGCATCTTCAGCGCTGAAATCTTTTGTGCCTTTACCTAAAGATTGCTTGATTAGAGCGGGATGATTGTCGATCTCTCCTAAAATCCCTGCATCAATGATCTTCAGCGCCATATCATTACTTCGACAAAAACAGTTTGCCGCAGCGCCGCCAGCGAGAAAGTTATGCACCATTTGAGTGGTGACTTCAGCAGGAGCAATACTGACACCGTGTTGTGATATCCCATGATCAGCAGCAAAAATTAGCAAATGAGGGTTAGTGACCGTGAGTGTGTCTGATTGCTGGATCAGTGCAATTTGCTCAGCAAGAGATTCTAATTGTCCCAATGCACCTAATGGTTTTGTCTTATTATCAATGCGATGTTTGATTTGTTTTGCTTGAGATTTATCTATAGGAGAAATGGTAAACACTGTCATTATCCTTTGCCGAATGTTTCACTATTAATTGTTTAATGCAGTTATTGTTCCAGAAAAAGGAACAGAAAGGGAGAAGGAATAAAGCAAATGAATGAAAAGATAGATAATAGATAGAAAACAGCCCACTGAGGTAGTGGGCTGATTGGTATATTAACCTAGTACGTCAGAAGCGACTTTATAGGTTGGATCTTCCAGAACATTCACTTCTACTAAGTTACCTGCTTTTTGTAGTAGCTTACGGCACTCAGGACTTAAATGGCGAATGTGGATTGTTTTATCACGGTTAGCGTAACGTTCAGCAATGGTATCAATCGCTTCGATAGCTGAGTGGTCTGCAACACGTGATTTAGCAAAATCAATGATCACTTCTTTTGGATCATTCGGCGCATCAAACAACTCTAGGAAATGCGAAACAGAGCCAAAGAATAGTGGGCCGTTCACTTGGTACACTTTTGCGTCATTTTCATCAATGTAGCTTGATGCGTAGATGTGTTTTGCATGGTTCCAAGCAAACACAAGTGCAGAGTAAATCACACCGACTAATACCGCGACAGCAAGGTCAGCAATAACGGTTACACCTGTTACGAGAATAATGGTAAAGAAGTCATGCTTAGGCACTTTACGCATCATCTTAAAGCTTGCCCACTCAAATGTGCCGATCACAACCATGAACATCACACCAACAAGTGCTGCAAGTGGGATCATTTCAATAAATGATGAGCCAAATAGAATAAATAACAGTAAACCGATGGCTGCTGTGATACCTGATAAGCGACCACGACCACCAGAGTTAATGTTGATCATTGACTGACCAATCATCGCACAACCACCCATCGCACCAAATACTGAACAGGTAATGTTTGCAACACCTTGACCGACACACTCACGGTTACCTTTACCGCGGGTATTAGTCATTTCATCAATTACTGTCAGGGTTAGTAGTGATTCAATTAAACCAACAGCTGCCAAAATTAATGAATATGGCAAGATGATTTTTAGAGTCTCTAGGTTAAAGCCTACATCAGGTAAAGCAAACGTTGGGAGAGAGCCTGCAAGTGTTGCATTGCTATCACCACTCATGGTGCGAACAAAATCAATCACGGTGCGAGATTCTAAACCAAGTACATGAACTAACGCAGTCACGGTCAGAATGGCAACAAGTGAAGAGGGTACCGCTTTGGTTAGCTTAGGTAAGAAGTGGATAATCGCCATCGTTAATGCGACTAAGCCTAACATGATGTAAAGCTGTGTGCCGTGCATCCATTCTAAGCCACCGTTAACAGAAGGTACTTTAAATTGACCTAATTGGGCTAAGAAAATAACAATCGCAAGACCGTTTACAAAACCTATCATAACAGGGTGTGGCACCATACGGATAAATTTACCGAGGCGGAAGACACCTGCAAGGATCTGTAATAGACCTGCTAGCATAATGGCTGCAAATAGGTATTGGATACCATGCTCAGCAACTAGGCTTACCATAACCACGGCCATTGCGCCGGTTGCACCTGAAATCATACCAGGACGACCACCTAGAATAGCGGTGACTAAGCCGACAATAAATGCAGCGTACAGACCAACCATTGGGTCGACACCTGCAACGAAGGCAAAAGCAACGGCTTCAGGTACTAGTGCAAGCGCTACAGTTAAACCTGAAAGAACGTCATTTTTGACGGATTGATGTGTTTTTTGGGGAAAATCTAGCATGAGAGTTAATAATTCTTCTATTATTCGCTGTATGAAATTGGCGCATTTTGGTTAACAGAATGCTACAGAAAGTTGTTATTTGCATCAACTTTAGTTGTCTTATTACGACATTTACTCTGGTTACAAGCAAAAATTTAGAAGCATATGTAATAATCAAACAGAAAGTGCGCTGAAATTGACTCAAATTTAGAAAATAAAAAAGCCATGCAAAAGCATGGCTTTTTTGTCAGTGTTAACTTAGCGCTTAATCAAATAAAGGTTTCGTCATTGGTGCAGCTGCACGATTTGTTGCTGTTTGGCTACCGGCTGGGCGTGCGTTTGCAAGCTCGCGTAATGGTGCCGCTTCAACGACAGTCGCTACAACATTCTCTTCTGGTGCAGGTGCTTTCGCCATACCAGAAACTGCATGGAAACCGCGAGGAGACGTTGCCATAACCGCAGCTTTAGTCGCAAGCTCAACGACATTGTTGTCTGCTTTTTCAACTGATGCAGTAGGCTCAACTGACGCTGGTTCAATAACTTCAGGCTCAGCAACTACAGCTTCAACAACGTCTGGTTGTTCAATGATAGCAGGAGTCGGCTCTTCTGTTACTGTTTCAGTCGTCGCGGTCTCTACTACCTCAACGGCTGCAGGCTCTGCTTTAAAACGAGGGAAAACTTTACCCATCGCCATTTCAGGCATTGCCACACCAGATAGCTGAGTGCGTTGTGCTTCTACTACAGCTGGTTGTGCTTTTGGTTCAACAACTGGCGTGTTAATGATGATGTCATTAACTTCTACTTCGTCGATGATTTCAGCTTCAACACATGGAGCCACGATTGTTTGCTCTACTGCTTTTTCGACAACTGGCACTTCAACAGAAGGTTTGATACGAGACCAAACTTTACCCATTGCCATTTCAGGAGATGCGACACCTGTAGCAGGGCGAACAGCTTTTGGTTTTTCAACAATAGAAACTACATTTACCATATCGCTGATCGAATCAGTTGCATCAACAACAGCATGCTCTACAGCATCAGCAACGCTGTTTTCCACTGGTGCTTCAGCATTTGCAAACTCAGGTTTTTCAACACGAGTATCACGCATACGGCGACGACGTTGACCACTTGCACGTAAGTGACGTGGAGAGCGACGGTTACGACGTTGAGTACCTTCTTGCTCAGTATTTTCACCTTGCTCGTTTGCAGCAACAGGCTCTTGCTCAGGTTGGTTTTGCGCCTCTTTAGCAATGCTTGTACCTAGTGCCATCAATGGAGATGGTGTTTTCTCTACTACAGCTTCAACGTTTTCAACAGCATTTTGCTGCTCTGCACGTGTTTCTACATCGTCAGTAATACGGACTTTTTTACGTAATTGACGACGTTGACGACGTTGTTTCACCTTAACGGCTTTCTCTTCGTTGTCACGCTGTGCATCTACCGTGTTTTGATCCGTTGCTTTTTGCTCATTTTGTTGCTGGCGTTGCTGCTTTTGAGCTTGAATTTCTTCTTTACGAGCTTGGCGTTTTTGCTCTTTCGCTTCATCGTTATTACGATTTTGGCGAGGTGCTTTTGCTGCCTTCTCGTTTTGTTGCTGACGGTCTTGACGGTTTTTGTCATTACGGTCGTTGCGACGACGATTCTGGCGTTGCTCGTTGTTACGCTCTTGGCGTTCACCGCTGTTGTCTACATCGTTATCTTGACGATTATTACGACGATTGTCTTGACGGTTGTTGCGGCGGTTGTCGTTACGGTCATTACGACGGTTATTGTTACGACGGTTGTTGCGATTGTTATCTTGCTCTGGCTTCGCTTCTACTTGTTTCTCTTGCTGTGGCTCTGCACTGCCAGAGAAGAAAGATGCTAAAGCAGTAAAGAAGCGGCTCAGTAGACCTGGCTTCTGTGCTGTTGCTGGTTTAGTTACAGCAGCAGGTGCAGGTTTTGTTGCTGGTTTCGCTACAGGAGCTGGCTGTTTAGGCGCAGTAAAACCTTGAAGTACTGGCTCTTCACGTTTCTTAACGATACGCTCAGGCTGCGGAGACTCAATAGCTTCAGCTTCCTTCATTGCTTCAAGTGCTTTCGGTATGTGGTAAGAAAGCGTATCTTGCTCTTCACCTTCACGTACACGTAGCACTTCGAAGTGTGGTGTTTCCATGTTTGCGTTTGGAACAATAACAACACGAACACCATGGTATTTTTCAATGTGCTGTACAGAACGACGCTTTTCGTTAAGTAGGTAAGAGGCTACAGGTACAGGAACAATCGCTAATACTTGCGCACTGTTGTCTTTTAACGCTTCTTCTTCAATTAAACGTAGGATAGAAAGAGATAGCGACTCATTATCACGAACAACACCAGTACCCGTACAACGAGGACAAACGTGGTGGCTTGCTTCTGCTAGAGAAGGGCTTAGACGTTGACGCGACATTTCAAGTAGACCGAAACGTGAAATTCGACCGATTTGAACGCGTGCACGGTCCATACGAACAGCTTCACGTAGACGGTTTTCAACTTCACGCTGATGGCGTACAGGTGTCATATCGATAAAGTCGATAACCACAAGACCACCTAAGTCACGAAGACGTAATTGACGTGCAATTTCATCAGCCGCTTCTAGGTTAGTTTGTAGTGCTGTCTCTTCGATATCGCCGCCCTTAGTTGCGCGAGCCGAGTTGATATCGATAGATGTTAATGCTTCTGTTGGATCAATAACGACAGAGCCGCCAGAAGGCAAACGAACTTCACGCTGGAACGCTGAGTCGATTTGGCTTTCGATTTGGTAGTGGCTAAATAGTGGTACTTCACCTTCGTAACGCTTAACACGAGATAAGAAATCAGGACGAACTAATTTAATATGATCACGTGCACGGTCGAAGATTTTCGGGCTATCGATCAGAATTTCACCAATGTCACGGCGTAAATAATCACGAATAGCACGTGCAATAACGTTACTTTCTTGGTGAATTAGAAACGGTGCAGGTTGAGAATCTGCTGCTTCTTTTACTGCGTTCCAGTGGTTAAGTAGAACGTTTAAATCCCACTCAAGTTCTTCACCTGATTTGCCTACGCCTGCAGTACGAACAATTAGACCCATACCTTGTGGTAGTTCTAACGTGCTTAGTGCTGCTTTAAGTTGGGTGCGCTCTTCACCTTCGATACGACGAGAAATACCGCCAGCACGAGGGTTATTAGGCATAAGAACAAGGTAACTACCAGCTAAAGAGATGAAAGTTGTTAGGGCTGCACCTTTGTTTCCGCGTTCTTCTTTATCAACTTGCACGATAACTTCTTGGCCTTCTTTAAGGACTTCCTTGATGTTAGGACGACCTTGGTAAGAATAGTTGGCAGGGAAGTAATCTTTCGCGATTTCTTTAAGAGGAAGGAAACCATGACGCTCTGCACCATAGTCAACGAACGCTGCTTCCAGACTTGGTTCGATGCGAGTGATGCGGCCTTTGTAGATATTTGCTTTTTTAGATTCGTGACCTGGGCTTTCGATATCAAGATCAAATAGCTTTTGGCCATCAACTAATGCGACGCGCAACTCTTCCTTCTGAGTTGCGTTAATCAACATTCTTTTCATTATATTGTACTCATTTATTGTCGTTGTATTAGTACGCTAATTACATCTACTTTTCGATGGCGCCGGACTCCAAGACTGATTGTACGGTTGCAACCTCACGGTTGGAAATTCAGGAGTGCTTTTTGGCCACACTTATCAGCCAACTGCATGTGAGATGGTTAGATCTGAAATATACAGCTGGTATCACCACACTTAAGTGGTTGTATCTGTCACATCAAAAAAAAGTGTAATTTGACGTACTAAAAAAAACTCCGATAACCCTAACGTCTTACGCCATCTGCTGCGTTTGTTATCTGAGTTGTATAAAAAATAGCCGTTAAGGTGAGTTCATGCTCGCCTTGTCAGTGAAATAGGCAAAAAAACCTATCTCAGCACACAATGATAGCAGGCTCACTTTTTTGCGGCAATCTGCTTTATTTGCGTGATACAATCATACCCATGACAGAAGATAAACCTAAAGTGCAATTCATCGACATTAGCGATGATTTTGCAGGCCAGCGGATTGATAATTTTCTCCGCGCAAGGCTTAAAAACGTACCCAAAAGCATGATTTACCGCATTTTGCGCAAAGGCGAGGTGCGAGTAAACAAAAAACGTATTAAACCTGAATATAAATTGCAGGATGGTGATCTAGTACGCGTACCGCCAATTTTTGTTCCTGAGAAAGAAGAACAAGAGCAGGTGAGTACCAAATTAAATAAAGTGGCAGAATTAGAACATTGCATCATTTATGAAGATGATCACATGTTGATTCTAAATAAACCCTCAGGAACGGCAGTTCATGGTGGTAGCGGCTTAAAATTTGGTGCGATTGAAGCGTTACGAGCATTACGTCCCGATGCACGTTTCTTGGAACTGGTTCACCGTATTGACCGAGATACTTCTGGTATTTTATTGGTGGCGAAGAAACGTTCTGCGCTGCGTAAACTGCAAGAGCAATTTAGAAATAAAACGGTGCAGAAATATTACTTTGCCTTAGTGATGGGGGAATGGAAGGCAAGTTGCAAGAAAGTCACTGCGCCACTGTTGAAAAATGAAGTGAACAGTATCGTACGCGTAAATCCACAAGGTAAGCCGTCTGATACACGCTTTAAGGTATTAGAGCGTTTCCCTCAGGCGACATTAGTACAAGCAAGCCCTGTGACAGGCCGTACGCACCAGATCCGTGTGCATTGTCAATATGAAGGGCATCCAATTGCGTGGGATGATCGTTATGGCGACCCACGATTTGATGCTTATACCAAGAAAACAGGGTTAGGACGTTTATTCCTACATGCGGCTAATATCAAGTTTACTCACCCTAATACGGATGAAGCAATGGATATCAGCGCGCCAATGGAGCCTGTACTTGAGCGATGTCTGGCAAAATTGCGTCAAATGTAAAACAAGAAGGCGGGCTACAATGCTCGCCTTTTTATTATGTGAACGATACTCGCCGGTTACAAAACAGAGATACCTTCATTGGTTAACATTTCAGTCAGTGCAATCAAAGGTAATCCAACTAAGGTATTGGGATCGCGACCTTCTAACTTATCAAACAGAGCAATGCCTAAGCCTTCGCTCTTAAAACTACCTGCGCAATACAGTGGTTGCTCTTTTTCTACATAGTTTTGAATTTGCTGTTCGGTTAGAGATTTAAAGTGAACATGGAAAGGTTCACAAATCACCTGCGCTTGATTTGTTTTTGCGTTGTATAAACAAAGCCCAGTATAAAAGGTAATAGTTTTGCCACTGGCTGCTTTGAGCTGTAAACATGCATTTTCAACTGTGTGCGGTTTGCCTAGAATTTTTTCATCAATGACACAGACTTGATCTGAACCGATGATTACATGTTCAGGGTAACGACTAGCACATGCCTTTGCTTTTAGTTCGGCAAGGCGACATACCAAGTCTTGTGCAGATTCATTATTTAGTATGGTTTCATCTGTTTGTGGATCAGCAGTTTCAAATGGCAGCGATAGTTTTTCTAATAATGCTTTACGAAATGGGGAAGTAGAAGCAAGCAATAATGGTTGTGTCATAAGCTTAGGATACAAATGATTAGGGTTGAGATTAACGCTATCATAGCTGAATTCACAAGCTTTGGGCGGTATCTTTTGTATCCATAGTTGTTGTGCTGTAATCATTGAGAGCTTGTTGTCTCTGCTTACGTTTCAGTGTATGTTCGCGAACATAATTCGGTGATGCTGATTTCTGTTGAATTTGTGACAATGTATAAGTTCGCTTTTAAAGCAGATTACGCTGACATTTAGCTATTCTTTAAGCAAAGGTGAGTGTTATTTCATCGATTGTAATGATGTCATCAAGTGGTTGAGTGGCAGACATTTATAATTTTATTACTGAGATGTGCTGTATAAGCGTTTTGTAATTTTCATCACAGCATGAGAATTGGTCAAAAGCTGTTAATTCACACACATTTCCTTTGACTCAAACAGACTATAAGGCTAATATTCGCGCCCTATGCAAAAGGTAAAATTGCCGCTAACGGTAGATCCAGTACGCGCAGCACAAAAAAGACTCGACTATGATGGCATCATCAAAGCCGAGATTTTGTCTCGTTTAGCTGAATCAACCCAGAGCGTAATAAGTGATGCAAACGTCAACTTGTCTTTTGACCTTGACCAACGTCGTATCCCTTTCATCAGCGGTATCGCCGATGTAGACGTGATGTTGACCTGTCAGCGATGTCAGGGAGAGTTTCCACATCATATTCATGTGGAATTCTGTTATAGTCCGGTTCGCAACGAAGAAGCCGTAGATGAGTTACCGGAAGCCTATGAGCCGGCTATTGTCGACGAAAATGGCGAGATCAACTTGATTCAACTCGTTGAAGACGAATTGATTCTGGAATTACCACAAGTCGCAATGCACGACGATGCTGATTGTAATATTGGCTCGAAGAACATGTCTTTTGGTGAGATCCCCGTTGCTGATGAGCGTCCGAATCCGTTTGCAGTATTGAAAAATCTTAAGAGTTAAATTTAACAGGAGTAGGGTTAATGGCCGTACAAAAGAGCAAAAAATCACGTGCAGCACGTGGTATGCGTCGTTCACACGATGCGCTAACTACAGCAGCAGTTTCTGTAGATAAAGCATCTGGTGAAACTCACCTACGTCACCACGTGACAGCTGACGGTTTCTACCGTGGCCGCAAGGTTATCAACAAGTAAGGTTGAACCTTGATGGGTCTTACCGTTGCACTTGATGCAATGGGCGGGGATTTCGGTCCTCAAGTAACAGTGCCTGCCGCCGTGCAGGCACTGTTGCATTCGCCTGAGCTCAAACTGATTCTTTTTGGTGATCTGAGTGCAATCACAGCACAATTAACTCTCCTCAATAAGCTAAATCATCCTCGGCTAACTATCGTGCATTGCGATAACGTCATAGCCAACGAAACACGACCATCACAAGCGCTTCGTCATAGTAAAGGTTCATCCATGCGCATGGCTTTAGATGCGGTGGCAAGTGGTCAAGCCGATGCTTGTGTTAGTGCCGGTAATACCGGTGCGCTAATGGCTCTTTCTCGTTATGTGTTAAAGCAATTACCTGGCGTTGAACGACCTGCATTAATTTCTGCTATTCCTAACCGTGGTGAACATCCTACGTGGTTGCTTGATCTAGGGGCTAACGTCTCTTGTGATGCAGATACCTTATTCCAATTTGCCGTAATGGGATCTGTATTGGCGGAACAATCATTAGGCGAAAAACCGCGTGTAGCTTTGCTTAATATTGGCGAAGAAGAGATCAAAGGTAATGATTTGGTCAAACGTTGTGCAGAGATGTTGATCCAATCTCCTGATATTAATTATGTTGGTTACGTTGAAGGACATCAGCTTTATTCAGATAAAGCGGATGTGATCGTGTGTGATGGTTTTGTCGGTAATGTGAGTTTGAAGACCAGTGAAGGGGTCGCAAATTTATTTATCGAACGGATAAAACACGCCATTGGTCGTAACCCAATTCGACGCATTATTGCTAAATGGCTGTTTAGTGAGCTATTTGATGGCTTACAGCAGTTGAACCCCGACCAGTATAACGGTGCAAGTCTGTTAGGATTGCGCGGTATTGTGGTGAAAAGCCATGGAAGTGCTGATACTGTCGCTTTTGCCAATGCGATAAGCGAAGCGGTTTACGAAGTTAAACGACAAATACCGAACAAAATCAGTGACCGTTTAGAAGAGGTCCTACTCGAGAGGCACTATTAGTCTTCATGTATAGCAAAATTCTAGGAACAGGCAGCTACCTGCCGCAACAAGTGCGCTCTAATGCGGACTTAGAAAAAATGGTAGAAACAAGTGATGAGTGGATCGTAGCACGAACAGGTATTCGTGAACGCCGTATTTCATCTGAAGATGAAACTGTTGCTGTAATGGGCTACCAAGCATCATTAAAAGCAATTGAAATGGCGGGCATTGATAAAGAAGATATCGATCTGATTATCGTTGCAACGTCAAGTGCAAGTCACACATTCCCATCAGCAGCTTGCCAAGTGCAAGGCATGTTAGATATTAAAGGCTGTCCTGCATTTGATCTATCTGCAGCATGTACTGGTTTTGTGTACGCGTTAAGTGTTGCTGATCAGCATATTAAAACGGGTATGGCAAAAAATGTGTTAGTGATCGGTTCTGATGCATTATCTCATTGCTGTGATCCTGAAGATCGCTCAACCATTATTTTATTTGGTGATGCTGCAGGTGCTGTTGTTATTGGCGCAAGTGAAGAGCCTGGCATTATTTCAACGCATCTATATGCTGATGGTCATTTTGGCGGTTTATTAAGTCTTGCTGTCCCTGAGCATGGTAAAGACTTTGATCCAAATAAGTGGCTTTACATGGCAGGTAACGAAGTATTTAAAGTAGCGGTGACACAGTTATCGAACTTAGTAAAAAGTACGCTTGCTGAAAATAATATGGATAAGTCAGAGTTAGATTGGCTGGTACCTCACCAAGCGAATATGCGCATTATCTCTGCGACAGCGAAGAAACTGTCAATGTCGATGGATCAAGTTGTTGTTACGCTTGATCGTCATGGTAATACGTCAGCTGCAACAGTCCCAACAGCATTAGATGAAGCGGTACGTGATGGCCGTATTCAACGTGGCCAAACTTTATTATTAGAAGCGTTTGGTGGCGGTTTCACTTGGGGTTCAGCATTGGTGAAGTTTTAATCTAGTAAGATAAAACCTTCCAAATAGCTAAATTGCATCTATTTTTTAGTGCATTAAAACTAGTAAGCGATATATTAGTTTTAATGCATATTAATCGACTAATGATTAGTCAATAAAGAAGGATTCTCGAATGTCTAAGTTCGCGATTGTTTTCCCAGGTCAGGGCTCTCAAACCGTTGGTATGCTAGCTGAGTTAGCAGAACAATTTGATGTGGTTAAAGAAACGTTCTCTGAGGCATCTGATGCGCTAGGTTACGATCTTTGGGCACTAGTTCAAAACGGTCCAGCGGAAGATTTAAATCAAACACAACGTACTCAACCTGCATTGTTAACAGCATCTGTTGCAATTTGGCGTGTATGGCAACAACAAGGTGGTGAGCAACCAACTGTTCTTGCAGGTCACAGCCTAGGTGAATACTCAGCACTAGTATGTGCTGGTGTTATCGATTTTAAAGCGGCGGTTAAATTGGTTGAGCTTCGCGGTCAACTGATGCAAGAAGCAGTACCAGCAGGTGTTGGTGCAATGTCTGCAATTATCGGTCTTGATAACGATGCAATTGCGAAAGCATGTGAAGAAGCAGCACAAGGTGAAGTTTGTTCTCCTGTTAACTTTAACTCACCGGGTCAAGTTGTTATTGCGGGTAATAAAGAAGCCGTAGAGCGTGCAAACGTTTTATGTAAAGAAGCTGGCGCTAAGCGTGCATTGCCTCTTCCTGTTTCAGTGCCATCTCACTGTGCACTGATGAAGCCTGCTGCAGATAAACTAGCAGTAGCACTAGAATCTATCGAATTTAACGCACCATCTGTCCCTGTTATTAATAACGCAGATGTGGCGACGGAAACTGATCCAGCAGCGATTAAGCTTGCGCTTGTTAAACAACTATACAGCCCAGTTCGTTGGACGGAGTCTGTAGAGCGTATGGCTGCTGAAGGTATTGAAGAGTTACTTGAAATGGGCCCAGGTAAAGTACTTACTGGCCTAACTAAGCGTATTGATCGCGCACTTGGCGGCGCTGCAGTTAATGATATTGCTTCATTAGAAGCAGCAATGGCTAAGTAGTCATTCAGCTTTAAAGAGGAATAATAATGAGCCTGGAAGGTAAAGTTGCACTAGTTACTGGTGCAAGCCGTGGTATCGGTCGTGCTATCGCTGAAATTCTAGCAGAGCGTGGCGCAACTGTGATTGGTACTGCAACATCTGAAAGTGGTGCAGAAGCTATCAGCGCATATCTTGGTGATAAAGGTAAAGGTCTTGCATTAAACGTAACCTCACCTGAATCAATTGAAGCTGTTCTTGCACAAATTAAAGCAGATTTTGGCGATGTTGACATTCTCGTGAATAACGCTGGTATCACTCGTGATAATCTACTGATGCGTATGAAAGACGATGAGTGGCAAGATATCCTTGATACCAACCTAACATCGATCTTCCGTCTATCTAAAGCAGTGCTACGTGCAATGATGAAAAAGCGCAATGGTCGCATCATCAGCATTGGTTCTGTGGTAGGCACAATGGGTAATGCGGGTCAAACGAACTACGCAGCAGCAAAAGCTGGCCTATTAGGTTTCACTAAATCAATGGCACGTGAAGTAGCTTCTCGTGGTATTACAGTGAACGCAGTAGCGCCTGGTTTTATCGAAACCGATATGACTAAAGCCCTTAATGATGACCAACGTGCAGCAACGCTTGCAAACGTACCTGCTGGTCGTCTAGGTGATCCGCGTGAAATTGCAGCAGCAGTTGCATTTTTAGCCTCTGATGAAGCTGCTTACATAACGGGCGAAACTTTGCACGTTAACGGCGGTATGTACATGATTTAATCAAAAGATTTGCAATACTTGATGACCCACGTCAAACTGGTCAGGTTTTGTGGTAAAATCGTGGTTTGACCAGCACTATGAGTGTTGCAACTTTTGTCGTAATGAATAAACTACAGCAAATCGCATTAGCGAATTCTTGTTAAGGAAATATATTAGTATGAGCAACATCGAAGAACGCGTAAAAAAAATCATCGTTGAGCAACTAGGCGTAGACGAAGCAGAAGTTAAGAACGAAGCATCTTTCGTTGACGATCTAGGTGCAGACTCACTAGACACAGTTGAACTAGTAATGGCTCTTGAAGAAGAATTCGATACAGAGATTCCAGACGAAGAAGCTGAAAAAATTACTACTGTTCAAGCTGCAATCGACTACGTTAACAGCGCACAGTAATAACGAACACCTCCAGGCGGTCTTCATGACCGCCTGATTTTTTTATACTACCTGTTTTATCCTCAATTCCCGGAGAAATTAATCGTGTCGAAGCGTCGTGTAGTTGTAACTGGCATGGGTATGCTGACCCCGGTTGGTAATTCTGTTGAATCTTCTTGGAAAGCTTTACAGTCAGGCACTAGCGGTATCAGCACTATCGAACATTTTGATGTTAGCGGTTTCGCGACTCAGTTTGCTGGTATGGTAAAAGACTTCAATTGTGAAGATTACATGTCTAAGAAAGATGCGCGTAAAATGGATTTATTTATCCAATACGGTATCGCTGCTGGCGTACAAGCATTTAAAGATTCTGGTATTGAAGTTACTGAAGAAAACGCAGCACGCATTGGCGTTGCTATCGGTTCTGGTATTGGTGGCTTAGGTCTAATTGAAGCTGGCCATCAAGCTTTAATGGAAAAAGGTCCGCGCAAAATTAGCCCGTTCTTTGTTCCTTCAACAATTGTAAATATGATCGCAGGCCACATGTCTATCATGTACGGTCTACGTGGTCCAAATATCGCAATCTCTACCGCATGTACGACTGGCCTTCATAACATTGGTCATGCAGCGCGTATGATCGCTTACGGCGATGCAGATGCGATGGTTGCTGGTGGTGCAGAAAAAGCATCAACGCCATTAGGTATGGGCGGTTTCGCAGCAGCAAAAGCACTATCTACGCGTAACGATGATCCTCAAGCGGCTTCTCGTCCATGGGACCAAGATCGCGACGGTTTCGTACTAGGTGATGGTGCAGGTGTTATCGTGCTAGAAGAGTACGAACACGCAAAAGCACGTGGTGCTAAAATTTATGCTGAGCTTGTAGGCTTTGGTATGAGTGGTGATGCTTACCACATGACTTCACCAAGTGCAGACGGCTCAGGCGGTGCACTAGCAATGGAAGCATGTATTCGTGATGCTGGCATTAATGCTGACCAAATTGGTTACATCAACGCACACGGTACATCAACACCTGCAGGTGACGTTGCTGAAACACTAGGTATCAAACGTGCTATGGGTAGCGCAGTTGATAACGTAATGGTGTCTTCTACTAAATCTATGACAGGCCACCTATTGGGTGCTGCAGGTTCTGTAGAATCAATCATCACAATTCTAAGCCTTGTTGATCAAGTGGTTCCACCAACAATTAACTTGGAAAACCCAGGTGAAGGTTGTGATCTTGATTACGTACCAGGTGAAGCGCGTCAAGTTAACCTAGAGTATGCACTATGTAACTCATTCGGTTTCGGTGGTACGAACGGCTCTCTACTATTTAAGAAGATTTAATCGCCATTCGTAACAAATACCATCAGGAAAATCCTTTGATAACCTGATATTATAAGCGGCCCGGTTTCTTTATAGATACCGGGCTGTTTTTTATCTGAAAAAGGATGTGTTATGACGTTTATTAACAGTCAGCTACAGCCGCAATTGGCGATCACCGATCGCGCGACGCAATATGGCGATGGCTGTTTTACGACAATAGGCGTTAAACAAGGAAAGTTATTGCTTTGGCCTTTTCATCTTGAGCGCTTGCAGACCACGCTAAAACGATTAGGTATTACAGAGCCTGATTGGGAGCAAGTCTTTTTACAGGCTAATCAACTTGCTCAATCTTTCGCTGAGCGTGGTGGGATTAAGATATTAATTAGCCGGGGAAGTGGTGGCCGAGGTTATAGCTCAACAGGTTGCAGTGATACTCAAGTGATCTTTTCTTCTTTTTCGTGGCCTGCTCATTATGAGCAATGGCAACAAGAAGGGATAGATCTTGGTATTTGCCAGCAACAGATAGGTTATAGCCCAATGCTTGCTGGTATGAAGCATTTAAATCGCTTAGAGCAGGTGCTTTTAAAACAGGAAGTCGAACAAAATCAGTGGTTAGATGCTGTTGTACTTAATATAAATCAGCATGTGGTCGAAACTACTGCATCTAATTTATTCTGGCGTAAAGGAAATGTCGTCTATACGCCGGATTTAAGCGGATCTGGCGTTGAAGGCGTGATGCGTCGACACATCATTGAATTACTTTCAACTTTGCCATATTCGTTAGAGTTTGGTGATTATTCATTAGCTGATTTGCTTTGTGCTGATGAAGTCTTTATAACCAATGCGCTAATGGAGCTAGTGCCAGTGAACACCGTCAGCACTACTCACTTTCAAGAACAGTTACTACTCGACGTATTACAAAAGAGGCTATATACGTGTTAAAGAAGTTGATTCTTATTGTTTTCATTCTTGCTGCATTAGCGGCAGGTGCTGCTGGTTGGGCGTATACCCAAGTGAAGAACGAGCTGGAGCAGCCCGTGATTAACACTGAGCAGGTAATGTTAACAGTTAAGACAGGGACATCGTTTAGAGGATTAATTAATCAGCTTGTTACAGATAAGGTGATCACAGAATCATCATGGACACGTTGGGTAGGAAAACTTGATCCAAGTTTAACGGATATCAAAGCTGGTACTTATGGCATTGAGCCAAAGCAAACATTGAAAGAGGTGCTTGCACTTATTGCCTCGGGTAAAGAGTTTCAATATTCGATCACTTTGGTTGAAGGTGAACGCTTTAGTGAATGGCTAAAGCAGATCCAAGCTGCGCCAGAATTAAAGCATGTCACAGATAATATGACAGAGCCTGAGATTGCTAAGGCATTAGGTATTGATAATGTGAAAGTGGAAGGTTATTTGCTCCCGAATACCTACCATTACACAGCGGGTACCACTGATCTGGCGATTTTAAAGCGTGCTTATGCAGCAATGAATAAAGAGCTAGCGAGTGCATGGGATCAACGTCAAAAAGATTTGCCGTTAAAAGATCCTTATCAAGTATTGATCATGGCATCGATTATTGAAAAAGAAACCGCAGTACCTGCCGAGCGTGGTTTGGTGGCATCTGTATTTATGAATCGTCTTCGTAAAGGCATGCCATTACAAACCGATCCAACGGTTATTTACGGTATGGGTGATAAGTACGACGGTAATATTCGTAAAAAAGATCTAAGAACACCAACACCATATAACACGTATACCATTAAAGGTTTACCACCAACGCCGATTGCGATGCCAAGTAAGGCATCAGTATTCGCGGCAGTGAACCCAGACACCAGTGACTACTACTACTTTGTTGCCAATGGTAAAGGTGGACACAAATTCTCTACAACTTTGGTTGAGCACAACCGTGCGGTTCGTGCATACCTGCAAACATTAAGAAAACAAGCACAATGATCGGTAAATTTATTGTCATCGAAGGCCTAGAAGGGGCTGGTAAAAGTACAGCAATCAATCAGGTGATGGATACATTAGCTCAGCATGGCATTAATGATCCTGTGTCAACCCGTGAGCCGGGTGGTACCCCGCTAGCAGAGCAAATGCGTGCGTTAGTTAAAGAAGGGCATCCTGATGAGCCATTAACTGATATGGCAGAGTTACTACTTCTTTATGCAGCACGTATTCAGCTTGTTGATAATGTTATTAAACCTGCATTGAACCAAGGCAAGTGGGTGGTAGGCGATCGTCATGATATGTCATCACAAGCGTATCAAGGTGGTGGTCGTGGCTTTGATAAGGCCTTGATGGAAAATCTACGAGATACGGTATTGGGTGATTTTCGCCCTGATTTGACTATCTACATGGATATTGATCCTGAGTTAGGTCTGCAACGTGCGCGTGGCCGTGGCGCATTAGATCGTATTGAGCAAATGAATATCGATTTCTTCCATCGCGCGCGTGCACGTTTTCTTGAGCTTTCTGAAAATCAACCTAACGTGATCATCATTGATGCAAGCCAAACTCTGGAACAAGTAACAGCCGATCTGCGCTCTGCACTTAACACTTGGTTGGAGCAACAATAAGATGTTGTATCCATGGCAAGAATCTTTATGGCAAAACTGGCAACAGTTACTGGAGCAACGTCGCTTACACCACGCTATTTTATTATTAGCGGTGAAGGGAAGTGGACGTGATGTCTTAGCTCGACAGCTTGCTAAAACGGTACTTTGCCAAAACAGTGAAACAGAGCCTTGTGGCGTGTGTCATAGCTGTAAATTATTTGAAGCGAATAACCACCCTGATTTTCATGTAATTAAACCAGAGCAAGAAGGCAAGCAAATTGGTGTGGATGCGGTACGTCAATGTAACCGCTGGGCAACGGAAACATCTCAGCTTAATGGTCAACGTGTGATTTTAATTGAACATGCGGATGCCATGGGTGAAGCGGGTGCGAATGCGATTCTAAAAACCTTAGAAGAGCCACCACAAGGTTGTCAGTTTATTCTAACCGCACAAAGTTTAGATAGCTTATTACCAACCATTGTTAGTCGTTGTAATAAATGGCGTTTACCTATTCCCGCTGAAGTGAATGTGAAGCAATGGGTTGAACATAAACTGATGCAATCTATTAAACAGGAGTCAATCCGTCTTAATAGTGGTGCGCCACTTTCCACATTATCGTTTGTTGAAAGTGGGATGGATATTCGTCATGGTAATTTGATCAAAGCCTTTGCAGATTTTCTTCAGCCGCCTAATTTAGGTATCTATGATGTGACTGCGTTGTGTACGGCTGATGGTATCGTAACGCTCAAATGGCTGAGTTACTTTTTGGTTGATTGTATTAAGTACCAACAAGGTGTGGGTGATCATTTTGTTCATGTTGAATCCTTTGCATCAGTGCAGCAGGTGGCATCAAGCGTACCCACAGCGCTATTAATCGAGCAATCGCGTAAGATTAATACCTTGTATCGCAAGCTTGAGCAGCATACTGGCTTGAATATTGAATTGCTTGTTGTTGAATGGTTAACTGGATTTATTCAAGGTTAAGCGTAATATTACTCATTAGCATTTATAGTTATATAAGCAACATTCTGAAATAAAAGAGGAAGGCCCGTGTTAGTCGATTCACATTGTCATCTCGATAAACTCGATTATGAAAAGTTACACACAGGGATTGATGATGTAATTAATAAAGCGAAAGAAAGAGGGGTTGAATACTTTCTTTCTGTTGGGGTAACACTTGCAGCATTTCCAAAGATGATGGAAATGATCGCTCCTTACGATAACGTTTTTGCATCTTGTGGTATTCACCCATTAGATGTTGAGTCAGGTTATAACTACGAACAGTTCAAGGCATTCGCTCAACATGAAAAAGTGGTGGCGATTGGTGAAACAGGTTTGGATTACCATTACCAACCTGATACTGCCGAGTTGCAGCAAGAGATCTTTCGTCAGCAAGTACGTGTTGCAGTAGAGCTTAATAAGCCTTTGATCATTCACACTCGTATGGCTCGTGAAGATACTATGCGTATCTTACGTGAAGAAGGGGCTGAAAAGTGTGGTGGTGTACTTCACTGTTTTACTGAATCATTAGAAATGGCATTAGATGCGATTGAGTTGGGTTTCTATATCTCGATTTCAGGTATCGTGACATTTAATACAGCAAGCGATCTGAAAAATGTGGTGAGCCAACTCCCTCTTGATCGTTTACTGGTTGAAACCGATTCACCATTTCTTGCGCCTATCCCATATCGTGGCAAACAAAATCAACCTGCTTATACACGTGAAGTAGCGCAATACATTGCGTTGTTGAAAGGTGTCTCAGTGGAAGAAGTGGAAGAGGCTACGACTAATAATTTCTTTACACTGTTTTCTCTAGCGAAACGCTAATTGAAACACGAGAAATACAAAAGAGAAGCTCAGGCTTCTCTTTTTTTATTTATGATAAAGCGGTTTATTATTTATTAGGTGAATTATTACTTACGTAACAGATGTAACATATTATAGAAGATGGATTTAATCTAAGAGGTTGCTGATGTTTATAAAGTTTTTATGTCTATTGATTAGTTGAGTTTGGCTATTTCTGTTTAAAAAATAACGCCTTTGTTTGAAATGGAAACACAAGTAAGCGTTGACAATAAAGTAAAAGAAATACCTTTATTATTTAAATTAACGTTTTTTAACCTGTATTACTTTCATTAATGAAATAATAGTTTCTGATCTTGGTTGTACAAATGATTTAAATAAAATCAATTGGTTATGGTTTAATGTTTTGCGGTGTTCATTTTATTGTGATCAATGTTTTATATTTCAGAATTATCTTTGATGTATATTAATGAACATACTCGAATCGAGTTGATTTTATTCGTCATTATAATGAGTAAAAAATACTTTAATTAATTTTTATGAGTAACCTGATTGTTATTATCATGTTCGTTATTGCTTGCTGGTAATATTGTGCTAATACTCATTGAGTTCCCTAGAGTTTATTAAAGTAAACAAAGCACATAAATAAGTCGATGTTAATCAATCAGCTAAAATAATTGTTAGGTTTCACTAGTAAGTACGGTTTACTTGCTAGTTTGGGTTTAGAACAGAAAGGCAAAAATTATGTCGAATAAAGTTGCAGCAGAAGGAATTCTGAAAGGGATTGGTGGGGCAGGAAACATTAAGTTCTTGTCATGCTGTGCTACACGTTTACGCTTTGAATTAAATGATGCATCAATTGTTGATAAAGCTGCATTAGACGCTATTCCAGAAGTGATGGGTAGCATTCCACAAAGTGGTGACCGTTACCAAATCGTTGTTGGTGGTGGTGTTGCATCTATGCATAACACGCTAAAGCAGATGATTGAATCAGGTGAAGGCGGTGAAGCACCTGCGGCTCCTGCAAACAATGAAAAATCTATCGATGATATTAAAGCAGCTAAGCGTTCGGAAGGTATCCGAGGTAAAGTGGCGTGGGTTGATAGTTTTTTTGAATACCTTTCAGATTCATTCCGCCCAATTTTAGGTATTTTACTTGGTGCATCACTGATCATCGCCTTAGCATCTGTACTTGATGCGCTTCATATTGTTGATTTCCGTGGTGAAAAATCAGCTGGTTGGGTTTTCGTTGACTCAATGTGGCATGCGGTTTTCTACTTCTTGCCAATCATGGTAGCTTACAACGCATCGAAGAAACTGAATGTGGATCCGTGGCTAGGTGCTGCGATCATGGGTGCATTAATGACACCTGAATTCCACAAGCTATCAACAATGGCTTCTACAACAACAGTTAAAGATGCAACCTTAGGTACTGTTGGTCATGTTGCGCATATCTTTGGTTTACCAATGCAGTTAAATGATTACTCAGGTAACGTATTCGTGCCTTTGATCATGGTAGCTGTATTAGCGCTTGTTTACCGTTTCTTAAAGAAACTTATTCCTGATAATTTACATATGGTTTTCGTACCATTCTTGTCGCTAATTATCATGGTACCGCTAACTGCGTTCTTGATTGGTCCTCTAGGTGTTTGGATTGGTACTTACCTAGGTACAGGTCTAGCATGGTTGAATACTAACGCACCATTCGTGTTTGCGATTCTGATCCCATTACTATACCCATTCCTAGTACCACTAGGTCTACACTGGCCGCTAAATGCCTTAATGCTAATGAATATTCAAACATTAGGTTATGACTTCATTCAAGGTCCTATGGGTGTTTGGAACTTTGCATGTTTCGGTGCAACAGCAGGTGTATTACTTATTGCACTACGTGAGAAGAATGCAGTGATGCGTCAAACAGCATCAGGTGCACTAGCGGCTGGTCTGTTCGGTGGTATCTCTGAGCCATCACTATACGGTATCCACTTACGCTTTAAGAAAGTGTACTCTCGTATGCTTCCAGGCTGTCTAGCGGGTGGTCTTGTGATTGCTATTCTTGGTGCACCATACGGTGGTGTGAAGACAACTGCATTTGCATTTACTTCACTGCTAACCATCCCTGTATTTAACCCTATGTGGGTATACGCAATTGCGATTGCAGTGGCGTTTGCAGTACCTATGCTACTTATCTTCTTCTTCGACTACCGTACGGCAGAAGAAAAAGTGGCTGAAAACAAAAAATAATTGTTGTTACTAAGGCTCAAGAGCGAATACGTTTCTGAGTGAAATAACAATAGATAAAGACCGCATTATGCGGTCTTTTTTTTGTTTTAAATAAGCAGAGAAATATTTGTTATTATTGAATAACGTTAATATTTAATCTATTTATAAAATATTGGCAATAAAAGGAGAATATTAATATATTAGCTATTCTGCTTATTATCTTCGAAATAATACTTACCTTTATCTCTCTTAAATCTATTTAATGATGGCGCTCTGTTACATAGCGTTACAAACGTTGCGCTGGTGAAATAAATATGCAGTATTTGGCTTGCTTTTACTTTTCATAATCAAATTAAATCAATGGCTTATGTTTATTCTGTTCAAAGTTAACAGATGTAACCCGCTGTGATCATGCTTATATTTTGCAATATTAGTCATCGATGTAATTAGCAAATATGACATTCATCAAGTTATATTAGCCACCGCATTCTATACTGATGCCGAAATAGCAAAAAATAGAGACTAACAGTATGGCTACGGGGGTATGTCGTTAGTGTCTATGTTATTTCAACCAATATTGTACTCAGGAGCACAATGTTCACTAACGTATCAATTCACCTCGGTGATTTGAGCTTGTCTCGCATACGTAAGTGTTCATTACTACGCTTATTGAAGTAAAAATAATGTTAAAAAAGACCAATAAAGTCTGAGTTATTTTTTGATACAAGTTTAGATCCCATATCGAGGAGATAAGGTAATGAAAGCCTTCTTTAGTAAACTATCGCAAGCGGTAATGCTGCCGATAGCACTACTGCCAGCAGCCGGTATTATGCTTGGCCTAGGTGGTAGCTTCACCAACCAAAGTATGATCGACGCATACAACATTGGTATTTTGCAAGACGGAACACTTTTAAATAGTTTCTTACAGGTTATGACCGCAGCGGGCGGTATCGTTTTTGCAAACCTACCATTAATGTTCGCATTAGCGATTGCGATTGGTTTTGCACGTGCTGAAAAAGGCGCAGCAGCATTAGCAGCAACTATTTCATACCTAGTAATGAACGTTGCGATTGCGAAAACGCTTTCTGTTGCTGGCATGGTAGATACTACTAACAATACTGTTGTGTTAATGGGTAACCATTACGCTGGTGTGTTAGCAGACGTACTAGGCATTCAAAATACGCTAAGTATGGGTGTTTTTGGTGGTCTGATCGCAGGTGGTATCACTGTTATTCTGCATAACAAATACCATGACGTTAAATTACCAGAATTCCTAGGCTTCTTCGGTGGTGCACGTTTCGTTCCTATCGTAAGTGCATTCTCTGCATTGTTCTACGGTATTGCGCTAGTATTCGTATGGCCTTACATCGGTGCTGCATTCGGTTCTATCGGTGCAACACTGGGTGAAATGACTGCATCTGGTCACGGTTACATTGCATCATTCATCTTCGGTATCATTGAGCGTGCACTTATCCCTGTTGGTCTACACCACGTATTCTATCTTCCACTATGGCAGACAGAGATCGGCGGTACAGCTGAAATCGCAGGTCAGGTTTACAAAGGCACACAAAACATCTTCTTTGGCTCTCTAGCTAATGGTGATTACTCTCAGTTCTCTTCAACTAACTTCATGACTGGTAAATTCCCATTCATGATGTTCGGTCTACCAGCTGCTGCATACGCAATGTACACACTAGCTGATAAAGAGAATAAGAAAGAAGTAGGTGGCCTATTATTCTCTGTTGCGCTAACAGCGTTCCTAACAGGTATTACAGAGCCAATCGAATTCACATTCCTATTCCTATCTGCACCGCTTTACTACTTCATCCACGTGCCACTAGCAGGTCTATCATTTATGATCATGGACTTACTAAACGTGAAAGTAGGTATGACGTTCAGTGGTGGTTTCATTGACTTCGCACTATTCGGTATGCTTCCTGGCCTAACGGGTACTGAGAACCATTGGTACTACATCCCACTACTAGGTCTAATTTATGGTCCTGTGTACTTCTTGTTGTTCCGTTGGTTCATCGTGAAGTTCGATATCAAGACGCCTGGTCGTAAGGGTAGTGCTGTAGCGGTTGTTCGTAAGAAAGATTACCAAGAAGCAAAAGCGGGCGGTGCTAACGACAGCCAAGTTGATGAGATGATCGAAGCGCTAGGCGGTAAAGATAACATCGTTGACGTTGATGCATGTATTACACGTCTACGTATCACAGTTAAAGATGGTGACTTGGTTAAAGACAACAAGTACTGGACTGAAAACCTAGGTGCGAAAGGCTTAGTGAAAGTAGGCGGTACGGGTATCCAAGCTATCTACGGTGCACAAGCGGCTGGCTTTAAAGCACAAATTAACTCGAAACTAGGTAAGTAATTAGTGATGAGTAGCTTTTCGTTAAAATATAGGCGTGTCGGTACATTTATGATTGATATGGCTATCGTGCAGATGTTTGCAATGATTGCCAAAGATATCTTCCTTGGTGTAATTGGTTATATCACCAATGGCACAGGGGTCACGTTATCGCTTAACGATTCGATGGCGCTACCAGTGTTGTTACTGTTAATTATTGGCATCATGGCGTTATTTATTGGTGTCTTTATGGGTTATCACTGGTTGTGTTATCGCTTACTAGGTACGTCATTATCACGTGTGTTGTTAAGCGTGAAAGTGGTATCTAATGACGATGAGTTACTCACTAAGCAACGTTACTTAAAACGTGAGTTTGACAAGATTTATCTTTGTATTGCCACACTGGGCTTGTACCCCCTCTACGCTGGTGTGCAATACCTTACGTTTACCAATCCACCTTGGCATGACAAGAAAAATCATACTAATGTGGTAGAGCGTTAAAATGAAAACCGCAGCAAAAGCTGCGGTTTTTTTATATCTATATTTATTAGAAAGCGGGTTTAAAGTGATAAGAAAAACAAAATAAATACAGGTACGAGTAAGCTAAGAATAAAACCACTGACAATCGCAATCGGTACACAACGAACACCACCCGTGTTTTGGATCACTGGTAACGTAAAGTCCATTGCCGTTGCGCCTGCATAGCCAATAGCCGTATTAGGGTAGCGATGGATAAGCAGTGGGATCAGCATAAGTGCAAGCATTTCACGTAGCAGCTCATTAAGAAAAGCGGCACCACCAAATACACTTCCTAAACCATCACCAATCAAAATACCTGCCAGTGAATACCAACCGAATCCTGATGCCATGGCTAAACCATGAGTAATGGGAATATCAAGGATCAGTGCTGCAATGATCCCGCCAGCAAACGAAGTCACAATGATCACTGCGGCAATAATGATCCCTTTTTTGTTTAGCACGATTTGTTTGAGTGTCATGCCACTGTTGCGCAGTTGAATACCAATAAAGAAAAGTAGAAGAAGTAAAATAGCTTCACTGGCTTGATCTACCCAACTTAAATCGATATCAAGCGCAAGACCTACAATTAATCCTGCCGCAACAACAAAGACTAACTTCACCGATTCCACCATCATTTTGCTCATGGGTAAATGATGATGTCCATCAACGGTTTCGGTTGGCCACAAGCGATCTAAAAAGGGCAGTGCTGCTAAGTTACACACGCTAATTGCAATAAAGAATGTGGTGGTATAGATCAGGATCTGGCTGAGGTTTTGACTGAGGTTATCAAGTGCCGCAAGGCTTAATCCCATAAGTGTTAGAATAACTAGAACCAGTCGACTTGTTTGAGTATTAATAAACTCGAGGTGCTTTTTATTATGGACAGGAATAAGGTAGCCAATAATCAGTGGTAAAAAAATCAATAAGATCCCTGAAAACATATCAATCCTTAAATGTAATCATCGGGTGTGATGGTCTGTGATAGTGGATGTGTTTATCTAAACAAGCTAACGCAGTGATATTGATGCGCTTCGTTTACATTTTTAACATAATGGAAATGTAACACAGCAAGGAAGTGGGAGTATAGAGGGAGAAACTTGTGGGCAAATAAAAAGCCCATCATGATAGATGGGCTAAAGTATTAAAAACCGCTTTCACGTGCGATATTTTTGACTCGCTGGTGGAATTCTTCATTAGGTAGATTGGTTAGCTCATACATGACTTCAGCACCAAGTAAATCCAGCTCTACGTCATTTTCATCAATGGCATCATCGTCATTTTTAAATAGCAATAAGTGATGCGCCATACGAGCAATATCTAAATAGGTCGGGGAATCTTGCTGAGTGCGGTATGCCATGCGTTTATTTGATGCGATTTCAAGATAGTCATCATCAAATCCCCACTCTTTAAGTACCACCAAGCTTGTTTGGGTACAGGTTTCTTGGAAGATAAATTTCGCAATATCAATATCTAAATAGTTACCGTCTTTTAAATAGTTCAGATATTCATAAATCAAACTAAAGACACCGATATCAGCTAATAAACCAGTCAGTAGAGCTTTTTCTGGCTCCAGTTTTAGCGGCTTTTCACTACGCTTGATGAGGGTTTGGCAAATCAGCGCCATTGTACCCGCAAACTGGCGAGAGCGAAGTGCGCTTTGATTGAGTAGTTGATTACATTCAATGTTTTCGGTCTGACTTTTACGTAATTCAGCAATGGCTTGCGCTGTTGCAATATCACGAACACGGAGTAGACCTAAACGAGAAACCGCAGTCAGTAGATCGTTACACACCACATTACGACGATTAAATAAAACCGTATTTGAGGTTCGGATAATGGTGGCAGTTAAGGCTGGATCATCGAGCAGTAAATCAGCAACATCATGGATCGTTGTATCATCATTATTACAAAGCTGGTGCAGCTTGATTAACACATCAGGGATCGGAGGAAGAGCAAGTTTATTTTGTTGCGCAGACTGTTTAACTAAGTTGCAGAACTCAGATTCAAGCGCTTTAACTTGATGATCTCGACTGTGTTTTAACCAAAAAAAAGATAAGTGTGACATGCAAAACTAACGTTATAAGACATTTTCGAAATTCTAACGGTTTATCGAGTTACCGAGTAGTTTGTCACGTTATTTCTTTGAAGTGAGTAGCTTATAATTTACAAATTACGTATGCATATCCCATTAATAAATTAAATTCTTATCTTGTAGCAGTTTCATTAGGAAGCGAACAGCCAGTTTAGGACTTTCTTGATGGATCAATAATTGTTTGTATTTTACATCAATGGGCAGCACTTCAAGCCAGCGTTGGCACACCCAAGTGATATCGTTATAGCATGGCGTGGGATAGTGCTCACCAACATCAGGAATACTGCTATGAAGTTGTTGTAGCTTGTCTGCAAGGGACTGATTAGTGGAATTAACCGGGATGGAATGCCAAATAAAATAAGGTTTGCAGTCAGCAAGTAATAAGTGGTCATAATCGACATCGATTTTCATGACTCTTAAAATATCAACGCCTTCAACCGTTATCCCCAACAATTCACCAGCTAAGCGATGAAAGTCAATAATTTGTACACGAGTTGTCAGTGCAGGGACTTCGGTGATTTCACGATCCTTCCTATTGCTATCTACCATTGCCATGACAAATCCCTCATTAGACGATAAGGCCTCTTTTACCATACGCACATGATGAGCTTGAGCGATCGTTAGTTTGACACGCCCTGAAGGCAGTACATGCTCTGTGTGTGGCAGGAGAGGAATTTTGATCATAGCTACAGCGAATACCGTTAATGAGACTGAATATCTTAAAGATAGTCGTCGCTGATAATAATGATGATAAGAGATGCAACCAATTATTGATTCTTGCGTGATAAAAGCTGCAAATCTATTTTGATTACATTATTTTGCGACAAAAAATATGCGAGTAATCTCATATTTGATTGATGGTTATTTAATCCATTGTAAGTAAAAGCATACAATTGCTTCGTCGAATAATTGACAATGTAATCTATTGTTTGGCTAGGTTATTTGACGTGTTTGGAATAATTGATTATCACCGAGTTATGGAGAATTAGTTGTGACATCACTTAAGGACGATTACTTAAACTATTTAAAGAAATTCGGAGAACAAGAAAAGCGATCCATGTTTGGTGGTACGGGTGTGTTTATGGATGGGGCAATGTTTGCCATTGTGACTCCTGCATCTATGTACATTCGTGGCGGTGAAAAGTTGGATCCACAGTTAGTAAAGTTAGGGTGCTCAAAGTTTAGACATATTAAAAAAAGTAAAACAGCCACAGTGAACTATTACGAGATAAGAGAGCTTTTTGAAAAAGATCCACAAACGTGTAGTGAGCTTGTCGCTAAATCAATTGAATTTTCATGTAAGGATAAAGCGTATAAGCAGTCTGGCGCTAATAAGCGTTTACGCGATTTACCTAATATGAGATTAACGCTAGAGCGTATGGTGAAAAAAGCAGGTATTGCAGATGTGGCTGCTTTTCTTGAGTTGGGTGCGTTAAATGTTTACCGCAAAGTGTGTGAACATAATGGACAAGAGCTTGATCGTAAGCTGTTATGGATTTTTGCTGGTGCGGTAGAAGGATGTCATTGGCAATTATTAACAGATGATTTCAAAGCAAATCTTCTTGAGCAATATCACAGCGTTGCTAATTAATTGATAAACATCGGGGAATAGCATTTTAAAGCTGAGCCCCGATTATTTTCTTGCTATGCTTGCTACAAGATTTTCTACGTGGCGGTACTATGCAACTAACTAACCTTTCTGGTTCAGTCCTCTCTGGTTTACATTGTTTTCTTATTGCGGCAGAGCAAATGAGTTTCACTCGTGCTGCTGAAGTTATGTTTTTAACGCAAAGTGCAGTAAGTCATAAAATCAAAAATCTTGAAGATGCTTTAGGCGTACAATTATTTATTCGTCAGCCACGTAAGTTGATCCTGACAGATGAAGGCGTGCGATTAAAACAAGTATTAGCGGCTAATTTCGGTGATATCGCCCATGAAATTCGCGATCTGAAAAATGTTGAATTAAGTGGTGATATTAATATTTCAGTGCCACCTACATTTGCGCAAACATGGCTGTTACCACGCTTAAAATCTTTTATTGATCTTTATCCTTCCATGCGAATTCATCTGCGAACACGTAATGATCTGGTGGATTTTCAAACGGAAAGTTTCGATTGTGCAATTTACTTTGGTAAAGGGGAATACCAAGGGTTGCATACTTGTAAGTTGATGGATGAATCCATGCAGCCTGTGTGTAGTCATGATTATGCAGTAGCGCATAATTTATATGATCATCCTGAAAGCTTAATGAGTTGTTTGTTATTGCATGATGCTGCTCCGTGGGCGAGAGCGGGACGCAATGACGAATGGCAATTATGGGCAGAGCAATACGGAATTCAATTGCCAGAATCTGAATGTACGTTTGATCGTTCAGATCTTGCGTTGCAGGCGGCAGAGTGTGGTATGGGAGTCGCAATGGGACGACAATCTTTCATTGCTGAGAAACTTGCCCAACAACGATTAGTGACGCCATTTGATATGATGACAAATTCACCGTTTAGTTATTATGTGGTGTGTCGTCAGAACATGCAGAACACCCCGAAAATCAAAGCATTTCGAGACTGGTTATTTAGCGAAATTGACGCTGAATATTCAAATTGAAGTGCTACAAGTTAGTCTGTAACAGAGTAATAAAACGTCGCTAACAGGTTAATGTTAGCGACGTTTTGCGTTATAGGCTTAGTTTAATACTTCGTTACCTGATGTTTTACCTTGCTCAAAATCAGATAAATTTTGCAGTGTCGTTTCTGCGATATTGCCAAGGGCTTCTTCGGTTAAGAAAGCTTGGTGACCTGTAAACAGTACGTTATGACAAGATGATAAGCGACGGAAGACATCATCTTGGATCACATCATTAGACTTGTCTTGGAAGAATAAATCTTTTTCGTTCTCGTAAACGTCCACACCTAGCGCGCCGATACGACGTGATTTCAGCGCTTCAATAGCATCGCTTGAATTGATTAGTCCACCACGGCTGGTATTAATGATCATGACACCATCTTTCATTTTGTCGAAGGCCGCTTTATCAAGCATATGATAGTTTTCTTCTGACATAGGGCAGTGCAATGTGATCACATCTGCCACTTTGTAAATTTCATCAAGGCTTGCGTAAGTAACCCCTAATTCAACCGCCGCAGGGTTTGGGTATGGGTCAAAGGCTAAGATATTCATACCAAAGCCTTTAAGAACTCGAATCGTAGCTAAACCAATTTTACCGGTACCAATGACACCGACCGTTCTGCCGTGGAAGTTATAACCAGTTAAACCATCAAGGGAGAAGTTAGCATCACGAGTACGCTGGTATGCGCGGTGAATATGACGGTTAAGACTTAGCATTAAGCCAAGAGTATGTTCAGCAATTGATTCTGGTGAGTATGCAGGTACACGCACGATCTGCATTCCCAGTTTTTTTGCTTCTTCTAAATCGACTAAGTCAAAGCCTGCACAGCGCATCGCAATGACTTTAATCCCTTGTTTGGCGAGGCACCTTAGGGTTGGCGCACTAAGATCATCATTAACAAAGGCACAAACGGCATCAAAACCTTCACTCATTTTGGCGGTTTGTTCATTGAGTGGAAAATCAAAGTAAGTAATATCGTGACCGAATTGTTGATTCATTTTAGAGAAGGACTCTTCGTCATACTTCTTGGCGCTAAAGAGTGCGATTTTCATAAGACTGACTACCTATCTATTCGTTATTATCATTTGTATTTATTAAATACCATATCAAATAACTCAACTATTGATAATAAAAGGATCAAAAAGACATATTGCAAACTTGATCGGTTTTCTTATTTATCAGAGAGTTCTAGTTGACGTAAGCCCTGTAAAAAGTTGATGATGTGGCAATTCATTTGCACTTAAATTTAATTATTCAGGATTCAATATGTTGTTGAAGAACGTTGTTGCAGGAGCAGGTGCGGTTGCCGTGATCCTTTGTTGGCCGCTAGCGACAGGTCAAATTGGTGAAAGCTTATACATGGGTGCAATTAAGAACTATCACAGCCCATATATGACAATCACTAATCAAAGTTTTGAGCGTGGTTACTTATCGTCAGATGCGGTATCTCGTATTGAGCTAAAAGATACGCTAAAAACGACGTTTGAAAATGAAGGTTTACCAACAACATGGCTGGTGAAACATCACATCAAAAATGGTTTCTTGGGCGTGAAATCAACCAGTGAGTTGGAAATTGATAAGAACATTGCACCAACTGTAAAAGACATTTGGGGTGAGAACGTTCAACCTATTACCTTAGTGACGGATTCATCGCTAACAGGTAATACTGATTTCACCATGACAATCAGCCCAGTTAATTACAAGCATGCAGATGCCTTTGTTAACAGCCAAGCTTTTGTGCTTAAAGGTACCGCTGATACCAAAGGTACCGGTGATTTCAGCTATTCATTACCAACACTAAATGTGAAAACAGACAGCGGTGAGACCATGCAAGTAACGGCTCTTGATGGTAATGGTAAAGGCCACATGGAAGGTAACTTCTGGATTGGTGAGCAAACATTTACACTTGGTAAAGCTAACTTCGCTTCTTTTGATAATCAACATCACGTTGAAATTGATGGCATGAATGTCGTGATGAAGAACGCGTTAAGCCAGCCGAAAGATGAGAAAGCACCGAATGAGGAAACGCAGCAAGTAACGAATACTAATAATGTATCAGTGAAGAAAATTGTGACGCTTGATGGTCATGAGTACACGGATTTTAACTTTGCACTGGCATTGAAAGACTTAAATTACAAAGCGGTAAGTCGTTTAGCTGCAATGGAAGAAGTGACAAATCACGAGCAGCAACAACAGCAAATGCAAGAAGCGATGTTGGCACTTGATCTGCTGGTGGCAAAAGGTGCAACAGTTGATTTATCTGATCTCAGCGTGATGACGAAGCAAGGTAAAGTGAATGCTTCACTGTTACTTGAGCTTCAACCTGGTTTAGCGCGTGCTTCAGAAAACCTTGCAGCACTACCAAGTAAATTGGCAGGTAATGTGAATATCGCAATGCCAAAAGGCTTTGTTGCTAATGAGCCATTATTAGCAGAGCAAATTCCGAACTTGTTAAAGCAAAAAATGATCACTGAAAATCAAGATAGTTATCAGTTAACGGTGAAGATTGAAAACTCACAGTTAGTCTTTGGCTCTGGCCTTAAGATCCCACTGGCTATGCTATCTATGCTAATGATGCATTAATTAATAGTCTGGTTTAATAGTGAAAGGCGTCTCTATTTTAGAGGCGCTTTTTTGTATCTGAGTCAATTCAGGTGTATTACTTTTGAGCCAGTTCTCATTAGTCGTTGATAAAAATAAAAATTTTAATTTAGTAATTTTAAAGAAATGAACTTTACTTGTAAGTAGGGGCAGGTTTTTAGCCACAATAATAATAAAGCTTGTCAGTCAATTGTTACTCAAAAGGTTGTTTGGGGGATATATGGAATCATTAAAAGTAAAAGATTATATGAATGTCCGCCCAGTGACATTTAGCGAAGCTATGTCATTATCAGTTGCGCTCGACAAGCTTTTAACAGCGAAACAAATTGGTGGACCTGTGGTTAATGAATACAAGCAGGTGGTTGGGTTTATTTCAGAGCAAGATATGCTCCATAGATTGCTTCAAGTGGGTTATCACTGCCAAGACTCTCATACGGTGAAAGACTGTATGCATACGAATGTACTGACGGTCACAGGTGATGATTCAATTATTGAATTAGCACAAATTATGACAGGACAGAAACCGAAAATTTATCCTGTAGTGGATAACGGGCAGTTACAAGGCGTGATCACGCGTCGTGATGTGTTGACTGCGATCAGCAATCAAATTGGCGACAGCTTTAAACATCCACTGTGATGCGATATATTAAAAATTAACCATGATATAAAGGCGCTTTTTAGCGCCTTTCTTTTTGTCTTTACAATGAACAATTTGCTGAATTATTTAAGGCAATTAACTAGAGGTTTATGTGAAACAATCATCATCTAAAGCAGAGCCAGTGCATCAAGCAAAATTTGTTACCGGTTCACCGATGAAGCACATCGTAGTGATGTCAGGAACGGGTGCAATAGGCTTAATGGCACTGTTTTTGGTCGATTTACTTGATATGTTCTTCATTAGTTTATTGGGTGAAGTTGAGCTTGCTGCTGCGATTGGTTTTGCCGGTACCTTAGTCTTTTTCTCTACCTCTATTTCCATTGGTACATCTATCGCAGCAGGGGCGTTAGTTTCTCGTGCGCTTGGTCGAAATGATCGTGAACATGCTAAAAGTATGGCAACCAATGTTATGTTGTTTGCGGTATTGATTAGTGTCGTGATGGTTTCTTTGATGCTATGGCAATTGCCGTTGTTACTCGATTTAATTGGTGCAAAAGGGCATGTAGCAGAAGCGGCAAGCCAATATTTAACGATTTTATTACCTAGCGCACCGCTGATTGCTGTTTCAATGGCGGCTGGTGCAGCACTGCGTGGAGTGGGTGATGCAAGACGTTCAATGATTGCAACCTTAATTGGTGGTGCCGTTAACGCAGTGCTGGACCCGTTGTTTATCTTTGGTTTTTCAATGGGGATCCAAGGCGCAGCGATAGCTTCAGTGTTTGCGCGTTTAGCTGTGATGCTATTTTCGCTTTATGTGGTGATTTATAAGCATCAGCTATTAGCAAAACCTGATTTTACTGGCTTTAAGCAAGCAATTCCGACAGTCGCTAAAATTGCATTTCCAGCGATCTTAACTAATACCGCAACGCCGATTGGTAATGCGGTGGTAACCAGCAATATTGCCCAGTTTGGTGAGAATTTTGTCGCAGGTTACGCCGTTATTGGTCGTATTATGCCAGTCTGTTTTGCTTTGGTATTTTCACTATCAGGTGCTGTAGGCCCAATTATCGGACAGAACTTTGGTGCTGAGCGTTGGGATCGTATTCAGTTAGTGCTACGCGATGCCATGATTTTTACCGCAGCCTACTGTGTAGTAGTGTCGCTGGCGCTATGGGCGGGACAAGATTACTTAATTTCAATATTTAGCTTAACTGGTGATGCGGCTGAAATTGTTGGGGTATTTTGTACCTTTATTGCGGTGACCTTTATCTTTAATGGTGCATTGTTTGTGGCAAATGCGGCGTTTAATAATTTGAATCGTCCAACATGGTCAACGGCATTGAACATGGGTAAAGCGACGATAGGTACGATTCCGTTTGTGCTTATTGGAGGCCATTTAGCAGGCGCTAGCGGTGTACTTGTCGGGCAAGCAGTGGGCTCAGTGGTGTTTGGTATTCTAGGCTTTGCTTTAATTATTCAGCAAGTGAAGAAAATGGGCGTTGCTCATGAGCATCAAGATATTGAAGATCACGAGAGTTTAGAGCCAGTGGTTCCTATTACGCCATTTTGTTCTTCTCGTACTTATATGGGGACGGATGGGGTATTAGAAGAAGTGATAAATAGCGAGTCAGAAACAGACAGTGAAAAGAGTGAGCAGAAAAAGTCATAAATTAGCGTTCAATCACAGTAAATCGATAACTGTGATTGAACCGAAATTTTTCGATTGTGGCGTTTCATTTGTTGGCAGAAAAAGCCGAATTTAGTGACCGCAAACTTTGCAAAAAAACTTAAATTTCACCGCTTTATTGATCTAACGCGGTGAAATTCGCCTATCAGCATTACACAATAATTACGCTTTTAATCACAGTGTTGACTATGATGGGAGAGTCTCATTTGGTGCCCATTTATTCAGTCTTGTGATTTTGCCATTTACTTCATCTTTTACGTTTGGAATAAAAAGGTGATGGCGTAGTTATTGTTAAGGGAATAATGCTATATGCGTCAAAGTCTTCGTTACATCATACCTATTTTGCTGCCATTAATTATCCTGCTTTTACCGGCTTCGTTTTTTCCGGTTGAGGGACTGACAGTTATTCAGCAACGTGTTATTGCGATCTTTTTATTGGCGGCCTTATGTTGGGTATTAGAGCCAATTCCAATTTATGCAACTTCTGTTGTGATCATCGTTTTAGAATTGCTACTGCTTTCTGATAAAGGTTTGTACTTGTTCCGAATGGATCATGGGCAACCCCATTTTGGTGAACTGCTTGATTACAGTGCGATCATGGCAACCTTTGCCAGCCCAATCATTATGCTGTTCTTAGGTGGTTTCTTCCTTGCTATGGCTGCAACCAAATACCGTTTAGATGTCAACTTAGCGCGAGTGTTACTTAAGCCTTTTGGTCATCAACCGAAATACGTAATGTTTGGTTTAATGCTGATCACCGCGATTTTCTCAATGTTCATGTCGAACACGGCAACCACAGCCATGATGTTATCGATTCTCGCACCTGTGATTGCGCTGTTTGGTGCAAAAGATCCCGGTAAAATTGCTTTTGCATTATGTATTCCAGTGGCTGCGAACATCGGTGGTATCGGCACCCCAATTGGTACGCCACCAAACGCAATTGCACTTAAATACTTGTCAGCAGAGAACATGATCACCTTTGGTGAGTGGATGTTCTTTGGTGTGCCATTTGTGGCGGTATTGTTAGTGTTTGCATGGCTGCTTATTAATGCGTTTTACCCTGCTAAACAAGAGAAAATCGAGTTAACCATTCAAGGTAAATTCTTAAAAACACCAAAAGCAATCACGGTATATGTCACTTTTGCATTAACGATCCTGCTTTGGTTAATGGGCTCTACTCACGGTATGAACTCATACACTGTGGCACTTATTCCTGTGGCAATTTTCTCGCTAACAGGGATCATCAATAAAGAAGATTTAAAGAAGATCTCTTGGGATGTGTTGTGGCTGGTATCGGGCGGTATTGCATTAGGGTTAGCGCTGGATAAAACAGGTTTAGCTAAGCTGGTGGTCAACAGTATTCCGTTTGATAGCTTCTCGCCATACATCGTATTAATCGGTGCGGCGACACTGTGTTTAGTGATGGCTAACTTTATGTCACACACCGCAACCGCGAACTTGTTAATGCCAATCATGGCGGCATTGGGTACATCTATGACTTCTCTTACGCCATTAGGTGGAGAAGTGACCTTGATTCTGGTGGTGACTTTTGCGGCATCACTGGGTATGTCATTACCAATCAGTACACCACCTAACGCATTGGCACACGCAACAGGTCATGTTGAAAGTAACCAAATGGCGAAAGTCGGGGTGATCATCGGTGTGGTCGGTGTTGCAATGAGCTTTGCCATGATTTGGGTCTTGCACTTAATTGATCATATTTAATGAGTGCATATTTGCTTAACCATAAGGATACAGAAATGGTTCAACCCCAAGCATTAACACGGATCATTGATACTTATTTCCGTGATTCGGAGCGAACCATGTCAGTGACAGCTGGGACGCAAGTGCTTCGTCAGAATGATTACAACGATAAACTGTACTGGGTAAAAAGTGGTGAGTTATCGGGGTATTTAAAAAATGATGAGCAGGGGCCAAGTGCCAAGGTGTTTGTGGTTAAAGAAGGGATGTTCTTTGGGGTGCATAGCTTCTTTGCCCAAACCTTAATGGCAACCACGACCGTTGTTGCAGAAAAAGACAGTGAAATAGCTTGGATTGATCTGTTAACACAGGCTGTCGAACCTGAAACCTATGGTTCACTTGCCGAGCAATTTATGCCAGTGATGGTACATGAATTGGCACGTCGACAAATGCTAACGGGGATGGAAGCGCTTGAGAAAGAAAAGGCATTACAAAAACTTTACTCTAGCGAGCAAATGCGCACCCTTGGTCAACTTGCTGCGGGTATTGCTCATGAGCTAAATAATGCGATTGGTGTGATTAGCAGTAAGACCGAGAATATCCAAACCGATATCATGGATTTTGTGACGGCAATAAAGCCGGAGATGCTGCCTTTTCTCCAACATGGTATTAACGTTGGGCAAGCAGCTGGCTCTCAGCAAGTGCGTGAACGAGCTAAAGTATTGATGAAGCAATATCACTTACCACGCGATAAAGCCAAAACTTTAGCCCGAGCAATACCTGAAGGCGAAGTGCCAGCGTCATGGTTTGTGGATTTAGACGAAGCCTTACGCTATTGGGACTGTGGTCGTGATTTACGTGATATGCGCTTAGCGGCAAGGCATTCTGCCAGCATTGTGAAATCGGTAAAACAGTTAGGGGGTAGCGATCATGTGCGACAACCTGATGTTGATATCAATGAAACACTACATAAATCACTGGCGTTGTTACAAAGTAATTTGCGTCCTGTTGAAGTGATATTGCGCCCAGCGGTATTGCCACCATTAATGGCAAGCTCTACCGAGTTAGTACAGGTGTGGGTAAACTTGATCAAGAATGCTTGTGATGCGATGGAGCACACCACAGCACCGCAAATTGAGATAGTGACACGCCATGTGAAAAATAAAATCTTAGTTACTATTACCAATAATGGTCCCATGATTGATGAAGCAACGCGCAGACAGATCTTTAATCCCAACTTTACTACTAAGAAAGGCGGGTTATCGTTTGGATTAGGATTAGGTTTATCAATTGTACAACGGATCATACAAAGCTATGACGGTTCGGTAGTGGTGAAAAGTGATGAAGAACGTACCACGTTTCGGATTAAGCTACCGATAATCTAAGGGATGAGTTATGGAAAAAATAGTCGTTATTTGTGTTGATGATCAACAAGAAGTATTAAGCGCAGTGCTAAAAGATCTCTCACCGTTACAGGCTTCCTTTATGATTGAAGAGTGTGATTCAGGTGAAGAAGCACTAGAGCTAATGGATGAGTTAGATGCGGAAGGGCACTACATTGGTTTAGTGATTTCAGATCATGTTATGCCGGGTAAAAATGGCGTGGAGTTATTAACTGATGTTACTAACGATAGTCGTTTTATCAAAACCAAAAAGATCTTACTAACAGGGCAAGCAACGCACCAAGATACCATTGCTGCAATCAACCAAGCCCGTATTGAAAGCTATTTTGAAAAACCATGGGATGCAGAAACTTTGGTAAGCTGCGCCAGAACACTGTTGACGGAATACATTTTCGATATGGGGTTTGATTACCAAGAATGGGGTGAAGTGTTAGATAACACCACGGTATTACGTCGTTTACGTTAACATTAACGCTACTCGTTTAGCCCTTTGAGTGTGATTACGGAAAAAGCCAAATAGTAAATATTTGGCTTTTTTTATTGACCTTGGACTTTACTCCAAGGTTTATAGTTAGTCACAGATAATCAAAATAGCACTCAAGGAGAACGATTATGTGTGCTCAATGCCATAATAAGAAACCGCACATTCATGCGGCAAAACCAACGGCAGTAACCAAAGCGACAGTAACGGTAGAATCTTGTGAATCTGCGTCTTGCTGCTCATCAACACCTGCTGACGGTGTGAAAAAACACACGGAAGGTTGTGGAGAATCTGATACCGACGGCCCCGCTTCCTGTTGTTCATCTAAAACATCACCTCAGGTTGATGCGATCCATTCTGCGTCACCCAAAACTGCCTTTAAGATAGCCTCTGCTACTTCATCAGCAACAACGCATTCTCATCACGCGCATTCAGAGCATGATCATGCCCATTCACACTCAGTAAAAAGCTGTAGCGCATCGTCTGCACCGAGTATGACCAAAGAGCAAGAACAAGCACTCGAAGCAACACTGGCGCAAACGGCACATGGTCAAACCTTTAGCTGGAAAGTAGTTGGGATGGATTGTCCAAGCTGCGCCGCTAAATTAGAAAAATCTATTTCAAGCCTTGCTGAAGTTGAAACGGCAAAAGTGATGTTTGCGACAGAAAAACTGATCGTGAATATGCAGCCATCTCAGCAAGCGACAACAGAGCAACTAAAAAAACGCATTGAAGATAAAGCGCAAGATACTGGCTTTACTTTAGTTGCTAATGCTGCGGCAGCAGAAGCGTTGCCGAAAAAATCATTTATCCAAACGCATTTAGAAGTCATTGTGATTGCGGCAATGATGTTTGTGTCTTTCCTCATTAACCAAGTGTCACACAGCGTTGGTTTGGTCGCTTTTACCTTAACGACGATTGTCGGTTTAGTGCCGATTGTGAAAAAAGCCATTAGCTTAGGTAAATCAGGCTCGCCATTTTCAATTGAAACCCTAATGAGTATCGCTGCTATTGGCGCGTTGTACTTAGGGGAAACCGCTGAAGCAGCAATGGTTATCTTACTGTTCTTAATTGGTGAACAATTAGAAGGATATGCTGCATCTCGTGCCCGTAGTGGCGTGAAAGCACTCATGGACTTAGTACCAGAACAAGCCAATGTTGTGCTTCCAAATGGTGAAAAGAAAAAAGTGCCAGCTAGCGAGCTACAACCGGGTGATGTGATTGAAGTCGTACCGGGTGAGCGTTTACCAGCCGACGGTCAAGTGTTAGATGTGGTTGCGAGCTTTGATGAAAGCGCATTAACGGGTGAATCTGTGCCAGTAGAGCGTACACCCGGTCAGAAAGTCATGGCAGGTAGCATGGCGTCAGATAAAGTGGTGCGCTTAACCATTATTTCTGCCCAAGGTGAAAATGCTATCGACCGTATTCTTCATATGATTGAAGAAGCTGAATCACGTAAAGCGCCACTAGAACGTTTCATTGATAAATTCAGTCGTTGGTACACACCTGCAATGATCCTATTGGCTGCATTAGTCATCATCATTCCGCCATTAGTCTTTGGTCAATCATGGGATGAGTGGATCTACAAAGGCTTGGCATTACTGTTAATTGCTTGTCCATGTGCGCTAGTCATTTCAACACCTGCAGCGATCACCTCAGGTTTAGCAGCAGCAGCACGTCGTGGCGCATTAATAAAAGGTGGTGCAGCCCTTGAGCAACTGGGTCATATTGAAACCGTGGCGTTTGATAAAACCGGCACGCTAACGGAAGGTAAGCCTGTTGTGACTGATTTAATTAGCTGGGATAACGATGACGACAAACTATTGCGTCAAGCAGCAGCGGTTGAATCTGGCTCGTTACACCCATTAGCAACAGCTGTTGTGAACCTTGCGCGAGAAAAATCACTACCAGTGGTTGAAGCTGAAAACCGTGAAGCGTTAGCTGGTCGTGGTATTCAAGGCACAACCGAAGACGATCACTTCATGTTATGTGCAGCCGATCGTCTTCCAGAAACCATTAGCTTAACAGCAGAGCAAGAGCAGCAAGGCATTGCGCTAGAAGGAGAAGGTAAAACGCTGGTGGTTGCCGTACGTAATCAACAAGCGGTTGGTCTTGTAGCATGGCGTGATAACTTACGCAGTGACGCACTTGAAGCGATTACCAAACTAAAACGCATCGGTGTTAATTCAGTCATGCTAACGGGTGATAACCCACGTGCCGCTGCAGCGATTGCTAAAGAGATCAACATTGATTTCCGCGCAGGTTTACTGCCAGAGGATAAAGTCTCTGAAGTGCGTAAACTCAATACCAATCACACAGTAGCTATGGTTGGTGATGGTATTAACGATGCGCCAGCGATGAAAACTGCCACCATTGGTGTTGCAATGGGCGGTGGTACGGATGTGGCACTAGAAACAGCAGATGCGGCGATCACCCATAACCGGGTGTCAGAGTTGCCAGTGATGATTGAATTGTCTCGCGCTACATTGAGCAATATTCGTCAGAACATCACATTAGCACTCGGTTTAAAAGTGGTCTTTTTAGTCACTACATTACTTGGCTTTACAGGGCTTTGGGTCGCGGTATTAGCAGATAGTGGTGCAACTGCATTGGTAACCTTAAACGCATTGCGCTTACTTCGCTTTAAACCTAAAAAATAACTACAGTTATTAGCAATTGAGCTAATCTTTTAAACGGCATGACAGAGCAAAGCGCTGAGTTATGCCGTTTTTTTATGGGGCTGATTTGTTAGAAAAGTGGAGAATTTAAGAAAAATAACCGAGCAGAATGAGAAAATTTTTTGTGATTGTTGCAATAAGATAACGTTTACTTGTGACTTGAATCATATTTACATGTAACAAAATTTTTCGTTACTTTTTGTAGGTGTGATTGGGCTCACTAAAACTCATTAAATCATTGGGTATTGTAACTAGGTCTTTTGATAGAGCATGTTGCTATGTTTTTGACTCTTTCTATCAAAACATTCTATTAATAATGAGTTTCATGGAACCTCTCTGAACCTACAACAGAGCCGTTTAAACTAAAGGGTAACATTATGTCTGACAATAAAGTATTCCACCTAGGTGTTAATAAAGCTGATCTTAATGGTGCTGAGCTTGCCATCATTCCTGGCGATCCTGCACGTGTTGAGAAGATTGCAAACTTAATGGATAACCCAGAGTTTCTTGCAAGCTCTCGTGAGTACACACTTTTCCGTGCTCAACTAGACGGTAAATCTGTTGTGGTGTGTTCAACGGGTATCGGTGGTCCATCAACGTCTATCGCAGTAGAAGAGCTAGCACAGCTTGGTGTAACGACGTTCCTACGAGTGGGTACAACAGGTGCAATCCAGCCAAACATCAACCCAGGTGACATGATTGTAACAACAGGTTCAGTACGTTTAGACGGTGCAAGCCTGCACTTTGCTCCAATGGAATTTCCTGCAGTGGCAGACTTCGGTGTGGCAACAGCAATGAAACAAGCGTGTGATGAAGCACATGCGGTAGTACACACAGGTGTAACTGCATCAAGTGATACCTTCTACCCAGGTCAAGAGCGTTACGATACATTCTCTGGCCGTGTTGTTCGTCGTTTCCAAGGCTCGATGAAAGAGTGGCAGGAAATGGGCGTGCTTAACTTTGAAATGGAATCAGCAACGCTATTAACTATGTGTGCAAGCTCTGGCTTACGTGCTGGTTGTGTCGCTGGTGTTATTATCAACCGTACTCAAAAAGAGATTCCAGACCACGCAACGCTTAAAGAAACAGAAGCGAAATCTATTAAGATCGTGGTAGAAGCTGCACGTAAAATGCTAGCTGAATAAAATTTAATTCTTTTAAAGAATATATTAGAAAGCCGCTCTTAGGAGCGGCTTTTTGTTTGAGATAAATGATTAATCAAGACGTTGGTTGAATAGCATTAGTTTAGCTTTAATAAATAAGCAGTTTGATGAGTCGTTATTACTAAAGTGATATTTGAAATTTGTTTCGCTATTAAATCTATCTAAATAATAATCAGCTAGTGGATCATATTTACTACTGTTAATCCAAGTGTAAAACTTGCCTAACTCGTAACTGACTTTGCGGCTGAAATCTGAACGTGGTGATAGAAGAGATGCATACTCTAAATCTACTATATTCATGGATTGAAGATTATCTTTTATTTCATAGATGAGAGGTACAAGTGCTTTTTTGTAATCTTCAAACATTATTTCAAGTTCTTGCTGATGTATATCATTTTCAAAAATTGTGATCAGATTGGAAATAACATCATTGTAGTAATCATTGTTAAGTCTTTTGGTTGATTCGATTTTTAAAATATATAATTGTTCAATGAAATTATCTTTAGTCTCAATGCGTTGCAGTGATAACTTTTTCTTGAAATTATCATATAAAGTATTAATTTTTTTAGAAATCACATCTAAGTAGTTGTATCTGGTAATAAGAAATAGCATGAGCTCTTTTGAATTAAGGTTCATAACTAAATCATCTTCATCTAATTTATTACTATATAGATGGACGGTAAGTTCTCCGTCATTGGAGTAGCTATCAAATGGCCAGCTTGCAAATCTTTTAGAAGTCGATTGGTTAAGGTTTACAGGGTGAGCTCCGAATGACGCTCTTATCGATTTAAAATAACTGTTATCATCTTCATCAAATATTCGTTGTGAAAAGCAGATTCTCTCTCCCGAGAAAGGTACTGTTTTGGGATTTATAAATACACGATGCAGTTGTGCTATAGACTCAGAAACAAGATCGATTGATGATATTAGAGAGAACATCTGCATGACACGAACATCAATATTTTCATCTAGTTCTGGAGCGTGCTGCAAGTGTCTTATTGATACGGTCAACCAATCCATACAAGAGCAAATTAAATTCCAGTGGTTCTTTCCATTGTTATTACTATAAGCATTAAAGACAAAGTTTGAATTGGAATTTACTAAATCCCTAAAATTTGAAATTTTTTCATCAGTAATACTGTTTTTCATTCTCTAAAACTCTATAACTTTATGATAAATAATAAAATACCACAAAGCTTAAAGTTATTAACTACGATCCTTGACCTCAACTTAACTTGAGGTTTTATCCTTGCTTTAAATCAATCTCGCTGGTGGCGAAATTACAGAAATTAAAGCAAGGAGAAAAACAATGACACAGTTTGTTGATAAAGGGATTTTAGCGTTAGCGAATGTAGTGGAAATTGACAGTAACGCATGGTTTCAAGGGCATACGGGGGCGGCATTACTGGCAGGTAACTCATTACTTCATAGTGGGGTGCTTAATGATTTAGCTAAGCAGAGTTTGCAAGAAAGATTAGCTCAGTTTGTTGATGATAATCTGCATTTAATGAATCCATTAGCAGCCAGCCCTGAAACCACCGATTACAGTAAAGTAGTAAATGCCATTGCGCTCAACGCACAGCAATTATGCCATTCAGGTCATGGGATCATTTATGGCGCATTGTTTTTAAATGCAGTTACAAATAATAGCGTTGTTGTTACTGAACGTATGGTTACCAATATTGCCAAACTTATTATAAATTGTATGGATGATAATTGGGGGCGTTATTATGGCTTGGCGGATTACCGTCAATACCAGCCGACAAGCTTATTAAATAAAGGCGAGATAGATATTCATCAACTTTGTATTCTTGCCGTGACTCGCAGCACACAAGATCTTCATCATAATACTGATGAGCATTTTTTCTCTGGTGATAAATTGCATGGTATTACTCATGCTCACGCCATATTTCTACTCGATAAACTAGGCTACAAAGAATTAGCACAGCAAGCGGCTCAACAATCACTGATTCAATTAGAACTTAATGATCGAAAACCTGAATCAGGGCTAAAAAAGGTGATACCAAAACCATTTGATTTATCGGATCCAAATATCTGGGGGCGTGACTTTAACGATGATCACCAAATTAAGTTAGCGCACAGCTATGTGGAATTATCGATTAATATAAATCAGCCATTAGCAAAATTAGATAACCTTTGGGGAGCAACGGTGTAGCTTAACTGCCTTTATACCCAGAGCACTTAGGTATAGTTATCTATCACTGAACCACAATGTATTGGCGCAAACCTTGTTCAGAGCTATGATGTGTAGCTTGCTGATAGATAAAGGGATTGATTATGTTGTGGTTTTTGATGATTACCTTACCACTGATTTTAGTAATAGCGCATGTGGTGCTTCTTGCTACCAACCTTTATTCTTCGGTAAAACCTGCCTTGGTTATTCCTGCCATTATTGTTGTGTACTGCGGGTATTCCATTATCAGTGTGTCAGATCGAGATGCACTTCCTGCGATTATATTAGCGGTGTATTACTTAGCGTTGACTGTGTTTACGCTACGCCGTAGCTATGCGTGGTATAGCAACCACCATGCTTAGTTTTGAATGCTAGTGGTAAACAAACAAAATTCTTTGAAACCTGTCACTTTAGTCATTGTATCCCTGTGTTACGTTCGGTGAGCGCAAATTGTGCTGACGATAAATACAAGATGGATGTAAAGATGACTGAGAAGAACCAACAACCACGTAATGACGCTTTGTTTACTGACTTTATTCAAGGTTATTGGCGCATGGCGCAGTGGGGAATGACAGCGCAAGAGCGATTAACCTTTATTAAACAGCATATGGAGCTGGGCATTACAACGGTTGATCATGCGCCTGTTTATGGCAAACCATCTTGTGAATTGTTATTCGGTGAAGCATTAAAGCTACAGCCAAGCGTACGTGATGATCTGACCATTATTTCTAAGTGCGGTATTGTGCCGGGCAAAGAGGTGAATGGTACATCTCAGGTGGCGTACTACGATAGTCGTGCTAGCCATATCTTGAGCTCGGTCGATGAATCACTGCAACGTTTAGGTGTTGATAACCTCGATATTCTGCTTATTCACCGTCCTGATCTATTAATGGATGCCGATGAAATTAATGACGCGTTTGAAAAGCTGTATCAAGCAGGCAAAGTGAAACATTTCGGGGTATCGAATTTCTCGAAAGATGAATTTGCTCTGTTGCAATCGCGTGTTGAAAAGCCATTAGTCACCAATCAAATCGAAATTAACCCTCTACATGCTCAAGCGATTGAAGACGGTACATTAGCGCAATTACAGCAACATCGTGTTCGTCCTATGGCGTGGTCATGTTTAGCAGGCGGCGATATTTATAACGGTGATTCAGAGCAAGCACGTCGTGTGCGTGATACGTTGAATGTATTAAAAGAAGAGTTAAATGCAGACAGCATCGATCAGGTGATCTTTGCATGGTTAATGCGTTTACCAACAAAACCGGCATTATTACTTGGAACGGGCAAGATAGAGCGTGTGAGAACCGCTGTGGCAGCACAGCAACTCGATCTAACCCATGAGCAATGGTATCGCCTATTAGAAGCCTCAAAGGGGCATGGCGTAGCTTAATGTTATCTAAATATACCCAAGCGACTTCAAGATGCCTGATTCAGAGCGAGGTCACTGAGTTGAATTCAAGGAAGGCAACGAAGCGGAATAGCGAGCTCTTTCCAAGTTGTCTGACGCAAGAAGTCGGCTCAGTGACACGCTCCCAAAGGGCGAGCGTCCTTAGCTCTCAGACTTTGTTAACGATTCTCAATGTAGAACCACTATATCTACGAATCGTTGCCGCGCCTGAGAACTAAGGTCGTCTCGCTGAACACTGCATCTTGAGGTTGCTTGGGTATAATAGAAATTTAAGTTAGAAACTAAAAAAGACCTCATGTGAGGTCTTTTTGTTTATGTGTGCTTTATTTTTTGAGCGTAAGGTTTATGCAGGGTTGTGGATGTGTGCTTCACCACCTGCGCCTTTAAGCCACTCGTAAAGGTGCGTTTGTAAATCGCCTAATTGATCAGGACCAATGATTGCTAGACCTAAATCTTGTGCACGTACTAAGTCGTGATGACGTAGTGGGCGGAAACTCACTAGCATTGCGCGGGCTTGTAAGCCACCTAATAGGTCACGCAGTGATTCAAGTTTGTATAACGTATCATCACCATCGTCACGCATGCCTTTGGTCTTACATTCAATGATGTGTAGCTTGTTATTAACGATAGTTGCTACATCCAATTCATTACGTACCTCACGCTCACCGATCTTACGGTAAACCTGCACACCTAATGAGTGGTCTTGGATTGTTGGCAGTTCGTTTTGAATCGCACGTACTGTGCTGTGAACAAGGTTTTCTAACCATTCGCCATTAGCAAATCGACGCGCTTCTTCGTGTTTGAATGTTAGAACGCCATCGCTATAAGTGGCTAAGCCTGTTTCTTCTAAATCCGCTAATAGTGTACCGAGCTCTTTGTAGCCTTGCTGCTTTTCACTCAGTTCTACATGCAGGATTTGTTCTTTACGACAGGTCGTTGCTAGATAGTTTAAGGTCGCTAAACCTGGGCCTAATTCAAGAGCTGAACTTGCCCAGCGTTGTCCTAGTTCCCAAAGCTGTGCGTTTAGGGATTCAGGCATTGGGTTTTCTGATAGCTCACAACGAGCGCCGAAAATAGTCAGGTAATCGGTAATTTGAATGCGGTCTTGAACTTGTTGTTGTTCGCGATCAGATGGGAATAGCCAGCACATTTCATCACTGTAAGGTTCGATAACGTAAATTGGCCAGTGATAAGAGCGGAATACTTCGTAAGCAGAAAGTAGACGGTGACGTAAGCCGCAGCTTGCGTTAAACCAAACGTCACAACCCGTGTCTTTTAGCTGTTCTGCGAGTTGATGAATTCGGTCGCGAATTTGGCTGATGTTGATGATGTCTGGAATAACGAAGAATTCAACATCGATGTGTCTTGGTGTCAAAATAGAAGCTAAGCGGTCGTATTGTTCTCGCTGAATTTCAGTCCCGATAAATACCATTTTTCGAACGGGGACTGCTTCATCAAGCAAGGGAGTGATCAAACGGACGGGGTCCTGATCAATAATACCAACATGAATAATCATAATAATCCTTAATGCGCCAAATTCTTATGGGGGCATATTTTGTGCGCGCATTAATTAATGAGAAGTGAATAAAGGGGCACGCAGCACACTTTAATAGGTTATATGAGGATTTTGAATGCGAAATTCAAGCCTAAAACACGCAGGGATTTTATTTTTCATTATTAGATATCGATAAATGATCTCTACGTATTCCATTATTGTTAATTAACAATTTAATGCTCTTAAAAAGCATAACGCCATCTAAAAAAGATGGCGTTATAGATTAAATAATAAGCTGTTGCTTCGTTGTGCTATTTGCTCAATTAGTGAGTCACAGGGTTAGGTAGCTGTGATGCTAATAGCCAGATCGCTAGTACAAAGAAAACGAGTCCCATGAACTTATGTTGGTTAGCGCGGAATTTCTCACTTTTCAGTAGTGATTTACCAAACGTACCGACTGTGGTCACTAGGAATAAGTTAAACAATAAGCCAAGTACGTTAAGCAGTAAGCCAAGTACCAGCATTTGTTGACCAGAAGTCGCTGTTACATGAGTCGAAACAAACTGTGGCAAAAACAGAACGAAGAAAATCAGTGCTTTTGGATTAAGTAAGTTACTAAATACAGCACGGCGGTAAAGCGTAACGGCCATTTTATTGCTTTTCTTTAGCTCTTCTGGGGCATCGACTGGTGGCGTACGTAAACAATCCCAACCCATCTTTAATAGGTAAGCACCACCTAATAGACGAAGTACTTGCAGGGCGATTGGGTTAACAGCAATTAATGCAGATACACCCATAGCAGCCATGATGGTTAATAGAATACCTGATGTCGCATTACCTAAACTGGCAAAGATACCAACCTTACGCCCATAGCTTAGGCTTGAGCTGGCAATCAGAAGCATGTCGGGACCGGGAATTAATAACAGTGCGATAACCGCAGTTAAATAGAGGGGTAATACGTTTAAATCAATCATGGCTTTTTAACTAAGTTGAGCAGGGGAACATATTCTACCTGTCGATAGTGATTAATTCATTTGTTTTGCGTATTTATTGGTTTAATTTTCCACTATTTACTTATTTTGTAATCCATATGTTTGAATTTTGTTTTTAACTTGAAGGTTTATATTGTTTGGCAATTGCTGATGGTAACAAACTTATTACATTCTTACATTTAAGAGGTGTGAATAACCTCAAAACTCTGCGTCTGATTCATACTTAAAAGATCCTTTTGGCTAAGGGGAAAGCGCAGTGTTTAGAATAAATGTTGATCAAAACATCGTTATTGAACAAGTAAAGGGGCAAGTGTTTGTTCTGACCGATAATGGTGATTATGTTCCCGTTAAAGTTGGCGATAGTTTTTCTGTTGGAGCGGTGTTATTTTTTGCTGATCGCAGCGAAGTGTTAGTGGATCTCGATGGTACAGATCTGTGGCTGAACCAACATTGTAAGGCATGTCTTTCTGACCAAAAGCTAATACATCTCCCTTTGCCTGAGCCTGATTTAGATCCCGGTATAGCAGCATTGCAAGCGGCTATTCTTGGTGGGGAAGATCCCACTAAAACACAAGAAGCAACGGCGGCGGGGCCAGCATCAAACCCCAGTGCTTCTGGTGATCTAAGCTCATCTATTACCGATTCTATTACGATTCCTTATGACAATGATCAGATCTTAGCTAAAGCGGGGTTTGATACTGCTTATGTGCCAGCTTCTCTTCGCCAACAAGATACACCGTTAATTATATTGCCGCCTGATGGTGGCGAATTTGATGATGATCTTTTCTTTGTCGAAGGGGATTTAGTGCCGATCACGTATCCAGTATCGGACAGTGCCAGTGTCTCTGTTGCGGCTGCAACACTGCCTTTAGATGCCAATAGTGTGGCATTTGAAACGACACAACTTGCTGGGTTGCTGGCATTGATGACGGAGAAAATATCATCCAGTGATCGCCCAATGACCTTTCGCTATGACACCGTAAGTAATCAAATCATAGGCAGTAGCGATCAGGGTACGGTACTCACCATAGGTTTGGTGGCTGAGTTGACTAATGGACGAGATGCCAATGTCACCATGACAGTGACACAATTTTTACCGCTAGATCACTTTGCAGGGGAATCTACTAGTGCACCGATTGTGATCAATGGTGAGCAAATTCGCTTATCTTTACCGGTTCAAATTGCAGATAGTAATGGCAACCTTGTTAAAGCCCCGATTGATTTTGTCGCTGTGATTGAAGATGGAAAAATCCCCGGACTCGGTATTGATGATGGCACCACATTTACAGAGCAAGATAGTGATATAACAACACCTCAAGTGGTGACAGGTGAAATCCCAGTCTTAATTGGCAGTGATGAAATTGGCGTAATGACCTTTGCCCAGCAACAAGCTACGTTAGAGGGATTATTGAGTAATGATGTTGCCACCAGCTATAGCGTGTCAGGCAGTACTATTACGGTTGTCCGTAGTGATAATCAGTCGTTGGTATTAACCATAGAAATCAACACTGATGGACGTTACACCGTTAGCCAATATCAAGCCCTAAACCAAGATAACGCATTAGATCAAACTCAATTAGCCTTGGCACTAACCACCACAGATAAAGATGGTGATGTTAGTAATGTGGGTGAATTGATCATTAATATTAATGATGGCGCTAACCCTGAATTAGGTATTGATACTGGCACAAGGATTGTTGAACAAGACCAAGATATTGCTACACCGCAAACGGTGGCAGGGCGAATACCTGTGGATGTAGGAAGCGATCAAATTGCGGCAATGGAATTTGAATCTGAGCAGCCAACATTAGTTGGGCTCTTGAGTAATGATAAGCCAACGGTGTATGTGGTCGACGGCAATAAAATCACCTTACGTCTTGCTGATGCGCCACAAACTGATGTATTGACGATTGAAATTAATAACTCTGGTGATTACACCGTTACTCAATATCAAGCCTTAAACCAACCCGTTAGTACTAATGAAGATAAACTGGCTATTGGTGTTATTGCTATAGATACCGATGGTGATAAAAGTAATGTGGGCGAGCTCAATATCACTATTGTTGATGGGCCTAACCCTGTTATCGATACCGATAAAGGGATCACCTTTACCGAGACCATGGCAGTGCAAACCTTTGATGGCCAAATCACGGTAGATGTTGGCAGTGACGATATCCTTCAAGCTAATTTCACCGCAGAGCAAACCACTTTAAATGGCTTAACCAGTAACGGGCAAGCGACGGATTTCACTATCTCTGGTAACGTCCTTGAGCTATTTGTACCAGCGACAAGCAGTGAGCCTTTGCAACCTGTATTAACAGTTACCCTTGAAACCACAGGGCGTTATAGCGTTGTTCAGCATCAACCGTTAGATCAGAATTTTGATACTAATGTGAATAACCTTGCCCTTGATGTGACCGTAACGGATGCTGATGGTGATACCAGTAATGTCGGGCAATTGTTGATCAATATTAATGATGGCGAGAACCCTACAGGTGAAGGCATTGCTGCTGATGTCACGCTCATAGAAGGAGATTTATCAGAGACAACCGAAAACGGTGGTTACCCGGTAAAAGCTGAGTCTCAGTTTACTGTTCCAGCGGTCAATGATGATTTAGTGGCATCGAGCTTAACGATTGCAGCAGATGTGCAATCACAACTGATTAGTGAGTTAGAGCAGCTTACTGCAACAGGTTTAGCCATGAGCTTTAGTTTCTCGCCTGAGAGTGCTAATGGCACTATGACCTTAGTAGGCAAAGACAGTAACAATGCTGATGTGCTTATTATTAGCTTTACGCCAACTCAAGATCCTAAAAACGTCACCGTAACGATGGACGTTGAGCAATTAAAACCATTGGATCACGATCCTACTGTGTACTCAGGTGGTGATTATGTCTCACTGACGGGGGATGGCATTGATATCCGAGTACCACTTGAAATGCATGACAGTGATTTCGACCCGTTAGTTGTGCCTGTAAATGCAGTGATCACATTAGAAGATGGCAAACCGCCCGTGATTGCCGATCAAACCAAAGCATGGACGGAAGATTTTTCAGGCACAGTTGCAGAGCCGCAACAAATCAATGGGCAGTTAAGTTTTGAACTGCACAGTGATGAAATCAAACAGGTAGTATTAGGCGATATTACTTCTGCTTTTGCTGGTTTAACCAGTGATGGTATTGCGTTAGATGCGAGACTGGCAGATTCGCAAACCAATGAAGTCATCTTGTATTTAACGGGGACTACCACGCCTGTGTTATCACTCACCATCGACACGGATGGTAAGTATGATATTACTCAGTATCTACCGATTGATCAGCCTGTCACACCCAATACGAATACCATTGCGATACCTTATCATGTGGTCGATTTTGATGGTGATAGCAGTAATGATGCCACACTAACGTTAGTGATCACCGATGGTCAAAATCCAACGGGAGCCAACACCACTATAGCCACGGTGGAAGGGGATCTCGCTGCGCCAATTCGTGCGCCATCAACCTCGTTATACCCAATAGAAAGCAGTAAAAATTTAGCCATAGTGGCGGCAAATGACAGTCTTGTTGCTACCTCGTTATCGATTACTCCCAGTGTATTGACTGAATTACAAAACGAGTTGGCTAGCTTAACCTCATCAGGGCAAGCATTAACTATTCTGCATACCGCAAACAGTGTTAGTGGCGCGCAAACCATTACGGCAGTAGACAGTGTCACGAAAGCAGATGTTTTTAGTTTAGTGATTACGCCTGTTCAAAATGGACGAGATGCCGAGTTGCAAATTCAATGGCAACAGTTATTGCCGCTTGATCAACAGCTGGATAGCGGTGGTACTTATGTCACTTTAAAAGACGATACCTTAGACATCGCAGTGCCGTTGATGATGCATGATGGTGATGATGATCCTTTTACTCAGCCAGCCATTGTGACCATTAGCATAAAAGATGGGGCTAACCCTGAGTTTGATATTGATGCGGGCACGACAATCACTGATCCGACAAAAGGGGCTGCAGCCAGTGTGGCAGAGGGGGAAATTGGGATTGAATTGGGCAGTGATAATCTTGAAACCATTACTTTTGATAGCGTCCAAACAGGCTTAACGGGATGGTTAAGTAATGGTACTGAAACTTATGTTCAATCATTCGGTAATAATCTCACCCTGCGATTAGCCAGTGATGATTCCGTAGTATTAAGTGTCGTAATTGGGCTTGATGGTAAATACACCGTAACTCAGTATTTACCATTAAATCAGCCTGTTGAGTCTAATGAAGATACCTTGAAAATTGCTATCACAGGACAAGATTATGATGGTGATAAAGCCCAAGGTGAGTTAGTCATTATTGTTAAAGACGGTGTTGATCCAGTATTAGGGAAAGATCCCGGAACCGACTATACCGAGATCATGACAACACAGGTTAAGCAAGGTCAGATCCCGATTGAAATTGGCAGTGATGATATCGACCATGTGGATATTGCCATCGCTCAACCGACTTTGAATGGGTTAACCAGTAACGCTCAAGCGACCAGTTATCGGGTTAACGATAATGTATTACAACTCTATGTTCCTGCCAGTGGCACTACCTCAGAGCAAAACGTATTAACCGTTACGTTTAATGTCGATGGGAGCTATAGCGTTGAGCAAGATAGGCCGCTAGATCAAAATTTTGATACCAATGTAAATAACCTCGCATTAGATGTGACTGTCACAGATAAAGACGGCGATAACAGCAATGTAGGTCAGCTTATTATTCATATAAATGATGGAGAAAACCCAACAGGCGCAGGTGTTATTGCTGAAGTTGAAGTCACGGAAGGAGACTTAAACCCAACCGGTGATGATCAAGGCTATCCTGTTGCGTCATCAGGCAGCTTTATTGTCCCTGCGGTAAATGATGCATTGGTACCTTCTAGTTTAAATGTCACTGATTTTGTCTTTTTTACGCTAGGACGAGAGCTACAAAAGTTAACCACCAGCGGTAAAGCAGTTGAAGTGGAAGTGATTAATGCGCCAAATGGGGTGCTAACAGTTGAAGTCAATGAGCTATCAGGTGGAGAAAAGGTCTTTAATTTAACCCTAACGCCTATCCAGCAAGGTAATAACGTTAAAGTGGATATGGTGTTAACTCAGTATCAGCCATTAGATCACGATCCTACCAAATTTTCAGATGGTACCTATGTATCAGTAGATGAGGGCAATATTAAGGTAACGGTGCCGATTACTATGCATGATACGGACTTTGATCCACTGGTCGAGCCCGTTAATATTGAAATGGTATTTCGTGATGGTATTGCTCCTATCATTAATGAGCAATCTATAACGTGGACAGAAGGCTTTGATGGTGCGATTACACAGCCACAACAAATTACGGGTTCGCTGGTGTATGGCAGTCACAGTGATGCGATAAAAGAAGTTCTGTTCATCGATCCAAGCCAAGCCTTTGCGGGGATCACCAGTGATGGTATTGCACTTGAAGTGGTGTTTGATCCCGCAACGCCTAATCAATTTAAAGTGCAATTAGCTGGAACTACCACAGAAGTATTAAGTGTCTCTATTACGCCAGATGGCAGTTACACCATTAGCCAAAGCCTTCCCATTGATCAACCTGTCATACCGAACCAAAACGTGATTGATTTGAGTGTTCAGTTAGAAGATTTTGATGGGGATAAAAGTGATGTAGCAACACTACAACTTATAATCAAAGATGGTATCGATCCGAATGGAGTCAACGCAGATTTTAATGTGGTTGAAGGGGATTTAATTCCGCCAACGATTGGCCCATCGACATCAACCAATCCGGTTACGACGAATAACACCACTATCGTTCCTGCAACCAATGACATTTTAGTTGCTAACAGTTTATTGCTAACCGCTGATAACATTACTGCCATTAAAACCGCATTAGAACAGATCACCTCGCAAGGTGAAGCGGTATTAGTGGCGCTAACGCAAGATACCACCAGCAAGGTTATCTCACTGGTCATGACTAAAGACAATCCAGCGAAAGATACCGTCTTTGAACTAACCATTACTCCGGTGCAAAACGGACGTAACGTCGAGCTGCAATCTCAGCTGGTGGAATTATTACCGATTGATCATCTTAATGATGTGCTCACCACAGGGCTTGTAACCATGACGCAAGCCAATTTAGCCATTGGTATTCCACTTCAATTGCATGATGCTGATGATGACCCATTGCAAAATCACACAGTCTTAACCGTTAATCTTGCGGATGGGGATTTACCGAGTTTTGGCGCAGATACGAATACTGAATTTACGGAAATTAATACAGCTGAAGGTAATATTGCGCTCAATGTTGGCAGTGATGAAATCATTCATATTGATTTAAAAGCCGATCAACCTTCGTTAGCCTCACTGACCAGTAACGGCTATGCCACGCAATATAATGTGGTGGGTAATACAGTGACGGTAGTCAGGCAAGATGATTCCACCATTGAAGTGTTAGTGGTTCAGTTAGACCAAACTGGTGATTACAGGGTGGTGCAATATCAACCCTTAGATCAGTTAAAAACGACTAATAAATTAGAAATAACCCTAGCCGTTAGCGCTACCGATCAAGATTTAGATGTGAGTGCTACTGACGGTGAAATTAACATCACTATTGTAGATGGGTTAGATCCAACTGGTAACTTTGTAGGCACCACTAATATTAATGTGACGGAAGGAGATGTTAGTGAACCCATTGGATCGCCTAATGGTTACCCAGTATCGAATTCGGCCTTATTTACGTTAACAGCAGGAGTAGACAGGTTAGATCCTGATACGGTGACTTTTGTTAATCCTTTCCTGAATGATTTATTGAGTGAGTTACAGTCTGAAGTGACGACACTTGGTGGTGAAACACTTAACTATAGCTTTGATCAAAATAGCCACACTTTAACCGCCCAATATGATGGTAATACTTATTTTACTATCAGTTTAACTGCCGCCAATGTGGTGGGCAGTAAAGATGCAGAAGTCTTGGTGACCTATGAGCAATTTTTACCGCTTGATCATAATAAAGAAGGTAACGATAGCGGCTATGTACAAGTAAGCGGTGATTTGATCAGTATTAACTTACAAGTACAAATCCAAGATACCGATGGTGATCATTTAGATACCCCTGTACCTGTGACGATCAATATTAATGATGGTTTTGATCCAACTATTATCAGCACTCAAGATTTAACCGTAGAAGAGAGTGATATTCGTGAAGATGGGCCAAATCATCAAGGTTCAACACCATCAGGCAGTGATGATCGTGCATCTGGGATCTTAGTGTTAGATGAAGGCAGTGATTTCATCAATAACTTTCGCTTAGATAGCGATTTATTTACCACGCTTAATCCGACGTTAACTAGCCAAGGTACAGCAGTGACCTTGTATGAACATGAGATTGGTACTTATTCAGGCTTTGCTGATACTCGCACCATATTTACTGTGATATTTACGCCAGATGGGGAATATGCCGTTAACCTGTTTGGTGCGATCGATCACCCCGATCCCGGTAAAGACAGCAAAGATATTATCCTACCTGTGGCGGCTATTGATGATGATGGTGATGAAAGTGCTTTTGCCAATATTCGAGTGACTGTGGTCGATGATATTGCCAATGGACGTAACATCACCATTGCTTTATCTGAAGGGGAAGAAAATGTTGCAGGGCAAACCTTACTAACTAATGCTCGAGAAGGGGCCGATAACGCCACTGTCGTCAGTGTGATTGATTTAGGTGAAGAAAAACCCCTTACAGGCACCGATTTTACTGTTATTCCTATTCATGAGGGCGGTGATACTACTAATCCGGGGCAATTGCTGGGTGAACTGTCGATAAAACCTGATGGGACGGTCAAGTTCACCGCAGCAACTGATATTACTCAAACCGATGCGTTGCTTGAATATACCTTTAATTACCGTGTCACCGATGGTGATGGTGATACTGAGCTGCGTACCATTACTTTACAAATTGAAGATGGTGAAGCACAGATCATTATCGAGCCTGATCCGATAGTTACTTATGAAGATGTTGGACGAGAAGACGATCCGAGTGAAGTGCTCATTGAGCCACCGAGTGGTGCGCCAGTCTCACTGAAAATCAATGTGGGTGATGATGATCGTGGCGAGTTCTTACAGCAAGTTTTAATCACTATTCCAGCCGAAACTCACGGCACTTTTTATTTAAATGGCACTGCACTTGCGACCAGTGCTGATGGGCTGTCTTATGTTATTCCGGTGACTGATTTTACCACCACAGATAACATTATTTACGATTTAGCTGGGCTCAGTTTTATTCCTGATGCTGACTTTTCTACCGCGAATGGCAATTTGGAATTTGAAGTCAAAGCGCAAGTGGGGGTGACATCGGGTACACCATTACCAGAAGCTGTGACAACCTTTGAAATTAAAGTTGAAGGGATTGCCGATATTCCAACGTGGGATGACAGTGAAACCCAAGTACATTACACCATTGATGAAGATTCAACAGGAGTGAGCTTACAGTTAAAAGCTGACTTGAATGATACCGATGGTTCAGAAACCTTGTCGTATATCATCACCATGGAACCCGATGGAGAAGGCCATATACATGGTGAGTTAAAAGGTAATAACTTGGTTGATTTAGGCAATAACCAATACCAAGTTGCTGCCGCTGATGTGGGAAGTTTAGTCGTCACGCCAGATGCCAATTACAGTGGTGATATAAAGCTAACTGCCGTGGCGCAAAGTAAAGAAGAAGTGGTGTTTGTTACAGGTAAACAAACGGCTGATTCGGTGGTGCGTGACATTATTATCAATGTTGAGCCCATCGCTGATGAAACCACATTAAAAGTGACTCGGGTATCTTCTAATGAAGATGAACTGATTAATTTAGCCAGTCATGTCAGCTTGTCACAAACCGTCGATCAAGATGGCTCTGAAATTGAATGTGTACGTTTTTCAAATTTACCCGTTGGTGCACAAATTCTGTTAAACGGTACCGCGGTCGTTGAGAGCCCTGCGGGCTCTGGCGTTTATGAGGTTAATTACGCCGATATTGCCAATGCGCAGTTAAAACCTACTCCAGAAAGTAATGTAGATTTTGAAATCACAGTACAAGGTGTCGTGAAAGACAGTGCCAGTATTACTAACAGCAGTAATGTGGTGGTGAATGCTAACGATGAATACTTAACACCTACGCAGCAACTTGAAGTGAGTTTAAAAGGTGTCGCAGATATTCCGATTTTTGATATCAATATCGACAGTAACGGTAATGGGGTATTAGATGTTGATGAGTGGGCGTATATCAACAATGATCCGACTCAAGGCATTGAAACCTTAATTGATGAAGACAGTGCTGCGGTCTTTGATTTTTCAATCGTCAGTGGCGAAACCCCTTTTAAACAACCAGATGATAATTCAGAAACCTTGAGCTTGGTGTTATCGGGTATTCCTGAAGGTGTGATGTTAAAAGACTCAGAGGGGAATGAGCAAAGTTTAGTGTTTGCTGGTTACGATGCTGAAGGCAATCCTATTTATGAAGTAGAGTTATCATCACTAAAAGATATTCAGGTGATCCCACCACTTAACAGTACTCAAGATATTGAACTTGATGCCAAGATATTAGTCACTGAAAATGATGGTGATGTACGTAGTTTTGATCGAAAAATTCTGATTAATATTCAGCCTGTTATTGATGCGGCAAACTACACCATTGTCAGTGATAACAATGTACTAGAAGATCAAGATAATGTTGTTTTGTGGCGACCAACTGCAGCGCAAGGTTTTACCGATAGTGCTGAAACCATTACGCAAATTCGCTTTGGTGGTATTCCATCGGATTACACCTTATTAATTGACGGCACTCCGCTGATGCTGGTGGCAGGAGAGATCACCTTAAGTGATAGTCAGCGTGATGAACTACTGGCAGGCAAGCCACTACAACTACGTGCGCCACAAGACTCTGATCGCGATTTAACGTTCCAGTCCTATCTCACTGTTGAGCAAACCGATAATGATGGTGAAAACACTGCAATAAAAGAAATCATTGGCCAATTAGAAGTCGATATTCAGGCAGTAGTAGAGCCTGATGGTGTGCTGGCGGTACGTGATAGTAGCGATATGATTCTGACCACGCTCACCAGTACCACAGGTGGTGTGATTGATTTATCAACCGATGCTGCTTCTATTGGGCGGGTGTCTTTTACGGGGGAATCAACACCAGTCGTTATTGATCATAGTGATGAAGTGATACGTCGCATTGTGGTGAAGTTTCCTCAATCAGTGGCAGAGCCCGGGGATTTCGTGGTCATTGGCGGGATCAGCGATGGTGCAGGGGCGTGGACGGTACCTGAATCGCAATTAGATAATTTGAAAATCACTGCACCAACAGGGTTTAACTCCACAATAGATATAACCATTAGTGCTGAGGTGCAAGATCTTGGTGATAATGGTGAAGGTGATGTTAGCTCTCTTGTTCCCTTTACTACTCCCATTACATTAGATTTTACCCCTAATACCAGCATGATCACCGAATTAGCCGGTGATATTGTCTTTAATCCTGATGTGGTAACAGGGTTTGAAGATGATCCTATTAATCTCGGCGATCAGATTGAAGGTGACATTATCATTGGCTCGGTTAATGGCGAGCAAAATCATGACTCTGTTACCATCGTTATTAAAGCGTCTGATCTGCCAAGTGGAGTGACAATATCAGGGACTGACTTTGACTTTATTGATGGCGAATACGTCATGATTGTGCCTGTCGATGGTGCAGGTAACGTTGATTTAAGTGGTATCGCATTAAATCCAGCGACAGATTTTGCCGGTGATTTTCAGTTTGATCTGCATATTGTTAACACCGATACCACCAGTGGTAATACTAAAAACTTAATTAAGCCTGTTACCGTACGTATTGAGCCTGTAGTAGATGTACCACCAAATGGTACGCCAACCCTTTCTATTGAAGTATTACGTACAGAAAAGCTTGATGTTGATGAGCAACCTGTACCTGATACGGGTAAGGCGGAAGTGATCATCAATGGGCAAGCTTACGAAGATGGTCGAGTCGTTTTAGGCATTTCAGCTACCTTAAAAGACATTAGCACGACGCTGAATGAAGGGCTGGAGAGTTTAAAGCAGGTTGAACTGACGGTTGATGCCAGCCAAGGGGCATTTGTCCAAAGTGATGGTAGCTTGGTACAAACCATCACTGTTGATAAGGTAAATCTCGATAATATTCCATTTCAGCCAGTGAAAGATTTTAGCGGTAATGTTTCCATGTCTGCGGTTGCTACTGTTGAAGATGATGTGACGTATAGCTTTACCACCCCAGCAACCGCGCAAGCGACAGGCACGTTTACTGCCACGGTTGATTTTGATGTGATCCCCGTTGATGATCCGGTCAAATTTACTGGGGTTGATACCACTATTAAGGGCGATGAAGATCAGGCTGGTGGTATTAGCCTTGGTAGTATCAGTTTTGATGTCGGTGACAGTGATGGCTCTGAGCAAATTATTTCTGCCAAAATCACCAACGTGCCTGATGGTTTCGTATTAACAGGACCAGTAAGTAACTTAGGTAGTGGTGAGTGGAGTGTGTCGCTGCCTGTAGGAATGCAATCTGGCAGTTTAGCTGGGGTGAATGTGGTGCCAGCGGAAAACTATAGCGGTACTTTAGCTCTTGGCGTGTTGGTGTTTACCAAAGAAGATTTGCTCACTGATATTGCGCAAAATGAAGCAACAGTGAATCTTGAGGTGTTACCAGTCGGCGATAAAATTGATTCCGATGTAACCACGTCCTATACCGGTTCTGAAGATCAGCCTATTACTATTACACTAGATTTAGCGGTGCGAGATAACGCAGATAGCATCGTGCCTTCCCAATCTAATACATCTGAAAATGCCCCTGAAAAATTGCATGTTGTTATTACTGATGTGCCAGATTCAAGCTCTTTTGATGCACCAGCTGGCGGCAGTGCTGAAAAGCAGCCCGATGGTTCATGGATTATTATTTCTGGCGGCACAACGTTAGATACACTGGTTTATCATCCTGGTGATGCTAACGGCAATTACACCATGAATTTTGATATGCGCTCTGTCGATAATGGCGTGTTGGCAGATAACAGTTTAGCGGTGGTTAAAACCTTAACCTTTGATGTTGCTGCGGTAAATGATGCCCCTGTGAATACATTACCTGCCGGTATTAATACTGATGAAGATGTAGGTGTGATTATTTCAGGGATCAGCGTGAAAGATGTTGATGCTGAAAGTGGCAATATGACGGTAACCTTATCGGTTGAACATGGTGTATTAAATGTATTAAGTACCACTGCAATTACAGTCACCGATAATAATTCCGCTTCAGTTACCTTAACGGGCACGCTGACTAACCTGAATGATGCATTAGCCGCAGGTGTGCATTATCTCAATGATGTTAATTTCTTTGGTGACGACACTTTAACCATGCTCACCAATGATAATGGCAATACAGGATCAGGTGGTGCGAAAATTGATAGTACTCAAACCAAGATCACGGTCGCCCCACAGCCCGATGTACCGATTATTGAGTTAGAACGTCCACAAACTGCCAATATCCACACTGTGGCTGGCTCTTTATTACCGTTAATAGGGTTAATGGCATCGGTGGTCAATCCTGCGCCTAATGAGCTGTCTGTTGTTATCAGTGGTTTAAATGATGGGGATTTGGTCGATGGCAATGGCACCATTGTCGGCACACAAATTTCAGCAGGTACGTATCGTGTACCTGTTAGCAGCTTAGAGGATTTATATCTCACAGGACTTGCTGCTGGCACCAATACGTTAACGGTGGAAGCCGAATCTACCGTCGGTAGTGATAGCTTATTATCTGCAACATCTATCACCTTAAACATTAATGTTGAACCCGATACTGTTACTACGATAGATGCCAGTACATCACCTAGTGGTAGTGGTGAATTGATTGTCGATGATGATCAAGATCGCACCTTAATCGGCAGTGATGATGATGATATTTTCTATGCCCGTGGTGGTAACGACATTTTAACGGGTAACGCAGGTGATGATCTGTTTGTGTGGCAACTGGGTGATATTGATGGTTCAACGGATGTGATCACTGACTTTACTTTGGGTGAAGATAAGATCGATCTCACTGAAGTATTAGATGACAGTGCAGGGGATGGGCTGAATTTAGATGATTTACTGGCAGGCATTAATGCTGATGCATCCAGTGGCAAAGTTGAGTTGACGGTAACAGCCAGTAACAGTAATACCCAAAATATCACCTTAGATAATATCCAAGCAGCTGATTTAGGCTTAGCGGATACTGCAACCAGTACCCAGCTTATTACTGAGCTATTTAATCAATCGAGCTTTAGTACCAGTTAGCTTTTTGTCATTGCGATACCTAATTAATTTGGGTATCGAAGCTGATAAAGAAAAAGATCACTACTAATAATAGAAGCGATCTTTTTAATATTGGTACAGTTACAGATCAGCGTATTACGCCTTGTTGCTGTGAAAGTGGAAACGCTGGTGGAAATATTCTTTTAGGTGCTCTTCCATTTCATGAACTTTGGCATCAATGGCATCGCAAAGCACTTTGTCGTTGTTCATCGCGTTAACACGGTTGATCACCATATCTTCAATCGCTTCTTTTTGTGCTTCTGTTAATTCAACTTGGTTTGCATTTGTCATTGTTTTTATCCTACAGACAGTGAGAACAAGCTAGTAGATAACTGCTTACTTGCCAATTTTCTTCATCATATCGAGATCAGTTATCAGTTGGAATATCTGTAATCAGACATTGCTGTTATGAGTGTTAATAAACATCATGACAAATTAATGTGATTTAAATCTCACTATTGGACATTGTTAAAAGCTTACGCGTAAAATAGCCGTCCATACAAAAAATGCGGTTATAAAGGTGCAGTTGTTGATGAGCAATGTTGCGATGAAAGAGAATTTTGAGTTATTGGCACCCGGTGGTGATATTGAATCCATTAAAGCAGCTATTGCTGCGGGTGCGGATGCGATCTACTGTGGTTTGGACAGTTTCAACGCACGAAACCGAGCAACTAACTTAACCTTTGATGTTCTCAGCGGCATCATTCGTTTGGCTCATCAGAACAATTGTAAGATCTTCCTGACCTTAAACATCGTAGTATTAGATAGCGAAATTCCTGCGGTGATCCGTTTATTAAATAAGCTAGTCAATACCAAGGTTGATGGTGTGATTTTGCAAGATTTAGGCTTGTTCCACATCATTAAAAAGCATTTCCCTACCTTGGATGTGCATGCTTCTACTCAGATCAATACCCATAACGATGGTCAAATTCTGTTTTTAAAACAGCTACAAGCAAGCCGTGTTAACTTATCCCGTGAATTAAATATTGGTGAAATTAAACATCTGGCGCAGTTTGGTCATCAGCATGATGTGTTAATGGAAGTCTTTGTTCACGGCTCTTACTGTATTGGATTCTCTGGCTTGTGTTACATCAGCTCTGTGAAAAATGGTAACTCAGGTAACCGTGGTCGTTGTAGTCAGCCTTGTCGCGATCAATACCAAACCACCGCTGCGGGTAAAGATTTTCCACTGAACATGAAAGATAACTCAGCGTTCGGCAATATGGCGGAGCTTGCTGATGCTGGCGTGTATTCATTAAAAGTGGAAGGACGTATTAAGAAATCACACTACGTCTATACCGTGGTGGATCAATGGCGTCAGCAGATCGACCGTTACTGCGAGCAAAAGCCGCTATTAACCGATACCACATCACTGTTTACCGTTTTTAACCGTGACTTTTCTAACTCGTACCTACAAGGCGATATCAATAAGAGTATGTTTATTGATAACCCACGAGATAACTCGGTGAAGCACTTCTCACAAATCTATCAAGCGACCACCATTGATGATGTGAAAGGTGTTAAGCAAAAGCTGTATGACGATAAAACGGCGATTATCCAAAACGTTGAAGCTGTCACTAAAGATATGGATGTTAGCTCGCTACCACTCAGTATTGTCTTTAGTGGTCAAGAAGGACAACCATTAACGATTGTAGTAACCGCGCCTGAGAAAAATATCACGCTGCAATCTGAATCGGCACTGATCGGTAGCCATAAGCACACCTTAACCCATGACATGCTGGAAAAGCGTTTCCAAAGTTTGGCAAATGAAGGTGAATACCAAATCACTGAATTCAATACTTCAGATTTGGCGGAAGGCACATCGATTCCGTTTGCTGAGCTAGCACAGCTTAAAGATCAAATTGGTTATGTATTAAATGGTGAAGTAGCGATTGTTGCGCCGATTGATACACCAAAACCACGTAACAGCGCAAGTCATCGTAAACCTACAGGCATTAAGCCAGAGCTGGCCATTTTGATTTCAGAGCCAAGTTATGTGGCATTAAATCAAGATAACGATGCGGTACTTTACTACGCCATTGCTGAAGGTTTATCAATGGAGTTGGAGAAAACCGTCGCACTGTTTGAAGAAAATCCGCACCTCATCCCTTGGTTCCCTGCGATCTTAATTGGTGAAAACTACCAAGCGGCAGTGGCGTTTATTGAGCGTGTTAAACCGACTCGACTTGTTACTAACAATAACGGTATTGCGTATGTGGCTTACCAGCAGGGGATTGATTGGATTGCAGGTCCTTATCTGAACCTGACGAACTCCTTTAGTTTGCAGTGTATTGCGGATGAATTTAATGCGAAGGGTGCATTTGTTTCTAACGAGATCAATCGTAAGCAAATTAACCCGTTGGTGTGCCCTGAAAACTTTGAGTTGCACTATAGCATTTACCACCCATTAATGATGCTAATGAGCCGTCAGTGTTTATTCCATCAAACTGTGGGTTGTAAGAAAAAGCGTTTTGATAATAAGTGCTTACGTAAGTGTGATAAGTCAGCGTCTATCTTGAGCTTAAAAGATGCCTCGTTTGTATTAGATAAACAAAGAGGTGCGCATAACGCCTTATACAGTCAGCAGAACTACATGAACTTACAAGCGGTTACAGATTTCCCTGACAAGTTTACTCGCTTTATGATTGATCTTCGTGATATTAAAACGGACACACAAATCAGTGCTGATAAAGCAACGCTAGTATCGCTGTTTAATGCCTACATTCACGGTGATATGAGTGCTCGTGAAACGCTAGAGCAAACCATTGTTGGCACGATCCATCATCAATATAAGAAAGGCTTGTAAGTTCATCAGTTAACTTAGGCTAGGAAGTAAAACGGAAAAGTATCATGGTAGAGATTAAGATTGTCGCTTTTGATGACGCCCATCGAGGGTTGATCCGCACAGTACGTGATCAGGTTTTTATTCAAGAGCAGCACATCGATCCTGAGATTGAATTTGATGATTTAGACTCAGAAGCGGTACATGTACTGGTGATGGATGGCGAGCAACCATTAGGTACAGGTCGTATTTTAGCGGACGGTCATATTGGTCGTATTGCAATTATGAAAGCGGCACGTGGACAAGGCTTAGGGGCGAAAGTCGTTCAAGCGTTAGTCGAATATGCCCAGCAGCAAGGCTACCCACGAGTGGACTTAGGCGCGCAAACCCATGCTGTCGATTTTTACCGTAAGCTAGGTTTCATGCCATACGGTGATGAGTTTATGGAAGCTAATATTCCGCATCAAGCCATGGAGCAGATGCTGGCTTGAGTGTGATATAAGCCAAACAACAAAATAACAAAAGGGTGATGGATACTGACTATAGCGAGTTCAACGTACCATCACCCTTTTATTTTTCTCAGTCTTAACCCCTAAAGAGTTAAGAAGTGATTAAATTACCTGTTTACCTTGTACCCAAACTTTAGATACGTTTTCTGGTTGTGCTAAAGCGATGATCTTCTCAATCACATCTTGTGGCGAATCAAACTCAGGCCAGATACGCAGATTGCCGACTTGCGCTTTGGCTTCCACTACAATGGCATCAAAGTGATAACTTGGCACAAATATACCAATCTTCTCTTTTAATACCTTCCCGCCACCGTTAGTTGCCATCCAGAATGCTTCATTGAAACTGATACGGCTATTAGCGATACCGCGTTGCTCTGCAGATAAGTAAATGTTGACACCTTCTTCACGCACTCGAGAGTGAGATACCGCATCAAAAGCCGAGCGGAAAATTGAAGGGGTTGGCGCGCCTGCAATATCACTGCCTAAACCAATATGAATGTCTTGATTTAATAGCTCACGAGCAGGCATGGCTGCATTAGCAAAGAACATATTAGATAACGGACAGTGGGCAATACCTGCATCCACTTGCTTGATAGTGGCAATGTCTGATTGGGTTAAAAAGATCGAATGCGCTAAAATCGCTTTATTGGTTAATAGCCCTGTTTCGGCATATAACTCAATATCCGTCATATTGTAGTGTTGCTGACTGTAATCTCGTGCCCAATCACTTTCTGAACAGTGGGTTTGCATGTGCAAATCGTGTTGTTGGACTAAACCACCTAAGGCTTTTAGTAATTCATGGCTACAGCTTGGCACAAAGCGTGGGGTGATCACAGGTTTGACTAATCCAGCCTGATTACCATGTAGGGACTGAACGTTATGAATGAATAACTCGGTATCATCTATCGCATCAGCGACACTGGCCTCACGGTAATAATCAGGACATTGCGCTGGGTTATCCATATTGATTTTGCCGACGAACGCACGTTGACCGATGGATAAACAAGTTTTAGCCAATAGCTCTGTAGACTGGCGATAAATCGAAGCAAAATACACCGCACTGGTTGTCCCGTTAGCAAGTAAACGTTGACTCACATCTTGGTAAACCGCAGTCGCAAATTGATTATCTTGATAACGGTTTTCTAGCGGAAACGTATAGTTTTGTAGCCAATCATACAGTGGTAAGTCTAAGCCTTTACCTGCTTGTGGCCACTGCGATGCATGACAATGTAAATCAACTAAACCCGGTAGTAAATATTGCCCTTTGTTTAACACCTGTAATTTATTGGCATGTTGTAGCTGCGCTAATACTTGGGTGTATTGCAGATCGTCTTGGCGGTAAGTGGCAATAATGTCACCAACATGATCAACTAAGATCAAGCCATTAGGATTAAATTCAATCTCACCTTTAATCGGACAATGATAGCTATCACCTTGAATAGCGAACTGAATATTATCTAGATCAAGCATGTTCATTCTCCGTTGCTACAGTTTCTTCTTGGCTTACTGGCAGCAGAAAATTAAGCACAACAGCTGCAATAGCACCAATCGCAATACCGGAATTAACTAGGTAGCCTAACAGTTGAGGTAGGGCATAGACTAATTCACGCGGCATCAGCACTGCACCGAGTGACAGCATAATCGGTAAACCAATTACCAACATATTGCGTTCATTGAGTTGGATATTTTGAATAACGCGGAAGCCATTCATTGCAATAACCACACAGATCACCGCAAAAATACCCGAAATCACAGGGTGCGGAATAGAGGCAATAATACTGGTGAGTTTCGGCATTAAACCGAGTAGCAATAAGATAAAGCCACCAGCAATAATAGCGCGACGAGAAGCCACGCCAGTGACGGCAATAATGCCAGCATTGGTTGAATAACCGGTTACTGGGCTTCCACCAATCGCAGCACAAAATAGATTACCCACCGCTTCACCGGTTGCCCCTCGATTTAGGCGATCATCGGTTAGTTGTACATTGGTAACAGCACTGACCGCACACCATGTTCCAGTGGTTTCAACCAGCACAATAACCGAGATAAATAGCATGGTTAGGATAGCGATAGGATCAAACACCAATTCGCCAAAAGGTAACAGGCTTGGAAGTTGGAACCATGCTGCTTCTTTTACCGATGAGAAATCTGCCATGCCATACATGGAAGCAGTGGCAGTACCAATCACAATTGCGCCTAATACCGACACTAAACGCAGCCAATGTAAGGTTTTAAATAAACAACCGAGTAAGATAAACGCTGATAACGATGTCATGCTTGCTAGTGCAATGACGATATTGGCACTAGGTTGTTCACTGTTATAAATACCATTAAAGGCAATCGGTAATAGTGAAATACCGACCACAATGATCACCGTGCCACCGACAATGGGTGGGATCAGCTTTCTTACAATGGCGCTAAATAGGTTAAACGGCTTGCCGAGTAGAGCAATAAACAACGCTACAGGAATTAATGCCCCGTATACCGCACCCATACCCAAGGTTTTGCCAATAGCCGCAATCGCACCAATAGGAATGTAAGAAGGCCCTTGCATTACTGGCATTTTCAATAGATGCGTTGATTGTAAAATAGTCGCTAAACCTGCGACGACAAAGGTCATTTGGATCAGCGATGAAGTATCTGCCACAGTTAAGGAAAGTAAGCCAGCCAGAATAATGGGAACAATATACAGATCCATGGCTAAAACGTGTTGAACGCCTAGCGATAGCGCACGAGGTAACGAGATTTTTTCATCAATATTAATCATGGTTTTTATCTACCAGTAAGCACGCCAATAAAACCAGCGTTGAAAATCGTATGAGTGGATGAAAATGTTTCTAATTGTAAAAATCAGCGTTATTTCAGCTGCTTATAAAGTTTATTGCAGAGGGTTGTTTAAAATTGCGCAGGATTTTACATAAAAAATCGACAAACGCAAACGTTTGCTTTTGTGGCGGTGAGAATATTTTTAAATGATTTGTAGAGCGTATAAAACGCTTAACATAATGAAAAATATGAATGTAAAAAAACGTAAAGCGACACAACTCTGACTTAAACCACTTAACTGCCTTGTTAATATATAATTCCTTAAAGGTATGTTAGGAGGTGCTGGAAATTAATATCAGCGACTTGCTTATATTGTTTAATTTTCAGATAAGTTGATCATGATGAAACAAAAATGCATTACAGCGATGGTTTTCGCTGCTATGGCGTTAGTGCTTGTTGGCTGTGACAAGGATAGCCAATTAGCATCCCACCCTAAGAAACATGGCTCTAAAATTACTCAAGTAGAAACGCAGCCTGTGACAGCACGAACACTAACCGAACAAATCACGGGTTATGGTGTGGTGAAAAGTCATAATTCCGTTGTGTTAAAGAGCCTACAAACTAGCCAAATTACAGCTATTCATTTTAAAGCCGGGCAAACAGTTAAAAAGGGGCAGGTGCTAGTGCAATTTGATCCCAGTGCCGCAAAAGCCAAAGTTGCTCGAGATCAAGCCTTACTAAACGCCTCTAAACAAACATGGTTACGTCAAAAAGAGTTGGTGAATAGAGGTGTTGTCGCTCGTAGTACTTATGATGATAGCGAGAGTGATTATAAGCAGGCATTAGCGCAATTAGAGCAAGATAAATCGCTGCTTGCTGAGCTTGCTATTAAAGCGCCTTTCGATGGGGTGGTCAGCCAAACTGATTATCATGTTGGCGATGTTATTACGGTGGGAAACACCCTTGCCACCTTGTACACACCAGATCAATTAACCATTGAATATCAACTGCCAGCAGCACAAAAGTCAGCTTATAAGCTGGGGCAACAAGTGACGGTTTATTCGGAGTTAACACCGACAGAGCACGCTCAAGGTACGGTGAGCTATGTTTCACCTAATATTGTTTTAGGGTTGGTGAGTTTAAAAGCACAGTTATCTGATGCTAAACAGTTCTCACCAGGACAAAACGTTAAAGTGGTTCAACAAACACGAGACTTATTACAACAAGTTACGATTCCTACTGCTGCGTTAATGACTAATATCCAAGGTGCGCAGGTGTTTATTGTTGTGAATAACAAAGCACGTCTACGTGATGTGAAAGTTGGGCAATACTATGATGGTTATGTGCAGATCGTGTCGGGGTTGGCGGTTGGCGATCAATTAGTGGTTAATGGTCAAAACTATCTACGTACCGATCAAAAAGTTGAAGTGTTCTCTGCTCATAAACAAGATCAACCGACGCAATCATTACAGTCAGAGACGGCAGGTAAATAATGAAGTTAACTGAGCTGTGTTTACGCCGTCCGGTGCTATGTACTGTGCTGTGGTTGATCCCTGTCTTTATTGGTTTGATTTTTTGTCAAAAATTACCTTGGCGTTATACCCCACAAATCAGCCAATCTAAAATTCAAGTCACTGTTCATGATAGCGCGCTAGCGGCACAAAACATGATGACGGAAGTGCTAATTCCTATTCAAAATGCCATTGCAGGTACAGAAGGGATCAGCCATATGTCAGCGACAGCGCGACAAGGGCGAGGCAATATCATTATTGATGTGGCATCGAGTATTGATGACAGTGAAATCGATACGCTAGTTAGTGAAATCCATAATGATATTGGCAACATTGAAAATAAATTGCCTGATGATATTTCGCCGAAAGTGACCAAATCTGATGATCAGGGTATGCCTGCAATGTTGATTGGCTTAACCCCCGGTCCTCATCAAGCGGAATATGAATTTCATCAATATGGTACTGATACCTTATTACCCCAGTTAGAGCAGCTACCCGCAGCAGGTTCCGTAAGTGTGGCACCGAGTGCAGGGCAATCAGTACTGATCACCTTAAATCCTGACAAGGTTTATTTTTATGGTTTAACGCTTAATAGCGTGATTAATAAAATTACTGATGTTGATAGCATTACAACTATCAGTGGTAAAACGTCTGGAACCGAAAGTCAGTATCAGCTTATTGCTACAGGGGCGATCGCAAGCCTTGATGATATTAAAAACATCATTATTGCTACTTATCAGCAGCAACCTATCCGATTAGAGCAAGTGGCTGATATAAAAATCGGCACGCCAAGTAGCCAACGTGAAGTAAAGCCGCTGGTGGATTTCTCGAAGAAAAATGCCATGTTGTTCGTATTAAATCCACAATACACCGCCACGGCAAATCCACTGGTATTATCTGAGCAGGTACATGATTTATTAGAGTCAATGACCCTACCTAGCGGCATGCAAGCAAAAGTATTACTGGATAAATCGACCTTTATTATTACCGCACTAGAAGATGTGTATGTTGCGATTGGTCTAGCCGTCATACTGGTTGCTGGTGTTATCTGGTTGTTCCTTGGTAACTTGCGAATTGCGTTAATTCCAATTGTTACCATTCCTGTTTGTTTATCGTGCTCATTTATCATTCTGAAGTTGGCAGGTTTTAGCATTAACTCCCTGACCTTGCTTGCAATGCTATTAGCCGTTGGGCTGGTGGTAGATGATGCCATCGTTGTGGTAGAAAACGTTCACCGTCAGTTACGTCATCATGATTCTGTATTTAAAGCTACCGCAGTGGCTTGTCGTCAAATTGGTTTTGCCATTATTGCCACAACCTTAACTCTGGCTGCGGTATATATTCCGGTGGGGTTAGTTGACGGTATTACAGGGCAATTATTCCAGCAGTTTGCCTTTACTTTAGCGGGCACTGTGATTATTTCTGGTGTTGTTGCACTGACATTATCGCCCATGATGTGCAGCACAATGATGAATCATAAACCTGCTGGACGTTTTGAAAATTGGGTGAATAAACAGTTAGATCGTCTTTCTCATGCTTATCATAATGTGCTTTCTGCCACCATTGATTGGCGTAAAACAACGTTGTTGGTGATGGTCGTTATTTTTGCGAGTAGTTATTGGCCCTTCACCCAAACACCGTCGCAAATGCTACCTGCTGAGGATTCAGGGCAAATCTTTTTATTCCAGCCATTGGTGGGAAGTAGTGATGAAGCTAGTCAGCAAAAGATGATCGATAACATGAATACGCAATTAAAGCATATTCCTGATATTGCTCATGTCGCTATCCTTACCAGTAGCGATTTTATCCGTGGTTTTGTGACGTTAAAACCGTGGCAAGAACGTGATTTATCAGCCCAGAAAATCAGTGAAATGATCAACGCTAGGCTCAAAGAGGGTGGTAATCGTGTTTATACCGGTGTGATCCCTGCGATTGAAACTGGCGGCGGTCGTCGTGGTAACAGTGGTGGTATCGACATTAATGTTAGCAGTAGTGTTGATGAGCAAGTGCTGGCGAAAGAGCTCACTGAAGTTACTTATAAAATTCAGCAGTCACCGTTATTTTCTAATGCGCGAAGTAATCTTAAATTCGATCAGAACCAATTTAAGATCACCATTAATCGGGTACTAGCTTCACAATATGATGTGCCTCTACGTAACATTCAACAAATATTGAAACTAGCAATGAGTGGTAAAAGTTTCAGTAATGATATGAGCTATCAAGGGGCAAATTATCCGCTACATGTGCAGTTAGAATCAGTATTTACGTTAACACCTGACTCCTTAAAACAATTGATGATTGCTAATAAACAAGGGCAATTAGTGCCGATGTCGGCGCTGATAAATATTGAAAATGAAGTTGGGCCACGTTCACTTGAGCAATACGACAGAGCCACGTCTGCATCATTATCTATACGATTAGAAGATGGCGTAAGTATGGGAGAAGGGATTGCAGCGCTAAACCAAATGCTGCCTGATATTCTACCAGCGAATGCAAGTTATGCTTATGTGGACGAAGCGAAACAGTATCTGGATGCAAACCAACAAATGCTGTTTGTCTTTGTGGCTGCACTTGTTTTTATTTACATGGTACTGAGTGCGCAATTTGAAAGTGTGGTTGATGCATTAGTAGTGATGTTGTCATTACCTATCACCTTATCTGTAGCACTTTGGGCATTGTACTTTAGTGATTTTACTTTAAACGTGTATTCGCAAATAGGCTTGGTCACACTCATTGGTTTGATTTGTAAGCACGGTATATTGATCACTGAATTTGCGAATGAGCTGCAAGCTGAAGGATTAGCACCGCGAGAAGCGATACTCAAAGCGACGAAAACCCGTTTGCGTCCAATACTAATGACCTCACTGACCATGATATTAGGCTCTTTGCCATTATTGTGGGAAGCAGGTCCTGGGGCAAATGCGATGGGCTCATTGGGGATCATTATTATTGCAGGTATGGCTTTAGGTATTGTTGATCCATTATTTGTTGTGCCAAGCGTGTATTTGATGGTGCAAAAGTTCAAGCGTAAAAAGAACAATAACGCTATCGAATCTTAGCGCATTAGTCGTGTGTTATCGATAAAGAAAACGCAGCCGAGTTGGCTGCGTTTTGTTTTTATTATCTTGTCACCGATAATATTTCAGCGTTTAAAGAGAGTGGGTTAAATCACTCTTTCTTTGCATTCTCTTTTAAGAAATCAAGTACAAGCTGACGGTCTTTATCGTTTAGACCTGCGCGTGGGAACATACTTGTTGTAATACCTTTCCACTGCTTGTAAGTGAAGTCACTTGGGTGTGGTGCTGCGTGACATAGAGTACAGCTACCGTAGAACAGTTTCTCACCAGGAGATTGCTGTGGACCTTGCTCTGCCGCTACCGCTTTCAAGCGCTTACCTAATTGTAGTGACCAAATATCCACTTGGAATTTAGACTTAACAATTTGTGGTGGCTCGTAAGCTTTGTTTGGTGTTAGTACATCAGTACATTTCTTGAAGTAAGCCAAACAGGTATTTGCACTGGTTGCTTGTGCTAAACCACTACTTGTTTTACTGCTGGTTAGCATGTTGATAGAGCCAGAGTTACAACGGCCTTTCTCATCAAGCTGTAGCCATGCACCTTCGTGAATGTAAATAACACCCGGCATTGCTTCATCAGTAATACGAGCACCAGCAAGTAGCGCACCACGGTCGTTGTACACTTCAACTACATCGCCATCTTTCACGCCACGTGCTGCTGCGTCATCTTTGTTGATAAGTACGATCTGACGACCGTCAACAGACTCGTAGCTATTCACATCAGCGTTAGCCATTTGTGAGTGCAGACGCATCCATGGGTGTGGGCTTAGTACGTGAACTTGATCCTTCTTCGCATTACCTAACCATTCAAATGGAGGCATCCATTGTGGCATTGGTGGACACTCAAACGCTTTAAATTTCGCTAGTGTTTCACTGTAAAGCTCGATCTTACCACTTGGTGTATGAAGTGGGTTCTTAACAGGATCAGCGTAGAAGTCACCATGACGAACAAAGCTGTTAGCATCAGCAGGTGTTGATAGGTGAGTAATACCGTTTTGCCAGAATGTTTTGAAATCATCTGTTGCATCAGAAGCTTCGTAAGAGGCTTTGATGTGTTGGTACATGGTTTTACCGTCAGTAAACTCTTGATGTACGTTAAACATGAATGCAAGGCGAGAGAAGATTTCGTAATCGTCTAGGCTTTCACCTACAGGCTCAACTACTTTACGCATCGCATAAATCTTGTTGTTGCTGTAAGTACCACCAGAAGTGATGTCGTCACGCTCTAGTGTTGTGGTTGTTGGTAGCACGATATCTGAGTACTTCGCCGTTGCACACCACCAAGGGTCTTGACAGATAATTGTGTCAATATTCTCGTTAAGTGCTTGGATTAACTCGTTTGTATCTTGTTGGTGCGAAAGAAGGTTGTTACCTGCGTTATAGATCAATTTCGCTTTAGGTAACGTTAGGTTTGCACCATCACGGGTGTAGGCTTTACCCGGATTTTTCAACATGTCTGAAATCATAACAACCGGACATGTTTTAGTGATTGGGTTACGACCTTGAGAAAGACCGATAGGTAGACGCTTACCAGAAGAAGGCATACCACCGTTACCATAGTGCCAACTAAAGCCCGCACCTTCACCCGGCTTACCAATTTTACCTGCGATAGCGGCAAAGTTGATGATTGACCAGTGGATCATTTCACCGTGGTCAGCACGTTGTAGTGCCCAACCTGCTGCGATTTGAGTACGTTTAGTTACACAAAGCTCAGCAATTTCAACGATTTTAGCGGCAGGAAGACCTGTGATTTTTTCTGCCCACTCAGGTGTTTTCTCAATACCGTCTTCTTTACCCATTAGGTAATCAAGGTACTTATCAAAACCTACTGTGTACTTATCTAAGTAAGCCTGATCGTTCTTACCTGTTTTACATAGGTGGTAAGACATTGCAGTAAATAGTGCAGTATCCGTATTAGGACGAATATTGATCATCTCACTGCCAAGGGCTTTGTCAGTTTGGGTCTTCTGAGGGTTAATAGAGATAAACTTAATGCCTTTCTCTTTAAACGCTTCCCAGTGTTTTTGCATGGAGTGATCAGCAACACGGAATTCAATACGGTTGGTTTTCCAAGGATCACAACCGATGAATAGAACAGCCTCAGTGTTCTCTTCAATAATTTTCCATGCGGTTTGTGGCGAGTACACTTCCATATCACCAATGATATGAGGAAGAATAACTTCAGAGGCACCTGCAGAGTAGTCACCGGCACAGATACTTTGACCACCGATCAGGTTGAAGAAACGACCTTGTAGGGTTTGTGGGCGGTTAAGACCTGCGTGAGACCAACCACCGTAAGAAGAACTGAATACTGCTTCGTTACCGTGATTTTCGATTGTACGAGCAATACAGAAAGCGGTGAGGGCAATTGCAGTGTCCCAATCAACGCGAACAAACGGTTCTTTACCACGTAGGTGGGGGTTGTGGTTACCCAGTGGATCTTCCAGTAGTGACTTACGTACCATCGGGTACTTAATACGTGTGTCAGAGTAAGTACGGCTTAATACACCTTTCGTCAGCATTTCTGTTGGGAATGGGTCAACATCGTTTAGTGGTTGAACACCAATTAATTTACCGTTTTTAACAACAGCTTTGAACGGACCATAGTGGGATGCAGATGGAATAACTTGCGTGTCGTCTGCAAATACTTTACCTGCTGGGAAAAGGGTAAGTCCGTTAGCAGCAATCGCTGTTGCTACCGAACCTTTTAAAAAGTTTCGACGTGATAGGGTCATAATTTAATTCCGAGACAGTCCGAGTAATAAATAAACCAAAGCACAATTAGTGCTTAATATTCATTCGGTTTTGATGCCTATTTTTTTATTAATTCTTGATAGGCTACACGGAAATAAGAAATATATTATAGGGTGTATTGGAAAATTAGTTTTCATTATTAGTCGCCATAGATCAAGATGTTTAATGGTCGATATAAATCGTAGAATATTTAGCGTATTAAGCAAAGTTTAATTGAAAATCATTATCAGTAACATGTTGATTTATATCAAATAAGAAATTTTGTATTTAATGTAACAAAAATAATATGTTGATTTTAAAAGACAAATATTGATGTTTCGTTGTTTTCTTAAGATTATGTAACAGGTGGTAAAAGTCTATTGACACAAGATAACTATTTAGTGCTCTAATCTTTTTTTTGTTATAATTATGCGTTAAGCGCAGGTAAATAATTATATTAATAATAAATTTGTTTTTATTAATAGATTGCGTTGCCGTATTCATATCCGACTGCTATTTTTATCTATAACATTTTCTTTTAACGTTAGTTTGACGTTTAATTCATTTTGGACCACCAATGAAGAAGCTCTGGCACTTTCTTATTAAGCCAAGTAGTCGCTATTCTGTATTAGCGATTGCTGTTGTGTGTATTTTAATCACACTTGCAGGCGTATTTACTTTCCACCAATCAATTGAGTTCACATCAACAAACGAGTTTTGTACTTCGTGTCACTCAATGAAGGAAAACTACAACGAATATAAAACAAGCATCCACTTTAAGAACGCTTATGGTGTACGTGCTCAGTGTCGTGATTGTCATATCCCAGAAAACAACCCAATTGCATTCATGAAAGCGAAAATGGGCGGTATTGGCGATATCTACAGCGAATTCATTGGTAAAGATATTGATACGCCTAAGAAGTTCGAAGAGAACCGTCTACGTATGGCGCAAAATGTTTGGAAAATGATGAAAGATACCAATTCAGCGCCTTGTAAGAGCTGTCACTCTTACTCAGCGATGGATCACGCTAAGCAATCACCAGCAGCAGCGGCTGCAATGACAGGTGCTGCAGCGAAAGACATGAACTGTATCGAATGTCACAAAGGTATTGCTCACCAGCTACCTCACATTAATAACGACTTCCAAGCAACATTTAAACAGCTAAGCATTAATGCAGCGAAAGCACCTGAAGCAACAACGCTTTACTCATTAACGTCTAAGCAACTATTTGTGAAAGATGCAGCTTCTGACGATGCACAAGGTCAACTATACCCAGCATCTGAAGTGAAAGTGGTTGGTCAAAGTGGCGACATGCTAAAAGTTGAAATCACTGGTTGGGAAATCAAAGGCTCAACAGCTGGTATGCTAGTTCAAGATATGGCGAAGCAAATCCAAACTGCGTCTATCGATCCTGAATTACAAAAAACACAAAAAGTGTTAAACACACAAACAGCGACTGATGGTCAAGTATGGCAGCAAGTACAAGTTGAAGCGTGGATGACACAACGTGACATGCTTGCAAGCATCAAACCAATCTGGGGTTACGGCAAAGAAATCCTAGACGCAAGCTGTAATCAGTGTCACGCAACGCCAGATCCAAAACACCTAACTGCAAACGCATGGGTTGATGGTCTAAAAGCAATGCAACAGTACTACACACTTGATAAGAACGAAGAGCGTGTACTACTTAAATATCTACAAGCTCACGCTAAAGATGCACCAGCAGAAGCTGCGGCTGAGCAAGCAACTGAGTAAATCACTCGTTGAAAAATAGATAGCTTGCGTTAAACGTAATGCCAATAACCGAAAGGGGATCTGAGAAATCAGGTTCCCTTTTTTGTTTGTGGTTTGTTCCATTCTAAATGTGCTTAGATCTTTAGGTCTGAACTGTTATAAAATGATTCAGAGTTATTTAGTATTTACTACGAATATTGGCTTTATATTTCTCTAACCGTAATTTAGCTAAGTCATGAGCGATAAATACGGATTTGCCATTTTTAAACTTGTCAAAGGCAGTATTAATTTTATTCGCTAAATGTTTTGTATCAGTATCTTTTAAAGTTTGATCTTTAGCCGTCATTGTGAGTCTCCATTGGGATGTATATAAATATTAGCGGCTGAGTTATAAAGAATGTCTTATCGTTAAAAAAGGACTGAATGTCACCATCCAGTCCTTTTGTTTATTGCGCTAACTTGTCTTATGCAATCACTTCTTGCTTTTTCACTTGAGGCGCAAGCTGATCTGCCAGTTTGTGCATTTCAGGTAGCATACGGTGGATCAAGTGAAGTTGCTGTAACACCATTCGTACAGAGGTGCAATCTTCATCACGCCATTGCCCTAAACGTTGATCTAAATCGACATCTAGCGCGGGTGCTTGTTGACATGCGTTGCCTGCCAGCTGCGCCGCTAAACATTCTAAGTGAGTGTGAATTATACGGTGTGCCTCTGACACTAACTGATGCGTCTTGTCATCATCAAGTTGCGTTCGGTGAGCACCTAATGCCGAAATATAACTCAGCATGGCATGGTTTAAGGTTAAGAAACGGAAGCTCTCATTCGCGTCAATTTGGTAACGCTCAGGCTCTGCCAACATATTACTGATCGCTGTATTTAAATGCGCATCGGTATTGTGGGCATCACGACGTGAAATACGGTAACTCAAGCTATCACGCTTGCCGATACGGTACTGACCAATGATTTGCGCTAAGTAATCTTTATTGGCATTAATCGCCCCAGACATTGCTTTGTGTAAACGCTTAGATTCCCAGTCTGGCAGAATAAAGGTTACTGCTAACACTGCCAGTAAACAGCCAATCAAGGTATCGCCTAAACGAGGCAGAATAACCGCATAACCTTCACCTAATTGGTTAAAACAGAACAATACCAGCAAAGTAATAAATGCTGTTGCCCAACCGTATTTGACCATTCTAAACGAGAAGAACAGCACGCCAGCCACCACCATTAGCACTAACTGACCTTCTTGCCCCGGAAATAGGTAGAGCAGGGGAATACCCGCTAAAATACCAGCAATAGTACCTATCACACGCTGGCGAAGTTTTTGGCGAGTAGCACTGTAGTTGGGCTGACAAACAAATAGCGTGGTGAGCAAAATCCAGTAACCACGTTGTAAATCCAAGACTTGAATACAGCCATAACCGACAGTTAATGCAACCGCCATTCGAATTGCGTGACGAAACAGCATTGAGTCAGTATTAAATTGTGCACTGATACGCTTTGCTAACTCTTTAATACCATGGGCTTCGTTATCGGCTAATTGAATATCATTTTCTTCTTCTGTATGTGTGGCATCGGGGTTATTGATATTCATTAGCTGACGTTCAACGGTCGCTAAATTGTTGAATAGAAAATCGAGCTGGATCAGCAACATCTTCCACTCAGGCTTATTTTGATCGTGTAAATATTGCAGTGACTCTTGTAGCTCGTTTAATGCTTTTAGGCTCTTTTCATCGTGGGAGTATGATTTTCCCATGGCTAATGCAGTGGAAATATCACGGCATGCAACCGCTTGTGAACGTAATAAACGTTGGAAGCGGAACAATACGTCGCTGCGATTAAAGTTAGCCGCCAGATCTTGATAGCGATAATGTGAAGAACTGGCACGTTCGTGTATATCTTGCGCCATAAAGTAAATGGTCAAGAAGCGATCGCCTGTGGTATTAGGTTGTCCACGGCGAGCACGATGCAATAGTGTTGCTTTAGCGGTGTTTAAAGCATTCACCACGCGCGCGTTTTGGCTTGCTGCTTTTAAACGTAAAGGTTGAGGCACGAGATCAGCGACAGGTTCAAAAAGCTGACTTTTATGGTCAAGATAATCGGCAAACTCACTAAAGACATTAGCGAGGCTGCGTTGTACTGGCTGGTTAGGCCATAAAATATGCCATGTTAACGACAAACAGCCGTACCAAAATGCACCACCTAGTAACAACATCGGTTGATACCATAGATTCACACTATGATCAGCGCCGAGCATGGTGTAAACCGCCAGTAACAATGAGGCAAAAGCGATACTGGCGTAACGCGGCCCCATCGCGCCCAGCATGATGAAGCCAAAGGTTGAAGTGAATAATCCTATCGCAAATAAAATCGGATAAGGGAATAGCACTTCAATAGAAATAGAAGCGATAAGAAAACACAGTAAAGTCAGGGTTAGGGCTTTAATTCGACCGATTAGGTTATCGTCAGTTTCAGCCAGAGCGGCGGCAATAACACCAAGTACTAACGGCGTGACTTCATTGTTTGAATTGTAATACCAGCATGGTAGCACGACGCCAACTAAGGCGATGAGTACACGGATAGAATAGTTAATTCTATCGTTAACCCAATAGCGTCGGAAATTGAGATGTAACCTGTTAGTTTGCATATGGATATTAACAATCTTCTGATAAAGAATTACAACGAAACAACTAGAATAATCTAGTAATAAATATGTTCCAAATAAGCTCATGTAAATAACGAAATTATTTGGCATTTTTTGTTAAAAATAGGCTTAACGATATCAGAATTTAAACATCGTTACTTGATCCATTCTGTTTAGAAAGATTAGTTTAATCAAAAATGTATAACTTTTGTTCAGTTACTGAACTTTGTTTAAATGATGAGATCAAAAGCCATTGCCGATTTACTTTTCTCGAAGAATTTATCAGCAAATAAAGCCTAGAGTGCTATGGCTGAGCATGAGTTATTGGTACTCTATAGGGATATAACCCCAAGCGATTTTGGGTACTCCGATCCCAAGGCGGATTGGACTTTTTCTATTTTAGCGGCACATTTTACGCGGCTATATTCAGTATTACACCCATATAAGAATATGGAAAAGTTGGTGAGATAATGCAATTAAGTGCCAGTTGGCTAGCACAGTGGTTAGTGCAGGGTGATTATTACAGTATTGCTTTGGATGACAACTCCTTGGTATTAGATAGCCAAGTGGGTTCTGAAGTGATCTCATTCGATGATTGGGATGGCTCAATTGAAATTCACCGCGGCGTATTATGGGGAGCGTTAGAGCTTACCTCTTCCGATCAACAATATTGTTGGACTGTTCATGGCTTGCCATGGGGTGAATGTAAACCGTTTGCAGCTTTCCTTATCCGAACTTATCAAGATTGGGCGAGAAACCGTGTCGATAAACTTGATTCCGTACTGCCTGAAATTCTCCAGCGTATTGGCAAGTTCTCATCGCAACCGGGGTATTTACGTAGTTCTGAACATGAATCTTTACATCAGTTCTTACATCAATCTCTGGCAGAAACGGATTTAACGCCCGAGCTTGCTGCGTCATTCCGTCCTCGTAGTTTTGAAAAAATCTCACCTTGGTTAGAAGAACATCAAGATTGGGTTGAAGAGCACAATACGAAGTGGATTCAACAACAATCTGAAAAGTGGGGCTCATGGTTTGATAGTTTTGAAAGCTCACCATTAAATGACTCACAACGTGAAGCAGCGTTAATTAACGAAGATCACAACCTTGTATTAGCAGGTGCAGGTACAGGTAAAACAAGTGTATTAGTGGCGCGTGCAGGTTACTTGATTGCGAGTCAGCAAGCGGTACCTGAAGATATTCTAATGTTGGCTTTCGGTCGTAAAGCAGCAGAAGAGATGTCTGAGCGTATGCGTGAGAAAGTCAGCGATCGCGTTAAAGTGGCGACTTTCCACAGCTTAGGTTCGCAGATCATCACCGAAGTTGAAGGTGAAAAGCCAAACGTTGCTGCGGTTACTCTTGATCCTCGTGTTCGTGCTGCTTGGATTGCACGTATGCTGATTGAGCAGTGGAACAAAACGGAATCAGCGAAGAAGTGGCAGCGTCACTTAACGCAATGGCGTGTTCCGGGTTTCAGTAAAGAAAACTCAATGGAGCAGCAAGCTGAGAACGAGCAGTTACAAGCTTGGGTTTGGCGTCATATCGAGTTGCTTGGTCAATCAAGTCTTGGTAAAGACGCGCTTATCGAAGAGATCCAAAATAACAATAACCCTGCGATGCGTCCTCGTATGAAGAGTGAGCTGGAGTTATTGTGGCCGTGTTATCAAGCATACCTTCAGCACTTAAAAGTGAAGAAGCAAATTGATTTTAACAGCATGATTGATGTGGCAACCAAGTATGTGAAAGAAGGTAAGTTTACTTCACCTTGGCGCTTTATCATGGTTGATGAATACCAAGATATTTCACCGCAGCGTTTAGCGTTAATTGAAGCGTTATGTGAGCAGCAAGTCGCAGGTCAATCAACTCCAACGCTGTTTGCGGTGGGTGATGACTGGCAAGCGATTTACCGTTTTGCGGGAGCCGATGTTAACCTAACTACAGACTTTGAAGGTCGTTTTGGTTCTAGCTGCATTACTGAGCTTTCTACAACGTATCGCTTTAATAGCATGATTGGTGAAGTGGCAAACTTGTTTATTCAACAAAACCCAAGCCAAATCAAAAAGGATCTCACTAGTTTTACTAAACAAAGTAAGAAAGCGGTAACCTTGCTAGATAGCGACTTAATGCTGCAAGATCTAACACGTTTAGCCAAACTTTATGAAAATAAAGAAACAAGCGTGTTGATTTTAGGTCGTAACAACAAGCAACGCCCTGCGAAGTTTGATGAATGGCAAGCACAATGGCCGCAATTGAACTTGGAATACATGACGTGTCATGCAAGTAAAGGTCGTGAAGCGGATTATGTGTTCATTGTTGATGTGAACAAAGGTATTTTCCCATCACCTGATCGTGAAACGGGCTTGGCGGCAGTGATGCAGCCACGTACTGAGAACTACACTGATGCAGAAGAGCGTCGTTTGTTCTATGTTGCCTTAACGCGTGCTCGTAAACATGTTTGGGTTTGTGCAAATTCACACAATACTTCTTCGTTTATCAATGAATTAATTGATGATAAGTATCCAGTGAATAACAAGATAAAACGTTACAAATAATATAAAGCCGACCATGAGGTCGGCTTTTTTATTTCCGTTAGTTTAGACTTTGCTTTAGCTGACTTTATGTAAACTCACAATGTTATTTGATGGTACGTTGGTTTCAATGTAGGTTTTAATTAGATCTTGTTGTTCTTGATTCAGATAAAGTCCTAACTTAGTTCGACGCCACAAGAAATCTTCCACTGTTCTTACATATTCATGATGGATCATGTAGTCGACTTCTTTTTGGAACACACCATCAGCAAACTGTATTCCCATATCTTCAATACAGTCTACATTTGCAAGCATTTTGTGGCAGTAGCTGCCAAATTGTTTTACATAGCGTAATGCTTGTTTGGTGGTTAACCATGGGTAGCGTTGTTGCAGACTATTGGCCAATTCTTCTCGTGAACAGCTGAAATTACCGCCAGGTAAGGCTTGTGTTGCAGTCCATGATGCGCCCATTTGTGGAAAGAAAGGGGCTAAGTGTTTCATTGCCGATTCTGACAGCTTTCTGTAAGTGGTTAATTTTCCACCAAAAATAGACAGAAGAGGAGCTTGGTCTAATTCTTGTTCAAGTTCTAATGTGTAATCACGCGTAATTGCTTGCGGAGAATTAGATTCATCATCGCATAATGGGCGTACACCGCTAAATGTCCAAACGACATCTTCTCGATTCAGTTGTTTAACAAAGTGTTGGTTAACAATATCTATTAAATAGTCGATTTCAGTATCGTCAATAGCAACAGTACGTGGATCACCTTTGTATTCAAGATCCGTGGTGCCAATAATTGAAAAGTCATCAAGGTAAGGGATCACAAAAACAATGCGGTTATCTTTATTTTGTAGAATATATGCTTGTTCTTCATTGTGAATACGAGGAACAACAATGTGTGAGCCTTTAATTAAGCGAATATTTCTTGGTGATGGGGTCTCTAAACCAATATCAAAGAATTGCTTAACCCAAGGACCTGCCGCGTTAACTAATGCTTTTGTACAACGTTCAAAGGTTTCTCCTGTGCGTTGATCAACCATAGTGACACGCCAAATATCACCTTCTCTAACAGCACGCTCTACTTTGCAATAGTTAGCGACTTCACCACCGTTTTCTTGGGTGGCAATAATATTAAGTAGTACGAGGCGTGCATCATCAACCCAGCAGTCGGAGTATTCAAAACCGATTTTCATTTCAGGTTTCAGTAAGCCTGATTGAGCAAGATTTACTTTTTGGCTGGCAGGTAATGTTGTTCGTTTACCAAGGTTATCGTAAAGAAATAGCCCACAACGGATCATCCAAGCAGGGCGAAGAAAAGGGCGATGTGGTAGACGAAAACGCATTGGTTGAGCGATGTGAGGGGCTTTCTTTAATAATACTTCACGCTCTGCAAGGGCTTCTGAAACTAGACGGAATTCATAGTGTTCAAGATAGCGAAGACCACCATGGATAAGTTTTGAACTTGCGGATGATGTTGCTGAGCCAAAGTCGTTGGATTCATATAACCCTACTTTTAAACCGCGACCTGCTGCATCTGCTGCGATACCCGCACCGTTAATACCACCACCAATAACGATAATATCAAATAGAGTTGTTGCGTTTTTGTTTTTAGAGATATCCATAAATCGACCTTAAATGAGCAAACGAACATAAATGAGCATGAATCAATCATAGGATAAGTTTCGATTATGATCATGTTAAGTTTTCGTTTATTGTTCGTTTTTGCTCGTTTATGTGATTTATATAAAAAAATGCGCCAATTTTAGTCGAGAATTTTGGTGAAATTATTCATCTATGTCGCTTGCTGCGATCACTTCAACTCGGATTTGATGCTCATTAATGATAGATAAAATATGTTCAGGTGGAGACATATCAGTAAATAGGGCATCAACCTGTGAAATATTGCCTAATTTTACCATGGCGTTACGACCAAACTTTGAATGATCAACAGCTAGGAACACGCTACGGCTATTTTCAATAATTGCTTGTTTCACACGAACTTCATGATAATCAAAGTCCAGTAATGAGCCGTCATTATCAATGCCGCTAATACCTAAAATGCCGAAATCTAGACGAAATTGCTGGATAAAGTCGAGAGTGGCTTCGCCAATAATACCGCCATCATGATCGCGGACTTCGCCACCTGCGAGGATGACTTTAACCTCTGGGTTAGGTAGTAGAATAGTGGCGACGTTTAGGTTATTGGTCACAACGCGTAATTGCTTGTGCTGTAAACATAAGGCACGTGCAACGGCTTCAGGTGTCGTACCGATATCAATAAATAAAGAAGCGCCATCAGGAATATGTTTAACAAGATTTGCAGCAATCAAATCTTTTTCACTGAAGTGCAGCGATTTACGGGTGTTATAAGAGGTATTCTCAGAGCTTAGCGGTGTTGTCGCGCCGCCATGATAGCGACGTATTTTATTAGCGTCGGCTAATTCATTAAGATCGCGTCGTATGGTCTGAGGGCTGACGTTAAAACGCTCCACTAACTCTTCTGTGCTGACGTAACCTTGTTTCATCACCAACTCTACAATTTCTTGGTGTCTTGGTATTTGTTTCACAACATTTTCCTTGTATGACTTGGCGTTGCCAAATGTTCGTTTATCCTGATCTATTGTGCGTCAATTCTCTTTGTCATTGAAGTGATTCAATTCTCTTATCTGTTCTCAAATGAAAAAAGAGCGTTACAAAGAACGCTCTTTTTATCGTTTACGCGCATTTTTAACGATTAATCTTCGCTATCATGCATCTCAGCCCAAGCTTGTGCGCATTTGACTGCGCGTTTCCAACCTTTATAGCGGCGGTCGCGTTTATCATCACATGCGTGAGGGTAGAATGTGCGATTGAGTACGGCTTTATCTTTTAACTCATCAAGGCTTCCCCAAAAACCGACAGCTAATCCAGCAAGATAAGCTGCACCTAATGCTGTCACTTCAGTAACCTCTGGGCGGTGTACTTCAGTATCAAGCACATCTGATTGGAATTGCATTAGGAAGTTATTGGCAACAGCACCTCCATCAACTCGCAGTGCGGCAAGTTGAATTCCTGAATCTGCTTTCATTGCATCAATTACATCACGGGTTTGATAAGCGATGCTTTCAAGGGTTGCACGAATAATATGGTTTGAGTTCACGCCACGGGTTAACCCAACGATGGTACCTCGCGCATAAGCATCCCAATAAGGCGCACCTAATCCGGTAAACGCAGGTACAACGTAAACGCCATTGGATGTATCGACTTTTGTGGCAAAGTACTCAGAGTCTTTTGCATCCGCCAATAGCTTCATTTCATCACGTAACCATTGAATGGATGCGCCACCCATAAAGACCGCACCTTCTAGTGCGTAAGATGGCTCTCCTGAAGGGCCACAAGCTAGCGTTGTTAAAAGCCCGTGGTTTGACGAAACTTTTTCTTGTCCGGTATTCATTAATAAGAAGCAACCAGTGCCATAAGTATTCTTCGCTTGTCCTGGCTCTACGCACATTTGCCCATATAATGCGGCTTGCTGATCGCCCGCAATACCTGCAATAGGAATACGTGTACCGCCTTTACCACCAATGTTTGTTTGGCCGTAAATTTCAGATGAACGTTTCACTTCAGGCATCATAGAGGCTGGAATACCAAGCTCATCGAGTAGCTTCTGATCCCATTCTAGTGTGTTGATATTAAATAGCATGGTACGAGAGGCGTTAGTGTAATCTGTTACGTGAACACGACCTTGTGTCATCTTCCATACTAGCCATGTATCGACCGTACCAAATAACAGTTTACCGGCTTCGGCATCTTCACGTGCACCGTCGACGTTATCTAAAATCCATTTTACTTTAGTGCCTGAGAAGTAAGGATCAAGCACAAGACCTGTACTGTCACGAACATAGTTTTCTAAACCACGGCTTTTGAGCTCTTCACAGGTGTCTGCAGTACGACGGCATTGCCAAACTATTGCGTTATATACTGGTTTACCCGTTTCTTTATTCCATACAATGGTGGTTTCACGTTGGTTTGTGATACCAATTGCTGCAATTTGATCACTGCGAATACCGGATTTACCCAGCACTTCAACCAGTGTCGAACTTTGCGTCGCGTAAATTTCTAAAGGATCATGTTCAACCCAACCTGCTTGGGGATAAATTTGGGTGAATTCTCGCTGTGACACACTAACGATATTGGCATCGTGATCAAGAATAACGGCACGTGAGCTTGTTGTACCTTGGTCTAACGCGACGATATATTTTTGTTCGTTCATGTTTGGTCCTTTATTTCAGAGCATTGTTATTATAGTTAGTCGTTTTTGTTTTATACGCGCACTTCTACGTCTTTGTTTTCTTCACATTGATTGGGGATCGTACATCCTTGACCTTTTTGTGGCAGATGTTGGGCAATGACTTTTGGATATAACCAACCACCAAAACAAGCTCCTGCAATAGGTGCTAAAATTGGTACGATAAAGTAAGGAATGTCTAAGCCACCTGATAGTGCTTTATCCCAGCCAGCAAAGTAGGCAAATAATTTAGGACCAAAATCACGAGCAGGGTTCATGGCAAATCCGGTTAATGGACCTAAAGAGCTACCTATCACCGCGATTAAGATACCGATAAGTAATGGGTTCAATGCGCCACGAGAAGCACCGTTATGTTCGTCACCGAGAGCAAGAATGGCGAACATCAATACTGCAGTGATAACAAACTCAACCGCGAAAGCACCAAAGAGTGAAATGCTAGCGTGTGGGTAAGTTGAGAAAATGCCAGCAGTAGCAAGAGCTTCATTACTGCTTCGAATGAAGTGATGAGTGGTTTCGTATTGGGTAAATAAGTTGCTGTAAAGCGCATAGACAAGGGCTGCTGAGCAGAATGCACCTAAAAGTTGGCTGATAATGTAAGGGGCAACTTTCTTTTTATCAAATCCATGAAAAGCAGCAAGGGCGATAGTTACTGCGGGGTTGATGTGTGCACCTGAAACACCTGCTGTGCAATAGATTGCAATTGTGACGCCTAAGCCCCAGATAATACTGACTTCCCATTGACCAAAGTCAGCCCCCGTTAATACTAAAGCGGCAACACAGCCTACGCCGAAGAAGATTAATAGTCCGGTTCCTATAAACTCAGCAATGCATTCGCCGAGGAGTGAGGGATGTTTCGTTGTTTTCATCTTTATTATCCTTGTTATACCGAATGTTTTGTTATTGGTTGAGCACGGTGAGCATTTTCCACAATATTCACATTTCGAAAACAAAAAGACACTGAAAATGAGCGTTCGAGCATTTTGTTGTTGTTTTATGTATCTGAATTGTTAACTTGCTCATGGTTTTGAACATATTGATAGTTGCTCTACGAATCTTAAAAGGTATATGTGATAGATAAAGAAGATTTAGAAGTAGGAGGGGAGGCAAATAAAAAGGACTCTTTAAGAGTCCTGTATACCCAAGTAACTTCAAGATGCAGTGTTCAGCGAGACGACCTTAGTTCTCAGGCGCGGCAACGATTCGAAGATATAGTGGTTCTACATTGAGAATCGTTAACAAAGTCTGAGAGCTAAGGACGCTCGCCCTTTGGGAGCGTGTCACTGAGCCGACTTCTTGCGTCAGACAACTTGGAAAGAGCTCGCTATTCCGCTTCGTTGTCTTCCTTAAATTCAACTCAGTGACTTCGCTCTGAATCAGGCATATTGAAGTCACTTGGGTATATAACGTATTTTTAATAAATAATCGTCTTGTCTAGCCGTTAACGTACACGATCACTTTACCACTATGTTTTTTCTCTTTAATGCAATTTAGTGCTTCAGGCAGTTTTTCAAAGGGGAGGATTTTTCCCACCATGCTTTTAAGCTCATTATCTGCAACAAGTTCACTGAGTTTGTTACCAATATTAGCAAGATGCGCAATATGCTCTGGTGCACCATGGGCATAGGTGCCATGTAATGCGACTTCATGAATACTCAATGCTTTAGTCGTAGCAAGTAGTGGCACTTGGTCAAATTGATCAGCCACCATCACGATATGTCCGTTATAACGGATCAAGGCACTCATCATGCTGCCGGAGCGGGCTGAAACACAATCAATCACACTGTGTAGCATTTGATCTTCGGTTAGGTTAATGATTTCCAATGCCACGTTTTGATCGGGAGCGATAACAGCATCCAGTCCATAACTCAGTAAACGTTGATGGTGCTGACGCTCTGCGATTGCGTAGACGGTCGCACCTGCTTTTTTGGCTAATTGTGCGGCAAAACCACCCACGCCACCACCGGCACCGGTAATAGCTATGCGTTGACCTTTTTGTACTTGGAGTTTGTCATGTACTGCTATCCATGCACTATAACCTGCACACGGTAAGGCGGCAGCATCGGTAAATGAGAGAGTGAGCGGAATACGGCTGGCTGCTGAAGCTTTTACACATGCGTATTCGGCAAAGCCTCCTGCTGTTCTTGGATCGGCAAAAAAGATCACTCTATCACCGGTTGAAAACTGTTTTACATCTTTCCCCATGCTTTCAACGGTACCTGCCACATCTAACCCAATGACTTGAGGGTAGTTCCATGTTGCGTAACCCCATTCCGTTAATTTGTAATCCATAGGGTTAACACCGACAGCGGCAACTTTAATGCAGATTTCATCAGATGCGGGGGTTGGTTTATCGGTTTCTTCGAGAGATAGTGCACTCATTCCATTTGGCTGCTTTAACATCCACGCTTTCATAGGCAACTTCCTCTACTATGCTGCTAATCTAAATAACAATATAACGCATTACACAAGTTTTCATGATGAAGTTGTTGGAATAGTGTTAAAACAGGATGAAATTTCGCTTAATGAGAGGACTCTCACATAGAAAAAGCAAATAAAGCCTTTTATACGATTATTTAAATGAGGACATTTATAAAAGGCTTTTTTAGAAAGGAAAGGGGTTAGTTGATACGTTCTGCGAGGTAGGAGTCGTAGTCCGGTACTTCAATCGCGACTTCTTGATCAAGTAGTGGAGATGTGATCATAAAGTTAGCACTCGCACGGTTCGTGGCTACAGGAACATTCCAAACCGCGGAAATACGTAGTAGTGCTTTTACATCAGGATCGTGTGGAACGGCATTGAGTGGATCCCAGAAGAAAATCATCATATCGATTTTGCCTTCAGAGATCAGTGCGCCTAATTGTTGGTCACCACCCATTGGACCGCTGATCAAACAGGTGATTGGTAAGCCCGTTTCTTTCGATAGAAGATGACCAGTTGTGCCTGTGGCGTAAAGCTCATGAGATGCGAGCTTATCTTTATGCTCAGTTACCCAGCGGAGAAGATCTTTTTTACAGTTATCGTGAGCAACAAGAGCGATATGTTTTGAGCGTGCCATTGTACGGGTTGTTCTATCCATCATACTTCCTTGCGATGAGGTTCTATATTCAACGTGTTGCCACGTATGAATAGCAGAACCTTGGTTACGAGTAAAATACAATAGATTAAATCTTTGTGGTGACACAGGTATTATTGGAGACAGGTATTTCCCTACGTGATCAAACGATCACGTAGGGGAGAGCTTTAATGTTTTACTTTATGATCTTTCACATAAAATGATGGGCGAAACTCAGCTGGAGATAGCGATTCGGCAATTACTTTTGGTGGTAAGTAGTTTGGTGTTAAATTAACAATGGATGGCGCAACATCAAGTACCACTGGCTTATGTTCAAGATAGCGCACAGCTTGGTCGACCGATAGCATTGCTTGCTCTGCCATTTTATCTGTAGGCGCGAACAAAATACGGTTACGACGCAGACCACGGTAAACACCATGGCTTAAGTAAGTCGAAACAATTTTCACATCATGAATATTGTGTGTACGCAGCTCACTAATGGCAACTTCTGCGGCAACTGCACCACCGACGATGTAGTTAAAATCTACGTTAGTAGCAAATAGATGTTGGATTAGATTTCGTTGCAGCTCTTTACTGTTATCGCCCCAAAGTGTGGTAACAATTTCCACATCACTGTTTTTAATTGCATCTCTAAAACCTCGAGAAACTGGTTTTGTACCACCACGAAGTTGAGGGCCTGGCAGCCATGCTACTTTTACAACACCTGAGCCTTTAGGATGATGTTTCGCTAAATACTCACCAGCGGCTTTACCCATGTCATACCAATTGACACCCACTTTGGCTTTTACGTGTTCGCGAATATCAGGATCAGAGAAGTCGATATTATTAGTCATTAGAAATACCGGAATATCACCAATGAGTTGGGATAATTTACCGTTGTATGCTTGGCTATCTACCGTACCTAAAATAATCGCATCAGCCCCCCATTTACGGCAACTTTGTAGCTGTAATGTCTGCTTATCCAAATTAGGGTAGCCGCCAGCTTCCATGACTTTTAAGGTGATACCCAATTTTTTTGCTTGCTTAACCATTCCATAATTGATCGATAACCAATACGAATCTTTTAAATGTGGGTAAACTGCACAAATCTTCCACGGCTTAGTGACAGATGTTAAAAAATCATATTGAATTTTCGTGGCTTTTTTATCAGCTTGAAAAGGTGGCTGATATGAAATTACTTCTCTAGCAAAAGCGGATTGGATAGATAATAAAAATATAACAAGACAAAAAATGCGCATTCTTACCAACATTATTTTTAGGTTTAAAGCGGTATCGCTGGCAAAATAGTACCGCTTTATTTCCTGAGGTGAAATAGAAAGCATGACTGAGCAACGACAGATATACGATATTATATATGGGTTGCAACCATTTTGATGTAGAGACTATTTATGACGTTTACCCGAAAAGGTATCGGAGCAAAATTGCTATTAGCCTTTTCCGCCATGGCTGGCCTAATGATCATTGCTGTAATGATTGGGGTAGCTGGCTTTTCATTAGTGGCTAAAACAGAAAGAACCGTAATTAATTCAGCCGTTCCCTCTTTGGCTGAGGCTCGCCAACTCTCTGATTTAAGCTCTCGTATTATTTTTAATGCGCAAGTGCTAGCGAAATCAAAAGCGGAATCTGAACGTATGCGCCAAGGGCGAGCATTGACGATTCATATTGAAGCGTTGAATCGTAGCTTACACTCGTTAGAGCAGTATTCCTTTGATCAACCGTTAATGGCAAAACTTGAAGATGATGTGAAACGTATCGTCGATAATTTAGCCCTACTTGGTTTGTTAGTAGGGCGACAAATTGATCTGCAAAGTCAGTTAGATAAGCTGACAGCAGATATGACTAAGGCTACCCACCAAATTGATAATCTTTCCCAATCGCAAGTATCCAATGCTAACACCATTGCGGTTGCCAACGTTTCGCGTATTTATGATCTTGTAGCTGATGGCAATAAGCCAGCTGTTTATAAAGCGCTTGATAGTCTGGTTGAAGTGGATATGGATTTGTCTGAGCGTTTGTTTGAATTGCGCTTTTTATCGCTGCAAGTGATCAATATGCTCGATGACTCTAATCGTGTGGCAGACATTAAATCGCTGGTGGCGCTCAAGAAACGTTATAACGATGCGGTTCGTATTATGAGTCAGCGAGTGAAATCAGTCGAAGATCCAAGTCGTTCAGAGCAATTAACAGCATTAACCACCAAGTTGAATCGTGGGCAGCTATTATTTGGCGTAATTGAACAATTGATTTATGCCAAACAAGATGTCGAGCGACTTGATCAGCAAAACTTGGTGTTATTCCAGCAATTAAATAATACCGTTGATGACATTATTGATGCAGCGAATGTTAATACTCAACAAGCGGTTAAACGCGTTGATCATACCTTAACCCTTGCCCGCAATACGCTGATTGTGATCTCGGCGATTGGTTTAATGGCACTGGTATTGATCATGTGGCGTTTTGTTTACGCTCGTGTGATTTGCCGAATTAATGAATACAGCCGTGCACTATCAGCATTAACTCGTGGTGATTTGGGTGTTCGTATTAATGTACGTGGTGATGATGAATTGGCGCAAATGGGACGAGCGATTTTGGTTGCTCGTGATACTGCTAATGAAAGGTATCGGTTAGCACAAGCCGAATCAAAAGCCCGTCAAGAGTTGCAACAACATAAAGCGAGTTTAGAACGTCTAGTGGCTAAACGTACTGGTGAGTTAGAGAAGATCAACAGTCGTCTAAATGAAGAGGTGTATAACCACTATAAAGCTCGTGATGAAGCCGAGAAAGCTAACCGAGCAAAATCTGCATTCTTGGCAACCATGAGCCATGAAATTCGTACTCCAATGAATGGTGTATTGGGCACAGCATCCTTACTTGCCGATACACAATTGACGTCACAGCAGAAACGTTACCTTGATGTGATCAACCGCAGTGGTGAAACCTTACTTGATATATTGAACGATATTCTTGATTACTCAAAAATTGAAGCTGGGCATCTTGATATCCGTCCTAGCGACTTCTCGGTTTCACGTATGGTGACGGATGTTGCTAATATGCTGGAAGGGCGGGCACTAGCCAAACGTATTGGTTTGGAATATCACATTGCACCTGAAGTGGAGGGCATGTGGTACGGCGATGAGAGCCGAATTCGCCAAGTGCTGGTTAATCTTGTTGGTAATGCGATTAAATTTACTGATAACGGTAAGGTGTTTATCACCGTAGAGCCTCACCCAGATATGCCAGATGAACTACTGTTCTCGGTACGAGATACTGGTATCGGTATTGATGAAGAAGAGCAAAACCTACTCTTTAATGCCTTTAAGCAAGCAGAAGCAGGGCGGAAGTCTATCGAAGGTACAGGCTTAGGTCTTGCGATAAGTAAGCATATTGTTGCTGCAATGGATGGTGAAATCGGCCTAGATTCTGTTGTAGGTGAAGGTAGCTGTTTCTGGTTTGCATTACCGTTAGAGCATGGTGAAGGCTCATTAGAATCAGATGACCAACGTGTTCATATGCCATCAGCTCACATTCTTCTTGTGGAAGATAACCCAGTAAATAGTATGGTGGCAGAAGGTTTCTTAACACGTTTAGGGCATACTGTTGTTACCGCTGCTGACGGTGCTGAAGCGGAAGAGATATATAAAAATCAACGCTTTGATATCGCACTGTTAGATATTAATTTGCCGGATACCGATGGCGTACAATTGTTATCACGCTTACGTCGCTTAGAAGATAATAACCATGAATCATGGGAAGAGCCGACACCAATGGTCGCATTCTCAGCTCATGTGTTCCGTGAAGAAGTGGAAATTTACTTGAATGCGGGCTTTGCAGGTTTCTTACCTAAGCCATTAGTCGAAAAACAGCTGATTGATACGATGAACAGCATCTTAAAAGGTGAGAAACGCGTGATCATAGAAAAAGGTATTGGAGGCGAAGTGATAGAGCCTGAGCAAACTGAAAACTCAATTCCTTTACTACAAGAGTCAGTGTTAGGCAGTGACTTAAAAGTATTGGGTGAGGCGCAAGTTAAACAGTTAATTCATTTATTTGGCGACTCATCTAGCCAAACATTGACTAAGCTGCAGCAAGCGATTGAAGATAATAATCTGCAAGATGTAGCAAAAGATGCGCACACATTAAAAGGCGCTGCTGGTACGATGGGCTTAATGCAGTTACATCAGATCTGTTTAGAATTTGAAAAAGGTTCCAAAGAAGGCTCGATTGATGGACTTGATCCTAGTTTATTACAAACTATCTTTGAACAATCCGTCGCGATATTGGAAACAACGTTTATTAACAGTTAAACGTTAGGCTACATATAAAATAAAAGGGACGTCTAGCGTCCCTTTTTACTATCTGCAATAGGTGTTTCTAAGCTAACACTGGCTTGAAACAACCTCGACTTTAGCTGGTACTGTTGTACTACATGCTTCTGTATATTTTACATAGCAGGTTGTTTCGTTATAACCCATTTTAATCGAATAGCATTGCGGATTACTCTTATCTTCATTAAAGATAGTAATATTGTGCCCTTCAAGCTCAATGAGCTCTGCAATTCCCAACCCTTTGCCTTTCTCTGCCACACTTTCCGGATACTTATACCAAGTATCAACAGGGCCTAAATTAGTTGTGATGGTTCTGTTAGTATCGAAGCCTTTATCTGGTACAGCTTGAATGATCGCTTTGGTATTCACTATCGTGTTGATTGTTTTGATACTACCTGCAATACCTTTGAGTACGGCTACTCTAGCATCACTGGAAATATTGAGAAATTTGGGGGCAGCAGTTACAGCGATGATACTAAGAATAACAATAACAATGACTAATTCAATTAAGGTAAAGCCAATCTGTTTTCGGTGTTTCATGCACTATCCTTATCCTTTGTGATAAATACCTATTGCGATGGGATAGAGAAGTGTACAAGAAGAGAAATAAGATATACCAGAAAAGAATTAATGGTGATCTGTTATTGTGATGGTTGCATAGTTTTCAGGTAAAAAATAACCCCGAGAGCCTAGCCCTCGGGGTTAAAAAGATCACTTAGAGTAATTAAAAATTACTTCTTAGCGTTCTTTTCTTTCTGCTCAGCGATTACTTTTTCAGCAACGTTTGCAGGACATGGTGCGTAGTGTGCGAACTCCATAGAGAACTGACCACGACCAGAAGTCATAGTACGTAGAGTACCGATGTAACCAAACATTTCTGAAAGTGGTACATCACCCTTGATACGTACGCCAGTAACACCAGCTTGTTGGTCTTTGATCATACCACGACGACGGTTAAGGTCACCGATTACGTCACCAACGTGATCTTCAGGAGTGAACACGTCAACGTGCATGATTGGCTCTAGAAGCTGTGGACCAGCTTTAGGCATAGATTGACGGAATGCACCTTTCGCTGCGATTTCGAACGCGATTGCTGATGAGTCAACTGCGTGGAAACCACCGTCGAATAGCTCAACTTCAACGTCTAGCGTTGGGAAGCCAGCTAGAACACCGTTGTTCATCATGCCTTCGAAGCCTTTTTCTACTGCAGGCCAGAATTCTTTAGGCACGTTACCACCAACAACTGTTGATGTGAACTTGAAGCCAGAACCTTGCTCGCCAGGCTTGATGCGGTAGTCGATCTTACCGAACTGACCAGAACCACCAGACTGCTTCTTGTGCGTGTAGCTATCTTCAACAGGTTGAGTGATAGTTTCACGGTAAGCAACCTGAGGTTGACCAACGATTAGGTCTACGCCGTAAGTACGCTTAAGGATATCAACCTTAATGTCTAGGTGAAGTTCACCCATACCTTTAAGGATTGTTTCACCAGTTTCTTCGTCAGTCTCAACTTGGAATGATGGATCTTCTGCAACCATCTTACCGATAGCGATACCCATCTTCTCAGAACCGCCTTTGTCCTTAGGAGTTACAGCGATAGAGATTACTGGAGTTGGGAAGATCATTGGTTCAAGAGTACACTCGTGCTTAACATCACATAGAGTGTGACCAGTTTGAACGTTCTTCATACCAACGATAGCGATGATATCACCAGCTTGAGCTGAAGTTAGTTCGTTACGCTCATCTGCTTGCATCTCAACCATACGGCCGATACGCTCAGTCTTACCAGTAGCTGAGTTAAGGATAGTGTCACCCTTGTTTAGCTTACCAGAGTAGATACGTACGAAAGTTAGGGCGCCGAAACGGTCGTCCATGATCTTGAACGCTAGTGCGCGGAATGGTTCGTCAGCAGATACAGTTGCTACTTCGCCAGTCTCTTCACCAGTTTCTGGATCAGTTAGAGGTTGTGGGTCAACTTCGTCTGGAGCTGGTAGGTAATCTACAACAGCGTCAAGAACAAGTTGGATACCTTTGTTCTTGTATGCAGAACCACAGAAAGTTGGGAAGAATGCTAGGTCACGAGTACCTTTACGGATACAACGCTTAAGATCTTCGATAGAAGGCTCGTTACCTTCCATGTAAGCTTCCATTAGGTCGTCGTCTTGCTCAACAGCAGTTTCAACTAGCTCTTCACGGTAAGCTTCAACGTCATCAACCATATCCGCAGGGATTTCTTGGATTGAGTAGTTTTCTGGAAGACCAGTGTCATCCCATACGAAAGCTTGACGAGTTAGAACGTCTACAACACCTACGAAGTCTTCTTCGCGGCCGATTGGTAGAGTCATAACTAGAGGTGTAGCACCTAGTACGTTCTTAACTTGGTCAACAACGCGGTAGAAATCAGCACCCATACGGTCTAGTTTGTTAACGAAGATCAGACGAGATACTTCTGATTCGTTAGCGTAACGCCAGTTAGTCTCAGACTGAGGCTCAACACCACCAGAACCACAGAATACACCGATACCGCCGTCAAGTACTTTAAGAGAACGGTAAACTTCAACTGTGAAGTCAACGTGTCCTGGAGTATCGATAACGTTTAGACGGTGATCGTTCCAGAAACAGCTAACTGCTGCAGACTGGATTGTAATACCACGCTCAGCTTCCTGCTCCATGAAGTCAGTAGTAGTTGAACCGTCGTGAGTATCACCGATCTTGTGGATTTTACCAGTAAGCTTAAGGATACGCTCAGTAGTAGTAGTTTTACCCGCATCAACGTGCGCGAAAATACCAATGTTTCTGTATTTAGATAAATCTGTCATTGTTTTTCTCTATAAACAATTACTGTCACATGTGAGGTGGCGGATTATAGCACTACTTATGTCAATCAGAACATAGCTATGCGTAATTAAATCGTTATTCGCTTGCTTTTTATTCTAGCAATCCGCTTTCTTGCCCAATAACCAAGCAAATAAGACTACAAAAAAAAAGATTAGCCTAGGTTTTTGGGAAATGTAAGTTGAAAAAGTTATATTTTTGTCATGTTTCTTGGGATGAGAATCCACAATAATTAACATATCTTGTAAAGATTACTGAACATTTTGCTGTTTACTATCAATGATTTTGAGTATTACTTTACGAAATGCTGTTCTATTTCGTCATTTTTTTCCTTCATGTTGCAATGTGGGTTAGAATTGGTATCAAATTCCTTTTTAATCTCGTATTGAGTTATCAACATGTCTGAAGAAATTGAAGTTGAAGCGATTGGTATTGAAGTTTCAGCTCAACCTATCGAACTTTATAAAGTGCTAAAGATTGCCAACCTTGTAAGTGGTGGTGGTGAAGCAAAATATGCCATTTCTGAAGGCTATGTTGCAGTGAATGGTGAAGTTGAATTGCGTAAGCGTTGTAAAATGTATGACGGTGATGTGATTGAGTTTAACGGTGAATTTTACGTTGTGCTTTGTGACCAACCAGTACAAGAGCAGGTTGAGCAAGTAAAACCTAAACCAGTGCCTAAGCCTACACCTAAAAAAGCGGATAAGAAAAAAGCGCCGAGTAATAAGCCAAAGGCTGCTGGTAATCGTTCCGTGACGAAGAAAGCGGCAAATAAAGCGACTGAAGCGAAAGCGGATACAGCAACAGGTCGTAAGCCAATTAGCTTTTAATCGTAATAGCTAAAAGAGATATAAAAGAAAGGCGCACAGAGTGGCGTCTTTTTATTGTCTATACCCAAGTAACTTCAAGATGCAGTGTTCAGCGAGATGACCTTAGTTCTCAGGCGCGGCAACGATTCGTAGATATAGTGGTTCTTGTTAACAAAGTCTGAGAGCTAAGGACGCTCGCCCTTTGGGAGCGTGTCACTGAACCGACTTCTTGCGTCAGACAACTTGGAAAGAGCTCGCTATTCCGCTTCGTTGTCTTCCTTGAATTCAACTCAGTGACCTCGCTCTGAATCAGGCATATTGAAGTCACTTGGGTATATTAAGTGAGAATGGATGATGAATAAGCAACTAATTAAACTAGGACTTGCTCTAGGTATGATGGGCGTTGTTGGTAGTGCAACAGCAGCAACGGTAACATCGATAACTTCAGCTGAATGTCAGGCGATGTCGAGTGTAGGCGTAATGAGTACTTCAGCACCTGTTCAATGTCAGCGCTTAAAAAAGGTGGCGTTTAAATACCGTGATTTTTCTGGGCGTAGTCACAGTAATGGTCAGATCATTGTGATGGATGCGGTTGCTCCTTATGTAGGTAAGATTTTTGATGAGTTATATCAAGTCGGTTTTCCTATTCATAAAGCGGTACCGATTGAAAAGTATCGTGGCGATGATACGAAATCAATGACGGACAATAATACTTCTGCTTTTAATTACCGTCCGGTAGAAGGAACGAGCAGTTTATCTTTGCATGCTTATGGTGCTGCGATTGATTTAAATCCAGTTCAGAATCCTTTTGTGACTTTTCCTCGTCCAGGGCAAGCGAAATATAGTCCGGTAGAGGGAACAAAATATGCGAACCGTGAAATCTATCGTTATGGTAAGCCTGATAGAAAAGGGATGGCTGAAACAGTTGTAGATATCTTTGCTCGCAATGGCTTCTTATACTGGGGCGGTTTTTGGAATTCGCCAATTGATTATCAGCATTTCCAATTATCAAAAGAAATGGCAGTGATGATGTCGACGATGAGTGCGCAGCAAGCGACATTATTCTTCAAGCATTATGTAGAGTGGTATAACAGTTGTAGTCGTATGTACCCTAAAGCTTACAGCGAATACAAATTTAATGATTACACCAATTATCTTAAACATAAGTTGGGCGTATCTTCGCTAAATAAAGCCTATCAAGCCAATCCAAGTAAGGTGATGGCAGAAATCGAGCAAGTCCCTTTGCGCTCAGAGATTTGTGTTAAACGCTAACATTGATAGTACAGTCTTTTACTGTCGTTTGAGGCTGTATTTCTCCACGATGATCATAGCCATGAAAGCGCAGCGTGGTGGATTCGGTTTTTTGAGTCGTCGTGTTATTGGGGGGCGTTGATGGTATGTTTGCCTGTGCGTAGCGTGCTCTTTTACTGTGATTATTCACTAAATAGACAGGGGCGATGTTAAACATAAATAGCTTTGCCTCTTTGTAAATAATGAAAGAGCGCAAATGCTAATGGGTGGTTAGATGTTGTTCAATATGGCTTTTGTAAGCTTCTAGTAAGTTATTGGTTAGAGAATTGTCAGCAACCTATTTTGTGATGATTTTAAAGATAAATATTCTAAATTTTAAAGAAAAACGGTAGCACAATGGCTACCGTTTTTTAATGTGAAGCGTAAGGTGTGTGTGCAGGGACGCCTTCAGCAATTGGATTATTCTTATCTGCACTCCATTGATACCAGCCCCCATCGAAGACACTAATATCTTTCCAGCCCATGACATAGGCATAGAAAAAGGCTTCAGATGCTCGCCAGCCTGTACCACAAAAGAAAGCAACTTTTTGAGTTGGCTTAATGTCCCATTTCGCCCATTGCTTTGCGATTAGTGCGCCGCTTTTCATGGTGCCATCAGGGTTGTTGAAATCTTGCATATGGTAAGAATCTGAACCCGCATGACCCCATTTCGCCCCTTTAATTCGACCTTTAGGTTTGATGTAGTCATAACCGCTGGTGTTACCGATATATTCTTGCCAAGTACGGATACTGACTAATGAATGGGTATCACGAGGTTGCTGTAATAACGCTTTAGCTTGTTGTAAATTCGTCAAGTATTGTGGATTGGCTGGAATGGTTTTGCCAAAACTGACGTCATCGTGGTTTTCATTAATAAAAGCTTGAGTAGGGTAGCCTGCATTTACCCATGCATTCCAACCACCATTGAGTAAGCGTACATCTTGTACACCTGCATACATGAGGAAGTTAGCGAAACGGGCTGCTGACATATTGTTACGAGCATAAACAATCACAGTCGTGTCGTAACGGATCCCTAGATCATTGATCACTTTTTTAAGATCTGCATTGCTGACTTTGTTCCACCAAGGTTTGCTTTCGATGTCATTGGTATTGACATATAGCGAGCCAGGAATATGGGAAAGCAAATAGGTTGATGGTGGTCCCCATTCTACTTCTACGATTTTGTAACCATGTTGCGGTGCGTAAAGAGGCTGCTTGTGATTGATAAGCTGATCCACCCATTGCGCGGAAACAAGGTGCTCGAAGTTTGCCAAGGTTTGTAATTTACCTTGGTAGTCAGTCACCGGCTCTGTAATGCTTGATAGAGATGTAAAGCCTTGTTGTTTTAATGCCTTCTTCATGGCTGATACGCCATCTGTATCGCAGTATAAAACAGTTGGTTTTGTTGGTGATAATCCTCGATTTTTAATAAAGGTAGTTAGTTGCTCTGGGGTGAGTAATGTTAACCATTTGCTATCGATATTAATCGCATTGGGAATATGACCGCCGCGTGTTGCATTACCTTGAGGCCAGCCATTGAAGTAATTACTGTCTCGGCAGTCAATTACTTGAATGTCTGGATCGACTTGTTGTTGGGCTAATTGTTTGAATGTCGTGATCGGCATCGACACTGTGTTTGCTTGAGCAAAACATGAGCTGCTGATAGCTAAAAGACATGTCACAAAAAGTTGATTTAAAGCGCGCATAAAAAACCTGTTAGAGCTGCGGTATGAGCAAACGAGGCCACATTCTAGCGAATTTTATTTGTTATACAATTGATGGCGCGTAAGTAAAGCGTAAACACTGCGAATATATTGCTAAGTTAATACCAAGCTTAGGAAAGGAACTTATTACTAAGTACTGTGTCGAAATTGATTATTAAGCTGTTTTCAAAAACAGTGAAAGTAGAAAGTAGAGGAAGCAGTATGAAACGTTTGGTGCCCTTTTTTGCTGGAGCTGTTGTTATATTTAGCCCAGCGCTAATGGCTGCCAGCTTAGATGCATCAGATTGTCATTCAGTCTCATCCGAGCTTGATAAGCTTATTTGTCATGATGCTGAATTGGTTGTTCTCAATAAGCAGTTATCTGAGGTTTATCAACAAGCGGTGACTCAATCGATGGTGAATGAAGCTGCTGTGATGAAAGAGACACAGAAAAATTGGCTAGAAGCTCGTCAATTGTGTTTGAAGCACTCAGCACCACAACGTTGTTTGATTGATAGTTATCGTTCTCGTATCCAAAATATTAAAGAGATCAATGCAACCATCCTACCTCCTTTAGCAACCTACAGTTTTCAAGATTTAAAACAAGCACGCTTTAAAGGCATTGAAGACATCGGTACTTCTATTAAACTCCAACATGGTTTATGGGCTGGTGAGCCGTACCAGCCTGGTGGATCTGTGATGCCACAAGTGATTTTATTGGATGATATTAAAGCGGTGGGGCCATTAACGGTTAGCAATAAAGATATGGCCGTTGTGTTACTTAATTATTCACCTGGCGGTACGGGACAGTTTCTTTACCTTGCTGTCGTGGATAAGCAAAGTGGTCATTTAAACAATATAGCGACGACGTTTGTTGGTGATCGTTTCCGTGTTAAAGATCTGAAGATTGTTAATAAGAAGATTATTTTAGATGTGATTCAACCAGGTAAGGGGGATCCTGCTTGTTGCCCTGGTGATGTTGTACAGCATGTTTGGTATTTAAACGGGCAGAATAAGCTAGTAGAAGAGCCAATATTACATAAAGTAGTTCGCTTAACACCGAATATATTAGCTAATACTCAATGGCAATTAGAAAGCTGGCGTTACGGTGATCCTGTTAGTGACAATACCAATATTAGCCTTCGCTATGCGAATGGTCATTTCATGGGGAACGTTGCTTGTAATCGGTATACGGTAACGGTTAAGTCAGAAACCCAACCGGGCTTTATCGATGTACTAGAAAATCATGTATCAGTGACAGAGAAACAATGCAGTAGCCCGTTAGCCGCAGAGCAGCAACAACGCTATTTGGAGCAGTTGGGCGGTGTCAGTCAATTTACCTATTTTGCAGGCAAACTTGCTTTGTCTTACCGTGTTAATGGTCAATTTGGTGTGATGATTTATTCTCGTGTTCCTCTGAAAAAAGCGGAAACAACAGCAAAATAAGTGCGAGTCACCTAATAAAAATCTCAGCCATGATGAGATGTGCTGAGATTTTTTATGTCTATTACTTTTGCTGTAACCACTGAGAAACAGCATGTTGCGTGGAGAGAAAAGCAAATCGCTCTAGCTCAATATCCTGTTTTTTAACCCATAATACTTCGGCAACATCATCTTGTGCTACCAACGTTGGTTTACTTGGTAAAGAGCAAACAAAAAAGGTATCACAAGTTTTGTATTCGACCTCTTTATAGCGATAGGTATTGCTGAAAGAACCTTGGTAAGTAAGTGTATCAATGGTAATACCAAGCTCTTCCTGAATTTCTCTTATCGCGGCTTGCTCTAATGATTCATCTGGATCAACAAAACCGCCGGGTAAGTCCCAACCACCTAAGCCAGGCTCTCTGCCTCGAATTGCAATGAGTAACTCATCTTCAACCGTAATGGCAATCATCACTGCAGCTGCAGGATTGTGAAAATAAGTAAATTGGCAATGTGTACATACAAATTGTTTTGCACTGTATTGAGAGAGTGTTTTTTGCCCGCATTGAGGACAAAAGCGAGGCTGACTATGACTCACGTTGTTCCCTTAACCAATCTAAAACAAATTGTGCAATCGCTTGTGGATCATTTATATCAAGCAGAGGCAACGGGCAGGATAGCGTGTTGTCATCTGTTGCGAATGCCATGATGTAGGGATCGTTTGGGTATAGCAAAGGCTTATTGTAAGACGGGCGATGAATTTCAATTTTAGGGAAAGGTTGTTCACGAAAGCCTTCAATCAATACTAAATCCAATTTGCTGTGATCGAGCTGTGCTAAACAGTCATTAAGCTCAGGATCTTTTCGCTCTTCTTCTGGATACTCGAAATACAACATATGACGTGACTTGGTGGCCAGTAATGTTTGCCCGCAACCTGCGTGACGCAGACGGTAACTGTCTTTGCCGGGAACATCAGGCTCAATATCATGGTGACTATGCTTAATTAAACCGAGACGAATGCCGTTTTGTGTTAATAAAGGGATGACTTTTTCAAGTAGGGTTGTTTTACCTGAACCACTAAAGCCGGCAAAGCCAATCAAAGGAGTTGTGGACGTAATCATAGCGCATCATTGTGAGAAGAAATAATGCAGGTAATTATACCGTTAATGAAAAGGGAAAGGCAGAAAGAGAGGACTTTTCGAACAATTAAATCAGAGATAAGCCTTTTATTGTCTCTTATTATTTTTGGTTGGAGTGTCTTAAATATAATCTTTTGCTAGGAAATTTTGTTGCGTTTAACCTCACGGTCTAAAGTTAAAAAGTGATGAGTTCGTCACTAGCAATTTATTTTATCGTTGTTGTCATTGCATGGAGGTGAATGATTAACAACCAAATAATATAAACAGGGAGTGTGTAATGTGGGCAATTGTCGATTTTGAAGCATCAGGTTTATCAGAGCATTCTTATCCTATTGAAGTAGGGTATTCACTGCCTGATGGTACAAGCAATAGTATATTCATTAATCCATTATCGGCTTCAGATAACTGGACGCATTGGGATCAAACTGCGCAATCAGATATCCATAAGATCTCTCGCCAAACGCTAGAGCAACACGGCATGCAAGTGATGGATGTTTGCCAGCATTTAAACAAGGTATTAGGTCCGTATGAATTGGTATTTTGTGATAGTGAATGGGATTTATTTTGGTTAGGGCGTCTTTATCATGCCGCACATATGCGTCCTTCTTTTGTTTTAACAGAAGTGAGCCATTGGCTTAAAAATCAAAATGGTTTAGAACGCGGGCATTTTAAGTTGGCATTGGATAATTTGTGCGAGATGAAACATCAGGCGGGTTATGATGCCACGCAAATACGTTTAGTGATTGATACTCTTGTTAAACCATCCTAATTCATTCTTTATATTTAGAAAAATTAAGTTTCGAGGTTTGCATTTGCTAACTGGAACGGGATGATTACAATGCCACTTTAATTATTGATGATGAGAAATCGAGTGGCTGAGAGTAGATCGTCTTTTCTAGATACGGATAAATCTATACGTGTTGCTATGTTCAATGTTTCGATGTCAGAGCCTGAATCAGGGCGTATCCTACATCAAACGGCAAAAACTGATAACAAAAGGTTTCAGCGGTTAGCTGCGATCATTCAACACGTTAATGCTGATGTATTACTTTTGTGCGAATTTGATCATTTCGGACAAGGTGGTGATGACGGCAGTCTTGATAACTTTTGTCAGCATTACTTAGCACAGTCTCAATATCAACAAGCTGCAATTCACTATCCTTATCGTTATTGTCCTCCGTCCAACACTGGCTTATTGAGTCCTGTCGATCTTAATGGTGATGGTGTGTGTACATTACCTGAAGATGGTTTGGGCTTTGGTGAATTTCATGGTCATTTTAGCTTTGTGATCTTATCTAAATACCCATTAAATGAAGATAAAATTCGCACTTGGCAGACGTTACTGTGGAAAACGATGCCGAATGCATTGTTACCTACCGATTATTATTCAAAAGCGGCACAAGAAGTCCTTCGCTTATCATCAAAAAACCATGTCGTAGTGCCTGTTTTAGTTGATGGTAAAGAAATTAATTTACTGTGTTGTCACCCAACACCACCAGTATTTGATGGCAATGAGCGTCGTAACGCCAAACGAAATCATGATGAAATCCAACTGTTAATCGATATCATAGAGAATGCGCCGTATCTTATTGATGATAAAAAGCAAGCTGGTGGTTTACAGCCTGAGGATGCTTTTGTTGTGATGGGGGATCTTAATGCTGATATGGATGATGGTGACGGTATTAAGTCTGCTATTCAGCATTTGCTTAAACACGATAAGATCAATCGTGCAGTTAGTCGCGGAGTAAATACACCGAAAAGTGAAGGTGGACAGCATTACTATCCTTGGCAAAAGCGCAAAGGTCGTAAAAATGAATGGACACATCTGGCAGGTCTTCGTTTAGATTATGTTTTACCTTCGACGCACTTAACCGTAATGAATAGCGGTGTTTTTTGGCCTGATAAACACGATCCTTTACGTCATTTAATTCTCGATTGTAAAGGGAAAGAAAAGCCAACGGCAGGTTCAGATCACCGAATGGTGTGGGTTGATATCACTGTTTCTCAGTAGATTGTGTCTGTGATCATGCTAACAATTATGGGTCATATGAATAGTATATGATGAAAAATTAATAGCTTGCGATAGATAAAATGATAATCTGCGCGCTCGTTTTTGCTTTGACTGTTGAGTGATTATGCGTTTGCTATCTTTTCGTTCTTGGATTTTAATTCTTTTATTCTGCTGGTCGTATGCTGCGAATAGTTTACAGCTTACGATTTCCTATCAGCAAAGTGCTGAGCAAATTCGCCAAACTTTTGAGCCTCAGTTATATACGTTGCCAGCGTTTACAGCGGGACATTATGGCTTAAGAATGTATCGCCAATCCTTAGATCCTAAATACAGTGCTGCTATTTGGCAAGATATGGCACGTGTTGCCAGCAACCTTAATAAGTTTTCAGCTGAACTCACCACACCAGAGCAGATCACACAATATGGTTTAAAGCGATTACAAAGCTATAAAGATTCCCCTAAAGAACGTAGTCAACGTCGATTAGCTGCAACCAAAGCGATGCCTGAATATATGTATTTAGGGGTAGGGTTGCTCGGCTCAATGGCGCGTGCGAATGAATATGGTTTAAAACACCGTGATGACACTAAGTTAAGAGAAGTGATCCGTCGCTATGATTTCAAAAAGTATGCGACTGATCCTGAAATGATCCGTGCATGGGGCGCACAATTAGCCAATCAGGTTTATTGGTTACGTCAACTGGGTGAACAAGATGTGGTGAATGAGTTCGTTATTGCCTTTCGTGAAACTTACCCTGACAGCCAAGATAGTAAGTTATCGGAGCAGCAATACGGCAATAAAATTTATATATTAACCCATATAATTTTTGCTGCATCGCAGTATTACCAGTTACCTATTCAAGAAAAAGACTTTCAATGGATTTTTGATTACTACCGTAAAAATATCGATCACATTATCAAAAACACCAAAGAAGACGTCATTGCTGAAGTTGGCGTGTCATTCTTATTAGCCGGTCTTGAGAATGATCCTATTGTTGATAAAACACGCTATGCTATCCAACATGCAATTAATGATAAGCATGGGATGATCCCATCTGTGACAGGGGATTTTGATTTAGAATCTGGTGAGCATCGTAATGTACTTGCCATTATGCTGCTTGATTGGAAAGGGGCGCATATTGGCCCTACGGTGAATCGTCAGCCAGATATGTTTAAACATGTTCCTTACGGCTTGATTGCTAAATAAGCTGTTAACGGTAGAAAATACAAAAGGTGAAGTACGAGATATCGACTTCACCTTTTTTATTGTTCGTGAATGCTTAGTTTGTTTCTTTAGGTTTACGTGCCCAAATTTCAATCTTCGCTTTTTTTGTTACACCTGCTGCATTTAATGCAAGGCTACCTAGGCTTTTATAACTTAGCGTGATCTTATTAATTGTTTGTTCTTTAGTGTTTAAGATCAATGGGCGAGTTGAACTGTCAGTTGTTAGTACACCCAGTGTTTGTAAACTTTGGGTCTTGCCATCAGCATAACTCACATTAATATCTTTAATATTCACCGTGCCTTGGATACAAGTGAGCTTAAGTGCATCGTATTTCTGCTTAGAGAAATAGTTATTAATATCGACGACATCTTCTTCACTTTTAAAGTTAGCTGTTTTAGTAGCAATTTTTACCCAGCCATCTTTTTCTACTTTAGGTGTACTGTTACATCCATTTAGCGTCAGTATGACTAAGGTACCTAGTAAAAATGTGCGTAAAAATGCGACCATAAGTTATTCACCTACATAAATGATTGATTGTTAAGTGAACATTATGAGCTAAATTTTATAAATAGAATACTGAAAAGTTCTGAATAAGCAAACAACAGTAGTTACTGCTGTTTGCTTTGATGATCAGAAATATTTACTGCGGATTTTTGCGTACTTTTCTTTGAGAGAGTCAGTTGTAAATGTTTTAACAACCATGGTTGGCGACCAATAATGCGGTGCCCAACCCGCTTTTTGTTTTAATTGTTGCACAAATTGTTCAGGTGTAACGCCTTTTTTCCAGCGACTCGGTAAGATGATCGCTTGTGTTTGACGGTCAGTTAGAACAACACCAACAGGTTTTTGTTTTAAGTACTCAACTAATGCTTGATGTGAGGTAATGTCGACCGTCTCTAATGGTGACAACACTTCGACTTCAATTGTTAAATCATCCAGTTGCTCTTCTGAAAGGGGCATGAAACGACGATCTTCATAGGCACTTGCAATGGCTTTATTGTGTACTTCAATAACCAGCGGACGGGACGGGATTGTTGTGCCCATTGAACCTTGTAATTCGTTGTTTACTTCTAAAGTAATAAAGCATGCACCGGGCTGCTGCATTTTTCGTGTGTAATGCTCAAGCCGTGGGGCATCAATTGATTGATCTGAAAAATGGTCTTGAATTGCATTACGTGCAATATCAAGTAACTGTGTTAATTCACCTTTATCATAGGTTAGTGGTGAAGCAGATATTATAGCCACAACGTTCTCCTTTACTCTGTGTTACAGAGCAGCAAATTTCCGTGTAATAAAAGCAATTTATTGTTGTTTATCTTGGTTTTTATGCTTTTTAGAAACTATTAGCGTTTTTACATGTATACCCAAATAACCTCAAGGTACGAGGTTTAGCGAGAGTGGCTTTGTATGCCGACGAGCAAATGTATGACACCTTTGATTATGTTTTAGCAACTGAGAAGATGTTAGCTATTACACGGTTCAGTGTGCATTGAACTCGAAGTCGTGACCACGTTTGAATCGCCTATCTTGAAGTCACTTGGGTATAGATATGAAGGAACGAATAACAATAGTATGAGAATCAATATCAGCTATTTTCTACTAATTTTCAATATGCGAAAGGTTAAAATTTGTTAAGTTAGTAATAAATATTTTTACGGATATTTACTCGTTTTAGTCCATTTAAAACAGTTGGTTAAGATATCTTTGTCCGTTTTTAATATTGTTCATTGTTATTTTTAACTAAATTTAAGAACAGAAAGTGAACAATAAAAATAAATCGATATATTGTTTATAATCTAAACATTAAGAAAACAGATGTTTTACTATCGAAACACTTTCCATTATCTTGACTGACTTGAATTAACCATAGAATTGGCAGAGCGATGACTGAAGCACAAAATCTTACTATCGAACAACTTGAGCAATATGAAAATCTGGTTATCACACAACCTAATTGCCCGTACTGTGTAAAGGCAAAGGTATTATTGGATGAGCGTGGTACAGAGTACACAACTCTTGTATTAGGCCAAGAGTTATCTAAAGTTGTAATGGTCGATTTTATTGAGCAGAAAACAGGTATAACGGTTCGTACAGTGCCTCAGATCATTCTTGATGGTAAATACATTGGCGGTCATGACGATTTAGTCGCTTTTCTTGAACGTCAAGTAGAAACATCTGAGTTTGATGATTTCGAATTATAACAAAGAGGGCTAATAAGCCCTTTTTGTTTATACGGTATTTAAAGGTTATTTAATGAAACTCGATTTCTCACAATTGAATAAACAGTCCAAGCGATCTTTTGGTGATCAACAGGCAACGATAAAGAAAGTGATGCAAGGTAAAACAGTGAATTGCTCTGATTGCGGCCAAGCCTTATTTCTGATCACTCCTGAGCAAAGCGATACTCCGGGCATTGCATGCCAAAAAGGCTGTACACATATTCATTTAGATTTTTCATAAACAATTGTGCTGTTTATTTATTCATGCTCTGTTTAAAAAAACAGCACTTGCACTGTTTATACTATTCTTATTCTCTGCATGTTATTCAGCATTTCTTAGTATTATTTCTCCTTTTCTTTACTTTATTGCCACTCTGAAGCGGTTACTTGGGAAACTATTCTTGTATCTACGACAACAAGAGAGTTATTTTCATCCAAATCATGCTTATTTTCTGTGTGTTCTGTCTGCACCAGTTAGTTATCCATATGAATAAAAAGAAAAAATAGTCTTTTTTATAAGGTGGTGCAAAATTTTACGTTATCTATAATCAAATAGTCTAATGTTGATGAGATAATAGTTAGAATACGATGTAAATATTGGGCTTATTTTGTTGTGTATATTCTGTTTTTTGATGGGTGAAGTGACATCTCGAATGCTAATTATCCGTTTTTTAGTCAGTTATGCTCTCTATTGACAGTTGTGACAGTCAAATGTTTATATATTGCAGCTCGAATTTTATTTACAGGACTAAATATTGTTCATTTGGGCGATAATCATAATGGGACTTTATTAATGAGTAAGCACGATAAATATAGTATTGAAAATACCGACTACACGATTGGACAAGATAATGTTCAAAAATGGGGCTTCGATGTCCACAATGCGGTATTTGGTGTGAGTGCTGGGCTGATCGTTCTTTTCTTAGCTGCCATTCTTATCAGCGATCCTGCAACAGCAAAAGCAACATTAGATAGTGTTAAAACCGCTATCGTGAATAAATTTGATTCCATGTTTCTATGGGCAGGTAACTTTTTTGTTATCTTTTGTTTAGGACTTATCATTTCTCCTTATGGCCGCATTCGTTTAGGTGGTAAGGATGCAGAATCTGAACACTCAACGCTATCTTGGCTGGCAATGTTATTTGCCGCGGGTATGGGTATCGGTTTGATGTTCTGGAGTGTGGCAGAGCCTGCCGCTTATTACACTGGATGGGGTGGCACTCCTTTAAATGTGACACCAGAAACACCTGAAGCGTTTAAAGTTGCGATGGGTGCAACCATGTATCACTGGGGTTTACATCCTTGGGCTATTTACGGTGTTGTCGCATTATCAATGGCATTCTTTGCTTATAACAAAGGTTTGCCACTTTCTATCCGCTCTGTTTTCTACCCAATCTTAGGTGACCGTACATGGGGCTGGGCTGGTCATATTGTTGATATCTTAGCGGTACTTGCGACGTTATTTGGTTTAGCAACGTCATTAGGTTTAGGTGCGCAACAGGCAGCCAGTGGTATTAATCATGTGTTTGGTACACAGGGCGGATTAGGCTTACAAATTGGTATTATTGTTGTCGTGACATTAATTGCGATTTACTCAGTAGCTCAAGGTATTGACTCTGGTGTGAAGCTGCTAAGTAATATCAATATGATTGTGGCGTTGATCTTACTGGTGTTTGTGGGCGCGGTGGGCTTTTCTGTTTCGATGCATACCATTCCAACGACTATCATGGGTTATGTCGAGAACTTTATTCCTCTGAGTAATCCTTATGGCCGAACGGATCAGGCATGGCTACATGGTTGGACCGTTGTTTACTGGGCGTGGTGGATTTCATGGTCACCATTTGTTGGTTCATTTATCGCTCGTATTTCAAAAGGCCGTACTATTCGCGAATTCTTGATTGCTGTACTGATTGTACCGACACTAGTAACAACTGTTTGGATGTCAGTATTTGGTGGTCAGGCGATTCACCAAGTGATGGATAAAATTGGCTCGTTAGGTCAGCACGGCATCACTGAAGTGCCATTGGCTATGTTCCAAATGTTTGATGCGCTGCCAATGGGGACTGTTCTTTCTGTGATTGCGGTAGGTCTGGTATTAGTGTTCTTTATTACTTCATCAGATTCAGGCTCATTGGTTATCGATAGTATTACCGCTGGTGGTAAAGTGGATAATCCTGTTGCTCAGCGTGTGTTTTGGGCGGTCATCGAAGGGTTAATTGCCATTGCACTATTGTGGGTAGGTGGTACTCAAGCCATTGAGGCACTACAAGCCGGTACGATATCTACAGCGTTACCATTTACGATTATTTTGCTACTGATGTGTCTAAGTTTGCTACTTGGTTTTAGAACTGAAAAGTATAAATAACTTAGCTATTTGATGATGAAATTTGTCGTAAAAGGTAAATAAAAACCGCAGCGTTCGCTGCGGTTTTTTTATTCCCAAAGATGATTGATGGGCGTATCTGGCGAGAAATGGTAAGCAATTTGTGCTTGGAGTAATTCTGCTGTTGCCAGCGCATCTGTTAACGCATGATGAGGTTGATAGGTGGGTAGTCCATAACGGCTACGGCATTTGCCTAATCGAACAGAGCCGGGCTTTTTACCTTGTAACTTGGCCCAAAAACCTCGGTATTGTTGTGCTTGAATTTGCGCTTCAATAGCTAGGGTATCAACAACAGGAAATTGTATTCCCTCATTTAGGCGAACCCGCAAAGCTTTATCCATAAATTGGCGTTCGATGGCTTTGTAATGAACCACCACCACTTTACCAGCCAATGAATCTAATACTGATTCTAAAATACGACGGAGATCGGGCGCTGTTTGTATATCTGAGTGAGTAATACCGTGGATGATCACCGATTCTTCATCCAGTTTAGCTTTAGGTTTTACGACCCAATGTTGAGATTGTTTGCAGTAAATACGGTTAATGGTAAAAGGCACTAAACCGATACTAATAATGTCATCTTTAGTGGCATTTAATCCTGTGGTTTCAAAATCAAGGGCAACAAACTCAACCTCGCTGAGTGGAGTATCACCGGCGATCATGCCATGTTGATAATATTGAGCAATACGGGGATCTTTAGCTGTTTGGGCAAAGTCGAGGAACGTTTGCTGCCAATCAAGTATCCGAGTATGACGAATAAAATGGCCTGAAGATGTTTGTTTGAATGCTTCTCTAAACATAACGGGTACTATTAACGGTTACCTTGGTAACGGTATTTGACAAAGTTTTGTGCTTTACTAAGGATCTGGAAAGCATCTTTCAGATTGCGGCGTTCAAAGTCAGACATATTTTCAGGTTCAATGCTGTTATCAGCTTCTTGCCCGGCTTCTACATCCAATGCTTGGTGACGAATACGTACCAGGGAAATGTATTCCATTGCATCACGTAAATCTTGCGCTCGACCCGGTGGTAGAATGCCACTCTCGATAATGTCATCTAAACGCTCTAATGAGTTTTGTGAGCGTGAACCCACAGCAAGCGCATGGACACGAATAAGATCCGCAAGTGGGGCAGTACCTCGGCGTTTTAAGTTAATCGAGTTGTTGTGTCGACCATCTTTTTCCATCACAAAGTCTTTAAAGAAGCCGAGTGGTGGAGTGCGATTAATTGCATTGCGAGCTAAACAAGCTAAAAATCGTGGGCTGTTACGTGCACGACGCACAATAAAACCGTTCAGTTGTTTTGCCCAACGTAATCTTCCCCATACACCGCCCAAGTCAAAAAAGATTGAGCTGTTTAATAACGCTTGAGGTTTAGGGTTATCTATCCAATCTGCAAAGCATTGCTCCCATTCCTGACGAGTTTTACGCCATTCAGGATTGGTTGCCATGATACCGCCAGTACAATAGCTATAGCCACAGGCATCAAGACCATCACAGACAAATTTAGCCAGAGCTTCAAAATAAGCATTGTGTTTATCGTGATCGTAGTTGTTATCAAGAATAATCGCGTTGTCTTGATCAGTAACAATAAGTTGTTCATCACGAGCCATAGAGCCGAGAGCCAAGAAACAATATTGGATAGGTGGTGGGCCAAGTTCTTCTTCAGCAAGTTCTAATAAACGTTGTTTGAAACTACGTCCGATCTCAGCCATCGCACTACCAATCATGTGCGAGTTAGCATCTTCATTGACCATGCGTACGAAACAATCTTTGACCTGAGAAGAAAGCTGGATCAGCTCTTCTACCGATTGTTGTTGATAAATACTGCTTACAAGCAACAGGCTGTTTTGTGATTCGTAACGAACAATATCAGAGACGCTGATCACACCAACAGGGTGCTTGTTACGCAATACAGGTAAGTGATGAATGTTATAGCGCAGCATGGTTAACATGGCTTCAAAGACATAGGCGTTATGATCGAGCGTAATTGGCTCGGCAGTCATCACTGAAGATACAGGCTCTGATGTCGAGACACCTTCGGCAAGAACACGGGTACATAAATCACGATCAGTGATAATACCTGCGACATAATCTGTTTCGTCATCATCTTCTGTTGCGGTATTGTCACTTAGCAGCAGAGCAGATACACCTTCAGTTGCCATGGTTTGCGCTGCTGTCTGAATCGATGCATGTTTATCGATGATCACTGCATCACGGGTAATTAAGGTGCGAAGCTTGGATGTGGTGAGATCATTTTCGTTATGTTGGCTAGACACTGCGTGACGTAAACGAGCACCATCTTCGACTTCGACAAAATCAGCAAAGCTATCGTATTGATCGCAAAGTTTGATAAATAGGGCGTTAGGGATGCAATAGAGTAGGGTATCTTCTAGCGCTTTGGCTGGCATTCGGACTCTATTATTCATAAGTAGCCCCATTTGCCCAAAAATGTCACCTTCATCTAAGCGATTATAGAGTTCACCTTCTCGACGATAAATTTCAACGGAGCCACTACGGATAAGAAATAAATCATGAATACTATCACCCGTATTAAGGATCATGGTATTGGCTCGGTAATAGGCGACTTCTATCTCTACTGCAAGCTCATGAAGCTGTGCTTCTGGCAAATTATCAAAAGGCGGATATTGAGAGATAAAATTAAGAATTTCTATTTGTTCCGCTTCCATTTGAGTCCCGTTATTTTGCGTTGAATACTTAATTGTCACTTATCATGTTTAATATTCTGGCTTAAAGACAATTAAGATTAATTATTAAGTATGAATTGTTTAACTTATAACTTACAAATAAGGGTAAAGCATAAAGGTGAAAATTGAAACGCTTGCTAGAGGAGCAAGCGTTAAAGATAGGTAAAATTATAGGGGATTATTGAATTACATCAATAAGTAAGCGATAAAGCCGCTGCCGATAAGACAAGCACCTGAAAAAAAGCCTGATTCAATACGGCTTTCTGCTACATCATCAACTTCATCATGTTTTATGGTTAGAAATGAAACAGCGAAGCCAGCCGACATGGCAAAGAGAAGTACACCTAAGCTAAATAACACGGCTTGAATAAAATCTAACACTTCCATGTAAATTAAATCCTTTAGTCAAATAACATAATAACGACTAAATATAATAGCTTGAGAATAAGTGACTGCAAAAAAAATATTTCAAGATGGGATCTTATCGACAAAAAATAGAATTTTTAATTCCATTTATTTAATAGGCTTATTCGTATTAATGAGACAGAAATATATTATTAAGAATAATATATTTTCAAAAAAGTCAGTTTGTAAATTGATTTTAATAGAATGCAAAAAAGAGAATGGATGTATTTCAATATATTAATCTGAAAATTTGGTTAATCTAGGTGATTGTAGTATCAATATAAAATGAAACTGTATTAGGCTTTAAGGAAGTGAGATCTGTAGTGTCATGAAGGGAAGCATAATGTAGATATCTGACGATGGGGTATCAGTGTGAGAATTGTTTTCTTTGGTGAAGCGCTTGTTGAAATTAATCACTCTACTAAGTTTTCTACTTATGGTGGGGATGTTCCGAATATTGCGTTGTATCTCTCTCGCCTAGGGCAATCACGCTCTATCTCAGTCAGCTATGCGACGGCGTTAGGGACGGATAAGCTATCTTTATCGTTATTGGCATGTTGGCAGCAGGAGAATATAGATACTAGTTTGGTGCGTTACTTTTCGACTAAATTTCCCAACTTGTGTTATATCGAAACCGATAGTGAAGGCATGTACTTCCGACACTTTTGGAATAAAGATAATGCAGCTCGCTATTACTTTTCATCTGGTACATTCTCATCAAGCATATCACCGCTTGAAGTTGCTCTTCATAAATATAATTACCATGCTATTTATATTAGTGCGGTCAGTTTTGGTTTATTAACTGAAGAGGCTAAAGCCATCCTGCTAGTTTTAATAGAAAAATTTAAACGAAAAGGAGGTAAGGTTTATTTTGATAACCGATATCGAGCAGAATTGTGGACGCCACAACAAGCAAAATATTGGATATGCCAGTTATTACCTTATATTGATATTGCTTTTATTGATGCGAAAGATGAGCAATATATATGGGGAAAAGAAGATAAGATCATTGAGCGGTATAACCGTGTTAATTGTCGTGAGTTGATCATTAAGCAATACCCATCCCTTTATAATTATCAACGTCAGTTAGATGATTTTGCTGTTTCCTCGGGACACACATCAGTGAGTGTATCGGTGATCCAAGCGATACAACCAAATATAAGTACAATTTATTTTACTGATAATGCATTTATTGCTGGTTATCTGACTGGCAGGATCAGTGGAAAAAGTGTGGAGCATTCTGTGAAGCTAGGAAAAGTATTGTCCCAGAGAGTACTTGAGCATCCTACTGCTGTGATCCCTGCTGCAGCGATGCGGGATATGATGTAATGCATGCATAACTTACGAGCTGAATTCTATAATCTGGTTGCAAAATAATCGCTTAGCATTAATTTCTAAAAAATAGTATTGACTCAAATGCTACATTCCGTAGAATGCACCCCATACCGAAGAGCAGCTAGCTTCTCGGTGAGAAACAAAGGCGCGTTGGCAGAGTGGCTATGCAGCGGATTGCAAATCCGTGGACCTCGGTTCGACTCCGGGACGCGCCTCCATTCTCTTATGAGAATCTATTGCGACACTAGCTCAGCTGGTAGAGCGCAACCTTGCCAAGGTTGAGGTCACGAGTTCGAACCTCGTGTGTCGCTCCAAATTAAAAGATATGGCGTTAAAGCGGTATCTACAGATGGTGTCTTACCCATCGCAAGAAATTGCGTGCCCTGGTGGTGGAATTGGTAGACACAAGGGATTTAAAATCCCTCGGCGTTCGCGCTGTGCCGGTTCAAGTCCGGCCCGGGGCACCATCTTACTTTTAAGTATAAAAATTGAATTAAAGGATATGGCGTAAAGCGATATCTACAGATGGTGTCTTACCCATCGCAATAAATTGCGTGCCCTGGTGGTGGAATTGGTAGACACAAGGGATTTAAAATCCCTCGGCGTTCGCGCTGTGCCGGTTCAAGTCCGGCCCGGGGCACCATCTATTAAGAAAGCTCATCAGTTGATGGGCTTTTTTTTCGCCTGTTAGTTTTCAATAACGTTTATCAATATTTTTTATAAAAATGATGAAATAAAAAAGAGCCATCAGGCTCTTCTTCATTATTTTTCGCTATCTGTACCGAAGCGAATAATGCAGCTTTTGGCAAATTCAGTCGCTTCGTTAGCTGTCCAATCACCCTTTGGCTTGTCTTTTAATTGGTTACACCAGTCTTCGCTTCCTACTTCTGGTGAACATGCAGTTAATAGCGTTACTGCACCTAATAATACCAATAACTTTTTCATCTTATTTCCTTTATACATCATTTGCTAATTGTTTTAGCGTTAAAATTTTGCAAGTAACTCACACGCAGCAAGAATGGCTGAAAGGTTAATGATTAGCAAATTTTTTAACGGGTTTCTTGTTAAAATTGTGTCATATTTCAATGACAAAGCGTGGTATTGATGCTGTACTTTAAAAGAAATAATTGTCATTTTACGTGATACTTATTTTGAAATTTATAGCGTAATAACGTGAATGCATCGCAAGGAGGGCGGGATGAAATTAAATTGCGATATGGGAGAAAGTTTCGGAGCTTGGATAATGGGCAATGATGCTTCAGTCATGCCATGGATTAATATGGCGAATATTGCTTGCGGCTTTCATGCATCAGATCCTAATGTGATGGCGACAACAGTCGCACTTGCACAGCAATATAATGTGATGATCGGTGCTCACCCAGGTTATCAAGATAAAGAGGGGTTTGGTCGTCGTTATATTCCGCATACGCTAGATGAAATCCGCCATAGCATTGCTTATCAAGTCGGTGCGCTTGATGCATTGTGTGCGTTACATGAAACTCAGGTGGTGTACGTTAAGCCACATGGGGCTTTATATAATGACATGATGAAAGATCCGGCTTTGTTTGAAGCTATTGTTCTTACTGTTTCTAAATTGAATTTCTCTCGTCCACATCCGCTTTCATTAATGATCTTATCAGGTGCAAAAAATACGGCTTACAGTCAAATAGCGCAGCAATATGGTGTAACACTGTTATTTGAAGCGTTTGCTGATAGAGCTTATACCCCTGACGGTTTCTTAGTACCACGAACAGAACCTAATGCGGTACATCATCACCCAGATCTTATCAAGGCGCAGGTATTGCAACTGGCACAAGGGAAAGTAAAAACAACATGTGGCAAATTACTCTCATTACCTGTCGATACTATTTGTGTGCATGGGGATAATCCTGAATCTATTGCAACGATTAAAGAGCTCTCGCAGTTGCTGAATACCGCACAAAGTTAAATGGGAGATAGTATGAAGATTTCTCCTGTAACTGAAAATGCATTTATGGTCGAGTTTGGGCAAGAAATTTGTTCAGAAACAACCTTGATCATTTCAGAATTTATTGCGTTTATGAAAGATAGATTTCAGCACGATTGTATTGATATCACGCCGTCTTACACCAAAGTCATGGTGCAATATCGTCCACATTCAAATGTGTATCTAACGATGATCGCTGGTATTGAATCATGGCATCTAGACCGACAAAGTCACGAATCAAAACACAGCAGTATGCAACGTCAATTACACCAGTTACCTGTTTACTATCATCAGGATGTTGCTCTTGATTTAGCGGTTGTTGCTAAGGCAAAAGGATTAACGCAGCAGCAGGTCATTGAACATCATTGCAATAAGATTTATGACGTAGGAGCGATTGGCTTTACCGCAGGTTTTGCCTTTTTATCGTCAGTAGATGATGAGATAGCCATACCACGACATTCAACACCAAGATTACAAATTCCAGCAGGAAGCGTTGGTATCGCTGATCAGCAAACAGCGATCTATCCCGATCAAAGCCCTGGTGGGTGGCACATTATTGGTAATTGCCCTCAATCACTGTTTGTTGAAGGTCGCTATCCGTTATCCATTTTTTCTATTGGGGATCGTGTGCAGTTTGTTTCGATCACCAGAGAAGCGTTTTTCGATCTGGGAGGGCAGTTATGGCAGCGTTAGAGATCCTTGAGTCAGGCATGCTGATCCAACTGCAAGATTTAGGACGGTATGGTGTTGCCGAGCATGGATTAAGCCAGGGTGGTGCAATGGATCTCCATGCCTATTGCTGGGCTAATTTGTTATTAAATAATGATCCAAATGCCACGCAGATCGAAATTACGTTGGGTCAAGCTTGTTTTAAGGTACTAGAGGATTGCTGTATTGCGTTAACGGGAGCAGATATGCATGCCACACTTGATGGCAATGTGCTTGCTCCGTGGCAAACATATCAATTAACTCAAGGACAACTATTACGTTTTGGGTATGCTCGTTATGGGCTTCGTGCTTATCTCGCTATCAAAGGAGGATTTGATGGTCCTAAATGCTTTGGTAGTGCTTCGACGGTACAGCGTAATCATTTGGGTGGAGCTGATGGTAAAGGTAATGCTCTAGCTGTTGGTCAATGTTTCTATGCGAAGGCATCATCTAGCCCATATTGTTATCAAGCGGTACCTGCCCGTTTTATTCCTCACTATCAGCATGAAATAACCGTATCTGTGATTGAGTCGTATCAAGCAGACAGCTTTACTGCTAAGCAAAAATCACGATTTTATTCGTCGCCGTATCAAGTTACCCAGCATAGTGATCGTATGGGCTGTCGTTTAACTGGCGAGAAAATAATGCCACAGCAAACAACATTAGTATCACAGCCGATAGCAAAGGGAGCGATTCAACTGCCACCAGATGGAGAGCCGATTGTGTTACTCAATGATCGGCAAACGCTGGGCGGCTACCCAATCATTGGTTGTATTACGCAGCACGATTTGTCCTTAGTCTGCCAGCTAAAACCCGGTGACAGTATTCGATTTGCATGTTTAACACCGCAGCAATTTGAACTAGAACAGCAGAAATGGTTTACTTTCTGTCGATTCTTTAATGTTTTTCAGACCTAACAGCAGAAGAAATAAAGGTGATTGGATGTATATATTTGGCTATGGAAGCCTGATCAACACGTGTTCTCGAAATCGTACTGGTAATACAGGCAAGTCTTATCCTGTTTTGGTACATGGCTTGCAACGAGCATGGGGAAATGTGGATGGTAGTTATCCTATCGCACCTTTGGTAGTTAAGCCTGGCAAAGGGGTATGTAACGGTGTGTTGATTGAAGTGGATGAGCAAGGTTTACGTGATTTTGATCTACGTGAACACGGTTATCAACGTATTCAAATTTCTGCAGAGCAAGTTGAGCTATTAGAACATACAGGGCTAGCACTTGCTGAGCCTATTTGGGTTTATATTAACACTAGGGCACAAGATCCTTGTGAGCAGTATCCAATTACTCAAACTTATGTGGATACCGTGATTGCTGGCTGTCTATCTGTTTCTTATCAATTTGCTGAGATGTTTGTGGCAACGACGTCAGGCTGGCAGCATCCGTATTGCAATGATCGCCATCAACCGAAATATGGCAATCTGGCTGGGGTTGATGATAAAGCGAGAGAGTTAATAGATTTGCTGATTGAAGAGGTTATCGCAAGCTCGCTTGCAGTGACGAATTATAAATAACAAGGTGAAGTAAACGGTGGCGAAACCGAATAAAAAAGGACCAACGAAAACCGTCGATATTTGTTGTTCTAAATGTAAAACGCTTTTATTTAAATACCGTAAAGGGGGTAAAGGCGCCTTAGTGAAATGTTTTAAAGAACGTATTGTAAAAGATTTCACTATAGAACCAGCTACTTGTCCTGAATGTGGCGGTATATTTGCCCGTGATACGCTTATTCGAGGAACGCCAGCGTTTAAAATTATTGGTGGCAAAGCTATCATGAAATAGAAAGAAAAAGCCGAGTGATTATCACTCGGCTTTCTATTATTTAAACAACTGCTTTGGTGGGCAATCAATCTTTTGACTCATTAGCACCGCATTTAAATCAATGATCTTACGATGATAAGTCGCTTTTACTAATTGATAATCTAACGATGGTGCAAACCATAGTGATAGCTGACGATCACTTTTACGTGTTTGGTTGACACGAATAGCTTTTATTTTGCCAAAGTTAGTATCAATAGTTTCAGTACCTGCTACTGTGAAGTAGTAGTGGCTGGTTTCATCACTATTTTGCATGATGAAATCAAAGTTCTTTTTACCCTCAATCAGATCAAGACGCATTTGGCTACCAATGGTATCACCATCGATTATCGGCATAAGATCTTCAGTGTATTTTTGGGTTTTACCATCTTCAATCACCGTACTACTACGGCCATCTTTACTGAATGTTGCGCTGACGCTACCAGCCATCAAGCCACGAATATTACGTTGGAACGAATCAGTTTGAAAACGTTGATGTTCATTAGACCAATGTAACTTAGAATGCATATTCATTTTTGATTTAGTGATCAATACATCCGCTTCAGCAGTTGTGTAGATATCTGCTTGGTTACCATTCCATACAATTCTACGTTGGTAGTTGCCGATTTTTGAGCCTTTGAAATAGACATTGTAATTCAGTGTCTTTTTACACTGGTGAAACTTGTTTGGAAATGCGTAAGCAGCATGACTTTGTGTTTGTTGTGTTACTTCTGTGCTCCCCGTAGCCGCAGCCATAGCTGAGACACTTAACAAGGGTAAAATTGACGCAGCAAATAAAGACAATAAACGCACAAGCACTCCTACAGCATTAAAATATAAAGAATAATAGCGTTTCATAGTTTACCAGATTTGATAACAAGATGATCATTTAGCACGGATTAAATACTAACAACAGTTTCAATTATAAGTGTCAGATATTTAGTGTCTCATCTTTATTCTTATAGCTTATTTTTAATAATAAGAATCAAATGAAATAAAAAATTAATATTTAGTCTTTTTATTATAAATCATAAGGTTAAACGAAAGCTGAAGTGATAATGAATAAATGGAAATTTTACTAAAATATAACATATTGTTATTTAACAGAATTCGTTCAAAAGGCTTTACATTATCGTTGTGACATTATGAAGGCAGTAATTTGACGTTTTGTTGTGAGGTGTCTATTTTTTATTCGCTTATGTCTAAAGAAAGAGGAGTGAGTGATGAAAAAAATGAACTCGTCATATCGATTACAGATCATAAAAGAAGTTGCGACTAGACAACGTATGAAATCGACTGATGATCCTATGGCGATGCATATCTCACAGCTACTAGAAAGTCATAAAAACGATAGACCTGTAAAACCTAAAACGACTTTTGATAACAGTCATTATGACGATCATGCGGGTGGTTGGGTAAGCAATTTATGGGACGAACCAAAATAGGATAGCAACACTCGCTGGAAGTGATGGATGAGGTACGGTTGAGATCGTACCTTTTTTGATCGTGAGGAATACGTTGAAGTAAGGTTTTTATTCATCGGCAACTGGAACAAACAGTGTGTCTGTTGTACATTGCGGTGTCTTTACATTTTTAGGCTAATTGATGAATTATACTGAACTCGATAATTACACGCGTAAATGGATTTTTACCCACGCTTCAATGCCAGTTCCTACGGCAGATCTTGAACAAATAAAGCCATTAACCCAGTCGCGTTCTGCGCAGCTTTGGCAAGAGCATATTAGTAAACAAAGTCCTGATGCTGATCACTTTGAACATGGTGACTGGGCATTTGATGCTAAAATCTGGTCAACAGCTGAAGATTGGCAAGATGCTTGGGATGATGACGAACCAGCATTGCCTGAAGCTATTCTTGAGGCAATTAAGTGGGAAGATAATACGACTGTTTACTTCTGCTATGAAAAGTACAACATCATAGAGACGAAATGGGGCGTATTTAAGCGCAATTGGAAGAACTTTTTGTTTTTTGATGACGGCCCAATCTTACTTGGTCGTAAACAAAAACAAGCGTTGTGGTTCCAGTCAAACGGTACTTATCAATTAGCGTCACGACCATAATATTACGCCCTGTAATGCAAACATCTCTGTGCGTTACAGGGCGTTGTTGCATCTGGACTATTCTTGTTGTTTTAGCCTCGTAATACACTGTTTAATATTATTTAATGCTTTTTTAAGGTTCTCTGGTGATGAATGAACAGAGCCTTCTTCAGTTATGATAGGTTGGCTCAGTGGTTCACCTAAGGCGATAAAAAATCGCGCACTATGATTTGTCGTTAATACCTTGATTGGCTGTGAGGAGTGTTCAAAGAGCCCCATTTGATTTGGGTGTAATTGGTTGTTTGCTACATATGCTTGACCTGAACGCACATAAATAAACCCAGCTTGATGCGTCTCTGGGGGGGTAAATGTCCAACATCCGTAAGATGACACAATAATATCGAAATAAATAATATTACAACGATGTTTTAATGGACTTTCTACACCTTCATAACTCCCTATAAGTACCTTAGTTGTTGCATGAATATCTTCAATTAACGGTAGCTGTTCATTGGTTATCTGCGTACTTGAAGGCGCTACCATCTCACCTTGAAGGTTAGCAGGTGATGCTGTCCACATTTGGAACGCTTCTGCAGTACCATGATGGTGCATCATCAGTGATTTATGCGCCATTCCATTGCCGCAACTCGTGAGCTGAATATCGCCACTTTTAATCCGATTTTTACCTGTAATACTATCAAAATGAAGAATTGTTCCAACAACAGGGTAGCTAATGGCATCAATGCCTGAATGACCATGAAGATCTAATTCGCTTTGTGAGTGGTTAATAGAGAGATAATGATCCCAAAGGATAAAAGGATTGGTATCAGGAAGATGATGATTATCGATATAGGTGATGATATTGCCATGTTTAACGCCATGCCGAATGGCTGCAATTTTTCTATTCATTGCTGCTGTTACCTGTTTTCGTAAAACTAGAAAACACGTTCATCTATAACCTTTAAAAGAAATATTGAACTCTTCTAAAGCCTAGTTGCTAATAGGCTGATTTGCAGGATTTGTTGTTAATAAAGTAACGACAAAGTGAAGGTCAAATAAATTGGAATGGCTAAATAAATATCAATCCTCACTTTAATTTAACATAAGGAATTAGGGGGACATTTAGAATTCAGCTAACATTTTTGAATGAAAACCCTTTTAGATATAGAGAGTGGTTATGAAAAAGTTTATTTTAGTTCTAGGTCTTATCGCATTAGGTGGATGTACAGTTTCTGGTCCTTCAATCAAGCCAGCAACCATTAAGGTTCCAGGTGTTGTTATTGAAGGCAGCCACGGTGGTCACTGTCCTCCAGGTCTTGCGAAGAAAGGTCGCTGTTAATATCAGGTTTTAGTGAAGCGGATTATTCCGCTTCATCTTTCATATCTAAAAACAATACTATATCAACAGTTTATAACGTATTCGTTGTCATTTTCCCCTTCTTCAATATTCCTATCTTAGTGTTTTCTCAGAATAAAAATAAGGCAATAAAGTAATATTATCGTTATTGCAGAATAAGAAATAACACATGTTTTATGACTATTACTGCACCTATGTTTTCTTTGTAATACAATAATTGGGCATGAGTTATTACTCATTATATTGATGAGATTATAGGAAACATAAATGTCCCTTTCTTTTGGTAGTTTGTTTAAACAACAGGCATTCATTAATGGTCAGTGGAGCGATGCTTTTTCTGGCAAAACTATGGATATTACCAATCCTGCAACAAATGAAGTGATTGGTCATGTTCCACATATGGGTGTTGAAGAAACCAATATTGCGATTGATGCGGCAGATAAAGCCTATCGTTTGTGGTCAAAAACCACGGCGAAACATCGCTCGACGATCTTGCGTCAGTGGTATGAGTTAATTGTTTCACACAGTGATGAATTAGCTCATATTCTTACTGTAGAGCAAGGTAAACCTTTAGCGGAAGCAAAAGGTGAAATCGCTTATGCAGCAAGCTTTGTTGAGTGGTACGCTGAAGAAGCAAAACGTTTGAATGGCGAAATGATCCCTAGCCATAAAGAAGATGCGCGTATTTTAGTGTCTCGCCAACCTGTTGGTGTGGTTGCAGCAATCACGCCTTGGAATTTCCCGGCCGCAATGATCACGCGCAAATGCGGTCCCGCTTTTGCTGCAGGTTGCTCGGTGGTATTAAAACCTGCACCTGATACTCCTTATACTGCATTTGCCCTAGCTGAACTTGCGCATCGTGCCGGTATTCCTGCAGGTTTATTTAACGTGATCACTGGTGATGCAGTAAAAATTGGTGCAGAGCTTACGAGCAATAAACGAGTACGTAAAATTTCATTTACTGGCTCTACTGCTGTTGGCAAATTATTGATGGCGCAATCAGCACCAACAGTAAAAAAAGTCTCATTAGAGCTTGGTGGTAATGCGCCTTTTATCGTCTTTGATGATGCTGATTTAGATCGTGCTATTGATGGATTGATGATCGCGAAATTTCGAAATGCTGGGCAAACTTGTGTATGTACAAACCGTATTTATGTCCATAGCAATATTTACGATGCATTCATGGATAAATTGGCTGAAAAAGTGTCTGCATTGACTGTCGGTAATGGTTTAGACAATGGCGTTACCATTGGTCCGTTGATCAATCGTGCTGCGGTAGAAAAAGTTGAGAAACATATCAACGATGCAATGATGAAAGGGGCTAACCTTGTTGTCGGTACTCGTGAACCATCAGCGACATGTTTTGTAAAGCCAACAGTTCTTGGCAATGTGACTGATAATATGTTGGTGGCGAGTGAAGAAACCTTCGGCCCATTGGCAGCCGTGTTTAAGTTCACTGAGGATCAAGATGTTATCGATCGTGCCAACAATACTGATTCAGGTTTAGCGGCTTATGTTTACACTCAATCGCTATCACGCGCTTTTAGAGTCAGTGAAGCATTGGAATACGGTATGGTTGGGGTAAACGAAGGTTTGATCTCAACTGAAGTTGCGCCATTTGGCGGGGTAAAAGAATCCGGTATTGGCCGAGAAGGGGCGCATCAAGGACTCGAAGAATATACTGAGATGAAATATACCTTAATGGGGGGCTTATAAGCCTTTTCGTGCGCATACTGTGTAAGCGTTAAATGATTAAGTAGCTAAGTTACAAGATGTTTCTTAGCTATTTTTCCTTTCTTCATTCCTGTTATGATGGCATTTTTCATGATGAGAATCGATATGCCTCAATCTAATCTAACTGTATTTAAATCATTGCTAGGCATATTGTCATTTATTCTTTTCTTCTTCTCTGCATTGCCAGCACAAGCTATTCCATTAGTGGGGTCGGCATGTGTTATTCGTCATGGTGATAAGGTGCTTGTGATCAAAGAAGAAATATCAGGAAAATTAGCGTTACCCGGCGGACAAATCGATCCAAATGACACGCCAGAACAAGCGGCAGTGCGTGAAGTTTATGAAGAAACGGGTTTACATGTTGAAGCAGTAAAACTGCTAAAACTTCGTGGCAATACCACGGTATTTGCTTGTGTGGCTAAACAGCCGATCCCTACCTCAAAAGTAACGCCTTACTTAAAGCCATTAGCCAAAATAGAGCCCGATGATTTATTGGTAAGCGCATGGCAAGCCAAGCATTTTGCCAAAGAAGTGAAGCGGGTATATTTACTCTCGGTTGATAATATTACTAAAGCTGATTATCGCTACCCGAATGATGTGCCATTGCTTAGCCCTTGGCTTAAACAAGTACCAGAAAGCGCTGTGACTGATAACGGGTTAGATTATCAATCAATTAGCCCGCTACATCAGTGGGAGTTACATCAGATCCAAGCGTTTCAGCAAACAATTAAGCATAGTTCAGAGCTCACTTATCGTATTTTTAACACTGTAATGCAGGTATTTAATTTACCGGGTGAGAAACCATTTATTGGTGTGTTATTACTCATTGCTGCGATTGGATTTGGTACAACAGGCTTGCTTGCTCTTGCGAGTATTTTGTTATCTGTGACTTTTACCGCATCAGTGATGAAGCTTTGGTTGGCATCTCCTCGACCTTTTTATATTTGGCCTGAGTTACAACAAGCCTCTGCCAGCGGTTTTGGATTGCCGAGTGGGCATACCTTTATGGCGACGGTGTTGTGGTTAATGCTTTGGTACAACTTACCTTTATTCATTAACCGTTTTAAAACAGATGCGATTACGAATATAAAAGTATTTCGTATGAAGGTACTGCCGTTTTTTATCTTGGCTATCGTGCTGCAAGCCGTCGCACGCGTATGGTTAGGGGTACATTTTATGTCTGATACCTTATTGGGTGTAACTGTTGGAATGCTACTCGCTTTAGCCTTGATTCAATGGCAGCGAAAAGGCTTGATGCTAAATAATATTTGGAACTGGCGATGCTGGGCTTTATTTAGTGCCGTGATTTTTGTTGCAGTGTGCTATTTCCAAGTACCTCAACAAGTCTATCTACTGGCATGTACATTAGCGATCAGCAGCGTTGTTTTTGTTTTGCATAAACGACAGGACAACACAATTGCTTGGTCAACTCGTTTCTTCTTAGGGTGTAGTTTAATCATGGCTGTCGTTGTCATCAGTGCTGCAGGACTGGGGCTTTCCCATATAGTGATCAGTACAGCTGCGCTATTGCTGATTAAAGTCATCACGGTTATGGCACTGGTTGGAGCCACTTTTGCTTTAACAGATTACATCTACCGAAGATATGGGCGTAAAACTTATTGAGTGATTACAGCCTAAGTGCGATTGCTTGTTTTGTTCCATGTCGTTGTAAGGTAAAGTGAAGGGATAACTATTTCTAAAATTTGATTTGCCGTGAGTATATTCTTAGTGTTCACGGCTCCATAAATATTCAATTAGAGAAGGCCAGTAGTCGTAGGAAACGACTTCGCTATCAGCGATAGCGCACACTGGAAAAGGAGCACAATGTTACCTGCATTAACCCATCAAAACAGTATTGAGCAATTGGTACTGTCTTATCTTGACGAATTATCAGCAGCTGGCTTTCGTGGCGACATTGAAAAGAGTTATGCCAGCCGTCTTGCAGTGGCAACGGATAACAGTGTTTATCAAGTTATTCCTCAAGCTGTCGTTTTACCAAAAGATATTGATGATCTGAAACTGCTTGGCCAAGTTGGTCAGCAAGATAAATATCAGAAAATTACGTTTTCACCTCGTGGTGGGGGTACTGGTACTAATGGTCAATCATTAACACCGGGTGTGGTGGTTGATATTTCTCGCCACATGAACAAGGTATTAGAAGTCAATCCTGAAGAGGGCTGGGTACGTGTTCAAACCGGTGTTGTGAAAGATCAACTGAATGATGCGTTACGCCCACACGGTTACTTTTTCTCACCCGATCTTTCAACCAGTAATCGTGCTACCGTGGGTGGCATGATTAACACTGATGCTTCAGGGCAGGGTTCACTAAAATACGGTAAAACGTCTGATCATGTATTATCACTGACTGCGGTGTTAGTCGATGGCTCGGTATTAACAACAGAAGCATTAGACTATACTCAAATTAATGCGATTGATGGTGATGATCTTGCGGCGAAAGTCGTTAAAACCACGGCACAGATTTGTCGTGATAAACGCCAGCAAATTATTGATAAGTTCCCACCATTAAACCGTTTTCTTACCGGTTATGATTTAAAAAATGTTTACGATGATGCGCTGACTCAGTTTGATATTGGTCGATTATTGTGTGGTGCAGAAGGCTCACTGGCATTTATCGCAGAAGCCAAACTGAACATTACACCTATTCCTAAATCGCGCACATTAGTGAACATTAAATACGACAGTTTTGATTCTGCCTTGCGTAATGCACCTATGATGGTTGAAGCGCAGGCGTTATCTGTTGAAACTATTGATTCAAAAGTATTAAACCTAGCGAAGCAAGATATTGTTTGGAACACCGTAAATGATTTGCTGACCGATGTACCGGGTAAAGAAATGCTTGGTATTAACATGGTGGAGTATGCCAGTAATGATGTGGCAGAAAACCAGCAGCAAGTGAGTGCGTTGTGTGAAAAACTCGATGAAATGATTGCTGCTAACCAAGCAGGGATCATTGGCTATCAAGTGTGTGATGAATTAGCCAGCATTCAAAAGATCTACACCATGCGTAAAAAAGCAGTAGGTTTATTAGGTGCAGCTAAAGGCAGTAAAAAGCCGATTGCATTTGCAGAGGATACTTGTGTCCCACCTGAAAACTTGGCCGATTTTATCGCTGAGTTCCGCCAGTTACTGGATGAAAAACAGCTGAATTATGGCATGTTTGGTCACGTCGATGCAGGGGTGCTTCATGTGCGTCCAGCTCTTGATATGTGCGATCCTGAGCAAGAACGTTTGATGAAGGAAGTTTCTGATCAAGTGGTTGCGCTGGTGGCGAAGTATGGCGGTTTAATGTGGGGCGAACACGGCAAAGGTTTCCGCTCTGAATATGGTCCTGCATTTTTTGGTGATGAGTTATTTACTGAACTTCGTCGTATTAAAGCGGCATTTGATCCTGATAACCGTTTAAATCCGGGTAAAATTTGTACGCCACTCGGTAGCGATGATCAATTAGTGAAAGTTGATGATCGTAAGCGTGGTTTCTACGATCGCCAGATCCCAGTTAATACCCGTGATAGCTTTAAACAAGCGATGGAATGTAACGGTAATGGTTTGTGTTTCAACTACGATACAAGCTCACCTATGTGTCCATCCATGAAGATCACCGCTGATCGTCGTCATTCACCAAAAGGGCGAGCAGGGCTTGTTCGTGAATGGTTGCGTCAATTAGCAGAGCAAGGCGTTAATGCTGATGAGTTAGAGCAAAAGCTACTAACCACCACACCGACGATTAAACAAATCATTGATCGTCTAAAAAACAGTTATGGTGAGCGTCGTAAACAGTACGATTTCTCTCATGAAGTCATGGATGCAATGAATGGCTGTTTAGCCTGTAAAGCGTGTGCGAGTCAGTGTCCAATCAAGGTCGATGTACCTAGTTTCCGTTCTCGTTTTATGAACATTTACTACAGCCGATATCAACGTCCAGCCAAAGATTATCTGGTGGCTTACGTTGAAAGTTACTTGCCATTAATGGCAAAAGCGCCGGGTGTGATGAATGCGATTACACGTCCGCAGTGGTCGAAAAAGCTGACAGAAAAAGCCATCGGTTATGTTGATATGCCATTACTGTCGTTACCAACGTTGAACGAGCAGCTAGATGGACATCATGCATTGCGTTTTGATCTGCAATGGCTTCAGGCTTTGTCAGAGCAAGAGCGTAAGAATTACGTTTTGATTGTTCAAGACCCATTTACTAGTTTCTATGATGCTGAAGTGGTGAAAGACTTCATTACTTTAATTGAAAAGCTTGGTAAAAAGCCGATTTTGGTGCCGTTTAAGCCCAATGGTAAAGCGCAGCATGTGAAAGGTTTCCTACGTCAATTTGCTAAAACTGCACGTAATACCGCTGATTTCTTGAATCAATTAGCTGTGCTCAATATTCCAATGGTGGGCGTCGATCCTGCTCTGGTGCTGTGTTATCGCGATGAGTACGCAGAAGTATTGAAAGAAACCCGTGGTAAGTTTGAAGTGTTAACTGCGCATGAGTGGTTATTACCTTTGTTACCAGAGCTAAAGCAATACAGTTCAACGGATGATAAGCCTTGGTATCTCTTTGCTCACTGTACAGAAAAAACCAAGCTGCCAAATGCGGAAAAGCAGTGGGGAGAGATCTTCAATCACTTTGGTGTCACACTACAATCTATTGCGGTGGGTTGTTGTGGGATGGCAGGAACGTTTGGTCATGAGAAAGATAAGTTAGAGACGTCAAAAGGGGTGTATAACTTAAGCTGGAAACCAAATATTGAGCAACTTGATAATTCACGTTGTATGGCAACAGGTTATTCTTGCCGAAGCCAAGTAAAACGTTTTGAACACATTAAGTTTAAGCATCCAGTACAAGTGCTATTAAAAGCGGTACAAGAAGCTTAATGATTTGATCAAGCGTAGATACTAAAAAAGCGAGCTGATGCTCGCTTTTTTTGTGTTTGATGCAATAACGATATTAGTCGTTATTTGGTGCTAACCAACGGTATACCCAACCTGCTAGAACCGCACCGATAAGTGGCGCAACCCAGAACATCCATAGTTGAGATGTTGCCCAGTCACCAACAAACAGAGCAGGACCAGTACTACGAGCAGGGTTCACTGATGTGTTTGTTACAGGGATACTGATCAAGTGGATTAGTGTTAGTGCTAGACCAATTGCTAAGCCAGCCATTTGTGGTGATGCTAACTTGTGCGTTGCACCTAGGATCACAAATAGGAACATGAATGTCATTACTACTTCAGTTACGAAAGAAGATAGTAGTGAGTAGTGACCTGGAGAGTGCTCACCGTAGCCATTAGAGGCGAAACCGCCAGCAAGATCGAAACCTGCGTGACCACTTGCAATAACGTAAAGCACAGCAGCACCAGCGATACCACCAAGAACTTGAGAAATTACGTATGGAACGACTTCACCTGCTGGAAAACGGTTACCCGCCCATAGACCTACAGTAACAGCAGGGTTTAGGTGACAGCCTGAAATATGACCAATCGCGTATGCCATAGTTACAACAGTCAAACCGAATGCTAGTGCAACACCTAGGAAACCGATACCAAGATCTGGATAAGCAGCAGCAAGAACAGCACTACCACAACCACCTAGCACTAACCAGAATGTACCGATGAACTCGGCAACCAATTTTTTCATCATATTTCATTTCCTTACTTAACTAAAAACGGCGCACATAATGAATTAAAAACACCGTTCAATCTAGAGACGTCCATATTTTATAAAGTTAAATTATCTTAATTTATCTTAATTCAACTAAATTCATGGTTATTATAGCAAAAATTACGAAAGCTAAAGGTGGTGAAAATTCTTAAATTGTCATTTTTATGTCAGTTAATCAACGAGTTACGAAAATTGTTGAGTAAATGTATTCTTATGCTGCGTGATCGTGTGAAGGTGGTCGTAAAGTCGTTTTTTCACTTTTAAAGAAGTCTTTTGTATCAGCAATTATATGGCAATGTGTGTCAGTCCAATGGCGAAGTTGGATCATGCCATCATGGGTTTCGGTCAATAATGTACAATTTTCCACCCAATCACCGCAGTTGGCATACATTATTTCCTTACATAGACGTAAGTCAGGCTGGTGGATATGGCCACAAATAATGCCATCGACCTGTTGGCTTTCAGCATGTCTAATAGCTGCTTGGCGAAAACGAGCAATGGCTTGATGAGCTTTATCGACCCGCTGTTTTAAATAGCTTGCCAGTGACCAATAGGGCTTGTTCATTTTGCGACGAGTGACGTGTAACCAACGATTGAGGAACAGTAAAAAGTCATAACCTTTGTCGCCTAAATAGCTATGAAAACGGTTAACGGTAACGTAATCATCAAACTCATCACCATGGAGCGCTAAGATTTTTTTTCCTATTGCCGTGGTATGAATGTATTGGCGTTCGAGTTGGATATGACCAAAATCGTAGTGTAAGAAGTCACGAATTTTCTCATCGTGATTACCTGGGATATAAATGACTTTACAGCCGTGATGTGCTTTATCTATGAGTAGGTTAAGAAGGGCATGGTGACTTTGAGGCCAGTAGGCGCGATGTTTTTGTGACCAGAGATCAATAATGTCGCCAACTAAAATAATGGTCTCTGCTTGGTTATGCTCAAAGAAATCGAGCAGATAATCTATTTTACAATCGCGACAGCCAAGGTGTATATCGGATAACCATAGGGTGCGATAAGTATTGATATTCATGATCAACAGTACTCTGTTTAGGATGAATTTTTACGCTATCGCTGTTATATGACTCTTAGGTGGCTATTTGATGAACTTCCGGTGTCGCGATTTTTTACTTTGCTTACAAGCATTAATCACTTTCGTCAAACAGGTAAGTCTCAATTTGATCGGAGAGCCATTTGATCACAGGTGTTCGACGAGACTCACTTTCTACCACTTCACCATATGCTTGCCAGTTCATGGCGCGGTTATATTTAATGACTTTTAATGTACCTTCACGTAGGTGCTGCTTGATTAAAATTGCAGGTAAGTATGACCAACCGGTTTGATCTAATACCGCATCACGCAAATGCTCGTAAAATGATAAGGCTATGTATTTACCAGCTTTCGGCGTGACGATTTTTAAGTTTTCTTCATCAATGTAAGCCACGGCAATTTCAGTAAAGCGTTCAAGATCGGCACTGGTCACTTTACGCAGTTGGCTCAAAGGGTGATCTTTGTGCGCCACTGACATGACACGAATTTGGCCTAAATCGATTTGATGTAAACGTGAGAGTTGATGAGTGTCAGGTATTAAGCCGTATGCGACATCAACAAGGTTTTGCGTCACCATATCTTCTAGTTCTTGCGGTGGCGCACTATAGATAGACACACTGGTTTGCGGGAATTGATGACGAATTTCCCGTAATAGTTTTCGCCATACCGATTCAGGCAACGAATCATCACGCGCGATACGAATAGTTGATTCAACACCTGCAAGATGCTGCGCACAGCGTGTTTCTATGTCACGGGCAATTAACAACATACGCTCGAAATCGTTAGCAATGGCATCACCAACGTCGGTGGGAATAATTTGGTTTCCCGTTCGGTTTAATAGGGCTATTCCTAATTCATCTTCTAATGCACTTAATGCTGCACTGACTGTTGTACGACTTTTTCCGAGTTTTCTCGCGGCTTCTGCGATAGAACCTGTTTTTATTGCATACAAAAACATTTCAATTTGGTTGGTTCTCATACAGGGTATCACCAGTTAAGAATAAGAACGTTGATGCTCAATGTAGCGACGAAAAAATTGTCGCTCAGTGATTATGCTATAACTATAACTCACGTTATTCTGTATTCAGAATCATTTTTCAAGTTAAAAACGACGAATAATTTGTCGATTGAGGTTTATATGTCTAGCAAGATACAACAAGAGCGTGGTTTGCTGTTGTTGTCAACAGTATCATCATTTTCATTTGCGGTAATAGGGATTGTTTTAGGGTCAATTGTTGGCTCGTTGGTAATTGTGTTTGATGGTGCCTATTCACTGGTCAGCTTAGCATTAACAATGCTATCACTTGGTGCAGCGCACTATATTAATAAGCCTGAAGTGGATAAAAACACCCCTCAATTTGCAATGATTGAACCATCTGTAATAGCTATCAAAGGTAGTGTAATTGCGGTGATGTGTTTATGGTCTTTCTACTCTGCAGTAGAAGCAATTTTAGCTGGTGGTCGTGACATTAACGCAGGCGTAGCACTAGCCTTTGGTATGGTAAGCGTAGTGGGTTGTTATGCTACATACCGTTATATTAAATTAAAAAGTCAGAACATTGATTCTGCATTAGCACAAGCTGAAGCTAAGCAGTGGGTGATGGATACCGTGATCAGTGTGGCTGTTTTAGCTGGTTTCTTTATCGCGAAATTATTGATGATGACGAAATATGCTGACTACGCAACCTATGCCGATCCAGTGATGGTAGTGTTAGCTTCTGTATACTTCATCATTGTACCAGTAAAAATGGTATGGCATTCAGTTCACGAGTTATTAGATATTCACCATCATCATGGTCATCAGTTTGCCCATGCGATGAAATGAAATAAATAAGATAAGGCCAGTCCTATTACGATAGAACTGGCCTTATTTTTATTCGGTAAATTTAGCGACCGAGTAAAAGGGTATCTTCAATTTCGCGGTAATGCGCTGCGCTATTGATAAGAGAAGCAGCTGTTAATCCTGGGACGCCGTAGACTTCAACGATGGCGTTATATTTGGTTTGTACTTTATCAACCAGTAGATCAAAGTCACCGTCACCTGAAAGTAGGATAATACGATCCACTTCTGGCGCATGTTCAATCACATCTAACGTGATGCCCACATCCCAATCACCTTTAGCTGAGCCATCACTACGTTGGATAAAGGGCTTCAGTTTTACATCAAATCCAATTGCTCGCAGAATATTTTGAAATTGTCTCTGTTTCTCATCACCTTTGTGGATGGCATAGGCGTAAGCTGCAACGATTTCTCTGTCTTGTGATACTTCAGACCAGAAGGCGTTGTAGTCGAAGTTAGCGTGATATTTTTCTCTTACTGTGTAGTAGATGTTTTGTACATCGACAAAGATAGCAACTTTTTCCACGAGAATTCCAAATTGGTTGAATATAAAGGCTATGGTGCAGAATTGACGTTGATAATTCAACTTTTATTGAACACTGTACCGTTCTTGCTTGTTTTTTCATCAGTAAGTTAAGTATTAGGCGTTAAACGCATACTGTTGCGATACTAGATGGAATAAAAACAGAAAAATGTGGTCTTAATAAAAAGAAAAATATTGTCATTAGACGATTTAAGAGATGCGATACATATGAATAAGTTATTGATTGGCGGTTTGTTATTAACGTCAAGTTCTGCTTTTGCTCAGAGCTGTCCGATTGATGTACCCAATCCTATCCATTTTGAAAATGGCGGTATTTCTGTATATGAACAAGGTCAGCCTAAATTGGTGATCGATAAAAATAATGATCTGTACATCAATGGCTCAAAGGTGGATTTAACAGCGGTGCAGCAAAAAGCGATAGATGCTTACAGTAAAGATGTTCAAATCTATTTGCCACAAATGGCGCAATTAGCCCAAGAAGGGGTAGGGATGGCGACAGATGTATTAGGCACGGTTGCTAATAGTTTTGAATCTAAAGATGCCTTTAATCAGGTGCAAAGTTTGATTAATCACTTAGGTGAGCAAGCACATGACAAGTTTTATAACTCGAAAGGCGAATTTGTCATGCCAGCTGAGGTCTTTTCTTCAATGGATGGTGATTGGAAAACAGAGTTTGAATCTGCCATGAAACAAGTGAGCGTTGAATCCGTCGCTGGGGTGTTTGCAGCACTTTCTGAAGAAATGAAAAATGGTAATTTAGACTTTACTCAGCTACAGAGTAAGTTTGCTGATTTAAAGAATCGTTTAAGTGAGCAAATGGTACAGCGAAGTGATGAAATGAAAGTGAAGGCGAATGCGCTTTGTGGCTCGATTGAAGGATTAGCGGAGCAAGAGAAGCAACTTCAACAAGCGATCCCGCAACTTAAAGATGTACCTATGTTTGAAATTTAATCGCATTGGTGAGTGATAAAATAGCGCAGTTTTGCGCTATTTTTGTTTGTGTTCACTTTTTGTTCTAAATTTGAACTATGTGTTAAGCTAATAAGATAAAGCATTAATAAGCTAGTGTATTTTAAGGAAGAATTAACGTCTGCGTGTGATAGTACACTTAGGGGATTAAAAGTAATTAAGGCTGATAGGAGACACGAATGATAAAGATTACAGTGATTATTGGTCTATTACTTTTTGCATACTGGGTGATGCGTTTTATGTCACCAACCAATCAACGAAAAGTGGTGCTTGGTCTGTTTTCGGTATTGGGAAGCGCTGCGATTATTTTTATGGCGTTTGAATTATTTCGTTAATAAAAAGGCATGAGAAGATAGGATCTCTCATGCCTTTTTGTTGTCTTTTAGTATCTTACTTTAGCCGTAATTACAGTAGATCTGTTAGTGCGATACCGACACCAATACGTTGCTGCTTGTGGTTATAATCAATTAGGTTCTCACCATAACCCGTAGAATACTTAGTATATCCACGTAGTTTACCCCATAGTGGGAAGGTTAAGCCTAATTCACCATAGCCTTTATGGGTGGCGAAGTTTTCACGACCAACAAAGCTAAATTCATAATCATCCCACTTATAAACTGCGCCGACTTGGAAATGCCCCATGTATTTTTCAATATCTGGGTTGTCGTCTCCTGACGGAGAATTAGGCTCTTTCTTGTCGTCTTCGGGAATGCGCCACCAAGGTCGTACAGTAAAGGCAAAGTTACCTTTTTCAAAAATCAAATCCGTATATACACGGTTCCAACTACGCGAAAGCCCTTGAGTTCTGCCATTCGATTGGTGCTCAATACCTATGGTTGCCCATGTATTACCACCAAATGGTGTCCAAGGGGTTGGTGCAAGATAAAACATTTCTGGTCGATAGTTAGTTTCTCTAAATGGACGAGAAATATCACCTGCATAAACCTGCCAGTACGAGTTAAGCGTAAAGGCAAGGAATAGCCCATCACCATCAATTAACAGATCATCGTAATTCAGTGGGGTTTTAAAGCTGATCTGAAATTCGGCTTCAGCATTTTTTAAATGGTTATCCCACTCAGAACCTGCATACGCAGCGCGGTTAATACTGTCAGTTAACGTGACTGGCAGAAAGTAGTTCATACGATGAGGGGTGATCACAAACGGGTCAAATGTAGTCTCACGTTCATGTTGTAGACGTTGCGTGATCATCGGAGTTTCAGGCGTATTATCTGCATGAGTGACGATTTTCTGGCAACGGGTACGGATTTGGTTAATGGTCAATTCACCGCTTTGATTTTTTACTGCGTTTAATAGACACGCGTCATAGTCGTCGTCAGATGAGGCTAAAGCCATTGTGGGCGCAGTGAATAGCGTGAATAAGAAAAAATGAGTAATAGATTTCACAGTGAATAAACTTCCCTGAATAAGTCGTTATGAATACTTACGTAAATAAAATATAAGATATTTTAGTTACTTACTATCAATACGTTCCTATTATACATATCAATTGTCAATGTTTGGTTAAATAAAAAACGCTGCATTAAAAGCAGCGTTTTTATATAGCATTGTTTATTCTTGTTAGGAATTATGCACCAGCGCGACTACGTGTTGGCTTATTTGGGCGACCCGCTTTCCCGTTACGGTTTGTTGCTGGTTTACCATTACGAGCACCAGCGTTATTACCTGATGTCGGACGCTTAGCACCGTTGTTATTACTGCGGTTACCGTTACCGCCGTTTGCAGACGGTTTGCTATTACCAGCTGGCTTGCCATTGCGAGTTGATGGGCTACGTTTGCCATCTTTGCGAATATCTGGCTGGTTAGGGTGCTTAGTCGCAAAGCGTTTTGCACCATGACGACCCGATCCGCGACGCTCCGCAGGTGTCATTTCTGCTTCTGTACCTGCAGGCGGTACTAAACAGCTTGGACGATTACCGATAAGGTGCTTCTTACCCATTGAAATCAATGCGTCACGAATTAGCGCCCAGTTTGCTGGATCATGGTAACGCAGCAGAGCTTTATGCAAGCGTCGCTGGCGTTCACCTTTAGCCACAAACAGATCGTCACGACCTTTGTATTTCACTTTTTTCAGTGGGTTGGTTTCAGAGTGATACATCGCAGTAGCATTACACATTGGCGATGGATAGAAGTTTTGAACCTGATCACACTGGTAATCGTTTTGCTTTAACCATAATGCAAGGTTAAGCATGTCTTCATCAGTAGAGCCTGGGTGCGCTGAAATAAAGTAAGGGATCAGGTACTGTTTTTTACCTGCTTCTTTACTGTATTTATCAAACATTTCTTTGAAGCGATCAAAAGTACCCATACCCGGCTTCATCATCAGATCAAGCGTGCCTTTCTCGGTATGCTCTGGGGCGATCTTTAAGTAACCACCCACGTGGTGAGTGACAAGCTCACGAACGTATTCTGGTGATTCAACCGCCAAGTCATAACGTACACCCGATGCAATCATGATCTTCTTCACGCCTTTTAAGTTACGCGCTTCACGGTAAAGATCGATCGTGTGTTTATGATCGGTATTAAGCTTTTCACAGATCTTAGGGAAGATACATGAAGGGCGACGACAGTTCGCTTCAGCACGTTCATCGGAACAGCCTAAACGGTACATGTTCGCAGTCGGGCCACCTAAGTCAGAAATGGTGCCAGTAAAGCCCGGTACTTTTTCACGGATCTCTTCAATTTCATTCAAAATCGACTCTTTTGAACGGTTTTGAATAATACGACCTTCATGCTCGGTAATTGAACAGAATGAACAACCACCAAAACAGCCACGCATGATATTAACGGATGTTTTGATCATGTTGTAAGCAGGGATCTTCGCTTTACCATAGCTTGGGTGAGGAATCCGTGCGAACGGTAAACCGAATACAAAGTCCATTTCCTCTGTAGTTAGAGGAATAGGTGCACGGTTAACCCAAAGCTCACGATCAGCATGTTTCTGCACGAGAGCACGGCCAGAATAAGGGTTTGTTTCTAAGTGCATCACACGGCTTGCATGAGCGTAAAGAATACGGTCATTAGCCAATTTTTCGTACGATGGTAGACGAACGACTGTTGATGCAGCATCGTGACGAGAAGGTTGAACACGCACTACTTGTGCTTGTTCTTTTTGTTCTTGCTTGTTGTTATCGCAGTTCTCTTCCGTTGCGTATGGGTTTGGCATCACCATCGCACGGCCTGGTTTTTCGATACGTGAAGAATCAATTTCTTTGTAATCTTCAGGTACGTCTTTTAGCATCACAGCAGTACCAGCAATGCGTGTCATCGATTTGATGTCTTCGCCATTACCAAGACGGTGAGCAACTTCTACCAGTGCACGCTCTGCGTTACCAAAGAGAAGAATGTCAGCTTTCGCATCCATTAATACTGAACGACGTACTTTGTCAGACCAGTAATCATAGTGCGCTAAACGGCGCAGACTTGCTTCAATACCACCAAGTACAATCGGTGTTTCTTTGTATGCTTCACGACAACGTTGTGAATAAACCAATACGGCACGATCAGGACGTTTACCCCCTTCATTGTTCGGGGTGTAAGCATCATCGTGACGAAGTTTACGATCGGCTGTGTAGCGGTTGATCATAGAGTCCATGTTACCTGCGGTAATACCAAAGAATAGGTTTGGTTTACCCAGTTTCATGAATTCATCTTTATTATCCCATTTAGGCTGGGCAATAATACCGACACGGAAACCTTGAGATTCAAGTAGGCGACCGATAACCGCCATACCAAAACTAGGGTGGTCGACATAGGCATCACCAGTAACAATAATAATGTCACAGCTATCCCAGCCTAACGCATCCATTTCCTTACGTGATGTCGGTAAGAATGGTGCTGTGCCATAGCACTCAGCCCAATATTTCGGGTAGCTATTAATTGGTGTTACTTTAGTGTGCATGTTTTGACCTCTATATTTTGAGGCGGGAATTATAGCGGTTAGCAGTATCACTGACTAGCCCTTATAAAACCTGAGAATTTTTAAGGATAAATCAATACTGAAGCATCATTTTTATAATAGCCAACTATGCTAAAAATGTTTTATCGAGCAGTTCATAACTACAAATATACATATAACGATTAAGCGAGGGGATAGATGAAAGAGGAGAAGCAAGGACAACAGGAACCGTCACCATTAACGAGTTTTGCTGATAAACATGCGTATTGTGAGCAAGTGAAAATGGAAAACTTTGCGCAAAGTATGCGGTTAGAAGGCTACGAAATTGAAGTTCCTTCGTTAGTAGAAAATGTGCGTAAACGTGATGAATTACGCCAGCAACTCATTCGTCATTATAAGCAGGCAGACACTGAAAAGGTGTAGATGTGGCAAATAAGTACGGTACCGAGCAAGACCCATACACATATGATGACACTGGCGTCTTGATCAACAAATTAAATATTTACGATGAAGTGTTATTAGATGAAGCGGAAACACAATTTAATACCCTTGCCGCCATGGGGATTGAATTTTCAGCGCCGCCTTATGATTTCACGTATTTTTGCCAATTGCATAAATGGCTATTTGATGATTTGTTTGAATGGGCGGGGAAATGTCGAACTATTGACATATCAAAAGATGACACCCGTTTTTGTAATGTGAATCGGTTACAACTTGAAGCTGAGCGTTTATTTGCACAGTTAGAATCAGAGCATTATTTAGTGGGATTGCCATTTGAACAGTTGGTGGAACGGTTAGCGCAGTATTATTGTGATATTAATGTCTTACATCCTTTTAGAGAGGGAAACGGGCGTACCCAACGGATTTTGTTTGAGCATATTGTGATTAATTGTGGCTATAACATTAACTTTAGTGGCGTGACTGCAGAACAATGGTTAGAAGCGAATATTCAAGGTTATTACTGTAATTATGTTCCGATGCAGAATGTTTTTAGACGCAGTGTGAAATTACCTGATAATGAGAAATTTATTTGATGACATTAGGTACTCGAGAAAAAGCCATCTTACTCGTGATCTTTCTAGATAAGATGGCTTTTGGGCTTATTCGGCCTCTATATTGTTGCGTTGCGAAAGCGACGGTGATTCTGGAGTCGGCTCTTCTGGTGTTTTTAAACTGCGTAAATCAAATGATGCCGGGCTTTGGTAAGCGGCAAGGTTAAATTGCGGCAGAATAGCAAAGATGTGATCAAAAATATCAGACTGAACCGCTTCATAGAATGCCCAACGCGTATCATTAACAAAGACATAGATCTCAACGGGTAAACCTTCAGGTGAAGGATCGAGTTCGCGTACTAGAAATGTCATATCTTGACGAATTTTTGGGTGTTGTTTGAGGTAAGCCTCAAGGTAGCCTCTAAATACAGCAATATTTGTTAGCCCACTATATGGATTTAAGTTTTGTTTTATATTCGCAATCACAGCAGGTACAAAATCGATCGTTTGTAGCTGCTGTTCTTCATCGCTGTTAATAAATTTAATGCTATCAATATCAATTAAAATGGCTCGTTTTATTCGACGACCGCCCGACTCTTGCATTTGTCGCCAGTTGATAAAGGAGTCCTGAACCAGTGCGTAAGCTGGAATATTAGTGACGGTATTATCCCAGTTTTTTACTTTGACGGTAGTTAATGACACTTCATCAATATTACCATTTGCACCGTACTTATCCATTTGGATCCAATCACCGACTTTGACCATACGGTTTGCTGATAATTGAATACCTGCCACAAAACCTAAGATAGTATCTCGGAAGATTAACAGCATAAAACCTGTAGCCACACCTAAGCCACTGAGGAAGTAAATAGGTGAACGTTCAGCGAGCACTGAGATCGCAATAATGAAACCAATTAAGAAAATGATCAATTTGAATAATTGAACAAAGCTCTTAATAGGTAAATCGCGGCTCATCAATTTCACATCAGCAATATCGTTGCTTGCATCAAGTAAGGCATAGATGCTTCGTATTAGTGCAAAAAGCAACCATAGGCTTAATATTCGATCGAAAAGCCCACTTAAAATGGCATGCTTATCAAGTACTAAAGGGATTAATAAGTTAAGAACGATCGCTGGGATTGTTAGAGATAATTTTTCAAAAACCGCATGTTTGACAATAATAGGTCCTGATGTGGCTTGGGATCGCCTAAGCATAGCATTGACGATTTTAAGTAATCCCCAGCGCACAATGACGTAGCATAGAAAAGCACCCGCACAACATAGCACCATAAAAAAGGCAGTAGAAATATTATCTTGTGGCTCAATGTTTATACCTACTTGAGATAAAACATGGGCAATATCTGCGCGTATCTCTTTACTCAACTGTTTTCTCCATTTAATAGTGATGTTGGCGAAAATAAAACTGCTCTGATACTTGAAAAGTTACCTGAAAAAGTTACCTGACAAGGTTAGTATATAACTGAATACACAATGATATATGCCGGAGACCGATGTGGCTAAAAAGTTTTATGTAGTATGGCAAGGACGAACGCCGGGAATTTATACCGATTGGGCGAGTTGCAAACAACAGGTCGATAAATTTGCAGGTGCAAAATATAAGTCTTTTCCAACGCAAGCAGAAGCACAAGCCGCTTTTGGTAACAAAGCACCGACATATTCTCGTACATCAGTGACAAAAGCCCCAGTTAAAAAGCCAACAACCAGTAAAGGCTCACTGACTGCTGAACAAGTATTGGCAGTAGAAACTAAAATTAAAATTTTTACAGACGGTGGTTGCGATCCTAATCCGGGTAAAGCGGGATCTGGGCTTGCGGTATATAACAATAATCAACTAAGTGAGTTGTGGTTTGGCTTATATAACCCCAATGGCACAAATAACACAGCGGAATTAAATGCCCTAAATCAGGCTTTAATCATGGCGCAAAGCATGATTGAAAAGAATCAAACTGTCGCTATCTTTTGTGATTCTCGATACTCGATCCAATGCATCACGCAATGGGCAGTTACATGGCAGAAAAATGGTTGGAAGAAAGCAGGGGGCGAGATCAAGAACCTTGATTTAATTAAGCCTATGTTTGAGCGTTATCAGTCACTTAAAAGTAAGATCCAAATTCATCATGTGAATGGTCACGTTGGTATTGAAGGTAATGAATTGGCAGATCGCATGTCGATTTTAGCTGTTGATAAGCAAGAAATGCCATTTAGCCAATATGATCAGCCATTAGATATTGAGACGATTTTAGCCCTGAGAGCAGGTTAATCACGCCTTATTCGCTATCACTCAGTAAAGCGAGCATACGTTCAATGTTCGCTTTTTTATCACCATTTCCCATCATCTCTTGATTGGCTAGCGCATATAGCCAGTCTTCAATTGCCTCTCCGTTAATATCGTCACGAAAGTTGATCAGGTTTGCCCATTGTTCTAAATCGTCGTCATCAATGGTTTGCGCTAAATATTGATGTAAGACGCTTATGAGTAATGTTTTTGTGACAAGAAAAGGGGCGTCATCAGGTTGAGATTCCGCATTTAGGTAAACAGAAAAAGCCTCATCACGCTGAGGACCAAAACTGAGGATTTGGAAAATAGCTTGTTGTTTATCCACGTTCAAAGCACTTATAAAAAGAGTGGTGCGCTATTTTGCCGTGTTAACGCTCATAAAAAAAGCCTGTTACATCGGTAACAGGCTTTCGTATTGAGTTTATTGCAATATTTATGCGTACATAGGCACTAATACTAGCGTACCTAAAATCACAGTGATTAGACCACAAACCACAGGAACAACCGTACGTTTAACTACATCGAATGGGCTGATCTTTGCCATACCTGATGTTGCAACGATAACGCCAGAAACAGGTGAGATGGTACGACCAAGGTTCGATGCTTGAAGCATTGGGATAATAAGGAAAGCAGGGCTTAGGCCTAGTTTACCCGCAAGCTGTGGTGCAAGCTCAACGAATGCATAGAATGGTGCATTACCTGAACCCGTTGCAATTGCAGCAGCTACTGTTAGTGCTGTTAGTAATAGCATTAGCGCGATACCGCCTGCACCTGCTTTATCAGCAAGTGCTAGTAGGTTATCGATAGTACCTACCGTCATTAGACCTTGTGCAAACACGCCCGCAGCCACTAATAGCATCACTACGCCTTTAAATGCGTCACCCATACCTGCGTAGCAAGATTCTAGGTTATCAAGGGTGATCTTACCGTTTAGGCGGTTAGTTAAGAAATCAACCAATGCACCGATGGCAATCGACAGAACAACGATAGTGTAAATATCTAGCTTCAAGCCAGGGATTGTTTCACCGTTGAATACGAATACACCAATAATTGGTAGGAACGGTAGGATAGAGTAGTAACCCGGTGCATTCACTTCCATTTCAGAAATATCAACACGCTCCATTGGGGTGTTGTCTTTCTTATCAAGATATTTGTTCCAGAAGAAAGCCGCTACAGCCATTACGATGATGGCACAGATAGAAACAGGAAGAACGGTTTCTACCGCAAACACGTGTAGTGGTAAGCCTGATTTCTCAGCCGCAACAACAACATCACCAGATGTTGGCGATAAGATGATTGCCGCAGGAGAAGCACACACTGCAGCCGCTGCTGGGCGTGAAATACCCATTGCTGTCATCATTGGGAATAGGGTTGCCATTAATAGCACACCAAGACCTGTTGCTGAACTTACGGCAAGCGACATTAAACATGCCACGATGTAAGCTGCAACCAGCAAAACATACGGTGATTTAATGCATGACAGTGGTTTAGAGAATTGTTTAACAACAACATTGTTAGCACCAATGTGTGTCATGTAAGAAGCGAAACCACAAAGTAACATGATCTGTAGACCTAAGCCGCCGCCTCGGTACTGCAGCATGTATTTCACATACTCAAGAGAATCAGTGAATAAGTTACCCGTTGACGCTACTTTAGCGGGTAGAACTGAATGCCCTAATAAACCTGCAATAATTAATAGAGAAATACCTGCGGTTAATAACACACCCGCAGCCTTATATCCTTTTACAATGTAATAGCCCACAGCGATGGTGATCACCAAGCCTATTAATAGCTCCGTCATGGAAACTCCTTTACTACACAAATATCTAATTATTAAAACTTGTTACTATTCAGAAGTGTTTGCGACGGTTAATTTAACTAAAAATAAAATTATTAACGAGATTTAATGATGTAACTTATGATCTAAAGCAGTATTTTAACTGTTATGTTATAGGAATGATAACACAATGATTTAATTTGTTTTTAATAGTGGTGTAATAACGTTAATAACTGTGTGTAAATAGTATTTATTATTATTTAATAAATTAGAATGCTTATTAATTATACAAATAATATAAATATTAATAGCAGGCGTTCATTTTTGTTATGAATATTATTAACTAGGGCAATGTTGTTTCACATAGTCAATAAACGCTTTATCTGCTAATGATAAATAGCCATTTTTTCGCCATGCCATGACGATATCTAATTGAATGGGATCTTCAAAAGGAATAGGGATCAGCTGTGGCTCATATTCAGTCACCATTTCAAGTAGGGTCGTAATCGCAAAATCTTGCCTTACGATTTTGAAAATCATTGCAAGTAGGTTGGTTTCAAAGGAAATATTTGGCGTAAATTGATGCTGTTCACAGATACTATCAATGGTTTCTCGATGAAAATAACCATGTTTAAACATCACCAATTCTTGACTAAAGAAATCATTAAATGAAAGGCTTTTGCGCGTTGCAAACTCATGTTGTTCGGAAACAACGGCTACCATTTGTGATTTTAAAATGGGTTCTGGATGCAGTGTTTCTGGTAACTCATGATTGATGATCACGCCAAAATCTAATTCGCCATCAATGATCATTTTTCGAATAGATTGTGTGCCAGCCTCCACAATACTGAGCTTTAAGTTTGGATATTCATTTTTAAATCCCATCATGATTTCAGGGAAGAAATAAGAGCCTAACATGCTAGGTATACCGACACGCACTTCGCCTTTTTCTAATCCTTTTAGTTCAGACATTGCAGTTTGTGCATCCTTGATCTGCTGAATAATGGCTTTAGCGTGAGGTAATAGCACTTTACCTTCATCGGTTAATTCTACTTTACGATCATTTCTCGCAAATAAGCATAAACCAAGTTGTTGTTCTAACTTCTTGATTGTCATGCTTAATGCAGGTTGAGCGATATGCAATTTTTCTGCGGCACGAGTGAAATTCTTTGTTTCTGCTAAAGCTAAAAAGTGAGTGAGTTGACGTGAGTCCATCGCTATAAACCAAAGTTATCGTGGTGATAGTTATTATATATTTTCTTTATCACCTAGCAATTGATACCGTTCAGCTCTCTTTAGCTAGATCACGCTTTACCATCTTTGTACTTACACACAGAACTAGGGGTATCGTGTCGAGTATTCCTTTTGGTGAATGTATGATTGAACTCCACTCCTCTCATTATAAAAAAGCGTGTTTTGCCCTTGCTTTAGGCTCATTCATTGTTTTCTGTAATTTGTATTTATTTCAGCCTATGTTACCGCTTATGGCGCAAGAATTTGGTGTGAGTGCGACAGCGATTAACTGGGTGTTGGCAGCAACAACCTTGATGTTGGCATTGTGTTTGATCCCGTGGGCGATTGCTTCAGAAGTGGTTGGTCGACGAGTGATCATGTTAGTGAGTTTATCGTTACTGCCCATTGTTGGTGGGGTCATGGTTTTCAGTAATTCATTACTCACGCTAACCATATTAAGAGCATTAATGGGAATTTCGGTGGCAGGCTTTATTGCCGTTGCGGTTGCCTATATGGCAGAAGAATTTACCCCCAAAGCATTAATGGTTGCAGTCGGGAGCTATATTAGTGCTAATTCCTTAGGTGGTATTGTTGGTCGATTATACGGCGGCATTATCAGTGAGCATTATGGCTGGCACTTAGCAGTGTTGGGTTTGGCTATTTTTAGCTTAATTGGTGCTGTGATTGTTTTTAAGCTATTGCCAGAGCAACAGCATTTTAAACCTAATCGTCAAGGTTTACAGGCACATTCGAAACACCTTGTTTATCACCTTAAACAGCCTGTTTTATGGCTAGCGATGCTGATTGGCGGTATTAACTTTGCACTGTTTGTGAATCTTTACTCGGTATCTGGTTTTAGGTTAGTGGCCGCACCATTTAATTTGCCATTAAGTTGGGCTGCATTGATTTTCCTTTGTTATTTAAGTGGCACAATAACAGCGAAAATGAGTGGTAAATGGGCAAATAGATTTAGTCCGATCAGCGGTATGTTATTGGGTGGCATTGTGAGTTTAGTTGGTATGTGGCTTGGCTTAGTAGAAGCTCGCTCAATGATATTTGTAAGCTTATTATTGATCAGCTCTGGTGCTTTCTTTACCCATTCGCTGGCTTATGCATGGGTTAGCAAAAATGCTCAGGTAGCAAAAGCGACAGCCACAGCCATGTACTTAGTTCATTATTATGTGGGCGGTAGTGTTGGTGGTTTCTTACTGATTTACTGCTGGCAGCATGGAGCATGGGGTGGTGTTGTTACTGGCGGTACTGTGCTTTATGGAGCAATGTTTGTACTTTGTTGGTTACTAGCAAAAGTATCTGAACGCAATAAATCCTTATTGGTACAACCTGCCGTATAGTCATTAAAATAGGTGCGTTATAGCTCGGTAACTGAGTTATAACGCACAAGATGCATTATTTAATCTCAATCTTCAGTTTGTATTCACTGTGCTCACCACGTCGAGCAAAAGCGCGGTATTGACCAATACGAATCGTATACTTACCGCTGTATGGCAGAATATAAGTGCCTTGAGGGGTCAATGATTCTGAATATTCAGATAAATCTACGCGGTTTTCAATGTGTTGGTTGAGAAGAATAAACCATAATTTAGTACTTTTAGTATCTAATGTTGCTTTTAATGCTTGACCTTTTTTAGCGTAAAAAACGTATTCATTGTAATCGTAACCTTGGACTTTGCCTGTGTATTCTGCACTGGTTGCCCCTTTTTTAAAGTGGACATCTTGGACTTTGTTTGCAGCTAGCGCAGAGAAAGAAAATAGGCTTAGGCATAGCGTAAGCAAGACAGTATTGACGCGAGAGAATAATTTCATTGTGAGATCCAGTTAAGTGATATCAAAGAAATGGAGATAACATAAGGCAAGTATATCAATGCTTAAAATGAATGCGTATCTAGTGACAATAAACAGCTTTTGTTTTGATGGCAAAAAAATCAACTAACAATACGTTTTTTTTAAGCTATTCTATGTGCATATTGTTTGTATGCCACAGGTGAGCTTATGGAAGATAAAAGCCTAATTTATCACTTAACGGTACAGCAGCGTTTAGTGCTTGCAGAGCAAGGAAAATGCATTGATATATTGGTTAATGATCCTGATCGTCGTGTAAGAGAAGTGGCAAGCGAGCATGATTTAGATATATTAATTGATGACGATGCTGCCACTGAAGATTTAATATCATTTCTATAAAATACATTATTTTATTTTCTCTACAACCGAATCTAATAATGTCGAACCATGATAAATCTTAAAGCTCAGAAAATTAACAAAAGGATATTGTTGATTAAGTATCATTTTGTCGTAGTGCATGCTGTTTAACATTTCTTTTGCTAAACCGTCTAATTGCTCAGCATTGTAAGAGCTCGGATTATATTGATAACTATAAGTTAATGTTTGTTCGGTACAATTAATAACATAATAGGCATTAACGTTGGAGTCATTGGTTTCTAAAGCATTTTTTCCAGAAGGTATGTCGGCACAAGAATAAATAGCAGCCCATGTTGGTGAACTGCTTATAAGGAACAACAATGGAAGTAGTTTTACATTTAACATAGTTATCTCCTGCTATTTGTTAGTGTTATGAGAATTGAAGAAAACGTCAAATAGCTAAACCTCTTTTTAATTTTATACCTTGTCCTTATAGATATATTTTGAATATGAGAATTTCTTAGAGTTAAGAAATTCTGATTGAAATATGCAAAAGTTGTCTTGGAAATAATAAAGGTATAGCGATGATAAATAGCTTAGAGGCGCGTGGCGATACTTGATGCATCATGCTACGGATTCACATCACCGATGAACTAGGTATAATTGCGACAATTTTTATTTATTTAATGACGTTTATCATGGCTGGCTACCTCACGTTTCTTGTTCCTGCGTTACTTGGAGCGCAACTTATTCTGACTATTGTGCTAACGAAGGGCGAAATTTGTCCTGGACAGCGTGGTCGTATACACAAAATGTTACCTGTATTGCTGGTGGGTTGGTTAGTAGCAGCTATTGCTCAACCACTGGCCGTATTGCCTTTACTGGCGTTAGCGTTCTTTACCATGAAGGTGAAAACGGGTAAAACTCGCGATGCTGGGCCAATTAAGGTGTTGTATGGCAGTGACGTGCTGGCGTTTGTTTGTTGGTTAGTGCTGCTACCTACATTGAATATGCCAGAAATTGCGATTAGCTTAGTTGCGATAGCATTGTACGGTAGTGCATTAGCACATATGTTACTGATATTTGCCCGTACTCGCTTGCAAGCATTCCATCGTATTTTACCTTTTGTCGGCTTTATTAGTGCGATTTTAACGATCCTGTTTATGATTTGGCAGATCATGACATTAGGTCAGGTGAAAAGTAGTCACCATATGGTCGAAATCATCACAGCATTAGCATTGATGGTGATTGGCCTTGTGATTTGGGCAGGTCATATTCTACTTAATAAAAAGGCAAATAATTGGCAGATTGCGACTGCACTGGTGGTGTTAGTTTTTTCAGCAGGTTTGCAATTAGTCTTGTTTTAAAATCAAAGAAAAGCATGATAAGGCCGCTGATTCAGCGGCTTTTTTTCTATGTTTTATCATCTGACGACTATGCTTTATAAGTAACGTTGAATGCATCTTGATCTGGCTGTAGATAGGAGTTGGAGGACGTATGGAAATTAATAACTTATTAGGTATGGATGGCAATATTGTGATTGGTATTGTTAATGAGCGCTTACGTTTAGAGTGCAATAGCATGTCTGAACTTATAAGCCGTTACGAACTGGATGAGAATGAACTCATCGATAAGATGGCACAATTAGGCTATCAATATGATCCATTGACCAATCAATTTCGTTAGTCATCAATGAATAAAGCCTCCTGCTAAAAGTCATTAGTGAGAGGCTTTATTGTTATATGAAGGGGGTTACTGGTTACTACGAGATATTTTAAGCAGATTTTATGCCTTCTAAGTGTTGCTGGCATTGCTGACGAGCTGTAGCAAAGAATGCTTGTAAATAATGCCGTTGTTGCTCTGAAGCACGAATGGCCGCAAATAAACGTCGCCATAATCCTTTTCCTAACGGTTTACTCACCACCAATCCTTGGCGTGCAAAATCATGTATTGCCCAGTTAGGTAGTGCCGCTACACCTAATCCTGCCGAAACCATCTGTACCAGCATCAAAGTATTATCTGCTTGTTTCCATGCTTTGGGTTCAAGACCTGCTGGTTGAAGAAAATGCTTTACGACATCTAAACGATTTTTCTGAACTGGGTAGCTCAACATGGTTTGTTCTGCGATATCTTGCGGTGTGATATAGGGTTTATTTGCAAGTGGTGAGTTAACGCTCACAATCAACCGCATTTCAAAATCAAACAGGGGCTCATAATGGATTTCACTGCGTGGTTGAATATCTGAAGTGATCACTAAATCCAACTCACCACAGGCTAGAGCAGGGATAGGATCAAAGCCAAAACCAGAAGAAAAATCGAGGGTCACACTCGGCCAATGAATTTGGTATTCCTTAAGGGCTGGCATTAACCATTGGAAACATGAGTGACATTCTATGGCCATATGTAAGCGACCATTCGCATCTTGCTTAATATTGGCAAGTTCATGCTCAGCTTGCGTGAGTTGAGGAATAATGGCATCAGCCAAGTTTAATAAAATATCGCCTTCTGCGGTAAATTTAACAGGGCGAGTTTTGCGCAAAAAAAGTTGACCACCAAGACGCTGTTCGAGATCTTTTAGCTGATGTGACAGGGCAGACTGGGTTAAACACAGTGTATTGGCTGTTGCAGTAAGTGAGCCTGTATCGCGCAATACGGTTAAGGTTCTGAGGTGTTTTATCTCAATCATAAGTGTTCACAATCCTTGTCAACATGGGTATTTCTTCACCAATCTAACGGCTTTGATGTTTAATGTAAACATCTAGATGGCTAAACGTCTGTAGTTGTTTGAATGCGTTATAATTCTCACAAGTACAACATAAGAAAGATAGAGAACGAAAAGATACTTGAGAACACTAGGTTTTCAGAGTGTGAGTGATGATATATATAGCTGGTATTGGAAAACAGAAATGAAAAAGGCAGCCGATGAGGCTGCCTTTTGAATTTAGAGTTTGATGTACAAATAATTATTGTGCATCAGCTGTTTTTTTAGTGAACGTTAAGGTGTGCTTAGCATTGGTTAACGTTAGCGTGTCATCAGAAACCGAAACTTTGTTCCAATCGGCCAGTGAGTCTGCAAAAGTTTGTTCAACTTTCATTGCTTCGTCTGGACATAGCATCATTGTCATACCCATTTTCTCAATGCGTAGTTGACCATCTTTCAGCTCAGCTTGACCAAAGTAGCGGTTACAGCCTGCATTACCATTGGCAGCAAGATCTGATGCAAGCTCAAGGTTTGGTGCTTGGAAAGGCTCTGGCAGTTTTACATCTTGGTTATCGATTTGAACTAGCTCCCAGCTGCCATTGCTGATTTCGTTAGCTGTAACTTTATGAGGTGTAGTTGCCTTAACTACGCCATTGCTTGCACATGCTGTTAGCATCATAGGAAGTACCAAAACTGACAGAAGACGCTTTTTCATAATAATCATTCCTGAATAAAGTCTGTTTTAAAGAGATTAAAGCGCGACAAACACATTTTAATTTTATATCAGCGAAATTGTACGCTGTTTCATTGTGTGCAGGCACTATAGCTGAATTTATTTTGCCTGTGTATTACTTTACAGTCTTTTACGTAAGTAAATGTAACCTAATTGGTTAAGCAAACGGATTATAACGTGTTAGGGCGCATGAATTATACATTAACAGTGAAAGACTTACTGAATAATGAATATGAAGATAGTTGGCTAATAAAAAGGCAAGAGTCGCGTTTTTAACGTTAACTCTTGCCTTGTACGGTTTACACAAAAGTGAATTATGCGTCTTTAGTTTCTAACGCTTTTTCAACCATGTGCAGATGTACATCTTGCTGTGGGAATGGAATCGAAATATTTTCGCGGTCGAATCGCATCTTCACTTCACGCGTAATATCCCAGTAAACATCCCAGTAATCATCAGTTTTCACCCAAGGGCGAACGATGAAATCAACAGACGATGAGTTTAATGTGTGTAGTTTAATTGTTGGCTCTGGGCTACGTAGTACAGCAGGGTGCTCAGAGACAATTTCATTTAATACACGCTCAGTTTTTTCAATGTCATCGCCATAGCCAATACCGAAGACCATGTCGACACGACGTACTTTTTCATGGGTTACGTTCTTGATGATATCACCCCAAATCTTACTATTTGGGATCATTAGCATTTCATTACTGAACGTTTTGATTGTGGTATTAACTAGGCTCATATGGCTTACTTTACCTGTAATACCACCTGCTTCTACAAGATCACCAACATCAAATGGACGATAGATCAGCAGCATCATACCAGCAGCAAAGTTAGATAATGTGTCTTGTAATGCGAAACCAACAATAATACCAGCAACACCGAAACCGGTAAGGATAGGGGCTAGGTTTAGACCCACTTGTGATAACGCAATCAGAATACCGATCGCAAATACCGCTTTTCCTGACATCGAAATGAAGAACTCTTGCATCAACATCGACATTTTCAAGTTCTTTGCAGAAACGGCACGCTTAACCATTTTTCTAACAATGTTCTTTAATGTTTTAAATGCAAAGATGATTGCAATAAAAACAAACACTTTAAAGAGCATTTGTGGCAGGTTATCAAGTAACCATTCTTTTAGTTCTGAAGTCCAACCTGACGCAATTGACCAAATTACCTTACTATTAAGTAAGTCGTCAGTAACATTACCTGTTTGTTCAAATAACTGCTTTTTGTACTCAGCAGTGTCAATCCCTATTTTATCTGCAATAACAATCAGTTGCTTTAGATTATCAGTGTCACTATCAACTTGGCGTTGCGCAAGAATCTGTGACATTTGCAACGCACTTTTTTCGCTTTCTGTTGCAGATTTTAGCTGTTTATTCGCCAGTTCAAGCGCTTGACTATCAAAGCTTAGTGACGCAGACATAAAGTCTAGGCGGTGATTAACTTTCTCAGTTAATTCTTTCACAGCTTTAGGTGAAGGTTTATCTAGCTTCTCTAACCATTGGTAGTTCTGCCACTCTTCATTAAGGATCAATGTGGAATATTGACGAGTTTCTGCCAGTGATTTTAATGAGATAAGTTTTTCTGCATCTTTTGCTTTATCAAGGGCTTTTTGATCGCGGGTTAACTTATCATCAAGGTATTTATTGGCTTCTTTAACAAAAGAGATTTGCTTTTTAACTTGCTCAAGTAATAGCTTTTTATCTGAATCTTTTGTATCAATTAGCGATGCTAAAATATCACGAAGTTCATTGTTTTTATTAAGAACTTGCAAGCGGATAACATCAAGAGATGAACCTGTTGTGGTCATGGCTTCTTTTGCTAAGGTAGAAATCTCATTATTTAGCTCAAGAAGTTGTTCAACTTTAGGGTTCGTTGCTGCTTGTTGTGGTTCTTCTGTCTTAGTTGCTTGGGCAAAACTAAGAGAAGAAACTAGCAATAACATGAGTGCCAGTAAGCGCATGGGGTAATTAACTCCTGCAGGGATTAATACGATTAGTATCGTCACAGTTATGTTGGTTTATGACATAACTATGCTTAAATTTGAAAAAATTAGCGCGGATTATATAGCAGGATCTAGTTTTTTCGCTATAGGAAAATATCAGAATGATGTATCAACTTATTAAGTATGTTTGGTTGTTGTGAGTTATTTATCACAATAGGTGTTATTTCCTAGTTTATTGATTTCATGGCCAAATATAAGTAACTGAATTTTTATCTTCTAATAAGCATGTGTGGAAGTGGATAAAAATTTAACAAGGTTATTTGTAGATGTAAAAAATCGTGACGTGATGTATCAAAATACGTTGTTCTTATAGAGGTGATGGGTTTCATTTGTGCTCAGTTGAGATGTCATGATTATCTGAGTAAACATGCAATCAGAAAGATTGTGATTGAAACAAAAAAGCCTCTTCCGAAGAAGAGGCAAAAAGTACCATCGCTATTATTATTTTTAAAAACGCGAGGAGGAAGAGTGTTAATAATCTGAATATGTTGATTATTAACCAAAATCACCATTTACATAACCACGAGTGCGATCATCTTTAGGGTTAGTAAATAGGTTTTGTGTTTCATCATGTTCTACCAACTCACCCATTAAGAAAAATGCAGTACGATCTGAAATACGACGTGCTTGCTGCATTGAGTGAGTAACGATAACAATGGTGAAATCTTTCTTCAGAGACTCCATTAAATCTTCGATTTTTTTGGTTGCAATCGGGTCAAGTGCTGATGTTGGTTCATCCATTAAAATCACTTCAGGTTTCATCGCAATGGTACGGGCGATACATAAACGCTGTTGCTGACCACCTGATAAGCCAAATGCGTGTGATTTCAAACGATCTTTTACTTCATCCCACAATGCTGCACCACGTAGCGATTGCTCCACGACTTCATCTAGCACTTTTTTGTCTTTTACGCCTTGAGCGCGTAGACCGTATGCAACGTTCTCGTAGATGCTCATTGGGAACGGGTTTGGCTTTTGAAAAACCATACCAACTTTAATGCGAAGCTGTGATACGTCGATATTGCCGTATACATTTTCGTCATCCATTGTTAATGAGCCTTTGATTGTTACGCCTTCAATAAGGTCGTTCATACGGTTCAAACAACGTAGTAGGGTAGATTTACCACAACCAGATGGACCGATAAGCGCCGTTACTTGGCGGTTTGGGATCGGTAAGTTGATTTTCTTTAGAGCTTGGTTTTGGCCGTAAAATAGGTCTAGATTTTCAATGTTAAATTTATTCATTTTCTCTTCCTCAAAATTAGTAAGTCGCAGTGTTAAAACGGCTAGCAATCAGTTTGGTAATTAAGTTAATAACAAGAACAATGACAATCAGAACAGTGGCAGTGCCGTAGGCCTGATTCCATTCGTGAACGGTGTAAAGTTCTTGAGTTAATTTATAAAGGTGCACGGTAAGTGTTCGACCTGAGTCAAAAACACTTTCAGGGATACGTGCAACCATACCAGCTGTCATGAATACAGGTGCCGATTCACCAATAACACGACCTACACTGAGGATGATTGAAGTGACAATACCTGGCATTGCGCTAGGAAGGATCAGTCTCCAAATGGTGTAAATTTTAGATGCACCCAAACCATAAGAACCTTCACGGTAAGTTTGAGGCACAGCCATTAACGCTTCTTCAGTGGTACGGATGATCACAGGCAGGATCAAAATACTCAGTGTTAATGCACCCGATAGGATCGAGTAACCAAAACCAAGCACAACCACGAAGAAAGTCATACCGAATAAACCATAAATAATCGATGGAATACCCGCCAGCGATTCTGTGCAGAATCGAATAACTTTTACTAAACGACTACCTACTTTTGCATATTCTGTTAAGTAAATGGCCGTCATAATGCCAAGAGGAGCAGCAACGGAAATGGATGCCAGCACCATATAAATGGTCGAAACAACCATAGGCCAGATACCTGATTCTTGACCGATAGTGGTGTAATTCGACGTAATGAATGACCAGTTAACATGAGCAAGGCCATTACTTAAGATGTACCAGATAACCCAAAGTAAGAAACCAACAGTGATACCCGCTGATAACCAAATGAGTGCTAAAGAAATCTGATCTTTACGCTTTTGGGCTTTAGGGTTTGCACTTTGAAGTGCAGAATTATTTGCTGTTAAAGACATTCTTTATTACCTCGCACGCTCACGGTTTAAGAATAGAAGCGCACCATTTAGCAGCATGATGAAGACCAGCAGTACAATACCGGTAGCATAAAGTGCACTTGCGTGGATACCTGTTGCGTAAGACATTTCGATGGCGATGTTAGCGGTTAACGTACGCGCTGATTCAAGTAAACCTTCAGGCATGGCAGGGGAGTTACCCATTACCATAATGATTGCCATTGTTTCACCTAATGCACGTGCTACACCTAAGATCACGCCTGTCATGATGCCTGAGCGAGCGGCTGGAACGAGTAATTTAAAAATAGTAAACATCGATGATGCACCTAGCGCTAATGAGCCTTCTTTGTATGCGCGTGGTACAGCACGAATTGAGGTTTCTGATACTGTGATTACCGTAGGTAGGATCATCACAGCCAGAACAATAATACCGGCTAAAATCGTATTACCAGCAGGTACATTGAACCAGTCTTGGATAAGTGGAACGATAATTACAAGACCGAAGAAACCGTAAACAACAGAAGGAATACCTGCCAGTAGCTCAATCATAGGACGAATAAGATCGGCTAAACGTTTAGGTGCAACTTCTGCGATAAATATAGCGGTGAGAACACCGATAGGCACACCAATAACCACAGCACCTGCTGTAGATACTAATGAAGCCACAATCATAGGGGCGATACCGTAAAGCGCTGGTGGTAACCAATCTGTGCCTAAAACGATACCTGCTACACCGGCTTGAGCAAAAGCTGCATAGCCTTCACGGAAAATAAAATAGCCGATAGTGATAAGGGATAATATGCCAATAGCAGCACTTAACATGAAGAGGTTTTTAAAGAAAACTTCTCGCCAATCAATGCGTTTTTTTGATTTAAGCGAAGTTTGCTTCTTTGCTGTTTTTTCAATATTCGCGATGGTCATTACTTACTCCAGAACCAGTACAAAGGTGACCAGTTACTGAGAAAAATAAAAAACGCTCAGCTCAATGAGCTGAGCGTAAAAATACTTATTAGTGCGTAGAGATGAAGCCTTTGCTTTCAACAATTTTTTGTGCGTCAGCAGTCTTCATCCAAGATAGGAATTTAAGTGCTTCAGCTGATGGACGACCTTCTTTGTAAACAACAAGGAATGGACGTTGAACGGTGTAGTCACCAGATTTGATAGCTGCAACTGATGGCTTGTGGCCGTCGATTGCTAGAGGTTTAACTGTGTTATCTACAGAACCTAGAGAGATGTAGCCGATTGCAAATGGATTGTTAGCAACAGTTGTTTTTAGCTGACCATTACCACTTGCTACTTGTGCTTTTTGTGAAATTGCAGAAACTTTCACACCATTGATTTTTTTCTTAAGGCTCATGATGTCTTCAAATGCACCACGAGTACCTGATGCTGTATCACGTGTAGCAACAACGATTGGCTTATCTTCACCGCCAACTTGTTTCCAGTTTGTCACTTCACCTTTGTAGATTTTAGCAACTTGTTCTTTAGTTAAGTCTGAAACAGGGTTGCTGTTGTTAACAACAACGGCGATACCGTCACGAGCGATAACCACTTCTTTTACTTCTGGTGACTCTTCTGATGCTTTAAGAGCACGTGAAGACATACCTAGATCGGCTGAGCCATCGTGTGCAGTACGGATACCTGCAGATGAGCCTGGGCCTTGAACTTCTACTGTTACATCATGTGATTTTGCGTAAGTTTCACCAAATACTTCCATTAGTGGTGATACAGAGCTTGAACCTACAACAGAGATAGTTTCGCCTGCAATTGCTGCAGTGCTAGCGACCATTGTTCCTGCTAATGCGATTGCGCCGATAATCTTTGTTTTCATTTTCCTAGTCCTTTCGTGTTTGCTGATTACTATAGGTTTGAATGAACGTGACAAAGATTAGGAAAGTTATGTGACACTTATGTTTCAGAACTTTGAACACTCTATGAATGTTGTCATAAATACTTAATGGGAATTAAAACTGATTTAAATTCGATCGTATTATTTGATATTTATTAAGTTATTTCTTTTAAGTATATGTTTTTGCGAGGCTAGATCTGATTTTTTGGTGTCTTATGAAATATTGGAAAGTATTTTAATTGTGCTGAAGTGGTACATATTTATGACCATATAAGTTTATGACAGTCATATTTCAATCTGAATTTTAGTGTGATTTCCTTCCAAGGTTTCAATTGGTTGTCGCTCTTTCTATCTATAGTAGAATAGGAAAGTATGTTGTTTAGTATGCTTTTACGTTTAAAAGTCATTACAACTATTTGAAGTCATAAAGGTTATCAATGTTAAAAAAAGCGCAGCAAATGGTTGTGTTCAATGCTTTGACAAAACAGCAGAGTTTTACCAAAGCAGCACAGTTACTTGAGATCTCCCGTACCCAAGTCAGTAAATTAGTACAGCAACTAGAAGAGCGACTAGGGGTTCAATTGGTACAGCGAACCACTCGCTCATTTGCTCTAACTGAGTCAGGTCGTATCTTTGCTAAGCATTGTGAAAAGGTTGTCGATGAAATTAATGAAGCAGAAAGTGAGTTGTTAGCGCTGGGTGATAGCCAGCAAGGTTCGTTAAGGGTGGGGATCGCTCAATCTTTTGCGTCTAACCATGTTGCGCCTTACATTAATGAATTTCACGAGCGTCACCCATTGGTCAATCTCGAATTAAGCCTGTTTGATCATCGTGTTGATCTTATAGCTGAGCAACTTGATTTGTGGATTGGCTTTATGGATTCACCACCGGAAGGTTTTGTTGCTCGCCATCTTACTAATTGTGACTTTGTCTTAGTTGCAAGCCCTGACTACCTTGCCAAACATGGTGTGCCTTATCATCCGGATGATTTGAAACAACATAACTGTATTACCTATTTCAGTCGTGAGCGTAAAGACAATATTTGGAACTTCAGCCAAAAAGAAGAGGAGTTGCAAGTAAAAGTGACCGGTAATTATCGTGTTGATTCTGCCGATGCTATCCGTGATGCCACTATTGCAGGTAATGGAGTAGGGTACTTAGCGACTTATCTATTAAAAGATGAAATTCGCCAAGGCAAACTTATTCGTTTGATGCCGGAGTGGCAATTAACACAGCATATGCCGTTATATGCGGTTTATCCTCGCCATAAATACTTGCCGACAAAGGTAAATTTATTTATTGAATTTATTCGTGAGCATATCGAGCTGGGGAATATTTCTTGCCATATATAATGAACAAACGTTATTGAAGTCACTTAGCGTCAGTAAAGGGCTTTTATTTTCGCCAATTATATGATGTAAAAAGCGACAGTATGACGCAAACGGTTAGCCAAACGCTGTCGCAAACGTTTCCAATTGTAAACTCTGGAAACAATAGTATTCCTTATAGGAACCAATCTAACGAATTTCGTTTGCTTAGCTGAAAAAAACAGCGAATCAGAGTGTTCTTGTTATTGAATCGTTAATTGCAATAACAATTTGATCCTTGTCACACTTTTATTTCTCCCTAAAATCCCCCCGCAATCGTTTACTACTACACATTGAGGAATGACCATGCATTATTTGGTCGGCATCTTAGGCATTATCGTAATCTTTGCCGTTGGTTTTTTATTTTCTGAAAATCGTCGCGCGGTAAATTGGCGCACTGTATTAGGTGCATTTTGCGTGCAAGTGATCTTTGCAGGCTTTATTTTATACGTGCCTATCGGTCGTGTAGTTTTAAACAGTGTTTCTGGTGCGGTATCCGGCATCATTGAATATGGTCATGAAGGTACAGAGTTCCTATTTGGTCAATTAGCACAATTTAAACTTGGTTTTATTTTTGCGGTTAACGTACTTCCTTCTATCGTATTTTTCTCTGCGTTGATCTCTGTGCTTTACTACCTTGGCGTAATGAAGTGGGTGATCCGTGGTATTGGTGGCGTGCTACAGTACTTTTTAGGCACAACACGTACAGAATCGATGTCGGCAACAGCCAATATTTTTGTTGGCTCAGTAGAAGCACCATTGGTTGTTCGTCCATTCTTGTCTCGTATGACACGTTCTGAACTGTTTGCTGTCATGGTTGGCGGTCTTGCATCTGTTGCTGGCGGTACGATGGTGGGCTATGCAGGTTTAGGTGTTCAGCTAAAATACCTTATTGCTGCAAGCTTTATGTCTGCGCCTGCAGGTTTGATGATGGCAAAATTGCTTGTTCCTCAAACTGAAGGTGTGCACACCATGGAAGAAGAAGACGATGGCGAAGAAGATGAACCAGTAAACATGGTTGATGCGGCATCTCGTGGTGCACTTAGCGGCTTACAAATTGCAATGGCGGTTGGTGCTAGCTTACTTGCAGTGATCAGCTTAATTGCATTAGTAAACGGTGGTTTAGGTCATGTTGGTAATTGGTTAGCTTCTGTTGGTCAATGGTTAGGCTTTGATTGGAATGGTCTACATCACCTAAGCTTAGATATGATCTTTGGTTACGTATTTGCACCTGTTGCTTGGTTAATCGGTGTACCATGGTCTGAAGCGAACACAGCAGCAAGCTTGATCGGCACTAAGATTGCGGTTAACGAATTTATTGCATTTGCAGAGCTAATGAAGCCTGAAACAATTGCAAAGCTTAGTGAGCACTCTCAAGCAATCGTGACTTTCGCACTGTGTGGTTTCGCTAACCTAACGTCTATTGCAATGTTAATGGGTGGTTTAGGCGGTATCGTTCCTCAACGTCGTCCTGAGATTGCACGTTTGGGTATGAAAGCGATCTTTGCAGCAACCCTTGCAAACTTAATGAGTGCAACGTTAGCGGGTTTATTTATTCCACTTTCGTAGTAACATCGCTCAGTAAGCGGTTAAGATTAAACAGAGAGCTTAGGCTCTCTGTTTTCGTATGGGCTATTCATTGATTAAAAGGATCTAAATGCGATGAAATCGGATGTTGATAAATTAGTAACTAAACATGCTGAATTGATCCATAGCGATGGTTTAAAAGTGTATTCTCATACTCAACGTGAAGATGGTGATTGGATCCTGCATACCTTGATGATTGAAGGCTATGATGTGCCTTTTAAGTTTAAGCGAAAGAAAAAATACCAAAGCCTAAAAGGTGCGAAAGTGAATATGACCTACTACCCTGAAACGGTGACGGTTGCAGGCTTTGAAGTCGAGACCATGAAAGTGGTGCGAATTAAGCGTTACTAATTGTAAGTCATAAGAAGAATAAAAAACGCCAAGGCAGCTATTTGCCTTGGCGTTGTTGTTTTTACTGCTTTCGTTATCGCTGGCTATTCATTTCTTGCAGTTTTTTCCCAATAGGGCCTGAGAAGTTAAAACCATCATGCATATCCCAGTTAATTGACCATGTCATTACACCACCAAAGTTAGGATAGAGTTTTGTTGGTACAACTGAACCACAACGGCTGCCTTTCGTGACACAATCAAGGGCATCAATAATGTTTTGGGTAGGCGCTTGACCTGAGTTAGCTGAGCTTGGGCCTGAAGGTAAACCAATAGCGACTTGATCATCACGAAGTGGGGCAAATTGGCTACCATCTGCTAACTCAAAACCTTCAATCAGCATTTTGACTGATGCTACCATCATATCAACCGAGCCTTCAGGTGCAGCACCTGACATGTATGGATTGGCTAGACCGCCATTATTGTATAGCTGGACGTGAAGCAAGTTCAGCATGTCACGTAATTGATCAATCATTGGAATGTAAGCGCCCCAGATACCGGAGTAAGCAATCATGCCACCTTGTACATAAGGGTGCTCTGGTGCCATGGTGAGATACATATCACCACCAATATTTTTCTCAATTTGTTTTAATGCGACAGGTAAACGAGCTTGGATCTGAGTGCCATGAAGTAGATTAGAGCCACTTTCTAAATCGATATCTAAACCGTCAAAACCCCATTCGTTGATAATGTCAGTTAGACTTGAAACAAAGTTAGCTTGGTCTGAATCGGTATTTAGCGTGATGGTACCTTCAGCACCTCCGAGTGATAGTACGATGATTTTACCTTGGGCACGAAGCTTACGTACGTCATCTTTAAACTGTTGGGGATCTAACGGAGCACAACTGCTGTGCATATCGCCATTGTATAAATTGAAGTGCACGGTACCGTTACTGTTTCTATCGTTATCAGCAAAGGCAATGTCGATAATATCCCAGTCAGGTGAAATATCACCAAGACGGATAGGACAGCCAGAGCCATTAACGAAGTTATGCCAGTAACCAATTAGGTTGTGTTTGGTATCAATAGGCTCTTGTACTTTAATACTAGCAGCTGTAGATAATGCCGTTTCACCATTACCAGTTGTTGCTAGGGCTGTCACGGTGTAACTGCCTGCTGATTGGGCAGTCCAAGATGCGCTGTAAGGAGCTGTTGTATCAGTAGCAACAATATTGCCGTTAATAATGAAATCAACCTGACGTACATCACCTGTGAGTGCAGTTGCAGTTGCTGAAAGGGTTAATGCTTTGCCTAAGGTAACTACCGATCCACTGGCAGGTGAGGTGAGGCTAGTCACTATGGCTTGATCACTGACGGTCACAGTTGCGCTTGCTTCGCCTGTATTGGCTTCATTATCGGTTGCAACAGCTTTGATGGTGGTATTACCTAATCTTGATGCTAACCATTGTGCGCTGTACGGTGCGCTGGTATCTGTTTCAATCAGCTGATCGTTAGCGTAGAAGCTCACTTGTGTCACAGTACCATCAGCATCAGTGGCTTCAGCATCAATGGTTAATGTTGTGCCTGCTAGTACAGTTTGTTGACCACTTAATGATGTTAATGTCACTTCAGGTGCAATGGCACAAATACCGAGATCAGTCCATGCATCACTCCAATGTTGACCTTCACCCGGCGCATAGGCCCAATCTGAAGAGGAAGAGCACCAACCAGCAATATCACAGCGATATTTATGGTTGTTATTTTCAACTAAATCACCCGCCGCATATTGAGAGCCTGACTTAAAGGTTGGAATATCGCCACAACCGCCGCCAACGATGACTTCACTAACATTAATGCTGACTGTTGTTGAGGTTGTTGCACTGCCTTCATTATCTGTCGCTTTGGCAATGATCTGGTGGCTGCCAGCAGTGGCTGTCCATTGAGTTGTGAACGGCGATGATGTACTCGTTGCAATAAGCTGATCATCAACGAAAAATTCTACTTTACTAATAGAGCCATCTTTATCTTGCGCGTTGGCAGTTATCGTAACACTATCGCCTTCAGTTACATTCGCATCTGCCGTTGGTGAGCTGATAGCAACCGTTGGTGCTATGTTCTCATTAGCAGAGATAACACTTACAGTGACGATATCGGTTTGGGTTGCGTTTTCGTTATCAGTCGCAACTGCTGAGATTGTGTGGTTACCGAGTATGGTAGTCCAATTGATCTGGTACGGTGCCTTATCAATAACTGCGATGGATTGTTGGTTTAAGAAAAACTCAACTTGTTTGATTGTACCGTCTTTATCGTTTGCATTGGCTGCAATAGTGATGTCACTGCTTTCACTGAGTTGTGCATTATCAACTGGTGAGGTAAGCGCAACCGTTGGCATTTGGTTTCCACCTGCATCACAACTATCAACTAACGTCCATTCTTGCCAATCTCCTGAATGACTACTTGGCGCGTTACCTTGTGACCACCAATTCGCTTTATAAAGGCTGCCTTGTTGTTGCACCTGGCTGCCACCGTTATATGCGATATCAGCTTGCCACTCATCGATATTGGTACAATCTGCTGCGTATGCCTGTGATGCGCTAAAAGCGACGGTTAATGCACAGGTAAGAAGTGTCTTTTGCATTGTCTATCCCTATTGCAGTTAGTGTTAGTAGCACTAATAATGAGATAGGAAAGGTTAATAAGCGTAAAACTATATGCATAATTTATAGGCTTTATAACCTTACTCACAGTGTCGATAAAATAGACAGTTATTATTATTTTTAATTTCGAGCAGCCTCACATCTGAAGTTACTGATAAAAGACTTGGCTACTATCTTGAAAAGGCATACATTTTAAACATATTTATTCGGTTCTATATTTTGGCATAAAGGGAAGAAAGATGGATTGGTACATTGCAGTATTAAAAAAGTACGCGCAGTTTAATGGACGTTCTCGTCGTAAAGAGTTTTGGTTTTTTACTTTAATTAGTGCGTTAGTCAGTTTGGCACTTGGTGTTGCAGATAGTGTTTTAGGCTTGCCTACATTTGGTGATGGCTACGGGCTATTAGCAGCATTGTATTCACTCTTTATTGTGATCCCTAATCTTGCCGTGATTGTCCGTCGTTTGCATGACCAAGATCGTACAGGTTGGTGGGCATTGATCATGTTTGTTCCGATTGTGGGTATCTTAGTGCTGATCTATTTTATGGTACAAGACAGCAAGCCTGGTGATAACCGATTTGGGCCAAATCCAAAACAAGAAAACGGTTCATTCACGGTGTAAATACCTATTAATATCTTTATTAAGTTCAAAAGCTCAGATTCACATGCTGAGCTTTTTTTATGGGTGAATTTTAAACTAATAAGTGGAAAAACGCATAAACTGAGGATAGTGCCCTTGCATAAATTGCTATGTTTGGTACAAAGAAATGAGCGGATATGGAAAAACGCAATTGTTTTGTAGGAGGCAACTATGTCTATTGCTGATAAATTATTGAGCCAAGCTATTCTTGAACAAGTAAAGCGTGATGGTGCATTGAACGCATTAGAAACTGTGTATGCCAAAGCGCGTTATGCTCACTTTAAACGTGTGAAGTGGGGCTCTCAATTTTTTGATGGTATCCAGTTTGGTGATGGTAGTTTAATTGCGGTAAAGCCAGGTTCATTTAACAGCTTAACATTAGTAAGTCTTGCCTCTGAAAAACAAATGGGGTAGCCACTCATTATTCTGAGGAACTGCCTCTTTGAAGTATTCGATAAGCCTTTAGTTATAACTACTGAAGACTTTTATAAGCATTTTGCTGGTCTGAGGATACAATATCCCATTTCATTCCACTGTAATGTGTTTTAGTATGACAACAGATGAGCGATGTGCGTTTTGACCGAAACAATACATCATGACCACTCATCATAAATAATATCGTTTTTGGAGTACGATTAATGTTGTGTGACCTTTCAAAAAAATCAATACAACGACATTTACTGTCGTCTGTCCTACCAGTTCAGTCCTTATTTTCATCTCGATTTAGTTACGGCTTATAAAAGCCGCCAATATTGTTTTTATATATTCGAGAAATAGCAGCTCACCGCTGAGGCTTAGTGCTGCAAGTATGAAGTAAGGGTTTTGTGTGAATTTAAAATTATTAGGTAGCTCGCTAATTATTGCGGGCACGGCGCTTGGTGCCGGCATGTTAGCTATTCCAATGGTATTAGCTCAGTTTGGATTGCTTTCTGGCACGATTTTGATGTTAGTTATTTGGAGCGGAACAACTTACGCTGCTTTGTTATTGTTAGAAGCCAGCATCAAAGTTGGTGGCGGATTAGGGATGAATACCATTGCTAAGCAGACATTAGGTAAAGGCGGTCAGCTAATTACCAATGGTTTGCTTTACGCTCTTTTGATCTGCTTATTAATGGCTTACATCATTGGAGCAGGGGATTTAGTTCATAAACTCATGCTAAATGTGGGCTTAGATCTGTCTTTAGCACAAAGCCAAATCATATTTACTGTAATTGCTGGTGCGATTGTAGCAGCAGGGACTGGCGTTATTGATAAACTCAATCGTGTATTGTTCTTATCGATGCTAGCGATGTTGGTTATTACCTTATTTGCTCTTGTGCCTAATATGTCATTAGCACATTTCTTTAACTCAAGTAACGATAGCAATATTGATTTGATCAAAACCAGTGCGGTGCTATTTACCAGTTTTGGCTTCTTCCCTGTGATCCCATCGCTTGTGTCATACAACCATAAAGCGACGCATCAACAGCTTAGAAATATGATCCTGATTGGTTCCTTTATCCCGCTGTTATGTTACCTACTTTGGTTGTATGCCGTAGTGGGGAGCTTATCTTCTGAGCAGTTATCACAATTTAATAATGTGTCTGAGTTGATCAATGTCTTAGCTGCACGCTTTGATGGTATTCATGTGATTTTGTCACTGTTTACGGGTCTAGCGTTATTGACATCGTTCTTTGGTGTTGCGCTATCCCTGTTTGATCAAAACGTTGATCTATTTAAGCAAAATCGTGCTGTAACTTATGTGATTACATTTATTTTGCCATTGCTAGGGGCATTGTTTGCCGCTGATAAGTTCTTACCAGTGTTAAGTTATGCAGGATTAATCTTAGTGTTCATCGCTATTTTTATACCGATGTTGATGGTAAGACACTTGCGTAAAGACGATAAAACACATCAGGCTGTATCAGCGAATGAGTTACATTATGAAGTTGCTGGTGGACAAGTTGCGATGGCTATCTGCCTTGGCTTTGGCTTGTTCTTGATTGGCGCTCAGGTAATTTAAACCTAACGATAGTGGAAAGTGTGGGGCTGTTAGATTGACCGATCTAACAGCCCCTTATTCTTGGTATATACAAGGTGACCGAACCTGTATAACCAAATGGTAATGACTATTGGAGTACGATACAGCTATCGTTAGCAATTACCTTAGTTGAGCCAGATGATACAAAGTTTCTGGTTATAGAGCTAGATGATAGGAATTTTAGCAATTTCAGAAGTGTAAAGAATAAATGACACTAAAAAAGGAGCACTAAGCTCCTTTTTTGATTGAGAAAATTACATACGAACCACGGTTAAATAACGCTTTGGATAACCACTCTTATAGTAATCTGTTTCTGTCACACCAAAGTGTTTCTTTGATGATGAACTATGGACAAACTTTAAAGTGTTTTTACCTACTTCAGTGATAATGCCTGCGTGTCCAGGTCTACGTACATTAGGGTTAGTACCTGTAAAAACAATTAAATCACCCACTTGCGCATTTTTTAATGAGACTTTCTTCGAGAAAAGAGAAGGATAAGCAGCAGTAGTACGTGGAATACTGATATCGTACTTGTTATATACGTATTTTATAAAGCCGGAGCAATCAAAGCCTTTTGGGGTATTGCCACCCCACACATATTTTGTGCCGATGTATTTTCGAGCAAACTTAACCATCTCTTGCTCTTTTTGTCGTTGAGCTTTAGCGATGTGTTTTACTGTTTTTTGATGCGTTGTTGTCGTAACAACGGGTTTTTTAATTGATTGTTCTGTTTGCGGTGATGCATTTACCGTGGATTCACAAGCAACGAGAAAGAAAAGAGAGCAGCCGAAAAGCGCTAATGTGGATTTTGGTAATGTCATAATGATAATTAGGTGCTTCAATAAGTAACAGAGCGATTAAGATGTTAATGATAACGCTTTGCTTTTTTTTGTGTAACTGTTTTTAGGGCATTACATCCTCATTACATATAGCTTATTGATTTCTCACTTATAAAAGTTACAAATTTAATGGTTATTCAAATTATATAATTGAATATTATTTATCATGTTGATGGTTTAGCAGTTAAATTGTTTACGTTATAGCAATGATCAAACACAACATCATTTATGTGATGAATATCTATAATAATGCAGTGTTTTATTCTTCATGAGAATGCTATATGATGTCGTCCCTATCATTTTTGATTGCTGTATTCAGTTCAACTTTGTCTTATCCTTAACGCGAATCGTTAGGAAATTGAATTAGTTATGTTTAGAAGTATCGTATTGTTTTTATATGCTTTATTTTCTGTTTCAGCTGATGCTGAGGAGAATTTAACACTTTGGTATTCTCATCAAGACAATAGTTTTATTAATCTATTAGTTAATGAGTTTAAAAAAGAAAATGATATCAATATTTCGTTGGTTCAATTTGATCCTGAGAAGATAAAAGCCGAAATTTTATTGGGTGCTCAATATGGTGGTTTACCAGAATTGGTGATTTTTCCATCTGATTTTGTTGGCTTGCATCGTTTAATGAAATTATCTCGTATCCCTGATGATTGGTTTTTATCTGATATTTCACCATCAGCAAAAGTGACCGCTTTTACTGATGGAAAGTATTGGGGAGTGCCAGTGATCCAAGGTAATAATTTGCTGTTATATTATAACAAAAAGCTAGTACCTGAACCTGTTAAGTCGTGGGAAGCGCTGTTAGCGAAAAAGCAGCAATACATTGATAATAATATCTTGCCAATTGGCTGGAATTATCAAGATATGTATTACTTTATTCCGTTTTTATCGGCGTTTAACGGTTGGCCTATTACGAATAATAAAATAACGCTGAATACGCCGGAAATGGTGGCTGCTTTAAAATATTATCGTTATGTTTCAGAGCAAAAAATGGTTAATGAGCAATGTGAATATACTTGTTCGCAAGCGGATTTTATCCAAGGCAAAGAAGCGTATGCCATTAATGGTGATTGGGCGTATCAAGACCTCAAAAATAACATGGGTGATAACCTAGGTGTCGCATTATTACCGACGATAGATGGTAAGCAAATGCGTTCGATGAAGAGTACCTTTGTCATCTCATTGCCAAACTATTCAGTACGCTCAAAACAAAAAAGAAAACTGATTGAACAGTTTGTTAAATTTGTTCAACGTCCAACTATTCAGAAATTGGTATATGAAAAAACACATTTACTACCAGTTTCAGAACAATTACTGAATGAGTATAAAAAGCAAGCAAAAGGGAGTGACAAAGTACTTTTTGAGCAATTTGAGCTTTCTAAACCTATGCCCTCTAGTATTAAAATGTCGATTGCATGGCAGGCTATCGCCATTGGTTTTAAACGTTATGAAGATGGGCTATCTGCCGAAGAATCTGCAAAATATATGCAGCATATTGCTATACAGCAAATGCGTCGGTTAAAGAACGAATGAAATTAAAATTAAAACTCAAATCATCACTCGCATTGTTAATGGTTTTTGTGGCAGTTTTGCCTGCCTCCATTATTGGTGGTTTACTTATTAAGCAGCAAACAGAAGTTGAAACTAACTACCGTTTAGACTTAATTGATCGTTTATCTACAACCCTAAAGCAAGAATTCAATTACCGCTTTTATTTACTTTCCACGGCACTCGATGTGCTTTCTCGTGATAGGTTGCTTGTGCAGGGGATAGATGACTTCTTTCTTACTAGTCATGTTGATGCAACCTTAAAAAACCTTGTTGATAATACGCCATTGATTCAAGCGGCGTATCTTGTTGATAATCATTGGAATGAAGTTGAAAATTACAATGGTATCAATGGGATAAAATCATTTGAAGGGTTACAGCAGTTATTAAGTGTTCACGTCAGTACCAGCAAAACATCCGGTGATCAATGGGTGTTTAACTACGTTGATGAAATGTTGATGCCTGAAAAATTCAATCCTAGTCGTAAAGGGGTTGTGATAGGGGTACCTATTTATCAATCGACACTGACGGAAGGGCTTAAGCGTAAGCCATTAGGTTATCTGATTGTAATTGTACCTGTTGAAAATATCATTAAAGTCCTTCGCCCTTATTTAAAAGATGGTGAGCATGTCGTATTTAAACATAACGGCATGGATAACATCACCGTTTTTAAAGGTAAATTAGAGCCATCAGTTCCGACGGTTTCTAAAACCGAAGTTGTGACAATTGATAATAAATATGTTTCAGAACCCATGTCTTACGAGGCTGAAGTGTTTATGAATAAGTATTTGGGTGAGAATCCTTTTACTAATTCCTTAAAAATACTCTCTATCGTAACGGTGATAATCGTTATGTTAGCTTTGTTAACTGCCACTATCTCTTACCGTTGGTTTGCTAAGCCATTAACGTATTTAATGGATAGTGTGCGCGCTTGCTTGAGTGGCAGTTATAGTATTCCAGACAAGGATTTACGCTTTGCTGAGTTAATTATGGTTAATGACTTAATTCAGAAAATGACGAGCACGATTAAAGCACAATTTGACGATTTAGAAGATAAAAATACCAAATTGATGAGCTTTAATGAGCAATTAGAAAAGAAGGTGCATGAGAAAACACTTCAGTTAACTCAGACATTACAGCGTGAAGAAAAGCGCCGTACCATGCTGCAATCGTTATTGTCATTTAGTAATAAACTGCAACATGGCGATGTACATTCAACGGTGATGACGCAACTTGTTAGTCTATACCCTTATGCCGGATGGGCAATGAGATTGAATATAAATCATCAGCGAGATTGGGTGTGTGAAGGCATTGATCCTGATGCTTTAGTGGACATTGATGTTGATGCGCATTGTAGTGAGTATTTTCGTGCCAAGATAAATGATCAGACTTTCCAATGTTTCAAAATTATGGATACCCATAATGAGACATTAGGCGTCATTGTAATGAAATACCCGAATATTGAGCGCGATGACTTTGAAGTGATTTCACTGTTCGTGTATCAACTTTCAGCGGAACTAGAAGGTCGATTGCTAAACGAAGAGTTGGAGCGAATTGCGATTACGGATCCACTAACAGGTTTGAGTAACCGTAAAGCGTTTGATGTCGATTTAGAAGAATGGCTGAAAGTATCGCAACGTTACCCAGAGCAGTATTTTGGCTTATTTATGATAGATGTGAATGGGCTGAAGCAAGCGAACGATGAGTATGGACACCATATGGGTGATCAATTACTGATTGAAACCGGGAATTTAATTCAAAGTGTATGTCGTCAAACGGACAAGGTTTACCGTTTAGGCGGGGATGAATATGCGATTATTGTTAAACTTGGCGATAACACAGGCTGTGAGTTCTTAAAGCAACGACTCAGATCATTGCTAGAACAAGAACATTACGCAAGCTTGCCTTCTGGCGATAAAGTGAAAATTCATTTTGCGATGGGGTGTGCAAGTACGGAATCGCATGAAGCACAGAATATTTATCAAGTTGCTGATAAAGCGATGTATTTAGATAAAAAAGCATTCTATGAATCGACAGGGTTAACTCCTCGTTAATAGCCATTTATTCCGATGGATGAATAATAAAAAACCTCGATATTGGTATCGAGGTTTTTTTATAGGCGTCTATAACAATATTACTTATGGTTTGAGAAATTATCGCCTTTCGCTAGTCGATCATACAAAATCACGTTAACGGCTGCTGCAAGGTTCATACAGCCTTTAGTTGGCACATAGATGGTTTCACGGCAGAAATCAGTGATGTCTTTCTTTAACGTACCGTCTTCAGGGCCAAAAATATAAAACGCACGTTTAGGGTGCTTATATTCAGGTAATGGCTTGGCATCATCAATCAGATCAACGGCAACAGGAACACAGCCAACAGGAATGATATCACGCAGATCTTCAACACCAATTAGCGGAATGTCTAAAGCGGCTTTTTTAGTATCTGTACAAAACTGCGCAGCGTGATCATAGCGCGTGCCAGTATAGAAAACAGAGTTGACACCGTAGCAGCCAGCAGCACGCATTACGGAGCCGACATTTTCTGGCGTTTTAGGGTTAAAAAGACCAATACAAGAATAACCTTGGCTATTTTTACTCATACTACTATCTACTTAATTTTTACATGAAGCTTAAAAAACAAAGCAGGTACGAATACCTGCTTTATAGAATGTTATTTACCACAACACTTTTTGTATTTCTGACCGCTGCCACATGAGCATGGATCATTACGGTTTGGTGTTTTTTCAAATACCGTTGTTTTTGGCTTATTGAAGATACCATCGAACTCGGCAGTATTTTCAGCCACGTTTGCATCTACAGTGATATTCGCAAAAAGGTTATGTTCTTCAATTTGCTGCAGTAATTCTTGTTTACGTTCTTCGCTATTCACAATCAATGTGAGAGGGTTGGTTTCCGTGCCCAGTTTAGTTGCGCGTTTCGTGTTGTAGCCAAAGCTTTCGTATTTCGGCTTCTTTTCGATACGACCTTTATAGAAGAATTTAGACATGGGTGAACCTACTTACCATGAAGTAATCAAACTAAAGTGTTTGATTAATTGTTATGAATAAAAAACCACCGCTAAGGTGGTTGAAATTGCGGGCATAATAACCGCCATTAGGGCGCTTATCAATAGTTAGCGCAGGGTATTAGCGCGCACAAAACCACAATGAATAGCACATAACCATACATAAACTGTGTGATTTGGTGAGGGTTTAAACGTTTGCAATGGTCGGACTTCATTTTAGATTGCCGAGCGTTTTAAATAGTGATTAGCTTAAAAATAACATGAGGAAACAGTGATAATAAAAGGCGTAGCCTATCACCATGATAGGTAATTTCGACTGGCACTGATAACAAATGTTGTTAACATACAACTCAATAAATTTCAGCGTGAAGGATTTAAACGCCATTCATTCAGTGTCTTATAGTTATTGAATGAAGTTGATAATCGTTCCGTTTTTTAACAAAAATAATAAGGTATAACGAAAACTTTTTATTTTTTTCATATTTTTGCGTAATCGATGAAAAAAATACGGCATAATAAGCCCCCGTTATACCAAGCAATTGATTGCTGCCGCAGGTCTGAAGATCTGAAATTAATGGGAAAATGATATGGTTAAACCAGAAAATAACTCAATTGTAATTTTTGGTGCGTCAGGCGATTTGACTCACCGAAAATTAATACCTGCGTTTTATCACCTTTATGCTAATGGGTTATTACCTGAAGATTTTGCAATTTTAGGGGTAAGCCGTACATCTTATAGCGATCAAGAATTTCGTGATAAGTTAAAGCAATCTTTGACAGAAAATGAAAAAGTCGATGAAGCAACATTGGTTAACTTCTGTCAGCACTTATACTATCAAGCGTTAAATACATCAGATCAAAATGAATACGGTGTACTTAAAGAGCGTTTAGATACCTTTAAAGAAACCCATAACACTCATGGTAATGCGGTTTTCTATCTAGCAACACCACCGAGCCTTTACGGTGTGATCCCTGAATGTCTAGCGGCACATGGTTTAAATGATGAAACAGAAGGTTGGAAAAACCTGATTGTTGAAAAACCATTTGGCTACGACTTGGAATCTGCAATTTCTCTAGATAAGCAAATTCACGCTTGTTTCAAAGAACATCAAATCTACCGTATCGACCACTACCTAGGTAAAGAAACAGTACAAAACCTACTGGTTTTCCGTTTTGCTAACGGTATGTTTGAGCCGCTATGGAACCGTAACTTCATTGATTACGTTGAAATCACAGCAGCAGAAGCATTAGGCGTAGAAGATCGTGGTGGTTACTACGATGGCGCAGGTGCGGTACGTGATATGTTCCAAAACCACTTGCTACAAGTTTTAGCAATGGTGGGTATGGAATCACCTGCAGCAATTAATGCTGATTCTATCCGTGATGAAGTGGTTAAAGTAATGCAAAGCTTTAAGCCATTATCGGACGATGATCTGAAGAATAACCTAGTGCTTGGTCAGTACACAGAATCTGAAGTACGTGGTAAGCACTACTTAGGTTACCGTCAAGAGCCGGGTGTAGCAGAAGATTCACGTACAGAAACTTACGTCGGTATGAAGATGTTTATCGAAAACTGGCGTTGGAATGGTGTGCCGTTCTACGTACGTACTGGTAAACGACTACCTACCCGTGTGACTGAAGTGGTTATTCACTTTAAGAAAACACCTCACCCTGTATTTGGCGCTAAAGCACCAGAGAACAAATTGATCATCCGTATTCAGCCTGATGAAGGTATTTTAATGAGCTTCGGCCTTAAAAAACCAGGTGCAGGTTTTGAATCTCAAGAAGTGTCAATGGATTTCCACTACGACAAACTTGAAGAAACTAACATGTTAACCGCTTACGAGCGTCTACTGCTTGATTGTATGAAGCAAGATGCGACGTTGTTTGCTCGTACTGATGCTGTTCGCGCATGTTGGAAATTTGTTCAACCAATTCTTGAATACAAAGAAAACCCAGAGCACTTATTTGGTTATGCCGCAGGAACGTGGGGACCAAAAGAAGCTGACGATTTATTAGCATCAAGCAATCGTGAATGGCGTTTCCCTTGTAAGAACTTAGCAAACACTGATTATTGTGAGCTATAAGCATGATTAATTATCGCGTATTTGAAACACCGCAGGACGTTGTCGTTTCATTGGCTGACACCATGATGACGATGAGCAAGCAACCAAAGCCTGTACATATCTCGTTATCAGGTGGTAGTACACCAAAACTGCTGTTCAAAACATTAGCGCAAGCACCCTATGCGACAGACGTTAATTGGAACAACTTACATTTTTGGTGGGGCGATGAGCGTTGTGTAGAGCCAACTGATCCTGAAAGTAATTTCGGTGAAGCGAACGAGTTATTGTTCCAAAATGTGGCGATCCCAGCAGAAAACATCCACCGTATTCGTGGCGAAGAAGATCCTGCTGTAGAATCCGCGCGCTTTACCCAAGAGATGGAAGCGGTTATCCCACATAAAAATGGTATGCCAGCATTTGATTGGATCTTATTGGGCATGGGTACTGACGGCCATACTGCGTCATTGTTCCCTAATCAAACCAACTTCGATGATCCTGCGTTATCTGTGATTGCAACACATCCAGAGAGCGGTCAAAAGCGCATCTCAAAAACAGCACGCTTACTTGAAAATGCAGATCGCATTACCTACCTAGTGTTAGGTGAAAGCAAGGCTGAAGTACTACAAGAAATTAATAATAATCCTGCAGAAATATTAGCTTATCCTGCAGCGAAGATTAAAGCCGTCAATGGCAAAACAGAATGGTTTTTAGATTCAGCAGCGGCAAAACTGCTGGCGCAAGGAGAATAATATGAAAGGCGATATCGGTGTAATTGGCTTGGCAGTAATGGGCCAAAACCTGATCCTAAACATGAATGACCACGGCTTTAAAGTTGTTGCTTACAACCGTACTGTAGCAAAAGTGGAAGAATTCCTTGAAGGCCCAGCAAAAGGCACAAACATCATTGGCGCGACTTCTCTAGAAGATCTAGTCGCTAAGCTAGAAGCACCACGTAAAGTGATGCTAATGGTACGTGCTGGTGACGTTGTTGATGCATTTATTGATCAACTAGTTCCACTTCTAGATAAAGGCGATATCATTATTGATGGTGGTAACTCTAACTACCCAGACACTAACCGTCGTGTTGCTGAACTTGAGAAGAAAGGCATCCTATATGTAGGTTCTGGTGTTTCTGGTGGTGAAGAAGGTGCACGTTTCGGACCTTCAATCATGCCTGGTGGTTCTGAAGCGGCATGGCCTGCAATCAAACCAATCTTCCAAGCGATCTCAGCTAAAACAGATGCTGGTGAAGCATGTTGTGATTGGGTTGGTAAAGACGGTGCAGGTCACTTCGTTAAGATGGTACACAATGGTATCGAATACGGTGATATGCAGCTTATCAGCGAAGCATACCACTTCATGAAGTCTGGTCTTGGTTTATCTCATGATGAGATGCAATCTATCTTCCAAGAGTGGAATAAAACTGAGCTAGACAGCTACCTAGTTGAGATCACATCTGAAATCCTTGGCTACAAAGATGAAGATGGTCAACCACTTGTTGAGAAAATCCTAGATACTGCTGGTCAAAAAGGTACTGGTAAGTGGACAGGTATTAACGCACTAGATCTAGGCATTCCACTAACGCTAATTACTGAATCAGTATTCGCACGTTGTGTATCTTCAATGAAAGATCAACGTGTAGAAGCGCAAGAGCTATTCGGTAAGACAATTACACCAGTTGAAGGTGATAAGAAAGAGTGGGTTGATGCATTACGTCAAGCGCTACTAGCATCTAAGATTATTTCTTACGCACAAGGTTTCATGCTTATCCGTGAAGCGTCTGAAGAATTCAACTGGGATCTAAACTATGGTAACGTAGCTCTAATGTGGCGTGGTGGTTGTATCATCCGTAGTGCATTCCTAGGCAATATCCGTGATGCGTACGAAGCGAACCCAGACATTAAATTCCTAGGTTCTGACCCATACTTCAAAGATATCCTACAAAGCAGCATGGCTGCATGGCGTAAGGTTGCTGCGAAGTCTCTAGAAATCGGTCTACCAATGCCAACAATGACATCTGGTCTAACGTTCCTAGATAGCTACACAACAGCACAACTACCTGCAAACATGATCCAAGCGCAGCGTGACTACTTCGGTGCTCACACTTACGAGCGTATCGATCAGCCTCGCGGTCAGTTCTTCCACACAAACTGGACTGGTACAGGCGGTAACACTGCTTCTACTACTTACGACGTTTAATATCTAAACGCAGTAAACATACTAAGCCACCGTTCGCGGTGGCTTTTTTATTACATGTGTTTTCAAAGTAACAGCACAAGCAACATCATTAATTTAGATAAATACTGAGTAAGAGATGATGAAATACACCAAATGGCTAGGGTTTTGTTTACTCACCGCATTTCAAGTCCATGCCAAGCCTGCTCCAGTTATATCGGTCGACATTGATTTTGTTTCGACCCAATGGATTGATAACTTAGGCACCTTTCGCGTTGTGGTGTTTAATTCAGAAGTGAATCCTTGCTTTACACTTGAGAACTTCAAAGAAGGAACAAGCCAAGGGCTGACATCATCGCAACAGATTTGTAAGGTTGCACTGCCTGATCATCAAGTGGTGAATTTACAAGATGATCTTGAAGGTGATATGTGGTTTGAAGATTTTCATTGGGGGGAGCATTCGCTTAATTTTAACTTGAATACATTCAATGCCAACTATACCTGTTCTTTGGATCTTGATAGCCAGTATCCAATCAACAAGCAGCAAGTATTGGCACAATGCCGTTTAGTTAAAAGTAAAAATAAAGAATAAACAAAGCCCTAGCATTAGATACGAATTCAATAAGAGATGTAAATAATACTAGGGCTTTAATATATGTAATCACATTTTAACGAACCTTAATCATCGGGGGGATCTTGGTTGTTAGCGCTGTGAATTATGCGCCAATCACGCCACCATCTTTACGAGTGATTCGCATGATAGAAGAGCGAGGAGTACTGCGACCGCCATCAGGGAAGTGAGATGGTGCTTGCTCTTCACCTGGATGCTGAACGCCAACAAACATAGTTTTGCTATCATGGCTAAAGGTAATACCTGTAATTTCACAAGCGATAGGACCTGTTAGGAAGCGACGTATTTCACCGGTTACTGGGTTGCCACAAAGCATTTGGTTATTACCCATACCAGCAAAGTCACCTTCATTGGAATCATCGCCATCTGTTAGGATCCATAAACGACCGTCTTTATCGAAACCTAAGCCATCAGGACAGTTGAACATGTTGTCTTTGTTAATGTTCTTGCTACCAGCCATCAATGAATCTTTGTGTACCGTTGGGTTACCTGCAATGAGGTAAAGATCCCAGTCAAAAGTCTCAGCGGTATGGTTACCGTTGGATGGATTCCAGCGCAGGATGTGGCCATACGGGTTTTTCTCGCGAGGGTTCACTGCGTCAACCGGTTGATTCGGTTTAACACCACGGTTCTTATTGTTGGTTAGGGTACAGAAAACTTCGCTTGTATGTGGGTTCACGGCTACCCACTCTGGGCGATCCATGGTTGTTGCACCTACATGTGTTGCTGCTTTACGAGCAAAGATCATGATTTCTGCTTGGCTAGCAAAACCGTTCTCAGGTGTCAGGCCATTTTTACCAAACGTAAGTTCAATCCATTGACCTGTGCCTTTTAATTCACCGTCTTTTGCGTCGAATTTCGCGACATACAGTGTACCTTCTTCAAGAAGATCACGGTTCGCTTCTTGGTTGCTTGGGTTATATTTGTTCTTTGATACAAAGCGGTACAAGTGTTCACCACGCTCATCATCACCTAAATACACCACAACATAACCGTCATTGTTGATAGTAACTGCGGCGTTTTCGTGTTTAAAACGTCCTAATGCAGTGCGTTTCTTTGGCATTGAATTTGGGTTCATTGGATCGATTTCTACAACCCAACCAAAACGGTTTGGCTCATTAGGGTTTTGAGCAATATCAAAACGTGGATCATGCTCATACCAGCGGTAGTCTTTATTTTCAGGGCTGATACCGTAACGCTCTTGGTTCGAATCAACCGCTACATTTGTATCAGTACCAAAGAAATCATCAAAGTTTTCTTCACAGGTGAGGTACGTTCCCCAAGGCGTAGCACCATTTGCACAGTTAGCAAAAGTACCTAAAGCACGTGTACCGGTTGGATCTGCTTTGGTTTTTAGAAGAGGGTGACCTGCTGCAACACCGGTAATTTCCATTGGTGTATTCGCAGTGATACGGCGATTTAAGCGACCGTTTTGGTTCACGATCCATTGCCCATTTTTCTTTACTAGCTCTACGATTGAGTTACCAACAGCCGCTTGGGCTTTTTTCACATCGTCAGCAGAGAGCGTCTTACCTTGGTTTGGTAATAAGTATTCGTAATTGGTGTATTCATTGTTTACAGCTAATACTGCGCGCTCATTAGTGAGGGTGAAGAACGCCATACCGTCGTTGTTATCGCCAAACTGTTTTAGTTGAGCCTCACTATTTGCTGAAGGATTAAAAGCTGGAGAATCGGCAAACAGTGGTGAACCCCAAGAAATTAACACTTCAGCTTGATAGCCTTCAGGCACAACGACTGTATCGGCAACTGAAGTGGGTACAGGTTTGAAGTTGATAGCAGGCTCTTTTTGTTTCGTTTGCGTTGTAGCAGATGCAATAGTAGGGGATGCAGCAAAGAAAGCAGCCGTGGTAGTTGTCGTTTGAAGAAATTTACGGCGGCTTAAACCTTTATTGATGATGTCACTAAATTGCACGTTCTTAGTCGTCATGACTTACTTCCTGATGTTTATAAGAATAACAATAACGCGCTGATACTAGTGATTGAATATGACAAAAAAGTTATAAAATGATTAAACAAAAATGTACAAATTCCTTTTTGGAATCATTGTTGCTATGCGATTTAGAACAATTTGATTTAAATACGGCATAACAGATGTAAAAAAGGCTCCATAAGAGGAGCCTTTTATTTACATAATGAAGTGAATTAGCTTACTTCAATTGGACCACCGAAGGAGGTTACTGGTGGTAGTTCACCTTTGAACTTCTCGAAGTTAACAATACAGGTTTGTGCACTGGTTGCTTGCGCAAGCTCAGAAGATGGAATATCCATAGTTAGGGTATTTGGATCACCGTAAGTGTCGATTGAACCAATTTTTTCGTTCAATGGACCATACCATGCACCTTCTTCGATACGCACAACACCACGAGGGTAGCTATCAGTAAGCACGGCACCTGCTAATAGCTGACCACGATCGTTGAATACACGTACTACATCACCATCTTTAATGCCTTTTTCTGCTGCATCTTGTGGGTTGATGTAAACAGGTTCACGACCTTGTACTGTGTATGTTGCACGGAACTCTTCAGCTTCACACATTTGTGAGTGCAGACGCTTGTCTGGGTGACAAGACTGCAGCCAGAACGGGTGTTTATCTGAGCCAGGACCACCGTGTGAACGTTCTGTCTTTTCAAACCACATTGGGTGTTCTTGACAGTGTTCGTAACCGTAACGACCAATCTTACGACTGGTGATTTCGATAAAGCCTGATGGTGTACCTAGTGCGTTGATTTCAGGATCTTGACGGAACGCTGCGTGGCGAACCCAAGGTTTACCTGTACCAAAATCTAGGTAGCCTTTCTCCCAGAATACATCGAATTCAGGCATATCGAACTTGCCTTCGTTTGCTTTACGGCAATCGTTGTACAGCATACGAACCCACTGCATTTCATCCATGCCACGGGTGTATTCTTTGTTCTTACCGAAACGACGTGTCAGCTCAGTGAAGATCTCGAAGTCAGTTTTCGATTGGTATAGTGGGTCAACTAACTTATGCATCGCTAACAGACCACGACCACTGTATGAGCCCATTACGTCGATATCGTTACGTTCAAATTGCGTACATGCAGGTAGCACGATATCAGAGAAACGACAGGTTGCAGTCCATGCGTAATCAATGGTGACAACGGTTTGTAGTTTCTGGAACGCTTGCTTCATACGGTTACGATCTTGGTGGTGGTGCCAAGGGTTGTTACCGCTGATCACCATCATCTTGTAACCCGGCAGGATCACTTTAGAACCGTTGTATTTAATTTCTTTACCCGGCTCTAGAATACAGTCAACGAAACGCGCAACAGGGATAGTACGGCTGTAACCGTTAAAGTCGTTGTTATCCCACTTAGGTTTTTGACCTTCGTCTACGTTACGTGGGAAACCACCCGGTGCAGCAAAGCCCGTTGATGGTACACCGATACCTGAGTAGTGGTGACCGTAGGAGATACCACCGCCCGGTAGGCCGATTTGTCCAACCATTGCAGCAATAACCGCACCCATCCAGTAAGGCTGCTCACCGTGCTCTTGACGCTGAATACACCAACCGAACAAGATCTGAGTACGCTCTTTAACCAGCATACGAGCAAATTCTTTGATTTGTTCTGCTGGAACACCACAGATTGGAGCTGCCCATTCAGGTGTTTTCTCAACTTTGTCTTTGGTTTCGCCTTTCACATAACCAATGAACTCGTCAAAGCCCAAACAGTACATCTTGATGAACTCTTTATCGTAAAGGTTCTCGGTGTACAGGGTATGAGCAACACCTAACATGAACGGCACATCAGTTTGTGGGTTGATGTATAAGTGCTTGTTGTTTAGGTAACGTTGAGTCTTGTTTTTAACTGGATCGACAGAGATCACGTTGATCTCACCGTTAGCCACTTTCTCTTTTAGTTGTGCTAGGTAAGGGAAAGATTCGTGTGTTTCACAGTTCCAACCCACCTGCAGGTTTTTCACAGGATCGTTCGCCCATAGGATAACGTTCTTCGAGTTATCTAGGATTTCAGACCATGAAGTACCTTGTGCGTACACTTCAGTAGAACCTAGCACGTAAGGCATGATGGTTTGACCCGCCCCCGTTGAGTAGTCACCTACTTTAGTGATGTAGTTACCATGCATACCTACTGCACGTTGCATGTGGCTAGTACAGCTGTGGAATTGACCTGTTTGACGCCAGCCAGTTTGACCTGCGTGAATTGCCCATGGACCGTAGTCTTTTTGCATGCGCTCAAGTTCACGGTAGAACAGATCTAACGCTTCGTCCCAAGTCACACGTACAAAACGGTTATTACCACGAGTTTCGCCGCTGAATTTGTTTTTCTTCAACCAATCTAGACGCACCATTGGGTAGCGAACACGAGAAGGGTTGTAGATCACACCTTTGATGCCTTTTAGCATCTCGGTTGGGTTCTTATCGATCTCAATCGCTTCGATTTCTTGCACTTTACCCGCATAGATGTGGGCGCGGAATGCGCCCCAGTGTGAGCCAGAGAAACGCCACGTGCCTTGACCGATAGTGTCATCCGCAAACACTTTTGATGATGCAAGTAGGCTAGGGCCAATCACAGAAGCAGCACTAGTTGTTGCAATGCCTTTAAGGAAACTTCTTCTTGATACAGACATATTAATTCTTTACTCCATCAATACTTAGTGTTGTGCTTCAGAGAAGTCAGAAGAGTGCTTCTGAAGGTACTTACGTACAACTGCTTCACTGTCACGGTCAAAGTTAACAAACGCTAACATACCGTCGAACATGCCCGGCCAAGTATTGGCATCGAAGTGGTTCTCAGCAGGTTGGGTATGACATACAGAACAGTTAGTGGTATATGCGGTTTTCGCTTTTTCCCAAACTGGTGTGATGTCGTTTACAAGAGAATCCTTCGGCATCCAAACAGTTGCTGTTACGCGCTGCCAAGGAAGGCCTGTTAGATCGTCAACTTTTTCTTCGTACTTGCTAACAACTTTGTCGTTTTGTGCAGATTCTTTCAGTAGTGAAGCCACAGGGATGTTCATACCGAAATCTTCTTGGATCACACGGCCGTAACCCTTATCTTTACGCCAGCCTGCAATTTCAACTTCAACGGCGTTGTCGGTTTCATCAATCACTTTTACGCCAGATGCAGGGTTAAGTAGACCTGCTTCCACTTTAAGATCTTTATCTTCGTACACAGGAAGGAAACGTACGCTGTAAACTTCTTCACCTTTGTTGTATGACGTGTTGTGAGAAAGTTGTACCAGCTCTGAAATCATACCGCCGCTTGTGTCCATGTCTTTTGGTAAGTGGTGAGCAATACCTTTGTGACAATCTACACAGCTTTGATCACGCTCTGCAGCGTTCTTCATTTGAACACGCGCAACAGGAGACATCTTATTGAAGTCCATGCCTTTGTAATCGTGACAGTCGCGACATTCTTGTGAGCCGTTTGCTTTGAAACGCTCCCACTCGTGCTGTGCTAGCACAATACGACGTTCTTCAAATTTCTCAGGAGTATCGATAAAGCCTGCCATGTGGGCAAAGACTTCTTTACTTGCTTGAATTTTACGGGCGATTTTATCTGTCCAATCATGTGGAACGTGACAATCAGGACACGTTGCACGAACACCTGAACGGTTTTTATCGTGGATTGTGTTTGCATATTCAGGCGCAACGTTTTCAGCGTGACAGCCGACACAGAATTCTTCAGTGTTTGTTGCTTCTAGTGCGGTATTAAAGCCACCCCAGAAAATAACACCAGCAATAAAGCCACCAAGGGTTAGGACACCTAGACTAATATGAACGCTTGGGCGTGATAGGGTCTGCCAAGCTCTAGCTAAAAATGATTTCATTATTAATTCTCTTTAAAAGGATGCTCACGGTAATTAGTAGGGATTAACCGCCATGCCCTGGTGGACCAAAAACAAATAGTTGTAGCATCCAAACGGTGAAGCCGTAGCCGCCGACAAAAATGACGCTGAGAATAGGAAACAAAAAGATGACAATAAAAAGGAACATCTTCCATTCTCGGCTACGTGTTTGCTTGGTTTCTTGATCAGTCACACTGGTCATAGAACCTCCTGTTTTGTAAAAAATGAGTAGATATAAATATTTTTATTAAATCTATTTATATAACGATCATAAAGTAACCGTCATACATAATTCAATTAATACTTTATGGTTATGCTTATGTTTTGAAGGGTTTTTTGATTTTAAACGAATACATTAATAGCAAATATTGATATAAATATAAATATTATAAAATATAAAAATATATTAATAGTGTCAACGTGGGAATAGGGTTGGTTGATTGTGGTAATTGTTTTATTAGTTGGGTGATTGTAATCAAATACAACAAAACAAGTATCAATTAGAGCAATAAAATAATACAAGTAGGGAAGAAAGAATAATCAAAATTATTATAGGTTGTTTAAATATGAACAATATTAATGGTTGGAAAGAATAAAAAACAGGCATTTTATGGCCTGTTTTTTATGTTGAAGAAAAGACGTTGAAGTGATTAGTCGATTAATTGATATTGATTGCGCAAAATCTCGATAATTTCAGCTTTTGGATTTTGGCTTAGTTTGATTTGTTCACCGGTGATTTTTTCAGCTATCCCAGTATAAACTTTAGAGATCTGCATCAGTACGTCTTGTGGTAACTCGTTATCACGAGCAAGAGCGAAACGTTCTTCCATACGATCTTTATTTAATAAGATATCAGGATCAGGGAAAGTGTTTAGCAGCACTTGGCGGAAATCTTCTTTCGAGTTCTCGACGATTTGTCCGTCACGGTAAGCAGCACCATCCCAAATACGTGAAGAATCAGGTGTACCTACTTCATCCATATAAATTAGCTTTTCAGTGCCACTTGCATCTGTGACGTATCCGAACTCGAATTTGGTATCGACAAAGATTTGATCGAGGTTTGCGAGCGCGTCGCTGATCACGTTAAAGCCTTCAGCTAATAGCTTTTCGTATTGCGCAATATCATCAGTATTACGGAAGTTAAATGCAGCGTAATTATTAACGAGATCATCGCGGGTGACATTGACATCATCAGCCTCAGGAACATTAGGAATGCCTTTTAGAATACCTTTGGTTGATGGCGTCATTAGTAGCTCAGGCAGTTTTTGATCTTTCTCTAACCCTTCTGGCAGTTCGATACCACAGAAGTTACGCTCACCTTTGCTGTAAGCTCGCCACATTGAGCCTGTGATGTATTGACGGCAAATGGCTTCAACCATCACAGGTTTGGCTTTTTGGACGATCCAAACAAACGGGTGGGGAATATCTAAGATATGGCTATCAGCCAAGCCGTTGTCTTTAAATAGCTTAAACCAGTGATTTGAAATGGCGTTCAGTGCAGCGCCTTTACCCGGCACACCTTTTAAGCCACCTTCGCCATGCCAAATACAATCGAATGCAGAGATACGATCACTGATCACCATAATGGCTAATGGTGCATCAGGTTGGACATTGTAGCCTTTTTCCTTAATCAAACGTCGACTGTCAGCTTCAGTCAGCCAGTAAACAGAGCGTACTTTACCGCTGTGTACAGGCTTATCAGTACGGATTGGGAGATCATCATTAACAGCTAAAACTTGATCGGCAAGGCTCATCGTGAAAATCCTATTCAAATGATTACGCAGAAATGCAGAGTTTTTGCCATAAGAACATATGGCTAAACATCATCGTAGACGCATCATACAAGGTTATAGAATTGACTGCCAGAGAAAAAGCAAACGTTTGCATCGTGATTTTAAAGCATAAAAAAGGCGATATTCATTAAGATGATTATCGCCGAAGGTTGTTCTAGAACAGCTTATGAATAGTGCTCAATTTCTGTGGGGCTTGATGAATAAAATGATTCACCCATACTTCTATATCTGACCAATTAAACCACGCTGGGCTAAATTTAAAATGATGCCAGTTACTCAAAATATGCAGCGTTTTGTGGTAGGACGGGGCAGTGGAAAAGAGTAAGACGATAGCAACAATTTGCGCCAAACTAATCAGAGGGTTAGCAAATGAGAAAGGCTTTAAAGCAGTGCCGAAGGATTTCTTTAAACGCTGGTTGGATAAATCCACACTGTAAATTTCATCAAGCATTAGATGAACTAAGCCCCCAAATAGAACAAAACCACCGGTAAGCCAGCTAGTCTCCGCAGTATGACCAATAATAGAGCTCACATGTACACAGCACAGAGAGATCAGTAATACAAAGGCAATGGAATGGCAGCAGCCGCGGTGAACGGTACGACGCTCAAATACTGCTTTGCCCATGTAACGAATAGTAATGAATAAAGCTGCGGTATAAAGCAGCAGTTCTAGCATAGTGACTTGGGTATAAATATGACTGATCAAGATGAAACAACAAAAGCCAGCCAAAATATTAAATAAGGCTTTCATTGATGTGGAGTGATCTGAGTCGATGTCAGGCAATAAGCCACCAATGGTGCCTAGAAAGGTCATCCATATCGCCATTGAAGGCGTAATGTGATCAGCCGAAAGAAAGGCGGTGGCGGTTAAACCACTAGCAACGGCTGCAACACTGAAATGAGTAGAAAAGTTTGCCAAGGAAGAAGAGTCCAACTGGGTATTTATACAGTTGTATTTATCATTTTTCGGTCATAATTTTCAACCAATATCACATTTTTAGTATGTAATTGATGTTTTTTCGGATAAATAACCATCGAACACGAGCAGTTGTCTGTCTTTATAGAAATAGAGTGGGAAATGGCGTGTCTCTACATCCAAACAATGTATCCAAGAAAAAGCCTTGCTTGAATGTATGCAATTCAAGCAAGGCTTTATTATGGGTATAAAGTGAAGTATCAGTTAGCCAGCTATAAGGGCTGAGATAATACCGATCAAACCACCAAAAACACCGCCCCAAATCACTAGCCAACCTAAATGCTCGCTGATCATTTTTTGGACCATTTCTTTCACCATTTTAGGTGTTAGTTCGTTTAGGCGTTGATCGATGATCTCTTCAATGGTGCCTTCAATATCATGCAGAGATTCTGGTGCTGCGAGTTGATCTTTGAGTGCCGCTTTGAAGTTATCTTGTTGGCTAATATCTGTCACAGCACTTTGCATTTTTTCAATGAAGGGTTCACGTAACGGTTGTAAGGCTTCTGCACCACCCATCATTGTAAGCATGCCACCAAACTGTGAATTCATGATCACATCTAATAGTGAATCATACGCTGGGGCAAAATCGATTTTTTCAATCACAGGTTGAAGGTTTAAGTTCGTTGCGCCAGCCATCTCTTTGTTAAGAAAACGACTGATGTTTTCTTGGGTGAAGAACTGCTCCATCATCAGGTTTTTAATAGCAGATTTAAACTCTTCAAAACGTGCGGGAATAACACCTGAGCCGTATAAGCCAGGCACTTTCTCAAATAGCATATGGATAGCTAACCAGTTGGTTAAAGCACCAGAGAAAGCGAATAGACCACAGTACAAGATCACTTGTTGGTTTGTAATATAACCAATGAGCAGCAAAATCAGTGAAATAAGGTTGGTGAGGAAACTTTTGTTATTCATAGCAGGTTTGTTCTCAGTGTGGATCACACAGAATATGTTTTAAAAAGAGGTAAGCCCAAGATATGGCTAATTGGGCGAGATTCTAGCAATTGAAGTGGGGGAATACTACCGTTTGTCGGTCAAGATAATAGTGCAATAGCAATTGGTTACTATTGAGTGCTGTATATATCACCAGCAATGAATTTAAACCTGATCCGGTACTTGCTATACTCGCCCATTCACTTTTCTACCATCATGTGGTGCATGTCATGACAAGCTTTACTGCTGAACAAACGGCTTTTATCAATCACCAAACTGGCAATGCACTTTGTGTTGCGGGGGCGGGGACAGGTAAAACCACCACCTTGGTAGGATTAGTTGAAAATAAATTAACCACAATTGCACCACAGAATATGTTGGTGCTGATGTTCAACCGTGATATTCGCACTGATTTTAAAGCTAAACTTGAGCGCAATGGCATTGGTGCCAATGTCCCAGTACATACTTTTCATAGCTTTTGTTATCAGTTATTACGCCAGTCTGGTTATTTGGCTGAAACGGGCTATCAGGTTGATTTTAATAATGGGGATAGTGATAAGGCGATTGCAAAACAATTGCTGCGTCAAATGGCTGCGAACGAAAAGTCTTACCAAAAACAGCAGACGTTTAAAGATCCTCGCACTATTGAATTATTGATGAGCTTCATTGGCTTGGTGAAAGCGCATATGCTGCCACCGAAAGAAGTGTTTGAATTGTCTGATATCAGTGATGAATACCATTTCATTATTGAAGCCTATTGGAATTTTGAAACCATTCGTAAAGAGCGTAAGCAGTTGTTCTTTGATGATTGGTTGGTGGAAACCGTTAATGTACTTAGCAACAATGACGCTTTACGTGCCCACTATCATCAGCAGATTCAGTTTATGGTGGTTGATGAGTTTCAAGATATTAATACCGCACAATACCGTTTATTAAAGCTGTTATTAGGCCCTCAAGCACAGCTTGTTGCTGTTGGCGATGTGGATCAGTGTATCTACAAATGGCGTGGTAGTGCGCCGCAGTTTATGCTTAATTTTGAGCAAGATTTTGCGCCAGCGAAAACCTATAGTTTGTCGCATACTTTCCGTTTTGGTCATAGTCTAGCACTCGCTGCGAGTCATTTAATTGCCAATAACAAACAACGTTTCCATGATTTTCAGACCATTTCTCATCAGTCTGTGAATGATACCCCTGTTGAGGTGATCGGCACCGCCCGTCAAGTAGGGGAAATTGCCCAATCCATTGCTGAATTTATTGAGCAAGGTGGTGATGCTTCTGATGTGGCGATTTTGGTTCGTCGCTGGTCACAAACCATGTTATTTGAATTGGCGTTCTTAACTAAGAATATTCCGTTTTATATGCCTGTGGGCTCGGTGCTTTCTAATAGCCGAGAAGTAAAGTTGCTGATGGATGTAATGCGTTTTGCAACGGGACGCTATAACCAATTACAGCCGTTTGAAAAAGCGGCATTAGTGTTTAACTTAATGTCGTTTCCTCACTGTTATGTGCCGAATGCTAATTTACGTCCATTGTGTGATGAGCTGGCGAATACCCCCATAGAACAGTGGTTAAACGTGGTAAGCAAAACAGAGAAGGTACAACCCAATTTAAATCTTGATAACTTTACAGCACGCGTCGAATTATTGATGACGCTACGCCGCAAAGGTAGCTTTAAAGCGTTAGATGTTTACCGTCAATATCGTCGTGATAGCGAGTTGGATAATTGGATTTGGAAAACTGAAGCGACAGCATCTGAGATCGAAGAAGCCGTTGAAAGGTTAGATAGTGTCGAGACTGTGCTAGCCTCTATGGATCAAGCGTGTGAAAAGGCGTTGAATTACTTTGAGTACTATACCCAACGCTCTGATTCATTACGCCAAACAGAAGCCTCAATGTCACAGGTACAATTAACTACCATCTTTAGGGCGAAAGGTTGTGAATATAGTCAAGTGTATTTGCCTTATTGGGATAAAGACGCCTTTCCATATGTTAATCGTTCGTCGGTTGGGATTGCTGCTGATACTGAAGAAGAACGTCGCTTAGCGTATGTTGCCATCACACGCGCAAAACACAGCGCTAAGATCTACTACTCGGTAGAGAATACTAAGAAAGAGAGTTATATCCGCAAAGATAAAAATGCTAGCCAATTTATTCTTGAAGCAAAAGCGCCATTAGCGCAAGAAATTGGTCCATTGTTGTATCAAGAGGGTAATGAGCTGCCTTATCACAAATCCCCGATCGTACAGGGCTACTACACCCGTTTAGGTCGTATTGATCACATGCAATCAGCACCAGAGCCGGTAGAAATTGTATTACCTGCATCAGGGCGAGATGGAAACATTGCTTACAGTTATTTATGGGCGGTTGAGCAACCGTTACCTGAGAATGCAGAAAAGCTGATCCGCAGTATGGTAAAAAACAAAACAGCGAAATATTTAGAAACAGAATTGAATAGAATATTACGTGATTTAAAGAAAGCGGATATCACAAAAGAGAAAGTGTTAGTAAATCGACTTATTGTAATAGCGAAAGCAAAGGCTAGAAGATATAGCTAATAAACGTTAAGCCGATTTATTGAGATAATTAATATTAATCATGGCTTGGGCTAGGTTTATTTCCTACGTTTTGTGACATTGCAAAATCGAGACGATTTTTTAATGCTTGCTGTTTTTTCTTTTGGTTTTTTTTATTCATTATAGATGCGAGCAATTGTTTAATCATAAATTATCCTCATCTCTGTTTTTAACAATAATATAACAAAAAAGTCATCACCGTTAGTTACAGAGTAGTGCGACGAGTGTCATTTATTTCTTATAATTATAGATATGATGCCTAATAAGTATTTTTGTACTAAAAATGATGACTCATTATTAAGACATAACAATTAAACAGAGTTAAATATCTTTTAATTGGTGGTTTAAAGGTTAAAAATCTTAATGATGACTAAATTTAAAATATTCTATCTTTTTGTTTAATTTCTTTTAAATCAATCGCTTGCTGGTTTTTGATTTGCTTGTCTATTGATTGTTAATTTATAAATTATTGTTTAATCAATCAATATCAATAATATTACAGTGTTCATATCTCATAAATAATTATATGAATAGCTACGTGACGATAATGAACGATTAGTCTATCGAGTGGCGTTGTTCACGATTATAACGTGCTTCACGCTGACCGAGGTTTTGCTGAATAACAAATTCAAGACGCGTTCTTAATTGTTGGGATTTATTGATTTGGCGTTTATGAAATACATTATTAAGAAATTGCTTTAACATTCTGTAACCTTTTAACTCATTAGAATTTATCGTTAAATAAATTCAGACAATAATTAAATAACATCGTATTGAGCGTTCCTTTATGCTCCATAACATACCAAGTAATACTGAACCTAAGTTGTATCAACGTCCTGCAATAAACAAAGTAAGTATTTTAGTCCTAGTGATATAAAGGATGTTAAGAATGGTGTTGCAACTGAGAAGGGACTCAGTGGAGGTGATTTTATTGAACGGTAAAAATAATGTCAAAAGAAAAAGTGCATCATAATATTACGTTATTTGATGCACTTTTCTGAATTGATTACTTGTTTTGCCATTTATCGACAACTAATGCGGCAATTAAATCACCTTCAACATTCACGGCTGTTCTGAAGGTATCTAATGGGCGCTCAATCACCAGTAGAATGGCAATCGCTTCTAAAGGGATACCGACAGCGAGCATGACTAACTGCATACCTGACATTGATCCTGATGGCATACCTGGGGCACCAACAGAAGAAACCATTGCCATGATAAAGATCATGATCAAACCGCCTGTGCCTAAATCGATGCCGTAAAGCTGAGCTAGGAAGATAGCTGCTACGCCTTCAAATAGCGCGGTACCATCCATATTCATAATAGAGCCTAACGGCAATACCATACTGCTGGTGGATTGTGAAATCTTCAGCTCTTCTTCTGCTGTTTGCATAGAAAGAGGCAGTGTTGCCGAACTTGATGATGTTGCAAATGCCATCGCCATTGGTGCAGACAGCGCTTTAAACAAGTCTTTGAACTTAATACCCGTCACCACTTTTGCAATGATAGGTAAAACAAAACCACCATGAATAAAGGTTAGGGTAAATACCAGTAACGCAAAGCGGGCAAGCTCACCAAAAATGGCATTACCGCTTTGTAGGGTAAATTGGAAAACAATCGCAAAAACAGCCAGTGGTGCTAGCTTGATGATCCACGATACCACACGGTTAACAGCACTGTTTATACCATCTATAACTTCAAATACAGGGTGTTTCTCTGGCAAACTTGCTAGCAGTGCAATACCCAGTAACAGTGCAAATACGACAATCGCTAATAAGTTAGTTGTTGCTAAGGCTTGGAAAGGGTTTACCAATGCCATGTTAAAGAGCTTTTCAACAATCGCGCCACCAGAAGCCGACGTTTGATCAATTAATTGAACATGATCACCAACATGAACTTTTGAGGTATCAACTAATTGTGGCCACTTTGGCAGTGACAGTGAAACACCTAGGGCTAATGCAATAGCAAGTGTTGAGGTAAAGGCATAAAACGAAACTGTTTTTAGACCCAATGCTTTTAATTTAATGGTAGAGCCAATGCTAGTGATACCACGCAGTAATGAAAACAGCACTACGGCACCAACAAGCATTTTAAGTAAACCAATATAAGTGGTTTTTAATAGCATAAGGAGCTTGAATGTTGTGCTTGTTTCAAACTCTGACGATAGTGGTAGCAGTGTTGCTAACGCCCATGCTAACAAGCCAGCTATAAGTAGCTGAAAGGGTAGTGATTTTAATAAACGGCGATGCATGAGAATCTCTTGTAACGTTCGTTGAGAATAAAAATTAAAAAATATAATAGTTAGAGTAGTTATAGCTAAGTAACCTCAAGGTGCAGTGTGGAGCTTGTTGTCATGGTTAACACTGACGATTGAAATCACTTGGATATAACTTCTTTGTATAAGAAAAAACGCTCTGACACTAAGTACCAGAGCGTGGCAAATGCCAATTCTCAATTAACGATAAGTTTGTTGTCTTTACGACTGACTGAAAAAATTCGGTTTAGTATGACTTTCGTTAAAAGAGGAAGTGCTGATCCGTAGCTGGTTTTGAACAAAGGTGTGAGATAAAAATCTCGCCTGTCTTCGTAACAGGCAGTCGTTACGAAGACAGGATGTTGCTTAAATAAGAGGCAAATTACTTATCAAAGTGAATGATAGTACGGATGCTCTTACCTTCGTGAAGCAGATCGAATGCTTCGTTGATCTTGTCTAGACCCATGTTGAATGAGATGAAGTCATCTAACTGGAACTCACCCGCCATGTAACGATCTACGATACCTGGAAGCTCTGAACGGCCTTTAACACCACCGAATGCAGAACCACGCCATACGCGACCCGTTACTAGTTGGAATGGACGAGTAGAGATCTCTTGACCTGCACCTGCAACACCGATGATTACAGACTCACCCCAGCCTTTGTGACAACACTCAAGTGCAGAACGCATCACGTTTACGTTACCGATACATTCGAATGAGTAGTCAACACCACCGTCAGTCATCTCAACGATCACTTCTTGGATAGGCTTGTCGAACTTAGTAGGGTTAACACAATCAGTTGCACCTAGTTTACGAGCAAGGTCGAACTTGTCTTCGTTGATGTCGATAGCAATGATGCGGCTTGCTTTAGCCATTGTTGCACCAATGATAGCTGCTAGACCGATACCACCTAGGCCGAATACAGCAACAGTGCTACCTTCTTCAACTTTAGCCGTGTTTAGTACCGCACCCATACCTGTAGTTACACCACAACCTAGTAGACATACTTCTTCTAATGGTGCTTCTTTGTTGATTTTCGCTAGCGAAATCTCAGGAAGAACAGTGTACTCAGAGAAAGTTGAACAACCCATGTAGTGGAAGATAGGTTGACCATCTTTGTAGAAGCGTGTTGTGCCGTCTGGCATTAGGCCTTTACCTTGTGTCTCACGGATAGCTTGACATAGGTTTGTTTTACCAGACTTACAGTATTTACACTCACCACATTCTGCAGTGTAAAGTGGGATAACGTGGTCACCAACTTCTAGACCAGTTACACCTTCACCAACCATTTCAACAATACCGCCACCTTCGTGACCAAGGATTGCAGGGAAGATACCTTCTGGATCGTCGCCAGATAGGGTGAATGCGTCAGTGTGACAAACACCAGTAGCAACGATGCGAACTAGTACCTCACCTTTACGAGGAAGCATTACATCTACTTCTTCGATAGAAAGAGGTTGTTTAGGACCCCATGCAATTGCTGCTTTTGATTTGATAAATTTATCAGTCATTTTTCATTCACTCCGTTAAGCCAACTTTATGGCGATTTTCTTGTTCGTGTCGACATGAAAAGTTATCTCTCCATGTCGTCTTGATGGCACCATTATATTTATTTCTTACCTATTGATAATCCCATCAAATGGAAAATTATTATTACTTAATGGTAATAATTGCGAATTATTTCTTGATCTATAAGCATAAAAAAACGGTGTCTACCTATGATAGAACACCTATAGGCTAGTGTAGTTTATGATAATAAGGAATGCTTGATTATTGCTTTATTTATTTTAACTGATTGATATTTAATTGTATTTGTTGTTTTTATTATTCTGATGTTTTGATTTCGTTTGATGTGGTGGAATCGTTTATTGGTATTTGAAAGGAGAAGTAAATAATAGTGTATTGAAGCAAAACTAAACGTTTAGATTTCACATCATCTAATATAAAATTTTTTGCTTTCGTAGATGCAAATAATCGCTTGTTACATAAGTTGGACATCAGTTGGGGCAATCTTTCATGCGTGACTCTACCATTATACGCAGATGAGAAACTGATTTTTTATGCATTCTGAACTGCATGAAGACCTTTTTCTTATTCAGTCCCTAAGATGCTTTGGAAGCAGGAAAATAACGAGGTGAGATAATTTTGCAGTTTACGAAGGCTTAGTATCGAAAAAAGCCCGAATCCTAGCGGTAAGATTCGGGCTTAAAACGTTATTGGATTTGTTTTATTGATTATGCGTCTTTATGGTTTTGAGCATAAACGTGAGCTGCGATAGCGTCCATTAGTGCTGGAGATAGGCAATCGTAAGGATTTAGACCTAGCTCTTTAAGGCGAGAACGGATAGCAGTCATATCTTTAGGATCTGTGCCTGTTTCAATGATTGAAGAAACAAAAGCAGCAAACTCAGGAGCAGACCAACCTTCGTCAGTAGAAAGCTCAGTGTGAACAAAGTCTAAACCATAGAATGGGTGGTTAGTATCTTCGATACGACCGTACATATGTACACCACACTCTTTACATGCATGACGTTTGATTACTGCATTTTCATCAACAACCACTAACTTATCGGCGTTAGCAATAACTTCTACATTGTCACGAGAGATAACAGCGATTTGAGAGAAAATTGCACCTTCAGGTTTCCAACACTTAGAACAACCACAAGCATGGTTATGTGCTGTTTGACCTGCAAGTTTTACGCGAACTGTATTGCTTTCACATTTACAGTTTAATACGCCACCAGCAAAGTTTTCTTTAGTTGGTTTAAAACCATTATCAATGGATGGATGTAATTTAATAGTCATATTAGTATTCTTAATTATTTGTAGGGTATTATTTATTTTATATTAATTATTCAACTAACTATGTTTAATTAGAGAATAAAAGTATTTTAAATTGTTAACGCTATTAAACAATAAGCATTCCAGTAAATGATTATTACTGTTTTGAAATAATGAAATTAATTATTACTTGTTTTGCTGTGCAATATGGGTAGCGATAGCATCCATTAGATCTGGAGATAAGCAATCGTAAGATTCCATACCTAATTCTTCAATGCGAGCACGAATAGCTGCCATGTCTTTCAATTCAGTGCCAGTCTCAATGATTGAAGAAACAAAGGCGGCAAATGTTGGTGCAGACCAGCCTTGTGTTGGTGATAGCTCAGTATGCACAAAGTCTAAGCCATAGAAAGGGTGGTTTGTGTCTTTGATACGGCCGTACATGTGTACACCACAGTCTTTACATGCATAACGCTTGATCACTGTTGCATCATCAATAATCGCTAATTTATCAGCATTAGCGGTTACGTTTAATTTGTCACGAGGAATAACCGCCACTTGTGAAAATAAAGCACCGTTAGGCTTCCAACATTTAGAGCAACCACAAATATGATTATGTGCTGTTTGTGATTCTAAATTAACAACGACTTTATTATGTCGACAATGGCATTGTAATTTACCACCATTTAATGTGTTATTTGTTGGGTTAAGACCATGATTAACAGCAGGGTGAATATTAATAATAGTCGGCTTGTTTTTAGGTTTAAAAAATTTAGCAAATAGATTTAGCATTATTATACTTATTTAATTTAGATGTGCAGATTCACTATTAATAAAAATAGTAGGATTTTAGATATTTATATTTTAAATCAGAGAGATTAATAACGGTCAATATAGTCGTAATATTGACCGTTATAGTTGAAAGGCAATGTACAGATTAAATGCCGTTTGGCTTAAATACCGCTTTAAGACGTTTAGCAATCATTAAACGTGAAACAGTGAACATACCAGTAACTGTACGCTGGTGTAGGCGGAAGATCGTATCGTATAAGCGACGGATTAAACGACCTTGCAGTACCATTTTACCTTCCATCTTTGAGCCTGGAGCAAACGAACCGACTGCAAAGTGGTGACCTACTGCTACAACCATACCGCTGTCTTTAAATTCAAAGTCAGTTAATGGTTTACCACGTAGCATACCGCCTAAGCTTTTCGCTAGGTGTACTGCTGCACGGTTTGCTGCTTGTGCTTTAGGTGGAACAAAGCTGCCATCCGCTTGTGGGATAGATGCACAGTCACCGAGTGCAAAAATGCTGTCGTCAACGGTTGTTGTTAAGTTCGCATTTACTTGAATTTGGTTCATACGGTTGTAGCTTAAGCCACCAATACCGTTTAGCCAATCTGGTGCTTTAACACCTGCTGCCCAGAATTGAACATCAGCATCCAGTTCGCGGTTATCAACAGTTAGCATACCTTTGTCTGTTACTTCACGAATACGTGTGTCCAAAAGCACGTTCACGTTATTACGCTCTAGCTCTTTGAGTACTTTTTCAGACATTTTTTCAGGGCTATTAGGTAATACGCGAGTAGCAGCTTCAATCAAGTTGATATGAAGCGGTGCACCATTGTAGCGTTGTAGTTTTTGGCTTACACGTGCTAGCTCTGCCGCAAGCTCAACACCTGTAGCACCAGCACCAACAATGTTTACTGTACGATCTTCGCTTGCACGAAGAATTTGACTTACTTGGTGCCATGCCTGACGCGCTTGGCTTGCAGAATCTAAGAATAAACAATGATCTTTAGCACCTGTGGTATTAAAGTCATTACTTACCGCACCGATTGCAATGATAAGGTAATCGTATTTTATTGCCGCTTCAGTGCCGTCTGGACGACGTACTGATAGCATCTTGTTTTCACGATCAACATCTGTCATAGCTGCTTGATAGTGTTGATAGCCGTGGCGTGCGCCATGGGTGAAATAACAAACTGTATCAAGATCGCTATCAAAAGTACCTGCTGCGATTTCGTGTAGACGTGGTTTCCAGAAGTGGTGTGTTTCTGGTTCTACAAGAATGATTTCATCTTCTTTACGTACGGTTTTTCCTAATAGAGTCGATAACTCTAAACCTGCGGCACCGCCACCTACAATAACGATTCGTGACATACGAATTCCTCAAAAGGCACCCTGGACTTCATTCCTCAGGGGATGGTTCTTACCATCGTTAAATCAATGAGCTAATCCGTTGCTACTCGTTTAATTTTTGGGGTATACCTATATGGAATGGTATGCCCTATCATTTGTGAGATGAATTTCTTTGATATAAGACAATTAAATTCATCAAAATTCAAGTTTTGTGAGCCAAAGCGTCATTTTTTTTAAACAAACTAACTTTGCTGTGATGGTGCTTAGTATATTTATTTCTTATGAATTGATAATACCCATAAATCATAAATAACCTTTACTAATTGGTAATAATAAAATGTCTTTTGGGAATATCGTGATATTTAGTTGGGTTGGTTTTCTATTGTTATAGCTGTAGTGAATATCAAAAGTGATCGTACTAAATCATCAAATATGATTAAAAAACAAAAGGATAAAGAGATATTAAAGGTTATTGATATACATCATACAAATCAGTGCTTTTGAGCGTAACATACAGCGATAATAGTAGTGGAAAGGTGCTACTAGTCGATGTTATGTCATTGGAAGGCTTTACTATGTTTAAAAAATCTCAGTTATTTCTTCAATCATTACTGTTACTTGGAGCTGTAGCGGCAGTGCCAGCTCATGGGGCAGAGCTAGAATCGATGATCCCAGCGAAACTAACGGGGAAATTAAATTATGCGACACTTAATTATTGGTTAGTTACCCCTGAAGGGAACAGCTTTGAATTACGTATTAATGAAAATAACGAGCCTTTTATTATGGATAAGGTGGGGCAAGAGATCACATTAAAAGGGGCGATATTAACTTACACCGATAAAAGTCAGTATTTTCAGCCTAAGTTTGATCAAGCGCCACAAGCCAAACCATTAAAATTTACCAAAAGTACTGGAGATGGTACTGCGAGTTTATATTTAGATGATAACGAAATTTATGCATCGGACGAGTACGGCAATCTAGGCGTTGAAAAAGAGTTTCCTATCGCTGATGGCAAGGTGAGTTTGATTTGGTTATCGACAGGCGGCACAGCTTGTCCTGCCATGTTCATGTACGTTGTGGCAAGGCAAGATTCACTCCCTTTGATCACAACAGAGTTTGGGAATTGCAGTGATATGCCAACAATTACCAATAATAAAGACGATATCACAGTCGCTTTGCCGGGTAACCCTGCCCAGACTTGGGTATTTGATCTCAATAACTTTAAGTTAAGTGAAAAGCAATAAGTTGATATATACCCAAGCATCTTGAAGTTACTTAGGTATGAAAACATCAATAAGAAAGGAGCCTTACGGCTCCTTTTTATGGTTTATGAGTTGCAAAGCTCATAAGGAGAAAATGAATAATTATTTCTCTGTTACATGAATAGCAGCTTTCAAATCTTCAGGATGAAGATCGGCTTGGTCAAACTCTTGTGAGGCTGGCATACGTAAGTGGAAATCTTTAAACACTTCAACTTCAACTTCGCCTTCAGTCAAAATGAAATCACTCACGTGACCACCTTGAGTACGATCATCACTAATAAAGTGGAAGTGGAAACCCGGTACATTAATACCAATCATGTAGTCGGGGATTTTAAAACCAATCATAACCCCTGAGACGTGAGTCATTTCAGCGATAGGCTGATGTTTTACCACCTCTACCATTGGTGGGTAAGGACGATGCTGTGCTGGTACTGTACGGGTTTTTACGTATGAGAACTTACCGGTTAAACGAATCGCATTAATGGCGTTATGGGCTAATAAGTCTTGTTCTAAACACGCTTCAAACTCATTTTTACTCAGCTCAATTAAGCTTAGTTTGTCTGTTGGTGCAAAGTTAACCACAGAAGCAAACGGGGTTGTGATGTCATGATCAACAAGGTGAACATCACCTGTACTCGTCAATTGATAAACTTCATCACCCATCACAATCATCTCACCATCAAGATCATTGAAAGTACCAATACCAAAGTTACCGTGATCAAGTAATTGACCGATAGTGAAATCCCCTTGATATAAGCCAGCAATGAGCGCACTCATCATGGAGGTTTGGTAAAACGTCTTATTGTTGGTTGAGTTACTCATAAAAAGCTCCGTGATTAATCTTGTTGGCAAGGGTGTAGTTGATCAAGTAGGCGGCTGTTATCGCTGTAATCAACGTTAACGTTAACCAATACAGGGCCACTTAAACTCATTGCTTTGCGCAATACTGGTTCAATATCGTCAGCAGTGTTAATGGCTAAACCGTGTGCACCGAAGCTTTCAGCGTATTTCACAATGTCAGGCCCCATAAAGCTAACCGCACTTTCACGACCGTATTTTTTAAGTTGCTGGATTTTCACCATGTCGTAGCTGTGATCTGTCCATACAAAATGCACGATATTACATTTGTGGCGAACGGCAGTCGCAAGCTCCATGGATGAGAATAGGAAGCCGCCATCGCCAGACATTGAAATCACTTTCTCGTTTGGATGTAATAAAGAGGCAGCAATAGCCCAAGGCAGTGCGACACCTAATGTTTGCTGACCATTACTGAACAGTAAGCGACGAGGCTCAAAGCTGTGGAAGTATCGCGCCATCCATATGTAGATAGAGCCTACATCACAACACACAGTGGTATCGTCACTGACAAAGCGGCGTAGGTCGTGAACAAAGCGAAGAGGGTGAACACCATGGCGTGATGTTTTATTCGCACCCATTTGCATGATGTTTTGTAGATCATGACGAAGTAGCTGAATCTGCTGGTTATGCTCTAGTGATTCACGTTTATCAAGCTCGCTCGCAATGGAGCTAACAGAAACAGCAAGATCGCCCACCACTTCGCACACAGGGTTGTAGCTAATTTCGAGATCGGCTTGTTGGTAGCCAATATGAATAATTGGGGTATTGGCATCTTTATTCCAAAGGATCGGATCATATTCAATTGGGCTGTAACCAATGGTAATGATCAAATCAGCATTGTTTAACGCAATATCACCCGGTTGGTTTTTAAATAGACCAACACGACCTAGGAAGCAATTGTATAAATCATGTGAGATCACACCAGCTGCGGCAAAGGTGTTCACAACCGCAATAGGGGTCTGTTTTAACAATTGGCGAATAGCGTCAGCAACAAAAGGTTGGCTTGCATCCATACCCAGTAATAACACGGGATTTTTCGCGGCATTAATACGATCTGCAGCTTGGCGGATCGCTTGTGGATGTGCACCACCAAATAGAATAGGGTTCGGCTGCTGTACAGGTTGGTATGGGATACGATTTGTTAGAATGTCTTGTGGCAAGCTGACAAAACTAGCCCCTTGGGTTGGTTGCTCTGCAATACGAAATGCTTTGTGTACCACATCAGGCACTGAAGCACTGTCCATGACTTCTGCGGAGAACTTAGTGATCGGATTGAACAGTGAGCGAGTGTCCATCGATTGGTGTGTGTTGTGTGAATACATAGAAAGCGGTACAGCACCTGCTAGTGCAACAACAGGATCACCTTCACTGTTAGCGGTTGCGACACCAGTGACTAAGTTAGATGCACCAGGACCTGAGGTTGCTAAACAGATACCAGCCTTACCTGTTAAACGACCTGTTGCTGCTGCCATGAACGCGGCATTTTGTTCGTGATGACAAATAATGATTTCAGGACCGTTATCACAAACGGCATCAAAAACGGCATCAACCTTCGCACCAGGAATACCAAAGATATGGGGTACATCGTGTGCTTTTAGGGTTTCAACGACAAGTTCAGCACCAGAAATGGTTTTATCCGACATATAAGCCTCAAAATTATTGTTATTAGTTAATTAGGCTCAGGACATGCTTCGTTAATTCGAAATTTATGTGATGAGTGCCGCAATTCTAATTATTTGTCATACAAATTAAATATCTGAAATTGGAAGTTAATTTTCCAACATAGTGGCGAATGTTTCGCTGTTAAGCGTGTGACTTTAGGAGTATGGGAAGGGAACAATAAATAGACGAGCGGTAATCAATATTGTCATGTTTGTAAGACAATCAGGCTGAAATAAAAACGCCAGTCAAGGTGACTGGCGTTGATGGGGGAGCTGCTTGTGAGATTAAATCATGATACCGGCGATTAAAGCAGATAAGAAACTCACTAGGGTTGAGCCATAAAGAAGGCGTAAGCCAAAGCGTGCCACCATATTACCTTTTTCTTCATTAACCCCTTTAACAGCACCAGCAAGGATACCGATAGAGCTGAAGTTAGCGAATGACACAAGGAAGATAGAAACGATGCCAACAGTATGTGTTGATAGCTCACCCACTTGTTTTTGCAGTGATATCATTGCAACGAATTCGTTAGCAACCAGTTTGGTTGCCATAATACTACCCGCTTGTAGGGCTTCATGAGCAGGGATACCCATGATCCATGCAAATGGGTAGAAAGCGTAGCCGATAATATCTTGGAAGCTAATACCAAATGCAGCGCTGAAACCAGCATTGATCATCGAGATGAGTGCGATAAAGCCAACCAGCATCGCAGCAACAATAACCGCAACTTTAAAACCTGTAAGAATGTATTCACCCAACATTTCAAAGAAGGTTAGTTTCTCACCGCTTTCTGCCTTCATCATCTCATCGATATTCATTTCTGCTTCGTGATCATATGGGTTAATGATCGATAGGATAATGAAGGTGCTAAACATGTTTAAAAACAGTGCCGCAACAACAAATTTCGGATCGATAAGCTTCATGTAAGAACCTACGATAGACATAGATACTGTTGACATCGCCGTTGCAGCAAGGGTGTACATACGACGCTCTGACATCTTGCCAAGAATATCTTTGTAGGTAATGAAGTTTTCAGATTGACCTACCATTAACGCGCTGATGGCATTGAAGGATTCAAGTTTACCCATGCCGTTAACTTTAGAAAGTAGGAAGCCAAGTGCTTTGATAACAAGAGGAAGGAGTCGGATGTGCTGAAGGATACCAATCAATGCGGAAATAAAGACAATTGGCATTAACACGTTAAGGAAGAAGTTGAATGCATTATTATTTGCAAGATTACCGAAAACGAAGTTCGTGCCTTCTGCTGCAAAATTCAATAAACCATTAAAGCCATCGGCAAACTCTTTAACGATCCCTGTACCCATTGATGAGTTCAATAAGAAGTAGGCTAATCCCATTTCAATAATGAGTAATTGGAGAATGTATCTGAACTTAATATTTTTTCGGTTGTTACTCGCAACAAGTGCTAGGGCTGCAATAACAACTAGCCCAAAAATGAAATGTAGATAGACCATGTAGGTTTGCTCTCAGTGTGATGCTTATCAATCAATATATTTATGGTTAATCATTTCTTTCTTTCTAAAAGTGATTCAAATCTCATTTTTTAAGCTGGTGAAATTAACACCAATAAAGATGTTTCAAAGAATCACGATTGCGGCAAACGATTGCTGATCGAAAGAGCCCCGTATTTACTGAGCTGTCGTTATACGCCTAAATATTCTTATCGGCAATATGCTGAAATGGTATATGTGTGAAGTGGATCTCACTCAGTTTTTAGTTAACAGCATTAGAAATGGAATTTTTTGAATATTTATAAGATGAGGAGTGAATAATTTGAGTGTTAATTCAACACTTGTGTTTTATATGTATTTAAATTGTTATTTTTAATTGTATTTATTAAATTTGGAAAATTATTTTTGGAATAAAAAAATATCAGTTTTTGAAGAATATGATTCAATACATCCTTGCATCAAAAAATTAAATTGTTTTAATTTTATTCTATTGTGGAAAGTAAGAGATGAAAAAATCATCTAAAAATCGCAAGTTATGGTATTTCCATAAACATGAACAACGCAATGACACCAGACTGAACAAACGATTGAAGTCTAAATAATGCGCGGGTTTAACTTACGTTGATAGCTTGTATAGATGGCTTATCAACGTAAGAAAATACCCTTAATCAAGCACGTTCGGAGTATCAAATCGGTAAGGGGGAGCAAAGGGTTTTACGCCTTTCTCACGGTATTTCTTCAAGCTCATTAGTTGCTTATAAACAATGTAATAGCGATTGATATTAGTCACATAGACGATGGGCTGTTTACCGATATGTTTTCTCGTTACAATCTCTACATTATTGAACCAAATATCAGGGTTATAACCACTTTCTTTAGCATAGCGACGCATTTTTCGAATATTACCAGGACCTGCGTTATAAGAAGCTAATGTCATGTACATTCTATTGTCATAATTAAGGCGATTATCATCTAAGTAATTGTTTTGAATGTAACGCATATATTTAATACCTGCGTGAACATTGTTATTAGAATTATATATATTTGGAATATCAATATATTTGTCACGGGCGGTACTTGGTAATACTTGCATGATACCAACGGCACCTTTATTTGACACTTTATGCTGATTTAAGCCCGACTCTTGAAAGCCTTGTGCCATCATCATCAAATAATCAAAGTTATATTCAGAGGCGTACTTGTAAAACAGATCAGAGAGCTTCTCCATTTTATCTATATTATTATCACTAAGTAGGTTATCTATCCAACCTTGGCTGTCTAAATATTTGTTATAAATAACATTACCTAATAAAGTTCCAGATTTTACTTGTGCGATATAATCGTTGACCAGTGCCATTAATTTAGGACTGTCTTTGCGCATAGCCCATGCAATTTCTCCATTACTACGTAATACAAAGGCGGTATTAATTCGTAGTTTAGGTAATAAATCTTTCCATATTTTCATTTTATGCTCATCAAGCACGGTCATGTTCATTAGCCCTAGATTGACCATTTCTAGCAATTCATAATCTTCTAACGTTTCTTCGATAAACTGGATTTTCATCGGGGGGAGGTGTTGTAGCAAGAGGCGGTTATTTACTTCGAGTAGGCTTTGATAATAACTCGAACTTTTTCTTACCCAGATCTCCTGATCGCTAAGCTGTACGATGTCCGTGATTTCAGGAGAATCAAGGTTGTTAATAATCACTTCATTGATATCACTAAGTACGGGATCACTAAAAGCGACCATTTTTTTCCGTTGCTCTGTGACAGTTAAATTCGCCACCGCAAGATCGCCATATCCAGCAACAAGGTATTTTAACAGTTGATCACGATGAACCGGGATCACTTGTAGATTCAGTTTAGGTTTGGTTTTATGAATATCGAGTTCAAAGTGATGGAGTAATTCCGCAATGATCCCTTTTGGTAAGCCATCTTCGATGTAGTAAAACCCTAGATCGGCAGAGACTAACACGCGAATAACCCGCTTTTTTTCTAATACAGCCAAATCACCAGTGTACGTCGGACCTGCTAGTGGGGAGAGGGTTAGCCCTACGGCACTAAATGAAGCGAGCAGTAAGGAAAGACAGATCCACCATGTGCGGATCCGTTTATAGTGTTGTGCGTTCATTGGAAACTAAAGCCTTTTGTTTTAGCTTGATCCTGAATGGTTAAAATGATCGCATTTCCCAAGTCATCAGTTTTGTTGGTGTTATTATTTTTTGCTTGTTTTATATAGCTGTTACGCTGTTTTTCTAAATCAGCAATTTGCTGTTGTATGTGTTGTCGTTGACTGATTTTTTGTTTGAGCTTTTTACTGATTTCTTCATTATTAAGCCCTTTAAAATGTAGCTGATCTTTTTTGGCTTGCGCGATGCCTTGGCTTAAATTTTCTTCCGCTAACGAGATTAGATCCCAATCTTGGGTTTTGTACTGTTTGCCTGCTTTCGCAATACTGCGTTCGGTACTGCTTGATTTAGATAGCGAAGAGGCATTGCTATCTTGAACAATTTGCTGCTGCTTTTTACTGCTACCTTTAGCACCATAACCAATATAGGTATCGTTAAGCTTTTGCCCTAATAAAATAATCTCGTCGTCATAAGGTGTTTCAATGCGAGGGGCGTCTTTCTTATGATCGATATTGAGATAGCGGCCATGTCCTAAAAGCGCAGGGGTTGCCCATTGTAAATCACGGCCTTTTGCATGATTTCCACAGTAGAGCGAATTGATAATGATCCCTTTACTGACAGCTAATGGCACTGCGTGACTGATAGGGATATCACCTTGTTGAAACTCTTCGTTACCGGCAATGATAATTAAGCGTAAATCGTCAGGATGTTGGCTCCACTGTAATCGATTCGTCGCTTCTTGAATCGCTTTAGGTGCATATTCTTTACTACCACCAATTTTGATTGCAAATAATGCTTCAGAAAATTGGTCAAGATCTGAGGTTAATGGCGACAGTAAACGCATATACCCATCATGTTTTGATTGATGTTCTACACCATATTCAAACAGCCCAACTTGCAATGTCACGGGTTTATCATGCTTGTTTGCCAGTGCAATGGCATTAATGATTGACCAGATTTGCTCTCTGGCTTGATCGATTAATCCGCCCATTGAGCCACTCGCATCTAATAAAATAGCGACTTGAATTGTCGGACCTGTTCTTACAAAAGGTGATGGTGTTACATTTGGTGTTGGTTTATCAGGTTGTAGAATCTCAGGTAAGACAAGAGGAGGTGGCTGTTGTTCACTGCTACCATAGGTGGGGACGGATGCCATGAATATAATACTAAGGAATAAAAGTCGTATTAGCATAATGTCTCGCATATCAAGGTGTTAAACACTAAACTTCGTGTTCATGGTAATTCCAACTTTCTAAGTATGGTTGGTATGTGCTTTTTTTGCTGAATTTAGCGATGACATTTTTCTAACGGAGTTACCGTAAAGTGATGATAAAAATGATGAGTAATGGGTGTTGATATAAGTGATGGGGATGTTCAAAAAACAGGTATATCTGCTGGTGGTGTTGTTAAGTGTTTCTGGCTGTAGCTCAGCGACAACCTATTCAGTGAGAAAACCATTAGATGTTGATGTTATCGCTAACTTACCGACAACATTGGATGAATCATCAGGGATCGCGATTGTTGACGGTAAAGTATGGTCACATAATGACAGTGGTAGTAAGAATCAGATCTATCAATTATCGTCTGATTTTAAAACCATCACTAAAACATTAACGGTACAGAATAGCCGTAATTATGATTGGGAAGCGTTAGCGCAAAGCCAACGTTATTTATATATCGGTGACACGGGCAATAACTCGACCCGTCGTAATGGTGGGATCATCTATAAGGTGCCGCTAAGTGCATTAAATAATAAGCGTACAGTAAAACCTGTGAGCACGTTGCGTTATCGCTTTAAAGACTTTGAGCATGGCAAAACTTACGAGCATAACTTTGACAGTGAAGCCATTACGGTTGTGGGTGATCAATTGTGGCTGTTTAGTAAAAACTGGCAAGATGAGCATACCAAGCTATATCGCTTAAACCCGATGAAAAAACAACAAACGGTGGCACCTGAAGGCAATTACCCAGTTGAAGGGCTAATCACTAGTGCTGATTATGATCCTAAAACTTCGACGTTAGTGCTATTGGGTTATCGAAAAGAAGTATTACTGGGGTATTCGTTTATTTGGTTGATCAAAGTGAAAGATAATCAAATTGATTGGCCGAGTGCAAAGTACAAGCGATTACGTATTTACTCTCAGTGGGAAGCGGTACATTGGTATAAAGATAACCAGCTTTTGATCACTAGTGAAAAGAATCCGTTAGCAAAAGCCATGATAGCTACGGTGGATGTATCCTCATTGATGAAGGGCAGTGAATAATCGCGCTGCTTCTGGTAGTATCGGCGCAAATTTTGCTGTGATGCCTTGTGTGACAGCCTACTAAACTGGAAAAATTGTGACTAATAACGATATTTTACGCCGTATTCGCTATATCTTTGATTTAAATGATAGCCAAGTTATTGAAATATTTGCTCAAGCGGATGTAACCGTGACTCGTGAGCAAGTCTGTAATTGGCTTAAACCTGATGATAGCGATGATTACAAAAGCTGTTCAGATGAAGAGTTTGCTTCGTTCTTAAATGGTTTTATTAATCAAAAGCGCGGTAAGAAAGAAGGTCCACAACCTGCGCCAGAAACAAAATTAACCAATAATATTATTTTCAGAAAGCTACAAATTGCCTTGAACCTAAAGGCTGATGAAGTATTGGATTTGTTTAAGCTGGTGGATTTTCGTTTAAGCAAGCACGAACTAAGTGCATTTTTCCGTAAGGTTGATCATAAACATTACCGTGTATGTAAAGATCAAGTGCTTCGTAATTTCCTTCAAGCGTTGCAAATTAACTTACGTGGTGATGAATCAAGCGCTGAATAATTCATCTTGAATTGCTAGTTTGTATTTAAAAAAGCAGCTTCGGCTGCTTTTTTTATATGTGAAAGATGAGGTTGCATGCTGTTTTTTGCCATAGTAGTAAGATTAACAATAGAAAATAATTATTTGGATATTGGCTAATGGCGCACACGCATCATCATCATCAACGCGTTTCAAACTACAATTTTGCTTTTGCCATCGGCATTGCACTCAACCTTATTTACGTCGTTGTCGAAGCAGTTTACGGCGTTATTACCGACTCTTTAGCGTTACTTGCCGATGCTGGGCATAACTTAAGTGATGTTGTCACATTAGTGTTAGCTTGGGGCGCATTTGCACTCGCAAAAAAGGCGGCAACAGATCATCGTACTTACGGCTTTCGTAAAGTGACTATTTTGGCATCATTAACCAGTGCCGTGTTGCTCCTTTTTGCATTAGGTGCGATTGCTTGGGAAGCGGTGCAGCGTTTTTCAGATCCTCGCCCTGTTGCAGGTACTACGGTAATGGTGGTTGCTTTTATCGGTGTTCTAATTAATGCAGCGACTGCCATGTTATTTGCTAAAGGTCAAAAGCATGACTTGAATATGAAAGGGGCATTTTTGCATATGGCAGGCGATGCTGCGGTATCGCTTGGTGTCATTCTTTCAGCGTTCATTATTAATGTTACGGGGTGGGATTGGCTCGATCCTGCGACCAGCTTAGCTATTGTGGTGGTCATTTTGATTGGCACATGGGGACTGCTAAAAGATTCAATTAACTATTCATTAGATGCAGTACCAAGCAACGTTGATATGGTAGGGCTAAAAGCGTATTTAGCAGTATTACCAAATGTTGCTACTTTCCATGATTTGCATGTATGGCCGATGAGTACCACGGAAAATGCCATGACGGTACACCTTGTTGTTGACGATTATTTACAAGCGCAATCACTAGCTGATGATATTAAGCATCATGTTCATGATCACTTTGATATTGAGCATGTTACGGTGCAAATAGAAGCAGCTGATTGTGTATGTAAAACAGATCATCAGTCTTGTGGTGTTACGAATAATTAATAGCGAAATATTCACTAACACATTCATAAATAGCAAACATGAAATAGCCATATTCTGTCAAAGATTCGCCTTGCCTTTCTCATTAGACTGCTAACAGTTTGATTAGATGGACAAGGAGTCCTATATGGAAAGAACGCGTGTTGGCATTATTGGTGGTATGGGTAATGAAGCGATGGCTGATTTACTTGAAAAAATGGCAACGGTGGAGGCTCACCCACAGCGTGAGTTTGTTGCGTTTGGTAATGCGCGTTTAGCGTACCGACCTGAAGAGTTGGGTACACAATGGCAACCAACTGATTTACCTGAATTGCGTAAATACGATACTGCATTATATACATTAAGATTAATGCAGTATTTAGGCGCTGAGACTGTTGGGCTTGCTTGTAACAGTGCTCATGAATTATTTCGACAACTGGTGCCAGCACTGCCATTTAATTTTGTTGATATGATCAAGCAAACAGCTGAAAGCTTATCGGATACCCAAGATATCGTATTGGTAATGGGCGTCGATAGTTTAGTGAATTCAGGTTTATATCAATCAGCGTTACTAGAGTATGGTATTGCTGCGACTAAGCCTTCTGCTACGAATCAGCGAAAGGTCATGGATGCGATTTACCATTCCGAATATGGGATTAAAACCGCCAAAATTACGCAGCAAGCCGAGCAGTTATTATGTGATGTAATTTGTGATGAAGTAGCTCAGCAAGGGTGTAAGAAAGTGGTACTGGGATGTACTGAATTACCCTTGGCATTAACGGCTGAAAGTTGTCAGCGTTTCAAACAGCAGGGGTTATTACCACAAGAGCTAGAAATCATCGATGCTTCTATGGTACTTGCACAGTCATTGATGAGCCAAACAGGGCAATCAGCCGCATTACCTGAGCCATTAATGAATTACCAACGACCAAATTTAGATTGGTTTACGCCAGTGTGCTTTAAAGTGGATTCATTAAGAGAAATAACTGAAATTCAACATATGATTTTTGCTATGAGTGCCGATCACTTAGCCCTGAAAGGGCAATGCATTACAGGTAGCTATAGTCATTTACCGACACTGTTCTTCTCATCCAATGCAGCAGATATTGAGCAAAAACTCACGGCAATTGATATTCCAGTATATGGCTCTGAAATACTATTTTCTGGAGTGATTGATAGGATTTTTGACCAATATTATAGTTAGAGTTACTTATCTTATTATATGAACTTACCGTGGCTGCATGGATCACAGCCACGATAAATTAGATAGCGATGAATCTGACTTAAAGCGTTAATGTTTTCGTCATGCCAGCTTCTGAATGTCCCGGCATGTTACAAGATAGAACAACATTATTATCACCGTGGAAATGCCATAAAATTTGTTTAGCCTTACCTGGTGCGACAGTTACGCTGCTACCGTCATCGTGGTCATGCTCATGGTTACTGTGATCCATTGTTGCCATCATTTTACGATGTTTGGCTTGCTCTTCTTCTGAGCCAATGGTGAAGTTATGATCAATCTTACCTGTATTCATTACAACAAACTGCACCACATCATTGGGCTGGATATCCACGTCTTTTTTAAAGGTGATTTTGTTGTCATCGGATAAGATAACATGCACTACTTTATCAGGTTTTGCGCCTTTCGCTGGCATACCAACAGCAGACATACCTTCCATATCCATACTGCTGTGATCCATTTTCATTTCACCATGATCCATCTTACTATGGTCCATTTTACTGTGATCCATTTCAGCTAGTGCCACGCTTGAGGTGGTAAGTAATAATGCAACTAATGTGTGATTGAATAATTTCATTTTCTATTCCTTTATATTGAAGTAAGTAGCGTGGTTACCCTGATTAGATAACCACGTGATTGAGCTTGTTTATGCCGACTTTTTCATTGCCATATTTTTCCAAAGTTTAAATACGGCAGGGATGACAAGTAGAGTGAGGATCAGCGCTGATGCCATGCCGCCTATCATAGGTGCCGCAATACGCTGCATGACTTCCGAGCCTGTTCCTGCACCATACATGATGGGAATTAAACCGATGATCACGGTAAGTACTGTCATCATGACAGGGCGAACACGTTGTCCGGCACCTTCATGAATCGCAGCATGGAGATCGTCGGTGGTGAGGTTTTTCTCTGCGCTATCTTGCTGTTTAAAGTTCCATGCTTGGTTGAGATAAACCAACATGATGACACCAATCTCGACAGCAACACCTGCAAGAGCAATAAAACCAACTCCAACGGCAATCGAGAAGTTAAAGTTCAAGTACCACATCAGCCATAAGCCACCCACCATTGCGAGAGGTAGGGTTGCCATGATCACCAGCACTTCAGTAACTCGGCGGAAGCTAAAATAAAGCAGCAGCATGATGATGCTAATGGTTAATGGCGCAACAATACTGAGTCGGGCTTTGGCACGTTCCATGTATTCATATTGACCAGACCATGCCAGTGAATAGCCTGCGGGTAATTTAAGCTGCTCTGCCACCGTTTTTTGTGCTTCAGCCACGTATGAGCCTAAGTCGCGATCATCAATGTCAACAAACACCCAACCATTAGGGCGAGCATTCTCGGTTTTGATCATAGGTGGACCGTCTTCATAGCGAATATCAGCCACATCAGCTAAGGCAATACGTGCGCCATTGGGTGTTACAAGCGGAAGGTTTTGTAACTTAGTGACAGAATCTCGGTAAGATTGCGGGTAACGCACGTTAATCGGGTAACGCTCTAAACCTTCAACACTTTCACTGACGTTCATACCACCGACAGCAGTCGAAATCACTTGTTGAACATCTTTCACTGACAAGCCATATCGTGCCGCCTGACGACGTTTAATATCGACTGTAATGTAGCGACCACCTGCAACACGTTCGGCATACACAGAAGCTGTCCCTGTGATGTTATTAAGGATAGGTTCAAGCTCCGCCCCAATTTTCTCTATCACTTGCAGATCTGGGCCTGCAATCTTGATCCCGATAGGGGTTTTGATCCCCGTTGCCAACATATCAATACGAGTTTTGATCGGCATAACCCATGCGTTGGTTAAGCCCGGAAATTGAATTAATTGATCAAATTCCTTACGCAGTGATTCGCTGGTGACACCTTCTCGCCATTGATCTTTAGGCTTTAATTGGATCACTGTTTCGATCATGGTTAAAGGTGCGGGATCGGTTGCCGATTCTGCACGTCCCACTTTGCCCCACACGGTTTCGACTTCCGGTACGGTTTTGATCAATTTATTGGTTTGCTGTAATAACTCACGGGCTTTACCAATTGAGATCCCCGGGTAGGTGGTCGGCATGTACATCAGATCGCCTTCGTCTAATGGCGGAATAAACTCGCTACCTAACTTGGTGATCGGATAGTAAGACGACGCCATTAACGCAATTGCAATTGCAATGATGGTTTTAGGAAAACGTAAGCTGATGTTGAGCATCGGGCGATAAAGCGCAATCAGAGCTTTATTAATTGGGTTTTTGCTTTCAGGTAAAATTCGACCTCGGACAAAGTAACCCATTAACACGGGCACTAAGGTGATCGCTAACCCTGCTGCTGCTGCCATTGCATAGGTTTTGGTAAAGGCGAGGGGAGAGAACATCTTGCCTTCTTGACCTTCCAGTGCAAACACCGGCACAAAGCTGAGTGTGATGATCAGTAGCGAGAAGAACAGAGGCGTGCCGACCTCTTCTGCTGCTTTAGCTATCACTTGCCAACGGTTTTCATTGGTGAGTGGAGTACGTTCAATGTGTTTATGCAGATTTTCAATCATCACGATGGCACCATCTACCATGGCACCAATAGCGATAGCGATGCCGCCTAATGACATGATGTTGGCATTAATACCTTGCCAATGCATGATGATGAACGCAGATAAAATACCGATCGGTAAGCTAATGGCGATCACCAGCGATGAGCGTAGATGGAATAAAAAGAGTGCACAAACTATGGCTACAACAATGAATTCTTCCGCCAGTTTTTGCCATAGATTTTCTACCGCTTGATCGATAAGGGTCGAGCGATCATAAGTGGCGACTATTTCAACACCGTCAGGTAAGCTACGTTGTAACGTATTGAGTTTTGCTTTGACTTTATCAATCACGGCACTGGCATTTTCGCCAAATCGCATCACGATAACACCACCAACCGCTTCACCTTCACCGTTAAATTCTGAGATACCACGACGCATTTGTGGACCCATATTAATGGTTGCTACATCGCCTAGCAGTAACGGCGTTCCCGTCGCAGTGACTTTCAATGGTAGTGATTTAATATCATCAATATTGGTTAAGTAGCCTGTGGTGCGAACCATATGTTCGGCTTCTGCAACTTCAATCACTGATGCGCCTGTTTCTTGGTTGCCGTTTTGGATCGCCATGTTGACTTGCTGCAACGTTAAATCATAAGCACGTAACTTAGCGGGATCGATTTCCACTTGGTATTGCTTCACCATACCGCCTACGGTGGCTACTTCGGATACTCCTTCAACGGTTTGCAGTTCGTATTTTAAGAACCAGTCTTGCAGGCTACGAAGCTCTGCCAGATCGTGCTTACCGGTTTTATCTTGCAATACATAGCTGTAAATCCAGCCCACACCTGTCGCATCAGGACCCAGCGTTGGCTTGGCATTAGCCGGTAATTTAGGCGCAACTTGGCTTAAATATTCCAGTACCCGTGAGCGAGCCCAATACATGTCGGTTTTATCATTGAAGATAATGTAGACATAGGAATCACCAAAGAAAGAATAACCACGAACGGTTTCAGCTCCCGGTACGGCTAACATGGCTGTTGTTAGTGGATAGGTCACCTGATCCTCTACCACTTGTGGCGCTTGACCAGGGTAACTGGTTTTGATGATCACCTGTACATCAGAAAGATCAGGAATGGCATCAACAGGCGTATTCTTAACGCTGTATAAGCCACCAAGGGTGAGAAATAGCGTTGCAATCAACACCAATAAGCGGTTGTTGATCGACCAGCGAATAATGGCAGGAATCATTATTTATCTCCCTCATTATTGGCAGGTTCAAGCGCTTTTAAGACGTAATCTGCGTTCTCTTTTACCACTAAGAATGAAACGGGTTCACCTTCTTTAAAGTCGTTTAAATTAACGCTACCATCCGTGGTGAAGTTCATTTCGCCTGCTGACCATTGCCAATCATCGACGGCTTCATGACGAACGGTGATCATATTAAAATCGGCCATGAGCATAGTGATTCTGCCTTTGATCCAGTGCTCATTCGCAGCTTGTTTGTCTGAGATTTTTAATGCCAGAATTTCATATTTGCCCTGTGGCGTTTTTTGAATTTCAAACTCAATATTTTGGTTTTTAGCCAGTGTTGAGGTGTCGATATCTTTCGTGAGATCAAAATTCATCACCATACCCGGCCAGCTCCACTCTGGTACTGGCTGGTGGTTGATGGTGAGCATATTATGATCAAGCATGATGTCTGTGATGGTACCAGTTACCCATACAGATGCTTGTTTTTCATCTTGACCATTAATGCGTGATAGATCGGCAGATTGGCTAGATTCAGAATCGAGCATAAATTGTGCAGAAGTAACAATACGATCGTTTTCTTTTAAGCCTTCAACGACTTCAGTGATATTGTCGGCTTCACGACCTACCATGATTTTGGCTGAGCGATATTTACCATCACCTTCAGAGAGCACCACACGGCTCATGCCTCCTGAGCGAATAATTGCTTGAGAAGGGATTGTCAGTACTGTGTCTTCTGAGTGAGGTTGTAAGGTGATATTGGCAAACATGTTTGGTTTTAAATCACCATTATCATTGGCAAATTTTAGGCGTACTCGCAGCGTGCGTGTTTTGGGATCTAAAATAGGGTAGATATAATCCACCTTACCTTGCCATTGTTGGTTTGGAATTGCTTCTAGTGTCATGGTTGCTGGCGTGCCTTGCTTTACCCAGTGGGCTTGGCGCTCAAAAATCTCAGCGTTTACCCATACTTCATTAATAGTACCTGCACTAATTGCGGTTTGGCTTGGTGATAAGTAACCACCTTCTCGCACATTTAAGCTAGCGATGATCCCATTGCCTAATGCTTTAATATCAATGGTTTGTTTGGCTTTTTTTGTTTGTAGTACTTGGTTGATTTGAGCTTGATCGACACCCATTGAAAGCAGACGCTGTTTTGCGCCAGACACTAATCCTGAACGACCGCTACGGTATGCATTTAGCAATTCTTCTTGGGCTTTCACCAATTCAGGAGAGTAAAGGGTAAAAAGTACATCGTCTTTCTTAACTTTTTCACCCACCGCATTGATATACAGCTTTTTCACCCATCCACTGACACGTAAGTTAGTTTGCCATAACTGACTTTCATCAAAAGCGATATAACCGATCGTGGCAATTTGCGGTGATAACACTTGTTTCGTCACCAGTGCGGTTTTAACCCCAAGATTGTTTTCAACGGCTGGATCGATTTTTACCGTACCGGGCTTATCATTGTTGCCGTTTAAGTCATCAGCATAAACGGGGATCAGATCCATCCCCATTGGCGATTTACCCGGTTTATCACGTTGATAGTTAGGATCCATTGGTGCAACCCAGTAAAGCGGCTCATCATTTGAGGTTGTTGCTGATTGATTTTGATGCTCAGAGTGGCTTGAAAAATACGGTGCAGCTATCCCCCCGATAACACCACCAATAACAAGAGCGAGTGCAGCGATGGCAAAAGTAGAATGCGTTTTCATGGTTAACCCTTACTGATTATTATTGTTGGTTAATGCTGGAGATTGAATATCAAAACCATTGATTAATGCAGCCAATTGACTGTTAGCTAATTGCAGATCGGTTTCGATACGTACACGTTCGATATCAAGGTTTAACTCATCATTGGCTGCGGTGATCACATCTTTAAATGAGGCAGTATTGTTTTGATAGCCACGTTCTACTGCTTGAGTTCTGGCTTTGGCTTGGGGTTGTAGGCTTTTTTTGTAACGCTCAATTCGATTTAATAGGTTGTGACGTTCAATCAATAGCATATTTACCTTGGCATTCATCTGTTGTAGCAATAGATCACGCTGAGATTTCGCTGCGATGACCTGTTGCTGAGCGGCATTATAGGTACGGTCTTGCTTGTTCTCTGTGAACAGTGGGACATCCATGGTGAGATAAGCTGACAGCATGTCTGATGCCGGTTTTCTATTCATGCCATTAGCAAAACGGGCGCCGTACATGACTTCAACACCAAACTGGGGCTTATAGGCTTCTGAGGCAATATCTACTTGGGTTTCACTGGCTGAAATTGCCGTATCAGAAATCTTTACCATTGGGTGCTGGCGCAATAGTTGGTAGTGTTCAGTTCGCTTTTCTAATTGTGGAAGAAGCTGGTTGAGTTTGGTCCACTTTAAAGGTTGTTTAGCGTTGATGTTATTGGTGTTCGCTAGCCATTGTGGACCAAGCCATTCAGAGAGTTGGTTAATTAGGCGCTGTTGTTGCTGCTGGTTAAGATCTAGTTTTTCATTGATTTTGATAACTTGTAGCTCAGCTTGCAGAATATCCTGTGCTTCATTGGTACCGTTGGCGTAATTGGTTTTTGTTACGTGCGCTGATTCGGTAAATAAACGTTTATTTTTCTTTATGATGGTTTCAACATGCTGTAAATAACCAAGCTCTAACCAACGTTGTGTGATGTTATTAGCAATGTCTAATTCACGTACACCAAGTTGTAACTCAATACCTTTGGCTTGAATTTCACCTTTTTGTTGTTGCAAATCGAGTGTTGCACCACGACCAAACTGTTGCATTAAACCAACAGAAAGCATGGTCATGGGATCGCTATCAAATGAAAAACTATCAATTGGCAAGCCACCAAATCCCATTTTCAGTTTTGGATCGGGCAAGCTGGAAGCTGCAACACTGTTTTCTAATGTTGCTTGAGTTTGAGCGGTAATTTCACTGCGCTTTTTATCGTTAATAACAGCATTTTCAATAAGCTGAATAAGCATAGGTACATCAGTAGTGGTGATTGATGCCGTTGCTTGAGAAGCAATAGATGTTAAGCCAGCAGTTACAACGATTAACGTTTGTAAAAGAGGTTTCATGTTCATATTTTTTATCCGAACAGTCATAGCGGCTGATAGGTATCAACGTGGCTATGTGTATTCCAGATACAACAAAGCAAAGCCTAGCGGGATCTAGAGATACAAAGAATCTTAACTACAGCCGATGTATAGATCGGGTAGTGCGGGAATATTAGTTCAGAATTAAGCTATCGGAGGACGATAAAGGGATCGAGGGTAGCTCGATTTATGGCTATTTGTATCTTGAGGGATTTTTACTAACTGGGACAAACGAGATAAATGGGTGTTGTTATTTGGAATGTATGCTGAAAAACTCACGCAAGCCATAGAACAGCAGGTATCAACATCTGCCATCTTTTGATCACATTGCTTATCTTTCACTGCTGTGTCATGCATGCCATGGTTCGACATTTCGGCACAGTGACCATCCATACTCATTGTTGCATTATGTGTCATGCTGAGCATTTTCAAGCTCATAAGCGGGGCACTAGAAGCAACACTTGATAGCGTCAGTGCTATAAGTGTGAATGTTGCAATCCAGATTGTACGAAGATGTTTGAATGACATCTTGTCCCTACTTTTTTTTGACATGACTACCTATATTATATGTTACTGTTCCTAAAATAAGTCAAGTTATTATTAATAAAGTCATATGTTTAGATATTAAGTCAAATGTTGGATTTTGTGATTGCTAAATCATCTTTTTTAAGCTCCATTGTTTGCGTATTAGGAAAATAATGTAATATGGGATGGTTAATACCCTTAGAGAATGTAAATGTTATTTAGTAGTCGTCAGCGGAAAACAATAAGAACAAAGATGGTGCCATTGTTAGCGTCGAGTATTGTTTTATGCATAACAGTTTCTCTTGTCGTTGTAATTAACAAAATTCAAGATACTAACCAAAATGCAGTTCTTGAATCAGCAGCATCCCGCCAAGCTGATCTCCTTAGAGATCAAATCAATAGTGATATTAATTTTATCGGCTCTGCGGCTAATTTCTTTCAATCTAGCACACCTGCTAACTGGGTGAATTTTGACCGTTTTGCGAAGGAAGTGATAAAAAACTCAGACAGCTTAATAAGTTTACAGTGGCTCGAGCGAGTGACGCCTGATAACGTAGAACAATACTTAGAAAAACAAAAATACAGTTATCCTGACTTTCATATCTATACCATTTCAAATAAGAAAGAGCAGAGTTTTAATGGCCATTTTGGTGCGACAAATGTGCTTTATGTGGTAAGTGATATTTATCCTCTTTCACATCATAACTTAGATATTCTCGGGTTTTATTCTTTGAGTACGCGTACTCAGTTATATATTCACAATATTAATACGACCAGAAAGCCAAATGTCTCTGATTCTGTAACGATCCTTGCTGATACATTAGAATCGATTAAAGTGAATGGCGAGATGAAAAAAGTGACGTATCTTGCTCATAGCGATAAAGAAAAACGTGGCTTATTGATTTATTACCCAGTGTTTACCCATGATACAAAAAACATGAAAGGTATTGTGGTTGGTGTGGTTGATTTAACTGTTTATATGAATTCGATTATTCACCGTTCCTTAAATGGGGTTTATAGTCAAATTAAAATTATTGATACAGGTCTAGGCTCTACAGATTCACCGGTCATGTATAAAAGCAAAGGTTGGGATAGTGCTAAAGGTATCACTTTAATAAGAAAAGTGACCTTGCCTAACCGTGTATGGTTAGTCGAATTTAAGCAATCGAATGCTAAAAAAGAGCAAGATATGTGGGTACTTGTTGGTATTGCCTTGGCCGGCTTTATCATTGCGATTTTGGTGTACTACATAGTTTCTTTTCAACGTGGTGAAAAAGAAAGAATTGAAGCGCAATTAAAGATCAAAACTAAAGAATTACAGTTTTTAGTTGAGCGTGACGTATTAACGAAATTACGTAATCGTCGCTCATTTAATCAATATATCGATAAGCTAATTACAACAAAACACGCTTTTACCTTAATTGGTATTGATGTTGATAAATTTAAAACGATTAACGATGAATTTGGTCATGTGTTTGGCGATCAAGCGTTAATCCATGTTGCGCAAATTATTCCGACATTACTTCAATCGGATGATAAGTTCTATCGATTAGGCGGGGATGAGTTTTGTATTATTACTAAGAACATTGAAACCGCACATTTAGAACAAATGCTGGCGGCAATGTGCTTCAAAGTAAATCAAACGATCTTGCAGTATAAAGGTCATGAAACGTATTGCTCACTGAGTATCGGTGCGGCTATTTGGCGAGAAGAAGATGATGTGGAAACCATTATGACTCGCTCCGATAATGCTTTGTATGAAAGTAAGAAAAAAGGGCGAAATTGCTTTTCAATTCTTCATTAACGACAATGTTTGCTCTAAATAGACAGTATTTAAACGATTAATTTTTGGTAAATTAAGCTGCTGTTTATTCACCATAATGACTTTTCTTGATAACCTGTGTTCATTCTAGGTAGCTCATATTGTTTGGGCTATGTGTTACTGAGAAGGTAATCTCGTTTGGATCATTTTGTTTGGAATATCGACCCCGTGATGGTGTCATTCTTAGGCTTGAAAATTCACTGGTACGGTGTGCTATTTGCATTAGCTATTACCGCTGGTTTCCAAGTCATGAAGTCAATTTATATTCGTGAAGACAAGCCAGTTGAAAGTTTGGATTCACTATTAATGTATGCGGTTGTCGGCATTATTGTTGGTGCGCGTTTATTTCATGTTGTGTTTTACGATCCTGATTACTACTGGGCAAATCCAGGTCAGATCATTGCTGTTTGGAATGGTGGTTTAGCGAGTCATGGTGGCGGTCTAGGCGTTATTCTGGCTGTTTATTTCTACACTAAACGTTACAACATTAATTTCAGATGGTTATTAGACCGACTAGCGATTGCAACTGCGTTATTTGGTTTCTTCGTTCGTACCGGTAACTTCTTTAATTCAGAAATTCTAGGTAAGCCAAGTGATTTACCATGGGCTGTGATTTTTGAACGTGTTGATATGATCCCTCGTCACCCAGTAATGCTTTATGAAGGTTTCTCTTACTTAGCAATCTTTGTTTTATTGTTCACGCTTTATCGTAAAACAGACATTGGTAAGTACAAAGGTCTATTACTTGGTTGGTTCTTAGTGCTAGTGATGACTGTACGCTTCTTGCTTGAATTTATTAAAGTTCACCAAGCAGATTACTCAACAGGAATGATGATTAATACCGGTCAGTTACTAAGTATTCCGTTTATTCTAGTGGGTATTTTACTTGTAATTAAAGGTCAAAAAGAGCGCCGTTTACAACACGCGAAAAGCGAATAAGCGTAATAAAAGAGATATGAAAAAGCCGATCACATGTGATCGGCTTTTCTTTTATTTGGCGTTGTATCTTCGTGTTATTAATGGAATGGATACCAGAACAGGCTGGTGGATTCTACACGGTGGAAGATACCAAATGCTAATACTGCAGCAATGACAGCTAATGCAACATAGTCCTGTTTAGTCATTGGTTTTAAGCTGTACCAAGTACGCTTTTTATTTCGACCAAAACCACGTAGTGTCATTGCATTTGAAATCACGTCAGCGCGATCTAGGCTTGAGAAAATCAACGGGCCCAAGATCTTAGCTACGTTACGAATACGTGTCATCACAGGCGCATTCTTTGAAATATCAACACCGCGTGCTTGTTGTGCATGCATGATATTGGTGAAGTCTTTCATCACTTCCGGTAAGTAACGCAATGTTAAGCTAACTGCATACGAAACACGGTATGGCACCCCCAATTTGTTTAAGCTGGCAGAAAACTCTGTTGGGTGAGTGGTAAATACAAATACCAATGCAATAGGGAACATACTGAAATATTTCAGCGTTACTGTTAGCAAGTAAAACAGCGTTTCTAATGTTATGTCGTAATGACCGAACACATGTAGTAACACTGTTTTAGTACCCATGTAATCGGTACCTTGTTGTGGCGCAATTAAGAACATAAATAGGGCGTTCATTAATAGCACAACCGTTGTACCCATCAGCAAAGGTTTGTAGACGCTAAATGGTACTTTTGTTTCTTTTAATAGGTACAAACCTAAAATAATTAATCCGCAAATTACACGTAGATCAAACGTCAGTAGTACCATGGTGACCCAAGCCATAAAGAGAACGAACTTGGTGATACCATTGAGTGAATGTAGCCATGATTGGGTATTAATGTAGCTAATACCAAACTTGAATTTGTTGGTTTTCATTATTATTTCGTTTTTGCTTCGTGCTCAATAAAACAGCGGATAAAGTCGTCAATGCGTGTAATACCCAGAGATTCAGCGAGGGTGTACAGGCTCGTCACCGTTAAGTTAGCTTTATCAAGTAGGGCTGGTTGGCTGAAAATACGATATACACTGTCATCTGCTAATAATTTGCTATCTGCAATCACAATCGCACGCTGGGTATATTCCAATACAAGGTGCATGTCATGTGAAATGATGATGATGGTGATACCAAGCTTTTCGTTCAGCTCTTTAATGAAGGTCATCATTGCAGTGTAGTGATAGTAATCTTGTCCTGCTGTTGGTTCATCTAAGATCAGTAATTCAGGCTCTAGCACTAGCATGGTAGCGATAGTAACGCGTTTTTTCTGACCATAGCTTAATGCATCAATTGGCCATTCGCGGTAACGACCTAAACCACATAATTCCAGCATGTGATTTACTTTTTCTTTAATTGTTGCTTCATCTACACCACGGTTACGTAAACCTGATGCGACTTCGTCAAAAATCATATGATGTGAAATCATATGGTTAGGATTTTGAAGTACCACACCGATCTTTTGGCTACGTTCAAAGATAGAACAACCAGCAAGATCTTCACCATTGAGTGACATGGTACCTTTGTCTTGCTCTAGTACGCCCATGATCAAACGAGTGATGGTTGATTTACCTGAGCCGTTTTTACCCATGATAGAAACAAATTCGCCTTTATGAACATCAAAGCTGACATCATCAAGGGTGTTTTTAGCGCCATCATATGAGTAAGAAAGATTCTTCACACTTAGCAGTACATCTTGCTGCTCGGCTGGTTGAGCAGGTGCAACTTGCTGGAACCAATTTTCTAATTGTGGCTTGAATTTCTCTAAGTTAATGGTTGAGAAATATGCAGGATGATCTTCAGGTGAAACAGTACAACCCGCAGCTTTAATAGCTGAGATATAAAGAGGTTCACGAATACCGTGTTGCTCAAGTACAGTGCTTGCTAATAACTCGTCAGGTGTCATATCTGCAACGATTTCACCACGATTCATCATGATGATGCGATCAACAGGGCGATGAAGCACATCTTCTAAACGGTGCTCAATGATAATGACCGTTTTACCTGTGTCTTTATGCAGATTGTCAATGATTTCGATAGCCGCTTTACCTGTTTTCGGGTCAAGACTTGCTAAAGGTTCATCAAATAACAGGATATTGACGTCATCAACCATAACACCAGCCAGTGATACACGTTGCTTTTGACCACCACTTAAATCAAAAGGTGAGTGATCGATGATTGAATTTAAATCAACCATATCAGCAGTGGCTTGTACGATCTCACGCATTTCTTTTTGTGGGATCATTTGGTTTTCAAGCGCAAAAGCAATGTCTTCACCTACACTCAAACCAACAAACTGACCATCGGTATCTTGCAGTACGGTACCGACCATGCTGGTGCAATGGTCTAGCTTCATTGCCTGAGTATCTTTGCCATTAATGGTCAAAGAGCCAGTGCAATCACCTTTAATCGCATGTGGGATCAAGCCATTTAGGCACTGACCTAATGTTGATTTACCACTGCCACTTGGCCCAACAATCACGACTTTTTCACCGTCGTTAATTGTTAGATCGATGTGCTTAAGCGTTGGCTTTTCAAGTGCCCAATATTTAAAAGAGAAATCGGTAAATTGAATTGCCATGCTTAGTATGCCTCTTTGAGGTTGTAGCTTTGCTGCTTACGCTTCGCAACTGATGTCAAAATAAAGTGTCCAACAACCGCGATCAGGATGGTATTACCTGCTGCGATAATTACTAACTGTGCTAATACTTTAGTGAACGGTTCTGCATACAGTACGGAGTCAAGAAATGCAGATGTGCCATAGCCAATCACGTTGCCTAAGAATGCAAGAATAACGAAAAGGGTGAAATCAAGTTTAGAGAATAAGCCTTTTTCAAGACGCTCACGAGTTAGCTTTGGATATAAGCCAACGATCATACCAACGATGCCAGAGCCTAGAACCCAAGTGAACCAAACGCCCCAACCAGCAAATAAGTCTGTTACCCAGTGACCAATAAAACCGACCAGGAAGCCAACCAACGGACCAAATAGAACAGCGAACAGTGCCAGTACTGCCATTGCTGGCTTTAAGGTTGTGTTTGCAAATACAGGAATACCGAACATTGGTAAACCGCCAATGCCGTACAACGCAGCACCGATAGCAATCAAAACAACCGTTTTGGCTGAAAGACTCATAACTAAACCTTGTAAACTCTTGGTGGTTGTTCATCGTATAAATTGAACAACACAGATAAAAACTGGATTCGATTCGCGCGCTTTTGGGTAAAGTGATGTCACCGATTTGGCAGCCATGCCAAAGGTTGGGGCAAGTCATCGCTAGAGATGCTAGCTGTTGCCACTCAACGCGAATAATCCATTATTAAACAAGAGCGGTGTAGGTCTAAATTCTGAGCTCGTAAAGAACGTAAAAAGAATAGAACCCAAAGCGGCGCACATAATACAGTAATAAATAGAAGAAAGGAACGCTTTACATCTAGACGTCTAAAGAATAATCGACTTTGATTAAAATAAATTAAATCAATGAAAAATTGGTAATAAGATACTGTTCTTAAGCGTTATTTTCAGTTGTTATTGAGTTATATACCCTGTTATTACTAGACAAGAATCTTTTAAACTCCGCACAACCTCATGAGAGAGTTGACGCTGTGTCTATGTGTTTGACACATTTGGTAACTTGAATTTTTTTGCACTTTTATTGCGATTAAAGTAAAAAAAATCACGTAATCAATTACACTCAAAGGGATAGATAGATTTAAATTTATTTTAATTTAGAGTGGATTTGGTAATTTATAAATTATCCTTCGATTAGGGTACGTTATCCGTTTGATAATTATAACTAATTGGAAAGGTTATATTTTTATCTTTATTTTTTTTCTGAAATAGTCAATAATCGGCTGGCGTTTTTTATTTTGAAGCGTGTAAAAAAGAATAATAAGAAAGTCTAATGTCAAGCTTTAACTTGGTACGAAACTTTGCACTGATACACAGAATCAGCATAAGGTGAAGTGTTAAGTTAAGGTAGAATTATATAGTATTAGTAGTAGCTATCCTGCCATTCCGGCTGGGTGCAGAGCCAAATCATTGGAGATACAGCTTGATTAATGTATTCCTTGTAGATGATCACGAACTGGTTCGCACAGGGATTAGACGTCTTCTTGAAGATGTCCGTGGTATTAAAGTGGTAGGGGAAGCCGTCAGTGGTGAGGAAGCCGTAAAATGGTGTCGTAGCAATCATGCCGATATCATTCTTATGGATATGAATATGCCAGGTATCGGTGGACTTGAAGCAACCCGTAAGATTTTACGATTCAATCCCGATGTAAAGATTATTGTTTTAACAATTCATACAGAAAACCCGTTCCCAACGAAAGTAATGCAAGCAGGTGCTGCTGGTTACTTAACTAAGGGAGCAGGTCCTGATGAAATGGTTAATGCGATTCGAATGGTAAACAGTGGTCAGCGTTATATTTCACCTGAAATTGCGCAGCAGATGGCTTTAAGTCAGTTTGCTTCAAACTCTGAAAACCCTTTCAAAGAGCTTTCTGAGCGTGAACTTCAGATCATGATGATGATCACCAAAGGGCAAAAAGTCACTGACATTTCAGAGCAGTTAAATTTAAGCCCTAAAACCGTGAATAGTTACCGCTATCGTTTGTTCAACAAATTAGATATTAGCGGTGATGTTGAGTTAACTCACCTTGCTATTCGCCACGGAATGCTTGATACAGAGACGTTATAGTGTCAGATGTTCCAAACGAAAAAAGTTTTGATCCTCAAGCTTTTCTGAAAACAGTAACACATCAGCCAGGCGTCTATCGTATGTACGATGCCGCTGGTGTTGTTATTTATGTAGGTAAAGCGAAAGATTTAAAGAAACGCCTATCTAGCTATTTTCGTACTAATGTCGCGGGTGAAAAAACTCGCGCATTGGTGAAAAATATCAGCAATGTGGATGTGACGGTTACCCATACTGAAACTGAAGCCCTTATCCTTGAACACAATTACATCAAGCAGTATTTACCAAAGTATAATGTATTGCTGCGTGATGATAAGTCTTATCCGTATATTCTTCTGAGTGCGAGCAAACATCCTCGTTTGTCGATCCATCGTGGCGTTAAACGTCGTAAAGGAGAGTATTTTGGTCCTTACCCTGATGCTGGCGCTGTGCGAGAAAGTTTGCATTTAATGCAGAAAATCTTTCCTGTGCGTCAATGCGAAGATTCTGTTTATGCTAATCGCAGTCGCCCTTGTTTGATGTATCAAATTGGTCGCTGTTCAGGGCCTTGTGTTGAAGGTTTGATCAGCGATGACGAATATCAGCAGCAGGTGCAATTAGTACGGCTATTTTTACAGGGCAAAGATCGCCAAGTGATCAGCATTATGGTTGAAAAAATGGAGCAAGCTAGCCAAGCATTAGAGTTTGAGCGAGCTGCGACTTACCGCGATCAAATTCAGGCATTAAGACGTATTCAAGAGCAGCAATTCGTTAGCCAAGATAATGAAGATGATATTGATGTTATAGGTATTGCACACAGCAACGGTTTAGCCTGTATTCATGGTTTATATATTCGCCAAGGTAAGATCTTAGGTAGCCGCAGTTATTTCCCTAAAGTGCCAGCCGATGCCACCTTAACCGAAGTCTTAACGGGGTTTGTTACTCAGTATTACTTTAATCAGGTTGAAGGGCGTGTGATCCCAAGCGCTATTTTATTAAGTGAAACACTGGGTGATGAGGGAGAAACCATTGCTAAAGCGTTAACTGAGATGGCGGGGCGTAACATCAGTTTTAAATACAATCCACGGGGAAATCGTGTTCAGTATTTAAAATTGGCGAAAACAAACGCTGAGACGGCACTGACGAGCAAAATAAATCATCGTTTAACGATACAAGAGCGTTTCTTTGCTCTGCAACAAGCATTAAACTTAAAGCCCATTTCACGTATGGAATGTTTTGATATCAGTCATACCATGGGTGAGAAAACGGTCGCTTCTTGTGTGGTATTTAACCAAGATGGTCCTTATAAGCAAGAGTACCGTCGTTATAATATCACTGGCATCACGGGTGGTGATGATTATGCAGCAATGGCACAGGTTTTAGAGCGTCGTTATAGTAAAGAAATGGAATTAGATAAAATTCCAGACATAATTTTCATCGATGGGGGTAGAGGTCAATTATCAAGAGCGTATGATGTAGTAAAACCTTATATTGCTGATTGGCCTAAGCGTCCTATGTTGGTGGGTGTTGCCAAAGGAACAACACGTAAGCCAGGCTTAGAAACATTAATTTTTGTCACTGGTGAAGAAATATCGATGCCAAGTGATTCTCCTGCACTGCATTTAATTCAGCATATTCGTGATGAAAGTCATAACCATGCGATTAGTGGTCACCGTGCTCAACGTGCCAAGGTACGTAAGCGCAGTAGTCTTGAAGATGTAGAAGGTATTGGACCAAAACGACGCCAAGCGTTGCTCAAATATATGGGTGGTATGCAAGAGCTGAAAAAAGCAAGTAAGGAAGAAATCGCAAAAGTACCTGGTATTAGCCCTGCTTTAGCAGAAAAAATAGTCGATGCATTGCAACATAGTTAGTTTGCTGCACTTTTTTGGTTTAATTTACTGATAAATTCGCACATAAGCATACTTTGGAGTAGGCTTGTCGAGTAGATTAAACTCTGATTTTGAACATAAGAATAATATTATGCGTTTATCAATACCTAACATCTTAAGTTTCGTTCGGCTCCTACTCATCCCATTTTTTGTTATTGCCTTTTATGTGCCGTACGAGTGGTCTGCATTTGCTACAGCATTGATTTTCTGGATTGCTGGTGTTACTGACTGGTTTGATGGCTACTTAGCTCGTAAGTTAAATCAAACCACCCGTTTTGGTGCCTTCATTGATCCGGTTGCTGACAAATTAATGGTAGCAACAGCGTTAGTGTTAGTTGTAGAACATTACCATTCAGTATGGGTAACGATTCCTGCTGTGACTATGATTGGTCGTGAAATTATCATTTCAGCGCTGCGTGAGTGGATGGCTGAAATTGGTAAACGTGCAAGTGTTGCTGTGTCTTGGGTCGGTAAAGTAAAAACAGCATCGCAGATGTTCGCATTGCTATTATTACTATGGCACCCACATGAATATGTTGTGTGGTTAGGTTACGCATCACTTTACGTGGCAATGGTATTAACCTACTGGTCAATGGTGCAATACCTTAAAGCAGCGAAAGATGACTTGTTAAACGCTGATAACCATTAATCGAATATATTGTTTATAAAGGCCTGATTATCAGGCCTTTTTTGTATCTGTTGTTTGCGGTTTTTCGCTATTTCTCTAATCCATAAAGTAACAAAGCGGCGTTAGCTTGTTAGATATAATGAGTAAGAAACAGGGTACTACGTGACGAAAAAAACGGTTATTAATATTATTTACAATATATTTATTGAACATGGTTCAATTAAGCAGTATAACGACGAAAACCGTTTCTTATGTTGAAGATTTGATTTTACCTTTGTCTTATATTTGTAGATAACAAAAAGCAGGGTTATGTTTTTATATCAACATGGTAACGCTTTTTTTTGAATTCAATAAAAAACATTGTTCAATAATGGATGGGTTATGTTCCAGAATAAAACAGTATTAGTACTTGCGGGCGCACAAGGCATTGGTAAAGCATGTAGCCTGTTATTAGCTGCTCAAGGTGCCAATGTATATGTGGCTGATTGGAATGTTGATGAAGCAGCAGCAACAGCAGAAGAAATTAAGAAAAACAATGGTAAAGCGACAGGCATGTTCTTTAATGCCTTTGATAATGATTCTTACGCCCCACTGATTGATTCTATTCTTGAAAAAGAAGGCAAGATTGATGTGCTAGTGAATAACTTTGGCGGTGTTGATTTACGTAAAGATCGTGATTTAGCACATACTGATGTTGCTGATTGGGAAAAGAACATGCTTGCTAACATCAATAGCGTGTTTATTCCGTCAAAAGCCGTGATCCCAACAATGGTGAAAAATGGTGGTGGTAGCATTGTTAACATCTCATCACTGTCTTCTTTAAGTGCTGAGATGTCGAGTATCTCATACGGTACAGCGAAAAATGCCATTAACCATATGACTCGCCAAATCGCGATTCAATATGCGGGTTTCGGTATTCGTTGTAATGCGGTTCTACCGGGCATGATTGCAACGGATGCGGTGAAGAACAACTTGAACCAAGAGTTCATTGATAACTTCTTAGCAACGCAGCCGATTAAGCGCATGGGTGAGCCTGAAGATATCGCGAATGCTGTTAGCTTCCTTGCAAGTGATCTAGCGGGCTTTATTACAGGTGTTTGCTTACCTGTTACTGGTGGTATGAATATCGCACCTGCACGTTACTACTTTGATGCCGACAAAGTTAGCTTCTAATTAGTCGAATATTAATATGAGGCCGTATTTACGGCCTTTTTTATGGTTATTTATAAACGATGAATACAGTTAAAATATCTCTAAAAGATTCCGTCATTGGCGCAGTGATTAATGCGGTTATCAACTACTTTGTTGCATCACATGCCTTTGCGGATAAATTACATGTGCCTATGTCACTTGACATGATTTCAACAACTGAAGTGTCTGTTTGGGGGCAAGCGGTATCATTATCCTTTGGTTTAGGTGCAATACTTTCATTTATTACTGCGAAAATATTTAGCTCACATACCTTAAAACAATCACCGCATTTAAAACCGCAAGTATCATCAGTGAAATTGTTAAGTCTTGTTTCTATTTCTTTAAATAACACCATGTTCCTATTTGGCTGGTTCGTGGCATTGGCTATTCTTTGGACGCGTTATTTTGGTGTTGTTTTAGTTCCTGTGGTTGCAGCATCAGCAATTGTGGCGATCATGGCTTTTGTTGTCACAATGATTGTGGAACAAAGAACTAAAATGAATTTAGTTCAACGCTGGGAAAGTACTCTGAATACAAATAATTAGAAGTTTATCGAAAGCATATCGGGATCATACAGCATTCAATTTTATAACCTGCTAAGGTTTGATGAGACTTAGTATGTTGAGGTGACATTATGATCCCGATAGATTCTTCCATTGTGGCAGGGGTTGCGTTATCTGAAATAGATGGCGTGATGAAAATGCTACTGATGAAACGAGTAAAAGGCGGATATTGGTGCCATGTTGGCGGCTCTATCGAAGGTGAAGAAACCGCTTGGCAAGCCATTGTTCGTGAGTTTTATGAAGAAACTCAAATCAATGTTGTCGATCTTTACAACGCTCAATACCTCCAACAATTTTTTGAAGCCAATGTGAATGTGCTGCAAATCATTCCTGTTTTCGTTGTTATATGTCCTCCCAATCAAGCCATAGTACTTAATCATGAACATACGGATTATCAATGGTGCACATTAGAAGAAGCGAAAGCGTTAACGCCATTTCCTAATCAGCATCGTGTGTTTGAGCATGTCTGGGCTTACTTTGTTGATAAGCCTATCGAACCTCTTTTTAAAGTTGAGATTAAATAGAATTTTCACTCTAACGAAGAAGTTGAAGATATGGGAAAAGTGATATTACAAGGATTTATTGTTGTTCCTGAAGATGAATTGAACATCGTCAGTAAAGCGCTTGAGAAACACGTCGCACTAACAAAGCAAGAGCCCGGCTGTTTAGTGTTTAATGTTAACCAACGCTCACACTCTCCCTGTTATTTTGATGTTTATGAAGAGTTTTCTAACAATAATGCTTTTGAGCATCATCAAAGGCGTGTTACAGCATCTGAATGGGGAAGAATTACCGTCAATGTAGAACGCCATTATGAGGTGTGGCATAGCGAGAACGATTAAAAATTGATAAAAGGACAGTTCAATGGAATTTTTGCTTCCCTATAAAATCACAATTTGGGTTATTGGCTTGGTGGGGCTGTTGTTGTTACTACAGTTAATCGTTTTAGATGTGGCGATTCTTAGTAAAAAGCACATTCCCGGTTTTGCCATTGAAGCTAACCATGAACACTTTTTATTCCGAGCGAATAGAGCATTAGCTAATAGTAATGAAAGCCTTGGGATCTTTATTGTATTCGTCCTGTTTGCGCTATTTTCTCAGCCCATTGCTCACTGGGTTAATGGTTTCGCTGTGGTTTATTTATTTGGACGAGTAGGGCATATGTTGTGCTATTACTTTAATTTAAAAATATTACGCAGCATCTTTTTCGTGGTGAGTTTATTGGGACTTATTGGATTATTTATCACCGCAATAATGGCTTGGCTGTAAGTTGAGTTGTTCTTATTGTTTTGATTATTAAAAATATGGTCATAAAACGTATTTAAAAAGGCACTTGGGTTAAGTTATTACTAGAAATAGAAAATGCTAAGTGCCTTTTTATTTGATTGCGTTAGCTTACCTTACGTGTTGTTTGATACTGATAAATCTTGGGATAGCTAGAAGTATCTATAGCTAGATCTGGTTGAAACCAATTTAAGCTATGGGTCAGTGTAGTCACGCTGCCGATCACAATAAGAGCAGGACTTTCTGCGTTTTCTGCTAATGATTCTAACTGAGCTAAATCGCCTGTATGGATTCGTTGTTGCGAACTTGTACCACGCTCAATAATAGCAACAGGGGTTGCCAATGACATGCCATAAGCACTGAGCTTATGACGAATAACATGGCTTTGGTTTAAACCCATGTAGAAGACTAAAGTGTGATTTGCTCGTGCTAATGACGACCAATCGATTTGATCTTTGCCTTCTTTTAGATGCCCTGTAATAAACTGAACACTTTGAGCATGATCTCTGTGTGTTAAAGGAATACCTGAATAAGCGGCACAGCCAGATGCGGCTGTAATGCCGGGTACAACTTCAAACGGGATCTTAAAAGGAAGTAGTGCTTCTAACTCTTCACCACCACGACCAAAGATGAAAGGATCGCCTCCTTTAAGCCTTACGACTAATTTACCGTTAAGTGCTTGTGATACTAGAATTTGGTTGATATCACCTTGCGGCACACAATGATTGCCTGCTTCTTTACCCACAAAAATACGTTCGCAGTGGTGAGGGAATAGCTCAACAATTTCGTTAGACACAAGGCGATCATAGACAATGACATCAGCCTGTTGAATACAACGTAATGCTTTCACCGTTAGCAGTTCAGGATCACCGGGACCTGCACCAACAAGTATGACTTTACCGATATTGGCACAAGCCTTTACTTCTGATTGTGGTAGTGAATACACAGTTTCGTTTGTTGTCATTCTATTTGCTCCAGGCTGAGTCTTTATCTTATGTCGTAAATTAAGCGGTTTGCTTTTGAGCGCTTGCTTGAGCAGATCCTAAGTACGGACGTTGTACGCGTGGCGTTGCAAACCAGTAACCTAATCCCATAAATACAACACCTGAAATTGTGTTACCTAGCGTTACCCAAAATAGGTTGTGAGCGATACCAGCAAGAGTAAAGGCTTCAGTGTGCTGACCAAACCAAGATAGGGCAAAGATCGTCATGTTTGCGATTGAGTGCTCGTAACCTGATGCGATAAAGGCAAGTAAACACCACCAAATAGCAATGAATTTCGCTGAGCCTTCAACACGTTGGCACATCCAGATTGCTAAACAGACTAACCAGTTACATAAAATGCCTTTAAAGAGCAGTACAGTGGCTGATGCTTCTGTTTTAGCAAGAGCAACGTTATTCACTAAGCTGCTTGAATCTGGAAGCAGTTTTCCGCCGCCAGCGTAGAAGAAGAGTAACGCAACACCAATAGAGCCAAGTAAGTTACCCATCCATGTTTGTGGTAATACACGAAGAGTATCTGCAACGGTGATTTGACCGGTTTTCACACCAAAGGTTAAAAACATCGTGTGACCTGTAAATAACTCAGAGCCAGCCACGATAACAAGGGTAAGTGCGATACCGAATGTCGCGCCCATTACTAGTGGGCGAATAGAAGGATCAACCATATTTCCTAGGGTGAAAATAAGAATGATCCCTAAACCGACATAAGCGCCAGCCATTGCGGAGCTTAGCCAAAAACCAAATTTTTCCTTATCTGCAAATTCAACAATACGTGCGGCATTGGCTGAACATTTCTTTATTGTGTCTGCGTACATAGTATTTCCCTGTATAAAATTAAACTCTTTGGGATAGATAACCTAACCGCTAGGCTCTATACCTATGCCAAAAAGTGGGAAATAGCACTGAGGCTATTTCCCAATAGCGTGTTACAGCTGAATGAGTACGTTGCCGTCTTTGACTTGAACTTGATAGCTTTCGATATTCATCTCTGGGTTTTCTAAACAACGTCCATCAGCTAGCGCAAAGCGCTGTTTTTTCAGAGGGCTAGCTACCCATAATTCGCCTTGGTGCTCGCAAATGATGCCGCGAGATAACACATTGGATTTTGAAAAAGGATCCATGTTGTTAATCGCAAACAGTTGCTCACTTTGATCGGGACGGAAGATAGCCACTTGGGTATTTTCAATCAGAGCGCAGACACCTGTACCCGGAATCAAATCAACTAATTGGCAGGCTGTGATCCAAGAACTCATACGTTTTCCTCCAATGAAATAGCATAGGTGTGCGCTTTTTCTTCGTTTGTTGCAGGGCGGTGCTGATCACGGCTAGGCACAAACACCACATTGTCATCACGCTTGTCGCTGTTAATGAAATGGCTAAAGCGTTTTAGCTGTTGTTCGTTATCTAGCGTGTTTGACCATTCACACTGGTAAGAGTTAATAAGCTTCTCGATATCTGCTTCAAGTTGCTCGTTGATACCTAGTTTGTCGTTAATGATCACTTCACGTAGGTATTCAACACCACCATCAAGGCTTTCTAACCAAGTAGAGGTTCGCTGTAGTTTGTCGGCAGTACGGACATAGAACATCAAGTAGCGATCGACGTATTTGATGAGTGTGTCATGGTCGAGATCGGCTGCTAGTAAATCACCGTGGCGAGGTTTCATACCACCATTACCACCAACGTACATGTTCCAACCAGCGTCTGTTGCGATGATGCCAAGATCTTTACCTTGAGCCTCAGCACACTCACGGGTACAGCCAGAAACACCAAACTTCATCTTGTGAGGAGTACGGATACCTTTGTAGCGATTTTCAAGCTCTACACCCAAGCCAACGCTGTCTTGCACACCGAAGCGACACCAAGTGCTACCAACACAAGTTTTCGCCATACGTAGCGCTTTGGCATAGGCTTGACCTGTTTCGAAACCCGCTTCAATTAAGCGTTTCCAAATTGCTGGCAAATCATCTTTTTGAGCGCCGAATAAACCAATACGCTGCGCACCTGTGATCTTGGTGTAAAGGTTGTAGTCGTTAGCGACTTGCGCTACCGCTAATAAACCTGCAGGTGTCACTTCACCGCCAGCCATACGTGGGATCACAGAGTAAGTGCCATCTTTTTGCATGTTGCCAAGGAAAATATCATTGGTGTCTTGCAGTGGGGTATTTTGTGGAGTTAGGACATAGTCATTCCAGCAAGAAGCCAGAATAGAGCCAACCGTTGGCTTACAGACTTCACAGCCATAGCCTTGCCCGTATTTCGCTAATAGCTCATCGAACGATTTGATCTCTTCAATACGGATCAAGTGGAATAGTTCTTGGCGAGAATAAGCAAAGTGCTCACAAAGGTGGTTATTTACTTCAATACCGGCTTTGGCAAGTTCGCTATTAAGCACTTGGGTGATCAATGGTAAACAACCACCACAGCCAGTACCGGCTTTAGTAACGGCTTTGATTTCACCTAATGTGGTGTGTCCTTCGGCAACAGCGGCGGCAATTTTGCCTTTAGTCACATCAAAACATGAACACATCACAGCGCTGTCAGGTAGCGATTCTACGCCCATCGCGGGTTTCTCTGTTCCGGCATGAGCAGGAAGGATCAAGCTATCAGGGTTTTCTGGCAGTTCGACGTTGTTAAGTGCTAACTGAAGTAGGTTACCGTAGTCAGCAGTATCACCAACGAGTACCGCACCTAGCAGTGTTTTACCGTCTTCAGACACAATAATGCGTTTGTAAACTTCTTCTTGTTCGTTTAAGTAAACATAGCTCTTACAATTTTCGGTACGACCATTCGCATCACCAATACTACCGACTTTCACACCAAGTAGTTTTAGCTTGGCACTCATGTCAGCACCTTCAAACTGCTGCTCTTCACCTAATAAGTGACCAATAGCGATTTGTGCCATTTTGTAACCCGGTGCAACAAGACCAAAGAACATGTTGTTCCAAGAAGCACATTCGCCAATTGCGTAAACATCGTTATCTGAGGTTTGGCAGAAGTTGTTGATCGCAATACCGCCACGCACACCTGTTTCTAAACCACATTGAGATGCCAGTTTATCTTGCGGGCGAATACCGGTTGAGAAAACAATAAAGTCCACTTCAAGTGATGTGCCATCTGCAAATTGCAGGGTATTACGGGCATTTTCACCAGAAGCAATAATTTCTTTTGTATTTTTGCTGGTGTGAACGTTAACGCCTAATTGTTCGATCTTTTTGCGTAATTGCTGACCACCTTGTGGATCTAATTGCTCAGCCATGAGTACTGGGGCAAATTCGATCACATGGGTTTCAACACCTAATGCTTTTAATGCGCCAGCAGCTTCGAGTCCTAAAAGACCACCGCCGATAACAACACCACTTTTGCTGCGTTTTGCGGTTGCTTCAATAGCTTTGAGATCTTCGATCGTGCGGTAAACAAAACAGTCTTTATTTTCACTACCTTTGATAGGTGGAACCCAAGGGTAGGAGCCTGTTGCCATGATCAGTTTGTCGTAACGAATTTCACGACCAGTGTTAGATAGGATGAGTTTTTGCTCACGGTTTACGTTAATAGCACGTTCGCCTAACAGCACATTAATACCGTGTTTTTCGTAAAGCCCTTGTTTTACAAGAGAGAGCTCATCGGCTGTGTGGTGAGAAAAATAAGATGATAAATGCACACGGTCATAAGCGACGCGAGGCTCTTCACAGAAGACAGTGATCTCGTAGTTATTGATCTCTGTGCGATCAATTAACTCTTCGATGTAACGGTGGCCGACCATACCGTTGCCGATAATCGCCAATTTGACTTTACTCATAACACCTACTTAACCATGCTTTAAATTGCATTCAGTGTATTAAGACAAATTGTGAAGAAATATGATTTAAATCAAGAGGTATTCTAAATACCTCTTTAGGGGTAGTTCTGTAAAATCAATTGTTTATGTGGTTTTTTAAGGTGAATTTGCAAGATGCTATATTGCAGCTTTAAGTTTTGCTTAACTACGAGGTAAGTTTATCTTATTGTTTTTAAATACACTTATTTGTTTTGTATCGTTTAAATGTGAGAAGTTAGTAATAAATACTATGTTTTCTAGAATGTATTTTGGTGTTTACCGAGTAATTTAAAATCAATGTAAAAGATTATGTTTTTTTATTAATGGATGTTGTTTTTCTATTCATCCTTGTGCTATTTTTCTGCGCAATCCTTGCTGATAAGCAGGACGATAAGTAATTGAACTGTAATTACGCCGTAGGTATTTATGCAATTGATGCATGAATAGAAGGGAATTAATACGCTGTTTTGCTGACAAGAAAGCGAACACATATTGAAGGAACCCAACAGTGAATCTTGTATCGCTATCACTTCATTTTGGTTTTCACTTACCGAAATACCGTGTTATCACGGAGCCTTGATCGTTCCTGAACGAATATTACGTCTGTCGTGCGTTTTTAGCTTTTTACGTAAGTAAAAGGCGTTTTTGACACACTTTAAATACGTAATTCCATCTCATTAGCACCCAAATCAGGTGCTTACATTGTTAGTTGTACAACTATGTACTTCTCTTTTGTCACATCTGTTAGGTGGAAATGGAGCGGTAATGATTGGAACGAGACATGTCTACACTTTTTAATTTTCAAGAAACAGATCTCTCTGTAACTGTACCTGTTGTTAATGACTTATATGATTTAACACTTGATGAGTTATTACTAAGCCAAGAGCATTATGAGTCAGAAGTTCGCTCATATCCGCGACGACTACCACTTGCTATTGCTAAAGCGGCGGGTGTGTTAGTCGAAGATACCCGTGGGCAGTTGTTTGTCGATTGCTTAGCAGGGGCAGGTACATTAGCACTGGGTTATAACCATCCCGAAATCAATAAAGCGATTGTTGAACAATTAGAATCTGGCTTGCCATATCAAACCCTTGATATTACAACGGCAGCGAAAGATAACTTCATCAAACAACTGATTAATTTCCTACCTGAGTCATTTGCAAACAATGCTTGTGTACAGTTTTGTGGTCCTTCAGGTGCCGATGCCGTTGAAGCTGCGATTAAATTAGCCAAGCAAACCACGGGTCGAAATACCATGGCAGCCTTCCACGGTGCCTATCACGGTATGACAAATGGCACCATGGCGATGATGGGAAATTTAAACACTAAATCTCGCCGCCAAGGGTTAATGGCTGATGTGCATTTCTTACCATTTCCTTATTCACTGCGTTGTCCGTATGGTTTGTCCGGTGATGAAGGTGCTAAACAAAGCCTTCGATATATTGAGCGTATGCTTTGTGATGATGAAAGTGGTATTCAAAAACCAGCAGCAATCATTGTTGAGCCAGTACAAGGTGAGGGCGGTGTTATCCCTGCGCCTGCATTTTGGTTGCGAGAATTACGTCGTATTACCCAAGAGCACGGTATTTTACTGATTTTCGATGAAATTCAATGTGGTATAGGTAAAACCGGATTTAACTTTGCTTTTGAAGAATCAGGCATCATGCCAGATATTCTATGTTTATCAAAAGCGGTTGGTGGCGGTTTACCCATGTCTGTACTGGTTTTCAATAAAGAGATTGATAGCTGGAACCCGGGTGAGCATACGGGCACATTTCGTGGTAATCAGCTGGCAATGGCGACAGGTGCCAAAGCATTAGAAATTATTGAACGTGATGGTTTGGTAGAGCATGCGCAAAAAGCAGGGATGTATCTACGTCGTGGTTTAGAAAAAATCGCAGCAGAAACGAGCTGTATTGCAGAAGTGCGTGGCAAAGGCTTAATGCTAGGTGTTGAGATTGTTAAAGCAGATGGTAGTAAGAATAAATTTGGTGAGCCTGTGGCAGATCCTGATTTAACTGCTGCTATTCAACGCTCAGCATTAGAGCGTGGTTTGATCATTGAAAAAGGTGGCCGACAAGGTTCAGTATTACGCTTCTTACCGCCATTGATCATCAGTTTTGAGCAGTTGGATTTTGTATTAGCAACAATGAAAGCAGCAATTGAAGCGCATGTAACGCCCATTGCTCAAACGCAAGTTGTTGATACTCCCATATCTAATTGGCAACAACACTTTATTCAAACGGGGAAAGGGGGTTCTGAAACGTTTGAAGTGGCGCTCAATCACACTACGCAAGTGCTGAAGAAAGTGTTTGAGCAAACTAATCAGCCGTATTCTGGTTTAGATCCTCAAGTACTCAAGACCTTAATTAATGGTATTGATTTAAATCAGCCCCAACAATCGTTAGATACAGTGATTGAGCAAACGGGCGATCTTATCGCGAAGCACTCAATCATGGTGCAACACCCGCACTGTATTGCCCATTTGCATACACCGCCACTTGTACCTGCTATTGCCGCAGAAGCCTTTATTGCGGCTTTAAATCAGTCAATGGACTCTTGGGATCAAGCTAGTGCTGCGACATTTGTTGAGCAAAAAATTGTAGATTGGTTATGTGAGATCTATCAACTCGGTCATCAAGCTGATGGTGTGTTCACCAGTGGCGGCACACAAAGTAATTTGATGGGGTTATTGCTGGCTCGTGATTGGGCGGCAGATACGATTTCTGGCCATAATATTCAGCAGCAAGGTTTACCTACCTATGCAGAAAAAATGCGTATTTTATGTTCAAAAAAATCGCATTTCACCGTGCAAAAATCAGCATCATTAATGGGACTTGGTGAGCAGTCTATCGTATGTGTTGATACTAATCCTGATGGCACTATTCAATTAGCATCATTAATTACCACGATTGAATCATTAAAAGCAGACGATCTTATTCCGTTTGCTGTTGTTGGAACAGCAGGAACAACAGATCACGGTGCAATTGATGATTTGACTGGCCTAGCAGATATTTCAGCTCGTTATAACCTTTGGTTTCATGTCGATGGTGCTTATGGCGGTGCGCTGATTTTAAGTCGTCATCAAAGTCGCTTACATGGCATTGAAAAAGCTGATTCCCTAAGTGTTGATTTTCACAAGCTTTTCTTCCAACCGATCAGCTGTGGTGCTGTATTAGTGAAAGATAAATCTCACTTTAAATACCTGCTTCATCATGCTGATTACCTCAATCGTGAAGATGATTTATTGCCGAATTTGGTCGATAAGTCGATTGCAACCACTAAACGTTTTGATGCACTTAAAGTGTTAATGACGATGCAAAGCGTAGGCGCTGATGCGCTTGGTGAAATGTATGATCATCTGTTGAGCCGAACTCAGAATGTTGCTGATTTAGTCAATCAACAGCCGAAATTTGAGCTGCTTGCTGATCCTGTGCTTTCGACTGTGTTATTCCGCTATGTGGGCGACAATGCAGATATAACAGAACCGAAACTCAATCAATTAAATAAGCAGCTTCGCATTGATGCTTTAGTTAAAGGCGAAGCGGTATTAGGGGAAACCCTTGTCGATGGCAAAGTGGCACTGAAATTCACGATTTTAAATCCGTGCCTAACAATAAATGATTTTAAAACCTTATTGAATAAAATCGCTCAATTGGGCCAATCGTTATCGTCTTCAACTCAATAAAACAACCATCTATATATGAATTTAAAAGGAAAGAAATAATGGCTATTTTACAAATTGGTGCTGGTGGTGTTGGCTGGGTTGTTGCACATAAAGCGGCGCAAAATAATGATGTATTGGGTGATATCACGATCGCTTCACGTACTATCACTAAGTGCGAAAAGATTATTAGCTCAATTGATAAGAAAAATAACTTAAAAGATCCAAGTAAGAAGCTGCAAGCTCGTGCTGTTAATGCGGATGATGTCGATGCATTAGTCGCTTTAATTAAAGAAGTAAAACCTGATTTGGTTATTAATGCAGGGCCCCCGTGGGTAAACATGACTATCATGGAAGCGTGTTATCAAACGAAAGTTTCGTATTTAGATACATCCGTAGCGGTTGATTTGTGCTCTGAAGGTCAGCAAGTTCCACAAGCTTATGATTGGCAATGGGGCTACCGTGAGAAATTCAAAGAAGCAGGGATCACTGGCATTCTAGGTGCAGGTTTTGATCCGGGTGTTGTTAGTGTATTTGCTGCTTATGCGGTGAAACACCTGTTCGATGAAATTGACACCATTGATGTGATGGACGTGAATGCTGGCGATCACGGTAAGAAGTTTGCCACTAACTTTGATCCTGAAACCAATATGTTAGAAATCCAAGGTGATTCATTCTATTGGGAAGACGGAGAATGGAAACAAGTCGGTTGTCATAGTCGTATGCTTGAGTTTGATTTCCCGTTAGTCGGTAAGCATAAAGTTTATTCTATGGCACATGATGAAGTACGTTCAATGCAGGAATTTATTCCAGCAAAACGTATTGAATTTTGGATGGGCTTTGGTGACAAATACCTAAATTATTTTAATTGTATGCGTGATATTGGCTTATTAAGCCCAGATCCACTAACGCTGCATGATGGTACTGTTGTACAACCACTACATGTTCTGAAAGCCTTATTACCGGATCCAACATCGCTTGCTCCTGGCTATACAGGAAAAACCTGCATCGGTACTTGGGTCCAAGGTAAAAAAGACGACAAAGAGCGCAGTGTGTTTATCTACAATAACGCAGATCATGAAGTGGCGTATGAAGATGTAGAGCATCAAGCAATATCATACACTACGGGTGTTCCTGCTATTACAGCAGCTTTACAGTTCTTTAATGGCAAATGGGTAGATAAAGGTGTGTTCAATATGGAGCAGTTAGATCCAGATCCATTCTTAGCAACAATGCCAACAATTGGTTTAGATTGGCATGTTCAAGAATTGCCTGTTGGTCAGCCTGATATTCACATCTTGAAATAAGACACATCTATTGAAGCGAGCTTGTATAAACAAGCAAGCTCGCTTTCTTATTTATATAAAAGAGAAAGCCGCATTGAAAACGCCATATTTCATGATTGATGAGCAGAAGCTGATCAACAATTTAGAACAAGCTAAAAAGTTAAAACAATTATCTGGAGTAAAACTCGTTCTTGCATTGAAGTGCTTTTCCACGTGGGGCGTGTTTGATGTTATGAAGCCTTATCTTGATGGCACAACCAGTAGTGGGCCATTTGAAGTTAGGTTAGGTGCTGAAAAATTCGGTGGTGAAACTCATGCTTATAGTGTGGGATATAGCCAAGAAGACGTAGAAGATGTGCTGCAGTACTGTAATAAAATCATTTTTAACTCAGTCTCTCAATTACAAGCTCATCGCCATTTAGCCGACGGTAAAGCCTCTGTTGGTCTACGTTTAAATCCGGGGATCAGCTGTGCAGGACAAGATTTAGCAGATCCTGCTCGTCAGTATTCACGCCTAGGGGTTCAAGAGAACCTTTTAACTGATGACTTATTCGATGATTTAGAAGGCGCAATGTTTCACATGAACTGTGAAAACAAAAGTGCTGATGCATTTATTGCATTGCTCGATTCAATATCAGAGCGCTTTGGACGTTACTTATTAAAGCTTGATTGGGTTAGCTTAGGTGGTGGCGTTTTCTTTACATGGCCTGGTTACGAGTTAGAAAAATTGGCAACGGCTTTAAAGGCATTTTCAGAGCGTTTTAGTGTTCAATTATATCTTGAGCCGGGTGAAGCGATTATTACCCAAACGACTGACTTAGTGGTTACCGTGGTTGATATTGTCGAGAACGGTATGAAAACAGCCATTGTAGATAGTGCGACAGAAGCACATCGACTTGATACCTTAATTTATAATGAGCCAGCAACGGTAACGGAATCGTCAAAAGAGGGGAGTTATGAGTACGTAATTGGTAGTTGTTCTTGCTTAGCGGGCGATCAGTTCTGTGTTGCAAGCTTTGAACAACCACTCTCTATTGGGCAGAAATTACATATTGCAGACAGTGCAGGTTACACCATGGTGAAGCTAAATTGGTTTAATGGTCTGCGTATGCCAAGTATTTATTGCCGTCGTAGTAATGGTTGTGTCGAAAAACTCAATGAATTTAGTTATGACGATTTTGCTGCATCGTTATCACGTCCTGTAATCTCACCAGCAAGTTAAAGTTCAAAAGGTGAGATTGTCTGGTTTTTGATCATTTATGGGCTGATTTATGGTTCGATGTTATGGAATTTAACCAGTTAAATAAAAAGTCATAATTTTTCGTTGACTGATTCTGTAAAATCAGTAAATTACACCACGTACCGCAGCGGGGGGACTCGCTAAGGGCAAAAAATTCTAAAGATGGTAACTTCTTTAGAAATATTGAGGCGCGTTGGCAGAGTGGCTATGCAGCGGATTGCAAATCCGTGGACCTCGGTTCGACTCCGGGACGCGCCTCCATTCTCTTATGAGAATCTATTGCGACACTAGCTCAGCTGGTAGAGCGCAACCTTGCCAAGGTTGAGGTCATCGGTTCGAACCCGATGTGTCGCTCCAAATTAAAGATCATGGCGAAAGCGGTGATCACAGATGGTGTCTAACCATCGCAATAAATTGCGTGCCCTGGTGGTGGAATTGGTAGACACAAGGGATTTAAAATCCCTCGGCGTTCGCGCTGTGCCGGTTCAAGTCCGGCCCGGGGCACCATCTAATTAATAGAGAAAACAAAATGGCGCGTTGGCAGAGTGGCTATGCAGCGGATTGCAAATCCGTGGACCTCGGTTCGACTCCGGGACGCGCCTCCATTCTCTTATGAGAATCTATTGCGACACTAGCTCAGCTGGTAGAGCGCAACCTTGCCAAGGTTGAGGTCACGAGTACCTATAAAAGATAGGGAACCTCGTGTGTCGCTCCAAATTAAAGATCATGGCAAAAGCGGTGATCACAGATGGTGTCTAACCATCGCAATAAATTGCGTGCCCTGGTGGTGGAATTGGTAGACACAAGGGATTTAAAATCCCTCGGCGTTCGCGCTGTGCCGGTTCAAGTCCGGCCCGGGGCACCATCTAATTAATAGAGAAATACAAAATGGCGCGTTGGCAGAGTGGCTATGCAGCGGATTGCAAATCCGTGGACCTCGGTTCGACTCCGGGACGCGCCTCCATTCTCTTATGAGAATCTATGCGACACTAGCTCAGCTGGTAGAGCGCAACCTTGCCAAGGTTGAGGTCACGAGTTCGAACCTCGTGTGTCGCTCCAAAGTAAAGATCATGGCGAAAGCGGTGATCACAGATGGTGTCTAACCATCGCAATAAATTGCGTGCCCTGGTGGTGGAATTGGTAGACACAAGGGATTTAAAATCCCTCGGCGTTCGCGCTGTGCCGGTTCAAGTCCGGCCCGGGGCACCATCTATTTATAGAGAAAACAAAATGGCGCGTTGGCAGAGTGGCTATGCAGCGGATTGCAAATCCGTGGACCTCGGTTCGACTCCGGGACGCGCCTCCATTCTCTTATGAGAATCTATTGCGACACTAGCTCAGCTGGTAGAGCGCAACCTTGCCAAGGTTGAGGTCATCGGTTCGAACCCGATGTGTCGCTCCAAATTAAAGATTATGGCGAAAGCGGTAATCACAGATGGTGTCTAACCATCGCAAGAAATTGCGTGCCCTGGTGGTGGAATTGGTAGACACAAGGGATTTAAAATCCCTCGGCGTTCGCGCTGTGCCGGTTCAAGTCCGGCCCGGGGCACCATCTATTTAATAGAGAAAACAAAATGGCGCGTTGGCAGAGTGGCTATGCAGCGGATTGCAAATCCGTGGACCTCGGTTCGACTCCGGGACGCGCCTCCATTCTCTAAGAATATAAGCCCGAGTGGTGAAATTGGTATACACGACGGATTCAAAATCCGTTTCCTTCGGGAGTGACGGTTCAAGTCCGTCCTCGGGCACCATATATAAAAGCCTCAATCGAAAGATTGAGGCTTTTTTGTTATTACTTGGTACTAAATGACCAAATATCTCCAGTCGTTACTTTACTATCTTCGATAACATCGACACGCCAGTAATATTGGGTATTTGGCAAGAGACCATTCAAGCTATACTTATTATCTATTTTATCGATGGGTAATAAGGCGTCGACATTCTTTCCTAAGTAGACATCATAATTAAATCGGTTGAGATCCTGTGAGAACATTAATTCAATATTCAGATCAACATTGGTTGCCTTATCAAAAGGGACAGGGTTAGAGGCGATTGAATGGCTATGACCTGGAATCCAAGTGTTAGGATCTCCATATTCATAAGCGCCAATATCAGGGGAAGAGCCAAGATGCTCAATTGTCATCAAGCTACTATTGCTAGTTCCCATATCAATGATCACGGCGTTATCTTTTGGTCTAAAGTCACCCCAATAAGCGCCCTTTAAGTGACTTAAGATCTCAGATGTATTGCCCGTTATATTATTTGCCACGATTCCTGGAACAGCTAATTGCTCGCTAGTACCCGATTTACGCCCTTGCAGTGTTCCGACTAAGTTGTTTAGCGTTTCAGAACTATAATTTAATCCACCGGCGGACGCTTTATTGAAGATGATTAAATCCGTTATGATGTTATTAAACATCAAGTTATTGTAGGTACCTTGCGTATCACCCTTAATAATATTGAAAGCGCTATTCCACACAACGTTGTGATGGACTAAGCCATCTTTACCTGTTTTAGCCGCACCTTCGACACCATCAAAACGAATACCTGCCTTTGGTGTATCGTGTACCCAGTTATAAGCGATCTCTGTGCCTGCTTGTTCATCAATCCCCACATTGATTGCTGCGCCATCGTGTTGTAATAGGCTGGTGTTGTACACATGGTTACCGATTACTTTAGAGCGAGCACCAACGCGTACACCTTCAGAATTACCTGCGGTATGGAAAGTGTTATTGCTAAAAGTGATACTTTGGCTTTGTGAGGCCATATTAATAGAGCCTTCACCACCAGTTCCAAGATTTGAATAATCAATATCATGTATCAGGTTATTATCAACTACATTACTGTTTTCTTTGATCATCTCAAAAGCAGGCCCATCAGTGTAAGCAAGGTAGCTATTGGTGATCTTGTTCTGTGTTTCAGTGATAGCTTTATTGTTATTAATAAACTTAATGGTTTGAGGGCGAGTTAAGTCACCTAACATGCGCTTTGAATACGCGTAATATTTCGCGTCTAGATCATTAAAGGTAATAGATTGTGAGCTTACCACCGTAAACGCTGTCGCAAAAAAGTCGACATTATCGAAAATAAGGTGGCTAGAATTTCGGATGGTTAAGCTATAGGTCTGGTGCTTACCACGTATATGAAGCTGGTTAGGATCGGCATCATTGGGAGCCCATAAGTAAACGGTTTTCGTCTGCTTATCAAAGAACCACTCATTGGGACTATCTAATAGCTCAAGTTTACCTTCAAGGTAGTAGTGACCTTCCTCATATTTGCCGTTTTTATTTGCCCAAAAGTTACCTTTAGAAAGCATATTGGTAGCCGCTTTTTTCATCGCAGTGCCTGATTTAGAAAAATCGGTACTATAGGTAAAGCGATTACTACCAACAGTATGACTATCAATCACTTGTGCCCAGTTAAGCCAAGAGCCAATGTTCATAATGGCGATAGCACCTGTTGCATCAATACCTGAATCGGCTAGCGATTGTGTGTTTACACCAGTAGGAAGGGGTTGATATTCATTACCATTGCTTTTTACGGTGATCTTTTCATAAGGTCGTTCATCAATCATTTCACCGAAATGACTTTCAGGGGCTTGATGACGCCATGTCGATTTCATATCCCACAGTGAACCATCGCTTAATTGAGCATTAGGCCAACGCGCTGACATTACCATTTTATCTTCAATAAACAGTTGCCAAATATCTTGATTGATTTGCGTTTTGTAAATATTACCGTCGTGTCGCTGCCATGGTGTCGTGATATCTATGGTGCCATCAAAAATGCTATTGTTGCCTCTGATCACGATGGGTGCTTCGTTGATCCCATTAACCTTATCAATGACTTCTGCTGTTTTATAACGACCTTCTGCCAGCTCAATAATGCTACCTGCTTTAGCTTGAGATAAAGCTTTCTTTAGGGTTTTGTAAGGCTTAGTGAATGAGCCGTTATTGTTATCGTTGCCATCAGGGCTAACAAAAATAGCTTGTGTTGTAGGGCAACTATCGTAGCTTTCGGTGATAGTACCGTCAGGGCAAGTAACTTCTTTTGGTGGTTCAGTAGGACATTCTTCAATGGTTGGTGCGGTAGAGCCATCAGGACATTCAATAGGTTCTAGGGGCGTATCTGGACAATTCGTTTCATTCCAAAACCACGATGATGACTTAGGCGTTTCCCATACTCCTGGACTATTTTTAGCTTCAAAGCATTGAGATTTATAGCTAACAATATCGCCGTTATTAACTCTCGTTTCTCCTGCTATCCATAACGTGATATCAGATACCGGAGGTGCTGTTTCATCGACACAGATATTATCAACTAATATTTGACCATTTGGACAAACCACAGGCTCAACAATATCGACACAAATGCCATCGATTAACTCTTGATTATCATTGCATGTTGGAAGAGGAGTACCGTTGCATTCAGTTTGTTGCCAAAACCAATTAGAAGATGGTGAAGGTGTCTCCCATGAGCCAGGGTTATTTTGCGCGATATAACATTGTTCATTATATGTAACGATATCGCCATTAACGACCTTGGTTTTACCATTAATCCACTCGATTGGTACTGCAATGGCCCCGACGCTAAATAGTGAAAGTGTAAGGTAACTAAGGCTTCTATTCATATCTATTCCTTGATTAATAGGCATAAAAACAGTTGATTTGTTAATTTTTTATTTCAGCTTAGCGTGTTGAATCGTTACTAATAGATAAGGGTGGCAATATATTGCTATTAATGTGATAGCTTGAAGAATAAGTATCTTAGATATACAGGCTTGCATGAGGTTTACTGATATTCGTTCAAGAAATAGTGTTATTAGTGATTTGAAATAATTATGGCAAAGTTGATTGTTGAGTGTATTACCACTTAGTACAATGCCGACTTTGTTTACATGTAATATTTAAGGTAATTCGAGCCATGAAAAATGCGTCAGTGATTATTGGATTGACTAATCCGAAGAGTCCAACCAATGTGGGCGCAGTATTGCGAGCGGCAGGTTGTTATAAAGCAGACGCGGTGACATATACGGGCACTCGCTATGATTTGGCTGCGAAATTTCAGACAGATACCAAGAAGATGGCTCAGACAATTCCGTTGTTAGGTGTTGAATCTTTCCTTGACGATTTACCACAAGATATGAAAATTGTGTGTGTGGATTTTGCAGAAGGGGCAACGTTATTACCTCATTTTGAACATCCAGAAAAAGCGATTTATATCTTTGGCCCTGAGGATGGCTCTATTGCTCAAGATGTTGCTGATAAAGCTGATCATGTTGTCTATGTACCAACTGTTGGTTGTATGAACTTAGCGGCTTCAGTTAACGTTGTACTTTATGATCGCCTAGCGAAACAACCCGACATGATCCAAAGTGATGAGCATATTCGTCAGAATCGTGATAATAAGAATAAGTTAAGAGTGAAGGGTAAATAGCGCATCTATTTTTAGAAAAGTACTCAATAATAAGTGTTATATTTAACTTATTATTGAGTATTAAAGGTTCATATTCACTTAACCCTCCTTTAAAAATATTTATATTTTCGATGCTATCTATTGGGCGTATTTTAATGAAAAGCATAGATAAAAAGAAAATAATATGAATATCTGTTTAGATCATAACCGTCACTTACGTAAGTTCTTCCATCAATATGCAGAGCATGAAGTTACCATTATGAATGATCTTCATGAGCGTCTTCCTACCTTACTTACGCTACATAATGGCAAAATTAAATCTGTCCCTCATGGCATGTATCAAAAGCATCGTGTATTGGAATACAAGATAGTTGTCGCACCGGATACTGCTTTTCGAGTGGCATTTACAGTTGCCGATAACATAATCACGGTGTTCTTTATCAGTGATGTATTAATAAAGGCGCATTTCTGTAAGTTGTTAGCAAAGACTGATCTACTTGATTAGGAGGCGATATGTCAAAGATTCATATTTCTCATGTTGAAGTGAGTTGTGAACGTTTTCTTAAATCAATGAATATAGGTGATGCGTTTGAAGTGCTAACGTTCAAAAAAGATCGTGGCTTCTGTATTTTAAAATCATCAAAAGCAGAGTTTTGCTTTAAACAATTTGGTTATATTGATCAAAGGGTGACATTAGAATTAAGTGCGTTAAAGAAATATATTAAAAAGGCGGTTAAAGTTGAGTTTCCAAGAAGTAATATTGCTTGGGTTGAACATTTTCAACAGGTTGATTCTATTGATGATTTAAAACGTAATGGACAAGCGCAATATCATTTGTTTTAACTTATTATATTACTCAATATTAATGGTGTAATAATCTGTTTCAGGAATAAAAAAATTTAAGATAAGTATAAATTTTCTGATTTGTTGTATGAAGTTTCTAGCGTTATAAAGCCTTTTTTATTTCGATTGGAACGAATATGAATTACGACAAACTTATTGATGCCTTATTTACTCAGGGTTGGTTTGTCTGGGATGACTTTTTAGCTCAGGATGAGGTTAAAGCATTGAAAGATTGTATTCCACAAGACTGGAGCCAAGCTGGTATCGGTCGTAATGATGAATACATGACTCAAAAGTCTATTCGAAGTGATAAAATTCAGTGGTTATCGGATGACATGGGTAAGCCTGTTGCTGATTTTCTCCAACGCATGAATGAGATCCGATTAGAAGTGAATCGTCATTTTTATCTCGGCTTATTTGAATACGAAGCCCATTTTGCAAAATATGAGCAAGGTGATTTTTATCAAAAGCACTTAGATTGTTTCCGAGGTCAAGAGAATCGTAAACTTACTACTGTGTTTTACCTTAATGATGATTGGAAGCCAGAGCATGGTGGTCGTCTGAAAATGTATGATTTGGACGATAACGAACTCGCTACTTTAGATCCAAAAGCAGGGCGCTTAGTTGTCTTCTTATCTGAACTGTTTCCTCATGAAGTCTTACCTGCAACGCAACGACGTTTTAGTATTGCAGGTTGGTTCCGTACTAATGGTGTAACAGGTAATCAGCTCGATATTGCACGCTAATAATTAAAAGGAAGAGAGTCATTTGGCTCTCTTTTTTATTAGTTTCAGTTTACTAAAGCTATCGTTAATCAAGAAAGATGATCTTTATTATAAAAGAAGTTTTATTATTGATAATGGAAATAAATTTATAATGTGTTTTTAAATTGTTTTAATTTATGGTTGTTGTGTTAATTATTTATAAGCTTGATAAGATTGCGCAATGAAATAGACACATCCCACAATAATCAAGTGGTTTCATATTTAATTAAAAAAGAGTAATAACAAGATATTAGTTACTTGCGATAATGTAATAAGTAAACTGATATAAATCAAAACTAAAGTAATAAAGCGAAAGTTGCTTGATGATAAGCTTCTTTTAAATAAAGTGGTATTGTACATTATGCATTCTATACTTTTTTGACATACTACAATTATCTTAGGTTAGAAAATTTAATGGTTACTGCATTAAAAGCGTTAAAGCGAAATCAATATGGTAAAGATTTTATATCCCACACTATGCAGTCAATATTTAATGAATTACAGCCAGATCATTACTATATCGCCTATTTTAATAAAAGTTGTAGTAAGGCAACATCGCTAGCTTATTACATTGATGGTGTTATTACTGATAGCACGATAAGTTACCTTTTAGATGATGTTCCGTGCCGAAAAGTTTTGGAAAGTGGAGCTATTTACCTTATCGAAGATCACGCATATTCTGCTTATCCAAAAGATAAATTGATGGTTGAACAGCAGTTTGAATCCTATCTTGGTATTCCTATTATTTCGCCTCATGACGATGTGATTGGTATTGTTGTATGCCTATTTCAGCAACCGTTTTATTTATCGCAAGAGCAAACCGATTGGGCCGAAGCTATGGGGTTATTGCTAGGTTCAGAGCTTCAATACTTGGCATTACTGTCAGAGCAAAAATTGCTACTCAGTGAAATGGAGGCGTCCCAACGTGTTGCTAAATTAGGAAATTGGCAGTGGGATGTATTAACCAATACTTATACATGGAGTAAAGAAGCCTGCCGTATTTACGAGTTAGAGAACTGCTTGCATCCTGATCTTAAATTTGTGCAAAGCTCAATTCATCCTGAAGATAGAGAGCGTGTGATCCAATTTATGGATGATATTATTACTTCCGAACATACCGGATATAATATTATTTATCGATTATTACTGCCTAGTGGGAAAGTTAAATACGTTCGTAAGGATTCAGTCATTGTTAAAGATGAAAAAGGTAAAACAACACTTATTCGTGGCATTATTCAAGATATCAGTGAGTTTTATCATATTTCTACAGAGTTATCTAAAACCTCCAATCAATTACATATTACCTATAATGCGGTTGCCGAAGGGGTATGGGAATATCATTTTAATACCCGTGAAAAAGTCACCTCGCCAAAAGTATGGGAAATCCTCAATATCGATGAGCGTGTTATTCATTCGTTATATGAGCTAATACGTTTGATCCATAGAGACGAAAGAAACGTTGTTTTAGATGCAATTAGAAAATTAAGAAATAATGAATCTCACTCTCTTAATTTTGATTTTCGTTTGAACCCTAAATTTGTGACAAACATTTTTTATATTGACCATTGGTTTCAATGTCAGGGTAAAGTAGTCGCTGTAAACTCATTTGGTGATACTGAGAAAGTTGCAGGTATTTTAACGGACATTACTGAGACCGTTTCCACGGTTCAGCAATTAAATCTGGCGAAAACCGTATTTGATAATACCTCAGAATGTATAGTGATCACCGATAGTAATAACCATATCGTTACTGTGAATGAGTCATTTGAAACGGTAACAGGCTATAGCTGTGAAGAAGTGATTGGCAAAGATCCGCGAATTTTGGCCTCAGGGTTTCATGACAAAGCGTTCTACGATGAAATGTGGGATTGCGTTGAACACACAGGACAATGGAAAGGTCAGCTATACAATCGTCGTAAGAATGGCAATGTGTATCCTGAAGAAATGACTATCAACAAAGTTGAAGATGATAACCACGAGGTGGTGAACTATGTTGGTGTGTTTCACGATATCAGTGTACGTCAACAAACAGAAAAAGAGTTGTTGTTCTATGCAAATAATGATGCTTTAACCACACTAATGAATCGCCGCTGTTTTACTGAAAGAGTAGAGCAGGAGATCAATTCGGCATGTGAGCAAGTAAAGAAAGGCGGTTGTAACCAAGAGTTCTCAGTGTTGTTTATTGATTTAGACGATTTTAAGTCAATCAACGATCTTTATGGTCATGATGTTGGTGATAAGTTATTAAAGCATCTTGCTGAAATCTTATTGGACTTTTGTTCTAAAGAGACTTCAGTGTGCCGTTATGGTGGTGATGAATTTGCGATTTTATTAAAAGATAAATCGTCCTCATATGCGAAACGGTACGCGCAAAAATTAATGCAAGCGTTATCTCAGCCGATTTTTATTGATGAGTTACAGTTTAATATCACTATCAGTATTGGGATATCGACTTATCCTGAAAGTGGTGAGACACATCAAGCGTTGTTAAAAAATGCTGATTATGCAATGTATGAGCAAAAACGTAATGGGCGCAATGGTATTTCAATTTATGATGCACAGTTGCAGTCTGAATACATTCGAAAATTACGCTTAAAAGATCGTTTAATTAAAGCCATCGCAGAGAAAAAAATCCAAGTTTACTATCAACCAATTGTTGATATTGAAACGGGGAAAATCTGTAAATTTGAAGCATTAACGCGTTGGTTCGATGAAGAAGAAGGCTATATATCACCTATGGTCTTTATCGAAATGGCTGAAACCTACGGGTTAATAGGGCAATTAGGACGAGTTGTTTTCGAACAAGCGTGTCGAGATTTGGCTTACATGCATCAGAAGGGATATACCGATATTTGTATGTCTATCAATCGCTCAGTGCGTGAATTTGCTGTTTTTGATCAAAAGTATATTTACGACATTATTGATGAACATGGACTGGCGTATGACAAGATCATGATTGAAATCACCGAGTCTGCTGCTCTTGATGAAGGTAATAATATTTTAGAATTATTATCTGAATTTGCTCAGAAGGGTATCTGTATTGCGATTGATGATTTTGGAACAGGTTATTCGTCAATGTCGGCAATTATTGCCAATAAGCCGAATGTGATAAAAATTGACCGCAATTTTATTGTTGATATTGAGCAGAGTGTTGAAAGTCAGATTTTAGTCTCACTTGTTATGGATATGAGTCGTAAACTTCATTTAGATGTTGTGGCTGAAGGTGTTGAAACAAAAGCACAACTTCAACTGTTATCTAAAATGGGATGCCACTACATTCAAGGTTTTTATTTTAGTCCTGCAGTGAATATTGATGCGGCGATGGTACTGCTTAAGAAGAGTAATGTGTGTGCAATTACCTCATGCTAATCACTTGTTAGATACATGATTATCAAGAGTCGTGCTATAAGGTAACGGTGGACAGTAGTTATCAGGTAATACATGCAAACGTTATTTTTTGATTTTGATGGAACATTAGTTGATTCGGAACGCTTTCATGCTGCGAATTGGAGCCAGTATTTAGCAGGTCATGGGGTTGAGTTAAGTATTGATACATTTATGTCTCAGTACGCTGGTGTTACTTGGCCCCACATCGCTAAGCATTTTATTTCTCACTATAAGATTCCTACAACAGTTTCTACCATGATCAATGAGATGGAAACATTGACTGAAGCGATGATCATTGAAAAGGGCATTCCAGCAATGCCCGGTGTGGATGATTTGCTTAAAACCTTATCAGGCAAAGTGCCGATGGCGGTGGTCACGGGAGCGCCGAGAGATTACGTGACGGGAGTGTTAGCTCAGCATGGTTGGCTGTCACTGTTTGATAATGTTTTTAGCGGTTATGAAGTCACAAATAATAAACCAGCCCCTGATGTGTATTTACAAGCCTGTAAAGCAATGCAGGTTTTGCCAGAAAATGCAGTAGCTGTAGAAGATAGTCGAACAGGATTAATGTCGGCATTTAGCGCCAATATTCATGCCGTATTTGTAAATGAACATAGCGCTAAGCTACCAGCACACGCGAACCATTCATTTGCATCTATGATAGAAGCAACGCCATTGTTACTCTCTTTATTTAATCTGAATAATTAGCTATCTGTTGGTTATATTTGTTGAGTGGTAGTGCAAAACTAGCTGTTATTACGGTAAATACGATAGAATACGCCAAATTTATTTAGAGGCGGATATGATGGAAAACGAAGAGATCATGACAGGCGATATGCTTGTTGAAACGGTTGAGAATCAGCTATCTGATGGTGAACCGTTAGTGGTTAAAGAAACACTCATGCGCTTAGTCATGACGGGGACACCACGTGAAGAAGCGATCCAAATGATGGCATGTGCACTGTCAATTGAAGTGTTTGATGTAATGAAAAACGAAGGTAAATTCGATTTAAAACGTTACAGTGAAAACCTTGCCGCATTACCTGATATGCCTTGGGAAGACGATATCTAGTCTTTACTCAATTAACCGCATTACTTTGTTTTACTTTTAGTGAACCTCACCAGTAATGCGGTTTTTATTGTGCTTCAGTATTTATTCTTTTAGCTGCTTTGAACTGTGTAACGTGGCTATGCGAGATAACATAGTTAACGAGCTTTGATGCTCTTCTTCTGTTGCTGCTGCACATGCATCGGTAATGATATGAACCTGATAATCACGGTCATGAGCATCTCTGACTGCTGATTGAATTGCCCACGTTGTACTCACTCCACAAAAATACACATCAGTGATCGCATTTGCACGTAATACACTATCTAGTTGTGTGTTATGAAATGGATTGACTCGAGGTTTGCAGATCACGAGATCGTCTACTGTTACTGCTAAATCTTGATGAAATTGTGTTCCCCAACTCTTGAGATTTAATGCGCCTATACTCTCTGTTTTACCAAACATAGGGGAGTGACGGGGTAGATCGAGGTAATCATTGTTGAAGCCAACTTTGATAAAAATACAAGGGATATGCTTCTTACGAGCCCATTCAATCGCACTATTGGCATGTTCAATTGTATTACAGGCAATAACTTGTTGTGCGCAGCTAGGGATTTTCCCTTTTAAATCAACAATATCATTAATGAAATCAATAACAACTAATGCTCTTTTCATAATCACCTCGCTAAATAAATGATTATAACGAGTGTAAATGAATTGAAGCTTAATAATTGTTTGCTTAGCGGGGAATATATTAAAGGTTGTTAATCTTAAGCATAAAAAAAGCTGCGAGTATTTAACTTTTTGAAATTAAATACTAACAGCTTTTTAATTCTCTTGATTAAGCGTAAGCAAAAATAACACTGCCACCTTTAATGGTGTTGATGATCTTTGTTGCTAATGCTTCTGGTAGTGCAGGGCAACCCCAGCTACGACCTAAATAACCGTTACGTTTGATAAATGATTCGGAAACGTATTTTGCTCCGTGAATAACAATGTAACGTTTTAATGCGTTATCATTTTTACCACGAGTTAAACCGTTAAGTTTCAGTGAATAACCGTTACCGCCGTTATATGTATTTTCTGTCAGGAAAGTACCTAATGAGGTTTTATGCGAATCCACTTTATTGGAGAACTCATTTGCCTTGAGTTTTCCACTGTTCATACCATGAGAAACATAGGTTTTGTAGAGTAATTTATTTGATTTTAAATCAATTACATAAAATCTTTTTTGTGTCGATGGTTTACTGTAATCAATGATTGTTAATAGTGATTTTTTCTTGCCTTTAGTTTTGTTGTAAGCAATGAAAGCTTGCTTAAAAACATTGTAGCTAATTTGATTTTTTAAATGTGCTTTTTGGTAAACGTAGTTTACAACAATATCAGCATTTTTTCGTTCGGTATTCAGAACATGTGCTGAAGCCTGAAACGGCAGATAGCACATCATCAGGATTATTAGATATATCGCTTTTTTCATTAAGTCAGTACTACCATCTAACAATGCTTAGGGGGAATTTGAAGCAGGAACTTTAGCATAAAAAATGATAAATAAAATAACGTCAGAATGTAAAGTACTGTCAGACTGCGTCTTTTGAGAAAATGATTTTTAAGAAAAATTAATAAATAAAGTTATACATAACAAATGGTTAAATAGGTGAACAGCATTTAATTATATTTTAGATTGTGAGTTTTATTATGAGTTGGCTATTTGTATGTTTAATGATGCTAGAGTAACTAAGCATTTGTTTTCGAATATTAAAAAATAGAAGAAAATCGATACTCTAAAAATATTATTTTTTTTCAAAAAAATTGCATTTTTGCGTATAAAGTAATCATGTAATCGTTTAAATCTGTATAAATGTCTGCTTTTCTATGCTTTATTGAATAAAAAAGCAGGTAGCGAACTACCTGCTTTTAGACGTTATTTATACGTTAGCTTTAGATGTTACACACTTTAGTCCAGCTACCGTCACTACCTGGTACTGATGATGTCCACCAGTTTGCTTTATATACCGCACCATCATGGATGATTTGGTCACCGCTACCTGCATGTGTTGGTGTACCTTGCCAATCTGTTTGTGGCCAGTTCGGATAAGTGTTTAGACCTGTAGTATCACAATCGCCGTTGTTACCGCCATTGTCGCCACCGCCATTACCACCGCCTGCATTTAAGTCACCTAATGGTAGGTTTGGTTGCTCAAACTTGAATGCATACTCATTGCCGTTAACGTTAACTGTATAGTTAGCTGGACCTGAGATTGGTAGGTAGTAGATGAAGTCTAGTTCATAACTATCACCTGCTGGTAGTGTCTTCCACTTAGGTAGTGAGAAGGCTACACGGTGCATTGTACCGTCTAGACCACCAATGTTATCGCTACGCGTGTGACCAGAAGCAATCACTTTTAGGCCACCACCAGACTGATCTTTCGCATTATCTGGAGCAGATACTGGAATATCAAACTGGAACTCTGTACCGCCTGGTAGGTCAACGCCTGTGTTGTTAGTGAACGTGACTTTTGGATTGATAGGGTAGTTTTGATCGCCTACTTTAAATCCATCAATCTTCACTGCAATGTCAACAGCTTGTGTTGGAATCGCACCTGTAGCAATGGTATTACCGTATGGTGTTGCTGACTTAAACTTATCGTAGATAGCTTTAGTCATCGAGTTACCCATGTGGTACTCACCATTACCTGACGCACAGGCTTTTTCAGTAGCATCAATCGTGTTAGTACGTTTACCGTTTGCATCTAGTAGGTAACAGTTGTAGTCGCCCGCAAGCTCCCAGAACATGATACCACCGATTTCTTTATCGATTACGTAGTCAGCTTTCACACTAACAGAGGCTTTATCTTCCGTTGAGATAAATACGCTCTTCTCTGCGTTCCATAACCATGGAGCTACAGCAACATCATCGTAGTTACGAGTATAAGTACCGACTAATTTATCTTCCGGATCATTAGCTGGATCTAGACCGTAAGCTGATGCGTACGAGCCGAAGATACCTTTCTCAAGGTTCTTAGCGTGCCACATTGGGTTAGAACCTGCACCCATCTCTTTACCTTGTGGGTCAAGATCGTGCCACATGTTGTCGATGCCCGTTGCACCGTAACCACAGTTGTTCTTCTCACCTTCACCTGTACCTGCTTGACACTCAGACTGGTTAGGCAGCGCTGCACGACCCCATAGACCGTTTTCACCACCTGTTACGCCTTGCCAACCACGGGTGTAGTAAGGAACACCAATGTTGATACGACCTGCTGGCATAGAACCACGGAAGTAGTGGTAAGCCCAGTCAGTATTTAGGTAACCAATACCACCGTAAGCAGCTGTACCGTATACATTCCACTGTGCAAGCTCAGAGTCTTTACCTGTGTCGAATAGGGCAGCATTGTGGCCTACGTGATCATTCCATGCACCGTGTAAGTCGTATGACATGATATTAACGTAATCGAGGTATTTCGTTACATCAAAGGTTTCCATACCACGTAGTAGGTAACCTGATGATGGTGCTGCAATTGTTAGCATGTAGTGAATGCCATCTTGTGCAGAAGCAACATCTAGTTTTTCACGTAGAACTTTCATTAATTCTTGGTACGAAGCCCATAGGTATGGACGACGTGGTTCCATGAATTCCTTATCGTATGGGTTACCTGCACCTGCCATTGAAGTTGGGTATTCGTAGTCGATATCTAGACCATCGAACTTGTACTTACGCATCATTTCTACCGCAGATGCTGCGAATTTCTCGATGCCAGCATGGTTAATTGAACCATCTGAGTTCGTTGTCATGGTGTAGAAGCCACCATCAGCAACACGATCACCATCTGTACCGAAGTGACCACCTGTTTCAGCCCAACCACCAATAGAGATCAATGTCTTCACATCGTGTTTTGCTTTCGCTGTTGCAAGAGCACCGAAGTGACCTTTAAAGCCAAGTGCTGGATCAATTTCAACGCCATCCCATTCCATACCAACTGCGGCATTGGTTGGATCCGTTGTATCACCGATGTTTACTTTACCGTCAGAGCCGATACTTACGAATGCGTAGTTAATGTGTGTTAACTGCTCCCATGGAATATCGTTAACTAGGTAGCTGCTTTGTGGATCGTTGCCTGCACGCCAGCTAGTAAAGTAACCGATCACACGGCGAGGGTGATCTGCGCCCATCTTCTCACGACCTTCTTCGTCGTAAATAGAACAGTAAGGAACGTTTACACCTTCAGTTTGGTATAAACCATCAGGACGACAACCATTAGAAACCACAGCGCCATTGACGGTGACAGCTGTTACTGCTGAATCTGAAGTTTTGTTCTTATCATCTGTTGCACGAGCAAAGATCTTCGCAGAGCCTGCTTGTACCGTTGTGTATTCAAGTACGTAAGGCGCGGTTGCTTTAGTGCCAACAAGAGCACCGTTTACGTAGAAATCTACTTTCTCTACTGTGCCATCAGCGTCAGCTGCGTCAGCAGTAATTGTTACAACTTCACCAAGTTCTACAGTTGCTGCTGAAACGGCAACAGATACCGTTGGTGCTTGGTTAACAGGGCCTTCAGGTGCAACATCAACAGTCACACTAGCTTGGCTACTTGCAGCGTTCTTATCATCGTAAGCTACAGCTGCAAGGCTATGTGCGCCTTCAGTGGCAACCCAAGCAAACTCGTAAGGGGCTGTTGTTGAACTACCTACAACAGTGCCGTCAACAAGGAAGTCGACTTTAGCAATGGTGCCATCGGTGTCTGCTGCATTCGCTTTGATAAGAACTGTTTCACCGGTTGTAATCGAGGTTGTCGCTGTAGGTGAAGTAATGCTTGCTGTAGGTGCGACGTTTTCAACAGGAATTGATGAATCAGAACATAAACCTAACTCAATCCATTGAGCGTAGTCACCACTAAAATCTGCTGGTGAGTTGTTCTGAGTCCAGTAATTCGCTTTATACGCAACACCATTTTGCTGAACTTGGTCGCCGCCAGTATAAACTTTATTACTTTCCCATTCTGCAAGGTCTGTACAATCAACTGCAGCTTGTGCATTGAGTGCAAAGAAGCATGACATAGTTAGAGTACTAAGAGTGAAAATCCCTTTCCTCATCGTTCCATGTTTACCATTATCCATTAGGTATCCTTTAGTTTCAGTTAATAAATATCAGCACCCAGCCTGGCAATTATTCTTTTTTAAATCTTTTTGAGCGCCGTAAAAAAACTATAAAGCTGATACCTAATATTGCACGGCAAGATGTTCTGATATTTAAGGCTGCTCTCGGAAGTATGTAAAAGAAATGTAAATATTCATTGCAAAGTTGAATTAAAAGCAACTGTTCAACACAAAAAGGAAGTTAGTGAGAGTCAAAATGATGACGTGAGAAGTGGTATAAATTTGGTATTAGGTAGGACTAAAAAGTATGGATAGCTAAAAATTTATAGCTATCCATATGATATTTAACGAGTATTGGTTTATGTATTACTTGTTGATTGATGCTTTGAATTGGTCTTGTGTCGCTTTATCTGCTTTTTCGTACCAGTAATTAAGCATCTTAGTTACGTAGGCTTGATCAACTTTTCCACTTTTTTCTACTGCAACATTTTGTACCTGTGGCACAGAAACAGAAATTGCTGATGTTAATGCCGCTGGTGCGCCACTTAGATTGTATTTTGCAATTTCTTGCTGAAAATCACGACCAATTTGAACGCCATTCTTGATTAAAACGTCTTGTTTAATCGCGACGTTATTATTTTGTTGATCTGTAATTTCTACGTTTGGCTGTTTGTTAAACGCTTTTGCTTCATATTGGCTATGAATTTTAGGTAGCGTTAATGTGTAATTTGCATTGTTGCCATCGAACGTCACGATCACAACTTCAGATTTAAATAGGTGAGTATCACCATTTTCGCGGTAGTTAGTTTCGTAGCGGAAAGCAATTTGGTTATCACCATCTTTTAATGAAAGAGGGCCATTACCTTGCGCTTTTGTGCCATTTACAAGAACAAGATCAGCAGAGTCAGGTAGGGTAAGCGAGACGTTAGCAAAAGAAGAGAAGCTCACACCACAAGCGGCTAGGGTTAAAAGTGCTGTACGTAGTTTCATGTTAATTCCTTGTATTTGTCGATAGCAAAATGCGCTATTGGTATTTTCTTATTGTATTATTTTATTAATACCGATGACAAATGGTGTCTGTATGTAATTAACGTGTAGACAACAATGCCTAAATAATTTCAAAGTATATGGCGTGTCACTTGGTGCTGAGTTGTAGAAAACAAAAAAGCCCGATGATCAATCACCGGGCTTTCGTAATATCGTGTATCTAGTATAAGAACAGTAGTGATTACTTAACGTAACACGCAAAGCCTTTTAGGTAGAAACCTTCAGGGTAAGCACTGTCTAGTGGGTGATCGGCTGCTTGGCTGAAACGTTCAATAAACTGAACATCACGGTGTGCATCAAGAGCGGCATCAGCAATGATTTTCTGGAACAGGTTGTTATCCATTAAACCAGAGCAAGAGTAAGTCAGTAGCGTACCGCCTGGCTTAAGAATTTGCATTGCTAGCATGTTGATATCTTTGTAACCACGACAAGCACCGACAAGCTGAGATTTAGATTCAGCAAATTTAGGTGGATCCATAATTACTACATCAAATAGCTCACCACGATCACGGTAGTCACGTAGCAGTTTAAATACATCAGCATTTAAGAATTGTGCATTCTCAACAGGGTAGCCGTTGTCTTGTGCATTCTTCAGCGCGGTATCCAGTGCGTGTTGAGACACATCCACGTTAACCACTTCTTTAGCACCGCCTTTAAGAGCATAAAGACCGAAGCCACCAGTGTAACAGAAGCAGTTTAGTACACGTTTGCCGTTAACGTATTTTACGGATGCTTCACGGCTGTCACGTTGGTCAAGGTAGAAACCTGTTTTATGACCACCCACGATATCAACGTTAATTTTTACGCCGTTTTCTTCGATGGTAACAAATTGTGGTGGCTCATCACCATGAAGCACACCAGTACGCTGTTTTAGACCTTCTTTTTTACGAACAGCAACATCAGAACGCTCGTAAATGCTGCATTCTGGGTAACAATGCTGTAGCGCTTCAATTAGTACATCACGTTGTGCTTCAGCACCAGCACTTAGCAGCTGACAGACTAGGAAGTTTTGGTAACGGTCAATGGTAATACCCGGTAGGCCGTCAGATTCTGCTGCAATTAAACGATAGCCAGTTAGACCATCACGAGCAGCAAGAATATCGCGTAAACCTTGAGCTTGATTAAGGCGCTTAATGAAGAAGTTAACGTCGATGTTTTCGTTTTTATCAAAACTCCATACGCGAACGCGAATTTGTGATTGTGGTGAATAAGCGCCTTTTGCTAACCATTCGCCTTTGTTGTCGTAGATATCGACGGTTTCGCCTAAGCCAGGTTTACCATCAATGCGATCAATACCGCGAGAGAAAACCCAAGGGTGGCGACGACGTAATGATTTTTCGCGGCCTTTTACCAAATAAATAGAAGCTGTCATGACATGCCCAGTATGGAATTTGAAAGGGGCGTATTATCTTTCTCTAGCCATATAAAATCAAATGAAAAAGCCGCCAACTTATCGGATACAAATAAGATGACGGCATAAAAAAGCGAGATTACTTTTGCTGATGGGGGTCGTTATGACGCTTTTAAGCCACTCATCAGTTGCTCTAATATTTGGGCTTGTTGGTTTAGCTGATCAATTTCACTGTTTGCTTCACTGATCATTGTCGCAATTTGATTAGACTGAGTACGGACTTGCTCAACACTACTTGCGATACTCTCTGCTACTGCACCTTGCTGCTCAGCGGCTGCTGCAATTTCAGAACTGCGATCCGAGATCCCTTGATTACGTTCGTTAATTTGACCGATTTCATTATCAACCGAATCCATCAATTGCTCACTGTTAACAGCGTTATCAACGGTGTTTTGCATTACAGCAATCAGTTGTTGGCTGTTTTGTTGTAGTGATTCAATCATCTGCTGAATTTCAACGGTTGCACTTTGGGTACGACCAGCAAGGGTACGTACTTCATCTGCAACCACGGCAAAACCACGACCTTGTTCACCAGCACGTGCAGCTTCAATGGCTGCGTTGAGCGCCAGCAGGTTAGTTTGCTCTGAAATACCATTGATGGTTGTTACCACATCATCAATTTGGGCTGCATTACTATCAAGTGCAGATACGGCTTGTGCTGCGGCATTGATTTCACTTGAAAGAATAGAAATCGCATTTTTTGTTTCACTAACTTTTACGCGACCGTTTTCGCTAACTGCTTGTGCTTCTTGGGTTTGAAGTGATGTTTCATGAGCATGGGTTGCGACTTCACGAATCGATGTTGCCATTTCCTCGGTTGCACTGGCAAGTGAGTCTAAGTGGCTTTGTTGTGATTGCGATAAATCACCGCTGTTATTACTACGTTGGCGTAAATCAACACTGATCTGCTGCATTAGTGCGACTGCTTGTTGGGTTGCTAACACTAACTGTTGTTCACGTTCAGCGACTTTATCAATAGTGATAGCGATACGACTGAATTCATCACGAACAGGGAAAAAATTTAAACGGTGTGTTAAGTCGCCATCAGCTAGACTTTGAAGTGCTTTGTGCATATTAAACATCGCACCACCGATGAAAGTCATGATGTAGTACACAACGGCAAGGATAATAACGAGTAAAATAGCCGTCACAACCCATTGTGTTGTTGATAGGTAATTAAGTAACCCAGATTGAGCTATTGCTTCTAATGCATAGTTTTGACCGCTGACAAAAACGGCATCAGAAGAACCAGTATTCGATACTTTTATAGCGCTATTTTGCAGTAGAAGGGCTGCATCGGAGGAGGAGATATTTTGCTGTTGGAAAATATTTGCCGTTAGCTGGAGTTGTTGTTGTGTTATTTCTGAGCGCTGCGTTGCTGCAGCATCAACTAAAATTGCACTGACAAAGAGAATAGCGATAAACGGAAGAAGAAAAATTAAGTAAAACTTCTCAGTTAACTTTAAGTGTATAAGGTATTTATCGATCCATCGAAAGGCGACTTCTTTCATACTTAAGTCCTAATTAGCATATATAAAGTGTGGTGAGTAACTCGGTGGGAGGTACCTGAAATATATCGACAAAGTTACGTAAAACTTGAGGTGATGGATGTCACAACTTTGTATTAGAGCGAACGTTACGGGTCGCGTCCAAGGGGTGGGCTTTCGGTTTCATACCGCCCATGAAGGATTGAAGTATAGTTTGAAAGGCTATGCGAAGAATTTACCGGATGGCAGTGTTGAAATCATGGCCTGTGGTGAGGAATCGGATATTGATTCATTGTTACTGTGGCTTGCCAGTGGAGTAAAACTTGCTGATGTACAATCGATCAATACTGAACGATTGGAATGGCGACATATGGATGGTTTTGCGATTAGATAAACATGGCAAAACAAGTGAACACTAAAACGACCACAAATTGGTGTTTATATTAAACCGTTGTGGTCGTCATTAGGATATAGAGACGCTATCTCTTAGATACATTTTACCGGCTTAGGTAAGCCTGCAAGTTTGGTTGCTTGCTTTGCTGGACCTTTAGGGAATAAGCGGTATAAATAACGCGAGTTACCTTTTTCTTCACCGTATTGTTTCGCCATCGCTTTTACTAGCATACGAATAGCAGGTGATGTATTAAATTCTAAGTAAAATTCACGCACAAAATGGATCACTTCCCAGTGCGCTTCAGATAGCTCGATACCTTCATCTGCTGCAAGTAAGGGCACCAGTTCTTCACACCAATCGTTAACATTTTTCAGATAACCTTGTGCGTCTGTTTCGATTTCTTTGTTATTAAATTCAAGCATGATGAGCCTCGGTATTCATTTCGGCTCAAAGGATAGTGAGAGAGCAGCATTGCTGCAAGTAAAAGTCGTTAATATGTTGGGTGAAAAGAAGATAGAAATAAAAATGCCCGCAAAATAGCGGGCATTTGAAATTCGAGCAGCTAATGCTTAGTTATTATCGCTGTTGATAACACCAAGAATTTGCAACAGGCTTAAGAATAGGTTGTAGATAGATACATACAACGTCACTGTTGCTGAGATGTAGTTTGTTTCACCACCGCGAACGATTGACTGAGTAGTCAATAGGATTGCAGCTGATGAGAACAGTACAAACATACCGCTGATCGCTAGAGATAGCATAGGCATCTTCAAGAAGATGTTTGCAACTACTGCAACAAGGATAGCGATAAAGCCAGCCATTAGCATACCGTTCAAGAATGACAGATCACGCTTGGTTGTTAATGCATAAGCTGAACAGCCAAGGAAAGTGAAAGCCGTGCCACCAAGAGCCGTTACAACCACATCGCCTAAACCAGCGCTAACATACATATTTAGGATTGGGCCAAGGGTAAAGCCCATAAAACCTGTCAGTGCAAAGACAAAGAACAGACCTAAGCTGCTGTCACGGTTACGTTCAGTTAAGAAAATTAGGCCGTAGAAGCCAACGAGTAACACAATCCAGTGTACTGGCGGTACGTTCATTGCCATCGCAATTCCTGCTACAGCAGCAGAAAATAGCAAAGTTAACGAAAGTAAGAAGTAGGTGTTACGTAAAACCTTATTGGTAGATAGTAAGCCTTCGTAACCGCCGTCACGATTAACTATACGATCGTTCATAAAAATCCCCTTAGGGTAGTTATATTGAGACTATTCATTTATATATGAGGCTAAATTATCATAAAAGCAAGTATAACGACGCCATCAATATTAAAATCTTTGTGTTGAAGCACGTTAACACTGCTAACCCGTATATTACTTAAACGAAGTGGTGAAATTGAGTTTAATGTGTAACTGAATGTTTCAAAGTTGGAACAAAGCCTTTAACTAATACGTTGTTTTCTTTGAAACATTCATTAAGTGTGATTAATGCAATATTTGACTTAAGAACAACTGGGTACGGTCAGATTTAGGGTTATCAAAGAAATCTTGTGGGTTGTTTTCTTCGATAATTTCGCCCTGATCCATAAAAATAACCCGATCAGCGACTTGTCGTGCAAAGCCCATTTCATGAGTAACACAAAGCATGGTCATGCCTTCGTTAGCCAGTTCGACCATGACATCCAATACCTCTCTAACCATTTCAGGGTCAAGAGCTGAAGTTGGTTCGTCAAATAACATGACCTGTGGGTTCATACACAGTGAGCGGGCTATCGCTACACGTTGTTGTTGACCACCAGAGAGTTGACCAGGGTATTTATTGGCTTGATCGGTGATTTGTACACGCTCAAGGTATTTCATTGCCAATGCTTCAGCGTCTTTCTTTGGCATTTTCTTTACCCAAATAGGGGCGAGGGTACAGTTCTCTAACACGGTTAAGTGTGGAAACAAGTTAAAGTGTTGGAAACACATGCCAACTTCTTTGCGTACTAGCTCGATGTTTTTAAGATCGTCAGTGAGCTCAGTGCCGCCAACAATGATTTGTCCTTTCTGATGTTCTTCCAAACTGTTAATGCAGCGGATCATGGTGGATTTCCCCGATCCAGAAGGGCCACAGATAACGATCTTTTCGCCTTTCTTAACGTTTAAATTGATGTTCTTAAGAACATGAAACTGACCATACCATTTATTCACATCCGTTAGCTGGATCATCAGATCTGAGCTGGTGTTATCAGTTTGAGGTTTTGAAGTACTACTCGTCATAATGCTTTCCTTGCTAACGTTTGTGCCCAGTGTGCAATTTGTTTTCTAAATAAATACTGTAACGCGACATACCAAAGCAGAAGATCCAGAAGACCAGTGCAACGAATACATAGCTCTCGGTTGCAAAGCCTAGCCATTCAGGATCGGTCGTTGCTGCTTGTCCAATACCAAGTACATCAAACATACCGATGATAAGAACAAGGCTGGTATCTTTAAACAAGCCAATAAAGGTATTCACAATCGACGGGATAGTAATTTTCAGCGCTTGTGGTAGAACAATGAGGTACATCTTCTTCCAATAAGTAAGCCCAAGTGCGTCAGCTGCTTCATATTGCCCTTTTGGAATAGCTTGTAAGCCACCACGTATGACTTCTGCCATGTAAGCGGCACTGAACATCACAACACCCATTAAGGCGCGGATCAGTTTATTGGTTTCCATTTCTGATGATAGGAATAGCGGTAACATCACTGATGCCATAAAGAGTACCGTAATGAGTGGCACTCCACGCCATAACTCAATGTATACCGTACAAATACTGCGGATGATTGGCATTTCAGAGCGTCGACCTAAGGCTAATACGACACCGATAGGAAGTGAGACGACAATACCAACAATGGCAATGATTAAGGTGATTAATAATCCGCCCCAAAGGTGAGTCTCCACAACAGGTAATCCAAATACGCCACCGTAAAGTAAGAAACCTGCAATAAAAGGGTAGATGTTAACGAAGAATAACCAAATCCAACCACGGTATGGCGTTTTTTCGTAGGCCAACAAACCAATGAAAATAGCTAATGTGGCGTAGAATAATTGTGGTCGCCATAACTCATCAGTTGGATAGAAGCCATACATAAACTGATCAAAGCGAACGTTGATAAATGTCCAACAAGCACCGCTGCTGGTACACGCATCACGGCTGTCGCCAGACCAATCGGCATTAATAAATGCCCAATCAATGATGTACCAGATCCCAAGTACAGCAAAATAGCCCAGTAGAAGAGTAGCAATGCTATTAGTGACTGACGAAAACAAGTTAGTTCGTAGCCAGCCAATTAGACCTACAGTGTTTGCTGGTGGCGGCAAGTCTGGTAGAAATTCATGTTTCTTCATCGTGTTACCTCTCTACCAATGCAACTTTCTTGTTATAGATATTCATCAATAACGAAGTTAATAAACTTAGTGTTAAGTACACCGCCATAGTCATAGCAATGATTTCAATCGCTTGTCCTGTTTGATTTAGGGTTGTGCCAGCAAAGACTGAGACAAGATCGGGATAACCAATTGCCATCGCGAGTGATGAGTTTTTGGTGAGGTTTAGATATTGACTCGTGAGTGGGGGAATAATGATACGCAGTGCTTGTGGCACCACGACAAGACGTAACGTTTTACCTTTGGATAAACCAAGAGCTTCGGCTGCTTCTGTTTGACCATGGCTAACCGCGTTGATACCTGATCGAACAATCTCTGCGATGAAAGAGGCTGTGTAGATACTTAATGCCAGTAACAAGGCTGCAAGCTCAGGCAAGATAGTGATACCACCTTTAAAGTTAAAGCCTTTGAGCTCTGGATATTCTAGTGTGATCGGCATACCTGTGACGAAAAACGCAATTAAAGGTAAGCCTAAAACAAGCCCAGCGACAGTGTATAAAACAGGTAGTTGTTGTCCTGTTTGTTGTTGTTTCTTTTTAGCGTAACGGTAGAAAATAATCGATAACACCACTGCAATGGCTAAACACCATCCGATGATTTCTGAACCCGAACCGTAGATAGGGCTTGGGATCGATAATCCACGAACATTAAGAAAGATGGCTTCACCAAAACTCACACTTTGTCGTGGAGAAGGCAGTGCTTGAAGTACCGCAAAATACCAAAAAAAGATTTGCAATAAGAGTGGGATATTACGAAATACTTCAATGTAGACGGCGGCTAATCGACTGATCAACCAGTTAGAGGATAGGCGAGCAACACCCATGATAAAGCCGATGATCGTTGCAAGGATAATACCCAATACCGCCACTAATGCAGTGTTAAGTAATCCGACAACAAATGTTCGCCCATAGCTGTAAGTTTCATCATATTCGATTAGGGTTAAACCGATCCCGAAACCTGCTTCTTGGGTTAGAAAGTCAAAGCCAGTAGAAATACCACGAGACTCTAAATTGGTTAGCGCATTATTTACAATAGAGTAAAAAAAGAATACCAGTCCAACTACAGCCACCACTTGGAAAATCACAGAGCGAAAAGTGGGGTTATAGAAAATGCTTTGCTTGGATTTTGGACTTGATACATCCGATGTATTTGATGTAGGAGCCATAAAACAACCTCAGTTCCTATTGAGATGTAAAGTAGGGATCCGATCCCGGATCCCTATGTATTGCGATGTTTCTTATTATCTAAATGGTGCTATATCCTAGTACCGCGAGGTCACTAGGGATAAAAGTTAACGAATTGGTGGAGCGTATTGGATACCGCCTTGTGTCCAAAGCGCATTTAGACCACGTTTAATTTTTAGCGGTGAACCTTCACCGACGGTACGTTCAAAGCTTTCACCGTAGTTACCCACTTGTTTGATGATTTGGTAGCCCCAATCATCCTTCAGACCCATACCTTTACCTTTAGGTCCATCAAGGCCAATTAGACGGCGAATGTTAGGATCTTTGGATTCTTTCGCTAGCTTGTCGACGTTAGCTGATGTCACACCAAACTCTTCAGCGTTGATCATGGTAAATAGTGTCCAGCGAACGATGTTGAACCATTGATCATCACCTTGACGTACGACAGGACCTAATGGCTCTTTTGAAATGATTTCAGGTAGGACAACCGCAGAACTTGGATCTTTTAGGTTTAAGCGAAGGGCATACAGACCAGATTGGTCGGTAGTTAGCACATCACAACGACCAGAGTCGAAACCTTTAGACGTTTGTGGCGCAGTATCAAATACTACGGGCTTGTATTCCATACCGTTTACACGGAAGTAATCGGCAAGGTTGAGTTCAGTTGTTGTACCTGATTGTACACAAACGGCAGCACCGTTAAGTTCTTTTGCACTCTTGATGCCCATGTCTTTTTTCACCATGAAGCCTTGACCGTCGTAGTAGTTAACGCCAGTAAAGTTCAAACCCAGTGCGGTATCACGATGTAATGTCCATGTTGTGTTACGTGATAACACATCGATTTCACCAGACTGTAGGGCTGTGAAACGTTCTTTTGCTGTTAGCGGGATGTATTTAACTTTTGATTTATCGCCAATGGTTGCAGCAGCGATAGCTTGACAAAATTCTACATCAAGTCCTTCCCATTGACCCTTTGCATTGGGGTTAGAAAAACCAGGTAGACCAGCACTGACACCACATTGGACATAACCTTGTTTCATTACCTTATCGAGCGTGGCTTCAGCATTAACATTTGCAGCAAAAAGGGCAGTTGAAGAGGCTAACGCCGCAAATACAACTGATAATTTATTAGCCATTTGTACCTTCCTTTGTTGGTCCTGATGTGAAATTAAAAGTGTATTAATAAATAATTTAACAATATATTAACAGTTGTTAATTATAGGAAGAGAACAAAAAAGGTCTAGTGATTGGGTCGATGTAGATCACGGAACGCTAACAAGATGAAAAACCAAACAAAATAAAAATAGTGACCATTTGTGATTAATTATTCAGTGGTCAATAATCTCAACATAAAGCTTAGAAATATTTAAATTGCTTTACTGTTGGCGTGTTTTTTGCGTCTTTACTCGATTTAAACGCTTGTTTAAAGGAATGAGAATTTCTACGGGAAGCGTGGGGGCGGTATTGGATTTATTGAAGTGTATATGCAGTTTAATGATTAAATATGCACATTAAGATAACACCAAAGGATTGGATTAAATAACTGATATTGTCGTTATATCTTGGATGAAAAAGATGTTTTTTCTTAAATAGATAGTGCTTGTATCTAATAAATATGGGATTGGTAATGGAGTGTTGTTTATTTTTATTTAATTGAGAAAAGATGTCTCAGAAAAAAGAAAGGCCCAGTTAACCTGAGCCTTTCATGAACGTTTTTTTGTGTTTTATGCGTTAGCTATTTTCTTAGCTAAAGCTTCTGAGTCCACTTTCTTTGTTACAAAAGAAAGCACAACAGCAACAGCAAGCATTACAGAACACACAGTGTAAGCTAGGGTGTAAGTACCTGTTGTATCAACAGCGAATGCTGCAACAACTGGACCGATGAAACCACTCACACCCCAAGCGGTGTATAGAACACCGTAGTTCGCACCGTAGTTCTTTAGACCGTAGAAGTCTGCAATGATCGATGGGAATACCGCAAGTAGCGTACCGTAGCCTACACCCGCGACTGCCGCACCGATGATCAGAGTAAAGTCTGACTTGAACGTTGCGAACATCACCATATTTACAGCTTGCATAATGAAAGCAATCATTAGCGTTTTAATACCACCGATCTTATCAGATAGGATACCTGCAACTACACGACCACCTGAGTTGAAGATCGCTAGGATAACAACAAGGTATGCTGCATCTGTGATATTTGCCTGCGCTGCTGCGATAGACGTAATGTTACCGATGATCATAAGACCTGATGCTGAAGCAAACGCATACATAACCCATAGTGAGTAGAATTGTGGCGTTTTAAGCATTGCGCGCCAGTTTAGATCAGCAGCGTTACCAGATTTGTTTTTCGCATCGTAACCAGCAGGCACTTCTGGCGTGTAATCTGCTGGTGGGTTGTTAATAGTAAATGCTAGTGGTACAGCAATAACAATGATCGCAATACCTAGGATCATGAAGCTATTGTTAATACCAAAATCTTTGATTAGGAAAGATGTTAGTGGTGCAAGGTAAACAGCTGCAAGACCAAAGCCTGCTGCGATTAGACCATTAACTAAACCTTTCTTAGAAGGGTGGAACCACTTCATCGCTGATGGACTTAAGCACGCGTAACCAAAACCGATACCACAACCAGTCATAATACCGAATGTTACGATCAGCATTGCTGGCGATGTAGCAAAGCTTGATACGATCATGCCAAGACCTACCATCACAGTACCTAGGATAAGTACGCGACGAGGGCCCATACGGTCTTGAAGGATACCTGCAACCAGTAATGATAATGAGAACGTAATAATCGCTACTGTGTAAGGTAGTGATGCGTCGGCATTAGACCAGCCAAGATCAACAACGAGTGCTTTTTTGAAAACACTCCACGCGTAAAGAATACCCATACACAAGTTGATACAGAAACCTGCAAGCAGGATCTGCATCGCTCTATCAAATTTTTTCATACTTATCTCAATTAGCACTTTGTAGGCAAAGGTGTTCACCAACAAAATCTAGGTTATTTATTCAAACTTAGGTTTTAAAAGTGGGCGAATATTATCAAGATTTTTTAATTTTTAAATTGGATAGAAATTGTTTGTTACAAATGAATGGAAATGATGAAAATTTAAATGTATTTGAATTTCGAACAGAGTCTTAATAAGACTATTTGTAAATGAATTGTTTTATTTTTTTAAGATTGTTTTTCTAAAGAAAATAAAAAGGGGAAAGATTTCTCTTTCCCCTTAATGGTATATTTTTGCTTATTACGAATTATTAGTGACCAAGGAAACTAATATAACCTTGAAGCACTAGAAGGTTCGTAATATCAATAAAGAATGCACCAACAATAGGCACAACCATAAAGGCTTGTGGCGATGGGCCATTACGAGATACTAGCGCACCCATGTTCATTACAGCTGTTGGTGTTGCACCCATACCAAAGCCACAGTGACCACCGGCAATGATTGCAGCGTCATAGTTCTTACCCATTACACGGAATGTAACAAAGTAAGTGAACAGGGCGAGTACGACAGTCTGTACAACAAGAATAACAAGCATTGGTAGTGCAAGATCCATTAGCTCCCATAAATGCAGACTCATCAGTGCCATTGCTAAGAATAGGGATAATGAAATTGTACCCAATGCATCAACAGTTTCTTTGTTGATTTTGTAGCACTTAGTACCTTCACATAAGTTAGTAATAAACACACCGATAAATAGCGCGTACACAAACTCAGGAATACGTAGTGCGCTGATACCAAAGCTATCTACAAAGTCTTTAGCGTGTGATGCACCAGCGACACAAAGAAGTAGAATAAACAGAACTTCAATGGTGTTCTTTGAAGTAATACGATCTTCTTCTTTGTCGCTGTAAGTCACAAGATCTGGATGGTCGATGTGGTGGTTACCACTCTCACCAAATTCAGATTTTAAGTTGTATTTGTTGATCAAACGCTGTGCAACAGGTCCGCCAATAATACCACCCATGATTAAACCAAAGGTTGCTGAAGCCATCGAGAGCTCAAGCGTGTTTAAGCCGTAATCAGTAGATAATGTTTGTGCCCAAGCTGCGCCTGTACCGTGACCGCCAGATAGTGTAATTGAACCTACAACAAGGCCAAGTAAAGGATCTAGGCCAAGTAGCTTACTTAAACTTACGCCTACAGCGTTCTGGATAACGATAAAAACAGTGGCTAGCGCTAAGAAAAGGAATACGCGAGAGCCGCCCTTCGCTAATAGTTTATAACTTGCAGCTAAACCAACAGTAGCAAAGAACATTTCCATCAATGCATTTTTCATGCTTAGTTTGAAAATAATGTCAAAGCCTTGGAAATGGAAAATAGTAATAACAACGGCAACAACCAAGCCACCAACAATAGGCTCTGGGATATTATATTTTCTTAAAAACGCAACTTTGCTGTTAATAAAGTAACCGAGAAAAAGCACGATTATTGCTATGAGCAATGATTCGAGCTCATTAATTTGAATAGTTGTGTTCATCGATAATCTTCTATTGTATTTCTTTGATGGTAATTTTAACGCGTAAAAGCTGTTCTTACCATATTGCTATTTATTACTTAATATAGTAGGCAATTAAGAATATAATCGATTAATTGTATCTATTATCGAATATATTTATCAATAATAGAGATGTTGGTTATTTTTTGTTTTCATTATTGTTGGTAAATTGTTTATTAAGAAATGGTTGTTTGTTGACTTTTAACAATCAATAAAAGTGCAAAGAGAATTTACATAATTATGATCTTTAAATTTGCAAATTACTTTAAAAACAGCAGGTTGTTTTATAAATATTGTGTAAATCAATGTGCATGTGGTTATTTATTACCAAATCCTTGCTGTAATACTAAGGTTAAAATGCAAATTTAGTTGTTATGAATGCAATTTAAAAAAAAGTGGTTATTCTCACATTGTAAGATTGCTTACTTTGCAAGCATATTTTTTTGTATTTATTTTAATAAAAATTCAGAAAAAGTCTGAAATCCTGTTTTTAATAGTATTGAATGCTGTAATTGGTGGTTGTTTTTTGTCAATTTTATGTAGAGAAATAAAATTTATTACGAATTTTTATGCACGAAAAGTACAGGTTTTGTCATCTCTATGCATATAAAAAAGGAAGCAAACGGTTTGCTTCCTCATTTATTATCATTTCTCTAATTACTATATTTTTTGAGTTTTAAATCTTTTTTCAGCTGTTGGATATAGGCTATGCGACCAGGATCCGCTGGTCGAGCTTGCGTATTTGTACCTTCTAACGCTTTCGCTTCGTCAGGTAATACACAACGACCTTTAATTCGTTCATGATGCTGCTTTGTTTCGAACTCTGCACGTTTAGAGGCGAGTTCTTGTTCTTTAGCTATTGCTTCACGAGCTTTACTTTGATCTGTGGCATCAACCACAACATACGAATTACGCTTCTGCTGTCGTTGTTGGCCAGGCGTACCAAACTGTTCTCGTTGCTTGATAAAGTTATTTAAATGTTCGTCAAAGCTCATCAAAGCATCCTACATAACAATCATTCTTTTGTAATGATAAGCCACAATTCAACTGATGAGAACCTGTATCAAGTTAAAACCGGTGCTTTTGTCATTTCCGTAAGGTATTTATCTTCAAAGTTTGTCAATGGTAGGGGTTTATCAAAGTAGAAGCCTTGTAACTCTTCAACGCCAAGTGATTCTAAGAAGCTCAGTTGCTCTTGTGTTTCAACCCCTTCGGCAACAATGGTGAGATTGAGGTTGTGAGCTAACTCAACGATGGAACGACAGATGGTAATGCTGTCTTTATTTGAAGGCAGATCTTTAATAAATTCCCGATCGACTTTGAGAATATTGATAGGGAAGCGAGATAAATAAGCTAATGATGAGTAGCCAGTCCCGAAGTCATCAATAGCGATCTTGATCCCTAGCTCACGTAACTCATGTAATTGGGTTAAGGCAAAATTCACATCACACATTAATACGCTCTCCGTTAACTCTAATTCTAAGTAATGTGGATCGCAGCCTGATTGTGAAATTGCTTCGGTAATGGTTTGTACTAAATCAGCCTCAAGTAACTGCCTTGCTGAGATATTTATCGCGATATCAAAATAGTGTTCTTGATCTTGCCATTGTTTAAGCTGTCTACATGCTTGTTTGATCAGGTAGTTGCCAGCTTCAATGATTAACTCTGAAGATTCTAAAATAGGGATCACATCAGCGGGTGAGCGATATTCACCGTTATCATTTTTCCATCTTAATAACGCTTCGACGCCACATAAACGATGGGTGACAGCACTGACTTTTGGTTGGAAAAAATATTCATAGCGATCAGTGCCAATAGAGCGTCTTAGATCAGATTCGAGTAATAAACGCTGTACATTTTCAACTTCCATTGATTCCGTAAAATAACAGTAATTGCTTCCTGCTAATCCTTTAGTTCGGTATAGCGCAATATGGGCATATTTCTGCAGTATTTTTGGATCGTTTTCCGTCTCTGAGCTAAAGGCAATACCAATATTGGCAGAGATGGAGAATACACGGCAATGAATAGACAGTGGCGAACTGATACTTTGTAAGATGCGCTCAGCTAACTGGTTGATGACCTTAGTATCATGAAAGGAACGAATTAAAATACCGAACTCATCGGAATCAATACGCGCCAAAATGTCGCTCGCTCGTAAATTGGATTTTATACGTTGAGATAAGATTAAGAGGATCTTCTCAATTTCTTCATTACTTAGCGATTCATGAAGCTGTTTGATCAATGCTAAGTCGATAACCATCACTGCCACTTGAGCTTGATGTTTTGCTGCTTCCAATGCGCAGCGATTAATGTCTTGGCTAAACAACGTACGGTTTGGCAATTGGGTTAATGAATCATAGTGCGCTAGTCGATGAAGTTTATTTTCATAAGTGATGCGATCAGTGATGTCTCTACTGGTTGCGATGTAGTTACAGATCTTGCCATCGTCACCACGAATAGGGGAGATAGTGTAGTCCACGTAGTGAATGTCGTGATTTACCTTTTTAGCAATTACATGGTGAATGGACTGTCCCGACATTAACTTGCTAAAGAGGGCATTACGTTCATTTTCATTATCAACATAATCATTGAAACATTCAGAACTGTGGCTGCCGATTAAATCACGGAATGTTTTACCTGTTTGCTTCAGGTAAGCGCCATTCGCATATTGGATAAAACCATTCTTATCTGTGATCACAACAGACTCGGCGCTTTGCTCTGCTGCACGTGAGAGTGCTTGTAATCGTTTTTCACGATTGACCCAATACGTCACATCCGCAATATGGAGTAAAATATTATCTTCAATACTGTCGTTTTGTTTGGTTGCAATCACTTCTAAGTGTTTAGTCCGCTTAAACTTTAACTTGATATGGGTTTTTAAGTGCTCGGTATTAGGTAAAAGATCAATGGTGTTGAGTAAGTTAGTCAATTCAATTTGAATTTGTTCAGAGCTAAATAGCTGCAGTAGGGGTTGATGCAGCACATTGCGATTGATATTTAAAATAGAATGCGCGGCATCATTAATTGCCGATATTTTACGTTTATCATTTAAAACAATAATGCCATCCTCACTATTTTTAATGATTGCAGCATAGCGATTGAGGTTGTTGTCACGTTGCTGACGAAGCTCTTGCTCGTTTTTATGTTTCTGAACCAGTCGCCAAACAAGCATCACTGTACTGCCAATGAGGATAAAAAACATCACGCATATTGCGGCTAATCGAATACGGGTGAAATTGGAGAAATACAGGCTATTAAGGGCTTTATCTATATTAATAGAGGAGATTAGCACCCACTCTGAAATGCCATTGCTTAGGTTCTCATCGTGTTGTTTATTATTATAAATAATAGGGCTATAGGTATATAAGTAATCTCCAATGATGGTTTGACCTTTGTTTAAGCGTTTAACGGTGTTCCACAAATACGGGTAAGCTTCTGAAAAAAGAGACTCTTCTGATGTCGGTATATTTGGCTGCGCTTTATTTTCAATTTTTTGAATGTAAGGTGAGGAGATCCACTGTCCGTCATGGTTAATAATAAAGTTAATACGACCATTGTTATTCGAGATGTTGTTGATGGGGAGCTGACGATAGCTTAATTGGATCACCCAGTGGCTGTGTTCCATTTGCAGATGCTGGTAAAACGAAATTGTGTTACCTGTTTTATTAATAAAACTTTTCTTATCTTTTAACGAGAAAGTGTGATCAATGTTCTTTAATTGCTCTTTATCAGTAATGCTCTCGTTGTAATCAATAAAAAAACCATTTTCTGTTTTTCGTAAAAATAACACTTGGGTATTTTTATAATCAATCAGTCGAATAGATTCGTATAAGTCAGAATTGATAAGAATGCTTTTAAATTGCTTGAGAACACGCGCTTTTTCTAATACGCGTAAAGGTTCATGTAGTGGGGCTTGTTGTAATTGATAGGTGAGGCTATTTAAGTCTTCAGAGACAGTATTGAGATGTAAGTTAGTTAGGTGCAGTAGAGACTCTAATTGACTGAGCTCATTCTCTTTAATGTGTTCCGTTAATTGAATGCTGTCTTTTTGATAAAAATAAAGACTAATAATCGTCACTATTGCCACTAAGGGAACAAAGATGACAGCAAGATACGGTTTTAACCCATTCACATAGACACCTTATTATGAGTACATCATATACAAGGATAAGTTTATGCTAAAAAGCGCATATGGTTAAGGGAGAGTATAAAGAAACGTGATGAACGAATTGTTTCACTTTGAATAGTAAAATCAATTACATTCGCTAGATTATATATAGTCCACTATTTACTGCTTTAGAAGCATTATAATATGCTGATGTTAAGCAATTTCTTTACTATAAAAAGAATTAAGTTGCTCAATGATGGAAGACTTACCTTCGTAATTGAAAATAGTTTTTACCGATGGATCTGGTACTTCAAAAATATGCTTAATGGCTTCAGCACTGGCATTTGAAATACCGTTAAGGCGATATTCTAAGCGTTGATGGATCAGCGAGTCCGTTGCTGTCACGTAGATCATTTCAATATCACTAATGTTATTACGAATGAAATCACGATGCTTTTTCTTGTAAGCACCTTGAGTAACAACAATTCGTGGGTATAGGGTACGGAAATGATTAACCTTATCGCTAATGCGCTCAAAAAAGTTATCACGCATTTCTTCTGTGAAAGGTTTTTCTGCTTGGATAACTTCTAGCATTTCATCTGTAAGATCATCATCGGCGTGGTAAACAAACCAGTCATCATGAGCCCCAATAACATCACCGACATAGGATTTACCTGCACCAGATAAGCCAAACAGAAATAGGACTGATGGGGCATGGGTAAGTTGGAGACGATGGCTCATTAGATGTTCTCTAGCTAGAAGTTAAACACACAACAGCTGGATGAAATCAAGCAGTAAACCAACTGAGGCGGTAATGTGCCAAATTATTTCAACGGTTAATAGCAGAATATGCATATAAATTGAATTTGCGATAATTATTTGCGCTAGTTGGGCGTTTAGTGAGCTTTTGTGTTCTGGTTACGTACTGAAAATGTGATCTTTATTCTTAAATATTCATTGTTATTTGCCATTCATACTTAATCAGGATTTCTATAATTACCTCAACTTTTGTGTGACAATATTTCCAGTCGAAACTATTTGTTGGAAGAGTATGTTATGCAAACCATTTTAATTGTGATCAATGATGCACCTTATGGCTCAGAGCGTCCGTTTAATGCGCTACGTTTAGCGATTAAGCTGAATGAGCAAGAAGAACAAGCAGCACAAATTAAGCTATTTTTAATGTCTGATGCGGTTATGTGTGCGATGAAGAAGCAAAATCCGGTTGAAGGTTATGATATTCAGCAAATGGTTGAAATCGCCTTAGCGCAGGGGAGTGAAGTGTCATTATGTAAAACGTGCTGTAGTGCTCGTGGCTTATCGAAAGAGTTGTTGATTGAAGGATGTGAAATTGGCACTTTAGATGATCTCGCACATTGGACATTAACAGCTAATAAGGTGCTAACCTTCTAAAAAATAGGTGACATTGTCACATGTGACTATTTTGTAGATTTTCAATCGGAGTCACAGAAACTGAAATAACCCAGTACTTAATAATGATTATTATCAAAAAGCAGATCTCGCTACGAGTTCTCATTTTGATATGTGCTAGTGTTTTTACGTCGGTATTCTATCTATAGAAAGGAGAATCGTTGTGCCGCATTGCATTATTGAGTACGCCAAAGATCTTGAGAATGAGATCAACGTAAATGAACTAATGGCAACCACCCATTATGCGACGTTTAGTTCAGGTCTGTTTGATGAAGAAGACATTAAAACACGTGCAATCCCTTTTGAGTTTTATCGAACAGGAACAACAGAGAAACCCTTTGTCCATATTACGGTAAGAGTACTGCCGGGGAGAGATCCAAAGCAAAAAGATAATCTAGCTGAGGTGATCCTTCATCAAGTAGCAGCCATGTTCCATAATGATATTTGTGTAACGGTTGAGATTGAAGATATTAACCAAGAGTCGTATAGAAAGTATGTCATTTAAAATGCAAATAAAGTTGCGTTTTTGGCTTTTGTTAGCAATAAAATGATGTTTTAAACAAAATTGTTTGCGTTTGATCACATTTTCTGGTCATATATATAGAAAGGTTATGTATTAGGACAAGAAAATGAAAAAGAAAATTTTACTGATCGCTTTAAGTTCAATTGTGTTAGTTGCGTGTAGCTCTGCAAAAAACGAAACAAAAAAAGAGGCAAATGTGCAAACTGGTTGTGATTTTACTCAAGCAATTGCTGGTGGTTGGGCCCAAGGCAAAATCACTCCTGAAGTAGAACAAGCGGCAAAAGAAGCTGTTAAAGCAATTTCTGGTGATCACCAGTTAGGTAAAATTTACGAAGTGCGTCAACAGGTGGTTGCAGGTATGAATTACCTCATTACTTTCAGTATTGATAATGGTGATTACTACAGTGCTAAAGTGTTCCATAGCCTACAAAACACATTCCAAGTTAAAGAGATCAAGCAAGTACCATCAGCAGTGTCTAACTGTGATGTACCTAACTAATTAGCTTATTGGCTTTGATGTAAAATTAAAAACGCTGTTATTGAGTGCTCAGTAACAGCGTTTTTTTGTTGATGAAATATAGAGAATAACCATGCATATCACCGCAAAGTGCTATCAAGATGAATCGTTTTCTGGTGCTGACTTATCAGAAGCGATATTTGAGAATTGTCAATTCTATCGCTGTGATTTTTCTCGGGCTAATTTGGTTGAAGCAAGTTTCATTGATTGCAGCTTTATTGAAGCTGGCGCAGAAGATGGTGTGAATTTCTCTTATGCCAAACTAAAGGATGCCAGTTTTAAAAATTGTAATTTATCTTTAGCTAACTTTCGTCATGCGCAGTGTTTTGGCATTGAAATGCGAGAATCAAACTTGCAAGGGGCGGACTTTCAGTATGCGTCGTTTTCTAATTACATCACCCAAAATACCTTCTTTAGCTCGGCATATATTACGGGCTGTAACTTACGCTATAGCAATTTTGAAGATGTAAAGCTGGAGCAATGCGAGCTGTTTGAAAACCGTTGGAATGGGGCAAACCTATTAGCCACATCTTTGAAAGGCGCTGATCTTAGCCGAGGTGAGTTTTCTTCCGAGCATTGGCAGCAATGCATGTTTGAAGGAGCAGATCTTTGTCATGTAGATTTGGAAGGGGTTGATATTCGACGAGTGAATCTACAAGGAGTGAAAATTTGTGATTGGCAACAAGAGCAGCTATTAAGTCAGCTAGGCATTATTGTTTTATAGCTTGATTTCCTCACTTCTTGAAAAGCCACTTGTCAGTACTTTAGCACTGACAAGTAGCAATAATCGTTTATTACCATTCGCCTTGGTTTTGCATTGATGCCCAAGGCTCTTGCGCTTCAAGTGCGTCACCTTTTTGTAGCAGTTCAATGGAAATACCGTCAGGGGAGCGAACAAACGCCATGTGTCCATCACGTGGTGGGCGATTGATTACAACCCCGTTATCTTGCAGATGCGCACATAACTCGTAAATGTTCTCAACCGCAAATGCTAAGTGACCAAAGTTACGACCGCCAGTGTACTCTTCAGGATCCCAATTGTAAGTCAGTTCAAGTAACGGTGATTTTGTCTCTTTTGCTGCTTCTGCTTGGCTTGGTGCGGCAAGGAACACAAGGGTAAAGCGTCCACGCTCACTTTCTTTACGGTTAACTTCAACTAATCCTAACTTATTACAGTAAAAGTCCAGTGATGCATCTAGGTCGCTCACGCGGATCATTGTGTGTAAGTATTCCATGTTTCTTTCCTAAATTTGATGTAAAAAATCCCCGTTGTTTAATCCTAAGCATAAAGCAATTACAGGATAAAACGAACGGGGAGTTCTCTAATTTATTTTGAATTTAGACGGTTAGCTTATGCTGTTACCGCTTGTTGGTATTTTCTGTGACGACGTAGGTGGATCGTACAACATGCAAGGAACCATAGTGCACTCACACCAATACCAGCGATAGTTGACGACATGATACCCATTGTTAGGTAACCCAATAGCGCACCGAATGCCACAGTAATAGCATAAGGAAGCTGAGTCATTACGTGATCCATGTGATGGCTACCAGCACCTGTTGCAGACAGAATACTTGTACTTGAAATTGGAGAGCTGTGATCGCCAAATACAGAGCCAGCAAGTACCGCAGAAAGCATAGGCATTAGTAGGTGAGCATCACTTGCTACCGCCATATCACCTGCTAGTGGCAACATGATACCGAACGTACCCCAACTTGTACCTGTTGCGAAAGACATCGCACAAGATAGAACGAAGACTAATGCAGGTAGTAGTTCAGTAGGGAAGCCACCTTTGGTTAATGACGCTAGGTACAGACCTGTTTTCATGTCACTTACTACGGTACCGATCGTCCATGCGAACATTAGGATAACGATAGCTGGCATCATTGCTTGAACACCTTGTGGTGCAGCGGTTAGCCATGTTTTTAGTGATAGCTTCAAACGAAGTGCTAATACCATTGAAACGGCAAGGCTACATAGTGAAGCGTTAACCAGCGACGAACCAAGATCGGTATGCTCAAGGGCTTTAATTAGGCTAAATCCTTCACCGCGAGCGGCTAGAACGTCAGCACCGCTGATCACCATAAAGATAACACTTGATACCGTTAGCGTTAGAATTGGCAGAACCATGTCGATCATTGTGCCTTTGCCTGAAGATTCTGTTGTGATCTCTAAGCCTTTTGGATGACCTTTAGATTCGTCCCATAGCTTGCCTTCTTCTGCCCACGCTTCGTGTTGACGCATAGGGCCAATGTTTAGTTGGAAGAAGATAACCACGATAACCATCAGAAGTGTGAATACCGCGTATAGGTTCATTGGGATCATTTGAACGAACAATGAAATCGCACTGATATCAGTAATATGGTTCGTTGCTAAGATACCGCCAAGGATCGCAATAATGTATGCGCCCCAAGATGAAATAGGTGTAATGACACAAACAGGTGCTGCGGTTGAGTCCAGTAGGTAAGCCAGTTTCGCACGTGAAATGTTGAAACGGTCAGTCACAGGACGACAAATAGGACCTACAGACAAGCTGTGGAAGAAGTCATCAATAAAGAAAGCAAAAACCATTAAGCCCGTTAGCATGTTTGCACTACGGCGATCTTTACAACGACGGTAACCCCATTCAGCAAATGCGCGGGTTGCACCTGTTGCTGTCATTAGGCTGATCAAACCGCCTAGTAACAACATGAAGATAATCATATTCACGTTGCCGCTATTTACTGCACCGTCAGACCAAATAAGGCCAACAACTTGGTGAACAATGTATTTCAGCGCAGATAACGGGTTGTAATCATTAAGAAGGATTGCGCCAGCAACAATGCCAAGACCAAGCGATAGCAATACGCGACGGGTAGCAATAGCTAAAATAACAGCTAGTAATGCAGGGACAACTGATAAAATGGAATCAGAATATTGAACTAGATTCATGGATCTCTTAAACACCTATATTAGGTGGAGATCTACCGAAAGGATAGAGAAACAGATTTCTGTAGAAAATATACTTCTGCATATCCCTTAGGGTAGCGCTCCATAGACTACGTAAACTATGGCAGTTCTGCACTTATTTAATGCAGACCCAGCCACTGTTGATGACACAACAATGACTTCGGCGCCGACTCCTTTCCCCAGACTTCTTAGGTGTCACCCTCCATCTGGATACTAATAGGCAGCGCGCCTCTACTCAAAGGATTGAAATTTGATGATACTTATAAATTTTACAGAGGCAATATAAAGCAGTGAAAAATTGCATAAAAATTGTAAAAATTATTACTGTTGATGGAATGTTAAGCAGATAATGAAACTGTACACTGTTTAGATATCCGCTTATTCCGTTAAACTATTTGGCTCGTTAGCTTCTGGTGGTGTCATGCTGTGAATATTTCCAGCGTAACCACCTTCAACTAATGCCTTACGCACATCTGAAACTTCTTGCGGGGTAACGGGCACGGTACGATCACCTAATTTCGCACGCACAAAGCTGATCAGTTTTGCCAAGTTGGCATCACTGATCACCGAGTTAAAGCTACTCATAGGCATGAAATTGGTGTCTTGTTCCATAAAGTTTGGCAATAAACCACGAATGGTAACAGCAATGGTATCGTAAGGATCACTGTGCATAATTATCCCGTTGTTAAGCAGTGTAGGGGCGATACCTTTTCGGCCTTTACCGTCTTTACCATGGCATGCGCCACAGGTTTGAACATATACGCCATACAGTTTGGCTTCGTTTTCAGGATCGTTGCTGCTTAACGGCTTTAGCTCAACGGTTTGGATATCAACATTGGCGGGAACGAGATCGCCAAATCCTGGTGGATTAAGCTGAGGAACCGAGCTATTTAACTCGTTATATTTATCACCGGTGATCAAGTATTCCGCAATGGCAGCGACGTCTTGTTCGGTTAAGAATCGAGTACTGTTTTGTACTACTTCCGCCATACCACCAAATGCGGTTCCTTTATCGGAATGACCCGTTTTTAAAAAGTCTGTTAATGTTTTTACATCCCAACGGTCTTGATATAGCTCTGTTGCAGTAATATCAGGGGCTTTCCAACCATCAATTAAATTACCTTGAAATAGCTCTTTTTCGATCAAAGCTTGCGCTACGTTGCGTGGAGTGTGACATTCCGAACAGTGACCTAATCCCATGGTGAGGTATTTACCACGCTTCCATTGTTCGGTCATATCATCGGGATATTCAAGTGGTGCAGTGTTTAAGAAGGCAATATTCCAACCTAATAGCCCCAAACGAATGTTACTTGGGAACATCATTTTATTTTCTTTATTACGGGTATTTACAAAGTTAAGCGATTGCATATACGCCCATAACGCTTGAGTATCTTCATCGGTGACATATTGATAAGACGAGTAAGGCATTGCAGGGTACAAATAACCGTGTTTCCCTTTACCTTTATGCAGTGCGTCGTAAAACTCTTCATAAGTGTAGTCACCAATACCATAGGTAGGGTGAGCTGAAATATTGGTTGAATAAAGCGTACCAAACGGAGTTAAGAAACCTAAACCACCACCGAAAGGTTCACCACCTTCACCTGTATGACAAGCAATACAATCACCTGCGTAAGCTAGATATTGCCCTTTACTAACCATGTCTTGATTGAGCTCTGCTAACTTATTTTTTTGCTCGTTACCTTGGTGACGAATATAAGCACCAAGCGCTTGAATTTCATCATTAGTGAGTTGGTTTTCAAAAGCGGGCATGACGTTATTTAAGCCATAGGTCACGGTGGCGTTTATGCCTTCAATACTGCCGTCATGAAGCCAAATATTATCGGTAAGGTTAGGTGCGCCTAATGCTTGATTACCTTTCGCATCACTGCCATGACAAGCGGTACAGTTAGCATCAAATATCGCTTTACCAAGCTCAAGATTGACCGCTGGCTCCGCGATAATGCGATTTTTTTCAAGTGAAGCAACATATGAAGAGACATGCTCAATTTCTTCTTCAGTCAGAATATCTTTCCAACCCGCCATAACACCATTACGACCTTGAACAATGGAGTGATGTATCGCTTCGTCACTGCCACCATACAGCCAAACTGTATCGCTTAAGTTAGGGAAATGCAGTTGCCCTTGAGCTTGATTTAAATGACAAGCTGCACAATGGGTTTGAAATAAAGCGCGACCAGCACTGACGATTTCAGGGGATTGACTCAAATCTTCATAACTTGAGTTCTCGTCACCCACTTGAGCTATTTGGGCTTGGAGTGAAGTAGGGGCTGTTGATTCTGCTTCGTTGGTGGATTGCCATTTCATCAACCCTTGCCAATTTCCCATACCGGGATAAAGCACCAAGAACACCGCAGCGATAATAAACGCGGCAAGATAAGACAACAGCAACAGACTGGGAACAGCGGCATCGTTTTCATCAATGCCATCAAAGCTATCAACAGTACGGTTAGCGTTGGCGGAGTGGTTCTTTTTCCAATACACCACAACCACAGCAATCATAAACGCTAAAAAGATCAGCGTTAAGATAATGACCCAACTACTCCAAAAAGCACTCATGGGCATACTCCTTGATCTTGTCCCAAACTTTGCAAGTAGGCGATTAATGCTTGTGCTTTGGTTTTACCTTTCACCTCTAATCTCGCTTGGCGAATTTCTTTATCACTGTATGGCACACCCAATGTACGTAGGGCTGTGAGTTTGGCTTCAATGTCTTCGCCATCTAATACTTGCTCAAATAGCCACGGATAAGAGGGCATGATCGATGTTGGAACAACATCACGAGGATTACGCAAATGAATAATGTGCCATTGATCTGAATATTTACGCCCAAGATTGGTTAAATCAGGCCCTGTTCGTTTTGAGCCCCAAAGATTGGGATGCTCGTATATATCATCACTCTCACGGTTGTATCTGCCATAGCGTTTCACTTCAGCATTTAATGGGCGAACCATCATCGAATGGCAAGTATGGCAACCTTCACTGATATAAATATCACGTCCAGCCACTTGCAATGCAGTTAACGGTTTGGCTGTCGATTCTGCGATTAATCTGTCTTGATAGAAAAAGGCAGGTAGCACCCAGACAAGGAAAGAAAATGCCGCAACAATCGCTGTTGACGCAATTAAAATCACCACAGATGAAGTAAAGTCTTTATTAATCATGCGCTTCTACCTTTTCTGAAGTGGCGTCAGCGTTATTATTGGTTTTCGTTTTTGGCTGTTTCATCGTGCGGTAAAGGTTATAGATCATCAATACCACGCCAAGTACAAACAGCGCACCGCCAATAAAGCGAACTAACATCCAAGGGGCGCTAAAGTTCATGGCCTCGACAAAGCTATAACTGAGTGAACCATTTGGCTCTTCTTTAAGCCACATATAGCCTTGTCCAATACCTGCAATCCATAGAGCAACGGCATATAACACAATCCCAATATGGGCTAGCCAGAAATGCCATTTCACCAAACGGTTAGACCACAATTGTTCATGACCAAACAGGCGAGGAATAAAGTAATAGAAGGTCGCAATGGCAGACATACCTACCCAGCCCAGTGCGCCAGAATGCACATGACCAACCACCCAATCGGTATTATGGGCGATCATATTAAACCAGCGAATGGCTAATAATGGCCCTTCAAAAGTGGCAAGGGCGTAATAGATAATGGCAGAGAAGAAGAACCACATAATGTAGTCATGTTTGAGTTTTTGCTTATTGTTAAGCAAGGTCATGATGCTATTAAATGCGCCACCCCAAGACGGTAGCCACAGAATAAGTGACATCACAATACCGAGGTTTTGCAGCCAATCAGGTACTGATGAATAAATTAAATGGTGTGTACCTGCCCAAGTGTAAAACCCGACTAAACCCCAAAAGTGAATCACAGATAAACGGTAAGAATAAATAGGGCGTTCTGAGATTTTCGGAATGAAATAGTAATTCATCCCAATGATCCCAGCGGTGAGTAAAAAGCCTACTGCGTTATGACCCCACCACCATTGCACAATTGCATCTTCAGCCCCTGAATAAATGGAGTATGATTTCCACATGGTGACAGGTAATTCGAGATTATTAGCGATAAAAATCATCGCAATCACAATAATAAACGCACCATAAAACCAATTGGCAACAAAGATATGATGTACCGAACGTTTAGCAATTGTCATAAAGAAAACAATGGCATACATCACCCAAGTGATAGCAATAAGAATATCGATCGGCCATTCAAGCTCGGCATATTCTTTCGAGGTAGTAAAGCCCATTGGCAAGGTGATAACTGCGAGAATTAAGATGAATTGCCAGAGCCAAAATACCAGCCAAGCAATCGTCATATTATAAAGTCGCTGCTTACAGGTGCGTTGAACAATATAAAAAGATGTTCCCATCAAGAGGTTAACCACAAAGCCAAAAATCACCCCATTGGTATGCAAAGGGCGAAGACGACCAAATTGGAAATACTCAGAGTCTAAATTCAAGGCAGGCCAATACAGTTGTGCCGCTAAAATCACCCCGATTAACATGCCAATTAGCGCCCAAATAACACTGGCAACCATAAAGTATTGAACGATTTTATAGTTGTACCGAGTATCCATCGTCATAACCTTAGCAATGATGCAGTTTGTTTTTATTGTTCATGATTTTCTGTTTTTACGTGGCTGAAGTAATACGCAAGATCCCTCATATCTTGATCACTTAAATGTTTCGCATAGCCCTGCATTAATATCGCTAACCCATCAATACGTTGGTTTTGTTTATAGGCTTTAAGGGCGGCGATCAGGTATTGCTGCTTTTGCCCTTGTAGATTGGGGTAAGTTTCTGTGGCGGAAATACCATCAACACCGTGACAGGTCACACACACCAAGGCTTTCTGTTTGCCAATTTCAAACTGTTGTTCTGGTGTCATTTCATCGGCAACAGCAAAAAGGGGAGTTGCGAGTAAAACGATCAGTAAGCATCGCTTAATAGATAGGATCAAAGACATGCACATCTCCCTTTCAAACACTATTTATAGAACTAGCAATACAAATACACAGTTTTAAAGATAGCTGTTTTTAGCTTTGGTCAATGTCAGATTTTAGATTCAGTGCTGAGAAATAAGAAAAGAGAGGGCAGAGCAGGCCGGTGAAATAGGAAAGAAATCACCAATGAGTAACAAGAAAAACAAAAGCCAGCAGGAGATAGCTGGCTTTAGGAGAGGGATTAATTTGCAGCTTCAAAAGCCAACGCTTTCTTTTCTACCAAGCGGAAGAGGATAGAAAGTATCGCATTCACCGTTAAGTACATTGCCCCAGCAATCGCAAACACCGTTAACGTGTCGTAGGTTTGGGCATTGATACGTTGAGCATAACCCATGATATCCATAATCGTAATGGTGCTGGCAAGAGATGTACCTTTAAACACCAAGATCACTTCATTGGAATAAGCAGGTACTGCACGACGAATCGCAAATGGTAACAAGGTGCTTAGGGTAGTTTTTGTTTCCATCCCTAGAGCACGGCAGGCTTGCCATTGTCCTTTTGGAATAGCGTCAAATGCACCTTTAAACAATTGGGTACTGTAAGCGGCAGTATTTAAAGCCAGTGCTAACATGGCACAGAACCATGGCTGACTTAACCAATTCCATAAGAAACTCTCACGGATCACATCAAACTGTCCTGGGCCGTAGTAGATCAAAAAGATCTGAACTAACAAAGGTGTACCCGTAAATAGAGTAATAATGCCACGGCTGATCCAATGTAAAACAGAGGTTCTTAAAATCAGCGTCATTGTCATTAATAGTGCAAGCGTACAGCCCACCAGTAATGACACAAAAGTTAATTGTAAGCTAGTGGCAAGACCATCCATCAATTGCCAGAAGTGTTGTTCATTCATGCCATTGCTCCTTCAACCACAGGCGGCTTTGAATTACTTGCGCCATCTTGAGCACTGTATTTCGCATCAATAATCTTAATGATCTTCTGCGTGATCAAGGTGATCACCAAATACACCCCAGCAGCCGTTGCGTACCATGTAAAACTTTCATGGGTTGCGGCAGAGGTTAATTGCGCTTGCTTTAATAGATCTGTGACACCAATCAATGACACCAATGCTGTATCTTTTAATAGCACCAACCATTGGTTCGTTAACCCCGGTAGGGCATGACGCACTGCTTGCGGCACAATAATGGCGAAAAACGTTCTGCTCTTACTGATCCCTAATGCGCTTGCTGCTTCACGTTGACCTTTGGGTACAGCACGGATTGCACCACGAATGGTTTGTGCTGCGTATGATGCAAAGATCAAAGAAAGTGCGATAACACCGGATAAAAACGGGCTGATCTCGACATAATCACCCGTGATATAAAACAAGATCTGACCTGAACCAAAAAAGATAAACAACACAATAAGAAGTTCAGGTAAGCCTCTTAACACCGTTACTAAAGCCGTTGTCGGCCATGCCACAAGGCGAAATCGAGACATCTCACCGCCAGCAAAAAGCATCGCTAACACTAATCCAACAACTAAACTGGTAAAAGCTAGCTGGACAGTCATCCAGCTTGCTTCTAACAGGGAAAGTGAATATCCCGATAACATCATAATTTACTTACCAAAGTACTTATCAAAAATTACTTGGTATTGACCGTCTTGCTTAATTTTCGCAAGTGCAGTGTTCAACTGCTTAAGTAACTCTTGATTGTTTTTATTCACTGCAATACCAAAACCATTACCGAAGTATTTAGGGTTTGTTACAGGCTTGCCTACATACGCTAGGTTGTCGTCTTTTTTCAGCCACTCAGCAACCACTGCTGTGTCACCGAATACCGCATCAATACGGCCATTTTGCATATCAATGAAGGCATCTTGGTAGCTGTTATAAGGCACAGTTGTCACGTCAGCCATTTGATCTGTTAGGTAGCTTTGGTGAGTTGAACCATTTTGTACGCCAACACGCTTGCCTTTAAGGGCATCGACATCAGCAAGTTTGCCTTTGATAGCAATAAAGCCAGCAGCGTTATCGTAATAAGGTTGGCTAAAGCTCACTTGTTGCTGACGAGCTTCAGTAATATCCATGGCTGAAATCGCCGCATCGTATCGCTTGAATTTAAGAGCAGGGATCAGACTATCGAAAGATTGATTATGAAAAGTACAAGTCGCATCCAGCTCTTTACACAGCGCATTGGCAACGTCGACATCAAAGCCTTGAATTTGATTGTTCTCATCCATGTACTCGAAAGGAGCGTAAGTTGCTTCCATTGCGAACTTGATCTCTTGTGCCATTGCTTGTGAAGAAACCAAACCGATAATCGTAGCTAATAAAATTTTGTTCATCGCGATACTCCATGCGTCTTAAACGAACGTATAAAAGGGGATATAACGTTAAGTTTTAACTAGTGTTTTAAATAATCTGCGAACTGAGGTGTTTGAGGGTTACTAAATGCCTCGTTACTGCCGTGTTCAACAATTTTTCCGTTTTCCATGTAAAGCACATGGCTGGCGATTTTCTTGGCAAAATCCACTTCGTGGGTAACCACAACTTGAGTAATGCCAGTACCGCTTAAAGTTTTAATGATTTGCACAATCTGGCTTGTGATCTCAGGATCAAGTGCCGCAGTTGGCTCATCAAACAATAAAACTTCAGGTTTCATCATCAACGCACGGGCAATTGCCACACGCTGTTGTTGACCACCAGACAGTTGCAAAGGCCATGCATCGGCTTTATCTGCTAACTGCAATTTCGCTAAATGCGTCATTGCTTCCTGTTTGGCTTGCTCTTTATCTATACCTAGCACTTTTACAGGTGCTTCAATTAAGTTTTCCAGCACCGTTTTATGCGGCCATAAATTGTATTGCTGGAATACCATGCCAACTTTACGACGCAGTTTTAATCCGTCTTTTTCAGCCACTGCCTTTTTAAAATTAAAGTAAGTTTCAGCGATACTCAGTTCACCTGCCGAGGCATCTTCTAACAGGTTTAATACCCGTAGCAGCGAGCTTTTACCTGCACCACTTGGGCCAAGTAAAACCAAGGTTTCGCCTTTATGACAATCAAAGGTCACATCATGTAGCACCTGATGGTTGCCGTAGAATTTATTAATGTTTTTTACTTGAATACCCATGCGATTATTCTGCATTTATTCTCACTTGGTTTTATATTACCCAAGTTGTTCTGCTATGCAATAAAAAAGTAAAAAATTTTTAATTTGTTAAATGATTGTTTAATTAATCGCCGTTTGTTGGTTTTATATCCTATTGAGATAGCGAAACTAAACTGGTGAATTAGGAATGTTAAATAGCTCTAGTGGAATATTTACATTTGTGCAAAAAATTTAGATTTGAGAGTAAATGGAGTTGTGGGTAATTATTCAAATGAAAAAGGGGCGGTTTTGAGCGGTGAGAGAGAACTGTTATTGGTATGAAGTGTTATCAATTACGAGCTTAACTAAGCCGTCTTTATAATTGGGTATCAAGTGAATTCTATCTACAATTATCACTACTCAGGCGCGTACTTATGTACCATCACACAGCAAGTAATTAAGAATGATAAGATCAACGTTATTTGCCACAAACCATCCTCATAAAATGACATTTGGTTATCTGACCAAACACGCAAGCCGATATTGAATAGCTCACCTTTGATGCCAAGAACAAGTACCGTTGCTAGGTAATATTTAACGAAGTCTGTTAGCAAAATTTTAAAGTAAGACAGGTACGTATTTAGCATTAGCAAGTCCTTAATTGCATGATAGTTCAATGTACTAATTAGGATTCTTGTTAGATGCAATGGCAGGCTAGTGATTCTTTGTATTCATCACCAGTTTTATTCTGAAGTGTCATGATGCGGATAATGTTTTGCGAGCTGGTTCAAATATCATAGCGAGAAAACAAAAAGGGGAGCTGATAGTCAGCTCCCCTTAGCATTTATATTACGTACCGCAATGGATTACGCTGTTTGAAGTTCAGCGTCTTGTGCTTCTTCTTTACGTGCTTTAACCACTAGAGAGAAACCAAATAGTGCGATAAAGCCTGTAATGAACATGCCAGTTGTTACTGTTAGCAGACCGTGTGCAGCGAATGCTGAAACTAGACCACTTGCCGCAAAACATACCATGGTTTGCATGAAGTTAAGTAGGCCAGCAGCGGTTGCGCTACAGTTTTTAAAGTCAGACAGTGCTGCGCTAATTACAATCGGGTAAATTGCACCGTTCGCCACTGCTAGGAAGCAGAATGGGATCAGGATAGGCCAGATTGTTGTTACTGTGGTTGTTACCGAGATAACGAACATGACTGCTACGCTGGTGAAGAATAGCGCCAAGATCCAAGGTAGAAGCTGCTTACCAGAGTAACGGTTAAGTAGCGTACGACAACCGTAACCACCTACGATGAATGCAACGGTTTGTGGTGCGTAGCTTAAACCGATGTCTGCACCTGAGTAACCCATTGCTGACATAACAAATGGTGAACCTGTTAGGTAAGCAAAGAATGCCGCAGAACATGCTGCGAAAATTACCATGTTACCCCAGAACTTTTTAGAGCGCAGGATTTGGCTGTAGTCTTTACGTAGCTGAACTGTCACGCTTTCTTGTTGTTGATCTAATGCTGCGCTTTCTTTTTCTTTCAGCGTTAGCATGGCAAGTACAACACCAAATGCTACAAGTGCGATGAAGATGCTGCGCCAGCCAAGGTTATGCTCTAACAATGCGCCAAGTAATGGTGCTAATGCAGGCGATAATGCAACTAAAGGCATGATGGTTGCGAATACACGCTCAGATGTTTTGCCTTCGTAACGGTCAACAACCACCGCTTGCCAAATCACTGTTGCACTACATGCACCTAATGCTTGAGCAAAACGCGCAAGTAGGAACACTTCGATGTTAGGTGCAAATGAACATGCGATAGAAGCCACGCTGAATAGGGCGATACCACCAACTAAAACTTTGATACGACCAATGCGATCAGACAGTGGACCGTAAACCAGTTGGCCTAATGCCATACCCAGTAAGAAAACACTCAACGATAGGCCGATAAGAGATTGTGATGTAGCAAAGTCGGCACGGATTGTTTCAAACGCAGGTAAATACATATCTGTAGCTAAAAAGCCCAGCATACTTAGACATGCGAACCAGAATAGGGTGATTTTTGATGGTTTAGCGAGTTCTTTTTTCATTTTTATAATAACTATATCTATAAGACATAGTGATAGTGTAATGCTGGTTTTCATTGCTGTGAAACGCTAATATTTCAACATTGCTTTCAAAAAATTTGATTTGATATGTTTTCATACAATGATCTCCAAGTTATCGACGTTGTCGCCCGTCGTGGCAGCTTTTCAGCGGCAGCGGAAGAATTGCACAAAGTGCCGAGTGCGATAAGTTATACAGTTCGGTTAATAGAAGAGCGATTAGCTGTCGAATTATTTGTTCGATTACACAGGCAGGTGAAATTAACGCCAGCAGGTGAGTATTTTGTTGAAGAAGCACGCAAGCTGATCAAACAAATGGATACCATCAAATACCAAACTCAACGGGTTGCCAATGGCTGGTCGGAAAATGTCTCGGTGGCACTTGATACTGTGGTTCGCCAAAGTCGAGTGAATACCTTAGTGCGTGATTTCTATCTGCATTTTCCAGATGTGGAGCTGCACTTAACCATGGAAGTGTTTAATGGCGTATGGGATGCTTTAGCCGATGGTCGTGCTGATATCGCCATTGGTGCAACGGCGGCAGTGCCGATTGGTGGTAGCTTTGATTATCGTGATATGGGCGTTTTAACGTGGAAGTTTGTGGTTGCGCCTGAGCATCCATTAGCAGCGGTTGATCATCCTATTGAGCCTCATGAATTAGCGCAATATCCTGCAATTTGCTTAGAAGATACTTCACGTACTTTGCCAAAACGTACCACTTGGCTGATGGATAACCAACGTCGCATTATGGTGCCGAGTTGGTACAGTGCTTTTCAATGTTTAGAAGCCGGATTGGGGATCACTGTTGTGCCTAGCCATATGGCTATCAGTAAAATTGAATCAGGCAAGCTGGTTGAAAAGGAATTGGCAATAAAGCCCTCTATGAGCCCGTGTTGTTTAGCGTGGAATACGGAAAGTATGAGCCCTGCGGTAAGTTGGTTATTGGACTATTTAGGTGATAGTGAGCAGCTTCACCATGAATGGATGCGTTAGATGTTTCTAAAAGTGTTTTAAAAAATTTGCCCCATCATCTGACGGGGCAAAGGGTATTCTACTTATTAAATTTGCGATTAATGACCGTAACGCTTTTGCCATTCGAGCTCAATCGCTGTTAGCCATGTTGGGTTTGGCTCAGCAATAGCAGGGTAGAGCTTAAATGATTGGCTTTTATATGGCTCTGGCAAGGCTTTAAATGCTTGTGGTTTTAATATGGTTGGATCGCCCCATATTTTTGTATCTGCCTTGCGAGCTTGTGCTTCTGGGCTCATTAAAAAGTTAATCGCCACTAATGCGCCTTCTTTTGCTGTTGCATTCCAAGGGATCGCTAAAAAGTGAACATTCGTTAATGCACCAGCTTTAAAAGCATAAGTCTTGGCGGTGTCAGTTAAGTTGCCGTTTTCAATGGCTGCTAGAGCGGCATTAGGGTTAAAAGTGATCGCTAATAAAAGCTGTTGATCATCTAATAACTGAACCGTTTCTGCTGTACCTGCTGGGAATTGTTTACCACCACGCCATGCGACTTTATTAAGCTGATCTAAATAATGCCAAAGTGGTGCGGTGACTTTATCAAATAAGGCTTTTTCAGCGGGTAACGATAAGGGTTGGTATAACGCTTGTTTATCGGTTGTGAGTTCAAGCAATGCTGCTTTTAAAAAGCTACTGCCATGAAACTCTGGCGGACGAGGGTAGCTAATTTTCCCCGGGTTTTGCTGTGCTAATGCCAATAGTTGTTTAAAACTTTGTGGTGGATTTTTTAACTTAGTGGTGTCGTAAATGAACACCAGTTGTCCCACTCCCCAAGGTGCTTCATAACCGTCGGTTGGAACGGTGAAATCTTTATCTATCGGTAATGAGGTATCAACGTATTTCCAGTTAGGTAAACGTTGAGTAAACGGACCATACAACAGGTGATGTTGTTTCATAGAGCGGAAATTTTCACCGTTGATCCAAACCATATCAACGCTACCGTCTTTGTTTTTATTGGCGGCTTTTTCTGCCAGTAAACGCTGTGTGGTTTCTGCAATGTCAGTGACTTTCACTTGCTTTAACGTGACACCGTATTGTTGTTGCAGCTGTTTATCTGCCCATTTTAGGTATTCATTGATCTCTTGGCTGCCACCCCAAGCATTGAAGTAAACGGTTTGACCTTTGGCTTTATCAAGCACTTGTTGCCATGATGCTTGTGCTAGCGAAGGTGTTGACGTTGTTTGCTCTGGTATTTCAGCATACGCAGCAGTGGAGAGTACAAGCGATAACGCAATGCCTTGCGACAGTGCTTTTAAATAGGGCATGTTGCACTGTGGCATCTTAAATAGTGATTTCATTCATCTTCCTTTGCTGCTTGTTGTTTTCGTTATTGTTATGCGCTTTGTAAGGCTATTTACGCATCCATTGATGGTAACGCTGCACTAAGGATAATAGCTTTTGTGGTGCGTTGTGTTGTTTCCACACTCCAGCGGTATATTTCGCAGCTTCACTCATGGTCGGGTAAGGATGGATCGTCGATAAGATCTTGTTTAGTCCTAATTTGTGACGCATTGCTAACGTAAATTCTGCCAATAGTTCACCACCATGATGACCAACAATAGTGACGCCTAAGATCTTGTCGCTATTTGGCGGTGTCAGCACCTTGATGAAACCTTCATTGTTGTTGTCGGTGATTGCACGATCTAAATCCGCAATATCATAAGTATAGATTTTATATTCAATACCTTGGGCTTGCGCTTCTTTTTCGTTTAATCCCACTCGTGCTAACTCTGGCGAGGTGTAGGTAACGGCTGGCAATACCGAGTAGTCGGTTTTAAATTTTTTAATGGCACCAAATAAGCTGTTAACTGACGCATACCATGCTTGATGTGCTGCGGCATGGGTCAGTTGGAAAGGACCAGCCACATCACCAACCGCATAAATATTTGGGTACTGGGTTTGCAGATAGTCATTAACCTTGATGGTTCCTTGTGGTGTCGTTTCAATGTTTAACGTCTCTAAACCGAAACCTTGGGTATTGGCAACACGACCAAGGGCGACAATGACTTGATCAAATTCCACTTCGACTGATTGGTTATTCGCAAGATCATCTAACTGCGCAAGATGATATTCATTATTGGATGCTTTAAAGCTCACCGCTTTGTGCTGAAGCAATACCTTCACACCTTCATCAGTGAGTTTATTGCGAATAACACAAGCCGCATCGTTATCTTCACGATTGAGTAATTGCTCAGCCATTTCAACCAAGGTAACAGACGTACCTAAACGATTGAACGCTTGTGCTAATTCGCAACCAATAGGACCACCGCCAAGAATAAGCAGTTTTTTCGGCTGTTGTTCTAGTTGCCATAAGGTGTCGGAAGTGAGCGGATCAACATCTTTTAACCCTGTAATGTTTGGTAATAGCGGCGAAGCACCTGTAGCAATAATGATGTTACGTGTCGTGATGATCGTATCGTTCACTTTCACTTGCCAAGGGGAAATGATAGTGGCATCACCTTGAATACAGTTCACGCCTAGCTTGGTGTATCGCTCAATAGAGTCATGCGGTTCGATATCGGCAATAACGTGATGTACTCGCTGCATAACGGCTTTGAAATCGATAGCTTCAATGTTGGCGTTAATGCCTAACTGTTTCGCTTGTTGGATTTCATGAGCACTGTGGGCGGCACGAATTAAGGCTTTAGAGGGTACACAACCAGTATTTAAGCAATCGCCACCCATTTTATGGCGTTCAATCAAGGTCACTTCAGCTTTCACTGCGGCAGCAATATATGAGCTAACCAAACCGCCAGCACCTGCACCAATGACGACTAGGTTTTGATCAAATGAGTGAGGTTTTTGAAAGTCTTGGTAAACCTTTTGGCGTTTTACAGCGTTGACAATGAACTTGGCAATCAGAGGAAACGTGCCGAGTAGAGCTAACGATAGCAATACTGGGGTAGAAACAATTCCACGCAGTGATTCAATATTACTGAGTTGAGTACCAGCATTAATGAAAATAGCCGTAGCAGGTAACATGCCTAACTGGCTTATTAGATAAAAGGTACGCGTTTTAATGGGAGTTAAACCCATCAATAGGTTGATCAGGAAAAACGGAAACACAGGGATCAAGCGCAGCGTTAGGAGATAAAATTCGCCTTCTTTCTCGATCCCTTGGTTAATGGTTTTTAAGCGATAGCCAAAACGCTGTTGTACCCAGTCACGTAGAATAAATCGGCTTGAGAGAAATGCTAAGGTTGCACCAATAGTGCTGGCAAATGAGACAATGATCAGGCTAGGCCAGAAACCAAAAATAGCGGCTGCTAGCAAGGTTAAAATGGCGGCACCCGGTAAGGATAAGGCAGTCGCTAGAACGTAAATAGCAAAGTACGACACATAAGCCACGATTGGCTGGCTTTGAATTTTCGTTTGTAGGGCAGATTGCTCCTGCTTGATAAAATCAAGCGTGAGGTATTGCCCGAGATCGAAATGGATCCAGCTTGCAATCAGGCTAACAATCACGATGAGTAAAGCGAGCTTTTTCTTATCCATGTCTCTCACCTTATTTGTTTTGCTGAGTATCAGCTTGTGATTTGTCTTGCTCTTGGTTAGCCGCAACATCATTGGGTTTAATTGGCAGAGTACAGAAGCCTTGCTCTGGCACGTCCAAAGCGGTGTTAAATTTAGCGGATAGGTTTTGGAAACTGACTAATGCGGTGATCTCTATGATGTCATCGCTGCTGTACCACTGCTGGAGCGCATTAAGCATCTCATCAGTAACACGTTGCCCTGTAATGGTCATGGCTTCCGTGTAGGCAAGCACAGCGCGTTCTTGCTCCGTAAATAAATCAGAGTGTTGCCAATTCGCCAATGCTTTGATTTTTTCTTCAGAATCACAACGCTCTGCCAACTTCATACCGTTAGCATCAACACAGAATGCACAGTCATTGAGTTGTGACACACGAACACAGATCAGCGAGCGTATCACAGCTTGGATAGGGGATTTTTTGCGATCGAGAAAACCGAAAAATCCTGCGACTAACCAAAACAGTACAGGTTTGCGGCCCCAAAGCTTAGCTGGGTTTAGCACTTGCCCATAATGTCGAGCTTGGAGCCATAGCAAGGGTTTTACCCAGAGAGAGTCGATTTTCTTGATTGAGATACGCACAGCCATTCCTTAAAACAGATACCTAAAAAGCGAGTTGCTAGGGTATACATGTAGACCTTAACTGTATGTATTGTATTTCATTTACTAAGAATTATGGCTTTTTCGCCAATCAGTTGGCGAAAATAAAACCAATGGTGAAGAAAATAAAAGGCGAGGAGGATATTGTAAATAGCGATAAATGTGATGCGAGATTAATAAAGCGTTAAATATTTGACGTTATAAAAAACAAAATTAAATATTTATGTTTTAGCATTGATATAAAACAAGAAGTTATTAATTACTTCTAGGTGCGTTATTTTGCTAGTTCTTATTATGAGCTTTATGTATTAAAAGATATAAAATAGAGTAGTCTGGTTAGGTATTATTCTAAATATATATTTAGTAGGTATACTTAGAAATAAAAGAATGAACATCTTTTATTTCTAAGTTAAATAGAATTGTCGAAGTAGATTTATTAAGAAAGGGCTGATAATAATTCGTTTCGACGTTGCTCAGGAATAACAGACCAATGTTGACCACTTATTGCACCTTCTAGCGCCCATAGTAATTCAAGACTAAGTGGACTGTTTTGCGCTTTTTGTAGCGCTTGGTATGCACCTAAAGCACCAGCAGCTTGAAGTTGTTCGATAGTCTCTATGCCTGCTTTTTTAAGCATTCTTTCGTTTGATAACCGTAGGTTTGGTAAGTCCTTTATACGGTCAGGTACGCAACTCTCCTTTTCTTGCTTGTCTTTTTCTGCTGCATCCAATGAATACCGACCTTGCGCAACGATCTTTTCAGGTTCGTCCCACCAATTATCAGGTATTGCGTAGTGCTTGGTTACAACAGGGAAGCCACGTTTCTTATAAACGTAAGGCTCAAGACCTGCTTTTTTGAATTCCTTTTCGGTTTCAGCGTTTGCGCGTAAATGAAGTTTATCATTTACAACTAATGCAAACATTGTATCACCAGCAAAAATGCCAAAACCGCCAAACATCGACCGTGATTTCACAGATCCAAAATGGTCAAATAATTTTAATGAATCTTTTAATATTGGTTTATCCATGCTTCTACTCGGTGAAATAAATATGAGTGTCACCTAAACATCAAGAGCGAGGAATTAGATTAATCAATCTTCATAATAGGCTTGTCAATATATTGTTAAAATAATCGTCATTATATTGGCGAGACTAATTATAATCCTTCGGTAACCCCGCTACCGTGAATTAATAATAATTGTTAGGCCGGAGGTTTTGCGTCTTAATCTTTCAATTAATTTGCCTGTTCGTGACTATATAAAGTTATATTAAATATTAGTTTTAATATTAAATCCAAGTCCTCAAAAATGTGATACTGCTTCAGGTAATTGTTCTTATCTTGTGGTGAGCATAAATCTTTTTTAAAAAAGTAAAAAAAAGCCAACAAGTTAAACTTATCGGCTTTTTCATGACTTACCAAGGTCAATCTTGTTAGTTGAGATCTTTAACAGACTTTCTCGCAACAAGCTCAGGCGTCATTTCAAAAGTTTGACGAGCGTGATTCTTGTCTTTAACACGATCTAGCAAAATTTCCACCGCTGTTTTACCTAAACGACGCTTAGGCTGGTGGATGGTCGTTAGCGGTGGAGCAAAGTACGGTGCAAGGTCAATGTTATCGTAACCAATGATAGAGATATCATCAGGAATACGTAGACCTGCTTGCTGGAATGTACTGATCATTGCCATTGCCATGATATCGTTGAAACAGAAGATAGCAGTAGGGCGATCTTTCATTGCGATAAATTTCTTCGCTGCTTCTACAGCAGATTCACATTCGAAGTCACCTTCAAGTAGCCAATCTTCATTAACGCTTAAGTCCGCTTCTGCCATAGCTTTACGGAAACCTTTTAGGCGCTCATGACAAGTAGACTTATCAGCTTGACCAGATAGACAGCCAATTTTCTTATGGCCGTTATCGATGAAGTGTTTAGTCGCAATGTAGCCACCATCTTCAGCGTTATCTTGAATGTTGTCAGTGTGAGGACGTTCTGGACCCCAGTCCATGATAACCATTGGAAGATCGTTCTGACGCTCTAGTAGTTCAAGTAGCTTCTGATCAAGATCGCTACACATTACTAGTAAGCCATCAACACGCTTTTCTGCCAGCATGCGTAGGTAGTCACGTTGCTTTTCAAGATTACCTTCTGTGTTACATAGGATCAGGGTATAGCCTGCGCCGTAACAGTATTCTTCAACGCCATGTACAACTTCAGCAAAGAATGGGTTAGTTGATTTTGTTACCAACATACCAATGGTACGAGTTGTATTACATTTTAAGCTTCGCGCTACAGCACTTGGTGCGTAGTTAAGCTCGTCTACCGCAGCCAGCACTTTTTTCTGTGTTGCTTCTGCAACAAAGCGTGTTTTATTGATCACGTGTGACACAGTTGTGGTTGATACACCTGCCATACGTGCAACGTCTTTAATGGTTGCCATATTTATTCTTCTAATTATGGTCAGATAGAGATCTGACAAAAGGTTGTGGTACCCAATTGATTAATTACGTAGTAGATGGCTAGTTGAGAGACTAGTAGATATGAAATTCTTTAATTATTAACTACTTAATTATTCAATTTGGCACCGTTTTTATAGAGTACCGCTCTTAAACAACTAAAGCCGCAATAAATGCGGCATTAGTGTATCGAAATTTTTATTACAACTTTTACATGTGTAATCGCTTGCGCTCACATTTTACTGTGTGTTTTGCGTTGTGCAATCTTTCTGTTCATCTTGAGTGAAATTATTGATGATAAAGTATAAAAATGTAGGTCGTTGTCACGCTTAATCCGATTTTTATCGCATTTTTACAGTATTAATAACTGATTGGTTATTAAAGAATAGGATGATTCGCTGACAAAATATAAGGGTAGTTTTCTTTAGGGTGGGTATGCACCGTAACAGGCCAACCATACAGCGATTCTACAACTTCTGCCGTGAGCACTTGTGACGGTGTTCCATCCGCTTTTATTTGCCCATCTTTTAGGAAAATCATCCGATCTGTGTATTGCGCTGCAAGGTTTAAATCATGTAATACCACAATAACCGCAGCGCCTTGCATTGCCATGTTCTTGGCGATTTGTAAGGTGTGATGCTGATGTGCCAAATCAAGAGCTGAGGTTGGTTCATCTAGCATCAAAATACAATGTTCACCAGCTTGGCTTAATTGGGTTAATACCCGAGCGAAATGGATCCGTTGTTTTTCGCCGCCAGAAAGTGTCGGGTAAAGCCTATTTGCAAGGTTTTTGACATCTACATAATCCATTGTCATTTTGGTTACTGATTTGAGCTGTGGTGAAGTCAGCTGTAACGGAATTGCACCTAACTCCACCACTTCTTTTGCTGTGAATGCAAAAGAAAGGGCACTGTGTTGCGGCAGTATGCCTAAATGTTTAGCCAGTGTAGCTCTGTCCCATGATGACAGTGGTTGCCCGAAAAAAGAGACCTCGCCAGATTCAGGTGTCACTTCGCCACAGAGCACTTTTAATAAGGTACTTTTACCTGCGCCATTGGGGCCTAAAAGGGCGGTGACCTCGCCTGAATGAATATCTAAATTCAGATCATCTAATAAGACTTTATTGCCGTAACGGAGTTTGAGATTTCTAGCTTGAATAACGCTGTTTGTATTTAGAGAAGCGTTATTTTGAGAACTGTTTTCTTTCGAACTAAGTAAATCAATATCAATGGCAGTTGCTGTCATGAAATGTGCCTCTTTTGAGCGCTAAGTAAATAGATAAAGAAAGGCGCACCTAAAATAGCGGTGATAATGCCAACGGGTAATTCTTGTGGTGAAAAAGCACTACGGGCGATCATATCTGCAACTAATAAAATTAAACCGCCTAATAGAGCTGAAATGGGCAATAAGGTTTTATGATTTGGACCTGTTAGCATACGTCCGACATGAGGGATGACTAAACCGATAAATCCGATAGGGCCACAAATCGACACGGTAATACCGACACCTGCCGCACAGACAATAATAAGATTACGCTTTAAGTGCTGAGTATTGACGCCCATGTGCCGGGCTTCTGCTTCACCTAATAGGAACGCATTCAAGTTATTACAATGGCGATAACAGTAGTTAAACAGTAACGCTAAAGTACAGTAGGCAAGAAGGATCCCAGACCACGTAGCACCAGCCAGTGAGCCCATTGACCACAGTGATAAATCACGCAGTGCCTCATCATCAGCAATATAGTTAAGTAAGCCTAATCCTGCCGCTGAAATTGCGGTAATCGCAACCCCAGCTAATAGCATGATCATCACTGATGTGCCGTTTTTATCTGTGCCTAAGCGGTAAACCATGACAGTGCTAATTGCACCGCCAATAAACGCAAACACAGGCACAATGGCAAAGTTAAGTAACTGTGGGAAAGTGTTAGTAAGTGGGGCAAATAACACAATGGCTAATGCTGCACCTAATCCGGCACCGCCTGTAATACCAATAATCCCGGGATCGGCAAGAGGATTACGAAATAGCCCTTGCAGTACGCTGCCGCAAATCGCCAAAATTGCACCAATGGCAAAGCAGAGTAGGGTGCGAGGTAGACGTATTTGATGGATCACTAAGCTGACATGTTGCGCCAGTTGATGATCACCAGGTATCAGCGCAAGTAGACTTTGTTTATAACTGATTGCCATTGGGCCAATCACAATAGAAGAAAGCCCTGCTAACACCAGTAAGCCAATGCTTAAAATATAAATATGTTGGGCTGAAAATCGTTTTGCGTACATGAAAAAACAACCTTAAAACATGAGGCACTAATCGAATATGACGTTATTTTGAGATAGATGATTAAGGATAAATAACTTGATTAAGTCTTAATGCTTCATTCACGCTTTCTAACCCTAAACCGCCAATTAAAGCTGTACCGTTAATAGTTAACAAGGCGTTATTGGTAGCTGCTGGTGTTGCAGCAATGAGCGGCATTTGCTTAACCAGATCTTTCATACTTTTGATCTTACTTGCAGTACGAGTGCTCAAAAGAATGATATCTGGCTGCATGGTTACAATTGCTTCGGCAGAAATCGGTTTGTAATTGCTGACTGATTCAGCTGCAGGATTCACGGCACCCGCTAACGAGATAATGCTATCTGCCGTGGTATTACTGCCTGCAACATTGATTGGTCGACCATCATGGATCATCAAAAACAGCACTTTTTTAGTGGTTTTGATGTTAGTTGTTGCCTGCTTAATCTCGTTTAGCTGCTTATTCAGTTTTTCTTTTAATACCTCTGCACGCTGTTGATGGTGTGTCAATGAGGCGATTTGATCGATACGTTGGAGTAAATCTTGAACGGTTTCACCTGAGTTCACGACATCCACACTAACGCCTGATTGTTTAAGTAAATCTAATGTGCTTTGCGGCCCCATTTCATCTGAACCAATGACGTTTGTTGGTGATAGTGACATCAGGTTCTCTGCTGATAGTTGGCGGTGGTAGCCTACTTTAGGCACAGATTTATCTACGAGTGTTTTACTGGTGAGATCCACGGCGACTAGCTGATCTTGTGCGTTTAAAGCGTCAATGATTTGTGTAATCGACGCGCCTGCACTGATGATTTTGTTGGTGTTGGGATCTGCATTGGCGTATGAAAAGCTACTCAATCCTAATGTGATCGTCAGCAGAGATGTGGTTAAAAGTGTGCGTCGTTTCATGATGATGATTCTTCCATAAGTAGCTGAGTTGCTTTGATATTGTTTTCTTGTAAGAACGCGAGCAGTTTAAGCATTTGCTCAACAGAGGCGGTTTTATCTGCCCCGATCACAACAGGTTTATTTGGGTTGTTTTTTACTTCAGTTAATAACGCTTGTTTAAAGCTGTCCCAGTCATTGATTTTCTCGCCCTGAAGCGCCCAATGTGGCGCATTAGCAACGAGATTAATGGCGATAGGATCAGCCTGTGTGGTTTGTAATGTCTTAGTGGCAGTTTGTGGTAAATCGACATCCAACGACTTAATTTTTACCGTAGCGGTAAGCAGTAAAAACACCATCACAATGAATATAATATCGAGCAAAGGTGTCAGATCTGGGGTCATATCATCAGACTGAGTTATGCTGCTACTGGCTTTGATCATAATGCTTTACCACTAACCGCTGGGTTTTGTTCACAAGTATCACAAGCGGTCGTTTTGCCGTTTTCCACTTCGATATTCATCCCTTCAAGCCACAGGTTGCAGCGATTTAAACAGTGCTCTAACTTGGCTGTCACGTTATCAGCCCATAAGCCTAAAAGCTGTGCACCTGTAATAGCTGGTAGGGCAATCAATAAGCCTGCAGCTGTTGTTCGCATGGCTAGGCCTAAGCCGTCGGCTAAATCGCTAGGTGTTACTGAACCTGTCGATTGCGAAATACCACTGAACATTTCAATTAAACCTAAAACGGTACCAAGCAAACCTAATAGTGGGCTGATCACGCCAATTAAGCTAAGCAAACGTAAGCCTGAACGTAATTCAGTACGTTTTTGAATAAGCCAAATAGCAGCTGCATCTTCACGCAGAGGTTTGGTGAAGTGACGGTGAGCAATCAACATCGCAATGCCTTTATAAAGTAGAGGGCGTTGCTGTTTTAACTCTTCAGTCAGTGTATCTAGCGCACAATCATCGTGACGATTCTGTTTGGCAAGGATGGCGTTTACCTTAGTTTTGCCAACACCAGTGCAAAGCAAAACTTGAATTAAACGCTCCACAAGGATCATTACCGTGAGCACAGAGCAGATAATGAGAGGCCATGCCATTAGGCCAAGTTGTTGGGTCAGGTTGTCTAAAAAGCTCATGATTTAATCCAATTTGAAACGAACAGGAATTTGTACACGGTGAGCGATAGCTTTTCCGTTGATGATGTGCGGAGAAAAGTGCCACAGTTTGATTGCTTTCAGTGCCGCTTTATCAAGCACGCTAGCACCAGATGATTTAGCTAATTTCTGTTTTAGCTGTTTGCCGTCTTTACCAATTAACACTTCCACTAATACTGTGCCTTCAATACCTCGACGCTTAGCCAAACGAGGGTAGCTAACAGGGGAAGGTTTAGTCGCAAATGTCGGTTTTGAGACCAACTTCGGCTCGCTGGAACCCAGAGTTGCTTGCGGGTTCTGGTGCTTTTTATTTACCTCAACCACTGATTTGGTGGCAGGCTTATTACTGGGTTTATTTAACGTAAATTCTTTGCTTGCGGTACTAGGCTTTGCTGGTTGTGATTTCTTTACTGTTTTGTTCTGAAAGGGCTTTTTAACATCAGCTTTTTTAGTCACTGTTTTTTTAGGTGTCGGCTTTTTAGGAACAGCTTTCTTCTTAGGTTCAGCTTTTGGTTTTGTGACTGACTTGGTTTTTTGAACCAGCTTTTTCATTGCTGTTTTTGGTTCTGGCGTCATCGTTTTTGTAACAGGCTTTATCGGTTCAACAGGCGTTTCAACCATAGGCTGAATAACAGGTTCTGGCTTGGCGATTGGCAAAGAAACCAGATTCACACTTACGCTAGCAGGTTCAGAGACTGGCACTGTGATGATTTTTTTGTCAGGCATTGCAGAGACAAGAAGGCTATGGAACAAAATGGAAGCACTGCCTGCAATGGCGTAGCGTTTTAAATTCACAACAACAACCTTATTTGCTGATAGCCATGATTCGGTATTGATCGGAAGTGATAATTTGCATCGTGAGATAAGTCCGTTTATTCAATGAATTAGCTTAATTATTTTGGTACTGGTGTACTTAGTGCGGCACACTTTGAATTTATTATCCATGAAATGCGAATAATATCAATTATCATTTGCAATATTATTTGATGCTCAATATGATAATTAAAACCAAAAATTATGTGGGTGATTTTTGAACAAGATCATTCGCTTAGATTGCGAAAAGCAAAAAGATTGAAAGTAAACAGCTAATAGATTTGCTCTTGAGCCTGTGCATAGTATGCCAACCTATGAGGGCTCTACCTTGTGACTTGTATTAATAATAAGCACAGGGCAACCGAGGGGCGATTAGCCAATAGTTATGCGTAAAACCCATGAAAGTTCGACGTTAGGAAAGGGGATGTCAGTCCCAGAGGAACAATTGACCACGGATGTTATCGGTGAAAATACACCAGATCCTTTGCGCTTTGGTTTTGTAAAGAAAACATCAGCGCATGTTGGTGGTCATTCTCAACCGATAAAGCCAGATGAGCATCAATCCTTGATGGCAGCCTTGTTGCAAGGGAAGAGCGAATCACGTAGTGGATCTATGATAAATGGCACAGCAAAACGTTGTTTATATGTGCATATCCCGTTTTGTCGTGTGCGTTGTACATATTGTAATTTTTTCCAATACGCATCGAGCAAACAGCTGGTGGACGATTACTTTGCCGCTTTAATGATTGAGCTAGTGGAAAAGGCAAAACAACCTTGGACGCAAGCTGCGCCTTTTCAAGCGGTTTATATCGGTGGTGGAACACCGACAGATTTATCAGCTAAGCAAATTGAACAATTAGGCAAGATGATCCGCCAGCATTTTCCGCTAACCACGGATTGCGAGTTAACCCTTGAAGGTCGGATCAATCGTTTTGATGATGAAATGTTTGAATCAGCCTTGGAGGGCGGCTTTAACCGTTTTTCATTTGGTGTGCAGAGCTTTGATACTCAAGTACGACGTAAAGCAAAACGGTTAGATGATCGTGAAGTGGTGCTATCTCGGGTTCAACGATTAGCACAATATGATCAAGCACCCATCGTGATTGATTTGCTCTATGGCTTGCCATATCAAGATTTGACAGTGTGGCAACAAGATTTATCCGACTTTTTTGCAACGGGTGCTCATGGCGTTGATTTATACCAACTGGTTGAAATGAATGGCACACCAATGGCGGATTTGGTTGAGAAAGGGCGATTACCACAACCTGCTGGCACTGCGATAAAAGCATCGATGTTTGAAGCGGGTGTTGCTGCGATGGATGCTCATCATTTCAATCGCTTAAGTGTTAATCATTGGGCAAAAGATAATCGGGAGCGCAGCTTATACAACAGCCTAGCGAAAACAAACGCAGAGGTTTTGCCATTAGGCGCAGGGGCGGGAGGTAATATCGGCAGTTATGGCGTAATGCAGCATCGCACTCTTGATGGTTATTTAGCAGCGATCAAGCAAGGTTTAATGCCTGTGGCGATGATGATGAAGCAACCTGTTAATGTTGCAACGACCATGGCGATCAAATGTGCTTTTGATCGTGGGGTTGTGTCTAAAATTGAATTAGAGCAGCAAGCTGGTTGGAATGTGTTTGATTACTGTTTGCCATTATTTAAAGCATGGCAACAACATGGTTTTGTTACTTTAAATACAACAAAGCAAAATCAATATGTCACGCTGACATTAGCAGGACAGTTTTGGGCAGTCACTCTAGCGCAAGCCATGATTAAGGTGATTAACAAAGTTAATGATTCAACTATGCGAGCAGCATAGAACGCACTGACAAATGAGGAAAATGAAGGTGTTTGATAAATACACACGAGAAGAGTTAAAAACTCGCGTAGCAACACTACTGACGGAAAATCCGAAACTTCATGCGGTGTCTATTTCTGAAGACTTAGGTGTTACTGAAGGTGAAATCGTCTTGTCTTACCCTGATGACATGGTGCAATTATTACCGGGAAGCCTAGCTAAAACTATTTTAGAAGCATTGCCATCATGGGGTCCCGTCACCACTATCGTGCATTCAATGGGATCGATTTTTGAGGTTAAAGCCCGTTTTCCTAAAGGGAAAGAAGCCCGTGGTTATTATAATTTAATGGGTAAAGAAGGTGAGCTTCACGGACATCTTCGCCTAGAAAATGTGTCAGATATTGCATTAGTCAGTAAGCCATTTATGGGGCAAGAAAGTTACTTTATTGGCTTTTTTGCAGCGACGGGTGAGTGCGTATTTAAGGTTTACTTAGGTCGTGATAAGCAACGTAACTTGTTCCCTGAGCAAATTGAAAAATTCCAGCAATTAAAACAAATGAAATAAACCTAAGCGCAGATTTAGGTTACAAAAATCAGCAAATTCGAGGAAGAAATAATGAGTGAAGTAAAACAGGAACGCTTACAAAACCGATTAGGCCCAGAAATTAAAGAGTTCCGTGAAGCCTGCCAAACATTGCAGTTAGCGACTGTTGATGCCAATGGAAAACCGAATGTAAGTTATGCACCGTTTGCTTTACTTGATGATGGTTACTACGTGCTAATTAGCCAGATTGCAAAACACGCACGTAATTTATTAGAAAACCCACAAGTATCATTGATGATGATTGAAGACGAATCTGCATCAAAAGTGCTTTATGCCCGTAAGCGCTTAACCTTTGAAGCGGATGTGAGTGTGATTGAACGTAATTCTGAACGTTGGCAACAAGGTGTTGCAGCACTGCAAGCACGTTTTGGTGAGATTGTGGAAGGGCTAAGTGGGCTAGAGGATTTCAGCTTGTTCCGATTAGCACCAACGCAAGGTTTATTTGTAAAAGGCTTTGGTCAGGCATTCCAAGTGAGTGGTGATGATTTAGTGGATTTTGTGCATCTTCAAGAAGGACACCGTCGTATTAAAGATGGTAGTGAAATTGAATCAGCAGAAGAGAAGCTGTAATTAAGTTATTTAACAGTGATTGAATCTTATCCAGTGCTCGCATAGTCATAGGCGGGCACTTGTTCGTTTAGGGTGTTATAGCAGACTTTAGCGAAGTGTAAATGGGCTGTTTTGATCCTGATCATCGTAATTTGCAGCGAAACTTGAAGTCAGTGAAATACCTGTGATAATTAGGGTTAAATCATTACCTTATTGCTGATTTGGATCAACGTTATGACACAAGATAATAAGAAAGGCGTTTGGTTTGCTTATATCGCAAGCTTCTTAACACCATTTACACTACTGGCTTCAGGTATCGTGGCAATCATCTATGCTGGTTACCAATTAAATAAAGGTACTGATGAGCTTACATACAGTCACTATTACTCCATTATCCGTAGCTTCTTTTTGTTCTTTACATTTTTCGTGGTACTGGGTGTAACAGCGGCAACAACAACTGGTATGGTTGCTGGTGCTGATTATTGGGTTCAAGGCTCGATGTTACACGATGTGATGAATAGTGTGCTTAACGTGATCCCATTTGTTGGTGGTGTGATTGCAGCTATTGCAGTGCTTTACTGGTTGTTCAAAATCGTTAAAGGCATGCGTATGCTAAGCCAAAACAAACCAATGTGTTTGTAAGCTCAGCTATTCAAGAAACGCTAAGATAAAAAGAAAGAGTGGCTAGATAGCCACTCTTTTTTTTGCTTTGAGTTAATTGCAAGAGGATATAAATAGTGTGTTTAACTCATTAGCGGTCGGTTATGAATTGTCATTACGTCATTGTTGATGATGTATGGTGCACGATATGCTGTAGATCCCTCGGTGATCACCTCTGGAGTTGAGCAATCATTCCAGTCACACACATCACCACAATCCATCACACCTTCAGGACATTCAGGGGTAATAACTGGTGGTTCAGTACAATCATTCCAGTCACAATAATGACCACAGTCCATCACGCCTTCAGGACATTCAGGGGTAATAACTGGTGGTTCAGTACAATCATTCCAGTCACAATAATGACCACAGTCCATCACACCTTCAGGACATTCAGGTGGAAGTGGAGGCTCAGTACAATCATTCCAGTCACAAACATTCCCACAATCCATTACACCTTCAGGACATTCAGGTGGAAGTGGAGGCTCAGTACAATCGTTCCAATCACAATAATGACCACAGTCCATCACGCCTTCAGGGCACTCTGGTGGCGGGGTAATACAATCACCCGATAATTCACACGGTGGTAAACCACAGTCTAAGGCATCATCTGGGCACTCAGGCGGAAGAGGTGGTTGAGTACAATCGTTCCAATCACAAACATTCCCACAATCCATTACACCTTCAGGACACTCAGGTGGCAGTGGTGGTTCAATACAAGAGCCATCTGCTTCACAAGCAAGGGTATCCAATAAAGTTTGGCGATCAATCCAATTGACAGTTTCGCCCGAATTTGCATTAACAATACGGTCTATCTTATTCGCAATACTGGCAGTTTGAATGGCCTGATAGCGGGTATGCGTCAAACCAACTTGTACATCACCCAAGTTATGCGTTTTTAATACCCATGCACCACCTTTGAAATTTTTCTCGAATTCAACAGGTCTTGTATTGTGGCGAGCCGTTTTTTTGTTTTTGCCTTTGATGTTAAATGCTGTGCTATAGCCTAAGCCTTGAACAACTTCTGCTGCAAAACGACCATGCTCAGGTAAAAGAGGTTCACGTAAAAGTGTAATTTCTGAGGATGTTGCTACAGGTTGATCTAATTGAAGAAGAGCAAACTTTTTCTTCTTAAATTTATAGGCCTTTTTGACTAAGTGAATACCTAATGAGTCGTTACTATGTAAAGCAATGACATGTGTTTCAGAAAGATTGACATTTTTAATACATTTTAAGCCTGTTAATACCCAACTAGGACTGATTAACGTACCTTGGCAATTGGTGGTTGTTAATGTATTTGGGTTATAGCTTTCAACGTTAACGTTATATTTATAGTCAATTTCAGGTTCAATGATGGGTGGAGGGGATTCAGCATAGGATAATGCTGAAAAAGCGAATAACAACATTGACACTGACGATTTTACAAACGAAATCATAATGTTATCTCTCTGTTGAAATGTATATTACAGCAGGAATTATTGTTAAGTTATTTCACTTTAAAATCTTAGTAATAAGAATAATTATTAGCAATGAGAATATAAATATTTCGTTTTTAATTTTTTGTCTTAATAAAATCCTACTAAATACAAATACGAGATATAAAAAAAGGATAGCGATCGCTATCCTTTTTTGTTTAGTTAAAGCTAATAAGTAAAATTAACTTTTCTTAAATTGCTTAACTAAGCCATCTAATTCAGCAAGAAGTTTTGATGCTTTAGGATCTTGCTTCTTCATTGCTGTAATAACGTCTTGTTGTACTTGCTTATCTTGTTTGCTGATCGCAGGATCAGAAAGGATAGTACGTTGTTGTTTAGCAAGCTCAGTACGGATACTTGCAAACTCTTTAACAAGCTCAGTACGTTTTGCGTTAGATAGACCTTCTTTACGTGCTTCAAGTTGGATTTCTTGTGCGCGCTTGATTAGCTTCTCTGGGTGGTAACCCATTGATTTAACTTTGTTGTTAAATGCAGTTTCGTAAGCTTTAAGTTCTTTCACTAGTTCAGGGTGTGCCTGAAGTGTTTTAGTACGAATGCCGGCAAGTTCTTGCTGAATCGCACCAATACGTTGAGCAATGTGTTGTTGTTCAGCAGTGATTTGTGGTGCAGCAGCTGGCACTGTTGTTGTTTTTGCCATAGCTGGTGCTGCGGTAAATGCGCATGCAAGAGCTAGTGGAACAGCAGCCTTTAGTAGCTTCGTTTTTAAGCTTGTAGTTTTAGAATGCATATTACTTTCTCTTTCGGTGTTAATACGGCATCAGCGTAAGATACGTTGTGTAAAAACTGCCTTTGTCAGCTAATTGTCATGAAGTCTGAATATTAGCTGACAAATGCTCGTATCTTGATCTGAACAGCATTATACCTTAATACCGTCAGGTGACTTGGATATATAACTACTAATATCGTAAATCATAGTTCTACGCAAATAAATCATCATACAATTGCATTATTCCTTTATAGCATAGATAATCTCAGCTCAAATTTTTGGGCTATTGCACGTTTAATAGCCATTATCCATTTTGGTTTTGCAGGGCTTACAGCTTTTTGTGTATTACAAAAAACTGATGTAAGCCGATGTAGGTTGGAGTTCCTATGTGTCAAGATTGCGGTTGTTCACTGCCTCAAGGTGATCATCATCACCATCATCAATTACAAGCTAATCCACAATTAAACGATAAAAAAACCTTATCGGTGATTCATAAAATTCTTGATAAGAATGACGTGGAAGCGGCACATAACCGTGCACATTTTAATGCCAAGAGCGTAACGGCGTTTAACTTGATGAGTAGTCCAGGTAGTGGCAAAACCACATTGTTAGAACATCTACATCAGTACACACCACTTAAATATGCGGTTGTAGAAGGGGATCTAGAAACTTCTCGTGATGCTGACCGACTAAAAGCACATGGCATTAACGCTTACCAAATTCAAACTGGTTCAGCTTGTCATCTTGATGCATTCATGGTGCATTCTGCACTGCATCACATCGACTTAGATGAGTTAGATATCTGTTTCGTTGAGAACGTGGGTAACCTTGTTTGTCCTGCTAGCTACGATGTAGGCACGCATAAAAACATCGTCTTGGTATCGGTACCGGAAGGTGATGACAAAATTGAAAAATACCCAGTGATGTTCCGTCGTGCAGATTTAGTTCTTATTACTAAGTGCGACTTACTGCCTTACTTTGATTTCAGTGTTGAAGAAGCAAAATTACAGCTACAAAAACTTAACCCTGAGGTTGAAGTTATCACGCTATCAACCAAGCAACCTGAAAGCTTCCAGCCTTTAGTTGAGTGGATCAATAACAACCAAGTAGCAGGAAAGTAATTACCATGTGTTTATCTATTCCTTCTCAGGTTGTTGAAGTTCATAAGCAAGATAATAGCGTAACTGTTGATACTATGGGCGTTAAGCGTACAGTGAGCTGTCATCTATTAATGGAGCCGCTAAACATTGGAGATTACGTTCTCATTCACATTGGTTTTGTGATGAGCAAAATTGATGAGAAAGATGCCCAAGAAAGCCTTGAAATGTATCGCCAGCTATTAGCAGAAACTGGACCTTTAGCATTATGAGTTTTGATTTAAAACAGTTATATCAAGGCTTTCGTGATGCTGATACGGTGCTTAACCTTGCTGAGCAAATCAAAGCATTAGCGCCACAATTGCCAGAGCCTTTAAAGGTGATGGAAGTGTGTGGTGGTCATACTCACACCATTATGAAGTATGGTTTAAAGCAATTATTGCCAGACAATATCGACTTTATCCACGGTCCTGGTTGTCCAGTTTGTGTGATGCCTAAAGAGCGTATTGATCATGCCGCAGCCTTGGCATGTCAACCAAATGTAATTTTGGTAACGCTTGGGGATATGATCCGTGTTCCCGGTTCAAAAGGCAGTTTGGCGCAATATCGTGCTAAAGGCTGTGATATTCGACCTATCTACGATCCGCTGGATTGTTTAACCATTGCAACTGAAAACCCGGACAAAGACGTCGTGTTCTTCGCAATTGGTTTTGAAACTTCCACGCCAATGACTGCCATCTTGGTTGAACTAGCTGAGCAGCGTCAAATCAATAACCTGTATTTCCACATTAATCACGTATTAGTGCCGCCTGCTGTTGATGCAGTTATGGCTGATCCTGCAGTTAAAGTGAATGCGTTTATTGGTCCGTCACATGTGAGTGTGATTGAAGGGGCGAAAATTTACCGCCCGTTAGTTGAGAAATACAACACACCTGTTGTGGTTGCAGGTTTTGAGCCTGTTGATGTGATGGAGTCAATCCTTCGTCTAACGAAACAGAAAATTGCCGGTGAGCCAGACCTTGATGTGCAATACACCCGTGCTGTGACTGAAGAAGGCAATACTGTTGCTCAACAAGCAGTGAAACGCTGTTTTGATGTGCGTGATAGTTTCCGTTGGCGCGGTTTAGGACCCATTCCAAACTCTGCACTTAAACTCAATGACACGTTCAAGCATCGTGATGCAGAAGTGCGTTTTGCTGATTGCTTACCCATGACACCCATTGATGATCATAAGGCCTGTCAATGTGGCGATATTCTTCGCGGCTTAGCTAAACCACAAGATTGTAAAGTTTTTGGTCGTGGTTGTACGCCACAAACACCACTCGGTAGCTGCATGGTTAGCTCTGAAGGTGCTTGCAATGCCTATTTCCGTTACCGAGGTGTGTAAATGAGTGAGATTGATTTAACAACCCTGTCTTCAACCAAGTCTATTCAGTTAAGTCATGGTGGTGGCGGTCAGGAAATGAATAAGTTGATCAAAGGCTTATTTTTCAAAGCCTTTGATAACGATATTCTACGCAGTGAAGAAGATGCAGCGGTATTAACCTTTGAAGGTAAAACGGCATTTACCACAGACTCTTTTACTGTTTCACCGCTATTTTTTGCTGGTGGCAATATCGGTAAATTAGCCATTGCGGGTACAGTAAATGACTTAGCCATGATGGGGGCAAAACCTCAGTATTTAAGCTGTAGTGTGATCATCGAAGAAGGCTTTGATGTTGCTAACTTAAAAACAATTGTTGATAGCATGGCAAAAGAGTTAAGCATTTCAGGTGCTAAAATCGTCTGCGGTGATACTAAAGTGGTGCCAAAAGGCTGCGCTGATGGACTATTTATCAATACCACAGGTGTTGGCTCAATTGTTAAGCAGGGCATTTCAGTTCGTAACCTAAAGCAAGATGATGTGATCATTGTATCGCGTGATATTGGTCGTCATGGTGCTGCGATTTTAATGGCACGTGAAGGCTTAACACTTGAATCTGAATTGGTGAGTGACTGCAATACACTATGGCCTGCGGTTGAGGCGTTAATTGACGCTGATCTTGATATTCATGCGATGCGTGACGCAACACGTGGTGGCTTATCTGCAGTACTTAACGAATGGGCGCAAGCATCTAACGTAGGTATTACTGTTAGCGAAGAAGATGTGCCGGTAAGTGAAGAAGTGCGTGGTTTATGTGAGCTTTACGGCTTTGAACCTTTTGATCTGGCAAATGAAGGCACATTCATTATTGCGTTACCGCAAGAACAAGCAGAAAAAGCATTAGAAGTATTAAGTGCATTTGCTGCCTGTGGTGATGCTGCGGTAATTGGTCAAGTGAGTGATGAGCATCAAGGCCGCGTAATTTTAACCAGCCCGTGGGGCAGTCGTCGTTATCTAGATTTGCCACAAGGTGAGTTATTACCGAGGATTTGCTAATGCATGAGTATTCCATTGTTGGTGCTTTGATTGAGCAATGTGAACAACATGCTGTTGCCAACGACGCGACTAAAGTCACTCGTGTTGCAATTAAAGTCGGTATCTTAAGCGGGGTAGAACCTGCGTTGTTAGAAACGGCATTTCAAACCTTTAAGTTAGAAAGTATTTGCCGTGAAGCTGAGTTTGAAATGCAAATTCAGCCTCTGGTGCTCTCTTGTTTAGCTTGTGGTAAGCAAACGACACATAACGAACGCAGTGTGGTTTGTAGCCATTGCCAAAGTAATCATACTCAAGTGATTGATGGTGAAGATTTGTTATTAATGCAGTTAGAATTTGAAAGTGAGTAATTAAAGTAGAATGAGTTATATTGTAACTATTTAAATAATATAATGAATCTCGATATTAAAGCCGGCTTGTCCGGTTTTTTTATATCCTTTTTCAGTAACAGAAAAATACATAATAAGATATATAAAGAATACTTTTTATTACCTTAATTACTATTTATGTGACCTTGTCAGGGAAAATGATAAAAGTTAATATGTTTTTTTTCATTTAAACTCTTTCATAAAATAAATAAAATTATGTTGTAATACATTTGTTAGTTTTATTGTTTGTTGCATTGTCATTTTTAATTTAAATTTGTAATCTATTCTTATACACTTTTTAAAATTTATCTTTATTTTTTATAAATTCGATTATTTGCAAGATTATATAATATAAAGCTTTTGTGTCTTATATTTTGTAAAATGTATTTAATTCCATTTGTTTTATTTTCATTATATATAACTGTATTATTTGTTTGGTATTTTAATTTGGATATGCATATCGATTTTTTGTAAAAATACAACTATTAATGTTTTGTGTTAAAGGTGTATTTGTTAATTTTGTTTTTTTTATTTGTTATCATTATAATTCATTAATTCTCTTCATGCTTTTTTTATTCATAATTTAAATTAAAATAATTTATTTCTTTAATTTTTCTTTTTATTTTATATCGTAAATAGATGTGCTGCCTGTGTTTTAAATATAGCTTGATTTTATCTTGATATTTAAATCTATATACTTAAATAAAACATAAGGTTAAATATTTACCTGTGTTTTATTTTATATTAATAATAAAAAGAGCGTATTTATGAAAAAAAACATTTTAACGGCGTTAATTCTCAGTGCGTTATCAGTCAGCAATGCTTATGCTGTGGATGATTTGACTTCTAATGTACAGAGTGAAAAATCAACAAGTGCTGCAAGTTCATTGTTCTTTCCTCAAATGGCAAATAGAGTCATTGAACAGGAGAAGGCAACAGTAATTCATGTTTTTGCTCTAAACAGAAATAGTAAATTAAGAAGTTTAAAGCGAATAAAAATGTCGATTGTTAAAGGGCCATCGTGGGTTCACATGGAAGATCAACAATTAAAGATTGATCTAGTTGATGAAAAAATTCTAGGTGATTTCCCCGTCACAATTACTGCAAGCAATGGTGTAGATAAAGTTACAAGAACAATGATTCTTCATGTTGTAAAGAATACTATTTATCTTCCTCAAAGCGCAGATATGACTGTTCGTGCTGGCGAGCATAGATCTGAGCTTATTTTAGCGAAAAGCGGTACGCCAAATCATAAACTCGTCCTTTCAGGGGTAAATAATCCTAGTTGGGTAGATTTTCATGTAGTAGGGAAAGCTTTAGATGGTGATGGATTTAGACGCTTACCTGTACTTGAGATTACACCGCCACAAAATGTATCAGGTACATATACAATAACGATTCGTGCAACAGATACTTCGACTGGTTTTTCAAAAGACATGCAATTTAAGTTAACAGTCAAAAAAACTACGTATAGTTTTATTAGCACGGGTGACTTCAATATTACATCAGATGAAATCAAAACATTTGATATGAAAGGTAGTGGTCAAGCTGGTCCCTTAACATATGCGATTGAAACTGCTCCTGAATGGGTATCGGTTGATGACAAGGGTGTTATAAGTATGGATCCTAAAGGTGTTAAACCTGGAACCTATACTTTTAAAATTCGTATTGAAGATAAAGAAAATCGTTTAACAGATTATGGTACGTATAAAGTAACAGTTGATGATTTTGTTAATAATCCAACGACTTATGAAAATCGTCATCTTGTTAATTTAGATACGATGATGACGTTGCCAAAGGTTGCAGAAAGTAGTGCATCTGTAGTTGATAGTACAGATATTGAAGTTCCGCACTTTATCTCTCTTGCTTCTGTTCGTTTTGAAAAAAATGATGGTGCTTGGTATTTAGTTAACCCAACATCTAGACCGCTACATAGTATTAGTGTCAAATTTAATGATAGTAACAAACCAACACTATTAACGTTTGATCAGGAAGTATTACCTTACACAAAAGTTAAGTTTGAGTTGTCTGACCGTTCTGTTTCAGATATAAAATTCGATCAACAGATGGGTATGTACAATCCTCATGCATATTATGAGACAAAAGATTCTATAGATGTAAAAGCTCCCAAAGAGGATGAAAAAGCACAACTAGCTAATCAACTTGTATTAATTCAAGATACAATGAATAAAGTTAAACTTGTAAATAAAATAGAAGATAGCGTTAACGATTTCAACGAATGCGATAAGTATAGTGAGTGTTATAGTTATTCTCACAGTGGTAATAATGGATTGAATTATGGCTTGTTAAGCTATTTAACAGTGGGAATGGAAGGTCATAAACTAGCATTAAAAACATTTGTAGGAAGTTCAGGTGTATATGCTGTAGGAGCAGGTTTTAGACCTGATATTAATTCTACTTATGATGATGAGGTTGGATTTTTAGCGCTACGTAATTCTGGTCGACACCCTGCACTTACTTTCCATGAAGGGGGACATGCTTATGGTTATGATCATGATAGCCAGGTGACGCAGTCATATGCATCAATGTTTGATACATATAATGAAACTGAAGCTGATCGAAATGGTAATCAGCCTTTGTATAATGGTTCATTAGAATTACATACACCGGATATTTTAGTTGCTTCTCAATATGACGTATCAGAAAATAAACTGACTTTAAATTTATATTCCAAGTATGATTTAAATGATCCAGAAAATGTACATTTCCGATTGATGAGTGGTAAAAAATACGATGTTACTACTCAGTTTGATGAGAATGAAGATAAGAATACAATTAGTTTCAAGTTTAATAAGACAGTGACAAGCCCTATTTACATTCAAATTTGGGATGATAATGCGGTTTATGTTACAACAGTCAAAGTAAAACCAACGGATTTGTCACCGAGTAAAGTCTATGAGATTGGTGATAAAACGTATACTATTCTTAATAAGAACTTATTAGATAATAAAGCACACTATCGAAAAGTTAAAGATTATTGTAAATCATATTATTTAAAAGATAATCGTTTAGCTAATAAACAAGATTATCAAGATGTATATAATTATCTAAAAAAATCAGATAAATTGTCTGGTTTTATATCAGATACATTTATTTCAAGTAATAAATTACTAACAGAATCAACAGTAACTTTTGGTGAAGATGGGCTACAATTTGATACTGTGCTTAAAATTCATCGTTTAGGTCAGCGTGGCGTTATGTGTGTTGCTGATATAACTAAATAATTTCACTTTGAAATGAAATATAGAAAGTGGGGAAATAAATTCTCCACTTTTTATATAAGTCTTATTTTTATTTTTGTGGCTGTAAGGTTATTTTAGCAGTACAACCGTAGTATTGGTTGATCAGTAGATCGAATTTATAACCGTATTTATGGCATATATCACGGGAGATCAATAAGCCTAATCCATATCCTTCAATACCTCTTGGTTTCTTTCCTAATCCGATACCTGTATCAATTATCGATATACGTGATGGCGTAACACTAATCACTACAGAGCCTTTTTCGGTGCACGCAAATGCATTTTTGAGCAAATTTCCCACTAAAATTTTTAAGCTGGTTTTGGGGATTTTAACGTGAATAGGTTGGGTCAACTCAATTTGGCATTCAACCGGCTTGTATGCGATCAGATGTGTGTGGCTTTGTACTATTTCTTCTAATTCTTCTTTGGTTAACTCGCGCATTTGTTGTTCGCTTGGGCTTTCTTCACGTGTGAGATAGAGTAGCGTCGTTACAAAATCGTTCATTTCATCACAGGCATGGGATAAACGTTTACGCTGCTTAGCAATGAATTTGGGCTCTGTTGATTGCCCTAATAATGATGTTGCACCTTTTATTACCATTAAAGGCGATCGTAGTTCGTGGCTGGCGTAGCGATTGAAGGATCGTTCTCGTTCGATTGAGCGGTTAATCCGATCTTGATACTGATTTAAACTCTCCACCAACATATGCAGCTCCATGGTTTTTACACCGTTAGGTATATCGATTGGACTTAAGTCGGTGGCTGAACGTTTCTGTAGCTGTTTTGCTAAAACAGACAGTGGATGTGTTAGACGACGAGAGATCAGCATAACAACAATGAGGATTAGGATAAGTAACAAGCTGGCAGTAATGGCTTGTTTTCGATGATTTTCAAATATTTGATCTTCGCTAAGTTCATAGATTCGGTCGAAATAAAAAAGATATAGGTCTTCAGTTTTTCCGTTGGCATAAGTCAGTGGACTTTTCATTACAAAAAAATCAGTAGCATAGCCATTGGTTTGATAGACCTCAATAGCTTTATAGAAGGGGATATCGTCTTGAATTGAAAAATTTTGTGGAATAGCATCTAAACCGACATAAGCTTGAATGTTATCTTCCGTGTATACCTTTTTTGAGGGGATATGCTTTAGCTTTTGCGTAATAATTTTGCTTTCATTTTCCAGTGTATTTTGGGCGTTGAGTACTTCCAACTTATCAATAGTGGATTCCAATAAGATGTAATGGCTCGTGAGTATTGCCACTGCCATGATGGAAAAATAGTAAAAAGTAACATTTCGTGCTGAGCGTAATTGGGTCATTGTTATTGATCGTCCTGCACTACATGGATCAGTTGATAACCGATTTTAGGTATTGTCTTGATGTAAGCATGGTTAAAGCCTTTATCTATTTGTGTTCTTAGTTGATAGATATGGCTACGTAGCACATTGTTTTCAGGTTCATCATCGCCCCATAAGGTATTAATTAATTCTTGTTTTGCGAGGATATCTGGTGCTCGTAATAACATTAATTTTAAAATAGTGAACAAGGTCGGATTTAATGAAATTTGCTTATTTCCACGCGTAGCAATATGGGTCTTGAGATCAAGTGACAAATCACCAAATTGCAGTGTTTGTGTCGCCATGGTGCCTTTACGACGGCGGGTTAACGCGGTGATTCGTGCTTCAAGGATCTCTAAATCGAAAGGCTTGATCAGGTAATCATCAGCTCCTGTTGCAAATCCCTGCAATGTATCTTCACGGGTATCGCGGGCGGTGAGCATGATAATTGGGGTATCTACACCATCTTCACGTAGTTGTTGACATACTATATGACCATCCATGCGTGGCAACATGATATCCAGTATGATCAAATCATAATGGTGCTGTTTTGCGAGTTCATATCCTTGTAGACCATTATTTGCGTAATCTAGGGTGTAGCCTTTAATTTCAAAAAAGTCGAAGATGATATTGGCAATATCTTGGTGATCTTCAATTAGCAATAATTTCATTCTGTATGAGTTCGACAGTTGTTCAATATAGAAATAATAGAAAAGAGAATAGATCGTGCACTATCTATTCTCTTTTATACCGCTTAACTGGTTTAATAATTCTTAATTGTTATTTTTTTTGCGACTTCAGTAGCAAATTGTTCGCGGCATTGGCTAAAAATATCTAATTGCGGTTGGTATTCTTCGGTGTTTATATCCATCACACCTAACATGGAATGAAAGATATTATCGTGAGAATAGGTATCTGTTTTGTGTGCCGATTGTTTTAAACAGGCATAGTCAATATTTTTAGCGTCTTGAAAGCTTGGCGACATCCATACCATCAGCGGTACCTTGGTTTGGTATTCAGGGGCAAAGCGATAGGGAATACCATGTAAATAAGTACCGTTTTCACCTAATGATTCACCATGATCTGAGACGTAAACCAGTGCTGTATGATATTGCTCACTTAACTGCTTTAATTTCTTAATCATTTGGCTGATCACATAGTCAGTATACAAAATCGTATTATCGTAGCTGTTGATGATTTGCTCTTGGCTACAGTTTTCAATATCAGCACGTGGACAATCAGGTTGGAATATCGCTTTATTTGACGGATAACGTTGATAATAAGTAGGACCATGACTACCAATTAAATGAAGCGTGATCATACTATTACCACTGAGATCAGCGATATCTTGATCGATATTTTCAAGTAGTGCCATGTCGTAACAAGTCGAGCCATTGCACATCTCATCTTTACGGGAACGATCTATCACGATCTTAGTAATATTCTTCGCTACCGACTTATCACCACCATCGTTCTCTTTCCATAGCTGAGAAACGTTAGCACGTTGCATGATATCGAGTAGGTTATCTTGGTTATCAGCCTGTGAGCGATCAAAATTCTCTCGGGTCATATTGGCAAACATGCAAGGAACCGATACCGCTGTTGCAGTGCCGCATGCCGTGACATCTTGAAATGAAATCATATCAAACTCACGGGTATAAGGATTGGTTTGGCGGTGGTAGCCATTTAGTTCGTAATTCTGTGCCCGCGCTGTTTCACCCACAACCATGATCATAAGTGTCGGCTTTGTTAGTGCTTGTGACAGTGCTATGTCACTTTGTGTAGCGTCTAAACCTATTTGTTTATAAGGCTGTGGGGTAGTGAAGTAAGTGTCTTTTACATATTGGCTGGTGCTATAAATAAACTGAGTAGGAATGAGCACTTTTTTTAGATAGCTATTATTACGCCCAACAGAAACGTAATCTTGGTAATAGGCTGCGGCAATTAATCCAACAACCACTAATGAAATCAACATTGATGCAAGTTTGGCTGTAACAAACTTAAAAGGGTTCGTTAGTGGTTTTATTGGCAGCTTATAGATGATCAGCGCGGGTATTATGCCCATGAGAACAGTCCACATTACGGAGTATAAGCTGATGTATGAGCCTGCCTCACTGCTGTCCGTTTCCATAATGTTGGCAATCATGCCGTAATCAAACATCACACCATAATTGAACCCAGCATAGCTCACCATACTCGATAAGATCAGCAAGACAATAAAAAATGGCTTGCTGATCTTAGGCCAGCTAAATAATGAAAACAGAAAGTTTAAGCAGGCAAGAAAGAAAAGCGGGATCGTGAGTATAAAGCCAAGTTTGACTGTTTCAAGTTGGTTAAAAATCCCAATCAGTGCTTTATATACAGGCAGATTTACCACCACTGTAAAATAGAGCGCGAGTAGGAAAGTAAAGGTGGCATAAGACATGCCACCAATAAGTTTTTGCTTAATAATATTCATTGTTTATTTTGAAGGGTTACACACCACACCGATGCAAATAAGCGGAATGGTATCCTTCTATCTCCACGTCGTTATTCGCCGTAAGTTATAAACGCTGAAAGGTGAAAAAAATGTTGAAACGCATTATTTCTGAGTAATACATAGAGGATGTTAATTGTCTCATTTTTGATACGTACTCTATTTAGCGTAGTTGCAAATTTAGAGAATGTTTAAATTTGTAATAATTAAATTGAACGAGACATTGCTGATGTATTGTAGAGCCCGTTATGGTTGTATTTTATAAATAATGGGTAAGTCAATGTTTACCCAATAGGATCATGCTATAACCCGTATCTTCACAAATACTATCGGCTTAGCAGGTTACGCGAAAAGGAATGTTGAAATGGATATTAAAATTGGTGACTTAACACACCCACAAGTCATTCAGTTGCTAATGGAACACCTGGAAGATATGTATGCTACATCACCTGCTGATAGTGTTCATGCATTGGATGTTGATGGACTCAAAACCGATGATGTGACGTTTTACACTTGTTGGGAACGTGAGACATTACTTGGCTGTGTCGCAATTAAACGCCTTGATGCTGACCATGCAGAGCTGAAATCAATGCGAACGAAGATTGATGCTCGAAATCGCGGTGTTGGGGCAAGGTTACTAGAATATGTGTTAGTTGAAGCCCATAGTCTGGGGTTTAAAACCATTAGCTTAGAGACAGGTTCACATAACTTTTTTGAGTCAGCCTGTCGTTTATATGAAAAGTTTGGTTTTGAATATTGTGAACCGTTTGCTGACTATTTACCTGATCCTCATAGCTTATTTATGCGTTATGACTTTAAGCAATGGCAGTAAAGCAAACTAAGAGAATGGGATGGAAATACTTTCTAGTGGGCGTGAAAACGCAATTTTTAAGCGTAAAGATACGGTAGTTAGGCCGCTAAATTTTTATTCGTCAAGCGTACATTTGTTACTTCAACATTTTGAAAAACAGGGCATTGAAGGATTACCACGTTTTGTTGCTATTGAGGGGGACAATGAAATTGTAACCTTTGTTGAAGGAGAGACCGCGAACTATCCATTATCAGGAGCGGTAACATCAGATATAGCAGTGATCAGTGCTGGTAAGTTACTTCGGCGCTTGCATGATGCCTCGGTCGGATTTATTACCGATGCAACTTACAAAGACCAAGTCTGGATGCTACCTGAGTGTGAGCCAGTTGAGGTGATGTGTCATGGTGATTATGCACCTTATAACGTCGCATTATCAGGTAATGAAGTGGTGGGTATTTTTGATTTTGATACTGCTCATCCTGCATCAAGGTTATGGGATCTTGCGTATGCTATTTATTGTTGGGCTCCATTTAAAACCCATGTCTATGACAAATTAGGAGAGCTGCCGGATCAGATTGTTCGTGCCAAGCTATTTTGTGATGCATACGGTATGACAAATAGTCAGCGTCAGCAATTGGTAGCGACAATGATTGAGCGACTAAAAACGCTGGTTGATTTTATGAAACAACAAGCGGCTGAAGGAAATACTCAATTTATTGCGAATATAGCGGATGGTCATCATCTGAGCTATTTAGCTGATATTGATTATTTACAGCAGAATGGAAAACAAATCGTATCAGGTTTAATGAAGTGATATTTTTTTGACGGCTATTGGTTTGATATTGTTGTTATTAGAGGATGTCATAAAATCGTAACTTTAGACAAATAATGAAGAGTTTCATGTTTGTTTTAGAATAATTGACCACAGCAACTAATGATCATTTTATTACCAATAGTTATCATTTTAAGGAATAAAAAAAGCCTCATTAAAAAATGAGGCTTAATAATCAATAGATTCAGATTATTTATTGGCAAGGAGCCTAAATACCGGCTAGGTATGAATCTAACTTTATATGATTCGGGGATAATTTCAAAATAGATAATAATCATTTTGAGATCTAGACACAGAGATGCATAGTTAATTGTATTTTTTTGTTCTTGTTTTTGTACAAAATTAGATTTTCAGGTCAAAAAAATGACGATTAATTTCGTTCTTAGCGATGAATGGTCATGAAAAAGTAATAAAAGCGACTTATTTAATCGTTGGTATAAGCTTTATTTTATGAAAAGTTAAATATCTCAATCTATTTTATAAAAGGTGATTTAAGGTTGGAAATAACGCCTTTTTAAACCGTCAAAAAGGCGTTATTCAATTAGCGACGACGCATTTTCAGATACAATGCGCCTGCACTTAAGTTACTGCCATCGAGTTCTAATTGACGGTTTACAGTAATAGGGAAGTTTTTGCCCACACGAAGTGATAAACGTTCTGTTAATACTTCATTGGCAAAGTCACTGCCAGCAAGCACAACCGCTTTAACACCAGTGGTTTCATCAATACGTTCAACCCAATTAGCAATGTAATCAGCCAGTGAATCCATTATGCCAAAGGCGAGCTTATCTAACTCGGATTCATCGACCACTAAACGGAAGCTCATTAAGCTGCCTAATGTTTTCGCCCATTCAATGGTGCGCTTGCCATCAACCATATCTAATGAGTAATCAACGCGATGACCTTTTTGACCGCTGTTTTGTAGTGCTTTGGCAATTAGGGCATCGTTTAAGTATTGAATACTATTAGTGCTTGACGTCGATAAGCCCAAAATTGTTGCGGCAACGGCAAACAAGCCTGTTAACTGGTTATAACATTGGCTAATGTCGATTTGGCTTAATGCTTGGTAACTCTCTGGCAGTGCATCTTTAAATTTAGCTAATATAGTTGCTTGCTCACCCTCAGCCATGGCACGAATAATGTCATGTCCTGTATGAGGTAGGCTAGGTAGCACTAAGAAACTATCGGTACGAGTAAATTTATCTTGGCAGACAATTTCACCTGCCGCATAACGCCCAAAATAGATCACTGTGGTATTACGACCATTACCAGATTCAATATTGCCACCATGTAAGGCACAAATCGGTAGCGCATGAGCAGGTACATCATTGGCATGTTTAGGCTGGTGGTCGAAGTGAATGCGACGCTTATGCCAGTAAGCATTTAATCCGTTAATACAGGCTTGATCGTGTAGCGGCTCTAACGCTTTGATCGAAACTGGCAGTGATACCTCAGGATCGCTGTCGATCTGACTCCAACCGTTTTCAATCCAAGTGATCAAGGGTTGCCAGTGATTAGTATCAAGGTACACATAATCAATACCTTGCTGACGTAAGACTTCAGTCAGTACTGTTAGCACACGATTATAGCTAAAACATAAATCGTACAGTGGTGCATGTAATTGCTGATGTTGCGCTTTCGGTTGAACTGTTACTCGTGGTTTTTCTAAGCTAGATAAGGCTAACACATGTGCTGATGGAGTAATAAAGTGCATTGGCACAGTATTAGGATTACAAATCAGCACTTGTGGACGTTTCTGCGACGAAGTAGAAACGGGTGATGTACTTAGCTGAAATAGCTGATGTTTACCTTGCTCGTTGGTTAAGTTGAAAATCACCGAACCATTACTGATCACATCATCAGCCCATGCTTTTACTTGATTAAAGCTAACTGTAGCAGGTAGACGCTTTTCACCGTGACAACATGCGCATGACAAGCTTAATTCGCCAAATTGTGGTGATTGGTTATCACCTAATAATGGCTCACAATGTTGGCAGAATGGTAATTGATGTGAAGTGTTCACCAGTGGAACCACACTGCCTTCACGATGACTAATTTCTTCTACTTTGGTTTCTAGTAACCAGATAGAAAGTAAGAAATCATGGGCAATTTTATCGGCTAACGCTTCTAATTGCGCTTGCTCACCAACAGCTTCAATAATGTAGCGATTCTTGACGAAACCGATCGTGATTTCATACGGTTCATTAGCTAAATAATCGTTACATAACTGGGCGTAAAACGGGACTTGGCGAGAGCATTTAAATGAAAATTGGATTAATTTCATGAATCAACTCCTCGTTTATAAGCGGTTGGAATTAGGCTATTAATTTCGATGTTATTGACGCGCTCACAAGTCACACCTAGCTCACACAAATGATTAAGTATCGCAGATTCCATAACAGGGATCGCGGCGTGAATCTTCGGTGTTAAGCCCATGTGCATTGGCTCTAATACGGTAGGTGTTACACCCAGAACAAATGTCTTAGGGCGATCACCAACTAACTCCATCATGATCAAGGTTTGCAGCATTTCAACTTCGTGAGCACTGCCTTGCCAATCGATCTCAGCAGGGGCTTTATCAAAATCAAAGAAGTAGACTTCACCTGCATCAACACCAGCGGCATTAACGGTATCAATCACCACTAAGTGATCATACTGGGTCAGGGTTGGAATCAAACTGTGTGCAAGAGTACCGCCATCAACGAGATCAATCTGATGTTCTGGGTGTGAAAAGCGGTAGTTTTCGGTGAGGTAATTGACGAAATGTACGCCGACACCTTCGTCGGCGTACAAGACATTGCCAATACCAAGTAGCAATATCTTCATTAGTGCTAGTGGCCTTTATGGTCAGTGTTTGCGTTGTGTGCGTGATGTTGAACCGGGTGTTTACCCTTGTTCTCTTCTTTCACATGCACAGGGTGGTAGTCGTAACCTGACATGATGGCGTCTGCTGAGCCATTACGGAAACGGATGCCTGTCCAAATCACCATGTAAACGTGGATCAGAACGAACACAATGAATGCCCAAGTTACGATATGGTGCCATTCACGAACATTCGCTAAACCACCCATCGCGTACGTTACCCATTCAGCAGGTTGCCAGAATAGACCGCCCATACCTAAATGATAAACGTTGGCATACAGGGTTAAGCCCGTTACACACATGAAAATAGCGGCAATAGAAATACCCGCATAAACCACCAACTGTAATGGGCCGTATGCGCCATGGTGAGGCGGTTGACCGATCCAGAAATAGGCTTTGATCTGTTTAATCCAACTTGTCGGACTTACAGCATCTTTCACCGAGCGACGTTCAACGTTACTGCGACTAAAGAAGAACAAGTAAGCACGAATTAAGGTGACCGCGATCAACACAAAACCAAGAACTTCATGGGCAAAACGGATCCAGCCTTGCTCTAATACATTCGTGCTATCCGGCGCAACCAAGAAAGGCCATGCAATGTAAAAGCCCGTTGCAATTAAGCCAAAGATGGCAAAAGCACGCAGCCAGTGACAGAGACGAATAATAAAAGAGAAAACATAGGATCGTTTGTACAACACTGTATCTGTTGACATAAATTCCTTCCTTACATCGCTTGTGCAGGAATACGGAATTCACTCAAAGATTGGCCTTTGTAATCCATCACGTGTACTGAACACGCCATGCATGGGTCAAATGAGTGGATCACACGTAGTACTTCAAGAGGCTTAGTTGGGTCTTCTAACTTTAAGCCAACTAAAGAGGCTTCGTAAGGACCGATCTTACCGTTACCATCGATAGGGCCTGCGTTCCATGTGGTTGGAACAACAGCTTGGTAGTTTTCAACTAAACCATCTTTAATACGGATCCAGTGACTTAGCAGGCCACGAGGCGCTTCAATCACACCCACACCTTTGTACTCTTTCGCAGGATCAATAGTTGGTTCAATGTAAGTGGTTTGATCTGAATTTAAGTTGTTCACCATAGATTCAAATGTGGTTAAACCGTTACGAGCAATGATCAAAGTATGCAGCATACGTGCAGCAGTACGACCTAATGTCGTAAATAGGGCACCTGCTGGCAGACCTGTTGTTTTTAAGAACTCGTTAACTACAGGTACTACATATGGGTTACCTTTTGCGTAGTTCACAGCAATAGTTGCTAGTGGACCTACTTCTACAGGCTCGCCATTGTAACGTGGTGATTTAACCCAAGAGTATTTGCCAGCTTCATTAATAGTTGGACGCTTACCTTCAAGGGTGTCACGTTCAATGAATGGCGTATGCTCAGGGATGGTTGTGCCATCATAAGGGTGCTGCGGTTTATCTGCGTTGTACCATGAGTGAGTCACATCTTCTGCGATCAGGCTAAGATCCACATCTTCTGCTTTAGTGATGTCTTTGTTGCGGATCACACCGCTAGTGAATAGATGTGTTTCTTCGTTTAGCTGGATAGACTCGCTACACATGAAGGTGCTGATGTTACAGCCACCTAGAACGCTTGGCTCTTTACCAAATGCCGAAGCTGCCATCAAAATATCAGCTTGGTATGCACGTTCGATAAACTCAGCAACATGAACAAACTTTTGCTTAAACTCTTGTAGACGTGCAGGATCTAACATGTCACGTACACACGTCACACCACCAACAACAATTGATTGTGGGTGAGGGTTCTTACCACCCCAAATTGCCATCATCTCAGCACCAACACGCTGAACTTCTAGTGCTTTAAGGTAGTGAGATAGACCAATAAGGTTCTGCTCTGGCGTGAAAGCGTAAGTTTTGTTGCCCCAGTATGCGTTAGCAAACGGACCTAACTTACCTGTGTTTACTAGGCCTTGTACTTTCTCTTGTACGGCGCGTAGTTCACCTTCACCAGCTGCCATTGGTGTTTTCGACCACTTCATTGCTTCTTGCGCAGCTTTAGCAGGATCGGCACTTAGAGCTGACACTACATCAACCCAGTCAAGGCCGTGAAGTAGGTAGAAGTGCACAATGTGGTCGTGCATTTCAAGTGAGGTTAAGATCAGGCTACGAATGTATTTTGCATTGATAGGCACTTGCGCATTGATTGCATTTTCAACCGCCAATGTGCCACATAAGTAGTGAGATGAAGTACATACACCACAGATACGCTGCATTAATAGACCAGTATCGTAAGGTGTACGGCCTTTCATGATGATCTCTAAACCACGGAACAGGGTAGAAGAGGCGTATGCTTTTTCAATAACGTTGTTGGCATCAAGTTCAACTTCGATGCGTAAGTGGCCTTCGATACGAGTAATGGGATCGATTACGACACGCTTGCTCATGAATTATTCCTCGACTTTCTTTGCAAAAATACTACTTACTGCGTGAGCACCAATACCCACAGCGGTAACGCCTAGTGTCACTGCGCCAATAGTATCGGCAGTGGCATCTAAACCATGTAATGGCTTACGGCTTAATGGCTTCTCGAAATATGCCATCTCATCCCAGAAGTCTGGCTCTGAACAACCAATACAACCGTGACCAGCAAGCACAGGCCAGCTAGTGTGTGAGTTGAAACGCTCTGTAGGGCAGTTGTTGTAAGTGTAAGGACCTTTACAACCCATCTTAAATAGGCAGTAACCTTGCTTAGCGTTATCGTCACCAAACTCAGTCACGAATTCGCCCGCATCAAAGTGACCACGACGCTCACAGTTATCATGAACACGGGCACCATATGCCCACTTAGGACGATTGAACATATCAAGAGCAGGAAGGCGACCAAACATGATGTAGTACATCAATGTACCTGTGATGTTGGCAGGGTTTGGTGGACAGCCCGCAACGTTAATCACTGGACGATCAATCACAGCACCGACGCTTTTCGCACCGGTTGGGTTAGGGCGAGCGGCTTGTACACCACCGAAAGAAGAACAAGTACCCACACAGATAACAGCTGCAGCATCGTTAGCCACACGCTTGATCAATGACATACCCGTTTCAGCTTTGCTGCCAAGCGTAAGATAAATACCGTTATTAGCAGTAGGAACCGCACCTTCTGCTGCTAATAGGTATTTGCCTTTGTACGCTTTCATAGCGTTTTCTAGGTTTTCTTCAGCTTGTTGACCAGCGGCTGCCATCAGTACTTCTTGGTATTCAAGAGAAACATGTTCAAACAAAAGGGTACTAATATCAGGTGTTGTTGTACGTGTTAGCGATTCTGAACAACCAGTACATTCTGCAAGGCTTAACCAGATAAGAGGCACACGATCTGAAAGCTCAGCCGCTTCAGCTACCATGGTGCTAAAAGGTAGGGGTAAGGCGAGAAGTGATGTGATGGTGGCACTCCAAATCATGAAATCACGACGGGTAATGCCATTTTGTTCTAATTTATCTTTGAATGATTCCTCACGAAGAGGTTTCATTGCTCGTAACTCGGCAAGACGTTTTTTGCCAAGTTCGAAAAGGGCTGCATGCGAGTCCATCTATCAACCTTGTCTATAAAATAATACTTATGCGCTATAGGTATAGCGTGAGGATTTTAGGAGGATAGAGGAGGGAAATGATTGATCTATATCAGATTTTAATTTTTTGTATGACAATATAAAAAATCAAAAATGACGCTATGCATAAATAAGTCATTGATATTGTTAATGAGAATTTTTTGTATTAACTATGACGATGATATAAGGTTTAACTCGTTGAAATTATAGGATTATATAAAATGTTGGAATAAGTTAATCGATTGGTTAATGTATAAAACCTGATTGACTATGCAACATAAATCCAAAATAAAAAATGAATAATCAGCCTTACGAGCAACAAGTGTGAGCAATATTAGAAATGTTTAGCTTTTTAGAGCAATTAAGTGCTTATTAAAAGCAAAAAACCTCAGCGATAGGCCGAGGTTTTGGATTTCGAGCACTTACTGGCGTGAAAGATTATTCACCAGCAAGGAAGGCTGCATCAAGCTTACAGAAAGCCAATAGCAGGTTAGCAGCTGCTGCATAAAAACCAAATTGATCGCGGTTTTGGCATTCTTTAGCAAACATTGGTAACCAGTTAAGCAGCATAGTATTTACGAAAGAAAGCTGCGCTTGCATTAGCTCTTCACGCTTTTCTTCTGTTTCTTGTTGGTTACCCATGATGATCAGATTCCCCATGAAATCTAATTCAACCGCAAGGTGATCGGCAGGCTCATTGAACTCTTTACGCTGAGCAATCGCGTAATCGTTCATTAGCACGTTCATATCTTGTGCTGGCTTATCATTAAGTAAACCTGTTGTACCTACGTACATAGACGCATACGGTAGGGCACCTGTTTTCGGTGTACTTAGGAATAAGCCACAGAAATCTGCCGCAAGCTCTAGTTGCTCATCTGGGCGAGAGTTAGATTTATTAATGGCGTCACGGAAAGCTTCAACGGGTGCTTTCAATTCCTCAGTCATGCCTAAGCCTGAAAGGAATGTGTACATTTCACCACCGTGGTATTCATGCAGATCCGCATCAGTGAGTTCGCGTGCGAACAATGAAGACATCCACCAGTAAATTTCAGCACGTTGTTCGTTGAAAGCAATAAATTCTTGCATTGTCACTCCAGACACATAAAACACATTCAAATATAACCTCAGACATTATATTGGAATCTATTTTAAAAAGGTAAAATAAAGGCGATGAATTTTCGTTCATCGCCTTATTTTATTTAACTAACTCGTTAAATTACTTGTCCATTGCTGGGAACAGTGGGTCGATACCTTCTTCGTAGATAGGACCGTTAAAGCCTGTTACCGCTGGAACAACACCAGTGTACTTCTCGATTTGAACTAGAGCAGCAGCAGCTGATGTTGCTTGCGCAAGGCTAGAAGTACCGATGTCTTCTGTTAGTACGTTTGGATCACCGTAAGTACAGATAGTGCCAGCTTTACCGCCTTCTAATGGGCTGTACCATGCACCTTCTTGTAGACGACAAACACCTGGTAGGTAATCGTCAGTTACTACAGCACCTGCAAGCACTTGACCACGATCGTTGAATACACGAACGATGTCACCAGATTTAATACCACGTGCCGCAGCATCTTCAGTGTTCATGAAGATAGGCTCGCGATCTGCAACAGCGTAAGTTGCGCGGAAATCCGTTGATGAACATAGCTGTGAGTGTAGACGATCTTTCGGGTGCGTACTCTGCATGTTGATCGGGAAGCGATCAGAGCGAGGACCACCGTGACTACGTTCAGTCTTTTCAAACCACATTGGGTGACCTTGACAGTCTTTGTAACCCATATCAGCGATAGTCTTACAGTAGATTTCGATCATACCTGAAGACGTACCTAGTGGCTCAAGATCAGGTTCTTTACGGAATGATTCGTGGCGAACCCACTCTTTACCCGCAGGGAACTCGATGAAACCTTCACCATCCCAGAACTTCTTGAAGTTAGGCATACGAACACCTAGACCACGACCTTGTAGACGCGCACCGTTGTAGATCTCTTCAATGATTTCCATTTGCGTCTTACCGCCAGTGAATGCTTCTTCGCGGTTGAAGCGAGAACATAGCTCACGGAAGATTTCGAAATCATCTTTAGATTCGTACATAGGTTCAACAATCTTACGCAGGGCAATAATACCTGCGTTAGAGTGGTTACCGTATTGTTCGATATCGTTACGCTCGTATGTTGTTGTTGCAGGTAATACGATATCTGCAAAACGACATGTTGCTGTCCACTGGTGATCAATCGAAACAACCGTTTCTAGCTTAGTCCAAGCTTTGATCATCTTGTTACGGTCTTGGTGGTGACCGAATGGGTTGTTACCGCTGAAGATAGCCATCTTCATGAATGGGTACTTCACTTTCTGACCATTGTAGTTGATGGTCTTTCCTGGGTTGTCGATACAGTCAACAAAACGCGCTACAGGAATGAAAGTAGAGTAACCGTTGTAAGAACCGTTATGGATTGGGTCGATACCTGTTACACCGCTAAAGCCTGACATTAGTGGGCCGTTAGATGTGATAGAACCTGCATCGTTGTAGTGCCAGCCGAAACCGAAACCACCACCAGGTAGACCGATTTGGCCAAGCATTGCTGCAAGTACTACTAGCATCCACGCGTACTGTTCGCCGTGCTGCATACGCTGTAGACACCAGCCACCGATGATTTGCGTACGACCGCTTGCCATAGTGCGAGCAAGTGCACGGATGTCATCAGCTTTAACGCCACAGATCTTCTCTGCCCACTCAGGGTTCTTAACAACACCGTCAGTCTTACCAAGAACGTAAGGCATGAACTTATCAAGACCTGTTGTGTAATCAGCAATGAAGTCTTTGTTGTATAAGTTTTCAGTGTATAGCGTGTGCGCAAGCGCAAGCATTAATGGAACGTCAGTCTGTGGGTTAACACGGATCTGCTCACCACCAACGGCTTTTTGGGTGCTAGAAACCACTGGATCCACGTAGATCACTTTGATTTCTTTGTTCTTCACTTTCTCTGCAAGTTGCTCATAGTATTGGTATGGGCTGTGGTCAGGTACTAACCAACCCACTTGCAGGTTCTTAATTGGGTCAGATGCCCAAATAACGATAGTGTCAGAGTGCTCAAGCACTAGTGGCCATGAAGTTTGCTGCTCGTAAACTTCCATTGCACCAGCAACGTAAGGAAGAATTACTTGAGCTGCACCAGTAGAGTAGTCACCCATCTTACCAAGCGTCGTACCGTGTAGACCGATACCACGCTTCATCATAGTACCTGCGTTATGCAGTTTACCTACTGACTGCCAACCTGTGTGACCAGAGTACAGTGCGCTTGGACCGAAGTTGTTCTGAACACGTTCCATCTCATGGTAGAAGAAGTCTAGCGCTTGAGACCATGGCACACGTACGAAACGGTTGTTACCACGTTGAGTTGTGTCAGACTTATAGCCTTGCTTTAACCAATCGATACGAACCATTGGGTATTTGATACGAGCAGGGTTGTAAACCACTTCACGTACCGCTTGGATCATGTCAGTTGGGTTTTTGTCTTTTTCAAATGGTGTTGTTTCAGTCCAAACACCATCAACTACTTTAGCGCGGAAAGCACCCCAGTGAGAACCAGATAGCACTTCGCCAGAGAAAGCAGCTTTTGCTTCTTCAGCAGCCATTGCCTTGCGTGGTGCAAGTAGGCTAGTACCAACAACCGATGCAGCACTTGCCATAGCAAGGCCTGATAGGAAGCGGCGGCGTGAAATGCCAGTATTATTCGTTTGAGTCGCCATATTTTTGGTCAATCCTTAAACTTTAATTTTTATCAATGGGGCGGGGACTGGAGACGTCCCCGCCTATCATTTATTCGTTTATTGGCTCGCGGGATTAGTGCGCGCCTGCACCGCCTGTATCGCTACCGTGGTTCTGTAGGTATTTCAGTAGCGTACGTTCTTCAGTCTTAGACAGACGGTAGTATGAGCTCATGGCTTTCAGACTTGCGATCCAGCCATTTGCAGTAAAATGGCCTGGCGCTGGCGCCGCGTGACAAGCATTACAAGTAGAGCCGTACATTTCTTCTGCGTAGTTCCAGATTGGCTGGATGCTATCGATCATGTCAGCTTTAGTGATCCAAGCTTGTACAGAAACGTTTTGCCATACGATGTCAGTCGCAGGATCTGTTTCTTCTTTAATAATCTTCTCGTTCGCTTTGATGTCGCCACGGATAGTTGCCTTGAATACACGTTTACCCATGTATTCTGTCATAACACGGCCTTTACCAGATTTCTCTAACCAGCCATTGACTTCAACTTTCAGCATGTCGCCTTTACGCTCAAGAACAGTAACTTCAGAAGCTGGTAGTAATTTACCTTCTGATTTGCCGTTAGCGTCGTCAGTTGCGAACAGATCTTTTTCACCAAGAGAGTAAAGCTTGTCAGCTTTTGCACCTTGTGCAGTTGCTTCAGCTTGTAGGCCTTGGAAGTCTTTTTGGAAACCGCCAGCCATGTTTGGTAGTTCGTGTGCAATACCTTTGTGACACTCGATACAGTTCATGTTCTTAGCTGCTGCATCTGTCATCGCTTTTGCAGCTTCAGGAGACTGCTTAGCGTGGTCCATTGCAGAGTAGTCGTGACAGCTCTTACACGTTTTAGAGTTGTTGTCAGACATACGCTTCCAAACAATTTGAGCAAGCTCTAGGCGGTGCTCTTCAAATTTCTCAGGTGTGTCAATCTTCTTAGTGATGTATTGGTTGTATACATCTTTCCAAGCGCCAAGTTTACGTTGAACAGCACCTGGAAGGTCTTTAGGTTGGTGACAGTCAACACATTCAGCACGTACACCTGAAGCGTTTTTGAAGTGTACAGATTGCTTATATTCTTCGTAGTTCTGCTGCATGGTGTGGCAGCTGATACAGAATTCAGTTTGAGAGGCGTGTTCAAATCCCTTATGCACAGCAAAAATGCCCGCAAGGGTGATACCAATACCAACTAGTACAAGTGCAAGAACAGAATACTTGCTGCTTGGCTTAGTCAACATTTGCCAAAGTTTTTTCATGTTGAAAGATTCCATTTAAGAATGAATGCACACCGTAAAGCTACGGTGACGTTATAAATTTTATGAGGTAATCTTATGTCCACGATGTGAATAAGGTTAATGCTACGAATGAATAGCAAACTCAGGTTTATGACAAATTGTGAATAACAGTTGTTTGTGCTAACGTTTCGTAAGAACACCTAAAAAACTAAAAGAGACAAACATGACTCATCACGTACTTGTTGTGGAAGATGAAATTGTTACCCGTACTAAACTGGTAGGGTATTTCGAGAATGAAGGATACAAGGTTAGCCAAGCGGACAGTGGCGCACAGATGCGAGAGATCATGGCGACCGAAAAAATCGACCTCGTCATGCTTGATATTAACCTTCCCGGTGAAGACGGTTTGATGCTAACTCGTGAGCTTCGTAGCCGCTCTGAAGTGGGTATTATTTTGGTGACAGGACGCACAGATAGTATCGATAGAATCGTTGGTTTAGAGATGGGCGCAGACGACTATGTGACTAAACCTTTTGAGCTTCGTGAACTGCTTGTTCGAGTGAAAAACTTGTTATGGCGCATGACCTTAGTAGAAAAAGCGCGTGACGAAACCATGGTCGAAATGCAGGAAGATAACATCATTCGTTTTGGTGAATGGCAGTTCGATATTAACAAACGCGCACTGACTCACAACGGCTTACCAGTGAAGCTAACTAAAGCAGAATATGAGCTGTTAGTTGCCTTCTCTTCACACCCAAATGTGGTGTTAAGTCGTGAACGAATTTTGAACATGTTAAGCCATCGAGTAGAAGCGCCAAACGACAGAACTATCGATGTTTTGATCCGTCGTATGCGTTCTAAAATGGAATTGGATCCGAAAAATCCACAGATTTTTGTGACAGTTCACGGTGAAGGTTACATGTTTGCTGGCGATTAATTCGTCTAAATTTATACAGTGACCGCACTTTATCGCTTCTTGTTGAGTGAAACATTTTGAAATAAAAAGGCCGTATTATTTGATAATACGGCCTTTTTTATGGAACAAAATGAGCAAATATCTTGATCTAAATCAATCGTGATGGATAAAATTTTTTGTGTGAATTTTATTCAAAATCAATAACTAATAATTAATCTCATTCGAAAGTCGATTTTTAAACCATTCGTTAACATCATCAATAACAAGTTGGGAACATGTGAGAATCTTATGTTTAACATTGCAAAAAATAAAAGTCATTTTGTTAATAAGAGAATTTATTGATCGCTGTTCAAAAAGAAGCTTTGCATATTTATAAGGAAATGAAGAAACACTATGCGAAGGTTGGAAGTAGAAAATTGACCTCATAAATGAGTTATTCATACTACAATAATGCACTGTTAATAGTTGATTTGCAGATTATTAATAAAGCAGACATACAATTTTTCGATTGTTAATAGGTAACAAAATGTAAAAAGCCCAGAAAATCTGGGCTTTATCGCTAAATATTGCAATTTTTTATATAGAAAATCGCGCTAATTATTAAGATTATCATCTCTTTTTAGCATTATTTTGTCTGTTAAATTCATCAGTTCAGGCAAGCTAATGTTACTTTCCTTCGCTAACTCACGTTGCTCATTGAGAACATCTTGCAAGATAGTATTTGTGGTTAATGGGTTTGCCAGAACGACACGGAAGACCGTGGTGATTTTGTGGTGCCATTTCTCTGGTGTAATACGTGTACGTGATACAAATGTCTTGCCTGATTCACGCTGTCGTTTTTGGATAAACTGCGTCAGATCATTGAGCAGTTCTAATAGAATTTCACGCTCTTCTGCTGTCGCAATTTCTAATGCTTGTTGAGTACGTTTTGGTACGTAACGATAGGTGAGCAAGCACAGTTCTGGCTCTGTCACTAATTCAAAGTCATCTTGCTGCTTGATGAGATCGGCAAAGTAACGGGCTTTTTCAATACTATTATTGATCAGTAATTCATAACCAGGACGGCTAATAATATTTAAGCTGGCATATAACAACATCGCCATACCACTACGTGAGCCTTCTAACGTGTGGCTACCTAAGTCTTTTGAACCTTTACGAAGAATATATTCCGCATGATGTTCAATTGCTGTCATTAGTTCTGGATTTTTGAAGATCACCATACCTGCGCCCATTGGAATGTAAAGCTGCTTATGGGCATCTATAGTGATCGAATCAGCGCGTTCAATCCCTTTTAATAAATGACGATATTTATTCGACATTAAGGTGGCGCCACCCCAAGCGGCATCAACGTGGAAGTGGCATTGATGTTCTGCTGCGATATCGGCCAGTTGTTCTAAGGGATCGATATTGCCGGTTTCTGTGGTACCAGCAATACCAATAATGGCGAAAGGTTTAATATTACGTTGCTTAAGATCAGTGAGGGTGGTTTGTAGATGATCCAGATCGATACGGTTATTGTCGTCTGTTTTTATTGATATCAAGCTGTCACGACCAATACCTAAAACATCGGCAGCTTTCTTTAATGAGTAATGACCACGCTCTGAGACTAAAATGGCTAAGTCATCATAACCATAATGCTTCATTGCTCGGAACAAACCTTCCTGTGCCACTCCTTTAAAATCACCATCTGGTTTTAACACAGTATTGCGGGCAACCCAAAGGGCGGTGATATTGGCAATGGTACCACCAGAACAAAAAGCGCCTAAAGAATGGTCAGCACTGTGCATCCATTGTTGGTAGAAGCTTTCCTGCTGATTGAATATAAGTTTATGCAGCATCCCTAGCACTTGGCGTTCAAGTGGTGTAAATGCTTTTGATGTTTCTATTTTTACCAAGTTCTGATTCAGCGCAATCATGATTTTGGAAAGTGGCATCATGAAATAAGGCAGGGCAGACGTCATATGCCCAATGAAGGTTGGCGCTGAAGTGTGAACCGACTGGGATACCAGCTTGTTTAATAGAAACTGGGTGTGCTCGGAAACAAAACTTGGTGTTTCTGGAATAGCAGGATCAGAGAAGTCTTTCTCTATTTCAATAAGAGGCTTTTCTCTTGCAGCAATGTGCGTTCGCAGAAACTCGTTTAGGTTTTCTGAAAGCTCTTTTTCGATCATCCCCAAGGTGGAATCTGGGGCTTCCGGTACTGTAAAAATGCGATGCAACGATTCCTGCGATGCATCGGCAGTGCGATTATTAACAGCCATAATACTCAGTAACGTTTCTTTAACTTGGGTAAAGTGCTGTTAATCTAATGGAAAACCTAACCTATGTCTCGAAAAATTTATGGCTCTGTATCATAACAGAGCCATAAATTGCTTACACAAGACAATGCTGTGCTGTTAACAGCACATTGTTAGTTTTGCGATTAAAAACGGTAGTTCATCCCTAGACTAACAAGCGTTGTATCAGCATCGTAGAAGTGGATGTTTGATTGAGTTGTGTTGTAACCAAGCAATGAAACAATACTCCAGTTCTTCCAGTTAAATGGCTGGCGATATTCATAAGCAAGGAAAGCACCGAAGCGGTCATCTTCCTGTTTCTTATCAAAAATAGGATTTTCTGCGTCAAACAGTGCTTTTTTATAACTTAAGGTTAAGATCAAGCTTGATTGCGGGAACAACTGGATGAAACTTGCTGAGCCACCGTAAATATCAGCAGCCATTGCTTTACCATCAGCATCTATGTTGCTGTAGTTCAACGCTGTACGGATCATTTGAGAACGGCTTAGTGGTAATAAGTGGCTACCCTCAATAAAGAATAGCTTCGCATTACGATCAAGTAGGTGAGTATCAATGTTTGACCCTTCACCACTTCTTTCTTGGTCGACATCATAGCGGCCATAAGCAGTATCAAGGGAGTACATTGAATCGCCAATATTTTCCCACTGTGCACGGAAAGCTTTAACGTTACTCCCTGTTTTCTCGCGTGAAGTACCCGTTAAGTAAGGGTTTTGCCATGTTTTTAAATCTAATAAACCCGGAATATAACTGAACGAGACAGTTCCGTTATTTTCTAATTTCTGGCGATAGCCAACTTCAGTGTGAAAACGTCCTAATGCGACATCAGAGCGATCAGTACCAAAGAAAAATTGTTGCTTAGCACTGGCTAACGTGTAAGCCAGTGTTCCTAGTGGAGCGGCAAGGATATGGCTTTGATCATTACCTGAAGAGTGTAAATTCTCTGTTGTTGCATTACCTGAATCAAATTGGGAATTTGTTCGGGTATATGCAGCCATTAATGAGATATCACCATTGAACCCTGGTGTCCAATCAACAGGTTTTGCCATTGTATTACAACTTACAATAGCAGTTGCTAAACCAATGTAGAGTGGCTTCATGCGTAAGCATCCTTTTCTAAATAGGTTTATTTCATCAAAGCAAGATTAAAAATGAAATAACAAACAAAAATACAAAATAAGTATAGATTAATTTTATATTAGCAAGGAAGGGGATTGAATCAGGAAATGGTAATTTAACCAAGTTTTGATAATGGGCATTTATTTTGATGATATTTGGAAGAAAAATAAAATTAGAATGTTAAATATTGCTCTTATTTTTGGCGTTTTAAAATAAATAAGAGCAATGAAAGGTGTGATTATTTACATGTAGTGGCGGCTAATTGCTGCATTTTTTCATTGTAAGTATTTAGGGGCTGCTTAATATCTGCTGGATGCGTTAATAAATCAGCAAAAGCACTACGTAATTCATAATTTTTAGGGTGTGGCTTTGTTTGACGATCGTTAAATGCTTTTTTGGCTGTTTGCCCTAATGGTGTATTTTGTTGTGATAAGGTTTTAACGTCTTGTTGCGATAATTTCAGCCACGATTCAACGGAGCTATCTAAATTTAGATGAGTTGCATCATTAGCTAAATACCAATCGAAAGCTTCACGGTTTAATTCGAAATGGTTCATTCTTCCTTGCATAAACCAATCACTGACTTCTTTTAAATCTGGGTGTTTTTGTACGGTGAGATCCACGAGGTTTTGATACCACTCAAGGGAAGCGTCAACGTATTGATGATACTTATCACTCTCGCATTGGTTCGGTGAGGCTAATGCAGCCGTCGGCATTAGAGACATTAAAATAAATGTTGCTGCAAGTTTCATCTGACGTCCTTGTAATACTAATTGAAAGCAAATTGTAACGATTTAAAAGCATTTCTAACACAAGAAAATGATGGCGTTACTTCTACTATGTTACTTAACGATAATCAGTGACCGCTGTAGCAAACCTGAAGCAAGTTATACGCTGTTGATATTAATGTGATAATTATCTTAATTCCGTACAAATTGATTTGATAACATCCGTGTAACACATCTACACTTTAGTTAACAAAATGTTACATATCCAAGCAGGGATAGATAAGGAGTTGAGTATGGAACAAGACTTAAAACTGGCTGTGATTACCGTAACACTGACGTTAACAACCATTTTTAGTTACGCCATCGTTGCGTTAACGGCTTAACATATTATTAAGTTAAAGAGATAAGTATCAGATTTATCTCTTTAACTTGTTAAGTGTCTATTCATTTTAAATACTCAACTAAGTTAGTATATTACGTCAGAATGTTTTCTAACCTGTGGGGGAGAAATGAATTATCTGCCGTTTAGTTTGAGTTCTTTTGATAAAGAATCGGTATCAGCTTTTTCGTCACATATTTATGCCTCACAACATAAGAAAATCGCTTTAGTTGTTCAGGGCGGTGGTCAACGTGGCATCTTTACCGCAGGGGTGTTAGATAGTTTTCTTGAACACCAATTTGATCCCTTTGCTATGTATATTGGCACTTCCGCAGGGGCGTTGAATCTTTCTTCTTATATTAGCCGCCAGCATCGTTTTGGTTATCAGTTTATTCAAAACTACACCACAACCGACAAATTCTTTAGCTTATATAAATATTTAAGTAAACAGCAGCCGATGAATCTGGATTGGGCGCTGCAAGTGGTCTCTCCATCGGGCGAGTTGCCGTTAGATTTTATTACCGCTAAGAAAACATTGCGCTATCGTGAAGCTTTTGCCTGCGCAACGCGTAAAGATACGCTGCAAGATATTTATATGCCAATGTATCAGGAGAACTGGCGAGAAGTGTTGCGTGCCAGCTGTGCGATCCCTGTGCTATATAACTTGCCTGTAAACCTTGATGATTTGGAATGGGTTGACGGTGGTGTTAGTGCTGCTGTTCCGGTTAAAGAGGCATGGCATAGAGGGGCCGATTTAGTTGTTGTTATACGTACCGAGCCATTAGAGCATGAACGGGAAGAAGAACGAGGGATCTTTGAAGACTGGCGTGAGAGTGTGGAGTTATATTTTCCATATTACATAAATAAACTCAGTTTAAATGAGTCTGTTGATCGCATTAAAACGATTCATCAGGAGTTAACTGGTCGATTTGAACAATGGCGTGAGCAGTACCGAAAAGAAGACATCATTGATGAGAATAAACGTCATATTCAGGATGAATTAACGCATTTAGAAACAAAGAGTGATGAAAAAGTAAAACAATCTATCTTTGGAAATAAGAGCTGGTTATCTCATATTAATATTGAGCGGTTATTAAAGCTGGCAGGGCAAAGTAATAATATTGATGTGATAGAAATGCTCGCCAAATATTATAAAACCTACCAAGACATGAACGAGTTCTTGGTTGAACCACCGAAAGGTTTACAGGTTATTCAAATTGCTCCAGAAAAAGCATTACATAGCCGTGCATTATTAAGCAGTAATGATGATTTGGAAATGGATTATCGCGAAGGGAAAATAATAGGACGTAAGTTCGTACATTGTTTCTCTCAAATATTGAATGAGAGAAGCAGTTTAATGCAGCATTTACGTGAAGAGTAAGCCGAGTAAGGGTTAGTTGCTCGGCTTACTATTATTCGATTAGCAGTTAATTGTTAAATGAACTTATAACGCTATCATCATCAATCGTAAGGGATTTACCATTACTATTAATAAATGAGGCGATAACACTCTGCATTTCATTCGTCGCAGCAATACTTTTTTCTGTAGCGGGCAGTTTTAGATCTGACGGATTTAGAGGCGTCAGCACTGAACTGTGAGATCCCCCCTTAAATCTTATAGCTGTTTTAAGAGGTGACTCTGCTATAGATTTAACAGTTTGACTCAATTGCAGTGGTTTTAGTAATGGCGTTGTTCCTGTAAATGGCGAATAAATTAGTGTCTTGCCTAGTGTCGATTGATTTGGAATAACCGTATCATTTTTCATTTCTTCTAATAAAACAGCTGTTGTTTTTGGAACAAATGCAGCGTGATTAATTGGATCTACTGGATCCATAACGGTTTGAGCAGCATAGGCAAATTTATTAAAATTGTCATTTAATGTATCGAGTGTTATTTTGGCTAATGAATTACCTGAATCTTTACTTGTCTTTAGCTGTGTTATGTAGTCGTTATAACATAGAGCAAGGTTTGTGTTACTACATTGTTTAGAGAATGATGGGTTAGTAGCACCAACGATTCCACCTTTAATGAGATCGCTAAAACTTTTTGAGTTTAGTAGTAAATATGGGATTTCAGCACCTGGATTTGCGAGTGCAACCGTATTTATATTAAATAATGTTTTATCGTATTGGTCATTAAAAATTGTTCGGTTTGCGATGTCTGCGACATCCACTCCAGTAATAGCTCCAAGAGAGTGCCCAGCAAAACTCACTCCGTTATTCAGTGATAACGCTGAAAGTTGTTTACCTAATTCTCTTGGATCAGAGTCTGTTAACACTTTTCCTATAACTGCACGTAAGTTAACTACATCAATAACACTTTGACGTAAATTATCTCTAGCTACTGCAAGATCAATAAAGTTTAAAAACATTTTTGGATCATCCGAAGCGTTCTTACCGCCTACACCTCGAGTACCATGAAGAGGTAAATCAATAGCAAAAATAGCTCGACATTGATTACCGATAATTTTGTCAGGTAAGCTTGGATTAGAATAAACAAATTGTTCTTTATTTGATGTTACACCGTGTTGGAAAATTGTCACGCTGTAACCTGACTGCTTGCATTTGGCTTGGCTTTCTTTGTCCAACTTAGGCATGATTAAATTATATTGTACTGCCGCAACTGATTGTTGTTGGGGAACAGGACTATAACGAGTGATCAATCTTTCTGGATCGAGTTGCTTACCATTAGCGAGCGTTAACTTTTGACCTTTCAGTGCCGTTAGTACTTTAATTTGTGTCGCTTTATCTGTTGCTACTTTTGCAAGATCTGTGTCTGAGATCTGTAGTTCTGAAAGTTGAGAAGCGATGGCATGTTTATCTGCATTATTGCCGTTAGTAAGAACATATTTAATTTTAGCAAGGCTTGGCATATCACTTTTCCAAGGGCTTACTAAATATTTCTCTGGTGCATTAGGCGAAGAAGAGATTTTGCTGCTATCTGTAGATAAGTAGTAAGGAAGGAAAACGGTTCCTGTGTAAATTTCATTTCCTGCAGGTGTAGTTGCTCCATATACACCACCAAGTTGTGGGCGTGTTAATTTATACAGGTTTTCTTGGTTAGGAATATTGTCACTAGCAATTACAGGCTCATCCGTTTCAATTTGTTTTGCAATCGTCTGTAGGGTTGCCATTTTTGCTGCATATAGTACATCGCCTACAGATAAGGTAGTAAACCATGACGAAAAGATAATATCCCGTTTCTTAACGATATTATGGAATGCTTCTTCTGTCGCATGGGTGATCTTCTGCGCTGGCACTAATGCAGCAGCCGGTGGCGTACTATCAGCTTTTAATAAAGCGTATGAGTTGCTCATACCTACCGCTTCGCCATTCATATCTTTTAGATCATCAGTAACAGCGAACATGTAGTTACTTGATGGATCCAGTGGCTTAAGCAGCATAACGATCAAGCTATTGCCTGAAACCGTCACCTTAAAATCACCGTTTTGCTGGGATAACAGTGTTGGCTGCGTGGTGTCGTCAGGATTAGTTGGATCCCCTGATTTGATTAAGTAAAAGCTATTTGCGGCTGTAGTAGCATCAAGCGCCTTACCAGTGAAGTTAATCGTAATCGGTTGGGTTGTGCTCCAACCATCAGTTTGACCCATTGCGATTTCAGGTGTTGTTGCACCTTCACGGGTTGCTAGTGTGCCATCTTGTACATCCATGCCTAAATAGCTAGGGATCACAATCCTCTTGTTTGCAGAAAGCAGATCGAAATCGACTTTAGTTTCTGCTTTCAAGCTGTTGGCAATATCAGGATCAATAGTAGGCTTTATTGTTGTTTGGCTACCGCCGCCACAGCCGACAACGCTTAATGCAGATGCAATCACTAAGGCAATTGAATTAAATTTCATGCTATATATTCCAAATAATGAACAACTGACAACGCATTAAAAGCGGTAGTTGATCTGTGCTGCAGCAAGGTAGGCTTTACCACTAGAAGTAAAGGTACTGCCATCTTCAACGAAGGTTGCTTTCTTACTATGAATGTATGAAAGACCCATATCGACCGAAAGATCTGGGTTGAAGTGGTAGGTAGCACCTGCTGAGTACCAGTAGCGATCAGTATCAGGAATACTTAATGTCGCTTGACCTGCATTTTGATCAAGGGCGAAACCGTAACGTAATGTCCACTCATCGTTCATAGTGTAAGTCGTGCCTACAGCCCAACGATACGTATCTTTATAGTGCTCTTTTTTCAGCAAACAGGTGCCAGCTTGACCATTAAAGCCCGGTTTACATTGCGAGCTGGTGGCACGAATTTCTTTGAACTTGCTGTATTGCGTCCATTGCAGGCTGTAGCTGATAGCCCATTGTGAATCTAATTGGTGGAAACCAGAAAATTCTGCAATAGCGGGTAATGGCAACGAAAGGTTAGCAGAAACAGTGTTATGTGGTTTACCTGTAATTGGACCTAGGTAGTCAGTAAATTTACCATCGAAATCAAGATCTACTTGCGAGCGGTAACTTAAACCAAAACGGTTATTCTGATCTAATTCGTATAACGCACCAATATTCCAACCCCAGCCCCAACTCGTACCTTTTAGGTTAATGGCATCATCACTAGGCGAGCTATTGGGTACAGCCAATGAAAGTGCACCTAGGCGACGGTCAAATTCAGCATTGGCGTAAACAAGGCTTACACCAGCGCCTAAACTTAAATGTTGGTTTACACGGTAAGCAATGTTTGGATTAAAGTTGATAGTTTCAAGAGAGGTTTTACCAGCCAATGAACCCGCATTAAAGTCGTTCGGGTATTTAGTCGTTACACCGTAATTACTGAAAAGTCCAAGACCAACGGCTACTTTGTCGTTTAGCGGTTGAACATAGTAACTAGCAGGTACAAAACTAACAGGGGCGATATTAGTCGCACCTTGACCAAAGCTGTGATCGTAAATATCAATCGAGGGTTTGATAACACTGATAACACCAGAGACTTCGGCTTTTTTGAAATGTGTCATTGCCGCAGGGTTTCTTGCAATCACGGCAGCAGTATCAGCAACGGCAGCATCACCAGCATAAGCACGACCTAGACCTGCAGCTGTATGTTCTGAAACTTGGTAGCCAGCGGCATAGGCTTGGCTTGATAGGGCAGTACCAATTACGCACGCTATATAACGTTTTTTAATGGACATTGACTGTCTCTCTTTTTATTCGCTTCTTGCTCTGCCATTGGTGTGATAAATGGCGGCATTATTTTTAGAGAGAGAAGTATATGTATACCCAATAGGAATACTAAGAAAAATTAGAGAAATGTCACAGAAATGAGGTTTGTTTGGTTGTATATCAGCCGCAGGGTATATTTATTATACAAATAAAATGAGCGAAAAATTAAAGTATTTGCTCTAATTATGTTCTGATGAATATTTTATAGTATTTTTATTAACCATATGTGGCGTGGTCTTTAGGTGTTTTACGTTAACAAGTGAATACAAAATATCGCTAGTATAAGTGGCGGTATTATGAAATTAATAAGTAATTATTTTGGACTTTAACGTGTGACTAATTAAATGAAAAAGTTCTATTTCTCAATTTTTATTTTGTTATTTGTAAATGGTTGTGCATCTCACCAATATGACGCGATACAGATGAAAGATGCTGGTGATGGTCTTAATTACAGCTTAGATGCAGAAACATTAACAGTTCAATATCAAGAGTATCAATTTGTGCCTGATACTAAGAGTCTGTTAATAAAATGCAGGAAAGAATCAAAAAACCTTGCAGATAAATTGTCTGTTAATGTAACCAATTTTGATTATGTGACAGAGAGAAATGCTTTACTCGGTATTACCTCTTGTATCGCATTCGGTGATTTAGAATAACTATAAATATAAAACGCGATAGGAGTCGCCTCATATCGCGTTTTCTTTTAACTACCTTGTACTAATGCTTGATGATTAAGCTAGTACAGTTTGTAGCCAAGGCCAGCCTTGCTTCTTACGGCTTAGCGTGTTTTCCATCATTAGAACGCCGTCTTTTGCGTGCGTGTCTAGGATGTCGTTCCACTCACCTTTGTAAAGTAGGCGAGTAGTGCTTGTTGTGATGTCAGTTAGCATTAGCGCAGCCATTGCTAGGTTTTCTTCATCACAACGACGCTGTAGATCAGCTTCTAGTGCTTCGATCATGTCTTCAACTTGCTCAAGAGTAGCAAGTTCAATTTGACCAACAACAACGTCACGGTTGTTGAAAGGGTAGCCTTTAAGATCTTTTTCAACTAGCTCAGCTGCAGACAGACCTTCGATGTCAGTCTTAGCGATTAGCAGTGCTTTGATGAATGCGTCTAGATCTTGAACGTCAGCGATTTGAGCAAGCTCAGCCACTGCATCTTTATCTTTTTGCGTACATGTTGGTGATGCGAAGCCTACAGTATCAGATAGGATTGCAGACATCATAAGAAGCGCTAGTTCACGAGTGATTTCGTGATCTTCGATCTTGAACATGTTGAATAGTACAGTACAAGTACAACCTACAGGCCAGATCCAAGCTTCAAGTGGGTTGATTGTCATCACGTCACCTAGACGGTGGTGGTCAACAATACCTACAACTTCAGCTTCTGCTAGATCATCAGGTGCTTGAGCAAGATCAGAGTAGTCAACTAACCATACTTTCTCGCCTGCAACGCTTGTACGTAGCTCAGGTGCAGTAACACCAGCCACTTCTAGGATGTGCTGAGTTTCACGGTTTAGTTCGCCTTGGCGAATTGCCGTTGCTTCAAGACCGCGAGCCTTAAGAAGAGCTGTACAAACTAGTGCAGAACAAATGCTATCACTATCTGGATTTTTGTGACCTACTACTTGGATCATGATGTTTCCTTAACTCGATCATGCAGTACAAGACTGAATGATGTAATACGACATTACTTAATTACAACCGATTATACCTATAAGCCTGCATTTTTATAGGTATAAGTGTTATCAAGTTTCATTTGTACCGAGGATTTTAGAGATTTTTTATCTATATTCAACAAATAAAGAATTAGCAGATAAAAATAAAGGCGAGGTTGATTAAAACCCCGCCTTTAGTCGTTATTTGAAGATAAAGTTTTTAATTGTCTGCTTACGCTTTTTGCGCTTGCTCAATTGCTACTGCAACAGCAACTGTTGCACCAACCATTGGATTGTTACCCATACCGATCAGACCCATCATTTCAACGTGAGCCGGTACAGATGAAGAACCAGCAAACTGAGCATCTGAGTGCATACGACCCATAGTATCAGTTAGACCGTAAGAAGCAGGACCTGCAGCTACGTTATCTGGGTGTAGTGTACGACCAGTACCGCCGCCTGATGCTACTGAGAAGTAGTCAAGACCCGCTTCTAGGCGTTCTTTTTTGTACGTACCTGCAACTGGGTGTTGGAAGCGAGTAGGGTTTGTAGAGTTACCTGTAATAGATATATCTACGTTTTCGCGGTGCATGATTGCTACACCTTCACGTACATCGTCAGCACCGTAACAGTTGATTTCACCACGTGTACCTTGAGAGAAACGACGCTCGTTAACCACTTCTAGTTCACCTGTTGTGTAGTTGAACTGAGTTTGTACGTAGTTAAAGCCGTTGATACGTGCAATTAGGTAAGCCGCATCTTTACCCAAACCGTTAAGAATAACGCGTAGTGGGTTAGTACGAACTTTGTTTGCGTTTAGTGCAATTTTGATTGCACCTTCAGCTGCAGCGTAAGATTCGTGACCTGCTAGGAACGCAAAACATTGTGTTTCGTTGCTTAGTAGACGCGCACCTAGACGACCGTGACCAAGACCTACTTTACGTTGGTCAGCAACTGATCCAGGGATACAGAATGCCTGAAGACCTTCACCTAGGAATTCAGCGGCTTCAGCTGCTGTTTTTGCGCCTTCTTTAAGTGCAATTGCAGCACCTAGCACGTAAGCCCATGATGCGTTTTCGAATGCGATAGGTTGTGTTTCTTTCACGATATCGTAAGCACGAACACCATTGTCTTCGATGTATTGACGTGCTTCTTCTAGCGATGCGAAACCGTATTTTTCTAGAACTGGAGTGATTTGGTTGATACGACGATCAAAGCTTTCAAATAATGCAGCCATGATAAAATCCTCAATAAATTTAGCAAATTAGGTTTAATTAGATATATGGATAACAGCTTGGCTGATTATTCGTGACGAGGATCGATAGTACGAACCGCTTCGTCGAAACGACCATATTGACCAGTTGCTTGTTCCATCGCGTCTGCAGCCGGAACACCTTTACCGATAGATTCCATCATCTTACCGATGTTAACGAAGCGGTAACCGATGATTTCGTCGTTATCATCTAGTGCAATTTTAGTAACGTAACCTTCAGCCATCTCCATGTAACGAGGGCCTTTTTCACGTGTACCGTAGTGTGTACCTACTTGGCTACGTAGACCTTTACCTAGATCTTCAAGACCAGCACCAATTGGTAGACCGTCTAGAGAGAATGCAGTTTGTGTACGACCGTAAACGTATTGAAGGAAGATTTCACGCATTGCAACGTTGATAGCATCACACACTAGGTCAGTGTTTAGTGCTTCAAGGATTGTTTTACCAGTGATGATCTCTGAAGCCATTGCCGCAGAGTGAGTCATACCAGAACAACCGATAGTTTCGATTAGTGCTTCTTCGATGATACCGTTTTTAACGTTTAGCGTTAGTTTTGCAGCACCTTGTTGTGGTGCACAAGCACCAACACCGTGGCTAACACCAGAAATTGCAATAACGTCTTTTGGATTGATCCAACGACCTTCAACGGGAATTGGTGCAGACTCGTGACGAGGACCACGAGAGATAGGACACATATTTTGTACTTCAGTTGAGTATTGCATTGCTCTGCCTCACTTGACACCGCGTTGCGAATTATAAAACTCAAAATAGGGGAGAGTTATAACGCTTAGCCGTGTTGAATTGATAATTCTTTATCGAGCAGAAAATAGAAGAGGACAAAAATGAAATAACAACGCGACGAATGCATAAATTAGTACAATTCTAACTTGAACTGTAAAATATCCATTTAAACAAATACACGGTCCTCGACTATTTAAAGCCGAATGTTGTTAGACGTCATTATCCTTTTATTTGAAAAGGCGGTTAAAGGAGGAACATCATCTCCCGCCATAAATAATTCTTTATGGCAAACGGTTAGTGATAAATATATCTACTTCGTTGATATTTTTAATATACGCCTTTTTTTATTATGTGCTTCATTTAAATAAAAAAAGAAAGATTCCAAAACTGGAATCTTTGAATGAGAAGATATCTTATTTGCAATTACAATTAATCACTTGCAAGCAAGACAGTTATTATTAGATTTAATACAAGTATTGATAAATTGTTGGAAATCTTTAAATGGCATTGGTTTAGCATAAACAAAGCCTTGAATAAGGAAGACACCTTGTTTACGTAAATACTCAACCTGATCCAGACTTTCAACACCCTCTGCAATCATGATGAGATTAGCCTTCTTACCGAAGGTGATAATGGCATTTAGGATGTTAGCTTTAACGTCACACGTACCAATGGTATCGATAAACATTTTATCAATTTTAAGAGTATTAATTGGCAGTTCTTGTAAGTAACTAAAGCCTCCAAAACCTGTGCCTGCGTCATCTAATTTAATGGAAATATCATTATCAATAAGACGTTGCATAACACTTTTCGCTGATTCGAGGTCAGTAAAAGGGGTTCTTTCTGTTACTTCAATCGCTAGACGGTGATTCGGCATGTCATGCTCAGATAACTTTTGCAACAGTTTGGTCGCAAAGGTTTGATTTTCTAACTGATGCGGCGGTACGTTAATGCTGGCATAAAACTGATCATTAAGGTCTTTTAAACTGGCAATATCAGCAGTGACTTGTTCAATCAGTAGATCGGTAATTTCATAGATTTGTTTATTTTTTTCAGCAATATCAATAAAAGCATTTGGCGGTATGATTTCACCGTTAGATTTATGCCAACGAAGCAGGGTTTCACAACCGATGATCTCGCCAGAAACGGAGTTAATAATTGGTTGATAGTAAGGGATGAATTCTTTTTTATGGATCCCTGATTCAATCATATTTTTTACTGTTTTATGGTGGGTGTTTTTAATACCTAGTAATAAACAGAATACGGCTAATAACAGTAATAAAGAAGTGTTAACTAATACAGAATCTGGTTTTGTAACATCATTAATTCCTTTTTTCGTTGCATAAACTTGAAGTAAAAAATCGTGAGTAAGCGGCTTTTGAAATAGCTGATAAGTTTCCTTTTTACTCTTTTTACTTTGTAAATGAATATGCTGATCTTTATAGATTAGGTAGACAGCAATATTATGCTTGTTGGTCTGATTATTATATAACAGTTGGCTAAATGGTTCAGATACAGCTAATACATAGCTGCCATTGGTAAAATGACGGACCACTTTTACGCGGCTATTGGTGTAGGGGGAAATGGTTAAATTTCCAACCGTTATTTTATGGCTTGCATGGCTATCATCACTAACAGGTGCAACATGGCCATAAATAGAACAACTTCTATCAGTAGTAACTAACTGCAAAAATTGAATATTAGTTGAAGTGTCATTTGTAAGGCGCAGCGCATCGATATCATCATCAGAGCATGTCATTGATAAATCAGGCACTAAATTATTGATCGCCGTACTGATAAGAATCGCATTTGCATCATTAACATCTAATGGTATGTTAATTCGATGGCTAAGATCATGCTCAAATAATGCGTATTTTATAAAACCTTGCACCAGATAAATGAGTAGAGTCCCTAATACAAAAATCATTAGGGGCAGTCGCCAACGAAGCCATAAGGTGTTATTCATAAATTTAAAATGACTGGGTATCAAAATTGCGGGTATTCTATTTGAGTTAGGAATGTGTTTCAAATTCAAATTCTGCTGGTGAATATTTTATTAGCGATAAACTGTTGTTAGATGCATTTTTTAACGTATAAACAACTATCCGTTAAATATATTTTATCTTTTACTCGTTTTTTATTAGGAGAGCAAATGCAAGAGCTATTTAAGTATGATGATTTATTATTCAAATCTCATTGTTTTTTTATTCCATTAGATCATAACGTTACTGATGGTGAAAAAATTAAAGTATTTGCTCGTGAAGTTGTTCATCAAAAGAATCAGAATGCGGATTTACCGTGGTTAGTTTATTTTCAAGGTGGTCCTGGGTTTCCATCTCCACGTCCTGCAGGTAATTCAGGTTGGTTAAAACAAGCCTTAACCAAGTATCGTGTATTGTTGTTAGATCAGCGTGGTACAGGGAAAAGTACACCAATTACACATCAAACATTGGCCGTGAAAACGCCAGAGCAACAAGCACAATATTTAACCCATTTCCGAGCTGATAGCATTGTCCGAGATGCTGAGTTTATTCGTGAAGCTTTGGGTATTAAACAATGGTCGATTTTAGGCCAGAGTTTTGGTGGTTTCTGCTCGTTGCATTATTTGTCTTTTTACCCTCAATCGTTAATTCGTGCGTATCTAACGGGTGGGATCCCACCTATCACAGGTCATGCAGATGAGGTTTATCGCGCTACTTATAAACGTGTAACGGGTAAGAACGCTGCTTTCTTTAAACGTTTCCCTGCCGCTCAAGAGCAATGTATCAAGATTGCAGAACACCTATTAAATAATGATGTTCGTTTACCTAATGGTCAGCGTTTTACAGTTGAACAATTCCAGTTATGGGGAATTAATTTAGGCCGTAGTGGCGGTGATTTGGCGATGTATTACGTGCTTGATGAAGCGTTTATTGAGGTCAATGGAAAACCAGTATTGAGCTATAGCTTCTTACAACAGATGCTTGTAGAGCAGAGCTACCAAACCAATCCTATTTATGCAATTTTGCACGAATCAATTTACTGCCAACATCAAGCGTCTAATTGGTCAGCAGAGCGAGTCCGTAGAGAATATCCAGCGTTTAACTACAGCAAAGACCAACCATTTATGTTCACTGGTGAAATGGTTTATTCATGGATGTTTGAGCAATTAGAGTGTTTAACACCACTTAAAGGTGCTGCTGACATACTTGCAGCCAAAACAGATTGGCCTGCGCTTTATGATGCAGAGCAACTTGCGAACAATACAGTCCCAGTTGTTGCTGCTGTTTATGTGGATGATATGTATGTTGAATATGACTTAAGCTGCCAAACGTTGGCATCAATGAATTCTGTAAAAGTGTGGATCACTAATGAGTATGAGCATAATGGTCTAGGTGCAGCAGGTGAGGTGATTTTACCTAAGCTGATGAAACTTGCAGATCAAATCTAAATTAGTTGAGTTGATTGCTAGGTTATTAAATATGTTATAATATAACAAAAAGGCAGTGGCTATTGTTTAATTCAATCTCGTTATCTTAAAAACGGTGTATTAGTGATCTTTTTCAGGAATATATAACGTAATATTTTCTGTTTGAATGCGCAGTGCTGTTGTCAGATGATAATTTTCGCTATTATCTGCGAAACAAGAAACAACGACGATAGTCATCATAAGCAATCAAAGCTCTTATGATTGAGTATTAGCAAAATGCTTAGGAAGAATATGGTAAATGTTAGGGCGAGAGTGCCTTTTAAAGTTGGTCTAAAAAGCAATATTCCTGCAGATTTGCTTTCGTTCAATGGGCTTGAGTCTGGTAAAGAACACGTTGCAGTGATTTTCAAAGATGCTGATAAAACATCTGCGCCATTAGTGCGTATGCATTCTGAATGTTTAACTGGCGATGTTTTTCACTCATCACGTTGTGATTGTGGTGAGCAGCTTGATGAAACCATCGAAAAAATGGGTGAGTTAGGCGGTATTATTCTTTATCTTCGCCAAGAAGGTCGTGGTATTGGTCTTTACAATAAAATTGATGCTTATAAGCTTCAAAGTGAAGGTATGAATACTTATGAAGCGAATAATCATCTAGGTTTTGGTGATGATTTACGTGAATTTGGTGAAGCGGCCCAAATGCTTAAAGCTTTAGGTTTAACGGATATTCGCCTTGTTACCAATAACCCGAAAAAAATCCGTGAACTTAGCGAGAACGGCATTAACATCGTGGAAGTTGTTGGTACTAAAGCACATGTTAAAGACGGTAACGAAAGCTACCTAAAGACTAAAGCAAGTCATGGTCATCACCGCTTTAACTTTGAAAGTTAATTCTGACTATTACCTCCCATGCTAATAATAGAGGCCCTGTATAGAATCAGGGCTTTTTTGTTTCTGAATGAATATGTCAGTAATCAACAGTAAATTCTCAGCATTAGAAAATCTAATCCAAAATTAAAATTATTTCGTGCTAATTGTTGCAATATCTGCTTGTTTAAATGCAAGTAGAGGATTAACATCTCGTGTCTTTTTTAGGCATAGATTCTAATATAAGGGTAAATATCGAACGTTGTTTTCGTGGTTTGCTTTTAAATTAGAATTTTATTCTTTTTATCGGTTCGTTTTTTTATTTTCGAATCTTTTACGAGATATTATTCTGTCTGAGGGTAATGGTTGTGGTTAAGCAATCGTCTTCTAGTATGGGCAAGTTCCTATTTTTGCTCATTATCTTTATTGCTGTAGGGCAAATGACACAAACGATGTATGTGCCAGCGATCCCTGAAATGGCAACATTCTTTGGTGTTAAAGCGTCTTATTTACAAGCGGTAATGGCAGCGTATTTGATCCCATACGGTTTGTCACAGTTTGTTTATGGTCCATTATCGGATCGTATTGGTCGACGTCCTGTGATGATCTCAGGCATGGTGATTTTCCTTATTGGTACTGTGATCGCGTTACTTGCACCTAGCTTTGAAATCTTATTATTAGCAAGCTTTATTCAAGGTATGGGTACAGGTACGAGCGGTGCTATGAGCCGTACTGTGACCCGTGACTGCTACGATGGTGCAGATCTCCATAAAGTAAACAGCCTTGTGAGCATGGGGGTGATTTTCTCACCATTAATTGCACCTGTATTAGGTGGCTATTTATCTGAGCATCTAGGTTGGGAATCGATTTATGTTTACCTATTGGTGTTTGGCGCACTTGTTACTGTGGCATTAATGCGTTCATTTGGTGAAACATTACCTATTGAAAATCGTCGCAATGAGCGAGTGTGGGTAAGTTATCGTCATGTACTAACAAATCGTCGTTTCCAAGGTTATGTCGTGTGCTTAATTGCGACGTTTGCAGGGGTTGCTACCTTTGAAGCATCGGCTGGTGTATTACTGGGTAGCGTATTAAAACTTGATCCAAGCACAGTCAGTTGGCTATTTATTCTGCCATTACCGGGTTATTTATTGGGTTCTTGGGGCTCTAATATCTTAATTAAACGCCTAGGGACTAACCGTGTTTTATTCCTTGGCATGTTTGCATTACTGGCAGGTGCAGTAACAATCATTATTCCTGGTATGGAAGGATTAGTGACCGTAACTAGCTTAATCGGTGGGGCATTTGTTTACTTCATCGGGGCCGGTGTTTTATTCCCAGCAGCGACAACATTAGCGATTCAACCGTTCCCACACCATGCTGGTACCGCTGGTGCTGTATTAGGTGGCTTACAAAACTTAGGGGCTGGTTTAGCGACATTAGCTGCTTCTGCAATGGGCGCACAAGATCAGTTTAACCTAGGTGCAGTATTGTCAGTGATGGCATTGATTGTAGTCTTTAGTTTGCTATGGATCCGTCATAGTGAACGTCAAGATAGCAGCATATTGGCAAACTAAAACATGTTTTAAGCCAATAAACAAAAGGCGGTATCACTTTCCTTTATTAGGAAGTTGATACCGCCTTTTTTGTATCTGTGCTGTGACTATGACACAGTGGTTATGGCTACGAGATTAGTCGCGTTTCCATAGGATGTGACAGCCTTTGTTCTCAGGATCACGGCTGATCAGCATACGAGCAAAAATGTCGTCTAGTTCGTCATTTTCTTCGTTAACAAGACCAATGATCACTTCAGCGTAAAGTTCTCCATCAACATCAAAACCTGTGTGCTCAGCCCAGTCATCACGAGTTTCAACAATTTCAGCTGCGCCGCGATCATCGAATTGAGCAGTAAATAGTAATACGTCTGCTGGCTCTAGGTTATCTTGCGCCATTTCTAAGAAAATATCGTATGCCGCTTCGATAACGTCATCGTAAGAAATCAGGTTTTGAGTTTCCATAGATTTAGATCTGTCTCTTGGTGTGTAAGAACTGCTGATTATACTGAAACCGAGATAAGATGCGATGACTATGATGATTTGAACGAAAATTTATCAGAAAAACACCGATTAAGCGTTTTTACTATTAGTTGACGGGCTTTGATAGTATATAAGCAGATGAAGCATAAAGAATTAAGCCGTTATTGCGATTTGTTATTGCTGCTATTGTACGTTTCACGCTGTTTACGAGTATGTATTTGTAATGAAAACACTACCAATACTTGATCAATCTACGCCATTCCAAGCGCCTTATATGCCGGTATTGCTAACATTGGTAAAGCAATTACAAGCCGATTTACCTCAGCAAATACACAGTATTTATTTAAATGGTAGTGTGGCAGCACGTTGTGCCACGGTGGGAGAGTCCGATATTAATCTGACTATGGTTGTTAACTGTGAATTGACGGCATTAGAAAAGCGTACAGTCGCCACGTTGTGTGAACATATTGCGTATCGTTATGATGTTGTGCCACGTGTTGATATCTGCGTTGTTACTCTCGATGATGTCATGACTCTGAGTTCCATTTTCAAATGGGGATTTTGGCTTAAGCATTGTAGCGTATGTTTATACGGTGAGGATTTGGCGAGCAAGTTTGGTTTGTTTGAGCCAAGTTGGGAAATAGCCAAAGCCTTTAATGGCGATATAAAAGCAGTACTGGCTGATTGTCGTCAAAAAATCATGGCAACCAAAAGTGTCACTGAATATAACGCACTGTGCCGTATAGTAGGTAAGAAGATGTTACGCAGTAGCTTTATGCTGGTGGCTCATCGCACATCGAGCCTTGCTTATAGCGAACAACAATGCGCTGATTACTTCCTTCATTTCTATCCAGAAAAAGCAGTAGAAATCGAACGCATTCAGATCTTAATTCATGGGCCGCAAGTGCCAAAAAGGGCATCACTCTTTTTAATTGAACAATTTGGTCAATGGATTGTGGCTGAGTTTGAAAAAATCGAAAAGAAAATCGGGTAAACAGCAAGCTAGGTTGAATAGAAAAAGGTAATCGAGGTTTTATTTGCAGTCGTTAACAACGGGTTTTGTACTCACTCGCCAAAGTCGTGATATTAAAGGGCAAACGGAAATCATACTCTGGGTAAAAACAGAGCAAGGGCCACATCGTTTGTCTATCGTAGGTGATAATCCGGTCTTTTTTGTTCGAACAGAGCAAAGAGCACAAGCACAACAACTGTTAGCAAAAGCCAATATCTCTGCGCGTTTTAACGATCTGCCGTTAAAAACCTTTCAGCATCATGCTATTTCCGCCTGTTATACCCAAACTATCCGTGACGGTTTTAGTGCAACCAAAGCACTCGCTGAGGAATATATTGATGTCTTTGAGTCTGATATTCGTTTAGCCGATCGTTTTTTAATGGAGCGTTTTGTTCGTGGTGGTTTAGTTTTTACTGGCGATCACAAAACCAAGTTAGGCTATACCGAGGTGACGAATACCAAAGTAAAACCTGCCGATTATGTGCCTAAGTTAAGCGTGGTTTCGCTGGATATCGAATGTTCAGAGAAGGGTATACTTTACTCTGTGGGCTTACATAGCGAAGCGGATAGTCGAGTGATCATGGTAGGGCAAGCCCCTGATGATTATCAAGATTCCGATAACCTAGTGATTGAGTGGGTTGATGATGAAAAGGTGTTACTACAAGCATTAGAGTCTTGGTTTACCGCATTTGATCCTGATGTGATCATCGGTTGGAATGTTATTGATTTCGATTTTCGTTTACTGTTACATCGTGCCGAGTGGAATAAAGTTAATCTACGCATCGGACGTGGACGACAAACACCCCATTACCGACCATCATCGCAAAATCCGAACCAAGGGTTTATTACTATTCCCGGTCGAGTGGTGATGGATGGTATTGATACCCTAAAAACTGCGACCTATAACTTCCGTTCGTGGTCGTTAGAGTCTGTTTCTCAAGAATTATTAGGCGAAGGTAAAGCCATTCATAACGTTCATGATCGTATGGCGGAAATTAATAATATGTTCCGTCACGATAAGCTCTCACTTGCCAAATACAACTTACAAGACTGTGAGTTGGTGACACGCATTTTTGATCATACCCACTTACTTGATTTTGCTATCGAACGTTGCCGCTTAACGGGGGTTGAGCTTGATCGTGTGGGTGGTTCTGTTGCTGCTTTTACTAATCTTTATATGCCGCAATTACATCGTGCTGGCTATATTGCACCGAACTTGATCAGTGATAACTGGATTGCAAGCCCCGGTGGATATGTCATGGATTCTAAGCCGGGTTTATATGACTCGGTACTCGTTTTAGATTTCAAATCGCTATATCCATCCATTATTCGTTCCTTTCGTATCGATCCAATGGGGCTGGTGGAAGGTTTAACCTTGCAAGAGGGCAAAGCTGACGATCAAGCGATTAGTGGTTTTCGTGGTGGGCGATTCCACCGAACGAAACACTTCTTACCCAAGATGATTGAAGAGTTGTGGGCGGCACGGGATCAAGCCAAGCGAGATGGTGAAAAGGCGTTCTCACAAGCGATTAAGATCATCATGAACTCGTTTTATGGTGTGCTGGGCTCTTCGGGGTGTCGTTTCTTTGATCACCGTTTAGCATCATCTATTACCATGCGTGGTCATGAAATCATGAAACTTACACGTGAATTGATTGAAGCCAAAGGTTATGAAGTGATTTACGGTGATACCGATTCAACCTTTGTTTCGCTTAAAAAAGCCCATTCAAAGCAAGAGGCAGATCAGATAGGCAATGATTTGGTTGAGTATATTAACCAGTGGTGGACTGATCATCTTTGCGACGAATACGGATTAACATCGGCATTAGAAATTGAGTACGAAACCCATTATCACAAGTTCCTTATGCCGACTATTCGTGGACAGGAAACGGGCAGTAAAAAGCGTTATGCTGGTTTAGTATGGCGTGGTGATAAAGAAGAAATCGTATTTAAAGGTTTAGAAACTGTACGTACCGACTGGACGCCGCTAGCCCAGCATTTTCAGCAGTCGTTATATCAAATGGTATTCCACGATCAGCCTGTTGATGATTACATTCGCGAATACACCCAGCGTACATTGGCAGGGGAGTTTGATGAACAGTTGATTTATCGTAAAAGGTTACGACGTAACCTTGCTGATTATCAGAAGAACATTCCACCACAAGTACGTGCAGCCCGTTTAGCCGATGAAATGAACGTAAAATTGGGTCGTCCAAAACAGTATCAAAACAAAGGTACAATTGAGTACGTGTTTACTACTTCAGGGGCAGAGCCGAGTGAATATCGTCAAAGCCCAATTGATTACAATCATTACATTGATAAACAGTTAAAACCCGTTGCTGATGGGATCTTGCCATTTATTGGTAAGTACTTCGATGATATCACTGCACCACAATTGGGTTTGTTTTAAGCGCGTTTATTATCTAATTTTATTGTTAAAAGATATTATCTGTTTAATAGATAATTCCTTATAATATTGAAAAATTTTTAGATAACATTTGCTATGAAAAAAACATTTAACGCGTTTCGTTACATTGGCTGGTTAGCCATTATTTGTTCGACTTTGGGATCACTGCTGCTGTTTATTGTTGGTGCAATGAAAACCTATACCGCTTTTGCGGTGGTATTTTTAAATAAGATCCCACATAACAGCTTGGCGCATTTAGATACCGCAGATATCGCGACCTACTATCTGATCAAATCGCTTGATACCTTCTTAATTGCCTTTGTCTTATTCATTTTTGCTCACGGCGTTTTTACGCTTTTCATTTCTAACAAAAAGCCGGCCGATGCTGACAAAGAAAATGTATTAGGGTGGATTAAAACCCCTAACATTGGTCACTTAAAGAATGTATTAGCAGAAGTGATTGTGATCATTCTTTTTGTGAAGTTCTTAGAAGCAGTATTGGTTAATTTTGATCATCTCGATTGGAAGATCTTAATTTTACCTGTATCAATATTACTTTTGAGCTTAGGTTTGAAGTTTTTAAACCTTGCGGAAGAGTCAGAAGATCGCATTGAAGAGAAAGAGTAATTTTCGTTTGATTATTGCTTTTATCAAATAATAAAAAACGCACTCATTGAGTGCGTTTTTTTAGCTAATGAATAAGATTATTTAAAGTATTCGACTTTAGATACATCTTTCGTATTAGCAAGAATAGGATCGAAATTAATCACACCACGATTTTGGGTACAGATCTTGTAAACATCACCACATTCAAAAATAGCAAGGATCTCTTCTGGTGCACGGAAAATTTCAGGTGGCTGCTGTCCAACTTCAGCAATGCAAACTGTGCCTTCATGCGACCATACAAGCTTACTTACTCGCTTATCATCATTAGGAACTGGCGCTGATACATGCGCAGCAATAGATGAATAAACTGTTTTTGCTTGCTCAAGGTCTGTTGCCGATGGTACAAAAAAATCCATGGTTCCCTCCTCTGATATACCTTAATTCACTGAATTATAGATATAAATGTAAATAGTTAGTTATCAACCGTGACAACTCGAATAACCTTAGCAGAGTTGAGGCAATGAAATCAACTGATATAGCAGGCTAATTTTTCATAAAAATAAAACCAAATTAACCATTTAGTAAACTTTTGCTTTCATATTTCACTAAAGAAAAGCATAAATCATGATGATCTATTATTCTCAAATAAAGTGGTTTGTCTGGGTTTAGTTTTGATGGGGATATATGGAGCAGAAAGATTTTTTTGATATTCCAAGTCCCTGTAAGCGGATATGTGAAGTTAACAATAGGGGATACTGCAAAGGGTGTTATCGCAGTAGGCAAGAGCGTCTTTACTGGCTGCAAATGACTGATGATCAAAAGCATCAGGTACTTGATATTTGTCGTCGACGTGAACAGCAAGTACGACGACGTCATCGTGCTAAAGTGCAACAGGAATTGGAAAAGCGACAAGGAATTGAAGAAGATCCGCAACAGCCGCTCTTCTAATTACTAAGAGATAGCCATGCGATAGGTAGAAAAAAAGCACTCCGAAGAGTGCTTTTTAAAAAATAATTATGAACTCGCAATTAGATGCGTTTGAAGTCCATGTGTTCAACTTTTGGCTTGAACGGGTGACGTTGGATGTCTTGAGGCTTAACTTTAACTTCTTGACCGTCGATTACTAGTACGAAACCTTCGTAGAACTCAGGCTTGTCCATTTGGTTGATGATATCGCTGTGCTTAAGAGTGATAGAAACAGGAGCTGCTTCACCACCGTAAACGATACCAGGGAAAAGACCTTCAGAACGTAGGCGGCGGCTCGCACCTTTACCTAGGTCAGTACGTACTACTGCGTTAAATTTCATAATAAATTCTCTTTGAGATAAATAATTCACTAAGTAATGCGACCTTACTTAGTGTCGTAAAACGAGCGCGGATATTAACAGTCATATTGTGTTTTATCAAGCATATTAAACTGAAAAATAACGTTAATTAATTAGTCGCAGTATTCGTGATTTATTTGCTCATTGTTTGCACATAATTTGAGTATTGAACACTTATGAGTAAATCTTTTTTTTGGTCAGTATTCCTTCGTATTTCTTCACGTTATGAAATCTCGAACAACTAATTTTCTGATAAATAGCGAAAAACAATTGCAAATCTAAATGATAGTAATTATCGTTACGTTTTGTAATATTTGGTTTGATTACGTAATTATTAGAAATAAGTAGTGTAGTAGGGATATATGAACAAGCAGTTAACACTTATCGCCAGTTCACTTTTGGCCGCATTTTCACCTTCCGTTTTCGCCTCAAGTGATGTGTCTCAATTTGATGAAGTTGTTGTCACCGGTACTCGCTCTGAAGAGAGCATTAAAAATGTGCCGGCTTCAATTGCTAAAGTCACCGCAGAAGAGATTGAAAATAATTTAGCCACAGATGTGAAACAGGCATTGAAATATGAGCCGGGTGTTTCCGTTAATGGGCGAGGCCGCTTTGGTATGGAAGATATTACTATTCGTGGTATGAGTGGTAGTCGAGTCAAAGTGATGGTGGATGGTGTAGAGCAAATGGCTTCTTACAATCCAGGTGCTGAGGCTATGCGTATGAACAGCAATAACTATGAAGTTGATACGTTAACCGCAATTGAGGTGAATAAAGGTCCATCTTCAACTTTATACGGTAGTGATGCACTGGGTGGTACGGTTTTATTTCGTACCAAAAATCCTGAAGATATGTTACTTGACGGTGATGATACCCATGTTGGTGTAACGTCAGGTTATGCCAGTGCTAATGGACAATATAAAGCAGGTTTTGAGGCTGCTAACCGTACTGGCGATCTGGAAACCATGGTGATTTATACTTACCGAGACGGTCATGAAACTGATGCGTATAACACGCATGATAAGAGCAAAGGCATTCACCGTCAGTCAGCAGATCCACAAGATATTCATTCCCACAACGTGTTAGCGAAAGCGTTCTATCAGATCAACGATAATCACCGTATTGGTTTGACTGGTGAATATTTCACACGTAGTGCCGAAGGGGCGATTCCATCACGTGATGGTTATAGCGTGATGCCGGGCTTTACTTATACTCGTACGAGCGGTAACGATGACGATAGTCGTAAGCGTTTTGGCTTTGAGCACCAATGGCAAGCTGATAATGTTGTATTTGATAGCTTGAAATGGCAATTGAGCTGGCAAGAGCGTAAAACAGCGCACAATAACTACGATCATACCGATATGTTTGGTTACCGTGACCGATACCGTTCAGGTAAAGAGAGCAGTACCCAGTTTGATGCACAATTTGCTAAAGCACTTGAGTTTGACACTAGCACACATAACCTCACTTACGGTGTGAGCTTGATTAACGATTCATTTGATATTAATTACACCGATTACTTCTTAGATCGTAATACATCTAAGCCGGGCTCTGAAGAAGTGCCTAAGTCGAAGTCTGAAAAACGTGCGGTATTCGTACAAGATCAAATCTATTTACTTGATGATAAAGCGGTGATCACCGCTGGTGTGCGTTATGACGAGTTTGAAGCAAAACCAGAAGCATCATCAGGCTTTAAAGATCATAACAGTGATGCCTTTACTATGCGTTTAGGTGGTGTTTATCATTTTACTGATAATTTAAGCACTTACGCACAGTACAGCCAAGGATTCCGAGCGCCATCTTTATATGAGATGTACTATGCGAAGAACAACGCATCACGTGGTTATATCATCGATGCAAATCCTGATCTGAAGCCGGAAGAAAGTAACTCATACGAAGTAGGTCTACGAGCTAATGGTCGTATTGGTGAACTGCATGTTGCCGCTTACTACAACGACTATAAAAACTTCATTCAAGAAACGAAAAATAACGTTAACAACATTGATTACATTATTAATGAAAACGTTGAAGAAGCAAAAATCTACGGCGCTGAGTTAGGCGCTAAATTATGGCTAGATGAAGTGATTGCAGCACCGATGGGGACTTATGCTAAAGCCTCTGTTGCCTACATGAATGGTGAAGATAAACAAACAGGGAGAAAGTTGGACTCTATTGCACCACTAACGTCAGTTGTTTCTGTGGGTTATGACTCACCAGAGGAAACATGGGGTAGTGCGATTGATGTCACTATGGTTGGCGCAAAGGATGAGTGGAACGAAAAAGACAATGTAAACGCAGCTGGTTACACCGTGGTCGACTTAACGACTTATGCTCGTCCAGTTAAAGACTTAACGGTTCGTGCGGGTCTATTTAATGCATTGGATAAGAAATACTGGCAGTACCAAGATCTAAAAGGGGCGAAACCAACCACTGATGGTTTAGAGCGTCGTACTCAACCGGGTCGTAACTTTGGTGTAAATGTGAAATACGATTTTTAATCGATTGTTTTTAATCGCTTAGGGTTAGCACCTTAATAAACCGCATAGTTTGACTAATGTTAACTATGCGGTTTTTTATTAGTAAACGGGGCTATTCATTAACGTTTTAAAAACGCACTATCTGCCAACACAATCAAAGGCTCAATGTCGCTGTCTTTTTTAATCACTAGTGAATTGTCAGAACGTAAACACACGCCACCGTAATTACCATCAACAGTAAACGTACAAAGTTGTAGATATTTATTTTCAACGTTAGGCAAACACCATAATTGCTGATAGATGTTCTTTTGATCGCTAAAGTTACCGTCCGTTTTATCCAATAGCGCTTGATTGTGATTAACCAGATCAATGTTACTGCCACAACGTCCCGCAATCGGTTTTATCGCATAACCGCTTTGGCGTAATTCATCGGTTACGTCAAAGTCAGTATCAAGCAGATAATGGTGATGAGGGAACAGTGACCATAACACGGGTAAGATCGCTTTATTACTTGGGATCACCGTCCATAGCGGTTCAAAGACTTTGATCTCAGGGCGCAGCAATACATCAATCAAACGCACTTTGGTATCAGGATAACCGGTATGGATCGGCACTGCGGCATATTCAGCACAACTGACTTCACGAACTTGTTCGATAGCAGTTTCCCATGCCCATGTTTTCCATACACAGTGAATTAAACGGTTATCATCATCAACGATTTGTCCCATTTCATTCCAGTGGACATCGTCTAATCCTTTAATGATTTTGCTATCAATACCTGCAAGGGTTAACGCTTTTTGCATAAACAGTGCGTGGTAATCTTCCTCAGCATCATCATCTTGCATAATATGAACAAAGTTATAGGCTTGGCTGTATTTCCAAACACTTGCCAGTTCATTAAGCAGATCTTCGGCAGGGCTATTTTCCGTAATATCACCGCCTTGTTCTGCCCACTTTTGAATGATCAAACACGCTTCTGTATGGCAAGAGGCAGAATCTGCATTGTATTCATAAACCTTTAGCCCATTTTCATCCATACAGAAATCTAATCGGCCTGTTAACATGCTGTGGCGGTGTTGCTGCCAAGATAACCGTAGGCGAGGCCACAAGATCTTTGGAATATCAAACAGTTCAAGCAGGCTATCGTCTTGCAGCACTTTATCAGTGGCATGCAAATACATTAAGTGAAGTTCATTGGTGGCTTTAGCCAGTTCTTGCTCGGCACTTTCTGAAATCGTGAAGTAGCGATAAATATTATCGTTAAGCAACTTGGTCGGGTTGGATTGAAGATAAGTACGTTCTAACTGATCGGTTTCATTTAACCAAGGTGTAGAGAATTGCGCTTTATTCTCACGATAAGCACATTGGATTTTTAACAATTCAGGGGTGGGTGACGGTTGAGGTAAACATTCGAGGGGAGCGACATCATAAGCCATCCAACCTAGGATCTCGGTATCATCAAATGTATCTTCAATGGTGTAGCAACCATCACTGATATGTAAGGTTAATTCTCTTGTCCATTGCTGTCCTAATGGTAATGGTGCAAAAGTGACATTCTGCTCGGCAATTTTCACCTTATTACCTTCAATTTGGGTAATGACTGCAACGTGTCCTGTCTCTTGAAACTCACCGCCTTTTTGCCAAATCAACAGTGCGCCCGCAGTAGGAGCCTGACGCGCACCATTAGCAAACGCATAGAAAGGCAAGATTTTATCGTTCACTACTTGGCGTAAGAAACGTAACGAGAAGATTTCATAAGCCATACCCACATCGGTAAACACCAAGCCGTAATTGATATAAAGAAATCGACGAGCAAACTCAACACACTGCCATTTATACCCCATGTACTCGCCATGAATGTAGCTACGCATGGCAGAATCATCGGCATATTCTTCTTCGTCTATGGTGCTGTAATCGGAAGAATAAATGGCAATACCACCGGGCGCATAACCAAGTAAGGTACCAAAAGGAGCGTTATTTTCGTGATCATCTGTGTTCATAACTTGTCGCCTAACTGTATGTAAACAAACAAAGGCGATCGCTAATAAGAGGCATATAGGTAGCCTTTGCCGAGTAATAAAGAGTGAAACCTTTTACGACCGATGATGTGGCGCTATGAAAAGCGCAATAAGATATGCTTTCGCATCAGGGGAGAATGATGATAAAGGTCTTTAACATTGTAAAACTCAGCGTTACGGGCTGCAATGCTAAATAAAGAAATGAAGTGAAAATTCAATAAATTGAATGTTTGGTTAAATTAGTTGCATAGTACTCATTGATGTTATGAAATACAGACTAAAATATTCTTTTAAGGAAAATAACTATGACAGAAAAACAAGAAAGAGATATCGAAAAGCAATACTCAAATGCTGAGTTTGCAGTCAAGTTACGTCGTCTTGCTGATGCGGTAGAAAATGGCACTCGCTTTGACATTCAAATTGCAGGTGAGCGCATTTATGTGCCTGTTCGTGCAGAATACAGTATTGAGCATGAGCGCGAAGGGGATGAAGAAGAAATCGAATTCCAAATCAAATGGCGTAATGAGAAATAACCCACTTAACATGCTCTGTTACCGATCTCATGCTTTAAGTGGCAAGGTATCAATAATAGGGCATGTTTTTATCTTCGAACGATATTGAATCCTGCGAGTAAAAACCATCAGCGTCTACACTGTAGTTATTAAACCAGATGTCAGAGGCTACACATGGCTAGATATGCGTTTATTTGTGCTGTTCTTTTTGGTGCTTTATCGGCTCATGCAGAAGATGAGATGGATTCTGCCATCACAGCAATGTGTGAAAATGTAAAACGATGTACCATTACCCACCTAGAAGCCAAACAACAGGTTACAGAACAAGCAAAGACTTTATTGTTTCACGCATTTGATCAGAAATGTGCCAAGATGCGCACGAACTATCATAACTACATTCCAAAAGCGTCCGACGATTATTCAGAGGCTTTAACCTGCTTAAAAGAGCTATCGACAGCAAGTTGTGAAACCCTAATGAAAAATCCAGAGGGGATGACATGCTTTACACCGAATAAAAGCTAACGCTGTTTAAGTAAGAACAAACGTGGATAAAACGCTGTCACGCTATCAAAAAATCTCAAGTGGTAGCGTCATTTAGCGTTTTATGATCACTTTATTAAATAGGGGTTACCGTAAATAAAAATATAGCCAAAGTATGGCTGCTAAGTTTACTGGCTTTCTCATCTTATCTTGCTGGCATGGTAGATATGGTAATTTGTTTAATATCCAGATATTTAGTCATAGCAAAAGCTAGTTTCAAATCCCATTCTTCTATAATTTGATTCTAGTATGGGAGAAATAACATACGCGACCACTTTTTTTATTGTCGGGTTATTGGTTCGTATATCTCTAATAATGCTTCTAATATTATCCACACTGGCTCTTTTCACTGCGCCTTGTAGATTTAATCTATTTTTTAAAATGTTATCTGGATTTGACATAACAAGATCTACTTCAAGTGTTTTAACGCCTTTCAAATTTTCTTCTATTTCTGTTCTTGAAATTATTACATTTTCATCATTAACATTAGTAAGGTAATAATTAATATTACCTTCTATTTTATTTTCAGTGAAATCTTCATATGATGATTCTAAAAAGCGTTGATTGTTAGTAAGATCATGCTTTGTATCAAATTTTAAATCATCATCAGGTATGACGATTTCTCCACTATTAATTTTGTTTATTAACTCTTTATTTGTTTTAATATAAGACTTTAATTTAGTTTTTAACATTCTTCGCAATTCACTTTGTTCGTTTGGTTTATCTAATGAAACCTTCTCACTAATAAATAGCTTGTCCGAAATAATTCTATCACTATTATTATCTAATGTTATCGGATTTATTGGTTGAATACTTTCTTCTTGAACCTTAGCGAGTTCTAGAAACAAAGAATCGTATACTGCAAAACATAGTGAGGGAATAAAAGATAATATTACTAAAAAGTATTTAAAAAATTTGATCATAATGTTTACTCATTCTCATTGATGTGTGTAAGTATATTCTCTTCACATACTTATATTTTGAGTAATTAATATTTGTCTGTTAGGCGTTCAATTACAATATAATGATGTTTCAAACCCCATTCTTCTATAATTTTCTTCTAAAATCGGTGACTTTACATAAGCAGACAAATGTCTAATTGATGGATGATTAGAACGTATATCTCTGGCGATACTTCTGACATTTTCAACACTAGCACGTTTTATTGCGCCAGTTCGATTTAGTCTAGTGTCAATGATGTTGTCAGGGTTTGACATGACTAAATCAATATCAAGTGTGTCTAATGTATCTATAGAACGTGTAATAACAACAGGTTTATTGTTATACTTTGTCGTGTAATATCTAACTTGAGTGTTGATTTGATCATATTTAAAATCCTCGTATGCAGCTTCCATGAATACTTTATTTGTTTTTAAAGTCGATTTAATTTCATTTCTAAGTGCTATGTTTTCTATAAAAATTTTTTTCTTTTTTATGTTGTTTAATAATGCTTTTGTTCTCTTAATATATGAACCCAATATACTTTTTAACTCTTTCCTTGCCGGGGATTCTGCTTCAACATGATGTAAAAAAATCACGTCATTACTGAAGGGTGTTGTTGAAATTATTTTATCAGCATTGCTATCAATAATAACTGGGTATATCAAAGCAATATCATTTTCTGATAAAGAGCTTAATTTTAAGTCAAGTACTTCATCTATAGCAAAACTTTCCATAGAGAATAAAAACATCATTAAATATGAAAATATTTTATAGTTGTATCTCAACATTTTCTCACCAATTTATTAAACACAGTATAAAGTTGTAAAAATTAACATCCCTGCTGAACATGTTGAAATCCTATACGTCTTAAATTTGATTCTAAAATAGGGGAGACAACATAGGCTTCAACTTTACCGACAGAGGAACTATTTTCTTTTAAATCACGTATTATATTTCTTATGTTTTCTACACTGGCTCTTTTAATTCCTCCCTCCATAGATAAATTATTTTTAAGTATGTTGTCTGGATTCGACATCACCAGATTGATATCAAGTGTGTCATAATCTGCACTTGGTATACCGCTATCTGTTCGCGTAATAATAACAGTATTATCTTGATATTTTGTAAGGTAGTATTTCACGTCTGAGTCAATAACGTCGGACTGAAAATCATCATAAGAACTTTGCAAAAAGTAATTATTTGCTTTTAATGTTGTTCTTATATGTTTTTTCAATGTTGGGTTTTGAATAGAAATGTTACCATTATCAATGCCATTTAAAATACTTGAAGTTCTATTTATATGATCGTTAAGTATCTTTTTTAAAAGACGTTTAGGCTCGCTTTCAGATAAAGGTTTATCTAATGTCACTATTTCATTGGTAAATGACACATCAGAAATTGTTTTCGAACCATTTTTATCTATTACCAATGGCATAATGGTTGAGATATCTTGATCTGATACTATTTTTATATCAAGTATTAGTGTTTTGCCATTAGCAAAAGCAAATACTGGAAAAAGTGACAGTATAAAAAGCAAATAAAGATGATTAAAAAACTTTGTTTTCATATTCATTACCATTATAGACAAGTAAACTCAGTGAATCCCAATCTTCGATAATTAGCTTCTAATGTTGGTGATACTACATAAGATTTCAATTTTTTTATTACCGGATTATTAGATATAACATCACGTCCAATACTCCTAATGTTTTCAACGCTAGCTCTCTTTATCGCACCTTCATTATTTAAGACTGTATTTAAAATATTATCAGGGTTTGACATGACAAACTCTATATGTAGTTCACTGCCAATTAACTCTGCCTGTGTAATAACAACGGCCTCATTATTGAATTTTGTAACATAGAAAACGCTCTCCATATCAATTTTTTTTGAATAAAGATCATTAAAAATCTTTCTTAGAAAAGAATTATTCAATTTTAGTTTATGTACTATTTTACTTTTCGTTACTTGATTAGGAATTTCAATAATGTTATTCATAATTTTATTTATGATAACGTTAGATTTTGATATATATTTATCAACAGTTGCTGTTAGTAACCTACGAGCTTCATTTTCTGAAGGTATTTTATTAAGCAAAACTTTTTCATTAGTAAAATTAATATCAGAAATGATCTTTTCTCCATTCTTGCCTATTAATACTGGGGGCATTTCGGTAAGGCTTTCTGGTGATAACTTACTTATATCTAATTCTAAGTCACTAGCTGCCTGTAATAAGGTGGGAATTAATAATATAAGATATAAAAAATTTTTTAATAGAAACCTGGCGATCATATAAAATACCTTAGCTGTATTAAAATATTATAATTAATGATAGTTATATTTAATAAATCATGTTCTTAATTAATAAATGTATAGTATGCTAAGTTTTCTTTTTTTTACCGCGCTCTATAGTATCTTTAAGCAAAGCATCAAGAAATGACAATAGCGCTTGATGTTCTGTTTCTACGTATGGTGTACTACTAAATGTCAACCAGTCAAAATTAGCTTTAGTATATTTGTGATTTTCAGTTGAGGCATAATTTACATTATCATGATTTTTATGTATGGCAATTAAGCGTTCACGCAGCTCACTGATACGTGTTGCCGCGAACATCTCATCTTTACTTGTTTTAATTTCTGATATTGTACGATTAATATTATCAACAACAACTTTAAAGTAATTATTCTGAATTGAACTTGCACGTTGAGCAAGATCTAGCATTCTGTATGAGGTATTATAATTATTATCACCAAATGGAAGTTTTAAAGAAAGTTGTTTTTTAAGTTCTTTGTTAATCTTCTTTTTTAGGTTTCCATTTTTTATGTTTTCATCTATTTTTTTTAGTAAAGCATTTAACTTAGTTTGGTTAATTGGTACTAAAGTAATGTCAGATTTTGAAACTAGTTTCTTTGTATATTTTTCAGCGGCTGTTTTACGAGCTTTAACCATCTTATTATAAACATCATGAGAAATATCACTTCCACCAGAGTTAAACCATTTATTTAATATTTCCATAAACTTATCGTTGTCAGTAATATCAATATTTTGGTCTATAAATAACTTGGTAATTGTAAAGACCTGTGGTGCTAGGTTAACGTCATTTGAAATTCTTTTGACTAATGGAATTTCGACAACCGAACCTATGATAGGGCTGAGTGTATTTACCATGTCAGCAATTGCTTCAGTTGTTTTAGCATCGCTGTAATCTAAGGTGTTAAGTACTTGGTAGCCAAACTCTTGCCAAGCAACGTATTTTGTAATTGCTTTATTATATGGTGCTATCATAGAGTTTTGGATACCATTTAGAAAACTGGTATCTGTTAGTATTGTCTTAAAATCATTCATAATCTGTGTGTGATCATCATAGATTTTATCCACAATAACATTAAGAACAGGATATAAGGTATTGTAAACCCAGACAAAAGCATGATTAAAGGCATTCCAAAAGGCTTTAGATTTGTAGATGGCATAAACACCATCTTGATATGCTGTCCAATTAACATTATTTAACTGTACATAGATCTCATTATCGTAAGGTACAAACTTTTTAACAGTAAAATATGTAAGATCGATTTCATTCGCCACCCATTCTAGCCGTCCAGTAATTGAACTGATACCTCTATATCTTCCAATTTTAGGGTCAGGATAGGTTATAAGAGGTTTTATATTATATTTTTTAAAACGGTATTGAATACGCTTTGTAAAGTAATCGTTCATTAAACGGTTACTAAGTGTCTCAAAACTATTTTTATGAAGTTTTACTGTAATTTCTCCAAAATCGTCATATTCATAATTATATATTTGATCATAGTTACCAACGATAATTTTTCTTAATTTGTCTAACTGTTGGTCAGTTTTTTTTATTGAATTTTTGTATACTTTCATTAGGTTATGATCAGCTTCGATCATCTGATTGACCTTCGATGCTAATTTTATGTCTTGATTAATTGCAAGAGCTTCAGCAACGATTACTGCTGTAACAGGGTTTACTGCTTCAGCGATAGATTGTGAAAATAAAGTACCAATGACTTCTCCGGCGATTTCAGGTGCAACGTAAGAACTTATCGTAACTATACCTTCTGTTGTTTTATCAGTGTTACCTGTTTCAATACCTTCAATTAGATCGAATCCTCCAACGGAAAGGCTGATCGCAGCAGCAAATTTATTCGCAAACTCTGCTACACCTGACTCAAAATTTGGTAATTTTTCATTTACATTTTTTTCAAAGTTCTTAGGTTGAGAAGCGATATATTCAATTTTATATACATCAGCAATATCATCTTGGAAATTCCTTAACTCCATTTCTAGTTCAGGAACTTTACAAGTGCCGTTAATTTGAAAAAATTCTTGTGCATTAACTGTTGTATTAAAAGTATTAGCTAGAAATATTGCAGCCAATACCTTGTTGTATTTTTTAACCATGTTAATACCTCCTAATGTATTTATAATGATACTAGATTGAAATTTTTAGAAGTGTTAATTTTTTCATTAAAAATAACTTTATATTTCATTTGTAATTTTATGTTTTAAGTATGGATGATAAATAAATTATTGTTGATTTATAAATTAATTTGTATTTGAAATCGATTGCATTTATTAATATTGTTGTTTTTCTTTTGAATTGTTCAATAAATATTTTATTATTTTTTGAGGTATATTAATGATACATATAAGAACCACTAAAGCTATCTGCTTAATTTGATTATTTTTTACTGGTTGTGAGGCGATGATGAAGGGCTCTTTTTTGTACTGTATTAATGAAAAATTGAGTAATAGATTTTTAATTCTAAATATTTCGGCTTATTTAAGACTATATAACAAATATCACATTATTAAATTGTGATATTGATTCCAATAATTATTGGGGTTTTTAAGATATTTTATTTAAATAAAATGCACGATGATCATATTAAGAATAAATATGATCAAACATGTATTAAATATATTCTGTTCTTTATATTGAAATATTTTGCTTTAAATCAAAGCCTTAATTGCATGGTAATTCATCTTTAAATCCTACTCTTCGGTAATTTGACTCTAGGGTGGGTGATATCACATGCGCTGATACGGTTTTGACTGAAGGCTCATTGGTTAATAAATCACGAATAATACCCCTAATGTTCTCGACGCTAGCTCTTTTAATACCCCCATTTAACTTAAGGCTATTGTTAATAATATTATCTGGATCTGACATAACAAGTTGAATATCAAGTTCACCTTCAAATATTGCTGTTTGGCTAATGATGACGGTATTCCCCTTAAATTTGGTCGTATACAGCTTATACCTTTCAGATACTTCGTTAGAATCAACTGATGTGAGTGTTCTTTTTAGAAATGAATCATTATTTTTCAGATTGCTCATGACTTTACTTTTTATCTCATCATTTGGCATTGGTATAGTGCCATCTTTTATATCGCGTACTATTTTTTTGGTTTTCTTTATATAGTTGCTAATAACTTCTTTTAAATTCTGTCGAGCTTCATGCAGAGAAATAGGTTTATCTAAGACTATCTTTTCATTGGTAAATATCGTATCTGAGATGGTTGTCTCTTCATCATTCCCTATTAATATTGGGAGAATAGAGGTTATATCTTGTTCTTTTATTTTATCTATTTCTAGCGTTAAATTCTTGCCAGCAATACTGAATGTAGATAAGGTAATTAAAAATAACGATAAGAAAAATCTGGTTTTTTTATTCATAATTAATGCTCCTATAGAATCATATTAAAGCATTCTAGAACTTGATTTTTAAAAGCGTTAATTTAAATTATTAATTTTTCTGATATTTTATAGCTGTTATTTTACTAAAAGATTGGTTAAGCAATAACTTAGTTGATTATGCATTCTATTTAGTATCTTGAGTTATTTATTTCTATCTAGAGAAAGAAAAATTGTAATTAACGTTATGATTAATTTAATAGATTAACTATGACTATCTTAATATATCCGTGTTTTGGGGATATTAAGTTAAGAATTGTTATTAATATAGTTGTTATGCATCAAGGAGAGAACATGAACAAGATTAATATTGAACAAAAATTTTCTTTATTCACTGAAAAGTGGACTCCTAAAGTAATTGCTCAGTCAAATGGTCAGCTTGTAAAAATAGCGAAGGGTAAAGGGGAGTTAATTTGGCATTCTCATGATAATGAAGATGAGTTATTTATTGTTTTTAAAGGTAAATTAACGCTTAAGTTTAGGGATGGTTCCGTTAGTTTAAATCCCGGTGAACTCTATGTTGTACCCAAAGGTGTAGAGCATTGCCCGGTGGCTGATGAGGAAACCCATTTCTTAATGGTAGAGCCTGCTAGCACCGCTCATACTGGCTCTATTAAGTCAAAAGAAACTGTCGAGTTCAGTGATCAGGAATGGATATGATGGCTAATGGGGGCAACGTGCCTTTTTAAGTGAGAAGTGCAAGTGACAGTTTCTGAACCAAGCTCTTGAGGAATTAACGGTACTAAACTAGGCGACTTTGTTAGATATTAACTTGTGCTGGGTTGCTAATATTCAGCTTCTGAAAACGACTTTGTCCAGTTGTAAGTTTAATTACTAGCATGTTAGCTGTACGATTTCGTACAGCTAATCGATTGTAGTTTAGTTTTTCTCATACTGATCTAAATCGAACAACTTATCTCGAATTGCCCAGAATCGACCATTCTTGCGAGCGATGACTATCTCTGGTGGACGTAAACGGTGTTCGTTATTGGCAACCTTGGTTGGAGCGGTATCAGTAAATGGGCGATGACGATCCACTAAATGGGGATTAATAAAACGCTTTAGAAATTCTTGTTTTTGGGTTTTATTCGAAAGCGTCCACACTTCATTTATTTCATTACCTTCATCACCGATATACACCACTTTAAGCTGCGGTTTATCAAACTTGTTTTTACCCGGCTCTAAACGCATGTCGGTACATTTCATTATCATGGCATCTTTTAGCTTTAACGCATCACGAAGCTTTTTATCAGGATCGACCATGACAGCGTCACACTGGTGGCAACGTCTGGCGGAGATATCATTATCAGCACCACATTCTTCGCAGTATTTAGCGCGGAAACGATAACCGCATTCTTCACGTTCACCTGTTTCATCGTCTTCAAAATAGCCTTGGCAACGACGACCATAATGCTCAACTAAGAATCCTGCTGGATCGAGTTTTCCCCAAAAGCTGTTTTTAAAGCCGCAAGCAGGGCATGGCACCATGACGACTTCACTTTCACTATTAGGTTTAGGATCACCAACTTCAGGTTGGTATAAGTCGTAACAGTTGCCAGCATATTCAAGCACTAAACAATCTTCTTTGCCTTCGGATAGACGTAAGCCTCGACCAACAATCTGTTGATATAGGCTGATAGATTCTGTTGGGCGCAAAATGGCAATTAAATCGACATGGGGCGCATCAAAGCCTGTGGTTAATACTGATACGTTAACAAGGTATTTGATTTTCTGATCTTTGAAATCGTTGATGATGCGATCACGCTCTTCAATGCTGGTATCACCAATCACTAAAGCGGCATTTTCGCCAGCCAGATAACCCATGATTTCTTGGGCATGATTGACGGTTGAAGCGAATATCATCACGCCTTTACGATCTTTGGCGTAGTCGATGACTTGTTCGATGATCATCGGTGTCGCACGCCCTGATTTCTCAATCACGCTATCTAAATCGGCTTCTTTATAGTGTCCTGTCGAAGAGGGCGTTAGCGATGAAAAATCATAGCCAAGTACGGCCATATCCATGATTTTAGGCTCGGTTAAAAAGCCTTCGTCTAATAAATAGCGGATTGGCAATTCAAAAATACAGTCACGGAAGAAGCGATCTTGCTCGGTACGCACTTGGCCACGAGTATGGTATTTGTAAATCCATCCCATACCTAAACGATAAGGTGTAGCTGTTAAGCCAAGGATCTTAATGTTTGGGTTTACTTCTTGAACGTGCTTGATGACCTTGCGATACGCGCTATTTTCATCGTCGGGAACACGGTGACATTCATCAATAACCAGCAGTGAAAATTGCTCTTTGAATTTATCTAAGCTATTTGCCATAGATTGTACCGAAGCAAAGACCACTTGTTGGTCGGTTTCTTTTCGTCCTAATCCTGCTGAGAAAATCGCTGCTTTTAAGCCATAACTTTCGTACTTGGCATGGTTTTGCTCCACCAGCTCTTTAACGTGGGTTAACACCAATACACGACCACGAGCTATACGGGCAAGTTCAGCTACTACGAGGCTTTTACCTGCACCTGTCGGTAATGTTAGTACCGCAGGGGTATTGTGCTTGCGAAAGTAATGAAGAGTGGCATTGACGCTATCTTGTTGATAAGGACGAAGAGTATACATAACACGGTACTGGATTAGCTAAAAACCTGACTAGTGTACATTTAACCAGTGGTTTGGCAAAGCCTTTCATTGATGGTGAGAACGTGTCGCTAAATGCAGTGTTTTGCCTCTATCTAGTAGTGTTTAGTAACTATTGGTAAACTTTGCTTACATTTACGAATCAATAAGGTTTTTGTATGTTCGAGAAAACGTCGAATGTTGTTCTTAAGCGGAGCTGTACGGCATTAACGCTATCCGCAATCATGATGTTGTCGGGCTGTAGTCAACCACCAAAATTAGAAAAAATTGCAGGTTTTGCTGAAGGTACGACTTACCATGTGAGTTACTGGTCGAAAGACGAAGTTTCACCTTCAAAAGTAAAAGCACAATTTGATACAGCGTTAGCGGCAATTGATAAAGAGTATTCGACTTATCGTAACGATTCGTATATTTCGAAATTCAATAAAAGTACGTCTACTGAATGGCAACCAGCGTCAAAAGATTTTATCTATATGGTGTCTTTAGCGCAGTCGATTAATAAAGCAAGCCACGGTTGTTACGATCCGACGATTCAACCGCTATACAAACTTTGGGGTTTCCAAGGTGAAACACTGAATGTGCCAACAGCTGCTCAAATTACTAAGATCCGTGATGATATGGGTATCGATAAGATTGAAATCGACCCTGAGCATTTACGCATCCGCAAAACCATTCCTCAGCTTCAGCTTGACTTATCATCAATGGGTGAGGGTTATGCGATCAGCCGTTTAAGTCAGATCCTAGAATCTGATGGTGTCGAGAACTACTTGGTTGAGTTCGGTGGCGATATGAAGATCAAAGGTCATAAGCCAATGGGTGAAAAATGGCGCGTGGCAATTGAACAGCCTATAGCGTTGAAAGACGGTATTCGCCCGTATCAGATTGTGACAATCAATGATGAGAATGGTGTATCGCTAAATACGTCAGGCACTTACCATCATAATTTCAAAGATGGTACAAAAGACTATTCACACATTTTAGATCCTCGAACTGGTGCGCCAATTACTCACGATTTAGTGTCGGCTTCTGTGTTTGGCACTAACCCTGTTGAAGGCGATGCGTGGGCAACAACCATGTTATGTTTAGGTCCTGATGAAGGTAAAGCAGTGGCGAATGAAGAATCATTGCCAGTTTATTACATTCAAGATGTGAATGATGCCTTTAAGAGTTCGAAGAGTAATGCGTTAATTCATTATAAGAACATTACGTTAAGCCAGCAGAAGTAATGGCTGAAATATAGCTATCAAAGAGTCTTATCTGGATAGATCATCTAGATAAGACTTCTTACTTTTATAATCCAGCTAAAATTTATATCTAGTGTTTAACCTCTACTCATGTTTATTGAAGGTACTAGATATGAAGCTCAACTTATTTATCCTTTCTACTGTGACTGCTTTATTAATTCAAGGATGTGGCGGCAGTAGTGACAATGACAGTAAAGATCCCACCGCACAAACTGCACGTTATACGCTTGATTTTGATTCTGAGTGGAATGCAACAAACTTTCCGACCAATTATCCAACTGATCGTCATTTCTCTGGTTTGATTGGGCTTACCCATAATGCGAAAGTAAAATTATTTGAAGTGGGGCAAACCGCCAGTGCAGGTGTGATCAGTGTTGCAGAGACGGGCTCGAAAACCACGTTAGAGTCTGAAATAGGGGTTATTCAAAATAACGGTAATTCAGGACATATGATTAGTGGCAACGGTATTCCAGCGACAGACGATGATGTCGAAGTGCAGTTTGATATATCACAAGATTATCCACTGGTATCGGTTATCACCATGTTAGCGCCAAGCCCTGATTGGTTTACTGGGGTTGATGGTGTGGCGCTATTTAAAGATGGTAAATGGCAAAACGAAGTAGAGGTGCAGTTGTGGGTTTATGATGCTGGTAGCGACAGTGGTATTGATTTTACTGCACCTGATTTTCCGAATTCACCACCGAATCCCATTTCTTTATTAAGTACATTGAGAGTGGATACTGATTTTCAAGATGGTGTGCAGTACCAAACCAAACAACATATCGGCACATTTAAGTTTGAAAGGATAGATTAGTCTTATTAACTATGAAAGGCATGGCTATCTATAGTTATGCCTTTACATTATGAGTAACAGTATTGTGACATGGGTTAACGTTTTTTTATTAAGAGTATTTTACACTCCGAAAAAATTTTAGGTCAGCAACGTGAAGAGTAATACTGCATTTACCGATCAAAACGATTGTTATGCTGCGGCAAGTTCTATTCAACGCTTTTTATCCGGATTAATGGATCTTCTTGTTTTTAGCGTCATTTCTATCATCCTACTTTATCTTTATAATTTAATACGTTATCAAGAAATATACTCCTTTGGTCATATGATGGGTATGGAATACAACCGAGTGGTATTGAGTATTCTAAATACGGTTTTATTTCTTATTGTTAATTGGTCTTTTTTTAGAGAAGGTCAGACATTTGGTATGCGTTTTGTTGGAACGCAAATAGTGATGAAAAATGGTTTTAAAGCATCAATGATCACTGTAGTACTTAGACAAATATTCTATTCATATTTAGGGATGATGACCTTTATTGTTCCCCCGATTTTATTATTCGCTATTAATGGCTTACTGTTAAAGTTCCATCCATATAAGAGGCTGTTACATGATTTCATTGCAGGCACAATGGTTATTCAAAAGTATTAACTGAATAAGCTTGCTGTTGAAAGGGTTAAAATGTCTCATTAATCTAGCAAATAGATAACTTTGCTTAGGAGGTGAGAAGTAAGAGAATAAGCGCAATTGCAGCGTAAAAGACTAACTTCCACCAACAAAAACATGGGGTAATTTTCTTCATACTTTAAGTATAGAACTAATAAATTTGTCAGTTTAGCTCAGTACGTGTCTTTTGCAGTTTGAGCCAAAAAGACTCTTGGCATCGGCTGGTGAAAATTTTCTTTTTCGGTGAAATTACATCTTCTGATGGTTGGGTAATGATTTCGTAATTAATCCAACATTCAGGGCATACAGTATCGTCAAGTATATCTAGCGTTTTATCAAATTCAGTGGTTTTTAACATAACGGCACCGTTACTGAAGGTTGCACGCTCTTCTGTATGATGGATCTCCACATCATCTTCAAGGTAACTGTGTTGCTGTATTTTCCTATCGATAATGGAGGAGTCATTAGTGTTAAAAGCTAAAATGTAGGTAATGAGATCGGTCATGTATAAACTTCTTACTGATTTACGATAACAACATAGCTGTTTTAATACGCACTGTTGCCATCGTAAATCAAGGAATGAGAGATAACTAGTGTTTGGTCCAAATACGGGTGTTGAGATCTAAGTCATTTACAATATCGATAACGAACTGTAGATCGTGGGCAATGTCTTGAACCGATTCGAAACTGTCAGATTGAGTAAATAGGGCAGGCTCGAAATAGTTTTTACTGTTGCTGATGGCAATGTAAATATTGTTATCAATAAACGACAGTGAGACTTTGCTTTTCGCTTTGGCGACAAACGCTACTAACTTTTCCATCATCGAAGGCGTGAGCAAATAACGGGCTTCGATTTGATCACTACTATAAACCGAAAAATGTTGTTCAAAGCGTGGGTCTTCCAGTTTGACGCGATCGGTTTGGCGGTTAAATAATTGCGTGACTGAATCGCTAATCGCTGAGAAAAACGCATTTTTAGCTGGCACTATTAGGGTTTTGCTGGTGAAGTGTTTATTGGCATCAGCGACAAAGAAAATACCGTTAAAAATGGTTTCCCACTCCTCACGATCTTCTTTTTGGTTGATGCGCTGCTTTTTAACTTGAGTATTAAGCTCTGAAAAACGCAGCGTGGTTTTGCCTACTTTACCTTCTACGAAATCCTCGCCTTGGTAGCTGTCATAGTGAGTTGGAAAGAGTTGGCTCGCTTGATAGTCATGTTCAGAGATTGCTGAGAGCGGTTGATATTCAAAACTATCATTGATGTTCGCCAGCAGAGAGGTGATCACCTTTTGTTTATAACTCACGCTGTATTGTTTTTTTTGTTTTGAAAAACGCACTAGCATAAAAAGCGAGATAACAAAGGTAACGATAATACCCAATGGCAAGCTGTCATAATGTTGCGCAAGCGGGATCGCAATTGCTGCGGTGATGATACCTGCTGCTAAGGCAATCCATAACTGTTTGATCACATGCTGACGAGTAGATTCAAGGCTTGAGAGTTGTTCTCTTAAGCCTTGTTCGTATAGGGCAGAAATACGATCTTCCATAATAAGACCTTGTGATGATTACTTGTTATTAAACAATGCTGCGGCATCAATGTTTTGGCGTTCTACCTCTGGGATTTCAAACAAAGGTAAGGTCTTTAGGTTCATGCTGTTAGCGATAATGCTAGATGGGAACATTTCTACGGCATTGTTGAAGTTAGTAACTGCGGCATTAAAAGTGCGACGAGAAGCCGATAACTGTGCTTCTACTTCATTCATCGAACGTAACACGGTATCAATATTGTTGTTCGCTTTGAGTTCTGGGTAAGCTTCAACGGCAACACGAAAGTTCGAGAGTGCGGTGCTCACTTGTTTATCTAATGCCGTTTTTTCATCAGTGCTGGTGGCGCTATGAGTTTGAGAGCGTAGCTCAGTTAGCTCTGTTAACACTGATTTTTCATGCTGCATGTACGCTTTAGCGGTTTCAATAAGGTTTGGCAGTAAATCAAAGCGTTTCTTCAACATCACATCAATGCTCGATTCTGCGTTAGCAACTTGGTTTTTCTTACCAATTAATCCATTGCGCATTGAGATATAGATAAAGGCAAGCAGCACAATAACCGCAATCGTGATAATAAGGCTCATAACATTCCTTGATTTGAAAAGTGAAAAGGCGAGTTTATGCTGATGATTCTAGCTAAGTCGTCAATAGATTCATATGCTTAATCAAAAAAGCCTTGCAATGTATGATGACAATGCAAGGCTCTGAATGCGGATAGTTGGCAATTTTTATGAAGCAACGTGTAGTGGAACGGTGTTTTGAACTAATGTTTTTGTCATCATGCAGAACTGTCGACGAGGTACAAAACCTTGACGCTCATAGAAGGTACGAGCACCGGCATTACCAATATTCACTTCAAGCGATAGGGCTTTGATCCCATCATTTATCACATTTTGTTCTACTTGAGGGAATAGGGCAGAGCCTATGCCTTTTTGTCGCCACTCTGGCTTTAAATAGAATTGATCAATCAAGCCGACCTTACCACCATGCTCTAGGCTAAATGCGTAACTGACAATTAGATGTCCTGCGATTTGGGTTTGACCATTTTCTTCAACTTCAATAAACCAAGCATGGCCTAATTCTGGTGAGGCAAGCAGCTGTTTAACTGCTGCAGAGGTTTGCTCTACCTTTTTTGGCAGGGCTTCGTAAGCAAATAATTCGTCAATCAGTTTAAGGAATGTATCAAGAGATGAAAGTACTGGCGTCGTTAACGAGATTTTCATACGGTGTCCCTAAGTAAGATCTATGGCAACCTTTTGGGTTATCAATGAACTATAGATCTGAAAGTCTAAATGTAAACGTAATCAAGAACAAAAGCGGTAAGTTATTATATCCAAGTCACTTTTGCTTAATTTGGTACCCTGAACTTACTTGGATATATAAGCCAATAATAGATTGTTTGCATAACAAAACGGTTTCAACTCACTCATAATGAGACAAGAGCCACGAAAAAATGTTCAGATTTTTGAGCTTACTTACATTATGGTTAGTTAGTGAACTCAGCGTTAACCTAGCAAGGTAAACGCTGAGTTCTTTTTTTAGGTAGGTCTGGTGTGATTTAGATCACGCCAAGTTCACGTAGGCGTTCCATTAAGTAGCTATCTGCGGTGTATTTTTCAGACAGCACGACTTCTGGTTTTGGATGCAAAAACAGCGGTAATGAAATGCGTGATTTGGTTTTATCGGCACCTTCAGGATTGATCACTCGGTGAGTGGTAGAAGGGAAGTAGCCATTTGATGCTTCTTGTAGCATGTCACCAATGTTGATGATCAGGTTACCAAAATCACAAGGTACATCGATCCAACTACCATCTTTAGCCAGTACTTGCAGCCCAGGTTCGTTAGCTGCTGGAAGAATAGTTAATAGATTAATATCTTCGTGGGCACCTGCACGAATAGCACCTAGTTCTTCATCACCTTTTAGTGGCGGATAGTGCAATACGCGTAACAAGGTTTTTTCGCTACCATCAATCATGCTCGACAGTGGCTGTGAGTAGTTATCTGAAATATCATTCGGTGAGCATTGTTCAACCCAAGCGAGTAACTCAGTCGCCAGTTCATTGGCTTCTTGGTAATACTGTTGGATTTCTTGCTTCAGTGCTGGTGGACATTGACCCCAAGGGTAGTAGTGGAAGTATTCTTTAATGTCTTTTTTGGTATGACCTTTTGCGGTTTCTGATACTTCAGTCGGGAATAATCCATCCTGCGTTTCTACATTAAATAGAAAATCTGACTTTTCTTCACTATTGAAAAACTGGTACCAATTGTCATAGATACTTTGAACTAATTTTTGCTGAATAGGGTGATTTTTTAATACCCCGAAACCGGTATTGCGTAGTGATTCAACAAAGAGCTGTTTCGCATTGTCTGCTGTGTAATCTACCGCTTCTAGTTTCATTATGATGATCCTGACTTTATCTTTTTTATCTATATCCAGCCGTTTTAGGTGACTGGGTATATAGCAAACGTTTAACTGAGCGTGACTATTCTATTTAGGAAACAAAACCGTAACAAGGATGTAGCACGCAAATGTGGGGAAACACAGTGTTCATAGTGGTAAATAATGCTTTTTAGCGTAATTGTTGGTGATTTAATGTGCGCAAAGAAGGGGAAGGCGCTATTGAGTTGTTGCTGTTTGATTGCAGTTAACAGAAACAAAACGGTACGTAAGTTTTTAATGCATCTTTGTTATTTGGTCTTATAATACCGACCTTTTGCAGCAAGTAACGGAGCCAGTTAATGAGGCTTGATAAATTCTTAGGTACTACGTTAGGTATCACACGTAAAGAAGCCGGTAAAATTCTTAAAGATCGCATGGTTGAAGTGAATGGTGAAGTTGTTCGTAACGGCTCTGTTCAAGTCACAGATGATTGCGATGTAGAATTCAACGGTCGTTCGTTATCGTTGCAAGGTCCTCGTTACTACATGCTGAATAAGCCACAAGGTTTTGTGTGTTCACACGTTGATGATTTCAATCCAACGATATTCGTGCTGTTTGATGAAATCAGCCCAGAGAAAATGCATGTAGCGGGTCGCTTAGATGGTGATACTACAGGTCTTGTATTAGTAACTGATGATGGTCAATGGTCACACCGTATTACGTCACCGCGCCATGTGTGTGAAAAAACCTACTACGTTGAAACAGCAGATCCAATTACTGAAGATTACATTCAGCAGTTTGCTGATGGTGTGCAGCTTCGTAGTGAGAAAGAGCTAACTCGCCCAGCGAAGCTAGAAATTCTAGGTGAGAATGAAGCGTTACTGACAATCACTGAAGGTAAATACCACCAAGTTAAACGTATGTTTGCCGCAATGGGTAATAAGGTTGTTGGCTTACACCGTGAGCGTGTCGGTGCTGTTGAGCTTGATGAAGACTTAGAGCCAGGTGAATACCGTCCATTAACGGAAAAAGAGATTGCATCTTTTATTAAATAAACGATTTGTGATGTAAGTTTATAAATTATGTGTTGTAATAAAAGGCATAAGAACAACAACTTAATCGTTGCTTTGTTATTTATGCCTTTTATTTTATTTGTTGATTATTAAATATTCACTAAGCGAATATAATGACAGAAAGGAAATAGCACTTTTCCATATTAGAAAGGTTCTGCTTAAGTCTTTTATCGTAAAATATAGGCTTTTCTTCGAACATCTTACTAATATACCTATAATAAGAGGTGCTATGAACCCGCCAAACAGCTCACGTTTGAGCCTGCAATTGATTTTGATCCTCGGTGCTATTGCTGCATTAACGCCACTGGCTATTGATATGTACCTTCCTGCGATGCCAAGCATTGCTAAAGATTTCCTTGTTTCTCCAAGTCTTGTACAGGTTACATTAACTGCTTACACCACGGGTTTTGCACTAGGGCAGTTAGTCCATGGTCCATTAGCTGACAGTTATGGACGTCGACCTATGTTATTGCTCGGCACTGTCGCTTTCTTCATTCTTACTGTGCTTGGTGCATTAAGTACCAATATTACCGAATTAACCTTTATCCGTGTATTACAAGGTTTTGCTGGCGCAGCAGCTGCCGTGATCATCAGTGCATTAGTGCGTGATATGTTCGAGCGTGAAGAGTTTTCTCGTACCATGTCATTCGTTACTTTGGTAATGACAGTTGCACCGTTATTGGCACCTATGATTGGTGGTCACTTATCGGTGTGGTTTGGCTGGCGTTCTGTGTTTTGGTTCTTGGCTATTTTTGCCGTGATCGTATTGCTTTCGATTATCTTTAAAATCAAAGAAACATTACCAAAAGAAAATCGTATTCCGTTTCATTTCATGTCGATTATTCGCAACTATGCCAAACTGTTAGCTAACCCAATTGTATTGGGGCTGATTTTCTGTAGTGGCTTCTCGTTTGCCGGAATGTTTACTTTCTTAACCGCAGGTTCGTTTGTTTACATTGATATTTACGGTGTGAGTGTGGCGAACTTTGGTTTCTACTTTGGCCTCAACATTGTTGTTCTGATCATGATGACAACGCTAAATGGCCGTTTAGTAAGAAAGAAAGGGACACATTGGATGCTACGATTAGGTTTAGCGATCCAATTGCTTGCTGGCATCATGTTACTGGTTGGTCAATGGTTAAACTTTGGCTTATGGGGCACAGTGCTACCTGTGATGTTCTTCGTAGGTACATTATCTATCATCGGTAGTAACGCAATGGCGTGTTTGTTAGCCCGTTACCCACAAATGGCTGGTACGGCATCTTCATTAGGCGGCACATTCCGCTTTGGTATTGGTTCACTTGTCGGTAGTATTGTCGCCCTAATGCCAGATAGCACAGCATGGCCAATGGCTGGAACAATGGCGGTGTGTGCGGTTCTATCTGCCGGATTTTATTGGTGCTTAGCGAAAGATGCGTAAGCACGTCGTAAGCTCTATTTATTTTATTGTTTAATGTATTTATGACTTCTTTCTATAACGAAATTCTTAATGTGGTAACGGAAGGGTTATCAACACTGGTTGCCGCACAAGAGGCTGGTAAAACGCAGAAAAACCCAGTGAGTGAAACTGTGTTTTTAAGTGCATGGGTAACGAAGATGATCAAGCAACAACACTTTGATCATTGTGTGTCTAAAACCTTACTACAGTGGCAGAAGCAATCTCGTACTATGGGTAAAAATGCCCAACTTAAAGTGCAATTTGAGCGTATCAAAAATACTTTAAGTGGTTTAAATGATACTGACGGTAAATCAACCGTGATTAATGCTGAATTAATTAATGGTTTTTACCAAGTATTGGAACAGGCTGATTGGTTGATCACTAATGAATATGAAGTGAACCGTAAAGTGTCACATCATACTGATGGTCAAGCATCGTTAGTGGTGTGTGCGGCACAATACAAGCAATCCATTGATGAGCAAGGCGTACTGGTGAAGCCATTATCATTCTACGTGCGTGGTAATACTCAACAGTTTATTGATTTGGCTTATCAGCAAGGTTTGTTGCTATACAAAATCACAGATTACAAATCGAAAGTGAAGTTCCACGGTGAGTTTGTGATTTACCCGGATAACGCAGGGACACAGTTACCTGAATTGCCAACAGTCGTGAACTAATTTCACAACGCTATCACGATAAAAGCCGCATGAGATTCTTTTAAAGTAGAGTCTCTCATGCGGCTTTTTTGTTAGCGGTGATTAGCGATAATGCTTATTCATTGCTTGCTGATTAATTTGCAGCGGCGTTATCACCCGTTTGTTTATTGGTTTTTGCTGCCAGCCATTTTATCAACACCAGTGCCAATGAAATGCCGCCACACAACAGGATGGTGAGTGCTAGATCGCCCATGTTAGAGGCACGATCTAAACCAAAACCAATGATCAAGTAGTAGAACAAGCCAAGTAATGCGCCCGCACTACCAAGGTGATGACGGTAATTAACCAGTGCGGTACTAAACAAGTTCGGTAGCGCTAAACCAAATGATAATGAAACTAACGCCATGGGAATAAAGAACCATACTGTTTGTTGTAACAGGTAAATACCGATACCAGCGCCAAGCAACAACACGGTTGATAGCATGACAATAAGATCACCGTTTAGCTTTTTACGTAGTAATCGAATATTGAGCAGTGAGCCTAAAATAGATCCGAGAGCTAATACAAAGCTGGTGTTTCCGAAGAACTTCACGCTGGTGCCTAAGTGTTCAAACATAAATGGGGCAATATTGTAGTAAGAGAACAGGGCAATGTTCGCCAGTCCCACCATCAATGCGGTATACCAAATATGGCTGTCACGGATCATCTTATTTGCTACCAGAAATAAGCTATCGCGTTTAATGTGGTTAGGTTTAGTCTCTGGCAGTGCGACAGCTCCCCAAACAAGTAGTAAGCTTAGCATTATGAACATGGCGGCAAATACCCAACTATAGCCACCGTGTGCGGTTAACCAGCTACCAAGTAGCATTCCAATTACAGGACTAAGACCTATGGTGGTTGCTGCGATTGAGAATATTCTCGCTAAACTCGCACCTTCAAAGCTGTCTCGTAAAATGGTTTGAGTACATACCGAGCCAACTGCAGCACCAAAAGCACAGGCACCAAAGCCAATTAATAGTGCTTGAAAGCTTGTGGCGAAATAGCAAAACAATGCTGATGCAATACAAACCACTAAACCACTTAAGGTTGAACGGCGACGCCCAATCACATCACACATGGTTCCCCAAAACACCACCCCGAGCGCAAAGACCATAAAGAAGATCGATAATGCTTGGGCTGCTTGCGTTGTCGTCACAGCAAAGTGATTTTTAATTGATGTTAGCGCTGGGCTATACATGGTTTCTAATAATTGTGGAAACATTAAAAGCGCAACGGCTAACAATGTTGAAATATTTTTTTTGTTCATGACTTCCTCTTGTGCTTTGTCATCCACACCCAAAATGTTAGTGAAAACTGTATAGGTGGTGATGGGTAAGGCGCTATGTCACCGCTAGTGAATGAACCGCGAGACTGTTATTTCAATGAGGGAAAGTATAAAGTGGGTGATAAAAGGTCTGATATTAACATTAGAACAATAAATATCAGTTTAAGGACAGTTTTGGCTCAAGGTAAGTAAAGAAAAAGGGTAAGGTGATGGCTTTTATTACAGACGGTGACAGGTTTCATGCTGATGATCATCATGGTTTAGTAATTGGTTTGGCTGCTGATCTGGTTGAACATGACTCTGGCTATCATACCCATAATAAAGATCAGCTATTGTTTTCTCATCATGGCTGTATGGTGATCAGTTTAGATGGGGTGAAATGCGTGTTGCCACCAATGCGGGCCGCTTGGATCCCAGCAGGCATTGAACACAAAGCGCAAACAAGCAATGCGACCCAGTATCGATCGTTATATTTTGCTCAAAGCTTGCAATCACGATTACCAAGAACGCTGAAAATTTTTGATATTAATCCGTTAATGTCTGCCTTAATGGAGAGAATGGCATTTTGGCCATTCGATAAACCTGACGATGAGCAGATCAATGCAGTGAATCTTTTAATTGAAGAGTTAAACCTTGCTGAAGATAACCATCTAAATTTGCCATTGCCTTCTGATCTTCGTTTAAAACATTGGTTGGCTGATATTGATAGTGACGAGTTTACTGCGCCTACATTAGCAGAGCTGAGTCAACACGTGGGCGCAAGTGCGAAAACCATTACCCGTATTTTTAATAAAGAAGTGGGGATGCCCTATCAAAGTTGGCGACAACAATGGCGTTTATTAACTGCAATTGAATTGTTATCTAAAAACTGGCGAATATCAGATATTGCCCACCATTTAGCGTTCTCAAGTGATAGTGCATTCATTAGCTTCTTTCGTGATAAAACGGGTTATACACCAGCAAATTTTATCCGTGATCACAAAAGTTAACACTGTTGGTGGATTATTTATCTTGTTGCTTGATTTCAAAGCATATTTGACGTGGTTTTTGCGAAAGAATAACCGTGTTCACACAGTAAAATTGCCCGCATATTGTCTAATGGATTTTTCGTACTAGGTTCTCATCCTTGCAGTTTTCCAGTTGAATCTTCACTTCGCTAAGGCATGATAGATTTATCAATTGTTATTGTTTTTTATATCAAAACTTATTGAGCAAATAACGATAACAATCACTCAAGGCTAACAGATTTATATGGATATTTATGCTTGCTTGTTGTGCTGAGCGCGAAGAGTTTCATCACTCAACGCCATTAGTTTTATCATTTGATGAAGCGCTAACTTTTTTCCCTTTTGAACTCGAATTCTATAATTGGCAAGACAATCTTGCTATGTACCGATCTTACCCTGATGGTCATCGTGAACCATTAGAGGGGAGTTGTTCGTTCTACATTGAACACATTGAGTCGTTAGAGGGCGGGAAAGCATGGATTGCGAGTATTCCTAAGGGGTTAGTGAAACAGGCAAGAGGTTACGCTGATCTTGGGGTCTATATGCTCAAGATAGCTGCGATGAGTGAGAAAGCCCGTGAGCTATTACTTCAACGCCCAACCTTACTGTACTTGGTGTGTGAACAATACCCGTTAGATCAGGATGAAGTGCTGGCACTGTGTGAATTAGGTCAACGTAAGATATTAGAACGATTAGGCTTGGCATCAAGCCGTGCTGCGCTACGTTTCCTTGATCGGATTGATAGTGACTTCTCGACTCGTTCGATCGTTTTGATCATTCATCGGCTGTTGGATCCTGATGTTATGTCGTTCCAATTGTTCCGTCATTACAACACCATAACTAACTTAACCTTACAGATTTACCTGCAATGGCCAACGTTAACTGGTACACCGCTAGGGCGTCATTTAGCACGAACCAATCAGCGCGAGCGTTTTCAAATTAACCAAATATTATCAGATGTGTTCCAGCTTGGTTATCGGGTATTAGATGTCGATTCAATTAAACGGATTCATGCTGTGACGTCTTATGAAGAGTTAAGAGCACTGCATGATCGTTGGGTTGTGGCGCAGCATACGATCAACTTTGTCCCTGATGTGAATAGTAATAAGCCTTATGTGATCCCATTTCCTGGTAATAACAATATTGTGCCGATTTGTGATTATCAAGAGCTTGAGCAAGAGGGTATTGAGCAGAATCACTGTGTGTCGATTTACCACAATCGGATCATAAAAGGCGAGTATCTGGTGTACAAAATGTTCATGCCAGAGCGTGTGACGATTGGCTTAAAGCGCCATTACTTTGCTAATGGTCGTCGTAGTGAGATCTATACGGTTGATCAAATTCAAGCCCGTAATAATCGTATGCCGTCATCTGAAACCTTGGAAGCGGTATACGGTTGGTTAGACAGCATGAAGGCTGTTAGGTCATAATAGTCGCCTTATCACATATATCCTAGTCAGTTAGATATGGTTACGAATGACTAGGATATAAGTTAAAGGGCAATAGATGCGGTTATTTCACACCTTACAAAGTTATGCTCCCACACAAGAAAAAGCACCGCATTCACATGATGATTTTGTGCAGCTTTTCTATATTCATCGTGGTTGTGGTATTGCCAGTAGTGATGATAAGCGCTTTCTTGCGGTGGGTGGACAATTGCTTTGGGTGCCTTTACATCGACTGCATTATTTAAAAGTTTTAAAAGATACCCGAGTCAGTATTATTCATGCGCATCCTGATGTTACGCCCCATTTTCATGATGATATGGGTGTGATTTCGACGAATCGTTTGATGGTACAAGTGATGGCGGAAATTGATGCTCAGGGGGCGGAGTATGATGAAGCGATCCAATCACATTATCTGGCAGTGTTTATCGATCAGCTAAAGAATCAACGTTATCAAAATGATACCTATCAAAGTCATCAGGATATTGATAAACGCTTATTGCCGATCATTGAAGCACTAACCATACAACCTGATATTAAGCTGTCATTAGATAGCTTTGCTGAGCATTGTGGCGCATCATCAAGAACCTTAAATCGCTTATTTTTAACCACTTTTGATCAACCATTTCGAGAGCTGAGACAGCAATGGGTGATGGAGAAAGCATGGCAGTTGAGTCAAGCTGGTGTGCCGCATACCGATATTGCATTGGATTTAGGCTACAACAGCTTATCTGCATTTTCTCATGCCTTTAACCGCTTTAAACAAGATAAAGTGTTGGATTAATCCTGCTCATTCAATGTAAGTTGGCGCAAAATCACAACCTCCTTGGCGTCTGCTCAAAAGCACCAATCCCACCAGCCTCATAAGATATAGGAATCAACTATGAGGATTGTTGCCATGTCTTTATTTCGTTTAGTTTCTATCAGTTTACTCATGGCGTGTAGCTATTTCTTTGCTTCGGATATGTACACGCCAAGCTTACCTGCGATGTCTGACGCATTGAATGTGTCATCGACCGCTGTACAGCAAACAGTGAGTGTGTTCTTTATTGCACTTGGGATCAGCCAGTTAATTTGCGGCACTATAGCAGAGCGTTTTGGTCGAAAACCCATCGCCTTACTTGGCTCTGTGGTATTCATTATTGGCTCTAGTGTATGTTTAGCGTCCCATGAGCTAAGTTGGTTGATTGTAGGGCGTGCCATTCAAGGTATGGGTGTGGGCGCATTGTTTTTACTTTGCCGTACAATTTTACAAGATTCCTTATCAAAAGAGCGCTTAGTCGATGTGCTGTCTTGGCTCAGTATCCTCTTCATGTGTTTACCTGCTTCAACGCCTGCTATCGGAGGATATTTAGAAAGTCATTACGGCTGGCAAAGTAGTTTCTGGTTCATGCTGGGTTTATCAATCTTACTTTTGGTTGTGATTGGATTGGGCTTAAAAGAAACCCATTTAGAGAAAAATATTCATGCAACGAAGCCGGATGTGATTGTGCGTGATTACACCATGATCGCCACTAATACACAGTTTCTTCGTTATTTGACTATGATCGTGATGGCGAACGGTGGGGCATTGGTGTTCTATTTAATGGGGTCGTTTATTGCGCAGCAGGAGTATCAGATCCCAGCGAAATACTTTGGTATGTCGTCACTGGCACTGATTGGTTGTAGCTTGTGTGCTCGGATCATTTATGTACGTTTTTTAAAATACCGCCACACTGAGGGGAATATCCTAAAAACAGCCAGTGCCATTATGTTAATTGGTGCGTTGTTCATCCTGTCTAATCTCTACATTCATAGCATTATTACCATTATTGTTGGTATTGGGATTTACTGTTTCGGTGCAGGGTTAACAACCTCAGTGGTAGCGGTCAGTGCACTGTATTTATTCCCTAAACATAAAGGACAAACGGGGGCGCTGTTTGGCTCAATGCAGATGGTTGGGATCTTTACGTTAACCTTTATTGTTAGCCATCTAGCAAGTGTTGAGTGGGTGATGGCATGTGTACTCATTACGATGGCATTAGTGAATATTTCAGTACAACGCTGGTGGAATGATAATTCTGTCGTGCTTGTAAAAGCTGCAAATTAAAATGGAAAGATAAGGGCAACAGGATGGTTGCCCTTGGTTGTTTTATACAAACGGTTGGCTGGTAAATATATCATCGATCATTTCTTGCAAAGGCGCATGATTAGGATGCGCTTTGGCATAAGTACGAAGTCCTGCAATTTGAACTTGGATATAGCGAGCTAATTTTGCAGGATCTTTTTCTTTATCAATCTCACCGCATTCTTGTGCATCAATGATCACCTTTTCAAACTCCGCTTCCATTTGATCAAGTAACTGACACGCTTCATCTAATAGCTCTTGTTGGTCACTCGTCAGTTCTGCAATTGTTTTTGCGAGAAAGCACAGACCATTAGGTGCTGTTTTGGGGGTTTCAATGACTAATTGTTCAATAAAACGCTTTAATGCTGCGAGTGGTGATGGGAGAGTTTGTCGATACTCATTAAGTTCAACGATCCCTTGTTGTAGATAGTTTTGTAGAACGAGTTTAAATAGCTCTTCTTTACTTCCAAATGCTGCGTAAATACTCCCCGATCTCATATCAATCGCATTTTGTAAATCGCGCATTGATGTCGCATGAAAGCCTTTAGCCCAATATAAATTAGTTGCTTTATCAATGACTTGCTGTCTGTCGAACTTTGGAGTATTTGCCATAAGAGTAACTTTTTAAACTATTTTCCAAAATTGTAGGTTGTTGGTTTCTTTATGTAAAGCGACAAGAAAAAACAGAAAAAAATTTATTCTTAAAAATCAATTGGCTAGATATCACATTAAGTCATTCTTGAACGATCGTTCAAAATTATAATTGAACGAGTGTTCAAAAATGTTTATGCTGTTTCCACGCAACAAATAGACAGATAAAATTTAACAAATGGAGAAAGCGTAATGACTAGCTTTACTATTCATACAATTGAAACCGCACCACAATCAGCACAACCAATTTTGCTTAATGCAAAGAAAACAATGGGCAGTATTCCGAACTTAATTGCGACATTAGCTGAATCTCCGCAGTTACTTAAAGCGTATACTGAGCTGCATCAGTTATTTACTGAAACATCGTTTGATAAAGAAGAACTTACGGTTGTTTGGCAAACCATTAACGTTGAGCATGAATGCCATTACTGTGTACCTGCACATACATTGATTGCTCATTCAATGAAAGTCGATCCAGTACTGATTGAAGCGTTACGTAATAATGATGAGATGCCAACACCTAAGCTACAGGCATTGAAAGACTTCACATTAAGCCTGACTCGCACACGTGGTAACGTGTCAGAAGAAGAGCTTCAGGCGTTTTATCAAGCAGGGTATGAGCACAAGCAAGTGCTAGAGATCATTCTAGGTTTATCGCAAAAGGTGATCAGTAACTATGTTAATCGTGTAGCGAAAACACCTGTCGATCCTATGTTTCAGAAATTCAGCTGGACGAAGTAAGTATAAGAAAGGAAGATATTGCGGCTTTTGTTGAAGGCCGCAATGTCTTTTTATATGGGCATTGGTATTAATCTAAATCGCAGCGTTTTAAGATCAGATTAGGGTTCGGGCAGTTATCTTGGTAAAAATCCAAATGTTCAGGGTCAATTACACCAGGGTAATCATTGGTATAGTTACCCATATCTTTGATGATTTGAAAATGCAGATGGGGCGCCCAGCCACCATTTTCTTCCGTTTTACCTATTGCGGTAAATTGCTGACCTGCTGTGATTTGCTGTCCAACAGCAAGGGATGATAAATACTCTGTCGCACAATGACCATAAAGAGTATAAAAAACATGACCTTCTAATTCATGTTTGAGGATCACGGTTGGACCATAGTCACCGTCTGCGGTGTGGTTAGCAATACCAAATACTTCACCATCAAGTGGGGCATAAACAGGTGTACCTTCAGGTAAACCTAAATCAATCGCCATATGAACCGTACGATCAGGGGAATCGGTAAAGTTAGCTTTATCTTGGTAGATCAAACGATGTTCAGCATAACGACCAATCACCACCATAGCATTCGCTGCAATAGCACGGTTTACGATTTCATCAGCAAAGCTATGCTCTGCAGTAACCATACTCCATAAATCACTACTTGGTGTTAAATCAACAATATACCCTGTACCAAATTGTAATTCTTTTGGAACGACAGGGTGAAAGTCATGGGCTTTAAGTAGATGTTCTAATGATGTTTTGCTGTTTGTCATGCTGCTTCCAATTCTGATGGTGTTTTCTTCTCTATAGTCGTATTTTGAGTAGGCACCATTACCATTGCTGCGAGGTAGCCAATAACCGCAATACCTGTTGGCAATAATAGGTGCACATTCACCATCATAGCAGTCAAATATCCAGTTAATGTCCACGCCAAGCCAACCATTGCACTTGAAAGCGCCATTGCCCAACCTTGGTCGATATCACTTGCTCTGTCTGAAAGGGCTGTGATGTAAAGAGGAAAACACAGTGCCACCATAGTTGCAGTAAAGATCATCGCCAATACGTGAGTGGTTGGTGTTGGCGTGATAGCTAGCAGTAACATACCCATTGCCGAAAGCGCTGTTGTTACTCGAAGTGCAGAAGACACAGAGAAACGTTTCAAGATCTGGCGAGGGAGTAATAGCAAAGAGAAAATCATTACGATACCAATGCCCATCATAAAGTATTGGTAGAACTCACTTTCTACCGCAATATTCCATTTCTGCGGGAAAATAAATGCAATGTTTTGGAAATAGAGGCTCCAGCTAAACTGGCAGATAAACACAATAAACAGGCAGTTTAATAACCCTTTTTGGCTGCGCTTTAATGGTTTAGCAAATGAGAATGGGTTCTCTTCTTTTACCGTATTTTGAATCGGTAAACGAATAATAAACAGTAACGCTAAGCTAATGATGGCAATTATCAAACAAGCATAGAATGGCGCTTGAGCACCATAGCTAGCAGACAATTTACTGCCAAGCGCAGGACCAAAAGACATGGCCGCTGTCATTACCACTGCAACTAAACTCATTAATGTTGCTTTGTTTTTCCCTTCGCTGTTATCAGCCAAAATCGCTTGTGCAATCGGCTGACTTGCCGAGCCTAAGCTGTTGATCATGTTACCGACAAATAAAATGATCACAGAGCTCACCACAATCGCATAAATCGGTAAGGCGAAACCGATAGCTGCAATCATCAAACAAATAGCAATCACGCTCTTACGGCTAAATTTATCGGCAAAGCGGGCAATAAAAGGGGTAAAGAACATCGAAATAAATGGAGCGGCAGACATAACCGTACCAAACAACATGCGGCGTTGTTCAATCGGCATGCTCTTGGCAAACTCCAGCGAATGATCCGTTAAAAATAAGCTGACGTAGGCTGGGATAGTAATAAAAAATCCCGCAGAGCCAAGAAAGATAATGATGTATAGCGTGATAAGCGTAAATAAGGGCAGGTGTTGAGCCGTGCGTTGTTGGTTGCGCATCTTATTCTCCCAGTGAATGTGCGCGGTATTCTAATGCGGTTGTTATTGCTATGAAAGGGGAATGTAAAGAATAAATACTTGTAGAATATTGTGGTAATAGATTATCTTTCTGTTAACCAATTCCTTTTGTGAATTGCTCAGTAAGTTAGTTTGTGCTTTTAGGATGATTGAATGCGACAAATGAATAAAAATAAAGGGTTTACACTCATAGAGCTGGTTGTCGTTATCGTCACTCTTGGCATTATAGGCGTTGTTGTGTCTTTAAAGACAATGGAGTTACCGTCTGATGCTCGTGTTGCTGTAATGAAATCCAGCAGAGCTGCGATACAAAATGCATTTGATCTGTTCCACGCTAAGCAAGAAATGGTGAATGCGAATATCACTACAGAAGATCATGATAGTGACTTACAACGTTTTTTAACAATTAATGGCGTAAAAATTTTGATCAATGACAATGATGGCTATCCATTGTTTCGCGTACTGCCACGTGAAAGGTTTCTGAAAGAGTTTAAAGCGTTAGTGAATATGGATGTTGAATTGTTTTCTTACGATGATAATTACAAAACAAACTCTAAATTTATTTTACTGCCAAATAACTACAGTGGTTTTCATATTTTCTTTCGTGGACAACAGCCGACTAAAAGAAACCTGAATTTTAGAAAATGTTATGTTGAGTATATTGCAGCAAAACAGTTTGTCGGTGCTCCAGACATAAGTGAAGTCAAAGTAGCGACATCGGAGTGTTAAGCATTCGAATGTTTTAACGCTGTTTGTCTAACCCGTTTTATAAAAGTAAGCCCCAAGTGTTGAATAACTGCTTGGGGCTTACTTTTTTCATTTTAGTTTAAGTGATTAATTGTTTTTCGCTGGTACTACAGAGCTTAATTCAGGCTCAAACCAAGCGGCATCAGTTTCTGCCATTTCTTCAAACACAGACCATTTTTTCAATGCTACTGCTTGGGCTCTGTCAAAGAGTTCAACAGCATGTTCAGGATTAGTTTTGAACAGTTGGTTAAAACGGCTTTCTTGTTGCATAAATTCAGCTTTGCTTATAGTTGGACGAAGTGAATCTAAAGTAAATGGATTCTCACCTTGCTCTTTAAGCATTGGGTTGTAACGGTAAAGAGGCCAGTGACCAGAGTACACCGCTTTTTTCGCTTGTTGACGCGCTTGTGTCATATCAAAACCATGAGCAATACAAGGGCTGTATGACAAAATCAATGATGGACCGTCATAAGCTTCTGCTTCTCGTAACGCTTGCAATGCTTGCTGTGGGTTTGCATTTAAGCAAATTTGCGCCACGTAGACATTACCGTATGAGATTGCTTGTAAACCAAGTTCTTTACGGAAGGTTGGTTTACCACCAGCAGCGAATTTTGCGGTTGCAGCAAGTGGTGTGGCTTTCGATGCTTGACCACCTGTATTTGAGTACACTTCGGTATCCATTACCAACACATTGATATTTCGAGATGAACCTAAAGCATGGTCAAGACCACCGCTACCAATATCGTATGCCCAGCCGTCACCACCCACGATCCAGATTGAACGTTCAACTAGAGTATCAATCACTGAATCTAATTCGGCTGCTTTTGGATGACCAACCAGTTTTTCACGAATAGCTTCAACACGTTCACGTTGCTCTAAACAAGCTTGTTCTGTTGATTGTTCGGCAGTTAATACAGCTTGTACTAACTTATGACCTATTTCAGGCTCTAATTCCTTGATTAAGCGTGAAGCCATGTCTTTTTGATGGTCAACGGAAATACGATAACCTAAACCAAATTCCGCATTATCCTCAAATAATGAGTTAGACCATGCAGGGCCATAACCGTTTTTACCTTGTGTCCATGGTGTCGTTGGCATGTTACCGCCGTAGATTGAAGAACAACCAGTGGCATTGGCAATCATTAAACGTTCACCAAATAGCTGACTAATCACTTTTAGGACAGCTGTTTCACCACAACCTGCGCAAGAGGCTGGGAATTGGAAGTGTGGTGGCAAGAATTGCACGCCCTTAACGGTTGAATAATCCACTTGATTAATCGGCAGTTGAGGTAGTGATTCAAAGAACTCAACATTCGGTGCTTGCTCATCCCATTGTTCAGCCGCAGGCACCATTTGTAATGCTTTACGGCTTGAATCTGTTGCACTGTGAGCAGGACAAGCATCAACACATAAAGTACAACCCATACAATCTTCTGCATACACTTGAATGGTATAAGCGGTATCAGGGAAACCTCGCGCACTGACATCTGTGTATTTGAAGTTTTCTGGTGCTGCTGCCAATTCATCTTTATTGTAGATTTTTGAACGAATAGTGGCGTGTGGACAAATAAACGAACAGTTACCACATTGAATACAAAGCTCAGGATCCCAGCTTGGTACGTTCACGGCTTGGCGGTGTTTATCAAAGCGTGTAGTCCCTGAAGGGAAGGTACCATCACATGGAATTTCTGATACAGGGATTAAATCACCACGCATTGCCATTACTTCTTTGGTGACTTTCTGCAAGAACTGCGGTTGATCATCACCAATGGTTGATTTCACCTCAACATTAGATGTAGCTGTTGCTGGAATGGTTACTTTCTGGGTTGCTGAAACGGCGTGATCGACCGCATTCCAGTTCATTTCTACAACGGCTTGACCTTTACGAGAATACGCTACTTCAATGGAGTGTTTGATTTGCTCAATGGCTTCTTGTTGTTCGAACACGTTCGCTAACATGAAGAAACCTGTTTGCATGATAGTGTTAATACGACGACCCATATTAGTCTCTGCCGCCACTTTCATTGCATCAAGCACATATAGCGATAACTCTTTATCGATGATTTGTTGTTGCACGGTTAGTGGTAGGTGCTCCCATACATGCTCGGCATCATAAGGGGAGTTGAGTAATACGGTTGCCCCTTTTTCTGCATTAACAAGACAATCAAATTTAGTTAAGAAGTTGAACTGGTTAATCCCTACGAATGAAGCTTGTTCAATCATCCAAGGCGCTTCAATAGGTGTATCACCGAAACGAAGGTGGGAGACAGTACGAGAACCTGCTTTTTTAGAATCGTAGTCGTAATAACCTTGAACGAATTTATTGTCTTTTGCACCGATGATTTTAATTGTGCTTTTACTTGCACCGACACTACCATCCGAGCCCCAACCGTAAATTACCGCACGAACCGTGTTATCTGGCTCTAAGGTGTAATTATTATCGATGGCTAAGCTGGTGAAGCTCACATCATCATTAATACCCACCGTAAATTGGCTAATGGGTTTCTCGGCGATAGCGTTATCAAACGCCGCTTTCACCATTGCAGGGGTAAACTGTTTAGATGATAAACCGTAACGACCACCTGTTATTTTAGGCAAGCAAATACGTTTACCAACAGAGCACTGTTCTACTAAAGCACTCATGACGTCGGTGTATAAAGGTTCTGCAACTGCTCCCGGTGTTTTACAACGATCCATGACGATTAAGTGATGACAACTTTCAGGTAAGACGTTAGTGAAGTAATCAACAGCAAATGGACGGTATAAATGAACTTCGATTAAACCGACACTTTTTCCATTTTTATTAAGCTCATCAACGGTTAAACGTGCGGTTTGTGCACCTGAACCCATAATCACCATAACGGACGTTGCTTCAGGATCACCATAGTAACTAAATGGCTGATATTGACGACCTGTTAACTGGGCAAATTTAACCATTGCATCATTAACAATGTTCGGTACAGCTTGGTAGTACGGGTTAACTGCTTCACGACCTTGGAAGTAAATATCTGGGTTTTGCGCAGTACCACGAATAAAAGCACGTTCAGGCGCTAACCCTCTTTTACGGTGAGCAATCACATCGTCGTTATTGATCATTTCACGGATGGTGTCATCACTCATGACATCAATTTTATTCACTTCATGAGAGGTTCTAAAACCATCGAAGAAATGAATAAAAGGTACACGTGAAGCCAGTGTCGCGACTTGAGCAATAAGGGCGTTATCATGGGCTTGTTGTACCGAACTGGATGCTAACATCGCAAAGCCTGTTTGGTTACAAGCCATCACATCTTGGTGATCGCCAAAGATAGATAGCGCCCCTGTGGCTAATGAACGAGCTGCAACATGAAACACCGTTGATGTTAATTCACCAGCGATTTTGTACATGTTGGGGATCATTAACAATAAACCTTGAGAAGCGGTAAACGTCGTTGTTAATGCGCCAGTTTGGAGCGAGCCGTGGGTAGCACCTGCGGCACCTGCTTCAGATTGCATTTCGATAATGTTTGGAACATCGCCCCAAATATTACGTTGTTTTTCTGCGGCAAATTGATCAGCTAATTCTGCCATTGGTGAAGAGGGGGTTATTGGGTAAATCGCAGCGACTTCGTTTACACGATAAGCAATATGAGAAACTGCGCTACAGCCATCCATTGTTTTATATTGATGAGTCATAGAAGTTCCCCTTATTATTTTTTTAGTGTGAAAGGAATGTCAGATACAGGTGACATTGCAATAGCATGGCAAGGACATTGGTTTACGCAGGCCTGGCAACCTGTACATTTCTCGTAGTCAAATTTGTAGCGGTTACCTTTACCAAGCTTGATAATGGCACCTTGCTCAGGGCATGCGCCGTAGCAGCCATCACATTCAAAACAGTTACCACAGCTGTAACAACGTGTCGCTTCATAGACGGCTTGGTCCATGGTTAGCCCTTGTACTACTTCGGTAAAGTCTTTAACACGTTCAGCAACAGCGACTTCGTTAATGGGATTACGGTTGGAATCAATTTCGTACCAAAGTTGCAGCATATCGTGAGTAACAACTTGGTGTTTTTCTTCACTGAGGTAAACACCACCACGTAGCCATGCATCAATATTACGTGCTGCTTTTTTACCGTGTCCTGTGGAGGTAGTGACTGAACGAGATGAAGAGATCATGTCACCGCCGGCGAAAATACCTTCATAACCGGTCATCATGTGATCGTTAACTTTGATGCAGCCATCAGGTGTTAATTCGACATTCTCAACGCCTGAAAGAAGTTGGCTTTCAATGTCTTGCCCGATAGCAAAAACCATGGCATCAGCTTGAAGAGTCTCAATTTCACCAGTGGGTTTTGCGTCACCATTTTCATCTAACGCCATAACTTCCATAGTAAATTCAGTGCCATGAATCGAGGTAAGATTTCGCATCCAGTGAATTTTCACACCTTCAGCTTCAGCTTCATCTGCTTCAAATTCATGGGCTGTCATGTGGTTGCGATCAGAAAAGAAGATCACCATGACTTCCTCAGCGCCTAAACGTTTAGCGACACGCGCGGTATCCATTGCAGTATTACCACCACCCAGTACCGCAATACGTTTACCAAGCTTAGGACCTTGATCATTACCGACTAGGTTCAAATATTCAGTGGCTTCCATAATGGGACCACAATCTTCCATTGGAATTTTTAAATGACGACCAATTTGTGCGCCAATAGCAAGGAAGACGGCATCAAATTCACCTTGCTCTTTTTCTGCAACAATATCGGTAACTTTATGATTAAGCGTAAGCTTTACGCCCATATCGGTAATTTTTTCAACTTCTTGCTGCAAGATATTACGAGGTAGACGATAAGCTGGTATCCCGTAATTCATCATGCCGCCTGCATGGGGGTTAGCATCACGGATTTCGACTTGGTGACCCGCTAAACGAAGATGATAGGCAGCGGCTAAACCTGCAGGACCTGCACCGATGATCAAAATTTTACGATTGGTTTCTTCATTAACTGTTGGATAAGCCCATTTTTGATCAATGGCTAAATCACCTAGCATACGTTCAACTTGTTGAATCGAAACCGGAGAGTCCGTATGTGCGCGGTTACAGCTAATTTCACATGGGTGATAACAAACACGACCATGTATCGCAGGCATAGGTTGATTTATTACTAACTTTTGCCATGCTTTTTTGAATTCTAAATCACGCACTAATGCGAGAAAGCCTTGAATATCATTACCTGTAGGGCAGTGTTGATTACAAGGTGGCAGGTAGTCTTTATAAACGGGAAGCATTTTAGGTTTAGGGCCAATACTTTTGGTATTAAGACATGCTGAATTTCTTACAATTTGCTTTGCAGACATAAGTCGTCCTTAATACATAAATGCTATTCACCCGTTAGCATTAAACTTGTGTCTATCAAAGCCTAAAACGAGTAAATATTTGATTTATTATGATTTAACACTCATTTGAATATGAGTAATTAGTAGTGATTTATTACTTATTAAATTAACATTGCTGAGGTAAAAAACAATTAACAATAATTAACCACGATATTAAGGAAAAATTAATCTGTTATATTTTAGGAATGAATTTTCAGTTTTGATATTAAGTAATTATCACACCATAATTAAATTTTAATAAGAATGATTTTTATTTCTAAGTTGGGTTATATCTTGAAAATAAATATAAAGGATAATAATTCAATGTAATAAGAGAAATACAAATTCCCGTTTATCTAGTTAATAATGCTAATAACTATATCTGATGTAACCTAATCTCAATAGAAGCGTTTATAACAAGCTTGTTATTTCAAAATACTATAATGGTAGCGATGAGACTAAACTGACTATTATTAAGGTAAAAGGAGGGAGGAATGATGAATAAAAAGCGAATATTTTGTATTGGACTGCTAATCCCTCTTGTTTACGGCATGATCTGGTTCTTGTCATTATTTATCAGCGCCGAGCTTAATCATTTCCTTTATGAAAACCACGTTATCTTTCTTTGGTTAGCATTACCGTGGTCATTTTTTACCATAGAAGTGAGTGCGATTTGCAGCAGTTATGCCAGTGCCTATGTGTGTAATCCGTTGGCTATTTTACTCGTTAGTATTGGTTTTGCGCTTAATATGGTTGTGTTTATCATCGTGCTACGAGGGATATTTCGACGGTTTAAAAAATAGATTTTTACTGACACCAAAGTTTCTAGATGTATATACCCAAGTAACTTCAAGATGCAGTGTTCAGCGAGATGACCTTAGTTCTCAGGCGCGGCAACGATTCGTAGATATAGTGGTTCTACATTAAGAATCGTTAACAAAGTCTGAGAGCTAAGGACGCTCGCCCTTTGGGAACAGTGTCACTGAGCCGACTTCTTGCGTCAGACAACTTGAAAATAGCTAGCTATTCCGCTTCGTTGTCTTCTTGAATTCAACTCAGTGACCTCGCTCTGAATCAGGCATCTTGAAGTCGTTTGGGTATACATGCTTTGCCTTTAATTCTTAGCATTCACAAGGCGCTATCATCACGCAATTTCTACCACCTTGTTTAGCTTGATATAACGCTTTGTCTGCTTCTCTAATTAAGCTATCTAAATCACCACCTTTATATTGTTGAGAAACACCAATACTGATTGAGATAGGCGACATTCCTTCATGAGGTACAGGTATGTTGTGTACCGCATCACGAATGCGTTCAGCAACAATATGTGCATTGGTAAGGGGAGTATTGGGTAATAAAATCAAAAATTCTTCGCCGCCATATCGGATAGCGATGTCATTGACTCTGACACATGCTTGGATCTGCTCTGACACATTCACAATCACCTGATCGCCAACAAGATGTCCGAATTTATCGTTAATGGATTTAAAGTGGTCTATATCACACATCATAGCGATTAATGGCAGAGGCTGCTTTGCATTACTGGTGGTTATCTGTGGTGTCAGTTTATCCATACCTCGACGGTTGTATAACGAGGTGAGGTTATCTCTTATTGAAAGTGCTTCCACTGAGTGGGTTAAACGTCCATTGACCAGCCATACTAGGTTAAATGACATTGCCATGATGAGAAACATCAATGTGAGATAAGGAATTTGATGAACCCAGCCTGCCTGCATATATTGGCTGATCTCATCAGTATTAAGTACGAGTGTGGCACGAATAAACATGGTGAGAGAAACTACGCCAAAAGCCAGTCCTAGTGTGTATTTGGGGATTGGATTATCGAGTGCTTTACCTTTAAAAATAACGATACAAGCTAAAAGTTGAGTGATACCGAAATGTAAACTCGCACTAAAAGCTCTGGCATTGAGAGAATCTTGGATAAAGTAAAAATAAAGCAATGCAATAAACAGGGGCACTAGGCCAAAAAGTGAAATTTTGCATAGTCGAGAGCAAGCTTCGCGATATTGGCTAAATCCATAAAGACATAGAGTGAGACCACCACACAAAATCATATTGGACAGGAGCACAGATATCCACATTGGGATCTGCCCACGTAGAAAAATTAAACTTGTGGCGATAGATATACAGAGTTGAGAAATCGCGATAAGTTTTACACCTTTGAAGTGCTTTTGTTCTAAATGAAAGAACAACAAACCAATCCCAAAGATGAGTGAAAAAAATGATGCGAGAAAACTGACGGTTCTCATATCTAAATCTGGCATCCTGCACCTCTGAATCTTTCCAAGCGATTTCTATCCATATAGCTTGTGCACTTAAGTTGATTTGATACTTCAAAAGTATACTAAGGCTGTGTTATCAATTTACAGTGAGTATGCTAAGTAACGGTCACATGTGCGATCAATATTCACAGGTTACGTAATTTACCAAATGCTTAGTAACATATCGTGCAGAGGATCTGGTGATAGATGAAAATGAGATCGTATGTGTACAAAAAGTTGTATTAGTGAAATAGCGAAACTACGCTAATGGCTCTTGATAATAAACAGATCGTGATATGAATGAGAGGAGTCAGCCGAGTGTGGCTGACTCATTATTAGTGAGTGATAATACTGTTAGCGTCCAAACATACGTTCTATTGCATGATCTCTGTTAACTAGTTGATGCTTTAGAGCGCCAATAACGTGAAGAACAATCAGTGCAATAATGATTTTGGCTGCAATCACGTGAATGGTATGTCCTAGCGAGCCTAGCCACTCAATTTTCTCTCCAGCAGCAAGTATTTCTACGCCGAAAACCTCTAAAGCTCTACCACCGCCAGTATTCATCATGATGCCAGAAATCGGCATGAGTAGGGTGGCTAGCAATAATAGATGTTGTACGCTTTTCGCTAAAATTTGAAGGGCGCGATTTTGTTCAGGCGCACCTGTGATAGGTCCTTCTTTAAATCGCCAAATAATACGGATAAGTGCAACAGCAAGAATAATCACACCTAAGGATTTGTGGATACCAAGAAGCTCAAACTTTTCAGGTGATCTAGGCAGACCTTCTACGTATAACCCTAAAATAATCACACCAATAAAAAGTACACCAGTGATCCAGTGAAGGGCTATTGTGGGTTTAGAAAGTTTACTGTCCATTTCTACGTATCCTTAACAATTTGATAAAAAACTATTATCACTGTCAGGCGGATAAATTTCGAATATTTAATTTGTAACTAGATGTAAATTTGGTTGGTGTGTGATCGATAGAGCGGGGAGAGAGCGTTTTGAGTAATAAAAAACGACGAGTAAAACTTAAGCTTTATCTCGTCGTTCCTATTTCAATAAGCGTTGTTAATGATTAACTCGGCTTTATTCAGCAATATATTCTAACGGTGCTTCGAGTTCTTTCAGTACCATTTTTTGGATGTTGATACCAAGCATCATTACGATTAAACACCAGTTTAAGAATGGCAGTTTACCTGTTTGTAGGCTTTCAATAAATTGGCTTGGGTTCCAGTTGAAAAGCTCACAAATATTTTGCGCTGTCATTTCTTCAAATAAACCACTGTCGATCAGTTTTGCAAACTGCTCGCTAGTAGGACAAACAAAAGTATTACGGGCACCAAAAGCTGTTGGTTTAAAGAGGCGTAATACACGGCGAATGTCTTCAACTTTGATCACTTCGCCATTCATAGCAATGTTTTGTCGACCGACTAATGCAGCAAGGAAACACCAGCATGGGTATGGAATAGTAGAGATGTTAAAAGGTTCTTTTTTATATTTTGCTGTCCAGCTACTGACATTTTTCTCTTGTAAACCAGTGACTAGCGCAAGTTTGTTTGCATCGTAGCCATGATCTTTCAGTAGGTTAATGATTTCAGCAACTTCAGATACGAAAGGTTTGGTCCAATTTTCGTATGAGGTAAAGACATTTTCTCTGATCAAAATGCTATTCCAATATGGGAGTTCAATAGATTGCCGCTGATCATACGTGTTAAAGCGACGATGTCCATTAATATCCCATATTGGATGGAAATTCCTTTAGGTTATTAATCTATTTGGATGTTTCTTGGTTTTGTTTCTCTTGTTTAGCCTGCAGCTTTTGCTGTTGTTGGTAGAGTTTATCGATCTTCTGCCAATTGTTATCTGATAGGGTGAAAGAATCACTTAACTGGATTGTTTTATTGGTATCTGCTTTGGGGCTAACCAGTGTCGCAGTGTAGTGGATCTTGGCTGTGCTGTTTTCTTTATCAAGACTTTCTAAGCGTAATACAAGGCCTGAAGGCTTAGTTTTATCGATCACAAAATGCCCATTCCAATTCAATGATGCGTCGATATTTGGATTATCTTGATTGTAATTCATCGCTTCTTTTTTGGTCAGCAAGGTATGTAGGCTATTGCTGTTGATAGAAAGCGTTAGAAAATGGCTTTTGTCTTTAGACAGGATGATACTCGCTGCAGGAGCGTTGTTGAGATAGAAGTCATTGGCAACACCTACTTGTGTCAATGAGCCGTTAATTTCGTGATCGTCTGCGTTGTTACACCCTGCGAGTAAGAAGGCAGCAAGAGCGAAGCTAGCAATTGTTATTTTTTTCATACAGTTTCCTTAGTAATGGTGCCAAGGGAGAAAGGAACTTACACAATAAGCATACAAATGATGATGGAGTAAATTGTCAGCTTAGTGTCTAAATCGATGTATAACTGCTTGATAGTTGAACAGAGTTTACCGCTTAACGGGTATTGAATTAACAGGTTAAGCGATAACGACAACTCAAATGACTTTGCCATTCGCTAAATTTCACTGCTACAACTTAGAAGCACATACCAAGAAAATAGAAAAGAACATAGAAACAAACAAATCCAATCACAAAACCTGTGAGGTGATGAATGAAAGAGGGGATTTGTGGTTTGTGCTGACGTAGTTTGTTTTTCGTTACGTGGTAACAAGCAATAGCAATTAAGAAAACAATGGTTATTGCAAGGGTGTAAACCATATTTTGTTGGGGTTGTATGGTATCTGACTGGGCAAGTACAAGTGGTGAGAACAGTGCTGTACAACTTAATAAAGAAGCGTATTTCATGGTGGAGTGTCCGCGGAAATAACACGTAAATTAAAATGTTCAAAGTCTTGCTGCAATGGCTGTTATTACAAGTTGTTATTGCATAAGTGACAGTGGTGATGAAAAGGGATTTGTTATTTTAATGATCATTATATGGTTGTGATTAATTTATTTAGATATTCGCTTAGTAGACGTTTAGTGGTTGATTTTAAATAGGTGAAGGCGTCTATTGATAAGTTTTAATCGCAGATGGGTGTCACTATGTCTCGTTGGCTTGCATATCACGGTAACGCAATTTATTTAGATGAACTGATTTATCAACCAGAGCATTCTTTGATCCACCAAACATTAGAAGAGCGTAAAGCGGTTAACTATGTCAATGGTGACGGTTTTGGACTGGGCTGGTATGCCGAACGTGAAATGCCTGGACGTTATCATGAGATTATACCTGCGTGGGCTGACGATAATCTTCGCTCTTTAACGCATCATATTTGTTCTCATCGTTTTATGGCACATGTGCGTTTCTCTACTGGTGCTGAAGTCTCACGAGCTAACTGCCATCCATTTATTTATGAGCAATGGATGTTTTTACATAACGGTCAGATAGGTGACTTTGATAAAGTCCGTTTTTCATTAGAGCGTTTACTGTCTGAAAGTTTATATAACAAGCGAGTAGGTACAACAGATAGTGAAATTATCTTTCTGTTGATGATCAAAAATGGCCTACAAAACGATCCTATTGCTGCGATAAATCAGACTATGTATGAAATCGAACAGGCAATGCAGGAAAAAGAAGTCACTCAACCACTTCAGGCATCCATTTGTATTTCAGATGGTAATAGCTTTTGGGTGGTGCGCTACAGCACAGATAATGCAGCACCTACTATTTATATAAAGCAAACACCTGAAAGTGTCACGCTAGCTTCTGAGCCATTAGAGCAAAATGAGCAATGGTTGTTAGTGCCTAAACAACAAATCTTGCATATCAGTAAACAGAACACGTTAACGTTTTACGATTTAATCGTTGATTAGTGAAAATGAAGCAGTTGCAGCGCGATTGTTTTCAATCATGTAGAAAGAAAACTGAATAGTTATTAGGGGTGAATGCTCTTGATTTAGGTGAAATTGGTTAGAGTAGTAATTATTTTTAACTGTTAGCTAAACGCTGCTTTTTTCTTGATAATGCTATTATTAATATTATTAAGTGGCAATTAAGTTTAATTGTTATACAAAGTCGTAACATCATGATATGCCACTTAAAAACGAATATTAAAGTGGTTTATGCTACTTTTGCTTTGAATAATAAAGGTTTTTTATCTGGCTTTTGTGTGTATGGGCTGTTAATCTCTCGTCCCTCACACACAAAGTGAGATATTTATGTCAACTAACGTATGCCAAATAGCTAATGGTGACGCTACTTCTTCAAGTGAAGTTTCAAGCAATGTTGAAGCTAAACTTGTTCCAATTCTAACGATTGGTTTCATTTCTTTATTCATTTTTGCTGCACTGTTCGATATGTCCAGTTTTACAGCATTTATTCAAACAAGTTTCGAATCTGCCGCCAATACTTTTGGCCAAAGCTGGCAGTGGTTGATGCTGGTTAATTTCATTTTTGCTTTAGTTTTGGCATTTAGCCCACTGGGGAAAAAGGTCATGGGTGCGGAATCTAAGCCGACGATCGGTACGTTCCGATGGTTAGCCATGATCATGTGTACCTTATTAGCGGGTGGCGGGGTGTTTTGGTCTGCAGCTGAGCCGATTTATCACTTTATTACGCCACCACCAGCATTTTCAGATGTGAGCGGTTCAACGCTGCAAGCGGTAGCTCCAGCACTGGATCAAGCCTTCTTACATTGGGGCTTTTTAGCCTGGGCTGTATTAGGCACATTGGCAACAATTGTGTTGATGTACGCACACCATGAACACGGCGTAAAGTTACGTCCGCGTGCTTTGCTGTTTCCTATCTTTGGTAGCAAGCTTGAAAATCATTGGATGGGTAGCGTGATAGATGCATGTTCTATTATTGCTGTTGCAGCAGGTACCATTGGTCCGATTGGATTTTTAGCATCGCAATTAGGTTATAGCTTAGAGCTACTTACTGGCTTAGAAAACAATGTCCAATCTCAATTACTTATTTTAGCTGTCGTAGTTGCTGTGTATTCGATTTCTGCAGCATCTGGCATGGATAAAGGCTTGCAGTGGTTATCACGTATTAATGTGATTGGTGCCTTTGGCTTGTTATTAGTGATGCTTTTTTTAGGTCCAACCAAGTTTATTTTAAACGAGTTCGGTAGCGCCTTTGGTGGATATCTACAGCATTTTGGTGAGTTAAGCCTCACGACAGACAAGCCATCTTGGAATGTGTGGTGGACATGGTTCTTCTGGGGCTGGTTTATTGGTTTTGCTCCTATGATGGCGATCTTCATTGCACGTATTTCAGAAGGCCGAAGTATTCGTGGGCTAGTGTTAGCCGTTGCTATTGGTGCACCGATAGCGACAAACTTCTGGTTTACTGTATTAGGTGGAAGCGGGATTTATCTTGAACTGCAAAATCCGGGTGTAATTTCAGGACCGTTAAATGATGCTGGATTGCCTGCTGTACTATTAGCAACGCTGTCTAACTTACCATTTAGCAGTATATTATTACCTGCATTTCTAGTGTTAACCACCACCTTTGTTGTCACAACAGGGGATTCAATGGCGTATTCCATTGCGATGGTGGTGTCAGGTGACAATGAGCCTGATAGCAAACACCGTTTGTTCTGGGCTATCACTATGGGTGTTGTAGCAGCGGTATTGTTATTAGCTGGAGATGGTGGTTTGAATGCACTGCAATCCTTTATTGTGATAACGGCTGTGCCAGTATCTATCTTGATTGGTTTTACTTTAATTAGTGGACCAATAGCAGCACTGAGAATGACATGTGCAAAAGAAGATGTAACCGCATAACGAAATCAGGCATGTAACAGACTGACATGCGTGAGTAACAAGTATGAATAAAAACGCCCAATTGATAGCGATTCAATTGGGCGTTTTTGATCTAGTTTATAGTGTTTACAACGATTTAAACGGTATCTATATGACCATCTTTTGCTTTGGCTTTACAGCGTTTCACCAGTTGATGTGTCATACCTCGGAAGATAAACAAGTGTGCTGGCATCATGGCAAACCAATACAATAACCCTTTAAAGCCTTTAGGGTGCCACCATGCTCGTATATCAACCGTACGGTACTTGCCATGATCATTAATGGTAAATTCTAAACGACCCAAGCCAGGTGCTTTCATGCCAAAAAGTAGTGATAAGAAGTGGTTCTCTTCTAAACTGATCACTTTCCATGAATCAATACGATCACCGAGCTCTAGATGATTAGGATCACGACGATAACGCTCTAATGCATTGCCGCCAATCATGGCATCCATCCATTCACGTAATCGCCATAAGCCATTGGCAAAAAAGTAGCCTTCATCACCACCGATAAGCTGAACTTGTCGCCATAAATCTTCGCAGCTAGCATCGGTTTTTAAGGTGTATCCTGCTTGCTTAGGGTAGTAGCCATAATCGGGTTGCCAACGAGACAACGCATCTGGATCGAATCCCCATATTTCGCTATCAATGATCTCATCATTCATTTCTAACGCTTCGGCTACCGCATCATCATAACTGAGCAGTACTTGGGGAATGTAGGCTTGCAGTTTGCTTCCATCTGCGGGTAAGTCATATTGCAGGCCGTTAATTAACGCTCGGGCAATATTGGTTGGCACAGAGGTAATAAACCGCAGCCAATAGGCGGCTAATGTAGGGCTTAAAAACTTAAGTGGAATAACATGGATCTTTTTATTGATCAGTTTACCAAGCCTCACCATTTGTTCACGGTAAGTAAGTTGTTCAGGGCCTGCAACCTCGAAAATCACGTTTTCGTCAGCGGGCTTTTTGATCAGCTCTGTGAGATAGAATAATAGATTTCTAAGAGCAATCGGTGAGTTGCGTGATGTTACCCATTTAGGCGTTAGCATAACAGGCAAATGGCTAACAAAATCACGCATGACCTCAAAGGCAGCAGAGCCCGGACCGATAATAATACCTGCACGTAATTCAATCGTAGTTTTGCCACTGCCGCGGAGAATATTACCTGTTTCTTTACGGGCAATAAGATGAGTAGAAGCGGCATCTTCTGACTGTAATGCACCTAAATAAATGACTTGTTTAACGTGACTTTTTTCAAGGTACTGAGAAAAATGACGGGCACAATCGAGCTCAAAATCAATGAAGTCATGACCATGGTTCATACCATGAACAAGGAAATAGACAATATCGACATCATGAAGTAAATCAGTGAGATCTTTATTGTCGCTGAGATCTAAATGAATGAGTTCAAGGCGTTCAAGTTCATTCCAACCGCGTTTACGTAATAGTTGTAAATTACGTCCTGTTGCTTTGACACGGTGGCCTTGATTGAGTAATTCAGGTACGAGGTGACTACCTACATATCCTGATGCACCGACTACCAGAATTGTTTTGCCCATTACTTCATCGCTCCATTTCCTTATGGTTATTATTTGGGTATGGCTGATTATAAATAACTATATTTTTGTTAATTGTAACGAATAACAGAAAAATATGAATGGCATCGAAAAATTTATAAGATTAGCATAGCCGTTCACGCCTGAGATTGTTCGCTTGCTTTACGTGCCACCAGCGTGTCCATTCTAGTTGTTCTTACTCACAATGCATCATTGTGAAGGTTATGTATTTGTAAATTTAATAGAAAAGCCATTAGCCTTTCGCTTGTCTTCATTAGGGATAATGATAATGCCGACTCTTGTACTACAACAGTTTAATCGTGGTTTTTTTCGCTCACTATTTTGGATAGCACTGCCTATTGCATTGCAATCGATGCTATTTTCAAGCCGCAGTCTTGTCGATATTTTAATGCTAGGACAGCTCGGTAATGTTGAGGTTGCAGCAGCAGGTATTGCCGGTAAAGCATTTTTTGTCGCAATTATTATGTTGTTTGGAGTTTCGACGGGCGGTGCGATGCTAACGGCTCAGTATTGGGGAGCAAATAACAAGCAAGGGGTGCGTGAAGCAACAGCATTAACGGTAATGATCAGTGGTGGCTTTGCTTCTGTGGCTGCGGCTTTGTTCTTATTTATACCTGAAAGCATTATGGGGCTTGCCACTCAATCACCAGAGGTTATTGCGCTTGGCTCTGATTATTTACGTATTACTGCATTTAACCTATTAGGGGCTGCATTTGGTATAAGTATGGCGGTTGGTTTACGTTCAATGCATCAACCGGGTATCAGTACGTTCTTTAGTGCGATTGGTATAGCGGCCAATATGTTCCTTAATTGGGTTTTGATCTTTGGTCAGTTTGGTTTGCCAGCCATGGGGATCAAAGGGGCGGCATGGGCAACGTTATTAAGTGGGGCAATCGAACTTGTGTTGCTGGCTGCTTATTTATACGGTCGTAACCATTTATTAGCCTTCGACTTTTCGACAATTAAGACTGTTTGCAATCAAAAAGATATTTCTCGTTTTCTGAAATTATCGCTGCCTATTACATTTAATCATTTAGCCTGGGCTGGTGGTATTTTTGTTTATCACGCGATTATTGGTCAATTAGGCGTTGATGGTCTGGCGGCAATGTCGGTTATCACCCCAATTGAATCATTATCGTTGGCGATGTTGATCGGTATTTCTAATGCATCAGCGGTGTTTATTGGAAATTTACTTGGTGCTAATAAAAATGAAGAAGCTTATTTAAAAGCGTGGGCTTTTTCATTAGTCAATTTGGTGTGTGCATTAGCAACCGTGCTTTTGATGTTTGGCATAAAGCAGCCGCTATTAACCTTATTTTCAGGATTAACACCCGATGTACGTAATTTAACCGATCATTTCTTTGATATTTTCGCCATTGTGCTGGTATTGAAAAGTATTCCTATGGTGATGATAGTTGGAGTATTACGGGCTGGTGGCGATATTAAATTCTGTTTTTACCAAGATATTATTGCTCAGTGGGTGATAGGTATTCCGGTAACCGCTTTCTGTGCGCTGGTACTCCATTGGCCGATAGAGTGGGTATATGCATTACTTGGCTTAGAAGAACTCGTGAAGTGGTTTGCTTCATCTTGTCGGGTTTATTCACGTCGATGGATTAATAATTTAGTGGCTTAAGATAAGTAGAATTGATGGTCATCATAGATATTATTTATCAGTGTATTACTCTACGCTCTAATATGAAGGCAAATACAGTATTAATGTTAATCCGATATGAGTAGACAAAAATTTATAAATAGTCGTTCTCAAAACCTAAATTGCTTTATTGACAGGGCTATTTAAGGTAAATTTTGCCTCGGTAAATACATGAAGTATTTATTAAAGTTATTTTGATTAATTACTGAGTTTTTTGAGTAATTAATAGAAACTCAAGTGTTGGTGATATAGATGTTACGACTGGCGGAACTCTGTAAAGGATACCGTGATGGTGCCGAGTTTCATTCCGTGCTGCAAGGGACGAATTTAGAGCTCGAACCTGGGGATCAAATTGCGTTAATGGGAGAAAGTGGCTCTGGAAAAAGTACACTTTTAAACCTGATTGCGGGATTAGATATTCCAGAAGAGGGAGAAATTTGGCTAGGAAATACACCTATCCATTCGATTTCTGAGCGTGAACGTACTGCGTTTCGCCGTGATAATATTGGTTTAGTCTTCCAACAATACAATTTACTACCAACCTTGACGGTGGCTGATAATATTCGTTTCTGTCGTCAATTAAAGGGGCTCCCTGCGGATGATAAATTGTGGCGTCAGTTGATCTCGGCGCTGAATTTAATGTCTCTACTTGATCGTTATCCTGAAGAAATCTCCGGTGGACAGCAACAACGTGCTGCGATTGCTCGCGCTATTTATATGGAACCTAAAATTCTGTTAGCCGATGAGCCAACCGGTAGCCTTGATGAACGTAACGCTGAAGCGGTGATCCGTTTACTTATTTCACTGACGAAAAAATTACACTGTACATTATTAGTGGTGACGCACAGTAATAAAGTGGCTTCACATATGCAGGGGCAGGTGCGTCTGCAAGGGGGACAGTTACATGTTACGCCCCGTAGTTAATGCGCTGTGGGGGCATTATCGACGTCACCCGTTTCAAATTATTCTCGTCTGGCTAGGTTTAACACTTGGCATTGCTTTGTTGGTTGGGGTGATGGCTGTTAACCAACAAGCGAAAGAAAGCTACCGTGAAGGTGAACAACTCTTTTCTAATCCATTTCCTTATCGGATCCGTCATGCACAAGTTGGGATGAAAGTCCCACAGGGCTTCTATATTCAAATGCGTCGCGCTGGTTTAAAAGCGTGTTCACCATTGGAAGAATACCGCATCGTTACTGATCAACAACGTGATTTCCAGTTATTAGGTATCGATCCTGTTGCGTTGATGGGGATCAGTGATTCACACCGTCTTGATGATGGTAAGGTAAAGTTACTGGAATTAATGCGCCCACCATACCCAATCATGATTGGTCAGCAACTGGCTAATTATATTGGTTTGAGTGATGGCAGTATGATCACTTTAGATTCAGGTAAAAAGATCGGGCCGATTGAAATCATTCAAGATGATCGTATGAATGAGCCGAGAATGATTGCCGATATTGCTTTGCTGCGTGAGTTGAATCCAAGCTCTGGTTTTACTGCGGTTGTTTGTGGCGAGATGAGCCGTGACCAGCTAAGTAAATTGATCCATATCTTACCACCGGGCTTAACGTTAGAGCGTAAGCAAAGTGCGAAATTAGAACCACTAACGAATGCATTCCATTTGAACTTGTTTGCCATGGGTATGCTGTCGTTTGTGGTAGGTCTATTTATTTTCTATCAAGCCATGTCACTGTCATTTGCTCAACGTCAGCCATTAGTTGGGATATTGCGCCAGTTAGGTGTTAACAGTGGGCAAATTGCTAAAGCTTTAGTGTTTGAGTTGTCTGCGTGGATTGTGCTGGGCTTAATTGGTGGTAACTTGCTGGGCTTATTATTAGCTCAGCAACTGTTACCAAGTGTTGCTGCATCATTGAATGATTTATATAGCGCTAACGTTAGTCTACATATTCAATGGCATTGGTCTTGGGGACTAGCAAGCTTAGCAATAGCTGTATTCGGTTGTATGTTTGCTTGTACATGGCCAATGATCCGCTTAGTGAAAACCCAACCTGCGCGTTTATCAGCACATTTATCATTGATTCGCTTTAGTGGTCGTGAGTTTGCATGGCAGGCGTTGTTTTCTGGCGTCTTTATATTAATCGCTTTTGGTATATATCAATTACCACATGGTCAATTAGCAGGCTTTGCATTAATTGCATTTATTCTGATTGCATGTGGCTTATTTATGCCGTTCTTACTGTGGAAGCTATTCCTTGGACTTGGCAAGGTCTGTCGTTCTGCACAACTGCGTTGGTTCTTTAATGATGCAGCCGCTAGTTTAAGTTACCGAGGTGTCGCAGCAATGGCATTTATGCTGGCATTGGCATCCAACATCGGTATGGAAACCATGGTTGGCAGTTTTAGAAACACAACTGAAAGTTGGCTAGAACAGCGATTAGCGGCAGATATCTATATTCGTCCATCAATGAACATGGCACCACGTATTTCAAAATGGCTCCAAGATCAGCCTGAAGTAGAACAAGTATGGTGGAGTTGGCAGAAAGAAACGCCGTCTGATACGGGAACGATTCAGGTCATGAGTATCGGTGAAACAGCCGGTGAGAAACGTGCACTATCGGTGAAAGAAACCGCTTATGAATATTGGCGTACTTTACATTCCAGCCGCTCGGTAATGGTCAGTGAATCTCTGGCACTTAAAAACCATTGGAGTGTAGGGGATGTGATCGATTTACCAGCCCCAATGAATAAGAAGTGGAAAATCGTTGGGATCTATTATGACTACGGTAATCCTTATGGTCAGGTGTTGATCTCACAATCTAAGTGGCAACGTTTCTGGCCGCATTCTGGGCAAGTGGGTTTAGCTATTCATTTAAATAAGAATGCTAATCCTGATAAGTTGTTAGCCGATTTAGGTGCACGTTTCCGTCTACAACCTGAGCGTATTCGTAATAATGCCGCCTTAATGAAAGAAGCGATGGGTGTTTTTGATCGTACCTTCGTGGTTACTTCAACCTTAGGACATTTAACACTGTTTATTGCGGTATGTGGTTTGTTCTTTGCCACGGTAGCTGGTGAGATCTCTCGTCAACGTCAGTTCTCTTTACTGCGCTGTATGGGAATGTCAGGACGAGAATTAGCATTATTAGGCGGTGGTCAGTTATTACTGATTGGTATTATGACGGCGCTTATTGCATTGCCTCTTGGCTTGTTCCTTGCGCAGTTATTGATTGATGTTGTTTTGAAGTATTCATTTGGTTGGACAATGCCAGTGCAATATTTTCCAGTTGATTACTTCACTACGCTGGGTACTGCGCTGTTAGCCTTATTAGTTGCGGGTGCATGGCCTGTATGGCGTTTAGTGCGTCGCTCTGCCATCTTGTCTTTAAGGGAGTCATTCTAATGACAAGAAAACATACATGGTTAACACGAGTCGTAACGGCTTTAGCTGTGGTAGTGGTGCTAAGTGGCTGTGAACAACCAAAGCCAAAAAGTAAATCAGTCGAATCGTTAACCCAATCAACGGATTATGTTTTTGAGCCTGTTGTAAAAGGTGAGAAGCTCGTTTTTCCACAAGATTTTGGTGCCCACCCTGATTACCGTGCGGAGTGGTGGTATTTCACAACTAACCTTGAAGCTGATGATGGCACACAAATGGCGTTACAGTGGACGCTATTTCGCATGGCGACAGGCGATGAAGATAACAAAGGTTGGAAAACACCGCAGATGTACATGGCACATGCGGTGATCACTACTAAAAATAAGATCTGGCGAGCAGAACGTTTTGCTCGTGGTGGAATAGGTCAAGCTGGTGTGATTTTAAATCCATTTCGAGCTTGGTTAGATAACTGGGCTTGGCGTGCAAAAGGGACTTCACCTTTCCCCGGCCGATTAGAATTTGCTGACGATGACATGGAAGCGATTCTTGATGTGTCACAGGCGGGTTCTATCGTGCTACAAGGGGACGAAGGGTACAGCAAAAAGCACCCATTACTCGACATTGCATCCTATTACTACAGTGCACCGTTTTTAAATGTCAAAGGCATGATTGAGCTGGATGGTAAAACTTACCATGTGAAAGGCGAAGGTTGGTTTGATCGTGAATGGAGTAGCAGCATGTTGAGTAAACAGCAACAGGGCTGGGATTGGTTCTCGATTCATCTGGATGATGGTAGCGCTCTGATGGTTTCTCAGCTGCGTGAAAAAGATAATGCACCGTATTTCTTTGGCTCACGATCTTGGCCGGACGGTAAAGTGGTGAAGTTAGATAATAACCAAATTAGAATGAAGCCGATTAAATATTATGGTGTGCAAGGGAAACGATTCCCGTTAGTGTGGGAAATCGATATTCCATCGCAATCCATTAAACTTGAAACACAGGTTGTTCGCCGTGATCAATGGTTGCCATTCATATTTCCATATTGGGAAGGGCCGATAAGAGTCAAAGGAAGCCATACTGGGAAAGGTTTCATGGAGCTCACCGGATACGAGTAATAAAGCAAAAAAGCCGACAATGTTCGGCTTTTTTTGTGCCTCAAATTTGTGAGTTAAATCGAAACATGAACAGGTAGGTTTGTTGTTTTGGGATCACGTTACGGTGCTTTAAGCATCTGGCGGGGCATTAACTTTTAACTTATCTGGCATGAGCAGTGAATAATTGATTTACCTATATAATGTAGGCTCATTTGCTAACGTATTGTATTCATGCCTAAACTTAATTTACATCGTCAAGATTATGTGACCTCTATGTTAGGTCAGCTTTCGCCTTCAGAACTTCATCAACGTCTTGATCCTAATGATGAGCCTTTACAGAATAAGTTACCACGTAACCCTTATATCAGTGACAGAGTTATTGAGCAACGTTGGAAAGCTTTAAATAACCTAAATGCTCAAACCGTTATTTATGATCCTGAAACCCAGCAACAGCAGCAGTGCTATGAGAAAAATATTGAAAATTTCATAGGAACCGTAAAGTTGCCTGTAGGCATTGCTGGTCCTTTAAAAGTGAATGGCTTATTTGCCAGTGGTGAATACCTTGTTCCTTTGGCGACAACGGAAGCAGCATTAGTGGCCTCTTATCACCGAGGTTCATTACTGATCAGTGCAGCAGGTGGTGCGAGTGCGATTTTGCTTAATGAAGGGGTTACACGTGCACCGGGATTTGCATTTGAATCTTTAGTGCAAGCGAGTCAGTTTATTACTTGGGTCACCACCCAATACGATACATTCAAGACAATCGCTGAATCGACGACCCGTTATGGCAAGTTATCTGACATTAATTTAAGCATGGAAGGCAATCATGTGTATTTGGTGTTTGAATACTTAACGGGCGATGCATCAGGTCAAAACATGGTGACCATTTCGACCAATGCGGTTTTTGAATACATTCTTGCCAATACACCAATCAAACCAGTTGATGCTTTCTTAGACTGTAATTTATCCGGTGATAAAAAAGCGACGGCACAAACCTTACGTTCAGTACGTGGCAAGAAAGTAACCGCTGAAGTGCATTTAAGTCGTGAGCTTGTAAAGAAATATCTACACACGACGCCAGAAAAAATGGTCGATTTCGGTAAAATGACCACAGTGGGCGGCGCCCTAAGTGGTACGATTGGAGTAAATGCACACTATGCAAATGCATTAGCCGCGTTTTATATTGCTTGCGGGCAAGATGCAGCATGTGTAGCAGAATCCTCTGTTGGTATTACAAGAATGGAACTAAATCAACAAGATGGACTCTGTGTATCAGTAACATTACCGAATTTAATGGTAGGAACAGTGGGTGGTGGAACGCATCTTCCAACACAAAAAGCCTGTTTAGAACTATTAGGTTTATATGGAAGTGGTCAGTCGCAAGCGTTAGCGGAAGTGTGTGCGGCATTATGTCTAGCTGGGGAGTTGTCCATTATTGGTGCATTCTGCTCAGGGCATTTTGCTAAAGCTCATCACCGTTTAGCACGATAAAGTTTGGGCTGTTTGTTCATTGCATGGAGTAGAGAACACTGTGTTACAGAAAAAGATTGAAAAAATTAATGCGCAGAATAACTTCTTTTTTCTAACCATTGCACTCGTCAGTTTATTGATCAGTGCATCGTTAGAAAAAGCATTACCAACTGGGTTGATCCAATATGCGTTAGAGCTTTTTACTGTGATCACCTTTGTCGTTTGTTTATTAAGTTTGCGCTTTGATAAGTCATGGTTTCGATTTCTTGCCAGCCTTGGTGGTATTTGGGTGGTGGCAATGGTGGCTCGGATTTTACTGGGCATGGAAGAAATTGAAATTATTATGCTAACGTTAATGTTGGTTTTTTTCTTTGGCACGTTTAAATCCATCATGCGCCAAATCTTGTTCACAGGTTCGATCAATACTAACAAGATCATTGGTTCGATGGCGTTGTTCTTATTATTAGGTTTAATGTGGGCAATAGCCTATTTAATGTTAATCCGTTTTTTTCCTGATTCTTTCCATGGCTTAAAACCTGGGCCTTGGCATGAAAACTTCTCTGATGCGGCCTATTTTAGTTTTGTTACCTTAACCACATTGGGTTATGGCGATATTTTACCAGTGACACCATTGGCGAAAGTTTTTGCTTATTTAGAAGCGATTGTCGGCGTTTTTTATATGGCAATCGTAGTATCGAGTTTGGTGAGCTCTAGCGGCAGTAAGCATTTAGGCCGTGATGAGTAAATAACTATCGTTTTTGAAAGGCGATAGTGATTGTTTTGAAGGTTTCTGAGTATTTACAAACAATGAATCGTTTTTTCAAAAAAGTATATGAATACATTAACCCGTCGGTTAACCCAGATTTAGCGCCAGCTTTCGATGAGTGGCAAAAGCACATTCCTACCTTATGGTTATTGGGTAAAACAGGGGCGGGAAAATCCACAGTAATCCAAGCCATTACCGGTAGTAGTCAGGTTGAAATTGGTAACGGCTTTCAGCCTTGTACTCGTACCGCTTCGCTTTACCAATATCCAACTGATAATCCGCTGGTTAGCTTCCTTGATACCCGAGGTTTAGCGGAAGCGAGTTACGATCCCGCAGAAGACATTGCAATGTGTAGCGGTAAAAGCCACGCACTGATTGTGGTGATGAAAGCAGAAGAGCCAGAGCAATCATCAGTGTTAGATGCACTTAAAGCGATTAAACGTTCAGGTAAGATCAAACACCTGTTGGTTGTTCATACTGCTGTTAACAGCATTAGCGATGAGCAAGAGCGTCAACGTGCGATCACTTATAATCATCAACGTGTGATGGAAGTCTGGGGCATTAAAGAATCGACTTGGCAACAGGCAACAACGGATGATGGTCTGAACCCTTATCATCCGATCATTGTTGATTTTATTCCTGATGAACAACAGCTTATTGGTCTTGATAATTTAAATACTGTGCTTGCTGAAACCTTGCCTATGTTGAGCTTGTTATCCAATAAACAGGCGCACAGTAACCGTGAAGAGCAAAACTTTGAGCGTCTACGAAAAGAAGTGCTTTGGTATGCTGGGGCTGCAGGTGCCAGTGATGCGATCCCTGCGATTGGCTTATTCACCGTCCCTGCGATTCAAGGCAAGATGCTGCATAGCCTTGCAAATCAATATGGTGTGGAATGGAATAAGAAAGATTATGCCGAATTTATCAGTATGTTAGGTTCTGGTTTCTTACTCCAATACATATCAAAACTCAGTGTGAATCAACTGGTGAAGTTTATTCCTGCTTATGGGCAAACCGTAGGCAGTGCGACGGCTGCAGCAATGAGCTTTTCTTCTTCTTATGCGATAGGTCGAGCTGCTGCAATGTATTTGTATCATCGCAGTAAAGGTGAAACCGTATCTAAAGAGCTACTGAAAACAACTTATCAGCAAGCCTTTAAATCTGTGAAAAAAGTGGCAGAGCAGCAAGTCAGTCAGAACAAAACGGATAAGAAAGGATAAGCATGAAACGAGTAAGTAAAAGTTATCAGTTAGCCAATCAATTGTCTGATGGATTTGTGCCGCTATTAGCGGTAGCGATTTTATTGCCTGTTTTGGTGTTGTCTGGTTTTGGTATTGTTGCCTTAATTAATAACGGCCAATGGTTATTGTTCTTTGGCTTAATTGCTATTTCTTGTTTATTGGTGTTTGTCCCTTATTGGATCATTCGCCGTAAAAAAGTAGTGAGTCAGGCAGTAAATGACGATCTTGCACCGCTAGATGTTACTGGCAATCCGCAGTGGGGAGAGTTTGAGAATCAAGTATGGGATGAAATGACCCATTTGATCCAACAGCAACTTACCGATGCACCTGAGTGGGAAGCCTTGCAAGCCCATTCCTATGTGCTGGTGGCGGAAGTGGCAGATCGCTTTAATCAAGGACGTTCTTCCCAGCGTTTATCATTTACTGCTCCTGAGTTTTTACTCATGGTTGAAGAGGTAAGCCGACGTTACCGTCACTTCTTGCAAGAGCACGTGCCATTTGCGGAAAAAATTACGTTAAAGAGTTTAAAGCAGGGTTATCAGCTCAAAGATAAAGTGGGTTACGCAAAATCGGCTTACGATATTTATCGTCTGTTTCGTATTGCGACCCCTACAGGTTGGCTGGCAGAAGCCCGAGGTTTAGTGCTTGGCAAATTGTTTGATGATGTCAGCTTAGAAGTGCAAAAAAAGCTAAAAACCACGTTGTTACAAGAAGTGGCTTCGGTTGCCATTGATTTATATAGCGGCCACTTCAAGTTAGATGATGCATCAGTGCCGCACAGTAAAATGTTTGATGAAGATCAGCAGTCGGAAGCCATTGCAGTGGAGCCATTGCGTATTGCGGTTGTGGGTCAGGTGAGTGCAGGTAAATCTTCGGTTGTGAATGGTCTATTAGGGGAAATGTCAGCAGAGATCAGCGCATTACCATCTACAGATAAAGCCACAACGTATAAATGCGAAGTAGAAGGTACGGATGTCATTAATCTAATTGATTTACCGGGCATTGATGGCTCTGAAAGCGTTAATAAGATGCTGCTAACACAGATCACCCAAAGTGATGTGGTGCTGTGGGTATTAAAGGCTAATCAGTCATCTCGCCAAGCGGATCTTCACCTTAAGCAAATGGTTGATGATTTCTATGCTCAGGCGAAAAATCAAAACCGTAAAGCCCCTAAGATCATCATGTTGGTCAATCAAGTAGATAAACTAAAACCGGTTGAAGAGTGGTTACCGCCGTATGATTTAACTGATATTCAAACGGAGAAAGCAAAAATTATTTTTGACGCTGTTGAATACAATAAATCATTGATGAAAACAGAGCGTGTGATACCGCTATCAGTGAGTCAAGATAGGCTAAATTACAATCTTGATGTACTTCAAGACAATATCCAACAAATGTATCAAGATGGTATTAATACTCAGCTCAATCGTCGTCGGGTTGAAGGCGATAGCATTGATTATGGTGAGCAAGCCAAGCGTTTATATCGTTTAGGAAAGTTAGTGTTTGATGCTGCTGTGAGCTAAAAAAAGTAATTTTTTAAATAATAACAAGCCCTCCTAGCGTGGTAATGACACGTACTAAGAGGGCTTTTTTTGTTAGTTATCGTACAAGTAACTTACCGAAAGGCAATTTACGTAATGCTTTAACAATCAATAGTGAGATGATAAAAGCAAAGGGTACGGCTAATAAGCTAGAGATTAATGGACTAATTTCCAGCATGAAAACAAGGTTAAAGAAGTAAATAACAACAATGAAGTGACAGAGGTACACACCGAGCATGTCATTACTCATGGTTGAGGCTTTAAGCTTTTCACCAAAATTTGGTTTTCCTTGCAAGAATAAGAAGATACCAATAGCCCAAATCGGCGTGCCGAATAAGAAATCATGGTAGAAGGCACCGTTGGCGAAGAAGTACAGGTAATTTGCTTCTAGCAAGAATAGGACAAACCCCGTTATCGCAATTAATAGCGATTGCTTAGATGCCAAACACAGTTTACGACGATGGATTTCATAGCCTAACGCAACCAATAAAGTACTAAAGAAAGGACCATTACGAGTAAAGATAGGTGCTTGCATATCAGTCAGTGGCACGTAGCTGCCAGCGGCACAGCCATAAACAAATAGTACTAATGCAATAGGTAATAGCAGATTATCCAATTTGAAGCTGTTTAATAGTGTGATAATACCAATGGCACAGACTAATGCAGGGATATACCATAGATGAACGAAGCCACCTTCAAATAGGCTATTAATTGGATTTACCATTAAGGTATTCCAATAATTCGTACGTTCTACCCAGTAGCCTTCATTCAATAGTGTTGTAATGTTAAATGGCACAACAAGAAAGATCAGGCTCCAACCAAACCACATTTGTAATAATGGTTTAGTGTAATGCCAAAAGACTTCTTCTTTTGAATCGCTAGTAAGCAGTTTAGGAAAATAAAAGTAGCCAGCCATGATAAAGAAAAGAGGTACGGCAAAACGACTGGCTTGATTGAGGATCATACCAATCAATGGCTCACCGAAGATCAGCGGGCTCTTCATAAATATTTGGCTATGCAAAGCAATGATTGCAAATAGGGCAATCAAACGACCAGATTCAAAGCTAATTATGCGCTTTTTTGACATGGGAATATCTCATCAAAACATTACGCGGAGAAGGTAAACGCTGTAGTGTATTTTGTAAATTATATAAATATCAAAACAGGCGTTTGACGCAGGAAAAACTTCATAACTGTGAAATTGCTCTCACATCAATATTTAATACAAAAAAATGGCGAAATATGAGATGAATATTTCGCCATGATAGAGAGTTTTAATGAAGGGAGGTTAAAGACCTAATTCATCTAGTAAGTCTTGATCTGTTTGGCTAATAGCGTTGTTCTGCTTCTCAACTTGTTGGTAACGTGCTAATTGGGCTGATTCGAAAATGCTGTCAGTATCTTCTGTGTCTTGCTCAAACTCTTCAAGCTGAATGAACTCAGTTTTATCCATGGCAAGTTCTAAGTAGAAAATGTTGTTTTTCTCGGTGGTGAAGCTTACGCGTCTTGCTTGAGGACGATCGAGGTTGGTATCAACCGATAATAGGATCTGCTTATTTAACGCCAACATTTTAGGCTGGTTTTGAGTGATGGAAACTTTTAACTCACGACCAATTTTCCCTGTGAAATCACCGACCACCTGATTCATCAGCTCACCAAGAATATTCGCCACTTCATCAGACGTGTGATGCAAGGCAAGTTCATCTTGTGGGATCCCCATGCGCAGCATGTATTCTTGATAAAGCTCCATTGCCGCTTGGCTAGTAAAGTTGGTGACGACTAAGCCTGTGAAGCCGCCATCGAATAAGACAAAACAACCAATATCGGGTTTTAGACTGGTCTTATTGATCTTCTGTACCATTGCGGAGTAAGAGACTGTGGTATCTGTTGCTTTAGACATCACTTCTGATAGTGATTGGCACAGTTTCAATAGAATATCGTCAGTAGTGATGGTTTTTAACTTTCTCATTGTACATCCTGTTGTATCAAGAATATTGAAGGCAAGCAGCCAAACAGTTGCTTCAAGTAAGGCGAGATAGGCCGATAAAATGATAAATATGCAGAATTATCGGCACAAAAAGAGATAACTTTAGCCTTTGTTATTGAAAGATTTTCAATAAGAGAGCGAGGTAGGTTAGTTGTTAATAATTAACTAAAGCGTTGTTGAAGATAGGCGATGATGTCGTTAGATTCATACATCCACTCAACACCGTCTTCTTTCTCAATGCGTAGGCAAGGTACTTTACGCTTACCGCCTTGCTCGATAAGTTCTTGCTCCCACGGTGCTACTTTTGCATCACGGGTTTCAAGTGGAAGGCTGAGTCTTTTTGCTTCTCGACGTACTTTTACACAAAAGGGACAAGCATCAAATTGGTAAAGTTTTAGTTTTGCAACTGACTCATTTACAGCTTGCTGCTGTTCAGGCGTACGTTTAACACCTCGTGGTGAGAAAATGAAGTTCAGACCTAAAATGATGCGGCCTAGGATCCAGCGAATAACCTTCATAGATAGCAAACCTTACTTATAAAAATAATGATGAAAAATCTTTGTTATATATCCCCAATAGGGTTTATAGAATACCCTGAAATTAACAATATTTATAGTCATTGGTTATATGAAGATAAGATTTTAACCATAATATAAATAAGGTTTTAGATATGAAGAAGATAGCTTAAGTCACGTCTTGCTATGTAATATTTGGAAGCGAGGTCAAAAACCGGATCCATATCACTTATCAATTAAATTTCACCGTTAATGCATAGATATTTGGTCTTATATCTCTATGATATTATTGAGAACAACATAAGGATTATGACTCATTATCATGGCTAAAAATATTTTAATTTGTGACGATTCACCGCTTGTCCATAAAACAATGACACGATTATTGGATGGCAGCTATGACGTTAATTTATTTTATGCAGAAAATGGTAATGAAGGTCTCGATAAAATCGCTAAAAATAATATTGATATTGTATTTTTAGATTTAACTATGCCTATTATGGATGGCTTTGAAGTTTTAAAACGTTTACCGTCTTTAGGGTATAAACCTACGATTGTTATTATTTCCGCAGATGTTCAAAAAGAAGCAGCAAGACGTTGTTTAATGCTCGGTGCAGATCAGTTTTTATCAAAACCATTTGAGAAGAAAAAGTTTACGCAATTATTATCTAATCTCAATGTTACTCGGTTAGAAAAAAATATATTTGACGTGAGCAAAGGTTTACCCGTTGATTATATTGCAGGCTTTAGAGAAATCGCCAATATTTCATTAGGGCGAGGCGCTGCAATTATATCTGATCACTTGGGTGAATTTATTAAAATGCCATTGCCATGTGTTGCCACTATGAGCTGCAGTGATCTCGCTATGACTATTGCTGATATCCGCAGTGATCATCACTCCATTGCTATTGCTCAACGTTTTGTAGGCGGGGGGATTCATGGCGAAGCTCTTGTTGACTTGCGAGGTGATGACATTATCGTGTTTGGTGAAAAACTTGGCTTTAGCCAAACAAATGATGATAAAGATGAAGTTGTTATAGATATCGCTAACATTATGGTTTCTTCATTTTTAGTGGCTTTATCTGAACAAATCAGTATTCCTTTTTCAGTACGTCAACCGATTCTTTTAGAAGAGTACATGAATTGGAATCATAAAGAATACCAAGCGGATGATTATTTTACGGTTGAATATACATATAAAGCAGAAACACTCGATCTTGAGTGTGAAGTATTATTTATGATGGATAGTCAATCAACGGGCATAATTCACCAGATCATGGATACATTAAATTGACGGATATTTCATTAGCTGATTTTCATTTAACCATGCAAGTACTCGATCATTTAGATGCGGGTATTGTTATATTGGATAAAAATTACAATGTATATGCGTGGAATACATTCATGCAAGCCTATAGTGGTATATCTAGTGAACAAATAATGGGGAAATCATTATTTGATGTTGTACCGCACTTACCAGAAAAGTGGCTAAAGAATAAAATTGCATCTACATTCAAGTTACGTATGCGATCATTTTCTGCTTGGGAAGATCGACCTTGGATTTTTAAATTTACCAATTTTAGCCCAATTTCTGGTGGCTCCGATTATATGTTTCAAAACATGACGTTGACACCACTAAAATCGTTAACTGGCGAATATACTCACATTTGCTTAACTGTGACAGATGTTACCGATATTGCGAAAAATAAGAATCATCTGCGTGAATCGAATGCTCAGTTAACCCACTTAAGTATTACAGATAGATTGACGCAGTTACATAACCGTGGGCACTGGGAAAATTGTTTAAATGATGAATTTGAGCATTTTCAGCAGTTGTCTCAGCCGATAACCTTGGTGATGTTTGATATCGACCACTTTAAAAAGGTTAATGATACTTACGGTCACGTTGCTGGTGATGGGGTGATCAAAAACATTGCCAGTATTGTACGCAGTGCTAAACGTCAAAGTGATATCGCAGGACGTTATGGTGGGGAAGAGTTTGGTGTGATTTTACCCGGTACGACAGCAGATATGACAAGTTACTTCACTGAGCGGTTGCGTAAGAAAGTCGAGAAATCGAGTGTAAAAATAGACGGTACCGAAATCAAGGTAACGATCAGTCTTGGTATTTGTGAATTACATTCAGGCATTAGTAGCTATGAATCTTGGTTAGAGCAAACTGATGCGGCGTTATATGAATCAAAGAAAAATGGTCGAAATCAAACGACAGTGGCCAAGCCCGATGGTAGCTTTACACCTTTAGTTTCTACGGGGAGTAGAGAAAAACAACGTGATAGAAAAGTTTGTTAATAGCAAAAATAATAGTAGAGTATTCACTGTTTCAGATATTAACTAATGGAAAATATTGTGGAAAATTTTGTCGCACACACAGAAGGCTATGAAGCTCTAATTGAATACCTTGCGTCAAACCTAATACTATTTGAAGGTGCTTCAGCTCAAGATCAAGGAATAACGGTAGAGGAAGTCGTTATGGATTTAATTGCTACTCAATTAATGGCTGTATTTTCTCAAAATCCTGATATTGAACAAGACACTCGTTTTCAATTAATGCAGGAAGCGGATTCTGTGATGGCAGATCTTCATCAAGTATTAGAAGGTGTATGGCTGCGTGAACCGACAAACGAACAAATCAATTTTCTCGAAGATTTCATTAGTTTAGTGAAAAACTTATTTGATAGTGCTATTGCAAGGTTATCCTAATTGAGCATATCTAAAGGAATAGTTTAGTTATTTCTAAAGTATTCCTATTTCCTCATGTTACGTTGTTGTGTTAGACGTATTCTTGTTTTATTGCTTATATACCGTAACTGAATCATATCTTATTTAATCCTTATAAATCATGCTGTTAATATTTTTCTTATTGAAATATTAATTTAATATTTAGTTATTACCTTAATACTCAATAGAGAGTATTAATAATAACAACAGTATAGTAATTGGGTATTATATGTATTGCTGTTCTCTCTTATAAAATAGTTAGAGGGCAGATCAGTGACGCAGAAATACAGTACAAAAAAATTATCGATTGTTTTAAGAATTCAAATTGTTTTAGCCGTATTGGTGACGATTGGCATCATATTATCGGTATTCGGTAATAATGGTTTGAAAAACCTGACGCGAGAATTTGAAGTTTTAAGTCAACAAGCCGTACCTGTTTCTCTTAAAAATACCACTATTGTAACGAGCGCATTAGAAGTTGAGCAAAGTTTGAGTGATATGCTGATGAGTTACGATGAAGCATCACTTAATCAAACATTCCAATTGTCTCAAAATATGCTGGCACAAGGTGTAAGTGCCGGAAAAGAGCTCAAAGAACTGTCTTCAAAATACCATATTAACTGGTTAAATAACTATGCCGACAAATACTTATCGGAAGTTGATGTTATTAATCAGTTGGCATTTGAAATTTACTCCATTCAAAAACAAATTATTCAAAATAACCTTAAATTATCGTCTGAACGTTCAACAATGAACTATGCGGTGTCAGCAGTACGCTCTGAAATGAGTCGCGTTGGGATCACTCTCTATGCCGGTAATGATGATTACGCCATGAGTAATGTGACAAACTTTCTTAACCATGCCGTAGAGCTTGGCGGCAATTTAATGTTGTTAGTAACAGAGCCGGATCAAATAAAAGCGAAAGCGATCGCCAAAGATCTGAAACGTACTAATCTGGCTGGAATGAATTATGCGTGGGATGAGCTGGTACGTTCTAATGCTGCAATAAATGATTTTTCAAGCTTAACGGTACCATTTGAAATGGTGAAAAAGCTATTTGCTAAACAAGGATTTATCGAGCGTTATTTGAATGTTTTGCGATTAAATCAAGAGCAGAAGAGCAAATATACGGAAATTAAGCAGCAAACAGAGCAAATCATGACGCTATTGAGCGTGATCACTCAGCAGTCACATCAGCTGATTGAAAATGGTGAAAATGATTTTATGTATGCTAGCGATGATGCTCGCCATGTGTTTCTTGTCTTTAGCATTGTTGGATTGATGGTCTCCATTTTAGCTGGATTGTGGATCAGTCGTGTTGTGAAGAAATCCATTGATCATATCAGTGATGTTGTTAATAAGATCAGTGATGGTGATTTAACCGTACAGGCCAATACTAATGGGGCAAGTGAGTTTGCTCAGTTAGGACAAGTTTTAAATGATCTATGCGAACATGATAGAGAATCTTTACAGCAGTTGATCACTAATAGTGATGAATTAAATCGTGCAGCAGAGCTAAGTATGCGTGCATCGACGACCTCTCGTATTGCATTACAAAATCAAAGTGAAGAATTAGCGATTGTGACTACCTCGATGACGGAGCTAGAAGCGTCTATTCGTGAAATATCCAAAAGTAGTTCAGATTCAGAAAAACAGGCTCAGAAAGCACAACAATTAGCATTTAATGGCGTAGGGATCATTGAGTGTAGTACGCAAGGATTACTAGCTTTAGAAGGGCAGTTTGCGATTAATGAAAAGCGCATGCAGCAGTTGGATAATTATGTGAAAGAAATTACAGAGGTGGTTGAGTTAATCAGTTCCATTGCTAACAATACTAATTTATTGGCGTTAAATGCGGCAATTGAAGCAGCTAGAGCGGGTGAGCAAGGGCGAGGTTTTGCGGTTGTGGCGGATGAAGTCAGACAATTAGCCAGCGAAACCAGTCAGCAAACTGAATCTATTCGTAACACTATCAGTGCATTACATAAAGCGGCAGATGATGTGAACGATGCTATGTTGATCAGCCGTAAAGAAATGATGTCATCGATTGAACGTAGTAGCGATGTTCAAAAAGCAATTAATTTAATTAATAGTACAATTTCAGAAATAAACCAGCAAATGGTCACAATTGCTGTTGCCACACAACAACAAGAGCGTGCATCTCAGCATGTCGCTCAGAACTTAGAGCAAGTTGCCAATCGTGCACAACAGAATAACCATCAGTTAGATACTTTAGTGGATGAGGCTGAGCGCGTCGCGGTGATCGCCCAGCAACAGCAAGGAATGCTAAGTCGTTATCACTTGGTAGTAGAAAACTGAACAAGTGTAGTATCGGCTGTTATTTGAGCAAGAAAAGAGAGTAATAGATAAGGTTTGCGTTAATTTTTGTAAGTTAGCCATGCTATTGGGTAGAATGCGACGGTTTTTTCTGTCTCAGGTTCATTCTTCATGCGCATACATGCTGTACATACGTTATATGAGGAACGTTTAGCACGTTCAACTCGTCCTTTTCTTGCTCGTGGCTGTAAAGTTGAGCGTTGTCGACAATGTATGTTGCGCACGCACCTTTGTATCTGTTCACATCGCCCGTTAGCCAAATCCAATGCGGCTTTCTTACTGGTTATGTTTGATGATGAAATCTTAAAGCCAAGTAATACGGGACGATTAATTGCCGATCTATTTGAAGATACTTTTGCTTATATTTGGTCTCGCACTGAGCCTAACCAAGACATGTTAGCATTATTACAAGATCCGCAATGGCAACCTTATGTCGTTTTCCCTGCTGAATATGCTGAGCCTGAACGTGTTGCTGAGCGTGTTGAGCTTGCTGAAGGTAAACGCCCATTATTTATTATGTTAGATGGCAGTTGGGCGGAAGCGAAAAAGATGTTCCGTAAGAGCCCATACCTGAATCAATTCCCTGTACTGTCTATCAACCCTGATAAACCATCGCGTTACAAAGTGCGTGAAGCATCAAAAGAAAATCAATTAGGTACAGCAGAAGTTGCTGCTCGTATTATTGATTTGTTTGGTGAGCATGATAACGCCGAGATGTTGGATCTCTGGTTTGATGTTTTCCGTGAAAATTACATTACCGGAAAAATGAACCGTATGTTGCCAGACGATTCATCACTTAAAGCCTTACAAACATTTATGGATGCGCATTAATTTGTGACCTTGTCACATTAATCATTGGGGCTAATGACACAGAGTGCTAGCGATGTGTAATTTTGCTCAACTTTTTTCATTAAACGAGAGCTTTGCACATCGATATAAGGCTAAATTTGTCCTTAGTCACAGATAGCTTGATGATAACTGTGGATAATTTTCAAACCAATGAAAGTTTCGTACACTCAGCAAGTGTAGTTGAGCATTATTTGTGAGGATATAGGATGTACTACGGCTTTGATATAGGCGGTACCAAAATTGAATTTGGGGCATTTAATGAAAAGCTTGAGCGTGTAGCAACAGAGCGAGTACCTACGCCAGGGGATGATTACAATAAACTTATCGATACCTTGGTTACTTTGATTAAACAGGCTGATGAAACATTTGGTTGTGAAGGTCTAGTTGGTATCGGCATTCCAGGCATCGAAGATGCACGTGATGGTGTGGTGTTAACATCTAACATTCCTGCGGCGAAAGGTCGTACGTTACGTGCAGACTTAGAAGCAAAATTAGGTCGTAAAGTAGCACTGGATAACGATGCAAACTGTTTTGCGTTATCTGAAGCATGGGACGATGAGCATAAAGATTCACCATCTGTACTCGGTTTGATCTTAGGTACAGGTGTTGGCGGCGGCATGGTTTTTGATGGCAAAGTCTTTTCTGGCTTAAATCACGTAGGTGGTGAATTAGGCCACGCACGTCTGCCTCTAGACGCATGGTTGTTCCTTGGTGAGAATGCACCGTTACTCGGCTGTGGCTGTGGTCAAAAAGGTTGTATTGATAATTACTTATCTGGCCGTGGTTTTGAATTGCTTTACAACCACTATTACAGCGAAGAATTAAAAGCGATTGAGATTATCGGTAATTATCGTGATGGTGAAGCTAAAGCTGTTGAGCACGTTGAACGCTTCCTAGAGTTATTAGCAATTTGTTTGGCGAACATCTTTACCGGTATCGATCCTCATGTTGTCGTGTTAGGTGGTGGTTTATCTAACTTTGATCTTATTTATGAAGAATTACCTAAACGCATACCTAAATACTTACTATCAGTCTCTGTTGCTCCAAAAATTGTGAAGGCAAAATACGGTGACGCTGGTGGCGTACGTGGCGCAGCGTTCTTAAATATAAAATAAGACGATAGTTGAACAAGTTATATAAAAGCACTTTCTTTGGAAGGTGCTTTTTTTGTATTATGAAAAAAAATTAAAATATATGTCATAGCAATGATTTGCTTATAAAATCACCTTACATTCATTTACACTTAATTTGTAAAAGGGATGTTTTGCTAAGTTGTCTTTTGTTTAGGGCATGATAGCATTGCGACAATTCATAAACCTGATGAATGGTTATCCTTTTTGCTCAATTATCAATTATATAAACCCTACGTGAATAGGGGGATTTTAGGTTTTGCTGTTTTTATCTTAGTATTTATCTCACTTTGTTATTACAACTTTTTATCAATAAATACTATAGAAAGAAAACTTCAAACAGTTATACAAACTACCGTTGATGTGACTAAACGTTTCTACGGCTTTTATATCAATGCAGATTCAAAACATTATGATAAAGGTGTTCACTTTGAAAAAATTGATAATGGTGAACTTGGTATAATAGTTAATGACTCAGGTGATATTCATCAACTAAATAACGCGATGAGTCAACTTAAAAAAGAAATCGAAGGTATTATCGGTTCTGATTTATTATGGACAGTTGCTGTTATTGAAAAAGCCAATGCTAGTGGGGAAGTTACGCATTTTCTGCCATTAAGAGAAGCTTATATTTCATTAGATGAAACAAGGCATAATCGAAGTGGCTGGATATCTCGAACAATTTCTGATGAGAGTATTGATAAATCGTATCGAATTTTTAATGAAAACAATGTGAGATTGACTGCACCATATTATGAAGAAGGTTCAGGTAAATATATTAGAAGTATTTTGTATCCAGTTTATATTGATAAAGAAATACAAGCAATCATTATTGTTGATTTTAAAGATGCGCTAATTAATTCATGCATACATAAATATAATAAAGAAAACCACACATCATTGGCATTAACTGATATTGACCATTTATTTAGTTTTAAATTTTCATTACCTCATAGTATATCAGAAGAAAAAAACTACATAGGCTGGAACTTTAGTGATGTTCTGATTCAAACATTATTTTTATCGATTGTAATCCTGTTGGTAATTAATATTATTCTCGGTTTTTATGAGAAAACCTGGAAGGAATATCATTACGATAGTATGACAGGCTTTTATCGTAGAGATCATTATGAGTATAAGCTTAATAAACTGACTAATACTAGTGTCATCATATGTGATATTGACCATTTTAAAAGTATTAATGATACTTATGGTCATGATGTAGGTGATATGGTTATCCAGGAAGTTACTAAGCGTATTCGCAAATCTATCCGTGATACTGATATTGCTATTCGCTGGGGTGGAGAAGAGTTTGTTATTATTTTTCCTAAAATGAAGTGTAATGAATTAATTAATAAATCAGAATTTTTAAGAACGAGTGTTTCACTTCGTAAATTTAATGAAATATCTGTATCAATATCATTAGGTTGTACGCATCAGAATTCTGGTGAAAACATTATGAGCACGTTAAAGCGTGCAGATAAAGCCTTATATCAGTCGAAAAATCTTGGAAGAAACAAGACGACTTTATTATAGTGAAAAATAAATTGATTCGAAGAAAACATAATAATGGTAATTATGCTCTTATTAAAAGAACGTTTTTTTTCTTTTTAATAATGTTTACTATTATTTTTTACTTTTTAACGATTTTAAATACAGCAAAACTTAACGAAGCATCTGAAGTTATTAAACAAAAAATTAATAATATTTATGATGTTGTCCGACAGATAACCCCTTTTTATCTAAATACTGATGTAGTTCATATGAAATCGGGTATTCACCATATTGGTGATATTGCTGTAATGGTTAATGAAGAGCATGAAGTAAAATCAATATCTACTGCTATGAATGAGGTAGAAAAAAAGATTAAGCAACTTGTCCAAGATGACTTTTGGGGATTAGCTGTTATTCAACGTACAGATACAATGGCGAATACAGCACATTTTAAGCCGTTACGTGAAGTTCATATCGCTTTAAACTCAAGAGGTTTGCACGATGAAAATTGGATAGAGCGCATTATGGAGTTTGAAAATATTCCATACCCTTATGCCGATTTTGGTACTTGCGATCTTAAGTTAACAGAAGAATATGTTGAGAGTTACTCTCATGAAAATATCCGCTCTGTTTTTCATCCATTTTATAATGAACGAAAGTTGATCGGTGTAGTACTGCTTGATCTTAAATATGACTTTATTAGTAACTGGATATCTTCATATAACAAAGATAACGGTTCAAAAATTGAAATATCGTCAACGAAGCCTAGTTATGAATATATGCTCCTTCCGGCATTAAAGAGGGTGACTTTGCCATGTACGCCTGAAAATGGTGTTTATTATGTAACAATTAACTGGTTAGCATTAAGTCTTGATGTGTTCATCTATGCGTTTTTTTTAACACTTGTTTTTTTTGTATTTGAAACAGTTAGACGTGGTGTTTTTGTTTTGATGTCAAAGGATAAAATGACAGGTCTACTCAGAAGAGATGCATTTGATAAATTCCATAAACATCAATGCCAATCAAGTTCAATTATCATTGTTGATATAGATAATTTTAAAAAGATAAATGACAACCATGGACATCATATTGGTGATTTAGTTATAAAAAAAGTTAGCGAAATTATCCGAAACAATATCAGAAATGAGGATATATCTGTTCGTTGGGGCGGAGAAGAGTTCGTAATCGTTCTTGATTTTCATGATAAAGAAGAACTAATGAAAAAAGCAGAGTTGATAAGAATGAGTGTGATGGAAAATCCAATTTATGGATTAAGTGTTACTGTTTCTGTTGGCATATCTTCACAATTATCAATTTCTTTTAATAAGCAATTTAAAAATGCTGATTTAGCACTATATCAAGCGAAGAACTCGGGTAGAAATAAGGTTGTATTTTATGAAAGTAAATAAAGAAGATAGAGTACATCTTATTTTATATTCTACTATTTTTATAGTGCTATATATTCTACTTGTTAGTATCAATTTTTCATTTTATAAAAATTCGATTACTGAGGATGCAGTCAAGCAGGTTGAAAAACTAATAGATCAGAGTCAAGAATTTATTCAACGAATGGATTCGAATATCCTTGAAAGAAAAGAGAAAGAAAAACATCTTTTACTTAAGTTGCTAGCAAGAGATGCCAATGTCAATATAAATAGTATAGCTATAATCAAAAATGGTCGATATGTCTATAGTACTTTAATTGGTGAAATTGAAGGAAAATATTATACATCGACTGATTTAGGACTAACGGCTAAAGAAAAAAGCTCTTTAACTGCGATGCCTGTTATATCATATTTAATGAATGTTGGTGACGATACGTTGATTCAGGTTTATTTTAAAAAATTGGACCTAGAATTAACAGATAAGTTGGGTAGAAGCTATGTACGTGTTAATAATATAAATATAGGTAATGGTAATAAGTTAATTAGTGATGCAGTTGAATTAAATAAATTTGAAGTGAAATCATCAAAATACGATTTCTCATTTATCATTGAATGTCAACCTAGGATTGCTTTTACTAATTATTTGAAAGATTCAACGATAAAACTCATCATCACTTTTGTTGTATTACTTTTGATTTTCTACTTTTTTTATAAGTACAACAATATTGACTATTACTTGTTACGAAAAGCGATCACAAATAATGAAATATGTCCTTATATTCAGCCGATTGTTGATCAAGATAAGCGTGTGATAGGTGGTGAGGTGTTAGCTCGTTGGTTTAAACGAAATGGTACGATGGTGTCACCAATGGAGTTTATTCCAAAGCTTGAAAAGTATTCATTAATACCGTTACTCACAACGCAGTTACTTACACAAGTTTTGCATAGTGAACTACTTAAACGTAGCGAAAATTTAATGTTAAGCTTCAATTTAACAGAAAAATGTTTGCATGATAAAAATATTCAAGCGTTATGCATTAAATTAGCCGCACATTGTCAGTTAGTGCTTGAGTTTACGGAATCGAGTGAATTTGAGAATGTGAGTGAAACACTGGAAACAATGCAATTACTAAGATTACATGGTATCCAATTTGCGCTTGATGATTATGGTACGGGTTATTCGTCACTTTATTATTTAAATTTATATGATTTTGATTCACTTAAAATTGATAAATCATTTGTTGACAAAATAGAATCGAGTGAACTTACACTTCATATTATTGAAAGTGTAGTATTGTTAGCATCGAAACTGAATATTAACCTGATTGCTGAAGGGGTTGAAAACCAAGAGCAATTAGCGACATTAGAGAAGTTGGGTGTGTATAAATACCAAGGTTTTCTTTTCTATAAACCAGAAAGCATCGCTAGTTTTTCTTCTCGATTATGAACTTATTAGCGGTATGTTATGTGCCGCTAAAAAAGCTTACTTATTGATAAGTCATTAGAGCTTATATCGGTTTTATAAAGGGTTAATAATTGAGATTTTTTATCGTTTTGCTTTTTAGCTTTTTGCTGTCAGTTAAACTTTTTGTGATATCTGATTATTTAGAAGGTATACAGAAATTAAAGAGTGCTACTGATTCCATTACTTACATTTCGACAAAATTTATTAAAGCGTTAAGTCTTAACCCACACTTACATGATGATCATGTAGAGTATTATAATGCTTTAACTGTTCATGCGAATGATATTATTAGTATTTCGATGGGCAGTGATTTGTCCATCTTTAGTTTAGATAAACAGCTTGCTATTAATAAAGATAACGTAGCAGATCATTCTGTATTTGATAACACTATATACGATACTTATCGAAATGTGTTGTTTAACATTGATCTTAAAGGCATTACGATAATGAAGAATGTAAACTCATCTATGCATACTGGTTGTCAAATATGTCACAACGTTAAGGTCAATACAGATTTAGGTTATATTAAATTATTTAATGAGTATGACTATAATAAATTCTTTTTGCTGTTTTTTATTTTCTTCTCATTTGTGATGGTCTTTTATTCTTCATATGAGAAGATAATTAGTATTAAAAAAAGAGAATCTTTATTAGATAGTTTAACTGGGCTATTAAACAGAAATGCATTTGATTCTTTAAAGTCATATAAGTCAAAACAAGTGTTTTGTTTCCTTGATATCGATCATTTTAAATCTATTAATGATACATACGGTCATGATATTGGTGATAAAGCAATCAAAGCGTTTACTCATTGTCTAAATGAAAATATTAGGAAAACTGATCTTGCTTTTCGTTGGGGTGGGGAAGAGTTCCTATTGATATTAAGAGAAAATATCAATGAAGAGTTAGATGTCTATCTGATTTTAGAGCGCATAAGACGCTGTGTAGAAGCAATGGATCTTACTGATATACCGAAGTTTACGGTATCAATTGGCTATTGTTATCACGAGTCGAAAACTGAAATACAAGAGTTGGTAAAAAAAGCTGATTTAGCCCTATATGAATCGAAAAAGACAGGACGCAACAAAGTGACACGATATAAAGAATAATTACAGGGGTTATGGTGCTATTAAAAATAAAATTATCAGCACCGTAACGTTTTTTTGTTACATACTGTAATTAAATGATTATTTAGTATTTATAGTTTAAATATTCTTTTCTAAGGAGCATGACGGTAGATGTTTTGTGTTAGAATCTGCGGCAAAATTTGCCGTTGTGCATTTATTATCGTTCCTAGGAAATTATTATGTCGTTCGAATCCTTAAACCTGCATTCCGATTTGTTAAAAGCACTGGCTGAGTTAGGTTATTCATCACCAACTGATGTGCAAAAACAAGCAATTCCAATGGCATTAAAAGGTGAGGATGTTATGGCTGGTGCGCAGACGGGCACTGGTAAGACGGCTGCATTTTCACTTCCTTTATTACAACGTCTGCTAACCTTGCCCTCACAAGCTGAACAATCAGCACAAAATGTTGCTGATAAGCCGTCGGGTCATCCTATTCGTGCTTTAATTCTTACACCAACGAGAGAGTTGGCTCAGCAAGTTTATGACAGCATGACAGCTTACGCTAAGTACACTGATTTAAAAGTCGCAGTTGCTTACGGCGGCACAAGTATGAATGTGCAAGTTAAAGCGCTTAATGCTGGAGCCGATATTCTTGTCGCAACACCGGGGCGTTTACTTGATCACGTATTTAATCGCTCTGTTTCATTGTCTGAGGTTGAAACCTTTGTACTAGATGAAGCAGATCGCATGTTAGATATGGGTTTCATTGTTGATATTCAGCGTATTATGAAGCGTATGCCTGATGAGCGTCAGACGCTATTTTTCTCAGCAACGTTTTCAAAGCAAGTTAAGAAATTGGCTTTTGATATCTTATCTGAACCGAAAATGGTTGAGGTGACTCCAGCTAACACTGCCGCTGAAACCGTTGCACAAATGGTGTATCCGGTAGATAAACACCGTAAGGCTGAATTACTCGCATATTTGATTGGTTCTCGTAACTGGCAGCAAGTACTTGTATTTACTAAAACCAAGCAAGGTTCAGACAAACTGGCTAAAGATCTGGGTCTGGATGGCATTAAAGCCGTATCAATCAACGGTGATAAGAGCCAAGGTGCTCGTCAACGTGCATTAGATGAATTCAAATCAGGAAAAGTCCGTGTGCTTGTCGCTACCGACGTTGCTGCGCGCGGTTTAGATATCGAGCAACTAGAATATGTCGTGAATTTTGACATGCCTTATAAAGCAGAAGATTACGTTCATCGTATTGGTCGTACAGGACGAGCTGGAATGACAGGGCATGCCATTACCTTAATGAGCCTAGATGAAGAGTGGGCACTAAAAGCGATTGAAGAGTTACTCGACACACGTATTCCACAGCAATGGTTAGAAGGTTATGAGCCAGATCCGACTCTAATTGAGACCCAATCTGTCCACCGTGGAGCTGCGGCAGAAAAGCGTAGAGCTAAAGCAAAAAGCAAAATCCATCAGAATCGTGGAAAGCATGTTCGCCGTCGTTAATATGCCTTTGGGCGATATTGATGATCTAGTGCTAACTTATTGTTCTTATAGTGTTAATTGTCGAGATTAATAGTATAAGATAACGTGTAATTTGAGAATTATATTATTGTCAATATGATTTAGCTTTGGTAACTTCTCTACTAACTTACATGCATATTATTTTGCTTTCACATTGTCTGAGGTTTTATGGCAGGTTTAACGAAGCCCGTTCGTTACACTGTACTGTTTCTTGTTGTTTTTACCTGTATTGCTTATACATGGTTTCTTTTTGGCGGAGCGAAACGTGAGTACGTTGTTACTCCTATAAATAGTACATACAGAATTATTGATGATACTGCGCAAAATGGTGCGACAGAATCAAAAATGGATGTGAATAAAAACGGCGCATTACTGGAATGCAATATTGTCAATAAAGCAAAGTGGCCGTTTTGTGAAATCGCAATTTCATTGACAGATACAGTTGATAAAGGGGTAGATCTCAGTGCTTATGAAAGTGTCGGGATTGACATTGATTACGATAGTCCAGTAGAAGGTGAACGTGTTCGTATTTACTTGAGAAACTTCGATCCAGCTTATGCAAACTTAACAGATCCTATTTCTTTAAAATTTAATGCGATTGAATATGCGCCTGGAGAGGATGAAGGATTACAAATTTTTCCATTACGCTCTTTTCAAGTGCTTTCTTGGTGGATAGCGGATTACGAAGTACCCGTCGATAAATCTAATCGTCAGTTCGATAATGTTTCTGTGATCGAAATTGCGACAGGCAGCTATGTTAAAGAAGCGTATTACGCGATTAAACTGAACAAGTTAGTGTTTTATGGTGAATGGATCAGCGAAGAAACGCTCGTTAAATTGTTGTTGTTAGTATGGATGCTCACTGCAATTGCGGTAATTATCATTGATCGAGTTTACTTACATAAACAAATCAAACTGACAGAAGAGCGTACCAACCGTTTACGAGAAGTTAATCGAGCGTTGTATCAAAAGAGTTTAGTGTTTGAAGAGCTTGCGTTTACCGATCCGTTAACACGCACACGAAATCGCCATGAAATTAACGATTGGTTATCAGAGGTAACAGCACACTCAATTGATAACAGTATTCCGTTTTCTATGATCTTTATTGATATAGACCATTTTAAACAAGTCAATGATCTTCATGGTCACCATTTTGGTGATAACGTGCTACGAACATTTGCTAGTCTAATTAATAAACGCGTACGTAAATCGGATGTTTTTGCTCGTTGGGGTGGTGAAGAGTTCGTTATCTTTTGTCCTGCTACGCCATTAGGTGCTGCTGCTGAGTTTGCAGAATCTATTCGAGATTGTATTGAGCACGCACAGTGGGGCAACGATATGCAAATTACTTGTAGTATGGGTGTCGCAGAGCTTGAGGATGAAGAATATAATCACTTCATTGAGCGTGCCGATAAGGCATTACTGAAAGCCAAAGAGCGTGGACGTAACCGAGTTGAAATAGCTTGGAATGAAAGCCAACTGAGTTAAGCTCTTGTGACTGAAAACAAAAAAGCCGTGTCGAATGACACGGCTTTTCTTTTATGGGAAACAGATTAGATAACCAGCTTTCCTGTTGCTAGTAGGTAAATACCGAATGCTGAAATCGTAATTAAGAAGATTACAAAGTAGATTTCTTTACCCACAAATACGGGTTTATTTTGTTCACGCTTAGCTTTAATAAAGAAGAATAAGCCAGGTAGATACAAAATAGCAGACAATAACAAATGATGTAGACCTGATGCATAAAGTAGCCAAATACCATAAATAGTCGCAAATAGACCCACCCACATTAATGCCCCACGGTTCTTTGTTTTAATGGCGAGCTTTAAGGTATATGCCGCAACAAGGAAGTAGGGAATTAAGATCATTTCAGACGCGATGATCAAAATACTGTTATAGGTACCACCTGCAAATGTGACAGCAAATAACGAAATTTGAATACAGATTGTCGTTAGGTTTAACGCAGTGACGGCTGTTCCAGCTTCATTTTGCTTCTTATAGCTTTTGGGAAATACATTATTATTTGCGGCAAGGAATGGTGCTTCAGTGGCTAATACTGTCCAGCTAAGGAATGCTCCACACACAGAGATCAATAAGCCACAGCCGATAAGCACTGCACCCCAAGGGCCTAAGATATGTTCTAAGACTTTTGCCATTGATGGATTTTGTAACTTCGCTAGTTCAGGCGTACTGATGACACCCATAGATAGCAGCGTTACAAAGATATAAATAACTAATGCTGTTAATAATCCTAAAATGGTTGCACGGCCGATATCTTTACGATCACGAGCGCGAGAAGACACAACAACCGCACCTTCAACACCAATGAATACCCATACGGTGATCAGCATGGTGGACTTAACTTGATCAAGTAAGCCATGTGTAGGGCCAAACTCAACGCCAGTAAAATCAAAAATGAAGGTATGCCATTTAAATGCAAGTAATGTGAAGAAGACGAATAAAAATAGCGGTACTAGTTTCGCAATAGTAGTGACTAAATTAATAGTTGCAGCCGTTTTAACTCCTCGTTGAATAAGGAAGTAAACAAGCCACAAAATAATAGAAGCACCCGTAACTGATTGCCATGTATTACCTAAGCCAAATATCACGTCGTTTGGCTTATCAAAGAACATACCTAAGGTACTAAATACGATCACTAAATACGAAACGTTAGCAAGCATGGCACTTAACCAGTAACCCCATGCTGAACAGAATCCTACGTAGTCACCAAAACCTGCTTGAGCGTACCCAAATACACCACTGTTAATCTCAGGTTTTAAAATTGAAAGGTATTGAAACGATAGGGCAAGAAAAATCATGCCAATACCAGTGATCATCCACCCAATCATTACCGCAGCTGGACTTGCTACCAGTGCCATATTTTGAGGAAGGCTAAACACACCGGCACCAATCATTGAGCCGATTACGAGTGCGGTTAGCGCTCCTAATCCAAGCTTATTATCCATGTTGTAACCTAATCTTTAATTATTATATTTATAAGATTATATGGGGTTTTTTTATACCTAAAAACTATTATCTTGATAAAACTGAAAACTTGTATATTTTTTGAGTACAAAATCAGCGGTTACATTCACTTTTTTAACTTGTTATGGTTAAAAAATTACCTATTTAACGGTTTACTTACCAATATGTTGAATTATTAATGGACTGTTAGGTGAGTCGTTAGGTTCTTATTTAGAACAAACGCCATTGCTTTTCCATTTTTTGCTGCAGAGTTAACTAAAGGGGTGTCAAACTGTTCAATGTCACCTGCAACTATAACAGCACTACAATTTCCCATCTCAAGCGCTTTTACTAATAGGTTATGTTTACTTTGATGCTCTGACGCCTTAAGTAATAACACCTTATTAATATCAATACCGGCATTCTTTAGGAGTGACTTATCAATTAATGCATCGTAACCAACAAACATAATCCAACGGTTTTCGCTATTTGCTTTCTTTAGTAGACGTAAAAAATAAGCCAACTGGGTTTGCTGTTCAGCACTGTAACTGACTTCAATCGTTTGACCTACAGCTTCAGATAAAGAAGTTGAATGTGCTGTAAATGTAGACTTGTAAACTTGCGAAGCAGTAATAGATGGGTGGTAGTTCATTAGTGCTTTCCTCGACCAGTGGTTATATATACATACTGTATGTGTATACAGTAGTTTTATTCGATTACTGTTGCAAGCACTTTTTGTATTTTTTTCTGTTCTTATTTGTCTTAACTTTCAGGCTGATCGATAGTTGAAGTCTTGGTATGATATTGATATTTAATGATTTTATTTATTTTTAAAACTACATTAAAGATAAGAGGGAAGTTTTTAAAATGTAATTAGAAAGTGTTGCGTGCTAAAAAATTGAGCGTTATCACACCTGCTATACAGGTGTTTATACAGGTGTTTATACAGGTGTTTATACAGGTGTTTATACAGGTGTTTATACAGGTGTTTATACAGGTGTTTATACAGGTGTTTATACAGGTGAGTCTTACTGTATAGAATTTATACATAAAATTTGTAAAACGTAACGGATTTATAATTTCTGTGATTACGAATGTGCTATTCTTTTGTTACTGATGAGTCACTTTTTTGCTATGTGTTGTTTTCTTAAATGTAAGCTGGGATAGTGAATATGGATAAAACGGATTTTCTTGATTATTTAAAGCACGAATATCAACAATATTGTGTGATCCCAAGTATTGAATATCAAAAGAAGCGCGAGAAAAGAGAATTCATTAATGGCTTAATGAAAGGCTCTCGCTTTTTTGGTGTGAGTTTTGATGATTTAGAAGAAATAGTGCAAAGCCAATCATCATTATGTTTTGATAGCCTTGAAGAAATGTTAGAGATCCCAACCTACATTCGTATGCGCTAATGATTATTCGTTTAATCATGTAAAAAGGGCACAAAAAGGCGCCTAGGTGTCTAGACGCTTAAGTAGTCGGTATTTTCAGCTTATACGCAGTAGGCTACAACGGCTTTTTCGTACGTAAACCCAGCTTCATTTTCAACCCAGCACTCAATGCAACTACCTTCAAGATCATCTGCTGAGTTGTAATCTTCAACAATACCAAACTTTCCATTTGTTAAGGCAACAACAATATCCATATCATCCTCACTATTTATAAATACCTGCCTTGTTAAATCTTTTTTATCAATTTGTAATGGGCGTGGTCAATCAATGAGTTTGTTTATATTGATATTGTTGGCAATATTACCGCAGCTTTTGAAAGATAGTGTGATCTATCTTCAACGAAGGCTTTCGAAAATAGCAATTCCGCCACACAGTAAACATAAGATCAGTGCACCGTAGCGAATTTTCTCTTTCGGTAATGACTGTGTCGTTTTAAAAGCTAACCAGTAACCTAGCCATGCGCTTGGAATTAAAGGGAGTGTAAGCCATAACTCTTTTAGTGATAAGAATCCTGCTGGTATCTGAGCCGTTAGCGAAATAATAGAGCTGAACACAAAGAAAGCGGAAAGGTTCCCGCGTAATTGGTTGGCTTCTTGGTGTTGCAACAAGATCGCCATAGGCGGACCACCAATGGCAGAACTGGTACCAAATAATCCTGAGAAAAATCCCGCAATCACCATGCGTCTAGGCGTTGGTTCAATGCGATAGGGCATAATACTCACAAACACAGCAAGCAGTACCAGTATGCCGATCCACAATGAAAGCGTATGTGCTGAAACATAAACTAATAAACATGCACCTGCAATTGAGCCTGGGATACGACCAAAAATAGCCATTTTCAGCCCACCAATTTCAATATTACTTCGATGCTTGAGTGCATTGAGTAATGAAATAAAGAGGGCGATAAGACAAATAGGCGCTGGCACATATTCAGGCGCATACACAATCAGAATTGGCGCAGACACAATCGCAAGTCCAAAGCCAATAGCGGTTTGTACGTAAGAGCCAACAAAAATCGCAACGATGGCAAGCAAGGTGGTAGGTTCGATATTCATTTTATCTATGATGTGCCGTAAAGATAGAAGTATGTACTTGTCTGTACAGATAATGATTCAAATTAATACTAATGATGTACAAAGTAAATCAGAACATGAACATCTAGCTTCGCGGTTATTAAATATAAACCTTATGTTACAAAACAATCATATCTCAGTTTTTATTACTGATAGAATGCGCAACAGTAAATAAGAAATAGGTTTATCAATCATGAACATCTGCAAAAAAAGCATCGTATCGCATGTAGTCACATTAGCGATGGGGAGTGTGAGTTTAACGTTTTCTGCCCTAAGCGTTGCCAATACCAATATTGATAGTGCGATTAAACAAGCAGAGCAACAACTAGGCGCGAAAGTTGGTGTTTCTGTTTTAAATGGGAAAGGCGATGCGCTGTATGGCTATAACAGTGATCAACGTTTTCCATTAATGAGCACATTTAAAACTTTAGCCTGTGCGAAATTACTTCATGATAATCAAATTACCAAAGGCATGATGGATAAGACCTATCCTGTAGCGGCTGAAGCGATTTTGGATTACGCGCCTATATTTAAAGATAAGATCGGCACTGAGGTTTCACTGAAAGAAGCGTGTTTTGACACTATGACAACCAGTGATAACTCAGCCGCTAATTTTGTATTGGCGCAGATTGGTGGTGCGGCAGGGGTGACGAAATTTCTGATTGATAACGGTGACAACGTAACAAGACTAGATCGTATTGAGCCGCTATTAAACGAAGCAACACCGGGTGATAAACGCGATACCACAACACCGTATGCTATGAATGAGACAATCACGAAACTTGTTTTAGGTGATGCACTCAATCCTGCTTCTAAAGCGCAATTAACACAATGGATGAAATCGAACAAAGTCTCGAATGGCTTATTCCGCTCCGTATTGCCACAAGGGTGGGAAATCGCTGACCGTTCAGGTGCAGGTGGTTATGGCTCTCGCGGGATCACCGCGGTGGTTTGGAATGAGCAAAAGCAACCATTAGTGATCAGTGTTTACTTAACAGGTACTCAAGCGAGTATCCCTGAGCGAGACAAAGCAATCGCGAAAATTGGTAGTGCTATTTTCCAGCAATACGAGAAATAATAATAAAAGTCATACAGTCGTGTACTGTGTGATTTCAATTGATAGTTTGAACTAGCTAGCATGATTTTGCTGTTATTGTTGATAAAGATAACAATGAAAATATGATGTAAGCTTTTTCAAATGAATAAAGCAAAGGCACATAATGAAAACAAAAGGGTTTACTCTCATTGAACTGGTTATCATTATCGTCATCGTTGGCGTGATCAGTGCCTTTGTTGCGCCTAAATTTTTAGGATTAACAAGAGATGCAAGGATTGCTTTGCTGAAAGGTGTTAAATCGTCATTGATCACTGCGAGTGACTTTGTTCATACCCGTGCCACAGTATTAGGTGTTGAAAATGATCCTAATAAATCGAAAATTGATGCCGGTGATGTACAAATCGAAGTAGTAATGGGATATCCAACGGCGTATTGGATGGGAAGTACCCGTTATTTATTAACCCTTAATGATGTTGCTTATACCAAAGGTCGCAATACTAAATGTAAAGCAGAATGGTGTGGTTTAGGGAATCAGCGTACGATCCCAAGTGGGGACATTGCAAAACTTCCTAGTGGCAGTGATACACCAAAAGTAGCAAAGATTTTTCCTCGTGGTTTTAGCTATAACGATCAATGTGGCGTGTATTTTGTTAATTACTATGATGGCAAAACACCTGTTGTGGGTATAGAAGACAAAGATTGCTAATTTAAATTATTATGCTTGTTATAAGCATAAGTAATAGGGTTGTTTCATTTAATCGTCGTAATATGACGAATTAAAATTACTTGTTAATAGTAAGGATAATGACTCACACTTGGTTACATTTTTTGCTCTATTCTTATCTGGTTTCTATTTTGTATTAACCAATCCATAAACGTTATTTTGTTATGATCCCTGACTTAATTCTTCAGTGGTGTCTACATGTATCGTTCAGTAATAACAAATAAGTGGCAAAAGCAAATTGTTATTTATTTGTTGGTATTTATATCTACATTAATAAGTCTATTTTTAACCCGGTTCTTTTCGATAGAGCATGAATCATTTTCAATCATGTCTATTGCAAACGCCGTGATGGTGGTTGTTTTTATCTTTTTCAATTGGCGTATTGTTTACGCTGTTAGTTTAAGTGTGTTTACTTATTACTATTTCTTTATTGGAAAAGAAATTGATGTCGCTTTTGCATCAGCCATATTTATGACCGTATTCCCATTCTTGTTTTCTCAATTGTTTATCTACTTGTATCAGCAATATGAGAATAAGAATTTCAGCGCTGTGATTGGTAATTATTTTGTGATTATCGGCCTATTACTGCCGCTATCTACCTATGTTACAGCCATGACGGTAAGCTTTTTTGCGGGCTCAGAACCATTAGCGCTGAATTTTATGGCTTACTCAATCTTAGGTGGCATGCTCACTCAGTTATCGTTTACACCAACGGTGCTAGTGCTGTTCCTGTTGGCATTCACAAAGCTTGGTTATAAGTCGAAGTACCTTGAATTTAGTGAAGAGATTCGACAATCAAAGAATAACTCACCGAGTCATTTAATCTGGTTATCGACTTTCATTATTATTACCGTTATCGCTATTTCGTTCCAAAATGCATTAGTGATTTATTCACTTTGCTTTGTCTTACTGATCTTAATTATCTTTGGTTTTGGCCGCTTTGGTTTGGTTCAACCGCTGTTGATGGCGACGATTGTCACTTTGGTGATGCTGACTGAAAGCCTAAATCGGGTAAATACGTTACGAACGCTTGATGAGCAGTTTTATGGCTTATTAGTTGTGCTGGCTGTAATGCTCACACTATGCTACGCCATTGCTGGCGCTGTGATTAAGAACTTTGAGCTATTATGTCAACAAATCAAGTTAGAGCGTATTGATCCTTATACTGATTTATTTAATGTAAAACAGTTGGAAGAAGATTTAAGCCAATATAAAAAAGCGGTAATTGTCTATCTAGATTTGCTTCCTACCATGTCTAAATTGACGGATTTAGGTTATCAAGGTAAGGCACAATTAATCTTTCAGTTAAATAATTACCTAACGATTAAGAACAAAAATGTGTTTCGTTGCTACAGGCCACCATTTTCAATTGGTATTCTGGGCTTTGCGATCTCTGATGAAAATATCGATACCAAATTGAATGTATTGGTATCACAACTTAAAAAGTTTCAGTTCTACTGGGGTGATACATCTGTTAGCTTAGTTTCGCCTACATTACATTGTGTAAATATCACCAAAGATGATGATATTTCAGCGATCGTGTCGCAGTTATGTGGTCAACCTGCAATGCCGAACAGCAGCATCAATTGGGTAGAGCAAGAGTCTCAATTAGTACGCAAAGTAGATATGCTGGAGTACATTCAAAATGTATTTAAAAACAACCTGTTTGAGCTTAATTGTCAGCCATATTTAAAACTTAAGGGCGATAAAGAAAGTGCCCATAGTTTTGAAGTGTTACTACGTATCAACCCTGCAGAGGGGATGGCGCAAGTTGTGACACCTGCGGAGTTTTTCCCGATGATCAATTTGTTTGAGCTGGAATCGGAGTTAGATCGCTGGGTGGTGAAACATACTTTCAAATTGTTGAATGAACATATTAGTGATTGGGATAAAATTGAGAAATGTGCCATTAACTTAACGGCTAAATCGTTATCATCACCGACGTTAGCACAAGATATTCTTAAGCTGGCTGATAAGTATGAGATCCCGTTGAAACGGATCTGTTTTGAGATCACCGAATCATCGGCCTTACAATCAGAAGAGCAGGCGATTAATACGATCCAAGTGTTACGTCGTGCTGGCTGTAAGATAGCATTGGATGACTTTGGTACAGGCTATGCGAGTTTCTCTTATTTACGTCGATTACCATTAGATATCTTAAAAATTGATGGTGAATTTATTCGTGATTTACCTGTTAGTGAAACCGATCGTTTGATTGTGGAATCATTAAGTAATGTAGCGAAAGACATAGGTTTAGAAACCGTAGCTGAATTTGTTGAAACTGATCAACATATTAACTTAGTGAGATCGCATGATATTACTTATGCGCAAGGTTATGGTGTTGCCAAACCAAGACCATTGAAAGCGTTTTTAATTGAAATCATGAACAAATAGTCTTAAAAGCCATAGTGATTGCTATGGCTTTTTCGTATATGTATCACAATGACTTAAACTGGCTATGTTCGGTTATTGATAATAGGTAAGGTGAGGCGTTTATGGATTTATTTGCAGAACAAGGCGAATGGATAACCATCAATAATGGGTTGATCTATTGGCATCCTCACTTTCTGAGCTTGCAACAAGCAGAGCATTATTATCAGCAACTTAATAACGAGTTGGATTGGCGACAAGAGCGCATTAAGATGTTTGGTAAATCGGTACTTCAACCAAGATTACAAATCTGGTTAGGTGATGCTGCTTATACCTATTCAGGGCTAACCATGCACCCACAGCCTTTTACTGCATCGCTAATGGCGTTAAAAGCTCAATGTGAGCAAGTAGCTCAAACACCGTTTAATTCAGTGCTTGGTAATTTATATCGTGACGGTGAAGATTACATGGGGTGGCATCAAGATAACGAACCAGAATTAGGTCATCAGCCTGTCATAGCCTCATTAAGCTTTGGTGCGACACGACAATTCGTGTTTAAACATAAAACAACCAAAGAGAAAATAGCGTTTCAATTAACACCGGGCTCATTGCTTATTATGGCAGGGGATACTCAGCAGTATTGGCAACATGCACTGCCAAAAGCTAAACGTGTTAATGAGTCACGAATAAATCTGACCTTTCGTTATATTAACCAGTAATTGAAAGTGTGATCACTTTTAATAGAGGCAGTTACAAAAAGAGTTAGCTCGAAGGCTAACTCTTTTTACTTGGGTATGAGGATTATTCGTACCGCTTAGCTAAGATACGATCAATACGATTGTGCTCTAAGCTAAGTACATGGAACTCCCAACCTTGCCAGCGAATCGTATCATCGAGTTTAGGTAAATCATCGACTAACCATACCAACATACCACTAAGGGTGTGATAACCGCCTTCTTCCTCATCAGGTAGCTTGTTGACTTCCAATAAGTCTTTAAAGACTGTGATAGGCATCATGCCATCAAGGTTCCAACTACCGTCAGGGTTTTGCTCTGACCATACGTCTTCAGGATCTTCTGGGGTGAATTTACCCGCTAAGGCTTCAAGCACATCTTGTGATGTAACGATACCTTGAATGTCACCGTATTCGTCAACCACAAACGCAAAGTTATGACCTGAGCTTTGGAAGAGCTCTAACAGCTTTGTTCCTGTCCAGTTTTCAGGCACATATACTGGTGGTGTCACGTAATCTAATATTGATTGTGGATTCTCTTGCGTATTGTTTTGAATAAACTGCAACAGTTGCTTAGCGTTTAATGTGCCTTTTACATCACTAAAGCCGTTATTACCGACAGGTAAACAGTGATGATTCGTCGACAATAACTTTTGTTGGTAACTCTCAGGTGCGTGGTTGAGATCTAAATAGGTGATCTCATTACGTGGTGTCATTAGTGATGAAACTTTACGATCATCAAAGTTAAACACGTTACGCATCATGTTATGTTCATGCTGGTGGATAACACCGGATTGTGAACCCTCAGCAATAACAGCGCGAATATCATCTTCCGTCAGTGCAGAGTTATCATCTTTGCCTCTACCCATAAGGCGTAATAGTAAATCGGTTGAGTTAGCTAATAGCCAAACGAAAGGGCGAGAGATAAACGCAATAATTGCGATTGGGCGAGCGAAGAATACCGCAATGCCTTCGGCGTTCACTTGACCTAAACGTTTAGGGACAAGTTCACCAATCACAATAGAAACATAGGTTAGAACAATAACAGCAAGTGCAGATGCACTGAATGCGGCTGTTTTTGCTGGCACACCAAAGTCAATTAGCCAGCTAGAAATAGGGCCTGCTAATGCCGCCTCACCAATGACACCGTTCATAATACCAATCACGGTGATCCCGATTTGCATCGTTGAAAGAAACTGGGTTGGGGATTCGCCCAGCTCGATGGCTTTTTGTGCAGAGATATTCCCTTCATCTGCTAAGCGTTGTAAACGGTTCTTCTTTGCAGTGACCAAAGCGATTTCAGACATGGCAAACAAACCATTAATAATGATCAAACAGACCAAAATAATGATACTCATTAAATTCTCCTAGGTACCTTGAGCATATCTATGAAGGTGGGAATAAGGACAGATATACCCGACATGCGAATAGCAGAGTGCTTATTCACTCTTGTTAGTGATTATATCTATAGTCTACCGATAAAAGTTAATGATAAATGAACCTAAATCTAAGATTGGTAAGAATAGGTGATCATTATTGTTAGTTAATACAAGGTGATTTAAGCGTTTTTGAGATGAAATGTATTACATATGTTGTGAAAGCGTAATTTGGTTGAAACAGGAAAAGATTGTGTAAGGTGGAAATTTGCCGCTAATGAGTTGAACTTGTTGATTTCAGTACGGTCTACGTTGAAGTTTCTTGGTGACAGTGTATAAATAATACCGCAAAGCAGAATACATGAGGGTATGAGCGTGAAGAAAATCCAACTTGGTCTTGTTGCAGTGACAACAGCATTATTACTGACAGGTTGTGGCGAAGCGAAAATTACAGGCACACCACTTAAGAATGTGGACTCGATTGCCGTAACGTCAGCAGAAGATATTGATGTGTTCTGTCCAACAGGTATCTGTACCTTTGAATTAACCGCATCTAAACCAACCACTGCAACCATCACTATGCATTATGACTACACAAAACTTTTCACCAAAATTGAAGGTGTTGATGTGATTGGCGAAGGTGGTAAAAACGCAAAAGTGATTGATGACGATCAGTTTAAAGTTGATATTAGTGATGCGAACAAACCAGTAAAAATTCAAGTAATTGATTACTACCGTAATTAATACAATTGTGATTGAAATTAAGAAGCAGCATGAATGGCTGCTTTTTTATCTCTGTTGTCAATTCGTTGCAGCTAACACCGCTTAGGTTGATGTCATTAAGATGTTACGAGTAACTCGTATTACTGCTGTTATTTACATAAATTGCCATGAATGCAAATATTTTCCCACAAAGCATTATTATTCGCTTTTTTATTGTTTTTTTAGCTGCATTTATTAATAAACCCTTGTTTGCTTTTTAAGCAGGGTGAAAATGAGCTGGTTAATAAATGAACTCATTAAAAATGCGATAAAATCATCATGATTATTCAGACTAAACACAAAGTGAAATGTACACTAATGATTGCTTGTTATTGTTTATTAAGACTTTCTTAGCTTTATATTGGGTTTCATTTTATTGTTTAGTTTAGGAACCTTTCTTTTATCATTAATTAAGTGGGTAATCGCCATTATTGGATGTTTATACATCATTTTAGGGCCTGAATAACGCATAATTGTTTGCGATTTAACCTTTTGCTCAGGTTTGTAGCAATGAATGGGGCATTGGCGGCAAGTTGGTTTTTCTACCCCATAAGGGCAACGGTCTAGCCTTTGTTTTACGTAGCATTGGAAGAAATAACAGCTTTCACATAAACCATCATTTTTTGTCTTATGATGGTGATGGTTTGAGCAATAAATATTAATCATTGCTGAAATGGTTAAAAATTCACGATTGAGTTTACCAAATAGTTCAAAGTCAGTGTTTAATGTCATTTTTACTCACCTAAGATTGATTCACCCTCTGTCAGTATAATATTTTAAACTTATATATTAAATGCTATTTAAGTTTTTGAGCTGAAATATGAAATTAAATCGTGTTTTTTATTATCAATAACGGCTTTTTTGTTACGAAGTTGAAAAAATATCTCAATATTTAACAGAAACCTAAGTAGATGGGTTGATTTACGTTAGCGAGAGCAGTAGTATCCACGCCTCGATTTTTATGGTGGTGTATATGAGCAGATTTGAGTGCCTTGAAAGAATTGTCGACGAATATCGTAAAAAAGTTCGTGACGCTGAGTTTAACCGTCAGAACGATAGCGAAGTTGCTAAAGTTCTTGTTTTACTAGTCGGTAACTCTATGTTCAGTCTGGCTGACGAATTTGCTGATTGGGTTAATCGTGGCGGTGATCGTAGCTACGGTGGTAAGTTCTTCGTTTCTAAGCAACTAATGACGTTGCTAGAGCCAGTAACTTTCCGTGGTGTAACTGTTCGTCGTGATTCGATTAAACTATTCAGAATTTCGTAAGCTGAATGGATTCAATCGGTATTCCATGACTCCAATGTAAAATTGGAAAACGGATTTTTGATCTTGATGAGAGTCGAGGTCGGCAGAAGGGGATGCAAATGCATCCCTTTCGCTTATCTGGAATTTATAACTTACTTAAACGTCTTTATCACAAGCCTTAATAAGCACAGACGTATCCATTCTTCCCAATCCTTGCTGTTGTAGCAGGCCGTAACGTTTATCAACCGCTTTAGTCAATGGCATAGCTAACTCATGCTTCTTCGCTTCATCTAAACAGAAACCCAGATCTTTACGCATCCAATCAATGGCAAAGCCAAAATTAAACTTATCTTCCGCCATGGTGATTGCACGGTTTTCCATTTGCCATGAACCAGCAGCACCGTGTTTTAGTACACTGACAACTTGCTCAATATCGAGGTTGGATTTTTGTGCCAGCATTAATGCTTCACTTAAACCTTGTAGTACCCCAGCGATACAAATTTGATTCACCATCTTGCAGCGTTGACCCTGACCATGACCGCCCATCAATACCGCTTGTTTGGCATAGCTATTTAATACCGGTAATACCGCATCAAAGTTTGCTTGTTCGCCACCACACATAATGGTTAATGCACCGTTTTCAGCACCCGCTTGACCACCAGATACTGGTGCATCAATAAAGTGAATGCCTTTCTCGCTACAGGCGTTTGCTAGCTCTTCAGCCAGCTCTGCTGATGTAGTGGTGTGATCAACAAGGGTAGCGCCAGCTTTCATACCAGCGAGCACGCCATCTTCGCCGTACACAACACTACGCACATCATCATCGTTACCGACACACAGAGCGACAACATCACGATCTAATGCCGCTTCTCGTGGGGTTTCACCATATTGACCTGAAAACTCAGATGCCCATTGCTGCGATTTGGCAGTTGTACGGTTGTAAACTTTGGTATCAAATCCTGCATTGAACAGGTGACGTGCCATTGGGTAACCCATTACACCTAAACCGATAAAAGCGATACTCATTGTCATAGGAGTCTCCTAAGCAAAATAATTAAAATTGAGATATGTCATTTTAACGAATGGATAATAGGCAATACGTTAACCTGATAGTGAAACCGTCACTCCACGAGCTACATTTCGCTTTTAAGCGGCGTTTAATTGCTAACAAAGCACATAGTAACTGCAATAAGAGTACGTTCTTTATTCATCCGTGTTGATGGTTATGTACACTAAGGTTTAAATTGACATATGTCAATTTGTTTATTCCCTGTATCATTTGTTGCGTATTTTGGTTAAAGTTAACCAACTGTATGGTGGCGATTTAACTATAGGATGTGACAGTGAGTGACGCTAAATTTAAACAGATAGCTAAAACTATCGAAGCTCGAATTGATAGTGGTGAATATCCTGCAAAGTTTAAATTGCCACCACATCGGGCGCTTGCTGATGAATTAAGCACAACGCCAGCGACAGTTGCAAAAGCCTATCAATTGCTGGTGGATAAAAAGCGTGTTGAGTCATTTGTGGGCAGGGGCACTTTTGTTCGTGCTCAAGCATCGTTAAGTGAGGTGATCCAACCTGCAGACGATGAGCAAGATTATAACTTCTCCATCCTACAGCCTTGTTTACTGCAAAACTTATCACCATTGCGTGATGCGATGATGCAAGCCACAGAGCAGCTAAATACTCAGTTAATGGGTTATACCGAGCATTCAGGCCATGAAAGTCACCGTTTAGCAGGTGTCGCATGGGCTAAACATTATGGTTTAACTGGCGGTAATAGTGATAACACCTTACTGACCAACGGCGCGCAACATGCGTTATCGTTATTAATTCATGCCCTAACAGAGCCTGGCGATACTATCGCTGTTGAATCGCTCACTTATCCTGGGATCATGGCAATAGCCAAATCAGCAGGGCGACACGTTGTTGGAGTACAATTGGATGATGAAGGGATGTGTCCTGACGATCTACAACAGGTGATCCGCTTAAATCGTCCTAAGCTCGTTATTGTTGTACCGTCACATCAAAATCCAACAGGCATTACCATGCCACCAGCAAGACGTGATGAAATAGCCAAAGTCATTGCTGCTAATAACCTTTGGTTAATTGAAGACGATATTTATGGCTTCTTAAATCCACAGCCGATTGAAGCGATCAGTAATCGCATTCCGCAGTTGAGCTTTCATATCTCTGGTTTATCAAAAGCGATCAGCCCAGCAATGCGTTGTGGTTTTTTAAAAGTACCTGATTCACATATCGCTGTATTACAAGCTTATATTCGTGCCAACATATGGCTGTCATCGCCACTAAATTACATTGCAGCTGCGCAATTAATTGAAAGTGGCGAAGCATTTCAGCTTGCTGAAAAGCAACGACAGACAGCAATTAAACGTCAGCAAATGGCAAAAGAGCTGTTAGGTTATCAAGGTACAGAAACAGGGTTTCAACTATGGTGGACATTACCTGAGCATTGGCAGCAAGAACGGTTTGTAATGGAAGCGAAAAACAAAGGTTTGATTGTCAGTAGCGGCAGTTACTTTAAAGTGAATGGAACGGATCCACATCATATTCGTTTATCGTTAATGGCAATCAGCTCAGAGCAACGATTACAACAAGGGTTGATCATGCTACGAGATCTGGCGCAAACAGAATTTGTTATGAATCCTCATTTTTAAGTCTTTATAATAACAGCATCAGATACCGTTAAGTATACGTGTATCTTTCTCATAATTATTTAATACAGAAAGTAGAGTCACAAAATGGATGCAGAATTTTGGCATAGCCGTTGGGCAGAAAACCGCATTGGTTTTCACTTATCTGATGTAAACCCATTACTGATCAAACATTGGTCAGCGGTTAAACCGCAACGTGATGAGCGTGTGCTTGTCCCTATGTGTGGTAAAACACAAGACTTAGTATGGTTAGCAGAGCGTCATAACCAAGTGATTGGTATTGAGTTGAGCGATATTGCTGTCAAAGCTTTCTTTGCTGAAAACCTCTATACACCGCTTGTTACTGGTGTCGGCAATCAACACCTTTATGAGTTTGATGAGATCTCGATTTACCAAGGTGATTACTTCACCGTAAATATCGATCCTGTTGATGTGGTTTACGATCGCGCAGCATTAATTGCAATGCCAGAAGACATGCGTCAAATGTACGTAGAGAAGCTACTGTCATTGGTAAAACCGGGCGGTCGTATTCTGTTGGTGACACTTGATTACCCACAAGATGAACTAGCAGGGCCTCCATTCTCAGTACCTAAAGCAGAAGTTGAAGCTTTATTTGCCAATTGTAAAGTGACACACCTTGAACGTGATGATGCTGATGAAACGCATCCTCGTCGCCAACGTGGTTTATCTCGCTTTGCAGAAGAAGTGTGGTTGATTGAAGTGTAATAACACTTAATCACATTTAGCTAAACATAAAGAAAGGCATGTTGCTTTAAACTAACCTGATGTTTTAAGGTTAATTAGAAAGCTAACATGCCTTTTGCTTATAGAGAACGGTTATTTGACGCTAATGTTATTAGTTAAAACCGAACAGTGAACTGATTAGTTAAAAACGACTTTCACATCACCAGCAGCGTTAACTGCATCATTGACTGCACTATCAATATCTTCACGACGAGTCAGTGCCACACCTAAACGACGACGACCATTGATTTCAGGCTTACCAAACAAACGAATTTGTGTTTGAGGACGAGAAAGCGCAGGCAGTAAGTTATCAAAGCCGATATTGGTTGAAACACCTTCAGCCAGAATAACCGCGGAAGCTGATGGACCATATTGTGTGATGTGCTGAATGGGTAAACCAAGGAATGCACGAACGTGAAGGGCAAACTCAGACAGATCTTGTGAAATAAGCGTCACCATACCCGTATCATGTGGGCGAGGGGAGACTTCACTAAACAGTACCGTATCGCCTTTAATAAATAGCTCGACACCAAACAAGCCGTAACCACCCAGAGCATTAACAACTTTCTCTGCAACATCTTGTGCCGCTTTTAATGCCGCTGTAGACATTTGCTGTGGCTGCCATGATTCACGGTAATCACCGTCTTCTTGGCGATGACCAATAGGCGCACAGAAATGAACACCATCAACAGCACGAACGGTTAATAATGTGATTTCGTAATCAAACTCAACAAAGCCTTCGATGATCACACGACCCGCACCAGCACGACCGCCTTCTTGTGCGTATTGCCATGCTGAATCAATATCAGCAGCTGTTTTAATTACGCTTTGACCTTTACCTGATGAACTCATGATTGGTTTTACCACACAAGGCATACCAATGCGCTTGACGGCAGCAGCAAAGTCATCGTATTGATCAGCAAACTCATAAGGAGAGGTTGGAATAGAAAGAGTTTCAGCGGCTAAACAACGGATACCTTCACGGTTCATTGTAAGCTTAGTGGCATTAGCGGTAGGAACAACGTTCACACCTTGTTGCTCAAGTTCAACTAGAGTGTCAGTCGCAATGGCTTCAATTTCTGGTACAACATAATCTGGTTTTTCTAATTCAATGATACGTTTTAGTGCATCACCATCAAGCATATCAATCACATGGCTGCGATGCGCAACTTGCATAGCTGGCGCATTGGGGTAGCGATCTGCGGCGATCACTTCGATGCCTAAACGTTGACATTCGATCGCCACTTCCTTGCCTAATTCACCAGAGCCTAAAAGCAGAACACGAGTAGCATTTGAACCATTAGCTGTACCTAACATTCTTATTCCTTACGATTTATGTTGGATAGTGTTGGTTGGGCGTGATAATACCTTGTTTTTATAATTAAGCAAACGTTTGCGTCGGTGTTTTATCTAAACTTGAAACATAAATAGTGTCAGTTAAATGAAGCATATAATAAAAAACCGCCAGCAATGTGGCGGTTTCATCAGTGATCTTAAAATGCATGACACATTATCAAATGTGTTACTTGCGTTTTTCCCACTGAGTGATAAACGCAACAGAGGCAATAATAATGGCAGCACCAAGCCATAAACGACCCGGAGGTACCCAACCAAACACTAACCATCCACCTAATACATTTAATGGCAGTTTGGCATGATCAAAAGGTTGGACGAAAGAAGCATCTGCCACTGCATAGGCTTTCGCAATCGCCCATTGTGCAAGGGCGGTTAATAAACCTGCTGCGATGATTAATGTCCACGTTGCACCGCCAGTCGGCATATGAAAATCAGGTAGTGCAAGTAACACATTAAAAGGGGTGATCAGAATCAGTAGATACATCACAACCGTTGTTGGTGATTCTGTGCTTGATTGCTTTTTCACCATCAGCGAATAACCCGCCCAGAAAATCGCAGCACCCACAGGTAGCAATGTGGCAATGCTAAAGGTATCTGACCAAGGCTCAAGAATGATCATCGCACCAATAAAGCCAGCAATGGTTGCACACCAACGTGCCGCACCGACTTTTTCTTTTAAGAGGAAACCTGAGCCAATGGTAGCAAATAACGGTGAAGTCATGAGCAATGCAATACCTTGCCAAATCGGCACAGGATAGGCGAGTGCCCACAGCCATAACTGAATACCAATCACTGCAAGAAAGACACGGAAACAGTGTTGGAAAAATTGTTGTGTCTTTAATGAGTGACGGATCCCCATGGTTCTAAGCCATGGCAGCATCGCAATCAACGCAATGAAGTATTGAAATAGGGCAAAGGTGGTCGATGAGACACCAAGTTTTATGCTGAGGTACTGAGCAAGGCTGTTCACAATGGCAAAAGCCAAACCTGCAGACAGCATCCAACTTGCACCTTGTACCGGATTATGTGTTGGACTATGAGTGTGAGACATGAAAATAGGTTCTCTATAAAAGCGTTGCGAGGATAATACGCTTTTGTTTTTAGATAGCCAATATTCGACCCACTCTAGAGGTGTTGAGGTAATAAAAAACCGCCTATTACAGCGGTTTATATAACAACCTAGGTCTTTATTGCTAAATCTTAGTAAGCAACATAGGTCATTTGAATGTCTGGATTCAATGCTTCTAGCAGTGCTTGAGTACGTGCTAGTTGGCTGATTTGGCTTTCAGCACTTTCAACTAATGCCGCTTCAACCAATTCAGACAGTTTGTAGCCTGACATATTCATGTTGATGAGCGCCACTTGCAGCGGTGGTAGGCTAGGGTTAAATGCCGCATTTTCAGCGTACATACCCACAAATACACGACCGTCTTTGGCTTTAAGCGCAACACCACTGAAGTTCTTCGAGTAAGGTGCATGTGAACGGTTTGCAGCATCACAAGCGGCAACAGCCAGCTCAGATTGTTCAGCAATGGTAATACCGTTATCAATATCGCTTAGTAGTGCATCTTCAATACCAAGATCGGCAGGGCCGAATGATTCAGGTAGGTATTGTTGCAGAGTCATTGGTTGGCGCTCTGGCAGTTGGATCACTAACTCTTTAGCCGTGTTGAGCTCATTCATGAACTGACGACAGTGACCGCAAGGGCTGTAGTTGATAGTCACATCTTTAATGCCAGTTTCACCTTTGATCCACGCATGGCTAATAGCCGATTGTTCTGCATGGATAGTACACGCCATACTTGCACCGGCAAATTCCATATTTGCACCAAAGTAAAGGCGACCAGAAGTACCACGGACAATAGCACCAACATAGAAATTAGAAATAGGAACAACAGCGTAAGCAGCAGCAACAGGAAGGAGTGCAAGACGAAGATCAGAATCAGATAGATTAGTGTGAGCAAGTAAGTGTTCAAATTGCTCAGGACTGATAGTGGAATCGAAATTTTTATCTTCAATAATTGGTCGAAGAGCTGATGCAAGCTCGTTAGGTAATTGACCTAATGCATCCATAACTTTTGCGTGCATTGGGGTGTTACTCCGTATTGTTGATGGAGAAACATTCTATGTTAAATGTTAATAATCAAGTGTGATACAGATCACATTAATTATCAACTCTATACACTAGTTACATTATCGAGAGCGAGCTCACACAAGTAAATGTAAATTTTTATGTAATAAATGGTTATCAAAACAGCATGGGCTTAAAACTAATATGAATTAAGCAACATAAACGCTGTAAGCATATGATGCTGCTTATACCCAAGTAACTTGGGTATAAAACCATTAACTGAAAAAGACATGCTGTAAGATAGGGAACATCAATGGTGCAAGTAGGGTTGTCATAATGCCGCAAATCACCAATGCCAATGAGCTAAATGCCCCTTCTTGATAGTCTTGCTCTACTGCCTTTGCCGTACCTAATGCATGAGAAACTGTGCCGATAGACAAACCTTTCGCTAACGGGTGATGAATACGAAATAGTTTCATCACTGGATAACCTAATACTGCACCAAACAAACCGACAATGATCACCATTGCAGCGGTAATGGCAGGAATACCCCCAATTTGTTGTGATGCTGCCATCGCAAGTGGAGTGGTAATAGATTTAGGCAAAATACTGGCCGCTAATTGAGCATCCGCACCCATCAAAAACGCAATACCTGTACCAAACGTCATTGATAACACACTACCTACAAAACATGCCGTTAAGATGGTTTTCCACTTACGCTTAATCAAAGGCAATTGCTGATACAGCGGTAACGCTAAGGCAACAACCGCAGGGCCTAACATATAGTTGATAATTTCATTGTCAGCAAAGTAAGTCTCATAAGGAACATTGAGCCAGCGCAGTGCAGAGATCAAAAAGATCAACGAAATCAACAATGGATTAAATAGTGGATTGCGGATCTTCATTGCCAAATAACGCATGCTGTAAAACACAACAAGGGTTGCTAATAACCAGATCATGACTCTTTTTCCTTATGGTGAAGGGCAAGGCCAATCACAATCAATACAATTAATGTGCTACCAAGGGTGCTTGCAAAAATGATGGTGGCATTATGTTCGATTAAACCTAAGTAATTCATAAGGCCAACACCGACAGGAACAAACAGCAACGCCATATGTTTGATCAGCAAATTACAGGTTTTCTCAACCCATTGAGTTTTACAAATGCCTGTTACTAAGCCGAAGAAAAGTAAGAACAAGCCAATAATACTGCCGGGGATCGGCAGATGAGTTAGATGTTGTATGCCTTGGCCTACTAAAAAGCAAAACATAACAATGGCAAAAGATCGTATGTAATCCATAGTGAAAAAGGTAATGCTAGAAAGTTTTATTCATCATACAAATAAACGTGCTATTTGTCACACAAAATTACACGGCATTTAGAAAAATGATAAAACTGTTTAGATTAAATAAATTTTATTGTTTATGAATTCCACAACAATAGACCAATAACGGCAGCCAGCGATAGCAAAATGGATACTTTTAACCAAATAAAATCAGTCACAATGGTTTTAAACCATGAATATTCATAGGTGTGGTTATTCGGTGGTGGGGAAATCTTAGGAGAAGATGGATTAAGCACAACAGATTGCTTACGTGATGTTTTGGTAGGAAGCGGTACCCGAAAACCAAAATGAGGCACAACATGGATAGGGATCGCCATCTCTCCGTTACATTGTAACTTTCCTGTTAGCGAAACCAGTAATAGATTAATGTCGTAACTGTGATCACTGGTTTCTTCAAAGGCATCAAGCGAAGTAAAGGTTTTACGGTATAACGAATCGGCATTGATCACTTCACCAGCGAACAAACATAAGATCTCTAGCAAGCGTGATTCCTCACGGGTGAGTAAGGTTCGGGTATCATCACGCCAAAGAAGCAAATGCTTCTCCGGAAAAAAATCTAACTTCTCGTAGCTATAACATTTCAATAAGGTTTGCGTTGCCATATAGCACACCTATCGTTACCACAATGCGTTTTCAGTATTTCGCATAAACGATAACTTTTATTATGGTTGAAAATGCCAACTTGGTAGGTTTTTTATCGCTCTTTGCTATTAAGTGTTAACGTGAATAGGGCAATCGGCAAATAAATCACTGTCTTGAAATCTCAAAAAAAAGAAGCCTATTTACTTGCTTTCATTGGAAAACAAGGCAATAGACTTCTATTACAAACGAGGTTTTAAAGATAAAGCAAAATGGGTAAAACCCTTACACCAACTTAGAAACGTAATCGTACAGCGACTTTAAGATCTTCATTTTATTCTCGTCAGATTCATACTCATAAGCCACGGCTTCAAAGTTCTCCATGTACTTAGGCATATTCGCTTCAAAGAAATCCTGGCAATGGTGTTTCCAGCGTACTTGCTCTTCATAACTGAGTGTCATCGGGAAGTTACGCGCACGGTAGCGGAATAACAACGGCTTGATACGCTTATCATCAACATTAATTTCAAGCGAACCTAGTTGATCCGCTGGCGTTTCACGAATGATATCCATTGTAGAGCGATCAGCGGTTGAGAAGAAACCGTCATACAGCATGGCATCAACGTTATCATTGGCATCATATTCACGTTTAACGCTAAACATCTCGATCACTTTTTCGCGGATCTCAGGATGTTGCTTAATAAGCGCTAAGTGCTTTAAGCATTGCTCACGATCAATACCCAAACGTGCAGCATCTTCTGCTTTTAATGTTTTAGCAGGGGCAAGCACTGGGCACTTATTCAAATGCACTTCTTTAATAGGAACAGGCAGTTCATCTGGCGCTAGATCAATACGTTTGGTGTATAAACGCTCACGTAGTTGGTCTGCATCAAGTTCGATTAATGGGGTAGGATCAAGCGCAAGGTTTACCGTGATCACTGCATTCTTATTATCAGGATGCCATGCCAGCGGTACAATCCAGCTTGTGTTGCCGCAATCAGTACCAAACATGCCTGAGATATGAACTAATGGCGTTAAGTTAACAATATCAACTAGATCTTGCAGCTTGCGCTTATGGCGAAGATCAAACAGGTAATCAAACAACTTAGGTTGATTAGTTTTAACAATTTTTGCTAACTCAATAGTCGCATAAACGTCAGCCATCGCATCGTGAGCATTTGCGTGTTCGATACCGTTAGCCACAGAAAGCTTTTCAAGTTTAAAGCTCGGACGATCTTCATCATCCAAAGGCCAGTTCAAACCATCAGGACGCAGCGCATAACAAGTACGCATAATATCGAGCAAGTCCCAACGTGAATTACCGTTTTGCCAAGCCCATGCATACGGGTCGAAGAAGTTACGATAGAGGGTGTAACGTGTCACTTCATCATCGAAACGCACGTTGTTATAACCAATCACACACGTATTGGGTTTAGACAGTTCAGCATGAATCGCTTCAATAAATTCAGGCTCTGATAAGCCTTTTTCCATTGCTTCTTGTGGCGTAATACCGGTAATTAAACACGCTTCAGGTGACGGTAGGTAATCTGCTGGTGGCTTACAATAAATCACCAACGGCTCACCAATAATATTCATGTCCATATCGGTACGGACACCTGCAAACTGACACGGACGATCATTGGCAGGGCTTGCGCCAAAGGTCTCGTAGTCAATCCAATAAAGCGTTGCTTGGTTCTTATCGTTCATAAATCATCCATAGCCATTGGTGTTATTATTTGGCATGTTTTCTAAGCAATGGCCTGTTGTGAAAAACTGCTTATAAATTCAGCAATTTATCGAAAATTTAATGGCAAATACTCAAGCATGAAAACTTAAGCTTACATGCCTCTAAGTATCCCGTATTTATGAGGTAAGAGGCAAGGCGGGAGGGGGATAAATTAACCGTGGTGTTGAGATAAACTAGAATTGAGAGAATCAGGACGAACCCAAAAAATGCTAATTCATTAATCATGAAGCTAAGAGCCTGTTTTAAATTTCTGTAAGAGTAAGAGCATTATTGAAAAAACAGAATTAGACCATATAAAAAGGCTGCACGTAGATAAAGCATCAAAGGGCGATATTAGGACGAATAAAGGCAACTTACGATGCTGTGCTTTTTTCAGGTGGAACCCCATTACTATTTCAGCAGCAAACCGTTATACCTACCGAATTAGAGGTTGTTTACCCATTGAAAATTGGCGTACCTATGATTTTAGATGTTCACTATCCACCAGTAAATCAGAGCTCGGTGTTATGCCGCATGTGGTTAACAAGATGCTTGGCTATGAGCTAAGTGGGGTATTTCTTGTTTGTAGCAAACATGATTGGTTGAAAGATTTATTAGAGGAGTATGAGTTGTATGCGTAGAGCTGGATAGTTATTTGAAGTAGGTTTATTGGTTACTGATTTTAGCTGTGTTGGATATAGTCTCTAACACGGAAATGCTCTATTTACATTTATGGATACTCTTCGGTTATCTCATAAAATACGAACTTTCCTCCTGATTTAAACAGAACTTATAAAATTTAACCAATTCGTAGATTGAATACATAAAATTATCGACTGACTAATCAATAGTCAATCGCTTTATTATAAGGTCAAAAAAGCCTTGATTTGTAGACTTTATGATATATTTATGCCTGGAAATTTAGGTGTTAACGGGGTTTTTAGTGCATATAAGTTAAGGGAGGTAGTATATGTGGCTTTATCGCATTTCGTGCTGGTGAAAACTAACGTAATCCATCTTAAGACGAGAGTTTTCGATAGATTTTTTAATTGAATGTAAATATTACAAAAATAATGTAAGTCTAATCCAAGCCCGTAACCTCCACGGTTTACTTATTCGGGATATCGAATAGTAGCGAGATATTAGTAACTACGAAAGGCTATCAATCTCGATCTGAACAGCATGATAATTCCTCTAACATTGGTTTAAAGAGCACTCGAGAGCTAGAAGATACTGATTGGAATGGATGTATCTAAATTAATACATTAGAGGCAATCTTCGAAGATGCTAATGTATTTGATTTTAATGATTTGTGGATGCGCGATATACAATAGGGTGTAAGTTAGTAACTCCAAGTGTGGCTAAATTGAGTTTAACTCGTTTAAAAGTTAAGCATGCGACTAATATTATGAATCATCCTATTCACATTGATACAAAAAAGCAGCTGAAGCTATCTTAGAAGATTTTACCTCAGGTGATGTAAAGCAAATTCAAAGAAAAAAGTATAACAAATTCGGTTTTAGTTAAATGATTAAAAACTTTAAGAGCATTGATAAGTTGAGCCCAAGTGATTTTGAGCTTTTTATTCGAGATTTATTCTTGGCTTCTGGCTGGAATGACGCTGAAGTAACACAAGCAGGTAAAGAGTATCGCCATGGTGATGGTGGTGTTGATATTTTTGCTTATAAAGGTAAACGTAAATTCGCAATTGAGGTCAAGCAACGAAATATAGATACTACAGTTGATGTCAAAGCATTGAATCAGTTAGTCACTGGTGCGAAGCTTGCGAACGTTTCCAACAAGATCTTAGTGACTAACTCTTATTTTACTTCCGAAGTAAAAGCTCGTGCATTACGGTTAGGGGTCGAGTTAATTGACCGTGAGGGATTACAAGACCTTTGGGTAAAAAAACACTCAGAAATTGGCCGTGAGATTAAGCCACGTAAGTATCAACATGATGTAATTGAAGAAGCTCTTTCTTCTTTTGAGTCTGGTAAAACCAAACTATTGATCGAAATGGCTACCGGTTTAGGAAAAACCTATACTGTTGCTCATTTGGTCAAACGCTTAATTAATGACTCAGAAAAGCGACCTAAAGTATTGTTTCTCGCTCATCAAGTGGAAATTTTGTTGCAGTCAGTTACGTCATTTAAAAATGTATTAGGTGTGGGAAATTACAGCTTCTCCGCTTGCTTTTCAGGTTCGAAACCTGAAGATACTGACTTTGTTTTTGCATCGTTTGATACTTTGTATGGTCAAATAGCTTCATTAAGCTCTAAATCATTTGACTTTATTATAGTTGATGAGGCTCACCATACCCCAGCACACACATACGCTGAAGTGGTAAATCTTTTTGAACCTAGGCTTTTGATTGGATTAACTGCTACACCTTATCGATCTGATAAAAAAGATGTTCTGAGCTTTTTTGGTGGTACAGATGGCCATATTGGTAAGTACGATTTGGTTTGGGCGCTTAAGCATCGTAAGTTAGCATTCCCTAAATACCTAGTGCTTTTAGATGATCTTGATCAAGATAAAATTGATCAACTTGAGAGTGGTCTTTCGGTTTCTGATTTAGACAAACGTCTGTTCTTGCATAAAAAGGATGAAGAGGTTGTAAAAATCATCGAAAGAACTGTTGTTGAGAAAGAAATCGAAGATGTGAAAGGCATCATATTTTGTCGAAATATTCAGCATATGAGACATTTGCTAGAATTTTTTGAGCTTGGTAGTGCTACCTTAGTTCATTCTAAAATGCCAGAGCTAGAGCGAAGAGAAAACATTCGAAACTTTAGAGAAGGTGATTTCAAATATATTTTAGTTTGCGATTTATTTAATGAGGGTATCGATATCCCGGAAACAAACCTGCTAGTTTTTATGCGTTACACTGGATCTAGAACGATTTGGTTGCAGCAATTGGGTAGAGGTTTACGTAAGACACCAAATAAAGATTATGTGCATGTATTGGACTTTGTCGGTTCGCTAGAACGTTTAAATGAAATTAAAGAACTAGCACAAGCAGTTGATAGGACACCTCTTGATGAAGCAAGTCTTGTTGATAATGAAGAGCCGAAACAGCGTAAATGTATACTTCATAACTCTACACTTGAGGTTAAATACAGTGAAGAGGCAGCAAAAGTTCTGACTTTACTCGAACACATGAAGATGCAGCTCAATAGCCGCGAAATATTAATTGACAGAATTAGGTTGTTGAAAGAAGAAACAGGTAACATTCCCGTAATTGAGGAACTTGAAAGTTGTTTACCGGATGTAAGCCTTGATCAGATAGCAACCCATTTCGGCTCATATTACAGCTTTTTGTTGGCAGCATTTGATCAAGACATTGATTGCCAATCAATGGTCGAAAGGGTAAAGAAATTTGTAGCTGAATTTTCTACACAACAAAAAGTGTTACCAAGCTTTCGAGCAATTGCTTATAACTTTATGTATTTCCAACTCTTTGAATTTACAGAACGTGAAATTAAGAATTTTCTACCTTTATTGGAACTAGAACACCCCACTCTAGAAAATTTGAAGGAAGAAAATGATAACATTGAAGTTGTAACCAAAATTGAATGTGAGCTTATCGCGCAGTACAAAAATATGATCAAATCGCGTTCAGACTTAAAACTTATAACAGATTCAGAGCAGCGAAAAATCAAAGAAAAATACCGTTCAATCTCAGTCTTTTTAAAGAAGCTAAAGGAAGTAAAGTAAGGTGAAGTGCTTGGATGTTAAATTAAATGAAGAATGCATGATGGTAGCACTACGCAAACTCTTTCGCGATTTGTCCCGATCAAGTGACCTTCAAGAACATAACTACGAAACCTTATGGGACATAGTCGAAAGTTTATCCCCTGCAACTTTTAGTACGCTTCATAATAATGTGTACTTTGCTGATTTTCTTCGTCAAATTTATGTTGTCAATAATTCAATAGACTTAGAAAAAAATGAAGTAGCTCTTCATCAAAGTAAAAATTCAAATGATGAATTTCAATTACCCTTGCCTGAAGATACTTTGATCGTTCCAAATCTAGCAACACCTTTAGACTTAGTTCAACTGCCTGCTCGATTTATAAAGCTATTTAAACGGTTAAGAAACACAAGTTTGAATAATACTCAGTTCAAAGTAGGTAATACTCTTCAAGATGTAGTAGATCTTACAGAAAATGAAGTAATAAACTTAAATGGTATTGGTATTTCTTATGTTGAGACACTAAAAGAACTTAAGAAATTAGTAAACGATCAAAATGGGGACTTCCCAGAATTAGACGAAACGAACAAAGAAGAGTTTGACCTATTAGGGATTGATACTTCTAACTATTCGATAAGTATGTATGGTGTTGAACAGCGTTTTGTAAAACCACTGGAAAAATATATTCGACATTTCAAGCTATCAACTATGACACCGAAGATAGATGACGTTTTGAAATTCGAACGAGATGAGCTTTTAGCTTTGCCTAGCTTTGGTCGGGGTGCCGTTGACCAGTTGATTGAATTTAAGAATATTATCGTGGCTGAAATCCGAGCAATAGAACAAGGTGAAGTTGATTATATGGAACTACAATCAAAGATCATTGTTCCATATGCTATTGACACTATGCCATTGCAACAAATTGAGCAAGTATTGCTGGATGATATTGATCATTTCTTAGATAAATTAAGCGATGATGAAGTAGATATTGCTCAAAGTCGTTGGGGTTTTGTAGAAGATAAGGAAACTCTAGAAGAAGTAGGAACCCGGTATGAGCTAACAAGAGAGCGAATTCGACAAAGAGAAGCAAAGATTAATAATCAGTTTATATCGAATCTAAGAGTTAACCCCAAGTCTCTTTGGTATTTGTTAGAACCTTACATGGAACCTCAATTGAAAGAGCAACTTCCTGATTTATTTGATTGTTTTTCATCTGAAAGGGCTTTCTATGAATTTTTGGAAATAGTCCTTCAGAAAGAAAAACTATTTGAATATATTTATCCAGAAGTTGATAAAGCGATTTTAAATTCTTATTTTGCTGAAAACGGTGCGCCATTACATATTCAAGATGCGATAATCGTAATTGAAGAGTCTGGTTTGAGTAGTATAAAAAGTAGCCGAAACGCTATTTTTAATCTTCAGAAGCAAGGCCAACTGATTATAGAGGGTGAGTACTTATGGCCAAAGTTACTTAGTAAATCACAAGCTTCGGCTTGTGTGTTAGTTAATCAACCCAAAGGATTACCTTGGTCTGATATTGCTAAGTTAGCCAATAAAAACGGTTTTTCTAAATCTGATATTTACGAGGATAGATTAGATCATGAAGCCTTTAAGAATAAGGACTATATATACCTTGCAGGGAAAGGTTTATATAAACATACTCGCTTTATCAACTCAGATGTTATTAGCTTAGAGAAGGTGTTTTCAGAACTCTCAGCCTATACTGCAAACAACACAAGAGATGTTTTTCATCTCAATGAGTGTTACCAATCATCAGATTATTTAAAGCGATTTAATTATTATGAGATTCGTCATTTTGTTAAGCACTTTGGCGAAGATTATGGTTTTTATTTCGACGGGCGATCACAAGCAGATTCAGTTGGACGTAAGAAAGGCTTTAAAAACATTACACAAAAAGATGTGATTATTGAAGCAATGAATAAGAGTGAGAGGCCTTTTACAAAACCAGAAGTTGCTAATTTATTAAAAAGCAAAAGCTTAGGACATGCCTCTTATTATTTAGATGAGTTAATGGAAGCGGGCAGTATTGTACAGGTTGATCACCAATTGTATACAACCCCCATCAAAGCCTATCGGAACATTGACTTGCCTGTTTATTTGAATAATATGCAAAATATTCTAGAAAAGTGCGCTAAACCTGTTGAGGCATCAATATTCCAACAAATGCTAAATCCATTATTTTTGGTAAGTTATTCCAAGTTCTTCTATGCTTCTATAGCACGATGTTTTGCCGCAGAAAGAGGCTGGTATAGAGCTCATGGCTTGTACAGTATTCAACCTATTCAGTTTAATAACCTCACAGACGCAGTAAGTATCTGTTGTGAAATTGCTGATCCTATAAAAGTCAGTGTTGAGCATTTACAAGAACATATTGCTATCACCAAAGAAAATGCATCAACGGTAATACATAATTGGCGAAATTCGCATAATAGGCTGCAAACTCGAACTTAATCACTAATAGCATTATTGAGTCCTAATTTGCTACTTGCACAACTCTTTCATAACCTGGCTTTTTAAGACGTGAATTAATATGTTACTAATGCTTGATTCGTTAATCTCATTTCTGTTTGGTGATTAATTAGCTAAAACAAACAAAGCGATCTCTCACCAAGATCGCTTTGTTGCTAAAACCGCTTTCCAAACCGACTGGTATTATCTTTCCATTCTTCAACGACAGAACGTAACCAATGTAAGAGCATTAGTGTAACTGGCTCAGGTAAGCCGCGTTTTTGTCGGCACTTATAAATAGTTGCTCGATTTGTGATTTGAAACATATCTAAAACTTCAACGTGACTAATTAAAAGATGCCTTGATTGCTCATTAAATTTAGCATAAGTTTTTGCTGGTGGCGGTGAATATCGACAGTTGCTTTCTTGTTTACTTTTATAGTATGACGGCGTCACGTTTAAGGCATTTTCTTGGTATATGAGATGTTTACAGTAGGATAGCTGTTGTAATTGAATATGTTTGATTCCTTATTCGCATGTTGCACTAACAAAACCAAAAAAGATGAACCTGATTAATGGTGTGCTAATAACGGGCATCACCTTTAAATAATCCTTTCACTTTTAATTTTGCATATCTTTTGGTAATGGCTCACCAAATGTTTGCCACCCTCTATTTTTCCATCATATCTACTGTAACTTGTCTTATTAAGCTCAAACACCTTAATAAGGTAAGTAAATTATTGTGACTGAAGTATTAGCTTTGTTGTATATCTCTTTGTTTAATATTAAGTAAGATTAAACTGCATACCTATTTATTAATCTTAGGTGTGTTAGATGTCTAGAAAGTTTTGGGGTTACCGAATTGATAAGACAAAAATTGATTTCTTCCGTCAGGAATTAGAAGAAGGAAGGTTAAGACAGGGCTGGGGATGGAAAGATGAACAGAACCTAAGACAACTCACTATGGATAGCGGCGCTCGTCGTAACCTACCTATTTTCCGTAAGGTTAAAAAAGGAGACATCTTGTTAGTTCCACGCTTACCAACGTGGAATGAAGTTGCGATTGTAGAAGCAACCCAAGATTTCTCTGAGGGCTATGATTTCTCTATCGATCCTAAGTTAGGAGATTTTGGTCATATTTTTCCTGCACGTTTGATTAAAAGTTTTAATAGAAAAAATGCCAATGTGTTAGGGGATCTAAGAGCCAGCTTGAAGCAAGTTAACCGCTTCTGGAATATGACACATTGCAAAGACAGTATCGAAAAGCTGATCAACCATGATGAGTTACTGGTTGATTCTATTGGTTTCTCTAACCGCTTTAATAATCTTCTTACCGACAATATCAGTAAATCGTTAGAACAAACTGATTTCTATACAAACTTCTACCAACAAATGAATGAGCAATTCTCTAATGAAGAATGGGAATATGCATTGGTTGAGGGTATCCGCAAAATTTTACCTGAACCGATTTTAGTAGAGCGTACGGGTGGAATTACAGAGAAAGAGCATGGAACCGATATTCTTATTACATTGCCGGGTTTGCTAGGAAAGAGTTATGGCATTGCAATTCAAGTGAAAGATTATAAAGGGTTAATGAGTGGTAGTGCGATAAAACAAATTCAAAAAGCAGAACACTGGAATAATGAAAATTTCACTATTATTGATAAATACGTGATAGTGACTCGTTGTCTAAAGGATGATCATCCAGAAGATTTTCAACAAGTTGATGGAGTAACCGTCATTTTTGCTGAGCAGTTAGAAGATCTATTAAAGGATATTGCAGCAGGGTTTATTGGTTTAGGTAAAAATTAGCAATTACACGCAATATAATGATACTGCTAATTTATCACAAGCTCCCAACCACAGCGTGCTTGGGAGCTTGTGATAGGGGCTTAATTACAAGCAGCTTTCAAACCCTTCAAAGTTTGGTGCGCCTAAATAAATGTCTTTATTACCGCGAGCATTAGCATGAGCTTTACGGAATGCTTCTGATTGTGTCCAGTCTTCGAACGCTTGGCGAGAATCCCATACTGAGTGCGATGCAAACAGGGTGTACTCATCGTTTGATGCGCCTTGAAGCAAGTTGAATGATTGAAAACCCGGTACAGTATCTAGGTAGGTATCGCGGTTCTTCCAGATATCGATAAATTCTTGCTCAGAGCCTAAACGGATTTTAAAACGGTTCATTGCAATATACATGATGACTTCCTTTACTAACTTCAGTTTTTATTCTTGTCTTGCCACTATTACAGTATTGGTGAATGCAAGCTAGCAGCAAAAATACAATATTTGTTTACGTATTATGTTCTCTGTAATGACCACTATAAAACATGGAACATAATGTAAGCCCGTTGAATAAACCAAAAAGACGCCATGATCCCCATGATGTATAAAGGCACTTTTTGAAAGAATTTATTATGAAATACAGGCACTTTCGCGCACAATTTTAATAGCATTATAAGAAACGATAAGAAGAGCAATTGCCCGATCTCAACCCCAATATTAAAACAGGCGAGGGCTAACGGAATGCTGGTTTGGCTCAATCCTACTTCTTTTAATGCGCTGGCAAATCCCAACCCATGCAACAACCCAAAGGAAAACGAAATGAGCCACGGAAATTTTCGGCTTAATGTTGGATTTTGTTTATCGTAAGGGCGAGTAAGCTCATAACACAAAAACAAAATGCTCAGTGCAATTCCCGTTTCTACTGGGGGCTCTGGAATGTGTACCAGATTAAGCGCAGATAAACTTAACGTAATACTATGGGCTAAAGTAAAACAGGTTATGGCCTTTAAGAAGGTTTTAAAATCGCGAGTAAATAACAATAAGCCCGCCACAAACATTAGGTGATCAATCCCCGTTAATATATGTGTGATACCTAAAGTGACAAAGAGCTTTATCGTTGTCCAAACTGAGATCTTATCGGTTAAATGTAGGCGGTTATGCCCTTGATACAGCGCAAGGGTGCTGACTTGTCCGTCTTTTAGCGTTAACTGCGTAAGTAGCTGACCTGTTTTTAGCCCGTTAAATACAAGAGTCGGTGATGATGTATGCGCTTTAAGTTGCAGCAAATAATCTTGTTCATCCATTCCGAAACCATTGTCACTTCGCTGTGATGCTAATAAACGTACTGTACCGCCATTAGTTAAGGTTGGTGTTATTTGAGTATGTTCACCTGCAATTACCGGGAGCTTTAACGCCAACTTATATTGTTGATTATCAAACTGTGTGATCAAACCCACAGAGGGTTGATAAGGATGCGCCATTGCCAGTGGTGTCATTATTACCGAAAGCATGACGCTAACAACTGTGCCAATAACTAAGCGCCGCATAAAAGAAGAGATGTGCTTATACATTGTTTAATAGTGTCTTTGTGTTAACGGTAAAGTCTGAACCTGCGGGTAACGCTATGTGATATTGCTTAATAACGGCAGCTATTTTGCTATTAACATCATCACGGGCAAAATCATGTGCTAATTGTTGCTTTGCCTGCTTAAAACTCAATACGCCTGCTTTTTGATAATCGAGTACCTTTATTGCAATTGCGCCAAAGGGAGTATCAATCGGTGTTGACCATTGGTTTGGTGCTAGTGCTGATAATGCGTCTACTGTTTTTGTACCCAGCTTTGCCAGTAATGCCTGCTTACTCACATCGCTTAAACATTGCTGAGAATCCATAGTCGAAATAGGATGTTGAACTTCTTGCGGTGTTAAAAAGTGATAGCACAAAGAGTACATATCGGGATGTTTATAACGCGCTTGATGCGTTAAATAGTATTGGTGTAATAAGCTCGTATTAGTTGCGTTGATCTTGGCTAACTGCGACACATAGGAAAGGTAGCGCTGCATCAACATTTCATTTAAGTTCGGATCGCCTTTCTCCAAGCCTAATTTTAAAGCTTGCTGAGAGAGCATTTGCTTTAACACCACATGATTAATGTCTTTGTTTAATTCTTGTTTTGACGGTGGTGAACCAAAGTAAAGCGTATCGTCTTTCTTTTGTTGAGTAACTTGTGACGGTGTCACTGAAATGGTGTTTACGGAAGCCGATGAATGGTACAGCGAGTAGCAAATAAACAGCACAGTGCCAGCGATAAGGAAATGCGAGAAGGGATCTTTAATAACTATTTTAAGCCAATAGTTGCCTTTTTTTAACATGTTACGGGATCTTTTTAGTTTCTAAAAATTCCCATAAAGCATACATAAGCTAACTGTATGAGTGTTGAATGTTTGTTTACTCAATATCTATAAAAACCTGCTCATAGTGGCATGATTGCGCTAATAACTACGCTTATTATCAATAGAGTAGGTTGCTGATAATAAAAATGTTATCGTTATCTGCTTGTTTAAGACGATCACTTGCTAACCTTGCTTTGCAAATAGGGTGTTAGCAGCGTTATGGAGACACTCATGGTCAATTGGCCCTGTATATTAAAACTAGATGGTGATGACGAGCTGATTTATCTCGACTCAGAACAGCAATTATTGAGCGAGTGTGAGGATCTGATCTTTAGTCGAGATGATTATGTGATTGATAGTCAGGGTTTTAGTTATTCAATTAGCATCAACAACGCAAGTGCCGAGCTGATCAACAACAACACACAATTGACAGTTGAAGAAGTGACAGCGCTCATTCAAGCCCATGAGTTTAGCTTTGCCGAAGTATGTTTAATCAAGATCCAATTTGTATCGGTATCTGATGCTATTCATGCCCTTAAACCGAGCGATTAATCGTTGGGTGTCGCTATCAAAAGTAGGATAAATATAAAAATGGTTCAGTGCTCACCACACTGAACCATATCATTGATGTTCAAAGCCTTATTGCATTACTTCAGGCTTGCTAAAATCGTTTCCGCTTTGCTCGCTTCAAATTGCTTTGGCTGTTCAACGTTCAGCTGAGTCACCACGCCATTATCAACAACCATTGCATAACGTTGAGAACGAATACCACCGAAGTTCTCGGTATCCATTTCAAGCCCTAACGCTTTAGTAAAGCTAGCGTCACCATCGCCCAACATCATAATTTCAGATGCGTTCTGCGCCTCGCCCCAAGCCTGCATGACAAAGGCATCGTTAACAGAAACACACGCAATAATGTCGACACCCGTTGCTTTAATCTCATCTGCTAACACCACATAACCCGGTAAATGGGCTTCAGAGCAAGTAGGAGTAAATGCCCCTGGTACAGCAAACAGCACAACACGTTTGTTGGCAAAAAGCTCAGCGGTATCGTGTTTAACCATACCGTCATGTGTGAGTTCACTTAGTACTGCGGCTGGTAATGTTTGGCCTTTCTCGATCATCGTTTACTTTCCTTGTTGTAGTAATTTGAAACAGTGTAGCGAGGAATTTATCTCACGGCTAATTTTGCTGGTGGAATAGGAGAGTTTAATGAGGATTGTGATATACACGGATGATGTTAAATAAACTAGGCATGTTCGTTATTGATGAAGCGAATGCCATGAGTTCATTATGGGGAAGTTAGCATCTTAAATTACAGTCAGTATCGAGCGTTCAGAAACCATCATCAAAGAGTTAGGTTTGAGTTATTAGCACCATAAAAGAATAAATTAGAGCCATTGGTTTTCAATGAGAGCTGGTGGCTTTTTTGTGAAAGTCATTTCTCATGGCACACATTTCTCATGGCATTTTATAGCTCAAAAATGCCCCATTTCGATTTAGTGCTTTCACTCGTTCATATTACATTAACGTGATTTTGGATTAGTTTTATTTACTGTATATATCAACAGTTATGATGAAACGCGGTGATATTATCGCTTTAGTTCCGTTTTTAATAAGAAATATTTCTTGTAAAAAACGGAAGTAAAGTCATAACAATTTAATATTTCAACTTGTATTTGATAAGACTAATTAAATACATTTCTTACTTTTCACATCCTCTCATTGGCGTCAGGCGTGAAAAATTGTTATCAACTTCATGATATATATAGATTATATCTAGTATGATAAAGGTCTTTTATGCGTGTATTTTTGCGCGAAAGTAAGAATGCTTATTAATATACTGTTATGTGGAATAGAGAAGAATGAACAAAACTCTAAAAATTATATTAGTGTTAAGCATGTTTATCATGATCCCAATCGTTGGGTCAGTTGGATATTTTAAAGTTCAAACACAAGAATTGTGTATAAAAGTTAGTGAGATAATAGTAAAGAATGGCTCACTAGAACAAATAAACAGCGAAGCAGCCAAGTATCAGTTTGAACCGTCAGGGAACGGTATTAGTCAGGTTTTATTTTTTAAGCTTTATACTGTCCCTGGTTTATGTATTGTTACCATAAACAATGGAAAACCTATTAATGCTAAATATAGCAAGTCCGCATAACCATCATTAATGGGTTACTTGCTAAATAAAAACAGATACGACTAAAATTAGTCTACCTTCTTGGCAAACTTGATTGAGTTTAATAGGTTTTGTTTTCGCTTCCACATAACAAATAATTTAAGAGTGATTCAGCACGCTTGGCATTTTCGGTTTGGGTTAAGTTTAGTGATTAAGGTGTTCAAATTGAGTGTTGTGGATGCGTGCTTCACACCTTAATTGGGCGTTAGAAAGTTTAGGAAAATATGGTGTTAGAATTAAGAAAGTCGGTGATATCAGAAGCCAGGGCTTTTGTTGAAATGGAGTGTTCTTATGATACAAAAGGCTTTGTTATTCCTTATTCACTAGAAAAGCACGCAAGTCTAATAGAGAGCAATGACGTAATTTATCTGTCTTTGTACTACGAAAACGAGTTGTCAGGCTTCATAATTTTGTCGCAAGAAAGCCAAGATGTCGTTGAGTTCAGGAGAATTGTTGTTGCTTCCAAAGGAAAGGGTCTTGGTCAACTCGCAATTAAAGAGATGGAACAGTATTGTGCGGAAAACTTAAACTGTTCAAAAGTCTGGTTAGATGTATTCGAATCAAACTCAAGAGGAATATATATTTATAAAAAGCTGGGCTATACGCAATTTAAAGAAGCGTTCTATGAAGGTAAGAAATTGTTATTCATGGAAAAAACGTTCTAACAAAGCGTTTAAGGCAGATTCGCAACGCATGGCATTCTCAGTTCAAATTGAGTTTTGTGTTTACGGCATAATGGGTAAGGCTATGTGGAGGCGTTGCTCACTACTTAACGCGGCGTTATGTGCTCGGAGGACATATGCAATATATCGAAGTCAAAAGTAGCGAAATTCCACTAGATTTATTGCTTGAAGCTGATCCTTCTGAAGCTAGTATCGCTTCATATTTATCTGATTCATGGTGCTTTGCTGCAGTAGACAATGGGCAAGTTTTGGCGGCTTGTATCGTTAAAGCGCAGACCAACAGCCATGCTGAGATATTTAATGTATCTGTTTCTCCAGAGCTACAAGGTCAAGGTATTGGCTCTAAGTTACTAAAGCTTGTTCTATCTAAGTTGCCAAGCAAGGGGATCAATCGTGTCGAGCTTGGTACGGGTACATTTGGTTATCAACTTACTTACTATCAGCGTTTAGGTTTTCGAGTAGACTCAATCATCAGAGACCATTTTTTGCTAAACTACTCCGAGCCAATCTATGAAAATGGCATTCAACACAAAGACATGCTGAGATTGTACGTAGATATTTAGTACGCACATAACAAATAAGGATATGTGTCGCGAAGCCGACACCTATCCGAAGTGTTGGACAAGCCTAAGCCGCCTTATATAAGTAAATATTGAAATATCATTTAGGGTAATGCCGAACATTACCCTTACTTTTCCTAATACCTACCAGCCTTAATAGAGCAACTTATCTAACAAGCTTTTGTCCACTTTCGAGCTAGCTGATGTGGCTAGCTCATTTTGCCCCATTATCACATCCTCTCATTGAACGTCACTCAGGCGTGAAATTTGTTATCAAATTCATGATATATAAAGATTATATCTAGTATGATAAAGTTTTTTATGCGTGTGTTTTTGCTCCAAAGTAAGAATGCTTATTAATATTCTGTTATACGCCAATCAAATATTAAGCATCAAAAGGACTGGGTGTGGAAGAAATTAAGGGAATAATCGACTTTATGATAGAAGTCGAGAAACTGAAATCGATAGAAAGACAAACCAAACCTGTAGGGTTAGATAGATATGAAAACTCAGCAGAACATAGTTGGCATGTTTGTCTGAGTGCTCTTTTACTCCAAGATTTTGCTAATGAATCAGTTGATATTGTTCGTGTCATGAAAATGCTACTCATCCATGACTTAGGTGAAATTGAGGCTGGTGATACGGTTATTTACTCTGCTGAAACGGAAGAAAACAAACAATTAGAAAGGTCATGCATACAGAAGTTATTTCAACTTTTGCCTGAAGCAAGCCGAGAGGAGTTTTCTGATCTTTGGGAAGAGTTTGAAGAAGGTGTAAGTCCCGAAGCAAGCTTTGCTAAGGCAATCGACCGAGTTCCACCTTTACTTCACAACATACATGGTGAAGGTCATGGCTGGAAAAAACACAACATACCCAAAGAAAAAGTTTTTGGCTTTAATGGCGAACGCATTTCCAAAGGTAGTAATTTGTTGTGGCGAGAAGTCGAATCTAGGCTCAATGACGCAGTTCAATCAGGTGTGCTGAAATAGTCGTATAAAAAATAAGGATATGTGTCGCGAAGCCGACACCTATCCATACTTTTTCTAATACCTACCAGCCCAAATAGAGCTAGCTATCAAACAAAGTTTTGTCCACAAATGAGTCTGTTACTCAGCTAGTTTATAGCCATTTATTAGGTAGCGACTCCCATACAAAAATACCGACCCAAAAGGTCGGTATTTTTATTGGTATCTATCTTACTGACCAGCACAGTCTAGTGATAGTTTGCCATCATCACTACGAGATAGGGTGATAGTGGTACTTGCTTTTGATGCGCCTTTTGGTAGGTAAACCGCACATTTCTCAAAGTTTGGAACCAGCGACTTATTGATCACCTTTAAAGGTTCTTTCTGGCTATCAACATTCTCACCTGAATACACGGTAATGCTGTCTACTTGCGCCAGCATTTGATCTGAATGTTTTGCAGCAGGCGCAGCGTTAGCGAATACAGAAACCGAACCTAGTGCTAATAGCAGTAAAACTTTTTTCATTTTTATACCTCTAATGATTTGTGTGTCTGTGTTGCGATTCGGTTGCCACTATAGCGATGTATTTTAAATAAAGAAATAAATAATTATCGAAAAACGATAATTATTTGTTGTTAAATTAACTTTGTTGTTAGGGTGTTATTGCTAATAATCTGATTAATAACATCTTTTATTGATATCGAATTTTTTGCTGCTTTTATCAATACAAGCGATGTTTTACTGCTGGTTTGTATAAAACTTCATCATATTTTTATTTTTAGAAGATGATTTATGCTTTGCTGATGTTAGGTAGGATGTACTGTTTGGTTTGAGCACTGGAAATTTTATTGATCGTTTTATAAATTAACCGATTGGGATGTGCTTTTATCTAATGCTAAACAGGGATCTGTTGTTGTTATGTCTACCTTTCTTGCTGGCTTTTCTCTAGGCCTGTCTTTAATTTTCGCTATCGGCTCTCAAAATGCGTTTGTGTTAAAGCAAGGGCTGAAGAATCAATATGTCTTTATCATTTGCTTGGTGTGTGCGCTGTCGGATGCGATTTTTATTAGCTTCGGTGTGGCAGGCTTTGGGGTAATTGTGAATAAGTACCCTGAGGTTGAAACCATTGCGCGTTATGGCGGTGCGATATTCTTAACCGTTTATGGTTTGCTGAGTTTTAAATCTGCATTTACGAAGGATCATGCGCTTGTGGCAGGAGAGCAATCATCGGGCTCGTTAATCAAAGCGGTGCTGACGTGTTTGGCGTTTACGTGGCTCAACCCTCATGTGTATTTAGATACGGTAGTGCTGCTTGGCTCTATTTCTACCCAATATCAACCTGATGAGTTTTACTTTGGTTCAGGGGCGGTAACAGCCTCGTTTGTGTTCTTCTTTTCTCTTGGTTATGGGGCTCGTTTTCTTGCGCCATTGTTTAAACGCCCAAATGCATGGAAGGTGTTGGAATTTGCAGTGGGGATCATCATGCTTTCAATTGCGTTGAATTTGGTGATGATGGCGTAAGTTGTTGAGGATGTTTTGCTGGCTTCATGATTGTTATTAACATGAAGCCATTGTTCTTCTTGTTTGTTTTTAATGAACCACGGATTTAGAAAACACTTGAATCACTATGATCCCAGCAGCGATCAGTGTCAGCCCCATGAGTGCTGGTAGGTCGAGCTTCTGTTGATAGACAAAATAAGAAAGTAGCGACACAAGAAAGATACCACTTCCTGCCCATATCGCATAAGCAATGCCAATGTTCATGGTTTTGACGACTTGTGATAAGCCATAAAAGGAAACCGCATAACCAATAACCACGGCAATACTTGGTGCAAGACGAGTGAAACCTTCTGATGCTTTCATCATTGTTGTGGCTACGGTTTCGGCGATAATAGAAATTAATAAAATTAGATGTACATTATTCATTTTTGTTACTCATTTAAAGGCGAAGCATCGCCGATTTAAGGTGTCGCAATGGTAATTTTTGCAAGAGGCTGCATTGGTACCAAGGTACGGTGACGGGATGAACAATCGTCTGTAGTGTTCGGCTATAGTCCATCGTTAAACCTGGCGTCCAAGCCATCATGATGGCTCGGTGACGGATTTGTGCAGCAAGCCATAGCTCTGGTTTGATCATTAGCTTTATTAGCGTCAACATGCTCGGATTGTTGTCATGCAATACGCTATCTAACGCGGCTTCTAGTGCGTATGCGGTATGGCTTGAGCAGTTATTTGAGGTCAAATTGTAAATAGGGTTACTGCTATTTTGCTGCCAAAACTGCTCTAATGTGTGTCGGTTATATTTGTTAAATTGGATCTGAATATTGGATTCACACCATTCAGCGACTTCTGATTGATAATCTGGTAAATAACGTCCAGCGACATTATTTTCAGGGATCGCTTTTAAGGTGTTGATAAATTCAGAGGGTGAACGCTCGATCTCATCTTTCGGGTATAAGCTCATATACAGCTCTTTACCTACTTCTATAGCGGCATGTCCTGTCGAAATAATCCCAGTGATATCGGTTGCAGCGATATAGCGATTAATGATCGGTCTTGGAATATATGGGTTGTCTGCTGAGCCTTCTGGTGTCCATATATGTACTGTTAGTGGTAAGTCTTGATGCGTGTGCTGTAAACCTGCAAGTGTATTTAAGCTGCTTACGTTATTGTTGTTATTTAAGAGAGGATAAATAGCACTGTTATTTTTTGAAAAATAAATCTTGAACAGAAAATAGATACTTCTGACGCTGCCTGTGATCATAATAAAACCAAGAACGTATGAGATCACGTAGTCATTATTCATGAGCAGGAATAGTGCATATCCAATTTGAACTAAGCCCCATAAAATCGCCTTTTTCCAATGACTAAAGCGCACTACGAAAGCTGAGGAAATATTGAAAACGCCCACCGCAAAATAAACAAGGCCGAATGCTAGTGAGAGTAAGATGTTACTCGATTTCACATTTATTAATGCCACAATGGCACCGCATAGAAAAATAGTGCCTTTAACCAAGATAATGTTTCGCTGAAACCCGAGTACTGTAGGGGTGATCATTAATGTCGTGATGCTTTCAAGTAAAATGAAATAGCAAAAGCCATCAAAGATGACACCGTCGATTCCATCAATAAAAATAGCCATACCCGTGCCGCCCCATATGAAGGAAAGTAGTAGTAAATAAGGCAGTGTTTTTTTTACGAAACTAGAACCTAAAAGAAGTAGTGCTATTTGTAACATTAAAAACCGTTTATTTATTAAGACGACAAGGTGAGCGATGTAAATATAAAGCTATATATCTATTTGTTCGCTTATTTAAAACGCAGTGATTTTGATGTGTGTGACATTTGCTATATAGGCGTTATTAAATGCGGATATTTGATAATTTTGATGAATGCTAGCGTACAGAAAATAGTGATTCAAGTTGTTGCTATGTTGTTTTGTTTCTGTATTGCTTTGGTTCAGGTATGTGGTTTTTTGTTACGATTTACTGAGGTTTATATTTAATTATTACAGTAAATATTTAAATAATGGTCAGTGAGTAATTGGAGTTATACGCTTAATTTTTGTCGGGCGTTGGGCTAGATATCACGCTAGCTGCAATGGCTGCTGTTTTACGTTTGTATGCCTTGTTATGTAAAAAGAATGACGCTGAAAGTTTGCTGTGTTGTTATCCTAATGCTTTGGGAAATCAGGCAGTTGGTGGAATGAGAATGGCTTAAAATAGCGGTTGTTTAAGCTTTGAACAAGGCTAGAGAGCAAACGCAAAAAAATGGTATTTGTACTATTATAACACTTGCTATAAATCTCTATCTTGGTGTAATTTCTCTCAACTATTTTTTTTTGGAATTTTGATCATGCCAAAGGCTAGTGAAATTAAAAAATTTGCTGCTGTTGAAATTAACGGTAAAGTAGGTCTTGTTAAAGAAATCAGTAAGCTAACGCCTAGTGGTCGTGCTGGCGCAAGTCTTTACAGAATGCGTATTTACGATGTAGCAACAGGTACTAAGTCTGATGTTAGCTTCAAAGCTGACGAGAACGTAAACCTAGCTGATTTCCGTCGTACTAAAGCATCTTTCTCTTACATCGATGGCGAAGAATACGTATTTATGGATGATGAAGATTACACTCCATACGTATTCAACAAAGAAGCAATCGCTGAAGAGCTTCTATTCATCACTGAAGATACTAAAGGTATCGAAGTTCTTACTGTTGATGGCGCGCCAGTTGCAATCGAACTTCCAGCGACAGTTGAACTGACTATCGTTGAAACTGATCCATCAATCAAAGGTGCTTCTGCAAGTGCACGTACTAAGCCAGCAACACTAACAACTGGTCTAGTAGTTCAAGTTCCAGAATACATCGCGAACGGTGAAAAGATTAAAGTTAACACGGCTGAACAAAAGTTCATGAGCCGCGCTGACAAGTAATAGATTTCTTTTAATCTATTCTGCGTAAAACCAGCCTGTACATTGTGGTTACGAAAGTAACGGCAAGTCGGCTGGTTTTTTAATGGATAAAATTTGAAAGGGAAATGTGATTTTATGACGTATCACATTCGTAAAGCAGAGAAAGACGATGTAACTGCTGCTTATTTATTAGAACGTGAGTTGTTTGGTGAGCATAGCTATCCTGATTTTTTCTTCAGACAAGCGTATGACTGTTGGTCTAATGGCTTTTTAGTTGCAACTACCGAGTCGCAAGCTGTTGTGGGTTATGTATTAGCTAGCCCAAGTTTTACAGCTGCAAATGAAGGCGCTCGTGAGGCGTGGATTTTAGGCGTTGCGGTTGGTAGTAAGATGCAAGGTCAGGGCGTAGGAAAGGCGCTGTTAAACGAGGTTTTAGCACAGTTAGCGGATTACAATTGCATTTGGTTGACGGTTCATCCTGATAACAAAGCATTAAAGCTGTATGAGTTATTAGGCTTTGTGGTGGTAGGGCAGGAAGATAACTATTTTGGTTGTGGCTCACCACGTTTGAAGATGCGTTTAAACCGTTAATGTAGCCGTTCGCATTGGTATGATCTATTTGTTGCCTGTTGTTATCGTTATAACAGGCAATAAAAAAGGGTACCCTGAGATACCCTTACTTCTTCAACTGTTCGTTGTAGAATTATTGTGCTTCTACGTTAGCAGCTTGAGGACCTTTTTGGCCTTGCTCAACGTCGAAAGAAACCTTTTGGCCTTCTTTCAGAGATTTGAAGCCTTCACCAGTGATAGCGCGGAAGTGTACGAATACGTCAGCACCGCCGTTATCTTGAGTGATGAAACCAAAACCTTTCTCATCGTTGAACCACTTAACGATACCAGTTGCTTTAGACATGTGATGTCTCCTGAAAATAATTTAAATATGTTACTTATGTACAAAAGAATATTGAAGCGCTTCAGGACAACTGTGTACGTTTGAACAGTGTAACGAAGTTTTTCCTTTCACTTTGTTGCATAAATAGGCCTGCTTTGCAGGACGTTGATATTAAGCCATTTTCATTTTTAAAGAGCAAGTAAGTTACTTGTCTATAAATAGATAATGTGAGCCGTATTACAAAAAAATAGCGAATAATTAATATGAAATTTGTTTTCTATAAAATCTCTCGCTTTAACTGACACTATAATTGCTGATCTGGTTATATGATCAATCTATATAAATGCGTTATAACCTTTCAGTTTTATCGTAAATTGGAGGGGTAGCAGAATATTGTTTTTACTAAGCAGGGACGTGGGAGGATTTTCTTGATGAAAAAAGGGCCGTGATGACCCTTTATTTACGTTGGATATTGATTAACGCTAAGCGTTATTAAGTATTTGGTTATACTTTTTCAACATTCGCTGCTTGTAGTCCTTTTGGACCTTGCTCTGTTTCAAATGAAACTTTTTGACCTTCAGCAAGGGTCTTGAAACCATCACCAGTAATCGCACGGAAGTGTACAAATACGTCAGCACCGCCGTTATCTTGTGTGATAAAACCAAAACCTTTCTCTTCGTTAAACCACTTAACGGTACCTGTTGCTTTTGACATGTTCTCTCCTGAATCAACTTTTACATCAAACATTGTGTTGCCAATATCGGGTTACGACGCTATTTGAGCCTGAACACTTCTATGAAGCTATCCTTCTTCAGATTGCATTGTTGTAAGCGAGTACTGGTCTAATTCAAGAGTAGGCGTTGATATGCCATTTGCAAATAAATTAAGGCTTTTTTTGTGGTAAATTTCACAGAAGATACTGTTTCATTATTGCCGATTACATATGTTGTTTTATTGTCATATTTGTCAGTAAAAATAAGTCTGTTTATTGAAAAATATCAAGAAATAGGTAAGTGATTCGTGCGATATTTAAGCGAGAAACACGGGTAGGTGTTCATAGAATCATCATTGAGCATTTAATCATGAGTATTGCTTGAGTTTTCGAATGACTTTCTGATATAACGATTTCAGCAATAAACTGAGACTCGACGGTTATGTACTAGGAAGTGCATTATTCCTAATCCCTTGCATTAAATCAGTTTCACAAGGTTTTATTTTTCAGACTAAGGACAACAAATGAACAACATCCTTGAACTCGTTCGTCAAACACGTCGTAAGAACAAACTAAAACGCGAAATCTTAGACAACGATCGTAAAATCCGTGACAACCGTAAGCGTGTAGAATTGCTAGAAAACTTGATGGACTACATCAAAGCAGACATGAGCCACGACCAAATCGTTGAAATCGTTGAAAACATGAAGGGCGATTACGAAGATCGTGTTGATGATCACATCATCATCAGTGCTGAGCTTTCTAAAGAGCGTCGTGAAGTGAGCAAAGCGGTTAAAGAGCTTAAGAAAGCTGAAATCGTTGCACACAAACACTAATCATTGTTTATCTTTGATTAATAGAAAACCGAGCATGAGGCTCGGTTTTTTTGTATCTGTTTTAAACAAGTAGACCGTTTGTAGGGAGCGGTTAATTGTTATTGAGTATAGGGTAGATAGCCTGTAAATCCGCAGATTTTCCAACCTTCAATGGTGCGTTTTAGGTAATACAAGGTTTGCCAAAGTAGCACTTCATTTTCGTTATCACGGCGTTTAATCGCCCCGTTAAACTGTTTGCGAGCTAAGGCTCTATCACCATCAATGGTGATTTCATTGAGCGTGGTCGCGCGGTGTATCGCTTCTTCTAAACACTCAGCATATTCGGTCTGTTGTGAGTGTTGAGCTTGTCGCAGCCATTCGTCACGGTAAAGATCAAGTGATGAGAATGACAAGGTCCAACGGCTTGGATCTGGGTTTTTATTGGCATTGATAGCAAAAAACTCAGTGGCTTCGAAGTCATTTTCAACCTTGGACCAGTCGGCATGGCAATAAGCATTGATGTCACGACTTACTAGCATGTCCCATATTTCACAACGATCGGCATCCTGTTCGTTGTACGGGTTCTGTTTCATTTACTGCTCCTTGTTAATGACGACTTTCATAATAGTTATTGATGATATCTTTGTGTTTTTATTATGAAAGATAAGAAATAGAAGCTTGGAAAGTCGAGGAATTTAAAGATGAGAGGTTGGGCGGTAAAAAAACGCTTTTATATTTCAGAAATGTTACCTTGATACCGTTATTGAAGGTGGAAAGTTGAAGACAAAAAATAGCCCGAAACGACTCCTGTCTCGGGCCTAGGGGAATGGCTCTCGTAAGAGCCTTGCGCTAACTGGTTAGTAAATGGAGTTTGATTACACTTTCAATGTTAGTTGAATAATGCTCTTTTTCCAGTTTATTCATTAATTGAACTTAGTTATAACATGAGTTTTACCACTATATTGGAGGTTTGTATTTAGATATCAAATAGGTTGGTATCACGTACTAATTCACGGGGTAATCCATTTTTAATGCGGTTACTTACCCATTTACCAATACCGATAGGGTAATCACGGTAAGTCACAATCACTTCGCCTTTACCCGCTGGGATTTCAGGGCGAATATCACGCCCCATGAACCATTCTTTAGCTTGTTCGGCATTAAGCTCAACAGCAGTAGATTCGTTGCCAGAAGCCAGTGTCATCACTGCTTCATGCTGCCAGCGGTAACCTTTCTTGTGTTGCTCTGCCAGTTTGATCCCGATACGTTGGAAACGGATTTCACCAATTAAACTTTTCAGCTCAGAAGGGAATAACCAAACTTCTTTGTCACGTAGCCATACATCGTGTTGTGCAGGTAGGGTGATATCAAGATCTTGTTTTAGTTGCTTAGCAATGTCTTGCTGATCTTTGTCTTTTAGCTGGCTAAATGGGAATTTACCCATGCGCTTTTTCACTTTATCCGTTTCAACGGGTGCCAGTTTGCGAATACGAGCAACAAAGAAACCTTCGCTATCAAAGATCTGTGGGTAAACGTGAAGGAAGCCATCTTCTGTGAGTGATTTTTCTGCACCCTCAAACAGATCATTTAGCGGTTCAAATTGAACAGCATCACCAAACTTGTCTTTTAGGAAATGACAAACGTCTTGGTTTTCACTTTGGTTCAGCGTACAGGTTGAGTACACCATAACGCCGCCAGTTTTTAGGGCTTGGAATGCACTCACAATCAGGTTGCGTTGAACTTCTGCGATCTCTTCAATAGAGGCTAGGCTCCAGTTTGCCATTGCATCTTCGTCTTTACGAATAGCACCTTCACCTGAACATGGCGCATCTAATAAGATCGAATCAAACGCTTCTGGTGCCCATGTACCAAACACGCAGCCATCAAAGTGGGTAAGTGCAGCATTGTAAACACCACAACGCTGTAGGTTTGAGTGCAGCACTTTAATACGACTTGCTGCAAGCTCGTTTGCCACCAGCGCACCTTGATTTTGCATCGAACAAGCAATCTGGGTGGTTTTAGAGCCCGGTGCAGATGCCATATCTAGCACGCAATCTAATGCATCGTTATCTTTTAATAATGCGGTAACTGGCATCATGGAGCTGGCTTCTTGAATGTAGAACAGACCCGCCATGTGTTCAGCAGTATTACCTAGCGAAACACTGTCTTCATCTTCACGTTCGATCCAAAAGCCAGTATCACACCAAGGTACTGGCGTTAATGTCCATCCACGGTTTGCAACACGAGCAAGGAAATCCTCTACACTGATTTTTAGTGTGTTGACACGAATGCTGCGACGAAGAGGTGTTTTACAACATGCAATAAACTCATCGATGTCTAAGTGCTCAGGCATGGTTTGCTTGATTAAATCGATGAATGCGTCTGGGATATAGATATTCGGATGCAAGGGAAGGATCTCTATTAACTAGCTAATGGCGCTGAGTTTATAACAGATTGGTATGAATTGCAGTTTTTGCTAATACAAAGCGTAATAAACCCAGATTACGGATTAAAAAAAGAGCACCGAAGTGCTCTTTGTTAATGTGTTTATTGTCGAAGAATGCTTATCGCTCTGGGATAGCGGTTCTCCATGTCAACCATTTTGGATTCACTTCTTTGTGCAATAGGAAGTGGGTTCCCGCTCTGGCTTGTGGTTCAAGCGGTTGCTGCTCTGGCGTTGCAAACGCAATACCACCACGAAGTAAGCTATCAAATGTGCCTGCTTTGACGTTTGCACCGGTAATGCCGATATCGACATTCACACCTGATTTATTCCAAAATACCGAGTTCTTGCGAACAAGATGGCTATATTGTTTCTCTAGCTGTGCTTTGATGATCACACGATCGGCTAAGTCACCCAGTGATACATTAACCACTTGTCCAACTTGGATATCACGGTAAAGCAGTGGTGTTCCTTCGCTAACAGAGCCACGGTCTTCACTTTCTAATACGATAGTTAAGCGAGAATCAAACAGCTCGGCAGAGCCCAATTTAAACTTATCGGCAAAGCTGCCTTTACCCGGTTGAACTGCAATGTATGAGCTAAGTAGCGAATCTAGGTTCTCACTACCACTTAGGCTGATCTTCGGCTTAACGACCCAGAAGTAGCTATCAGATTTAGCAATTTTCTTAGCGTATTTCGGGTATAAACGAGCTTGAATTTTTACGTTATTTTTGTAGAAATCAGGCTCGATGTTGATGATTTTACCTATGGTCACGCCTTGGAATTTGATTTCGGTATTATTAGAAACCGAACGTGCATCGTTAGCGGTAAGAGTGATCAACTGTCCGAAGTGTTGTGCATCACTCAGGCTTGGGTAGAGCTTGTATTTTGAACCAATACGGTTGCTAACTTGATCCATATTATCAAAAGCAATACCGCCTTTGATTAAGGTTGATAACGGATCAGTTACTAATTTCACACCATTTAACCCAGCTTCTACCTCAATGCCTGAACGATTCCAGAACACGGTGTGAGAAGTGATTAGGTGACGGTATTGTTTTTCAATGTTTAGTTTGATGTTTACACCATTATCTTTCAGTGCAAAGTCGATAACTTCACCCACTTGAAGGTTACGGTATAACACTGGGCTACCTTCAGAAACTGGCGGTAGCTTTTCGGCAAACAGGTTAATCGTGCTGTAGCCTTTAAGTTTTTCATCTGCAAGATCGGCAAGGCTACGGTTTTTAAATAGGGTGTAGCTCTTGTTAATTTTGCTGTTACCTACAGAGGTAAAGCTGATTGCACTGCTGATCAGTTGATCGGCTGGCGGAATAGAGACATCTACACCTCGACTGGTAATACTTGCATCCACACCACCATCAACGAAGAAGCGACTGCTGCTACGAATTAAGTTGGTGTATTCAGGCTGTACTAATACATCAAAGCCAACACGATCACCTGATAGCTCAACATTGGTAATACGACCCACCGTTAAGCCTTTGTAGCGCAGTTTAGTTCCACGTTTAATACCGAAGCTTTGATCGGCATACAGCTTAAAGGTTGCAACACCCGGTTGTTGTTCTTCTAATGCATCACGAGTGATGGCGGTGAAGTCACGGGTTGTTTCACCTTTACCAGGAATAAGGCGCAGGAAGTTGCCACGAACAAGATTACCAATGTTCTTCACGCCATTAAGTGAAACTTCTGCTTCTTCTAGTAACAAACGCGAACCGCTGTTTAAGTATTCTCGCATACTAGGTTCAATCGCAGCATGAGCAACAATCTTGTTTGTTTTATCATCTAAGCCAACATCGGTGATTTTACCGATCTGTAAACCGCGATACATGATAGGTGAGCCAGAATCGCTGATATTGTTGTTATCAGGCAGGGTGATTGTGATTGCGATACCACGACCTGCGGTGTTGATATCTGGGTAGAGTTTAAACAGGTGGTTAGGCTCAATCACAGTGCCTTTATCCGGTGAATCAAATGCAATCGCACCTGCAATTAATGCTGATAGGCTTTCAAACTGTACATCAACACCATTAAAGCCAATGTCGGCACGCATACCGCTAACGTTCCAGAAACGGCTTTTATCGGTAACTAGATTGGCGTAACGCGGTTTGATTAATGCATCAATCACCACTTCTTTTTTGTTGTCGCTCAATGTGTAATTAAAGACTTCACCAACCGGGATCTTCTTATAGAAAATTTGCGAACCAATACTGATCGATCCAAGATTTGGCGCTTTTAATTGCAGCTTTAAGCCATCTTCCAATGGGGTATCTGCTGGTTGGCTTTCAAGTGCTGTAAATTTGGTTGCTTCAGGACCGTCACCCGGTAATAAGGCAATGTAGTTACCTGAAACCAAAGTATCTAAACCTGAAATGCCAGTAATAGATGCTTTCGGTTTAACTAACCAAAAACGAGTATTTTTACGCAAGACTTTGACAGCTTCGGGATAGATGTCTGCGGTAACATAAATGCTTTTTAAATCTTTCGATAAGCTCACATCACGCACAATACCTACTTCAAGACCTTGATAGCGGATAGTGGTTCGTCCAGCAACGAGACCTACAGCATCGTTAAAGTGAATTTGAATACGTTCGCCAGCTTCATTAACCGCTTTAAATAGCAGCCAGCCTGCTAGTATTAATGCAAGTAGCGGCAATAGCCAGAGTGGTGATAGCCCCCGATCACGGCGAATATTCACCTTGTGGGGTTGTTCGTTATTTGGATCGTTGTTCATAGTTATCCCATATCAGGCGAGAATCTAAACTTTCTGCTGCTAACATTGTTAATACTACCACGACGGCAAAGGCGATTGCCCCAGGACCTGGCGTGAAATCAAGAACTTGACCACGGTCTATCAATGTAACCATGATCGCAATAACAAAAAGATCCATTACGGACCATTTCCCAATCCAGTGGACGGCACGAAAAACGCGCATTCTGAAAAGGTGGCGGGTATTTCGCTTAAATTGCACTGCTAATAAGATGTAAGCCAAGCTGATGATCTTGGCGATAGGAACAATAATACTGGCAATAAAGATGATGGCAGCAATGCCTGTCATCCCCGTTTTTACCAGCTCAGCAACGCCTGAAAAGATAGTATCTTCAATACGTTTACCGTTATTCATGAAAATGGAAATAGGGTATAAGTTTGCGGGTAAAATGAAGATGCTAGCTGAGATCAAGTATGCCCATGTTTTTTGAATTGAATGGGGAATACGATCATGCAGCGCACTATTACAGCGTCGGCAATGGGTAAGGTGCTCTTGAGTGAGATGACACGTTGTGCAAAGGGTATCTAAATCATCACTAATATGTTCATTTTCAGGCTGCCATGCATCCCAATATCGTCGAACGCTAATACGGGTTAATAGCACTAAGAACAATATCTGCATGGTAATAAGACAATATAAGCCTAATCCAACATTAATATCAGCCACTTCTTGGACTTTAAAGCAAGCGATGGCAAGGCTAACTAAGAATACATCGAGCATGACCCATTGTTTTAAATGGTGCAGTATCCATGTTGATAGCTTGAACAGACGAAACTTACGAAATTTCAGCGAAAATTGTGCGCTGAAGACAGCACCCATTACTAACAGTGGAGCAATAACACTACAAAACAGAATTAATGCTGCAACACCGGGAAACGTTGCGGAAAGGGTAATAGCCCCTGATGGAAGTGTTGCTGGGATCATCTGACCAAATAATCGTATGGTGATTAAAGGCAAGGTGACTGTCGGTATAAAAAGGATCAACCCGGCGGCTGCAATGGCAAGCTCTGCATTAAATCTTGCTGTTCCCCCACGATATAAACGTGTTTGGCAACGGGGACAGTAAGCACTTTGTCCGTGATGAGCAACTTCAGGAAGCACGAGTAAATTGCAACCTGGGCAGCGTCTGGCCGTTGACATAGTACGTTGTTTCCTTCGTAAAAAGAGCGGGATATAGAAACGCTCATGAAATATTAATTCACAAGTTTATAAAAACAGAGTGAATGATAGCTCATGAGCGTCAAGAAGGGGATACTATATTATTTTGTGCCGAGTCTTGCCACCGCTAGTTGTGGATCTCTTTGCTCTACATCATCATTAGGTGATTGAATTGAACCATAAAGTGTTTGATATAACCCATGTTGGCTAACTAATTCATTATGTGTACCTGATTGGCTTACTAATCCATCTTCTAATACATAGATTAAATCAGCTTGCTTAACCGCTGAAAGACGGTGAGCAACAATCAATGTGGTTTTATCAGCTAAGAATTCATTCAAGGCTTTATGAAGTGCAGCTTCTGTTGATGTATCTAACGCTGATGTCGCTTCATCTAAAATGACAAAATCTGGGTTCGATAAAATCATTCGAGCAATGGCTAAACGTTGACGTTGACCGCCTGATAAACGAATACCTTGTCGACCAATCTCAGTATCTAAGCCATGTGTCAGGCGTTCTGTCATATCTGACAACTGTGAGATTGCTAGTGCATTCCATAATTGCTCATCAGAGTAGTCACCACCTAAGGTTAAGTTATGACGTAATGTATCGTTAAATAGCACAGGGTGTTGCAGTACAACCGCCATTCGTTCACGTAACGATTCATAACTGACATCTTCAATGGTATGACCGTTAATATAAATATCACCAGACTGCTTTTGGTAAATACCGAGTAACAGTTGGATCAAGGTCGATTTACCACCACCAGAGGCACCCACTAAAGCAACACGTTTACCTGCTGGAATATCAAGATTTAAACCACGTAGTACTTCTTTATCGTCGTCATATGAAAAGTGAACATCTCTTACTTTAATATCAATCGCTTCATTATGATTAAAAGGGTATACGGTTGCGGTAGGACGTACTTCTTCTTCGAGAGATAACAAAGTATTTAAGCGCTGCATCGCAGCCGATGCGCTATACCAAGAAAATTGGATACCCAGTAGTTCTTGTACAGGACCAAGCATAAACCACAGGTAACTAAAGACTGCCAGCATTTCACCAATGGTTAAGTTACTAAATAACACCATTAACATCGCGGCAGCGCGGAAGACTTCAAAGCCAGCCAAGAATAATAGGAAGGATATTCGACCTGCGGCCTCTGATTGCCAAGCAAATTTATCAGCGCTGTGGCGAATATCATTGGCTTGAGATTTCAATTGTCCTAAGAATTCACGTTCACGATTGGATGCTCGAAGTTGGTAAATCCCGTCTAACACTTCTACTAAACGCTGTTGGAACTTTTCATAAGACTGATTTTCTTGGCGTTTTAAGTTCTTAACGCGATTCCCCATTAGTTTTGAGGCATACACCACAATTGGGTTGATCACTAAAATGAACAATCCTAGCTTCCAATCAAGCCATAATAAGACACCAGCTGTACCTACTACGGTTAGCAAGCCAATAATAAAGCGACTTAAGGTATCACCAACAAACTTATCAATGGTCTCGACATCAGTAACAAGGTGAGAGGTGATACCACCACTGCCTTTTTCTTCGTACTGACGCATGCTGATACGCCCTAACTTGTCTAATAAATGCTGACGAAGGTGAAAGGTGATGTCTTTAGATACTAATGTGAATTGTCGGCTTTGCAGAATATTTAACGCTTGGCTAACAGTGCGCATGAATACGACAAGAAAAAGCACTAATAGAATATAGCCCGTCGCAGTTTGCCATGATTGAGGTAAAAGGTGATTTAAAAATTGAATACCTTCAGCAGGCTTATGTAGAAGTACTTCATCAACCATTAAAGGCATTAATAGAGGAATAGGAACACTAATAAGCGTTGCAACAATAGCAATGATATTTGCCGTGATCAGCCGAGGACGATGTTTTTTGGCTTGCATAAATAGCCAAGACCAATTAATCATGGTTGGGAGGGAATGCTTCACAATGATAATGATTCCTATTATTGATAAGTGATTTCATTTTAACGATTATGTAAGGCGTATGCTATGGAAAATACACGTTCTTTTTATGGCCGACTCACACGTCAGGCTGTGGCATTGATTGAAGGTGAAACGGATTTAATTGCTAATATGTCTAATATTAGTGCGTTATTGAACATGGAGTTGGAACGAATTAACTGGGTTGGTTTCTATTTGTTAAAGGATAATGAACTGGTGCTTGGTCCGTTCCAAGGTAAACCTGCTTGTGTTCGAATTCCGGTTGGAAAGGGCGTATGTGGAACTGCGGTTAAAGACAACAAAGTTCAGCGTGTTGATGATGTTCATGCCTTTCCTGGGCACATTGCATGTGATGCTGTTAGCCAGTCAGAAATCGTTATCCCATTAAATGTTAGAGGAAAATGCATCGGTGTGTTGGATATTGATAGTCCAGATTTGTCAAGATTTGACCAAAATGATGAACAAGGTCTAGTTTCTTTAGTTGAAGAACTACAAAAAGTACTCTAATTTCATGCTTTCGGTGGTTTTTCCTTTATAGGTAATTATAATAGCCACACTATTTCTTTTTGAACAAAGCACAACAAGCGAGCAAATCTCGTTTATGTCAGGAAAGTCCATGGAAAACTCTGAAAAGTTAACGAACAGTAAAGAAGTTATTGCATATATTGCTGAGCGTTTCCCAAAATGTTTTACTATTGAAGGTGAAGCTAAACCACTTAAGATCGGTATTTTTCAAGATCTTGCTGAGCGCTTAAGTGATGATCCAAAGGTAAGCAAAACTCAATTACGTACAGCATTACGTCAATACACATCTTCCTGGCGTTACCTTCACGGCGTTAAAGCTGGTGTAAGCCGTGTTGATTTAGACGGTAATGAGTGTGATGTACTTGAGCAAGAGCACGTTGATCACGCACTAAAAGCACTTGAAGAAAGTAAAGCAAAAGTACGTACTCGTCGTAAAGAGCAAGCAATGGCTAAAGCTGCTAAAGAAGGCGAAGCTAAAAAAACTCGTACAAAATCAGCTAAACCAAAGAACATTAAGCAAAAAACAGCTAAAGTTAATAAGAAGCCAGTAGAGACTACACGTGTACTAAACGCTGACGAAGTGATTGTTGGTAAAGACGTACAAGTGAATATGGGCTCTGGTAACATGCCGGCAACTATTGTTGAAATTAACAAGGACGATGTGCGTGTTCGCTTAACTAACGGTTTAGTTATGGCTGTTAAAGCGGAGCACCTGCGTTCATAAAGGGAGAATGCGCGACGCATGAATTGTCGATTCCGTTTCTCACTGATAGCTGCTGGCATGATGCTAGCAGCTTCAGCACAAGCCTCTGAGGCTAAGTATTCATTAAGTGATTTGCCGCAACTTGCACCTGAAAAGCAACATGCAACGGCGAGTAAAAGGGTAGCGTCACGTTTTACCCGTTCACATTACAAGCACTTTTCACTTGATGATAAATTCTCTGGTCAGGTATTCGATCGCTATATCGAAATGCTCGACTACAACAAAAGCTTTCTAACGGCTTCAGATGTGAAGCAATTTGAACGTTGGCGTAATCAGTTTGATGATCAGTTGCAATCTGGTGATACATCAGGTGCTTTTGATATTTTTAATAAAGTACTTCAACGTCGTTTTGAACGTTATCAATTTGCGCTTTCGCAATTAAATAACGAAATCAAATTCGATAAAAATGAAGACTTTGTTATTGATCGCTCTGAACTTGAGTGGCCAAAAGATCAAGCTGAATTAGATGAAATTTGGCGTAAACGTGTTAAATACGATGCGTTAAATCTTAAGCTAGCAGGCAAGAACTGGAAAGAAATTCAAGAGACGTTGGGCAAGCGTTATAACAATGCAGTAAAACGCCTGACACAAACTCATAGCGAAGATGTATTTCAGTTATACATGAATGCTTTCTCGCGTGAAGTTGATCCTCATACAAGTTATTTATCTCCACGTAATGCTGAACAATTCCAATCAGAAATGAACCTTTCTTTGGAAGGGATTGGTGCTGTGCTGCAAGTGAAAGATGATTATACGACGATTCAATCCCTTGTTGCTGGTGGCCCTGCTGCTGGTTCTAAGAAATTAGCAGCAGGTGATCGCATCATTGGCGTTGGTCAAGAAGGCGAAAAGATTGTTGATATTATTGGTTGGCGTCTAGATGATGTTGTCCAATTAATCAAAGGTCCTAAAGGATCGAAGGTGATCCTTGATATTCTACCTGAAGGTAAGAATAGCAAGAGTTACACTGTCACAATTGTACGTGACAAAATTCGCCTTGAAGATCGTGCTGTTAAGTCTGAAGTGAAGACTGTTGAAGGCAAGAAAATTGGTGTTATTGAAGTACCAAGTTTCTATGTTGGTCTATCTGAAGATACTAAGAAAGAATTAGCAAAACTTAACAAAGATAAAGTCGACGGTATCGTAATAGACCTTCGTAACAATGGCGGTGGTGCGTTAACAGAAGCAACAGCGTTAAGTGGTTTGTTTATTTCGAGTGGTCCGATTGTCCAAGTTCGTGATAGTTACGGTAGAGTAAAAGTAAACAGTGATTCAGATGATCAGGTTTTCTTTGATGGTCCGTTAACTGTGCTTATTAATCGCTATAGTGCATCAGCATCAGAAATCTTTGCTGCAGCAATGCAAGATTACGGTCGTGCCGTTGTACTTGGTGAACAATCATTTGGTAAGGGTACTGTGCAACAGCACCGTTCACTAAATCATTTGTATGATTTGTTTGATAAGCCTCTTGGTCATGTTCAGTACACGATTCAAAAGTTCTACCGTATTAATGGTGGTAGTACTCAGAATCTAGGTGTTGTACCTGATATCACTTTCCCAACGGCAATTGAACCGTCCGAAACTGGTGAGAGTGTTGAAGACAATGCATTACCTTGGGATAGCATTAAGCCAGCTAAATACCAACAACTTCATAATTATTCGTCTGTTCTTCCTAAATTAAATGAAGAGCATTTAGCACGAATTAAGAAGGATATGGAATTTGGTTTCATTGACGAAGATATCCAAACCTATAAAAAGGAAAAAGATATCAATACCATTTCGTTAAATGAAAAGACGCGTATTGCTGAACAAGATAAAGAAGATGCTGAACGTTTAGCTCGATTAAATCAACGTCAAAAAGCGATGGGTAAAAAGCCATTTGCTGATCTTGATGCAGTGCCAAAAGACTATGAAGCACCAGATGCTTATCTTAATGAGGCTGTAGGAATCACAGCAGATTTAACGAAGATTAAGTCATCGTAATTTTGTGACCACTCATTACAAGGTTATGATTATAAAGCGCTCTTAGGGGCGCTTTTTTTATAACTCTCAATTACAGTAACATTCTCACCTCTAAGACATGTTGCATATTATAATGTGATCTTGCGCATATTTTTCATCGCAAAATAGCTTTCCCAACTAGTTTTAAAGTACATGCACTTTGTTCTGGTAACAGGGGAAGCCTATGAAAAAGCTATTCTTTATTGCTCTATTGTTTGCATTGAGTACATTCAATCGTCCAACCTTTGCCGATGATATAACAGAATTTGATTACCCATTTTTACTTGGCAATTGGTATTGGTTTAGTTCAACCGAAGCTGGCGTAGAAAGCGAAGGTGAAAGTTATCGCGCAATGCATGTACAATTTAAATCAAATTATCAGTTTGCTATGCGTCTATTGCGTGTTGATGGAAAAATTGAACAATGGGCTGGCGAGTACAATATAGATGAAACCAATATTACCTTCATGACGGATAATGAAGATGATCAAATGCATACTTATATGTTGAGCTATAACCAGTTCGTTTTAGATGGAGCCAGATTTACTAAACTCGCACCTGAGAACTTACCGGGGAACTGGAAAACATCAGTGATTTCAGGTGTGGATGTTGATAAGAGTATTTCAGAATTATCGTTAACACTTCGCCCTGACTTTTTGTTCTCTGCAGAGGTTTCGAACGACAAAGGCAAATCAAAAGAGCATCGCGGTATTTACTACATAGAAGACAATCAGTTAGTTCTGCTTTATGAAGATGGCCAACATGATTCAGAATTTGAGTTAACAAGTAATGATACGTTAATGTTAACCAACACCCATTTTGGTATGGAAGCTATTCTACAACGAGAATAATCGAAAACGGTAAATGATTAGGGTAGGTTACGACAGAAAATATTAGATAGCGATTCTATTACAGCTAAAGCTGAATACCAAAAAGAAAGGCGAACACCATTTATGAGTTGTTCGCCTTTTTTATGTCTAAATAAGATCGTTATTGATTTGCGAGATTGAACGCAGAGCGTAACTGATCTAAATAATCTTCATCACGGCAGATACTTTTACCTGGTTCGTCCGAGATTTTTGCAACAGGTCGACCTTCACATTCAGTCAGTTTTAAAACAACATTGAGTGTTTTAACATTGGGTAGGTCGCACGTTAGTTGTGTACCAATACCAAAACTCACATTAATTTGATGGTTGAAGTGTTTGAAGATGGCAAGTGCTTTATCAAGTGTTAGGCTATCTGAGAACACTAATGATTTGGTTTTAGGATCAATCCCCAAGGACTTGTAATGGGCGATAGCTTTTTCACCCCAAGAAATTGGATCACCACTATCGTGACGAAGACCAACAAAACGCTTTGATAAACGCTTATCGAAATCACGAAGGAATGCATCCATATTGATGCAGTCGGTCAGGGCAATGCCTAAATCATTCGGATATTCTTGCAACCAACGATTCAATGCAAGTTGCTGAGAATCGGCAAGTTCACCTGATAATTGTTGGTGAGCTTGGAACCATTCATGTGCCTGAGTACCAACAGGTTTTAGGTTACGTGTAAATGCAAGGTAGTAGTTAGACGTACCTTTAAACTCAGGCATGTTGTCTTTTAAATAATCAACAACTTCATGATGAACGGCTTTAGAGAAACGACGTCGAGTACCGAAATCCACCAGTGCAAATTCACTTAAATCGGTGTCTTCTGCATTACGGTAAAAACGTGCAATTTTCTGTTTTAATTGTTCGATCGCATCTGCTGGTGTTGCATCAGGGTATAGATGCGCACAACGGATTTCGCAAATAATGGCAAGAAGCGGCACTTCCCATAAGATCACATCAAGCCATTTACCACGAATAGTAATAGCAAGTTGTTCGCCAGAATCATCAATAGTTACATCGTCTGCATTTAGCTGAAAGTGGCGTAAGTACTCAAGATAATCAGCACTGAAAAAAGACAGTGTAGAGAGGTAGTTGATCTCATCTTCAGTAAAAGAAAGTGCTGCGATTTTTGCGATTTGATCTTTGATCTCTTGAGAGTATGGGCGCAGATCTTCTTCGCTTCGGCAGTGGAATTCAGCCACAGCTTCAACGTCTGGGTATTGATGGAAAATAGCCTGCTGCATATGCAGTTTATAAGCATCGGTATCAAGCAGGGAGTCGATAACCCTAATGTTGTGTCTGTTATTAATCATATCTGGTAGTAGATACTTATTAGAAGTGATAATAAATCTATGAGGATAATGCTAATTCATTAATATTCAATGAGTTAAACTGAGGATGATTAATGAAAATCATAGTTTATTAAAGCCTTAAGTTAGTTGGGATTGTGAACTAAGATGTGATGTTCGTCAAGTATAACCATTCTCATTGCGACTAAGCCCAAGTGTTAACTTTGCTTTTTAAATCTACGGCTTATGCATAAATTGTCAGTTTAAATTTCACCGTATTTGTATGAGTAATCACGAGGTAGTTTTTCATGATTTTTGTGACCGCTATTTGGTTTTTATCTAATACACTGTAAATAAAGAGATATATTTACTAAGTCAGAGAAGTCTCTAATTTTGTAGCATTAATTTTGATTATTAAATCGTCAAAGTCACACGTAGACGTACATTTACTGTTGTCTATTATTTGTACCAAAAATGGGTGTCAGTTGAGTAAAACCTGATTATTCATCGTAATAAAAACAATGTTACAGGTTTTGATGTAATAGTGAGTATTAGAAATTACTGCTTTTTATTTAAACAAAAATCTCGTTTCCAGTTTTATTTGCTTTATTTTTAATCGGTTAATTGCGAAAACTAAGTATTTGCCGGATCGAGATAAAAACTATCGTATATAGTTGATACTAATTCTTGTTTGAACGTTATAGTGTCAAACAAACTGATTATTTGGTCGTTCTATAAACGCAACGTTAGGTAGAACCATTAACCAAGGAAAATAAGAATGACAGAGCAGACGTCTACACAGCCTACCGCAAAACACCGTTCTGATTACCGTAAGCCAGATTACACTATTACGGATATCGATTTAACGTTTGATCTTAATGACACAAAAACCCAAGTAACGGCACAAAGCAAAGTGATTCGTATGGGTGATAACGCTGATGCTAAATTAGTGTTAGACGGTGACGAATTAGAATTGGTCAGTGTTACTGTTAATGGTGAAGCATGGTCAGCGTATGCGAAAGAAGATGGACATTTAGTGTTATCAGATCTTCCCGCTGAATTTGATTTAACTATCGTAACCATGATTAACCCTGAAGCTAACACGGCTTTAGAAGGTTTATATAAGTCGGGTGGTGGTTTCTGTACTCAGTGTGAAGCGGAAGGTTTCCGTCGTATTACTTACTACCTTGATCGTCCAGATGTGCTTGCGCGCTTTACCACTAAGATCATTGCAGACAAAGCAGCATTTCCTTTCTTATTAAGTAATGGTAATCGTATTGCAGAAGGTGATTTAGACAATGGTCGCCACTGGGTGCAATGGCAAGACCCATTCCCAAAACCGTCTTACCTTTTCGCACTGGTTGCCGGTGACTTTGACGTTTTACGTGATAGCTACACGACGATGAGTGGTCGTAACGTAGAGCTAGAAATCTTCGTTGATAAAGGCAACCTTGATCGCGCTGATTACGCAATGACTTCACTGAAAAACTCAATGAAGTGGGATGAAGAGCGTTTTGGTCTTGAATACGATTTAGATATTTACATGATTGTGGCCGTTGATTTCTTCAACATGGGCGCAATGGAAAACAAAGGTCTTAATGTCTTTAACTCTAAGTTTGTATTAGCCAATCCAAAAACAGCAACTGATACTGATTATCAAGGCATTGAAGCGGTTATCGGTCACGAATACTTCCACAACTGGACAGGTAACCGCGTGACTTGTCGTGATTGGTTCCAGTTAAGCCTAAAAGAAGGTTTAACGGTATTCCGTGATCAAGAGTTCTCATCAGATCTTGGCTCTCGCCCAGTAAATCGTATTGCTAATGTTCGCATTGTACGTGGTCCTCAGTTTGCAGAAGATCGTGGTCCAATGTCGCACCCAATTCGTCCTGAAAAAGTGATTGAGATGAATAACTTCTACACATTAACTGTGTATGAAAAGGGTAGCGAAGTGATCCGCATGATGCACACCTTATTAGGTGAAGCGAACTTCCAAGCAGGTATGAAGCTGTACTTTGAACGTCATGATGGCACAGCAGCAACCTGTGATGATTTTGTTCAAGCAATGGAAGATGCATCAGGTATTGATTTATCTCGTTTTCGTCGTTGGTATAGCCAAGCGGGTACGCCTGTTGTGACAGTAGAAACGGCTTATGATGCAGGTAATAACAGTTACAGTGTCACTGTTAAGCAACAAACACCACCAACAGCAGGACAGGAAGAGAAACTACCACTGCATATTCCATTTGATATCGAGTTTTACGATAGCAAAGGTGAGGTAATTGCACTGCAATCTAACGGTAAGCCTGTTCACAACGTATTAGATGTGAAAGAAGCAGAGCAAACTTTCGTATTTGAAAATGTTGCTGAACAACCTGTGATTTCCATGCTTCGTGAATTCTCAGCGCCAGTGATCTTAGAATATGACTATTCAGATCAAGAATTGATCTTCTTGATGATCCACGCACGTAATGAATTTGCGCGTTGGGATGCTGGTCAAATGCTACTAGCGAAATACATTCGTAAAAACGTTGCTGCGGTACAAGCAGGTAATGCTGTAGAACTACCAGAAGCGGTTGTAGATGCATTCCGTGGTGCATTACTTGATGAAAATCTAGATCCAGCGTTTATTGCCGAAATGCTAACTCTGCCAAGCGAAAATGAAATTGCCGGTTGGTACAAGCAAGTGGATGTGGATGCGATCAATACGGTTGTTGGTGCGTTAACTCAAATCTTAGCGACTGAAATGGAAGATGAGTTACTGGCGATTTACCGTAGCCTTGCGCAATCTGCATACAGTTTAGATCATGCTGCAATGGCAAAACGTGCGTTACGTAATAAGTGTTTGTCTTACCTTGCACATACAGCAACAGGCAATGACTTGGTTACTGCTCAATATGCAGCGGCTGATAACATGACAGATACTATGGCTGCGATGTCTGCGGCTAACAATGCCCAATTGGCTTGTCGTGAAGCACAAATGGCTGATTTTAGCGATAAGTGGACGCATGATGGTCTAGTGATGGATAAATGGTTCATGTTACAAGGTACAAATCCTGCTGAAAACGCATTGGAAAATGTACGCAACACCATGAATCATCCTGCATTTAGCTTGAAGAACCCAAATCGTACTCGTAGTTTGGTAGCAAGTTTCTGTGCTAATAACCCAGTACGCTTCCATGCTAAAGATGGTTCAGGTTATGCGTTCTTAACTGAAATTCTAACGGCGTTAAACACCAGTAATCCACAAGTGGCATCACGCTTAATTGAACCGTTCTTGAAGTATCGCCAATACGATGAAGCACGTCAGCAATTAATGCGTAGCGAGCTTGAGAAGTTAGCGGCATTAGACAACTTAGCAAAAGATCTGTTTGAGAAAGTGCAAAAAGCGCTTGAGCAATAATCTGTGATTAGCTAAAACTAAAGCCAAGTATTCAACATTGTTGATGCTTGGCTTTTCTTTAAATATTAAATGGATATATACAGTACGGGACATGCGCAGTTTTATTTTTCGAGTAAATATTACCTACCAAATTTTTCTTCAGCATTATTCAGGCGCCGCCAGCAGTGTGGTGGTGATGACAGAAAATGGTTTAAAACTTCAACTTCCAGCAGTAAGACTACGACCATTCCTAACTCAAATGGGGGTAAAAGGACGCTTTCAAGTGGCTGTTGATGAGAATAATAAGCTCACTACGTTAACTAAACTCTCTGATTAGTCGGTACTTTTAGAAGTATTAGTTCTCACTCATCTCCCAATTTTATTTGATCAAGATACATATCATTAGCAAAATGCATTGATGTATTTTTTTCGAAACACCTGCCTGAAAATCCCTATCTATACTTTTATAAGATAATAATAAATAGGGGATTTTCATGATGAATGCGCCTGAAAATGTGGTTCCCGTTTTACTTGATAAAGTCTATGGATTGATCAAAACAAAAGTAGATAGTGATCAACAACCTTTAGTGGATGTTTTTGCTAAACGCCTTTTAAATCAACTTGCTGAAGATGATTTACTGCAACGTAATGAGTCGGATCTTTATGGTGCTGTACTGAGTTTATGGCATCACCTTGTTAAAAATAAGCCAGATAAAATATCGGTTCGTGTCTATAACCCTACCTTAAGTCGTCATGGTTGGAAGTCGACCCATACTGTGGTTGAAATCGTCATGCCAGATAAGCCATTTTTGGTTGATTCTGTTCGTATGACATTAAATCGCCTCGATATTACCAGTCACTTGATGCTCAATGGGCCTTATCATTTCGAGCGAGATAATAAAAACAATATTATTAAAGCCTGTGGTGATAACGGCGAATTACAGACGCTTTTTCATATTGAAGTGGATCGCCTAACCAAGAAAGAAGAAATGGCCTCGCTACGAGATGAGCTAGAGGCGGTATTGAAAGACATTGAATTGGTAGTCGCTGATTGGCAATCAATGCAAAACAAGATGTACCAAATAACCAAAGAGCTGAGAGTCGCCCAATTACCAGTAGAAAAACAATATTGTGAAGAAGCGATCGAATTTTTAGAGTGGGTGGCGGATCATAACTTCACCTTCATGGGTTATCACTGTTATGACTTGAAACCGATCCAAGGGGATTATCAATTAACACCCACCAAAGAATTAGGGTTAGGGCTATTAAAGAAACCTCGACATGCACGTCCGTTAAACTTATCAAGCTTACCTGAGTCTGCTCGTATTGAAGCGCAAAAGCCTGATTTATTGATCCTTACTAAAAGTAACGCCAAATCCCGCATTCATCGTCCTGCTTATATTGATTACGTTGGTATTAAGCGTTTTGATAACAAAGGGAATGTGATTGGCGAACATCGTTTTATCGGTTTATATGCCTCAACTGCTTATCATCAAACAGCCATGCACATACCCTTGATCCGCAATCGTGTAAAACGGATCTTAGCGGCAAGTAGTTATCCAGAGGGGTCTCACTCATGGAAAGCATTAAATAATGTATTAGAAACCTACCCAAGAGATGAGCTCATTCAAGCCAAAGAAGAAGAGATGCTTGATGTCGGTATGGGTGTTGTACGGATGCAGGATCGTGACTTACTCCGGCTGTTTGTAAGACGGGATCCTTTTGGGCGATTTTTCTCATGTATGGTGTATGTGGCCAAAGAGCGTTATGACACTGAATTAAGACGGAAGATCCAAACAGTACTAAAGGATTATTTAGGATCGAGCCAAACTGTTGAGTTCACCACTTTCTTTTCAGTAAGCCCACTGGCGAGAACCCACTATATTGTCCGTGTACCAAACAATAACTTCGATATTGATGTGAAATCCATCGAGCATAACTTAGGTGTTGCGGTAGCGTCATGGGAAGATCGTATTACTCAATCGCTGGTGGCTAATTTCGGTGAAAGCAAAGGGATCCCCATTGCTAAAAACTATTCCAAAGCATTCCCTCGTTCATATAAAGAACAAATGTTACCTGGATCTGCGGTGGCTGATGTACTTCAGCTCGAAAGGCTAGATGAAAATAATAAGCTAGGTATGTTGTTTTATCGGCCTCAAGAAGAGTCTGCAGATTCTACTGCTGTGAAGCTAAAACTGTTTCATCGCAATGAGCCTATTCATCTATCTGATGTTATGCCCATGCTTGAGAACTTAGGCTTGCGGGTGATTGGAGAGTCGCCTTATCAAGTGATCACTGCAGATGGCGTGGTGAATTGGATTTTAGATTTTGCCATGTTGCACTATGTAGCAAATGACTTTGATTTATCAGAAGCCAGAGACAGATTCCAAGATGCATTTTCTGATATTTGGCACGGAGAGTTAGAGAGTGATGGGTTTAACCGATTGGTACTTCGCTCTGGCTTATCTGGGCGAGAAATTACTATTTTACGAAGTTATGCCCGTTATATGCGGCAAGTCGGCTTTCCATTTAGTCAGCAATATATAGAAGATACATTGAATAACCACTGCGAACTTGCTTGTAATCTGGTGTCTTTGTTTAAACTTCGTTTTGATCCAAGCTCTAAATATAGTGAGAAAGCAGAGCAAAACTTGATCAAACTGATCATCGAAAGTTTGGAAGATGTAGAAAGCCTTGATGATGACAGGATCATTCGTCGTTATATGGATCTTATCTTAGCAACGTTACGGACCAATTTTTATCAAAAAACAGAACAAGCTAAGCCTAAGCCTTGGTTATCACTTAAATTAAACCCAACCGCAATACCTGAAATTCCTGCTCCAGTTCCTAATTACGAGATTTTTGTTTATTCACCTGACTTTGAAGGCGTCCATTTACGCGGTGGAAAGGTCGCACGTGGTGGGCTTCGTTGGTCTGATAGGCAAGAAGATTACCGTACCGAGATATTAGGCTTGGTTAAAGCGCAACAGGTAAAGAATACTGTTATTGTGCCAGTTGGGGCGAAAGGTGGTTTTATTTGTAAGCGTCAGCCGCAATTAACAACACGAGAAGAGATCTTAACGGAAGGCAAAGCTTGTTATAAACGCTTTATTTGCGGCTTATTGGATGTAACCGACAATGTTATTGATGGGCATTGTCAGCCACCAGCCAATGTTGTTTGCCATGATGAAGACGATCCTTATCTGGTTGTTGCGGCTGATAAAGGAACGGCAACGTTTTCAGATATCGCGAATTCATTAGCGGCTGATTATGACTTTTGGTTGGGTGATGCCTTTGCTTCTGGTGGCTCTAACGGCTATGACCATAAGAAAATGGGTATTACAGCTAAAGGCGCATGGGAGTCAGTTAAACGCCACTTCAGGGAGATAGGTGTTGATTGCCAAACCACAGATTTTAGCTGCATTGGTATAGGTGATATGGCTGGTGATGTGTTTGGTAACGGTATGTTGTTATCTAAGCATATTCGCTTAGTGGCTGCTTTTAACCATCAACATATTTTTATCGATCCGGATCCAGATGTAACGGTCAGTTGGAAAGAGCGACAGCGCTTATTTGAATTACCACGATCCAGTTGGGATGATTATGATCGAAAATTGCTGTCTGAAGGTGGTGGGATCTTCTCTCGTAAAAGCAAAGCGATCAAACTGGTTCCTGCGGTACAAAGCTTGCTGCAAACGCGAAAACAAAGTTGTACACCTAATGAGTTAATCCACTTAATTCTACAAATGGAGGTAGATTTATTGTGGAATGGCGGTATTGGTACTTATATCAAATCAAGCAAAGAAACTCACACCGATGTTGGTGATCGTGCTAATGATGCTTTACGTGTTGATGGTAAACAACTCAGAGCTAAAATTGTCGGAGAAGGCGGTAATCTTGGCTTTACACAGTTAGGTCGAGTTGAGTTTGCTAAGGCTGGTGGACGTGTAAATACCGATTTTATTGATAATGTGGGTGGTGTGGACTGCTCAGATAATGAAGTAAACATTAAGATTTTACTTAATAGTTTAGTTTCAGCTGATGAAATGACATTTAAGCAACGCAATACGATCTTAGAAAATATGGAAGCTGAAGTCAGTGAGATTGTCCTTGATGATGCTTATCGTCAAAGTGAGTCCATATCGGTGACGGAACAACAACAAGTTCAATTACTCAAAGAGCAGATCCGTTTTATCCACCAATTAGAGCGTCATGGTAAGTTAGATCGCAGTTTGGAATATCTGCCTGATGATGAAGCGTTAGCAGAGCGAGAAAAATCTGGCATCGGGCTTACGCGGCCAGAAATAGCAGTGCTGGTGGCTTACGGGAAGATGGTATTAAAAGAAAAGCTTGTGAATCATGATATTGCGAGTGATCCGTACCATTCCCGATTATTACCTGCTTATTTCCCACGATTTTTGCAAGATAACTATCGTATGCAGATGGAGCAACATCCCTTACGCCGAGAGCTGATTGCGACCTCGTTAGCAAACCAAATGTCCAATGAAATGGGATGTAACTTTGTCACTCGTTTACAAGAAGAAACGGGGGCAACCATTAATGACATCTCTGCTTCTTATTCAATAGGACGAGAGATCTTTAATTTTGACAAACTGTTTAGCCATATTCGGGATTTGGACAATAAAGTCTCTGCACAAATTCAATATGAAATGCTTTATCGTTCCAGACGCATGTTGCGACGAGTAACACGATGGTTTCTACGTAATAGGGAGCACAAGCTAGGAATAGAACAGCAAATCGTATTCTATCAGCCCTTTGTTGAACAACTTCGCTATCATCTAGATAGTTACCTTGTAACGCAAGAAGTCATTGAACATGAGCAACAAGCTAAAGAGATGATAGATCAAGGCGTACCTGATGAGCTTGCCAAAAACATTGCACGGTTAACAAGTTTGTATTCAGCAATGGATATAGCGCAAATAGCCAAAACGATGGAAGTGGATACATCACATATTGCCCGTGTCTACTTTGTACTAGGGGCAAAGCTGTCTTTACATTGGTTCTTAAAGCAAATTCAAAATCAAAGTGTAGAGAATAACTGGCAAGCGTTAGCTAGAGCATCGTTTAGGGAAGATTTGGACTGGCAACAACGTCAACTTACCACTGCTGTTCTGATGACAAGTACAGCAGAGCCAGAGGAGAGTATCGCTTTATGGATGGAGCAGCATAAGAAAGCAATTCATCGATGGGATAGTGTATTAGCGGAATTTAAGGTAGGTAATGCCCATGAATTTGCAAAATTCTCAGTCGCTTTACGAGAGTTAACGATTCTTAATCTAAATTCACGCCCCGCTAATTAATAAAACTTGCAAAATATCGCTACGTTGTAACAACTATAAGTGACAGTGTAGCGATATGGTGTCGATACTAATAGTGCCTTGCCAGAAAAGTAAGGTAAATGACTATCTTTGAGTGACGTTGTCACCTATTGCGTATTTGCTAATAGCTATTTTCAAACAAAAAGAAAACGTTTGCATTAAAGTGTAATTTTTTATGAAAACACCAATCTATAACTTATTGTTAAACAAAGATTTAATTTCTAAGTTACTGAATTATTGACAATAATCAAAAAAATAACGATTGATGTTAGAGGGGGAAATGTGAATAATACCATCCCGTTTATTCGGGACTTATATTGGAGTTACAATGCTATATCGTATCGCACGTTCTGCTATTTTTCAGTTGGATGCTGAAAAGGCACACGACCTCGCTATCGAGAACTTTTCTCGTTTCACTGGAACTCCATTAGATCTTTTCTATCGTCAACACCTTCCTGAACGTCCTGTTGAAGTCATGGGACTGACTTTTAAAAACCCTGTTGGTTTAGCTGCTGGCCTTGATAAAAATGGCGAATGTATTGATGCATTTGGTGCTATGGGCTTTGGTTTTGTGGAAGTAGGGACAGTAACGCCACGTCCACAACCTGGTAATGATAAACCACGTCTTTTCCGTTTGATCCCAGCTGAAGGCATCATCAACCGCTTTGGTTTTAATAACCTTGGTGTTGATAACTTAGTTGAGAATGTTAAGAAAGCAAAATACGACGGCATTATCGGTATTAACATTGGTAAGAATAAAGACACACCAATTGAAAAGGGTGCTGAAGATTACCTAATTTGTATGGATAAAGTTTATCAATATGCGGGATACATTGCGGTAAACATTTCATCACCAAATACACCGGGACTTCGTAGCCTACAATACGGTGAAGCATTAGATGATCTGTTATCTCAACTTAAAGAGAAACAAGCAGAGCTTGCAGAGAAACATGGTAAATATGTACCACTTGCACTTAAGATCGCACCAGATCTTGATGATCATGAAATTCTACAAGTTTGTGATTCATTGATCCGCAATAAAATTGATGGTGTTATCGGTACGAACACCACATTAGATCGTTCACTTGTTCAAGGAATGGAACATTGTGACGAAGTGGGTGGTTTAAGTGGTCGTCCTCTGCAGAACAAGAGTACTGAAGTTATCCGTAAAATGGCGGAAGCACTGAAAGGAGAGATCCCAATCATTGGTGTGGGTGGTATCGACTCCGCAATTTCTGCTCGCGAGAAGATGATGGCAGGGGCAAGCCTTGTTCAAGTTTACTCTGGTTTCATTTACCACGGCCCTCGTTTAGTCAAAGATATCGTGAACGGCCTTTAATTGCATTTGACTGACAAGTATTAATTTTAAAATTTGTCTGACATTTTAAAGCCCAACTTAGTGAATACTAGGTTGGGTTTTTAATTATTAACTCAATATTACCTGTGTACTAAATATACAAATAACTCATATATAAATAGTCCATTTTTTCCCCTTTTAATTTTAGGGGACGTGAGTAGAATCAGACTAAAGTTTCTCCATATGGTCGCAGATATAATATAAACCACTGTCTTTTAGGAGTTCGAACGTGTTAAAGCCAGATAATTCATGGAAATGGTATTTTGATGCCGATATGAATTCGCTAATGCTTGAATTAGGGAATGACATGCTTTTTCGTGTAGCGTTATCAGCGAAGCTGCTGACTCCTGAAGCGAAAGTAAGTGATGTTTTTAATGTTGATGACATCGAAGCTTATCAAAACTTCCAAGAGCAATTCGCTCAACTTCCTATATCAGAAGCGCGTAAGTGTGAATTAGCGCTGAATGCAACAGCTGCAAGACGTTTTCATAAGCCAGTTATGCCTAAAAGTTGGTATTTTGCTCCTCAGCAAGGCGCAGAGCCGGAGCAGGGTGAAGTAGTGAGTTTAATGACAGCATCATGCACAGCACATTATGTTGTGATTGAAAATCATGGTACAGCCAGCTTATGTATGCTTGCTGATGTAGCAACTGTTGATCTTGATGGGGTTAAAACGATGCAGTTTTGCGACACGATTAAAGTGATGAATGATCGTATGGAACCTTGTTTTTTGGAAACTGAACAGCATTATGCGCTTGTTGGTTAAGCTATTGTAATCATTAAGCTAATCAGCATTTTCTCAATGTTGAAATATTCACGTCTTTATATTTTCTTTTATCTTTGTACCAAGCCTCTGCCTAGTTCCCTATTGGCGGTATTTTACTGCGTTATTAATTATCTCCGTCTATCTTTGTTACTTTATATATCCTCTCTGTTTCTCTAAAGCCATCCACATCTATTTAGTTCTCATCATATTTGTTTCTGTATTAACAACATAATACTGGAATCTAGTCCGTTTCCTCTAATGCATTAAGTAGCTAATACTGTGATGTCACTATGTTAGTTGATGAACGAGAGTGGAAGTTTAAGGGGGATATAACTGGTAATACCGTCATCAGTACATATTTGATCTCTATATTTATCTTCCTGATGCATCAACAATGCTTAAAAAACGAGCGTTGACTTGGTATCAATGTCAAAATTCTTTTATAAAAAACAATAATCACTACCGATATTACCATTAAAAATTATCTGTAATTGGCATTCATCTCACTGTTACATTACATTTCATTGGTTGTAATTTCCCCATTTCTTGATTCTGATTCGGTAGGAAATACCTGGAATAAGTCGAGCGTTAATTTAGAAATAAAGCTGGAATAATTTATTCATTAAGGAGTGGTGGGATAGTTTGATTTTACGGTTTTTATTCTTATGCTTGTTAATTCGTTTTTGTTATTTATTGATTATTAATGAATTTTTATTGTTGTTTTCTTTAGTGGACAATGGCTTTGTAGGTTATTCCGTGAAAGTTCCCATTGAATAATTACGATATAGTTGATGCTATGGTAGCTAATGAATTGATAAGTCGGATTAATTTATATTGGTTTGCGTATTTATCTCTGCTTATTTGCCCCAATAGCACAAGCCTATTGTGTTTGAATGCTTGTTACTTGAACTTGCTGATTGAAGACTAAATTTTTTTCGTAAATGAGCAATTTGAGAGCGGTTTAGACGAGGCATTTTTTGTGATTTCGGTTATAATTCCACGCAATATTAGTGTGAAAAGAACTCCATGAATCAATATCTAGCTATTACTTCCCGCGGCCTTGAAAACTTGCTGGCGGATGAATTAGAACAATTAGGTGCACAGAACATTCAAGTTGTGCATGCCGGTGTCCGCTTCAAAGCAGAGCAAGCAACAGCTTACCGTTGTTGTCTATGGACACGTATCTCATCACGTATCATTCAAGTACTGAGCGAATTTAACGTTCGTGATGATATGGATCTGTACTTAGGTGCAACTGCTATCAATTGGATGAACTACTTTGATAGTAATACTCGCATCGTGGTTGACTTTAACGGTACGAACCGTGAAATCCGCAACAGCCAATATGGCGCAATGAAAATCAAAGATGCGATCGTAGACCGCTTTACTAAAGCGGATTTACGTCGTCCAAATATCGATCGTGAGCGTCCAGATCTTCGTGTTCATATGCGTCTATCTGGCGAGAAAGGTATTCTTGGTCTTGATATGGCGGGTAGTGGTTTACACCAACGTGGCTATCGTAGTGAAGCAGGTAAAGCACCATTACGTGAAACCCATGCTGCGGCGCTTGTGATTAAGAGTGGTTGGACACCAGAGCAAGCTTTACTCGATCCTATGTGTGGTTCAGGTACCTTGTTAATTGAAGCGGCAATGATCGCTGCTGAAATTGCACCGGGTCTGAAACGTAAGCGTTGGGGTTTTGAGTCGATTAAAGACTTCGATAAAGATGCTTGGATGGAAATTCACGCAGAAGCAACAGTGAAATCTCGCCGTGGTCCAGCAAAAGTAACGACTAAGTTCTTTGGTCGTGAAATGGATCGCCGTGTACTTGCGGTTGCTCGTGATAACGCAGGTCGTGCTGGTGTTAAAGAGCTTATCGATTTTGAATACGGTGATGCTACTCAGCTTGTTCGTCCTGAAGGCTTTGAAACAGGCGTTATTCTTTGTAACCCGCCATACGGTGAGCGTTTAGGTACAACACCTGAGCTTATCTCGCTTTACAAAGAGTTTGGTAACCGCTTGAAATTGGCGTTTGCAGGCTCTGTGGCTGCGATTTACTCAAGTTCAAATGAATTATTAAGCTGTATGCGTATGCGTGCAGACAAACAATTTAAGCTTCGTAACGGTGCGTTAGATTGTGTGCTTAAGACTTACTTAATCACAGCAGGTAGTGTTCAGAAAGAAGAAGGTCAAGCAGAAGGCGTTATTGTTCAAGAAGACGTAGCACCGGATTTTGCTAACCGTTTGAAGAAGAACATTGCTAAGTTAGGTAAATGGGCTAAGCGTGAAGGTATTGAATGTTACCGTATTTACGACGCTGACATTCCTAACTACAACGCAGCGATTGATAAGTACAAAGATTACATCATCATCCAAGAGTATGCGGCCCCTAAGTCTGTTTCTGAAGAGTTAGCTCGTCGTCGTATCATGGATATTCTACGTGCAACGATTGAAGTTACAGGCGTTGAGAGCAACAAAGTTATTCTTAAAGTGCGTGAGCGTCAGAAAGGTAAGAGCCAGTACCAAAAACTATCAAGTGCAGAACGTCACATGGTAGTAGAGGAATACGGCGTTGAACTTAAAGTTAACCTGTATGATTACCTTGATACGGGCCTATTCCTTGATCACCGTATTACTCGTCGTATGCTTGGCAAGATGGCACCGGGTAAAGATTTCTTGAATCTATTCTCATACACTGGCTCGGCAACTGTGCATGCGGCTGTTGGTGGTGCTAAGACAACAACAACGGTGGATATGTCAAATACCTACCTTCGTTGGGCACAAGAGAATATGGAACTGAACAACCAAGTAGGTTCTCAGCATGAGTTTATTCAAGCTGACTGTCTACAGTGGTTACAAGAAGTGGACGATACGTTTGATCTTATCTTCATCGATCCACCAACGTTCTCTAACTCTAAGCGTATGAAGCAGTCGTTTGATATTCAGCGTGATCACATCATGTTGATGGAAAACCTAAAACGTATGCTACGCCCTGAAGGTCAAATTGTTTTCTCAAACAACAAACGCCACTTCAAGATGGATTTAGATAAACTGAATGAGCTTGGCTTACACGCGAAGAACATTTCAGAGAAAACATTGCCAATGGATTTTGCTAAGAACAAGCAAATCCACAACTGTTGGATCATCACTCACAAGGAAGGCTAGTGTTAATCACACTTTATAGCACGGAAGGCTGCCACCTTTGCGAGCAGGCATACAGCTTGCTCGTAGAGGTAGGGATTCAAGACAACGTAGAAGTTGTCGATATCGCATTCGATGATGCACTGTTCTCTCGTTACGGTGTAACCATACCTGTACTCTCTATTCAACACCATGAGCTCAATGTTTCGGAATTAGGCTGGCCCTTCGATAAAGAAACATTACAAACATGGTTAACTACTAATAAGCTTGGTTAATTACGATGGCACTTATAAAAATTAGTAACGCTCAACTGGCTTACGGCGATCATGCATTACTAGATAAAGCTGAATTTCTTCTTCAACCTCATGAGCGTGTATGTCTTGTGGGTCGTAATGGCGCGGGTAAATCCACGTTAATGAAAGTGATTGCTGGCGACATTCTGTTAGATGACGGTAGTGTTCAGCGTCAAAATGAGCTGGTGGTTTCACGTTTAGAACAAGATCCACCACGTAATGCCGAAGGCACTGTATTTGATTATGTTGCTCAAGGTTTAGCTGAAGTGGGTGAAGTACTTCGAGAGTACCATCACCAATTGGAATTAGTGACCGCTGATCCTAGCGAATCAAACATCAATAAGCTGGCGCGTATTCAAGAGAAAGTTGACCATAACAATGGTTGGTTGATTGATACCCGTATTGCATCTGTCTTGGAAAGCTTAAAGTTAGATGCAAGCACATTACTTACGGATTTATCTGGTGGTTGGCAACGTAAAGCCGCATTGGCGCGTGCGCTTGTGTGTGATCCTGATATTTTGCTACTAGATGAGCCAACCAACCACTTAGACGTAACAACGATTGAATGGTTAGAAGGTTTCTTAAAAGACTTCCGAGGCTCAATCGTATTTATTTCACACGACCGTGCATTTATCCGTTCGATGGCGACACGTATTGTGGACTTAGATCGCGGTAAGTTAACTTCTTTCCCTGGTGATTATGAAGGTTACCTAGAAGCGAAAGAAGAAATGCTACGTGTTGAAGCCGAGCAAAATGCACTTTTTGACAAAAAATTAGCACAAGAAGAAGTGTGGATCCGTCAAGGTATTAAGGCGCGTCGTACTCGTAACGAAGGTCGTGTTCGAGCATTGAAAGCATTACGTAATGAACGAGCAGAACGTCGTGATGTTGTTGGTAAAGCAGAAATGCAACTTCAAGATGCAAACCGCTCTGGTAAGATTGTCTTTGAAGCGAAGAATATCGGTTATAGTTACGGCGATAAGCAAATCGTTAAAGACTTTAGCTTTAATGTTATGCGTGGTGACCGTATTGCGTTAATTGGCCCGAATGGTTGTGGTAAGAGTACCTTGATCAAACTGATGCTTGATAAGTTACAAGCAACAGAAGGTGACTTCCATTGTGGTACAAAGCTTGAAGTTGCTTACTTTGACCAATACCGTGAAGTGCTTGATCCTGAGAAGACCGTAATGGATAACCTTGCTGATGGTAAGCAAGAAGTAACCATTAATGGTAAAACACGTCATGCATTAGGTTATTTGCAAGATTTCTTATTCCACCCACGTCGTGCGCGTACACCAGTAAAAGCACTATCTGGTGGTGAAAAGAACCGACTATTGTTGGCTAAATTGTTCCTAAAACCAAATAATTTATTGGTTCTCGATGAGCCAACCAACGATTTGGATATCGAAACATTGGAACTTTTAGAAGATATTCTTGCCAATTATCAGGGTACATTGCTTTTAGTTAGTCACGATCGTCAATTCGTTGATAATACTGTGACCACAAGCTGGATTTTTGAGGGAGAGGGCGTTGTTAACGAATACGTTGGCGGTTACCATGATGCCCAATCTCAACGTGCAAACTCTTATGCAAATCGTGCAAAAGAGCAAGCAGCGGAAATCGAACAAGCTAAAAAGAAAGAAGATGAACAGAAACAGCGTCAGACTCAACGTCAACGTTCAACGAAAAAGCTTTCTTACAAGCTTCAAGTAGAATTAGACGGTTTGCCGCAAAAGATCGAAAACTTGGAAAATGAAATTGCCGAGCTTCAGGAAAAAATTAATGATCCTGATTTCTTCGCGAACCCAAGCAATGATACTCAAGCGATTTTGACTCACTTAGCTGAGATTGAAACAGAGTTTGAAGTTGCTTTTGAACGTTGGGAAGAGCTAGAGGCAATGCAAAAGGAATCCTAATGCCACATAAGATGTTAAAACTATCAACGCTTGCTATTTTGGTTGCAGGTGCATCTCAAGCGAGTGCCGCTGTTTATACGATTGAGCCAGTTTCAACTGCAGGTGCTGATGAACTAGCAGCACAAGCATATTTCCCTAATGCTCAGGCAAATGCAGACAGTACGCCTGTTTCTATGTTTACAACGGGAATTAAGCCTTCTTCAGAAGGGGAAAACTGTTTTACGGGCAATTGTAATGCAGAGTCGTATGATGTTGTTGGTACAGCTCGACGTGGTACACAAGGTGCGCCACTTTCAGATGTCACTGCATTCAATCAAAATCGTCAGTTTATTAATGATGTAAGTGGCTTATATAGCTACTGTCGAGATGATTTAGGTTATAACACATGTGACATTTGGGCTCGTAGTGAGTACTTTGGCTATGGTTATAATGAAGATGACTGGCAAAGTGGTCAGGGCTTAGGTGGTCTTCAGCATATTCAGCAAACATGGAAAAATAACTATCATTCAAATGCTGTTGCTTTAGATAATGGCGCTGCAGTAACGACTAAAGCTGATGATGCAAGTGCATACACAGAAAGTGGTTTAGGGGCTATTCAAGACAATACAACGGATGCAACGTTAGAAGGCATCGTTGGTAATTACAGCTTTGGTACATCGTCTTCTGCTGTATTTAAAAATGGTGATGTTTATCCTCGTGCATTTGCAAAACGCGGTTTTGTTAATATTGATGGTACGCCTGCTGCATTGTTAAATCCTGTATCAGGTGATGCATTTGTTAAGAACATGGGTCAAACCATGGCAAATGGTGCGGTAGAAACGACTGGTGGACTGTTGGTAGTTGGTTCGTCTTCATTTGCTCAAACTTTCACACAAGATGTTGATTCTCGTGATCCTAATACTGATGATATCGATATTGGTTTAGGTTTCAATAAAGATACTTTTAAGCAATGTGCAACTAATCCATCTAACTTGTACAGTACATTTGAATGTCAGTTTAGTTCATTTGCTAATGAAGCTGCTTTTTGGCTAGTTGATGCGTCAGGTAATGTTGTTAAATCAGGGGCAATGGGGTCAAACCTAGCAGCCGTTGATAACGATCATGAGGATGTGTCTGCACAAGCATCGGCTAATGCTGTCACTATGGTTAACGGTTCACCAGTTGCCGTTGGTTATATCTCTCGTGATACTAACAGTAGTGATTCTTATGTAATGGAAGCCGCTTTCTTTAAGCCTACAGCTGGTATTGATTCATCATGGACTCAAACCGCTATTCCTGGCATGACAATTTCTACTGGTGATGATCGTAACTACGAATACACAATGGCTAACGATGTTAACGCAAATTTCAAAGTTGTTGGTATTGCAAAAAGCCATAAAGCCGAGAACCCTTCATACCCACAAAAAATGTTTATCTATGATAATGCAACAGGTCAGACTAAGTTCTTAGATTCTTCTGTTAGCTCTATCTTCTTCCGTGGTGCAAACGGTGATGCAGCAGCGATTAACGATCATGATCAAGTTGTAGGTTGGATCGATTCAGAAACGAAGAACCAAATTGATGGTTCTGAGCGTCGTCATCGTGCGTTTACTTACATTGCAGGTTTAGCAGCTCAAGGTCCACTGAAAGCGGGTAGTGTATGGATGCTGGATGATTTAACGAATGATCCTGAATTAGGTAATGCATCAGTAGCTAACTCTTACCGTATCATTTCTGCAACTGATATTAATAACGCTGGTGTTATTTCGGCTACAGCAAACTATTGTGCTGGTGGTTATCAAAATCTAACGAAAGAAGCACAATGTTCGGTAACCGAAAAACAAGTTGCTATCAAGCTTGTGCCAAAGAGTACAGATGCGATAATTCAACCACGTGAAAAACAAGAAGACGAGCCAGTAAAACGCTCTGGTGGTTCACTTGGAATCCTTGCTTTGACAGCGCTTGGCTTTATTGGTTTCCGCCGCAGAAAGTAATTTTTTAAAGAAATTACATTATTCAAACAAGCTCACATTTTGTGGGCTTGTTTCGTTTTTATATTTGATAAATTGTTCGTAATCACCCATTTTTATAAGTGGAGACATAAAAACTCCATCGTTACGTAATAGTAATGAAAAGTAATATACAGATAAGGATGAGGACCGAACTATGAAGAGACAAAAGCGGGATCGTTTAGAACGTGCGCAGGCTCGAGGTTATCAAGCCGGATTAAATGGCCGTTCTACAGATGCATGTCCGTACCAAGGTACAGATGCCCGTACTAACTGGCTAGGTGGTTGGCGAGACGCAAGAGAAGACTTGCAACAAGGTCTCTATAAATAATACCTCCCTCATGGTTAAACCCTATTCTGCAGCCCCTTAGGAGAAGGGGCTTTTTATTGTCAATAATTCAAAAAGATAGCATTAATGAGTGGGTGGTTTTATTTGCTCTCAAAGGAAAGCTATCAAAATTGCATTTGAGGCACTTTTATCTGTATATTGATAGCAATCTTGTTTTGCTGGTGGAGAAAAAAGCCCTGATACATTGCTGCAGCAGGGCTTAATAATCGATAAATTATAGGTGATTAGAAGTTGTCAGTATCTTTGAAAAGACCCACTTTAAGATCTTTTGCTACGTAGATTTCTTTACCATCTACCAGTACACGACCATCTGCCACACCCATAATTAGCTTACGGTTAATGACACGCTTAAGTTGGATCTCGTAAGTGACTTTCTTCGCTGTTGGTAGAATTTGACCAGTGAATTTCACTTCGCCTACACCAAGTGCACGACCTTTACCTTCGCCACCAGACCAACCTAAGAAGAAACCAACTAACTGCCACATTGCATCAAGGCCAAGACAACCTGGCATTACTGGGTCACCTTTAAAGTGACAGTTAAAGAACCATTGGTCAGGGTTGATATCTAATTCAGCAACGATAAAACCTTTACCGTGCTCACCATCTTTATCCGTGATATTTACAATACGGTCGATCATTAACATGTTATCTGATGGTAATGATGGGAAATCTGGACCGTATAGTTCGCTATTGCCACATGCGACGAGTTCTTCGTGTGTATAAGAATGCTGGCGTGTCATTAGAATCAATTACTCCTTGAAAAGTATGGGAGCAATTTAGCGTACACGTGTAAGCTTAACAACTCGGATCAGTTCTGGACAAACCAGTTTGCGACACGCATCCGAATTTTGTTCAAAATACCCACTTCATTAGATAAATCACCGTGGTGGAAGTAGTCAATACGTTCCTCAATTAAGGAAAGGATCGTCTCATCTTCTTCATTTTCACTACGGAATGGTTTATCTGTAAGAAGAGGAATTGCTTCATCTACATTCTCAACAGCCCAAATATGGAATTGCTTAGCTTTGATTGCTTCGATAACCTCATCATTTAAGCAAAGGTTACTTAGGTTCGTCTTCGGTAAGATCACACCTTGGTTACCAGTTAGGCCGCGATGCACACAAACCTTATAGAAGCCTTCAACCTTTTCATTAATACCACCTACAGCCTGTACACGACCAAACTGATCGACAGCACCAGTTACAGCAATTTGTTGGTTAATTGGCTGAGAAGACAGTGCAGACATTAATGCACATAGCTCAGCTAATGACGCACTGTCACCATCAACTTCTGAGTAAGATTGTTCAAATACAATTGAAGCCGAGTAGGGTAAGGCCTGATCTAAATCAAGTGCTGTAGCAACAAATGCTTGCATGATCATCATACCTTTGGCGTGAATATTACCGCCTAGTTCAACTTTACGTTCAACGTCGGAAATATCGCCGTCACCAAAGTGAACAACACAAGAGATACGAGCTGGCTCACCGTAAGCTGTTGGGTGCCCAGGCATTTCAACTACAGTTAAGCCGTTAACCTGACCAATTTCCTTACCATCACTAGCGATAAGAACCTGACCGTGGTGAATGTCTGCAATGGCACGCTCTGGTAAATAAGATTCACGGTATTCTTTTGCACGTAAAGAGGCTTTGATGTTAGCTGCTGTGATCACTTTACCATCTGATTCAAGGCTTGCTTCAGACAGCAGGTTTAGATGCCATAGTAAACATAACGGTAAACGTGTTTGGTCTTCGGCATAACGAGCACCAGCATTCAATAAAGCTGTGACAGCGTCACTATCTGCAAGATGTGGTAATTGATGGTGCTCGATAATAGCTTTTACATAACCAAGGTAATCTTCAAGACTTGCATCGTTAAGTAATAAATCTTGTTCAAACTCACCGTACATTGCAAAGCCTGTACTTAGATCTGGTTCTGCACTGTCTAGCTCTGCCATTAAGTAACGATCACCGATAATTACTAATTTGACATTGAGTTTTTCAGCTGGCGGTAGGTTAATTAATACTTTTTTATTTGACGCTTCCCATTCTAATACGCCATCAGTAAGGGTGCTTTTTAGGCGAGGCCACAAAGATGGATTACTTAACAGTGCCGTAATAGAAAGAATCAAGTAACCATTATTAGCTTGATGCAATAAGCCATGCTTAACACTTGGTTTTGCTAATGTGTTTTGCTCTAGTGGTGGGTAAACCGCCCCAAACAATTTTTCGGCAGTAACATTCTCACCCGCAATGATTATCGGCTGCTCTTTTTCACTCGTCTGTGAGCAAGTTGTATTATTATTACTATTGAATTGGTATTTTTTTATGAGTTCAATAATATAATCACGGTACAAGGTATTATCAGGCGCCGTAATACGGAGAATGCGAGGCTGTAAATTGAGCGCGCTGAAGCGACGTACGGCATCTGATAGTCGAGGTTGAAGAGTACCGATGGAAGCAGGTTCAAGATTGCTATAATGATCTAGAGTCGTCTGGTACTGAGTGTAATCAGGAAACATTGTACGCCAAGATTCTTCATGCATAAATTTAGGTTTCTATTGTTACTGTGAAAAGGTAAGCAGTATAAAACAATCAAAGACCTCATAATAGAGACTTATGACCTATATTTATGTTTCATAAAAACAACCAGTTAATGTTAGATCATGGATTGTTATTTGGGGACTCTAGGGTTACACTGTCACGTAGTTTCGTTGAATGATGAGAATATATTAATCTTATGAAATATCAGCAGCTTGAAAATCTTGAAGCCGGTTGGAAATGGACTTATTTAGTAAAGAAGCATAAGGAAGGTGAAGCGATCACTTGTTTTGTTGATCGTAGTGAAGCAGAAGCTGCTGTTGATGCACTGTTTGATATTGAACACGAACCGACCAAAGTGATTGATTGGATCTGTGCCAATATGTCTCCTGAGCTTGATAATAAGCTAAAACAAGCCATTCGAGCGAAACGAAAACGTCACTTTAATGCAGAACAAGTACATACTCGTAAAAAATCTATCGATCTCGATTATCGTGTATGGGAAAAGTTGGCAGAAAAATCGCAAGAGTTAGGTTCAACCTTATCTGATACGATTGAATACCTGATAAGTGAAAGTAATAGAACAGAGCAAGCTAGCAAGCAAGTCAGTGATATTAAGAATAATTTGACAGAACTGCTCAACATCGATCCTTTTAGTAAATAACTTTTGTTGTGTGGTTACTGTTCTTTATGAAGTCATCTTCTAAGGAGTAGGTAATGGAATATGTATTAGTCTTAGCAGTTGTTGTGATTTTTATTGTCTTCAAAGATCGTCCAATAATGGTGTTAAAGTTTGAAAATGGTGAATTAACCAAGACGAAAGGCGATGTACCAACAGGCTTTCAAACATCATGTAAAGAGATCGCCCATAAGACACCATTTAGTGGGCAAATTAAAGTCTATAAAAATCGATTTACGACTAAAATTGATTTTTCAAAAGATATTCCAGCTAAGATCAAGCAACGAATTCGTAATGTGTTTCCTCATAGCTCGCAGTCAAGCAAAAAGGGAAAACGAGCTTAAGTTTAGTTACTCAATGGGCGAGTTTACAGTCGCCCATCCAGCATAAGACATTTCATTTTGATCACTCCTCATGCACTTAGATTAACCCAAGGTACTGATTTAAAAGAGAGCATACTTCAATATGTTCAAAATAATCAGATCCAAGCAGGCTCATTACTTTCGTGTGTTGGCTGCCTGTCGCAAGCAATTATACGTTTAGCCGACGAGTCCAAAACTATTGAGTTAGCAGGGCCGTTAGAAATTTTAACTTTATCAGGGACATTAACACCGTCACATGTTCATCTTCATATATCTGTTGCTGATGCGAAAGGTAAGGTAATTGGTGGGCATTTAGTGGAGGGGAGCATTGTGTCTTATACTGCTGAAATTTGTTTGGTTTCTTATTCAAATATGGCGTTTAGCCGAGAATTTGATCCACAAACACAATTTGATGAATTGGTAATAACAGCATAAGAAGAGTTGAAGGGAAAATCACAAGTTAAGCCAAGGGTAGATTAACTTGTGATGATAATTATTTCAACGCGTTGAGTAGCTCGTCTTTACTTTTGATGTATGCGGCAAACTTTTCTTTTAGTTCTTTTAATTCCGTCTCGGCTTTTATACGTTTGATTCGTTCATCTTCCAATTGCTGTCCTAAATCAACCGCTAAATAACCACCTTTAATTAGTGCTTTTGTTGTTACATTACTTTCAGTTAATGATTTAAGTGATTCGATCATATAGTAGTGCTGATCGACATCTCGAATAGTTATTGCCATTAAGTACTCCTTTAACTTACTATAATATAACACTTTTCTTTGAAATAAACAGCACTCTAGTGCACTATAACTTTTTATCTTTGATGAAATTAAACCGGCAAACACCGGCTTAATCATTAACGTATTTTATTACCTAAAAGAAGACTACTTAGGTTAATAGCATGTCCATTATCTAGCTCCAAAATCCCTCTGTCATCTGAAATGTAAACAGCTTCGTTGGTCCTTAACGAATCAATAAAAAAGTTCCTAAAGGTAAAATCAACACCTCTGCTTTTATTCATTCGTTTAACACCAAATGTGTAATAATGGTTTTGAAATCTAAGAAAAATACCACTGAATAAAGACGATGAAATAATCTTATTGTCAGTGTTTTTCCTCACTAAATTCATTTTTACACGGCCTTTATTAAAATCAACTTTAAGCATTTCAGAGCCGAAAGTAGGGTATTTATCCGTAAAAACATACGAAGATTGCGTGTTTAGCGCATTAAACGTTGCTTGAATAAAAATGAAGCACACGGCTAAAAACACACCAAGTAGTGGTTTTTTAATCATTGCATTGCTCCTGGTTTACTTGCGACGTTAAATTAATGTAGTGCTCGTTTAACACGCCTATTAATTGATAACGTTCACATAAACCACCAATAGGGAATGCATACCATTGCCCAATGTCACCTGTTTTATGCTCTGTTATCGCTTCCGTTACCGGATTTGGCAACGTTACACCATTGTAATGTACAGAAATACCATCGACATCTGTTGTATCAACAAAGAAAAGGTATTGGTAACAAGCAAATAGCGTTATTAAGAAGAAAAAACTGACAACAATAAAATCAGAAATACTTATCGATTCAAATCTTTTGAAACGCGAATGACGTCTTTGATCTTGGTTATTAAGCTCAGATTTTTTGATAATGCATTCTGTATGCTCACGCATTTCAATGATTTCAGCTATCTGATGTGCTTCGATATGTTTGCTGATATCGTCTTCTTTATAGGAAGCTTGAAAATAACCATCATCAGCTAGGGCAGCCTCTTTAATAGAGTAGCCAAGCTTAGGCTCAGTTTGGATAATCTTATGCTCACCAATTTTACTAAAAGCTGTACGTAAGTTCTTAATTGCTACCGTTAATGAGTTATTGGTAACAACTTTACCTTGCCAACATTCTTTTAGTAATGTTTCCCTGTGGATTGTTTGGTTTGCTGAATTTGCTAATAAAGCAAAAATATGAGTCTCTGAGCGTGATACTTTTAAAACAGCATTATCACTGATACGAGTGATCGTTCTACGAGAGAAATCTACATCAAAACGACCAAAACGTTCGACTCCGTTGTTTACTTCATCGTTCATTTTTTACTTATCAATAGGAGAGTTGTTAAAGGGGATAACGACTCATAAAGAGCGGTCATTTTATACATAAATGGCATTAATTTCTATAAACATATAATTTTGTGTCTATTAACTAGCTATTCATTAACGCTTTTGGCTATTAAGTAGGCGCTAATAAGAGTGCTAATTTATAAAATGTGGTATTTGTGACGATGTAACAATTTTATTTAAGCCTAAATCATACAGGTGTGTGTTAATGTTTTTATAAAGGAAAATGAGATAATCAAAGGCTATGAATACCAAGCATAGAGGGTCAACCAATTCAGCATTTAGAAGAAAACAAGTTTAGAAGCGGCAGGTATTGGGGCTTTCGATCATAACGTTATGCATTAAAAATCGTTGGATTAGAAAAAGTAGAATGATAGTGACCAATTAGAAAAGTTTAACTTGGATATTAGTGATTCATTGATAGATGCTGACCAAGTGATTATTGAAAATTATGAGTAAATCTTTAAGGCGCTTGAAAGTTACAAATCAATTCTGGAGTGCGAACAATGACAACGAAACTATGCCAATATTTTTCTTTCAATAGTAACAACAAGTCCAAGTACAAACAAAACTAATATTTTCAAATATTACCGCTGAGAACGTTGAAGATGTAGAACGCAGCACCAACGATACATTCAAAATCGGCATGTGGTTTTATCAAAAGTTATCGAAGGACATCAGTTTGAAATTTATGGGCCATTCGAGTCAGCCGATGCAACAATGAAGTTAGAACATGAGCATCATGGAATTACAAGTTACCGAGGTGCGCCAGAATTTGACGATGGCATGGACGAGCTACTTGAAGCACTTAAAACTAAGTAACCAACAAATCCACCAAGCCAAATCACCATCATTTCAATATTATACTTAAGTTCGCATTATGTATATTATGTTAAATAAGGTATCTGGTTATCAATATATCATTAGATGATAGCCCGATGTTTATCATCCACCGCTACTCTGCCGCTTATATAATTAAGTTATTTAACAGTATTGGTTATTTACCATAAAATAGGTAATTAACATCCATTTTAAATACTGCTGCAAATGGTCAATTTGCCTTGTACTTAAAACTTGCTGTTAATTACCAGTGATTCGATCAGTCGAATCACTGGATCTCAGACACAGATAGCTGTTGTTCTTTGAGGACTTGATATTTTTCAAGTAACTCATCAAGTTCGTTTGAGCAGATTGGTTTAGCCAAAAAGCCATCCATGCCGATTTCATGATAGATTTTTTGGTCGCTTTGCATAGCATTTGCCGTTAAAGCGACAATTGGAATGGTAATTTCTCGTCTTCTAAGCTGTTTTGTTGCTTCTAATCCATCCAAAACTGGCATTGAGATGTCCATAAGCACTAAATCGAACTTTTTGTGACCCTGTAACAGTACATTTATAGCCTCTTTACCGTTATTAGTTATCGCAACTTTGTGTCCTCGACGCTCAAGCATCAGCTTAGCTACCAATTGGTTAGTGTTACTGTCTTCAGCTAGTAAGATATTTAAAGAGCAATTCGATTTATGTGTAGATTGCGTATCACTCTTACAACTCGTCACTGACGGATAAACAATGGGAATTGCGATTTTAAAGCAGCTACCTGTTCCAAGCTCACTTTCGAGTGAGATCGTACCGTTCATTTTTTTAATTAAGTATTGGCTAATGGCTAGACCTAATCCTGTACCACCGTAACGTCGTGTGATACTGCCATCTGCTTGATGAAATGGATTAAAGATGTTTACTTGAGCATCTTTCGCAATACCAATACCTGTATCTATTACTGCTATCTCAATAGTTTCGTCAACTTTTCGCGCAACAACACGTACTGAACCCACACTGGTAAACTTCACTGCATTGCCGATTAAATTAAACAATACCTGTGCAATACGATTTTTATCGCCATAGATTTGTTTTGGTATTGAGTCATCTATTTCACATTGGAGCTGAACATTTTTCTTGGTTGCCTGTGGTGATAACTGATCTGAAACTAACTTAATGCTTTCAACAATATTAATGTCGCTGTTAAAAAGCCTAAAGCTGCCTGACTCTATCCGCGATAAATCCAAAATATCGTTAATAATTGTCAGCAGTAAATGTGCTGATTGATCCATCTGAGATAGCCACAAGCGCTGTTTGCTGTTTAAGCCCGACAACGATAATGACTCCATTAAACCAAGAACAGCATTAAGAGGTGTTCGAATTTCATGACTCATCATTGCAATGAACTGAGATTTTGCTTTATTAGCACTCTCCGCTTGCTTTCGAGCTTCTTGTAGATCAAAAAGTCTTTTCTTACGACTCGTTATATTTTTAGCCGTACCGCGATAGCCTTGTAGTTTGCCGTATTTATCAAAATATGGTGTGCCACTGAAGCTAAACCATTGTTCAGTATCGCTATTAATGACATTCCATTCTAAATCTTCAAAAACAATTTGTTTTGCTAATTTATGCTTAAGGCGATTTTGGAATTGCGGATAATCTTTAAAAAAGTCGAGGAAGTTATCACAAGTGATTTGATAATTTGCGATATGTGGTTCTGAGATATAAGTGAAATTATAATTGATATCGATTTCCCAAAACCAATCACCTGCTGTTTTCGCAAAATCTTTGAATCGTTGTTGGCTGAATGTAAGTTGCTGTGTTCTTGCTGCAACTAATGACTGCAAACGTTCACGGTAATCAATATCGATAATTGCACGAGCCAATAATGGCCTAAAGCGATTAAGCACTCGACGACACCGTGGTGTAAATTGACTCTTATCGTGACTCATTAAGATCATGACTGCATCGCTTGAACTTACTTTCACCCCTGTTAGCAATGCGGATTGATAATCATTAAGTGCTTCTTTGGATTGACTGCGAAATTCAATAACATCTTTTGGTGAATACAATGCAATACATTCACCATTAATGGCACGCTTAAATGTCGTTTCCATTAGCCATGAACTCGTACCGAATCTATTATCTGTACTGACTAATACGTCCAGCATTGATTGATCATCTTCACGAGTTAAAACCAGAGCCTGGTCAAATCCGATAAACTTCCGGAGAACTTCTAATAAGCTGTTGAATACTTGGCGTTTATCATTTGCTCCTGCCATTGCTGAAATGCCTTCCAAGATCGCTTCATTCTCATCTTGAAGTTGACTTTCTCGCTCTTGGCTACGTAATAAATCAATGACGGTTTCTTGTAGCTTTTCTGATTCTGAACTTATCATTATGGGCTACCTATCCTTCATGAAACACTGCAGCAGAAATCATTAGATTACCGTGCGCATTCTCACCACTGATAAACTGCCCTTGTTCACCAAAGGTAAATGGCGATACATAAGGCTTATTCTGCATTGCAATATTTACACCAGTCGCAACATCATTCATGCGATTTTGGATTTTCAGCATACAACCTGCACAGAAGATTGTAATACCACCAATAGGATGGAGCTTTGTTCCATTAGTAGCTTTCACCACCCGACTGGCTCGTGAAATCAAACGTTCGTCTGTCCCATCCATAAAGTATAAACGTTCACCTTGCTTAACTTCGGCAAACATTTCTATACCTTTGCGCTCAGTAATATGTGCAGGATGTGCCAATTTAAAATATGGCAAATCGAAATACTCACCGGCAAAACGTCCGAGAGGATTTAAGCTACTTTCGCTAATAATATTGCTATTAACATCAAAAGGTAATCCCATCCATTTTTGATAAACTTCGGATGCTGGCTTGTTATCTAGTTCTATGACTTCCCTATTTTCCACTTTGGTTGCTATGGCTGATAAACCCGTGCTGGCGTAGCCAGAATGAAATGAAAGGCTGACTTCACATGTTGGATAAAATACAGCAATACCAACACCTTCATTAACACGTTGTTCATGATTAAATATCTGCCATTTACCGGCAATGAAATCATCAGCAGCCGAACCACCGATAATAGGAACGGTATTCCCTAATTCTTTTTCAATGCCTTGGATGACTTGCTCTTCAAAACCTGGAGTTGCATGAAGCAATATCAATGACGGCAACTCACCAATACGCCCACTATTATGAATTGCTTTTAATGTCGCTTGTCGACCTATTTCATAGGGAGAATCAAAATTTGAAACGATAGCTGTACCATAAGCACCATGAAAATCATTGATCGCCCAAAGTGCTAATCCAGTGCCATTAAAGTATCCTTCATTGGTCATCAAACCTTGGCAGGTAGTACAACCTAAAATGGGTGTATTGGGATATGCTTGTTCAAGCTCAGATTGCAGAACATCAATATCATATTTTTCGGAGTAATAAATAAGTAACAATGAAGGCATTGCAATCTTCATATTCAATTTTGCAATTGCTTCATTTATCGCATCAAAAGATGAAGTCTTTATTGAGTAACTAGTGGTTATATCCATATCAATATGGCTCTCATCCAAGAATTTAATATCACATCCATGCTTAATATTATCAGTAATTAGCACAATTTAAGTGATAATCTTACCTACATCTTATTAGATTAGCTTAACTTGTCGTATCATGTTGCAAATAATTGTAACTTAAGGATTATGAACGTGGATTCAAGCTCAAATAAAGTTGTCATTGTCACAGGTGGTGCCAATGGTATCGGCAAAGGGATTTGTAAATATTTGACGCAAAAAAACATCACTGTTGTTGCGTTAGATATTAATGAGCAAGCTGGATTTGATCTCGTTAACGAAGAACCTCGTATTCGCTTCCGTTTGGCGGACGTAACACAGATATCGGATATTCAAAAAACATTGGATTGGGTCACTACTCAATTTGGTAGACTTGATGGTTTGGTAAATAACGCAGCGATTGCGAATCCTTATAATACCCCTTTGCATCAATTACCTTTAGATGAATGGCATCGAATTTTAAATGTGAATCTCACCTCTCCTTTAGTCATGAGTCAGCAATGCCTACCTTTACTCACTGAAAGTAAAGGACATATTATTAATATGAGTTCGACAAGGTATCTCCAATCTGAAGCAAATACAGAAGCTTACGCGGCAAGTAAAGGTGGTATTGTTTCACTTACACACGCATTGTCAGTCAGTTTAGCTCCTGACATTAAAGTAAATTGCATCTCACCGGGTTGGATCCATACTGATACCGGCGAGCTACGAGATATTGATCATCAACAGCATCTATCAGGTCGTGTCGGTAATGTCGATGACATTGCGGAAATGGTCGCTTTCTTGCTCAATAGCCAAGGTTTTATCACTGGTCAGAATTTCGTTATTGATGGTGGCATGACGAAGAAAATGATTTATTCAGAATAAAAAATAGCACTGAATCAGTGCTATTTTCTGGTTATTTCTTAACAACGAATTGTGCTTTGATTGGTTGTTCGTTGATTTTAATGTCCACTCCCCACGTCATCGAATCATGGGTACATGCTGGAACAGTAAACTCGCCAATCCATGTGTTTTCACCCTGTTGTGAAAATACAACGGGTACTGTTCCCATGTTCATGCTAACGCCAGCCACCACACCTACCGGCTTAACATTAATGTTGGAAACTTGTAATTTTATTGGTGATTGAGCTGATAATTGCTTGGTTAATAAGCTCACTTCAACGGTCTTATCAAGTAGCGAATATTGGCAATTTTCGGTATTTAATGAGCATGTCTTAACGTCACCATCAACCTTTTCTTCTTGATCTGTTGAGGTGTATGTCACTGTTCTCCAAATAAAAGCTGAAATTAATACAGTCATCAACACGAGTATTTGAATTAAGCGCCCTCTAGTCAGTTTTTCTGCTGCCATTATAGATTTTATTCCTGTGTTACAGAGTTCAAAGTTTTCACATAAATGTTACTTAAGCGTAAAGGTTATGTGGCTATTCGCCTGTCAAAACTGTGTCGACTCAAGTATTATGTGCAATGAAAATGCCACTTTTACATAAAAATAGCAATTTGAATCTTATTTGGATCTTGTCTTAATGAGTCTTCTTATAAGCTTTGGGTGGTATTGCGACAACTTGTTGTTCGCACAGGGAAAGTAGTGTAGTTAGCATTATATAGTGGAAGCATGCAATATGAGCCAAGTTAAGCAGCTTGAACAAAACTATAACTATACAGTCGTTCGTCAATTTGCCCTTACAACCATTTTATGGGGTATTGTCGGTATGGCTGTTGGTGTCTTTATTGCCGCTCAGTTAGTCTGGCCGGCTCTAAACTTCGATATTCCGTGGTTAACTTATAGCCGATTAAGACCGTTGCATACCAACGCAGTGATCTTTGCATTCGGTACAAGTGCCTTATTTACTTCATCTTATTACGTTGTCCAACGAACCTGTCAAACCCGTTTGTTTGGTGGCAAACTCGCCGCATTTACCTTTTGGGGATGGCAAGCCATTATCCTTTCTGCTGTATTTTCTTTACCGCTTGGTTTTACGACCAGTAAAGAATATGCAGAACTAGAATGGCCTATCAGTATTGCTATTGCTGTGGTTTGGGTTGCTTATGCTATCGTTTTCTTCGGTACCATGATCAAACGTAAAACATCACATATTTACGTTGCAAACTGGTTCTTCGGGGCATTTATCTTAACTGTTGCCGTGTTACACATTGTCAACAACCTTGCTATTCCAGTATCCATGACAAAATCATATTCGATTTACTCAGGTGCTGTAGATGCAATGGTGCAATGGTGGTACGGGCATAACGCCGTAGGCTTCCTGTTAACCGCAGGTTTCCTTGGCATGATGTATTACTTTGTTCCAAAACAAGCCGATCGCCCTATTTACTCTTACCGTCTATCTATTGTTCACTTTTGGGCATTGATCTCGCTTTATATTTGGGCTGGCCCTCACCACCTTCATTACACAGCATTACCAGATTGGACGCAGTCACTGGGTATGGTGATGTCATTGATTCTATTCGCTCCATCTTGGGGTGGTATGATCAACGGTATTATGACGTTGTCTGGTGCATGGCATAAGCTACGTACCGATCCTATTCTTCGCTTCCTTGTTGTTTCATTGTCTTTCTACGGTATGTCAACCTTCGAAGGCCCAATGATGGCAATCAAGACGGTCAACGCCCTATCTCACTACACTGACTGGACCATTGGTCACGTACACTCTGGTGCTTTAGGTTGGGTAGCAATGATCTCTATCGGTTCGCTATATCACTTGATTCCTAAGCTATTTGGTCAAGAGCGTATGTACTCAATCAGACTGATCAATGTGCACTTCTGGTTAGCTACCATTGGTACAGTGCTGTACATCGTATCAATGTGGATTTCTGGTGTAATGCAAGGCTTGATGTGGCGCGCAGTAAACAGCGACGGTACATTGACTTACAGCTTTGTTGAGTCATTACAAGCGTCTTACCCATTCTACTTTGTACGCTTTATTGGTGGTTGTATCTTCTTAGCAGGTATGTTCCTTCTTGCTTACAACGCTTATAAGACAGTGACAGCACCACGCGAAAGTTTAAAAGCTATCGCTGAGCCACAACCAGCATAAGGAGTATGCGCAATGTCTAAGAAATTTAGTCACGATATTGTCGAGAAAAACGTTGGTTTACTTTCGATATTGATCATTGTGGCGATCAGCTTTGGGGCGTTAGTAGAAATCACCCCACTACTTTATCAAGATCAAACCACAGAGCCTGTAGAGAATTTACGCCCTTATACAGCGTTAGAAATGGAAGGTCGTGATGTTTACATCGCCAATGGTTGTAACGTTTGTCACAGTCAAATGGTTCGTCCTTTCCGTTCTGAAACTGAGCGTTATGGTCATTACTCAGTAGCGGGTGAAAGTGTATGGGAACACCCATTCCTATGGGGCTCAAAACGTACTGGTCCTGATCTTGCTCGTGTTGGTGGTCGTTATTCTGATGAATGGCACCGTGTTCACCTTATCGACCCTCGTGCTGTTGTACCAGAGTCGAACATGCCGGGTTTCCCTTGGCTTGAAGACAATGTTTTAACGGGTGAACTCACAAGTAAAAAGCTACAAGTGTTCCGCGATCATTTTGGTGTACCGTACAGTGACGAAGAAATTGCCAATGCAGGTAATGACGTGAAAGGCAAAACAGAAATGGATGCTTTGATTGCGTACCTTCAGTCACTTGGTCATGCAATGAAATAAGGAGATATCATGGATATTGGTACTGTACATAGTATTTGGACCGTGATTCTGTTTACTAGCTTTATTGGCATCATTGTATGGGCATACAGTAAACGTCAAAAATCACGTTTTGATGAAGCGGCTAATCTAGTTTTTGCTGATGACGAACTGGATAAATCGACGCTTGAAAGCGAAAGGAGCAAGGAAGCATGACCACTTTTTGGAGTATTTGGATCACTGTCATCACCTTAGGCACTATTTTGGGCGTTGCCGTCATTTTATGGTGGTGTTCACGTGACGATATGGGTGTTAAAGAAGGTGAAGATATGGGGCACGAATACGATGGTATTCGTGAGATCAACAACCCATTACCAAAATGGTGGGCCTACATGTTCTGGGCAACCATTGTTGGCGGGCTGGTTTATCTAGTCCTCTTCCCTGGTTTAGGAAGCTTTAAAGGCGTATTAGGCTGGCAAAGCTCTGATCAAACTGTACGCTCAATTGAAGAATCAAATGCGGCTATCGCAGCAGCACAAAGCAACAAATCGTTAGATCAATATGCGAAAGAACTCAGCGATGCAGACACTAAGTTTGGCGCTATCTTTAAGCAATTAGCCTATAACGATACTGGTTCAGAATATCGCCCTATTACTGATATTGCACAGAACCCTGATGCGATAAAGGTTGGTCAGCGTTTGTTTCTACAAAACTGTGCGCAATGCCATAGCTCAGATGCACGTGGTCAAACAGGCTTCCCTAACCTTGCTGATAACGCATGGCTGTACGGTGGCGAAGCTGAAACGATCAAAACAACAGTGATGCATGGTCGTGAAGGTGTCATGCCAGCATGGCAAGAAACGTTAGGCGATGATGGCGTCCGTGAAGTAACAAGTTATGTACTGAGCTTATCTGGTCGTAAAGTAAATGCCAAAGAAGCACTAGCAGGTAAACAACGTTTTGTAGTTTGTGCTGCATGTCATGGTACAGACGGTAAAGGTAACCCTGCTTTTGGTGCGCCAGATCTGACAGATAGAGATTGGTTATATGGCGGTTCACGTAAAGCTGTTGAAGCAACAATCGCTCATGGTCGTCAAGGTATCATGCCAGCTTGGGCTGATATATTAGGTGAAGATAAAGTCCAACTTATCTCTGCATATGTCTGGAATTTAAGTAACCCAACTGAACAACAACCATCCAATTAACACTCAGTAACAAGTTTATTAACAATAAACTTTAAAAACTGAGACATGCATCCTAGCCCCTGACTCGCTCAGGGGCTATTTTCAAATCAAACATCTTCATCAATTATTCAGTCTAAATAGCAAAAGGTGAACTTCTATGCAAAAGCCTTGGTATAAGCAGTTTTGGCCTTGGTTTGTTTTTTCTATCCCTGCAATTTCAATCATCTATAGCTTAACGGCGGTATATATTTTCTCAAATAACCAAGTCGATTTAGTGGCAGAGGATTACTACAAAAAAGGCAAAGCAATCAATATTGATCGTTCTCGATTACGTGTTGCTGATGCATTAAATATTCACGCAAATATTGCAGTTAAAGAAGATAAGAATGTCACTATTAATTTAGACAAAGGTGACTTAAAACAGCAGCCAACAATTCGCGTAACATTTTCCCACCGAACGTTGGCAGATAAAGACTTTAGTCAAATGGTAAATGCCGACTTAAAAGGAACGTATCATTTCGTTACACCAGAATCATTAAATGGTCCTTGGTTTGTTGAAATTGAACCTTTTAAAGGCGACTGGATGTTGCAAGGACGCGTAAACGTACCAACATCTTCCCCGATTTCGTTGTACGGGCAGAGTAAGGAATGACAAAAGAAAAACATGTAAATCATGGCTGCTACCACTGTGGCGATCCAGTACCAAGGGGTAGTTTATTCTCAGTAGAAATTCTGGGGCAAGCACGCCCTATGTGCTGTCCTGGTTGTGAAGCCGTTGCCACAACTATCGTTCAAAGTGGCCTCACCTCCTATTATGAATATCGTACCGAACCTGCGGAAAAAGCGGATTTAGTACCAGAACAGCTTCAATCATTATCACTCTATGATCATGCCGATATTCAGCAAGACTTTGTTCGCACCACTGATAAACATCATAGTGAAGTTTCCTTATCGGTAGAAGGCGTATCTTGTGCAGCTTGTGCATGGTTAATTGAAAAACAGTTGATGCGAGAAGCCGGTGTTATTTCGATACGTGTGAATACAACGACACATCGAGCATTACTGGTGTGGGACCCCGAGCAAGTACAGCTTAGCCATTTACTGAATGTTATTCATAAAATCGGCTATAAAGCCTCACCTTTTGAAGCAGATGCCCAAGAGCAGCAATATCACAACACCATGAAGCAATACCTATATAAGTTAGGTATTGCAGGTATTGCGACGATGCAAGTCATGATGCTAGCTATTGCGTTATATTTCGAGGTTTTCGGCGATTTAGATCATGAGTTTCGTAACTACTTACGTTGGGTGAGTTTAATTTTCGCAACCCCTGTTTTGCTATACTCTGCATTACCTTTCTACATCAATGCTTGGCGCAATTTAAAAGCCTTTACACTTGGGATGGATGTTCCCGTTTCGATAGCCTTACTGTTTGCCTATGCTGCAAGTTTGTACGCAACTGTCATAGAAAAAGGTGAAGTCTTTTTTGAATCCATTTCCATGTTCACTTTCTTCTTATTACTTGGACGCTTTTTGGAAATGCGTGCACGTCGTCAAGCGGCCGCAGCCAGTGCAAACTTATTAAAGCTCATACCAAGTATGGCAACCCTTGCCAATGGTGAACAAATTGCAGCTAAAACCCTAAAGATAGGTGACGTTGTCACGGTATTACCTGGAGAGCATTTCCCTGCCGACGGTGAAATTCAAAAAGGACTCACCACTGTTAACGAATCAATGCTAACCGGTGAATCTGTACCAGTTAAACGTACTAAGGGTGATACTGTCTATGCTGGCACCATTAACGGTGATGGCAATATCACAATGACAGTCTCGGTTAACCGTAATGACTCTTTGATTTCAAATATCGTTCGTCTTCAAGATGAAGCTCAGTTATCAAAGCCAAAGGTTGCGGAGCTTGCAGATAACGTTGCGCGTTACTTTGTTGCCGCCATTCTGATCATTGCGGCTGGTACATGGTATTACTGGCATCAACATCAACCAGAAGATGCACTATGGATCACCCTAGCGGTATTAGTCGCAACCTGTCCATGTGCATTATCATTAGCCACACCGACCGCCATTACTTGTTCAACATCAACATTAGGGAAACTCGGTATTCTGCTACGTCGTGGTCATGTTCTTGAAACCTTATGTAAAGTGAATCGCCTCGTGCTAGATAAAACCGGAACCCTAACAGAAGGCAACGTAAGATTAATAGAAACAACAATATTTAGTGATCTGTCAGAGCAACAAGCATTGATGTATGCCGCTGAACTTGAACGTTTTGCCAATCACCCTATTGCTCAAGCCTTTAGTTCTTACCGTCATGCTGACATATTGTTTGATGATGTTGAGAACGTTATTGGTTGTGGTTTGAAAGCTGATCATAATGGTAACGAATGGCGTATTGGGAAGTATGATTTTGCGATTTCATCAGAAACAAATAAAACACATCAAGATCATATGCACTATTCTGTTTGGCTATCTTGTAATGGTAAGCCAATTGCAGCCTTTAAATTAGACGATCCTATTCGACAAGAAAGTCTTCAGTTAGTTGAACAATGTCAACAGCAAGGCATTCAAGTCACTATGTTAACAGGTGATAATTCTATTCATGCTGAAACAGTAGCAAAGCAACTTCATATTGATGAAGTCATCGCGAATCAAAGTCCACAAGGTAAACTTGATTATTTGAACAGATTACCACCATCAGACATCGTTCTTATGATGGGTGATGGTGTGAATGATGCACCTGTTCTTGCTGGTGCTCACCTCTCTGTCGCTATGGGTGGAGGCACAGATATAGCAAAATCTTCAGCAGATATGGTACTACTTGCTGATAAATTAGAACGTATTTTAGAAGCACGAACGTTGGCTATTAAAACCAGAAAGATCATCCGTGAAAATTTATCGTGGGCCTTAGGCTATAACTTGATTATCCTGCCATTGGCGGTTTCTGGCCTTGTTGCCCCTTACATTGCCGTTATTGGCATGTCTGCAAGCTCAATTATCGTTGTATCAAATTCTTTAAGGTTATTAAAATAAATGGAAAGTCTTTACATATTAATACCTATTGCCATTATTTTTGTCTGCATAGCCGTTGGTATCTTTTTATGGGCAGTAAAAAGTGAACAGTTTGATGATTTAGAGCGTCGTGGCTACGATATTTTATTTGATGACGATGACACTAAACATAAAAACGCTGTTTCCGATTCTGATCCAATCAAGAATAAACACCCCCAACAGCAAGATAACGATAATGCCTAATTTAGATCTTTATGCCGCATTTCTCATTGGCTTAATGGGGGCGGGTCACTGTGTTGGTATGTGTGGTGGTGTAGCCGCAGCCATTACTATCGGTATGCCTGAAAACACCACCAACACTAAGCGTTGGGTTTACCTACTAAATTACAATATTGGTAGGCTCTCATCTTATACCATTGCAGGCGCTTTAATTGGTGCCGCATTAGCAGGTCTATCGACACTCAATGGCACAACTAACCCTCTGGTATATATGCGACTTTTCGCTGCCATCATGATGATTGTATTGGGTTTATATATTGGTCAATGGTGGTTTGGATTAACTTCCATAGAACGTATCGGGCAAAAATTTTGGCGTCATATATCACCGTTAGCCACAACGTTACTTCCACTAAAATCTCCCGTTAAAGCATTACCTTTCGGCTTTCTCTGGGGATGGCTTCCTTGTGGTTTAGTCTATTCAACATTAACTTGGGCTGCTGTTTCTGGAAGTGCTCTAAATGGTGCCACAGTGATGTTAGCATTTGGTCTTGGCACACTCCCCGCTATGCTGGCTATAGGAGGCTTTGCAGATAAGCTTAAAACGTGGTTAAAAAACCGTGTTTTTAGGCGTATAAGTGCCTTATTATTAATAGCTTATGGGCTGCAAACTGGTTACATTGCAATCAATCAAATATTGTAGCCTTTTTATTACTCGTAATAATGCTTCATAATATGTTAAAATATTGACCTACATCAAATTGGTTAGACAGGCATATGATTTCAGACAAGCTTACAACAAAACGTATCCAATCAGGCGGTTGTGCTATTCACTGTCAAGATTGCAGTATTAGTCAGTTATGCATTCCTTTCACTCTGAATGAGTCTGAATTAGACCAGCTGGATCAAATTATCGAGCGTAAAAAGCCGATCCAAAAAGGTCAGGAACTGTTTAAAGCCGGTGACGAATTAAAATCACTATATGCAATTCGTTCTGGCACGATTAAAAGTTATACCATTACTGAACAAGGTGATGAACAAATTACTGCGTTCCACTTGGCTGGTGATCTTGTTGGCTTTGATGCAATCAATGAAATGCAACATCCAAGTTTCGCTCAATCATTAGAAACGTCGATGGTTTGTGAAATTCCATTTGAAATCTTAGATGACTTATCAGGTAAGATGCCAAAGCTTCGTCAACAGATCATGCGTTTAATGAGTAACGAGATCAAAGGCGACCAAGAGATGATCTTATTACTTTCTAAGAAGAATGCTGAAGAACGTCTTGCTGCTTTCTTATACAACCTATCATTACGTTTCTCACAGCGTGGCTTCTCCCCTCGTGAGTTCCGTTTAACCATGACACGTGGTGATATTGGTAACTACCTTGGCTTAACTGTTGAAACAATTAGTCGTTTGCTTGGTCGTTTCCAAAAATCAGAAATGTTAAGTGTTAAAGGTAAATACATTACGATTATCGATCATGATGAGTTAGCCCGTCTTGCAGGTGTAGCTAAAAATACTAACTTGTCACAACAGTAATCTTCTTTTCATTTACTGTGTAGCGAAAGCATCGTTATTAACGATGCTTTTTTATTACTTCTAAATCCTGCCTTTTCGTTTATTTATTTGCTCAACGTATCAAAGTTTGCAAAATTTTGGCTAATATCATTCCCATAACTTCCTATACTAGGTTACAGTGTTTATAAGGATTTATTTTAATCTCTTGAAATAAAAGCATATAGCAAACGCTATGCGACTTTAGTGTTTAGGTTAACCACTATCAAGAGACTGCCTACACGCTGTGTGTAAAGGAGGCATTATGCAAAAGTATAAAAATATCTTAGTTGTTGCAGATCCAGAAAAAGCAGAGCAACCTGCCATTTCACGTGCAGTTCATATCGCTAAGATGACCAAAGATGTCAAAATTATTGTCTTCTTAGCTATTTATGATTTTTCTTATGAAATGACATCCATGCTCTCGTCAGATGAACGTGATGCCATGCGTCGTGGTGTTGTCATGCAACGAGAAGAATGGCTAAAAGAAATCATCACGCCATATATCGACCAAGGTATTGATATTGAAATCAAAGTAGTTTGGCATAATCGTCCTTATGAAGCCATTATCGCTGATGTGTATAGTCAAGATATCGACTTACTTGTAAAAGCAACACATGAACATGATCGTTTAGGTGCAGTTATTTTCACCCCAACCGATTGGCACTTACTGCGTAAATGTCCAATTCCTGTATTGCTGGTTAAAGGTAATAATTGGCCTGAGCGCGGCAAAGTTTTAGGCTGCGTGAATATTTCTACTGATGATGATACTCACGATGGTCTGAACGATAAGATCGTAAAAGAATCTTTAGCTTTTGCCTCTATAGCAAATGCTGAGGTTAACTTGGTCAATGCCTATCCTGCCACACCGGTTAATATTACGATTGAATTACCTGAATTTGATCCTGCTAGTTACACCGATGCTGTTCGTGGTCACCACTTAACAACAATGAAAGCATTACGCCAAAAGTATGGGATCAGTGAAGAGCAGACTCATGTACTTGAAGGCTTACCTGAAGATATCATTCCGCAAGTTGCCGAAGATATTAAAGCCGAGTTAGTTATTTTAGGGACTACAGGTAGAACAGGGTTATCTGCAGTATTTATTGGTAATACCGCTGAAAATACCATTGATAGTTTAAATTGTGATTTGCTAGCGCTCAAGCCTGATGGTTTTATCAGCCCACTTGCACCAAATCTTGATTAAGAAAAGGCCTCAATTGAGGCCTTTTTTTCTGCTATTTTTTAGCGTCTTCTTGCATGGTTAGCCATTTCGCAAACTTGGTAACGTACCACTCATTTGCTTTTTTCTCGCAGTAAGAACGGCTTAATTTACGTTTTTTCCATTCAGCAGCAACAGCGACGCGTGTTTGATTTGAACTGCGCTTATTTAAGTAAACAGCACATAACTGATCATTACTCATCTGCTGAGCATAGCCATTTACTTGTCCTCCCCCTAAGCCCAACTGTTCAGCTTGGTGTGAGCTACATCCTGCTAATAAAACAAGGCTAGAAGCCAATAAAATGCTACGTAACATAGTCATCTCGACTGTCAAAATTTTTGCTTATCTTATCAGCTTAAAAACTCAAAGAATATTCATTAAATATAACTTGTGAGCTTAGATCATTCTTATTTTTAATACTCTTATCAATAGGGAAAAAACTAAAATATCAGTAAGGATTCTTCACTGGTCAACGTCATGAATAATTATCGTTTTAAACATCGTTATGTCTGTTGTCTTGCCTTATTTTTTTCAAGTTTTGCGTTTTCTCTTGGGATTAATGATAGTAAATACATAGAATTAGGTGGCAGCTTAGACCCCAGCATAGTAAATAATGTTAGCGCTGTTTTAGAACAAAATGCCAATGCTGAACGATTTAATGCGGTCGGCTTAGTTGTTGCTAGTGGCTATTGTTCAGGAACGTGGTTAGGTAGCGATGAAACACACAGTTATATTTTAACTGCCGCTCACTGTTTAGCAGGTTCCGAAGGCACTGAATATTCAGGGCAATATGTCACATTTAAACAGCAAGATGGAACAGTGCTTGCTGCTGGTCAATCAACCAATTATTTCCAAAACTTTACCGATTGTAGTAACGATATTGCTGTAGCAAAGATCCCCAAAGTTGCAGATCCTATTGATAGTGCAGGTAATGTTATCCCCCAACCTCTAGTCGATAACAAGCTAAACACAGATTTACTGTTAAGCCCTACCACTTTTACTGGGTTTGGTATTTTTGGTACTCGCACATTAGGTCAATTAGCCTATATAGGCAAACGTCATGGTGAAGGTCATATACGTTATTACTACCGTGATTGTTTAATTAACCAAGCAATAGAGAATACAGACTCTTGGGCATTTGGTAGCCCTGGTGATAGCGGTTCTGCGATTTGGCAAACCCGTAACGATCGTCAAGTTGCTGTTGGTGTTACTTCATGGTGGTTTGGTTGGTATTACGGGTATTCAGGCCATGCACCTATAGCTCTTCATATTGATTGGCTAAAAAGTGTTGTCCCAATGCTACAAACGCTTGATAACCAAGAACCCGAGCCGCCAGTTGTTGGACCTCAATGGTTATTGACAGAAGAAGCTCCGATAGAAACCGATCCTTTAGAGCAAGATGTCCGAGGCTCCGTTTATTATGTTAAAGGCCAAAATGTTGTTGATGGCCCAACACGTTTCATCTGGCGCTACCCTCGTGATTTAACGAAGTTCTCTGTCATGATGGTTGATCCTGCCACCAATGTTGAACATAAAGTCTGGTTAAGAGGTCAACGTAAAACCCATTGTGGTTGGGGAAGAATTAATAACAGTGCATGGTGTTACCCTGCACCTAATTTAGGCCAACTAAAACTTGAATTCTCACAAACAGATAATCCGAAGCTGCCAATTGGTTCTTATGAAGGTGTGTTTAGCCTAATGGCGAAAAGCCTTTATGACTACAACTATTCTGATGAAGTAGAAGTTGCTGTTGATATTGCTATTACATCTTTACTACCAAGCGATGGGTTAATTACTAGCGACACTCCGTATGTCGGACCTCGTTATGAAGAAACCGTTTATGGCACCGTTTATTATCTGTCAGAGCACAGTATCAGCGGTAATCGTGTTGTATGGCGTCGATATAATCGTGGTCACACTAAACTTGAAGTAGAAGTTAAAAATACCACAACGGGTGATATTGAAACGGTCATTTTACGAGGTGAGCGTAATCTCGGTTGTGGTTGGACAATCATGAATAACGCCGCCTACTGCCGTTATCAACGCCCTATTTATGGTGAGTTAAGAGTCAGCTTCATACCTGATGATAACGTAGGATTACCGGTTGGTGAATATGTTGGTTCCGTTTCTATCACGGCTAAAGGCCTACATAATAGAAACTTCCGCAAAGATCTTAACTTCGATGTTCAACTCAACATTACAGAGTAATTTATGAAAAGAGTGACCCAATATTTTAGTCTTGCCCTATTTATTGGGTTGCTCTGTATCTTTATGTTCAAACCGACTAAGGAGATGAATGCAACACAACCACCCAAAGTAGCCAATAAAGTAGAGAAGCCTTCTACTGTTGATGCTATTAGTGGAGATGTTGCAGAAAAACCAGCAAACTTTGAATCGTTAATTAGTGATGAAATCGTTAATACCGAAGATGAACGCTATGTTGCAGAGGAAGACATTGAAGGTAATCCACCTTTACATGGTAATCGAGGCTATCACGCATCTCAGCCTATCATCACGGAAATTAACCTATTAACAGGTGAAGATCTCTGGCATTACAAACCTAATTTACTAGACAAAGTGAAAAAAGAGCAAGGTATACCAATGCTACCTATAGAAAGCATTGTAGAAATTAATGACGAACTGCTTACCGATTTAAAAGTCGGTGATAGCTTAGTCTTCACCATGCCCAATGGTGCAGAACAACAAATAGTAATAGCAAAAATAAATAAGATAAGTGACAAAGTCACTGCATGGGATCTTCAGAATACACAGCGTCAAGATATAGGAAAGATCACACAGATAAATGACTTAACAGAGGGTTCGTTTATTACTGATAGTAAAGACGAATATCACTTAAGGACAGTGAAAAATAAAGGATGGTTAACAAGCAAGAAACAGTTAATTAGTAATAACAATGAGGCAGTATATAGAAACAGTGAAGCTTATTCTGATCTCATTAAATGAACGGGCTTAGGAAGAGCCCGTTCCTTTCTTATGTTTAGATGTTGGTTACATCGATAAACATAGATTCATCAATATTCGTTGATGATACCGTCGCTTCGTTAAAGGCATATTCCGCCTTCTCACCTTCACGATCTAGTGGCAAGTTAACAAAATCAAATAGGTTCTTATCTGCTAACTGGCTTGGGCTGATGTTTTGGATTGACTTGAAGATAGCATCAACACGACCCGGCGTTTTCTTATCCCAGTCAATCAACATTGCTTTAATGCTCTGACGCTGAAGGTTTTCTTGTGAACCACATAAGTTACAAGGAATGATCGGGAATTCTTTATGCTCTGCATATTTGATCAGATCTTTTTCACGACAGTACGCTAACGGGCGAATAACCACGTTACGACCATCATCAGAACGTAGTTTAGGTGGCATTGCCTTTAAACGAGAACCATGGAACATGTTTAGGAACAAGGTTTCCACGATATCATCTAGATGGTGGCCTAGTGCAATTTTTGTCGCTCCAATTTTCTCAGCAAATGAGTACAGCGTGCCACGACGTAGACGAGAACAAAGACCACAAGTTGTTTTACCTTCTTCGATCTTCTCTTTTACTACTGAATACGTATCTTTATCTACGATGTAGTAAGGAATGTTAAGGCTAGCAAAGTACTCTGGAAGAATGTGCTCTGGGAAACCAGGTTGCTTTTGATCAAGGTTTACAGCCACAACATCAAATTTAATTGGTGCTGCTTTTTGTAGATTTAGCAAAATATCCAGCATCGCAAATGAATCTTTACCGCCACTGATACATGCCATAACAACATCATTTTCTTCAATCATGTTGTAGTCAATAATAGCGTTACCGACATTACGACGTAGACGCTTTTGCAGCTTATTAAATTCAAGTACTTCTTTACGATTATCTGTCTGATTCATTACTACTTCTCTCACCATCGGTAACACCGACAGTAGAATTGCTGGATAAGAATTTATAGGGCGTGAATTATACGGATTTTCAACCAAACAGGAAATAGTTAACTACGGTTAAAATATTAACCAGAAATTAGAGACAAAAAAGCTCGGCCTAAACCGAGCTCATTTTGAAAAGTGTTGTGTGATTAGCTAAATAAACCAGCAAAGAACTTCTTCACATGATCAACTAAGCGGCTAAAGATACTGCCTTCTTCCACAGCATCTAGTGCTACAAGTGGTTGAGACCCCACTTCTTTACCATCAACCAAGTAAAGTACCTTACCTACTTCTTCGCCTTTAGCGATTGGGGCATCTAACTCACCATTAAGCTCCACGCTTGCTGTTAGTTTTTTAGTATCATTGCGTGACAGCGTAACGTAGCTTGACTTATCAACACCTAACTCTACGTTCTCTTTATTACCAAACCACACACGTTCAGAAATGATCTTATCACCAGCCTTGTGAGGAACAACGGTCTCAAAGAAACGGAAGCCGTAATTTAATAACGCTTTACTCTCGCTTTCACGGATCTTAGTGCTCTTGGTGCCCATCACTACAGCAATTAAACGCATGTCACCTTCTGTTGCAGAGCTTGTTAAGCTGTAGCCTGCACCACTGGTGTAACCGGTTTTCATGCCGTCTACATTCATGCTCTTATCATGTAGCAGACCATTACGGTTACGCTGAGTAATGTTGTTATAAGTGAATGATTTTTCGCTATATAACGGGTAAATATTAGGTAAATCACGAATTAACGCTTGGCCTAATAACGCAATGTCGTATGGCGTGGTGTAAAGATCGCCATGATCCAAACCGTGTGGGTTCGCAAAGTGAGAGGAATTCATCCCTAACTTCTTCGCCCATGAATTCATCAAGCCAACGAACGCCTGCTCTGAACCTGCAACGTGTTCAGCAATCGCAACACTTGCATCATTACCAGATTGAATAATTAAACCACGAAATAAATCCATCAGTGGCACTTCACTACCCACTTCAATAAACATCTTTGAAGAATCAGGGAAATTACGCGCCCAAGCATTACGGCTGATCACCACCACATCATCTTTACTGATGTTGCCCTGTTTCATTTCTTGACCAGCAACGTAGCTCGTCATTAACTTCGTTAAACTTGCTGGATTTAATTTTTCGTTAGCATTCTTTTCAACTAATACCTGGCCAGTATTGTAATCCATTAAAACATAACCTTTCGCACTCAGTGTTGGTGCATCAGGAATAACAGATGGTGCTGCTAGTGCTGAAAATGACACAGTACAAAGCGCAGTAACACCAACGAGAGAGAAAAGCGGCGAGGTCTTTTTCATTTGAGGCAAAGTCCCTTAAAAATACGATAAAACAATCTAGATAACTATTCGCAATAAAATGCAGCAACAGATTAAACCAAATAGGTATATAGATTGATGTCCATTATAACGTTATAAATGCGAAAAACTTGCTTTTGTAACACTGTCTTACGATTTCGTTTTTGTCTTCACATTTATAGCCTTAATCCTGCTAAATATAAATGTTTTATCTTGCCTCTATCACGTTTTTTGTCGCTTGCTCACGTTGTGATAAATTTTTAAACATAGAAATGAACCTTTATTTTTTTAACTTGCTATTCAATAGTAAGTACATGAGGTAAATTTATTTTTTCATTTGAAATATCAGGACAAATAATGAGCTATTACAAAAAACTAGAACAGCATGCTCGTAAGTTATCTCGCTTAGATCACTTAAGTGCCATTTGTGGTTGGGATCAAGCTGCTATGATGCCAAGTGGCGGTGCAGAAGCACGTTCAGAAGCCATGGCAGAGTTAGCTGTTATTTCTCATGAACTTTCTACTGCCCCTTACCTAGAAGAATGGTTTGCAAGTGCAGAGAAAGAAAACCTAACTGATGAACAACGTGTTAGCCTTGCTGCTTTAAAGCGCCAATGGATGATGCATAACATTTTGCCGGCAGAGCTGGTGGAGCAAAAATCATTACTAGGCTCGCAATGTGAACATGCTTGGCGTACTCAACGCCCTGCAAATGATTGGGAAGGATTTAAAAAGAACCTTGAGCCGGTTGTTGAATTAGCCCGTAAAGAAGCTGCTATTCGTGCCAAAGCAACAGGGCTTAGCCTTTATGATGCCCTACTTGATCTTTACGAACCGGGTATGACAACAGAAGTATTAGATCGTATCTTTGCTGATGTAAAAACGTGGCTACCTCAGTTAATTCAAGATGTTCAAAATAAACAACTAGCAGAAAGTATTGAGCCTTTAACAGGCACTTTCCCTATCGAGCAACAAAAAGCATTAAGCCTTAATGTGATGCAGTTACTTAACTTCGACTTTGATCATGGTCGATTAGATATCAGTACTCACCCATTCTGTGGTGGTGTACCGACAGATGTGCGTATTACTACACGTTATGATGAATCGGATTTTACTTCAGCACTAATGGGCGTGATTCACGAAACAGGTCATGCACGTTATGAACAAGGACTGCCAAAACAATGGCGCGATCTTCCTGTTGGTCAAGCACGCTCAATGGGTATTCATGAAAGCCAATCGCTATTTTTTGAAATGCAGTTATCACGTAATGTGGATTTCGCACAACAACTAGCACCATTGGCACAGCAGACATTTGGTCGTGAATCAGATGCAGCTTTAACGGCAGAAAATATCAATGCGATTAATACCCGTGTTAAGCCAGGTTACATTCGTGTGGATGCTGATGAAGTCACTTACCCTGCTCATGTGATTTTACGTTATGAAATTGAACGTGATCTTATTGAAGGTAAAATTGAAGTTGCAGATATTCCAGTGATTTGGGATGAGAAAATGCAAGCCTACTTGGGTATTGATACCAAAGGCAACTTCAAAGATGGCTGTATGCAAGATATTCACTGGACTGATGGTAGTTTTGGTTACTTCCCTTCATACACATTAGGTGCAATGTATGCCGCACAATTTATGGCAGCGATGAAGCAAACTGTAGATGTAAAAGCAGCTATTACATCAGGTGATTTATCCCCAATTTTTACATGGCTTGAAGCGAATGTTTGGTCTAAAGGCTGCACGCTTTCAACTGATGAATTAGTGAAACAAGCAACAGGTGAAACGTTAAATCCTAAATATTTCCAAGCGCATTTGAATAGTCGTTATTTATAGTACGATAACAAAAAAGAGCAGGCGTTAATGCCTGCTCTCCTTCTTGTTAGTACAGTTAATAAAACTACTTATTCCACTGCTCAAAGATGTTGTCAGCTAATGTTTTATTCTCTGTAGCAAAGTATGGAATTTGAATGTTTTCTGATGTTCCGTAATTAAAAATCAAAAATTCGTCATCTAAATCAGATGCTGCGGTTTTTGACATAATGATATCTGAACCATCAGCCGCACCTTCAATAACTAGATTACCATCGCTATCAATTTTCCAAGAAAATTTACTCTCTTCATCATCTTCTAAAATAGTTACTTCATTGCCTTCAGATGAGTATTTCAATGTTACAAAATCTGGATCAGGAGTACCTGTCGTTGAATCATCCCAAAAGTGATAGAGTGTTTTTCCTGAAAAATCACTTTCAGTAAGAGCTACATATTCATTTAACTTCTCGGTACTGTCTTTTTCAATAAATAAAGACAATTCGTTTTGAGTTGTTTTTATTAACATCCAATCAGAGCTGAAATGTACAATATAATCTAATGAATCATTAGCAACCTGGAAGCTATCATCATTATATTTAATAGTATGTGATTCTTTTTTACCGTTATTTACAACTGAAACTTCAGTATCATTAAAAGTCACATCAGTAAAAACGCCTTCTTCTTTAAACTGTAACTCATTGGTATGAATAACAGTAAATGTTTCTGAAGTGAGGCGATCTTTTAATGTATCGATAACTTCAAACTTATCTAGATCTTCAGCGTTATTGATATACTCATTAATGTCTTCTAACGTGGTTTTTGCAATATCTACAAGCTTCTCACTATCCGTTTTATTTATAATTGACTTTGTTAAAGTTCTAGCAAGAGCATGTATCTTTTTAGCATCACTTTCTGTTTCTTCTGAATTTTTTTTCGCAACGTAATCGCTTGATAGTACTTCAAGAGGTAAATTTAATTCAGTAGCTAACTCTTCAAGAGTTTTATCCGTATTGTATGCCGTTGTTGAGAATGGTGAGATAACCTCAACACCCGCGTCGGCAACAAAAGTAAAGTCTTTTTTAATTGCACCTTCATTATCAGTATCTGATGTTCGACCCGCAACAGCTTTGATAATTACAGGATATTGAGTGTCAGCTTCATCAAGAGAAAACTGACCTTCTTCACCTGTTACTTGATCAAGCTTTTCATCTTCGTCAGCAATTTTATTTTTATTACGGTCAACATAAATATCAGCATTAACTAAATAACCATCAATTGCTTTATATTCTTTTGTTGTAACCTCTTTTTCCGTTGTTACAGTTTCAGTAGGCGATGCTTCTTCACTACTACTACCACCGCCACAAGCCGTTAATGTCAATGCCGCTGCCATAGCCAAATATACTTTAGTCTTTGTCATTACTTTATCCTATTTGAAATTATTATTAATCCATTCCTGACGTTGCATTTAATAGATCGACAGCATGTTAGGTGTTTGATTTTCTATGTTCAAATATCGAGAGACTATAGGTGGCTAGGTGATAACTCTTAATATTCCATATATAATAGAATTAAAATTAAATATTATAATTCGATATTATTAATATATTTTGTTAAACATTAAACTTATAAGTAAAAATAACTATTGATAATTGAAACATAATATTCTTTCTATATGGTCTAATTTCGACACGCTTCACAACAGTATTAAGATTAATATTTATTTAATATATATACATGCTAAATGCAGGTTTAAAAAACTTATCAGCCATAGTCTCTTTCCATTTAAGGGTTATGGCTTTTTCATTTCAATTCAGAACGTTATTCGTGATCTAATTCAGTTTAACCGACGTATTCCTATTGTGTCTGTTTACTGAAGGCGTTAACAAATCATGGATAATGATAATATTGAATTTACCAAACACGATATTGAAATCATGGAAAAACGTTATCGTGTGCAACTCATGAACTGCTTATCAGGCTTTAAAAGTGCTAATTTGATTGGAACGGTTGATAACGATGGTAATGAAAATTTAGCGATCGTCAGTTCCGTTATTCACCTTGGTTCATCCCCTGCATTGCTAGGCTTTATTATGCGTCCTGCAAAAGTCGAGAGACATACTTACTCTAATATTCAGCAAACTGAAGAATTTACAATTAATGCTGTTTGTGAAGAGTTTTACCAACAAGCACATCAAACCTCAGCTCGTTACCCACAAAACATTTCAGAATTTAGTGAAGTTGGCCTTACGCCATTTTACGATAGTAGTTGTAGAGCCCCATTTGTTTTGGAAAGCCCGATAAAAATTGGGTTACGGCTACTAGAAGTGATTGATATAAAGTCTAACGATACACACATGGTCGTTGGTGAAATACAGAAATTATACTTACCACAATCATCAATAAAGGCGGATGGCCATATAAATATTGAAGGGTTAGATTTAATGACCATATCAGGGCTTGATAACTATCATGTTACGCAAAGTTTAGGACGTTTGAGTTATGCGAAACCCGACAAATCCATTGTGCCGTTAAATATGGATGGCAAAGCGTTCTTTATAGAAAATTAAAATAAGCCTCAATGTTTTATTACATTGAGGCTAACATTCTATTACAACACGTTATTTTTAATAACTGTCATTACACCCTGTTCGTTATTACTTGGCGCTTCAAAACGTGCGAGTTTCTTGATTTCTGGATGGGCATTTGCCATGGCATAGCTATGATACGTTTCGCGTAGCATTTCGATATCATTGAAGAAATCACCAAAACTCATGCTTTGTTCAAACGTAAAATCAAACACTTGTTGCAGATGCTTTATCGCTGCGCCTTTTGAAGCATTCTTATCCATTAAATCAAGCCAAATCTTCGCACTTACGACCACTTGATGTGTGTCACCAAACTGCGGTGATAGCACTGGATAAACATGCTCTTCTGTACCATTGAAATTTAAAACCGCGACTTTAATAAACTCATCATCAACAGCAAGTAAATCCTCAACTAACTTAAGATTATGGTAATACTTACGAATTTCATCTAAGGCTTGTTCGCTGGTGGCTTCGGTGTAGGCAGCATTCTTACCACATAACACAATGTCACAGCCCTGCACTTGCTTAACAGCTTTAAGAATATCGTGAATTTCATTAGTTGGAATAGTTGAGCTATACAACTCTTTTCCTTGATACATTACCAATGTGCCGTTCTCAGCAATAAAGATCATCTCATCTTTAATTGGAGCAAATGTATTCACTAGGCTTTGATATTGACGTCCTGATGCTGCAGCAAATAGCACATTCTTTTGCTGTAGTTGGTTGAATACATCATAAAAATCCGATGGTAATTGCTTTTTTTCACAAAGCAGCGTGCCATCCATGTCTGTTGCAATAAATTTAATTGAAGCTGTCATATAACCTTTACCACTGAGTATTTATCACACTATTTTACCTGTTAGAGCGGAATAATTGTAAATGAATAGAAATAATTACTCATGAATTCGTCGATTCTTATAATAATACTCTTTATCGTGCTCAGTGATCGGTCTTAATACTCGGCAAGGGTTACCGACTGCAACCACATTGGCAGGAATATCTTTGGTAACAATACTACCCGCACCAATAACCGTATTCTCACCTATTGTCACACCCGGCAAAACCACCACATGCGCACCTAACCAGACATTATTTCCAATCGTCACTGGAATATTGAATTGGGCCACATCGCGACGAAGATCAGGGTCGATAGGATGACCTGCTGTTGCAATAGTGACATTAGGTCCGATCATGACACTGTCACCAATATAGATATGGGTATCATCAACCAAGGTAAGATTAAAATTAGCGTAAACGTTATTGCCTATATGAGTATTGATTCCCCAATTGGCACGTAGCGGTGGTTCGATGTAGCAATTCTCACCCACAGTGGCAAACAAATCTTTCATGATAGCTTGGCGTTTATCATATTCAGAAGGTCGAGTTTGATTAAAGTCATACAGCACTTCCAAACATTGTACTTGTGCATTTGCTAACGCTTCATCAGTACAAAAGTAGACTTTTTGACTATGAACTTGTTCGAGGATGTCCATCGTTGTCCTTATTAAGACATTAATAATGGCGCTAGATTAATACTGACAATTTGGGTTGGGAAGACTGCTGTAATGAGATTCAAAAGCCCATCACAATTACATTTACTGTGGATGAAACGTGAGAATCTAATCCCATTATTTATATTAATAATTAGTTACATTCAGCATCAATATTATACTTAGATCACGGTTTATCATCGGCAATTTCTATATTGTACGAACATAATTAACTATAAAACCAAAGGGATAAAGTATGGCGTACCAAGCTAAAGATCTAAATTACCGTGGCGAGAACTGTGGTGTTCACAATTGGATCACTGATGGTGGTCAATCATTCTATTGGCACCCAGATTGGCTACATATCGCTGAAGACGAAACTGGCTTATACGGCAAACATGAAATTGAAGTTGAACAAGGTGGTGAGGTTACTAAAGGCCATGCTGTTCATACTATCCTTAAGAAGTTGAATGAGTTGCTGAAAGGCTCTGATCACGCATAATAAAAATCCCCTAACACACTTAAGTGCTAGGGGATTTTTTCATTCCATCAATATTGACTTAACTGTATTTTTCAGCAGTTTTCTCAACCAGTTTCACAATCACTTCTACTGCTTTTTCCATCCCTTCAACCGTAATAAACTCATGAATACCGTGGAAATTATAGCCGCCAGTGAAGATGTTCGGGCAAGGTAAGCCTTTGAAAGATAGTCGAGCACCATCAGTACCGCCACGAATAGGCTTAATTTCAGGTTTCACGTCGCAATCAATCATGGCATCTTTTGCCAATTCAATAATGTGTGGGTATGGCTCCACCATTTCACGCATATTGAAGTAAGAGTCTGTTAGAACAAGCTCAACACGCCCTTTTTCTAACTGCGCATTTAGCTCATCCACTTTTTGCTGCATGAACGCTTTGCGTTGCTCTTGGCCTTCACGGCTAAAGTCACGAATGATGTAACCTAACTCTGTTTTTGCAACCGATGGTTTCATTGATTTTAAATGGTAGAACCCTTCATAACCTTCTGTTGTTTCAGGTGTTTCATCACTTGGCATCATTAACTGGAACTGAGCTGCGATATTCATGGCGTTAACCATTTTTCCTTTAGCAGTACCAGGGTGAACATTAGTGCCGTAGCAAATCACATCTGCAGATGTAGCGTTAAAGTTCTCAAACTCTAACTCGCCAACAGGACCACCATCGATGGTGTAAGCCCATTGCGCATTGAATTTTTCTACATCAAACAAATCAGCACCACGACCAATCTCTTCATCAGGCGTGAAACCAATACAAATATCACCGTGTTTAATTTCAGGATGAGCGACCAGATACGCAATCGCTGTCATGATTTCAGCAACGCCTGCTTTGTTGTCTGCGCCCAGTAACGTTGTACCATCAGTAGTAATGATATTGTGACCGTGTAACGTATTAAGGTCTGGATATTGAATCGGTGATAGCACTTCATCACCAACACCTAATGCAATATCACCGCCTTGGTAGTTTTCTACAATTTGCGGTTTAACATTTAAGCCTGATGCGTCAGGCGCTGTATCCATGTGCGCAATAAAGCCAATGGCTGGAATATCAGCAGATGTGTTTGCAGGAAGACGCGCCATTAAGTAGCAGTGTTCATCGAGGGAAATATCTGATAAACCAAGCGCTTCCATTTCTGATTTTAGCTGTTGTGCAAGGTTAAACTGCCCTGCCGTACTCGGACATGCTGTAACACTGCCATTAGATTGAGTATCGATTTGCACATATCGGAAAAAACGCTCAAGTAACTTATCCATCATTAACCTTACATTACTCAATTACGGAAATACGTAGATTTAAATATGAGTCAATTATGACGGATAAGCTGATGAGTAACTTTGCGATGTATCAGTTTTAAGTTACATATCGATAATTTATGATTTGGTTGGGATCCACGGTGAAATTTTCTCTATCTCTTTACTTAGATTGATAGATTCATTCTCTGCTAAGTCATTAAGATGAACACGCGCAACACCTGAATTAAAGTTGAGTGTTTTACCTGTTTTTAAAGCAAGGGTTTTATTAAACGTACGATCTTTTAATGTAATCACTACCCCTTCAGCTTTAGGTATAAACCATTGACTAAACATGCCACCCAAATCTGCCATCATGGTGTTCATCTGGGGAACAATCGCTTCAATATATGCTTGTTCTAACACTTTCGGCTGATAGTTTTCAGCTAAGATCTGCATTGAAACATCGCATGTAATACCATCATCAATAACAAAGGTAACATCAGGGTTGGCTTGTCTTAAATTGGAATCTAGCGGAATAGACAATGCATAATCATCAGGAATCGTTAGCTCTTCATAATGTTCATCTTTACGCATTGATGCTTTATGAACGTGACAGATTTGCCCTGTTTGATCGATAAGATAAAGGCGGATATTAACGTCGTCATGCCCTTCTTTAAGATTATTCTTAAGCTTTCCATATAATGCGCTGTAACGCATGTTAACGTCTTGTGCTTGAACACTTGAACTGCTTAAAAACAATAAGCAACTAACTGCGAGAAAAAGTCCTTTTTTTAACATCTTTATTTATTTCCTATAAAAGCATTAAAGCTATCTTATCATGAGATCCTTTAGTAACCGTGTGTTATTTATTAATTAATAAATAAAGTTATAGTGCATTAGATTTATGAGTAGTCATATTTAAGGTAATAAAAAAGCTCCTATTTAGGAGCTTTAAAATCATTTAAGCATTGAACACATCTTTATCAACGGGCGGTTGATTATCAGACGGAGGCTGCTGATCATTGCTATCGTTTTTACTTACTGATGTCACTTGCAGTGTTACACCAAACATATTGCGGTAGATAATACCCTTTACATTAAAGAAGAAAGGTAATGTCCAAATTAGACCTAAACCAGCCGTCGCAATAGAGATGAAGAACATCAACATGATCACAATGTAAATTGCCGTCATCGGTAGCACTTTACGAATTGTCGCCATGAAAGAATATTGGATGGCTTTTAGCGGTGATACTCGCTTTTCACACACTAATAGAATTGCCATGCTTAATGCCATTGTTAAGAACAGCCCCACTAACGGGAATAAGCTGCTACCTAAACCTTGAATGGATGAAAGCAATAACATGGTAATAAGAGACACAAGGGTAAAAGAGAAGCCTTTTACAATTTGGCTCGCTTTACTTGGCAGACCAACAGCATGGTTCAATGCCATAAGGCTCACGCCAGCATACAAAGGAGCAATTAATACATCAGACCAAAAGTTAGCCATAAAGCCCGCTTTTAAGATCTCAGCTGTAAAGCCCTGCCCTGTTACGAATGCATCAAAAAATACACTTGGGCTACCAAGTTGTACTTCTAAACCTAAAAGCAACAGCGCCACTTGAGCAAGAAACAAGCAAACTACCGCAGGTAAAAAACTGAAGATATTTTTTGCGGTTATTTTCCACGCTTCATGTAAAACAGTGACAGGCTGTAAATCAACCTCGCCTTTTAATGCTTTTTCAATTGACCCACCAATGTGGAAACTACGGTTAACTGGCTCTTTCATACTCATATCAATTCTTGATGTAATGGCGGCATTGTACGTTACTGGCGATAAGACAAAAACATTTCAAACGTAAAAAATCGTTTGGGATGTTTAATTTGTGTGTTTTTCATGCTGATTTGTTCAAAAAGCTGATAAAGAAATCGTCTTTTTCATAAAATCGGTTTTAATCATACTAAGATGTAAGAATGGTTATTATCCGAGAGGAAGTATTTTTGAATTTTTATATTACCTGCATGTGAGTAAAAGAGTATTAATCATTTATATAAAATGGGTGAAGTACTATAAGGGGTTTCACAAGTTTGTGATGGGAAATATTACACTTTCTCATAAAATTCAGTGAAAAAACGCTTTAAATTGAAAGACTACAGGTCTATCATGCGCCCTTTATTTTTAAGCCAAAATGTTGGGATTTAACAAAACAATCCCAGGGTGGAGATAACGTAGAATTGAACGCTGAAAAAACATCTCAGAAACCTGTCATTCAGCTGAAGGGTCTTAGCAAAAGCTTTGACGGTAAGCAGATCATTTCAGGTTTGGACCTAAACGTAAACGATGGTGAGTTCTTGACCATCTTAGGTCCATCAGGCTGTGGTAAAACCACAGTACTTCGTCTAATTGCTGGCTTTGAAACTGCTGATAATGGGCAGATTACAATTGACGGCAAAGATGTTACTGACATTCCAGCTGAACAACGTTTAGTAAATACGGTGTTTCAGAGTTATGCACTGTTCCCACATATGACAGTGTTCGAGAACGTCGCGTTTGGTTTACGCATGCAGAAAGTTCCCGCGAGTGAAATTGAACCGCGTGTAATGGAAGCATTGCGTATGGTGCAACTTGATAAGTTTGCCCCTCGTAAACCTCATCAATTGTCTGGTGGTCAGCAACAACGTGTTGCGATTGCTCGTGCAGTTGTAAACAAACCAAAAGTTCTTTTACTTGACGAATCACTGTCTGCACTTGATTACAAACTACGTAAGCAAATGCAGTTAGAGTTGAAGCAACTACAACGTAAGTTGGGTATTACTTTCATCTTCGTGACCCACGATCAGGAAGAAGCGTTATCTATGTCTGACCGTATCATCGTTATGCGTGATGGTCATGTAGAACAAGATGGCTCTCCTCGTGAAATTTACGAAGAACCAACGAATCTATTCGTTGCTCGCTTTATCGGTGAAATTAACGTCTTTGATGCCATTGTTAAAGAGCGTTTAGATGCTAAACGTATTATGGCTGATGTTGAAGGTCGTCATTCTTTGATTCACTGTGAATTAGATGTAAATGTAGGTGATAAGGTTAAAGTCCTACTTCGACCTGAAGATATCCGCATTGAAGAGATCCACAACGGTGACGAAACAACGGGCATTGTCGGTTACGTTCGTGAGCGTACTTACAAAGGTATGACTTTAGATTCTGTTGTGCAGTTAGAGTCTGGTAAATCAGTGATGGTTAGTGAGTTCTTCAACGAAGACGATCCTGATGTAGACCACTCTCTTGATCAAAAAGTAGCCATTACTTGGGTTGAAAGTTGGGAAGTGGTACTCGCTGATGAGCAAGAAATTTAATTTACAGAATTTCATTATCGCGCTAGTCGTAAGTTGGTTACTGCTTTTTGTATTTGTACCCAACTTAATGATTATCGGAACCAGTTTCCTAACGCGTGACGATGCTAATTTGATCAAAATGGTCTTTACGTTAGATAACTACACAAGACTGTTTGATCCATTGTACGCAAAAGTACTTTGGCACTCTTTTTACATGGCAATCACAGCAACCATTCTGTGTTTATTGATTGGTTACCCTTTTGCTTATGCCATTGCAAAAATGCCAGAGAAATGGCGTCCATTTATGCTGTTTTTGGTTATCGTACCGTTTTGGACTAACTCTCTAATTCGTACTTACGGCCTAAAATTGATGTTAGGTACTCGTGGTATTTTAAATAACACATTAATGTACCTAGATATTATCGATAAGCCACTGCGAATCATGTACACCGAGTACGCAGTAATGATCGGTTTAGTGTATATCTTGCTACCATTTATGGTGCTACCACTCTACTCCGCTATCGAGAAACTTGATAATAACTACATCGAAGCAGCACGTGACTTAGGCGCTAATAAAGTACAAACCTTTATTAAAGTAATTTTCCCATTAACCATGCCGGGCGTTATCGCTGGCTGTTTATTGGTACTGTTGCCAGCACTTGGTATGTTCTACGTTTCTGACCTTCTTGGCGGTGCGAAGAACCTATTAATTGGTAACGTAATTAAGAGTCAGGTTCTAAACGCGCGCGATTGGCCATTTGGTTCTGCAACAAGTATTGCCCTCACCTTGGCAATGGCAATTATGCTATACGCCTACTACCGTGCAGGTAAGTTGCTGAACAAGAAAGTGGAGCTTGAATAATGGGACGCTTGTTTAAATTTAGTTTTATGTCGGTGGTATATGCGTTTCTATATACCCCAATCATTATTCTGATTGTTAACTCATTCAATGCCAGCAAGTTTGGTATGAAATGGGAAGGCTTTACTACTAAGTGGTATGAGCAACTGGTTAACAACGACAGTTTAATGCAAGCGGCTGGACACTCGATCACTATCGCTGTGTTCTCAGCAACGGCTGCTGCCTTAATTGGTAGCTTAACGGCGGTTGCCCTGTTCCGTTATAACTTTAAAGGTAAGAAGTTCGTATCTGGTATGCTGTTTCTCGTTATGATGTCACCAGACATCGTAATGGCAATTTCGCTACTGGCACTGTTCTTACTATTAGGTGCTAACTTAGGTTTCCTAACGCTACTCCTATCACACATCACATTCTGTCTACCGTTTGTTGTTGTTACAGTTTACAGCCGCTTAAAAGGCTTTGATGTGAAGATGCTAGAAGCAGCACGTGACCTTGGTGCAAGTGAATGGGTTATCTTAAAGCAGATCATCCTACCGCTAGCAAAACCAGCGGTTGCTGCAGGTTGGCTACTAAGCTTCACCCTATCGCTAGATGATGTAATTGTGAGCTCGTTTGTAACGGGTCCAACTTACGAAATCCTACCATTGAAGATTTACTCAATGGTGCGTGTAGGCATTTCACCAGAAGTGAATGCCCTAGCAACAATTATGCTGTGTGTTTCTCTTGTGCTTGTTATTTGTTCACAATTACTAGCACGAGACAAAGTAAAGTAAACATCTGCATTCAAAATACAAAAATGGCTAACTGGAAACAGTTAGCCATTTTTTTTGCTTAAAATTCACCTGATTATAACAACCCCATTGTTACAATTTGACACACTTTTTTAGTATCCAAAAAGGTTAACTTGCTCTAAATTTCGCCCACTTTTTAATGCACCTCACTACGAAGACACACGAATGAAAAAATGGTCATCTCTTGTTATCGGTACAGCTCTACTTTCTGCAACAGCAAGTATTAATGCTTTCGCTGCTGAGGAAGAAAAGGATAAACAGTTAGTATTCATGAACTGGGGTCCTTATATCTCTACAGAGCTTCGTGAACAATTCACGAAAGAGACAGGTATTAAAGTGATCTACTCGACTTACGAGTCGAATGAAACCATGTATGCAAAACTTCGTGCTCACCCAGAAGGTTATGATCTGGTTGTGCCATCAACATACTTTGTTGCAAAAATGCGTGACGAAGGCATGTTACAAAAAATTGATAAGTCTAAGCTGTCTAACTTCACTGAACTAGACAAGAACTACCTAGACAAGCCATTTGATCCAAATAACGATTACTCAATTCCACACGTAATCGCGATGACAGGTCTTGCTGTTAATACGGACATGTACGACCCAGAAGATTTCGATAGCTGGGCGGATCTATGGAACCCTGAGCTGAAAGGTCAGCTAATGCTGATGGATGATACTCGTGAAGTATTCCACATCGCATTACGTAAATTAGGTTACTCTGGTAACACAACTAACCCGAAAGAAATTGACGAAGCAAAAGCAGAGCTTGAGAAGCTAATGCCAAACGTATTGGTATTTAACTCCGATAACCCTGCTGCGCCTTACCTTGCTGGTGAAGTGGGCCTAGGCATGCTGTGGAATGGCTCTGCAGCAGCGGCACAAAAAGAAGGCTTACCAATTAAGCTAATTTGGCCAAAAGAAGGCGGTATCTTCTGGGTTGATAGCCTAGCAATTACTAAAAAAGCGAAAAACGTAGAAGCGGCACACAAGATGATTGACTTCCTACTACGTCCAGATATCGCTGCACAAATTTCAGAGCAAACGGGTTACCTAACTGCTGTTGAGAAATCAAACGCGAAGTACAAAGACAACCCTACACTATTCCCACCACAAGAAGATCTTGACCGTGGTGAGTGGCAAGACTCTGTTGGTGATATGAATGTTCGCTACGAGAATTACTTCCTTGAATTAAAAGCGGATCAATAAGTAAAACAAAAAGCTGCCAATGGCAGCTTTTTTTATATGTTCTATTTATTAAAAAAAATCATGTTTTGTAGGATATATTGATTATTTAGTTATCATGCATGTTATATATCAATATGATAGAGCGATTTAACATCGATTTTTGTGTTTTTTTGTGATGTGGTCGACGAATATTCTCTGCTATAATCATTCTGTTTTACAGTTAACATCAGTTTTTGCTTTTACGACAATAACGTAACGCATAAACAAAACAATTAGGAGAGGCGGTCAAAACCGCTAGAGAACACTCTCGATATCCTGTTTAGTTAGGAGCTAACACAATGAAAAAATGGTCTTTACTAATGGCCGGTGCTGCATGTGCAATGTCAATGTTTTCAAACGTTGCTACCGCTGCAGACAACAACACGAAATCTAATGAACTGTACTTCTACAACTGGTCTGAGTATATCCCTGCTGATGTACTAGAAGAGTTTACGAAAGAGACAGGCATTAAAGTTATCTACTCGACTTACGAGTCGAACGAAACCATGTACGCCAAGCTAAAGACCTACGATAAAGGTTACGACCTTATCGTTCCTTCTACTTATTACGTATCAAAGATGCGTAAAGAAGGTATGATTCAGAAAATCGACAAGTCGAAAATCCCTAACTTCGCTGGTATCGATCCTAACTTCTTGAACAAACCTTTCGATCCTAACAACGATTACTCTGTTCCTTACATCTGGGGCGCAACAGGTATCGGTGTTAACACTGATATGATCGACAAATCTAAAATCACTAGCTGGGCAGATCTTTGGGACCCTAAGTGGCAAGGTCAGCTAATGATGATGGACGATGCACGTGAAGTATTCCACGTTGCGCTACGTAAGCTTGGCTACTCTGGTAACACTGAAGATCCTAAGCAAATCAAAGCTGCATACGAAGAGCTAAAGAAACTAATGCCAAACGTATTAGTATTTAACTCAGACTACCCTGCTAACCCATACATGGCTGGTGAAACATCACTAGGTATGCTTTGGAATGGTTCTGCTTACATGGCACGTAAAGATGGCGCTCCAATCGACATCGTATGGCCAAAAGAAGGCGCAATCTTCTGGATGGATAACATCTCTATTCCTAAGAATGCAAAGAACATCGATAACGCATACAAGATGATCAACTTCCTACTACGTCCAGACATCGCTGCTAAGATCGCACTACAAATTGGTTACCCAACACCAGTTGCTGCTGCTAAGAAACTACTTCCAGCAGACTTCGTGAACGATCCAAGCATCTACCCACCACAGTCTGTAATGGATGCAGGTGAATGGCAGAACAGTGTTGGTCCTATGACTGAAGTTTACGAAGAATACTTCCAAAAACTAAAAGCTGGCGAATAATAGCCACTCATAGTTAAATACAAAAAACCGAGCCAAGTGCTCGGTTTTTTATTATCCATTAAAAATATCAAAGTTGTTATTTCTGTGCGTTAAGGATCTCTTCTACATAAGCTGGAACCAACGCTGAAGCCTTACCATAACGCTTTTCTTCAAATTCATTTTCAACGTTACTAGGCTCAAGATTTAATTCAATGGTATGCGCACCCTGTAATGCCGCCTCATGAACAAAACCTGCCGCTGGATAAACATTACCTGACGTACCAATTGAAATAAATAAATCCGCTTCCACAATCGCATCATGGATCCTATCCATACCAATTGGCATTTCACCGAACCAGACGATATCAGGTCGCATAGGGGCTGGAATTTGGCAGCAATGACAATGATCACTGGTATTCAAATCTCCATGCCACTCTACAGTTTGCCCTGACTCACAACAGCGGGCTTTTAATAACTCGCCATGCATGTGAATCACGTTTTTGCTCCCTGCCCGCTCATGCAAATTATCAATGTTCTGAGTAACAATCGTTACTTTGCCATCTAACTCTTGTTCTAGTTTAGCAAGCGCAATATGAGCCGCATTAGGCGCTACAGAGCCGTTTTCGATTTGTGCACGTCGTGCGTTGTAAAATTGCTGTACAAGCTCAGGATCACGATGATAGCCCTCTGGTGTGGCAACATCTTCTACACGATGTTCTTCCCATAAACCATCTTCAGAACGGAAGGTTCGAATGCCCGATTCAGCAGAGATGCCCGCACCCGTTAGTACGACAATATTTTTGTAGGGGAAAAGCATAAGAACATCCTTTTTATCGATATCAATAATACCTTTATAGCACTGATATACATCGAATTTAACCCTAACAATCTAGGATCTTACTTATGCGTGATTTCTCCCTACAAAACGGTGTAATACTATTGTCATTGTGACATCAAGATCAGCATCCCGAATCAATGATAGTGATTGTTGGCTCACCACCTGTTTTATTTTCTTTGTAACTTAAATAACAGTTGGTTGCTTTAATCTTCTCAACATCATCTTTGTCTTTAATATTGAGTTTCTTTAGAAATGTTGCAACAAATGCACGTTCACCACCATTATGTGACGTTGAACCTGTTTTATCTTGGTTAAACGCCCAATGTTGATTGAAGTCGGTAATGGTTAATCCAATCCCTTTATATATTGCTTTAGGGTACCCTCCCCAAATAGCAATCCCTTCTATACTTTTCTTACCTGTTTTGTCATTCTCAATACCCTGCATGGCTGCTTTGCCATAAATGACTCGAGACATTTCTGTCATCGAACCTTTTAGCTCATGTAACTTTGCTCGATACGTATCGGATGAAATATTTAAAAACTTAGGAGCTGCAGTGACAGCCAATATACCTAAGATCACAATAGCAATAACCAACTCCATCAGCGTGAAGCCTGCTTTATTTCTCATTTAATATGCCTGATATACACGTTGTATTTATTAATAGCTTATTGGCATAATTTTACTTTATTGACAATAGACTTAATATAATGAGCAGATAACGATAAGTAACAAAATATAAATAACGCATATTTTAGGCATAAAAAAACCGACACGAATGTCGGTTTTTACAATCAAGTTAACGAGATAACATCATTTCGATGTCGATTCTTTCGCAGCTTGCTGTGCTTCACGGTAACCCGGTTGGTTTTCAGGAAGATCTTTTACTTCTTCAAACCATTCACTGTGGTGTTCACGTGCCCAAGTCTCATCAACTTCACCTGTCACCATGCCATCAAGACCCGCTTCCATACCGAATAGACCGATGTAGATGTGGAAAATGAAACCACAGATCAGGATAAGTGCAGAGATCATGTGTACTAGGTTAGATAGTTCCATATGACGACGTGTTTGGTCGAAAATAGGGAAATCCAGTACAAAGCCACTGATCACGATGAATACACCAAAGAACGCCAATAACCAGAATAGTGCTTTTTCACCACCGTTCGAGAAACCAGCTTTAGGGTGTGAGCCTTTATGCTTACCTACCATGCCGCCCATTTTCTTGAACCAGTCAATATCCACTTTATTGAAGATACTCTTGCGCCACCACTTAACAACGACAGCAAGAAGAATGATTGCGAACAATGGACCCATGTAGTTGTGGTACTGCTTAGCAATGTAGATGATCCAGCCCCACACTTCTGTAGGTACGATAGGCTTAATAAAATGTTTACCGTAAACAAGAGTTAAACCGCTAAAACCTAACGTTAGGAATGTGAATGCTAAACTCCAGTGTAGAGCACGATCCATACGGCTCCAACGCTGAATTTTACGACCTGTTTTTGGCTTACTTAATTTAAGCGGACCAACAACAAAGTACGCAAATGTCACCATTAATAGGCTACCGAAAATAGCCATTGCACCCAGTGGTGACATCCATTTTTCTTTTAAGATATACCATGTTTGACCCGGTACACTGATCAATACATCATGCTCAGGCCAACCTGATGTTGTATACCCTTTTTGACCATCCTTGACCGCACGCCAATAATCCGCACCAGCAAAACCTATGACTTCTTTCTTAACCACAGATTCGCCTAGTTGTTCGTTATTCGCTGTAGCTTCACCTGCCATTACTTGCACAGAGAAAGCCATCATTAATGCGGTAACGAAGACTGTTAACCAGCGTTGAATTCGCTTAGTCATTAAAGCTCCTGCCTGCCCCAATGGAGCAGAGATTTTGTTACTACGAGATCTAAAATTGGGCTCAAATCATGCTTGAGCCCAACAATAGACGATTAAGCTTTTTGTACTTTTGCAGCGTCGTACGCTAGATCTTCAGTACTTGCCCAACCTGCATCTTTTGCACCACGAGCAGCAACACGCTTGCTGAAGATTTCAGAAATCTTCTCAGCATCACCTGCAAGTAGTGATTTGGTAGAACACATAGATGCACACATAGGTAGCTTACCTTCTGCGATACGGTTTGCACCATAAAGTACGCGCTCTTTTTCTGAACCAGGTTCAGTATTAGGGCCGCCTGAACAGTAAGTACATTTGTCCATTTTGCCACGCTCTGCGAACGCTTCCTGTTTAGGGAACTGAGGCGCACCAAACGGACAAGCAAACAGACAGTAACCACAACCGATACATAGATCTTTGTTATGTTGAACAATACCGTCTTCTGTGTGGCTGAAACAGTCAGCAGGACAAACCGCCATACAAGGTGCATCGCTACAGTGCATACAAGCAACTGAGATCGATGTTTCACCTGGTAGACCATCGTTTAAAGTAACAACGCGACGACGTTGAATACCCCAGCCAACAGCTTCAGAGTTTGCGTTTTTACAAGCTGTCACACAGCCGTTACACTCGATGCAACGTTTTGTGTCACATAGAAATTTTAGACGTGCCATGGGTCAGCTCCTTAAGCCTTAGTAATGTTACAAAGAGTTGTTTTAGTTTCTTGCATTTGGGTCACTGGATCGTAACCGTACGTTGTCGCAGTGTTTGCTGCTTCGCCAGAAACGTATGGAGCACAACCTTCTGGGTAGTGACTACGTAGGCTTTCACCTTCGAATTCACCACCGAAGTGGAATGGCAAGAATGCTAAGCCTTCGCGAACACGTGGCGTTACCATCGCTTTCACTTTAATACGGCCTTTTTCTGCGCCTTCAACCCAAACCATCTCGCCATCTTTAATGCCGCGATCGTTCGCATCTTTCAGGTTAATTTCTACGAACATTTCTTGTTGTAGTTCTGCAAGCCATGGGTTTGAACGTGTTTCTTCACCACCACCCTCGTACTCAACCAGACGACCAGACGTTAGAATAATTGGGTATTCTTTCGATACGTCTTTCTCTTGGATTGAGCGGTATAGTGTTGGTAGACGGAACAAGTGCGCCTTATCATCCCAAGTTTGGTACTCAGGAAGTAGATCACGACGTGGCGTGTATAGTGGCTCACGGTGAACAGGTACAGCATCTGGGAACGTCCAAACCACAGTACGTGCTTTTGCGTTACCGTAAGGGATACAGCCGTGCTTAATAGCCACACGTTGAATACCACCAGACAGGTCAGTTTTCCAGTTCTTACCTTCAGCAGCTACTTTCTCTTCTGCTGTTAGATCGTCCCACCAACCAAGTTGCTTCAGCATCTTAGAAGTGAACTCTGGGTAACCGTCTTCTAGCTCACAACCTAGTGAGTAGCTATCGTCAGCCAATAGGCTTACACCATTGTGTTCAACACCGAAACGAGCACGGAAGTTACCGCCACCCTGTGCCACAGTCTTAGATGTATCGTAAAGAATGTGCGTACCTGGGTGCTTCATCTCAGGCGTACCCCAACATGGCCAAGGTAGACCATAAGTTTCACCGTTCGCTGGGCCACCAATCGCTTCAAGAGAAGTACGGTTGAATGTATGCCAGTTTTGTTGGTGCTCTTTTAGACGCTCAGGGCTTTGACCTGTGTAACCAATCGTCCACATACCTTTGTTGAATTCACGAGTAATGTCTTCAATGTGTGGGCGGTTGTTTTCAACTTTAATGTTCTTGAATAGTTGATCAGCAAAACCAAGACGCTTAGATAGCAAGTACATGATTTCATGGTCAGGTTTTGCTTCAAATAGCGGCTCAATAACTTGATCACGCCATTGAATAGAACGGTTAGTTGCGGTTACAGAACCGTATGTTTCAAACTGCGTAGTTGCTGGGAATAGGTATACATTGTCTGTACGACCATTCATTACAGCAGCAACACCTGGGTATGGGTCAACGATAACCATCATATCCAGTTTTTCCATTGCAGTTTTCATTTCAGGACCACGAGTCTGTGAGTTTACAGCGTGACCCCAGTAGAACATTGCACGGATGTTATCGCGCTGTTCAATCTTATCTTTGTTTTCTAAAACACCGTCGATCCAACGAGATACAGGAATACCTGCACTGTTCATTGGCTTCTTACCGTTGTAAGTGTTTTGGTCGAAGCGACCTTGTAGCCATGAGTAGTCTACATCCCAAACTTGCGCCCAGTGTTTCCAAGCACCTTCAGATAGACCGTAGTAGCCTGGTAGGTTGTCAGAAAGCACGCCAAAGTCAGTTGCACCCTGTACGTTATCGTGACCACGGAAGATGTTTGCACCGCCGCCTGATTTCCCCATGTTGCCAAGTGCAAGTTCAAGGATACAGTAAGCACGTGTGTTGTTGTTACCCGTAGTATGCTGAGTACCACCCATACACCAAACTACACAGCCTGGACGGTTTTCAGATAGCATTTTCGCTGTTTGGTAAACCTGATCTTCAGGCACACCTGTAACGCGCTCAACTTCTTTTGGATTCCACTTCGCCACTTCTGCACGAACTTCGTCCATGCCGTAAACACGTTGACGGATGAATTCTTTGTCTTCCCAACCGTTTTGGAAGATGTGGTATAGCACACCCCAAACGAAAGCAACGTCAGTACCTGGACGTAGAGAAACGTAGTGATCAGCTTTTGCAGCAGTACGTGTACGACGCGGGTCAACAACAACGATCTTACAGCTGTTTGTTTCTTTCGCGATAAGAATGTGCTGCATTGCTACTGGGTGAGCTTCTGCTGGGTTTGAACCAATGAACAGAATCGACTTACAGTTGTGCATGTCGTTCAGTGAGTTGGTCATTGCACCGTAACCCCAAGTGTTCGCTACACCTGCCACTGTTGTTGAGTGACAAATACGCGCTTGGTGGTCAACGTTGTTAGAGCCCCACATTGACACCATTTTACGGAACATGTAAGCCTGTTCGTTGTTGTGCTTTGCAGAACCTAGGAAGTAAACAGAATCTGGGCCTGACTCTTCACGGATCTTAAGCACTTGCTGGCTAACTTCATCTAAAGCTTGTTCCCAGCTCAGTTTCTTCCACTTGCCGTTAACAAGTTTCATTGGGTATTTAACGCGACGTGCACCGTGACCATGTTCACGAAGTGCTGCGCCTTTCGCACAGTGTCCACCAGCATTGAAAGGGTGATCGAAAGCGGGTTCCTGGTGAGTCCATACACCGTCTTGCGTTTCTGCGTAAATACCACAACCCACTGAACAGTGTGAACAAATAGTACGTTTAACAACTTTAGGTGCGTCATACACATCTTCAGAAGCAGCTTGCGCTTTCTTCATCATACCTGGTGCAAACATGCTTGCACCTGCAACGCCACCAGCAGCAGCTAAAGATGTATTACGAATAAAAGAACGACGAGAAATACCTAGTTGGTTTTCTTCTTTGCTCACTTTATCGGAACGTTTAGTAAGTTTCATTTAGAGCCCCGTCTTACAAAGTGTTGTAGTAATCACGAATGTGTTGCGTCTCGTGATAACCTTTAGTTGTTTTTGTTTTTTTCTCTTCTGACTTGTCAGCAGCTTGTACCGCTGTTGTCGTACCCGCAGCAACAGCACCAGCAGCCACAGTTAAGCCAATGTTTTTTAACAACTGGCGACGGCTTTCATTGGTTTTTTGCTCACTCATAAAGTTTGCTCCTTTATCATTAACTTATAACCGTTAACGATGGGTTTTTGCCTTAATTTTATTGCCTTAAATCGAAACCGTTGCAGGCAACGTATAGGGTTATTTCGATTCTAAAAAGCATGTTTTCTCAACAGTTAAAAACTGCAGAGCAAGCTCGCCAACCGCAGTGTAGAAAACTGCACTGTTAGCCGCTTTAACATCGGTACAGAACTTTTCACACCACTCTGCAAGGTGGCGATTAAAGAACGTTTTTTGAAGGTGGGCATCGCCGCCTTCTACTAGCATTGCCATCACTTCAAGCAAAGCCGCAATATGATCTTCCGGTTCTTTAACTGACTCATCGCGTTCAAATCCTAATTGCTTAAGATCACGACGCAGATAAGCCAGAGGCATTTCCATTAATGACCCTGTTAAATACCATGAGCCAAAAGGCACAACTTCACCGCGACCAATACCAATGAAGAGATCTTGATATTCTTCTTCAACCGCAAGTGGTGTGCTTTTCTCTGCTGCCAGTTTTAGTAAAGGCCAAGCAGCAGCCATAGTAGATTGTTGAGGGTTACTTGCCGTATCAACATCAATATCAGCTAAAAAAGTCAGCACATTCTGATCAGGAGCCTGACGGAATAAATGTGCAAGCATGTTATAGATTTCAATACGTAGTACTGCGTCTTCATTCAATGACGTTTGAGCTGGATTCATAGCCACAGTTTCCATCTTTGTTCCTTACACTCGTGCCTGACTTGCTGGATCTTTTTCCATTTGTTCGAAAATATCGCGCACACGACAATCTTCACACATGGAAATTCGACGAATTGCATCACCTTGGAAGTGAGAATGCCCTTGAAGCTTTTCAGTTAACATTTTCACCATAGAGGCAGGCGCAAATGCTTTACCACAGCTAATACAACAAGCCGCTGGTTCTTCATGAACAAGTTTGGCTTCTTTACGTGCTTGCCAATCCCAATTAAAGCGAGGTTCTAGTGAAATCACTTTTTCAGGACAAGCTTTTTCACACATGCCACATTGAACACAATCTTCTTCAATAAATAGAAGACCAGGACGATCGCCAATAGCATGTAATGCACGTGTTGGACAAACAGCCACACAACTCATACATAACGTACAATCTTTAGTCTCACAGGAAACAGAACCATAAGGCGCTTTTTCTACAACAGAAGATTGTTCTGGTTTTGTACTCGCGTCGGTGTAAAGCATTTCAAGTGAAGTAAATAGTTTTTCACGTTTCGAGCCAGTTAAAGCTTCTGAAACAGGCGCAACTAATGCTTCTTGATAAGGAACGTAAGTTTCAACAGCGCTAAAATCAAACAGACAAATACGATCGGCGTCATAACCCATTTCAGTTAAGAAACGTTGAGCCATTGCTAGCTCATTAGATAAAACGCGATCAATCGTTGCAGGAATATAGTTAGTGTTTGTCGCTAAAAGAACTTGATGCGCACCATAAACTAATGCACTAAACCAAGTATCCACACCCACTGTTGCTAATTCTTCTAGTGCAATTGCAATAACAGAAGAAGGCAAAGTCGCTAGTGCCTGAGTCACTGCTTTCTCATCACGATTGCCATAAAAAAGAAGTGTTGGTTTTTCACCACCCTCTTGCTTATAACGAGTGATCACACGATGAACAAAGTTTTGTGTATTTTGAGGATCAGGTAATGCATAAGTGATCGCTTCTGTCGGACAAGCTGTAGCACACGTGCCAACACCCTGACAAAGATAAGGATCAATCGCAATTTCTACCCCATCACTGCTTAGTGCGCCTGCAGGACAAGCATCTAAACAACGATCACAACCTTCAACACCACGAGATGAGTGTGCACATAGATCTGGGTTTAAACGAAAGTATTTAGGTTTATCAAAAGTACCCATCATAGCCGGTAAATCTTCCACCAGCTGAGCCAGTTTATCTTTACGACTACCTACTGCGTAATAACCCGGAGCAGGAATTTCTAGCGACATAATGCCGATTTCAGTCATATCTAGGATCAAGTCAAAACAATCACGACCAATAGCCACTTTCGCTAGGTTTGCTTTTGTTAGTTGACCTGCAACCTGACATGTCACCTCAAAGGCACCAAGGTAACCTTTTGCTGATACATCTTGGCTAAAGTAAAGATTTGATAATCCTGCTTTCGCTTCAGTTGCATCTGTCGCCAATAAGGTAACACTGTGCAGTTCTGAAAATTGTTCAGCAAGTGCAGTAATGTTTTCCTGAGCACCCACGATCAACAAATCCCCACGGCTCTCATATGTCACCGTAGGTGGAATTAAATTTGTTAGCTCCACAGTGCCATTAATCGCCGCTGCTCTTGCTTTACCGTTTGTATCAGAAAATGCTTCTAGTGTACTTTTTAACATTCTTATTCCTGTTTGCCCGTCACCGCTAGTCAGTGCCGATTGAAGAAGCTACGTAGTTACGTCTTAATACCTAACAGTCATAAAATATAACTAACGTTTTCTTCTCGCCCTTATAGAGCAATAACCGATCCAACTTTTCACGGAATAAAATGACCTAAAAGGAACTAAAGTCGGAGATGGATAATTCAACCCACCCGCATTAGGACATTTTGACGCAGTAGAAAAGACCCAATGCGCCAAAATGTCCCAACGATTAATAAGGTTTTAGTTCCCTTTTTGTCTCACACAATAAAATTAACTGTTTTGCGCAGAGTTTTTTTCAGAAGAAGTCGTTGTAGGGAATGGTTCTTCTTTATCTTGCTCAACAACTACACTTTCTTGTGTTGCTTGGAGAGTATCTTGAGTCGTTAACAAACCTTGATCCGCTAACGATTGAGGTGTGTTAGATAGTGCTTTATCACCGTTATTCGTGCTATCTGATGATTTATCTGCGATCTCAGATGAATTCGTTGTGGCATCACTATCTAAGTTCTCAACCATATCAGTCACTTTTTCTAATGCTTTATTTGCCCAACCACGCATTTGTGCGGCAATAGCAGGATCAAGTGTTTTAATGCTTGTATAATCTTCAGTACAGTCATCCATGTCACTGATATAATTAAATTCTTCAGAATGAAATAGCTTTCTTAAAGCGGCTTTTTTCACCGATTTCTCAACCGAACCTTTCATAAAAGAAGCGACACCAGAGTCATAAGTTACGGCATCTGCATCATCATGCGTTAATACAGTATCTTCTATTGTCTCTTGTGGTTGAACGCGTTCAGTTTGCTCTATGGCATTTTCTTCTTGAACACTTGCAGTTTGAAGAGCATCACTAGCTTCAACAACCGCTGAATCATCATTCGTTGTTGTCGTAGTAAGTTCTTCACTAACTGTTTCATTTTCTTCTTTTTTTGTTAGTTTTCGATTAGACCAACGTTGAAAAAAATTAGTTGCCACTTGAACGCCCTTTTTGTTTCTTGCCTTTTCCGCCACCGCGACGTTTACATTCTTCTAATTCGCCATGACGTCCTAGGTAGGCTTCCATCCATACTTGGATAGGTAATGGAATTTGAATATGTAATACAACATAGTCGCCATCCATGTAACGTGCTGCAACACCTTGAGCTGCGGTCATTAATACCGGTTTTAATTGCTCATCTTCTTCCGCACATACAAAGAATAAATGCGGATCTTGTGCGTTTAGGTTAAAGCGATATTCCATACGTTCGTCACGGAAAAGCTCTAAAGGCATCATGTAATACCCTTCACCCATTTCCGCCAATTCAACCTCTGGACGATCTTTTTCGTTTAAACACAGATCTTCAATAGACCAAGCTAATGTTGTCCAACGACCGACTTTCCTCTCTTCGGCTTGAAGTCGAAAATAAATAGGCCAAACATTTTCGTCTTTATGTAGTTCTTGTTTTGCTTGTTCTGGCACAATTACCCCTTACATCTTGCTTTTACCGTACGCATTTACAGCGATAGGTTGAGAATACTTGCCCCTATAAAGCAAAATTCAGACCAATTAGGCATAACATATCAAAATATCGTCATCACAACCTTGATCAGCCACCAGCAATGCATGTTTAGATAAATATGGAACAATATTTGCTTTAACGAGCGTGAGACAAACTTATTTGCCTTAATACAGACAATAAAACGCTCCTTATTGAGCTTAGTATCATTGTGTGTCATTTGACGGACTTATTTGAACTCTCGATACGTTCCTTGCAACCAGTGGATACCCTAATGAGCCAACTGCCTAAAATCATAAAAACAAAATCCGCCGTTAAGCAGACGATGTCTGTGGAAATCATGGATGAATACGGTGATCTTCAGACTAAAGAAATTGCGTGCGAACACCCGCTAACAGTGTATTTAAACTGGATTGAAATCGTGACCTTAATGACATTAGGTGAACGCCCTTCTGCGCTTGTGCTCGGCTATCTTAAGAACCAAGGTTTTATCGAAGATATTGATGCGATTGAATCATTGATCATTGATTGGGATACCAACTCTGCCGCTGTTATTACCCGTGAAAATACCGATGGTTTAGAGAAAAAATTAGAAAAGAAAACCGTTACCTCTGGCTGTGGTCAAGGCACCATGTACGGCAACGTCATGAAGAAGCTCGAAAACGTTACGCTACCGCAAGTGAAAGTAAAGCAATCTATGCTGTATGGTTTACTTGAAGCGTTAACCCATCATAACGAAACCTATAAAGCCGCTGGCGCAGTTCATGGCTGTGCGATTTGTCGAGGAACAGAGATCCTTTCTTTTGTCGAAGATGTAGGTCGTCACAATGCGGTTGATACCCTCGCTGGTGAAATGTGGCTTAAAGGCGAAACAGGGGAAGATAAGATCTTCTATACCACAGGCCGTTTAACCTCAGAGATGGTGATTAAAGTGGCGCAAATGGGTATTCCGGTGTTGCTATCACGATCGGGTGCGACACAAATGGGCTATGAACTCGCTCAAAAGCTTGGTATTACCATGATTGCCCGCGCTAAAGGTCATCGTTTCCAAGTCTACAACGGCGGTCAGAATCTTATTCTTGATGTAAAAGGCGCAGATGCTGTATCACAACAAGAAAGTAATAACGCAACATCACAACCATCTTCTAATAAAGAGCAAAACTAAATGGCAGACTTTCCAGAATTTATGAACGCAAAGCTAGTTGCGGAATATTTAGATCTTAATGAAAAGAAAGTTTATGCCCTTGCCAATGATGGTTTACTTCCAGCGACTAAAGTCACAGGCAAATGGTTATTCCCTAAAGCCATGCTTGATAAGTGGCTATTAGAATCTTGCCATAATGGTGTATTAACCGATCGCTTATTAATTGCAGGCTCAGACGATCCACTGTTACAAATGGTGGTGGGTAAAATGGCAAACCAATTAGGCAGTACCGCCCTTGTCGGTTATACCTCCACAGGTACACGCCAAGGCTTAGCCATGTTAAGCAAAGGTCATGTTGATATGTGTGCTATTCACTGGGGTAATGCAGAAGAAGCAAGCCTTCGACACCCTGCACTATTACAACAATACCAAGGTCATAAAAACTGGGTATTGGTGCATGCCTTTGAACGCCAACAAGGTTTAGTGGTGAGTAAAGATTTAGCTGAAGCAGTCAATTCAAAATCAATTCAATTACCTGAATTACTTTCTTCACGCTGGCGCTGGGCATTACGTCAAGAGGGTGCTGGCAGTATGCGCGCATTAGAAGAATGGTTACACGGTCACGCTTATAACCTTTCTATGCTTAATCAATCCGATGTGTGTAATAGCGAACGTGAGTTGGCTTCATCTATCGCCCGTGGACAAGCAGATGTAGGTTGCGCCAGCCAAAGTACTGCAGGTGAATTTGGTTTAGGCTTCATTCCACTCTGTACAGAAGCATTTGAATTGGTGATCCCTAAGAACATCTACTTTAGAACGCTACAACAACAATTGTTGCAAGCCCTTTCTGATGAAGACGTTCAAGCTCATGGTCATGAATTAGGCGGCTACAACTTTGCCCGAACAGGTAAACAAGTCTGGAGTGCTAACTAAGCCACCAGCGCGCTAACATACATCAATACAATAAAGCCCAGATAATTGTTTTATCTGGGCTTTTCTTTGTCTGCTAACTACTTTTTCTTTATCGCTAGTATGAGCGAAGTACTAAACCCAGTATTGATGCTTGGGTATCAGCAAAATGTAATGTCACAGCCTTAGTTTCGTCCTGTGTAAATCGCCCTTCTTGCTCAATACGTACAGGCTCCACATAAGTGTTATCACTTAAAAAGGCTTTAATTTGCTGAGGTTTTAATAAAATACCGCCACCAGAATGGTTAGTCACCATAGCTTGAATGACACGTTTTCCACTTTGGCTAGTATAAATATCATAAGAGACAATCTCGAAATAACTACGTGACGGCTTCTCACTATTGCCTTTCGGCATAGGGGCATGACCAGCACCATTTACGGTTCTCTCATAGTTCAAGGTATTCTGTGCTTGTTCTATGCTCTGCTTAATATCATTAAGCTCATCATTAGGATCTTTATCATGGAAGTTCAATGCATGTGATGAGAACGACAGTAAAGACGCAAGAACTAACAATGCTGGTCGTATTGACATATTTACTCTGCTTTTTGTCTGTAAAGCAAGCAATTGTACTTTGTTTTGCTAAAAATTTAAATACATAATGTTAAATGGGATTACCCAGCTTAATTTCATTGCTCATTTCATTGAATTTGTAAATCACTTAAAAAGGAGCTCTAAATCGTAAGGTGATATCACTTTACACGGTATGGCAATATCGTACGCCCCTAAACCCTTTTGTTTTCTTTATTGATTAACCCTTGTATAAACATACAGCTTTGCTATCAAAATAATTTGTTATCCGTTATTTCACCAATATATAAATCTATCATTAGTCATAATGAAGCAATCAGATAACAACCAAATGCAATCATTACTTTGGTTCAAAACAGCCGGTTTTATCTTAAATATCTCAAACTCATTTATACTTTCTTAAGAACTGTACTTATTGTTCTTACTATTAATATATTTATTGAATAATGTTTCTTTCAGTAAATCGTTCAAGTGGCGATTTATAAAACAAATAAATGCTGTATTTACATAAACATGACTTGCTTAACAGCCACTGTTAAGCTGACAATACGTAAACTAACAATACTGTTATTATTACCCCTAAGCATTACCAAGGAGCCGTTGTGCGTAACGCTTTCATTCTGTTTTTCACCCTTGCTAGCATTAGTTTTTCTTCCGTGGCTAGCATCAATACCAGTAAGCTGGATCCTAACAAGTTACAAACAGCGTCAGTAAGTAATTATGTAATTGACTTAAGTACAGGCAAAACGCTGTACAAGAAGAATGCCAATGTAAAAATGCCGATTGCGTCTTTAACTAAATTGATGACAGCAATGGTGACGCTAGATGCAAAATTGCCTCTAAATGAAAAACTGACTTTTACCCCTACTGACAAAGCACGTATGTACAACACTTACACGCGTATCCGTATGGGTTCAACATTAAGCCGTGGTGAAACTATTCACATTGCGCTAATGTCTTCTGAAAACCTTGCCGCTGCGACCCTAGCAGGTAACTACCCTGGTGGTTACAAAGCGTTTATCAAAGCGATGAACCGTAAAGCGAAATCTCTGGGTATGACGAATACACATTTCGTTGACAGTTCAGGTCTTGATCCACACAACCGTTCTACCGCTTCTGACGTAGCTAAAATGGTGCGTGCTGCTTACAAATACCCTGAAATTCGTAAGTACAGTACATCTCCAGTACATACAGCGTATTTTGGTAAGCCTAACTATAAACTGGGTTACACCAACACCAACGCATTAGCACGTGGTAAAAAGTGGACAATCAACGTTACTAAGACAGGCTACCTTGATGAAGCTGGTCGTTGTCTAGGTATGGTAACGACTATTGATGGTAAGAAAATCCTGATGGTGATGCTTGACTCTCAAGGTAAGCTAACGCCAATCGGTGATGCAGGCCGCATTAAGCAATGGCTATTGACTGGTAAGAGTAAGCCAATCAATGCTGATGCTAAGTACTACCAACAGAAAAAACTGAAAGAATTAACGCAATAATTGTTGTTAGTTATGAAAGCGAAAAAGCCAGCATCCCATTGCTGGTTTTTTTGTTTCTGAAAGATCGAAAATAAAACCACTCGTCCTCCATCGCTCACACAACTAAATCAAAAACATATCAATATGTGCATATAAAGAGATCTATTTATCCCACAAACGTTTAAATTTGATCTTTAGCTCACTTTCTTCTTAAAAAGAGGTATAGAGTCTTATTTTATAACAATAAAACACCAATATTTATTCACCTAAGCTATGCTTAAATGACAGTAAATGATAAGGAGCGCCTATGCAGCATCAAGAAATGATCAACCCTACCCATTTAGGTTTAATTACCCGTGTCTCTCTCATCGCAACAGCCTTCCTCATTGTTGGCTTATCTATCATGTAATCTTTTCTGTTATGTTCTAACCATAAAAAAGCCCCTTGGTATTTCACTAATATAAGAAAATACCAAGGGGCTTTTACATTCAAGCTCAAATACAAGTTTAAGACATCATCATCAATTCAAGATCGTGATTAGCCGGGACTTTTTGTCTCAAGTAAACGGTAAACGTTGTACCTTTGCCGACTTCTGAATCTACTTCAATCTCGCCACCAATGTCTTCAATCAAGCTTTGGCTAACGGATAACCCAAGCCCTGTACCAGAACGACGAGTGGTAAAAAATGGATCGAAGATACGTTCTAAGTTCTCTTGAGGAATACCACAACCATGATCAATGATTTTCACTATCGCACCTTGCACTTTGTTCGTATCATCAAGCCAATCCTGCGTTTTAATACTTAAACGTCCTTGATCGTCCATCGCATGAATACCATTCATTTGTAGATTAACTAACACTTGTAACAGTTGATGGCGATTGACCTCTACACTACATTTCGCTTGCAGGTCTACATCAAATTCCACATCCATCTTTTTGGTACCAGAACGTACCAGCGTTAGGCTCTCTTCTACAATCTGGTTAAGGTGATGCCATGTTACTTCGTTTTGTACTCCGCCTTGGCGACTATATTGCAACAAGCTTCGAGTGATATTACGAATACGATCAATCTGCGCATGGATCGCATCTAATTCTTCTTGCACCTGAACCTTATTATCACCAAGTTCAAATTGGATCAGCTCGACGTTACCTAAAATTACACCCAGTGGGTTATTAATTTCATGGGCAATCCCTGCTGTGAGTTCACCTAGTGCGGCAAGTTTCTCACTAACCACCAGCTTAGAGCGAGCTTGATTTAATAACTTAATATGTTGCTCAAGTTCTTCAGTTTTCTGATGTAAGCTATGCGTCCGTTGCTCGACTTTCTCTTCAAGCTCTAATGCCGCTTGTTTTATCACTTGGTTACGCTGTTCTAACTGATCTAGCATGGTATCAAACTGATTACCGAGAATTTGCAGTTCGTGATCAGAACAAACATCTAATTGCCCAACACGGCGATCGAGCCCCATTTGTACTGATTTCGCAACATAGTAAATCTTCTCAATCGGAAGAAACAAATCACGAGATCCTCGATAAACCAAAATACCCGAAATCAATAGCACTAAGACAATACCGACACCTAACTCAATAATGTTAGTTAAGAAGGTCTTGATCAGTGGCCATTGCAAATAACCCGCATACAACATACCAATGACATGACCGTTATTATCATGTAGAGGCTCATAAGCTGAGACATACCAGCTATCATAAACATAAGCCCGATCAACCCATGTTTTACCAAACTTCAGTACCTCATTACTGACTTCTTGTGACACACGGGTACCAATTGCACGACCTGCACGATTTTTACTATCAAGCGGCACGTTCGTACTAATACGAATATCATTCATAAAGATAGTAACAGTACCGATACTGCCATCAGGCAACGTATTTTCAGCAAACACTAGATCACGAATGCGATCCACCAGCGATGTACTGTTATTGAGCAGAATCCCCCCATCAAGGATCCACTGTAGTTGTCCTTCTTGATTAAAAATTGGGATTAAACTACGACTAACTAAGCCTTTACGCTCAATTTTATGTTCTTTTAATAAAGGAACTTGAGCACGAGCTGGTAGATCGGAATTTAAGGTATTCAGCTCTTGGCTATCTAGCACTTGAAAGAAGGTTTGCTCTTTCCCTTCTAACAATAAATGACGTTCTTGCTTAGAAAATTCACCTAACGCAGATGCTGGATGGAGAACAATGAAATCCAACTTATATTGTTTCGTTTCAGTACGTACCCAACTGCTTAATGCTGATTCATCAAAACGTAATCGATACTGAAAATCATAGGAAGATGCCATTGAATGCAGTTCCATACGCTGCTCTTTCTGCAATAGCTCCATACTATGATGAGCCACCGCTAAATCGGCACGTACATTCATTAAGGCGTTTTGCCAAGTGTAAGTCACCGTCCAATAAAACGTTAAGCCGATCAAGGCAAACAACGTAATAACGATAGGAACCGATGTCAGCACCAACAGACGATAACGCACCATGGTACGAAATCGCCGCAGCCACAATAAGATAAAGGCTTTAGGATGAGTGAAGGCTTTGGTTATTCGCATGATGCAGACTCTTCAGCCCATTCTTTGTATTTACGCTCTAATGTTTTACGAGCCACACCTAACTGACGGGCTGCCGCTGATTTATTGCCTTCATGAGAGTCAACTACCTGCATGATATGCGCTTTCTCAACATCTTTAAGGGTCCAATCGGTTGGGTAACAATATTGATCTTGTCCATTTTCATGACACTGACAGGGACGTTTATCATCACCATCCACATTAGACGCAGAAGCTGATGAAACGGCATTGGCAACCGCATCGGGTAATTCACCATTAATTTCTTGCCAATATTGCGCAGGCGCTTTACCCAACAGAATGCAACGTTCCATCATATTACGTAGCTCACGAATATTACCCGGCCACTGATACGCTTGCATGGCAAGGATATCTTCATGGGTCCAGTTAATAGGCTTCATGCCTAAATCTTTAGAAAGCTGTTGAGTAAAATGATGCGCAAGTGCGGGAATATCTTCAACACGTTCACGTAACGCTGGTAGTTCAATGGTTAACACGTTAAGACGGTAATACAGATCTTGGCGAAAACGCCCTTCTTCCACTTCTTTTTTAAGATTTCGATTTGTTGCCGCCACAATACGGACATCTACTTGCACTTCACGTTCAGCACCAACGGGACGAATCGCTTTTTGCTCTAATGCACGTAACAGTGATGACTGCATAGATAATGGCATTTCACCAATTTCATCTAAAAACAGTGTGCCGTTATTAGCAACACGGAATAAACCATCACGACCTTTCTTAGCACCAGTAAACGCACCAGAAACGTGACCAAATAATTCACTTTCCAACAAATCAGGGGCAATCGCACCACAGTTAAGAGGAACAAAAGGACCTGTACGTTTACTCAGTTGGTGAAGTGCACGTGCCACCAGCTCTTTACCAGTACCTGATTCACCTTCCACTAATACCGCAGCAACAGAAGGTGCAACTTGGGCAATCATCTTTTTCATTCGCTGAGTGCTTTCAGCATCGCCGATGATATCGACAGGATAGCTACGCTCAACATCGCGTTGCAAAGCAAAGTTTTGGCGCTCAACCAAGCGACGCTCAATACAACGACTCACCGATTGCATCATTTGCTCTAGATTGAACGGTTTTAAAATAAAATCAGAAGCACCTGCTCGTAGCGCTTGGATTGCCATTTCTAAATCGGCATAACCTGTCATAAAGATCACATCACTACGGCGTGTCGTAGGATCAAACGCTTCATGCCAATCAATACCGGAACGCCCCGGTAAATTAATATCAACGATCAATAAATCAAAATGGCAACGTTTACGAATTTCTTCTGCTTCTTCTACACTGCCAGCCGTATCCACTTGAGCGAATTTTTTACTTAAGGCTTTTTTTAGGATGGCGCGCATACCCGGTTCATCATCAACAACTAGTACAGAAACAGCTGTCCACGGCGCATTTAATTCAAGATCAGACATATAGAGACATTATTACCCATAATAAAGATGCGACATTTTGTCTCACCCTAGACAATAAAGTCAAAGTAGATTTCAGCATGATTATTAATATTAAGCCAAAAACCCGAGATAACACTTAATAATCAATAAATTATAAAAATCATAAATAGATAACACAAATACTAATCAAACTGGCATTTTATTTGCTTATAAGCGCATAAGCTTTTAGGGAGCAAAATATCCCACCTATTTTTTACTTACATTTTTGGGTCTAACACCTTATGAACTTTTTAAAAACAAGTTTAGTTATCCTAGGTCTTGCAACAGCAAGTCTTTGTCATGCAGCTGATAACAACGAAAATAAAACTATCCGTCTAGCTACAACAACTAGCACCTATCACTCAGGTTTGCTTGATTACCTGCTTCCTGCGTTTAAAAAAGACACGGGTTACACTGTTGAAGTGTTAGCAGCTGGTACAGGTAAAGCCTTACGCATGGGTGAAAACGGTGATGTCGATTTAGTGATGACTCACGCGCCAAAAGCTGAAGCGAAATTTGTTGAAGGTGGTTTCGGTGTGCTTCCTCGTAAATTAATGCATAACGATTTCATTGTTGTTGGCCCTAAAAGCGATCCAGCAAAAATCAAAGGCGACAAAGATGTTGCTGATGCATTAGTAAAAATTGCTGAAACCGATTCAGTCTTCATTTCTCGTGGTGATGATTCAGGTACAAATAAGAAAGAGCTGAACCTTTGGGCACAAACTAAAATGGAACCAAACTTCGGTGGTTACAAAGCAGTAGGTCAAGGCATGGGCCCTACGCTAAACATGGCATCTGAATTACAAGGTTACACACTAACAGATCGTGGTACATGGCTTGCTTACGAGAACAAACTAAACCTAGAAATGATGGTGCAAGGTGACAAGCGTCTATTCAACCCTTACCAAGTGATTCTGGTTAACCCAAGCCGTTACCCAAATATTAACTACCAAGGTGCAAAAACATTCAGCGACTGGTTAGTTAATCCTAAAGCACAAACCATGATCAACGATTACCAACGTCATGGTCAGCAACTATTCGTTGCCGATGCAATCACACAGTAATTCATTCCGTTAATTCGGATTTGTAGTACTTTACGCCGAACACTATCCTGCCTAGTTATGACTTCTGTTATAATTAACTTAGGATGTGTTCGGCGTAACCCGTTAATTAATAGATAAAAATTAGAATGAATATTTGGCAGACAACGCAACAAGCAGTTCAACTTCTCTTTAGTGGTGATAGTGCGCTATGGGGCATTGTGGGTGTCTCTTTTTCTGTCTCTCTTTTAGCTATTGCGATTGTATTGATCCCCTCTTTACTGATTGCCTTCGCCCTTGCCTATGGCAAATTCCCTGGCCGTTGGCTCACCCTTTCATTCATCAATACACTGCAATCTGTACCCACAGTCGTTATTGGCTTATTGCTTTATATGTTGCTCTCTCGTTCTGGTCCATTAGGTGATTGGCAAATGCTATTTACCCAACGAGCCATGGTGTTAGGACAAATCTTAATTTGTTTACCTATTTTAATTTCGATGATGCACGCTGCGTTTCAAAACAGCGATCGTCGAGCATGGGAAACCGCGATTTCTTTAGGCGCAAGTTATCCACGCGCATTAATGAGCCTAATGTGGGAAAGCCGTTTTCCATTATTAGCCGCCATTGTCGCTTCGTTCAGCCGCATTATTACAGAAGTGGGTTGTTCAATGATGGTTGGTGGCAACATCTTAAATTCAACACGAAATATTCCGACAGCCATTGCATTGGAAAGCTCTAAAGGTGCGTTTGCACAAGGTGTCGCCTTGGGAATGGTCTTATTAATTCTCGCTCTCGGTCTAAACTTTATTTTATCAATCTCTCGTGGCAAAGCCCACTTGCGTACCAACTAAGCTGGGGCATTGATATGACGCATATTTCAATCGAAGCGACGGATCTTTCAGTTCGTTTTAAACATCGCTTACTTTTTCATATTCCTCAGTTAAAGCTTGAGCCACAGGATGCGGTGTATTTAACCGGTGATAATGGTGTAGGTAAAACTACCCTTTTAAAAGTGCTTGCTGGGTTACAAAAACCGACAACAGGAAAACTCAACACTCAACAGCATTGGTTAAGTCGCATGTTTGGTGGTTGTTACCAAAACGGGATTATCTACATGCATCAAACACCGTATATGTTTGATGGCACAGTATTTGATAATGTTTGTTATGGTTTAAAATACATCGTTCGTGATCGCCAACAGCGTCGAAATGAAGCCATTAACGCCTTAAGAATGGTAGGATTAGAGACCCTTGCAGATGAACACGTTTCTGTTTTATCTGGCGGTGAACGCCAACGTGTTGCGATGGCACGTGCATGGGTATTAAAGCCAAGTGTCCTCTTGATGGATGAATCCAGTGCAAGCATGGATAAAGAATCCATCAGTCGCCAAGTCGTACTGGCAAAAGATTTATTAGAACGAGGCTCAAGCCTTGTGATCACTAGCCACCAGCATAATGAACTAACTGCGTTATGCCGTCGCCAGTGGACAATTAATGACACAAAATTGATTGAGCGTGCAGATTTGCAGCTTGTTAAACAAGATAAGGATAGCAAGAATAACTATGCCTACGCCTGAACAAACCCATTGGGTCATCTTAGCGGGTGGCCAAGCCAGCCGCATGGGAGGCAATGATAAAGGGTTAATAGAGCTGGCTAATAAGCCTTTAATTCAACATGTTATCGAAACGCTGAAGCCACAAACCTCGCATATCACCATTAACGCTAATCGTAACCAAGAACGTTACGCCCAATTTGGTAACGTGTTTGGTGATACAATTAAAGACTATCCCGGTCCATTAGGCGGTATGCATGCCGCCTTATCTACCATTGATAATGATTGGATTGGTTTCGTCCCTTGTGACTGCCCACAACTGCCCCATGATTTAGTTAAGCGCATGGCAAATGCCTGTGATGAAAATACAGATATTGCCGTAGCCCACAATGGTGAGCATATTCAGCCCGTTGTAACATTAATGCATCGTCGGATCTTACCCAAGCTTGAAGCCTTTCTTGCCAATGGCGATCGTAAAATCATCTTACTTTACCGCCAATGCAACATGATAACGGTGGATTTTAGTGATCAACCTAATGCCTTCGTTAACCTAAATACCCCTGAAGAACTCTCTCAATTTGGAGTGCTACATGAGTCAAATTAACGCCTCGCTACCTCTATTAGGCTTTGCCGCTTTCAGTGGAACCGGAAAAACCACCTTACTTGAAGCCATGTTACCTAAGTTGGTCGAGCGTGGATTGCGTGTAGCCGTGGTTAAACATGCCCACCATAATTTTGATATCGACCAAGAAGGCAAAGACAGTTACCGCTTACGTAAAGCGGGTGCAAGCCAAATGTTGATCTCTTCCCGTTACCGTCGTGCATTAGTAACAGAAACGCCAGAAGAAGAAGCCCAACTTCCCTATTTACTGAGCCAATTGGATCAAACCCAATTAGATCTGATTTTGGTGGAAGGTTTTAAAAAGCTCGATTTCCCTAAAATTGAACTACACCGAGAAGAAATCGGTAAACCTTGGTTACATCCAGAAGACGCTAATATTATTGCCATTGCTGCCAATATCCCTGCTGATAGTGCCTTGCCACAAATGGATATTAACAATCTTGACCAAATTACAGATTTTGTTATTGATTACGCTCACAGCACTGCTAATCCTGAAGCGCAAACATTAAGCTGCAGCGATATCAATCCAACAGGCATGTTATCGGTCGCTCAAGGTCGTGAAAGAATTCTTGAGCAAATCAAACCATTAAACAACAGCGAGTCCGTTAGCCTTCATCAAGCATTGGGACAAATTGTCGCACAAGACATTTTATCGCCAGTTAACGTGCCACAACATACTAATTCAGCGATGGATGGTTACGCCATTCGTGGTGATGATCTCGATCGTGAAAGCTACCATGTGGTTGGTCAAGTGTTAGCAGGCCATAGCTATGATAACACCCTACAAGCAGGTGAAGCAGTACGCATTATGACAGGTGCTCCCGTGCCACAAGGTGCCGATACAGTCATTATGCGTGAGCAAGCAAACCAAGAAGGTGACGCGGTCACGTTTAACCTTGCAATGGGTAAAATCAAAGCTGGTCAAAACGTGCGTCAAGCTGGTGAAGATTTAGCATTAGGTCAAGTTGCAGTGGCGGCTGGTACAACAATTACAGCACCAGAGCTTGGCATGGTTGCCTCATTAGGTATCGATAAAATCACCATCAACAAACCTATTCGTGTTGCGATTTTCTCAACTGGCGATGAAGTGCAGCAACCGGGTGAGCAACAAAAGCCTAACTGTATTTACGATTCAAACCGCTACACATTGTACGCCCTACTAACCAAGTTAGGCTGTGACGTGGTCGATCTTGGTATTATTGATGATAACGAAGCATCTCTTGAAAAAACCTTACAACAGGCAAGCAGCCAAGCCGATTTGATCTTATCATCAGGTGGCGTATCAGTCGGTGATGCGGATTACATCAAAACTGTTCTTGATAAGTTAGGTCAAATCAACTTCTGGCGTATTAATATGCGCCCAGGTCGACCACTTGCCTTTGGTACTATTGGTGATGTGCCTTTCTTTGGTTTACCGGGTAACCCAGTTGCTGTGATGGTGGCGTTTTTACAATTTGTCGAGCCTGCTATTCGTAAACAACAAGGGATTGTTGATTGGCAACCTAAAACCCATCAAGCGATTGCGACAGAGAAGCTACGCTCTCGCCCAGGTCGTACTGAATATACTCGTGGTATATCCAGTTTCGATGCTAATGGTCGATTAGTGGTGCAAAGTACAGGTTCGCAAGGTTCGGGAATTCTACGTTCAATGAGTGAAGCAAACTGCTTAATTGAAATATTACCAGAGCAAGAAAATGCAGAGATTGGTGATAAAGTTACGATTATCCCACTTGATGTACGTGTATAACACTTATCGATAAACCTATCGATTTGACAAATAATTAAGCCAAGCTAAATGATTTAGCTTGGCTTTTTTTATTTTTTGCAGCTTCCATGCTACTTATTTTGTTCCAGTCTTCTACACGTTTAGAAGTCATTTGAATCTTTCATTTTATTAAAATATGTAACAAAAGATTTCCATATGCTTAGTGCGCATGATGATACAGAATAATTTATCGATCTACACGTCAAAAATCGATTTTTCTGATTATTCAGAAAAAAAAAACATTTTCAGAACAGTTAATAACCAATATGAATCAATGTTTGAGTTTTATTGAAAATATTCAAATCTAGCTTCATTTTATTGACCAATACAGCAAGTGTGATCTTGATCTAATAAAAAAGTCAGACCAGTTAATTATGAATGGAAAGACTTGCGTTATCACATAATTTCATATCAAACCGTTTTCATCTGGCTAGACCATTTAAATGAAATTTATGTTGTAGAATAGCGGCAGTTTCTATTTCAGGTATTCATACGTAACATGTTTTTAGATACATATTATTCAGACAAAAGTGGCAAATTTTCTTTTACTCGTGAACAAGCGAGTGATTTTGCAAAACGTATCGCAGGCGACTTTAATCCAATTCATGACGAAGATAACAAGCGTTTTTGCGTACCTGGTGATCTCCTTTTTTCTGTACTACTTGCAAACGTTGGTATTAGTCAAAAAATGCGAGTGTCATTTGCTGGCATGATCAACGAAACAACTGAGCTAAGTATCGCGACCAAATCAGAATCAGAATCAGAACTATCAATGGTTGATGATGGCGGCAAAGAATATTTGCACTTATCACGTACAGGCGACACCACTCACAATCAAGATCTGATTGCACAAATCACCAAAAGTTATGTGCAGTTTTCAGGCATGAACTTTCCACACATCATGGTGCCTTTAATGAAATCTAAAGACATTATGATCAACCCTACCCGCCCTCTAGTTGTTTACGAAAGCATGGAGCTTGAGTTTACTCGTCTTGATCTTAAGTGCCCTCACGTTGAGCTAACAGCCTCTGATATTGATGTTGATGGTAAACGTGGTAGCGTAACATTGAAGTTCTGCTTTAAAGAAAATGGTGAAGTGGTTGGTACTGGTCGTAAGCGTATGGTAATGAGTGGCTTAAAACCATACTGCCAAGAAGGGATTGACGATTTAGTTTATCGTTTTAATGCCAAGAAAGAGCATTACAACAACCTATACGCAGAAGCGGTATAACCACTGACTACAAAGATAAAAAAGCCGAGGTTTTCCCTCGGCTTTGTTTTTACAGCATCAATCATAACTCGATTTCTGACTGACGATTCTGCTGCGGTTTTAATGGGAAATACAAACGGGTGCGTAAACCCGGATTATTATCACTGAACGCTAAATCACCACCATGGCTTTTCATGACAGCTTCAACTAATGATAAACCTAAACCGAACCCCTGATGGGTGCGACTCTTATCTGCACGGTACATCGGCTCTTTAATGCGACCTTTATCTTCGTCTGATACACCTAAACCATTATCAATTACCACTACCCCAAAGTGATCAACGACCACTTCTATATTACCTTGCTCTGGTGTGTACTTAATCGCATTTTCAACCACGTTATAGATTGCTCTAAACACTAAGCTTGGCTCACCTTGCAGTTTGTAGGGTTCATCTTCACGAAATGATAATACTTGCTGCTTTTCATCAGAGATAGGTAATAGAAATTCAACCACATCTTGACACACTGTTGATAAATCCACCCACTGCTTATCTATCTTATGTTTGCCACTGTTAATATTGGCGATTTCAAGCATACCATTGAACATCCCCAATAAAACTTCAAGATCATCATGGCAAGCTTCTAAATCTTTTGTAAATGGTGCTGTATCTTTCGTTAATAGATCTTCAAGCCGAAGTTTCATACGTGCGATGGGCGTTCGTAAATCGTGCGCCATACCCACAGAGAGCTCTTTTAGAGATTCTTCTTTTTTCTCAACTTGTTCAATCAAAAAATTAAGATGGATCGTCAGTACATCAAATTCGTCATCATTAGCACTAATGGGCAGTTTTACCCCTTTCTCACCCAAAATAACGCGATTCATACCATGATTAACACGTTCAAGCTTTTTCAAAATAGAAATCGCAAATAACAAGGCCCCTGCTAACATCAAGATCACCGGAACAACAATACCTGTGACTAATACTGGGATCATGGAATCACGATAAGCATGCATTAACTTTGGATTAACGCCGATAATGAGTTGTTTGTTATCGGGAAAATCTAAAACACGCTCCAATTTAGTGGACTGTAACCGTGTTTGTGAAAAAACTGCTGGATAGGTAATACTATTATCGGTATTAAGTGATGATGTAATACGGTATTCAAAAGCATTATTTAACTTATCATGCTCATCAACGGCTTCTATCACAGCCTGATAATCGCCTTTATCCAGCATTCTCTCAAACAGCGACACTTCATTGTTTAAATCTTGCTCTAACTGATTCTGATAAAAACTCTCTGAGCCAACGAATACCTGATTGATAAATAAGATAAACATCAAAGACACACAAGAGATAAAATACAGCAGAACTTTAAAAATACTGGATCGAGAAAGCTTATCAGATCCGGCGTAAGACATAGCCCGCCCCTCTTACCGTATGGATAAGGCTTGGCTCTCCACCTTCTTCTAATTTCTTTCTTAAGTTAGCGATATGAACATCAATCACGTTTGTTTTAGGATCAAAATGGTAGCTCCACACTGATTCAAACAAGCTCATACGTGAAACAACACTCTCAGCGTGCTCCATGAGATATTGCAGCAATAAAAACTCTTTTTGCTGTAGGTTCAACATACGAGAGCCACGCCATACACGATGAGATTTAATATCTAAACGTAGATCATCATAAATATATTCAGACGATATGGTTGTTGACGCTTGATTACGTTTGACCAAGATTTTAGCGCGCGCCACTAACTCTGCTAATGCAAAAGGTTTTGTTAAATAATCATCACTACCAGCGGTTAAGCCAGCAACACGATCTTCAACACTGTCCATTGCACTTAAAATAAGGATCGGTGTTTGGTTTTCAGTCGCTCGCAATGCAGCAAGGACTTTTAAACCATCAAGCATAGGTAACATGCGATCAAGAATAATAAGTTGATAATCACAGCTTGTTGCCATCATTAACCCTTGATGACCGTCTTCTGCTTCATCAACAACAAAGCCATGCTCGCGTAAGCCCTGTGCGATAAACTCACGAGTCGTAATATCATCTTCTATGACGAGTACTTTCATTCAGAACCTAATTGCTTGTCTTATCTATTATTTAATTAAAGCATTATAACCATAATCGATCTTATTTTCCGATAACCATAAAACAGGCATAGTTTTAATCCACTTATATTTGTTAAATTACTTTGTTTTCATTTTCTCTAACCATAAAAAAACGGCCTACCAAGAGAGGCAGACCGTTTGTAGCGACCATAGGGGGAAAATTATGGAATCGCTAACTCGTTAGCTGATTGTCTTATAGCGACTTCATTTGGTTCGCAATAATTTCAGCTTGTGGGCCAAGGATAACTTGAAGGTTATTAGAACCTACATTTACGACACCTTTAGCACCCAGTTGTTTTAGTTTCGCATCGTCGATGATTGAACGGTCAACAATACCTAAACGTAAACGAGTGATACATGCAGAGATATCAGTTAAGTTATCTTTACCACCTAGCGCTTCTAAGTAAGACTTCGCTAAATCCACTTTGCTTGCAGCATCGTCTTCTGGATTTGAGTTTTCTGCTGGTGCATCTTCACGACCCGGAGTCTTCAGGTTGAAAGCTTTGATTACAGCAACGAACACAACAAAATAAATTGCGCCAACTACTAAGCCCATTGGGATGATTTCCCAAGAGTTATGCGCCGCAGGAGCATTGTAGTTCAAGATATAGTCAATCAAGCCTGATGAGAAGCTAAATGCCATGTGAATATCTAGCTGAGAAGCAACTACGATACTGATACCCATTAGGATAGCGTGTACTACGTATAGTGCAGGAGCTAGGAACATGAACATGAATTCGATTGGCTCTGTGATACCAGTTAAGAATGCAGTTAATGCAACACTTAATAGCATACCACCTACTACTTTCTTGTTTTCTTTCTTCGCTGTTACGTAGAAAGCAAGTGCAGCACTTGGTAGACCAAACATTACTACAGGGAAGAAACCACTTAAGATTTGTCCTGCTGTTGGGTCACCTGCGAAGAAACGAGAAATTTCACCCGTTACAACATGACCGTCAGCCGCTGTGTAGCTACCGAATACGAACCACACCATGCTGTTTAGGATATGGTGAAGACCTAGCGGGATAAGTAGACGGTTAGCAACACCGTATACGAACTCACCTGGCATACCACTTGTTAGGATCCATTGACCAAGGTGGTTAATACCGTCTTGGATTGGAGGCCAAATGATGCTAAATGCGTACGCAAGAATAAGTGCAACAAGACCAGTCACAATTGGTACGAAACGCTTACCACCGAAGAAACCTAGGAACTCAGGTAGTTTGATTGCGTTAAAGCGGTTGTAAAGAAGACCTGCACACACACCAATAATAATACCGCCGGCAACGCCTGGATCCACATCTGGATTTAGTGTTTTAAGTGCAGCCATAAGGATAAAGTAACCTACAGCTGATGCGATTGCTGCTGCTGCCGAGTTGTCTTTCGAAAATCCAGCACCCACACCCATTGCAAATAATAGTGCAAGGTTAGTAAATACCGCCTGACCACCCGCTGCAATAAATGGGATGTTTAATAGATCAGGTTGACCAATACGCAGCAAAATACCGGCAATCGGCAATACTGCGATAGGAAACATAATCGCGTTCCCTAGTTTTTGGAAATGCCCGAGAATACTCATATTCTTCTCCACGTAAAAAGTTAAAATTAAAGTAAATTGTTTTAATAACTTAAGGATACTCTTTGATTCTTAATTGGAATTAAGCAAAAGATTAAGGATTCTTAATGTTTGCTTCTAAAAGCACAATTCTGAGTGATGGCTATCACAGTTTTATAAATTCGCCTATTTAGATATACCCAAGCAACCTCAAGATGCAGTGTTCAGCGCTATATTTTAAAGCGCTAAAAGCATAAAACCCAAATTAATGTGACAAAAGTATGGCACTTTCAGTAGAATTTGAGGTCAACGTTACATCCTTAACACGCGTAGACCTTTATCATGATGTCTTTTATCTCCCAAAAACTTATTAATTACTTAGCTTTAGCGCTTTTTGCTTTGTCTTTATTTGTCGCTATTTCTATTTTCCCAGTGCCACTACTAAGTGATCCAATCAGCGATGCTGCTGGTTTATCTTTCACGCTATTAACAGATACAGCAGGTAAACCATTCTTCCTTATCACGACAGTACTACTCTGCTTACTGCCAGTATTTTTCCGTTTACCAAAAAAGCAGATCATTAAGTTATGGATTCAATTCGGTATCTTATTAGTACTAAGCTTTGGTGCGAAAACGATTCTTAAGCACGAAACAGCTATCCCTCGCCCATACACTTACGAGTTACAACGCTTAAACCTTATCCCTTCTCCTGAAGACTTTTATCAATTAAATAAAGTAGAAAAAGATAACGTGGTGAAAAAGGCATCAGCGTACATCAGTACATGGCGTATCCGTCACTGGGAAGGTGAAACAAACTACTCATTCCCATCAGGTCATACTATTTTTGCGGCAATTTGTATTCTATTCTGGGGTGGTTTCTTACTACGAACTCGCCACTATATTCTGGCTGGTGGCTTGATCACGTGGGCGGTAGGTGTAGGTATTAGCCGTTTATGGCTAGGTATGCATTTCCCAACTGATGTCATGGGTTCTATCCTAGCGGCTGCAGTGCTGTACTTATTTATCCCTGAGTGGAAAGTAGATTCAGAGAACTAGTACTGCAAATAGACCATTAAATATAAAGAAAGGGCTCATTAAGAGCCCTCTTTTCTATCTACGTTCTTGAGTCTACGTATCACTGTGCTGTAGCGTTTCGATGTTCATATTCAACAACAAGTTGATTACCTGAATACGTTACATTGGTAATGTTACCATCAAAGATAAATGTATTCTTAACCGACGTTGTTTCTGATGATGCCGTTGCCATACGCTCACGTAATGATGGTAGGATCAAAATAGGATCAACGCCTAATGCCCCACAAAACTCATTCACAAATTGCTGCTCAATTGGTTTAGAACCGCGCAATATGTCAGAAAATTCTAATTGCGTTAAACCTAGCTTTTTTGCCATCTCAATCTGAGTAATGCGCATTTTTGCTTTATAACTCATCCATGTGTCATGCAGGATTTGGCGATCTTTTTCGGTGTACAACATAATTAACCCTAATAGCGCATAATTTTTATTTTAAATACAGAGTTATTCCCTCTGGTTAGAATAGTTTACGCTGACTAACGAGTAGTAAATGTCAGAATAACGTTAAGCTCTGCTCCATTTTCACAACTCGTTACATGATCCCATTTGTGCATAAGCCAAGTTTATATATACTTATATGGCAGCAAATTGTTATAAGCTAATGTTATATATAGGGTGTTAACTATTTTTATGGTTAAAGTTTTAGTTCGTTCAATCTTTACGATATTCGTAATAGTCAGTGTTTTTACTAACGCTGTGATTGCACACACCGTGACAAATAGCCAACCTTTCCTATCACATTGCTTACAAATGACAGAATCGCACTCACCAGCATTATCATCTGACGATTGCTGTAACAATGCGTTAGCGCCAGTCGTTATTAAAAATACGGTTACTTGCGGCACTATGATAAGCGATAGCGATCACAGTGCTAAATCATCATCTTCATGTTGTGGTGATGACGATTGCAAAACCAAACAGACACAAGCGGCATTGCTGACTCTCTTTTCATTTTCAGCCATCGCACCAGAGCGTGAGTTATTTAGTAACAAAGTTACCTCTCCGGTTCGCTATCACGAATCAAGACTAAAACCTCCTCTCGTATAAATTAAACACGTATTAATTCGCCGTATTGGCACTATGTATTTAATTTATTTTTGCGAGCAATGGATTAACCATGCTCGTATGATTACTAGGATTTTAGTTATGAAAATGTCACGCCTTTTTGCTTCAGCTCTATTAGTTGTTAGTGCTTTCTCTCATGCAGAAGAAGTTGCGCCAATCAAAGGCACTAACTACCAATCACCTTACTGTGGTTGCTGTAAAGAATGGGTAAAGCACATGGAAGATAACGGCTTTAAGCTAGATATGGTGTATGAAGAAGATCTAACACCGATCAAAATTAAGCTTGGTCTACGTCCGGAATATGCTTCATGCCACACAGCACAAATTGAAGGTTACACTTTTGAAGGCCATATCCCTGCTGCTGAAATTAAGCGCTTTTTGGCGAAAAAGCCTGAGCGTATGATCGGTCTTGCTGTTGGTGGTATGCCAATGGGCTCACCTGGTATGGAATACGGCGATCAAAAAGATGCTTATGAAGTATTAGCATTTGATAAAGATGGGAAAACCATGGTTTGGTCTCGCCATAACCAATAACCCAACACTGATTTTGCAAATATTAAGCCCGTCAACTGACGGGCTTAATATCATTTAAAACAATAAATTAGTCTTATGGTGCTAGGATTTTTCCTTTGATGTCATCATCGACACGCCTTTTTTGATGCTAATGACCTCACCATTTTTAGTCAACTTCACGGTGTAATTGTTATTTGTCACTTTTTCATAACCGTTAGCCAACTGCTCTACCGATTCCAGCTTAGTAAATCTAACTTGTAAATGCTCCGATTCCATCTCATTACTCTTAAAGTAATGCTGAACAGTCATGGGGGCATCAAACGTTGCTACCTCTGCCCCATATTTTTCCGTCAGTGCTGATTCCGCAATACTAATTGCTCGAGGCTTATCAACAAAGAAAAGTGCATTTTCAGCACTATGTACATTGGCACTCAATAATAAGACTAAAAATAACCAGTATTTCACAAGCCCTCCAATGGCATTCGTTTTAACATATATTGCTTAGTCAGATTTAAGCAACAGCAGGCAATTAAATTAAAAGTTTAACTATTGTTTATTCTGTTATTTATATATTCACACTTAACAATTTTATAAATTCAAAAAATATTAAGGTGACAAACCAGAGATGATATTTATATATCTTTGTTGACTAATACAGCTAACGTTAATCCTAATGCTCAGATTAAGATTCGATTTTCTTTATTATCTATAAAGTTATAATTAACCTACTTAGTAAGATAATTATAAATAAATCTTATAAATCACAGTGAAAATAAAGATAAAAACACTGAATGAGTCCAATGTACAACTGACTCATCAGTGCTTCAAATTCGAACACTTAAAATGCGATAAGTCACAATATTGGTAATGAAACACACAAATATAAATACTATTAGCATGAGAGGTGGTTAGAGAAATACATTAACTCCCAACTACTATGCTAATAATTAACAATGTAGAGGGAGTAAACATCATATTTCTGAAATATCGTAGAAAACACCACGATATTTATACGTGAGATAAAGCGTACTACTTAAAATAAATGTTTATTCGGATCTGAAGTCTCCGCCCATTCATGATCGTTTTCACGTTGCTCTAAATAGACCTGCAAACCATTAAAATAAGTAAAAGCGGTTAATTCAGATTCTTGATTAAAATGCTCAAAGAAAGCATCTTCTTGTTGAGCCAAGGTATGCAAGGTGGTTGCCCCATGCTCCAACGCCCATTGGATTGCATAAGGTGAAATCATAGTACGAAATAAGATCAATTCTTTGATCTCAGAAATCGGTACTTTTCTACCTCGCTTACTCACCTTTTTCTCTTCTAACTTATTGGCTTTTTCTTCAGCTAACAACGCACGAAGACTGGCTAAACTCGCCTCTCTTTCTGCCGCAGAATAGCCATAACTCGTTTTACAAAAACGTAATGCATAAGCCATTTTGTCTCGCCCCACCAACTCAATGACTTGTTCAAGGTAAGGTTGTGGAATCGCATACGCTGTGGCTAATTGCGTCACGGCATGATTTAAACTGGTATAAACAATGCCATCAAACTCAAATTGAAACGCCGTGGTCAATCCCTCAACCGGGATCCCGTCAATACTGACAGCCCAACCTCGGTAGTTCACTCGCTCTTTAGCAATCTCAAACATCTTCCAGCCACTTTCACGAAAGCCTTCTAACGCTTTACCTTCGAATTCAGAGTCTTCCAACTCTTCTTTAGTCCAGTTGACACCAATTTGTAGATGTTTTTGATACTTCTTATGTAGCTTCTCTTTCACCTTATCTCGAAGAATATCTAAGCTACTAACTTTAATATCATTAGAAAACGAAAAGCATTCTTGGCAGCACGGCACCATAATCGGCTCAGATTGCCCATCATAGTTAGGCTTAGCCATAAAGGCGTGGCTTTCATAATACGGTTCACCACAAAACCAACAGGTATGGCGAAATTCAAAGGGCACATCAATAGATAAATAAGAAGTAGTCATTGGGCTTCAACATCGGCTTAAACTATCCGCATTATGCTAACCCCTCATCATTTATACAAGGTAACAGCAAGCAAACAACAATGATATTTTTCACCTTATCACTAGTTACCCTTGATGTAGTCTTAGCTAAAGCGGTAAAATATGCGCCCTGTTTTAAATCGTGAGTATGTTGAATGTCAGAACAAAAGCGAAAGGCACTGAAAAAAATAGCAAAATGCCTTGAATTAGGTAACTCGGCAAACGTCAATGAAGCCGCACAAGCTATTCGTATGGCCCATCGCCTCATGCTCAAATATGGTCTTGAGAAAGACGATATTGAATTCATAAAAATGGGTAAAACAAAGTCTAAGACCTTATTACCAAGTGATATTAGTGCACAGATTCTAAAGATCATCCGTGGTATCAACCGTCGTTTCGGAGTGGAATGTGTACTGACAAACTACAAAGGTCTAAAACAAGCTGAATTTATCGGGATGGCTGAACGTGCAATTTTTGCAGCCTTCGCTTTCGATATTGTTTACCGTGAAATGAACCAACAAACGGGACAATTTAGAAATAGCTTCGCTGGCACAGGTACCAGCACACAAGAAGTAACTCGCCGTGTTAATTCATTCTTAGCGGGTTGGATTGAAGGTGCATTGGAAAAACTGCCAGAGCTAACAACTGACGATGATCATGATCAGCGTATGGCGAACTATATTGATAAACAGTTTGAAAACCTTGATCGTGAAACCTTTAAAAAGCAGCTTCAAGAAGCGATGAAAGCCCTAACTGATGATTACGAAAAAGGCATGAAGAAAGGCCGCTCTATTTCAGTGAATCGCCCTGTTGGTGGTACAACATCACAAGAAGAATTAAAGCGTCTAAATTAAGCTATCTAATTTCGCTTTTATCCCATTACTATAAAAAAAGTCGCCAATGCGGCTTTTTTCATAACTTAATGATTCATAAACCATCAATTAGGTTAGACTTGTATTAAATCCTACTGTTTTTATTTCACTATAAAAGCTAGCCGTATTGCTTAAGAGCATAGTTATTAACCTCTTTTTCCTTAACTTTATTTGACTCGTTCAAAAAAACAGCAAAAGAACACTTATAATCAGTATATTTCAAAGAAATGAGATTCCAGTCTCGTTTTTATGTTAGAATGAATCAAAATCCCTTAATTCCATAGCCATCAAGACATGAAATTTCCTGGTCAACGTAAGTCAAAACATTACTTTCCTGTCAATGCCCGTGATCCATTAGTTGCACAAATTCAACAAGACAACCCATTAGCGAAATCGCACCTAATTGGCGTAGGTCAAACCATTGTTGATATTGAAGCACGCGTTGACGATGACTTCTTAGCCAGACATGCGCTCACTAAGGGACAATCAGTTGTTCTCGATGAAGATAAAGCCGAGTTGCTTTATAAAGAACTGAAAGATCGCAAACTGATCAGCCACGAATACCCTGGCGATACCATTGGTAATACATTGCACAACTACTCTGTATTAGCCGATGACAAATCTATTCTTCTTGGTGTAATGAGCCAAGATCTAAAAATCGGTTCATACGCATACCGCTATTTATGTAACACCTCTAGCCGTATGGATTTAGATTACCTACAACCAGTCAATGGCCCTATCGGTCGTTGCTACACACTGATCAGTGCTGATGGTGAACGTACTTTCGCAATTAACGAAGGTCAAATGAACCAACTTCGCCCTGAAAGTATTCCTGAATCTGCATTCAAAAAAGCCTCTGCACTTGTGCTGTCAACTTACCTCGTTCGTGGTAAACCAACAGACCCAATGAAAGATGCTGCACTTAAAGCTATCGAATACGCGAAAAAATACAATGTGCCAGTGGTACTGACTATGGGTACTAAATACGTTATCGAAGATAAGCGCGAATGGTGGATTGAGTTTCTAAAAGAACACGTAACGTGTGTTGCGATGAACGAAGAAGAAGCGGAAGCATTAACAGGTGAAAAAGACCCACTAACAGCTGCTGATAAAGCGCTTGATTGGGTTGATATGGTGCTTTGTACTGCTGGCCCTGCTGGTCTATATATGGCAGGTTACACAGAAGATGAACTTAAACGTGAATCTACTCTGCCTTTACTTCCAGGTAAGATCCCTGAATTCAACAAATACGAATTCAGCCGTCCGATGGCGAAAAACGAGTGTGAAAACCCAATCCGTGTTTACTCTCACATTGCACCATACCTTGGTGGCCCAGTTGAGATCAAAAACACTAACGGTGCAGGTGATGCCGCTCTTTCTGCCCTACTACACGATATGTCAGCTAACCGCTTCCATAAGATCAATGTACCGAACTCTGCGAAGCATACAGCGAACTTCTTATCGTACTCGTCTTTCTCACAGATTTGTCAGTACTCAAACCGTGTAAGTTACGAAGTGTTGATCCAACATGCTCCGCGCCTATCTCATGGCCTACCAGAGCGTGAAGACTGCTTAGAAGAAGCATACTGGGAACGTTAATTCTCGTTGTAACCACATTAAAAAAGGAGCTAATTAGCTCCTTTTTATTTTTATTGCTCAGGTACTGAATAGATATCCCACTTCATATCAATGGTTTTATCTGTTCCTGAAACAGCTGCAATGACACGCCTATTTCGTTCTGCAGCTAACTCACTTTCACTATCATCAATCGGACGTGAATATCCATAACCTACTGCCTTTAAACGATTTGCATCAACTGAAAATGTTTCTGTTAACATATTCACGACTGCTTCTGCTCGATTTTGTGATAAAGCCATATTCAACTCATAACTCCCAACCTTGCTGCTATGTCCTTCAATCGTCACAGCGGAATCTGGATGTTGGTGCATAAAGTCAGCAATTGCTTCAATTTCTGATTCATATTTAGGTTCAATCACTGCTGAGTTATTAGCGAAGTTTAATTTCAGCTCAATGCGTTGTGCGATTTCTTTCTCCTGTCCACAACCCACATTATTCACTTTAGAGCCAGCAATACTATTTGGACATTGATCACGGGCTTCAATAACACCATCACCATCAAGATCACGAAGATCGTATTTCTGCTCTGTAATAACAGATGTTGGGCTTTCTGGTGTCGCACATCCGGTCAGCACCGTAGATACCAAAATTAATGTACTTAGCGTCACTATGGTTTTCATTATTTTGCCTCTCCTTGGCTATCCGAACCAACATTCCAACTTTCTGGCGTAGTTACACGTAACGAAGAAAGTAGCTGACCTGTCGCATGTAAAATACGATATTGTGAAAGCAACTCATCAAATTCTGTACGTAAATAGCTTTTACGTGCCTCAAATAATTCATTTTCAGAGTCCAACAAATCAAGTAATGAACGTTGACCAAGTCTAAATTGATGCTCATAAGCAGATTGAGTCTCTTTTGATGCCTCGACATGGGTTCGAATATAGTCTTTTTGTTTACCTAGGAATGAATTAGCATTCCAAGCGAGTGTTGTGCCATCTTTAACGTCACGAAAAGTATTTTGTTGTACCCCTTTCGCTTCGTTAATTTTATAGGCAGCTTCACGAACACGTGAGGCATCCTTACCACCATTAAACAGGTTATAACGCATCTGAATTGCTGCTTGTAACTCTTTATCCTCTCCTTCTAACGCATTGGTATAATCAAACTTTTCATCAGACCATTGCCCACCGAGCTCTAATGTGATTTCAGGATAGTAATTGGACTTAGCTGCTTTTCGTTCAGAACGAGCCGCATCTATATCGCTATTGGCTGATTTGATGATTGGATGATTTTTCTCAGCAATCGTAATGGCTTGTTCCAACGTTGGCGGGATCATATCGTGATCGACCATAGGGGCTATCACATCCACTGGTGCTTCATTTACTACACGAATAAATTCACTTCGAGCATCAGCAGCATTATTTTCAGCTGACATCAAATTTGAATAAGCGCGAGCTAGTCGACCTTTACTTTGTGAGAGATCTGCGGTTGATCCCAAACCTGACTCGGTTTTCTCTTTAATTTGATCAAACAAGATTTGATGCTTATCTACATTCTTTTGAGCTAACACCACAATTTGTTCTTCAACTAAATAATTGATGTAAACTTTCACCACTGAGAGCGCAATATCTTCAGCTGTTCCAAACAATTTCCATTGCTCAGCTTGGGCTTCATGGTTTAAACGTGACAACTCGTTTCCTGTTGCAAAGCCATTAAATAATGTTTGTCGAATACTCAAACCAACTTCAGGTACTTCTGAATCCACCATACCATCTTTTTGTAACCGACTTTGCGGTGTGGAACTTTGTTTCCAACCATAGCCAGCCGTTAAATCAACCGTCGGTAAATAATCACCAAATACCTGATTTGCCTGCTCTTCACGAACTTTAAAACGGCTCAATGCTTGTTGTAACTCAGGATTAGTATCAAGTGTAGTTGCAACCGCTTGTTCCAATGTTTGGCTCATCGCCACTGCTGGATATAACGTCGAAACAACGACTGCTGCCACTAAACTTCTCTTAATACTATTGCCTAGCCCATTACGCATGAACGAGTCTCCCTCTCTTTATCATTAATTAGCGCTCTCTTAGCGCCATTTCTTTAGCCCTTAAAATCGGGTTTAATATGTATTCCAGTACGGTTCGTTTACCGGTTATGACATCAACAGACGTCAACATCCCGGGTATAATCGGCATTTGAGTCTGATCTGATTTAGTTAAATAGGAATGTGATGTTCTTACTTTTACTAAGTAGTAACTATTACCTTCCTCATCTTGTGATGTATCAGCACTGATATTCACTACCGTCCCATCTAAACCACCATAACGTGTAAAATCGTAAGCGGTGACTTTCACGATCGCCGGTAAACCGGGATGCAAAAAGGCAATGTCTTTCGGCTGAACTTTAGCTTCAATCAACAAATTATCTTCTGTTGGTACAATGTCTAAAATCGCTTCACCCGGCTTCACTACTCCACCTATCGTGGTGATATTGATGGTTTTGATCGTGCCATTTACTGGCGAATGTAATACCGCTTTATCTACTTTATCTTGCGAACCTACCTGTGCTTCAGTGAGGCGAGATAATCTAGCTGTCATTTCATTTAATTGCGCACGTACATCTTTGTTGTAATTCAATACCGCTTCACGACGTTTTAAAATCGCTTCATCCAAAGCGGCTTTTACTTTTGGCTGTTCAGCGTATAGCGCAGAAAGTTCACCTTTCGTTTCGTTTACCTTGCGCTCTAGTTGTAATAAATCGACTTCCGATACAATCCCTTTTTTAGCCAACGGCTTAGTCATGACCATTTCTTTATTAATCAACCTTAAGCTGCTTTTTAAGGTACTAATGCGAGAAACTAATGAATGACTTTCCTGTTGTTTTTGCACTATCTGACGAGCTAAGATCGCTAATTGATTATCTAGCTCTTCTAAACGCCCTTGATATTCCGCTTTCTGACGAACAATCAACTCTGGTTCTTTTTGCTCTAATTCAGTAGTAAAAGTCAGAGGTGTAATATTGATCCTTACCTGTTTTTTCCAATCCTTAGTTTCATCGCCAATTTCAATGCTTTTGAGTTCATGACGAAAGCGTATGATATTGGCATTTAAGCTATCCTCTTCATCTTCTTGCTGCGCAAGATCAGAACGAAATCGAGTATCATCAATACGGACTAATGGCTGACCTTTCGTTACCGTCATTCCCTCTTCAACATATAATGCTTGTAACATGCCACCGTCATAGCTTTGGATCACTTGCACTTGTGAGGAAGGGATCACCTTGCCTGAGCCACGAGTGACTTGCTCCAATTGTGCAAAACACGCCCACACAATGAAGCACACCACCATCAAAAATAGCGCCCAAACCATGTAACGATGTTTAGCTGGTGAATCGATCATCATTGCACTGTAGACATCATCCATCATGTCTTGATCATGCTTGGAAAACGGCTTACTCATTTTGCCCTCCCGATACACCTTGGCGTAGTTGATTCAAAACCTTATCGCGCTTTCCATCTAAAATGATCTGACCGTTATCAACGACAATTATGCGATCAACTAATGGCAGTAATGACATTTTGTGGGTGATCAACAATAACGTACGATTTTGAGCAACGCGCTGCATCGACTGGATAAAACGATTTTCAGCATGGGCATCCATGCTAGCCGTTGGCTCATCCATTAATAAAATAGGAGGATCATTTAAAATTGCTTGTGCTAATGCGACAGCTTGACGCTGACCACGGGATAAAGAATGTCCAGATTCCCCCACCTGTTTATCTAAACCTTCACTATCACGGTCAGTAAAATGACTCACACCAGAAAACTGCACAGCGCGTAGTAATTGATGCTCAGTAACTTGACGCGTGCCAAACATGATATTGTCACGGATGGTGCCATGGATCAGGGTAATATCTTGTGGCATATAGCCAATATTTCTTCGTAAATCAGCAGGGTGGATCTGCCCACTATCAACACCATCAAAGCGTAAGTTCCCCTCAGTAGGTTGATATAAACCCGCTAACAATTTCGCTAATGAGGTTTTACCTGAACCATTTTTACCAAGGATCGCAATTTTCTCGCCCGGCTTAATTGAAAAATTTGTTGGAGAAATCGTCAGCTTTTTTTGATTAGGATAAGTAAATTGTAAATTTTCAGCTTTAATCGCTCCTTTTAATCGATGACGGCTGATCAAGTGCGCTTTATCTTCAAACTCACCTTCTTCCTTCATCAACTGATCAAGCTGTCGCAGTGCGCTTACTGTTTGATTGGTCCGTGTTAATAAATTCGCTAGCTGTGCCATTGGAGACACTACACGGCTTGATAACATCACAGCCGCAATAATCCCACCCATCGAGATATCAACAGTAGAAACACGATATACGCCTAAAATCACCACGCCAATTGCTGTTAATTGAGTCATAAAAGTAGCGAAATAAGAAACAGAGTTAGCTATCTTTTTCACTTTTAATTGCCAATTAGCCGTATGTGCGATCATCTGCTGCCAATGACGTTGCATTATCCCTTCAGCACTGTTTGATTTAATCGCTTCTATCGCAGCTAAACTTTCTATTAAATGGCCATGTTTTAAAGCAGCGAACTTATTTGACTCTTCCACTGCTACTTTTAATTTAGGTTGTACTATTAAGGTATAGCCAATAATTAATAATCCAAAAAACAGTGGAATAAGAGCAAGATCACCAGCGACAAAATAAATAATCACTAAGAATAATAACGCAAACGGCAAATCGATTAATGTCGTGATCGTTGCGGAAGTAAGCATATCTCGAATACTATCAAACTCACCTAATTGTTTGGCCATGCCTCCAACGGAAGGTGCGCGTTTTGATAACGGGATACCAATTGCTTTTTCAAATAACCTAGAAGAAATAACAATATCAATTTTCTTGCCTGCCAAATCGATTAAATAACCTCGAATATGACGCATAAGAAAATCAAAACAAAAAGCCAGAGATGCTCCACTGGCTAATACCCATAGTGATTCAAAAGCTAAATTCGGTACAATTTTATCGTACACATTCATCATAAATAATGGAGATATGAGTGCAAAGATATTAACTAATATCGATGCTATCAGCACATCACGATAAATCGGACTCGCATCTTTAACCATGTTCCAGAGCCAATGACCATGGTTAACATGCTGATGAACATCAATGCTACTATCACCTCGATATTGCTTTTTTATAAAGAAACAATAACCCGTGTAGTTTGCATCTAATTCTTCTAATGCAACTTCCAACTCACCACTATGCTCTGGAAATTGGATCACTGCACGATTATTGACTTCATCTATTTCCCGCAAAATACAAGCACGTTTATCTCTCAATAATAAAACACAAGGTAATACTAACGATGTCATCTCAAATAGTGACTTACGTAGTAACTTGGCAGTTAAACCTGCACGCGCAGCGGCCTGAGGAAATATTTCAGGCGTTAACCACGCGCTATCGAGAGGTAAACCTGCCGTTAATGCCTCGCCAGAACAAGGATTACCATAATATTCCGATAATATAACGAGACTATCTAATAAAGGATCTTCTATTGTTTTAACTGAAGCAGGAATACGCCAGTATTCCTGCTTTTCATCAGGTGTGGATATCACGTGTTATACATCCTTGTTATTTTTATTATAATTAACAGGAATATCCTTTATTCCTATTTTATATTATCCGTTAGTTTCTTCTTGTTGAGATTGAATAACCATTGGTTTATCTATTGGAATATTATTTGATAACTGATCATCTAAGATGATTTTACCATTATCATTATTTATTAAATTATTCGTAATAATACCAAAGTTATTCTTTAAATTCCCTGAGTCAATATTTTCAAGAATAATATTAACGGAATCTTCTGTATTTGTTTTTATCGAGATCACACTATCTTCACCATTTTGTGAAATAGATAAATAATCATCTAATGTCTCTGCTGTAGCATCTTTTAATAAATCACTGAGATTTAATTTATCTTCGGTTAAATTAAAATCTTGAATAGTATCAATATCATTAATAGACTCGCTTAGATCCCAAGCAAACGTATCAACACCAGATCCACCAATTAATACATCATTTCCTTGACCACCAATCAGTAGATCATTTCCTTCGCCGCCATTTAAGGTATCGTTACCGTCACTACCGAATAATGCATCATTGCCTGATAACCCTTTTAAAATATCAAGACCAATTTTACCTTGAAGGTTATTATCAGTTTCTGTTCCACTAACAACATTAATACTTGGATCAATGGTTACGCTATCAAAGCCTGAACTTTGACTCTGATTACTGCTTTCCTCACCCGTTGTGGTTACTTTTAATTCAATGTCGTTAGCCAGCTCTGCTGGTACTTTAATTTGTACACCTGAAAGCGAGACCTGTGTATCTGAAGCGTTCCATAATCCTGACTCACGAGTTAATACAATTACGCCATCAGCACCAACAGCATTTATGACATTCGCATCAGCATCATATATTTGGACGCCATCAGGAAGACCAGATAACACACTACCTTGTGGTAAGCCTGATAGTACGATTTGAGTAATCGTTTCACTGCCATCAAGATCAGTTAGTCGGACATTAATATCGATTGAATAGGTATATGTTGGTTGCTCTTTAACCCAGCTACCACCATCCCAATAATATGTCCCATCTGCAAATTGGAGGCGTTCTATATTGTAGAGATCATCAGAACCTTCACGTGCATATACATTTTCGCCACTTGTTATTCGTTTATCTGTTACTTCAAAAAATATCGATGATCCTGGTGTTTCTATAGGCTTAGTAATATCGTAATCAGCGAAATTTCCAGCATAAACCGCAGTATCTACTCCTGCTGCACCGTATAATGAATCATCGCCTTGCTCACCCATTAAAATATCGTTACCAGCTCCGGCTGTTAATGTATCGTTAACTAGACCAGTCATCGGACTACCATCAATTGTTGAATTACCGATAATCCCATCTTCACCAACTAAAACATTATCACCTTGTGAAGTTATCCTAATGCTATCAGATCCTTCCATTCCACGATAAGCATAACTTCCAGTATCTAAAGTATTCTTAAAAGGGTCATCAGTAGTATCAGTTAATGTTTTGGCATTATCGCCATACTCTTTTTCAACTGTTCCCCAATCAATATAATCCTTTCCATCTTCATATTTACCACCTGAACTATAGATTGGTTCAGACGATATATTTACTGATACAAGAATTGGATCGGCTACAGCTATGACTACCACATTAATCGTGATGGTATCTGTACCACCTTTGCCATCACTGACGATAACATCAAATTTATCATTACCGTGGAAATCGGGGTTCGGGTCATATGTCCAGTTACCATTGCTATCTACGGTGACTTTGCCATCTTTTGGATCCGTTGATTGAGTAAACGTCAACGTATCGCCATCGGCATCGGTAGCTGATAACTTGCCACCCACTGTGACTTCTTCATCTGTGGTCACAGTAATGCTGTCACCCAGCGGCGTCTTATTCTCGCTGTTATCAACAATCACAGGGCTATCATTAATAGGATTCACCGTGATATTGACAGTGATGATATCGGTACCACCCTTGCCATCACTCACGGTGACGGTAAAGCTGTCATCACCATTAAAGTTCGTGTTCGGATCGTATGTCCAGTTGCCATTGGCATCTACTGTTACGGTGCCATTTTTTGGATCACTCGATTGAGTAAATGTCAGTTCATCGCCATCGGCATCAGTGGCTGATAACTTGCCGCCCACTTTGACTTCTTCATCGGTGGTAACCACAATGCTTTCACCCAATGGCGCACCGTTGTTATCAACAATCACTGGCGCATCATTAATAGGATTCACCGTGATATTGACGGTGATGGTATCTGTCCCACCTTTGCCATCACTGACGATAACATCAAATTTATCATTACCGTGGAAATCGGGGTTCGGGTCGTATGTCCAGTTACCATTGCTATCTACGGTGACTTTGCCATCTTTTGGATCCGTTGATTGAGTAAAGGTCAACGTATCACCATCGGCATCAGTGGCTGATAACTTACCACTCACTTTAACGTCTTCATCTGTAGTGACCGCAATGCTGTCACCCAGCGGCGTCTTATTCTCGCTGTTATCAACAATCACAGGGTTATCGTTAATAGGATTCACCGTGATATTGACAGTGATGGTATCTGTCCCACCTTTGCCATCACTGACGATAACATCAAATTTGTCATTACCGTGGAAATCGGGATTCGGGTCGTATGTCCAGTTACCATTGCTATCTACGGTGACTTTGCCATCTTTTGGATCCGTTGATTGAGTAAAGGTCAACGTATCACCATCGGCATCAGTGGCTGATAACTTGCCACTCACTTTAACGTCTTCATCTGTAGTGACCGCAATGCTGTCACCCAGCGGCGTCTTATTCTCGCTGTTATCAACAATCACTGGCGCATCATTAATAGGATTCACCGTGATATTGACGGTGATGGTATCGGTACCACCTTTGCCATCACTCACGGTGACAGTAAAGCTGTCATCACCATTAAAGTTCGTGTTCGGATCGTATGTCCAGTTGCCATTGCTATCTACGGTGACTTTGCCATCTTTTGGATCCGTTGATTGAGTAAATGTCAACGTATCGCCATCGGCATCAGTGGCTGATAACTTGCCGCCCACTTTGACTTCTTCATCGGTGGTAACCACAATGCTTTCACCCAATGGCGCACCGTTGTTATCAACAATCACTGGCGCATCATTAATAGGATTCACCGTGATATTGACGGTGATGGTATCGGTACCACCTTTGCCATCACTGACGATAACATCAAATTTATCATTACCGTGGAAATCGGGGGTCGGGTCGTATGTCCAGTTACCATTGCTATCTACGGTGACTTTGCCATCTTTTGGATCCGTTGATTGAGTAAATGTCAACGTATCGCCATCGGCATCAGTGGCTGATAACTTGCCGCCCACTTTGACTTCTTCATCGGTGGTAACCACAATGCTTTCACCCAATGGCGCACCGTTGTTATCAACAATCACAGGGTTATCGTTCGCAGGATTAACCGTGATATTCACGGTGATAGTATCGGTACCACCTTTGCCATCACTGACGATAACATCAAATTTGTCATTACCGTGGAAATCGGGGTTCGGGTCGTATGTCCAGTTGCCATTGGCATCTACTGTTACGGTGCCATTTTTTGGATCACTCGATTGAGTAAATGTCAGTTCATCGCCATCGGCATCAGTGGCTGATAACTTGCCACCCACTTTGACTTCTTCATCGGTGGTAACCGCAATGCTTTCACCCAATGGTTGATTGTTCGCATCAACCAATACTGGCGCATCATTAACAGGATTCACCGTGATATTGACGGTGATGGTATCGGTACCACCCTTGCCGTCATTCACTGTGACGGTAAAGCTGTCATCACCATTAAAGCTCGTGTTCGGGGTGTATGCCCAGTTGCCGTTGGCATCTACCGTCACGGTGCCATTTTTGGGATCACTTGATTGAGTAAACGTCAACGTATCGCCATCGGCATCAGTAGCTGATAACTTGCCACCCACTGTGACTTCTTCATCTGTGGTCACAGTAATGCTGTCACCCAGCGGTGTCTTATTCTCGCTGTTATCAACAATCACAGGGTTATCGTTCGCAGGATTAACCGTGATATTCACGGTGATAGTATCGGTACCACCTTTGCCATCACTCACGGTGACGGTAAAGCTGTCATCACCATTAAAGTTCGTGTTCGGATCGTATGTCCAGTTGCCATTGGCATCTACTGTTACGGTGCCATTTTTTGGATCACTCGATTGAGTAAATGTCAGTTCATCGCCATCGGCATCAGTGGCTGATAACTTGCCACCCACTTTGACTTCTTCATCGGTAGTGACCGCAATGCTTTCACCCAATGGTTGATTGTTCGCATCAACCAATACTGGCGCATCATTAACAGGATTCACCGTGATATTGACGGTGATGGTATCGGTACCACCTTTGCCATCACTGACGATAACATCAAATTTATCATTACCGTGGAAATCGGGGGTCGGGTCGTATGTCCAGTTACCATTGCTATCTACGGTGACTTTGCCATCTTTTGGATCCGTTGATTGAGTAAATGTCAGTTCATCGCCATCGGCATCTGTGGCTGATAACTTGCCACTCACTTTAACGTCTTCATCGGTAGTGACCGCAATGCTGTCACCCAATGGTTGATTGTTCGCATAAACCAATACTGGCGCATCATTAACAGGATTCACCGTGATATTGACGGTGATGGTATCGGTACCACCTTTGCCATCACTGACGATAACATCAAATTTGTCATTACCGTGGAAATCGGGATTCGGGTCGTATGTCCAGTTACCATTGCTATCTACGGTGACTTTGCCATCTTTTGGATCCGTTGATTGAGTAAACGTCAACGCATCACCATCGGCATCAGTGGCTGATAACTTGCCACCCACTGTGACTTCTTCATCTGTGGTCACAGTAATGCTGTCACCCAGCGGCGTCTTATTCTCGCTGTTATCAACAATCACAGGGTTATCGTTAATAGGAGTCACCGTGATATTCACGGTGATAGTATCGGTACCACCTTTGCCATCACTCACGGTGACGGTAAAGCTGTCATCACCATTAAAGTTCGTGTTCGGATCGTATGTCCAGTTGCCATTGGCATCTACTGTTACGGTGCCATTTTTTGGATCACTCGATTGAGTAAATGTCAGTTCATCGCCATCGGCATCAGTGGCTGATAACTTGCCACCCACTTTGACTTCTTCATCGGTGGTAACCGCAATGCTTTCACCCAATGGTGCACCGTTGTTATCAACAATCACAGGGTTATCGTTCGCAGGATTAACCGTGATATTCACGGTGATAGTATCGGTACCACCTTTGCCATCACTCACGGTGACAGTAAAGCTGTCATTACCGTGGAAATCGGGGTTCGGGTCGTATGCCCAGTTACCATTGCTATCTACGGTGACTTTGCCATCTTTTGGATCCGTTGATTGAGTAAAGGTCAACGTATCACCATCGGCATCAGTGGCTGATAACTTGCCACCCACTTTGACTTCTTCATAGGTAGTGACCGCAATGCTTTCACCCAATGGTTGATTGTTCGCATCAACCAATACTGGCGCATCATTAATAGGATTAACCGTGATATTCACGCTGATGGTATCGGTACCACCTTTGCCATCACTCACGGTGACAGTAAAGCTGTCATCACCATTAAAGTTCGTGTTCGGATCGTATGTCCAGTTGCCATTGGCATCTACTGTTACGGTGCCATTTTTTGGATCACTCGATTGAGTAAATGTCAGTTCATCGCCATCGGCATCAGTGGCTGATAACTTGCCACCCACTTTGACTTCTTCATCGGTGGTAACCGCAATGCTGTCACCCAATGGTGCACCGTTGTTATCAACAATCACAGGGTTATCGTTCGCAGGATTAACCGTGATATTCACGGTGATAGTATCGGTACCACCTTTGCCATCACTCACGGTGACAGTAAAGCTGTCACTACCGTGGAAATCGGGATTCGGGTCGTATGTCCAGTTACCATTGCTATCTACGGTGACTTTGCCATCTTTTGGATCCGTTGATTGAGTAAACGTCAGTTCATCGCCATCGGCATCAGTGGCTGATAACTTGCCACCCACTGTGACTTCTTCATCTGTGGTCACAGTAATGCTGTCACCCAATGGTGCACCGTTGTTATCAACAATCACAGGGTTATCGTTCGCAGGATTAACCGTGATATTCACGGTGATAGTATCGGTACCACCTTTGCCATCACTCACGGTGACGGTAAAGCTGTCATCACCATTAAAGTTCGTGTTCGGATCGTATGTCCAGTTGCCATTGGCATCTACTGTTACGGTGCCATTTTTTGGATCACTCGATTGAGTAAATGTCAGTTCATCGCCATCGGCATCAGTGGCTGATAACTTGCCACCCACTTTGACTTCTTCATCGGTGGTAACCGCAATGCTTTCACCCAATGGTGCACCGTTGTTATCAACAATCACAGGGTTATCGTTCGCAGGATTAACCGTGATATTCACGGTGATAGTATCGGTACCACCTTTGCCATCACTCACGGTGACAGTAAAGCTGTCATTACCGTGGAAATCGGGGTTCGGGTCGTATGCCCAGTTACCATTGCTATCTACGGTGACTTTGCCATCTTTTGGATCCGTTGATTGAGTAAAGGTCAACGTATCACCATCGGCATCAGTGGCTGATAACTTGCCACCCACTTTGACTTCTTCATCGGTAGTGACCGCAATGCTTTCACCCAATGGTTGATTGTTCGCATCAACCAATACTGGCGCATCATTAATAGGATTAACCGTGATATTCACGCTGATGGTATCGGTACCACCTTTGCCATCACTCACGGTGACAGTAAAGCTGTCATCACCATTAAAGTTCGTGTTCGGATCGTATGTCCAGTTGCCGTTGGCATCTACCGTCACGGTGCCATCTTTTGGATCCGTTGATTGAGTAAAGGTCAACGTATCACCATCGGCATCGGTAGCTGATAACTTGCCACCCACTTTAACGTCTTCATCTGTGGTCACAGTAATGCTGTCACCCAATGGCGCACCGTTGTTATCAACAATTACAGGATCAACATTTGCGGGCTTGACCGTGATATTGACAGTGATGGTATCGGTACCACCCTTGCCGTCATTCACTATTACATCGAAGCTATCTTCACCATTAAAGTCTGTAGTAGGTGTGTATTCCCAAGACCCATCCTTGTTCACATTGACTAAGCCATTACTTGGTAGAGAATCATCTGCAAGTGCAAAGTTAAGCTCATCACCATCGGCATCTGTTGCCATTAGCTGACCACTAACAGGAATATCTTCTTCGGTCTCTGCTGTGATATTTCCACTAGCAGGATTGTTGTTATCATCTATAAATTCAGGCGCATCATTGACAGGTTTTACAGTTATCGCCACGGTTGCTGTCGCACTTGCACCATCATCGTCAGTAATGGTGTAGTCAAAACTCACATCGCCGTTAAAATTTGTGTCTGGTACAAAAACAATATTACCTTCTGCTGATATTTCAATTTGCCCATTATCAATAGAAATTATTTGCTCTTTCCCTGTAAGCTCAATACTTGCAATGGCTGTGATTTTAAAACTGCCATCAGCATCATTATCATTTTTAGTAAGATCGAGTGTGATACGTCCGTCTTCATCAACTTTCACTTGATCGTTAACGGCATTAGGCAATTTATTGACTTTACTGTCATTTTTATCTTTAGGAGATTGAGGGGCGGAAGGAGAAGATAATGAATAATTTGTCGTTTTTTCGAATGATGCAGCTGCTGGGCGTTGATTAAGCTCAGTTGTATCATATCCAGCTTGAGCGATAACTTCTTTGGCATTTCGCTCAACGCTTGTAAAACCAAAGCCACCACTATTGCCACTAATTGAGATACCAGCAGCTGATGCTTCTGCAACTTGTGTAGGATCTTCACCAGATGCAATCAACGATTGTAAGCTCGCTATTTCCGCGTCTACTTGATCATCTGCTAGTTCTAATTCTAAGCTAGGTAGCTGAGCAATCGTGCCATCCAAATGTTCAATCGATAGTATTGCATTGTCACTAAATATTAAGACATCCCCAACAGAGAGCATTTGCAACTCTGTAACTGGAGTGTTCCCCGTATCTTTATGTAATTCAACATGACCAGAAATTGACAGTATTTTACTTACATTAGTGACAACAATAGATTTCATTGAAGAAACAGTCCCTGTTTAGTTCAAAAAACAAAAAAATGTGATTTCTATAGCTTTTAAATCTCTTTATCAAAACAAATCTAGAACCTAAAATTCACATAAAGCTAACAATGGTTATAGTGTCATTTTTTTGTCACCACCTCAAGCTGTTATATGAAATATTTATAATAAAAACAGCAATTACTAAATTTAATGTATAAAAAAGCCGACAGTGCTTTCACACTGTCGGCTTTCATTGATTTAATGCGTACTAGTTAACACTCATTAATCGCGTTGCGCACACGCTTATCAGATACTGGATATGGCGTACCCAATTGTTGCGCAAAGTAGCTCACACGAAGCTCTTCAATCATCCAACGGATCTCTTTTACCTTATCTGGCACTGGTTGCCCTTTCGGGATCTTATTCAGTAGCTCTTTGTAGTCATTCACCACTGATTCAATCTTCAGGATATGCACACGGTCTTTGTTTGGATCGATTGGCAGTTTTTCCATTCGACGCTCAATAGCACGCATGTAACGAAGAATGTCTGGCAGACGTTTCCAACCACATTCCGTGGCAAAGCCTTTGAAGATCAAACCTTCAATTTGCGCTTTGATATCTGACATCGCAAACGCCATATTCAAATCAATACGACCTTTCAAACGCTTACTGATATTAAATGCCGTTGTTAAAATCGCTTCAACTTGTTTAGCAATATCTACTACCGTGTCGCCAAGCTCTGCACGAACAAACTCTTTCAGTGCTTCAAATGACTCAGGCTGCCATGCTAAACCGCCTTTTTCTTCAATCAGCTTATCAACACCGCAAGCAATACAGTCATCGATAAGATCCAGTACACGACCATACGGGTTGAAGTACAAACCTAGTTTCGATTTGTTCGGTAAGTTTGAATGCAGATACTTAATAGGCGATGGTACATTAAGCAGAATCAAACGACGTTGACCGGCTTGCATCGCATTATGTTGCTGCTCTTCGGTTTCAAACAGTTTGATACCAACAGAGTCTTTATTATCCACCAGCGCAGGATACGCTTTAACTTCAAAGCCACCACGTTTCTGTTGGTAACGCTCAGGTAGCGCACCAAAGCTCCACGTTTTCAAACCATCTTGCTCGATATCATCATCAGCAACTTGCGATAACGTCTCTTGAACCTTCTCTTTCAAGTTATCTTTCAGGCCATAGATATCTTTGCTTTCACGTAACTTACGATTACGGTGATCCACTGCACGATAAGTAATGCGCAAGTGATCAGGGATCTGATCTAAGTTCCAATCTTCACGCACAATTGTCACGCCACTCATGCGCTTTAATTCTTTTTCTAAGGAATCTAGCAATGGCGCTTCCATTGGCTTAACACGTGCTAAGAACGCATCGGCGTAGTTTGGTGCTGGCACAAAGTTACGACGTAACGGCTTTGGTAATGATTTGATCAGTGCCACAATCAGTTCATGACGTAACCCTGGGATCTGCCAATCAAAACCATCAGGCTGAACTTGGTTCAAAATAGCCAATGGTACATGTACGGTCACACCATCGTTATCTTCACCCGGTTCAAACTGGTAGCTTAGTTTTAGCTTCAAGTTACCTTGATACCAGAAGTTTGGATAATCCAAATCAGTAACATGGCTTGCATCACCACGGAACAGCATTTCACGCTCAAAGTTTAATAACTCTGGGTTTTCTTTTGATGCTTGTTTCCACCACGTATCAAAGTGGCGGCCTGACGTTGCTTTTAAGCCAATACGCTGATCGTAGAAGTTAAACAACTCATCATCATCGATCAGAATGTCACGACGACGGGATTTATGCTCTAACTCTTCGACTTCACGCAATAGTTTACGGTTTTGATGATAGAACTTATGGCGTGTCTCCCAATCTCCTTCTACCAATGCAGATCGGATAAAGATCTCACGAGATAAGGTTGGATCAATACTGCCGTAATTCACTTTACGTTTAGCAACGACTGGAATCCCGTATAGGGTTACTTTTTCAAACGCATGAACAGCAGCGGATTTTTTCTCCCAATGCGGTTCGCTATAACTACGTTTGATCAAGTGACCCGCTAATGGCTCAACCCACTCAGGTTGGATTTTCGCTGCAACACGTGCCCATAAACGTGATGTTTCCACCAGCTCAGCAGCCATCACCCATTTCGGTTGTTTCTTGAAAATGCCCGATCCAGGGAAGATGTTAAAACGTGCATTACGTGCGCCTTGGTATTCGTTTTTCTCTTGGTCTTTCATACCAATGTGAGAAAGCAAACCGCTTAGTAGCGAAATATGAATACTGTCGTAACCAGCTTCGTTACCGTTGAGTTTCAACTCAAGCTCTTTGATCACTTGGTTGATTTGGAAGTAGATATCTTGCCATTCACGGATACGTAAGTAGTTTAGGTAATCTTTCTTACACAAACGGCGGAACTGATTATTTGACAGCTCTTTTTGCTGCTCTTGGATGTAATCCCATAGGTTTACAAACGCAATAAAATCAGAGTCTTTGTCATTAAAACGACGGTGCTTCTCATCCGATTGTTGTTGCTTATCAGATGGACGCTCACGGGGATCTTGGATCGACAAACCTGCCGCAATGATCATCACTTCACGTAACGCACCATGCTTAGGTGCTTCTAACACCATACGTGCTAAACGAGGATCAATCGGTAAACGTGCTAGCTGTCGACCCATTGGCGATAGACGCTTACGTGGATCCGTCGCTTTCGGGTTAATGGCTCCCAACTCTTCAAGCAGGCGAATACCATCTTGAATGTTACGGTTATCCGGTGCTTCTACAAATGGAAAGGCTTGGATATCACCCAAGCCAATGGAGGTCATTTGTAAAATAACAGACGCAAGGTTGGTACGCAGAATTTCAGGATCAGTAAACTCTGGGCGCGATAAGAAATCTTCCTCAGAGTAAAGACGAATACAGATACCTTCTTGAACACGACCACAACGCCCCATACGCTGATTAGCACTTGCTTGTGAAATCGGCTCAATAGGAAGACGCTGTACTTTTGTACGGTAGCTATAACGGCTAATACGTGCCGTACCCGGATCGATAACGTATTTAATACCCGGAACTGTAAGCGAGGTTTCAGCCACGTTAGTCGAAAGGACAATGCGACGACCTGAGTGCGATTGGAATACCCTATTCTGCTCACCTGCCGACAAACGTGCGTACAGTGGCAAAATTTCAGTATTACGCAGCTTACGTTTTTCTAACGCATCTGCTGTATCACGAATTTCACGCTCACCGTTCATGAAGATCAGGATATCGCCTTCACCTTCATCGCACAGTTCATCAACCGCATCAAAAATCGCATCTAATTGGTCACGATCGGTATCATCACCGTCTTCAACCACTGGGCGGTAACGTACTTCTACAGGGTAAGTACGGCCAGACACTTCAATAATGGGCGCATTGTTAAAGTGTTTTGAGAAACGCTCAGGATCGATGGTTGCCGAAGTAATGATAACTTTTAAATCAGGGCGCTTCGGTAATAACTCACGCAAGTAACCCATGATGAAATCGATGTTTAGGCTACGTTCGTGGGCTTCATCGATAATAATGGTATCGTACTGATTTAAGTAGCGATCGTGTTGAATTTCAGCCAGCAGAATACCGTCTGTCATCAACTTCACATGGCTATGCTCTGAAACTTGATCGTTAAATCGTACTTTATAACCTACGTGTGAACCCATTTCACATTCCATTTCTTCTGCAATACGAGAAGCAACAGAGCGTGCAGCAAGACGACGAGGCTGAGTATGACCAATCATGCCGTGGGTACCACGACCGATCTCTAAACAGATTTTAGGTAACTGGGTCGTTTTACCAGAACCTGTTTCACCCGCCACGATCACCACTTGGTTATTTAAAATCGCTTGTGCAATTTCATCTTTCTTTTGGCTTACTGGCAGCTGTGCTGGGTAAATGATTTTTGGACGCTGGGTGCGACGACGCTCAACGGTTTGCATTGATTTCGCAATATCTACTGCAATCTCATCAAATACCGCATGCTTGGATTTTTCATTTTTAATCTTTGATGCGCCCTGTACACGTTTGTGTAGACGAAACTGATCGCGCATCATGCAATCTTTTATCGCAGACTTTAATGTTTTTTCATTATTCAACACGTCTGCTTGAGTATTATTCGACTGACTCAATGTAATTCCTGTCTTTTCAATGACTAATGGATACCGAGAACATCATGATGAAAACTTGCTCAGTATCACTTGGCAATTCGAAATTTTTGTTAATTCTATCACAATTGAAACGGTGTGAGAGCAGCTTAAAAGACAATTACTAGGGTGTAATGATGGGCATTAAGTCCAAGATGGAAAAGAATGGATAAATTTACGCTAATTATGGTAAGTAAAGAGGTGAAAGCCTCAAACTTAGTCAATAAATAACAAGTTCGAGGCCTCAATATGTGAGCAAATTTCAGAACAATTAATGTTAAGCCGCTATTGCTTCTTCATCCTCATTGACTAAGTTCTTCAACCACTTTCGACCATAGATACGATAGGTTGTGAGCCCTACTTTTACCACTTCTTCAGCTAAAATTGAGATTAGAACCCAGTGTAATGGCCACCCAAGCACCAGCCCAGTTAATATCGCTAAAGGAATACCAATGCCCCATTGACCAAATATATCGATAAAGATGCTGTATTTAATGTCGCCACCGCTACGCAATACACCACCAATGCCTACCATATTAAACACTTTTAAAAACATGCCTAATGCTAAAACCAACGTCACATTGAGTGACAGATCCAAATTAGGTGTATTGGCTTTTGCTAACCACTCTCCCACCAGCCCACTAGAGAACCAAATCGAAACGCCCATAATGAACGCTATCGATACACTGATAACGAGAAATGACCATGATTGATGAAACGCCCGTTGATAGTTTTCCGCCCCTAACTCATGACCAAGAATGGTTGCTGCTGCCACTGAAAAACCAAAGAAAGCAGAAATCAAGACTCCTTCGATTGGAGATAACAAACTGATAATTGCCAGCTCTGTCACTCCTAATTTGGCAAAGATAATGCTATACACCAGCACACCCATTGCCCACGCACCATCATGAATGATCATTGGCCAGGCTACAGTAAAATAACGTTTTCGTGCTTTAGGTGTTCGTGCTGGCTCAATATCTTCAGCTTTAGGTAATACTTTTTTATAACTGATATAGGTGATCACAAGTAAAACCGCTGTTTGTGCTGCACGTGAAATAGTTGTACCTAATGCAGCCCCTGCTAACCCCATTTCAGGAAAACCGTATAACCCAAAGATAAGTAATGCATTTAAAACAGCATTAACAACCACTGCCAACAGCCCAACATAAGTAGGCATCTTAGCCTCACCGATGGCACGTAATGCAGATTCCAACGGAACAACAATGGCAACAAAAACAATTGTCCAGCCCGATATGTATAAATAATCATGGGCGTGTTTCACAAAGCTTGGATCATCACTGACCAGTGAGACAATCTGCTCTGGAAAGACACGATACACAACGGCAAAAGGTAAAGTTAATAAAATGGCGCATACCCAAGATTGCAACAAGGTACGTCTTACCCCTTCCATTTTTCCTGCGCCAAAATATTGCGCAGCTAATACACCTACAGCACCGCTAACACCCACAATCAATAGGAAATTGAAAAATACAATTCGGTTACCAATACCGACCGCTGCTACCTGTGCCTCACCCAGTTGTGACACCATAATAACGTCTACTAAACCAAGAACTGCAAATAACATTGACTGTAACGATACAGGCAAAGCTAAACGCCATGTTTTTTGCCAAAATGTTTTATCTACTGAGCTTCGCCACTGTTGCATGATCGCCACCTATGTATTTGTTTTAGTGTGAGAGTGATCATACCTAGCCTTGTTAAAAGACGTTTATTCTAAGCCATCAAAAACCTTTGCCAAACTATCAACTTTTTATTTAACAGGCTGACTATGGGTAATATAGAAACTTTTACAATTTCGCCATTATGCCAATCCATCATTATTGATCAGCTCCAATCAATCGAATTGGAAAGACACAAAATCCTTCAATGTGGCATAAATTACGGCAAAGAAGCGTTCAGTATTTACCGACGCAATCCTGAAATGTATATGTTGCTCTATACCACAAAAGGAAAAGGGTTAATAAAAACCCCAGAGAAAGAGTGGCCACTTGAAGCTGGCAGTGTTATTTATATTCCACCAGCACAAGAGAACTGCTTTATTATCAATCCAGAAGATAACGAAGCATTAGAATGGGATGTTGCATGGGTAATGCTTGAAAGTAATAGTCATTGGGATAAAAGCTTGCCTCATGATATTTATTACAATGAATCACAATCTTGTGATTTACTATTTAAAACTATCACCTGTTTAAATGATGCCTTAAGCTTTCGTTATCCTTTAGGGGATGCATTATGCCGAAGTATTACGGAACAAATTTGCTTATTGGTAGAAAATCGTTCTACATCATATGCCCCTAAAGCCCTCACTCGCTTAGAGCATGTCTTTCAACAAACCAAAAGTCAGCTTCACCATCCTTGGCAAGTAAGTGACTTAGCAAAAATGTACCCTTGTTCTGAACCTCACTTTCATCGTTTATGTCAGCAATATTTTCAGCAAAGCCCGATCGCACATTTAACACAAATTAGAATGGAGCATGCAGCAGGTTTATTAACCACTACAAACTGGTCTATTCAACATATCAGTGATTTATGTGGCTACCCTAACCCCACCAACTTTAGTACTCGCTTTAAAGCGTGGAGTCGCTTTACACCTCGACAGTTCCGTGGTCAATTTCAGTCTAAAAAGTAAACAAAACCTGTAAAAACAAGCAGATTATTAGAATTTTTTTCTAACAAAGGCTTATATCAGTTAAGCTAATAACCATTAGATAGTTATTGCTTACACGTATATTGTTAGAGGAACAGGTGATCTATGAAAAACGGCTTTATCTATAGTTACCAACTTGATGCCACCAAAGCATCAAAGCCTTTAACGCTAGAACACATTAATCAATGGAGTAGTAATGATGGCTTGCTGTGGTTACATCTCAACTATACCGACCCAGATGCCCTTGCGTGGATCCAAAGCAGTGCTCTACCTGACATCGAAAAAGATGCACTCACTACACGCCGTATTCGCCCACGCCTAAATCAAACCAAAGAAGGCTTCTTTCTTTCATTACGTGGGATCGATATCGAATCTAATACACCTTCTGACGTACCAGCAGAAATGGTTTCCATTCGTGGTTACTACACCAAGAATATGATTATCACGACATCTGATCGCCCTGTTCGCGCTTTAGATCGTGTCTCTGCACATATCGTTGGCGGCTTTGGACCAAAAACCATTGGGGCATTCATCTTATGCCTATGTGATCACTTAACCAGCAATAAGATGGAAGTCATCGACACATTAGATGACAGACTGACGGCACTTGAAGATCAAGTGATGAACAACAGTGACGAAAATTTACGTAATAACATTGCCGTGCTTCGACGTGAAACGGTTTATCTTCGCCGTTATGTCACCCCGCAACGTGATGCTATTGCTAAACTGCTTACCATTGATACCCCATTGTTAAGTCTTTCTGATAAACAGAAAATCCATGAAGTGAATGAAAAGCTCATCCATGTCTTAGATGACTTAAATGCCATTCGTGAACGTGCGAACGTGACACAAGAAGAACTAATGAGTTTACAATCTGAAGCCTTGAATCAGCGATTATATTTTCTCTCATTAATTACCACAATATTCCTACCGTTAGGCTTTCTAACAGGATTATTAGGCGTTAACTTAGGCGGAATTCCTGGCGCACAATATCATTGGGCATTTTTTATTTTCTGTGGCCTATTATTTGGTGTGTTAATTTTGCAACTAGTGCTTTTTTATCGAAAAAATGGATATAAATTAATAATGACAATTAAATAAATCACACTTATGTAATTCAATATTGTCAATTTCATACTTGATTAAATAAAAATATTATTAAATTATTAATGTAGAAATAACTAAAATAATAAGGCTAATAATGTTCAAATCTTTACGGACACTATTCCGACAATTAGTAAACGATACAAGTTGCGGTGATGCTGTTGATACCCCAACCCTGCACTTAGCAATGGCTTCTTTATTATGTGAAGTTGCCAGTGCCGATCATGAACAAGATCCAAGAGAAGAGATAGCTAAACAACACTTGTTAATGAAATTGCTCGATATTAACGAGGTCGCTGCAAGTGACTTATTAACCAAGGCGCAACAACAAAGTGATTCTTCTGTTTCTTTGTACGATTTTACGAACAAACTACGATCACTTGAGCAGTCTGAACGCTATCAACTTATTGAAGCAATGTGGAAAGTTGCCTATGCTGATGGTGTCATTGATCCACAAGAAGAAGCAGTAATACGCCAAGTATCAGAGTTGATATATCTGGACCATTCCGCATTTATTAAAGCAAAAATTACCGCTAAAGACGCCATGATTTAATCACTTAAAAGAGCTAATTTTTAGCTCTTTTCTTTTCTCTAAGTTTCTTGATAGATCTAATATCTGCACCTACTCTTTATATAGAGTGCAAGCTAAACCATATACTAATATACGCACCTATATATTTTACTAGACAAATAGAGCAATCATTTAATAGGCAATTTTAAATAGTCTTGTTACATATGAAGACTATAAACAAGGAGGCACCTGTAACATATTCCGTTACGTGTGCCTTTATTGTATTTGAGATAGGCATGAAAATACTGACATACCTGTCTAACAATTATTTTTAATATCATTCTTATTTTTATAGATATAGCTATATGCAACAATCGCTGAAATAATATATTTATCAATTCATTGATTATTCATATAGTTATAAACACTTACATTACTGCCTTATTAAATATTTGTTGGCTTGAAACTTGTACATTTTGTCAATGATGAACGACGCAATGAATGTCCATGAGTATTTTTAACTGAGTGAGGCAAAGATATGAAGTGTTTACGACACTCTTTACTAGCATGCTCGTTAGCCTTAGTTTCTACCTCGGCATACAGCATAATACCGCACCCATTTACCGATAATGGTGGGTGTCCTAGTGATGCATTCCTATTCCAAGGTAATCCATCAACGGTATATAAAGTAGATTTATCATCTGGTTTCTATCAAGCTTCTGATCCAATGACCTCCTCTATTAATGCGGTAGGTTATAACGAAACAGATGACTACATTTATGGTTTTGATAACACCAACTTTACAGTTGTTCGTGTCAATCAACTTTTCCAACATGAAAACGTCTCCGTTACAGGTCTACCCGGCTCAACCACCTTCCCAACGGGTGATGTATTCAATAACAAATACTACGTCTACAAATCTGGTACAGGTATGTACGAGATCGACTTAACCACCCTGGTGGCAACCCAAGTGATGACTGGTGGTAATGCATCTCTCGGCCTTACTGATATGGCGTTCCATCCAGATGGTTCTGGTCGATTATTTGCTGTTGATAATAGTACTAAGAAACTCTATGAGATCAGCAACTATAACTCGTCAGCAACCTTCACTGAAATTGGTGACACAGGCATTACCGGCTCTTCAACCTTCGGTGCACAATATTTTGATGCCAATGGTTATTTGTACCTCAGCCGAAACCAAGATGGTTTAGTGTTCCAAATTGATATCAGTAACCTAGCAAGTATTGATGCTACCGCAGTTCAATATTCAGCAGGTCCAGTTTCTGGCACCAATGATGGTGCTCGTTGTGCTAATGCACCTATTCTGGCAGCAAACACTGACTTTGGTGATGCACCTGATACCTATAAAACTTCTCTTGCAGCCAATGGTGCGCGTCACTACAACGTATCAGAAGTCAACTACTTCTTCGGTAGTGAAATCGATACAGAAGGTGATGCTTTAGTTTCACCAAGTTCGGATGATGCCGATGGCACACCAAATGATGAGGATGGTATTTCATTCCCAGCGAACTTCAAACAAGGTTCAGATGCACTAATTCAAGTTCTAGTCGGTGGTTCTGCCCCTGGTTATGTCAATGTCTGGATTGACTGGAATAACAATGGTGTGTTTGATGAATCTACCGAGCATACTATTACGGATCTTCTACTCAATGGTGGTGACGGTGTAACACCAGCAACGCATATGCTTAAAGTTCGTGTACCTGATGATGCAACTACAGGACAAATTTGGGCGCGTTTCCGTATAGCAAAAGATGCTGGAGCACTCTCTTATGGTGGTGTTTCCTACGGTGAGGTAGAGGATCATCAGATCACAGTCGATGCGCAAGCAGTAACGCATAACTGGTACCCATCATCCAACTCTTGGGTAACCCTAGTGTATGAAGATGACTGGCCACAACAAGGTGACTTCGACTTCAACGATGTTGCGATGTACTACCGTGTAGATAAAGTTACAGATACCAATGGTGATATATTACGTTACGATATCTACGGTAATTTACGTGCATATGGTGCGGACTTCGCTAACGGCTTTGCCGTGAAAATTGATGGTATAGCAACCGGTGCTGTAGATTCATCAAGAACAAAACTCGTCGTTAACGGCGTAACTAAACATTTTACGCAAATTCTAGAATCCGGTACGACTGATGCCGTAGTGATTATTTCTGAAAACCTAAAAAATGAGATTTCAGCACCTGCTTGTTCAGGTGGTTTAGGTGCGTACTATCGTGTATGGACAGGCTGTTCAAGCGACGCAGTCGATCAATTCCAATTTGAAGCAAGTATTCCATTCACCACGCCTATTACTTCAGCAAGTGCGCCAAGCATGCCGTTGAATCCATTTATCTTCGGTACACCAGGAATCGACCATGGTGACGGTACGCGAGCAACAGATGGTCGTGCAGTTGAAATCCACTTGAAAAACTATGATGTCACTAGTAAAGCCAATACCACCTACTTTGGTACTGACGATGACACATCTGTTTACGTAGATGGTGATTGTCCGGGAGTTAACTGTGACACTTACCACAACGCTAACGGTGTTCCTTGGGCCATTGTAGTTGATACCCCATGGGATCACCCAAATGAAGGTACTAATATCCTAACGGCTTACCCTGATCTTGAAACTTTCGCAACATCTGGTGGTGTAAGTAATACCGACTGGTATCTACGTGCAAATGCCGTTGTCAGCAAACTCTTTGAATAATGGAGAGGAGTATTAAAAATGAAAAGTTTATACCTAACACTTTTTACTGCCGCTCTATTATTAGGTTGTGGTGGTGGCGGTGGTGATGATGGCAACACCAACACAGACACACCACAGCAAGCCGTGCCTAATCCTGATCAAAATGTCGATGATCAGGTAACAGGTGGTACTGGAGATGCAGGTGACAGCACAGCGAAATTTGAGGATTTAGTTATCCCTGATGATTTCGACTTAAGTACAACTTACGATATGCCTATCAGTATTGATCTGGATACCACTGAACCAATGAGCTTAAGCGTATACGGTGACTTTACAGTAGCGGATGATGGCTCTATTACACCGATTGCAGGTAGTAAGATCATCTCAGGGCAAATCGCTAATGGCGACTTTAATGGCGTCATTGCAGCAACAGGGACATTGAAAAATGTACTGATTGAGGCATGGTACCAAGACCCAAATAAAGAACCTTTCCAAACAGTTGTGAGCGTTAATGCCGACGGTATTACTATTAGCAACTAACAGGAAATAATAGAAATCGGCTTATACACTTTCAATTAGAAAGAATCAGTAATAAGCCGATTTTCTTTTAACTATGAAAACCATTACGCTTCTGACTATTAGCTTAACTTTCAACATACTTTTACTTGGCTGTAAAAGCGATTCAACACAAACAAATCAGCCTCAGACTACAGACCTTGTTCAACCAGATAATACTAATGGCGCTGAAATATCAGAATCCCCTGTTCAGCTACCTTCTATTCCAGATACTGATTCAGAAACTAATGACAGCTCTAACAGCTCACAGGCAAACATCGAAGACGAAGTAGTCATTGTAGTTCCGGAGACTCAAGATCCCGTTATTCCGCCTGAACCTGAACCTGAACCTGAACCTGAACCTGAACCTGAACCTGAACCTGAACCTGAACCTGAACCTGAACCTGAACCTGAACCTGAAAATCCTACACCACCACGTTCAGATGACAACAACGATAATGACTTTGGTGATCTCGATATTCCTGACGATTTTGATTTAAATACCTCTTACGATATGAGCATCAAAATCGACTTAACAACAAAAGCTATCCTAAAGCTCACGATCTACTCTGACTTTACCGAGTTTGAAAATGGTGATATTTCACCGATAGCAGGCAGTTTGTTAGTCTCAGGCAGCATACTAAATGGAAATTTTAACGGCACCATTAGAGTCACAGGCACAATGAAACATATTTTGATCCAAGCGTACGACAATAATGCCAACCTGTTGTTCTATCAAACAATTGTCGCAACCACACCCGATGGCATCATCATTACGGATTAACTTATTTAATATCAATCACACGACTGGCTTTTTTATATTTGATCCGCCAGCCTTGCCAACGTGGCAACTCCCAGCGTTTCGGATCCGCTTTACGACTTCCTTGAATATGATTAGCTACTACCAACTTGCGTAGAATATCGTATTCAATCGCCATCACTAAATCTGTCAGTTTGACTTCCCTTGGGTACAGCTCATCAAACTCTTGTCTCTCCCACTCAGGGATCCCATCAAAGAGAAAGTCACTAGGCTCGAATAACGCTAAGTCATCAATCTGCTCAATGCCTAAATCATCAATTTGATCTGTTAACCACTGAGTAATATCAACAGGCTCAGGCTGACGCTTCACAAAATCAGCGTTATATAACCCTAGTGCCAAATACAAATTCCACTGTGAAATATCAGCAATAATACGAGGAGCTAATTCAGGCATGACTTCACCAGCAAGTAACATGTCCACAATCGCTGATCGTGCAGACTGCCCTTCGGGTTGTGTCCATTGAACATCAATAACGCGTCCAGCATAAATACGATGCATTGCCGTTTTAAATGTACCGTCACTTTGCTCAACTGTATCCCCTTGGACGATGTCACCTAGTTCAGCAGTGATTATTTGTGACATTGTCACGGGAGAGTTACATGTTGCTAAAATACGGTTTTGTTTTACCCCTCGCCCCGGCAAAGCAAATTGATCAAATACCAGCATGGCTTGCGATAACTGACTATCTTCGACTTTACAATCAATCAGGGAATCTTTCGCACTACTCACTTCCACTATACCGTTGCTCATGGCTTGCTGACGTTTTTCCCGACGAACAAAAACCAGTTCTGGTACTGCCTGAATGACGGCATTTTGCCATTGCTCACGCTTAAATCGACTTGTGACTGAAAGCTCTGGTAAGTCTAAAATTTCACGCATTTGTACTGACAACAATCGTGCTTCGGCAAGCATATTGTCATCAACCGTTAACCATTCCGGTAACTCATCAGCTCTCACCATTTTGACTAAGGCTGTCGCATCACAAAAGCTATTACCCAACCATTGATATAACTTTTCAAGTGTTTCTTCATTACGTGGCGGCTGCCATAAACGCTGCGGAATAGACAGCGCAGCCGCTAAATCCACCATCGCTTCTTTATCAGTTCGTGTTGTCATTGCCGTTATTAAATGGGCAAACAAGGTATCTATTGGTAACTGGTATAAACAACGCCCATAATCCGTAATAACCTCATCTTCTGTCATAGCTCGCATTGCTAATAACGCTTGTTTTGCAGCAGTAAGGGTTTTCTCTGGCAATGGATCAATAAATGGCAATTGGCTAAATTTAGCCCCACAGCAAAGTGAGGCGAGATAGGCTTCCACCAACTCTTCACGTTGAAGTTCAGGCGGAGTAATTAACTCAAGAGCAGCAGCTTTGCCATACAGACGAATGCACATTCCGTCAGTGACACGCCCAGCTCGCCCTTTTCGCTGCTCTGAACTCGCTTTGGAAATCGCATGCAGAGCTAAAACCGTGCGTCCATTACGCTGGTGGGTGCGGCGCTCTAATCCAGAATCAATGATCAACGTAACACCGGGAATCGTCACTGACGTTTCAGCGACATTGGTCGCAACAATAATGCGTTGCTTATCACTTTCGGTTAAAGCCCGTTTACGTTCATCATCGGTTACTGACGCATGCAATGGAATAATATCTAACAGCCCAGCAGTAACTTGATCACTAAACGTTTGTTTCAACGCACTTTGCGTGGCTGAAATTTCTTTTCGCCCCGGTAAGAAAATCAAAATATCTTGCTGAGTATCAATATGCTCACTCACTAAACGAGAAATGCGCTTGTCGATATTCATAATATCTGGCATATCACGACTGTCTGCAGATTGATTAATCACAGTAACGGCAAAGTTACGCCCTTTCGCGTGCAGATGCTTTGCCGATAAATAATCAACTAATCGCTGACTATCAATGGTTGCAGAGGTGATCACCAAACGATGCGATTGTTGCTGTTTAAGTAGTGCCAGTAACAAGTCAGTATCCCAACGTCGTTCATGGAATTCATCAATGATCACTGTAGCGAACACAGCTAACACCCCTTCACTTAACCAACGCAGCGCCACACCGGGTGTTGCAAAAATAATTTGGGTATTTTCATCAAAATGCTGCTCAAAACGAATCGCATAACCCACTGATATCTGTTCAGGATTCGCTTCATCTGTTGCTAAATATTCAGCCAATGAAGTACAAGCCACACGACGAGGCTCAACCACCAGCACTTTACCTTGGGATGATGCCCATAATGGTAAGCGTGTTGACTTTCCCGAGCCCGTTTCTGCTTCAACCACAATATGATCGTTACGTAATAAGGTTTTAAATGGCTGCTCGATACTATCGATTGGTAATACTTTCAACATAATGCGTCTGTGAGTAGTGAATTCGGGTTCATTGTGGCAAGGTTTTGTTTTGTTGTCAGGAGAAAAAGCCATTTGATCAATGATGAAATAACACAAGTTTTATAATTGCCTAATCTGTCACCAACTTACGTTATTTTTCGATAGTTAGTTAAGGTTATTTCATCGAAAAATTGACTTTTTGATATAACGCCCTAGCCTTACATCATTAACTTATGGAGGCTACGCCACATGACAACGAAAACCATTTTTAATCCTGAGCTTTGGGACGAAGTTGAAGGCTTTGATTTCGAAGATATTACTTACCACCGCGCGAAAAATCAGCCAACAGTACGTATCGCGATTAATCGTCCTGACTGCTTAAATGCATTTCGCCCTAAAACAGTTGACGAGCTATTCACTGCATTAGATCACGCACGCCAATGGTCTGATGTAGGTTGTGTACTGTTAACAGGTAATGGTCCTTCTCACAAAGGTCAATGGTCATTCTCATCAGGTGGTGATCAGCGTATCCGTGGTAAAGATGGTTACAAATATGAAGGTGAAGAAGCTGGTACTGCTGATGTTGCACGTATGGGTCGTCTTCATATTCTTGAAGTTCAACGACTGATCCGCTTCATGCCTAAAGTGGTTATCGCAGTCGTGCCTGGTTGGGCTGTTGGTGGTGGTCATAGCCTACACGTTGTGTGTGATTTAACTCTTGCATCAAAAGAGCATGCGGTATTTAAGCAAACCGATCCTGATGTTGCATCATTCGACTCAGGTTACGGCTCTGCATACCTAGCGAAAATGATCGGCCAAAAACGTGCTCGTGAAATCTTCTTCTGTGGTTTTAACTACAGCGCACAAGAAGCTTACGAAATGGGCATGGTAAACAAGGTTGTTGATCACTTTGAACTAGAAGAAGAAGCGCTTCGTTGGGGTAAAGAAATCAACAGTAAGTCACCAACAGCAATGCGTATGCTGAAGTACGGTTTCAACTTACCAGATGATGGTTTGGTTGGTCAGCAACTGTTTGCTGGTGAAGCCACTCGCCTAGCTTACGGTACAGCCGAAGCACAAGAAGGTCGTGATGCATTCCTAGAAAAACGTGACCAAGACTTCAGTAAGTTCCCTTGGCACTATTAATTTAAAATAAACGAATAACGACTATTTGTTTATTTTTAGCTCAATTTTACAAAGCCATGCTGTGTTATACCGCATGGCTTTTTAATACCTACCAGACAACTGATATAAAAACGAAACACTAACCGTTGTAATCATTTCCAGTAAATAACTCGAACGATAAGCCAATAATCAAAAAATACTAAAAAAATTCTGCCGCTTTATCTAAATAAGTGATCATACCCTTTGTATTCTTATCCTCGAAGTTCTAGCATTAGCACCTGATTGAAAACCATCGCTTGTTTTCTCCTTTATCCTTCTAGCTACAGAGTTATTTGCATGAACAACGATAAAAGACCTTTATATATCCCCTATGCAGGTCCTGCACTGCTTGAAACACCACTTCTCAACAAAGGTAGTGCATTCTCTGTCGAAGAACGTATGTTCTTTAACCTTGAAGGGCTTCTTCCTGAAGCTATTGAATCAATCGAAGAACAAACTGAACGTGCTTATCAACAATACCTTAAGTTTGATAACGACATGGATAAGCACATCTATCTACGTAATATCCAAGATACTAACGAAACACTGTTCTACCGTTTAGTTGAAAACCACATCACTGAAATGATGCCAATTATCTACACGCCAACGGTTGGCTCTGCATGTGAAGATTTCTCAAATATCTACCGTCGTGGTCGTGGTCTGTTTATCTCTTACCCGAACCGTGATCGTATTGAAGACATGCTAAACAATGCATCTCGTCAAAACGTTAAAGTTATCGTTGTCACAGATGGCGAACGTATTCTTGGTTTAGGTGACCAAGGTATCGGTGGTATGGGTATTCCAATTGGTAAGCTATCGCTATACACCGCTTGTGGTGGTATTAGCCCTGCTTACACTTTACCTGTTGTGCTTGATGTAGGTACCAACAACCCACAACGTCTTTCTGATCCTATGTACATGGGCTGGCGTCATACTCGTATTACCGGTAAAGAATATGATGCGTTTGTCGATGACTTTATCCAAGCGGTTAAACAGCGTTGGCCTGAAGCGTTAATTCAATTTGAAGACTTTGCCCAAAAGAACGCAATGCCATTGCTAGAGCGTTACAAAGACAAAGTATGTTGCTTTAACGATGACATTCAAGGTACAGCAGCAGTAACTGTTGGCTCTCTACTTGCAGCATGTAAAGCGGCAGGCAGCAAACTGTCTGAACAGCGAGTCACTTTCCTTGGCGCAGGCTCTGCAGGTTGTGGTATTGCAGAAGCAATCATTGCCCAAATGGTGTCTGAAGGTATTTCTGATGCACAAGCACGCAGCCAAGTCTTCATGGTTGACCGTTGGGGCTTATTGATCGATGAAATGCCAAATCTACTTAACTTCCAGCAGGCACTGGTTCAGAAGAAAGAACAACTAGCTGAATGGGATGTGGCTGACAATAACATTTCACTGCTTGATGTTATGCGTAATGCTAAGCCAACCATCTTAATTGGTGTTTCTGGCGTTCCAGGATTATTCAGCGAAGAAGTGATCCGTGAAATGTACGCACACTGTGAGCGTCCGATCATTTTCCCACTATCAAACCCAACTAGTCGTGTTGAAGCAACACCGTTTGATTTGATCCGCTGGACAGATGGTAATGCACTCGTAGCAACTGGTTCACCATTTGACCCTGTTATTTACGAAGGCAAAACTTACCCAATCGCGCAATGTAATAACAGCTACATTTTCCCAGGTATTGGTTTGGGCGTACTTTCTATTAATGCGCGTCGTGTAACCAACGAAATGCTAATGGAAAGTAGTCGTGCACTTGCTGAATGTTCACCACTTGCAATTCACGGTCACGGCCCTCTTCTTCCACCATTAGAAGATATTCAGAAAGTATCACGTAAGATTGCTTTTGCTGTTGCGAAAAAGGCAGTAGAGCAACATAAAGCACCGAAAAATTCAGATGAGCGTATTCGTGAGAAGATTGACGCGAATTTCTGGAAATCAGAATACCGTCGCTATAAACGTACATCATTCTAATTTATCGTTCGTAATAATTAAGAGGTGCCGATATCGGTACCTCTTTTTTTGACTATAAAAACAGCGATGCGTTTTATTACTTGTTTTCGTTGAATATTATTTAAACGACAGCACTATAAAATGACAAAACGCAGACATTAGACTCTTAATTAATAGACATTTTATTGATTGATTAAGGTAAGATAAATATCAGGAACTTTGTATTTTTTGGATGATTATGAAACTGCTAAATTTGATCCGTATCTCTGCAGTTATCTGTATCTTATTTGTCTCATCACTACTGTTATTAGATCGCTGGATATCAGCCCGTACATCCGATCGTATTTATCATGATATCTCTGCGGTACCTAAGCATTCTGTCGGCTTGGTTCTTGGAACAAGTAAATATATAGCTAAAACATTAAACCCGTATTATGAATACCGTATTACGGCAGCCCTTGATTTATACAAACAAGGTAAAATTGATTACTTCTTATTAAGTGGCGATAACGCCCATCGCTCATATAACGAGCCATGGACAATGAAACGTGACTTATTAAAAGCAGGTATTCCTGATGATAAAATCGCATTAGATTATGCAGGCTTTCGTACGCTTGATTCTGTTGTGCGTGCAAAAGAAGTATTTGATGCCGATAACTTCACAATTATTACTCAACAATTTCATTGCGAACGTGCGCTGTTTATTGCTGACAGTTACAAAATTAAAGCGATATGCCTAGCTGTTCATGAACCTAACGGTACAGCCCAGCTAAAGATCCGTATTCGAGAAGTACTGGCTCGAGTAAAAGCGATGAGTGATCTGTTTATTCTAAATGTTCAGCCAAAGTTCTTAGGCCCCAAAGTACCCATTGTGAAGCCTGAAGATCCAGTTGAGAATGTTTCTGAGCCAACATCATCAATCACCTCAGTTGCTCCATTAGCACCATCAGCCAGTAGCAGTACTTCTAGCGCAACACCAAGCCAAAATTAAATTCCCCATAACATAACAAAGCCAGCTTAGTGCTGGCTTTTTACTATTCCTTTTTCGTGTTCATTGTCGATATAAACCGATTTTTAACCGTTTTTATATGCTGCAATGCATCTGCTTTAATTTTCTTATTAAGCTTTACACTTTTACTGATTGTTTGCTTCCCAGCCATATTCTTAACGCCATTTTTACGAGACTTTAACGTCAACTTTTTGTCACTAAACAGTATCATATTCAACTAGGGTAATAAAACTTTATTTGCACTGCGAATTTTTACAGGGTTAACTTATTACCATTAATAACAATAAGTTAATAAGTTACGTAGTGATTTATTTTAAAGATCAAAGTAGAAAATGAGCATGTATCGTAAATATGCATTAATAAGATAATAATTTTATTATTATCCATTGGTTTAAATGCTATATCTCAACATCAATCGGCATAACCATTACACTTTTATTTCTCAACAAAAATTAACCATTTATATACATTAATCACACACTTATTAACCACTTACTCTTATAGTGTTTACGCAATTTGATGCTCATTTTAAAATGCTTTTTACTATCGGAGAAAGGCTATGACTGCACTAACAATAACAATAAGGCAATGGCTCTTAAATCGTAACAGTCTCATTATCATCGCAGACATACTCTTGTTTGCTACCCTACTTAACACCCTACCTTTTGAGGAAAATATCAATCTCGGGCTCAGTATTCTGAGCTTTATCGCCGTACTTTGGTTAACTGAAGCATTGCACGTCAGCGTAACCGCCATTCTTGTTCCATTACTCGCGATATTTTTTGGTATTTTTAAAACACCGCAAGCATTAGCGAATTTCTCTAACCCTATTATTTTTCTATTTTTAGGTGGATTTGCACTCGCTGCAGCTCTGCATAAACAACAATTAGATCAAGTAATTGCAGATAAAGTACTAGTTGCAGCTAAAGGAAAAATGTCAGTTGCAGTCTTAATGTTATTTGGTGTTACTGCTGGCCTTTCAATGTGGATCAGCAATACCGCCACAACAGCGATGATGTTGCCATTAGTGCTTGGCGTATTAAGTAAAGTAAACAATAAAACAGGACATAGTACTTATGTCTTTACCTTATTGGGTATTGCTTACTGTGCCAGTATTGGCGGTATTGCAACGATTGTCGGTAGTCCACCCAATGCAATTGCAGCAGCAGAAGCTGGACTTAACTTTACTGAATGGATGGCATTTGGTGTACCTGTTAGCTTACTACTGTTACCTCTTACCGTTGGATTATTATATGTATTATTAAAACCCAACCTAGACCATCAGTTTGAAATCGATCATACCCCTATTACATGGACAAACGGCAAACTACTTACACTCGCTATCTTTTTATTGACCGTTACATGTTGGATCTTCAGTAAACCAATTAATGCTTATTTAGGTGGCTTTGCAAAGTTTGACAGCGTTGTTGCGCTAAGTGCCATTGTATTATTGTGTGCTTCACGAGTCGTGGAATGGAAAGATATTCAAAAATCAACCGACTGGGGTGTACTTATCTTATTTGGTGGGGGTATTTGTTTAAGTAACGTATTAAAAGCGACAGGCACCAGTGTTTTTCTCGCTCAAGAACTGAGTGGATTTCTCAACCAAGCAGGGTTATTGCTGACTATCTTTATAGTAGCTATCTTTGTGGTTTTCTTAACTGAGTTTGCTAGTAACACCGCAAGTGCTGCGCTACTTATTCCTGTTTTTGCAACCGTTGCAGAAGCGCTAGGAGTATCGCCTGTGATTTTATCGGCATTAATTGCAATCGCGGCATCGTGTGCATTTATGCTACCCGTTGCGACACCACCAAATGCGATCGTATTTAGTACCGGACATATCAAGCAGCAGGAAATGATGCGAATTGGTATTTACTTAAATATTCTATGTATTGTGTTCTTAACACTGTTTGCTTGGCTATTCTGGTAATTAATTGTGAGCAAAGAAGGTGTATTCTTGCACCTTCTTTGTAAATACACTCATTCAAGTTTAATGAGTAATCTTTCTCCATTTTCATTTTGTTTTTCTATTGTACATTTCCCTTTTCTTTCAATTAAATTGATCTGCTCAGATTCCAAGGCGAATGGTAATAGCAGCACAAAACATTGGATACCTTCATTTCGTGATAAAAATAATAAACGAATAATATTCTGTGTATCACTTGCGCTACTTGAAAGTACCTTTAACGCTTCTTTATGTAGCTTTTCTGCTGGGCTTATTTTCGATGAAATATTGGTAGTGATATTCATCTCAAAAGACGGCACAAGGCTTTGAATAAAATCAATAAACGTCCATTTCTGGCGGCATAGAAGAGAGAGAAAATGCGTATAATCAAATATGATTAGTTCTTGCTCTGATGTATTAAGTACTGTTTCCATAACTATCCTTAGGTAGGAACGTAACATCAATCATTAATCCTTGTCGTTACGACTATACGTCTAGTTTTCTATCAAGCTAAATAATCGCAATTGCATTTGTGAAGAATGTCACACCATTTTTCTGTTTTAACATTACAAAAAACAGATAAAAAACAATTAATTAACAGAATTAAAACCAATATTTATCACGTAAAATTGCTATTATGCATAACTTATATAGTTTTATTCCTAGCAAGGAAACTCTCCCGTTTTAACAATCAAAAATATCCCTTAAACAATTTTTCGCAATCTGCTCTATTTATTAAGAATAAAACGCATTTATAAATTTATTAATAACATAAAATAAATTAAAAACGTTGTATTTATATATAACTGCTTTAGAAAGTATTATTTTAAAAAAACGACTGGAAAGTTTGTCTCTAGAGGTCTAGAATTGCCACGTTTTGGGGAGTAGTCACAATTGTTCGCCTGTCGTCATCTCGAAGTCAACGCTTCCGGCAGCCGTGAATGGATTTGTATTTATATTCAATGCACCATTTTGACGAGACCAATGCCATTATCGCTTGCACTGTAAGTGTAAATAGACTCAAGCACCTTGCTTGAGTTTTTTAATGCGCGTGAGGTTTATTGTGAAACACCCTTTTACCATGCCTTCCGCGTTTTTAATCCCTATGCGATAACCTTTGTTGTAAAGCTATATCATCCTCTTGCTATTGGTGTATCGATCATATTCATAAATCACCAATACAGTTTGTGTTGTACTGCAAAGGTTATTACCCAAGGTCGATTTTTAGGAGAAATTCTATGAGCCTTTTTAGTTACGAAGGGTTCGCTGTTTTAACAGTGTTAATGTTTGCATTAGATCTATATCAAACCCGTGGCGGCAAAGTATCAATAAAGAAAGCAGCAATTTGGAGTGTATTTTGGGTTCTACTCGCCTTCTTATTTGCTGTGTTTATTTACTTCAACTGGCAATTAATGGCGCCAGAAAGCACTTACAGCAACACTAAAGCGGCAACCGCTTTTGTAACGGGTTATCTATTAGAGAAATCATTAAGTGTTGATAACTTATTTGTATTTGCGCTGATCTTTGGTCAATTCATGGTACCAGAGCGTCTACGTCCACGCGTATTAATGCTGGGTGTTGTTGGTGCGCTATTGCTTCGTGGCGGTATGATTGCTGTGGGTGCACAGCTACTTGAAGACTTCCACTGGGTGATGTACATCTTCGCAGCATTCCTTTTATACACTGGCTTTAAACTATGGAAAGAAGACGAAGAAGAGCAAGAAGATTTCTCTGATGCACTTCCTGTACGTATCGTTAAGCGTTTCTTCAAGGTCACTGATGATTACCACGATCATAAAATGTTCGTGAAAAGTGATAAAGGCTGGTTAGCAACACCACTATTAGTTGTTGTTGCTGTTATTGCATTAACCGACGTAATGTTTGCTTTAGACTCTATCCCAGCAATCTTTGCAGTTACTCGTGAACCGTTCTTAGTATTTACAGCTAACGTGTTTGCCCTACTTGGCTTACGTTCACTGTACTTCGTTCTTGAAGGTATGCTAACGCGCTTCTGCTACCTACGTGTAGCACTAGCATTCATTCTAAGCTTCATTGGTTTGAAAATGCTATTGGTAGGCACTGCATGGGCGATCCCAACAGCGGTTTCACTATGTGTGATTGTTCTGACTATCTCAATCGCTATTGGTGCATCATTATGGAAAACACGTAATGATGAAGAACCAAGTGCTGATCATCAAAACTAATCAGCCATAAAAAAACGCCACAGTTCACTGTGGCGTTTTTGTATCTCTAGGCTGAACGCTGAATTAAGCTAATGAAGCAACAATCTCTGTTAACTCAACAGGGTTACTAACAATAAAATCAGGCTTAACGTAAGTTAGCTGCTGGTGATCCGCTTCTTTTTGCGTATCAACCCAAATACTCTTAATACCTGCATTATTTGCACCGGCAATGTCAGCGGCTAATGAGTCGCCCATATGGATCGCTTCATGAGGTTTACATCCCACTAAGTCTAGCGCTTTCTCAAAAATACTTAATGCCGGTTTCTCTTCAGGCTCTTCCCCACCCACAATGATATGATCGACATACTGCTGCATTTCTGTCGTCGCTAGCTTAGGATGCTGCGAGAACACTGGACCATTAGTGATCACTACCAGCTTATATGTTTTACGTAGTGCCACCAGCGCGTCTTTCATACCAGGGAAGAAATCAAACCCTGCCATTCTTGTCTCATCAAAACACGCTTGGATCGCAACAGCAGAGTCAAAAGGTAAATCAATACCCTGCTCTTTAAACAATACAATGATCAAATTCTGACGGAAATACAATTCATCATTTAAAAGCGGAACTAGCTGCGGTAATTCATCATTTAACTTTTTATATACCCCTGCAACGTAACGTTCTAAGAAAAGATCAGCATCTAACTGTGGGTATAAATCCGCAACATATAACTTTAATTGTGCTACGGCATGTTTATCAGCCAAAGAAGTGGCACATAAAGTTTCATCCATATCAAGAAAAATAGCTTTTAACACATTCACCTTCTTTGTTATCGATTACAGGCAGCTCAATAGTACCTAGCAAACCTTATGATAAATAGTTTAAACGTAAAATAAATTACGCGGATTGACGAATATCACTGATTTTGTATACAAAAAAGCCAGCAATCTAGTGCTGGCTTCTTACTACTTCAACAAATTAATGTTTAAAGTCTTTCATTGTGATGAATTTGTTTTTAATTGGTTTTGGGCTTGGTGAATCATAACCGTAAATATCTTCGCGCATTTGCACCATACCATCATGATCAACCCAAGCTGTTAGATAAACAAAATCTACATCAATGCGCTTAGATAAGCTGATCGTCTTTTGTTTTTCTGCATCTAGCATTTTCTTAAACGGTGGAATATTGCCACGGTTTTGGTAGTCAATCACATAGTTTGCTAAGTCATAAGCTCGCTCAACACGCACACAGCCAGAGCTTAAATCACGCTTAGTTTTACTAAATAGACCACGAGCTGGCGTATCATGTAGGAAAATAGCGTAATCGTTAGGCATTAAGAACTTAACACGACCTAATGAGTTGTGTGGACCAGGGCCTTGCTGGAACTCATGTGGGAACGTTTTTGGATTAACTGCTAACCAATTAATGCTAGTTGGATTAATCACTGTGCGATCACGCCAGCTATTTAAGATCTGCATATTATGCTGCTTTAAATAACTAATATTACGTTTAACCTTAGGGATCACATCATGCTGTTTGATCGTAATTGGTACGTTCCAGTAAGGGTTCACCACCATCGTTGTGATTGAAGATGAGAATAAGTTTGTTGGGCGAGTGTCACGACCAACAATCACTTTAGATTCAAATACAACGTTGCCTTTATCGTACACTTCTAGCTTGTAGTTAGGAATGTTTACCCAAATATGAGGACGACCTTCTACATGTTTGTTTAACGTCGCCACACGTAATGTGTTTAAAGCTAATCGACGAGCGATCTCGTTATATGGCATCACTAACTGCTGAACAGTTGCAGAACCAATAATACCATCACTTGCTAAACCGTGACGCTTTTGGAATGCCTTTAAGCTTTCAAAAACAGCCCCAGTATTGGTGATTTTCGCTTGATGAGATAAGTGTTCATAGTGCGCTTGATCCATATCACCTAACGTATAAAGCACTTTCACCAACTCGTGACCATGAGGCATTGTGTCACCTTTACGGTAAACTCGAGTAAAGTCAGATGCTTTTAATGTATGTGCAGGAAGGCTTTGGAACTTAGCGATCATTTCCATCGTTGGTTTAAATGAAATGTAACCAGGACGGAATTGTTCAAGCTTACCCATAGACATTGGGTAAGCATCTACGCCTGTTGCGTAATCTGTCATCACCCTGCTCATTTGCACAGGTTTTGATAGGAACAATACATTACGGTGGGTCGCAATGTAGTTTTGAAATGCACGATACACATAGTAAGTATCAGTCGCTAACAGATCGTAAGCTTGATCGTTATGCTCGCTTTCTAGCTTATCCATTTCAGAGATACGCTGTGCTAAACCAGGTAGCATCTTTGTATCAGCAACCGCTTTTAGTTGTAGCTCAAATTCATCGCGTAGCGCTTTATCATGCCAAATTGGGTAGAACTTATTTTCAGCATAAGCTTGCTCAATTTGTGGCTTGAAACACACTTTGCTTACCGCATCAGCACATAGCGTTCTTGTACTTAATACACTTTGGTTATTCAAAGAAGACCAATCAACAGTGCCTGCACTAACAGGAGCCTCTCTATCATTTACAGGAGGAAGTACTACTGAGTCTGCTTCTGGTCCAGTAACTTGAACATAGTTATGTGGTGCTACAGGTGTTGCCAATTCAACTGCATATGCACTACCTGGAAGAATCAGAGATAAAGCAAGAAGCTTACTTAAGCGTTGAGTGCCAACACGCTGAGGATTTAACATCTTCAAAGCGATCCTTATCTAATAAAAGAAGACTGATATCCGTATTTCAATAACCAAACGCACATTGACAAGTAACGCTCATACATACGGTACATAAACGATATCGTCTTTAATAAAGCCGATAACTGTATATTTAGACAAATTTTTGATTTCGATACAATTCAAATAACGCAACTTTAAATATTAATTATCCCGTATCAAGATTTTTTATGTTGAATGAGCTCAAATCATAAAAAATAAAACATTGATTTTTAAAGATAAAACATAACGATTAAAAATGGTGTTCATAAAAACACCATTTATCTAAAATATTAAATACTGCGAGTTATTCGACGTTTTATCGAGAGCTTACTTTCAGCATTGTTCAAAAAACGAACTTACTTGTTGTTTTCGCGGTAGTATTCCCACTCTTCAACCACTTTACCATCAGCAAGATGACAATACCCTACCTCACCTTTTTCTTCTTTTTTAATCTCAAGTTTGCCACCCTGCTTTTCACAGTAAACAGAAGCTGGATTCGCCATACCAACGGCTTCTTTTTTTGGTTGCTCCGGCTGTTTTGGTTCTTCTTTATTACAGCCAGCTAACGCTGCCGTCATACCAACAACTGATAATAATAATGCCCACTTTTTCATACTAATTATCCTTCTACTTATGTTTTCCTTTTTGGAAAAGCTATATTAATTCTTTTTCACTTCTGGAAATAACATATCTCGACTAAAGTGCCGCCATACAATAACAAGTACGGTTACGAGCAATGTCATCACAATTAAAAATCAAACAGATTATTACTTCACCTACATTGAGTCCTAAACAAAAAAACCTGTTTCTCTCCTTAGAAGCTGAAGCAATTGTAGACTATATGTCTGTAAGTGACGAAATTTTGCTAGCTAAAGATGAAGGCATTATCTGTGACATGTTTGAAAGTAACGCTCCTTTCAAACCTCGTTACGTGCTACCAGACTATGCAAAATACCTTCAGCATGGTTCGAGCTATTTAGAGCTAGAGCCTGCAAAAGATTTGGACGACGCATTAAATGCACTGACAATTATTTATCACCATGTTCCGTCAGTCACTAATTATCCTGTCTATATCGGGCAGCTTGATGATTTATTGTTACCATTTGTTAACAATGAAGATGAAGCAAGCATTTATAAGAAATTAAGAAACTTCTGGATCATGCTTGATCGCACCCTACCTGATGCCTTCATGCATGCCAATATTGGTCCTACTGACAATATTATCTGTCGTACAATTTTAAAAATTGATGCTGAACTTAAACAAGTCGCACCAAATTTGACCTTTATGTATGACGCAGACATCACACCTGCATCATTACTAGAGCAAGCTTGTAAAAACATTTGTGAATGCAGCAAGCCACACATTGCAAATTATCCAATGTTTAAAGATACCTTTGGTGAGCAAGGGTTTGGCATTGTGAGTTGTTATAACTCACTTCCTCTTGCTGGTGGCGCGAATACATTAGTACGTTTGAATTTAAAAGAAGCAGCGAAAAAAGCATTGGATGTAGATGATTTCTTAACGCAAGTGCTGCCTCACTACTGCCAATTAACCTTTGGCCTTATTGACGCTCGTTCAGCTTTCTTACATGAAGAATCGAATTTCTTTAATAGCTTCTTAGTACAAGAAGGTTTAATTGAAGAAGCCCGTTTTGCTCCAATGTTTGGTATTTATGGCATGGCTGAAGCCGTTAACCTGCTATTAGAAAAGTCAGGTTCAACTGAACAATATGGTCATAGTGCAGCAGCAAACACGTTAGCATTAGCAATTACCGAATTACTAAGTGACATTGTGACGAATACACCAGTGAAATACGGTTATAAACAACGTGCATTACTGCATTCACAAGGTGGAATTAGCTGCGATCAAGACGTGACCCCAGGTATTCGTATCCCTTATGGCAGTGAGCCTGATCCAGTCACTCACGTAAAAGCACTGGCAGCACACCATAAATACTACCTATCAGGGATCAGTGACATTCTGACCATTGATGAAACAGTAAAACAAAACCCGCAAGCCATGGTTGCATTATGCCAAGGTGCATTAAATATGGGCTTTAGAGAGTTTACGGCCAACGTGCATTCCAATGATTTAGTACGTGTGACAGGCTATATGATCAAACTTTCAGATGTCGCCAAACTTAAACAACAAGGCTCACGAACCAACACCACATGGTTAGGTTCAGAAGCCAGTGAGCAAACCGCCATTTTACAGCGCCTGCCAAGGGTATTAAGCCACGAGCAAATGCCGAAATTTGAACAACTAGTCGGTAATAAGTAAGAGTTTAAACAATGATTTCAGCCTCTATCAGTAAAATTCTAAATTTTTCATGCGTAGATGGACCTGGCAACCGAATGGTTATCTTTTTTCAAGGATGTAATTACAACTGTAAAAACTGTCATAATCCTCAAACCATTGGGGTATGTAATCATTGTACTGCCTGTGTAGAACACTGCCCTACACAGGCACTTCAAACAAAGTACATTGATAACAAACCGAAAGTGATCTGGAATAAAGCAGCATGTACAGAATGCGATAAATGCATTGAGGTATGCCCTAAACAAGCAAGCCCTAAAACAGAATCTATTTCAGTTTCGCAGCTAATTGAAAAGATCCAAGAAAATCGACTTTTCATTAATGGTATTACGGTCTCAGGTGGTGAAGCATCGCTGAACTTACCCTTTATTGTCGCACTGTTTAGATTGGTTAAAACTACAGCTTCATTAAAACACTTAACCTGTATGATCGACAGTAATGGTAGTTTAGGCACAACTGGCTGGAAACACTTATTACCTTATTTAGATGGGGCGATGATTGATCTCAAAGCATGGCATGATGAAACCCATCATTGGTTAACGAACAGAAGTAACCATCGTGTATTTGAAGCCATCAACTTCCTGCATTCTCATAATAAATTACATGAGATAAGGTTGCTTCATATTCCAGATAAAACGGATTTCCTCGAACATATCGAGCAAGTGTCTCATTACTTACGCCCATTTTCGGGCAGCGTAAAAATAAAGCTTAACGCATTTAGACACCATGGTGTTACAGGTGAGGCACTTAGCTGGGATGAATGTAGCAAAGAAGAAATCGATAATTTCCACAATAAGTTAGCACAACACGGAGTAAAAAATATCGTATTACCTGCGATGTACTAATAACAATTGTCTTTTCGAGAGTCGCGGTATGGATAGCCTCATACTGCGACTTTTTATATACAGCAACATACTAAATTATCAGCGATTAAGACGATGGATAATCTACCTGCTGATGGTATTCACAATATTGCCGAAGGGATTCAGCGGAAGGTGTATGCAAAATTTTCCGCAATAACATGATATTTTGCCGCTCTTTATCAAAATCACGCACCGCGTATGCCACCATAGGATCTAACCTTTCCTTACCTTCAAGATAACCATTTATTTGCTGTAAACAAAACAATGATCGGTTCATCCATGTCTGCTGGGCAAATGTGAATTTTGATATTGCGTAACTATTCGTGCTTGTTATCAGCCCTATTAACAGTAAGAAACTCAATCCCTTCACGGTTATTTCCTCCTTGCGATTTGCTAAAGGATAATGACCGCAAAAAAGTGATTGTCAGTAGAGCGTGATAACTTCGTAAGCTTATTGCGTGTTCATTTCCACATCAGGTACTACACCACAAAAGTCGAGGATCTGTTGATGCAGCCAACGCACAGCAGGATCATTCATACTCGGCTGATGCCAAACAAGGCTATATGCTACTTTGCCATAGTTAAATGGTAACGTTTTTTGAATCAGTGCTTTCGATTGCAATGCCGTATTTGCCCAACGGTGGGAACAAGTAAACAATAAATCACTGTTATGGCACATAGTTGCTGCCCCACCAAAGTCAGCCACATTGACAACAACTTTACGTTTTCTATGTTGTTGAGCTAATTGCATTTCAAAAAATGGCACACTCAAGTCGCTATCTAAAATCCCGATATGACCACAATTTAAGTAATCTTCTACCGTTAGCTCTTTATCCACCAACGGATGATCGTGTGCCATCAAACAAATCATTTCATCAGTAAACAGGGTTTGCCATACCAAATTATTTTGCATTAACGGCGGCTGGCTTAAATCATGGGGAAGAATCACAAAATCCAGCATCCCTTTCGTTAAGCCATCAAAACCAATGCTGTCTTTAGACCAAATATCTAATCGTACATTTGGTGCTTGTTTTAAAACATGGGAATGCAAACCGCGAGCAATGAGCTCAAAGGTACTTTCACGCATCGCCAGTGAAAAACTCCCCTCATAGTCTTCAGGCTGAAACGCTTCTTTAGTCATGATCTGGTTCATATCACTGATCATTTGATGCACCGTTGGGCCTAACCGACGTGCTAATGGCGTTGAGATCAACTTATTACCATGACGATAAAATAACTCATCATTTAAGTTATCACGCAATTGACTTAGAGTTTTACTCACCGAAGATGGGCTGACACAGAGTCGCTCTGCACAGGCTGTCACACTTAAAGTATCTAGCATCACATGTAAGGTGATTAAATGTTTCATGCTAATACGGGAAAGCTTAATTAAATCCATGTGCGACCTTTATTAATCAAGTCAAAAAGATGACGGCAGCCTCAGTATGAGATAAAAAAAATGCCAGTCAATCATCGACCAGCATTTTTACTTAATTACTAATAAAATTGTCTATTTTTGTTTTAAAATTCAACAACTCATTCATTTCAAATTAGTAATTAACGAATTCCATTTAAAAACTCAGCACGTGTCGCTGGGTTCTTCTTAAAAATACCACCCAGTGCCGTCGTTGTTGTTACACTGGTTGCATCCATAACACCGCGCGCTTTCACGCAGTAATGCGTTGCATCAATGGTGACAGCAACGTCATCGCTTTCAAGTAAGGTTTGCAACGCAACTAATACTTGCTGTGTTAAACGCTCTTGAACCTGTGGACGCTGCGCAAAGAAGCGAACAATACGGTTGATTTTAGATAGACCGATGATCTTACCACGAGGAATATAAGCAACGGTTGCTTTACCATCTATAGTTACTAAGTGGTGTTCACAAGTACTGGTTAGCGTAATATCTTTAACACGCACCATCTCATCACAGTTCATTTTATTTTCAATAACCGTGATTTTTGGAAAGTTTGCGTAATCTAGGCCAGAAAACACTTCATCAACGTACATTTTCGCAATACGGTGCGGGGTTTCAACCAAGCTATCATCCGTCAGATCTAGTGCGAGTAACGATAAGATCTCACGCATGTGGTATTCAATCTTTTCTTTTTTCTCTTCGCGGCTAACAACCTGTTCAACCATTGGGGTTTCAAGACCACGGGCTGCTAATGCATCACGGACTAGTACTGCAGATTCACTTAATGCTGTCATTCTTTTCCTCCAACTGGCACAGGCTGAAATGCCATAAAACAAGCCTGTTTTCGCTCGCCAGCGCTAAAAACATACGAAGAATACCCCCAAATGGAAATAATTACACCTCCCATTTAATAGGGATTAGTCCAATTGGTCTAATTTTGGCATAATCAATCTCTTACAGCCCTTAGTAAGAAAGGGTAATATAATGAAAGATACTATTTTCTCTGGGCTCTGAAGTATTATTAATATTTCTATCTATGACTATTGATAGTAATCCAGAGCCACTATGATTCAACTATAAAAAGATGGATACCACTATGGGATGCTGCGACGTACCAGGCCTTATGCCCGTTGAAACTGCAATTAATAACATTCTTGAGCAAGTTTCACCTTTAACTAAAACGTCAACGGTTGCATTAGCAGATGCGATGGGATTAGTGCTAGCACAAGATATTCTTTCACCAATTAATGTGCCGCCTTTCGCTAACTCCGCAATGGATGGTTACGCCCTACGTGCTGAAGATTTAGCAAGCACAGATACGCTAGTGTTAGCAGGTAAATCTTTTGCAGGTATTCCATTTGAAGGTGAATGCCAAGCTGGCCAATGTATTCGTATTATGACCGGTGCTGAAATGCCAGCAGGTACTGATACCGTGATTATGCAAGAAGAAACGGCTGTTGATGGCGATAACGTCACGTTTAATATCAAACCAAAAGCGAACGATAACGTACGCCCTATTGGTGACGATGTCAGCCTTGGTGAAACAGTGCTAGTAACAGGTACACGTTTAACTGCTCGTGAAATGCCGCTGTTAGCATCATTGGGTATTGCACACGTTGAAGCATTTCACCGACCAAAAGTGGCGTTCTTCTCAACAGGTGATGAATTACGTCCTGTTGGTGAAACATTAGAAGCAGGTCAGATCTACGACAGCAACCGTTACGGTATTCGTGCGCTATTGGAAAAGTTCGGCTGTGAAGTACTCGATCTTGGCATTATTCCTGATTGCCCTGAAAAACTGCGTGACGCTTTCCTTAAAGGTTCAACAGAAGCTGATGTATTAATCACTTCTGGTGGCGTGAGCGTAGGTGAAGCGGATTACACCAAAGATATTTTAGATCAAGAAGGTCAAATCGGTTTCTGGAAGATTGCGATGAAACCGGGTAAACCTTTTGCGTTTGGTAAAATCAACAACGCATGGTTCTGTGGTCTACCGGGCAACCCTGTCTCTGCAATGCTAACGTTATATCAATTAGTACAGCCAATGTTGGCAAAACTTGCTGGTAACAGCCAATACCAACCACCAGTACGTGTAAAAGCCAAAGCGACTACCCTATTTAAGAAACGTCCGGGTCGTACTGATTTCCAACGTGGTATTTACAGCATTAACGCTGAAGGTCAATTTGAAGTGGCTACTACAGGTAATCAAGGCTCTGGTGCGTTTAGTTCCATGCACCTAGCAAACTGTTTTGTGGTATTAGAGCAAGAACGTGGTCGTGTACAAGCAGGTGAAGATGTGACTATCGAAATCTTCAACCACACGCTGTACTAAGAAGCGGTATTTCAGATGACAACAGATAATACGAATAACGTTGAACTGACTGATGATGAAATGCTGCGTTATAACCGCCAGATCATTTTGCGTCAGTTTGATTTTGACGGCCAAGAAGCGTTAAAAGCCTCATCGATGTTGGTACTTGGTGCTGGCGGCTTAGGTTGTGCTTCAACCCAATATTTAGCAGCCGCTGGTGTAGGTAAATTAACCTTAATTGATGATGACAAGGTTGAGGTTTCAAACCTTCAACGCCAAGTGCTTCATCACGATGCGACCGTTGGCATGTTAAAGGTCGATTCAGCCAAAGCAGCATTATGCCGTATCAACCCTTATATTTCGGTTGATACCATTGCTAAACGCTTATCTGATGAAGAACTGCTGCCACTGATTGAAAGCCACGATATTGTTTTGGATTGTAGCGATAACGTTGATACCCGTAATCAACTTAACCGCCTATGTTTTAAAACCAAAACACCACTGATCTCTGGTGCTGCGATCCGTATGGAAGGTCAAATCAGTGTATATGCGTACCAAGATAACGAGCCTTGTTATCAGTGTTTAAGTGCCCTATTTGGTCAACAAACCTTAAGCTGTGTTGAAGCTGGCATTATGTCACCAGTAGTTGGTATTGTTGGTGCAGTACAAGCGATGGAAGCAATTAAAGTCATAGCTAACATGGGTACACCACTCACAGGCAAACTGTTAATGCTAGATGCGTTATCAATGAGCTGGCGTGAAATGAAGCTAATGAAGCAACCAAGTTGTTCTGTTTGCGCTAACTGATATTTCCCGCTGTATATACGACTAAGTAGTATATACAGCGGTCATTCTTTTTATTCGTCACCACTTACCTACCCGCACTTTACATCCCCAGCCGATCTGATTCACACAACTCAGTCCCAAATTTATATCTCGAGTGTTTTTTTGCTACAACATCCTAATTCAAATAGAAATCAAGGGATGAACATGTTTAGTAAAAAGATCATAGCAGCAACCTTACTTGCGCTGTCATTTAATGTCTCCGCTACCACAGACGACATTCCAGTATCGAAAAAGCTACTGATTGATAAGCTACTCGCGCAAACAGGACAATCAGCCGTTGCTGTTGGTAAGCAATACTCCGATCTGTTTACTCAACAAATGACGGTGATCTTAAAACAATCTAAGCCCGACATTAATCCCAAAGCGTTTGATATTGTAGAGGAAGAGATCAGCACCATCATGGATGAGGAGTTTGTCATTAACGACAGTTTTAGAACCATGATGTACCCAATCTACAGTAAGCATTTTACAGAAGATGAACTGCGAAAAATGATTGAAATTAACGATACAGAATTTGGTAAAAAGTTAATTCGAGTAATGCCACTTATCAATCAAGAAGGCATGTTAGTTGGACAGGAATTTGGTAAGAAACTGGGTCCTAAAATTCAACAACGTATAACCAAACGATTTAAAGAAGAAGGTATTAAGTAATCTTATCAATACCATGTTAGAGCTGTTATTTGGTAAAGAAACGGTCTCGCAAGCTCAATCTAAAATAAAATCTGGCGAAATCTAAATAGCAAAAAGCCGACTGTCACTAAGTGCTCAGTCGGCTTTCTTTTTTATGTTCAGTGAAACGTTATTACATTAACAAGATAATGCTAACGATCGCTGCGCTCATTAGGTTTGCTAGTACACCAGCAGCAACGGCACGGATACCGTATTTCGCAATGAATGGACGGCGCTCAGGAATTAGGCTTCCCATACCACCAATTAGAATTGCTAGTGTCGTGATGTTAGCAAAACCACACAGTGCAAAAGTAACAACAGCTAATGAATGTGGTGATAGCGCATCTTTTACTTTCATCATGTCAATGAAAGCTACAAATTCGTTCATTACAACTTTCTGACCAATCAATGAGCCAGCCGTTACCGCCTCACTCATTGGAATACCCAGCAATAATGCAACAGGTGCAAACAGGTAACCAATTAGCATTTGGAATGTTAAACCTTGAATGCCAAAGAACTCACCGATATCACCTAATAGACCATTAAACAGTGCAATCACACTAATGAATGCAATCAAGGTTGCACCGATAGTCACAGCCATACGTAGACCTGACATCGCACCATCAGCTAACGCTTCTACTACGTTGGTTGCTTTAGGAATCTCAACGCTAGTGATTTCATCAGCAGATAGCTTTTTGTCGCTTGGTGGCATAATGATTTTCGACATCAATAAGCCTGCTGGTGCTGACATAAATGCTGCTGCAATCAGGTAATTCAAATCTACACCTACTGCTGCGTAACCGACCATAGTAGAGCCTGCAACCGAGGCTAAGCCACATGTCATCACAGCAAACAGTTGAGAATCATCCATTGATTTTAGGTACGGTTTGATCACTAGTGGCACTTCTGACATACCAACAAAGATGTTCGCCCCTGCTGATAGTGATTCTGCACGACCTGTACCTAGAATACGTTGTAAGCCGCCACCGAACACATTTACCACTTTCTGCATAATACCTACGTGATACAGCATAGAAATCAGTGCAGAGAAGAAGATGATAATACCTAGTACGTTAACAGCAAATACAAAACCGATACTGCCTGTTGCTAAGCCACCGAATAAAAATGATAAGCCATCTTTACCGTAATCAGTGACATAAGTAACACCGTTACTTACTGCTTGTAGTGCTGACTTACCAGCAGGAATGTAAAGCACGATCAACGCAAATAGCACTTGCAGTGCAAATGCAATGCTAACCATCTTTACAGGGATACGCTTTTTATCTGTTGAAATAAGAAACGCGATAAGAAGTAGAACAAATATACCTAATAGAGCAATCATTGAATGAAATTTTGTTGTTACCCAAAAGAGGGTTGCATTGTATTTACATAAAAAATCCAATCAATATCACCTTGTAGCGCAGTTGTTACAACTTAATCTTACAACCTAAGTAATTTGAGCTAAAAACAAAACACACGCATTAAATATCAATAAGATAGTAATAAATTACCTATAATAATTTCCATATAAAAATAATAATTTGCTTTAAAGCAATAAAATCGCAAAAATACGGATATTAAACGAGCACGCAAGTGCTGCCATTTTAAGCAAAATGACATACGCATTTGCAAAACAATCTATAACTTACGAGGTTTTCACCTATTCCTTTGCCGTATCACCTCTTTATTGCTGATAAGAAAAAGTAAACTGGCTTCAAAACTTGTTTAATTTAGTCCGCTTGTAACTACTGTTCTGTCATTACTATCTTCCATCTCATTTATGTTAGAGTTACGGCAAATATTAAAATAAAAGAAACAACCCAATGAAACGTATTGTCTTATTCAGTCAAAAAAGCTGCTCAAACTGTAAAGATGCTCAACAATATATGGCAAGCAAGGGCTATAACTACCGCTTAGTGGATATAAGTTCCCCAAAAGGAAGAAAGGAATTTAACAGTACAGGCGCACGCTCTGTGCCTGTATTACGTGTGGGTGATCAGGTATTAATTGGCTGGAACATGACTAAGTTTGAAAAAGCATTAAAGTCGAAAGACTAATCTGCTATTTTCCCTCTTGGTTTACCCTTTCTCTATCCGTTTAGATATAAAAAAACCGACAGCGTGTGTCGGTTTTTCTTTAACTCAAGATTATCAAGCTAATATTAGTCGTTGTCGTTTAAGCGGATACCTTCACGCTCAATCACGATCAGACCTTTCTTGTACAAGCCACCAATCGTTTTCTTAAAGGTCGCCTTACTAGTACGGAACACTTGGAAGATCTCGTCTGGGCTAGACTTGTCACTTACAGGAATGAAACCGCCTTTGCGCTCTAGTGACGTTAGGATCTTGTCGGCTAGATCGTCAACACGCTCTTTACCCTTCTTCTGAAGTGATAAGTTGATTTTGCCATCTGGACGAATTTCTTTAATGTAAGCTTTTAGCTCTTTACCGATAAATAGCTTACCGAAAGATTCAGTTTTGAATAATAAGCCCCAGTGCTTACCGTTAACCACTGCCTTGTAACCAAGATCGGTGATTTCAGCGATGATCACTTTAACTTCTTCGCCAACTTTGTAAGTCGCCGGTGTTTTGTCTAGGAAACGGTTGAACTTGGTTGTACCCACGATACGACCCGATGCTTTATCGGTGTAAACGTGAATAACCACTTCTTGGCCTTCTTCTAAACGACGACGTTGTTCACTAAATGGAATAAGCAAATCTTTGCTTAAACCCCAATCCACGAACGCACCAATGTTAGTTACACCAACAACACGCAGTTTAGCGAAATCACCCACTTTTGCGTAAGGTTCATCCGTTGTTGCGATGATTTCATCGTTTGAATCGAAGTAGATAAATACGTTTAGCTTGTCGCCTAACTCAGTACCTGCTGGAACAGAGTTCTTTGGTAATAGGATATTACCGAAGTCTTCACCACCATCAAGAAATACGCCAAAGTCTACTAGCTTGACGACTTCTAGTGTGTTGTATTGTCCAATTCTAATCATGTATCAGGTACTCTCTGCATAGGCAACAACACGTACAAGGTGTTGCTGGTTCAATATCTTTATCAATCAATTTTCTAGCTATGACGATTAATTAACTATATCTAACTAATCAATAAGCTATAATGCACGCATTATGCTTAGATGGCTGCATTATACGTGATGTTGATTCACAACGCCTGACCTATCTGCATTTATTTGACGATTTTTCATGCTATCAATGCTCAGTTGCATCGTTAACAGTAATATTTATTGCACATATATTCTAAAATTAATAAAAACACGCTTTTATACCTAGTAACTGCAAGATCCTGTGGAGGACATCGCTAAAGTGATCACTGTCGATAAAAAAGATGGGCATAAACTCAAAATATCCCATGTTATTCAAGAAACAACCAATCGGCAGCTCGATATGTATATCTTCATCCCAGGTGAACTTGGTTTAAACGCCAATATCATCTCTGAAGAAGAGTTCTATCATAGTGCCATTCAAGGAAAGCGTACTTATTTCAGTGATGTAAACCACCTACCACTAGTTCATAGTCGACTCGCCAGCCGTGGCAAACTATCCATTGAACAGTATCGTTTAAGTTTGAGCTTATATGCTTATCAGTATGCGTTAGCACTTGAGAAAACCACTCAGGATCTGTTGAACCAAAATGGTGATCTTTCGTTTGAAGATATTGAAGAATCAGCCAATATTTCGGTGCGCATTTTAAAGCGTTTACGCCGAAATATTCCAAGTGATAAGAAGCTTCTTAAATACTACGAAAACATTGATAACTACCTATCTTGGTTTACTGAGCAACGTTTTTTACAGCTTGTGGCTCACCTACCTCGTGGTAACGACTACAACGCCATCAAAGCGATGCTATTAGAGATCTGTGAATCAGAATCTCAGCATCGTATAAAGCACAACTATAATTCGGCAAAGGCGATGGAAGATCCCACGCGTATGTCGAACAAGATGCGCTTATTACGTCGCTTGATTGAATACCCTGTCACCATGAGTGAAAAGACCATTGAATTGGGTAAAAGTACACGCAAAATCGTAACCGGTGCAGCAGCGGGTATCGTGATGATTTTCGTGACATTAATGCTGATCAAAGCACGCGGTATGCTAGGTGATATCACCGCATCCTTTATCTTGGTGCTATCACTGATCTACGCTGCTCGTGAAGTGTTTAAAGACGACTTAAAAAGTATGTTATGGCGTTGGCTGCGTAAAGGCAAAGCCCGTTGGCGTAAGCAGTTCTTTGATGCTAACACCAGCCATTTAATTGGTCGCCAATTGGAATGGCTGGAATACATCAGTTACGACAGTTTACCGCCTGATATTCGTAAAACTCGTAAGCACAAGGTGTCTCACCGTGAAGAAACGATTCTTCATTACAAGAGCACAACCCGTATGTCGCCAACCAAGTTTTTAAGTGGTTATGAACAAACTCGTGAGTCTATCATTTTAGATTTACGTAACGTCGCGGCATTAATGGAAAAAGGCTCGCAACGTTTGTATCAACTCAATGATGGTCAAGTCACTAAAGAGTCAGTTGAAAAACGTCATTTAATTAACTTGATCACCAAAGAAACCGACGAAGATAAAACCGTACGTATTCAACGTTGGAAGATTATCATGAGCCGTTCAAAAATCGTTGATATTGAGCCTATTCTGCCACAAGAAAAGAAATCATCATCGAGCAAGAAAGTGATTGTTGATACCCCACCTCCGGCGAAAACCGCATAGCAAAAAGCTCACCGTTATCTTGTTGTAACGGTGAGCTTTTTATTTTACTTATGTAACTGATTTTATGATGATTAAATTAACTTACCTATTCAACTAAATTAAGCAGCACGAACAGAAACAGGTAACTCAGCTCCTTTTTTAGTTAAACCAAACTGCCATACATTCAAATCACGACAACGGAATGCCCCAGCGCAAGATAATAAATAGTAACGCCACATACGATAGAAACGCTCACCATATTTATCCGCTAATTTAGGCCAAGCCGCCTCAAAATTCTCGTTCCACGCCACTAACGTTTTGTCGTAATCAGGACCAATATTTTGTACATCTTCAATGTTGAAATAATCTTCTGCTGATGCACCAATTTGCGCCATTGATGGGATCACACCATTCGGGAAAATGTACTTATCAATCCATGGATCGGTAGCAGATTTTGATTTTGGACTACCAATGGTATGGAGTAGAAAAATACCGTCGTCGGCTAAGAAGCTATAAGCAGCTTTAAAATAATCTTCATAGTTTTCAGGGCCTACATGCTCCATCATACCGATTGATACCACACGATCATAAGGCTGTACTGGATTATATAAACGGTAGTCTTGAAGAATAAAGTTAACCGGTAAGCCTTTTTCATCAGCGCGAGCTTGACCTAATGCGGCTTGCTCTTTTGATAGTGTTAAACCATCACAAATTACACCGTATTTTTCAGCAGCAAACATCATGAAACTGCCCCAGCCACAACCGATATCTAATAATCGCATACCCGGTTGCAAGCCCATTTTACGGCAGACTAAATCTAACTTAGCTTCTTGTGCTGATTTAAGATCATCGCTGTCTTTCCAGTAAGCACAGGTATATGTCATTCGAGGATCAAGCATAGCTTCAAACAAATCATTACCTAAGTCGTAGTGGAAAGGCACATCTTTCGTAACACGCTCAACACTTTGTGGGTTAAACAGATGCTTTAGCTTTGATGCCCCTGCCTTCAAACCCAGCTGAATTTTAGTGGTGGTTGCCAGCTTATCTTCAATACCAGCATGTAAAACACGGGAGATCATTTCATCAATCGCATCACAATCCCACAAACCGTCCATGTAGCTTTCACCAAAGCCTAATGAGCCATCTTTTAATACCCGATCGAAAACAGCTTCATTGTGAATTTGGATATCCCATGGTCGATCACCATTAATTTTCACATCAGCAAAATCTAAAATGTTTTGGAAAATTTGGTCATTTTTCATTTCTAATACCTTGAAAATATTTGTATGACAAATTGCCTTTTTAGATTTTTATTAACAAGATAGAATTTTAAAAAATAATTTTTAGTTAATAGTATCAATAACTAATAGATTAAATATTACTGAATTAAATAGTTACGTTTATTGATTATGATGTTGATGATAATTCTTTTCAATTAACGCTCATCCACGTATATTTAGCGCAATTCTTTCTCATGATTTATTCATTATTGTGTCAAGTCCCCAAAGCATAAAGGAGCATGCAATGCGTCAACCAATGACGTCGTTACTCATCATTGATCCGCAATATGACTTCTATGATGTTCCAGTTAACGAACAATTCACCTTAGGTTCAGAACAACCAGAAAAGACTATCGCCCCTGCTCTGCCTGTCCCTGGCGCATGGAATGATGCTCAAAGACTGGCAAACTTTATCAAAAAACATCAACAGCACATCAATTCGATTGTAGTAACGCTAGATAGTCATAACGAATACGACATTGCTCATGGCATTTATTGGCAGAATCAAGCTGGCGAACACCCAGCACCTTTCACCTTAATTAGCCACCAAGACATTGTTGATGATGTATGGCAACCAACAAAGCCAGAGCTTCGTGATCATGTGCTTGCTTACACCCAATCTCTAGAGCAAGCTGGTAAATACAGCCTTATTATTTGGCCAACCCACTGTGTAATGGGCACAGCTGGACACAATATTGTTGAACCCATTCAGACTGCGATTCAAAGCTGGGAACGACAGACAAATACGCAACATATCAGTATTTCAAAAGGCGAAAACCCACACACTGAGCACTATGGTGGCTGTGAAGCAGAATACCCACTTGCTGATGATAAGAATACCCAGTTTGATCCACAACTAGTTGAGTTGGTTAAACAAAACGATCACGTATTGATTTCAGGACAAGCGTTATCACACTGTGTTGCTAGCACTGTTGAGCAAATGGTTGAGAAGTTAACCCAAGATGAGTTCAGAAAGCTTACGCTGTTAGTTGATACCACCAGCCCTGTTGCTGGTTTCGAGCAGCAAGCAAAAGCATTTATCGAGAAAATGGCACGGTTAGGTGTACACATCACCAAAACAGAAGACGTTGTTTTTAATTAAATGTTTAGCTAAATAAAAATGTCGTTAGTGGTAATTATTTCCACTAACGACATTTTTTTATTTACAGAGTGTTTTCAAACTCTCAGGGTAAGCAAACACATTGATAGTGCCTTTCGATTTAACGTAGATCCATTTACTCGATGGTGCTAACGGGATATACCATTCAGCTTTATCTTTATGAATACTAATCGATGGCAATGTAGTCAATTCTTGAATAAAGGGATCATCCTCTTGGTAAATCGCCTTCAATGGCACTAATTCTCTACGCTCTATTTGTTGATAAAACAGCGCAATATTCTTATCGACTTCTTTTAAGTCACAACCATCATTATCTTTATAATGATACGTGACTTTACCAACATGATCTGACTGGTAAACCACATCAGATTTCACATTACAACCGTAGGTCAGCATCAATAAAAATAATAATGGTGCGCTTGCAGAAAACACTTTCAACATCAGCGCACCTACATTTCGTTATTCAACAACGATGTTATCAATCAATATTGCACTATCATAAATTTCATCACCCTTATCGACTGCCTCAATTTTTAGATTTACACGTTTATTGGCAAGGGCTGAAATATCTAACTGCTCTTTGATCCACTGCGTATTATAAACACCGCCTTTATCAAACGTCACATCTGATTCAATCAGCGCATCTTTATTCTCACACAATTTATTTACACTGGTTTCAAACCTTGAACAGTTATCAGTACCCGACTCACACAAGGTTAAGGTGAATGAGTCGTCATAGCCCGTATTACAAAACTCTAAAAATTCTTCAGAATAGAACTTCCAATCAAAGCTTAAAGTCGTAACGTTTTTATCAATACACGCTGATTGTTCGATACTACCAAGCTCAGTGGTGTAACCTAAGCCTGTTGATACTACACCAACAAATTTACCATCAAGGGGTGTTGTGCCACCAAGGTTGGTAATAATGCGACCATCGCCTTTTTTCGCCCACGCATTTAATTGACCTTGTTCAAAACTCAGGTTTTCGAATGAACCACTCGATAGTTTCAAATCTTCTGCGCCACGCATACGCAGAAATGCTTCATCGTCACTGTTATCACTCTTACCGTGTTTATTCACTGCTGTATCAAAGGCTTGTTTAAGGGTTGAGTCATTATCAAGCATATCTTTAATAATGGCGTTGGTAGTATTTTTAGCATAGCTTGATAACACATAATCATCATAACCAATCACAGCACCTGCGCCTTTAGATAAAAAGACATTAGCTAATGAGTTGTTATAAACAGAGCGACAAGCAGACAGCACCACTAAGCTCTTAGGCATCGTTGTAAGATAATGCTCAAAGAACGAAGGAAGAATAATTAACGAACCACCAGCACCAATCGCTAAACGTTTCATGTAAAGATCGCTTTCATAACCTTCTAAGTTATAAGTGCCATCTTCATTTTTAGGTAAAACAATCCCAGTATATAAACCAGATACCGATAAATACCCTTTTAAGAAATCACTTGGTCCCCACTTTTCATCCCAGATTTTAAATAAACCATTAAAGTAATTATTGCCGTGAGTAGAAAAATGAATATAACCAAAGGTACTGAAATCTTTAAAGCTATCTAGCGATACTCCAACCGTTTCATTATTCACAAACTCACTGTCTGGCGATAATTTACAAGACTGGCTATCTTTAATGGTTTTCCAAACCCCATAGTAATCATCCGTATTAAAGAAGTTATTAAACTCAGATACGTCAGGATTATTGATAAATGGGCTGATGATCACCGCTTTTGAACTTTGAATGCGGTTTGGTTCAGATACAGAGGAATAAGCCGATGGCTGATTGTTGATCACATCATCATAATAGCGAGTTTCAAACGACGCTTTCACCACAGGCGTTGGTGCGATAACACCGCCACGACCTGCTGATTTTGAATCTTCAACCAATGGATTATGTAGTCCTAAAATACCGTCTTCATTTACCCACCAAATGCCACCTTCATAGGTATAACCCGCAGCACCCACATCTTTATGAACGTTGAGTTGCTCAACTACCTCTTTTGCAGAAGCATGAATATCTTTACCTTGCGCAAGTTGGGCATCTAGCCAACTTTCAACGCTGTCTGCAATATCAACTGATTTCGTTACCTGCTCTGAGGTATATTTTTCAGACACCCAAATACAAGCAGGTTCAGATGTATATTCATTACCTTCGCTATCAGACACTTGTGCTTGATAACAGAACTTACCTTCCTTGGTTGGATTAAAAGTAAAAGAGCCTGCATAAATACCATCATCATCAATGCCATCGGCACTTTCATCTAAATTAGTCCCTGCACCGAGCAAGGTGATCTGAGGATCTTTATCATTTGAGGTACCAATCTGAGCATAAACCGTAGCGGCATCTTCATTTAATACAAAAGAACTTTGGCTTAATGTTAACGGCGTAGTGAAGTCCATTGCAGGGTGATAATTGATCGTTGATACAATCTCAACCTGTGCTTCATCCGCTGTTAATGCCATTACCGTGATTTCGTTTTTACCTTCATCTAAATCAAGGGTAGCTGACCACATCTCATCAATTTCAGCATTGGTCGATAAACTAGTTCTCCCGTTTGTTACTAGGATCTGTTTAATTTCATGATCAGATACAACATTACCAGTTAGCGTAACGGTTTTTTGATTAGTGACTTTCTTTGTATCACCTAAGCCAACAAAAGAGAGAGATAAAGATTTTTCGGCAGGTTTAGCATAAACACTAATTGAATCGGATGCGGTTTCACCATCGTTATCGGTTACCGTTACGGTGAAGTTAAACACTTCATCATCTTGAATATCAGGCACAGTAAAAATAGCACTGCTGTTCACTTTCTTTAGTTCAACAGCCGTGTTATCACTTGGCGATTGCTGCCAAACAACATCAACGATGTCACCATTAGGATCCAGATGATATGACGAGATAACCACACTCTTATTTGCATAAGTATATATATCATCTGCCGCTTTAGCTTGAGGCTTCGAGTCTCCACCATCGCCACCACCACAGCCAAACATGGCTAATGAGGTACTCAATAAAAGCATGTTCCTTGTGCTAATCATCATGATCCCTTTCAATATTCAATCGGTATAAATGAACGAGGAATCATATTAGTTAGCAACTTACTATTCTATTGAGCGATAGCGTCACTCGATGCAGTTCATGCTTAACAATGTAAGTCATGTAAGTACTTAACTATAATCGTTGAGCCACTCTATAATATTCCGTAAACCCATCAGATACGATTGCTATGAAATCCCTAGATCAGCTTGTCTTTAATAACACCTATAGCCAACTTCCACGTTTATTTGGCACCTTTGTTACCCCACAACCACTAACGAACCCTTATTTGATCAGCATTAACCCTGATGTCGCTAAACAGTTAGAGCTCGATGTTAATATCCTTAACCATAGCGATTTTATTAATATCTTTAGTGGTAATGACACGCTAGCTGGGTTTGCTCCGATTGCGATGAAATACACAGGGCATCAATTCGGACAATACAACCCAGATTTAGGTGATGGTCGAGGCTTATTATTAGGTGAAGTACAAACCAGCCAAGGAAAAAAGTGGGATTTGCATTTAAAAGGTTCAGGACTGACCCCTTATTCACGCATGGGTGATGGACGTGCGGTGATTCGTTCAAGTATTCGAGAATATTTAGCCAGTGCCGCTATGGCAGGTTTAGGCATCCCTACTACTTATGCCCTTGCCGTGATAGGTAGCGACACCCCTGTTTATCGAGAAAAACAAGAGTTCAGTGCGACTCTTATTCGGGTAGCAGAAAGCCATTTACGTTTTGGACACTTTGAATATCTGTTCTATACCCAGCAACATGAACAACTTACATTACTTGCCGATTATGTGATTCAACATCACTTCCCAGAATTACAACAAGCTGAAAAGCCGTATGCTGCGATGTTTGAGCAGATCTGTAGTAACACCTCAGAGATGATTGCTCATTGGCAAGCGGTTGGATTTGCGCATGGGGTTATGAATACCGACAACATGTCTATTTTAGGCTTAACCTTTGATTACGGGCCTTATGGGTTCTTAGACGACTACAACCCCGGCTTTATTTGTAACCATTCAGATTATTCAGGACGTTACGCTTTTAACCAACAGCCATCAATTGGGTTATGGAACTTATCCGCATTAGGCTATGCCCTAGTACCTATTATTGATAAAGCCGATATAGAAAATGCGTTGGAAATTTATCAACATCAATTACAAATTAGCTATAGCAAGTTAATGCGTAATAAATTAGGGCTGTTTGATAGCCAAGAACAAGATACTGAACTGTTCCAACAGTTATTTGATTTACTGAAACAAAACGGCATGGATTACACCCTATTCTTCCGCACTCTTTCAACGATTGCGCAAGCAGAATTACCTACCTCAGCAGTGCGCTTTTCAAACCTCACCACAAATACAACTGCCGTCGATAAGTGGCTGCAAGCTTATAAAAAGCGGGTTGAAAATATCGATGATAAACAAAGGTTGGCATTAATGCTCAAAAGTAACCCTAAATACATTCTTCGTAATTATTTAGCCCAACTCGCTATTGATAGCGCAGAGCAAGGTGATTTCACATTAGTGGAGAATCTATTAACAATTTTACATGATCCATTTGATGAACATCCTGACTTTGAGGATCTTGCTGATCTACCGCCTAAATGGGGCAAAGAGCTAGAAATTAGTTGTTCGTCTTAATCATTCCATTCTTATTAATTATTTAGTGTTCGCTCTATTAGCTAATTGTGAACACTAAATATTGCTAATACTAATTACTCTCAATATTAAAATAACTAGTGATCTATTTAAGATAAAATGAGATCAATAAAAGCATTTTATTGCAATTACCATATAGATTAATAGTAATTATGGAAGCGATATATCGCTCACCCATTATAACTATTCCATATTATTTATAAGGGAATATGGTTTGACCTCTAAGTAAAATACGAGAGGTTAATATGAAATATCTCAAGACCATACTACTTAGCTCCGCCCTCTTATTACTGGGTTGTAACGGTTCAGATTCCTCTGATGTTAATACCGAACCCACTGATAAAGATGCCCCAGAAAAAACATTCACTTCGGCAGAAGATTTTATTAAAGCAATCGAACAAACCCCAGTTATCGAGGAAGGTCAAACCTATACCTTAGATATCGGTGACGGAGAAACATTTGTTTTAAATAAAGATCTGACCATTAAAGGCAATCTAATTATTAAATGAGGAAATCATTATGTTTAAAACAACGTTAACTTTGGCTATCTCTTCATTAATTACAGTCGCTTCATTTAACCTATCAGCTGCATCATTAGATGTGTATGGTGATATAAAAATAAACGGCAAAACCGTTATTGATAATACGGGGAAGTTTGTTACACAAGATGATGATCTAATTAACTATAAAGCCTATCAACCAACCGAAAAAAAGCTTGTTCAACTAAAACATAAATACGCAACAGACGACTTTATATTTAGTTTTCACTACGATGAAACAGGTCGAGAGTACCAAGAAGACGAATATAAAAATGGTGCATTAAAGTTTTTTATTAAATGGAGCGAAACCAAAGATAATCAAAAAACCACAGAAAGCGAAAACTATTGGGGCGATGTACCAACATCTTATAAAGCGACCGATACCATAGTTCTCAATACATCAAACTCAGCAAAAATTGGACAAGTACTTTCTGATTTTAGTGTCGTAAAAAGAAAATATACTGAACATAGTGATAGTAATCTAACCAATTCAGAAAGTGATATAAAAACAGTCACTTATTTCACATTACTTGCAAAAACAACTTACGATTTTAAAGGTGAGACATTAACTGATTGTGTGATTTATGAATTTGATGCTCCATGGATGGATGATTCTCAAATACGCACCATGTGTAAAGGTTATGGCATCGTTCAAATGGGTGATTATGAGCTGTATAATGTTGAATAACTAATAAAAAATAGCGCCTCCCTTATTGAGAGGCGCTATTTCTTTAAACCAAACAAGTAGCCCAATTAATTACGCAATTCGGCTAAGCCCGTTAGCAAGATCTTCAATAAGATCATCACAATCTTCTAAGCCAATATGAACACGAATAAGCGTACCATCAAAATCAACTTTGCCTGCTGGGCGAATACGGTTTAGCTCTTCAGGCTGGCTTGCCAATATCAGAGACTCATAACCGCCCCATGAATACGCCATACTGAAATGCTCAAAATGATCGAGGAAGCTCGCAACCTCTTCATTCGATAAACGTTTATTCAAGACAAACGAAAACAAGCCACAGCTACCCGCAAAATCACGAACAAAGAATTCATGCCCTTTACAGCTAGGTAATGCAGGGTGATTAACTTGTGCCACTTCTGGGCGTTCAGCTAACCATTGGGCGATTTTAATGCTGCTTTCATGATGCTGTTTTAAACGAACACCCATAGTACGTAAACCACGAGCCGCTACATAAGCAGTATCCGCATCCACCATTTGCCCCATTAAGTATGAACGTTCACGTAGTTGATCCCAACAGCGTTCATTACTTACCGCAGTACCAATCATGGCATCTGAATGACCTACAATGTATTTCGTACCTGCTTGAACAGAAATATCAACACCATGATCGAGTGCTTTAAATAACACCCCTGCCGCCCATGTGTTATCCATGATGATCACAGCATCAGGATTCACCGCGCGTACTGCTTTTACAATCGCAGGAATGTCTTGCACTTCCATCGTGATAGAGCTTGGTGATTCAAGGAAAACCACCTTGGTATTCGGCTGAACCAGTGCCGCAATCCCCTCACCAATCAACGGATCGTAATAAGTGGTGCTGACACCTAAGCCTTTTAGTACCACGTTACAAAAATCTTGAGTAGGCTCATACGCAGCACCTGTCATCAAGACATGATCGCCCGATGCAACAAAGGCTAAAATACTGTTAGATACTGCCGCCGCACCACATGGGTATAAATAACAGCCAGCACCACCTTCGAGTTCGACCATCGCATCTTGAAGCGCAAAGTGAGTTAACGTGCCACGACGACCATAAAACAATTCCCCTTTGGCACGGTTCTTAATGGCGTGTTTTTTATCTGCAACCGTGTCGAAAACCAAGGATGATGCACGTTGAATAACGCTATTGACCGCACCGTGAGTATATTTTTTCTTTCGTCCTGCACTCACTAATGCGGTATCCATTTTCTTACTAGACATAACTTCGTGATCCCTTTACTCGTTTATCTAATCTGACTCTTGTATAACATGAATAACCACAACAAACTAGATGATTATCATAGCCTTGAGTTACCACTGAGCATTAAATAAAGAGAATATTCTCACAAAGAAACAGCTTAGATAAACCAAACCACTTTGTTTAATTCATCCACTTGTTGGAGGACGGCAATGGCTTGGTGAGCATCTTTCTTTGGTGTTTTTCGGGTAGATTTTAAAAAGGCATGTAAGATCACAAGATCGTGATTGTGTTTAATAAACAGCACTCTCGCTGATTCATTTCCACTATCAACACGCAGTTTAAAAATCGCCCCTTTATATTTCCAAATTCTAGCATTGAGCATCTTCAAATGCTTGCAGTGGTACACATCACCGTGAGTTTGATATGAGGTGAATTTATTAAAAATCGCCAAACGTAACTTGTCAGAAACTCCGTCTAAAAAGTCATAAAGAGGCATGGTGAGTGAGCTTTGTTCAACAAGATAGATGTTCATAGTTATACTGCTTTTTTCTTTAATCATATGAAAAACGCCAGTGCGTTCATAATCAGTTTTGTTGAATAGCTGGTTTAATATTTCTATTCCTAATAACAATATTATTAGGGATCTTAAGTAAGCCTTAAGTTACAAACCCGATGATATGGCTATTCAATACCTAAGAAGAGCCAATAATGCGCCAGATTTTTCAAATTAAGATGACCACCTTCATCTTGGTGATGTCAGCCTACTTCACCCTATGTTTTAACTACCCGATCTTGGCTAAAATTTTCGATTTAAGCCAGTCAGTATCTAATGTGTTATTCCCTTACACAGCACCAATTGTATTGATGGCAGCGTTCATCATTATCTTTACTGCACTGTGCTGGCCATATATTTTTAAGCCTGTAATGATTTTCTTAACCATTACCTCATCCATGGCGTTATATGCAGAAGTGAATTACCACACTCTGTTTAACAATGCGGTCATTGAAAGTATTTTTGAAACTAATTCAGATGAAGCATTTTCTTACCTCAATGCCACTTCCATCATGTATGTGATTTTCTTTGGTATCGTGCCAAGCATTTGGATTGCCATGGTAAAAATCAACAAACGAGATTCTTTTGTTAAAGATATCGTTTCTCGTATTGCGTTATTAGGTATCGCTTGCACAGCTATTTTGCTTGTGGGTTTAACCACCTTTAAAACCTATGCGGCAGTTGGTCGAAACAACCACTTCTTAAACCGTATGATCATTCCCGGCCATGTATATGCGAGTGGTAAATACTTATATAAAAAGTTCATCTACAAGCCACTACCGTTTAAACAACAAGGTTTGGATGCCAAGCTAAAACCAACAGAGAATAATAAACCGACCTTATTCGTTATGCTGTTAGGTGAAACCGCACGTACCTATAACTATGCTTATAACGGCTACGATCGTGATACCAATCCGTACACCAAAAATGAAGGCATCATATCGTTTAAAAACGTCGAATCTTGCGGTACTTACACTGCGCTTTCAGTGCCTTGTATGTTCTCTAATTTAACCCGAGCACACTACAACCAAGAGCGTGCGTACTCACAGGATAATGCGGTTGATATTATTCATCGTGCAGGTGCTGAAGTGTTATGGCTTGATAACGATGGCGGCTCTAAAGGCGTGGCTGATCGTGTTAATTATGAGGCGACAGATCCATCACAGCATAACAAGTTCTGTAATGGCACTAGCTGTTACGATGGCGTAATGTTAGATAAAGCCCAAGCCTTCATAAACAAAGACGATAAAAATAAGCTCTTAGTACTGCATTTAATTGGCAGCCATGGCCCAACGTATTTCAAACGCTACCCTGCTGCATTCGACAAATTTAAACCGTCTTGTAACCGTAGTGACATTGAAAACTGTAGCGATAAAGAAATTAAAAACGTGTACGACAACACCATTCTGTACACCGACTACGTAACAGAGCAAATGATCAAAATGCTGAAAGCCAAAAAAGATAAATATAACGTTGCCTTGTTATATATGTCGGATCACGGTGAATCATTAGGCGAGAACGGTTTCTACCTTCATGGAGCCCCTTTCTCAATTGCGCCTAAAGAGCAAAAACACGTACCTTGGCTATTATGGTTACCAAACCAATACGCTCAAGCAAAAGGGATCAACAAAACGTGTTTAGAGAAGAAAGAAAATCAACCAGAGCTATCACAGGATAACCTGTTCCCTAGCCTACTCAGCTTGTACGGTGTGAAATCAAAAGTGATCAATCCTAAGCTAGACATCACGACAAGCTGTCAAGTTGCAGCATAAACACCTGAATTAACAATCGAAATTAATGTATACTTATAATCTCTTATAGGTATACATTTTTTTTGAGCTCTCCATGAAGATATTAATTATCGAAGATTCATCGGCATTACGTCGCAGCTTAGCAGTAGGTTTTAATAATTTAGGTTTTACTACCGATGAAGCTGAAAATGGCGATGAGGGGCTCAGCCTAGCGTTAAATAATCAATACGACATTATTATTTTAGATCTGATGCTACCGGGCGTTGATGGTATGACGATCTTAAATAAACTCCGTCAAACAGGCATTGAAACCCGCATTATTATTCTTTCTGCGAAAACCCACAGCCAAGATCGGATTGATGGCTTACTGCAAGGCGCTGACGACTACGTTACCAAGCCGTTTTCCTTTGACGAACTCCATGCCCGTGTACTGGCGATTTCACGTCGTTGCCAAGCCATTAATATCACCAATACCATTGAAATTGATGGTTTTATCTTAGATCCCAATAAGAAAACCCTGTTCTACGGTAGCCATGATTTAGAGCTAACGCCCAATGAGTTCAAGATTGTCGATTACTTGTTTACTCATCGAGGTCAAATCCTCACTACCAGCATGATAAGCGATAATATTGCGAATAACTTCGATTACATTGCGAAGAATACTATCGAAGTGCATATCTCCACCATGCGAAAAAAAGCCAAGAAAATTGATGCGGTACTGCCGATCAAAAACAAACGTGGTTTTGGTTACTACATCGAGAATTAAACATGACAAAAACACGTTCAATTAAAAACAACCTTATTAACGCCATCAGTGCGGTATTTGGCTTGTTTATTATTATTGTTTTTACCTTTGTTGATTTTAGTGTCGATAATTGGGTACAAGAGCAATTTGAGTTAGAGATCCAAGAGCAAGCAGGGCAATTTAAAACCATCACCAATATCCAAGCCTTTGCTGATGCCATTAGCAGCGATAAAGATTACGCTTATTATCAGATCTGGAAAAATGATGACGTTATTTATCGCTCCAACTCCCTGAGTGATTATCCCAATATCAATTTGCTGCATAAGAAGTTACCACTAAATAGCTATCAAATTGTCGATGTAACCTTACCTAACCGAGAAGTCGGCAAGGCATTCTTATATTCATACTTAGCAAAACCTAAAGATCAAAAGCCAACTCCTATTTATTTAACTATTTATGCATCCACGACAGGGCTTGATAAAGTCACAGGCATTCTTGATATTTTGCTGGTTGGTAGTTTTTTACTTTCCATGATCATTATGCGAGTGGTAGCTAAAACGATTGTTAATAAAGGGCTTGATCCTCTTGAGAACCTAAACAATCAAATCAAAGTCTTTAACGAAGATAAACAACAACGCCAAAGTAAAACATTCAGCTTTAAACAATCAGCATCTTCTTATATTGAAGTGGATTTGATCCGCAACGAGCTTAATAATTTCCTCGAAACCAACCGTAACATGGTCGATAACGAAAAGCGTATCACCTCAGATATCGCCCATGAAATTAAAACCCCTATTGCTGAAATCATCACCCTTACCGAAGTACATCAACGTTTTCCTGATGATGAACGATTAGCAAAAACCTTCACTTCGGACATTCTCCAAATATCGAACCGAATGAAAGTCATTGTAGAGAACCTATTATTACTACAACGCACTTCTCATTCGCTTTCTATTTATAAAGTACCGATTGAAATCACAACCTTATTAAGTACCGTGATTCACGATTTAAACTTTAAATATGACGATATTAAACAGCGTGTAGTTTTAAATAATACACTTCAGCAACCTATTATTGCGGACGAATTTTGTTTAAAAACCATTATCACTAATTTATTAGATAACGCACTTTTTTACAGTGTGCCAAGTACTGCTATTAATATTGCGATTAATGATGATACTCAACATGTAATGTTCACTATCACCAATCAATCCCCTGTTAATTACTCTGAGCACGAAGTGAATAAACTGGTGCAACCGTTATTTCAGCATGACAATTCTCGCTCCAATAACGATCGCTATGGTTTAGGTTTATCTATCGTTGATAACATCTGCAAAATTAACGAATACGAACTATCAATAAACCAATTAGCCAATGGACAGTTTCAAGTGTTAGTGAAAATTCCAAAAAAGAATTGTAGCGAATAAACAAGCTAATATGTTGAAAACAAAAAAGCAGCAATGAGGATTATTCATTGCTGCTTTTTTATTTGATATATCATGCCAATAGGTGGCTTGGGGTTGTCCAACACTTCGGATAGGTGTCGGCTTCGCGACAGTATTTGGTTACGCAAGAGCCCTGATCACTGCTTGAGGGTCTTTAGCTAGCACATTAAGTAGCACTAATGCTGGACCTCTTGGAGTTCTGTCTCCTCGTTCCCAATGACGTAATGTGCCAAGACTGATACCAAAAGTAGATGCAAACTCAGCTTGTGTCATTGCGACATTATTACGTACAGCTTTAACGTCAACAGGGGCAAACTTATGAACAGTAGCCTCTTTAGTTTCACCATCGGCAAATTCTATGGCTTCCATTAGACCTTGCTGGATACTTTCAAATGCATTAGTCATGATTGCCTCCTGTAACTGTCTGCAAGTATTTTTGTTAGTTTACTAAGAACATTACATTCAGCTTTAGATAGGTTTGCTTTCTCATTTTTACCAAATAGAGAAAGCATGAACAGTGGAATTTCTTCACTATGGTAGTAATAAATAACTCTCACACCACCACTTTTACCACCGCCCTCTTTTGCCCACCTTAGCTTACGAACTCCACCTGTACCTTGCATTAGCACACCTGCTTTCGGGTGCTCAGCTAAGTAGCTGATGATTTGTTTGTTCTCGTCTTCAGAAAGGAGTTTCTCAACTCGTTTCTTATATTCGGGTAATTCAACGATTGTATGCATAGTTGAAGTGTAAGCCAATGGATTACTTTTGGCAAATTCAGATTAAAACCCATAACCTCAACTACGGTAAATACACCTTTCCCAAAAGGAGTATTTATCATGAATAAAGCACAGCAACATTGTTCATATTATCTTTATGAACAACACCTTATCCATTTCACCTTGCAAGGTAAACGTCCCGCTACCGTTCAATAATAAGGATAATAACTTTCACGCTTCAGAAATAAAGAGGATTTTATTACAAATCAGAGTGTTAAAGTTATTGGTTCACACCAAGGATAACGCTCGACTGCTTTTTGTCATCACCCTTCATGCTATTTCCAATATTTACTTATATAAGGTGGCTTGGGCTTGTCCAACACTTCGGATAGGTGTCGGCTTCGCGACACATATCCTTATTTGTTAGGTTTGTTACTTTTTAATGCCATCAAATTCATTTGCTATTCTTAGATATCGCTCAACACTTGAACGTACTGTTTTACTTGAATCCTGATTCCAGTGCTCTGATATAAATTGTTCTAGCATGTGTAGTTTGACTAACTCTCGAATAACGTAACCACGTCTTACAGATGAGGAATAACTTTTTTTAGTCCAAGCGTCTGTGTTAAGTTCTTTAATATAATTAATATTTACGCCATGCCTTTGTAGGTATGGATATGCCATTTTCAGTGGTAATTGTGTCGCCAATTTAAATTCCTTTTCTGTAGAAAGTTATGTGCAAGTACAACATAAAGCAATGTACAACTTTTTAAAAAGTTTGAGTTCAGAAGTAATTTGGCAAACCTAACGCCGCATTAAGGTGATGAGATGGTCTCCCTCTACCTCTTCGCATGGTCTTGAGCCATGCTTGATATATTCAATCAATGTGCAGGTAAAGACCATGGCTCAGAATAAAATCATCGGTATCGACTTAGCAAAAAGTATTTTCTTTCTTTTTGAAATCAATCATAAAGGAAAGAATATTAGCCGTAAAAAATTACCTCGAAGTAAGCTTCTAAACTATATTGCTCAACCAGATGAATGCATCCTTTCGATGTAAAGCTATTGCGGATTATACTGAGGATAATATGGGTATCGCTTATCAAGTTTGATTTTCCCTTGAATAATTGATTGTTCTACCCAATTCAAGAATTCAGAGATCACACTAAGATAAATATCTACAGGTTGAAGTGCAGCATCTGTAGAGGCAATTACTATATGGCTTCCTGTTTTACCACTTAAAATATCTAATTTAAAATCCTCATGAAAATCTATCGTTAAATCACTTCGGTCAGGGATTGATATATTAAATGACTTAGGAGTCGTATTTATTGAAAAAAACCATCTTCCCTGCTTCTTTGGTACATATTTACCAAACTTCAATTGTGCTGAATGTGCATTTTGGCCAACTCTAGCATCAATACCCACGCCAGATTCAAGTCCTTTTTGTTCAATACTTAATAGTAATGAAGACAACTTATTTTGTGTATCAATATCCCATAACTCAAAATGTTCTAATACTGAACTAACTAGGTATTTTTCTACTATATTCAATTTAAGCCTCTCCTTGGTTTACTGGTTTACATAAAACTGCATCAAGATGATGAAATGGTCTCCCTCTACCTCATCGCATGGTCTTAGCCATGCTTGATGTATTAAATCAATATGCAGGCAAATAGCATGACTCAAAATAAAAGCATCAGTCCCAACTTAGCAAAAAATAGTTTTTTCTTTGTGAAATCAATAATAAAGAAAATAATTTTATCCATAGTATCAACATATCATGCAATTAGTAGAAATTTTTCGCCCCAGATAACTGACGTAAAATGATATGGCATTCACTCTTCAGAATTAAAGAAGATTTTATTATAAATCATAACGTTAATATTATTAGTTCACCACAATAATAACGCTCGACTTCTTTTTGGCATCAACCTTCATGATATTTCCAATATTTACTTATATAAGGTGGCTTGGGCTTATCCAACACTTCGATAGTTCTCGGCTACGCAACACATATCCTTATTTGTTATTTGTTATTTGTTATTTGTTATTTGATTTTTGATAATTTCTCTTAACTGATCTGGGTGCATTGCTGGCTTTGTTCTATGAACCATTGCGTGACAATTCGGGCAAAGTGGACGAAGATCATTTATAGGATCAACGATATACTCTTTCCCAACAAGAGCTAAATCCAATACGTGATGAACATGGATAAAACCTGAACCTAACTCTGCCCCGTATTTTTTCGAAAAGTTAAAACCACATGAGTTACACACGGCGCCATAATATTCAATGCATTTCCGACGAGCTTCGGGATTACGTTCGATAGCATTAATAGTAACTTGCTTTACCTTACCCTCTTTGTATTCAGCATCATTAGTCTCATCTGGATATAAAGAAAGATTAATATGGCTGGAAAGTAAATAAATACCACCAGTTCCATTAAACACTTTTGCTGATAACTTTTTTCCAATTTTAGCAGAAAACTTTTGTAGTTCATCAGAAGCAAATTTGTACTCTTCCGATGTCTCATCTAACTTAGAAAACCACTTATTCAAGACAGCTTGAGTCTCTCCACCATGCCCTTTACCAACGTAGTTCGAAACTGTTGTATTTTTGTATCCAATAAATTTACTTGGAGCAAATAAGCCAAGTTCTGGAAAATAATACCAATGGAAGAACTGAGAAAAACGGTCATAAGCAATGCAATTCCCTTTAGCTATCTTATTAAATTCTCGCGCATTTTCTATGACTTCAGTACTAGACTCAACTAAGTTCAATTTTCACCTCTTTTGAAATTTCGATAAATACATAACGCTTTGCTAACGGGCGATAACGCTATACCACTTAACTAAAAATTTTTACCTTAAACACTAAAACCGATTTGCATACAAATAACCAAGTATTAAAAGTCCCTGTGAAATAGTTTATAAAATGAAGCTACTGTGCAGTAAAGTGAAAAAACACACCTTAAACTATTGTAAATACAACTTTCTAAAAATATTTATCATATATACATCGTTCAGATTATTCTTATGAACAACACCTTACCTATCTCACCTTGCAAGGTAAATGTCCCGCTATGATTGATGCTTATAGTCGTGCTGTACATCGCATTACTCAGCAGCCGGATACATCATCAGACACGTTAACTACCGACCTTCAGAAAAGGTATTTTGTCCAACAACTCAACACATCCATGTAGTACCGTGAAAATTGATCGCAATGGCTTACAGTTTTTCTTTAAGCGTATCCTTCAAGGTTATTGGCAGTAGATATTGCAGCATGTGTTACCAAAAGGGTTTCGACGAGTACGTGATTATGGTTTGTTGCGAGGACATGAAAAGAAGCGGCTTCAAGCTATCCAATTTATGTTCATGTTAGCCGGGCAACTGACGTTGCCCTCAACAAATAAAACGGTATGTATAAAAGCCCAACCCTTTTGCTCCTGCTGCCAACATGTCATGCAATTAACGGGAATATTTCGACCCAGATAATCGACGTTCAATAATAAGGATAATGGCTTTCACGCTGCAGAACTAAAGAGGATTTTATTATAAATCAGAGTATTAAAGTTATTGGTTCACACCAAGGATAACGCTCGACTGCTTTTTGTCATCACCCTTCATGCTATTTCCAATATTTACTTATATAAGGTGGCTTGGGCTTGTCCAACACTTCGGATAGGTGTCGGCTTCGCGACACATATCCTTATTTGTTAGAAGTTTACCTGCGTGGGCACTAATTGACTCACTTCATCTGGTGGGAAAAAGCCTTTTATTGCTACAGTCATTATGCTCCCATTTACAAGATGTTCAGAACTAGGTTCAGAAGCTGTTTTCAGTTGCCTCCAATCCGAAAATTCCGAATCCTGTGCTCGGGTTGCATAAAAAGCTTGTTCATTTACACAATCCACTACAGCAAGTGCGTAACGATAATTTGAACTGCGATCTATTTGAATTTGTGACTGCGTCACTTTTAATGCAACATCCATTTCTAGTTTAGGTAAGAAAAAGATCTTATCCTTATTGAACACCTGAAGTTCATCAGAGAATGGAACATTCACTTTCGTCATTATGTATCTAGTGCACTCTTCACCGCCATTTATGAGTAAGGGCTCCTTTTGGTATCTATGGACGGCTTCTTCTGCTACATGCTCCATGAGAGATTCAAAGGTTTTATGTTTCTCTTTGTGCTTCGATATTAAAACATTTTTAGAACGGTCATTATTCTCGGTAAATTCAAGCGATATACCGGGATTACTTCTGTCTACGCAGAATTCTGCAAATGAAACTTTAGTTTCAAAAGGCTCAATTTTAACAATAGATTTCCTGACTACCTGTAAATAAAAATCTATTACTTTTCCTGGTAGGCCCCACTCCTCGTCAGTTAATTCTCGAACAACAAAGATCGATATTCCCATCGACTTTGCATAAGTTTCTGCTCCTGACTGATAACCAACTGTCGTAAAAAAGACGCCTTTGGCTGCATTTAGATCCTGCATCCCCGCATAGAGTACATCGATATTGGCTCGTTCAACTTTTTTGTTCCAATATTTGCACTCGACAAGAGTACGATATTCGTAAGGGCCTTGCTTATGTTCGATTAGAACATCAATTTGACGTGTCGCACCAGATTTACCAGTTAAGGTCACATCTCGCTGCACATTCAAACCTTCCGATTTGTGTAAATCTTCAACGAGTTCTTCAAAACCGCCCCAATCTCGCACTGTATCTTTAAGTTGCATAATTTCCCCATACTTCTAACGCCTTGCTAAGGTGCGGCTAACGCTACGAAACCAAAGTAAAGCCACCGTAATCACTGAAGCTAACCGAACCAAAAATGCCAAAAGTTAGCCGTCACTCTTAAGCAATTTGTTAGAAGCCGATGGGTATACTAGCGAACCGTTAGCTTCTAGCCATTTAAGTAAAAAATTAATATGTGCAATATTATTCTTGCAGTTATTGAGTTGACGCTTAACTTCAGTCAATACGACAGGAATCTCAACACGCCATACCTGCTCTATCTCTAAATGCGTTTTGAATATTCCAAAGTAAAACGCTTCGTTTCGAGTAACCCGCTTTAGATTGTCACTTGTAACTCTATCCATTTGAAAGCTACAACCTCTATTCGTTTTTACATTAACACGACGAATACTAGCTAAATACTCGTAATAACCCCCCTCGCAATCTTGAGCATCTGGGAGATCTTTTTGAGGAACTAAGTTGTGACCAAGGATCTCAGCCATTATCAGCTCTTTTATTACTCCGGGCTGTAGAATATTTGTGATACCATATTTTTCTTGTGCGATCTCTTGTGTTTTCTTTAAGAGATCCATTATTTCAGATGAAGACATAAATTTCCTTAGGCTTCTAACGCCGCGTTAAGTAGTGAGCAACGCCTCCACATAGCCTTACCCATTATGCCGTAAACACAAAACTCAATTTGAACTGAGAATGCCATGCGTTGCGAATCTGCCTTAAACGCTTTGTTAGAACGTTTTTTCCATGAATAACAATTTCTTACCTTCATAGAACGCTTCTTTAAATTGCGTATAGCCCAGCTTTTTATAAATATATATTCCTCTTGAGTTTGATTCGAATACATCTAACCAGACTTTTGAACAGTTTAAGTTTTCCGCACAATACTGTTCCATCTCTTTAATTGCGAGTTGACCAAGACCCTTTCCTTTGGAAGCAACAACAATTCTCCTGAACTCAACGACATCTTGGCTTTCTTGCGACAAAATTATGAAGCCTGACAACTCGTTTTCGTAGTACAAAGACAGATAAATTACGTCATTGCTCTCTATTAGACTTGCGTGCTTTTCTAGTGAATAAGGAATAACAAAGCCTTTTGTATCATAAGAACACTCCATTTCAACAAAAGCCCTGGCTTCTGATATCACCGACTTTCTTAATTCTAACACCATATTTTCCTAAACTTTCTAACAGTATATTAATAAGCATTCTTACTTTTACGCTTTATTAATACTGTAAATATTCAACATTTTACCAAATAAAAGCACTACGTTTCATAGTGTTAGTCGCAAAAAATCACATTCAATCGATATGTTTTCTTTGGTAAAAGTAAGAATGGTATTTTGTCCGTCGGATTAAATACACAAACAACAAAATTGGCTATTTAATATCAATAGGTTAAAAACACCTGCTGAGATAATTAAGAAAATTTTCTGATTAAAAACGAGACTTAATCGGCAAAATTTACGCTTTCCATTATAACTGGATAAATACACAGTCAATTTCATTACCAGCAAACAAAAGCATTTCGCCTAAATTGAAATAGAAATAACAGGTGTAGTAAAGAAAGGAAATGGAGAATAAAAAATGGAGAAAAAACAGCGTTCATCTCCATTTTTAAGGATTATTGTGGCTTGTGGTTCTTGGCTAAAAACGCATCCAGTTTGTTAGCGAAGTTTTGGCGATCCGCTTGGCTAAGTGGTGCAGGGCCACCTGTTTGTACCCCACTGCTGCGCATGGTTTCCATGAAGTCACGCATTTGTAAGCGCTGCTTAATGGTATCTTTGGTATACATTTCACCACGAGGGTTTAAGGCATGTGCGCCTTTGGTGATCACTTCATCAGCCAGTGGAATATCGGCGGTAATGATTAAATCCCCTGCTTCGGCTTGTTGTACGATGTAGTTATCTGCCACATCAAAGCCTTGCTCTACTTGTGTCGAGCGAATAAACGGTGATGGCGGTACTCGAATATATTGGTTTGCCACCAGCGTAACATTTACTTTGGTTCTGTCTGCGGCACGAAATAAGATTTCTTTTACCACGTTAGGGCAAGCATCAGCATCAACCCAAATTTTCATCGTATTTCCTTATTGCTATTAACCTAATTTTTATTGGCTGTTTAGCTCGGCATTATCTGTAAAAAAGCCGCCCTATGTGAAGGCGGCTTTTCATTATCTTTTAAGCGTTAGCTCGTTGAATCAACGACCTTATCCCACTAGGCCTTTCTTCGCAATGTACTCGTCGTAAGTACCACGGAAATCTTCAACACCGTCTTTGGTGATTTCGATAATGCGTGTTGCAATCGAAGATACGAACTGACGGTCGTGAGATACGAACATCAATGTACCCTTGAAGTTTTCTAGTGCAAGGTTAAGTGATTCGATAGATTCCATATCCATGTGGTTGGTTGGCTCATCCATTAGTAGGATGTTAGGACGTTGCATGATTAGCTTACCAAACAGCATACGACCTTGCTCACCACCAGAAATCACTTTTACAGACTTCTTGATGTCGTTTTGAGAGAACAACATACGACCTAAGATACCGCGAACAACTTGCTCGTCGTCGCCATCTTTCTTCCACTGACCCATCCAGTCTAGTAGTGTCATGTCTTCTGCGAAATCAGCGCTGTGATCCTGTGCGTAGAAACCAATGTTATTGTTTTCAGACCACTTAACCATACCCGCCATCGGCTCCATTGCACCTGCTAGGGTGTTTAGGAATGTTGATTTACCGATACCGTTCTCACCGATGATCGCAATGCGCTCACCCACTTCAACAAGCAGGTTAACACCGTTGATCAGGATGTTTTCACCGTAACCTTGTTTTAGACCTTCCACTTCAAGTGCGTTACGGAACAGTTCTTTTTCCTGATCGAAACGAATGAATGGAGATTGACGGCTAGATGCTTTCACTTCTTCTAGCTGGATCTTATCAAGTTGCTTCTGACGAGATGTCGCTTGTTTTGCTTTTGATGCGTTTGCAGAGAAGCGGCTTACGAACGTTTGTAGTTCAGCCATTTGTGCTTTCTTCTTCGCATTGTCTGCAAGTAGACGTTCACGCGCAGCTTCTGCTGCCATCATGTATTCGTCGTAGTTACCTGGGAATAGACGAAGCGCACCGTAGTCCAAGTCAGCCATGTGAGTACATACGCTGTTTAGGAAGTGACGGTCGTGCGAGATGATGATCATTGTACAGTTGCGCTCAAGTAGAACTTGCTCAAGCCATGCAATGGTGTGAATGTCCAAGTTGTTCGTCGGTTCGTCAAGTAGCATGATGTCTGGATCAGCGAACAGTACCTGTGCAAGAAGAACACGTACTTTAAGACCCGGTGCAACAGCGCTCATTAGACCGAAGTGTTGCTCTTCAGGAATACCAAGACCTAGTAGTAATTCACCTGCACGTGCTTCTGCTGAGTAGCCGTCCATTTCTGCAAATTCTACTTCTAGATCAGCAACACGCATGCCGTCTTCTTCAGACATTTCTGGCATAGCGTAAATGCGGTCACGCTCTTCTTTTACTTTCCACAGTTCTTTGTGACCCATGATAACGGTATCAACAACTGTGTACTCTTCAAATGCGAACTGATCCTGACCTAGTTTCGCCATGCGCTCGTTAGGATCTTTTGAAACAGTACCTGCAGACTGTTCTAATTCGCCACCCAGAATTTTCATGAATGTCGACTTACCGCAGCCATTCGCGCCGATAAGACCGTAACGGTTACCTTCACCGAATTTAACTGAGATGTTTTCAAACAATGGCTTGTCGCCAAATTGCATTGTGATGTTAGCTGTTGAAATCAATGTACTGTTCCAATTTTGATGTAGATATCAAGCATTAAAAAAGCCGCTTACTACAAGCGACTTTCCTCTAAATTGGCGCGGAGTATATCAGATTCCGTGACTTACATCACCTCTAATTACTAACTAAATTGTAACCAGTTTCAGGTTAACTAATTGCTTCCGTTAGGTTCAAAAATTCAGAGTATGGATTAATGCAATTTGATTTCAAATATTTGTATGATGATTAACTTAGGCCGAAGCGTATAGTCAATCGCATCACATTGATGAATAAATAAAGAGTTATTATGGATATGCATTCTTTCGGCAATTGGCTTCCAAAAAGCAAAGCACATGTAAATGCTTGGATTCAGCATTTGAAAGCACACGCCACTCAAAATCCGACTGATCTTGTTAAACCTGTTCAAGAGTTTAAAGATCTGGTTGATAACGATGAAACACTCAAAGAGCTTGCAGAGCGAATGTTTAGCTACGCTGGCAACCAAAAAGAGTTCACCCCATTAGGCACACCTGAAGTGCTATCGTTTGATGAGTTTATTGTGCTGCTAAACGCAATTATGACTCAAGCACCTGAATGCACTGAGTACACTGATCCGCAAACCGGTGAGCTTAACCCATGTGGTTTAATTGGTTTTCCGATCAATGCCCTGCTCGATTGGCCAATGGCTACACCTGCCGGTTATACTTTCTTTTCTAATACGTTAGTTAATCAACAAATTAAGAAGATCCTAACTTACTGGTCAACATTCTTGGAAAGCCAAGATTCTCGTTATGTATTGGTTACCGATGATTTAAACCGTACGCCTAAGGTATTGGGCTGGTTAAATCCTACTGCGCAACGTGAAATGGTTGGTGTCGCTTGCCAAGCAACCTCCGATCCTGCATTAAAAGCATTGCCGTTTGAGCACTTTTTCCAATGTGATCCTAGTGATAAGTATTATGGCTTTAAATCTTGGGATGACTTTTTCACTCGTGAATTCGTAAAAGGTGTTCGTCCCATTGCTGAAGGCGACAATATTATTGCTAACGCCTGTGAATCTGCCCCACTTCAAGTGGTCGAGAATGTGGCTGAAAGTGCAGAGTTCTGGCTTAAAGGTCAACCTTATTCACTACAAAACATAATGGACTTTGATCCACTCGCGAAGCAATTTGTTGGTGGTACGGTATATCAAGCATTCTTAAGTGCATTGAGCTATCACCGCTGGAATAGTCCTATAAGCGGTACTGTGAAAAAAGCCTACATTGTGAATGGCTCTTACTACTTGGGTAACCAGTACCAAGGTTTTGGTAACCCTGATGGTGCCGATGACAGTGCACCAAACAATTCACAACCATTTTTAACCGCTGTGGCAACACGTGCGATTATCTTCATTGAATCTGATAATCCTAATATTGGTTTAATGTGCTTTATCGCTGTGGGTATGGCTGAAGTATCATCTTGCGAAATCACGGTTAAAGAAGGTCAACACCTAGATAAAGGTGATGAATTAGGTATGTTCCACTTTGGTGGCTCTACTCACTGTCTTGTGTTTGGTCCTGATGTGAAATTGGCATTTGATTTCCACAACACTGAACCAGGCTTAGATGCCACTAATATTCCTGTTTGTTCTCGCATCGCAACCGTATTAACAAACGATTAATTTAAACGGTCATTTGTTTTAAACGTTACTAATAAATACAACAACGCCTTATTACTGATTTTATTATCAAAGTAATAAGGCGTTTTCTTTATTCAAACAAACTTACTGTTTTGTACGTCGATTATCGACGTGGTGGACGGCTACCACTACGTTGATGACCACCACGACTATTACTGCGACCTCGGGATGCACGCTCTTTGTATGCTGACGCTGCTTTTGCTTGAGAAGCTAGAATAGAATCAACGGTTAATTCCATTGGTTCACGTGGCACAATACCATCAGCAAAAGTACGCATACGAGGCGGAATTTCACGTTCTGCTGCTGTTGGTCGCGGCATGCGTTTGAAACGAGAAAGGTAGAATGCCTCTAATTTCTCTCTCGCCCACTGTGTTTTTTTCAGGTATTTCACACTGCTGGCAATCGATGGTTTGGTATTGAAGCAGTTAAAACGCATTGCCGTGTCTAAGATCTCCCAACCATAGTGTTCAACAAGCTCAGTTAGCATTTTCTCTAGGCTTAAACCATGAAGTGGGTTGTTCTGTAATAGTCGTTGCTCTAGGGTTAATTCTTTTTCTTTTTTAGCAGGTTGAGCATTCTGTTGTTGTTCTTGCATTAGCATTCCTAACGGAGATTTATGGGATTGCTATAAGTATAAAGGCAGGCTTCAATAACTGATAAACAATTTACTTCATTCGCTATTTTATGCGGTTTTATTAATCGACACAGCGGCTAGCTGATCGCTTTACCGCCCTTTACAACGCAGCAGTTCGCCCTCATGGCTCAACCCACATACTCTAACCACACCTAGCATTTTATTCTCAGATTTAAAACAACATTCATGTTTGAAATTGGCTTTAAAATCGAATTTATTTCAAAAAACTTACGATTTATTCTGTTTTTAATTCAGCCACCTACAAAAAATAACTTTTTTTTCTAATTTTTTCCGTTTTTTTGAAATTAAATTTAAACACCCTCGGTCTACTGTGATGAGCTTCACAATATTAATTTTACTGGACAATGAAAAATGAATCGTATCACTGTATTTACAGCTGCATTAGTCGCTTCAATTTCAGCACCTCTATCAGCCAACCCTATTTCTGTTTCTACTCATAACCAATACATCATCCAATTTGATGACAATATTACTGAGCACAAACGTTCAGAGATTGCAAAAGCTATACTGAGCAGTAAAGGTAAAATTCGCCATAATTACACACATGCTATTAAAGGTATGTCGATTAATCTTCCAGAAGCAGCACTAAAACAATTACAAGAACGCTTCCCTGATATATCTCATATCGAAAAAAATCTTCCTGTCTCTCTTGTTGCTCGTCCTGATAAACCAAAAGGCCCTGACAAAGAAAAAGGTGGTTATGGTAAAGGCGGGAAAAATAAAGACGGTGGTACAACACCTGAGCCGGAGCCAGAACCAACCCCTGAACCAGAGCCACCGAGCCGGAACCAGTACGTGATCCTGAAGTCGTGCCTTGGGGTGTACAGCGTGTCGGTCACCAAGTTGTTGATTACGGTACTGCATGGGTCATTGATACAGGTATTGATAGCACGCACCCTGACTTAAATGTTGATGTATCTCGTGGTGCAAGTTTTGTTGGTACCAATACAACTGAAGACGGTAACGGACATGGTACTCATGTCGCAGGTACGATTGCTGCAAAACTGGATGGTTATGATGTTGTTGGCGTAGCAGCAGGTGCTACGGTTGTACCAATTAAAGTTCTTTCAGATACAGGTAGCGGTACTATCGAAGGTGTGATTGCAGGTGTCGATCATGTTTACCAACATGGTAACTACGGTGATTGTGCCAACATGAGTTTAGGTGCTCAAGGTTTCTCAAGTGCTTTAGATTCAGCAATTAAAGCAGCAGCAAGTAAAGGTATAATCTTCGCTATTGCAGCTGGTAACAGTGCCGATGATGCGCAAAACTATACCCCAGCAAGTACAACCCACCCTAACGTTTACACCATTTCAGCGTTTGACCGTTACAACAATTTTGCGACCTTCTCTAATTACGGTTCTGTCGTTGAGTTTGCTCTTCCAGGTGTAAGTATTTTATCAACCAAAACAGGCGGTGGTACAACAACGCTTAGCGGGACGTCAATGGCTGCACCACACTTCTGTGGTTTAGCAATCATCAATAGCTATTACGTGAGTGGTTACGTAAACAACGATCCTGATGGCAATCCGGATCCAATTCCAAGCTTATAAAAAATAAGCTGATAAATAATAATGACGTATATTCGATGTTCGATTTAAGCTGCACATGGCTGTGCAGCTTTTTTTCGTTTATGTCTCGCTATTTTAGAAAGCGAGCAAAATGGCTAGGCTATTATTCCCAATCAAGGATCACTTTGCCTGACTGTCCTGAGCGCATTACATCAAAGCCCTGTTGGAAGTCATCAATCTTGTAGTGGTGAGTGATAATTGGTGTAAGATCTAAACCTGATTGGATCAATGTTGCCATCTTGTACCAAGTTTCAAACATTTCACGGCCATAGATGCCCTTGATGATCAAACCTTTGAAGATCACTTGGTTCCAATCAATTGCCATGTCTGATGGTGGAATACCTAACAGTGCAATTTTACCGCCGTGATTCATGCTTGATAGCATGCTGTTGAAGGCAGCCGGATTACCCGACATTTCCATACCAACATCAAAGCCTTCTTTCATGCCAAGCTCTGCCATAACATCGGTAAGATTTTCTTTTGAAACGTTAACAGCACGAGTTACACCCATTTCACGGGCAAGATCTAAGCGGTATTCGTTCACATCCGTGATCACTACGTGACGTGCACCCACGTGTTTTGCTACAGCCGCAGCCATAATACCAATTGGGCCAGCACCTGTGATCAATACATCTTCACCCACTAAATCGAATGAAAGTGCTGTGTGTACTGCATTACCAAACGGGTCGAAAATAGACGCGACATCATCTGAAATATCATCAGGAATTTTGAAGGCGTTAAATGCTGGGATCACAAGGTATTCCGCAAATGCACCTTCACGGTTTACACCCACACCGATAGTGTTACGACATAAGTGAGTACGACCACCACGACAGTTACGGCAGTGACCACAGGTAATATGACCTTCACCAGAAACGCGATCGCCAACATTAAAGCCACGCACTTCCTGACCCATATCAACCACTTCACCTACGTACTCATGACCTACAACCATAGGTACAGGAATCGTTTTTTGTGACCATTCGTCCCAGTTATAGATATGAACGTCAGTACCACAAATAGCGGTTTTCTTAATACGAATAAGTAGATCATTGTGACCCATTTCAGGCTTGTCTACTTCAGTCATCCAGATGCCTTGTTCAGGCTTTAGTTTAGAAAGAGCTTTAATTTTCATTATGTCATTCGCTTTTTTCTTTGGATACAACGTGCTTTTCAGCGTCCTAGCTACCACTGAGATTTGTTATTTTGGTGTTCACCCATGCAGTGGTAGCGATATAACCTTTGTCTGTTTTAACGAGCAAAGAGCGTGAAATCTAAATTAATTAGATGATGCCCATCTCTTTGCCCACTTCGATAAATGCATCGATAGCTTTATCAAGTTGCTCAAGAGAATGTGCCGCAGACATTTGAGTACGAATACGTGCTTGACCTTTTGGTACCACAGGGAAAGAGAAACCAATCACGTAAATACCTTTAGCAAGCGCACGTTCAGCAAATTCTGCTGCGACTTTTGCATCACCTAGCATGATTGGAATGATCGCATGATCAGCGCCTGCCATGGTAAAGCCAGCTTCTGTCATACGTTTACGGAAGTGTGCTGAGTTTTCCCATAGGCGATCACGAAGCTCACCGCTTTCTGCTAATAGATCGATAACACGGTTAGACGCAGACACAATGGCAGGTGCGACTGAGTTAGAGAACAAGTACGGACGTGAACGCTGACGTAACCAGTCAATCACCTCTTTTTTACCTGCTGTGTAACCGCCTGATGCACCGCCCATTGCTTTACCTAGCGTACCTGTAATGATATCGATACGATCCATCACGTTATGGTATTCGTGCGTACCACGACCATTTGCGCCCATAAAGCCAACAGCGTGAGAATCATCAACCATCACTAGTGCGCCGTATTTTTCCGCCAAATCACAAATTGCAGGTAGATTTGCAACGACACCGTCCATTGAGAACACACCGTCAGTCACGATAAGTGTGTTACGTGCACCTGCTTCTTTCGCTGCAATTAATTGCTGCTCAAGCTCACTCATGTTGTTGTTGGCATAACGGAAGCGCATCGCTTTACATAGGCGTACGCCATCAATGATTGAAGCGTGGTTTAGCGCATCTGAAATGATCGCATCTTCTGCATCAAGAATAGTTTCAAACAAACCTGCGTTAGCATCAAAGCACGATGTATAAAGGATCGTGTCTTCCATACCTAGGAAATCAGATAACTTACGCTCTAGCTCTTTGTGCGCATCTTGCGTACCACAAATAAAACGTACCGATGCCATACCAAAACCGTGCTCATCCATGCCCTCTTTTGCGGCTTGAATAAGATCTGGATGATTCGCTAAACCAAGGTAGTTATTGGCACAAAAGTTTAAGACTTCTTCACCCGATTGAATTGATACTGATGCTTGTTGCGCTGATGTGATCACACGCTCAGATTTGTACAATCCTTCTTTTTTCACATCTTCAAGTTGCTGTTGGATTTGGGTATAGAATGCAGAAGTCATGATGTCCCTCACAGTATTATTATTCTGAATGTGTTGGTAGATTACGCGCTTAAATCCAACATTATCGTCACATGATAAAAACATGCATCATAGCGACAATCATCGAACATAAATCGTATCTATGCCAAATTTCCGATCTTTTTTATGCCTAATTAGCAATAAATCCAATACGGATAACTACAAGCTAATATTGCCATTCTAATCCATGCCAAAAACAACTATTATCCCCCGCGGTGGAAAATGATTATTGACCTGTAGGCACAAATAAATGGACACACATAAACTCATCGCACTAATGCCAGACTTAGCGACTTTTATCGTGATCGTCGATGAAGGCAGTTATACTGCGGCTTCGCGCAAGTTAGGCGTCACCCCATCGGCACTCAGTAAGCAGATCGCAAGGTTAGAGAAAACGCTCTCAGTTAAACTGCTTGAACGCACCACGCGTAAATTAGTGATCAGTGAGTCAGGCAATCGTATCTATAAGCAATGCACCCAAATGATCGATGCTGCGAAAGAAGCGATAGAGATATCAAGTTCAGAACACACCATTCCATCAGGTACGGTGACCATTGCAGCCCCCAAAGCCTTTATGAGTATCGTGCTTCAACCTTTAGTTAAATCTTTCTTAACACAATATCCAGAAGTGAATTTAAAGCTAAAAGCTTGTGATGGCGAAATTGATATTATTGCTGATGGTATTGATGTGGTGTTTCGTTTAACCGAACGTCCATCTGAAGGGTTAGTATTAAAGAAAATCGGCAAAGTTAATTTAACTTTGTGTGCCAGCCCTGAATATATTGCTAAGCGTGGCATACCCACTCACCCTCGTGAGTTAAAGCAACATGATTGTTTATATTTAGGTGAAACCAATACTGATCATATTTGGGATTTTGATAAAGATGGTGAGCAAATCACCGTTGCTGTGACTGGTCGTTATGCCGTTAACCACTCGCAAATGCGCTTAAAGGGCGTGAAAGATAATTTAGGCATTGGATTGTTTCCTGACTTTGTGATCAAACATGATTTAACAGCGGGTAATGTCGTGCAGGTATTACCTGATTGGACTATACGCGGTAACTACCACGGAGATATAGCACTTCAATATGCGCAAACCAAATTTATGCCTGCTCGTATACGTGCGGTGATCGATTTTTTTACCTCAAATTTGACACTTTAATTTCATTAGCAATTGCGTAATATGCGCAATATCTCCTTTTCAACATTATAACTGAGATTTTAAGAACTTCAGATCGATTAAATTTACAGAATGGCTGATACTCTTATGACACTAAGTAATTGCAAATAAAAGCATTTTTATACAACCACTTATAAAAATGTATTAATACATCAAGGACAGAGCAAATGAATGCTAAAGTTATCGAAAATCACGATGAATTGATGTACTGGATTAATTTAGTAGAAAAAGAGTATGGACACTCAATCCTAATTAATACCTCGATTCACTTTATCTCAGGAACATACGAAGACGGCACAACAGGCCACGCTATTGAAATTACCAATGCCCAAGAGGAATTGATTGCTCGTTCACCAGTGAGTGTTGAATTAATGAATTTTGCTAGCAAAATGCAGTCTGTGGTCGCCACACAGGGTGTACAAAGTTTGGAAAGTCATTCACCAATCCTGCATTAATCTATCTACTTTCCATATAATTAAGGAGGCCGCTTTTGACAGCGGCTTTTTTATCCAAACAAAGTGTGTAGGTTTGCTTATTACTAGCAAAACTTGACCACTATCTCGGTTGTTTTTCCGCTCGTTGATTAATCAATCACCTTTAAATATCAACAGATAACATTAAAACTGATTTCATTCTTATTCGGTTAGTTCTAAAGTGTATTTACACCCTAAGATCTTGTATGGAATGCGTGATGGAAAAGTACATTGGCCTAATGTCTGGCACTAGCATGGATGGCGTAGATGCCGTTCTGGTTGAAATGAATGACAACAGCATCAAACTGTTAGCTAACCATGACTATCCAATGCCAACTGATTTAAAACAAGCCCTACTCGATGTTTGTATCGGTCAAAGTACAAACCTTCAACAAATTGGCGAGCTTGATCATCGCTTAGGTCATCTCTTTGCCGATGCCGTTAATGCTCTGCTTGAGAAAACACAGATCCCAGCCAGTGACATTAAGGCCGTCGCCAGTCACGGACAAACCGTGTTTCATGCACCTGATTCAGCCTATCCTTTTACCATGCAATTAGGTGACGCCAATATCATTGCAGCTAAAACGGGTATAACAACGGTTGCTGATTTTCGTCGTAAAGACATGGCATTTGGCGGTCAAGGCGCGCCTTTAGTCCCCGCATTCCACCAGCAATTATTTAGCGATAAACACATTAACCGCGTGATTTTAAATATTGGCGGTATTTCCAATATCACTGTGCTGACACCAAATAAACCTGTGATTGGTTTTGATACTGGTGCAGGCAACATGCTAATGGATGCGTGGATAAACCAACATCTTCAGCAAAGCTATGACAAAAACGCACAATGGGCGCTATCAGGTACAGTAAATTCAGAGCTATTAACTCGCCTACTGCAAGAGCCTTACCTTGCTCTGACTCCCCCTAAAAGCACAGGACGCGAATTGTTTAATATGCCGTGGTTAGAGCAGCACTTATCAGGATTAGTTATTGAGCCACAAGATGTACAAGCGACCTTGGCTGAATACACTGCTGTTACTATTGCGAATGATGTAAGTAAAACCACCCAAGACACACCTGATAACATGCCAAATGAGTTATTAGTTTGTGGTGGCGGAGCCCATAACCCATTATTAATGCAACGTTTAGCCTCCTTACTACCAGATTGGATAGTCACGACTACCAGCGAGCGAGGTGTGGATAGCGATAATATGGAAGCAATGGCTTTTGCATGGCTGGGCTATCGTACATTACATGGCTTATCTGGCAATTTACCTGAAGTTACTGGTGCATCTCGTTTAACTACACTCGGTGCGATCTATCCGGCAAACTAATTTCTGACGATGGCTTAAAATAGTGAATAAACAGTTTGTTATACTCACTATCGTCGTCATGATAAAAGACTATTTAGCTGTACTTAAACAGTGAATATGCTCAATTAGAGAACAATCTAAATGAATACAATGAAAAATAATGCGTTAGATTCCGATCTTATTTGCGCAAAAGAATTTAACCAAGTCGCCCTGATTTCCTGCTCAACCCAATATGACGAGCAAACTGTCGATAATGTGGTAAAGACCTTTATCGATCACGGCTACATGGTTACCACCAAATACCTACATCAAGTGATCTCCGACTTAGGTTATGTTAATACCGATCAAGAGCGTGCCAATAACCTGATCTCCGCTCTACTTGATCCTACTATTGATGTATTGTGGTTTTTCCGAGGCGGCGGCGGTGCACTAAACCTGTTGCCATATTTACATGCTTATAAAACGCAGCTTCGTGAAATCAAACCAAAGACCATTGTAGGTTTTAGCGATGTCACAGCCATTCACAGCTTTATTAATAATGAGTTAGGCTGGCAATCGGTTCATGCCATTAATGCATCAACTAACAAAGCGACCAACGGCGGTAATGAACAACCTATTCCTGACTTGAAAGCACTCATGCATGAAGGTGTTAGCTATAACACGGTATTACCGCTTAACGAGTTAGCAAAAACAACTGCAGTTTCAGGTCAACTGATTGGGGGGAATCACACTTTAGTGGGCGCAACCTTTGGCACGAAATATCAGCCAGACTTTGCCAATAAAGTATTATTACTCGAAGACATTGGCGTGACTTACCGTCAGCTAGATCGCTACTTACAACAGCTATTGTTCTTAAAAGACTTTGATGTAAATGCGATTGTATTTGGTCAGTACTACCAAATGGATCCAAACGATCAAGATCGCTTAATGTACAAAAAGGTTTTAGAGATCTTTGCCGAGCAGTTTGATAAGCCTGTTTATTACTTCCCGTTCATCGGACACGGTAAGCATAACCAACCAGTTATTTTTGGTCGCCAAGTATCGTTACAACGTCACGAAAATAACGATCATGGTATGCCATCGGATTATTGTACGTTGCAGCAATAAACTTAATTGTATTAGCACTTAACGATCTCGTTGGGTGCTAATACTCTTATTAATCCCCCTTCTCTGTCGGCTTTCTGTCACACTTTCCACTTAAAAATAAACATTCATAATATATTACTTGCCAGTATAAATATCTTAGAACTGTACAATTATTATATTTATCTCTGTTTCTAAACACACTAAAACAACCAGTCAGCATTTAATATCAATTTTTATATCTCTTGATATCTTTTAGCTTTTTCTTTGTAACACTTTGAAATAGATAGACTTCATAAAGTGTTTTCAACAATGTTAAGGTTGCCTCATCCTAAACGCTTCAATGAGGTTAATGATGAAAGCATCCCATTCTTTCTTTTCTAAAATGAAACAGACATTGCTTGATAGCATTGAATATAAAAATCGTATTTGGGTTATTAATATCAATAAGAATGGCGTTAGTGATGGTTCAAATGTAATAAGTGAAGACAGCTTTAGCAGTCCTTTATCTTGGATGGTTAAGTCTGGTTATTCACCTTCGATGCTAAAAATTGTTGACGAAATGAAGCGTTCAGAAACGACCACTATCCTGCTAGAAAGTGAAACTCATCATTTAATGCGTGTAAAATAATAGGCAATAAAATGACAAGTGATACAATTCATTCACCTTCAATAAGCCAATATATTAATCACGATTTTTTAAAACGATTATTATTGATTGCAACGCCTATTATTCTGCAAAGTATTCTTTTTTCCAGTAAAGGATTAATTGATATTTTGATGCTGAGTCAATTGTCTGAAGTTGATATTGCTGCTATGGGTATCGCAGCAAAAGCATTATTTGTGATCACGATTTTATTAACAGGTATCGCCACTGGTGGCGGTATTCTATCAGCCCAATATTGGGGTGCGAATAATCATCTCGGAGTAAAAAAGAGTACTGTATTGAGCCTATTCTCTACGGTTGTTTTTGCTTTTATATTCGCGCTCATTTTTTATTTTTATCCTCACGCAGTAATGCAATTAGCTACCTCATCACAAGAAGTTATTCAACGAGGTAGCGACTACCTCTCCATTGTGGGTTTTAGCTTAGTATTCAGTGCAGTAGTGGTTAGTTATACTGCAAGTTTACGTTCAATTACAGAGCCCCAAATAAGTACTTTCTTTAGCGCTTGCGGCATTTTGGCAAATATTTTCTTAAATTGGGTGCTTATTTTTGGTCACTTGGGTTTTCCAGCACTAGGAATAAAAGGGGCTGCGTTGGCAACCTTATTAAGTAGTGTATTTGAAGTCGTATTATTGCTTTTTTATCTTCTTATTAAAAAACACCTACTTATTTTCAACCTTGCCGACTTTACCGTCATAACATCAAGCAGTGAGTTAAAACGCTTTTTTTCGCTATCTTTACCTACAACATTTAATTTTCTTTTATGGTCAGTAGGGATCTTTTCATACCACGCGATTATGGGACTAAGTGGTGTTGAAGGTTTGGCGGCACTTTCCGTGATGACACCGATTGAATCTTTATCTCTGAGCTTTTTAGTGGGGATTGCTAACGCCTCTGCAGTCATTATAGGTAATGAACTGGGGGCTAAGCAATATCAAAGAGCCTATTATCAAGCGATTATTCTGGTGATAATTGCAATTATTGTTACTTGCATTATCTCTCTGATTTTATTTGTAAATCGAGAATATATTCTAAGCTTATTCCCTGCCCTAAGCCCGACAACCGAAAACTTATCCAATACTTTTATGATCATCTTAGCTGTGGGGATCATTTTACGCTCTCTTCCGACCACAATGGTGGTTGGTGTATTACGTGCTGGTGGTGACGTGAAGTTTTGCTTATATCAGGATGTATTAACTCAGTGGGCTTTTGGTATTCCGTTAGCCTTTATTGCCGCTTACTTTTTAAAATTACCGCCACAATGGATTTATCTGCTCTTTTTTGCTGAAACTCTATTTAAATGGTTTGCCTGTATCTACCGTTTCAAAAGTAAAAAATGGCTCAATCATCTGGCATAAAAAAACGGTGAAAGCCTACTCGATATGGATAAAGCTTTTCACCGTTTTTAATAACTGTTGTAAATGAATTACTTATTAGCTGCTTTCTCTTGCATCTTTAAGTATTTCTTCACTTTTTTCATTGCCATTTGACGCTTAAGTGGCGATAGGTAATCAATGAATAGAATACCTTTTAGGTGATCAATTTCGTGCTGTAGTGCAATCGCAAGGAAATCATCACGCTCTAGGTGAATGTCATTACCATCGCGATCCAGTGCTGTTAGTTCGATTTTCTCAAAACGCTCAACGTCTGCGTAGTAATCAGGCACTGATAGACAGCCTTCTTGACCAACCACTGGGTTCTCACCACGAACGATCTTAGGGTTAACGAATACCTGTGGCTCATTACGCTCTTCAGATAAGTCGATAACAATAATAGATTCTTTGCGGCCTACTTGAGGAGCAGCTAAACCAATACCATTACCCGTTTCGTACATGGTTTGTAGCATGTCGTCGATAAGCGTTTGGATGTGTTCAGCTTTTACGTCTGTTACTTCTTCAGCTTGAACGCGTAGCTTTGGATTTGGTTCGGTTAAAATTTCTAAAACTGCCATTTTCTCTCTACTTACTCGATGGAGTTGAATACCTTGCAGGGACGTAACTTATCAGATAGCCGCTCACTCTCAAAGTGATAATTAGTCTTGTTGCTCTATGTTCAATAGTTTATATAACAGAGAAAAGAGAGAATAATCGTTTGTTTCAATTGGTATAATAGGTAAAAGTGAATAAAGTTTGTGCTATTGATTTATATATTTGCTGCTAAATCATCCCCATTCTCATGATTAAAAGCCTGTTGCAGACTTTTATATAACATGACTTTATCAATGGGTTTTGACACATAATCATCCATCCCTGCTTTTAAACAACGTTGTTTTTCTTCCTCTAACACATTCGCTGTTAACGCAATAATAACAGGGCGGTGAATGGACTGCATTTCGCGTATTAATTCTGTGGCTTCGAGCCCCCCCATATTGGGCATTTGGCAGTCCATCAAGATAATATCAGCTGTGTTTTCAATCATATACTCAACAGCTTGTAAGCCGTCACTAACAACAGCAATATTTTTTAATCCAAATGAGATTAAAAATGCCTTAATTAATTGCTGATTGACCATACTATCTTCAACAACCAAAATCTTACGATCTTCGTACATAGATAAGTTAGTCTGCTGAATTTTTTCCTCACTATTCTCACAGCGTTTTTCATCAGATTGCTTGAGTGGAATATCAAACCAAAATGTCGTCCCTTTCCCAACACAACTTTCAACCTTAAGTTCTGCAAACATCAACTTACACAAGCTGTTTGATATTGATAAACCTAGCCCTGTCCCACCAAATTGACGAGAAATAGAACCATCTGCTTGTCTATACGAATCAAATATAAATGCTAATTTTTCTTCTGCTATACCAATCCCGGTATCTATCACTTTAAAGCGTAACCACTGAATATGTTTATCGTTATATTTCCTTAATTCTTCACACTGTTGTACTGGCGAAGATAAACGTTCAACACTTAATGTTACAGAGCCTGTATGAGTAAACTTAACCGCATTCCCAATTAAATTAATCAGTATTTGACGTAAACGCCCTTCATCAGCAATAAAGCCAGACGCAATGTCGCCTCCGATTTCTGTTGAAACATGGATCTTCTTTATTTTGGCTTGATGAATAAATGGCGTAATACAACTATGAACAAATGGGTTAAAAGCAAAAGGTGTTAAATGTAATTCCACATTACCTGATTCTAATTTCGAGTAATCCAATATTTCATTGATGATCACTAATAATGAGTACGCTGACTCTTTGATATAGCCAATCTGACGACGAGATTCCTTATCCAATTTTCGTTCTTCTAGGCATTGGACAAAGCCAAGCACGCCATTCATTGGGGTACGGATTTCGTGACTCATATTTGCCATAAATTCCGCTTTTATTTTGATCGCTTCACTTAAATCATCCGCTTGTTCTCGTAACTTTCGATTTAAGCCTTGCAGTTTACTTTCAGTATTGTGAATACATTCATCAGCTTTTTTTAATTCTGAGGCTAATAACGACACCTCACCTTCAGCATCGCCAACATCTGAAATATTAACACCGCCAGAGCCTATTTTTGGTAGTTGACCAATTAAAAACGTTAATGGTCTTGTTACCTTACGGTACATATAAATCAAAATGAAAAATATAAAAAATAAGAACGGTAGAATAAAAACTAACAGCTGAATTAAAATAGTGGTAACGATGTCTGACGAGCTGTAATAAATCACATAATTAAATATATCATCGCCATTAAATGATACTGGGTAAGTGAGTTTATAATTACCTTTATAAATAGATAAACCTGGAGTTTGTTTCAAAGGTTCATAATTGTCATCATCACCATTTTCATAAAAATGAAGTAAGTGACCCTCTAAATCATACAAACTTAACGAAAGGATCTCTTTATGTCCTTCCAAGGAGCGATTAAGCTCAATGGCTGTCTCGGTATCCTGGTAGATTGCAGTATCAATAAGTAATGGTGAAAAGGTATTCATCATCACTTTAATATCTTTTACCACCCGTTGGGTATTGTTGTAATAACTAATGTAAAGCGCTGATAACATGACACAAAGTAGAACCGTGCTCATTACCAGCGCAATTTTACTAAACAAGCTTGTTTTATGATATAAATGATGAATATCATGGTCGTGCGAAATCTTGGCGTTGAATTGCTCACTCTTTCCTTTTGCCAGAGAATTATCGTCAACATTTTCCTTCATCATTTTACCCTCAAGGTAAACCTATTTCTCGATGGGTAATCCCTTCTCAGACCAATCAATCCAAGAACCATCATAATGCGCAACATTAAATCCAGCTTGTTTTAATAAGTAATAAGATAATGTCGATGCTGTACCTTTATTACAGTAAGTAATATTTTTCTTTGTTTTATCTAATTTACTTAGTACTTCATCAAGTTCTGCTTGAGATTTAAGAAATTTCTTACCATTGGCATCTGTGGTAAAGAACTTACTTAAATCAATATACTTTGCTTTAGGTATACGACCATATTTACTGGTGACCGATTTCTTACCTAAATATTCATCATAAGTACGGCTGTCATATAAATTATATTTCGGATTATGAACCGCAACTTTTGCAACCGTCGTGCTTGCATAAATACTAGGATTAAGTACTGGCACATAATCAGAGGCCGGTAAGGTATGTGCAATTTGGGAGATCTCGTTACCCTCTTTCCATCCATCAAGACCACCATTTAAAATCGCTAAATCTTTAACCCCATAAAGCTCCAATACCCAAAGTAATCGAGACGCAAACATCAGTTCACCTTGATCATACACGATCACTTTAGCGTCTTTCGTTACTCCTTTCTCTCTCAGCAATGGGGCTATGTTGACTTTATTTTTAACGTAATAAACATCATCTTGAACAACATAAGTATCCTCTACAGGAAAACTGATTGCATTAGGGATATGCCCTTGATCATACTGTTCTTTAGATCGACTATCGAAAATCACCACTGGCTGCTTCGTTGCTATTTGCTCTTTCAACCAACTAGGATCAACAACATAACTTTTTTGTGCCAACGCACTCATACTGGTAAAGAAACCCAATATAACAAACAAAAAAAACGATAAATTTTTCAATATGTTTTGCCATTTAGTCATTCTGTTTTCCTTATTTCACCTGTAATATGCGCACCAACAAACAATAAGAACACTTGTGACCAACACATTTCATATCCAGCAAGAAACTAGCCAAAATAAAAAATACTAATTCGCCTGATTTCTCTTCATTTTTAGCTTTCTGTACATTTAGCAATTTCTCTTTCTGCATTTTGCAAAGCAAATTGGTATCCAATACCTAAATATTTAGACATCACTTCAACAAGAATCATATTTATATCAATATGATAATTTGCGTTCTTATTCCCATCATTAGTATAGGATGATTATCGATAGATATTTTATTTATGCTGATTTAGAATATTGTTTTATTTATTATTCCTGTCATGTGTAAAAAGCCCGACCGTACAACGGCAATGCTCGACATCATTAGCCAAGTCAAACAACAATTTCCCCTTTATGATGAAAGTACTTTTGTCTGTGGCCCTGATAACAAATGCGTGGGCTGCCCAAAGAAATTATTAGAGTTAGTTGATACGGATTTAACCTATTGGGAATCTGCCATTGCCCGTGGTGTGACTCCGCAATTTGATGAGATCAGACGCTTTGGCAAACTGTGTAATAATGTGCGTCGTGCTTTAGTAAGAAACAATATCATCAGCCAATAGTGCTACTGTTTCAGTAAACTTGGACTACATACAGCCCATTGTTAAGCGTGATATACTCCGCCGATATTTTCTGCGTTAATGTAATAACATTAACTGTTTAATGATTTATTTGAGACTCTACATGCCATTCTCTAAGCTTGGATTAAGCGATTCTATCGTTAAAGCCGTAACCGAAATGGGTTACACCTCCCCTACACCTATTCAAGAAAAAGCCATTCCAGTTGCTCTTACAGGTAAAAACCTGATGGCTGCTGCGCAAACAGGTACAGGTAAAACAGCGAGTTTCGTATTACCAATCTTACAAATGCTAGATGATGGTATTAAGGTTCGCCCTAAGCGTGTGCGTGCATTAATTCTTGCCCCTACTCGTGAACTGGCTGTGCAAGTAGAAGATAACATTAAGCAATACAGCAAACACTTAAACCTTAAATCAATGGCGATGTACGGTGGCGTGGACTACGAACCACAAAAACGTCGCTTAATTGAAGGTGTTGATATTTTAGTGGCAACACCGGGTCGTCTGTTAGATATGTACACCCAACGTGCTATCCACTTTGATGCTATTGAAATTTTAGTGCTTGATGAAGCCGACCGTATGCTTGATATGGGCTTTATTGAAGACATTAATAAGATCGTTGAGCGCTTGCCTGTTGATCGCCAAAACATGCTGTTCTCAGCAACCTTATCTGATCAGGTGCGTTTCCTAGCAAAAACAGCAGTACGTAATCCGATTGAAATTTCAGTCGCTAAAGACGCCTCTGCCGATCCTAAAATTGATCAATGGTTAGTGACCGTTGATAAAGACATGAAATCGTCATTACTTAGTCACCTGATTCAAGAGCAACAATGGGATCAAGCATTGATCTTCATAGAAACCAAACATGGTGCGGCTAAGTTAGTAACGCAGTTAGAAAAGCGCGGCATTAAAGCTGAATCTTTCCACAGTGGTCGTAGCCAAGGCGTACGTTCACAGCTATTAGAAGATTTTAAAAACGGCAAACTGCAATACTTAATTGCAACTGGCGTAGCATCACGTGGTATCGATATTGAGCAATTAACTCGTGTGGTTAACTACGATTTACCGTTCCCACCAGAAGAATATGTTCACCGTATTGGGCGTACAGGCCGTGCTGGTGCATCAGGTGAAGCGATTTCATTTGTATCAAAAGATAACTTCAAAAACCTATGTATGATTGAGAGCCTATTAGGCCACTTAATTGTTCGTAAAGAAATTGAAGGCTTTAAACCTAAAAAAGAAGTGCCAGTTTCAATTTTGAACTATAAACCAAAGTTCAAGAAACCAGCGAAGCCTCGCGATGATGCTGAAGGTGAAAATAACGAACGTAAACCACGTCGTGACAATCGTAGCCGTAACAATGCGCCTCGTGGTGATAAGCCTAAATCAACCAAGCCTAAACGCCGTAAACCTATTACAGATCGTGAAACAGGTTTACCTCGTGCGCCTCGTAAACCTAAGCCACAACAATAATAACGGCTTTCTAAACTTATAAAAAAACGCCAGTATGCTTTTACTATCTGCATACTGGCGTTTTTGTTTATTCTTGAGTCAGTAAAAGATTAAGCTTTCGCTGATACAAGTGATGAATTGTTTTCAGCTTCTGGACGTTTCAGGATTGCATAAGAAATACCTGTCACTAACGTACCTGCAATAATAGCGACTAAGTAAAGTAGCGCTGGTGTAATTGCATTTGGAATAAGCAGAACAAATAAACCGCCGTGTGGTGCCATTAGTTTTGCACCAAACAGCATAGATAATGCACCTGTTAGCGCACCACCCAACATACAGCATGGGATCACACGCATTGGATCGCGTGCCGCAAACGGAATAGCACCTTCAGAGATAAAACATAAGCCTAGTACAAATGATGCTTTACCTGCTTCATTTTCACTTGCAGCGAACTTACGTTTTGCAAGGAAAGTAGCTAAACCCATACCCATAGCTGGCACCATACCAGCCGCCATTACTGCTGCCATTGGCGCATAGGTATGAGATGCTAATAAGCCAACACCAAATGTATATGCTGCTTTATTAACAGGACCGCCAAGGTCGAAACACATCATACAGCCAAGAATGATACCCAATAAAACCGCATTCGCAGATCCCATGGTATTAAGGAAATGGGTTAACCCTTCCATAGCCGCAGATACTGGACCACCTACAACATAAATCATTACCAAGCCAGTAATTAAACTCGCCACTAGTGGAATGATTAGGATAGGTTTTAAGGCATCCATTGATTGCGGTAATTTCACTTTTTCCGCTAGGAATTTAGCACTGTAACCTGCTAAGAAACCTGCAACGATACCACCTAAAAAGCCAGCTCCTGTTGAACTTGCTAACATACCGCCAATTAAGCCAGGTGCTAAACCAGGGCGATCAGCAATGGAGAATGCAATAAAACCAGCCAGAACAGGCACCATTAATGCAAAGGCAGAATCACCACCAATTTTCATTAATGCCGCTGCTAGTGTTCCCTGCTCTTTAAATGCTTCGATACCGAAAACAAATGACAACGCAATTGATAAACCACCAGCAACCACTAATGGCAGCATGTAAGAAACGCCTGTCATTAAGTGTTTGTATACACCTGCTTTTTCTTCTTTCTTCTCTGTAGTTTCTTTTACGCTATGTTGATAAGGCGCAGCTTGAGCAAAAGCGTTATCAATTTCCTGTGCTGTTTTCTTCAGCGCCAAGCCCGTACTGGTTTTATAAAGTGGCTTACCATTAAAGCGTGATAAATCCACATCAATGTCAGCGGCAATGATCACCAAATCTGCAGCTTCAATTTCTTCTGCAGTTAATTGGTTTTTAGCCCCAACAGAGCCACGAGTTTCAACTTTAACATCGTACCCCTGACGTTTAGCTTCTGTTTCTAATGCTTCAGCAGCCATAAAGGTATGTGCAACACCCGTTGGACACGCTGTAATTGCCACAATCTTTTTCTTGCTTGAGTTAGGTGTTGTTACCACACTCTCAGCAACCAATTCCTGCGCTTGATTAACCGCTTCTTGTAGCCATGCTGTTGGGTTTGCCATGCACGCAGAAACATCACTGCGGTAGACTTTCTTACCGACAAAACGCTGCTCATCAACCACTGCATTAGCAGCAATTACAATGCAATCTGATTGCTCAATTTGTTGCTCAGTTAATAGTTGTGTTGGCTTTAATGTGGTGTGACATTCAATATTGGCTTGCCACTTTAGCTCTGCTGCGGCTTTTTCTAATAATCCAGCGGCAATCAATGTTGTTGCAATGCCACTTGGACATGCGGTAACGATACTAATTTTCATCTGTTCAATCCCTACACTGTCGACGTTATTGTTGCGCTCTTATGAAAGTTGAACGCTATCTTCTATGTTTTTTACAGCCGCTAAATCATCTACACCAACACCTACTTGGGTAACAGCGTAGGCAGAAAGCGCAGTAGCAAAACTTAAGGTTTTAGCTTTATTCCAACCATTTAGGTGTCCCCAACACATTCCAGCAACTAATGTATCGCCCGCACCAACAGTGCTCACTACGGTCATTTTTGGTGGTTTAGCACGTAGCCAACCTTCACTGTCTCGCCACATCACACCGTTAGCACCCAATGACACAACAACATTATCGATCTGTTTATCTGATAATTGCTCCGCAACTTCGATGATGTCACTTTCAGACACTAATTCTCGTTTCGCCCACTCAGCTAGCTCCTCATCATTTGGTTTAACCAGCCAAGGTTTAGCTTCGAGTCCGACTTCAAATGCCGCTTTACTGCTATCAAACAATACTTGTTTACCAAGCTGTTGCAGTTTTTCAATCCATAACGCACATTGCTGTGGTGAAATACCGCGCGGTAGGCTGCCTGCAAGCACAAAGACATCGTGACTCTCAGCTAGCTCAAATAAGGTTGCTTCAAACTGCGCAATATCATCATGCGTTACGCTAACACCCGGGAAGTTGATATCACTTACACGCCCGTCTTGTTCAACTAGCTTAACGTTGATTCTTGTCGCACCCGCCACACGAACAAACTTATCGGTAACACCAATTTGTTCAAATAGCTGACAAAAGCCTTCTTGATTATCTGTACCAAGTAACCCTGTCACTGTTACCTCTGCACCTAATTCAGCCAGTACCTTAGCAACGTTGACCCCTTTTCCCGCTGGATGAAGTGAGCCTTTATTAACCACATTCACCGTACCTGCAGTGAGTGTTGATAAATGACCGGTAAGATCTAAAGCAGGATTTAATGTCACAGTGACAACGTTAACTGCAGGATTATTCATTGTATTTTTCATCATTCTGTAAGCCTTACAGTTTCTCACCTAAGCCATCAGCAATAGCTTGACCAATTGCAGCTAGTGCCTCTTCAGCATCACTACCACTTGCAGTAAATTGCAGTTCATTTCCACATTTCACGCCAAGACCAATCACTTTCATCAAACTTTTAGCATTCACGGATTTACCTTGGTTCGATAAGTTTAATACTTGAATATCAGCATCAAATTGCTTGGTGGTATTCACTAACATTGCCCCAGGACGTGCGTGTAAACCGTGTGGATTTTTAATCGTGAAAACAGCGGTTTTACCATCTAGTTGTACTTGGGTTAGTGCGTTACACATTTGCTCTGCACTTGAAGCAAGAAATGCCTCAATTTTATTGTTAAAGATCAGCGACGTAAGAAGCTCGATATTTGCAACATAACTGCTATTTGCAGCAGCGATAACAATCAAACCTTTTACCGGCTGAGATTGATATTCAAACGCTTGTGCTGGCGTAACAACCGCAATAGCTGTACGTTCAACCTGTTGATCACTGCTTATTAGCCATAAGCCCTGACCTAGGTAACTTGGCTCTTTACTAATAACGTCAGCTACCATCTGCTTGTCAGCAAAGCCTTGCTGCTTAATTAAACCCGCGGCAACAGCACTTAACTGCAATACATCGCTTACCGGAAAATCTTTTAAGATTAACTGACTATTACATTCTGCTTCTGATTGCTCAGCACCCATTAAAATGGCAATTACCTGATCTGCGCTATCACAATGTTTTAGCTTCTCTTCAATACCATCAGCAGAAAGCACTTTGGTTAATTGCTTTAGAATTGATAGGTGTTCATCAGATTTAGCGGCGATACCAATTGCAAGATAGACGGTTTGACCATTACCCCAATTGACACCTTGTGGGTATTGATGAACTTTTACCCCTGTTTTATTCACCAATTCGCGAGTATCTGTTGTGCCATGCGGGATCGCAATACCATTGCCTAGGTAAGTCGAATTTTGCGATTCACGGGTTAGCATCCCATTCACATAACCAGTGCGTACTAGCCCTTCAGCCTCTAGATCTGCAGCAAGTGCTTTAATTGCATCTTGTTTATTGTTTGCCGATTTTCGCAAAGCAATATCATGTTGAGTTAATGACAGCATCTTTTTCTCCGAGCTTATCGAATCTTTGCTTAATTATTTTACTGACTAGTTGCTTAAAGCTGAATCGTTTCAGCAACTAGTCAAATTAAAAGTTTCAGTACAATCATTCAGCTACATTTGCTTATACACTCTACTGAAACCTTTCAGCTTGCATACTGAATCGTTTCAGCTAATATTGCAATTGATCCTAACGAGGTAATCACTGGATCTATGATGAAGCGCACAAATTGGCTTCAAATCGCAATTAAGGAATATAGGTTAACGCTATAAATGGGTACTTTGTGGCGTAGTGCACCAAATTTCAGTGCTTAAATAGAATGATTAACTAATGACATTAAATGAAATCGCAAAACTTGCAGGTGTCTCCAGAACCACAGCAAGCTACATTATCAATGGTAAGGCTGAGCAATATCGTATTAGCGAAAAAACACAGCAAAAAGTGCTTGCTGTCGTTAATGCTCACAACTATCGCCCTAACCATGCCGCCTCTTCTCTTCGTGCCGGTAGTAGCCAATCTTTAGGCTTGATCATTCCAGATCTTGAAAACAGCAGTTATGCCAAAATTGCTAAATTATTGGAGCTCAATGCCCGTAAAGCGGGTTACCAAGTGATTATTTCCTGTACTGATGACGATCCTGATACAGAAGTGAGTGTGGCAACGATCTTACTCAGTCGTAAACTTGATGCACTGATCGTGGCAAGCTCACTGCCAGCAGACAATGATTTCTACCGACAAGTCCAAGCTAAAGGTACACCTGTTATTGCGATTGACCGTGCTTTAGATGATGAATATTTCGCCTCGGTGATCAGTGAGGATCTTGAAGGTGCTTACGCGCTTACTAAGGCCCTGCTCTCTCAGCCTATTTCATCAATTGGTTTAATTGGCGCAGTACCGGATCTTGGAGTATCCAAAGAGCGTGAACAAGGTTTTCATTCAGCATTAATGAATAGTAATAAAAATAACCAAGTGCAGATCAGTTATGGTGAACAATTTAGCCAGCAACATGGGGCGCAAATAGCTGAACAATGGATTCAGGACGGTGTTTTCCCACAAGCCGTGCTTGCCACTTCTTATACACTTTTTGAAGGGATTTTGGATTGCTTACTCAAGCACCCAGAAATAATGGCAAAAACTTATTTAGCGACCTTTGGTGATAACCGATTATTAGATTTTCTGCCGAATAAGATTCAATCATTACCACAACAGTTTGATCTTATCGCTGATTGTGCGTTACAGCTCGCTTTATCGGCAATTAAAGGAGATTATCAACAAGGCGTCGAAGTGATCCCAAGAAAGCTGATCTGCCGATAAGTTTTCAAAGGTGTGTCATCACATATCTGACGAATTCCTTAATATTTCGATACCTATAGCCAATAAACTGGTGGATGAAGTGTGATTTAAGTCGCATAATTACGTCACGTTATCATCCACTTATATGGCACGTTATGTATTCACGGTTAAAACTTTTACTGCTGACCCACGCGCAGTTTGCACACGCTCTTCGTGTCACACTTGCGATCGCTTTTAGCCTTGTGTTTTACACTTTCGTCCCCGTTCCTCATTCAATGTGGGGACCTGTTACAGTCGCTGTAGTATTAATGCAGCCTTATGCTGGCGTGATCAAACAAAAAGGTTTCCAGCGTGTTGGCGGTACACTGCTTGGCGCAACATTAGGTTTAGTAACGGTATTTTTTCCTCAAAGTTTGACGGATTTTGTCCCCGTATGGATTCTTGTATGGTCTTTTTTACTGTCCATGAAATCTCACGGAAAAAATACTTACATCTTTTTCTTAGCGGTGATGACGCTGATCATCGTGGCGTACCAAGGTAACAGCGAGCAAGAAGTCTCTGTAGCGATGTGGCGAGTCACCAACATTATTATTGGTAGCTTGATCGCTATGGCATTTTCCATGCTGTTCCCAATTCGAGCTCAATATCAATGGGATCAACTGTTTAATAACAATCTGCATGATTTACGTCAGCTATACCAAGCGCATGCTTCTGCTCATATTCCTAGCATTAAAATTTTGGCTCGTATTAAATCACAGGTAAATGAACGCCAAATCCAAATGGTGAGTTTGCTGCCCAATGTGCAAAAAGAAAATAAGAAATCCGCAGGTCACTATAAAGCCATTGTAACGATTCAAAGCTCGATGATCAGTTTGATTGAACAGTTAATAGAAACCCATTGGAGCTCTGATATTGGTCGTCGCCAATTGTTAGCACAAACAGGGCTTAAGGCTTATCAGCAACAAATTGTCCATATTTTAAATCAGCTCGCCGATCACAATGAGACAACGTTAGATCTGCCTGATGTTCATCAACTTAAAGAAATGGCGTTACAAATTCCACAACCCAAAGACTCGATTTTATTAGGGCCTTATGGTTATCTATGGTTAACCAGACAGTTAGTCTATCGCTTAGATGAATTGATTGTTCAGCTACAACTTATCCAAAAGACGAAATATAAAGCTTTATCGTCTTTGTAATTGAAGCATTATATCGTTAATGTATTGGTTACTGATTTATAAACATGACAGCCATCTCGGGAGAATCTGCAATGACTCAAAAAACAAAAACAATGGAAGTACCTGTAGCCATCGCCGATAGAGTACAAGCTTTAATTGATGGCTATGAAGCCAAAGCAAAGTTTGATGCTGAATTAAGAGAGAAAGTGAATAACTTCCTTGCAATGGATGGGTTAAGTTGTGAAATGGCGGTATATAGCCTGCCACAAAAAGAGCTGCTTGATACGTTACGCTATGTTTACGAACTATCAGGCACGAATAGCAAGTTTGTGAAAAGCATTATCACGCTACACCGTGATAACCCGAAAAAAGTATTATCCGATGCACAACGTGCTTCAGCGAAAAGCATGCTGTTTAACCTCATTAATGATCCATCTGTGGTCTCTGCAATGAAAGAGCAAGGTTAATAAGTCGCTTAAAACACCAATAAAAACGGCATGATGTATTCAGTTAAATGAACAACATCATGCCGTTTTTGTATCAATCATTTTTAAATCAAGATCTAGCTGATCACTTGGCTCACGCCTTGATCTTGTAGCCAAGCACGTAAACGCGGGGCATCTTCAATAAAACGACTGTAAACCAAACAAGGTTTATGTGAGCTTTCCACCGCATTCAATAACATTTTCACCAACTGCAATAATGCTTCATTTTGCGCATCAGGCATGTAGTGTAATGATGTACTATCAATATCTAAGCCTAATGTGAATTGCGCTAACTGCTCAATATCAATAACAAAACCATCGAAATATTGTAAGAAGGTTTCAGCAAGCAATGCATTAGCAGGAACGCTACACATCATAGAGACTTTAAGTCCATCCGCACCACGACATAACCCCTGCTCTGCCAGCAAATCAATCACGGTTGCAGCTTCACTAAAGGTACGCACAAACGGCACAACTAGTTCGATATTTTTCGCATCTAATCGGGCACGCTTAATCGCTTCACACTCTAATTCAAAGGATTTACGAAAATCAGCATGACCTAAACGTGAAGCGCCACGAAGCCCCATCACTGGGTTAATCTCTTCCGCTTCAACTTCTGCCCCTAGCAGGTGACTACGCGCATATGAATCATCACTGGTTAAACGCACTTTTAATGGCGCATCGCCTTGTTTCGCAGCGGCTTCAATTAATAGCTGGCTAAGTTTAGCAACGAATAACTCAGCTAATGGTGTTTGATCGTCTGAAGCATCAATTGCCTCAAGAAAAGCGAGTTTCGCTTGTGGCGATAATGATTCTGGCTTTGTGACAGCACAAGGGTGAATCCCCATGTTATGCGCAATCAGATCGTCGAGTGATACCAAACCAATCTCCCCGCTTTCTAGCCCAGTCAGCTGCACTGATGACGTTAACAGCGCTGTTAACGTTAATTCATTTTCAGTTGTCATAAAGCACCAATACTTCCTTGTTAATGAGAAAAGCGCTTAACATTGCTCATACAATTTGAGCGGTTAAACACGATTACTGTTTATCGACCTTACTTTGTGTTGAATTGAGAGGCAAGAAATAAAGCATAACTCATTCATATCCATCACAGTTTTCATCTCATCGTATTCTTGACGAGAAAATCATCAGCGGTTGTAAAATCTTGTTACGATCGCAACTAAAACCTACGCTATATCACAAGTTTGGTTTATTAAAATCGATTTTTGGGCTATCTTACCGAGGTTATTACAGATATACCCAAGGTAGGCAAACATATTATGCCAATGAAAACAGATGAACTTCGCACCGTGAGTTTGGGCTTAATGCCAACTCCAGCTGAAATTGAAGCTACATCACCAATGACAGATGAAATTGCTGCGCATGTTGATCATGCTCGTAAACAAATCGAAGCAATTTTAACGGGCAAAGATTCCCGCTTACTTGTCGTTGTCGGTCCATGTTCTATTCATGATACCGATGCAGCTGTTGATTACGCGAAGCGCCTTGTTGCTGTACAAGAAACATATAAAGACCAGTTGCTAATTGTGATGCGTACCTATTTCGAAAAGCCACGTACTGTTGTTGGCTGGAAAGGTTTAGTATCCGACCCTCATTTAGATGGTAGTTTAGATTTAGCCGCTGGCTTGAAAAAAGCCCGTAAGTTGCTTGTTGATATTAATACTTTAGGTTTACCGACAGCGACTGAGTTTCTCGATATGATCACGGGTCAATACTTGGCTGATCTTATTAGTTGGGGTGCAATTGGTGCCCGTACAACAGAATCTCAGATCCACCGTGAAATGGCATCAGCATTGTCCTGCCCTGTTGGTTTCAAAAATGGTACTGACGGTAATACTAAAATTGCGATTGATGCGATCCGTGCAACCCGTGCTTCTCACCTTTTCTGCTCTCCTGCCAAAAATGGCCAAATGACCATTTATCGCACATCAGGTAATCCGTATGGTCATATCATTTTACGTGGCGGCAAAATGCCAAATTACCACGCAGATGATATTGCCAATGCGTGTGATGCACTGGCTGAATTTGACTTACCACAACGTTTAATTGTCGATTTCAGTCACGGTAACTGTCAAAAACAGCACAAGCGCCAATTAGATGTCGCTGCTGATATTTGTGAGCAAATCAAAAATGGTAGCCAATCTATTGCGGGTATCATGGCTGAAAGCTTTATAGAAGAAGGCAATCAAGCGGTTATCGACAACAAACTTGATGACTTGGTGTACGGTAAGTCGATCACCGATCCATGTATTGATTGGAACGATACAGTGAAGATGCTGGATATGTTAGCGGATGCAGTAAAATCAGCACAGAGCTAAAATATCAATGAAAACAATTTGATGTTTTAATATACCGAACGTTAGGAGAAGCAAATCATCTTCTCCTATTTTAATAAACGGTATACTATACGTGTTATATGTAGATGGGAATCACTCCCCTAGACTTAAGATAAGAGGCCATAAACATGCCATCTTTTGATATTGTTTCAGAAGTAGATTCAGTAGAAATCAAAAATGCGGTAGATAACTCAAAGCGTGAACTAGATACGCGTTTCGACTTCCGTAATGTTGAATCAAGCATTGAATTAAACAAAGAAATCGTAAAAATCACATCTGAGTCTGAATTCCAAGTAGACCAAATTGTTGCAATTTTACGTAATAACCTAGCTAAACGTGGCGTTGACGCGAACGCACTTGAGCGTAAAGCAGTGACTTTCTCTGGCAAAACTGCATCTCAAAACATCGAATTCAAGCAAGGTGTTGAAGGTACAAACGCTAAGAAATTAGTTAAAGCCATTAAAGATGCGAAATTGAAAGTTCAAGTTTCTATCCAAGGTGACAAACTACGTGTTACTGGTAAGAAGCGTGACGATCTACAAGCAACAATGGCGCTTGTACGTGAACAAGAACTAGGTCAACCATTCCAGTTCGACAATTTCCGCGATTAATCTTTTTATATTGCGCAAAAAAGGAAGGCTTAGTGCCTTCCTTTTTTTTAAACTTTTTTTGCGTGCATTAAAATAATATTGTAAAAAATATACTCTAGATGTATTATTCAAAATATAGTTTAAAATGCTTTTTAGTCATACAAATTGCATATTTCAACTAATTTATACAGTTTTATTACATAAAAATCCCATCATTCTCACCTCATAATAATGTTATTAATAAGACGTTAACCCTCTTGTATGCTTTATAAGCAAACGCATTTTTTTTCTCTGCAAAAATTGTTGAACCACGAATTTTTCCCCTATAATGCGCGCTCTTCCATAGGGGCACAATTTACAAGGTTATTATAAGAGAGACTCACAGCAGAGATTGATACAACTTGCTTGATGTCAGCAAGGAAACACTGATTGACGACGGACCTGTCATCCAATACATATTTTATTAAATATCGTATTTCACCATCAACACGCACGTTCCCACTTCTATTACTGAAGCTTTATCTGTTGCTCTTCGCATTTGCGACCAAGGACGAACCAATAACTCAGCCCTTTGAAAGTTAAACACGATACTTATAAAGGAGATGTCCATTATGGGCACCGCACAAAAATCAACAGCGACGACTTCAGCACAAAGCACAAAGTTAGGGTGGAAAAAAAGCGACACATTATGGATGCTTGGCCTATACGGTACTGCCGTAGGTGCAGGTACACTATTCCTACCAATTAATGCGGGTGTTGGCGGCTTAATTCCATTAATCGTAATGGCAGTGCTAGCATTCCCTATGACGTTCTTTGCTCACCGTGCAATGACACGTTTTGTACTATCAAGCTCTAACCCGGGTGCTGATATTACTGAAGTTGTTGAAGAGCACTTTGGTAAAGGCATGGGTAAAGTGATCACTTTACTTTATTTCTTTGCTATCTACCCTATTCTGTTGGTTTACAGTGTTGCATTAACAAACACTGTTGAAAGCTTCATGCTAAACCAGCTTGGTATCGAGCCGCCAGCACGTGCGATCCTTGCACTAGTATTGATCCTTGGCTTAATGGCAATCGTACGTTTAGGTGAGCAACTTATTGTTAAAGCAATGAGTATCTTAGTATTCCCATTCGTGGCAGTACTACTGATGCTGGCGCTCTACCTTGTTCCTTACTGGAATGATGCCATTTTCCACGATGTGATCCCAGCAGATGGCGGCATGAACGCTGTAATGCTAGCGGTATGGTTAATTCTGCCGGTAATGGTATTCTCATTTAACCACTCACCAGTGATTTCATCATTTGCGGTTGCAACGCAAAAAGAGTACGGCGAAAACGCAGAGCGTCAAAGTTCACGTATCCTTGCTCGTGCGCACATCATGATGGTATTAACTGTAATGTTCTTCGTATTCAGCTGTGTATTCAGTCTATCACCTGAAAACCTAGCAGAAGCAAAAGCGAACAACGTATCGATCCTAACTTACCTAGCGAACCACTTCGATACACCAGTTATTGCTTACGTAGCACCTATTGTTGCAATTATTGCTATTACTAAGTCTTTCCTTGGTCACTACTTAGGTGCAAGTGAAGGTCTAAACGGTCTAGTGATCAAAGTTGCACGTGATAAGAACAAAGAGATTTCAAACAAGGCACTTAACCGCTTTACAGCAATCTTCATGCTAGTAACAACTTGGGCTGTAGCGACACTAAACCCAAGCATCCTAGGTATGATTGAAAGCCTTGGTGGCCCTATTATTGCGATGTTGCTATTTATTATGCCAATGTACGCAATCAAGAAAGTACCAGCAATGAAGAAATACTCTGGCGCAATCAGCAACGTTTTTGTAACAGTGATTGGTCTAATTTCTATCTCTGCAATCTTCTACTCTCTGTTTATGTAAAGAATAAACAATGAGTTAAAAGGCTAGCCATGTGCTAGCCTTTTTTGTTTTTTCCTACTTCTGTACTCTGTTTATTGTAAAAAATTTGCTACATTAATCTTAAGTCATTCATAAATAAATCACTTAGATAATGGATAGCCAATGAATCATCAGCCTGCAGATATCCAGCTTGAGCATGAGAATCCATTGATTTGGCCAATTTTGTCTTTGCTGCAACACCAGCCCAAAGGCTGGATGATCCACACATTGAGCCAAACATTACGTGATAAAAAGATGCTCGATACTCTTGATGCTGATAGCAATAAAGATCTTTTTAAACGTAATTTCCTATTAATGAATGCCCTCTATCAATTGCAAATTTTGCTATTTCCTAAACAATGGCTACAAGTTGAAGCTATGGATATTCAATTACTTAATATTGTTTATCAAAGCCATCACTTAGAAAAACCTGATCCGTTGCGCGAATATTATTTAGATTGGCATAATTACCATGCTGATGAAGACGCAATTGAGTCGTTATTGCGCTCTTTTTGGAAGCGATACCAACAGCATATCAATAATGAATCAGAGACTATTCAATACCTTTCAATTGATGATGATTTCGCCCTCTTTGAACTACCAAACACTGCCTCATTACCAGAGGTTCGTAAGCAATGGCGACGTTTAGCCTTAAAATGGCATCCAGATCGAGAAAATGGCGATAGTGAGAAGTTTAAACAGCTGTATAACGCAAATCAGCGCTTAATCAATCACTTGAAAAATCCCAGCCTGAACTATTAATCATTAATATTATATTTCGCACACAGCTATCACAAAATCCTGACATTATAATAACCAAGCTCCCCTACATTGCTCAGCGAATTCTTACTTTGGCTGCGAGACAATGAAACAATACCTCTTACTCCCGCTTACAGGCATCTTGTGTCACACTGCTTTAGCTGCAACGGATGCACCAACAACAGAAGAAGAAAAATCGGCATTTGATGGTTCAGCAAAACTGGGTTTTATTTATTCAAAAACCACCAAAACATCCATGTCGCTTAACTCTGCAACAGAGCTACGTTACAACAAAAATAACTGGTCAAATAAATTAGCCCTCAGTTCATACTATACCGACAGTACGGAAGAAGAAGACGGCGTAAACAAATACCAAGTTAACCTCAATAATGAATATGCGATGGGTCCACATGCGTTTACGTATTTAAGTAATACTTATAACCATGATCAATTTGGTACCTATCGTAGTGAATACATTGTTTCAACGGGTTTGGGTTATAAATTTTACGATACAAAAACGACTAAGTTAGTGGTTGGTGGTGGTCCTGGTTACCGCTGGAGCAAACGCCAAAGTACCGATCCTGATTATCCGAACCAAAGAGAAAGAAACGTGATTGCCAATGCGTTTATCCGTGGAAAGAAAGATTTTACTCCAACCTTTTCTGCAGGTTTTGACAGTAATATTGACTACGGTAGTGCAAATACCACATACGATATTAAAGCCTATATTAAAAACCGTTTAATCGATAATGTGGCACTAATGATAGATACCCAATATATCTACAATACCGAAGTGGCAAGTGATAAGAGTAATGATGAAATCTACAGTACAGTGAGCATTACTTACGATTTCTAATTATAAAATAGATAGTTTAATCAATAAAACAGCCGAATATAATCAATATATTCGGCTGTTTTATTTGTTGACAATATTAGTTATATAACGAAGGTTCACCTTCGGGACGTGTTTTAAAACGACGATGTAACCACATGTATTGTGATGGTGCTTCTAAGATCGAACGTTCAACCGCTTTATTAATATAAGCCGCTGCTGCGTCTGAATCTTTATGCGGAAATGCTTCCAATGGTGGGAAAATTTTCAAAGTATATTGTCCACTATCACTATTACGGATCATCGCAAAAGGCAGTGGCACTGCACCTGTACTATCTACCAGTAAACTAGTACCTGTTGTTGTACAGGCTTTTTCTACCGCAAATAATGGCGCAAATGTTGAATTTCGACCGCGGCCATAATCATGATCCGGTGCATACCAAAGCATTTCACCTTTCTTTAAATCACGGAACATACCCTTAAGATCTTTACGATCGCGCATATGCTTATTTGAACGAATACGACCTTTAAACTGGAAAAAATCAAAACATGGATTGTTATTCGGACGGTATACACCTACACCCGGTGTTTGCATACCAAACGCACGCGCACCTAACTCAAGATTCATAGAGTGAATGGCAATTAACAGAATACCTTTACCCTGCTCTTGCAGTTTATAAACATGCTCTAAGCCTTCAACCGTTACATGACGTTCAACCCGTAGATCCGGCCAAAACCATGCCATACCCGTTTCAAACAAGGCTAAACCTGTATTATCGATATTTTCTTTAATCAACGCTTGACGATCTGACTCTTCCATTTCAGGGAAACACAACTCAAGATTTCGCTCTATGGTTTGACGACGACTTTTCATAAAGTGCATCGCTAAACGACCAACACCTTGGCCTAAGCGAAACTGAATAAAATATGGCAGCCAGCTAATTAAATACATTACGCCCATTAGTAATAAAACAGGCCAGTATTTAGGGTGTAAAAATTCTTTTTTAAAAGTTGGCGCTGTGAATTTTTTCATAGCAAAAATGATCCCGTTACATTTTAAAGCCGCTTAGAGTGTTGTTAATTCTAATAATATTGATAGGATTTCTAAGCAGTTAGTAACAGTATTTTATGTTGAGTATCGTATACGTTGCAAGTCTAACCGTGACGACGATCTATGCCATACAGCTTTCATTAAGCTTTACTTATAAGGTCAAAAGTATCGAAATAGGCAAGAAAAAGCCCGTACAGTGACGGGCTAAGTTAAACATAAATAGAATAAATTGTATGAATTACAGCTTTTGTTTTAACTATTTTGATACAAACACGCTTGTCCTTCAGGGCGCGTTTTAAAGCGGCGATGAAGCCACATATATTGACTCGGTGCAGCCATAATTGACTCTTCAACAATTTTATTGATAAACACGGCTGCCGCATCTGGATCATTTTTAGGAAACCCTTCCACAGGCTTGCGTAATGTTAAGGTGTAATGCCCTTTTTCATCTCGCACCATAGTAAAAGGCACAATCGCACAATCGGTATTATCCACCAGCAAACTGGTACCCGTTGTAGTACAAGCCTGCTCTACCGCAAATAAGGGCGCAAAGGTTGAACGACGACGACCATAATCATGATCCGGTGCATACCATACACGCTCACCAGTGCGCAGAGCATGTAGCATGGCTTTTACGTCTTTACGATCAATCAAAGTACGGTTTGAACGAGAACGACCTAAGTACTGAAAATAATCAAAACAAGGGTTATTGTTAGGACGATACACACCCATCCCTGACATTTTGATCCCAAATGCACGCGCACCTAATTCAAGATTCATAGAATGCACCGCTACCATTAATGCGCCTTTTCCTTCTTTGGCTAAGGCTTCCATCTGCTCAAGTCCAACAATGGTAACGTGACGATTTACACGGGCATCTGACCAAAACCACGCCATTCCTGTTTCGAACAATGCCATCCCAGTATTATCGATGTTTTCTTTAATCAGAATTTGTTTATCTTCTTCAGACATCGCTGGAAAACAAAGATCTAAATTACGCTCAATGGTACGACGACGTTTTTTCATTAATTTGATCGCTAAACGACCAATATTTTTACCTAACACAACTTGCCAAGAATACGGAAGACAACTCAATAGATACATTAAGCCAATCAATAATAGTGTTCCCCAATAACGAGGATGCAGAAGAGATAATGTGAACGTCGGTTTATTTCGTTGAGTCATGTATAGCGCCTAAGTGCCAGCTATCATCTCCAATTGACGACAAGAGCAAGCCTAATAATTAACAGCCTGCATAATAATTGTTTTAACATCTATTCCCTAGTTAAATAATGTTAATTACTGCCATTTCTTACTGTTTTTAGATATTAGTCTTAAATTCTGTAGATTAAGTTTTAATTCATTATTAAAAACGTGATTTTTATGACCCATTTTTAATTCATAAATCCTATAATTATTATTAATTTAAGTTACAATTCATTACATTATCAAACGAAAATATTCTATTTTAATAATACTCTGATTATTTCTAATGAAAAAGTTATAGATAAACAATATAAATAGGGAACGATATGGACATCAGCAAAACCAAATCCAGCTTTTATCGCCGTCTTTACGTGGCATATTTAATCGAAAATGGCATCGATAACGTACCCGCTATTATCAAGCATTCGGGTATGCCCCGACGTACAGCGCAAGACACCATTAAAAACCTTGCTGAGCTCGATATTATTTGTTCTTTCAAACAAACCCAAGGTGAACGTAATCACTCAGGTCATTATCACATTGAACAGTGGGGAGCTATTGATAAACAATGGGTTAACACCAATATTGAACAAATAAAATCAGCGCTAGATTATCCATAACTGGTTACACATTCACGCTATCTCATTGCGATTATTTTCGTATAATTCGCTTATTCGCCCTTAGCTATACAGGTAAAACTTTGCAACTTCTTGAAGTAGATTTTTTAGGTAAGCCTTTACGTTTAGAAGGTTCACTTGCTGGCTGGCAACAACTGTTTTGGGACAACACACTTGTATCACAAAAAGACGCCACAGCTTCCGATGACAACGATTTCCATCATCAATTTGAATTACAAAATGGTGAGAAAATCATTGAGTGTCAGCTCTCTGGTAACTTAACATGGCAACCGTTTTTGATCAGCTATCAAGCGCAAGTGAATAACCAAATCATTGCCCAAGGTGAACGTAACGAAAAAGACATAGAACGTCAGGTACCACATACACCGATTGTGGCAGAAAAACGTTTTAGTTTAATTGGCTTGATCTCTTTGGGCATGAAAACCTTAAAAAGTGCCAAATTAATCAAAGTAGTATTAGCATCAGCCAGTCTTGCTGCTTATTCATGGTTGTTCTCGTTCCAATTTGCCCTCGCTCTGATCGCTTGTTTAATGTTCCATGAATATGGACATGTACGTGCAATGAAATACTTTGGTATGAAAACCAAAGGCATTTACTTAATTCCATTTTTAGGCGGTTTGGCACTCAGTGACGAGAAAATAAATACCCGTTGGCAAGATGTGGTGATCTCGATTATGGGCCCCCTATTTGGTTTGATCATGTCACTGATCTGTATGGTGGCATATTGGATCACAGGTGAAATGTTCTTTGCTGGGCTTGCAGTATTCAACGCCCTATTAAACCTGTTTAACTTACTACCAATTCTGCCTCTTGATGGTGGTCATGTACTTAAAAGTATTAGCTTTTCCATGAACAGTAAGTTAGGTATTGTGCTGTGTGCCGGCGCTGCTATTGGTGGCGTGGTATTAAGCTATTCTCTTGGCTTAACCTTATTTGGCTTCTTACTGATCATGGGCTGTATTGAGATCATCTTTGAATGGAAACAACGCCATCATAGCCACTTATTACCACTTGATCGCTATGGTCAAATATTCTCTTTCGTCTGGTATGTGGGCTTAGTTGCCTCACTGATGGGGATTATTTGGTACTTTGCAGGCACAGGCGACACGCTGCTCAGTTTGCCACTGCAAATTCTAGGTACTTAATAACCCTAAATAATGGGTATCAAAACACCAAATAACAAAAAAGGGACGCTTATCGTCCCTTTTTTAACTAATAACACAATAAGCGTTATTTCTTTCCTTTTTCCATCATTGCTTTTAAATCAGCAAATGGATTAAAGGTAGCAGCTTGATGATCATCTTCACCTGCACGGATCACACTGCTTTGACCATTTTCAGCTTCAGTGTATTTCTCATGCTCATGATCGTGACAGAACAAACAAAGAAGCTCCCAGTTACTGCCATCTTCAGGGTTATTTGTATGGTCATGATCAACGTGATGAACAGTCAGTTCACGTAAGTTTGAATAAACAAATTCACGAGAACAACGACCACATACCCATGGGTAAATTTTCAATGCTTTTTCACGGTAACCCGCTTCTTTACGCGCATAAGCGGCACTTGTACCGTAGTAATCAGATGACATATCTTGACCTATTTCCTAACATAACAACCAATATTGAGTTATGTCTAAATACCAATTTTGCCGTATTGAACCACCACCGAACTCCCCTTATCAAGCACTAATTTTCAGATTAATGACATCGTTTACGGATTTTTATCCATCGCTTTTTAATACAGAGAGTTAGCTTGTAAACGCGACTAACTGCCCCCATTTCACTGAGCAAGATGATCATGGTTGTGCCAAATGGATAGCCTACACTGCTATTTAACTTAATATTTTGCTTGCAAATTAGGCTAAGAGACCATTTGTTCTCGTATTTAAGCAAAAAAACACGCCGTTACTGGCACCTTTTGAATACGTCTATGATAATATTCGACTAATTATTTGAAGCTGATTCACACTTATTATTTAATCGAATCGACCTTTAACCGCTAAGAGTAAACAAATATGGCTTTTGATTTTTCTAAGATGCACGTTGATTTGTCGGCTGTGCCAACTACTATCGACATGGGTCACGCATGGTTAGGCGCTCTAGTTCTAATTCTATTGGTTATGTACCTAACGAAAAAAGGTAAACCAGTCGAAGTTGAAAAGATTATCGAAAAGGAAATCGAAGTAGAGAAAATCGTCGAAGTTGAAAAACCAGTCGAAAAGATCGTTGAAAAGATTGTCGAGAAACCAGTTGAGAAAATTGTCGAAGTTGAAAAAGTTGTAGAGAAGATTGTTGAGGTTGAAGTTGAACCTAAGCTGAAAACATCTACACCTGAAGCTGCCCTTCAACTGCTTTCTCTGTTACAACAAGAAGCACGTTTTATCGACTTCATGCAAGAAGATCTTAAAGGCTATGCTGATGCCGATATCGGTGCGGCAGCTCGTGTTATTCACGAAGGCGGTCAAAAGGTATTAAACGAATACTTCAGCTTTGCGCCAGTACGCACTGAAGAAGAAGAAACACGTATCACCCTACCACAAGGCTTCAATGCTTCTGAAGTACGCCTAACAGGTAATGTGGTTGGTGAAGCACCATTTAACGGTACTTTGATCCACCGTGGTTGGAAAGTAACAGAAGTTAAATTGCCTAAATTGGCAGAAGGCCACGATGCACATATCATCGCAGCCGCTGAGGTAGAATTATAATGCAAGACACACAACAACACCGTTACAGCGTTGGTATCGACTTAGGTACAACACACTGCGTGCTATCTTATGTTGATCTACAAGATGAAAACGCTGATGTTACGGTAATGCCAATTCCACAGCTAACTAATCCAGGTAGCGTGGAAGAGAAAAACCAACTTCCTTCATTCATGTACCAAGCACATGAATCAGAACTTGCTGAAGGTGATACTGCACTTCCTTGGAATGCAAAGCCAAACGCAATTGTTGGTGCAATGGCACGTTCTCTAGGTAGTAAAACACCTATTCGTCTTATCTCTAGTGCAAAAAGCTGGCTATGTCACGGTGGCGTAAACCGTCGTGATGCATTCTTACCATTAAATAGCCCAGAAGAAGTGGTAAAAGTATCACCACTAGAAGCGACACAAAAATATCTTGAGCACATGGCAGATGCTTGGAACTTCCAACATCCTGAAACGCCAATCTTCGATCAAGATGTCACCATCACAGTACCAGCTTCATTCGATCCTGCTGCTCGTGATCTAACTGCAGAAGCGGCACGCAATGTTGGCTTTAAGCACCTAACATTACTTGAAGAGCCACAAGCAGCAGTATATAGCTGGATCAAAAACAACGATGAAAGCTGGCGTGACCAAGTGTCTGTTGGCGACATCATCCTAGTGGTTGATATCGGTGGTGGTACAACGGATTTATCGTTAGTTGCTGTAACTGAAGAAGACGGTAACCTAACCCTAAACCGTGTGGCTGTTGGTGATCACATCCTATTGGGTGGTGATAACATGGACTTAGCTCTAGCTTACCGTTTGAAGATGAAGCTAGCGCAAGAAGGCAAACAGCTACAACCTTGGCAGGTACTGGCCATTACTCACGCATGTCGTGATGCGAAAGAAGCATTACTAAACGATGCTGAGCTAAAAGCAATGCCAATCGTAGTGCCAAGCCGTGGTTCTAAACTACTTGGTGGTACGCTTCAAACTGAACTGACTCAAGAAGAAGTACAACAAACCCTTGTTGAAGGTTTCTTCCCACAAACATCAGTTGAAGAGCACCCAGTACAAGCGGCTCGTGGTGCATTAACGCAAATGGGCTTACCTTACGCACAAGATGCAGCGGTATCTCGTCACGTAGCAAGCTTCTTAAGCCGTCAAAGCCAAGCAGTAGATGAGCTGTTTGAGCAATTTGAACAAATGCACGAAGGCTTTATCCGCCCTACCGCTATTCTGTTCAACGGTGGTGTACTGAAATCTAACCTGCTTTCTGATCGCCTACTTGGCATCATCAATAGCTGGTTAACAACAGGTGGCTCAGAGCCTGCGAAACTACTGCAAGGTTTAGATCTTGATCTCGCCGTTGCAAGTGGTGCGTCTTACTACGGCTCTGTTCGCCAAGGTAAAGGTGTTCGTATTCGTGGTGGTATCGCAAGCAGCTACTACGTAGGTATCGAAAGTGCGATGCCAGCCATTCCTGGCATGGAACCACCACTAGAAGCACTATGTGTTGCACCGTTCGGTATGGAAGAAGGCTCTCACGCTGACGTTCCTAGCCAAGAGTTCGGTTTGATCATCGGTCAGCCAGTGCAATTTAAGTTCTTTGGTTCAACAGTACGTCGTGATGATGTTGCTGGTACTCACCTTGATTGGTGGCAACCAGAAGAGATGGAAGAGCTACCATCAATTCAAGTAACGCTTCCTGTTTCGGAAGGTCGCACGATTGGTGAAGTGGTTCCTGTTAAGCTAGCTTCACGTGTTACTGAATTAGGCACACTTTGCCTAGAAGCGATTTCGACTGATAACGGTCAGAAATGGCAAGTAGAATTCGACGTTCGCGAAAGCTAATATCGAACTAACGGCGCATCTTTTGATGCGCCGTTTATCTATCAATCACACCGTGGGTTTATCAGTTAAAACAACGCAAAATAATCTACCTTCTCGTAGGACTTTCACTTATTCCCACGTATTAATGTTTCTTTACTTAGTGGAGTCGTCATGCCTTCATCCTCCCCTCGCTATTTAGTCGGTATCGACTTAGGGACAACACACACTGTCGTCGCTTACGCTGAAATTACAGACGATCTTGAAAATAGCCCTATGCACATTTTCAACATTGATCAGTTAATTGCACCTGGCGAAGTGGCACGTAAACCGCTATTACCTTCTTTCCGTTATCACCCTGCACAAGGGGAAATGGATCCAACTCAATTAGTATTACCTTGGAATGCTGAACCTGTTGAAGGTGAAATTGATACGGTGATCATTGGTGAATTAGCCCGTGAATTAGGCGCTAAAGTTGAAGGTCGCCAAGTCGTTAGTGCGAAAAGCTGGCTTTCTCATCCCCATGTTGATCGTAATGAAGCTATTCTGCCTTGGTCTTCAACTGCCTCGAAATCAGATGTAAAGAAAATCTCCCCTGTTATCGCTAGCGCAAGTTACTTAAACCACGTACGTCAATCGTGGGATTACCACCACAAAGATGCCAAGCTTGCCGATCAAGAAGTGGTGATCACAGTGCCTGCGTCATTTGATGAAGCGGCTCGCGCACTCACACTACAAGCGGCAGAACTTGCAGGTTTGAAGAAAGTCTTACTCCTCGAAGAGCCACAAGCGGTTTGTTACGACTGGTACGCACAGAACAAAGATAACGCCGATGAATTATTAAAAGATATTCCGCTGTTAATGGTGTGCGATGTCGGTGGCGGTACAACCGATTTGAGCTTAATTAAGGTCGGCAGTAAAGATAATAAGCTAACACTCGATCGTATCGGTGTTGGTGATCACCTCATGCTTGGTGGTGATAACCTTGATTTATCATTAGCCCATGTTGCTGAGCAGCGTTTAAACGGTGAGTCGAAAAAACTTAGCCAAGCTGCATTATCAAAACTTATTCAGCAAACACGTAAAGTGAAAGAAAGCTTACTATCCGGTAACGCGCCAGATACCGCTAAAGTCACTATGCTTGGCAGTGGTTCTCGTTTAATTGGCGGTGCTAAAAGCATCGAGTTAAACCGTGAAGAAGTACATCGCATCGCTTTAGATGGCTTCTTCCCTATGACAGATTACAGCGAGCAACCAAGCCAACGCCAAGCAGCGATGGTGGAATTTGGTCTACCGTATGCAGCTGATCCTGCTATCAGTAAGCACATTGCGCAATTTATTGATCTTCACGATCATGTTTGTCGTGATGCGTTCAAAGAAAATGGCATTGAAATCAATGACGAAAAGCCTGCGATTCCTGTTGCTGTATTGCTAAATGGTGGTGTATTTAACAGCCCACTATTAACTGAGCGTACATTAAATCTATTGTCTTCATGGCGTGAAGATAACCACATCACTGAACTTAAAAACCTCCATCCAGATCTCGCTGTTGCATTTGGTGCTGTTGCTTATGCCAAAGCACGTCATGGTGCACAGCTGAAAATCGGTGGTGGTTCAGCTCGCTCTTTCTTCCTTGTGATTGGTCAAAACAAAGATGTAAAACAAGGCATTTGTTTACTGCCAAAAGGCATTGAAGAAAGCACAGAAGTTAACTTAACTCATCGTAAATTTGCTTTAACCTTGGGTGAGCCTGTACGTTTTAATCTCGTTTCTACCACTGATGAAAAATACTCAGAAGCCGGTGAACTGGTTGAAATTATTGGTGATGGTTTTGTTACCTTGCCACCATTTATTGCCACCCTTGATAGTGAGCGTGATCGCAGTGAATTAGCGGCAAACCAAAAAGATCGTGAAGAAGTGATATTGGCTTGTCAGCTAACAGAAGTTGGTACGCTTCAAATCGAAGCTGTCAGTATTGCTGATCCAAAAAAACGCTGGAAAGTCGAGTTTGCGATCCGAAAAGATCTCGCCAAAATAAACCGTGGTGATAACGACAGTACCCTTGCTGAAAGCGAACTTCCACCTCGAATGAATGATGCCATTGATGCCATCAAGAAAGTTTACGGTGGCAGCAAAAATAGCGACAACAGTAAAGCGGCGAAAACACTACGTAACGATCTAGATAAAATGCTAGGTAAACGTGATAACTGGGAAACCCCATGTTTACGTGAACTCGCAAATGCATTGTTAGAAAGTAGAAAACGTCGTCGTCGTTCCGATCTTCACGAACGTAACTGGCTAAAATTAACAGGCTTTACCATGCGTCCGGGCTTTGGCTACCCTGCCGATGATTTTCGCATGAATGAAATATGGGCACTGTACCAGCAAGGCATTCAGTTTGAATCTAATACCCAAACATGGTGTGACTGGTGGACTTTCTGGCGTCGTATCGCTGGTGGCTTAACCCAAGAGCAACAATTAGTTATCTATAAAGATATTGCTAAGTACATTACCCCAGGGGCAAGCCGAAACGCTAAGCTAAATAAAGAGCTTCAAGAGCGCAGTTACGAAGACATGGTACGTTTAGCGGCATCACTCGAACACTTACCATTTGATAAAAAACTACAGTTAATTGAGTGGCTATTTGGTCGTTTACAAAAAGCACAATACGCGCAAGCACATTGGTGGGCAATTGGTCGTATTGCTACACGTACGCCTTTCTATGGTTCTACCCACAACCTGTTATCAGCTGAACACGTTTCTTACTGTTTACCTGAGTTAATGGAATATGATTGGCGAAAAGAGCCTTACATCGCGTTTGCAGCCGTAATGATGACCCGTAAAACAGGTGATCGTAATTTAGATATTAATGATGAATTACGTCGGGAAGTGATTAATAAATTAAAAGCAAGTCGAGCACCCGAAAGTTGGGTTGAGATGGTCTCTGAAATAAAGGTATTAACAGAAGATGAAACCAAACGTGTATTTGGTGACGCATTGCCAAATGGCTTAAGATTAATAGGTTAATTATCAATAATGACAAAGAGTGAGTGTAATACTCACTCTTTTCATTTCTGCAATATAAAATCGCCAAATTAAAATTATGCAAACTAAAATACGTATCTATATTTGAATAGCTTAATAATATTGTGGAAATAAGGAACCAATATCTATTTTTTATAGCTAAAGGTTATTCTATTAATCTTCTGTTAAGGTTTCTATTGCTATTGTCTTGTTAACAGCATTAGTTTGCTTGTTTTTATAACAAGTAAATATGATAGAGAGAGCCCCTTTATTCTCTCATCAATAAAACATTTAAATAATAGAGAGTAGAAGTTGTTATGAATAATTCTCAATACCAAATCATTGCACAACGTATTTTTAAATCAGAAAATCAACGTGTTGCAGTTGCAGCTGTTGTTTTTGATGGCTTATCAAGCTACGAAGCAGAGAAGCGTTTTGAACTTCCAAAAGGCACTTTATCTCGCAACGTTCGTAAATATAAGAACGAAGTGAAATACATTGAGTCTGTATCAGCAGCATAATCTTATTGTTAACATAGCTAATCCACTTCATGCATATAGTGCATAGATAAAAAAACAACATTGGTTTAGCTTGGGTGAACAATATAAAAAGGAGAGTTAATACTCTCCTTTTTTATATTTCCTATTAATCAAACTTACCTGAACGATATCGCACAGTTAATACGAAAAATCCTACAGTTATAATAAATAGTCCGATTAAAGCAGGAACGCCAATATTAAGTAATGTCATCCAAGGTGTTTTACTCAACAAGATATTAATTGACAGATTATTGACTTGACTTATCCAATCTCCAATTACTGTTGAGTCAAATACAAAAGTTCCCATTATTTTAATTAAAATAATAATCACAAAAATCGTAATTAATGGATGATCATTAAATTGTGATATAAAAAAGATCAAACAAGCTATTGGTAATAGCGCTAAACTCATCGCAGCCATGGTAGAAATAAACTCACCATAATGCAGTAAAATCGCCATTCCATTAACAGAATACTCCGTCAAAAGGCTCTGTGGAACAAACCATTGCCCTACAATCCATACTGTAAGATCTGAAAACAATAGTAAAAACGATGAGAACAGTGGGATCACAATCAAAGCAAACACCAGTTTGATCGCAATCGCTTGGTTATCTGTTACAGGCATTGAATGCCAAAAAGCAAGGCTGCCCTCTTTTCTTTCTTTCGCTAACGTTCTTGCTGTGTAAGTAAAAAAGCTGATCAATGTCACTAGTCCAGCGATAAGAAAGTTTATTAATCCAATAACACCTGCAAATGTTTCGCTGCCTGCTAGTGTCGGAGTCCAGCTTTCTAAACCTGAGGTTTGAAGATTAAAGGAAAAATTACCAGTATTACTGATGATCAAGCTGATATTGATTATCGCGAAAACAACCAAAAACAAAGGTAAACGAGTAACGATTTTATGCTCTAGCAATTCCTGGCCAAGTAGCGTTTTTATCGGGCTCATAAAACCTCCTGTTGTTGCTTTGCAATAAAGATATCGGCAAGACTTGGCTTCGTGACGGTTCCTAACATACTCAATTCAGCTTCAGAGATATTTTCAAATAGCAAACGATGTTGACCTAACCCTTGCTTACAGCTGATGGGCTTCAAACGCATTGCTTGGTCGAGTTGTTGATCATCAACAGATAGCACATTATAACGCTGAGACAGATCATCCAGACGACCTTGTAATACAGTACGCCCTTGCTTAAGTACCAATACATCTGTCAGCATATGAGCAATTTCATCTACTTCATGGCTGGCAATAATTAGCGAACGCTCTCCATCATGAAACCATTCCATTAAATAACGATAGAATGTCTCACGATACATAAGATCAAGCCCCAATGTTGGCTCATCTAAAATTAATACATTAACGTCAGTCGCCATGACTAAAGCAAGATGAAGCTGAACTTTCATGCCTTTAGAAAGCGCTGCAATTTTTGATTTCAGCTGAATATTAGTTTGTGCAAGATAGCGATCCATCTTATTTTGATCATAACGAGGATGAACACCTTGGACATATTTCATCACCTGTTTCACTGTCATCCATTCAGGTAAGACAGCAACATCTGAAATATAACCAAGTCGCTCAACAATTTTTGCTCGATCTTTTTGTGGTACAAGGCCAAAAATATTTAATTCACCTTGATATGAATGCATCCCAAGCATGGCTTTGATCAATGTTGATTTACCTGCCCCATTATGTCCCAGCAGTCCCAATACTTGGCCTGACTTCAGTTCAAACGAAACATCAGTCAAAGCGGTACTCTCTTGGTAGGACTTACTGATATGTTGAGCAGAGATGAATGTAATCTCTACATTATTGTTTTTCACGCATACTTCCTTTGGCAATGCCTGCTTATATTATGATTATGTATTACCCATCAAAGAGTAACGATAAAAGCTATCTTCTATCAACTATTAAAACTGATTTGTTTTATAACCTAATTTCAGATAATAAGTGCCTTCAAGTTACAAGGTTCAGAATACTTGTTACAACGTCAAGTTCAATGAAAGCAATAAAGCGCAACGCTTATCTATTTCCAAGTAACGTAAGACAAAACAAAGCTGTAAACGGTCAGTTAATTTGAATATTTCTAGAGTAGAAAGGCCCGATAAGCAAATAGCAGTAAATTACCGCATATTATCTGTTAACAGGGGTATTAGAGTAGAGAGGAAGAAGGTATAAAACTTACTCAGCTTTCAAGAACAAATTTGAATACAAATTGATAATATTGCTATCTATTCAAAATAAAACCGAATAAATATCATATTTAATCAAATAAACCACATTTAAATGATAAAAATAACTAATAGTAACTATTGTGCATAAACACAAAATTTTGATAAATAACTATCGTATACAGAGCTTAATCAGACATTACTCTGTATACGTCAGTGTTCTGAAGTAATAATAGCAATCTATTAAGAATGCAAAATAAAATTCAATATAACGTCATAGAATACAAATTCTATAGAATATTCTCTGAGGTTAATGATAAATATGTTTTTAAATCAATAAATTGCTTTATATACTTTTATTCTACATCGTCTTCTTCTAAAAGATCGTATGGAGATACACCATCTTTTTCCATCATAGCTAGGATTTCAATCATGCGAGTATGGCGAGATTCTTGTTTGAATTCATGCAGAACAGCAATAAGGTTGTTTATTTTTTGAAGTGGAATTCTTTTAATAACTGCTTTTTGACGACCAGGAACTTCATCAGCAAAATCAATTAATATTTGTCTGTAGTCAACACGCGCTTCTTTTACAACACCCGTTTCTTCCACACTTTTTAACATTGCACTCAGCGCTTTTTCTGCTGCTGCGAAACTATCCATTAATTACCTCGAGGACACAAAACTAGTTACGGCAAGGAAACCGTATCATCTATTAGTAACATCACTAATGAACATAGTTGTTTTCATTAGTTTGTACATATTTAGTCTTAATGAAATTAACGTCCCCAAAGGAATGCTGGGGCCGATAACTGTAAAAAACAATTAACTAATCACTAAGAAAGTCTGATTCTTTTATTATAATTGAATTTTACAACTTAGTATAACAGGGAGTATTACTTTGGTAGATATTACTCTCTGTTGTTAGTATTGTGAATACATAACCATGTAAATTTTTCTCTAATCTACATAATAGAGTCACATTTCGGGAAGAGTTTACAAAAAATTCGCAATTATTAATGCCTCATGAATCATATTTACAACTCTAATCACAGTTTATCTTAACCGCTATCATAATGTTTCAATTATGGTTTATTCACTTATTATCAGCCACTTAATCAAACACTTTCAGCGCTATCAGATACAACAGCTATTAAATTTTATAAAGGAATAGACTATAGTTAGCGCCATATCATCCTTGTTATAGGTATTACTGTGCGCCATTATCAACAAACACTAACAGCACTTTGCTTAGGTACACTTCTCTCTTTATCGAGCTTTAGCTCATATGCATCTATTTCTACCTCTGGTGGTTTTACAGCATCACAGAGTTGCGAAGCCTTCCAATCATTTCGCAAACAAACCAATCCAGATGACACCAAACTGATTATCGGTAAACAATATCAAGTAAAAGCGCTTAACGAACGTGATTACCGTTGGGTACATATTCTTGTACCAGATGCTCAGCCTGCGATGCGTTGGGTAAATAAAGATTGTGGTACGGTTAACCTTAACCAAACGATTTCTGAACCAACAAAGAAACCAAACAACAACTATAGTAACTCACGTAAAAGTTGTAGCACTGTAGGTGACTTCGATTCCTATGTATTAGCACTTACCTGGCAACCGGGTTTTTGTGAGCATTTTAGTTACAAAGGCACTAAACCTGAATGTAACGCGATTAATGATGGCAAATTAAAAATCACTAATCTTACACTACACGGCTTATGGCCAAACAAAGCGAGCTGCGGTACTTCATATGGCTACTGTGATCGCTACGCGCGCCTAGATTTATCTCGTAGCACGATTAAAGAAATTGCACCTTGGATGCCTAATTTTTATTACCAAACTAAATTTGGTGAATATGAATGGAAAAAACACGGCACTTGCCAAACACGTAACGCTGATGATTATTTCCTTACAGCAACCAAATTAGTTGAAAAGGTTGATGCATCACCTATTGGACAATTTATTAAAGACAATATCGGCCGTAACGTTTCAGTCTCTAGTTTTAAGAAACAATTAACGTCGAAATTTGGTAGTGATGCTGTTGATCGCATTAGCCTTGCATGTACTCAAGGTAAATACTTAAATGAAGTACGTCTGAACCTTGGTAAAGACATCGATCTAAGCAAACCAATTGTTGATTTATTAAAAGCAGGTCCAAAAGGTCGACCTTTCTATGGTAACTGTCACAAAAAGATCTATATCGAAGATTCAGGTAAATAATACTTGCCGAGCTAGGTAAGCATTATTAATAAAGGGATAAGTTATACTTATCCCTTTTTATTTGTTTTTAAAAACACCATTCATAAAAATGTAAAAAGTATTCACGCACACTTTAAAAGGGTCTACTTTCTTCGTTAACAATTCCTATCTCTCATCAATCTAAAAGAACAATAATCCAGTTTAAATGTTAACTCCGCGTTAATATTCTTACATTGTGATAATGTACAGTGTTTATTTGATAGCTATCAATGATGCAACACCGTATTATTTAAGCTACTGATAAAAAAGAATAAAAACACATTACAGCGTTTAAAATGTAACGCGTTACATAGAATTGATTCTTTTTTTGTGATATAAGTCCACTTGGATTTTTAGTGATTCGTGCTACCTTGCATCGCCTTTTAAAGCAATTAAGTCGGTTAGATGTTAGATGGTTGTGATATGTTCATTAAAGAATATTCATTCAAATATTAATTATAAAAAATATCATCATACAAACCGATAACTTGGAATTTTCACTACAAATGAATCTTCCTATTTCACTTGATTATTGATGATTAAGTTTTATTGACAGGAAAAATTATGAATTCTACGAATGAAAATTTGCTCACAACTATCAATGATAGTTTGTTAGCAATCATAGGTTCAGTTAACGGCGTACTATGGGGACACGTTCTGGTTTACTTACTCGTTGGTGTAGGTATTTATTTCTCACTCCGTTTAGGTTTCATCCAGATCCGTCAATTCCGCCATGCGATTGATGTATTAAAGAGTGGTCGTGATTTAGAAAACGGCATCAGCTCATACCAAGTTTTCTGTACTTCAATGGCTGCACGTGTGGGTACAGGTAACATGGCAGGTATCGCAGTTGCATTAAGTGTTGGTGGCCCGGGTGCGATTTTCTGGATGTGGGCAATTGCACTATTTGGTATGGCTACAGCCTTTATTGAATCAACCCTTGCGCAAGTTTACAAAGTAAAAGACGTTGATGGTCAATACCGTGGCGGCCCTGCTTACTACATGGAAAAAGGCTTAGGCAAGCGTTGGATGGGTACCCTGTTCTCAGTTTGTTTGATCATTGCTTTCGGTTTCGTTTTCAATGCTGTCCAAGCAAATACCATTACTGATGCTCTACACCACTCTTTCGGCTTTAACGAAACAACGCAAGGTATTGTGATCGTAATCTGTTCTGCATTCTTCATCATGGGTGGTCTACGCCGTGTTGCTGCTGCATCAACAAAGATTGTGCCAATCATGGCACTTGGTTACCTTGCTATTGCAATCGTAATTGTGATCATGAACATCTCTGAGCTTCCAGCTGTACTATCGCTTATTGTGAAAAGTGCTTTCGGCTGGCAGGAAGCGGCAGCAGGCGGTGTGGCATTTACTATCTCTCAAGCAATGCAAACTGGTATCGCTCGTGGTTTATTCTCAAACGAAGCGGGTATGGGTTCAGCAGCTAACGTAGCAGCAAGTGCAACACCAAACCCTAACCACCCTGCATCACAAGGTTTTGTACAAATGCTAGGTGTGTTTGTTGATACCATTGTTATCTGTACTGCGTCTGCTGCGATGATCATGCTATCTGGTGTAATGGATATGCCTAACTCAGGTCAAGGTATTAGCCTGCTTCAAACAGCACTGTCACACGAGCTAGGTAACTGGACGACTTACTTCATTGCAGCAGCGATTCTGTTGTTCTGTTTCTCGTCAATCATTGCTAACTACTCATACGCTGAAACAAACATCATGTTCCTAAATGGCAACACTAAAAAAGGTCTGATGCTATTCCGTTTGTGTGTACTAGGTATGGTCATGTTCGGCTCTGTCGCTTCACTACCTGTTGTTTGGAATCTTGCAGATGCTTCTATGGGCTTAATGGCACTGGTGAACATCATTGCGTTAATCTTCCTATCTAAATTGGCTATTCGTGTCATCAAAGACTACGAACACCAGCTAAAACAAGGTAAGACACCTGAGTTTGATCGTTCTAAGTTCCCTGAATTAGAAGATCTAGAAGGTGCATGGCACCCAGAAACAATTGCTAAAGCACGCCGTGAAAACGGTAATAGCTTCGCTAAATAACTAGCAACACACGAACAAAGCCAGCATGGGTTAATCCTGCTGGCTTTTTTATTATCATGACTACTGATTTAGTTCAGCAACAATGACTGATGTGATGTCATTCGCTATCGGCGACATATTTGAAGGAAACACTGCAACTACCTCTCCTTTTTTATTCACCAGATACTTTTGAAAATTCCAGCCTACAGATTTACCTGATTGAATCGCTAATGTTTTATAGATCGGGTTAGCATTCTTGCCCAATACTTTCGATTTTTCCATCATGGGAAAGGTGACACCATAATTGCTATAACACACTTTGGCTATTTGCTTTTCGGTCCCTCGATCTTGCATAAAGTCATTTGAAGGAAACCCTACTACCATCAAGCCTTGATTTTTATATTCTTGGTATAGCATTTCAAGCTGCTTGAATTGTGGTGTGAACCCACATTGACTGGCAGTATTCACAAACAGTACCACTTTGTTATTAAGCTGCTGACAAAAATCAAAGTTCTCAGTACTGTCGAGTTGCTTCATTGAGTGTTGATAAATACTGGGGCAAGTATTCGCTTTCGCTACCAATGGGATAGCTAACATTAAAAGGAGAAAATGAAAGAGAAAAACGTGGCGAACACCGAACGGCAGATAAAAAGAGACAGGCATAATGTTTCCCTTATTTTCAGTAATATATTGATAAATACCTTACTGACAATACGAAAAAGGGCTAAAGAAAGTTCATTTCTTTAGCCACTATTGATGGGAGTTAAACATTACATATAACCGTTTTGAAATTTCCAAGCATCACTCATCTTCTCAATAACGCAGGCAGGAAGAGGTCGATGCGCTTTAGCAGGTTGTGTTGCTATATTCCGATAGCCACACCTCTTTAATCGTAAATCAAAGGCACGATCGATTTGCATACCAGCACGGGCGAGATCCCAGCGGAAAACCCTTAGTGCTAAATATTCATGTTGTTCTAATTCACCTCCATAAGGATATTTCAGTACTTTATCGTATGCAGTTTTCGCTAAATCGAAGTTCACTTTAATCATAAGTTCCTCCTTAGCATCAGCCAGTTAACATAATATTATCGGCTATAACCAAGCTAAAACGTTACAGTGTCGCAGGCAAGCTTTTTCGCAATACAAACGACAATAAAGTGCAACTTCAAATCAACAATGTGAACTAAATCTATTATATTTGGCTTATCAACCATAAAAACGATTAAGAAAACCACAAATAACAGCGTAATTAACTTCGGCTATTTGTTTTCTTTAAGAAAGGCTTTAATCCACCATTAAGCTGAATTACTATGCTTCATCGAATAACGCTAGGAACTGAAAAATGCAACAAATCAAAATCACCGCTAACCCGCAGATTGCCGCCATTTTTAAAACATGGGCAACCGAATGGGCAACCGAAGTTCAAGACGGCAAAAAAGACGCTGCAAACAAATTCCACACTGTTTACAACATTGCAGCTGAGTTATTCGCAAAAGGCGGAGAAATTGAGATTTCTTTCATTTCAGCTCTGTTTAACGACTGTAAGCAGAAAACTGAAATGGCTGAGCAAATGGTAAATAAAATCAAGCTAAGCCTAAAAGATGATCCTGAGCGTGCAGATAAATACATCCAAAAAGTCAATACAGCAGCACAAGATGCCGCTTTCACCATGAATTATCTTGGTCAACTTCTTCTGCAATCAGCTTAATTCTTTTTATACAGCTCACTTCTTGAGCTGTATAACCTTTCTTTGCTTATATCTTTGACAAATCATCGTTAAGAAATAATAAATTCTATTTATAATACAAATATACTTGTCAGTTGTGGTTGATAGGCATACATTACGCAGCATTAATATCCCTACAGCAAATACATTACCCACTATTCTTACTTGTATCTGCTTTGCTCGCGTTCTTGCTATCAAATAATGAAAAAGTATTCTCTTCGCTTAATTTGGTCTCGTTGGTTTTCTAACGCGGCAGATATCCCCGACTCTATTCGTATCACCATTCCTATGGTGTTATCGCTTGGACTATTTTACTTTTTCGGCTTCACTGCTGCGGGTATCTCAGGGCTGATCACCGCATGGTTATTAGGCGTACAAGGGCGTGATCTGCCTTACTTAAAACGCCTACAAATTCTGTCTTTATCAACCATTTTCACTGCTGGCTCGACCTATTTAGCCTACAGCGTCTATGACAATATTTGGCTAAGCTCAGTAACGTTGTGCTCGATAGCGATCGTCTATGGCTTAATGTCTAATCAACGACCACACATTCGCTTATTTGGTTATAACTTCGGTTTCACCTACATCATGTCGATCCACTTCGCCAGTGCCGATAACCCTTTTCTGATCATTCTATTTGCGAACTTATTTGCAGCACTTAGCGTTATGTTCACATCTTTGATGTTATGGCCATTCTTCAAAGGCCGTATATTGCAATGCCATATTCAATCCGTGACAACATCACTGGCTGATTGGCTAGATACATTACGCTTAACGGACGACGAATCGCTACTTGAAGAGAAAAGACAACATTTTTATCAATGCGCTCATAAAGTCGCTTATTACAGCAATTCTATTACTTCAGCCAAACGTACCGAGCAAGTACGTATGGAATTACAACGCTCATTAGAAGTGGCAGAATATGTTATTAGCCTAGAACGTATCTTAAGTTTCAGTTTGCATGAAACAACCCGTATTCGCCTATTTGCTTGGATCGAACAAGCCGCTTTCGAATTAAAACATCAGCAACAGATCACTGCGGTTTTTGATGTTAACGAACGTAAAAACAACCAGTATATTGTTGATTTGTTGGAGCAATTAAAGCGTTGTTATAATTTTTCTAACTTTTCATCATTGGATTACAGTAAAAACATTTACTTGTTTACCTCTGATACCAAATCGTTTTTACGCAATTTCAAACGTGCATTGAATGTAAAATCGAAAGAATGGCGTCATGGGGGAAAAATTGCGCTCACCTTGGCAATCACGCAATTTTTAACGATTTTCTATAACATCCCACAAGGCTACTGGATTTCACTCACCGCTTTTATTGTGTTACTGACCTCTTCAATGGGTGTGACAAATCACCGTATGTGGCATCGCTTTTATGGTACTGCGCTAGGCGGATTATATAGCTTTGTATGCTTGTATTTCGTCCCTCATCAGCACTTGATCATACTCACCAGTATTTCGGTGTTTTTCGCCTTTACGACTTACCATAAAGAGCGTTACGACATACATGTATTCTGGTTAACATCGATGATTGTGTTTGCGATTAGTTTACTGTCACCTGATAACACGCTAATCACTTTCTATCGTATTATCGATACCCTCTTTGGTGTCACGATTGCGTTTTCTATTAACTATTTCATTGCCCCAAGTTGGACTATGCGATGGCTTGATCAATACATTACACGCATGATGCGATCTCAGATCTTGTATGTGACAGTGCTAGATAAGCCGCTTTTTGAGCAAAAACTGAATTTGTATAAGGTGCAAGATAATTACTACACCTTAAAAAATGAAATCTTTAACCTATTGAAAGAGCCTAATTTAAGCCCTCGTACATCACAGGATTGGCGCAGTTTGCTTATCATCTTACGGCGTTTAAATGACTCATTATTATTGGCAACAAAGTTAGGGATTTATTCACAAGAAGATAGCCAATTTAGCCAGAAGTGGATTAAGCAACTGTCATGGATTGTTAAGCACTTTCCGCACCGCTATGGACAACTATTAAAGCCAGATTTAGAACAAGATGACTACGAGCACCCAACAGACATGCTCTGCTCATTAATTGAAAACGATATAAAACAGTTAGAAGGTTGGCTATTCCACCAGCAAGCCTTTGCATTAAAATAACAATAAGGGCGAGGTGTTTACTATAAACACCTCGCCCTTTTGTTTTTCAAATCGTGATTTGTCACTAGTATTACTTATCGCTAATCGTGCTAGCTTCCACTGTGCGAACTCGTTTCGTTGCTACATCGACCGATAAATAATAAAGTTGGCTGGCGTCATCATTAAATTTTTCATAGCTAAATAAATAGCAAGTTTCACAATCAAATATAGGCTGAGAGTAATCGAGTTCTAAATTCGTGCCATCTTTCTGATAATAGTCGCTATCTATGGCAAGCCCTACCGCTTCAAACGCCTGATCTTTATCATCATATATCGGCGCTTTGCTCACATCTTGGTTATATTGCGTTTTATTATGCTTAATGATGTGCATTTGATCATTTGTGGTGAGAATAATATTTTTCCAGCCGTCTGTTATATCGTTACCAAGTAAGACTGGACGTTGAATATTTTTCCACTTAGCGATAATTTTATCTTTATCATCAAATAGATATGCATTGCACTGTTGTTTATCGCAATATTTATCCATTTGCATCAAAATAAAGGTTTCTTGTTTTCCATTGTTATCTAGATCCGCCCGTCCTGATAAATAAGCAGGTTCATTTTCTGTGGTTTGAGGAAGCGTTTCACCTTTAGCAAGAATATATTCGGTAACTAATTGATCTAGTGTTGCCTGCTTTGGCTTGATTTTTTCTTCATAAAGCGCAAAAGCAACCAGAGCGATAACAGTCAGTACAATAGACAAAAATACAATTTGGCGTTTATCCATCATTCATCCTTATCTATAACCGTGTTACCACTCTTAGTGTAATCGCTATTTTGTATCCTTGCTTTTACGGTTGTCTAATAGCTACCAAGTAATTAACCATTTAAAGACTTTTTCTCGTCAATACGTTTACGGTGCCAAATAGAATAATGGCGAAGCCCTGCCGGACCATGAGCAATAAAAACAGAAAGGATAATCACTGCTATATAAATATGTGCCTGTTGTGCAGGTAACCAAACAATTGACAGCAACATCAATAACTTCACAAACGTAAGTACGCCTTTAAGTTGGATCAACCAAAGCTTTGAACGATAAATTTCCAATGACATCATGGTGATACCACTCATCATGGCTAAAATCCACCAATTGATCCACAGTGACTTTTCTACCGCAAAAATAAACCCCGCACTCGATACGGCAACACCTAAGATGTGTAAAGCTCGAATTGTGGTTTTCGCCAAACGCTGGCACCAAAAGCGCGTTTCAGAAATAGTATAAGGCTGACCTTTATTTGGATGAGGTTGGTGATGCGCACGCGGAGAGTGAGATTTTTTATCGGTCATAATCGTTGGAATTCAGCTAAACGGTGCGCAAGGATAACTGATATTGAGATAACACTAAATATTTGCCGGACGAAATGCTGTAATTTCACCATCTGCCACTAAATAACAATCCATTCCAGCCGCCTTAGCTGCTTGGCAACCTAACTCAGTATCTTCAAATACCACACAATCTTTGGCTGCAACCCCTAACTTTTCAGCAGCTTGTAAAAATGTTTCAGGAAATGGTTTGTGTTGGATAACTTCATTGGCAGTCACAATTTCATCAAGTAATGGCATTAAACCTGCCGCAGTTAAGATCTCTAATGCATGTCGACGTTGACAACCTGTACCTATTGCCGATGGCATACCCAATGCTTTTGCTTGTTTTAAAATCTCAAAGGTTCCAGTAATGACTTCACCTTTTTGCTTAATATCATCAAAGTTGCGCAATTTAGATTCAGCTAAATACACAGGATCCGCATCAAGCTGGTATTTCTCGATCAAGGCTTTGGCAGTATTGAGCGTTGGAGAACCGCCCATGGTATAGAACCAATCACGATCAACAGGAATACCGTGGGCTTCACAAGTTGTTTGCCAAGCATCAATATGTGCTGGCATTGAATCCACCAGCGTGCCATCCATATCAAAGATAACCGCTTTGTACTGACTTAAATCCATCTAACTAGCTCCCTCTCTTCTTTGCATTATGCTGCGTTACGATTTCACTTTTTGACTCTATAGCCATTAAGGAACAAGTCTACACAGCTTTCAAGATAAGCTTCATTTTCTTGGCTCGTCATATCACAAGGTTGACCTAATTGAGCTAAAAAGACGATACGACCATGTAGCATTAATAATAATTGCATTGCAGCATCTTTCGCTGAAATAGAAAATGCAATTTCACCTTGCGCTTGTTTCGCCGCTAAATACTCCGCCAACATCGTAATTGTGGTTTGAGGCCCTGCAGAAACAAACACTTTCGCCAGATCCGGATGTGTATCTAACTGACGTATAGCCGTTCTGTATGTCACGATCGCTTCTTCTGAAAGTAGGATCTCTTGGAAACGTTTCGCAAACCCACACAATACCGTACGTGTATCGCGATCATCATTGAGCAAGATATGTTCGCACTGGCTTTCCATGCATTTAGCACGAATACAGGTATCAAACAGCTCATCTTTGGTTTTGAAATGGGCATATACCGTTTGCTTTGACACATTTGCTTCTACCGCAATGCTATCCATCGTTATGGCGTAACCATGCTGGATAAACAACTTAGTGGCAGCATCTAAAATTTGTTGCCTTTTCATTTGACTTCTTGGTGTTAACACTCGATCACCTGCAAGCAGTTTATTGCTAAATATTTTATGAAAAACGCTAAATCAAACTAGACAGTCCAGTTTAGTTGGTATACTTTTTAATCATATGGACTACAGAGTCTAGTTTAATATTAGGATAGCTAGCAATGCAATGGATAACCAAACCTTCTTTAGCGTTATATGTGATCGTTAGCACAGCCGTTATCAGTGGATGTGATGCATCAGAAAAAAGCGTAGATACGGAGTCTCAACAGATACTTAGCGTCAATACGCATCAACTCAAGCAGCAAGATAATTTTGCCATTGAGCGTGAATATGTTGGCTTTGTTCAAGCAGGACAGCAAGCTAAGCTAGGCTTTGAACTTAACGGTAAAATTGACACTATTTACGTTGATACGGGCGATACGGTTAAAAAAGGCGATCCACTATTAACGCTAGATACCCAATTGCTAGCAACCGAGGCCGATCAATTACGTGCGCAGCAAGCGCAAATCACGGCACAATTAGAATTAGTGAATGCCAATCTTAAACGTCAGAAATCGCTGAAAGCGAAAGGCTTTAGTGCCGCTTCAGACATTGATAACCTCACCAGCCAACGTAAAGAGCTACAAGCGAGTATTCGCCAACTTTCCGCCACCCTTGCAGCCAACCAATTACGATTAGCAAAATCGACCATTATTGCTCCCTATAACGGTGTGATCAGTGCTCGTCATGTTTCTCATGGTGATGTTGTTAACGCAGGAAACCCGACCGTTACCTTATTGGCTAATAATAATAAAGAAGTTCATATCGGGATCCCAATTGATAAAGTCTCAGGCGTATTGGCTCAAAAAAACTGGACGGTGCGTATTGGTAAACATGCTTATCCGGTCAACTTATTAAATCCAGGTGCAACCGTTGGTTTAAATAACCGTACGATCAGTTTCCGTTTTTCACTTCCTGCAGATGCCAAAGTGATCAATGGTGAGCTTGCCTACCTTAATTACGATGATACCCAATCACAATCTGGCTTTTGGGTACCTTTATCAGCATTAACTGATGGTATTCGAGGTACATGGAATATCTTTGCTGTTACTGAAAGTGGTGCAGGCCCTGAGGTTGAACGTCGCTCAGTACAATTACTTTATGCCGCTAATGATAAAGCCTTTATTCAAGGTGCAATTCAAGATGGCGAACACATCATTGCTAACGGATTACACCGCTTAGTACCGGGGCAAATCGTTACCATAAAGCCACAAATCATCCCAAAGCAGAAAACGGCGACTAAGCCGACTGATGCTAACGATAACGGGGTGTAAGCATGAAACGTATTCTTTCTAATACCCGTTTATTGGTTTTAGCAGTTGCATTGTTGATTGTTAGTGGCTTATCAGCGCTATCGACCCTGCCTCGTGCTGAAGATCCGATCATTAATAACCGTAATGCCTCAATCATTACCCACTACCCTGGTGCAACAGCAGAACGTGTTGAAGCTTTAGTCACAGAGAAAATTGAAAACAAACTTCGAGAGCTCGATGAAATTAACAACATTACTTCTGTCTCACGCCCCGGTGTATCACTGGTAAGTATTGAGCTAAAAGACAGCGTTACCGATTCTGAGCCAGTTTGGTCTGATGCTAGAGATAAGCTCTCAGATGTCACGCCACAATTGCCGAAAGGCGCCTCTGTTCCTAATTTAGACAGCGATCATTCCTATGCTTTTACTGTGATCACCGCTTTAACTTGGCGAGGAAACTCAACCACCGATCTATTAACACTTCGTCGCTACGCTATTGAGCTAGCAAATAGACTACGCACATTAAATGGCACTGAATTTGTTGATGAATATGGGCTGCCAGAAGAAGAAGTGGTTGTGAAAATTGATCCTGTTGCTGTCAGTGCGTTAGGCGGGTCAGCCATTTCTATTTCCTCAGCCATTCAAGGTGCAGATGCCAAAAATGCCGCAGGTGAACTAGTCAACGGTCAAAATCGGTTTAGCCTTGAAATTGCTGATTCTCTCGATTCACTTGATCGGATTCGTCAAGTACCCATTACGATTGATAGTAATGGTCATCTTGTTCGTTTAGAAAATATTGCTACCATCAGCAGACAGCAAACCAATCCTGCCGCTGAAATAGCCGTTATTGATGGTAAGCCCGCAGTGATTGTAGCAGCACGTATGCAGCCTCATTTACGTGTCGATCAATGGACGGAGCGTGTTAATCAATTTCTGACTCAATTTGAACACGAATTACCGAGTAATATTAAACTCAATCATATCTTTGAACAGCAAGGCTACACCCAAACACGTTTGTCCGGTCTAGCATCTAACCTATTACTTGGCTTTGCATTAATACTTGCTGTTCTATTCATTACCTTAGGGGTACGTTCAGCGATTATTGTTGCGCTGTCTTTGCCATTAACCTGTTTATTTACCTTAACCTTAATGCATTTTACTGGCTTACCGATGAACCAAATGTCAGTAACCGGCTTAATCGTGGCACTAGGGATCATGGTAGATAATGCCATTGTCATGGTCGATACCATTCAGCATTATCGTCAAAAAGGGATGGAGCGTTTAGAAGCGGCATTAAAAGCTATCCATCATCTTTGGATCCCATTATTAGGCTCAACACTAACAACCGTTCTTGCCTTTGCGCCTATTTTCCTCATGCCCGGCCCTGCTGGTGAGTTTGTTGGTGCTATTGCGCTTACCGTTTCATTCTCACTGATCGGCTCATACATTATCGCCCATACCTTAGTCGCAGGATTTGCTGCCCACTGGTTACCCAAGCAAAGTAACAGTCATGCATGGTATCAAACAGGATTAACGCTACCGTGGTTAGCAAAGCAATTTGGGCGAACAGTACAAGTAGCCATTAAGCGTCCTTTACTCACATTGGGGATCATGTCGATTTTGCCATTTATCGGCATGTGGAGTGCTTCTCAACTTACCGAGCAATTCTTCCCTCCTTCAGATCGTGACATGTTTGAGATTCAAGTATTTTTGCCACCTCAAGCCAGTATTGAAGCGACAAAACAAACAACGCAAAAGATTGATAAACTGCTGGCTGAACATACAGATATCGAGAACGTTAATTGGCTTATTGGGACTAACTTCCCGTCGTTTTACTACAACATGGTAGCAAGCCAGCAAGGCACACCTAACTTTGCGCATGCCATGATCAAAGCAAAAGATTTTAAAGTTGCTAATAAATTAATCCCAAAACTTCAGCAACAATTGGATCAAGACATTCCAGAGGCACAGATCTTAGTACGAAAACTAGAACAAGGTCCCCCTTTTAATGCGCCATTAGAAGTACGTTTATACGGCAATAATCTTGATAAATTAAAAACCATTGGGGAAGATATTCGCTTACTGATGGCAAGTACGCCTAACGTTACCCATACTCGAGAAACACTGCTTTCTGGCTTACCGAAAGTACGTGTTGATGTTAACGAGCAAGCTAGCCAACTAAGCGGCTTACAACTCACAGATATTGCCAATTTATTGCAAGCTTCGTTAATTGGGATCACTAATGGCAATATCATCGAAGGTACTGAAGCCATTCCAATCCGAGTGCGTGTTGATAACAACGCTCGTGAGAATATGACCCACTTAGCAAACCTGCATATTCCAGTGATGAATAACAATAATAATGAGCAATTTTCAGGGATACCGATTTCCTCGCTTGCATCATTATCACTATCACCGACTCGAGGTGCGATCCCCCACCGCAATGGACAAAGGATCAATGTGATCGAAGGTTATTTAAAAGCAGGTGTATTACCACAAACAGCATTGAACCAATTTAAAACCAAGCTAGATAAGTACGTAGCCACATTACCTGCCGGTTATTCGGTTGAAATTGGTGGTGAATCAGCTGAGCGTAATAAATCAGTCGGTAACTTAATTGCTAACTTATCCATGGTGTTTACTTTAATGATCATGGTGGTCGTGATTTCCTTTAACTCATTTAGACTCAGTTTGATCATCTTCACTGTGGGCTTTATGGCATCAGGGTTAGGTTTATTATCGGTCTGGTTATTTAACTATCCTTTCGGCTTTACCGTGATCATAGGGTTATTAGGTTTGATCGGCTTGGCTATCAATGCCGCCATAGTGATCTTGTCAGAACTAAAAGCCGATCCCAATGCGCTTAATGGAGATCACAATGCCATTCACACTGCGGTAATGAGTTGTACACGGCATATTACCTCAACCACCATTACCACTGTGGGCGGCTTTATTCCACTGATGTTAGAAGGTGGTGGTTTTTGGCCACCGTTTGCTGTCACCATCGCTGGCGGTACGGTATTAACTACCCTGCTTTCTTTCTACTTTGTGCCTGCAGCCTTTACTTTACTAATGAAACGTAAAGCGCTTAACAGTAGCCAATTACAAACAGCCTAAATCAAAGCCCAATAGTGTTCCCCTTTTAATCGGTACACCATTGGGCTTAAATATTTTGTGCCATTTTAAATAAGCTAACCAAGCCTTAACACGCTGTTCACTTTAAATTGCTCTTAAATCGAACAACTCGATTTTAGCTCTTGCTGCATTTGTTCAAAGTTAAGATTAGTAAAGTATTCTCGATTCACTTTAATACCTTGGCTGTTCAGCCAATGGTCCTTTTGAGAGCCCATACCATAGTTAATGCGATAGACCGAAAAGTTCTGATAATGCTGCATAAACGCTAAATTTGGCGATAAATGCGAGCGTTGCTGCGTTAAATTGGCATAATAATAAACTTGTCCGTCACAATTCGACACTATGTACGAACCTGATTGATTACGTACAGCAATATAGAACTTATTATTGCTAGAGGTAAATAACTGCCATTGATTAACTTTATCCGTTAACGCAATCGCAATAATTTCATCTACCGGAGTAACTTGTTCAGGCGTTACTACATTACGTTCTTTTTTATCCGCTAAGCGAATTGTTTCCTTTTCAATGACATTGACTGAAGGATTTATGCTCTTTATCTCATCGACAGAAGCTACTGGCTCCGTGTTAATAAATACTGAAACAATCACCACAAGTAATATATTTAAAGCGATAGAAGAATAAACAATCCCATATTTAAATCGTGATGACTTTTTTTCCTGATTATTCTCATTCGTTGCAATGGGATGAATCAGTGTTTTTGCCATTTCTTGTTTAAGTTGTTCTGTTATTTTTTTATTATTTTTTGTTTCATTATTTAAAGATTTTCTTAAATCTAAGATTTGTTGCTCTAACTCAACATTTTTTGTGCGTTGAATTTCTAATTCTTGTTTTAATTTTTGCGCATACTTCTTGGTTAATATCAGCTTATCACTTGAAACTGATTCACAAGTTTTATTACCGTTACCCTGTAATATTTCATTATAAGCAGATGTGATCAGTTGCATTAATGCACTCGAACCTAACTTGTCCGGATGCAAACGATGGGATAATAATTTATAACGCTTTTTGATCTCACTAGGAGTTGTATGCTCAGTTGTACCAAGCAGATCGTGAAATGTTGTCATTGCCAGTTTTATTGACTTGATAAGTTAAATTACTCTGCAATGAACAAGCTGTTAAGGCAACCACTAAGCGCCGAAAGTGGTGCCTTCATTCACTTTTTTTGACGACTCGCACGAAATTCGCCCGGTGAACAACCTATGTGTTTTTTAAACACCCGCGAAAAATAGGATACGTCTTTAAAACCGGCAGATAAGGCTACTGCTGAGATTTTCTCTTGATCTGAGCTTAATAAGCCGCAGGCTAAATCCAACCGCTTTTTAATAATGTACTGTTTAAGTGTTACTCCCATAATATTATGGAATAGACGTGAGAAGTACGTTGATGAGAATTGACAAGCACTGGCTAACTCTTCTTCACGTAGTGGCGCACTTATGTCTTTATCTATAATGGTTAACGCAGGCAAAATAGACAATTCACGCTGAGAAATGTCTTCAGCATTGATCATATTGTCATCATGTGTATGAAGACGAGTTAAACAAGCATCAACCTTCTGCCTTGTCGCATTACTCGACAAAATATCTTCAGCCCCTGCGCGTAGCGCAGAAACCGCTAACTCCGCATCTAAATCATGATAAACAATAACGACTTTAACATCAGGGAAACGCTGCTTAACGGTACGTAATAATTTAAAGCCATTTGATTGAGAGTCTTGTATTTCAATAAATATCAACTCAAAACCCGTCATTGTTAATAATATTTCAAATGGCGATACATCAACCAGATTATGATATTGCAACAAAATATCTTTGGTACTGGTGTGTTTTTCTTTATGACAACAATTTACCCAAATCACATCATCACCTGTATGGTTACTATCTTAATAGGTTTATTTGATGATCATCCTTTATCATAAAACATTATGTCTTTTACAATTACATCAAATATTACTATCTGACACTTATTAATATGGCTAATAACGGTTATAAACACTAATTTTTCCAGTAATAAAGGAATGTCTTATAAGTTAGTAATGAGACGTGTATTTTATTCTACCTATAAAATATTGACTACATTTAGCCAATAAATACACAATCAGGTTTAATTTTAAACCTTTTTAGTTATTAGTTGATTTAATTCCATAACAATTAAATCTAAAAACAATTAAAATATTTTGTAGCAAAAAAAAAACAAGTACCATATTTCTAATACAAAAATTTACCTATTTATTTTGTTACAAATGTTATCTTTGTGATCACGATCATAATGTATAACAATTAATATAACTCACAAAAAAGAATCAACGATAGTATACCTGTTTGATATTAAATTATGTTACGCGATTAGGGATTTATCAATGCGTCATATATTTCTCGGCAGTTGCTTATCTGTTATTGCAACCACTGCTATTAGTTGTTTATTTGCACCTCCTGCTTTAGCTCAACCAACCAATAACCATTCCCATGTAATTGCAGCCTATTATCCTGATTGGAAGGTCTACACACCTAAAGCACCTTATAGTGCCAATATGCTACCCGTGGATAATCTTTCTCATATCATTTATGCCTTTCTTGCTGTCTGCGGTCCTGTTGATTCCTCTCCCGAAAATATAAAAAAGATCATGAAAACCCAATGTGCTAATAAGCCTATTGGTACCGCGATCATTCTTGATGATTATGCCGCTCTACAAATAAAGCTTGATGGTAAAACATCGCATAAAGTGGGTTACCGAGGTAATTTTGGACAATTAAAAGCTCTCTCAGATGAAAACCCCAATCTTTCTATTTTGCCAAGTTTTGGTGGTTGGACGTTGTCAGAACCTTTTCATACAGTGGCATTAAATGATGAATACCGTCAGACTTTCGTTAAAAGTGCTGCTGCACTGATCAATAAATACAACTTTTTCGATGGAATCCAAATCGACTGGGAATATCCGGGAGGTCATGGCTTATCCGGCTTAGGAAAAGACAATATTGATAATGAACGTTTAGCCTATACCAAACTGATCAGTGAATTACGTCAGCAATTAGATCAACTTGGCCAAGAGAATCAACGTCGTTATCAACTATCAGCGGCAGTCAATGGTGGTCCCAAAACATTACCAGGGATTAATTGGAAAAAGGTCTCACAAGATCTCGACCAAATTTATCTGATGAGTTTTGACTTTCTCGGTAACTGGGGAAATACCGTCGGTCACCATAGTAATTTATATAGTACAGCTACAACGCCAAATAACACCTCGGTTGATAATCAGGTTACAGCCCTGTTAGCACAAGGTGTTGATAGCCATAAAATCATTATTGGCAGTCCTTTTTATGGCCGAGGGTGGCAAGGCGTAAAAGATGCATCAGCCAACAAGCTTGAAGGGTTAAACAGCTCTGGTGGCATGGATAAAGGCTCGGATATAGATGATCCCGGTTACTTTAATTATTCCGACATCATGAAGTATCTCATTAATAACAAACGTATGGGATATCAATACTTCTATGATGAGCAAGCACAAGCGGCTGTGCTTTATAGCAAAAAGAAACAAGAGTTCATTAGCTATGAGGACAAACGATCGCTACAAGCCAAGATTGATTATGTAAAAACGCACAATCTCGGTGGTATTTTTGGCTGGGAAGCGACATCTGATAACAACCATGAACTTATCAAACAGCTAAGCAACGCTTTTAAGAAATAATCCCACTCGTCATACCTACAAGCTTACTTATGCGTTTTAAGTAAGCTTATTTTTTATCCGTTAACCTATTTCTACTATCAACACCAGCCTATTTTTTTTACTTTTAGACCAATTTTTACGGTTTGATTAATTTTTTTGCTGACAATCACATTTCATTGCCCTAACATTGCATCCCGAAATATGAGTTCCGATGAAGACAGCAGGAGAGCGGCACAAGAATTTACCATGAAGGTATATCTTACGCCCGCCGAAGAAGTAAGCGTCATTATGATTTGAGCCATCAAATCCTATTGTCGTAAATCTTTCAGGCACCGCGTCGTAAATTTTACGATAGGTATGGACTGTTGTTGGAGGAGCCTCTGGAGAGACTCGTTAAATCGAGCGCCGAAGGAGCAAACCAAGTATTGGTGAAACTCTCAGGCAAAAGGACAGAGGAGATAAGAGCAACACCAGATACCCGTCTGTGACCAACATTTCTGTTGTTCTATATCTCTTCCTTTGATGTTTAAAGGAGGAATAATGAATCCACTACATGACACAATTTTTAATTTTCTAAAAGCTTTTGACAGCCTTGTTTGGGGTCCACCACTACTTATCCTTTTGGTTGGTACTGGTTTATACCTCACTGTACGCCTTGGTTTTATCCAAATCCGTTACCTTCCGCTTGCATTACGCTACGTGTTTGGCGGTAAAAAAGATGCCGATAGCAACGGTAGCGGTGATGTATCCAGTTTTGCAGCTCTATGTACTGCCCTTTCTGCAACCATAGGTACAGGTAATATCGTCGGTGTTGCAACCGCGATTAAATTAGGTGGCCCAGGTGCTTTATTTTGGATGTGGCTTGCTGCGCTTTTAGGTATGGCAACTAAGTATGCCGAGTGTCTACTAGCGGTTAAATATCGTGAAACAGATAGCAATGGTCAAATCATTGGTGGTCCTATGTACTACATCGAAAAAGGTGTAGGTAGTAAGTGGCTAGCGAAATTATTTGCCCTCTTTGCTGTTGGTGTTGCGTGTTTTGGTATTGGTACTTTCCCACAAGCCAATGCCATTGTTGATGCTGCGCACCTTTCATTCAATGTACCTAAAGAAATTACTGTTGTTATTTTAACTGTATTAGTTGCAACCGTAACGCTAGGTGGTATTAAGTCGATTTCAAGTGTAGCAAGTACTGTTGTTCCGCTAATGGCTGGTTTCTACATCATTGCTTGTGTAAGTGTATTAGCAAGCAACTATGATGCTATCCCACAAGCCGTTAACCTTGTTATTGAGTCTGCATTTACAGGCCATGCAGCTACAGGTGGTTTCGTTGGTGCAGGTATCATGCTAGCAATTCAATCTGGTATTGCCCGTGGTGTATTCTCGAATGAATCAGGCTTAGGTAGTGCGCCGATTGCCGCTGCTGCTGCACAAACTGACTCTTGTGTTCGTCAAGGCTTGATCTCAATGACAGGTACTTTCTTTGATACAGTGATCATTTGTACCATGACAGGTCTAACTTTGATTGTAACCGGTGCTTGGTCTTCTGATTTTGCTGGTGCTGCAATGACGACGCATGCTTTTGCAGAGGGATTACATTCTAGCTACTACGGTCCACTCATGGTGTCTATTGGCTTAATGTTCTTTGCCTTTACCACTATTCTAGGTTGGAACTACTACGGTGAACGTTGTATTACTTACCTATTTGGTGTGAAAGCGATTCTACCATACAAGATTTTCTTCTTGGTTCTGATCGCTGGCGGTGCATTTATGCAGCTAGACATGATTTGGGTAATTGCGGATATCGTAAACGGTTTAATGGCAATTCCAAACCTTATTGGTCTAGTGGTATTACGTCATGTTGTTATCGCAGAAACTCACGCTTTTTTCAGCGAATTAAAGCAAGAGAAAGAAAATAGCCAACCTGTATCAGCGCTGTAATTATGAATACAAAAAGGCCTCACGATTGTGAGGCTTTTTCAATTTTACACCCTGTCTTTACTTTCCCTTTCACATAATTACAACAATTAAATTCATCTATTTTGACATAAGCCTCGTATTCCTGTTGTAATCTATGCAGATTTAATAAATAACTCTATCTATTGTTCATCTATATTTTAGATAACACATGGAGACTTATTCACTATCCCCTACTTTAATAGTTAATAAGTTCAGTGAGTTAAAAACTCATGTGCTGAGAAAAGGACATTGAAATGAAAAATCAATCTTCGCGTCGACGCTTTTTGAAGTTAACGGTAGGTGGCATTGTTGGCCTAACCGTTGGTAACAAATTACTGGTTAAGCCTGCTCAAGCTGCAGAACTACCTCACTTATCTGTCGATGACGCACAGGCAAAAGCCTTAAAATACGTGGACAAGTCAAGTTACGACGATAAAAACTGTAATAACTGTATGCTGATTGAAGGTGACGCAAAAGCTGAATGGCGCCCTTGTAAAATCTTCCCGGGCAAATTAGTTAATGGTAAAGGCTGGTGCTCAGCTTACGCACCTAAGCCTGCATAATGACAGAATCAAAAACACAAAAGGCCTCACTATGAGGCCTTTTTCTTTACTTAATCTATCCCCAAGTAACTTCAGCAGCTTGAGTATATTAGTTTAACGTTAGCGATAACAACGCTCAGCCCAACGTGCTAAACCCGCTGTTACTGAACCAAAGTAATTACCGCTCACAATCGGTATATTCGGTAACTGCTGCTCAATACACTGACGTAAAATAGGTGAACGTGCCGTACCACCGGTCATAAACACCACATCAGGCGTCACTCCACCCTGCGCTAGAGCCTCAACCACTAGCTCACGCATTTTATCGGTTGGGGTTTCAATGGCTTCTGAAAATTGCTTGGCTGTAATATCAACGGCAAACAAATCTTTCATGATCGCCATATCAACACGATATTTGTCTTGCTCCGACAGTGCAATTTTCGCTTCTTCTGCACGGCGAACAATCTGATAGCCCAGCGTTTCATGATAAACGTGAATTAATCGATTGAGCTTATCAGGATCTGCCGCATCATAACGAAGCTTTTCTAATGCACGTAAGTTAGCATCAGAATAAAACTCAGTTTGCGCAGCAACATTGTTAATCGCAATAGGATTCCAGAACTGATTGAATGGCATATCAATACCACGAACCGTCTGACTACCTAGACCAAACTCTGGCATCAGCTGTTTAAATGCTAAGTGAATATCTAAATCATTACCACCGACTCGCTGACCGCTATGTGCAAGTAATGAGCGTGTTCTATCTTGCTCATTAACCCATTTAGGTCCCATTTCAAGCAATGAACAGTCAGTCGTACCACCACCAATATCAACCACCAATACGGTTTTGTTTTCAGTCAGTGTCGATTCAAACTCCAACCCAGCAGCAACAGGTTCAAATTGGAAAGAAACATCTTTAAAACCAGCACGTTTCGCCGCTTGAGTCAGAATTTTTTCAGCTTGAATATTAGCAGATTCTCCGCCAGTACCTTGGAAGTTAACCGGACGACCAATGACAGTTTGCGTAATATCATCTTGTAGGTTCTGCTCAGCATTTTGTTTGATATTTACCATCATGGCGCAAACAAGATCTTCAAAAAAACTAATTTGAGCATCGCGTAAACCATTCGCACCAAGGAAGGATTTCGGTGATTTAACGTAATACACTTCTTCAGGATCAGAAAGATATGTATTTAATGCTGCTTCACCAAACTGTAGATCACCGTGTACAACTTCAATATCTTCTTCACGGTTAACTGCCATAGCACGACGTAACACTTGTTCACCAATGCTGTCAGTCGGCTTTATTCCCATAAAACGATAGAGATATTCAGATACCGCTTCACGTGTCGGGGCACACAATGTCGATGGAATAAAATGATTATTTTTCTCTAGTGGTAACAGTTCTGGGTTACCATTTACCATTCTCGCGACAGAACAATTCGCTGTCCCATAATCAAATCCAATAAACATTAGAAACACTCAAAGCAATAAGAAAAGCCGACCATCATACCCCAACCAAAACACCAATTCACGGTCTTATTCTCTTTAAAATATCAACCTTAATGACCGTGTGTATTCAGTTAAAAACGAATAAAAAGCGTGTCTTTTTGTAACTTTACGATGCAATGTCGAGAATTTATCGCCATAATATTGTGACTTTTATTTTTCTAAAGAAGCTGACAATGAAACGTATTTACCAATCTTTCTTCGTTGTGCTACTCGCAGCACTGACGCTAACTGCATGTACTGAATCTAATACACCACAAGAAGGTGACAAATACTCAGTGATCCCAACTCCAATGCCAAATCTACCAGCAGTAACAGAGATCTTCTCACTGTCTTGTGGTCACTGTCGTAACATGGAAAGCATGCTTCCAAAAATTAAAGAGCTAACGAATACTAAAGACGTTAACCAAGTACACGTTATCTTCAATGAAAGCGCACAAAAAGCGGCATTTATCTTCTACGCAGCAATGGTACAAACTGACAACAAGCCAAGCCATAAACTGAAAGAAGAGCTATTTGCGTTTGTTCAAGACTCACCAAAAGATATGACTAACGAACAGCGTCAAGCAGCACTTACTAAAATCTTCCACGACAATGGTTTGAAGAGCCCTTACGAGCTAACAAAAGAGCAACAAGCTGAAGTGTTTAAGATGTTCCAACAATCTGAAGAAATTGTTCGTAATGCCGCACTACAATCAGTGCCTGCTTTCTTGATCAATGGTAAATACCTTGTGAATACCAGTGCTCACGGTAGCCTAGAAGATATAGCGAATACGATTACATACCTTAAAGGTAAGAAGTAATTTCATACCCCTTTAAAATACCTGCCGCATTGGCAGGTATTTTTTTATTGATATAAATCCCACTTTTATTCCCTCTCTCTGAAACACCTGCAACAGACATATTATTAATTGAACAAGTCTCAAAGATATATCTATCAGTAACAATTTTTCCCTATCATTACATAAACTTATATATGCATACTATCAACGGAGAATTTCGTATGCATCACTGTGATTAATAATGGAAAAAGGCAAATGCAATTATGATCAAAACACTTAAGCACAAATTATTACTATTAAGCTTGTTACCTATGCTTGCGATTCTTAGTATCGCCATGGGTGTGGTCATCTATTTAGAAAACCAATCTTTAGAAGAGAATGTTGCGCATTATAAACAAGAACTGATTTCACAAAGGCAGCAAGAATTAAAAGATGCTGTCATCATCACTAAACATGCAATCGAGAATATTCTGGCTAAAGGTAGTGATGAAACGGCTATTCTTGATGATGTACGTCAGCTTATTTCCCCTATCCGCTTTGCTGAAAATGATGCTGGTTACTTTTTTATCTATACCATGAATGGCGTGAACGTAGCTCATCCATTAAAGCCTGAAATTCAGGGAACGAATCAAATTGGTGCAACCGATGCCAATGGCGTGGCATATATTAAAGTCTTAATTGATGCGGCGAAAAACAACGGTCAATTCGTTAAATACAGTTTTCCTAAAAAAGCAAATCAGCCTGCCCAACCTAAAGAAAGTTATGCTATTTCTTTAAACGGTGGCAAATGGTTCATTGGAACTGGTTTATACATTGATGATATTGATGCAAGTGTGGCGCAATACACGGCTCAAATTCATTCAAACATGCAAGATCGCATTAACTCCGTATTGCTTATTTCACTGATCTTAACCGTGATTTCAGCCGCTCTGATCTTGTACGTCGCTAGCCGTATTATCAAACCTATTGAGCGTATGGTTGATACTCTAAATGACATCGCTGACGGTGAAGGTGATCTAACTAAGCGCTTAGTTGTTGAAGGTAATGACGAAATAGCAGCACTGGGTAATGCCTTTAACCGCTTTGCGAATAAGCTTCAAAGCATAATATCTCAAGTATCAGAAACCACGAACAGCCTGACAACAGCAGCGCATAATGTACATAAGCAAACCAATACCTTAACCGCTAAATTAAATGAACATAACTGCGAAACAGAACAAATCGTTGCAGCTATTGAACAAATGAGCCTAGCGGCTAATGAAATTGCTGAAAATACAAATGATGTCGCTTCCGGTACCGAGCGCATGAGTGATGTCGCATTAGTTGCTCAACAACAAGTAGATACTTCACTTGTCTCTATTAACACGCTTGTTGATGAAGTGACTCAAGCATCAAGCTACATCGATGCACTCAATCAGCAATCTCACAACATCAACAATGTACTTAAAGTCATTGGTGATATTGCCGAGCAAACCAACTTACTTGCATTAAACGCAGCGATTGAAGCTGCACGAGCAGGTGAACAAGGCCGAGGCTTTGCCGTGGTTGCTGATGAAGTACGTGGCCTTGCAAGCCGTACCCAAAGTAGCACATTAGAAATCAATGAAATGCTTGATCAGCTACATAACTTAGTAACGCAAGCGGTACAAGCCATGGATAAGAGCCAAGCCTCCTGTAATGAAGCGGTCAGCTCAACCAACCAGATCTCACATAACCTACTATCTGTTACAGAAGCAGTGACTGAAATTAACGGTAAGATCAATCAGATTGCTGCTGCATCAACAGAGCAAAATGCCGTGACTGGTGAAATTAGCGGGAACATGGGATCAATCCAAAATATCGTCACCGATCTTATTCAAGAGAGTAAGAACTCAGAGCATATTGTGAGTCAACTTGATGATGCTGGTAATCAGCTACAACAATTAGTAGGGCAATTTAAAACTAAATAACCCCCTTCATTAATACAAACAATCAATACAAAGGCACTGTCTGTACTCATGTAGACAGTGCCTTTTCTTTTGTTACTCGGTAAATAGCGAGCCTTACTTAAAGCAAACCGTTGTTTCATACCATTTGATTTATCATTTTTAGCGTGACTTTCATCACATAATTTGTATGATTTAAAAAACCATAATCTCTCTTATGTATGAAAAATTATTCCCATTTCGCCATCAAATACTTTCGTGAGCTCTTAGTTTTCCGAGTCTTTGTAGCACTTTGTATTATTATTAGCATTATCCAATTACTTCACTTGCCATACGGCTCATGGGCACTAATCACAGCAGTGACCATTATGGGAAGTATTCCCTTTCTTGGCGGTGTATTATCTAAAGCTAGCCAGCGCATCACAGGTACGATATTAGGTGCGATTATCGGCTTATCATTATTCTTGCTACCTGCCTCTTATAATTGGTTACACCACGTTATTCTCATTGCAGCAGTCATAACAGCGATTTTCTTTACCCAAGGCAAATACTCTTATGCGTCATTGGTCGTTGCGATCACAATTGTTGTTATTGCTGGTGGCGGCCCTGAAGATCTTCATGCTGCAATGTGGCGTACTATCAATGTCTTTTGGGCTGCTGTTGTCGCTATCTGCTGTAGCTTATTTATTTTCCCTGCTCGTGCGACCGATCATTATCTCGCCTACACACACGACTTTATAAAGCTATGTTGCGATTACTACCATAAGCATAATCAACAAATAGCAACGGGAAATTATAAGCCGATTGATATTAGTCCCCTATCAACCATTCTTGATAAGCAAACGACACTACAGCCTCATACCAAGAATGAAAATGTTGCAAGTAAACAACTACTCACGGAAATCATGTTAACGGAAGAGCAAATCTTCACCATGCTAGGTTCAATGCTCCATACCAAATGGGACACCCAGTTAGGTCAGTCCAAAATCAGTGATATGCCGGGATTAATGGAAGCCAAGGAACAATTAGCAAACCGATTTGAACAACTGTCTAAGCAAATGGAAAAACAAGTTATTTTGCCTGTTAAGCGCGATGAGATAAAAATGCTCTCGTTACTGCCACCACCTGAAATGCATGAACAAAGTGATGCAAGTGATATCAGTTACTATGGTTATCTGTGGCTAAACCGAGAAGTTGCCCGCCAGTTTTCACAACTAACACACCTTCTTAGCGAATATTATTCTCACGTAAGAAAGTAACAAAAAGGGCATGAATCGCTTCATGCCCTTTTCTCAAATATGGCTAGGTAGTTTGGTTATCATTAGATACGTTCTAATAACACCATGGCTTCAACGTGATCTGTGTGAGGGAACATATCGAACCACTGAAACTTCATCACTTTATATCCCGTTAAACGTGTAAGATCTTTTTCTAACGTCTGAGGGTTACAGCTTGAATAAATAATATGTTTAGGTGCAAAAGTATTAAGCTGCTGACAAAGTGCTTCCCCAATACCACGTCGTGGTGGGTTCACTAACACTAATTCAGGTGCCGCTTCATTTGATTGAGTGAAGCTGGTTGAATCCAGTGCTGCAAAATCAAGGTTATTAACCCCCATCATTTCCGCAGAACGTTTCGCACTGGCTATCGCTTCAGGTTCAATCTCAATACCTGTTACCTGCTCTACTTCTTCTGCGCAATGTAGAGCAAAACCACCTACACCACAGAATAGATCCCACATTGATGCAGGTTTGACCTCACTAACCCAGCTTTTCGCTGTAGCGTACAAACGTTCTGCAACCTTTGGATTAGTTTGGAAAAAGCTTTTAGGTCTAACAACTAATGGCACATGATTAAACTGCTCTAGCAAATAGTGATCATCAGTTAAAAAGATTTCTTCTTCGCCTTCGAGTCTTGCCATATGAACAGGTTGAATGTTCACTGAAACCACTTTTATTGCAGGAAATGCCGCTAATAAATCAGCAAGGTTATTCTCAATACGCTCAATAGCAGTATGACTACGCATAACAAAGCGCAGCATAAACTCGCCCGTGCTTTCACTACGAGTAAGGAGAACGAATTTCAGCTCACCTTTTTTCTTCACAAGATTATAAGGTGGAATACCTGCACGACGGATCCATTGCTCAATATAAAGCAATAGTTCCTGCATATCAGCAGGATATAGCGGACACCCGCATAAACTAACTGGCTTAATGGTTTTATCCAATGCAGATTGTGTTTGAATACCTAAACAAGGCTCATGCGCCGCACCCAACACTACCATCTTTGCCTTATTTCGATAGCCTGTTTCAGCACTTTCTACAGGTGCTAACCATTGCTGAGGGTGATGCTCAGAGAATAATGCACGTAATGTGTCATCTTTTTGTTTAATTTGCTGAGCATAAGACGTCGAGGCAAGTGGGCACGAAGGACATACCCCTTGAAGTGAGAATGAACACTGCATAATTCACACAACTACAAAAAAAAGAGCAGTCTAACCTGCAGAAAGAAAATAGCCAGATAAAATATTTTACCAAATCCAAGATCTTAGATTTAAGCTCACTTTATTTAGATGTTTACAGTATTTTCAATCAACAAAGATCAAACTAGGCAGCCCTTGATGCTCTATTTTTATAATCCTAGTAGCAAAGATGAACTCTAACTGTTCTATTGTCATCACGTCTTCAGGCGCACCAACCCCCACACAACGTCCTTGTTGAAGTAAAACCACTTTATCGGCTTCACGCAGAGAACGATTTAAATCATGGCTCGCCATTAAGACTGAAATACCTTGCGAGGCGATTCCTCGGATCAAGCGGTACATTGCCGCTTCTTGACCAATATCGAGTGACGCTGCTGGCTCATCAAGCAGTAAAAACTTAGCATCTGGATTTAAAGATGGCCAAACCTGTAAACATGCCGATGCTAAACGGACACGCTGCCACTCACCTCCCGACAACTGCTGAATACTACGAGTTAACTTGTCGGTGATGGACAAACAATCACACACTTCATCAATGGCTTGCTGCTTTAACGTTTCACTCACCTCACCGAGTGCCGTAAAAGCTAATGAAAGATATTGAAAAACAGGAATCGCAAAATGAGGCTTATCTTGTTGAGACATATAACTACGTATACGCGCTAACGATGCCAAATCATGATCAGCCAAATCTACATCTTCTAATGTCACCTGACCATCAGCGCTAAAAAGCCCAGATATCAAGCCTATCGCTGTGCTTTTTCCACTGCCATTCGGGCCAATCAGATGAACAATTTCACCTCTTTTTACCGTAAATGACAAAGGCTGTAATCGAGGATCTAATGCAATATTTTTAACATTCAACATAGCTAACGACACTTATTAATTCAGCGAAGAACGCATCAGCATCCAGATAAATACAGGCGCACCCAGTGACGTGGTCACAACACCAACAGGAAGATCAGCAGATGGTAATAAGATACGAGATAAGGTATCAGCAAAAACCAACAATAAACCGCCAGCCAATGCTGATAATGGCAATAAATAACGATTTTCTGTACCTAACATCAAACGGATCAGGTGAGGGACAACCAAGCCAATAAAACCAATAACTCCAGCCAACGCCACTGAACTACCTACTAACAGTGACACCATTAAAATCAACTTCCAACGTAAGCTTGTGACATTCAACCCTAACTGACGGGCATGTAACTCACCTAACATCAAAATATCAAGCTTCTTACCCTGACAACACAGTACAACCAACACTGGCACAATAAAGAGCAGCAATGATAACTGCGGCCAATTCACACCACCTAAACTGCCCATTAGCCAATACATTAGCTGCCGCATACTTAAGTCATCACTGAAATAAAATGCCCAAGTGATCACTGCACTAGAAAGAATACCAAGTGCCACACCAATTAATAGCAAACGAGTCATCGAAACACTTTTACGCCTAGATAACCCGACTAATATCAAGGTAAAGATCAATGCACCAATCATTGCGGTGATCATGGTCAACATAGGTGATGGAGTGAAAGGTAAGAAAAATAATACACAGACTAACGCCAAACTCGCACCACCAGAGATCCCTAGCACACCAGGTTCCGCTAGCGGGTTACCAAGTAATACTTGCAGTACCGCACCAGAGCTTGCCAATGCAGCGCCGACAGCAAAGGCGGCAAGTAATCGCGGCAAACGCAATTGAAACAGTAACTGTTGTTCTAATGTACCATTAGGAGCCCATGGTTTTATCCATAACTCCCCAACAGATAACGAGTAAAAACAAACAACAACCAATAATAGCGACAGGAGCCAAAAACTCATTCGCCACCGAGAACGCTGGCGAATTAAAAATGCATTAAGTGACATGAGATCCATCTTTGGATAGGCGCAAAACCGCTACCTTACTGCCTCAGGAAAAAGAACAAAAGTAGAAATTAATAATTGTTTGATGACTTAAGAACTAGCCACACAAGCGGATTTGCTCATCAAAGATAATATGAGCTTTTTTTACCATCAGTGCAGCTCGTTGCCCTAATGCAACATTCGCATTAGGAAATACCACCGCTTCCCCTTTCTCATCTGCAATAAAATCTTTGCCGCTATCGCTACCTAAATATACCCCTTCATCGAAAAAGGTGAAATTAGGCAAATCGTCAGGGAAAGAGAAATTAAAGTCATCAGATTGCTTCAGCAGAGTACGACTAACACGATAAACCTCGACATCGTTATTCCATGTTATAGGCAAAGAGCTTTCAGTCACTAGCTTCATCATCGCTCGACTAAAATGCGCCAATAGCGCTAAATTGTTATTGCCAAAATCTGCAACTTTACCTAGTTCAATCGTCAAGGCTTGTGCGCCATGATATTCAGCACTAAACCAACTAAAAGTAGAAGAAGGATCGTTTGCTAATAATACTGCTTCTATTTTTGCATGTTGAATAAAACTAAACAGGCCATTACTACGGGAATGTTTGTGACTATATGGGCTAATTGCAAACGTGTAGTGCTCTGAGCGACGAATAGCGCAATGCAAGTCAAGATGCCATCTTTCAGGCTGAACGGCTGTAGAGACGCCATAGAAGCTATTAACAGCCTCCTGAAGCTGATTCGCCACTTTACAATCAATATTTTTTTCTAAGTTGCGGACTTTAAACAGCCGATTCATATTTTCTTCAATGAAACGTGTTTTGTTATTGATAGCTTCTGGGTGAGCAATAATAAGAAGTAAGCGATGTACAGGAACAATGTGACCAAGCAAGATCCCTTCCGCTAATTGTTGAATCAGTTCAATTGGTGCTGTTTCATTACCATGAACTCCAGATGACAACACAATATCTTTAGCCGTACTTATTTGCTCGTTGGGCGTTATTTGTAACACTCCTCGCTGCAATAATTGACAATGAATACCCGACTCTAAAACCCACTCTGCAGACATAAATGGAAGTGAGAAATCACACGTTGCAGATAAAAACCTACCCTTTTTCACTTCATCAACAAACGTCATATTACCTCCATGTACACTAGTACCATCACTAACGAAAATGCTTCGCCGTTGTTAACCATACCTTACTTATATCATTGATACATAAACGAAACAAAAATATAACTAAGTAAACAAGCTGCTGTTTGCAAATAGCAGAAAATAAAAAACCCAAATGAATAAATTCACTTGGGTTTCAATTAAACTAAGCGTGCAAACTAGCTTATTTAGGTACTTCTAGCGTTTCTACGCGTGCTTTTAGCTTCTGACCTGGACGGAAAGTCACTACACGTCGTGCAGAAATAGGAATATCTTCGCCAGTTTTTGGGTTACGCCCTGGTCTTTCGTTTTTGTCTCGTAAGTCAAAATTACCAAAACCAGATAGTTTTACTTGTTCGCCACTTTCTAAAGCCTTCCTAATTTCTTCAAAGAAGACTTCCACCGTATCCTTGGCGTCCCGTTTGCTTAATCCAACATTCTCAAACAGGTTCTCAGCCAAATCGGCTTTTGTGAGCGCCATAGATAACTCCCTCAAGACTATGTTGAATGGATAGTAACAATGCTGGCATCATTCCGGCCTGTTACTGTGAATAAGGTTACGTTGATACGGTTCGTAGACACCTATCGTTGGTGTTTATAGAGATTAACATCTCCAGTTCCTTATCAACTAGAGTCAAGTCTAAGCCAACTTGCTGATTTCCGCCAACTTTTTTACGCAAACTTAGCGTTAATTTATCTGCTTTTTTTTGAAAAATAATATCACTCTTGTGCAATTAGTTGTGTTTAATTGCTGTTTTATAAAACACAATTACCAACAAAAACAATTAGTTACAAATGAAGCATACGTTAAAAACATGGAAAAAATAAAAATTCATCTATTTATCATAGTGTTATTATTTTTTGGAGAAAGATCAAAAAAAAGCAGCCAACATAGGCTGCTTTTTAAAAACAAAGAGTTAAAAACGTCAAAAATTACTTAACAAACGCGATTAACCTTCATCATTTTCGATTAGTCACGCAGAGATGCACCGAACTTTTCAGCAAGTGCAGCAACAATTGCTTCTACTGCTGAAGCAATGTCTGCTTCTTCTAATGTGCGCTCTGCAGATTGAAGAGTCAGTGCAATTGCAAGGCTCTTGTTACCTTCTTCAACACCTTTACCTGTGTAAACGTCGAATAGGTTAACATCTGTCAGTAACTCGCCACCGTTTGCACGACATGCAGCAACGACATCACCCGCAGCAACATCTTCGCTCACAACAACGGCGATATCACGACGGTTTGCAGGGAACTTAGACACAGCAACAGCTTCAGGAAGCATACGTGAGTTGATTGCTGCCCACTCGATTTCAAATACGATAGTACGACCGTTTAAGCCAAACTTACGCTCTAGCTCTGGGTGTACAGTACCGATGAAACCAATTTCTTTGCCATCAACAACGATTGCTGCTGATTGACCAGGGTGAAGTGCTGGGTGCTTAGCTGCTTTAAAGCTAAACGCAGCTTCGTTTGCTGTTAGCTCAAGGATTGCTTCTAAATCACCTTTAAGATCGAAGAAATCTACCGTGTTAGTTGCGATATCCCAGTGCTCATCGCTGCGGTTACCTGCGATAACACCTGCAAGCATCATTTCTTGACGCATGCCGTTTTCCGCAGATTCTTCAGGGATGAAACGTAGACCAGCTTCGAATAGACGAACACGTGGCTGTTGACGCTTCTGGTTGAACACTACTGTATTTAGTAGGCCAGTCCATAGGCTTAGGCGCATTGCTGACATTTCCGCAGAAATTGGGAAAGGCAGGATCAATGGCTCAATTTCAGGCACGATTAGCTTTTGTTGCTCTGGCTCAACGAAGCTGTAAGTGATCGCTTCTTGGTAACCACGATCAACTAGCAGATCACGTACACGCTTAAGCGGAAGGTTCGCTTCTTTGTGTAGGTTCATGCTTAGTGCAGCAACTGGTGATTGATTAGGGATGTTGTTGTAACCGTAGATACGGCCCACTTCTTCCACTAAATCTTCTTCAATTGCCATGTCAAAACGCCATGCAGGAGCAACAGCTTTCCAACCAGCATCTGTTGTTTCAACGTCACAACCTAGACGCGTTAGGATTTCAACTACTTCTTCAGAAGCAATTGAGTGACCTAGTAGACGATCTAGTTTAGTGCGACGAAGTTCAATCGTTGCTGCTTTTGGTAAATCAGCTTCTGATTCAGCTTCAACGATTGGCGCAACTTCACCACCACAGATTTCAATGATAAGTGCTGTTGCACGTTCCATTGCTTTAGTTTGTAGTGTCGCGTCAACACCACGCTCAAAGCGGTGTGAAGAATCAGTGTGTAGACCGTAGCTACGAGCACGACCACGGATTGCATCTGGTGCGAAGAATGCACACTCAAGTAGTACGTCTTTCGTCTCAGTGTTAACACCAGAGAACTCACCACCGAAGATACCAGCAATCGCTAGTGCTTGCTTGTTATCAGCAATCACTAAGGTGTTGTCATTTAGTTCAGCTTCGTTACCGTCAAGAAGAGTTAGTTTCTCGCCTTGCTCTGCCATACGAACAACGATACCGCCATCGATCTTAGCAAGATCGAATGCGTGCATTGGTTGACCCATTTCTAGCAATACGTAGTTAGTGATATCTACGATTGGATCGATTGAACGTGTACCACAACGACGTAGCTTCTCTTGCATCCATAATGGCGTTTCAGCTTGAACGTTTACATTGCGAATAATACGACCAAGATAACGTGGACATGCTGCAGGCGCTTTAACATCGATAGCGATAGTATCAGCCGCTGTTGGCGCAACGATCTCAAATTGAGGCTCAGTCACTTCAGCACGGTTTAGAACACCTACTTCACGAGCTAGACCAGCAATGCTTAGACAATCAGCACGGTTAGCAGTTAGGTCAACGTCGATAGTAACATCGTCAAGACCTAGGAATTCACGGAAGTCAGTACCTAGAACTGCATCTTCTGCAAGCTCCATAATGCCATCAGACTCAACGTCGATACCTAGCTCAGTGAAAGAACAAAGCATACCGTGAGAAGGTTGACCACGTAGTTTTGCTTTCTTGATTTTAAAATCGCCAGGAAGCACAGCACCAACTGTTGCCACAGCAACCTTGATACCTTGACGACAGTTAGATGCGCCACAAACGATGTCTAGTAGCTCTTCAGCACCTACATCTACTTTAGTTACGCGTAGTTTGTCAGCGTCTGGGTGTTGTGCACACTCAACTACTTGACCTACTTTAACGCCAGTAAATTCACCAGCAACTGCTTCAACGCCGTCAACTTCCAAACCAGCCATTGTGATCTGGTGAGCTAGCTCTTCGCTGTTTACTGCAGGATTAACCCACTCGCGTAGCCAAGATTCAGAGAATTTCATAGATTTCTAGCCCCTAGTGCTTACTTAAACTGTTTTAGGAAACGTAAGTCGTTCTCGAAGAACGCACGTAAATCGTTAACGCCGTAACGAAGCATAGTTAGACGCTCAACGCCCATACCAAATGCAAAGCCCGAGTACTTCTCAGGATCGATGTTAACTGAACGTAGAACATTAGGGTGTACCATGCCACAGCCTAGTACTTCTAACCACTTACCGTTCTTACCTTTAACGTCAACTTCAGCTGAAGGCTCAGTGAATGGGAAGAAAGAAGGACGGAAACGCACTTCAACTTCTTCTTCAAAGAAATTACATAGGAAATCGTGAAGAATACCTTTTAGTTGCGCAAAGTTTACGTTTTCATCAACCAACATACCTTCCACTTGGTGGAACATTGGTGTGTGAGTTTGATCGTAATCATTACGGTATACACGACCAGGTGCAATGAAACGGAATGGTGGTTGACCATTTTCCATTGTACGGATCTGAACACCAGATGTGTGCGTACGTAGCATTAGATCTGGGTTGAAGAAGAACGTATCGTGGTCAGTACGTGCTGGGTGATCTTCAGCAATGTTTAGCGCATCGAAGTTGTGGAAAGCATCTTCAATTTCAGGGCCAGCTTCAGTAGTAAAACCAAGCTCACCAAAGAAACTTTCAATACGCTCAATTGTGCGTGTTACTGGGTGTAAGCCACCATTTTCAATACGACGACCAGGAAGAGAAACATCGATAGTCTCAGCCGCAAGCTTAGCTTCAAGCTCTGCACGTTGTAGGCCATCTTTACGCTCTACAAGTAGTGTTTGCACTGCTTGCTTCGCTTTGTTGATCTCTTGACCAGCAGTACGACGTTCTTCTGGTGGTAATTTACCTAGGGCTTGAAGTTGAAGAGTTAGGTGACCCTTCTTACCTAGGAATTGAACTCGGACTTCGTCCAGAGCGACTAATGAATCAGCCTGCTCAATAGCTGCCGTTGCGTTGGCAATAATCTCGTCTAGATGTTGCATCGTATCCTCATCCACCCACAGGTGGCGTCCTTAAGGGAGATATAAAATCGCGTAACGATACATACTAAAGAAAGCGGCGTCTAAATCCAAATTGAATCGCAATAAAACCGTAAGTTTGGACGAAAAAAAAACGCCTTTATCAGTTGCACAGCAAAAAATGGTGATTTCAATCAATTAGGTCGCAAATTACGTAAGAATTGAAGGCTGGATCTGGATTCCTATTTCTCATTTTTTCATCTATCGAAAAACCTCCCCTAGCAGTAATTTTATTACATATTTTTGGAGGATTTACTCATGGATACAAAAGATTTTACCGGACTTCAATCTATTCTAAAATTCGCATTACTACTCTGTGTCGCCCTGATCTTGATGGGAAATATGGGCATGTTTTCAAGTATGCCAATCATGATGAAAAACCCACTAACAAGTCAGATGCACGTGGATTATATCCATATTCTTTACTACCTCGCTTTTAACAGTATATTTGTTGGTTTTTTCATCTGTTTATGGATTAGTTTCCAACACACGAAAACTAAAACGCTGCATTACTTACAGCATCATTAAACTGTGTAATCTTTCTCACTCATGAATAAAAAGCGATAGTCTATTGGTCTATCGCTTTAACTATTTCTTTTATTGATAATTATGAAATTAATTGCCAAAGCTGTTTTAAATTTACATTTTTCAGTGTAAATTATGATCAAAATCAAAGTTAGGAAGTCTCTGATGAAAAATAAAGAATTTGCAGCTCTACTAAAAATTTCAACTTTTGCAATGATCCTTTGTACTGCGCTACTTGCTCTTGGTAATTACGGCCTAGCACATGCAATGCCTATCAGCACAGCATCCGGTTTTAATATTATCAACCTGGCGTTCTTCATCGGTCTTAATGCTCTTCTTGTTCCATTTCTTGCATTCCTTGTTAAAACACGTTCACGTGCAAACAAACAGCGTCGAGCAATGGCATAATATTTGCCCTTTTCTTAAAACCAGCATTTCTAAGTGCTGGTTTTTTTATATCCAAATAAAATAAAAAACACCGTTGCATTATCTAAAAACCTCCAATACCATAATTGAACACTGTTTTATTGTTTAAGAGGAAAATATGATGAAAAAGCAAAATAACTACTGGCTAACTTATGCTAAAGCAACTTTCGCTATTGCAGCCATTGCAATGATCATTAGCATAGTAAAACTACCTGGTGATTTAATCATCAAAGGCTATTATAGTATCTGTAGCTTATTTTTAGTCAGTGCCACAATCACACTAAGTAAGGCCGTACGAGATGAAGCGGAATCAAATAGCTTAATCCATAAAATTGAAGAAGCGAAAACAGCAAAATTACTCAACGATATTGATGACTAATTGTTAGATATATTCATGAACTATCAATTAATACATCAATTATGTGAATATAAACGACGCTTAAATACGCTAATAGAAAGCAAGCGTGGAGAGCATAATCTGTTGCTTAAGAGGTCTCATACTCTTAAGCAACAAATCCAACAACATGAAGAACAACTATTAAATAGCATTAATGAGCCATCTCCCCACTCTCCTTTGATTTCATCATCGCAATCAATTGCTGAAATAGCTTTCCAACAAACACTACGCCAACAATGGAAGAAAAAACAACAGCTATTACAAATAGAAACGACACTGACAACACGCAGCAAAGCCATTGAAAATATGGAAGCATTAGCTCTAGAGTTAAGCCTCGCACTTAAAAGTTATCAAAAAAAGCTAAAGCATGAAGCTTCGATGGATATACAGCAATTAGTCACACTCAAGCAAGTTGAGATAAAACTATTACTGACATTAAAGAGCAATCATATCGATACCGACACTTGATCTAATACCATTAACAGAAAAGAAAAGTTAGATAGAAAATGATAATACGTAGATATGAAAAAAGGAGAGCCGAGGCTCTCCTTTTAACTTAAAAACTAAACTGAAAAATTACAGTGCAGCTTTTGCCTTTTCCACAAGAACAGTGAAAGTAGCTTTGTCGAATACAGCGATATCTGCAAGGATCTTACGATCGATTTCGATAGATGCTTTCTTCAGACCGTTGATTAGACGGCTGTAAGACATACCGTTTTGACGTGCAGCAGCGTTGATACGTGCAATCCATAGTTGACGGAAAGTACGTTTCTTCTGACGACGGTCACGGTAAGCGTATTGACCAGCTTTAGTAACAGCTTGGAAAGCTACGCGGTAAACACGTGAACGTGCACCGTAGTAACCTTTAGCTTGTTTAAGAACTTTCTTGTGACGTGCACGTGCTTGTACACCACGTTTTACGCGAGGCATAGGAGACTCCTAACTAAAATAATAAAATATAAAACTAAAAACGATTAAGCGAACGGAAGCATACGAGCAACTGCAGCCACTTCACACTTAGGAAGGATTGCATTTGGACGAAGCTGACGCTTGTTCTTAGTAGTACGTTTAGTCAGGATGTGACGCTTAGTAGCGTGCTTAAACTTAAAGCCACCAGCTGTTTTTTTGAAGCGCTTAGCTGCGCCACGATTTGTTTTCATCTTTGGCATGAGATGATAACTCCGCATTGTTGATAGTTAATAATCACAGTAATAGGGCGAACAAAAAGCGCTGCCTAAGCAGCGCTTTTAGCTACTTGAATGCCTTTATTACTTCTTCTTAGGGGCAAGCATCATGGTCATTTGGCGACCTTCTACACGATTAGGAAAGCTCTCACAGATCGCTAGATCTTCAAGATCAGACTTAATACGGTTTAGAAGCTCAATACCAATGCCTTGGTGGGCCATTTCACGACCACGGAAACGTAGCGTTACTTTACCCTTGTTGCCCTCTTCTAAAAAGCGAGTCAGGTTGCGTAGTTTTACCTGATAGTCGCCTTCGTCTGTACCAGGTCGGAATTTAACTTCCTTGATCTGGATTTGTTTCTGGTTTTTCTTTTGCTCTTTAGCAGCCTTGCTCTTCTCGAACAGGTACTTGCCATAGTCCATCACACGACAAACTGGTGGCTCGGCATTAGGGCTAATTTCAACTAGATCCACACCAGCTTCAAGAGCAACATCCATTGCTTCATCAAATGAAACAATACCAACTGATTCGCCATCAAGGCCAGTTAGGCGAACTTCACGTACGCCACGAATTTCTTCATTTAGACGATGCGCGTTTTGCTTAACTGGTGCCTGGGTTCTTTTTCCGCCTTTAATACCTTATTCCTCCACAATATTGAGCTTACGACTGCTAATCTCTTCTTGCATAAATGCAACAAGCTCATCAATCTTAAATTTACCCAAATCTTTACCCTTGCGAGTACGAACTGCTACAACGCCTGCTTCGACTTCTTTGTCACCACAAACAAGCATGAATGGTACTCGCTTCAAAGTATGTTCGCGGATTTTAAAGCCAATCTTCTCATTTCTCAAGTCCGCATTGACTCTAATTCCGCATTTTTTCAGTTTTTCTACAATTTCTTGTACATATTCAGACTGCGCGTCAGTAATATTCATTACAACAACTTGCTGAGGCGCCAACCATGTTGGGAAGAAGCCTGCGTAATCTTCAATCAGAATACCGATGAAACGCTCTAGTGAGCCAAGAATTGCACGGTGAATCATAACCGGAGTATGACGTTCGTTATCTTCACCTACATAAGTTGCGCCTAAACGCTCTGGTAAAGCAAAGTCTAGCTGAACGGTACCACATTGCCATGCACGATCTAAACAATCGTGAAGAGTGAACTCGATCTTAGGACCGTAGAATGCACCCTCGCCTTCTTGAATCTCAAAAGGAATGTTCATTGATTCAAGAGCAGTAACTAGGTCAGATTCAGCCTTATCCCACATTGCATCAGAACCTACACGTTTTTCTGGACGAGTAGATAATTTAACTACAATGTTGTCAAAACCGAATGTCTTGTACGTATCATACACCATTTCGATGCAAGATGTAACTTCTTGTTGTACTTGAGCTTCTGTACAGAAAATGTGCGCGTCATCTTGAGTAAAGCCACGTACACGCATGATGCCGTGTAGAGAACCTGATGGCTCGTTACGGTGACATGAACCGAACTCAGCCATACGTAATGGTAGATCACGGTAAGATTTTAGACCTTGGTTGAAGATCTGTACGTGACCTGGACAGTTCATTGGCTTGATTGCGTACTCACGGTTCTCAGAACTTGTTGTGAACATTGCATCTGCGTACTTGTCCCAGTGACCAGAACGTTCCCAAAGAACACGGTCCATCATTAATGGGCCTTTTACTTCTTGGTAATCGTACTCGTTTAGTTTTTCACGTACGAATACTTCTAGCTCACGGAAGATAGTCCAACCGTTGTGATGCCAGAATACCATGCCCGGTGCTTCTTGCTGCATGTGGAACAGATCAAGTTGCTTACCAATCTTACGGTGGTCACGCTTAGCCGCTTCTTCTAAACGAGTAAGGTGTGCTTTTAATGCTTTCTTATCGTGGAATGCAGTACCGTAGATACGTTGCAGCATCTTGTTGTCGCTATTACCACGCCAGTATGCACCAGCAACGCTTAATAGCTTGAAGTTTTGACAGAAACCCATGTGAGGTACGTGTGGACCACGACACATATCAATGTATTCTTCGTGGTGGTAAAGACCAGGACGGTCATCACGCGCTACGTTCTCATCAAGAATTTCGATTTTGTAAGTTTCGCCGCGAGCTTCAAAAGCATCACGCGCTTCTTGCCAGCTTACTTTTTTCTTAACAACCTGATATTTGGTTTTAGCAAGCTCAAGCATGCGCTTTTCAATCACTTCAAGATCTTCTTGAGTTAGTGATTGCTCTAAATCGATGTCGTAGTAAAAACCGTTATCGATTGTAGGACCAATAGCCATTTTCGCTTCTGGGTAAAGCTGCTTAATTGCGTGGCCTAATAGGTGAGCACATGAGTGACGTACGATCTCTAAACCATCTTCTTCATCTTTAGCAGTGATGATTTCAAGGCTTGCGTCGTTTTCAATTAGATCACATGCATCTACGCGTACACCATCAACACGCCCTGCGATCGTTGCTTTTGCAAGACCAGGACCAATTGAAAGTGCCACGTCCATAGTTGATACAGGCGCGTCGAATTGACGTTGACTACCGTCAGGAAGAGTAATTACAGGCATGAATAATGTCCTTTAACAGTGGTGCCACATACCAAGTAGCACATGTTGAATGTATAAAGCTTGAAAGCTTTGATGAATAAAAAGCGTTTAAATTTCGATGCTGCAATACAGAGCGACATACTGAAATAAAAACGACGCGCTACTATAGCAAACGCAATTAATGGATTGCAAAGAATCCACTGAAATAAATCTCAATTATTTACTCAACTAATGTGTAACTCACCACGTACAGTTTTTCGATACCTGGATATATATCTTGAATTACCGCTTTGAGTTGTTCTAACGTCATATTTTCTTGTTGTGCATGGAAGTCATTTAGCTCTGAAAATAAGATAGGTTCAACACTATCAATTGCTAATGTACAGAACTCACGCCCATCTTCAAAAGTTGATACTTTTACTTGCGTGCCAGGTACATAGTAACTTTCTGCTTCATCACGAATGGTGATTGTTTTTTTGCCTGATAGGATGTCTGTTTCAAAACGTTCAAAGAATGTCATTTCAGTAGGAATAGTTTGCGAGTTCATATTTACTTCTCTTTTTAAATTAATTCTTACGTCAGATTACTCCTATTTTTATGAATTCGTATATTTTGTTTTGTAACTATATTTTATAGACGTGAGTAATATATTTTTATCTAAATCGCAGCTATGTCATCTCATTCATTATCAATGACATACAATTTTTGTTTTCAATCAATTTTTCATCACCTCTTTTTTACAGCTGACTTATTTTTAATACTCTGTTTTTATTGTTTTTTCTTCTTTTATATTTAACTGTTTTATCAGTCATTGTTTACAAATTACACTGAGTTCACATTTCTTCAGCCTATAAATGGTCTAAGATGTTGATAGACAAGTTGTATACATACGTTTCAGTGCGCGGAGGATGATTATGTGGCAAGCCATTTCTCACCAACTGTCAGATGTACTAGGTCGACCATTTAAGATCGTTGAAAGGCAATCTCTTGAAGGCGGTGACGTTAACGATTGTTACTGCGTCAGTGATGGCGAACAACGGTTCTTTTTAAAGCTCAACGACAAAGAGCAATTGGTCGTTTTTGAAACTGAAACAGAAAGCCTCCGCATCTTAAATGAAGCCAATTGTGTACAAGTGCCACAATATATCCATGTAGGTACTTGCCGTGATAAATCTTTCCTCACTTTAAACTATCTACCGATAAAAAAAATCGATGACGAAGCGGGTTATCTTTTAGGTCAGCAACTAGCCAAACTTCATTTATGGGGTGAACAAGCTGAATATGGCTTTGATTTTGATAACTATGTCGGGCTTACGCCACAGCCAAACCGTTGGCATCGTCGTTGGTGTCGTTTCTTTGCTGAACAACGTATCGCTTGGCAACTTCAGCTATGTGAAGAGAAAGGTATTGTTTTTGGCAGTATCGATACAATTACCAGTAACGTGATCAAACGGTTAGTCAACCACCAGCCAAAACCCTCTTTATTACATGGTGACCTATGGCATGGTAATACCGCTTTAACTGTATCAGGCCCTATTATTTTTGATCCTGCAACATATTGGGGAGATCGTGAATGTGATATTGCAATGACTGAATTATTCGGTGGTTTCCCTAACAGTTTTTACGATGGCTATAACGCTATCTATCCCCTTTCAGAAGAATACCAAGAACGAAAAGAGCTATATAACCTTTACCATATTCTTAATCACTGCATTTTATTTGGTGGTGAATATATGGGGCAAGCTGAATACATCATTGCTAAGTTAGGTTTGCTCGACGAATAATCCCTCCTCACTTATGGCATAAGTGCTATGGCTGCGCTTATGCCATACCGATTGTGCTTAATTCAGTCTTTCGCTCACACCCAATGCGGGGCTTAATAACACTTCAAGTATTCTCTTTCAATAAAGATGATTCTCATGACGTAGCTATCAATACATTTATCAATCTATTGCTATGCTAGGTATAGAAGAAAATAAGCTGAGTATCAGACAAGATGAAAAGGTGAAGGAGTACAAAATGAGAAACTATTCAGAGCAAAACGTCAGTTGTCCCCATTGCGGTCACATGATCCAAATATCCCTTGATGCAAGTGCGGGTAGCCAAGAGTTTTATGATGATTGCCCTGCATGCTGTAACCCTATTCATGTCAACATGCAGGTTGATGAGCTACATAAAACCATCAACTTATTTATCGATGCCGATGATGAGCAAATTTTTTAATATGAAAATGTATAACGTAAATCCACTAGACTAATGCGATAAGCAATCTAGTGGATTTATTCAACCACTATACTCTTGCTGCAAGCACTCGTTCTACTGTATCTACAATCGCTTGAGTTTGCGGATCAATCTCAATATTAATCACATCACCAATCGCACGATGCTTAAGGTTTGTTCGCTGCAAAGTTTCAGGGATCAAATTCACGTTGAAGCGGTTCTCCACCACATCACCTATCGTTAGGCTAATACCATCAATACCAATATACCCTTTGGTAAACACATACTTCATTTGCGCTTGAGGTAAGCTAAACCACACTTGATGATTATTCTCTGACGTCACCAAATCAGCAACAATCGCTGTACACATAATGTGCCCAGACATTGAGTGACCACCGATTTCATCACCAAACTTTGCCGCTCGCTCAACATTAACTTCATCCCCTTCTTTTAATAAACCAAGGTTAGTCACGTTGAGTGTTTCCTGCATCAAGTCAAATGACAGCAGATCGTCATTAATATTCGTCACCGTTAAGCAGCAACCGTTATGTGCAATCGATGCACCTAACTCAACATTAGACAATAAATGCTTCGGCATACGAATGATGTGAGTTTGGAAGTTTTCTTTCTTATCAATAGAAACCACTTCAGCGGTGCCTTGAACGATACCAGTAAACATAATGATCCTTAACTGAGTATTTAATCACTGTACTTATCGACAGCAATTTGATTTTTAATACTATTTTTGTAGCAAAAGTTGTAATAAAGCTAATACTTAAAAGTAATGGTATCAAATCTAAGAAAACAATTGGTCAACGCTTAAACACCATACAGCTCAGATTCATCTTTCTCATGCTATCTCGTAATGACAAATTATTGTCAAATAAGCATATTAACAACTAAAATCATATCCTATTTGAGAATGATTATATAAAATATAATTCTATATCAATGAGATACTGAATAGTTCCATCACCATTTAAAGGTATATTATGACCACTGACATCGCTAATGATGCCATCAAAGCAGACAGTAATCAGGCAAGCTCATCAAAGACGCTGCGAATTACACTTATTGCTTTAATAGCGATTCTATCGTGCTATTACCTATGGGTACTATATAAGGCAGTAACACCTAATGTCAGTATTGCTTACAAAGCTTACTACATTAAAAATCAGACACTTTTTTGGCAACCGAAGCAGCCTAAGCTTACACTGAGCATCCCATCATCGCTTGATGTGGCAACTAGAGTGCCTTACTTATCCCGCGCTGGTTGGGCAGAAGATGCCAATAATAACGCACGTCTATTAAGCAGCAATGGCGGTCTTTACTTTACCCTGCCAAAGGCTGAGCAAAAAAATATTCATTTAACAGTGAATGTCTCAACGCCACTATCAACACCTTTGAATATTCATTTAAATCAATGGACTGGTGTTTTGACTCCGACTACACAAGCAAACACTCTCGTTGCATCTATTCCCTATAATGCATTAATGGCTGGTGACGCTTTACAGCATTTCACCATTGATCCCCCTTCGCCTATCGCGATTAAACACATTGATTTTTCATACCAAGAAGATGCTTTAGCTCAACAAACTATTACAGCCTCACATTTACAGGATAATTCTCCTGTCGTGAACCACTAAGGTACATAATATGAATAATAACCTTAAGAACCCTGATTATAATTTATCGCTGATCGTCCCTGTTTATAACGAGGAAGTTGCGATCACTCCGTTTATAAACGAAATCAACGAGAAACTTGCCTCTATTCGTTCTCATATCGATATTGTTTTTATTAACGATGGCAGCAAGGACAAAACCAAATCAGTGATTGAAGCTGCGATTGCTGAAGATGATTCTATTTCGCTCATTAACTTTGCCCGTAATTTTGGTAAAGAAGCCGCTATGACTGCTGGTCTAAATTACGTGAAAGGTGATGCCGCTGTTATCTTAGACGTAGATTTGCAAGATCCACCAGAATTGATCCTTGAATTTGTTCGCCTATGGCAAACCAGTGAATACGACACCGTATATGGCGTTCGTGTTGATCGCTCACAAGATACCTTCCTAAAACGTGTCACTGCTGGCGGTTTTTATCGTTTCTTCAATTTCTTATCTGCAGAAACAACCTTGCCTGAAAACGTCGGTGACTTTCGTTTAATTGACCGTTGCGTGATTGAAGCAGTGAAGCAATTACCTGAGCGTAACCGCTTTATGAAAGGTTTATTAGCATGGTCATCTTTCCGCTCGATTGGTGTTGATTTTCAACGCCCTGAACGTAACGTTGGTGATACCAAGTTTAACTACTGGAAGCTATGGAACTTCGCAATGGATGGCATCACAAGCTTCACTGCTTGGCCACTACGTGTATGGGGGTTCATTGGCTTTGGGATCTCTTTCTTATCCTTCTTATTTTTAATGTACGTATTGATCAGTACCATTTTCTTTGGCGTCCATACACCGGGTTATGCTTCAACCATTTCGGTCGTGCTGTTCTTAGGTGGCATTCAGTTAATTTCGCTGGGTATTATTGGTGGGTACATCAGCCGTATTTATACTGAGCTTAAACAACGCCCTATCTATTTAATCGAAGGCGTTTATGGTAAATACAGCCAGAAATCTCAACAAAATCCGGTTGTAAATAAAGCGATAGAAAAAGAGTTAGAAGTCACCAATGAATGAGTCATTCTTAAAACATTTTTGGCAATTAAATCGTTTTGCGATCATTGGTTTACTTGCAACAGCCGTACACTTATCCGTTGTTAGGTTATATTTTTTCCAAATTCAAGATCCGTCTGAATACACTGCCAACGTAGTGGGTTTTAGTATTGCTTTTTTAGTGTCTTATTTTGGTCATCGCCATTTTACATTTGGACAAAAAGGATCGTTTTTAAAGTTCCTCGCCGTATCGCTAATGGGCTTTTTTATCAATAACATTATCCTTGCATCACTGCTAAAAAGTGCGATGTTTTCAGGCTGGGTTGCGGTCACTATTTCAACCCTTTGTGTGCCGATCATTACGTTTATTTTGGCTAAGTTCTGGGTGTTTAAATGAATACGATATCTTTGCCATCCATTAAGATCAGCAAGCAAGAATGGCTAATGCTCATTTTTGCAATGGTTGTAAGCCGTTCAGTTATCTATAGCTTAGGTTTATGGGGAGTAACTGAATTTGCGTCGGGCCACTATGCTGAACAACCGTTACTACAAACCATTTGCCGTTTCGACTGTGTATGGTTTTACCGCATTATCCAAGATGGTTACGACTTAGTTCCTCAATGGCTAAGCCAGAAAAATGCCGCTAACTGGGCATTCATGCCGTTGCAACCGTTCCTTGGTTGGATTTTTTCGAAGTTTTTCTCTTTTGAAAATCCGATCAATAACGCACGTCTTGGTTTAGTCATCGCCTCAAACCTTGCATTTTTGATCAGCTTGCCAATGATCTTAATGGCATTAAAACAATTACGTTTTAGCAAAAGCACCCAATACGCAGCAATTTGGTTATTGTGCTTTTCACCCTATACCGTGTACTCAACCGCAGGTTACACCGAGCCACTGTTCATCGCGTTTGTCACTGGCGTATTCCTCTTTAGTTATCGTCAACAGTGGGCATGGGTAGCAGTGCTGGGGTTACTGGCAGCCATTACTCGTAACCTTGGGGTCTTTTTAGTTTTCCCTGTGTTGATCATTGCAATTCAACATTATGGTGTGAATAGCTTCTTGCGCCTAAAAACACCAGCAGTAAAAGTTATTGCCGCTATTTGGATTATTCCATTTGGCTTCTTCACTTACATGACTTATCTCTACTTCCATGTTGGTGATGCGCTGGCATTTGGTCATATTCAAATTGCGTGGGGTCGCCAATTAACCAATCCATTCCATTGGATCATGTATGGTTTTGAAACTGGTGGTCCTAAGCTATATCTTGCCATCGTTGCATTGCTGGCATTTGCGTTAAATATTTACTTGGCTATACGTAAATACTACGCAGAAGCAGTGTTTATGTTTATTTGTTTAGTGTTACCACTATCCTCAAACCTAAACGCAATGCCACGTTACGCATTTGGCCTGTATCCTACATTTCTAGGTTTACTGTTGATCATTGAACGTTACCCATTCATCAAAACACCAATGTTATGTGTATTCAGCGCCGCTAGTACCTTTATTGCGATTGGTTTCTACAGCCATATGATGTTTACGGTCTAACGCTTTTTCTCATAAAAGCAGTGAATAAACGGCAGCTTATGTAAGGAATAAAAACCTTTTCATAAGCTGTCGTTTTTTTATACAGATCAATAAATATCAAATTTGTCATATTTCTGTTTTAGCTATCCCACTTTTATTTATATAATCCCAAAAATCTACTGGCAGTACGAAATATAATGCCATCTAAGCATTAATATTCTTGACTCCCCTTCTATCTATTCCCATTTTTTGGAGCCAAAAATAGTGCAGAACTACAAACGTGAAACAGCACAACTGGTAAAACTGGCGGTGCCTGTCCTTATTGCCGCTGTGGCTCAAACATCCATGGGCTTTATTGATACCGTTATGGCAGGTGGTGTCAGTGCTGTCGATATGGCAGCCGTAGCAGTGGCTGCGAGTATCTGGCTACCATCGATTCTATTTGGTGTGGGTCTGCTTATGGCACTGGTACCCATTGTTGCCCAGTTAAGTGGCTCAGGACAAAAAGACAAAGTTCCTTTTGAGGTTCAACACGGTTTTTACCTTGCTGTATTAGTATCGATACCGACAATGCTGATCCTCTATAAAGCCGGTATTTTAATCCACTATATGGATGTTGAACCCGTACTTGCAGAAAAAACAGTGGGTTATTTACACGCTGTGTTGTTTGCAGTGCCTGCGTTTCTGTTTTTCCAAACCTTAAAGAGTTTCTCTGAAGGGCTTTCATTTACTATTCCCGGTATGGTGATTGGCTTTTTAGGCTTACTAGCAAACATCCCACTTAACTGGATCTTTGTTTACGGTAAATTCGGTGCGCCAGAGCTAGGCGGTATTGGTTGTGGTGTTGCCACAGCTATTGTTTACTGGTTCATGTTCATTGCGCTACTGATTTTTGTAAAACTGAATAAACGACTTAACAGCATTGGGCTTTTCTCGCATATCTATCGCCCACAATTAAAAGCATTAACCCGTTTATTTAAATTAGGTTTCCCTGTTGCTGCTTCTATCTTCTTTGAAGTATCTCTGTTTGCTGTGATTGCCTTATTGATCTCACCTTTGGGTGCGAACAAAGTCGCTTCTCACCAAATAGCGATGAACTTCTCATCACTGGTTTACATGTTACCAATGAGTATTGGTGCTGCGGTGAGTATCCGTGTTGGTCACAAAATGGGTGAAAAAGACATTGATGGTGCACGTATCGCAAGCCACTGTGGTCTATTGGTTGGTACTGCCCTTTCAATTTGTACTGCCATTCTTACGGTGATTTTCCGTGAACATATTGCAGAGCTATATACCCATAACCCACACGTAATTGTACTTGCAGGACAACTACTGTTATTTGCAGCCATCTACCAATGTAGTGATGCGATCCAAGTTGTGGCAGCAGGTGCATTGCGTGGCTATAAAGATATGCGTGCAATCTTCATTTGTACCTTTATTGCGTACTGGTTGATTGGCTTACCATCGGGCTACATTCTTGGTTTAACCAACCTTGTTGTTCCAGCTATGGGGCCAGAAGGTTTCTGGATTGGCTTTATTCTTGGTCTAAGTTCAGCGGCAGTAATGCTAGGTTGGCGATTAGCTTATGTTCATAAGCTGGATGTTGGCAAACAATTAGAAATGTCATACCGATAAACAAAAAGGCGATCATCAGATCGCCTTTTTTGATCTAATATCAATAATAATCAGTATGATAAAACTAAACATAAGCGATTAAGCCAGCACTATGCCAAACACGTTTAATTCCACACTAAAGACAATTGCACTGGCATTGGGGCTAGTATTGCTGCTTGCTGGCTGCAAACAAAATAATAGTGAAGCCGCATTTGAGAACTACCACCAGCGGCTCACCAATGTATTAGATATCGAGCCAACACCTATCCCAAAAACAGATGTAGTGCTACTGCCACAAAAGCGCGATCTTAACCAAGCTTTGCCTGATATTCGTATTGGCTTATTAGATGCTTATGAACTGCGTCAATGTGGCCTGTTTCAACTGATTGCTGAGCGCAATTCGATTCTCGGCAAAGTGCAAGATAAAACCCGCAGCTTGCAATACGAACTGTTATTTTTAAACGGCTTAAGTTACTGCCTTACCCAACTTAAGCCTGATTCAGATTTGGTTGCAGAACTCACACCTATCTATCAGCAAAAACAACAACAGCTTCCAATGATCTTCTGGAACATGATCTTCACAGGTGAAGAATGGCGCAAACAACTCACCTTAGGGCATGAACTCGTCGACAGCGAGAAGAACAGCGCATTTCTCACCAGCCTCAGTGCTTTTAGCTATGTTGCCGATCTGATCAATAACAACGTAACGACAACACCTGCACCGATTGTCCCTGCGTTAATAGAAAAGAAATACCAAGATCTGCTTCATCATCAACAGCAAATTTATAACAGCCGCTATATTGGCGATCTGTTTTACTCGCTCGCTCGCACTACCACTTGGCTTAATACCATCACCGCGCAACTCAACGCCAATCAAGATTTGATCTTGTGTGGTAACAACATGAATCAACAAAAAGCCAAATACTTACGTAACGTGTTCTACAAATTCTATGTTGCAGATATTCAACGCTATTTAGCCCACCTTGACTCACAGTACCAACAAATTCAGCCCGTTTTGCAGCAAATACATCAACAATTAAGCCAAGCACCTATACAAGTCACACCGGATATGCAAGGTTATATAGATGCCTATATCAATGGAGAAGCCTACCGCCAATTCCATCAAGCAACATTAGATCATGTGAAATTTTGGCAACGATTATTCAAACAATGCAATTTTAAAGTGGGACAATAAAAATGCTCAAACAAGCGATCAACTCACTTCAAAATTATCGGGTTTACACTAAAATTTAAACACGCAGAGATAGAATCACAGATAGCTTAGGCTTTACGCATTTTTCATATTAGGGATAGGAGACATTCATGAAGAAAAATAAGAATGAAGCGAAACTTCTGAAAAAAGCGCTAGAACTCGGCTTTGCCTTTGCCAAAAAACAAGGATTTTCCGATCTTGACCGCAGTGTTGGCTCCACTGACCGTGTCGAATGTATATATCGCTTATTAGTTGAATGTAAGCAAATTACCCCACTCGCCGTTGATCAAGAAGATGGCGTACACATGAAGCACAAACTGGTGTTATGGATCAGCCGCCTACTTCCACCCGATCATGAATTACTGAATTAATCCAAGAGCAGTGGCTAAATCACATCATCCGCCACTGCTTTACTTCTCTTTTTGTTATCACAGTTTCTCTTGTCTTCTCGTAACTTAGACTATTTCATCAGCATCATTTTATTGAAACTGGCTATTGTGCAAGCAAACGCACTGAATTTACTAAAAAAGCCGATTTTAACACTTGCCTCATAACAGGCGACTCGCTAATATGCTTGTCGTTCCTTGGAACATCTGTACGAGCGTAGCTCAGCTGGTTAGAGCGCTACCTTGACATGGTAGAGGTCGGTGGTTCGAGTCCACTCGTTCGTACCAATTTATGATTAAAACCAGAAATCATAAATACACAATTTGCGTCTATAGCTCAGTTGGTTAGAGTACTACCTTGACATGGTAGGGGTCGGCAGTTCGAGTCTGCCTAGACGCACCAAATTTTATGAAATGATTAATTCAATCGGTTCATGTTATACGAGCGTAGCTCAGCTGGTTAGAGCGCTACCTTGACATGGTAGAGGTCGGTGGTTCGAGTCCACTCGTTCGTACCAAATTCAATGATTAAACCAACCAGGTTTAATCATATAAAGAATACAATATGCGTCTGTAGCTCAGCTGGTTAGAGTACTACCTTGACATGGTAGGGGTCGGTGGTTCGAGTCCACTCAGACGCACCAAATTCTCTTAAGATACGAAGAAGCCTGCTTTTAAGCGGGCTTTTTTGTGTCTGTGGGATTAATCCTTCAACAATAACTTATCCCCTACTTTTCTACGCTGTTGTAACCTCTTAAAAAACTATAATCTTATAAATAAAACATATCTATCAAAAGTAAAAAATACAACCAACATCATGATCTTTAAAAGTAAACATGATTATAGTAACGTTTATCAGAATGCATCAAGTTTAGTATGTAAAGTAATAACTGATTATATAAAAATAGCATTCTGCAATAACGGATTAACTTTTATAATTAAACTAAAGTAGATATAAAATGAAAAAAGAATCTAGAACAGCTTTTGTTAATCGAATAATGGGACTTTCGTTTAAATCAACCCAAGGAAAATATTCATACTGTAACGACACGAAGAAACAGGTGCTTTTTAGTTTAAATTCTGCAAACGGAAATGTCATCCTTAGTCCCGCATGGTCAAAAAAAGGATATGCCCACTCTTTGAAACATATAAATAAGATTAAAAATGATGGCTATGAGCTTTTAATTTTCAAAACAAGTGTTAAAAAAAATAAGAAAGGTGAAACTGTTGCCGATGGATTTAGTCCAGTTATAGAACAACGACAATTAGTGATCGAAAAGGATATTTTTAAAGCCGTCCCTCTAGATGTATTTCAACCAGATGAAATACCAGAGGATAATGAGAATATTTATGAAGGAGCTATGAAAACAATTAAAGTTAATGCTTATGAAAGAGATATTAAAGCTCGCAAAATTTGCTTAGAGCATTTCGGATATCTTTGCAAAGTATGTGAATTTGACTTTGAAAAAGTCTATGGAGAACGAGGGAAAAATTTCATTCATGTGCATCATATTATTCCTCTATCTGAAATAAAAAGTGAATATAAACTAGATCCTATAAAAGATCTGATACCTGTATGCCCAAATTGCCATGCAATGTTACATAGATATCGGAATACGATTTTACCTCAAGAACTGAAAGTGATACTAACTCAAAAAATAAGATAATATTCACACATCACTTTGATAATATTCTTCTTTTAAACTAATCACATGAATATTATAGATATAATATCCAACAAAGCGGTGATCTCTCACCGCTAATCCAATATCCGATCAAACTGCTCTATTTGTTGCTTTTCGTTTTCAGTTAATGCCCTTCTTCTTGGCGTACCTGCGACACGTTCTGTTTCACGTGCTGGCGCATCAATATAAACAGGTGAACGATCAATCGCTTTAAAAAACTGTTGCCATGCTTGATTGCTTAAAATAAGTGTGGCGGTTGTAACATTGGGCACACCGCAATAGTGCGTTGCAGTTCGAAGTTCTTCATCCAGTAAGGGGATCACTTTATGCTCAGTATCATTGATCATTGCGCAAAGTGATACTGCGCCAGAATCAACATTAAGCATTTGTTTTAAATCTTCAATGCTTGCCATCGTCAAACCTTTAACACCAAGCATCTGCCCCATTTTTTTAAGACATACTTTACGCTGAGCGTTATAAGCAAATAAGAAGAAGCTTTGTTTTTTACGATCCCGTAAAAACAAATGGCGCAATTGGATCCCTGGTATATCGTCAGATAAATATGCTTCAGATTCTTCACAGCTTATGGATGATGGGTGTTCTATAAGTTGATAATCAATTGAGAATTTATCAAGAAGTTGAAGGACGCTATTCATATATCCATCCTATATCAATCAAGAAAAGCAGTTTATTTAATTAAAAACTATTCGTATTTAATGAATACTCTTTTTAAATAAGAAGTGATGTTAATAAATATAAAATTAAGGCGACGCTAAATACGTCGCCTATATACTCATTCAATAAATAAAGCTAATTAATGCTTATATTATTTAGAGATGTGAGCAATAAGATCTAGCACTTTATTTGAATAACCAATTTCGTTATCGTACCAAGATACGACTTTAACGAAGTTATCATTGAGTGCGATACCTGCTGCTGCATCGAAAATTGAGGTATGTGCGTCACCGTTGAAATCTGTAGAAACCACTGCATCTTCTGTGTAACCAAGAATGCCTTTTAGCTCACCTTCTGATGCTGCTTTCATTGCTTTACAGATAGTTTCGTAAGACGCTGCATTTTTAAGGTTAACCGTTAAATCAACCACAGAAACGTTCGCGGTTGGTACACGGAATGCCATACCTGTTAGTAGGCCGTTAAGCTCTGGTAATACTTTACCTACTGCTTTTGCTGCACCTGTTGACGATGGGATGATGTTTTGAGAAGCACCACGACCACCACGCCAGTCTTTCATTGATGGACCATCAACTGTTTTTTGTGTTGCTGTTGTTGCGTGAACCGTTGTCATTAAGCCTGATTCAATACCAAAGTTATCATGAAGTACTTTAGCAATAGGCGCCAAACAGTTAGTAGTACAAGACGCATTCGATACAATATCTTGACCTGCATACATATCTTGGTTAACACCCATAACAAACATTGGTGTTGCATCTTTCGATGGTGCCGTTAGTACAACTTTTTTCGCCCCCGCTTCAATGTGTTTACGTGCTGTCTCATCAGTTAAGAATAAACCTGTTGCTTCCGCTACAACGTCAACATTAATCGCATCCCATTTTAAATCTGCGGGGTTACGCTCTGCGGTTACACGTACTGTTTTACCATTAACAACCAAGTTACCGTCTTTCACTTCAACTGTACCGTTGAATCGACCATGTGTTGAATCGTATTTAAGCATGTATGCCATGTAGTCAACATCAATAAGATCGTTAATACCAACTACTTCAATATCATTACGCTCTTGCGCTGCACGGAAAACAAAACGACCGATACGACCAAAACCGTTAATACCTACTTTAATTGTCATGACTGTTTCTCCATAACTTAATTTGTAATGAACTATGTTTTATTAAAATAATACGCTCTTTTGAGATGGAGTCATTTCAATTAACTTGACGATAGCAATCGAAATTTTTTAATCGTTTTTTCCTCTCATTGTGAGGTACAAATAATAATTAGCCACTAGGTAAATAAATTAGATTTAATACCTTGAGTTAGTAAAAACGAAAAAAGCGGTGATCACTCACCGCTTTTGTTTATCTATATCATTTTAGTTATTACAGCTTTGTCCAAGCGTCTTGCCAGTAAACACTGGTTGCTGGCGCGTAAGCACCGTTTGAACACCAGCCTGCATTTGGCCAAGGCTTACATTGGTAAAGTTGCTCATCACTTGCACGAACAATGTCGCCTTCTTTATAAGCAGTACCTGCTTGATAAGTTGGGTATTCACCTGGTGCTGGCGGCGTGATTTCAGGTTTTACAGACGTACAACCTTCTGTTGCTACTTGCTTCCAAACACCCCACTCACCTGTTGTTCCCGGCTCTTCACCTTGTGTCCACCAGCCAGCTTGCCATACCACACCGTTGTGGCTAACTTCATCACCTGCTACATACGTGCTGTTTGCACTCCAGATGTTTTCACAAACTGCGCTACCTTCAACCGTTACTACACGTTGCGCTTGTGTAGTTTGCTGTGCGCTATCTGTAACTTGGTAAGTCAGTGTGTATGTACCGGCTTGGTTAGTATCAACTGCACCATCAACGACGATGTTTTCTGTTAAATCACCATCTTCAATATCAGAAGCGGTAATGCCAGCTTTAGCATCAAATACATCACCAAATTGAACAGTGATGTCTGTAATGCCTGATAACACTGGTTTTTCGCTGAACACTTCTACATTACGTACCACAACCGATTCGCTTAATGCGCTGTCGTATGCTTTGTAAGTTAAGCTGTAGTGACCAACTTTATGACTATCAACGCTACCTTCAACGACAATAGATGCTGTTACATCGCCATCGTAATCATCCATTGCTGTCACGCCTGCTAATGGTGCGAATAGATCGCGGTGTGCGATTACCACATCTTCAACACCACTGATCACTGGCGCTTTACCTGCTTCTGTCGAAACAATATTGGCTTTCAATGTTGTTTTAGCTGGGGTGATATCCATCGTATCTAATACATCACCACCACAGCTTACTTCTGCACGGTATGGGTTCAGTGCACTCTCAACGTTAATATGGAAACGGTTCATAAAGCCCGCTTGTAGGCGACGGCTATGTAAGTTAAAGGTTTTGGTGCCTGCTTCACGGGTGAATACATCAACTTTACAAGATGAAGCCGTAAAGTTATCAACATAAACACTACCGTAAGCACCATGTAGGGCTGGGTACATATAAGTTGGTAATGTTTTCTCTGGATCGTAGTAGCCCACTAATGTTGTGACTGGAATACCTTGCTTGTATGGGATCAAGTCAAGCTGATCGCCAATTGTCACGTTCTCATCTAATACCCATTGTCCATTGGTGTAAGTGAACGCATATTTCTTATCACGAACTAGCGTAAAGCTTTGATCGTTGTAGTGAACATTGGTATTCCACAATGACGTAACTTGTAGGTACGCTGTTTTACCTTCAAATGCTTCATCACTTGGCAGGTAAATATTACCAATCCATGCGTGGTTTTTAACGTGTACAAATACCACATCGTTGTTTTCAAACAATTGGTAGAACTTGTCACTTTCTGGGCCGTATTCATCAGGGCCTAAACTTTCATTCGGGCTAACTACAATAGAGAGAGCAAGATCATCTGCCGTTTTATTCGTCCACGGTTTCATGACTTTCTCATTATGATCCCACTTACTAAAGCCTGTTGGTGATGCAGGATCGAAGTTAGCTTTGTTCTCTAAGAAGTCTTGGAATACGCTTAGTTCATACGGTGCATGTAAGGTGTAAGCGTTGTATTTAGGGTATAACGCTGAACCACCAGACATAGTACCAAAGCCAAAGCTATGACCTTCAAACGGTGCAACACACTCCCCTTCGTAACATGACTCTTGGTTCGTTACACCTTTGGAAAAGTTTGGAATAAAGAAGTTTTTATGAACATCCCAACCCCATGTTGAGTTCACTTCCGTTGAGCTTTTATGAATAGCACCTGTGTAACCACCCGGGTAGTGATTGCCCACACCTAATTCGTGACCAACTTCATGGCTAAATTCATTGCCTGTCGAGCCAACAACAGAAGCCACACCTGCGTATGAACCTAATAAGCCATGTGCAATTAGGCCATCAGTGTAATTACCAATAGAGTTATTCACGGTCACTTGCGCTGCATGATATGGCGCACTGATATTCCATTGGCTTGCAGGACGAACAATAGATGAGTTCACACCGTAACTTGCACTGTTAATACCTGATGAAATTAATTCACGGGCAATACGGTAGTGAGAGTCACTGCCATAAGAATCAGCATTACTTGGATCAACGCCAACCAACACACGACCATCAGGCAACATGATTTCTTCAAGATGCACTGACTCATAAGGGTTAACGATCAATTTACTGATCTGAATATTTTGGAAATATTGACGATGAAGATCAGGATCTTTCATGAACTGGAATTGATCTCTTGGCTCAGTTAATAAACCAATGTCGATCGTATTTAAGATCATGCTGGTATTAGCACCGATCTTAATGCCTGAAACAGTCCCTTCTTTATTGCTCTGTGCGCTAAAAGTTAAGCTCAAACCTGGTAGCATTGCCTCTGCTGGTAGCACAGCTGAATAGGCTTTATCACTGTAAGCCACACGGCTGATTGCCATATCTGCTTCACCGTACCAAATACCATCAACATTCTGGTAAGTGAATTGATTACCACGGCTAATGGTATCTGTGCCTTGTGAATACTCGATTTGAGAGTTGTAACCTGCATCCGAGGTAAAAGTGATCTTCTTATTATGGAAAGCTTTGTCATCTGGCAGAATAAAATGACGAGCCCAATGACCATCCCCTGTAGAAATATGGATAGTATCGTGCTGCGCAATCAGCGCTTTAAAATGGGATTTGCCAGCTTCACCAGCAATTTGACCAAGATCGTTATTGCTAGTAACAGTGAGAGAAAATTGCTCAGGCTTAATGATCTCAACGTATTTATCTAATTTACCCGCTACTTGCGGCAACTGTTGCGGCAAACGCATAACGGTTTGGTAAACCACTTCATTGTTTGCGTTTTTCGCTGTCACCGTTAGTGCTTCACCGCTTTCAAGCATGTCTGCTTGTGGTTCAAACATCACTAAGCTGCGACGCAATGACACAAGGTGCGGCTGACGATCGTTTTCAATCTTGTTGCTCGTTTGCATGATCACGCTTTGAGCAATACTTACGCTACCTTGTAGGCTACCTTGTGTATCAGAAGGTAAGGCTTTCTTATTAAAATAAAGCGTTTCTGGTGCTGTGGTTGGTTTTATTTCTGCGTAACCGTATTGCGCCATAAGCAATGCAGGTAGCAAACTGACTAAATATTTCTTTTTCATTACATCCACACAAAATTAACATATCTAGCGCGAATATAGTGAATAAATAAGAGGGTGAAAATCAATTTATCTTACTGATTTGTAAGAATTTATTAAGCATTAAAACGTCAAAAAAACAGCCCTGAAACATCGATTTTTTGACGCACAATATTGCATCTAAAATGTTAATTCATGACTATAAATAACGTCTATTAATACAATCACTTATTAGGTATTTCTAACTATTATCCATCTCTTGGGGCGAGCTTTAAATCCCTTTTGATCGTTCAGGAACTTATACTAATAAAGAATTTGACTCTTTAGCGTCAAAAATAAAACACCTCATTTTTATTGATATTTATACCAATAAAGCAAAGCGTGGATTTTTAACTCTGCTTCATTATCCGTTACAATCAACACTCTTTTCTAAATCCTTGTAGGCGTAATTAATATGAGCAAGCAATCCCAATTTACCGATGAAGAGTACAAAGCGTTAGCTGAGCTCATGGATTCCTACAACCGCACTTTCGCGGTTTCAATTACCACACTGGTTATCGCTGTGATTGGCTTTATTATCGCTGAAACCCAAATCGGTTATTTGATCACTCCAACCATTCGCTGGATGTTTGGTTTACTGGTGATACTGCCTTTAACTATTACTTCCATTGGCTCTAAATACGATTTCAATCACCTGACATTTACCATGCCAAAGACGATTCTTTATAGTGTGCTTAATGTCGTAGGTTTAGTCTCAATCATGGCGATCGTGATAATGCTCAATGGCTAATGCGTTAACTTAACACTGCATATACCAACATCCCCTTGATGATTAAGCTGTTATTAAGGGGATATTGTTTCACATATAGAAATCTCAGCGATAAATGGCTTAATTCGCTTCAATGTTATTAATGGTAATTTTATCGCTCAGGAACAGTGAATTTGGGATCAAATGTGTCGCGCCGTCATCTTTAATCGTGATGTAACGTAGATTCAAGTCCACCACTTGCCCTCTTGAGTTCGCCACTTCAATCCAATCACCTAGTTTAATTGGCTTATACAACACAATCATCACACCTGCGACAAGGTTGGAAATGGCATCTTTCAGAGCTAAACCAAGCGCAAACCCCGTTAAGCCAAGCCCTGTCACAATGCCTGTGACATCAAAACCGAGTTTAGAAAATGCCAGTATTGCACCAACGAATATTAAGATGGTTTTCTGCGAATTAGACATTAATCGAAATGAGCTTGAGGCTTCAGAGTCAAATCGATAAGCTAATTTCTTCAACGCCTTATCAATAACAATGCTGACCACAATAAATAAAACAAAAACGACGATAGCCTGAATAACCGCGTTATCTACCATATATGTCCTTTCTCACTCTGATTTTGCAAAACTAATTGATTGATTAGTCATTCATTAATAACAAAATCATGCCTACACAAACTTTTTTTGACAATGATTTATACAGAAATTCAACAAACCATGACATTCATATAACGTATATCAATATCATCAAGCAGAATTTTGAATGATGTATTTGCTAATTAATTTATCGCGGATATATTGCACTGATCAGGGAGTTTGTTGATGGCATTTGACTATGGGTCAATTGATTTAGGGCTTAAAAACCCATTTAAAACAGAAGGCAAAGTAACCGCAGCTCGAGGCATTGTTGTTATTTGTTTAGGTGTCTATGCATTGTTTGCCGCAGCAAGCAGCGTAAGTCATAGCACTTTCTCCGGCTGGATAATGATCTTGTTTGCTTTGGGTTTATTAGCAAGCGGGATTATGACGACTTATCGAGGTATTTCTGCCACGCTAAAATACTTTGTTGGCCGTAACCACCCAACCTCATTGGCTCACAACCACAGCAATACTTCTGAACATGCTTATCAGGAAGATGCGTATGTTGCCTATTCAGAAGGCACAATTACCGACATGCTAGTTGGGCGTAAAAACGCCACCTTTGTTGAGCCTAAAGGCTTTCTTGCTCATACCCTACATAGCATTTTCCCAAGCCTTATTTACATGCCCTATCCCATCCGTAACCTTGCGCAACGTTTATGTGCTGCGTGGGCTAATACTGCGGTGGCTTTATTGTGTTACGGCTTAGTGGCATTCATTTCATTAACAGGCTTTATTGGTACATTAGGTAAGCAAGTTTTCCCTGTTTATTCTGTGGTACTAACACTTGGCTTAATGGTGATGTGGATCTTAACTGGGCTGCGCTTAAGCCGTATGGCTGATACCCGCGTGCCTCGCTTGTCTAACAGTGAGTTTATTCGCACACTCATTGCTGCTGCTGTATTGCCTGTTGGTATTGGTTTAGTGCTAAAACTATCAATGGTGGTTGCTGGGACAACCCGAGTAACAAATTTTCTTAGCTACTTCAGTAAACTGCATAATTCAGTCTTTATTGCTGCCATTATTGTGGGTGCAGCGCTTGTAACACTGATTGTGGCGTTAATGCTTAATAAGCGACTGTCGCTGTCCAACCCAAAAGTCGAAGTTTCAGAGTTGCGTGAGAACTGGCAAGAGTCGGTTCATCCCAATGAAATCTTTATTAACCTTGATAACCTCGTAATGGCGAATCGTCGTTACAAGGAAGTACCGAACCGCGTTTATAAAGAGTTGAAGCCAACACTTAACGAACAGGTACAAGCGAAAGGCAGTTTTGCAGGCGAAACATTACAAGAAGTGCAGCCGAAATATAAAGAGGTTGAAGTCGATCAAGCCTTAAACAGCACACGTATTTTCAGCTTAATTAGCGGGAACCTATTATTAATTGGTGCTGCTGTAGCAATCTTATTCTCTGCCTTATCGATTGCAGGTGTCGTCACTGGTGGTCACACTGTCACTAAGGTAACGCAACTGTTCTTTATCGCCTGTATTTTAAAAGCTCTGGGTAGTATTTTAGTTAATGCTAGCCATCTATTTTTTGCTGAGATGATGTTTGAAAGTAATGTGATGTACTTGAAAGTGGAAGGGACATTTACTGAATCGAAGATCTCAACCGGTAACAGTATTCATGACTCAACTCGTTCTGAAAATATCTTAGTACGTTCAAGCATTACCCCGTGGATCATTGTTAGCCGCATTGTGAGTAGTTCGTTTGCTTCATCAGGTTCTAATAACTTAGAGCATCCACGCTTTATTTTGGAAATGCACAAAAACGATCATGAGCTAGATAGTATTCGTAACGACTTAATCATGTTCTTAAAAGATCGTGAGTCTATCGCTTCAATTACTAGCCAACGTGACTTAATGAATACCTCGCAAATTCACGAGATCAACAAACAAACTCGTGCTCAAAATACAGCAATTCCACATCGTGAAGAAGAAATGGGCGGTTATATTCGTCGCCAAGAGGAAGAAGAATACCCTCAGTAAAGCTCCGCTAACTTGCTAAGTGGTATAAAGGAGAAAACGAGTAATCGTTTTCTCCTTTTTTTATTATTCATATCGAGTGACCTTTACCAACTACAGCCAAACCGATTTTTACTCCCATAATCTGTGCAAAATTAGTGTGCACTGCGTCAAATTTTTTATATGACAAATGTCACATTTTCTTTTCTCTTCGCCTGTTTAACTGTACGTACTATGACGTTCACTTAAATACAGACGATGAAAAAAATCACACTACTCTCCGCACTTATTGCTTCCACACTCAGTGTGCCAAGCTTTGCCTGTACCACCATTTTAGTTGGCAACCAAGCAACCCAAGATGGATCTTTCATTGTGGCACGTAATGAAGATTACCAAGCCAATAACACCAAACAATTTATCTACCATCCAGCAGAAGCGAAGCAAAAAGCTGACTTTAAATCTAACGCCAACGACTTTACTTACCCAGCAGCCAAACATGCATTGGAATATACTTCATTGTCTGATTACGACACCAAAGGTACCAGCATGGGTGAAGCTGGCTTTAACTCTGCCGGTGTTGGTATTTCTGCGACAGAAACCATTTATAATGGTGACAAAGCACTCGCAGCCGATCCGTATGTGACTAAAACAGGTATTGGTGAAGATGCGATTGAGAACGTGATCTTGCCACGTGTACGTACCGCTAAAGAAGGTGTTGAATTACTTGGTAAGATCATCGAAAAACAAGGTGCATCTGAAGGCTTTGGTGTCGCATTTGTTGATAAAACGGGTATTTGGTATTTAGAAACAGGTAGTGGTCACCAATGGATGGCACAAAAACTTCCTGCGGATAAATACTTTGTTTCGGCTAACCAAGGTCGTTTAACCACTTATAAACCTCATAATCCCGATTACTTAGCGTCGCCAACGTTAGTTAGCTTTGCCGAAAATCATGCTTTATATACGCCTGTGACAGGCGAAGCCTTTAATTTCCACAAAGCTTACTCGCAAGATACCCAAAACGATGTGACCTATAACTACCCACGTGTGTGGACGTTACAACACATGTATACCCAAGGGCTACAGACCCAAATCGATCAGGGTGAAAACTTCCCGGTATTCTTAACGCCAACCCATAAATTAACAATTAACGACGTTGAACAAGGTTTAAGAAATCATTACCAAGGTACGTCTCACGATCCGTACGCTAATAATAATCCTAAAGAGCCTTACCGCCCTATTTCAGTATTTAGAACCCAAGAATCCCATATTCTTCAAGTGCGTCCATCATTACCGATTGCGATTGGTGAAACAGAATACATGGCTTACGGTATGTCGGCATTAAGTGTTTATATCCCTTACTACCAAGGCATGACACAAGTGCCGAAAGCACTGACATTAGGTAACGATAAAGCTGACGATCAATCGGCTAACTGGCAGTTCCGCAAACTACAAACCCTTGCAATGACAAACTGGAATGAGTTTGCGCCTATTGTGCAAAAAGCCTATCAGCAATTTGAACAGCAAACTGCTGTAAAACAGCAAGCGCTAGAAAAACAATACTTAGCGATTTACAAGAAAGAGCCTAAAAAAGCCCAAGCACTGATCAACCAGTTTGAGCAAAAAACCGTGGATGATGCGATAACACTGACTCATGATCTGACAAATACGTTGTTAACCAAGATGACGCATGACACCGATATGCTTTATCACTTCGAAGGAGCATAAGTAAGTACAACAATATGAGAGCATCAGCATGCTCTCTTATTTACATTTCGCTCAGTGTCGCATTTTGAAACAATAAGGATATATATTCTTTTCTCGCATCTTATATGATGGGGGCATTGAACTGACCTTTATTCAACAAAATGCGAACACTCCTTTCACTTGTTAGCTCACTATTTTTGCTATTCATGCCTTGCACTGTTTTTGCTTCATCGCCATCACAAGAAGCAAATATCACCTTAGGTCGATACCTGTTTAATGATGTTCGCTTATCCAAACTCGGCAATCGTAGCTGCGCTTTATGTCATTCTCCTGATCTTGGCTGGAGCAATCGCTTTAGCAAAGTGCCTGATATTAATGGCAAACCAACTACATTAAATACCCCAGCTTTACTTAATACAGCGCACTATTCACAGTTCATGCAAAGCCGAGATGGACTTAATACGCTTGAGCAAACCATCATGCTGCCACTGTTTGGTACAACCCCAACAGAAATGGGTATGACTGAGCCGTTATTACTACATCGTTTACAACAAGCATCTGATATTTATACACCTTTATTTACTGCTAGTTTTCAGTCACCTGAGTTTTCCACCAGCAAAGTGATAGATGCACTAGCAAGCTATGTGAAAACCATCACCAGCCTAGATACCCCGTATCACCGTTATTTAGCAGGTGACTCAGCAGCATTAACCGATCAACAAAAAGTGGGATGGGCACTATTTAATAGCGAACGGCTTAAATGTTCGCAATGTCACAGTGGCGAACTACTTAATACCCCAAAACGAAAAGATGATCCTATCTATGTCAGTACAGGTTTATATGGAATAAAAAACCAAGACGGCAACTATGTATACCCTGCCCATGAGCGTGGAAAAGCCAGTTTTAGCCATAACGACTCTGATGATGGTAAATACCGTATTCCCTCATTGATCAATGTTAGCCAAACCGCCCCTTGGGGACATGACGGCAGCGTACAATCACTAGAACAATATATAGAACATTATGCTGCTGGTGGACGAGTGATCAGTGTGGGTAATAACGCTGGTGATGGTCGGTTACACCTCAACAAAGATCCGAAAATCACAGGATTTAGATTAACGACAACAGAGAAAAAAGCCCTCGTTGCTTTTCTTCAAAGTCTAACCATAACCAAACTACCTGCGCAGCCACACCAAGATCCTTTCTGCCAGTTAGTGCCATTAAAAAATAAAAAAGACAGCCCGAACTGTCTTCCACCTTTTAAAGTGAAGTCATGAACACCATAAACAAAACCATGAAAAAGACGATTAAATTAATTACTTTAGGCGTGTTGTTTAGCCAATCAATGGCAGTGAGTGCAGCAACTGATGTGAACCCTGAGCACAAAGGGCGTAACGATTATTTTGCTAAGAGCTATCAACCATTATGTACAATGCCAACCAAAGTCATTGCGACAGCATCAACCCTTGATGAAGCCAGTCAGCAAGAGTTTATTTTAGATAAGCAGTTAGGCTTTGATACTAAGCTCAATGCCCAAGGTGAAACCTACATTCAACTAGCAATTAAAGAATGGGATGAGAAGTTTATCGTGGGTGTGACACCCAAAGTACAAGTCACCATGGTTGGTGCAGATGTACAAGGCACTGATATTGTTAACTTACAATGTGAACAGCAAAACCAATACCTCACCCATTTAAACACCCACGAATGGGGAAGCTATACCTTAAAATTAACAGGTAAGCCTAACGAAGCAGTAAAAGTGCAGATCATCACAACGAATTTATAATAAAAAAGCCACAGCACCTTACCGATGCTGTGGCTTATTATACTTTACTTATAAACCAGTATTACGATGGTATTCTTGCGCAGCAAACTCTTTGCCCTTTTCCATCGCCGCAGCACACGATTCAGGCGCAATATCACCACGCTCAGTAACGTATTGTTTTAGCTCTGCCGCTTTATCTGTACGGTTAAAGAACTCGTGATAACCGATATTACGACAAAGTTCCCAAGAAGAAACACCCGCTGCATTTTTCACGGTATAACTGTTCGACGGTGTTCCCGCACAACCTACTAGTCCCAATGCAATCAGGGAAAATAGCACCTGCTTTTTCATCAAATATCCTTCTCTAAACTTTATCTTAATGATTTATCAATAGAATATCATACCATCTACAAATTGTAGTGCTATCTCCGTATAAACCAATATAAAACACCATCATTCATTAGACGTAGATAATATAATTTCCTAATATACCTGCAATTCAAATGCGTTTATGATCGTGACAAATAACACCTTCATCGCCATAGCTATTTTTAGGATCCACCATGAGCAATTTTAATCTTTATACTGCCCTTTTACCTTGCTTTGACTGCCGCCAGCAAAAAGCAGAAGCAAGCCTAGGTTGGCTAACACCTGCGATGCATGAATCTGTGCTTGAGCAAGTAAACGCTATTGTTAATGATAGCAATGATTACCCAGATGATATTTTAACAACGGTAACTTGCTCGGTAGATGAAGCGAAATACTATCTGCTATTAAACGCGTTTGCTTACTCAGAAGAAGAAATGCAAACCACAGGCGTTGATCCTGATGATTTGGTTGAAATTGAAAGAGAAATCAAAACCAGCAAAAACGCTGATGGCATGATTGAGCTAGAACATGAAATTGCCCTGCAAGGCTGTAATACTTGCTGCCCTGAATAATTCCTTTCGCTATGGTGTACAACTCGGTGCACCATAGTCATTCTCTTATCTTGTTGTCGCCACTTTCTGCTTTCTTGAAATTTAGCTTCTTGCCCCCACTTATTAAAAACATAACTAATAATAAGATCAGAAGGTAATATGAACAGTCCAATTATTGATGACTTAACTTGGCGCTACACCACCAAAAGTTACGATCCTAGCAAGAAGATTTCCGCTGAAAATATGGCAATTATTGAAGAAGCACTACGTTTGTCAGCCTCTTCTATTAACTCGCAACCTTGGCGTTTTATTATTTTAGAATCAGATGAAGCGAAACAACGCTTTAGCAATACATTCGCCAATAAATTCTTTCCGAATAAACCACACGCAACCAACGCTAGCCACATCATTTTGTTTGCCCATAATACTCATTATTCCAAACAAGATTTTACAGCGGTCATTGATCAAAACATTCTAGATGGACGTCTGACTGAAGATAAAAAAGACGATGCTGTCAGCAAGTTTAGTTTTGCCGATTTATATACCGAGCCAAATGGCTACAACGCTAACTGGACGAAAGCACAGCTCTATCTTGCTCTTGGTAATATGCTACACGTATTAGCCCGCTTAAAAATCGATTCAACACCGCTAGAAGGCATTGATGTTCAGCTGGTAGAAAAAGAATTCAGCCAAGAGCTTGATGGTTTCTCCTGCCCGGTTGCACTTGCTATTGGCTACCATGATGAAAGTGATTTTAATGCGAAGTTACCAAAGTCACGTATGCCTGCTGAAAAAATCATTAAAAGAATTTAATCTCGCCAATGATAATAAAAAGCTGTGAACGCAGCTTTTTATTACAAATCTCTCGATTACAAAATAGACTGCTCCGAATTAGAAATACTTCTCACAAATAAGGCAAGTCACCGACATTTACCAATAAGCAACCTTGCGCATATCTAATTTCTCGTCATACTTAACCCTATCAACTCAGAGGATTATGTTATGACAGACACTGGTAGATCAGCCGAAATTAAACTTAATGCCCATGAGCAAATTGTTTCAACTACTGATATCAAAGGTAATATTACTTATGTCAATGAGACCTTTTGCCAAATATCAGGCTACACCCGTGAAGAAGTCATGGGAAAGAACCACAGTATTTTACGCCATGCTGATATGCCCAATGAGGCCTTTGGAGATTTGTGGCGAACTATTAAACAAAAGAAGTTTTGGCGTGGTGCAGTAAAGAACCGATGTAAAAATGGTGATTACTACTGGGTTGATGCCTTTGTGACGCCAATTTATGAAAACAATGTCGTGGTTGGCTATCAGTCTGTACGTTTGCCCCTTTCCAATGAATTAAAAAATAAAGCGGAACGTATTTATAAAAAAATTAAGCAAGGGAAGAGACTGAAACCTGCAACCTCCTCGTTAACCAAAAACAGTTTATTTGCATTAGGCTGTATTATCTCAGCCCTGCTCACAATCATAGTCTCACCTTATTTTTGCTTACTTTTCCCTGCACTGTTTGCGGCTATTTACCAGCAAGAAGTGATTGTCTTCCCTGCATGGCAGAACCGTCTAAAGAAACATTACGACAGTATCGGTATTCATATTTATAACGACAATATTAATAACCATGCTGAATTTGTAATGGGATTAAGAGATGCCCAGATCAAAGCGATTCTTGCGCGAACACACGAAGCCTCTTCGAATGTCGATAGTGAGATAAACACGGTAGCTGCGCTTGCTGAAACCTGCAAAGAGAACATAGTAGAAGAAAATGCCCACCTCGACAGCATTTCAACAGCTATTGAAGAAATGTCATCGAGCATTACGCATGTGGCTGAGAATTGCCAAAATACCCTACTGACAGTCTCTGATGGCGAAAAAGCCTGTAATGCGTCGTCGGAATTAATTGAACTCACTTCTAAGCATATCTCTTTGCTTACAGATGAAATCACCGAAACGAGCAGTATTACCGAAAAGCTGTCGAATGAAGCCACAATGATCACTGGCATTTTGCAAGAAATCGAAAGCATTTCAGAGCAAACCAACTTGCTTGCACTCAATGCAGCTATTGAAGCAGCACGTGCGGGAGAGCATGGGCGAGGTTTCTCTGTCGTCGCAGATGAAGTAAGAACTTTAAGCGTAAGAACCCATGATGCGACATCGCAGATCCAAAAATCGGTAAACTATATATTATCGTCACTCAACGATGTGGTCGATCGCATGAAAAGCGGTAACGAAAAGTCGCAAGTGTGTGTTTCTGATGTAGAAAATGTTTCCAACCAAATTGGTAATATCTTGGCGCTGATGGATCAAATATCCCAACTTTCTCATCAAATATCGACTGCGGCCGAAGAGCAAGCTATGGTTGCAAAAGAAATCAATAGTAACAGTTACCAGATCTACGATGCTTCAAAGCTCAATTTAAAAGAAATCAATACCATCACTGAAACAATGTCTGATATGACAGAAGACTCGGCACAGCTGGTTAATCTATCTAAAGCATTTACTTAAACGTTTAAGATAAAAATAAGCCGCTGAGTTGTTCAGCGGCTTCACTTTTTAATCACGCTACAATTAGTGAGAAAACGCATAAAACCATAGTCTGTTAGCCATTGCAGTTGCTCATGTGAACTCACTAAAAAACGCCCAATAAAATTTACCCCATGCCCTTTCATCTCACCTATTTGATTCGTTGTTCTTGGTACAAGTAACATCCAACGCTTAGTCAATAAAATATTATAAGGTAAACATTCAATTAATCCGTTAACCGTTGATGATGTATAAAGCTGCATTTTATCCATTACAGATAAATAATGCTGATACAAACTTTCTGCATTTAAATCATCAAGTAATAGCAGATCATAGTTAAATGGTAATTGACCATTTAAAATGACAGATTCTAATGGTAATGCCGTGCGAATTAATTGCATGTGACGATGCATTTGGCTTGAACCCGCTATTGCTCCCGAGTTAAAAAAACCCAACACGCCGTTATCAGTAATGCCTTCAATCCATGCTTTAAAATCATTTAATACCAACGGTGACGTTTGCGGAATATAATTTTTAGCACAAACTAATAAATGCGGAACAACAATAGGGAATTTATTTAAGATACAAACATGGTTAGAACCAATGTCGTCGATAAACACTGTGGGACTATAAGGTGCTAAAAATGGATCATGCATGACGACACTTGGTGAATGTTTGATTTTCATGTTTTCAGTTTCGATATTAACAATAAAATCAACACCATTCTGATTAACAATAATATCGTTATTCGTTAATGGTAATAATTCGCCTGTAGAAACACCTTGTAATGATTTTTTATTTCCTACTTCCCACAGCATAATTTACCTTTTTAGCATTAATAATCTTCGTCAATTTCTGGCGTACAATGCTCACAACTTTGTAAAGCTATCTCATGCTTAAATGTGGCGACACCTTCAGTTGTCATATGCTCTGAAATAAGATCATTAACTTCAGTTAAATCTTCTGAATTAACTTGGCCATGATTAATTTCATGCTCTGAATAACCATAGTAGTTAAGTAGCAAGTAATCACGTGCTTCGTCTTCTGTACATACAATATTAACCGAAAAATACTCTTCATAATCCGTATCAGCATGCGACAAGATGGTTTTAATTTGATCAACAACATCGTCTTTCATACTGGGAGTAAACCAACCTAACTCGGTTGTCGCCTTATGTGTATGACAGATAAAACAAGGTAATTCTTCGCTAGCATATTTGAAATTAGTCATGGTGAAACTCCATACAAAGGAAGTATGTAGTTAAATTATTCCTAATTTATTTAAAAGAATAGTGATAAAAATGGAATATTGTGTTTCGGTTTGTTATTTAATGCCACTAACTAAACAGCATGCATATATATTATATTTTATAAACCTTTCCACCTGCATTATTTAATTGGCTAAAGATCACAATTTAACATTTATTTCACACTCTCTGTGAGATTAATACCTATGCTTAATTCATAATAGTTAGACGCGTAACAGGATGTTAAACAGCGTAACTCTTACAATGGATTTAGGAGATGAATAACTTATGACAAGCAAGAAAGAAAAAAATCAATGGATTATACCAACAGGCATCAGTTTATTAATGGCAGTACTTGGTGTTGTTATTCTTTCACCTTTCATTAATATTTAAATGAAAAAAGGGAGCCAATGCTCCCTTTTTATAATCAATATATTACGATTCAAAATACCGATTTAACATTAAATGGATAATAATACTTTGGTATTGATGACAATCGTTTAAAATTAGCCTGTTCACTTTTCGTTAATAATATTTCATTACTATCGTTATACATCGCTGATTTAAATATTAGCCAGCTATTTAAAAATAACTTATCACCTGTTTTTGCTGTGTAATCCATTAATTGATATGTGAAATCTTTTTCTTTCTTTATTACACATCGATTCATCGCTACATTGTTAAGTTCTGTTAATACGACTTTCTTTCTTTGCGATGGTAGTGACTTAAGCCATGGATCTTGAATAGGTCTAAGTTCTCTATTCTCAAGCAGATGACATTTATTTATTTGATTTTCATATAGTTGCTTAACCTTAAGTAACTGTTCTTTAGCTGGTGTTTCACTAGCAATAGTCGCTAATGAAGGGAATGATATTACACAAAATAAATACAATAATTTACGCACTGTAACCGCTCAATTAAGGTGAGAAAAGAAGGAATTTCCTATCCTAATTAAATGCCGTTTTATATTTTACCTTGTCAACATACTCCAAGATTTGATTTAAGACAATAAATAATACTTATCGATAAAAATAGTTAATCAGTTTGATAAATATTTCTTTACAATTTATTGCTGTATTTATTTTACAATCACGAATATGAACATTTTAAGTCGCTAGAAAATATTGACTATTTTTAGCATCGTTATAAATACTGTATTTTTAGGGATAAAATAATGCAATTTGAACAGCAAATAACCTTGGCACAACAAGAGTTAAACCGCTGTGGTATTCAGTCTTCGAGTAGCCACCCTATCAGCTTTCATTTACTTCATTGGGGAGGAATAAAAATGCCACTTCCTCACTACTGCAGTTTTAAAATGAACGTTGCGATATTCACAGCTTGGTATAGCCTTCTTTTTGCAGCAATCTTTTTCATCGCAGAGCTGTTAAGTAATAGTTCTATTGCCGTTATCTCAGCAATCATTACTTCACTTTTTGCAGGCATCACAGCAGGTGTATCTATGGCGACATACTATCACTATAGCGCCAAACGCCATGCACTTACGCCTTGGCAGCAGCTCACCTAATTGCTTTATAAAGCCAGTATTCATCACTGGCTTTCCTTTCCCTTCTTTATTACGCCTCCCTGTTTATGCAAAAAATGCATAAACTTGTTGCGATTTATTCATTTGTCTCATTTTATTGATTTCTTTAGTATGCGCGCTCGCAATTTAACGTACGCTGCACACTAACACAGAGAGACCAATGTTTTCGCAATCAACACCTGCACAACTTGTTCGAATGCTTTTGCTTCTAACTATTACTTTGGTTGCTGTTCACCATTGCCAACCACTGTTAGATGCACTAGCGAAACATGCGACCAACGGTGGCTGCCACCAACAAAATGTAATGAGTGATGAAACCCCCATGTCCCATCACCACATGCATTAATCATCGACATTTCTATACGATCACGTAAACGAGCATCATTAATGAGTATTTTCCGCTTTCCTCTCCTAGTTTGGTTAGGTATTGGCATTTTAATTTTTAGCCTAGGGATCAGGCAGTCATTCGGTATTTTTATGATGCCGATTTCCGATACATTCGGTACTGGACGTGAGTTTTTTAGCTTTGCGATTGCCTTACAAAACTTGTTATTTGGCTTTTTCCAACCTTTTATTGGTATGGCATCTGATCGCTTTGGCTCAAAGAAAATCATTATTGGCGGTGCTATCGCTTACGGTTTAGGTTTATACCTAACGTCGATTGCTACCCATCCAAGCATGCTTTATCTCAGCATTGGAGCATTGGTAGGCTTAGGCTTAAGTGCAACAAGTTATGTGATCATTCTTGGTGCAATTGCACGTGTTGTACCAGCAGAGCACACAGCGAAAGCTTTTGGTTTAACGACATCTGCTGGCTCATTTGGTATGTTTGCGGTGATCCCCGGCGCACAAGCACTACTGAATCAATTTGATTGGCAAACAGCAATGCAGATCTTCGCTCTGCTATGTTGTGTCATGATTGCTTTTGCAACTTTCATGAAAACCGCTAAGCAAGACTCAGCAAAAGATGCACCTGTTGTTGATGATAGCCAAACCTTAAAAGAAGCATTAAAAGAAGCGTTCACCAATAAGAGTTATTGGTTAATCCACATGGGTTTCTTTGTGTGTGGTTTCCACGTTATGTTTATTGCTACCCACTTACCAAGCTACCTTGCTGATAAAGGGTTACCTGCACAAACAGCAGCAATGGCATTGGCTTATGTGGGGATCTTTAATATCTTCGGCTCTTACTTCTGGGGCATTATGGGGGATCGCTTTGATAAGCGATACGTAATGACTGCACTTTACCTCGTTCGTACCCTAGTTATTGGAGCGTTTGTCACTCTACCTGTAACGGTTGATACTGCTGTTATTTTCGGTGGTGCTATTGGTTTTTGCTGGCTAGGTACCGTGCCACTGACATCAGGACTTGTACGTCAAATCTTTGGTGCACGTTATCTATCAACTTTATATGGCTTAGTCTTCTTTAGCCATCAAGTAGGTAGTTTCCTTGGTGCTTGGGTTGGCGGTCGTATTTATGACTACTATCATTCTTACACCCCAATTTGGTGGCTAACGGTTGTGATGGCATTTATTGCTGCGTTAATTCACTTGCCTATTAACGATAAACCAGTCCCACGCTTAACAGCACATCACGCAAGTTAAGCGGTTATTCTAAACATTAAGATATAAAAAAAAGCCCTACTCAGTAGGGCTTTTTGTTATCTTGTGACGCGTCATCAACAACGGATCACTTGTTTAGATATTCACCTTGGCGAAGCGCATCGATACGCTTTTCTAGTGGTGGGTGCGTCATAAATAATTCAGATAATGACTTCTTACCATTAATACCGAATGCCATCATTGAACCTTCTAGTTGCGGCTCGTGGCTCACTTTTAGACGCTCAAGAGCTGCGATCATCTTCTCACGACCCACTAGTTTTGCAGAGCCCGCATCAGCATAGAATTCACGATGACGGCTGTACCACATAGTTAGGATACTAGCTAAGAAGCCGAATAGAATTTCCATGATGGTTGATACAATGAAGTAAGTCATGTAGCTACCGCCACCTTCGCCTTCTTCATCATTGTTATTCACGCCACTGATTGCGCCTGCAACTAAACGAGAAACAAAGATAACGAAAGTATTCACCACACCTTGCATTAGGGTCATGGTTACCATGTCACCATTAGCTACGTGGCTAACTTCGTGTGCTAATACCGCTTCTGCTTCATCACGAGTCATGCTATGAAGTAGACCCGTAGACACTGCAACTAAAGCATCATCACGCTTTGCGCCTGTTGCAAATGCGTTGATATCTGGTGAATCATAAATAGCAACGGTTGGCATACCGATACCCGCTTGTTGAGCTTGACGAGATACCGTTTCCATCAACCAATGTTCTGTTTCATTACGTGGGTGCTCAATTACCATACCACCAACAGAACGCAGTGCCATTGATTTTGACATCATCAAAGACACAATTGAACCACCAAAACCGAATAGAGCTGCCATTACCAACAAGCCTGATAGGCTACCTGGTTGCATCCCTGTTACAGCATATACAATGTTCAATACAATACTGAACACCAGCATTACTGCTAAGTTTGTTAATAAAAACAAGGCAATACGCTTCATATTTCTAACTTTCTCCACTTAGAAACTATTCAATACCCACTATTCATTAGTAGGATTGAGGCTATCTCTTATATTGATTCTGTTTTCAACAAAATCTGTTACTTAACGCTATCTTCAATGAATACGTTTTTAATTTAAAGAGTTTAATTGTTACTAATTCTTTATATATGTGCAATCAGGTCATTTATCAATACTAATCGGCAACTTCCCTCTTTTGATACAGGGTAGGTTAAGCCTTTCCACCCAAATACGACCTTTAGCGTGTATGAGTCTAAAACAACCCAACCAATATAAAAATAATTGCATATTTTCAAAAAATTAAATCATTAAAAATCAATAATATAATATTTTAAGATGAGCAATATACGACTCGTTAGACTTTAGTCTTATTGCCAATAAATGCATTCTCGATTATTGTAAGCATGCTCTTAATAGCATTGCATTTGAACCAGGGAGGATTCATGGCTAATAAAGAAAGTTACCAAGTTGCCATTGATATTTTACGTTGTCACCTTGGCATGTCTTTAGAAGAAGCTCACAAAGAGCTAGGTATCGATCAGCCAGGCACGACGTCAGCAACGGAAACACAAGAACTACTAATTGGTCTGACTCAAGACAATTAATAGTCACAGCGACTCAGTTACACGAAAAAGGCACTCAATGAGTGCCTTTTTCTTATTCTGCTTTCTGACTAACAATATTCTGTTTATAAGCCGATAGCATCTAACTCAATGTAACTAGCAAGATCACGCTTGTTAATACCTGGCATATAAGGGATCTCACCTAATTTCTTACCCGGCAAATTAATCTCTAACATTTTGATAATTTCAGCGTAATTTTCAGTGGCTGGATTTACACGGTTAGCCACCCAGCCAACAAGCTCTAAACCATCGGCTTTAATTGCTTCAGCAGTCAGCATGGCATGACTTAAACAGCCCAATTTAACACCCACAACTAATATAACAGGCAACTTTTCACGTTTAACCCAGCTTGATAAATAATCGGTATGCGTAACAGGCACACGCCAACCACCAGCCCCTTCCACCAATACCACATCAGACTTCGCTTTTAGCTTCGCTAAACCTTCAGAAAGCACGTCAAAATCAATACGCTTCCCTTCTCGCTCTGCGGCTAAATGGGGAGAAACTGGCTCTTTAAAGGTATATGGGTTTACTTCTTCATACGTTAATTCAACGGGTGAAGCTTCTTGAAGGAACAAGGCATCTGAATTACGCAGACCATCAGGCGTGTTATCACTTCCCGATGCTACAGGTTTATAACCCGCCATTTTTATATTGCGCTGACTCGCTGCTTGTAAAATAGCACGACTACTGACAGTTTTACCGACTTCGGTATCCGTACCAGTAAGGAAAAAAGCATTAGTCATTAATTAATACTCCAAAACATACTTGATAAGTTGCGGGTAACAGGTTGTTCTCATCGCGATAAACATCGTAGGCTTGCTCTAATGCATTCAGGGTTTGACGCCCAAATAACGCATGCTGTCGCTTTTGTTGCAAATGCGTCGCGCCAATCCCCTTTAAATCTTTCATCAAACCTACTGCAGATTGATAATGCGTCACGATGGACGAAAATATTAATTTATCAATTTGTAAGCCCGTTTGCGCCAGCGCAACTTTTATCTCATTTTCTGCTTTAAATTCATTAACATGTTGATAGTGATCAATTTGTGCCCATGCCTTTTTTAGCTCATCCAGCGAGCCATTAACTAGCGTTGTGAAAAAAATCATCCCACCGGGGCGTACTACACGTTTTAATTCATTTAATGGCACTGATAAATCATCACACCATTGCAAGGCAAGGCTACTGAACGCTAAATCGTAGCTATTATCGGCAACGGTTAGGTTTTCCGCATCAGCATGTAAATAGCGACAATCATCGCCACAGCGTTGCTTTGCCTGCGCTAACATTTCAGCCGACAAATCCGCAGCTGTAACTTTAAAACCTAATTTAAGTAATTCTGCACTGAAGTACCCTGTACCACAGCCTACATCAATCACTTCTTTTGGATTATCCACCGCATGAAGATGAGGCAGTTTATCTAATAACAGATGCCCAACGTGACGTTGAAATGCAGCTGCTTTATCGTAGTGTTTTGCTGCCTTTCCAAAAGCCGAGGCGACGGCTTGTTTATCCATACTCACAGCAAGTTCTGTTTGAATCGCTGTATTTGATTTATCCATTATATTGCTCATTAATCACCTCATTTAATGATGCAGCAAGCAGCCGAATATCTTGTTCATTATGAGTGGCAGTCAATGTGACCCGAAGACGCGCGGTATTTTTGGGTACAGTCGGTGGACGAATAGCACCAACCCACAAGCCTCGTTGTTTTAACTGCTCAGAAATAGCAACCGTACGTTCACTCTCACCAATTACAATAGGTTTGATAGGAGTGCTTGTTTGCTGTAGCGGAATAGCAGGATCTAATTGTTCACTCAGCAGTTCACTTAAATCATGCAGTTTTTCACGTCGCCATGCTTGTTGTTGAATTAACTCACAAGCTTTACTTAATGCATGAGCTTGCGCCGGAGGCATCGCCGTTGAGTAAATAAAATGACGGGCAAATTGAATTAAATATTCAGCGGTATCGTTATTACATAGAATCGCGGCCCCTTGTAAACCAAAGGCTTTGCCAAAAGTAATAACCAAAATATCCGCTTTTATATTGGCAGCAGAACAACTGCCTTTGCCCTCTTCACCAAGCACGCCACAGCCATGAGCATCATCGACCACCAGCCATGCATGATGGTTATCACAGGTTTGGCGCAGTTTCGATAATGGAGAGCAATCCCCATCCATGCTGAACACACCTTCCGTGATCACCATGTTAGCTTGTTCCGATCCAACCGTATTTTTTTTCAATAATGTATTAAGTGCTTCAACGTCATTATGAGCAAAACGCTTCATTAACGCAGGTGATAACATTCCCGCTTCCATTAATGAGGCATGATTTAACTTATCTTGAAAAACCACATCTTGCTTTTGCAATAACGTGAAAAGTAAAGCTTGGTTTGCACTAAAGCCACTACTAAACAACAGTGCGCGATCATAACCTAGCCATTCAGATAACTGCGCTTCTAACTTGGCATGGGGCGAGTGAAACCCCGTCACTAACGGTGATGCACCACTACCTGCCCCGTACAAACTTAACCCTTGTTGCCATGCATTAATTAACTCCGGTGATTGCGCCAATCCTAAATAATCGTTACTAGAGAAATTGATTAACGATTGTTGATTAACACTCACCTGCGCGGCTTGTTGTTGATGAGCTAGCTGTTGACGAGATAGACAAGTTCGGCTGCGATATAGCCCCTGTTTATCTCGCTCAATTAATGCCTGACGAAACCGCTGATTAAAGTGAGGCATCGTAGAACATGTCATCTTTTGTCGGACGTGCCGCAACACGCTGTGCCACTTGCCCAAGTAGTTCTTGCTCTTGAATTTCGTCAGGCTTAGCCGCTTGTTGCTCACTATTAATGCCTAACTTGGCAAATAGCTGCATGTCTTTATCTTCGCCAGGGTTTGGTGTGGTCAGTAACTTACAGCCATAGAAAACAGAGTTAGCGCCCGCCATAAAACACAGTGCTTGCATTTGTTCATTCATATCTTCACGACCTGCGGATAAACGCACTGCTGATTTCGGCATAATGATCCGCGCAACAGCTACGATACGAATAAAATCAAATGGGTCGACATCTTCTGCGCTTTCAAGTGGTGTGCCTTTCACTTTCACTAGCATGTTAATTGGCACACTTTCAGGATGTACTGGTAAGTTGGCAAGCTCTACTAATAAACCAGCGCGATCACGAGAGGACTCGCCCATTCCGATAATACCGCCAGAGCAGATCTTCATGCCTGCATCACGGACGTGAGATAACGTATCAAGGCGATCTTGGTAAGTACGAGTAGTGATGATATTGCCATAGTATTCAGGCGAGGTATCTAGGTTATGATTGTAATAATCAAGCCCAGCTTCAGCGAGAGTATTGGCTTGATCACCAGTGATCATGCCTAACGTCATACAGGTTTCCAGCCCCATGGCTTTCACCCCTTTCACCATATCAAGCAGATACGGCATATCACGCTCTTTAGGGTTCTTCCATGCCGCCCCCATACAAAAACGCGTTGCACCGGATTGTTTCGCTTTATTAGCAGCGTCTAGAACACGCTCAACTTCTAATAAACGCTCTTTATCAACGTCGGTACGGTAATGGGCACTTTGCGGACAATATTTACAATCTTCAGGACAAGCACCTGTTTTGATCGAAAGTAATGTACTGACTTGAACTTGGTTTGGCTGATGATATTGACGATGTACCAGCTGTGCTTCAAACACCAAATCCATGAATGGTTTATCGAATAAAGCTTGGACTTCCTCTACTGTCCAATTATTACGTACTTCCACAGTGTTGACCTCAGTTATTGTTATTTTCGACTCACAAGGACTTGCTCGATCCTTCGTTTTATCAATGTATTACACAGTTTTAGTTGTTAACGTTTTGTTTCACTTTCTATAAGCAAAGTATTGATAAATGATAACTCTATGAACTATTACTACTTGGCTAGTCTACTAACAGCACGTAGACTGTCAACTACGGATAATAACAGAGGTTTACATCTGTGCAAAAAAGCAACAATATTGATATTGAATTTGATAAGGAACATGTGTGGCACCCTTATACTTCCACCGTGACACCACTGCCTTGCTACCCTGTTACGTCAGCGCAAGGGGTCTATTTAACCTTAGAAGATGGCACTAAACTGATTGATGGCATGTCGTCTTGGTGGTCAACCATCCATGGCTACAATCACCCAGTATTAACAGAAGCCGCTAAAGCCCAGCTAGATAAAATGTCTCATGTAATGTTTGGTGGTATTACACATCAGCCAGCTGTTGAGCTTTGTCGCAAACTGGTCAACATCACCCCTACACCATTAGAAAAAGTGTTTCTTGCAGATTCTGGCTCAGTTGCAGTAGAAGTTGCGCTCAAAATGGCGTTGCAGTACTGGCATGCGAAAAATGAACCTCGTTCTAAGTTCTTAACCGTTAGCCACGGTTATCATGGTGATACTTTCGCTGCAATGTCGGTTACTGATCCAACCAACTCCATGCACCGTATCTATAAAGGTTTTCTTCCTGAGCACATTTTTGCCAAATCACCGGAGTGTGGTTTTTGGGATGAGTGGGATGAAAACGACATTAATGACTTTGCGGAGAAATTGCAGCTACATCAAAACGATATTGCAGCGGTGATCATCGAACCTATTGTTCAAGGTGCAGGTGGAATGCGCTTATATCACCCAATGTATTTAAAGCGTATTCGCAAATTGTGTGATCAGTATAATATTCTGTTAATTGCCGATGAGATCGCGGTTGGATTTGGTCGTACGGGTAAACTTTTTGCTTGTGAGCATGCTGAGATCAGCCCTGATATTATGTGTTTAGGTAAGGCGCTTACTGGTGGTTATATGACGCTATCAGCCACGATCACCACCAAACATGTTGCTGATATGGTATGTAGCGGAGAAGCACAATGTTTTATGCATGGCCCAACATTCATGGGAAATCCATTAGCTTGTGCGGTTGCCAATGCCAGTTTAGATATTTTGGCTAAAAACAAATGGCAGCAACAAATTGCCAATATTGAGCAACAATTAGCACATGAGCTTCCACCTATCGCAGAGCTGGAAAAAGTAAAATCGGTGCGTTGGCTTGGCGCTATCGGCGTGGTAGAGCTTCACCAAGCAGTTGATATGGAAACCATTCAAGCAGCATTTGTAAAGCAAGGCGTGTGGATTAGACCTTTTGGCAAGCTGGTTTATATTATGCCGCCTTTTATTATTGAACCAGCCCAATTAACCCAGCTCACGTCGGCAATTAAACACGTTTTAAGCTGAATATTACTGTTTACATAGCAGCTAAAAATATCGCAGAGTTTATCAAAAAGCAGACAATAATCTTATTTATGTCTGCTTATACTGTAAGTCATGATGCCAGTGCTAACAATAAAAATAGAATCAGCACGGTATTAGCTTTACTACGTCAGTTAGGGCTAAGATTATGCAAATACCTCTGTTTCCACTAGATATTTATCTACTACCAGGCGGGGTCAGCAAATTAAGGATCTTTGAACCTCGTTATATCAAACTGGTAAAAATTGCTGCAACAAACAACTATGGATTCGGGTTGTGTATGTCCATTGACAATACCATTTGTCACTTTGGTACACGTGTCATTATCACTGATTTTGATTCATTACCAGATGGCGTATTAAGCATTACTATTCAAGCCAAAGAGCTATTTCTGCTTGACGACCATTGGCGCGATGAAGACGATCTCTATTTTGGCGAAATCTCTACCGTTCCTAATTGGCGAAGTACCGACATTGATTATACCGATGTCGAAATTGCTAATAGTCTTAAATTACTATTTAAAGAGCATCCCGATCACGCCAGTTATTATCCGTCACCCAATTTCAACGATATGACATGGGTTTGCCAACGGTGGCTAGAAATACTGCCGCTAGAAGTAAATCAAAAGCAGTGGTTTATGAGTCGTAACGACCATACCGCTGCGTTGTCATTTCTTCACACAGTCATTGACGACAATTTACAAAAAAAATGATCGATAACTAAATATCAAACGTATCTCTCTGTAATGTCTAACTTGTCTTACCAATACGCATTGAGATTATGTCTGTTATTACTTACCCTTACTCTCAGTCTAGTCATCATCATAGGTTGGGACATCCCACAATGAATGAGATCAGTATTGAGCAACAAAAGCAACTCCTTGTGAGCGTTGCAACAGAGCGTGATAAAACCGCTTTTGCAACGATCTTCTCTCATTTTGCGCCTAAAATTCGCTCTTATGGGTTGAAACACCTCAAACAAGAAGCAAATGCCATGGAACTGGTGCAAGAGACTATGCTCACCGTTTGGCGTAAAGCTCATCTTTTTCAACCAGATAAAGGAGCAGTATCAACTTGGGTTTACACTATTATGCGTAACCAATGTTTTGATATTTTACGTAAACGTCAAGCAACAAAAGAAGATAATTACAGTGATGATATTTGGCCTATCTTTGAACAAAAGTTAGTGACAATCGATGATCCTAGTAATGAGCAACTGGGGGATGAGCTAATTACACTTATTGCTACCCTACCGGAAACCCAACAAACCGTGGTGAAAGAGATATATCTAAACCAGCGTTCTCATCAAGATCTTGCCGATCAACTAGGACTCCCCGTTGGCACAGTAAAATCAAGGTTACGTTTAGGCTTACAGAAGCTACGTTTGCATTTGGAGAAAGACGATGACTACTAATATGCCACTTATTAAGCATCATCCGAGCAAGCAACTATTAGAGCAACATATTCAAGGTCAGTTATCACTCTCACTGTCTATTGCTGTTGCGGCACACATTGAGCTTTGCCCCCATTGTCAGCAGCTGGAAGCCGACTTAACCCCGAGAATTGCCGAGATGTCTTGGTCGCAATGTCAAAACAATACACATGATTTGAACCTAGATTTAAAAGTGGATGCCTCTTTTGCAGCCATGTTAAGTGATATTATTGAAAATGATGAAGCTCTGACCTTGCATCAAGCATCCAAACCACAGGTGATTGAGTGCAAAGGGCTAACTTATACTTTACCTCGCGCATTTAATCGATTTAACGAACTCAATTGGCATGGTTTAGGCAAAATTAGTCGAGCGAGATTACCCGTCAATGAAGGCGAAATACGTTCAAGTCTCCTACACATAGATAGTGGTGGTGCGATTCCTGCCCACAAACACAAAGGTTACGAGCTTACCTTATTGCTTGCTGGTGATTTTAGTGATGAAAACGGACACTATGTAGCTGGTGACTTTATTTTACTGGATGAATCCCATCACGATCATAGTCCGAAAACGGCTAATGGATGTTTATGCTATACCGTCTCCAATGCGCCACTGCATTTCACCCAAGGTATGAGCCAGCTATTTAACAGTATCGGTAATATCATTTACTAAACTGAAATGCCTCTTTTATAAAATAGAGGCATTTTTATTTCCACTCCCCATATCTGTTTCTATTTTGTTCATATATGCTTTTATTAAACGATTTTAAGCCTTAAATAACAAAAAAGCTTTTACATTTCTTAATAGCTTAAGAATAATAATAGATATATAAATAAGATGATCACCCTATTCTTTTTTATTCATAACTACACATATTTCATTTCGTAGTATTATTACAACAATAATATTTTCGTATTGAAAATCATTCTTATCTAAGAATTTCATAACTCCCTAAATATTCAACTTATTAGCGACTTTATTAGTCCGCTATCGCAAAATGTTTGTTTCCAATAGTAGCCTAATTGAATTTTTGAAAACTCTTTAAGTAAGCATCAACTTATTGAAAATAATCAAAAAAGTATTTTTACCGTATTTTTTACTAATTTATTTAGCTCACATTTCTCTTATTTTTCATCATCTTTAAAGCAAAAAAATAGATAGTCATCGTTTATTTCGCCCCTACAATACTCACCCCACTACGGTTATACGATGAATAAATACGTATCAATCAGTAGATAATTAATAAAAACAACAAAACTAATTTCGTGAAACAACGAAATAACCAAGGTGGGTATTTATGTTAAATCTTGCAATATCGGTTATCCCTATTTTGCTTTTAATTTGGATGATGACGAAAAGGAACGCGTTGCCATCTCATGTTGCACTGCCAGTAACAGCATTACTAATTGGCTTTTTACAGCTTGTCTATTTTGGAACAAGCAGTCAGTTACTTGCAGCCAATATTATTTCAGGTGCGTTATCAGCGCTTACACCAATTTCGATTATTGCAGGTGCCATTTTATTAAACCGTACTTTGAATGTGTCGGGTGCGGAAGATGTGATCCGCCAATGGCTTGAAGGGATCAGTAAAAACCAAGTGGGTCAACTGATGATCATCGGTTGGGCATTTGCTTTCATGATTGAAGGTGCATCTGGTTTCGGTACACCTGCTGCCATTGCTGCGCCAATCTTAGTTGGTCTTGGTTTCAATCCATTACGTGTCGCTATGCTTGCACTGGTTATGAATTCTGTTCCAGTCTCTTTTGGTGCAGTAGGTACACCGACATGGTTTGGTTTAGGTAACTTAGGTTTGCCTGACGCAGAGTTATTAGATGTGGGTCGTCTATCTGCAATCATGCATACCGCAGCAGGTATCGTTATTCCTGTTATTGCATTGAAGTTTGTTGTGAGCTGGAAGCAAATCAAGCGCAACTTTGTCTTCATCCAACTGAGTATTTGGTCATGTACTATACCTTATGTATGGCTAGCCCAGTGGAACTATGAATTTCCAGCACTGATCGGCGGTGCGATTGGTTTAACACTGTCGATTTTACTGGCGCGTTACAACATTGGTTTAGAAAAACAAACCGTATCAGAAGAACAAAACAAAGCAACAACACTGCCTTTCAATGTTGTGTTTAAAGCGATGGCACCAACCCTGTTGTTGATTCTGATCCTGATCGTAACACGCATTAAACAGCTGGGCTTAAAAGGCATGCTCAATGATGCAACGCCACTGCTACACCTAAACTTAGGGTTTGCAGATTTACACCTAAGCCAAGCGTTAATTATTAAATTAAGCAATATTTTAGGAACGGATACGTCATGGGCTTACAAAACATTGTATGTACCTGCATTGATTCCGTTTTTTGTGGTTGTGCTAATTTCTATTCCTCTGTTAAAGATGAATAAGACACAGGTAAAACAAGTCGTTAGTGACACAGCATCACGAATAAAAACACCTTTTATCGCTCTTGTCGGTGCGTTAATCATGGTGAAATTTATGATGATTGGTGGTGAACATTCACCAATCATGACAACAGGTAATGCGTTTGCTGATCTGATGGGCAAAAACTGGCAATACTGTGCTGCTTACTTAGGTGCACTAGGTGCGTTTTTCTCAGGCTCTGCAACGGTTTCAAACCTGACATTTGGCGCAATTCAACAAAGCATTGCCCACAATGTTGGCTTACCTGAAAACACTATTTTAGCCATGCAGTCTGTTGGTGGTGCAATGGGTAACATGGTGTGTATTAACAATATTATTGCTGTATCAACCATCCTTGGTATTGCAAATAAAGAAGGCTACATCATTAAACGTACAGTGATCCCTATGATGCTATACGGTGTGATTGCGGCTGTTGTCAGTATTTTTATCTAAACGTCCCTACAACGTGAAGATAATGGATAGGCTTATCTGCGGATAAGCCTATCGCTAATGTGAACAATTAGGCGGTATCCCGCCACTGGAGCAATGAGATGAAGGTAAACTTTTTTGTCACCTGCCTAGGCGATACAGTGAAGGCTGAAGTTGCCAAAAAAACAGTAGGTTTACTAGAGCAACTTGGCTGTGAAGTGATCTTCCCCGAGCGTCAAGGTTGTTGTGGTCAGCCTGCGTTAAATAGTGGCTACATTGAAAAAAGTAAGCCGGCAATGAAAAACATGATCGAAGCATTTGAGATCAACGACTTCCCTATCGTAACACCTGCAGGTTCTTGTGCTGCTGCGGTTAAGAAATACCCAGAGTACTTAGCTGATGAACCTGAGTGGGCAGAGCGTGCGAAGAAAGTTGCTGATCGCCTATTTGAATTGACTCAGTTTGTTGTTCGCCAACTTGGTGTTGAAAATGTAGGTGCTCGTCTTGAAGGTAAAGGTGTTTACCACCCTTCTTGTAGCTTGATCCGTAAGCTTGGTGTACGTGAAGAGCCGCTTATTCTACTAAACAACGTTGAAGGTCTTGAGCTTCTTCCAATTGAAAACCAAGAAACTTGTTGTGGTTTCGGTGGTACGTTCTCTGTGAAGATGTCTGAAATTTCTGGTGAGATGGTGACTGAGAAAGTACGTCACATCAAAGCTGCTGAACCTGACTTCTTAATTGGTGCTGATATCAGCTGTTTACTAAACATTGGTGGTCGCATTAGCCGTGAAGGTCAACCAATCAAAGTGATGCACATTGTTGATGTGCTGATGAGTCGTTAAGAGGTCATTATTATGTCAATGAAAACAAGCAACCAGAAATTTAAAGATCGTATTCATGTAAAAATGAAAGACGAATCTATGCGTGCCGCTGTTGCTAACGCGCAAGAGCGTATGTTCAAAAACCGTGCTATCGCTGCTGAAAAACTAGGTAACTGGGAAGAATGGCGTGAAATGGGCATGGATATCCGTAACCATGTGCTTGAAAACCTAGATTACTACCTACAACAACTTAGCGACAACGTTGAAAAGAACGGTGGTCACGTTTACTTCGCAGCAACAGCTGAAGATGCAACGAACTATATCGAAAAAATCATTCAACAAAAGAATGCGAAAAAAGTTGTTAAATCTAAATCTATGGTGACCGAAGAAATCGGTATGAACCATGTAATCCAACGTAACAACTGTGAAGTGATTGAAACTGACCTTGGTGAATACATTCTTCAGGTTGATGATTGTGATGCTCCTTCACACATCGTTGTACCAGCACTTCACAAAAACCGTACGCAAATTCGTGACGTATTCAACAAGAAGCTAGGTTACGAAGGCTCATCAGATCCTGAAGAAATGACGCGTTTTGTGCGCAAGCATATCCGTCATGACTTCCTAGAAGCTGAAATTGGTATCACTGGCTGTAACTTTGCCATTGCAGAATCTGGCACTGTGACACTTGTGACTAACGAAGGTAACGCACGTCTTGCAACCAGCCTGCCAAAAACACATATCGCAGTCATGGGTATGGAACGTATTGTTCCTACTTTTGAAGAATTCGATATCGTAGCAAGCCTGCTATGTCGCAGTGCTGTTGGTCTACCGCTAACAGGTTATGTGACCGCATTAACAGGCCCACGTGAAGCAGGTAACTGTGACGGTCCTGAAGAGTTCCACCTTGTTATTGTAGATAACGGTCGATCTAAGATCCTAGGCTCTGAATTCCGTTCAATCCTACGTTGTGTACGTTGTGCAGCATGTGTAAACACCTGCCCTGCTTACCGTCACATCGGTGGCCAATCTTACGGTTCAATCTACTCTGGTCCTATTGGTGCAGTACTGTCTCCACTACTTGGCGGCTACGAAGATTTCAAAGATCTACCAAACGCATGTAGCTTATGTCGTGCTTGTCATGACGTATGTCCAGTGAAGATCCCACTATCAGATCTACTGCTTAAGCACCGTCAAATCATGGGCGAAGAGAAAATTACTGATCCTATGGAACGTGCTTCTGTCAGTGGCTTTAGCTTTGTTAACGCTCACCCAGCACTATGGGATAAGACAGTTAAGATCGGTGCCATTGTTGCGGGTAAGCTAATTAAAGATGGTCAACTACCATTTAAAGTTGGTCTGCTAAACGCATGGACACAAACTCGTGATTTACCAACACCATCTGGTGAATCGTTCCGTAGCTGGTTTAAGAACAAGAATAAGTAATTAAGGAGCTTTACGTATGTCATCTCAAAATGAGCAACGCATCTATAATCGCGATAGTTTCCTTAATAACATCGCAAAACAACTAGGCCGTGATCGCATTACCACACCTGTTGAGCGTCCAAACCTAAAATATAACTGCCACAAAGAAGTATTTGCAGGTAAATCTCAAGATGAACTTAAAGACATCTTGGTAGAATACACAGAGTCTTCTTTAGGTGCGAAAGCCGTTGTTACGACTAAAGCGCAACTAACTGACGCGCTACGTGATGTTTGTTTCAAATACTGCAGCGCAGACGAAACGGAAATCAAACCTGTTGGTGAAACCATTTTCACAGCTGATGAACGTCTTCTGAATATGATTGATCCAAAAGATCTCAGTGCTGACCAACACGGTGTTTACATTTGGGATCACTCAGCAGGTTATGAAGCGAACATCACTGTTGCTGAGCGTGCGAAAGTAGGTGTTGTATTTGCAGAACAAGCATTAGCAGAATCTGGCACAATGGTACTTTATAGCAACCCAGCGCAAGGTCGTGCAGTTAGCCTATTACCAGAGGCATCAGTATTTGTTGTGCCAAAGAGCAGCATCGTTGCTCGTCTAACACAAGCGACTGAAATTCTTCATCAAAAAGCATTGAATGGCGAACGTATGCCATCATGTGTTAACTTTATTTCAGGTCCTAGCTCGACTGCTGATATCGAGCTGATCAAGGTTGTTGGTGTGCATGGGCCCGTCTTTGCCACCTACATCATTATTGATGATATGTAAGCCTACCTATCACCAATAGTGATAAACAGCTAGCAGGAAGTTAGCGGTTAAGCACACTACGGGAATAAGAACAACGCAGCTATCGGGGCTGCGTTTTTTTATTCAAGTTCCACATCCCCTCTTTGACTCTCTGCCAAATCACGCTTGTTGAATATAGCGCCATAATATGAGTTAGGTATATAATCCTTGCCTCTTAGGCTTTGTATGGGATAAAGAATGCCAGCTATCGACGATCTCGTTTTATTCACTCAAGTCATTGAACATGGATCATTCAGCAAAGTGGCTGAACTCAATAACGTGACTAAATCGGTTGTTAGTAAACGCATTAGTAAACTTGAGACAGAATTAGGTTTACAGTTAATCTACCGCACCACCCGTAAATTAACCCTCACTGAACCCGGTGAAGTCCTCTATCATCGTGCAAAAAGCATCAACCACGTTGCTCAAGCCGCTTTTGATTCAGTAACCGGTTATAGCGAAGCCTTATCTGGCAAAGTTCGCATGTCAGTTCCCACCATTTCAGGTGAATTAGTTCTCGCTAAAGCCGTGGCTGAATTTTGCCAAAAACATCCGGGACTATCGGTAGACATGTCACTTGATAATCACTTTGTCGATCTTGTGGCTGACAATTATGATCTGGTGATCCGTACTGGTTATCTAGAAGATTCCAGCCTGATTGCCCGCCATATATTTAATTCTCGTTGGGTGATCTGTGCCTCTCCTGCTTACATTGAGCATTACGGCAAGCCAGAAAAACCTAAAGATTTATTAAGTCATAATTGCCTAGGCTACAACCCACAAAGCACAGGCCCTTTCGACTGGCAATTTCTTAAGCAAAACAAAGTTTATACCCAGAAAGTGAGTGGTAATTTCTCATCTGACAATGCGGCTGCATTAAAGAAAGTCGTGCTTGCAGGTAACGGCATCGCCTATCTACCTAATTGCTTAATTTATGATGAAATACAACGTGGTGATTTGGTGGAATTACTGCCAACCCATGCAGGTAAAGTGGTCGGCATTTATGCGGTATACCCTTATACCAGAAAGCCAGCTAAACGCATTCAAGCCCTGATAGAACACATTCGTGAAAGCTATATGGAAATTAAAGAGAAATTTTAATTTCCATATAAATCATTATATTAGCCATCAACCAGCTTCATCAGTAGATGCCCGTCATACATTGCTTGTTTCACTAAAGCGGCGCCGGGCATGGTTGCTTGGGTATAAAAACAGCTTTGTTCAATTTCTAAATCACGGAAATACACAGGCAAGGTTTGTGAGCGAATTCGCTCCATGATCGCTGGATATAACACCGATTTCGCGCGGTTAAATTCGCCACCAATCAAAATGCGTTGGGGATTAAACAAATTCACCATGATCGCAATGGCTTGACCTAAATTGTGCCCAAGCTCAATGATAATCTGTCTTGCTAAACTATCACCTTCTACGGCTGCATCACACACAGCTTCAATGGTAAGCGGCATATTACTCAGCATAGATTCGTGTCCGGCATCGAGCTGTGTTTTCACTTGCTCTAAGATCGCTTGCAAACTTGCGACTGTTTCTAAACAACCGTGATTACCACAGAAACAACGCTTACCATAAGGCTTAATTTGAATATGCCCAAGCTCACCAACGTTACCTGTTTTACCTTGAAGGACATTATCATCGAGCACAATCCCAGCCCCAACACCGTGATGTATCGAGACTAAAATCGAGTTCGCAATGCCACGAGAGTTACCAAAAAGCTTCTCAGCTAATGCCCATGAGCGAGTATCGTTACCAATAAAAACAGGCAGCCCTGTTTCTTGGTGAATGATCTCGCCAAGCGGAAGATTGGAAACGTTATAATGCGGCATTTGCAGTACTACACCATCACTTGAATTCACTAATCCAGGTAGTGATACTGCGATAGCCGTAATACGATCGAGCTCGCTTACATGATTAGCAAAAAAGACATTAATTTCCTGTAATAGCTTTTCAACCACATCTACCTGATGCAATTGCTCAATGTCTTGACGCTCTTCAACAAGGATTTCACCACCGAGAGCATGTAAAGCAATCGTCAAGTAACCACGCCCTAAGCGAATCGATAAAAATTGCCAACCTTCATTAGCTGGCACAAGCCCAATGGCTGGGCGTCCACGGCTACTTGATTCTTGGAATTGAGTTTCTTTAATTAAATGCGCATCAATCAGTTCACGAGTGATCTTAGTAATACTCGCAGGGGCAAGCTGACTACGTTTTGATAATTCAATGCGAGAAATCGGGCCGTACAAATCAATCAGTTTGTATACGCTCCCAGCATTATTTCTTTTAATATGATCGATATGGCCTGGCTGAGCGACGTACATGTCGATACTCCTGAAAAATCAGCTATAAAACCTTCGGAAGTTAATTTTTTTACTTTGCGAAGTAATTGTGAAGCCTCTTGTCTTCAGTACGTGACAGGTATCACTATCAATGACTAAAGACATTGAGTTTCGCTTCTGCGATAATGGCAAAACGGCTTTTTTGCCAACCATTTTTATTCAATTAGCGGATTTATTTCACGCAGTAACCTTTCTTTACAGCCAAGCTGTTTCACAATAAGAAATAGGCTGTTTGCGTGAAAATAAGAGGTTCAACGTGTACAAAATTAACGAAGTATTCGAGACAATTCAGGGTGAAGGTGTATTTACTGGCGTACCTGCTATTTTTGTTCGATTACAAGTCTGCCCTGTCGGTTGTTCATGGTGTGATACCAAACAAACATGGACAGCAGAGCCACAAGACTTAGCATCTTTAGAACAAATCATGGCAAAAACTGAAGATTCTCCACTTTGGACTCAGCTTGACGCTAATAGCGTTGTGCAACTACTGATTGATCAAAAGTACACAGCAAAGCATGTTGTTATCACAGGTGGTGAGCCATGCATTTACGATCTTCGTCCCCTAACTGAAGCACTAGAAGCAGCCGATTTTAATTGCCAGATTGAAACCAGCGGTACTTCTGAGATCCAAACCAGTGATAACACTTGGGTAACGGTATCGCCAAAAATCAACATGAAAGCCAAGCTGCCTGTGCTTGCTTCTGCCCTAGAGCGTGCTAACGAGATCAAACACCCTGTCGGAACGAGTAAAGATATCGAGCAACTTGACGCTTTATTAGAGGGCAAGAGCCTTAAATCAGACGTCACAATTGCACTACAACCTATCAGCCAAAAACCACGCGCAACTGAGCTTTGCATCGAAACTTGTATTGCTCGTAATTGGCGTTTATCAATTCAGACACACAAATACTTAGCTATTGCTTAAACTGCTGTTGCCTGAAGTGATTTATAAAAAATTCAGCTAAGACGTCCTAGATATATATTTTCCAATACAGAGCTAGGACGACTTAAAGCAAATGACCGATAATTAACCAATCATTTGCTGAAATTACCGCTTTCTTTCATCAATTTATCATTTGATTGATATCAATACTTGATGCTTGTCGTAAGAAAGGTAATATGACTAACACTTAGATATCTTTAAGCACGAGATACTTTAATTCCGAAGTCAGTGCCTAAACGGAGAATGATTTAAACATGACTTACGCGCCTGTAACAGACGTATTAAGCGGCAAACTAGCGGTAGACAGTGAAGTTACTGTTCGCGGTTGGGTTCGCTCACGTCGTGATTCCAAAGCTGGGATCTCTTTCCTTGCCATTTATGACGGCTCTTGTTTCGACCCGATTCAGGCCGTGGTCCCTAATGAGTTAAATAATTACCAGGATGAAGTGCTTAAGCTTACAACTGGTTGCTCTGTTGAGGTTACCGGTACAATCGTAGCATCTCCTGCTCAAGGTCAAGATTTTGAACTAGCAGCAACCAACGTTAAAGTAGTTGGTTGGGTTGAAGATGCAGAATCTTACCCAATGGCGAAAACACGCCACTCAATTGAGTACTTACGTGAAGTTGCACACCTTCGTCCACGTACTAACGTGATCGGTGCTGTTGCACGTGTTCGTAACTGTCTATCTCAAGCGATCCACCGTTTCTACCACGAGCAAGGCTTCTTCTGGATGTCTGCACCACTTATCACAGCATCTGACTGTGAAGGTGCGGGTGAAATGTTCCGTGTATCTACGCTAGACATGGCTAACCTGCCAATGACTGACAAAGGCGAAGTAGACTTTGACAAAGATTTCTTTGGTAAAGAGACTTTCCTAACAGTATCTGGTCAGCTAAACGCTGAAGCTTACGCTTGTGCACTAAGCAAGGTTTACACTTTCGGCCCTACTTTCCGTGCTGAAAACTCAAACACAAGCCGTCACCTAGCTGAATTCTGGATGGTTGAACCTGAAGTTGCATTCGCAGAACTTGACGATGTAGCGAAACTTGCTGAAGACATGCTGAAGTATGTATTTAAAGCAGTACTTGAAGAGCGTCGTGATGACCTTGAGTTCTTTGCTCAACGTATCGACAAAGATGCAATTTCTCGCCTAGAGAAGTTCGTAACATCTGACTTTGCACAAGTTGATTACACTGATGCAATTAAGATCCTTCAAGACTCTGGTCGCAAGTTCGAGTTTGATGTTGAGTGGGGCATTGATATGTCTTCTGAGCACGAGCGTTACCTTGCAGAAGAGCACTTCAAAGCACCTGTAATCGTTAAGAACTACCCGAAAGACATCAAAGCATTCTACATGCGCTTGAATGACGACGGTAAGACAGTAGCAGCAATGGACGTACTAGCACCGGGTATCGGTGAAATCATCGGTGGTTCTCAGCGTGAAGAGCGTTTAGACATCCTTGATGCACGTATGGTTGAAATGGGTCTAGATCCTGAGCACATGGGCTGGTACCGCGACCTACGTCGTTACGGTAGTGTTCCACACGCTGGTTTCGGTCTAGGCTTCGAGCGTCTAGTTTCTTACGTAACAGGCATGGGTAACGTACGTGACGTGATCCCATTCCCACGTACTCCACGTTCTGCAAACTTCTAATCCTTAGGTTTAGAACTGAACGTAAAAGGCTGCCAATTGGCAGCCTTTTTTATGACTTATCACTGGGTAGCGATAATATTAACTAAACGTGGGCTATAACATTTAATCAATTATCAAAGTTTAGATCTTTGAACGGAACCGGTTTGGAATAGTAATAGCCCTGAATATAGTCGATATTGTGTTTACGTAGGAAATCAACTTGTTGTTGGGTTTCCACCCCTTCTGCCACAATATCAATACCTAAACGCTTTGCCATCATGATAATCGAATTTAGTACTTCTACTTTCACATCATCGACACCAATAACATCAATGAACATTTTATCGATCTTCACCCCATCGAGATTGAAGTCCATAAAGTAGCTAAAACCACCATAACCTGTACCAGCATCATCTAGCTTTACTTGGTAGCCTTGGTCTTGTAATCGACGAATATTGGCCTTAGCCATTGCCAAATTATCAAAATGCTGACGCTCTGTGATCTCAAAAGATGGAATAAACCGCTTCTCGTCTTTCAATTTGTCGATCAATAAATTAATAAATGATTTATTCTCGATTTGGTGTGCCGTTAGGTTAAAAGCACAAAAGATTACTTTCTTATTATTACTTGCGTATTGTTTGAAATCCGATTGCACTTTTTGAATTAACTTAAGCGTAATTTCATCAATGACCGCCATTTTTTCAGCGACTTCAATAAAGTATGCAGGTAGCAATAAACTACCGTCACTTAGCTTCCAACGCATCAACACTTCAAGCCCTTGCATCTCATCATCAAGCGACATAATAGGTTGATAATAAGGGATAAATTCGTTTTTCTTACATCCAGCTATCAGCATTTTTTGTAAGTCGTGACGAGTATTGTAATAGTAGATAATACCCGTACAAATCAGGCTAAAAAGCAAGAAATATACTAACCAATAATAATAAATATTCCTCCCACCTAATTTATGCTGCAGAGAACGATCGACTATTATCACACCGTTAATATTGCCTAACTTACCGTGGACAACAAACCACGTCGTTGGCTTAAGTTCATCCTCATGGTGTTCAAACTCATATTCATAGTGAAATGATAAACACGTCTGGCAGAAGTAAGAGAAAAAATTAGCAAAGTCTGATTTATTTGTATCAACTAAAAACGTTTTATTATTAACGTTAATCAGTACAGAGGTTTCTTTTTTGTTAGTGATCGGTGATATATAACGAATATAAGGAAACTGCTGAGATTCAATCATAGGAAAATCGATTAATCCATTTGATGTGCATAGCATCTCCCCCATTCTCAAACCAAGAAAACGGATCTCATTGCTTTTATATTCTAACTCCCTTAGCAACAGCTGAGAATTATCATCACATTGATTTATATCTTGTAATCGGCTTAATTGTTGCGTTTCTAAAATGTAGTCTTTACGTAACTTTTCATCATACCGCTTCATCTCTGAATTGATGGTTGAGTATGCTACAAAATAAGATAAATATGGTGCTGTTAGGATTGCTACACCATAACTCAGCAAAATAAGAACAATAACAGCAGTCAATAATCGCGCTATTTTTACTATTGGATTCAATGACACTGCTATACCTTCTCCTAAAAATCTTATCCTCTTACAAATTATACCCAAAGCCAATATTTTTACGGGATTAATTTTAAAAATCGTATAGATAAGATAATCTTACTAATGTTATGGTCTTTGCTATTGAATTAATATTTTTTACTTATAAAATCCACTCCTCATTAACTTTCACTGAAATAAAACATGAATAGTAGTTCTAATAAAAAAAACAAAAGCTTATTTACCAGTATCAAGCTTTTCTTACTATTCTTCTTTGTTATCTGTGGTGGCTACTTTGCGTATAATGCTTACCATTTAGACGAATTTCATGACCAATATTTCGAAAAGATAAATACGATTTACTCTATTAGCCGTCGTTTTGGCTCGTACTACAACAACACGGGATCAATTCCTATTCCAGCAGGGAATCATGATTATAATGGCGTTTCTGTTGTAGTTAATCATTTCTCAAATGTCAAAGTTCTTTCTAAAGGTATTAAACGCCTACGTGCGCAATTAGAGCCACTAACCGACAACCATATTTGGACCATTGCTGTTTTCGAAAACCCAGCAACATACGCTCACTTTGATCCTGTTCGACCTGAGTACCTGCAGTCTTTCAAAAACTATGAAAAAGGCTCAGTGATGAAGCGTATTATCGAACGGGAAGGACTAAAAGAGACATTTCGCTACTTCTATGGCTGTAACCTAAAGCTAACTGAACGTTATGTGGAAGAAGGTACAAATAAAGCCATTAGAACGCTGTACTACCCGATTTATAATAAAAGTGTACTCAATGCCCTATTAGTTATCGATATCAACGATGATTTATTAAACTCGGCGTTAGATGAATACAATAAGGCCCATCTGACAGTCTTACAACGTGATCCATCAGCACATAGCTTCCATATCAAGAAATTATTGCCATGTGCGACACAAGATCCGTTCTATGTAGGTATTAACTTATTCTCAGTATTGAAAACTGCGTTTTTCCCTGCTTTGCTGTTTAGTTTTCTGATCCAATATCTAACCAGAAGTGTGAAAACCAGAAAATTCTCTTTACAACGAGATCATATGACGCATTTCTACCGTCGTGATTTTTACGAGAAGAAACTACAAAAACAGTCAGATTTCTGCCTGTTGATCATTGATATCGATAACTTTAAATCGATCAATGATACCTATGGTCATGAATTTGGTGATGATGTGATACGGACAGTAGCCAAGCGCATCAATCAATGTATTCGACAAACTGATATTGCGATTCGTTGGGGCGGTGAAGAGTTTATTGTCAGCTTCCCATCATCGATGACGAAAGAGCAGCTGCAACTGAAAGCAGAAGAAATTCGCTACATGGTACAACTCTACCCTATTCAAGATCTCATTGTGACGATCTCAATTGGTGGTACTATCACTACAAAATCTTCTTTCAGCCAAACCTATAAAACTGCAGATAAAGCACTTTATCAATCGAAGCATAATGGTAGAAATCAATCGACTATCGTCTGATCTAAATGATAATGGCTGTTTTCTGATAGCCTGATCGTAAATTTTAAATTTATCAGATAAGCCTGTATCTGTTCTGCCATCCTTGTTATGTGTCTTATACATTTCAAGGATGGCAATATGATCGCTTCATCACTCTCTCACCATATTCTTACATTAACCATTAATCGCCCCCATGCGAAAAATGCGTTAAACCTTGAGATGTACCAACAGCTCACACAGCACTTGCATCAGGCAAATGATCCAGATGTTCATGTGATCGTGCTTACAGGCTTGAGTGATGTATTTTGTAGTGGTAATGACATTACAGACTTTATTTCACTAACAACAGCAGATGCTGCACAATGCCAACATAGTCGTCGCATCATTGAAGCCTTTATGTTTGCTATGATTGATAGCCCTGTGCCTATCGTTGCCGCCGTATCCGGTAATGCGATTGGTATCGGGATGACCATGCTGCAACATTGTGATTTTGTCTTTGCCTGCTCTTCTGCCAACTTTAGCCTACCTTTCGTCAAACTCGGTTTATGTCCTGAATTTGGCTCAAGCTTATTATTGCCCCAACTAATAGGCACCAGAAAAGCAAAAGCCATGTTGTTGCTCGGCGAACCTATGGACGCTAAAGAAGCCTTATCACTCGGTTATATTGATCAAATTACTATTCAACCAGAACAACTGGCTGCAACCTATGCGGCAGCGCTTGCAACCCAGCCCAAACACGCATTGCAAAGTAGTAAACAACTTCTCTCTCAAATTAGTAGAAAGCAACTTATCGACTGTATAAGTAAGGAAAATAATCTTATTTTTAAGCTAGTTAAAGAACATGAAGCGGTTAATGCTTTTAGCCAATTCACGACCAGAAAATCACATACTTAATTCATCAATAAAAATTATGACTAATTTGTTGCATTATGTTGTAAATCTTCTACGACAAAGGGTATAAATAGGTATCACTATTTATTAACGCCACGGATGACCGAATATGTTTGAAAAAATCACCTCAGCTCCTGCTGATCCTATTTTAGGTTTAACTGAAGAATTTAAAGCTGATACTCGCGCAACAAAGATTAATCTTGGCGTTGGTATTTACAAAGATGAAACAGGTAATACACCTGTACTAGCAACAGTTAAAAAAGCAGAAGCTATCTTGTTGGACAGCGAAAAGACCAAGTCTTACTTAAGCATTCCTGGTACGCCTGAATACGGCCTAGCCGTTCAACAACTCCTTTTCGGTAACGATGCCACTATCATTGCAGAAAAACGTGCACAAACAGCGCAAGCTCCGGGTGGTACTGGTGCACTACGTGTTGCTGCTGAATTTATTAAGCGTCAACTTGGCGATGTAAAAGTGTGGATCAGTAATCCAACTTGGGCAAACCACCACGGTGTGTTCGGTGCTGCTGGTCTTGAGACAGCACAATACTCTTACTACAACGCAGAAACCAAAGACATTGACTTTGAAGCTGCACTAGCAGATCTAAGTCAAGCAAGCGAAGGTGATATTGTTCTACTACACGGTTGCTGTCATAACCCTACAGGTATTGATCCAACACAAGCACAATGGCAAGCTCTAGCTCAACTTTGTGTAGAGAAGAAACTCCTACCAATGTTCGACTTTGCTTACCAAGGTTTTGCACGTGGTGTAGAAGAAGATGCACAAGGCTTACGTATCTTTGCAGACCAACTACCAGAACTACTCGTAGCAAGTTCTTTCTCGAAAAACTTCGGTCTGTACAATGAGCGTGTTGGTGCATTTACACTTGTAGGTCAAAATGCTGAGCAAGCAGCAACAGCATTTAGCCAAGTTAAAGCCATTGCTCGTGTTATCTACTCTAACCCACCAGCACATGGTGCTGCGATTGTAACTACAATTCTGAACAACCCAGAGCTACGTGCAGAATGGGAACAAGAAGTAGCAGACATGCGTGATCGTATCCAAGAAATGCGTACACTATTTGTAACGACACTCAAAGAGCTTGGTATTACAAACGACTTTAGCTTTATCGAACGTCAAAATGGTATGTTCTCGTTCTCTGGTTTATCTAAAGAACAAGTAACACAACTTAAAAATGACTTTGCTATTTATATCGTAGGTTCAGGTCGTATTAGCGTTGCTGGTATGACGAAAGATAATATGCTTCCTTTATGTAAAGGTATCGCTGCGGTTTTATAATATAATCCGTATTAACAAAAAAAGAGGACATTATGTCCTCTTTTTATTTTATCTATAATAAATGAATCGTCTTTATTATAAGAACCGTTATATTATCTGAGACAAATATAATTTAACCTGATTTATTTAGCGGCAGTACATTACAATACAGATCTCGTTCGTAATTTCTTTTCAACTGCTCTTTCCAAGGTCTTTTGGCAACAGGGACTAAATAGAACATTTCTCTTGTCGTATCAGTCACAAAAGCCATATCGTGGCGCATTACTTCGTAATGAATATCGTGAACAAACCCTAAAGAGAAGCTTTGCCTACCTGTTAGGATATTGATATCTTCTCGCGTCAAAGAAACGCCTTGGTTATCTTCAGCAAAGCGATCAATTAGCCAATCTGAAAATTCTCTCGCACTTATCATTGTCATAAGATCATTAACTCCAAATGCTTCGAGCTCCTTGAAATTAACATCCAAATCGTCATTATAGCAAAGGATAAGCGAGTAAAACCTCAACTGTAATATAAAGTAACTATGGACATTAACTCATTATTATATTTATAGCATTAAAATTATTATTATTAAAAATAATAGGTTCGATGCATTAATAATAAAGTAGAACTTAATATTAGCAGAAGATAATAAGTTTGGAATAATAGAAATGAGAATAAAAACCCCCGCTTCTTGGGAAGAAGCGGGATTGGCTGATTAAATTGCTTTGTATAAAACTTTGTTTCCAGCCAATTGGATGCGCTCAACTAAACCTTCTTCAGTCAGTTTTTTCAACGCACCTGTTGCCCAAGAAGCTGCTTTCGCTTCTTCTTGACCAGCTTCTAAGCCAATGCCTTTAGGGTTTAAACCTTCAGCATTTTTTACAACAATATCTAGCACTTGTTGTTGCTTAGGAGTTAATGCTACTGCAGACGCTGCTTTTGCAGGTGCTACAGCCTTAACTACTTTTTTAGCTTCTTCAGTTTTTGCCACTGGTGCAGCTTTCACTGTTTCTGCTTTTGCTACCTTTTTAGGCGCTGCCTTGGTTGCTAACTCTGCAAAAACAGGTGATTGCTTCTGAAGTTTTAGCTGTACTTTACGTTTGTGAGAGATTCTCATTAAATTTCCTACTCCGTTGCACTACTTTCAGTCACCACTATGACAGCGGGAAAAAGTAAGCGCGTTTTATATCAGGGATGTCAGGGAATTGCCAGCAAACGGTGTTTTTTCATACAACAAATATGATTTTAAGCAAAATATTCCTCGCATTTTCATCCTATATACTTAAGAGGTACAACAAATGCTATTTGCTTGGAATATACAACAGTCACTATAGCAACCATCAACAACGGATATCGATCCCTTATATCAATCATAACGTATGATAGTAAAATGATTGGTCTTGGAGAGTGCAATGGATACTTATCATGTCAAATCAGCCCCTATCACCATGACTATTATGCTATTTGTATTCAGCTTTACCGCTTTTATAAGCTCCAGCATGATGATCTTCTTTGTATCTAGCATGTCACTGCTCGCTATAATACTAACTACCTTAATCATTGCCTGTTGTGCCGTGGTGCTCATTCGTCTGATTTGTGCATCAAAATACATCTTCACACTCACCTTCATGCATTGCCAATACCATAGCCGTTACGGAGGGTGGTCAACGCCTTGGGGTAATATTTCACAACTTGGTACAGCACAGATCGATCATCAAGGTTGGCAACAACCCTTACCGTGGATTGGCGTGAAGCTTAAAGATTACGATGAATTTATTTGTAATATCAGCCCACGATTAGCAGCGAGGATGATCATTGAACAACGCATTTTGCTGATCATGGCAATCAAAAATAGTGAACAAGACAACCACGTAATTGAAGATATATTATTTGATGATGAGCCCTACCAAGGACATAACGGCTGCATTTTTAAAGGATTAAGAGCTATGCTGGCAAATAGAATGCATTACAACCGCCAGTATTTAGGATTTGATTTTTTCATTTCAGAAGATGCCTTAGACAGACCTATGAGTGATTTTCTTGGTCTGCTAAGACGTTATAAAGCAGCCGCTATAAGCTAACAACGATACAATTAAGTGGTTTCGTTATATTGTGCTTTCAAAAATGGCAGTAATAACAAACCAATTGCTGCCGCAGCCACAGAAATCACCACGAAAAAGCCAGTCCAATGGAAATGCTGGGTAATGATTGCTAATGGATATCCTGCTAACGCTGCGCCCATATAGGCAAACAAACCGACAAATCCTGTTGCTGCTCCTACTGAGTCTTTATGAGAGCATTCCGCTGCAGCCATGCCTATTAACATTTGTGGACCAAAAACAAAAAAGCCAATCGCAAACAGACATACCGCTTGCAATGCAAAACTGGCAATCGGCATCAGCCACAGTGCAGCCACCGATAAAAAAATCCCCATTGAGAACAACAAGATCATCGGCCCTCGGTTACCTGAGAAGATCTTATCGGAGCCCCAACCTGCCACCAATGACCCAAGAAAGCCACCAATTTCAAACAGCGATAACGCACTGTTAGCCGTGATCAAGCTATACCCATATTGCTCTGTTAGGTACAAATTGCCCCAATCGTTAATCGCGGTTCGCACGATATAAACCAAGATATAACTCAGCCCAAGCAGCCAGATATATTTATTACTTAATACATAACGAGTCAGGATCTGCTTTTGCGATAAGCCCTTCCCAGTATTTTCATGAGCGATTTCTAAATAATCTTTACGCCAATGACCAATGCTCGGCAACCCCATGGAGGTTGGTTTATCGCGCAATCGCCAGCACAGTAAGCCACCAACCATTACCGCAATAACACCGGGAATAAAAAAGCTATAACGCCAGCCATAGTGCAACACGGTATAACCCACAATAATGGGGATCATCGCCCCACCAAGGTTATGTGCCGTATTCCAAACCGACCACCAACCGCCACGCTCAGAACGAGAATACCAAGTCGTTAATAATTTAGAACATGCAGGCCAGCCCCACCCTTGGAACCAAGCATTCAGCACCCACAAAATGCTGAGTGCAACAATCGAGCTGGATAAACCAAATAAGATATTAATGATGCCCGTCGCAATTAAGCCCAAGCCCATAAAATAACGGGGATTGGAGCGATCACTGACTATGCCCGATATAAACTTAGAGATACCGTATGTGAGATAAAACAAGGTGCCCATTAAACCGATATCGGCTTTATCCCAGCCTAAATCAGTAATAATGGCAGGCATCGCATAACTAAAGTTCTTACGAGTTAAATAGAACACCGCATAGCCAATATACATACTCACCATAATATGAATACGCCAGTAGCGATAACGTTGTGCGGTTTCTGGAGAAAATTCCGTATTCATCATTTAGAGACTTTTATATTGTTGCTGAGCGTGATTAGGCGCAAATAGCGGTAATACCACACGAATCGTTGTACCTGATGGTTGAATACTGTCTGCTGGTATATTAAGAAGCATTTTAGGCTGAGTAAAACTGGTGATCACACATTGTCCTCCTAAGGCTTCAATGCGCTCTTTCATCCCTCGCAGGCCAAAACCTTTTAAGGTATCGCTGGTTTTAAAACCGATACCGTTATCTTCAATTTCCATGGTGATATTGCTATCGACAGTAAATTCGATCAGCACTTCTGACGCATTGGCATATTTAGCAATGTTATTCAGCGCTTCTTGCACCACACGAAACAGGGTGATTTGCAGCATATCTGTCATTACCGTATCAATGACTTTAGGGTATGACATCGCAACATCAATCTCTTGTGATTCAAAATCTAAATCTCGGATCACCTGCTCGATAGCCGCTTTCAACCCTAAATCATCTAACGTTTTAGGGCGCAATTGCGATAACAAGCCTTTCGTAGTGTCGTAGATATTCAGTGACAACTGCTCAATAGAATCTGCACATTGATCCCCTGCAGGTGTTGTTTCTAGCCGTTTTAAAATGCTGGCTTGGGTACGGATTGCGGTAATGTTCTGCCCAATTTCATCATGCAATTCGCGGGCAATATTTTGGCGAACTGACTCTTCTGCGGTAACTAACTGCCGCGATAAAGAGTAATTGCGCTTTAACTGTTTAGAGAGTCGCGTATTCAAATCACGTTGATGCTGAATACCAATCCCCAGCAAAATCCCCGTTAGGCTTTGTGCTGATAGTGATAACAGTAAGTCGACAATTTCAATCGAGCTAATTTCGCTGCGAGCCGCAATTAAAGCAATACTGTTTAACAAAGTGCCTAGTAACGCTCCTTCCCAACCATAACGAAATGCCAACACAATAATGGGGATCGCCAAACAAAATGGCGCAAATAAACTGAGTTGCTCAGGTAAATGTACCTGTAACAAAATATTGGCAATAAATAATAGGCAGAAGAAAAACAAATGTTGGCTACGAAATTCCACCGGACGAGAAACCACATCGACCGTTAATGGTATCCAAGACTTTTGGAACAGATAATTCCAAATAAGATAACAACTCGGCACCAACATTAAGCCACTGGTCATGCTGACTAAAAACACAAAACCTAAACGTCGGGTGTTTGAAATATCAAAGAAATGAAAACTGCTTAACGCTAACGTATTGAGCACAGCTAAAACAGTAATACTTACCGCTATTACTGCCAGTAAGCGCCACTGTACCCCTTTATAGTAACGACGAGCCAATAAGGTAACGGGAATAGAAAGTACACTCGCCATCACTAACGCTTGCCAATGATAATTCGGCAAAGATACCGCCAGCAGTAATAAGCCACTCCATTCAGCGGCATATATCGCGACCCAATACTTTTTAACACTGTGCAGCGTTAACCCCAACCGCAAGGCAAAAGGAAAAAACACTGTCGCCAGCATAGGATCCATAATGAAGTAAAACGAGATCCCCCATAAACAGAACCAGCTACAGCTAACAAACAGCCAAATACACAATGACGTTAAGCCAAAGCTACGCACTAGATCACTTCTCCGCTAAAGAACTTAGCCAGTTCAACATTATTCTTAACGCCGAGTTTATCCATCGCATTGGCACGATGGACATGTACGGTTTTATGGCTTAAGCCTAATTTCACCGCAACGGCTTTGACATCAAGTCCGGTGGCTAACAGCTCACTGATTTGATGTTCACGTTTAGTCAATTTGCCAAGGGCTTGTTTATTTTGGTTTGGTGACACTAGGTTAATGGCAATATCAGGCGTTAGATAACAACCGCCTTGTGCTGCGGTTCTTACAGCTTGCACTAACTCATCAGGGCTACAACGTTTACTTAAAAAACCTTTTGCGCCCAAACTTAACGCCTTTTCAACAACAGTGGCAGAATCGTGGACGCTCAACATGATACAAGCAATACCCGATGGCAGATCTTCAAGCAAAGATAAACCACTCTCATTGGGCATCGAAATATCTAAAATACACACAGAGGCATCCAAGCCCGGTAAACCTGCTCGTGCTTCTGCCGCAGAGCTAAACTGTCCAACAACATCCATATCAGGTTCTAACGCTAACAGCTGAGCAAAGCCAGAGCGCACAATAATGTGATCATCAACCAAAGCTACTTTGATCATTGCCTGAATACCTAATATCTATAGAGAAAAAACCTGCATAAACTACCTCTTACATAATAAGCGAGCAAGGGCTTTGCCGGAGTTTTATTCTTTATTCCTATATATACATGTAATTTAAAACCATCAGGTTATATTAGGCTGGAGAGATAAAATAGAGATATAAAAAAAGCGCTTAGGTTTTAACCCAAGCGCTTTTTCAAACATTGCGAACCAATTAGTTAGCTAGCATTGCCTTCTTTTCTTTCTTTGCACGGTAGATCTTACGTTCTTCAAGAACTGCAACAACCGCCATGATAGAACAACAAATGATTGCTGCTGTATCAAGTGCAACGAATGTACCCGTCCAGCCCGTTTGACCGAAGATTGGCGTACCGTCAGCAATCATACCAAGACCTAGTTTCGCAAAACTGTCACCGATAAGGTAAGCAAATGTACCTTTAATACCGTCAGCTACCGCAATACCTTGTTTAGGTACGAAACCTACCGCAGCAACACCAATAAGAAGCTGAGGACCAAACACTAGGAAGCCAAGAGCAAATAGTGATGCTTGGTATGCAAAAATAGTATGTGCGTGTTGGTAGAAGCCCAGCGTTGCAATCACACCTAGTAGCGCAATACACGCCACTAAACCACGACGACCATTGATCAAGTCAGAGAAGAAGCCCCATAGACAAGTACCAATCAGTGCGCCTGTTTCAAACATAGTGAAACCAGAAATCGCTGTTTCTTTATCAAAACCAAGCACTTCGTAACCGTACACAGTAGACCACTGGTCAATACCGATACGAACAACGTAAAGGAATACGTTCGCAAAACACAATAACCAAATAACTTTGTTAAATAGTACGTATTTCTTGAAGATTTCCATCTTGCTCATTTGGTTTTCGTTAACCGCTTTATCTTCTTCAGAAATCGGCTCTTCGAATAACTCTTCAGCAGTACCTAAACCGTATGATTCAGGGCTGTCGTTACCCATAGTGAAACCAATAAGCGCAACCACAATGGCAATGATTGATGGCACGATAAACATACCGGCTACATTGCCATCAAAGAAATAGTTAGCACCGAATAGCGCGACACCTGCTGCACCTGCACCACCGATGTTGTGCGAGATATTCCACATACCTAGGAATGTGCCGCGGTTCTTTTTACTCGTCCACTTAGTGATCGTTGAGTAAGAGTTAGAACCACCCACACTTTGGAATAAACCTGACAGTGCGTATAGGCCGATCATCATGTAGAAAGAGCCCATTGACGGACCCATTACCAAGCCAAAGCCCAGCATACATAGACCAGAAAGTAACAGACCTAATGGCAGAATGTTCTTCGAGTTCTTACCATCACACCAGTAGTTTAATGCTGTTTTACCGATACCGTAAGTAATTGAGAAACCAAGGCCGATAGTACCTAATTGCGTCATTGTCATACCGTAATCAGAGATCAGGTCGTTTTGCGCAATATTGAAGTTCTTACGAATAAAGTACATCACCATGTAGCTAACAAACACTACAAGGTATGAACGTAGGAATGGACCAAGCCACATTTTCTTACGTTCAGCTAAAGGTAAGTCCAGCGTCGGTTTTCTTACCTGTGTAAGCAGTTTAAACATGTGAAATCCTCAGATAGTCACTGAAAAGTCGATGCTATGGATGTCTTTTATGATTAATAAGCCAAAGGCTCATCGTTATTACCATAAACATTCACAGTGCAGGGATCACCATTATGGAAAACTTGTGATGAATAGGAGTAAACCAATCAAAATGGATAGGTGATCATGGCAAGAAATTTTATCGACTGGCGACTAGCAAGGCATGAGAAGCACACCTAGAACAACTAGGAAAAATTCCTAGTTTTGGTCAGATAACCGAAAAAGTGTGACGAAGCGCAAATAGCTGATATTCAAAAAGTAGAATAAAGTGAGGCTATAAACCTCACTTTATAGAGATAAGAAACTAATTAACGAAAATTAGTATAGCGGCATTTCATCGGCAACAAATGGGTTCGTTGCGCGTTCATGACCGAAGGTTGATAACGGACCGTGACCCGGTACAAAAGTTACATCGTTACCTAAAGGCCATAACTTGGTTTTAATTGCGTTGATCAGAGTTGGATGATCACCGCGTGGGAAGTCAGTACGACCAATACCACCTTTAAATAATACGTCACCAACAAAGGCAATCTTTGCATCATCGTTAAACAGTACAACGTGACCTGGTGTATGACCCGGTGTATGCAATACCTGTAGGGTTTGATTACCTACTTTAATTTCATCACCGTCTTCTAACCATTGTGTCGGATCAAACGCTTCCGTCATTGGGAAACCGAACATTTCACTTTGACGAGGCAGACCTTGTAGCCAGAATACATCATCTTTATGTGGACCAATCACAGGTACATTTAACGCTTCTGCTAATGGCTCAGTACCACCAACGTGATCAAGATGACCATGAGTTAAAATAAGCTGAGTCACGTTAACGCCTAATGTCTCAACCACTTTCTTTAATTGCTCAACATCGCCACCGGGATCGACAATCGCTGCTTGGTTTGTTTCATCACACCAGATGATTGAACAGTTTTGCTGAAACGGTGTAACAGGAACAATTTGATACTTAAGACTCATACTCGTCTAACATCCTAGCCAAAAACAAAGTGCCAAAAGGATGCCACGATTATATCTAAAAATACAGGTACGATTGTTATTCAATGATTAACCACGCCAGTTACGCACAGGACCTGTATCAATGTGAACAAATTGGCTGCCCGGGTAGTAACCCACACCACCGATATTCAGATCCATTGCCGCTTTGCGGATTTTAGATAGTGATACACCTTCTAAATTGAAATCGATCGCTTGCGCTGTCATGTGGTAACTCTTCTTCGCTACCCCACCACTGCGTTTTGCTAACATCTTATTTGTTTTTGGCGAACGATATCCCGAAATAAGTTGCACGTAACCTTCATGGCCTAAATACGTCTGAATTTGCGAAATGGCATCATATAAACGTCTATCAATACGGGCGACTTCGTTTTGTCTAAAATCTCGACAGATATGATCGATTTTTCTTACAGCAGAACCCACATAGGTTTTACCATTAAAATACTTTGTTTCTAACTCTTCACCAGTATGAAGATTACGAATCAACATATTACGTGGATCTGATGCTTTAAATGGACTCGCAATAGCAATATTAGGTAATAGACAAGAGCCCACAACTGCTCCGCCGAGAGCAAGGAAATTACGGCGATTAATATTAATTTCTGACATACCAACTCATGATAAAAAAGTGCAATTTATTGTAAGAATGCAAAGCGTGTACCAAACGCTTTTTCTGCACGATATCCATCACTGATAAAGTAGTCAAAGACACAAATCACATATTTTTAATATCGAAAAAACTATTTTTTATTTTCAGGTAGTTATATGCATTAGTAATTGTAAGCAGAAATTAATGAACTATTTTTTTCTTGATCGCGGTCATACTTATATATATCACTGCGGTAATTAACTAATCCTAATTCATCCACCCATGCTGTCTGATAAATTAGATCAACAGGTACAGATTTACCATCTCCTAATACTATTGTTCGCGTTTTTTTACTTCTAGATAAATTATTAAAACGCTGTTCAGTACTACCAGAATATTCTAATAGTACTTTCGCTAAACTTTTCGCCTGTTCGACGCGAATACAACCTGAACTTAATGCCCGTTCATGTTTTTTAAATAAAGAACGTGACGAAGTATCATGTAAATAAATGGCTTGGCTATTAGGGAAATTAAATTTAAATAAACCCAATGCATTTCGCTTACCCGGTTTTTGTCTTAAACGATAAGGAAAGCTATTAGGTGATAATAAGTGATAAGGAATCGAATTAATTGATATTTTTTGAGCACTGCCCCAACCTTTGATCACCTCATAATTATTTCGCGATAAATAACTACGATTGCGTCGCACTTTCGGCATTATGTCTTTCTTCATGATCGAATTTGGCACGTTCCAATACGGATTAAACACCACAGATTGAATATCCGAACCCATCATCGGTGTTTGCCGTGACGGACGCCCCACAATCACTTTACTACCTAGAACTTTCTCACCATTAAGCCATAAGTTCATATAATAACTAGGAATATTCACTACAACGCCCGTTTTAGGTGTCACCGACCATAATCGTAACCGTTGAGCATTAAGCGCTAACAAACGAATACGTTGCTTCAAACTTAACGCTAACCATTGCTGGGTTTGTGGCCCAATAACGCCATCAGCTTTTAAACCATGACGCTCTTGAAAACGTTTAAGCGCAATCACCACCGAGCCAGATAACCGCTTACGCTTTTGGGTACGAATCGTGCTCGCTTCAGAGGGTGTCATGTCTCCCAAGGTTTCCAACACAGTAATAACACCGTCCATATTTTTGACGTATTGCCCTGGGCGAATTGTGCCTTTAAATAAAAATACCGGCCAGCGCATATCTTTTATTTCATTTAATTCATCTAACGCTGCAACTAATTCAATATATTCATCATCGTGAGGTTTTAAACGGGAAATAAAGTAACGTAATCGCTGTTGTTCGTGGTTATGTAAAAGTTCTTCAATAAAAGTATCAGAAGGTAACGGGAATATTGTGGGCGGTGTCTCACCAAATAACCATAAGTTTCCTTTTTGTTGGATACCTTCAATAAATCCCATATATGCGAATAATGTATCAGTAGCTAATACATCGTAATCTCGCCAATCACTATTGTTTTTAAATCTTTTTAAATTGTGATAACGACGTGTTAAATCAGAAGAGATATTAGTCAGCGATAATAAACGAAGCTGTTCTTCAAATTCAGCAATAGCAATTTGATCTTGCCATATTTGACCATATCCGATCGTTAAATATAACTCTGCCAACTTATCAATATAATGAATACCAGAAACATTCTTAGCTATATCTTTTACCCAACCTTTAGCTATTTGAAATTGTTGATTTATAGCTTGGTTATTAGCAAAGATCTCTTCATCGGGTGAATTCATTAATTCAGAAGTAATAATCGTCTTATCTTTTATAACAATAGGTTTACTTTCTGTCTCTGAATGAGTCGGCAGATCGGATGAAGCGGAAAGGTTTATAGGCACTAAACATAACACAGAGGTAAAATACCAATACTTATAAACAGTCATCGAAGCCCCCTAGCACTGCTTCTGCTATTACTAATAATAGTATTTAGAGCATTAAATGTAGACGCTATTTGATTAAAGTGAATAAGATCTTTAAGACTGAAGCTCAAACAGAATGATTAACTAAAACTAACGGGTATCCATTACAAAAAACAACGCTATTTCTTATTTGTAAGAAACAGCGTCATTATTTATAGCAAGGATTAATCTTTAAAAGAGCCGCGCCGCAGCGACAAAGCGTTTAAATAAATAACTGCCAGTGGTTATCCCACATAATCGTACTTTGTTTTATCTTTGCTTGTTGCTTGGTATCAACACTAACAATTTTCCCCGCACCAGAGCCCACAATCCAATGATGATCTAACATCGCGACACCAGAGGCATCTGTTAATGGTTTAAGAGAAATCAGCTCACGAGTATGTTGATCCCAAATACCGTAACAGTTTCCCCTTGGTGATGTCGCCAACAAATAACCATCTAATGTACCGATACTGGCAATGTAATGATTAAACCGCAGCCACTCTTCATCTTCTGCAATTAACGGCTGTAAAGCTTGGCCTCGTTGATGGGTTGCCACCAAAGGCGCGGCATGTTCAGGCTCGCCACGGTATTGTTGACCACATGCAATGCCACCGTTATCCATCAAACTTAAATGACGGATACTCAATCGTTTATCAGCAAGCTCAGCTTGTTCAACCAATTCACCCGTAGTTTTATCCACATACACCAACGCAGGTTGCATTGAATCAAGGTTTAGCGGTGTTCGCCCTTGGGTATGAACCCCACCCACACCGATGGCTAAGGTTTGATCATCAGCCCAAATCACTTCATGAGGGCCAATACCAAAATGGGTAAATTCAGCGACTTTTGGCAAACCTTGTTTGACTTCGTATACACCAATCACGCCGCGACTGGTTGCTGATTCACCTTCTGTTGCATACAAATACTGACCATCATGAGAAAACACACCATGACCATAAAAGTGACGATGTGGATCAGCGGCACGTAATCCCCACTCTTTACCTGTTTGATGATCAAACACTTGGACATATTGCCCCGGACGACGAGAAAACACCGCCACCAGCGAGCCGTTACGGTGCAACGCAATACCATGCCCTCTTGCTGGCAACATCACTTGCATTAACGGATTACCCGATAAATCAGCAACAACAGCCGCATACTTACCTGCCGCAGTACGGCTACAACCAATGATCTTAGGCTGCTGATAGGATTGTGAAGATAAACCATGTTTTGCATTAGCATCACAACCCATTAATGACACCAAAGGCAATGTGCCAGCAGATGACAAGGCATACTGCAATAATTTACGTCTTGTTAAATCAGTCGCCATCAGTTGCATTAAACCCCATCACAATCCCCAGCTCTGCGGCTACATCATCATGCAGCGCAATCTGAATATATTCCAAACCGTTAAACACATTGATCAGATCACGATAACCTTGTTTGGTTTTCAGCATCACTACCATACTGTTTTGCGTCGGCCAATCTTCTAACAACAATTCAAAACGCTGATTAATACGATTTGCCGTCACCTCATGGCCTGATTCAATCAGCAATGCATTCAACCCTTTACCATTAGCAATATATAGCTGATGCAAGGCTTCAACACTGGCTTTTAAACTCACCATCGACGTTTGTGAACGCCAAGCTTCTGCTTGATAAGGCTTAGGCTGTCCCGGTTTTCCCATTGGACGAGTCAGCTTTTTTAAGATGTAATCAAGCTGGTTATTGAGCGCCCCTAAATATTCTGCCAATGCCAGTTGAGGCGTAATGTCTTGCCACGGGTTTTCTTCCCATGCCATTTCTAACGCTTTCGCCGTTGTCAGCATATTGCCAGTGATGGCATGGGCTAACTGACAGTATTTCGGATCAGCTAACTGTTTTTGCTCTTGGAATAAAAACCACTCCACCGCGCCTAATCCTTGTACCGCAACGCTTTGATCTGCAATCCCTTGGCTGGTTGGTAGGGTTTCCGCTTGTAACAACTGCTTGATCTTTCTACCTGTGGTGTTTTTCTTATCAGGCCAAAACTGCACTTTCCAACCCAGTGCTAATGCCACTTCACTGCCTTTTTCACGCCCTTGAAACTTCATCCAACTACGCATACTTTGCTGCCATGCTTGTTGTGCCGCTTGTAAATTTTCCTCACTGTAACGCTGGCACAATTTCCCCATTTGCTTATCTAATACATGGCTAGATAGCACATAGCCTTTGGCGGCATTGAGTGATATTTCATGCACAGGCGCTAAATTAAATCCTGTTTGTTCAGGATGAACATGATTATCAACCACACTCGCAAACTGAGTTGATAACTTATCGTTATTGGCCTCACCACACCCTGTCAGCAACGTCACTACAGCCAGTGCAACACCACAAAACAGAGATGAATTTAAAAAGGGTTTTGTATACATCATTATTACAACACCTGATTTACAGTGAATCTAAAAATGCCAATAGCGCTTGGCGGTCAGATTTTGATAATTGCAGCACTTTATCTCGGCTTGTTTGTGCTTCACCGCCATGCCATAGCACCGCTTCCATTACTGAGCGTGCGCGCCCATCATGTAAGAAATTAGTGTGACCGTTTACTTCCTCGGTATAACCTAATCCCCACAATGGCGGAGTTCGCCACTCTTGCCCATTGGCTAAAAACTCAGGACGATTATCAGATAAACCTTCACCCATATCGTGCAACAGCAAATCGGTATACGGATTAATCATTTGCTCAGATAACGCAGGACGTTCAGGCACTTTGGCCGTCTTTATTTGCGTACGATGACAGCTCTGACAGCCAATATCAGCAAACAGCTTTTCACCTTTCATTACTTGGGGATCATTAATGTTACGACGGGCAGGCACTGCCAAATGCTGAGAATAAAACTCAACAAACGTCAGCACTTTTTCAGAGGCTTCATGCTTGCCGCCATTGGGTAATTCCGCACAGATAGTTTGTTTATCAGTACAGTTTTCTTGCTCAAACAAAGCGCTGGTTAAACCAATATCACCATTAAAGGCAGCGGCATTTTGTTGCATCAAATTCGGTTGCCCTGCTTTCCAACCAAAACGACCAATCACGGTTTTATTAGCTCGCACATCCCACACTTGGTTTAACTTGCCGCTTACGCCTTTGTTTTCAGCTGCTTGCTCAGCAACAAAGCGCTTCAAGGTTTGCTCCGGAATATGCTCAAGTAAACCTAAGCCAATCATCGGCGGTGCAATACGGGCAGAAAGCATTACATCGTCTGCCATTGGGCCATAATTCAAATCGGTAATAGATAAGTTAGGCTTGCGCAGCGTGATAACTTCACCATCAGCAAACGAGACAGGCACATCGGTGTAAGTTAACGCAATTTTTCCTTCAGGTTTGGCATCGGGTAAGGCAAAGTCTTGTAGCTGATCGCCGTAAGTAGGTTCAGGGATCACACCACTTTTAATTAATTGCTGTTTTTGCTCATCCGTTAAAGCAGGAACACTCATGCGTACCAACATGGATACCGAATTCATATCGTCTTTTTCTGGCGGATGACCTCGCCCATCTTTGATATGACAGTTCTGACAACCATTGGTATTAAAAATCGGACCTAACCCATCACGAGCATCAGTAGTGGCAGGCGCTTGTACCCAAGGATTACGAAAAAAGCTATTACCGACACTAAAATCCAAACGTTTAGACATAGGCAGATTACTGGCAGGTAACGAAAAAGCATTCGCGCCCGTTTTAGGGGTTGTGGTATTACCGCCTGATTTAATTTTGGCTAATTGCTCTTTAGTATATTTTGGTTTTTCAGGGCTTGATTCTGCCAACACACATAACGGCAACAACCCTAACGACATGATCACAGTTGCTAAATGGAACTTCATACATCCACTCTTATTTATTATTAAAATACGAACAAAGTCGCCCAAGGTGCAGGCGACTTATGATTACGATGCATAGAGCGGTAATTAGAACTGATGATCAGCAGTATCAGGATTTAAGTTGCTCACGCCAATAATGCTTGCCGCTTTTTCAATTTCAGCCGTTTGTTTTACTAACGCCATAATCGACTTATTCACCAAGGCATTGCCGGCTTTATTGCCTGCAGCAATTAACTGATCAAAGTGTTGGTTATCTTTCTCAGCAGAATCAACCAATGTTTGAAGTTGAGCACGTGCTTGTACAAATTCCGCTTTAATTTCAGCCGCTGCTTTTTTATCTTTCTCAGCCACTAAATCGTGGATACTTGGGCCAGTTAGCACCTCACCATTTACACGGGTGTAACTACCGGTATAAACGTTAAAGATCCCTTGCTCGTTGTAGTAGTGAGAGTTGTGAGTGTTATCAGAAAAACAATCGTGCTCATCTTCTGTAGAGTTTGCTTCTAATGCCACTTTCATACGCTCACCCGCCAATTCCCCTAGCGACAATGAACCCATACCAAACAGCATTTTACGTAAACCGTTATCCGCAGATTCCGCTAATAGCTCACTACGGTAGTTTTTCGCCTCAGTAGCTGACCATTGTTTCTCCATCCATTGCAGATCGTTAATCAATAGCTGAGAAGTTGCCGTTAGATAATCAGCACGACGATCACAGTTGCCATTAGTACAACCCTCGCCTTTCACAAAATCAGTGAATTTACGATCGCCAGCACCGCTACCAGTACCGTTAAGATCTTGTCCCCATAGTAGGAACTCAATGGCGTGATAGCCCGATGCCACGTTCGCTTCTGAACCACCCAGTTCGTTAAGATCTGCAATTAACTCAGGCGTAATTTTCGCAACATCAATTTCCTTATTACCCACGTTGATCTTCTTGTGAGAAATAATGTTTGCGTTTGCGCCCTCATTCCCAAGCTCATGTTGATAATCTTTCGCCACGTAATCAATCAAGCCTTCATCTAACGGCCATGCGTTTAATTGCCCTTCCCAATCATCCACAATACCGTTACCAAAACGGAATACTTCAGATTGTTGATATGGAACGCGAGAAGCTTTCCACGCTTCACGGGCTGCTGAAAGTGTTTGTTCAGAAGGGTTAGCAACCAATGCCGCAATCGCCTTATCTAGCGTTTGTGCTGTTGTTAATGCATCGCTATACACACTATGAGCAAGATCGGCATAGTGAGTCACAACATCTTGTTTGGTAGTAGCTGCTTGAGCAACAGCAGGTAAAGAAAATAGAGCGACAGCAACGAGTGAGCGAGTAAATGTTTTAGTCATTAAATCATCTTCCTTGTAAAGCATCACTTAACATAACCTAAGAATAAAAATCTAAGTGATAATGGTTATTATTTCGATAGTGTATCAGAACAATAACATTTTGAAACAATTTTGATTCAATTAATGATAACAATTTGCATTGAGTGTTAAAAAATTAGTCAAGTCTGTAAGATATCGCACTTAACTATTAATAATTCACGTATAATCCTTGCTATATCGTATATAGCTAGACATATTGCACCCCCGAGTTATTGCCGCTGTAACATTGGAGATTTACATGGACAAGCACGAAGAAGTTCTGATTGCTCTTCGACAAATTATTCGCGCTATCGATCTGCATTCACGCAAACTGAATAAAAACGCAGGTTTAACGGGGCCACAATTAGTGTTGATGCGTGCCATTAAAGCATCAGGCGAAGAAGTGACTATTCGTCAGCTTTCTAATAACACCAACATGAGCCAAGCAACAGCGACTACCATTTTAGATCGACTAGAAAAACGTGGCTTAGTGGTTCGTAAACGTAGCCAGCTAGATAAGCGTAAAGTGCACACGCATCTAACAGAAGAAGGCAATGCCCTGTTAGACAAAGCACCGCTACCGTTGCAAGACAGTTTTATTTCCCAATACCAAGAGCTGGAAGATTGGGAACAATCGCTACTGCTTTCTTCTGTTCAGCGTATCTCAACCATGATGAACGCCGAACATTTAGATGTTGCACCACTGCTTGAAGTTGGCAGCATCACTAAACAAGAAAAAGTAAACAGCGAGATCGAAGAATAAGCGCAAGGCTTATTTAAGACATGAATAATTGAAGATAATAAAAAACCGATCGAATGATCGGTTTTTTGTTTTATTTAGCTATTGAAAGCAAAACAGCAATTAGCCGTTATAGCCTTTATTTGACGTCAGTTTCGCTAAGCCTTTCACCACGCGGAAGATAGACCAAATCCATACTGCAAGAAGCAATAAATAACCGACAAAGACAAAAGCTAACAACGCACCAAGAATGGATAAGCCTAAACCCCACCAAAACGTTGTAGTGATATTGCTATAGTGACAGGCAAAGATAGTACCTTGCGCATCACCCTTTTTCACCATTGCCCAAATTGCACCAATAATCCAAAAAAGACCTGTAAACAAACCAAGGATCATCAAACCATACGCAATCAGCGCATTAGTTTTTGCTGCTTCATCTTTTGCTGTCATGGTTGGATTAACCACTACTTCTTGTTGCATCTCTGACATGCCATACTCCTAATGTCATCAGTCATTAATTCGCACAAAATTGGCAAAATTTTATAGATGTCATTTTTTACTCGCAACGTCATACATAGACATGTAACGAAATACATAAAGTTATTGGATGGGGTCGATGTTTGTTTGGTAATAATTAACCAATAAATAAAGCTAATTTACAGTACACCACTAATAAGCAATTAGATTAGAGCACTAACTCAAGCCTTTTTTCTGCTTAATGCTTACCGTATAAACCGCAACTAACTTTTCAACATTTACACCGAGTATGCTGCCAATCATTAAACAAATAAACATCACTAAACGATCTTCAGGAAAAATCCAAAAAGAGATAAAGAATAAAAATAGGCAAGTCACGATCATTCCCCATATTCTTCCTTTACTGATATTTTCACTTTCTTCGATTAACTTTTTGTCATGCCACTTTCGAAATAAATTCACTCGTTATTTCCTATAGGTTATGTCTTTTAAATAACAACTGAAAACTAACAAGCAAACATGATTAAGCAACACCACAAATAAGCATTAGAAAAATAATAAGATACACATCTAAAAACGTTGAATAACGAAACTATAAATTACACCATAAGCACATAGTCACCCACGCAATCTCGCCTCTTTCCCTGTAATCACGTATCATTAATTCCTCTCTTTCATCAATGGATTGAACTATGCTGCTGGAAGGTATCGAAACCTTATTAGTGTTAGCGGAAGAAGGCACCATGAGCCGTACAGGTAGCCGTTTGTATATTAGCCAGTCGGCAGTGAGCAAACGGATTGCCAAGCTAGAAGCGACATTAGGCACTAAGCTGATCATCCCTGCGGGCAGGTTAATTAAGCTCACCCCCGATGCTCATGCGTTGATCAAAAACGTGGGGCCGAGTTTTAATGAAATTCGTGGACTGATTTTTGAACATCAGAATTTAGACGATCAAAGCATTATTACCTTAGATTGCTCTGAAACCTTGGTAGCAGGTTATTTGGCTAATGCGTTAGGAACGTATTTCCAAAAAGATAAATACATTTCAATTACGACGCACCATACCCCTGTGATTGTCGAAAACGTGCAATCAGGTAAGGCATCAATTGGCTTTTGTGCCGGACATTTACCTGCGCAATACAGTTTTATTGCCGAGCATTTGATGGATGAGCCATTTAAGCTGGTGTTTAACCAACCGCTGACGGCATTACCTAAAGCGATTGTGGTGAATGATTTGAAAAACCCGTCGAATATTTCTCAGGCGGCGGTGTTACAAAAATTAGGCATTACACCTTTGATGGAAATGGATTCTTATACTGCGTCAGCGCAGTTAGCACTGGCAGGTATGGCACCTGCCCTTGTGCCGCAATCAATTGTGAAAACATTAAGCATTGACGATAAATACTGTTTTGAATTTGCCGAGCTTGCTGAACTGACTCGCCCTATTCACCTGATTTATCGTCAAAATAGTTACAAGCTCCCAAGGGTTAAAAACCTAGTTGAAACCATTGTGGATGCTGTTCCCAAAGCAGTTTGACCGCCATAATCATCGACATAATGATCACCATTGGGCGAATGAATTTTTGCCCTTTGTTAATTACAATATGTGCGCCTAATCGTGCACCTATAAAACCACCCGCTGCCATCACTAAGCCTAATTTCCATAACGGTAGCCCTGCGATAATAAAGAAGATCAATGCCGCAATATTAGAGGTGAAGTTTAAAACTTTGGTTCTTGCGGTAGCTTCTACTAAGCCAAATTTGGCAATGGCGACAAAACAGATGGTAAATAATGAGCCTGTTCCGGGACCAAAGAAACCATCGTAAAAGCCGATTGATGTGCCCACTGCGAAAGCAAACATGGCTTCAGATAATTTCGGTTCGCCTTGTGGTTTACCCACGTTAGGACTTAATAAGAAATACAGCGAAACAAAGATCAATAATACAGGGATCAGGCTGGTTAATATCCCTGCATCTATGTGTTGTACTGACAATGCCCCGACTGCTGAGCCGATAAAAGTACAAGCGATAGCAAGGCGCATTTCACTAAGTTTGACTAACCCATTACGCACAAAATACAAGGATGCGGAAAAACTACCAAAGGAGCTTTGCAATTTGTTGGTGGCAAGCACTTGAGCAGGTGGAATACCAACCGATAACAAAGCAGGTACGGTTAATAGCCCACCGCCCCCTGCGATGGCATCAATAAAGCCTGCTAGACCTGCAACAAAAAACAGTAAAACGAATATTTCTAAACTTAATTCCATGTTAATCAACGTCATAAGGTGGTTCTCAATAACGAGATATTACCTTTGTTGATCATAATGCAATAGCGAAAAACAAGACGACAACCTATTCCTATTTGGAAACGGTTGCCGTGATTGTTTTATTGGGCTGTATTACCAGCTGTTTATATTTACAAGCTAGATTGAGAGGCTATCTGCGGTTGCGACACATTTCAGCAGGGAACGAAAGCTGCACCATCACATAGCGTTTGAAGGTTTCTTCATATGGCTGATCATCGAGGGCTTTTTGCATACACAATAGCCATGCGTTTTTCTCTTCAAGCCCAATGTCTAAATGACTGTGCGCCCCGGGGATATTCATTGAACCGTAGATCTCTGCATAACGGGAAGGTCCACCCATCCAGCCAATAAGAAAAGTGGTTAATTTAGCTTTGGATTCACTGAGATCAGGGTTATGCATGGCACGTACTTTAGCAGCGACGGGAATGGTATCCATATAATGATAAAACGCATCCACCAGCTTTTTTACGCCTTGCTCACCACCAGCGGCTTGTAAGGTACTATCACCTACACCATAAACTGGGGCTTGGGTTTTCTTTACGCCTGAGATCTCATCTTGCTCTGGGTATTCTGAATTGTTCAAACTCGACTCACTGTCTTTTACTGTCCTCGTTTGTTTTATTATATCTAAAAATAATAAAGAGCCTTGCTATCGGCTCTTTATTGTTTAGTTTCTGTTAGCAAAATCACGCCTTAGCTAACATGAATTGGCCCACTGAATGAGGTAACAGGTGGCACTTCGCCTTTGTGTTTTTCAATATCGACCACTACTGTATTGGCGCTGGTTGCTTGCGCTAACTGAGAGGTCGGTATATCAATGGTCACGGTATTTGGATCGCCATACGTATCTATTGCGCCTATGTCGTTATTGAGTGGTCCAAACCATGCCCCTTCATAGATACGAATAACCCCTGTTGGGTAATCATCTGAAAGCACTGCCCCTGCTAATAATTGCCCACGATCGTTAAAAACTCTGACGATATCACCGTCTTTGATGCCTTTTTTCTTGGCGTCGTCTGGGTTGATATAAACAGGCTCATGCCCTTTCACCGCATAGGTATTACGAAAATCTTCCGAGTCACACATTTGCGAGTGCAAGCGTTTGTCAGGATGGCACGATTGCAACCAGAATGGGAATTTGTCGGATTTAGGCCCACCATGAGAGCGTTCTTCTTTCTCAAACCACATAGGATGCCCTTGGCAATGTTCGTAGTTATAACGGGCGATTTTACGGCTGTAGATCTCAATAAAGCCTGATGGTGTTCCCAAGGAGTTGATTTCAGGATCGTCTCGGAACGCTTGGTGGCTAACGTAGGTTTGATCGGTTTTAAAGCCTGCAAAACCCTCTTTCCAAAACTCATCAAATTCTGGCATTGGATTTTTATCTTTATTAGCATCACGGCAGTTGTTGTACAGCTCTTTGATCCACTGAGTTTCATCCATGCCACGAGTGTATTCTTTGCTTTTGCCAAAGCGTTTACACAGCTCGGTAAAGATAGCGAAATCGGTTTTCGATTGATAAAGCGGATCAACCAATTTGTGCATGGCTAACACGCCTGCGGTGGAGTATGTGCCGTATTGGTCAATATCATCACGTTCAAACTGGGTACAAGCAGGTAGTACAATATCGGAGAAACGACAGGTAGGCGTCCATGTGTAATCAATATTGACTACGGTTTGCAGTTTTCTGAACGCCTCTTTCATCCGGTTACGTTGTTGATGGTGATTCCACGGATTACAGCCGCTAAATATCATCATTTTAATATCGGGTAATACCACATCACTGCCGTTAAATTTGATCTTCTTACCCGGCTCCATAATGGCATCAATCCACCGAGCGACAGGAATGACCGAGCTATAACCTTTAAAGTCGTTGTTGTTCCAAATCGGGACTTGCCCTTCATCAACGTTACGTGGAAAGCCCCCCGGCCCTGCTGCGGTACTAAATGGCAGACCAACACCACTATAAAAGTGCGAATAAGAAATACCGCCCCCCGGCAAACCAATTTGCCCAATCATGGAAGCTAACACTGCCCCCATCCAATAAGGCTGTTCACCGTGTTGTTGACGTTGTACCGCCCAGCCAAACATCAGCATGGTTCTGTCTTTGACTAAGCGACGGGCAAATTTACGAATATCATCGGCTTTCACGCCACAGATTTTCTCTGCCCATTCTGGTGTTTTCTCAGTTTTATCTGCGCCTGTTCCCAATAAATACGGCAAGAATTCATCAAAGCCTAAGGTGTAGGTTTCAAGGAACTGTTTATCGTAGAGGTTTTCTTTATACAGGGTATGGGCGATCCCTAACATAAATGGCACATCGGTTTGTGGATTGACATATTGATGTTCACAACCGAAGTATTTTTGGCTTTTCGACACCACGGGATCAACCGATATCATGGTGAGCTCGCCTTTAGCGACTTTATCTTTTAATTGGGCGTAATAGCCATAGGCATCGTGACTTTCACATTGCCAACCGATTTGCCCGTTTTTGATCGGATCACTCGACCACCAAATCAAGGTTTTGGTGTCTTTTAAAATGGTTGTCCATGTGGTGGCTTGAGCATAAACCTCCGTTGAACCTAACACGTAAGGCAAAATAACTTGTCCTGCCCCAGTAGAATAATCCCCGACCTTTTTAATGAAGTTACCATGCATCCCCACAGCGCGTTGCATGTGTGAGGTACAGCTTTGAAATTGCCCTGTTTCACGCCAGCCTGTTTGCCCAGCATGGAGTGCCCAAGGACCATAATCTTTTTGGATCCGTTGTAGCTCTTGGTAGAACAGATCGAGTGCTTCATCCCACGTGACGCGTACAAAACGATTGCTGCCTCGGGTTTCGCCACTGTATTTATTTTTCTTAAGCCAATCTAACCGCACCATCGGATAACGGATTCGGGTTGGGCTATATATCATCCCTTTGATGCCGTTAAGCATGTCTGTTGGGTGTTTATCGAGATCAAAAGGTTTGATTTCAGCGACTTTCCCATCATAAATACGGGCTCTGAATGCCCCCCAGTGTGAACCTGACACTTTCCATATGCCCGGAGGCTCAGTAGATTTGGTCACTTCTTCTGCCGCTTTGGCAACTTGCATTAATAATCCAGGACCAATAACGGAAGCTGCGCTTGTGGTTGCTAAACCTTGCAAAAATTTACGCCTACTCAGTGACATAAAAAATTCCTCACGATTAAAACGTAAAAAGGTTGCTTAGCACAGAGAGGTAAATGCTAAGCAACCTTTAGTTTGATTAATGTTCAGCTTGTGAAAAGTTGGACGAATGATTTTGTAAGTACTTCAATACAATTGCTTCGCTATCGGTATCGAAATTCACAAATGCGAGCATACCATTGAACATGCCAGGCCAAGTGTTTGCATCAAAATGGTTTTCTGCTGGCTGGGTATGACACACGCTACAGTTAGTGTTATATGCCGATTTTGCTGCTGTCCAAATCGTATTGATATCACTGACAAAGTTCTTTTTCTCTACCCATAAGGTAGCCGTCACTTTTTGCCATTTAAGCCCCGTTACGTCGTCTTCTTTTTGATCAAAGCCTTTCACTACTTCTGGGCTTTGTGCTGCGTTTTTACTTAATGCTGCGACTGGAATATTTAATCCGAAATCTTGGTTGATCACCCGACCAAAGCCTTTTTCTTTACGCCAACCATTAAGTTCAATTTGCAGCATGTCATCTTTGATATCGACGACTTTCACCGCTGATGCAGGCTCTAGCTGACCGCCATCTTGCGATTTCGCCGCATCTTCAAACATTGGGGTGAATTGGATACTGTAGTAGGTTTCTCCTGTTGAATAGTCAGTACTGTGAGATGCTGACGCTAAATCTGAACCAATCCCACCCGATGACGCCATATTGGCAGGAAGATGATGTGCTATGCCTTTATGACAGTCGATACAGCTTTGATCTTTTACTGCTGCTTGCTTCATTTGAGCTTGCGCACGTAACGACATTTCATCCCATTTCATGCTGGCGTAACTGTGACAACTTTTACATTCTAGCGAGCCATTAGCAGCGAAACGTTTCCACTCATGCTGGGCTAACTCTAAACGTTTTGCTTCAAATTTTTCAGGGGTATCGATGGTGCCGACAATAGCACCGAACACCTCTTTACTTGCCTGCATTTTACGGGCAATTTTGTCTGTCCAATTATGAGGAACATGACAATCAGGACAGGTGGCACGCACACCTGAATGGTTTTCCCAGTGTACCGTCCCTTGTAATTCGGGGTAGACAGTATCTCTCATGGAATGACAGCTAATACAAAATTTCTCGGTATTGGTCATTTCGAGTGCGGTGTTGAATCCCCCCCAAAAGATCACCCCCGCAATAAATCCACCTAAAGCCAACACGCCCAAACTTATCTTGGTTGCTGGACGCCATAACGTTATCCAATATTTTTTTAAGGATGACTTCATTATTTACCTACCCATTTTTATTGAAGGTTGACGAATGCTTAGCCATGCCCTGGTGGGCCGAGGAAAAACACTTGTAACGCCCAAATAAAAAAGCCGTATCCGCTAACAAACATCACGGATAAAATAGGAAACAGTAGAACAACAATGAAAAGAAATGCGCGCCATTCATAGCGACCTTTCTCTTTATCATCAATTTCATCACTATACATTATTGCTATCTCACTTAATCAGTAAGCCCTTATATTCCTAAAGGGCTTGTTGAGTGCTCAAAGTGAATTATAGTCAATGGATTTACAGTTCATTAACAAAGCAGTCAAAAAGCGATCCGTCGCACAGTATTGCCAGCTCTGTTTTTTCTTGCCTTTGTTGCTAACTAAATATTTTAGATACAAAAAAAGGCCAGCATTGCTGCTGACCTTTGTATTGACGCACGAAGCAAATTATTCGGCTTCTTCAATCTCTAATACGGTTTGGACTGGAGTTTCGATCTTTGGTGTATTACCGAAACCACGCAAGCCCACCACGTGTACGTGTTCGCGATCTTTGAAAATCTTACGTACCAGTTTGTAAGTTGTACCCTTCTCTGGACTGATATTTTCAGGTGCCGCAATCAATAGCTGCATGTCTAGACGTTCACAAAGCTCAAATAGCGTTGCGATTGACTTACCATCAAGACGCGCTGCCTCATCCAAGAACAGTAGACGACAAGGAATGATGTCTTTACCACGTAGGCGGCGAGATTCTTCTTCCCAGCTTTGTACTACCATCAATAGGATTGCCTGACCTGTACCGATCGCTTCACCTGTTGATAGTGCGCCTGATTCCGCTTGTAGCCAGCCGTCAGTACCACGGTTAACTTCAATGCTTAGCTCTAGGTAGTTACGGTAGTCGAGTAGTTCTTCACCTAAGATCTGAGGTGAACGCTGACCCATATCGATATGTGGGTTCAGACGTTGGAACAACTTCGCAATCGCTTCTGAGAACGATAGACGGTTGTTACCAAACAGATCGTTGTGCTGATCTTTTTGCTCAACTAAACCAGCCAGTAGTGATTCGTGCGTTTCACGTACTTTCACGTTTAGACGTACGCCGTTAACCTGACCAAAGCCCACACTTTGTAGACCTTGGTTTAGCATTCGGATACGGTTTTGCTCACGCTGGATTGTCTTACGAATAATGTTCGCAACAGAATCTGAGCTGATCGCTAGACGTTGTTCACGTGCAGTTAGCTCTTCTGTTAGACGACCAAGTTCTACTTCCATCTCTTCGATAGCTTCAACTGGATCATCGGTACGAATAATATCGTGACGAATACGCTCACGTAGGTGCTGGTAAACCGCAATGTAGAACAGCACTTTACGCTCTGGACGAGTGACATCTTCAGAAGCACGTAGCGCATCACGTAAATCTTCGTTATCCGCCACAGCAAGACGTAGTGAACCTAACGCTTTATCCGATAGCGAACGTAGTTCATCGGCTGACATATATGCCATTTCACGACGGTGTAGACGACGTTCAACATCGCTTTCACGTGCTAGGCGTAATACTGCACACCAACCTGCTTTAGCGTTAACCACTAGCTTACGAATGTCTTGGTAGTCTTTACCGACTTTACGTAGACGCTTCACTAGCGACTTCATTTCTAGATCAACAGAAGTAATTGAACGCTCAAGCTGGCTACGACGGTTACGTGAACTGTGTAGACGCTCGTTTAGCTCATCACGACGTAAACGCGCACGCTCTTCCGCTTCAATATCAGCACGTACACCTAGCTCTTGTAGTTCACGTTCAAATTCTTGAACCGTTTCTAGTTTCGCTTGGTGTGAACTCTTCAGTGACGCCATTAACTGGTTGTACTGGTTCGCTTGTGCTTGTGATTGTTTTAGGGCTTCACGGCTACGGTTACGTGCTTGCTCTGCAGTTGCCAGCTTCGCTTTTAGCTGCTCGTTTAGCTCTGAGCTCTTACTTAGAAGTTCAACCGCATCGGCATAGCTAAAGTAGTGACGACGCTCTGCTAAATCCGCGACGGCGAAGATCAGTGTTTTCAGCTCTTGTAGCTTCTGATCGGCAGCTTCGTAATCAGCTTGTAGCGCATCGAATTGCTCAGGATCAGCCTCTAGTGCAGAGACTAATGTTTCAAGCTCGGCTAACGCTTTACCGTGACAGTCAAGGTAGTTACGTGCTTCATCCATTTGTGAAAGCTGCTGCTCTACTTCTTCAAAACGTGCGGTTAGCGTGTCATCTTCAAGTAGTGTCACCACTGGGTTTAATTTAGCCAGTAATGCTAGACCTTCACGAGCTGCTGCCAATTGGCTGCGTTGCTGCTGTTCTTGAGATTGTGATTCTGCAAGCTGACGTGTGATTTGGTTGCGCTCATCACGGGCTTGTTTTAGCTCCACTTCTGGATCTGGGTTAAATGCCACTGCCATGTGCGTTGCAACAAAGCTGTTGAAGCTTTGGTATAAACGCTGAAGTTTTTGCGAATCAAAGGATGCTTTTGCGTGATCTTCAACAACTTGTTCACGCTCATCACGAAGAATATCTAGGCGTTGTTCACGAGCCGCACGACCAAACAGTGGTACTTTCGGGAAACGTGAGTAACGTAGTTGGCGATCATTTAAGTGAACACAAACAGCATCTTCTAGTTCATCAACGTCAAAGCCGCTGTCATCAAATGCATCTGCATCACCTTCGATGATGTATAAGTCATCTGGGCAATCGTCCAGTGCAACTAGCTTCTCTTTGATGCCTTTAAGATCTGGCACCACGATAGCGTGACGCGCAGGACCGTACATAGCACTGAAATATGGCGCATCATCAATGGTGATGTCGTCGTAAATTTCAGACAGCATAGTACCGCCAAGGGTATCGGCTAATGCACGTAAACGTGAATCATCGCTACCACCTGGTTGTGCTAAACGTTCTATATCGCTATCTAACTGCTTCTTACGTGCTGCTAGTTCATCACGTTGACGAGAAGCTTCACGCTCGTTATCAAGCGTTAACTGCATTGCATCCATCACAGCTTGGCTGCTATCAAGCTCGGCATTGGCTTGCTCAGACAGTTTTTCTAACGCATCTGATGCCGCAATCCATGTTGGTGCTTGTGACTCAAGCGTTGCAATGCGAGAAGCTAAACGCTGCTCGTTGTGACGCATGTCATTACGCTGCTCAACAAGAACGGCTTGATCTTGCTCTAAGCTTTCTAGCGTGGCTTCATGGCGCGCTTGCTCTTCCACTAACGCTAATTCGCTGTCTAATGTGGTCGCGAATTTCTTGGTGTAAGTTTCAGCTAACTCAAACGCTTGACGCTGGCTACGAACGCTACGCTCTAAATCACGGTATTGCGCTTTTAGCTGCTCACCACGATCTGAAATCGCACGTAGTTGACGACCATGATCAATCAATTCACGGGCTTTATCACTGGCGTTAGCACGATCAATAGCACCTGCGATAGTGGTGACAATCGCCAAACCTTTATCAAACTGCTGCGCTGCCGCAGACGACATATCTAGCTTATGTTTAAGTGCTAGAAGTGCTGTGGTTTGAGTATCTTGTTGCTGCTTAAGCTGAGCAAGATACGGTGGCGCTTGGTCTGGTAGCATTTGATGATCGCCAGACAAATCACGTGCTTTTTCTAATGCTTGCAATGCTTGTTGGTATTGCAATGCACGGGTTTGCTGCATGTCTAATGCTTGTTGGTAATCCGCTAACTGCGTTTTTAAGCTATCTACTTCTTCTTCGGTTAGTTGTGATTGTTCTTCAGCCATCGCAAGTTGCTCAGCTGCTTCTTCAACCACCATTACCTGCTCTTCAAGACGCTCTGTTAGCTCTTCAAGATCTTCTTTATAACGCTCGATTTTCTCTGCTTGGCGAACGGCTGTTTGCACAAGTTGCAGGTGATCAGATGCGGCTTGGTAATCTTGCTCTAATGCGCCTTCTTGATCGGTTAGTTCGCTTAATTCGTTCGACATGTTGTTGAACGATGCTTGCTGATCAATCAAGGTTTGGCGAGAGCCCATTAGATCGCCACGTAGGCTTAATGTTTGCTCTAGTTTCTTCTGACGCTCGTTGGCATGACGCATGTAGTCTGCCGCAACATAGTTGGTTGCTTCAGTGATTAAATGCTTGAAGAGATCACGATCGCTTTGAGTTAGCTTGATCGCTTCTAGCGTCATACGGTTTTCACGTAGTGCCGCTTCCATGTCTTGGAAGGCTTTTTTAACACCGGTGTTGTGCGGTAATAAGTAGTCACGTAGAGAACGTGTGATCGCACTTGAAATACCACCGTAAAGTGATGCTTCAATTAAGCGGTAGAACTTAGAGCGGTCTTGGCTATTACGCAGTTTCTTAGGTAATACGCCCATTTCAAACATTTGAACGTGGTAGTCAGTTACCGAGCTAAATGCTTTAAATTGTACGCCTTCAAACTCAGCTACGATGTCTTTTACGTCGTTTAGCTGACGTACACGAGCTTGGTTGTCTGAAATCGTTTCAATCAACACATCTGTTGGTTTGATGTGTGATGGTAAGCCTTGAATTAAGAAAGGCTTAATATCAACTTTCTTATCGCGACCTGCTACTTGCTGTAGTTTAACAGCGAAGATAATGCGTTGTTTTTTCGAGTTAACAACATCCAGTGCTGCGTAACACGCACCTGGCTTTAACTTACCGTGTAGACCTTTGTCACGAGAGGCATTCGAGCTACCCGCTTCTGTGGTGTTACGGAAGTGTAGAAGACTTTGGTCAGGAATTAGTGTGGTGATGAAAGCCGCCATAGTGGTTGACTTACCTGCACCGTTACCGCCTGAAAGCGTTGTCACCAAATTATCAATGTCAAAAGTACGGGCAAAGAAGCCGTTCCAGTTGACCATGGTGAGCGATTGATACTTACCGCGTTCCATTAGCTATTACTCTCCTGTTCCACTTGTTCTGCTTCTGCGTTTTCAAGTGGTTCTTGATTTTCTTGTTCAATCTCATCTAGCAAGCTTGATTGGCTTGGCTCTTGGTGGTGAACAACGGCTTCACCATCACGGATCAAGCGAAGCTGTGCTTCACGAATGTCATCACCAGTACGGACATCAGCACCAAAACGGAATACCGCTTCACTGATACGGAATTTACCGTGATCACCAATCGGAATTAACATGCCAATACGACGTAGACGACGCAGTGAGGTTTTCACTTTATCGAACAGTTTTTCACGATCAAGATCGGAACCCGTTGCACGGTTAGTCACTAATTTCATTAGCTTTTGTTCATCAGCTAATGCCACTAACTCGTCAAACAGTTCTTGGTTAGTAAAGATACCTTCGTGCGCCAAACGCTCTGGGCTTAGGTAGAGGAAACACAGCACTTTACCCACTAACATGTCGATTTCTGACAGAACAGAACGACCAATTAATGAGGTTGAACGTGGACGAAGGTATAGGAAACCTTCAGGAGCACGCACTAATTCTGCGTTGTAACGCTTGTAGAACATCGCTAATTCTTGTTCAAATTCAATCAAGAATGCGTGGTTATCTAAATCTTCACTAGAAATATGGCGACCTGAACGGAGCGCGTTATCCAGTGCAGGGAAAAGTGGATTAGCAATCGCTTTTGCTAACTTTTCCGGCATGAATTCTTCAATATTTGTCAATGACATGAGCTTGTACCTTGGCTCCGTATTCGTTAATTGCTTCCCAATCCGGCTGAATAGCGTTGAAATCCGCTTCCGAGTATCCCATTCTGACTGCTTGATCAATCACGATCCTTGCCAAGTCAAAATGCTGGGCAAATGGGTGTTGAGCCAAATAATCTTTAAGAAGTAGGCTTAAGTTAATTGGGGCGCCAGTTTCCTTATGCGCTTGAAGCATTGCTGCGACTTTTTCAGCCAAAATATCGTTGACTAAATCCAGCTCTTCAAATTCCATCTCAGCAGGAACAATACCTGTCACTTCGTCATCACGAAGCACGAGTGCTTCATCACGCATGTCTAATAGACGTTCTGCATCGGCATAGGTCAGTAGCCATGGCGCATCAAAATAATCAGTAACCGATTGACGTAAACGCTGACTAAAGGCACGGTTCTTATCCATGTCGATAGCGGTACGAATGAATTTATGTACGTGGCGGTCATAGCCAATCCATAAATCAATCGCTTGCTGACCCCAGCTGATAATACGGTCGAGTTTCATTTGCAGGATGTAAATCATTGCATCAACGAAATCGAGATCATCGTGACCTTGGGTCGCTTCTTGAATGGTCAATAATTGTGCTTGTAGCTGATCGCCTGCTGCTTGCAGGGTATCTTGTAGCTCTTTAAGCGTTGATGAAGTTTCATCAAGTAATTGCTCACAGCTACTGATCGCAGCACGCCAGTCTTGGTTTAACAACTCAGCAATGTCGACTTTCACTTGCTGCTGTTGTTCATCCATGGTGCGCTGGTTTAAATCGATACGGTCGAAAATTTCAGCTACTGAATATTTCAATACGGCATGAACGTTCTGACGCCAGTGTTTTTCATCACCGCCTTCTTGCGCTGCTGTCGCGGCTTTATTAATTTCGTCTGCCACCATCGCTAACTGAATAGATAGCTTAAGTGTTGAGAATTCACGTTGACGAACGTAATAATCAGTAATGCCAAGTGCCAGCGGGCTTAAGCGGTAAATACTAGCGCCATCGGTCACTTCACTGGTAAAACGCGAAATTAATCGTTGTCTTACCAATTCGTTAATGGCGTTGTTGGCGCGAAATGCCAGGGTTTCTTTTGACTGGCCGAACATGTCGCTTACGATGCGAAATGCGTCAACCAGTTCTCCTTCCCCTAATTCTTCATCAAAGCGATCACCGCTTAATACGGCAATGGCTAACAAGAACGCCAGCCGTTCCGTTGGTAGGTTTAAAGCAAATTCATTCTGCTTTACCCAGTTAACCAACTCAGGAACCGTCTGGGTAACTTCACTCATCCCTTGTCCTTATTGCTGTTATTTGTATTTGTCGTTGTCATGCTCGTTTCTTCAGCAAAAGGCTTACGGGCATAAACATGAATATAACGACCCAACGACAAAAACGGTTCCTGACGACAGAGCTTTTGCTCCATATCAAGAACTTGTTCAAAACTGTAGTCACCTACTCGGAAGTTTTGCATGTAATCATGGAAGGTACGAACCCCTGTTTTGCCCATGATTTCAAAACCTGCATCAGTAAGGCACTGATATACCTCGTCTGGTTTTATTCCTTTCTGCGGCTGTAATTTAAAACGTTTGCGATGCGGCATACCTTGCTCAATGTGAGTCAGGTTGCCACAAATCAAGTTCTTAAACAGTAGACCGTTGTAGTTATAAAACATCACGGAAATAGCGCCACCCGGTTTCACGTTCTCTAATAGACCCGTGAGTACCTCAATTGGTTCAGCCAGCCATTCCATTACGGCGTGAAATAATACCAAATCAACAGGTTCAGGTAAGAACTCCCCGATTTCTTGTACCGGGCAGTGCACCAAACGATATTGCTCAAGCAAACCGTTTTTAGCAATTTCTTGTTGAGCTAGTGTCAACATTTCGCTAGAAAGATCACATAACGTCACTTGATGTCCAAGTGATGCAATTTTTTGTGACAACTGCCCTAGTCCTCCTCCTGCATCAAGTACAGAAAGTGGTGATACACTGCTAAGCGCGGCGAGAATTTGTTCAATATCTTGCCAAACGACAGTTTGCCGAATCTGCCCTTTTGCGGTGCCATATATGTTTTCAGCGAACTTTTGCGCCAAATCATCAAAATTTCGGTCTTTTATCACGGCTGCTTTACGTTATGATAGCGAATCTAAAAAGTGACTTATTTTCTCACAAGCAGTAAAGGAATAAAGGCTTGTGATGCTTTTTCAAGCTCAACTGCTGAAATTTCGGACTACATTTCATGTTTGAATTAAAAAAATTAATCGCAACACTCCTTATGCCCCTACCTGCGTTGCTGATCATTGGTGTTATAGGATTATTGGTTTTATGGTTTAGCCGTAAAACGAAACTGGCTTCTGGGATTATCGCTTTCTCTTTTCTTGGCATTTTTGCGGTCTCTTTCCAGCCTGTTTCTACCAGCCTATTACGCCCTTTGGAGCAAGAACACCGCGCGTTTGTTGGCAGTTCAAAGCCTATCGATTTTATTATGGTGCTGGGTAATAGCCATGTGATCGATAAAACCTTTCCAATAACATCAGAGCTGTCACGCACTGCGTTAATGCGCCTTGCTGAAGGGATCCGTATTTACCGTATGTATCCGGGGTCAAAAATGATCTTATCGGGCTATAGCGGTGGTACAACAATCAGCCATGCTCGTATGCTAGCGAAAGTCGCTTTAGCGCTTGGGGTGAGTAAATCTGACATTTTGCTACTTGAAACAGCAAAAGATACGTGGGAAGAAGCACATCAAGCGGCTTCTGTAGTCGGTAGTAAGAATTTAGTGTTAGTAACATCGGCAAGCCATATGACACGTGCACTGAATGAGTTCCATCAGGCAGGCTTAGATCCTATCCCTGCACCAACCAATTTCATGGCAACCAATAAAATAAAACAACCTTGGGTTCGCTATGCGCCAAGTTCACAGTTCTTAAACCAAACAGAACGCTACTGGCATGAAAAACTAGGCATGTTATGGCAAGATCTTCGTGATTTCCTTGCGAATACAGATAAAAACAAGAGCGAAAAAAAAACCGAAGAGAATACTGACGCACTTACGGTAGCAGGCTAACTCACAGCTATAATCCAGTCACATTAACAACTTGGTTGTCTCCATTTTCTTAAGCCCAATGAGCGAAACTATCCGTTGCTTATTGGGCTTTTTTACATCTCAAATCCATATTAAAACCTTATTTATCATTTAATTAGCTATTAATGGTCAATCATTACGCCCCAACCACATATAACTAAAAGCTATATATAACTTCATTTTAAGCTAATAAAAGCCATAAAAAATGTATCTGAAATCCACATTAAAGAATATGATTCTTTCCAACACGAAACAGTAAATCGCTTAACATTTTCAGTTAAAAATTTAACAGATATCAGTTTAATTAACTGCGAATTATTGCTTTCAACTATAAATATACGAATAAATCAAAGGTTCGCAGTATGTACCAAATACTTAATTTAGCGATTTTTGCGCTACTTATTGCTTTACTTATTAAGCAGCAACGCACAGACAGTACACTTTCAAAACGCGTATTTACCGGCCTATTTTTAGGTGTCCTATTTGGTGCTTCTCTACAATGGTTTTATGATCCTGCTACCTCAGTAGTCAGCGATACGCTTGAGTATGTAAACATTGTTGGTGCTGGCTATGTGAGCTTACTGAAAATGATTGTGATGCCACTCATTATGGTATCTATCATTGGTGCAATCATTAAAGTGAAAGACTCTAGCTCACTGGGTAAGATCTCTTTCCTAACCATTGGTATTTTACTGGCAACCACTGCGGTGTCTGCTCTAATTGGTATCGCTATTACTAACGCCTTCGGTTTAAGTGCAGATGGTATTGTTGAAGGTGCACGTGAAATTGCTCGTGGTGAAGCGCTACAGACTCGCTTAGGCAGTATTGCCAATGTGTCGTTTGCCGACATGATTATTTCTTTCTTCCCATCTAACCCTTTTGCAGATCTTGCTGGTGCTCGCCCAACCTCAACCATTGCGGTGGTGATCTTCTCTGCGTTTATTGGTATGGCTGGTTTAACGGTTATCAAAACTAGCCCTGAGATTGGCGCAAGTTTCGAGAAGTTTATTCATGTAGCCCAAGAAATTGTACGTACCCTCGTTCGCATGGTGCTTAGCCTAACGCCTTACGGTGTATTGGCACTGATGACTAAGGTTGTTGCCGGCTCTAACTATGATGACATTCTTAGCTTACTGAACTTTGTTGTCGCTTCTTATATTGGTTTAGGTTTAATTCTGGTACTACACCTAGTGCTTGTGAGCTTTACTGGTGTTAACCCATTCCGTTTCTTTATGACGATCTTACCTGTACTGACGTTTGCGTTTACCTCACGCTCTAGCGCAGGCACGATCCCACTGAACATTGAAACGCAGGTTAAATCTCTAGGTAATGGTGATGCAGTAGCGAACTTCTCAGCCTCTTTCGGTGCAACTATGGGTCAAAATGGTTGTGCTGGTTTATACCCTGCGATGCTTGCAGTGATGATTGCTCCAACCGTTGGCATCAATCCATTAGATCCTAGCTTCATTGCATCATTAGTTGCGATTGTCACCGTAAGTTCATTTGGTATCGCTGGCATTGGTGGTGGTGCAACATTTGCTGCAATTATCGTACTTTCAACACTGGGGATGCCTGTGGCGTTAGCTGGCCTGCTAATTTCAATTGAACCTCTGATTGATATGGGGCGAACTGCAGTAAACGTAAGTGGTTCAATGACAGCAGGTACGATGACTTCTCGTATTCTAGGTCTAAACCAGTCCACTGATATTGATAACGAAAAACAACCAGAAGTAGTTAATAACAATATTTAATTTTTATACCCAAGTGACTTCAAGGTACTTGGGTATATTAAAGCTGTGAGTTTCTCTTATTAACGATGAGAAATTTCACAGCTTTTTTTATTTTTCAAAAATAAATCAAAGATTACTTTTTTAGTGAAATACATTTACTATACAAATTAAAAACAAATTTAATGATAAATAGTTAATTAATGTCTTCTATTTTATTCTTATTGCACAAAAGCAAATCACTTTATTCCCTTCCGCAATTTTAAATGCGTTAAAAACCACCACATACATGCTTTTATTAACAAATGAACACCTAACTAAAAGTGTGACACATATCACATTAAGTGCTCCATTTTAGGTTCAACTTAATAAGCATGAACTCCAACGAATTTATGAGTAACTTATTATGAGCATTAAAATTACAGCACGTGGTTTCGAACTTCCTGACTACCTAGAACAACACATTAAAGAAGCATTCTTCAAGTTTGATAAATTCAAAATTGCTTTCCAAAGCAAAGATGTATTTATGAAACTTGAGGAAGGCCGTAAGTTTACTGTTGAAATAGCAACTAAGTCTAACCTAGGTAAAATCGACGCTACTGGTGAAGCTAACGAGCTAATCGATGCATTCAACGAAGCATTTGATCGTCTAGAACGTCAAATCATCAAACATAAAGAAAAGCCACAAGCTCACCTAAGTGAAAAAGCACAAAAAGAGAAAGAAAACTTAATTAAGGAAGAAGACGAAACTTTAGCTAAGTTATAAATCATCTTGCCACTAAAAGCGGTCACTGTTTTTCATCCTTTATTTCGGTGATCGCTTTTACTTTATTCCAGCCTTATTGTTTATTTTCAATCTGACTTAAATAATCCAGTAATTTATTTCTTACCCAAATATGGGCTTGGCTTTTATTATGTCGGTTGTGCCACACCATTTTTTGCGAAATCGGTTTAACAGTAAAAGGCAGAGCTAATATATTTAAACCCAGTTTTTCTGCATATTTCTCCGCTAAACTACCAGCTGCAACTCCTAAACAATTACTTTCAGATACCATGGTCATCATAGAGAGTAGAGACTCACATTCGCAGCTTATCTGACGTTGTGAAATCGTATCTTCCGTAAAGTAATCTGCAGCGTACAATTCTGAACGTCTAATTTTTAACGTGATATGTTTTTCTGCGTAATACTGCTCTTGAGTTAACTGCTGATCTATTCGTGGATGTCCTTTTCGGCATATCGCAACAATATGATCGATGTAACACGGTTGTTGGTGGTATCCCGCAGTTGGATGTATTCCGACATCTATCGCTAAATCGGCTTTTTGTAAGCTTAATATTGAAAACAACTCATCTTCTTGCGGTGGTGTTAAGCCAAAGCAAATCTCACAATTGCCTAAACTGGTATCAGCTTCCACAAGCGGTTGAAGCAACTGCATCATAGGCTCATTGACTAATACGTGAAATGTCCGTTTCGCCTGTACATCGAAGCGATGAACGTTACTTAATCCCATCTCTATCTGCTGCAACGCTGGGTTCACCGATTCAGCTAATTGAATAGCTGTATACGTTGGCGATATGCCTCGCCCTTCTCGGACAAATAAATCTTTCCCCAGATATTGTTGCAAACGTTTGATTGCCCCACTGACGCCTGGCTGAGTTAACCCTAATGATTCTGCCGCTAACGTAATCGACTTGAGGTTATACACCTCGGTAAATATACGTAATAAGTTGAGATCGAATTTATCCGTCATAGTCACTCACAATACATAACTGATGCTTATGTTTTACATAACTTTCACTTTATATATCACGATGAGTTAGTTGCATAGAATGGCTTCATCGAGTTAAGACATTCATCTCAAACAAGTGGGTTTTACTATGAAAACATTACCAACTGCATCTAAATCTGTTCTTACATTAATTTTGGCAATGTCGTTTCCTACCGTTGCCGCGAACCATGATCACGACCATGTTAGCGGTGACTTAACCATTAATGGCAAGCCTGCTACAGAGCAAACCATTCAGGTCAATAAAGCACTGAGTAAACAATTAAATTGGGAAGACCGTGATGCGTTTGAGCGTAATAACAAAGGTTTGATCGTGCCGCTAGATGAAGCAAGCGCCAATATTATGCGTAATAGCTACGACTTTATTGAGCAAGACAATATTGCTGATTCCGTTAACCCTTCGCTGTATCGCCAAGCACAGGTCAATAACACCGCTGCAGGGTTATACCAAGTCAGTGATGATATTTATCAAGTTCGTGGCACTGATTTATCAAACATTACTTTTATTAAAGGTAAAACGGGTTGGATTGTTTACGACGTATTACTAACCAAGCAAGCCGCTGAAATATCAACAAAATTCTTTTTAGAAAATGTACCAAAAGGTGGCGATTTACCGATTGTGGCAATGATTTACTCTCATAGCCATGCTGATCACTTTGGTGGGGCTCGTGCGATTGCTGAGATGTTCCCTAATGTGAAGGTATATGGTCCACACAATATGACCAAAGAAACGGTAGATGAAAACGTACTGGCTGGTAATGCTATGTCACGTCGTGCCGCTTACCAATACGGTGCCACCTTAGGGGCTCATGAACACGGTATTGTTGACGCAGGCTTAGGTAAATCTATGTCGACCTACTCGCCAGAATATGGTGCTGGGGAAATCACTTATGTAAAACCTGATTACACCTTTAATAGTGACGGTAAATTTGAAACTTATGCAATTGATGGCGTTGAAATGATCTTCATTGATACTGCAGGTACAGAAGCCCCTGCTGGTATGGCGACCTTTATTCCATCAATGAATGCATTGTGGACAGGTGAAATGATGTATCACGGTATGCATAACATCTATACCTTACGTGGTGCTAAGGTGCGTGATTCATTGAAATGGTCTAAAGATATCAATGAGATGATCAATGCTTGGGGCGCAGATATTGATGTGCTGTTTGGCTCTCATTCATCACCTATTTGGGGTAATGATGAAGTCCTCGATTTCATGAAATTACAACGTGATAACTACGGGTTTGTTCATAATCAAACCCTACGTTTAGCAAACAATGGTGTCGTTATTCAAGATATTGGTGATGCGTTAATTGAAACCATTCCGACCAGTATTCAACAAGCTTGGCACACCAATGGCTATCACGGTTCATATAGCCATAACGCTAAAGCGGTCTACAACATGTACCTGGGTTACTTTGATATGAACCCAGCAAACTTAAACCCATTACCAACACAGCAAGAAGCCAATAAATTTGTTGATTACATGGGTGGCAGCGATGTGATCGTGAAAAAAGCACAAGCTGATTTCAATAAAGGGGAATACCGCTTTGTCGCCACTGTTTTAGATAAGGTTGTGAAAGCCGATCCTGAAAATAAAGATGCTCGCAAATTACTTGCTGATACTTATGAGCAATTAGGCTACCAGTCTGAAACCATGGGTTGGAGAAACACGTATTTAACAGGTGCGCAAGAGCTACGTATTGGTACTCAACCGGGTAATCCAAAAACCGCTTCTGCTGATGTGTTATCTGAAATGAGCATTGAAAACTTACTGGATTTCATGGCGGTGAAAGTAGATTCAACTATTGCCCAACACACACCATTTACCATGAATGTGATTGTGCCTGATCAAAATGAAGTGTTCTTCGTTGAGATATCGAACGGTAACTTAAACAATGGTTTGGTGAAACACCCAGTAGAAAATGCCGATGCAACACTGACAATTAACAAGTCTGATGTTACTCAAATGCTATTAGGTAAAGCAGATTTACCACAACTTATGGCAGATAAGACGGTATCTCTGAAAGGCGATAAAACAGTGCTTGCGAAGCTAAAAGCGGCCTCTGTTGAATTTAACCCAACGTTTGAAATCGTGCCTCGACCTGCAAAAGGTCAGGAAGTGGATGCCAACTTATATCACTAAGTTTACTTCGGTTAATTAAGTGCTCTCCCCTCGTTAGCCAGAGCTACCTCTGGCTAACAGCTTCATTTTGTCTTACTGCTTAAAATAGGTGTTCTCATGACTTCACGTTCACTTGCCCTTGTTGCTGCTTTCATTGCCGTTCCTTTTGCCTCCGCTTCTAGCTCAGAAGTACAAGATATGTCCGATCCACTCGCTGTTTACACTCAAGGTGGTGTGGGTATGTCGAACAACGGCTTAAATTTAAAAATGGGAAAATCTTACGACACTAAAGATCCCACCACCATGGCGATGAATATCTTTGAAATTAAAGGTTTTATGGGTGAACACATCACACATGATGGTGATGATTCGATTGATAGTATCCGTTTTCGTAATTTCCAACTAGATATGACTAACGGACGTGGTAGCCAAATCGACGTAAACTGGAATTTCGATAATAACCTAGGTAGCGCATCGTACAGTATGATCCAAGCACTGCCGAAATGGGGAGCACTACAGCTTTACCCTCTTGCAGGTTTAGGGATCACCGTAACAGATACGGCAAACATTGACTTCGTTGACGACAGCTTAGGTAGTATCGGATACGCGATCCCAAGCAGTTATGTGGTTGTGGGAACATACGCCAAAGTCGATGTGACTGATAAGATTTGGCTCAATTACAACCCGATGTATATCTCTACACTCAATAACAACGAATATATGTCTGATTTACTGGATGGTTTCCACCATGAAGCAGCGGTGAGTTATAAGCTAAATGATCGACAAACCATACGTACCTTTGCTAACTGGGATCATGATACCCAGTTTAAAAACGGTGATTTCAGATTAGAGTTTAATCATCAGTTTTAACCATTGTTAAACGCAAACCCATTTAACAGATAATAAAAAACCGAGCCTATTTGAGCTCGGTTTTTTCGTTCATGAAAGTATTCGTGATGATCAATTAACCAACAATAGCACGTACTTTTTCAAGATCTTCTGGCGTATCAACACCCGGCGCTGGCGCATCAATTGCCACATCAACGTGGATCTTCTCACCGTACCAAAGCACACGTAGTTGCTCTAGTGATTCAATTTGCTCTAACGCACTTGGTTCCCAATTGATGTAGGTTTTAATAAAACCTGCACGGTAGGCATAAATACCAATGTGACGTAGTAAATTGTGGTGAACGATACGTGGCTCTTTGGCAAAGTTGTCACGATCCCATGGAATCGATGCTCGGCTAAAGTACAGTGCATAACCGTCTTTATCGGTAACGACTTTTACCGCATTGGGATTAAACACTTCATCATGGTGATCAATTTCAACCGCCAATGTCGCCATAGGTGCATCTTTATGAGCAATGTTATCAGCCACTTGGCGAATAATGGTTTCAGGGATCAACGGTTCATCACCCTGCACATTCACCACAATGTGATCGTCTGCTAATTGGTATTTCTCAACCACTTCAGCAAGACGCTCTGTGCCTGATTCGTGATCTGCGCGAGTTAAACACACTTCACCACCAAAGCCTTTCACCACATCAACAATGCGTTGATCATCAGTTGCGACAATCACTTGATCCGCACCTGACTTCATCGCTTGTTCGTAAACCCATTGCACCATAGGTTTACCTGCGATATCTGCCAGTGGTTTACCCGGTAATCGTGTTGATTGGTAACGGGCAGGAATAACAACGGTAAATGTCATTATTATTTAACCTCGTCTGAGCTTAACGTACGAGCTTCTGGCTCTAGTAAAACTGGAATGCCATCATTAATAGGATAAGCTAAACGATCGAACTTACATACAAGCTCATTTTTTTCTTTATCGTAGTTCAGCTTGCCTTTACATACTGGACAAGCAACGATTTCAAGCAGACGGTGATCCATACGTTTCCTTTACCTCAATGATCCGTTTAATAATGTCTGTAGCCTGAGGCTGTGCGATATCTGCATCAACAGGAAGATACCACCAGTTTTCTTCAGCAAAGCCGTAACATTTTACGGCGTCTTTTTCAGTCATTACTAAATGCTGCCCTTGGTGGGCTAAATCTAACAATGTTTGTTTTTCAAATGCTTGGTGATCAGCAAACGGCTGACATAACACAGGTGTCACGCCTAATTGATTTAGGGTAGTAAAAAAGCGTGGTGGATGCCCAATCCCCGCCATTGCAACCACATCATTTAGGGTTGAAATTGCGCGGCGCTCACCTGTTTTGACATTAATTAAATCGGTCGGTACCAACTTCATCGCAGCTTCATTCGCTTGCGCAGTACCACCATTACAAATCAGAAAATCGACTTCGTTTAAACGCTGGCAAGTTTCACGTAATGGTCCTAGTGGTAATAAGTGTTCATTACCAAAACGACGTTGACCATCAATCACCACGATTTCAATGTCACGCTCAAGAGCATAATGCTGCAAACCATCATCGGTGATGATCACATCAACATTGTGTTCAAGTAGCATTTTCACCGCTTCACTGCGCTTTGGCGCAACAGCAACAGGCGCATTGGTGCGACGCTGAATAAGTACAGGTTCATCACCGGCAATATCTGTACTCGTTGTCGCTTCAACAAAGTACGGATAATGAGGTGCTTTACCACCGTAACCACGAGACACTACACCCGGTTTTAAACCTTGCGCTTGCAGTTGTTCTACTAGCCAAACCACAACGGGGGTTTTACCGTTACCACCTGCGGTAATATTACCAACTACCACAACAGGAATAGGCGCTTTATATGCTGCTTTTTTACCAGAAGCATATTGCTGACGTTTGTGTTGGCTGATCACGCCAAATAAGCGGCTTAACGGCCAGAACAAAGGCCAAAGTAGGATATAAAGAAACAGCATCCCCCCTTTAGGAGGATGCTGAAACCACATTTTTTCGATAAGTGATGCCATTAGTCACCAAACTGAATACGGTGAAGCTGGGCATACGCACCATCATGGCTGATAAGCTCTGCGTGAGTTCCACGTTCAACAATTTCACCGTCATCAACCACTAGGATCTGATCGGCATTTTCAATTGTTGATAGGCGGTGAGCAATCACCAGTACGGTACGATCTTTTTGCAGTTCATCTAATGCACTTTGAATTGCACGCTCAGATTCAGTATCCAGTGCTGATGTTGCTTCATCCAGAATAAGCACCGGCGCATTACGTAGCAATGCACGAGCAATCGCTAAACGCTGACGCTGACCACCTGATAAGCTCACACCATTCTCACCAATAACCGTATCTAAACCATTGTCCATGTCTTTGATAAAGTCCATCGCATAAGCTAGCTCTGCAGCACGTTCAATATCTTCACGGCTGTAAGCATCATGACTTGCATAAGCAATGTTGTTAGCAATAGTGTCATTAAATAGGTGAACGTTTTGCGAAACGACAGCAACTTGATCACGAAGATTCGCTAGTTTGTAGTCGCGAATTTCCACCCCATCAAGAGTTAACTCACCTGCATCAATGTCGTAGAAACGTGTCAGTAAGTTAGCGATGGTACTTTTACCTGAGCCGGAACGCCCTACCAATGCTAATGTTTTACCTGCTGGTAAATGAAAACTCACATCACGTAATGCTGGCGTATCTTTAGTTGGGTAAGTAAAAGTGACATTTTTCACTTCTACATCACCTTTAACGCGTTTAACTTCAACAGTTCCGTTGTCTTTTTCTGTTTCTAAATCCATCAATTCAAACAAGGTGTGACACGCAGCCATACCACGTTGGAACTGTGATGTTACGTTCGTTAATGCTTTTAAAGGACGCATTAAGCCAAACATTGCACCAAACACAACCGCAAATGTACCTGGTGTTAGTTCAGCACGTAGTGATGGTGTGTTTGCAAGAATAAGTACAACCACCAACGCAAGAGAAGCGATAACCTGAATAACTGGGTTCGCAATCGCCTGAGCTGATACCAACTTCATGGTTTGGCGACGCATTTGGTTACTTACGTTATCAAAACGCTGCTTTTCAACTTCTTGACCACCGTAGCTTAAAACAACTTTGTGACCTTTCAGCATTTGCTCAGCAGATGAGGTTACAGAGCCCATTGCATCTTGCATATTGCGTGAGATCTTACGAAAACGCTTCGATACCACACGAATACTGAAAGCAACAATAGGTGCGATCACGATCAGAATTGCCGATAGTTGCCAGCTATTCCAAAACATCAACGCCATAAGACCAATAATCGAGGCACCTTCACGGACAATACTGACTAACGCACTACTGGTTGCAGAAGCAACTTGTTCAGAGTCGTAGGTAATACGTGATAGCAATGCACCTGAAGATTCTTTATCAAAGAATGCAACTGGCATTTTCATGAAGTGTTGGAATAACTGACGACGTAGCGTCATTACAACGTTACCAGAAACCCAAGATAGGCAGTAAGTTGAAACAAAACCACTTACACCACGTAGGATCATTAAGCCAATTAAGTAGATTGGCATCATCGCGAGGAAATCTGAATCGATTTTATCGAAACCACCAAAGCTTTCATCAAGTAAAGGCTTGATCATAGAAAGCATCAGGGTATCACCGACAGCGTTAATAATAAGCGCAATTACCGCCACCGCTAAACCAGCTTTATAGATGCTGATATAAGGCCATAATCGCTTATAAGTATCTCTTGATGATTTTTCTGTTGATTGAGTCATGAAAACCAATTTATTTCTAATACAGTTTTTCTATTCTACCTCTAACTTGTCTCTCAACCAAATTTGTCACTCATCCTTTTGAAAAAATTGTCTTTTGCTTAAAAAAAAGACAATTAATCATTTAATATTATTGTTTTACTCAACAAGAAAGCGAAGAAGACACCTCTATAACCATTTAGGTCGATACCATTGCGTAGCTGTCGTACTGCGTTGCGTGCGTACCTGATAACTTTCGTTATCAACATCAATGGTGATCTGCCCTACTCTACCCGTTGATAACCATTGAATGTTTCGCTGCTGATATTTCTCTTTGACTGTTTGCGCAGGCAAATTCCACGAATTAAATACGCCTGTTGAAACCAAGGCTAATGAAGGCTTAACGTGATCAAGAAAGGTATTAGTAGAGGATGTTTTACTGCCATGATGTGGCACTAATAAAATGTCAGCTGTTAGTGTTGGGGCGAGTTTCACTAACATTAGCTCAGCGATGGCATCAATATCTCCTGTCAATAACAGAGATGGTCCTTGCCCGTTTTCTGCTTGTATACGAACAACACATGAATGTGGATTTCGTGCTCGACTCACCTGTTGTATCGGCCATTGCACGGTAAAACTCAGCCCTTGCCAAGACCATGATTGCCCTTTAATACAAGGAAAATACTCTTCGTCATTATAATTGCTGCTATAGCTATATTGCGGAGAAAATTTTTCAGAAATAAGCGCTTTGCCTCCTGCATGATCGCTATCATCGTGGCTGATCACCAAGTAGTCCAACTGCTTGATCCCCATATTTTCCAATACAGGTAAAATCGTACTTCCAGCAACCACACTTTCTTGCCAACGGTTACCTGTGTCATACAGTATCGCTCGTCCTGCTTTGTGTATGATCACCGCTAAACCATGACCAACATCGAGTACCATTACCTGCCACTGTGACGTCTTATTGTTAGGCTTTAGAATCCCCATTACAGATAGAAAAAGTAGCGAAATATAAAGCCATTTAAAACGTCGAAATGGCAATAATGTCGCGCCCAATACGATAATAACAACACACCATAAGACTGGCTGATATGACATTGATAACCCGTACCATGCCCCTTCCAGCCAAGCTATCCCCTCAACCACAGGCAACAACGACCAATTCGCACATTGCCATAAGATGCTGGATAAAGTAGGAAACCACAGTGTTATCACCGCCAATAACACTAGAGGAACAGTAATAAAACTAACCCAAGGTACTGCAAATAAGTTAGCAATAGGAGCAGCGATAGATATGCCGCCAAACCATAACCATTGAATAGGTAACATCAACACTAATAGCCAGCATTGAATTTTGACCAATTGAAGAAACGAAGCATGTAGATGTGTAGTTGAAAATCTGCTGTAAGGCATTTTTACTAATGGAAAATACCGTTGCCCAACACTAAATAAAACTAATACAGCAACAGCGTAAAACGACAACCAAAAAGAAGCGCTGTAAATAGCAAATGGAGCAAGTAATAAGCTCAATGACAGCGTCATTAACAGTACTTGCCAGTGCCGCCAATACGATCCCGTTGTCTTTAAACTGCCTATGATCAAACACATCAATAATGCTCGAATGGTTGGAATCGTTAATCCAGCTAACCAAGCATAGACCAATGCAACAGTTAACCCCATGATCATAGGTGTCCAAATAAATAGCGTTTTTTGCGGTAACAATAGCTTTAACTTTGCGCCAATCATCCACCCTAACAGCATGGCCAAAGCAATATGTAAGCCTGATATCGCTAACAAATGCGCAGTGCCGCTGTCTCTTAGCTTCATCCAATCGTCTTTATCTAATCCACTTCGCTCACCAAAAGCCAAGGCTAATAAATACGCTTGATAAGGCATGTTATTAGTAAGTTGCGTTACCCGATCAAATAACTGCTGTCGCCATGTTATATGTTGAGTAATAAGAACAGGAATGTTAGAACCGCTTACTCGAACGACTGCTCTTCCATGAATGTTTCGACTTACAGCGTGACGTTCGGCATCGAATCCTGCCTGATTGATCCTACCAACAATACGGCTTAATTTAACAGGTAATTGCCAGATCTGACCTTGCTTTAATACTGGCGCATCAGGCCACAAAATAAGTAAGCGATGCGAAGAAGATAAACTGATGTCAGCCTGATTTGAGGGTAAATATGCATCAATAACCTCTGCTTCGAAATACGTATTCGGTATATTTTCATTTAATACCGCACTAACTCGGACATTTATGGTAAGATTTGTCCGATTTAGCGGAACGTCATCAACCTTTTTAAGATATTGTTCGGCACTTAATGCCGCTAAGAAAGCACTTATTGAAAACCAAAATAAAAACTGGTTTCGACAATAATAATAAATAACAACACTGACTATTATCCCTGTCATATACCACCCGTAATGTGGAATAACAGATAAACCCAGCAGTGTATGAAAACCTATTGCGATACCTAATGCTATTTGTAACATACTGTTATCGCCATGTGATTAAATACTGATTATGCCTAGACATCTTATTAAAAAGTTCTTACCAAGCCACGAAGTGATTAAGCGCCAAAAAGCCCTTAAGATCTTTGGTAATGTGCTTTATAACCCGAACTTATGGTGTTTAAATCGCCGATCTGCATCGGGTGCATTTGCCGTTGGCTTATTCATGGCTTTCGTTCCGCTTCCTAGTCAAATGATCATGGCGGCAGGCTTGGCTATTCTCTTTGGTGTAAACCTTCCCCTATCCGTTGCTCTTGTATGGGTAAGTAACCCTGTTACCATGCCAGTGCTGTTTTATGGTGCGTATAAACTTGGTGCTTGGGTACTCAATAGCCCTAATGTGGGTTTCCACTTCGAGCTATCATGGGACTTCCTGTTAAACCAAATGAGCCAAATTGGTCCTCCATTTTTGCTAGGTTGCTTTATTTGTAGCGTGGTATCTGCCCTTATTGGCTACTTTGGTATTCGTGGCCTATGGCGTTACTCCGTTGTTCGTAGCTGGAATAAACGAAAAATTAGAATCGGCTCTGCCCGCCCATAGTATCTACAGCTATAAATACGAAAAAAGCCTCCAATGATGTGAGGCTTTTTTGTATCCGCTTACTTTTTTTAGAACCGAAAAACAGTCATTAGTAATATTCAGTTCTATTTTTCAACCATTTTTACTGTGACTTCAAGATCTACCCCTTCATGATATTATTTTAAAACGTTTTGTATTCAAAAACTTAAATTGCTAATTATCAGTAAAAATTTACTAGCCAATCAAACAATTAGGTCTAATATTAGACAAAACATCTTAATTTACTCTTTTGCGTTTAAGGGATACGTTATGGAAAACCCAGTAAGTTCTATGCTTAACAAAGGCTGGAAATGGTTCGTGATTGTTGGTGTTATCGTGGCATTAGCCGGGGTATTCGCTATCAGCCTACCTATTGCAGCAGGTATGACAATTACCACTATTGTCGGCACTATTTTCCTTGTGATCGGATTGGTGCAGGTTTACCACACTTTCAGTATTCCAGATTGGAAAACCAAAACCTGGTATGTGATCAGTGCATTATTCTACTTACTAGGTGGTTTATTTATTTTAGGTCAACCTTTCATTGGCTTAGTGACTATCACTGTATTAATGATTGCAACCATGATTTTTAACGGCGTAACGCGTATGTTGTTTGGCTTTAATAGTCGTAAGCACCTTGCTGGCTGGCGTTGGATTGTATTCAGTGGCTTGATTTCAACCGCAATCGGTATCTACTTCTTTAGTTTGATGAATAATCCTGAATTCTCAATGTCTCTACTAGGGATCTTTGTCGGCGTATCACTACTCTTTGAAGGGTTCAGCTTTATCTTCATTGGTACACAAATGAAGAAAGTTATTCGAAACATGTAAAAATAAAAACATAAACTAGCCTATTGCCTCAACATTGGAATGTTGGGGCTTTTTTACACTTAAAAGAACATCTTGCTCGCAATATTTATACACAACTAATCATTTGCTTTTCAATGTGATTTCAGTACTAATAAGTGCGTGAATTAACTTGAGTTGGTTAGAGATAAAATGCGCTGTTCTCAACTGCTATATATTCTTACTCTATTACTATGCAGTGCTTTCTTTAGCCATCGTGTTTCAGCAAATATTGAACACATTGATGCCCATAGTTATTTTGAATCGTCTTCAATCTCATATAATGCAGATCTTGGGCTGTTAACAACGCCCCAACGCTACCGTTTTCCCTCACCAACGATTAAACTAGCGCCCTTGTATCACGAGCGTGAACATTTTCTTGCTTTGTTACAGCAAAAGAGTAATGTCTTTTTAACTTACGCTCTGATACCTATAGAAAAATCGTGTTTAAAACGCAAGAACCTTTTGTCTCTCGCCAATTTTCAATTTCGTTTTACACATAGTCGGAATTTGCTGTTTTCATAACATCAAACCAATTCATTTTTCTATTTTATTTACAAGGACACATAGATGCTTGATTCATTTGTATCTATTTTTTCTGCGCTCTGGCACCAAGATTTTGTCGCATTACAAAACCCAGAAAGCATGGTGATGATTTATGTCTGCGTGACATTTGTTATCTGGTTAGAAAGTGCATTTTTACCGGCAGCACCGCTACCTTGCGATAGCATCGTGATCTTAGCTGGTACATTAGGTGCAATGGGGATCATTGATTTTAAATTAGTGGTCTTCTTACTGATTGTGGCATCAGCTATTGGCAGTTGGCTCGCTTACTTACAAGGTCGCTGGCTGGATCATTTACCAAAAGTGAAAGGCTGGGTGAATATGGTACCACCGCACAGGATGCAAACTGTCGATAACTTGCTGATCCGTCATGGTGTGATAGCTCTGTTTGTAGCACGTTTTATTCCTGTAGTGCGCCCTTTGCTACCTTTAATGATGGGCTTCCGTGTTAAAAGTCAGTCCCACTTTTTCCGTTTTGCTTGGCTAAGTGCGACAGCTTGGGTATTACTACTTACAGGTTTAGGCTATTTATTAACTTTACTACCTGAAAAAATCGCTAAAGTAGCGACTATGATTTTAATGGTTGCACCGTTTGTTACTCTGGCAATTGCCATTGTTAGCCTTTCAAGTAGTTGGATTATAAAGCGCGTTAAAAAACGTAACGCATTGTCTTAAACAGTTTCAATAAGCCATATAAATAGAGTCTGCTTCTATCACTATTATGTGAAGCAGGCTCTTTTTTATATCTGCTTTCCTATCAACCGCTTTATTCCCAACTAACGTCCTCTCGATATATTATTTGTCATTACATAACAAAGTCACTGTTACATAGCGACGAGTCCTCCACTTAAATGGAAAGCTCCCATATGTTTGGGAGGTCCAGTATTCAGTGGAATTTAGACGTAAAAAAACCCGCACATGGCGGGTTTTTATCACATCGTAATACTTGTTTAAACTTAGAAGTAGAAACGAGTACCGAATACGATGTTTGTTAGGCTGTTCTTAAGATCTGCACCGTTGTATGAATCACCTTCGAAGATCTTATCTGTTGCAATGCTGTAGTTAACTTCAGATGTGATAGCAACATTAGGGTTAATAAAGTACTTAACACCAGCAGAAACTTTAGCGTTTGCACCCCAGTTGCTGTCAGCGCCTTCGTTACTTAGAGATAGACCACCAACTTCAACAGCAGCACCTACGTAAGGAACCCAGTTAGTAGAGTTTACGAAGTTGTATTCAGTAAACACACCTAATTGACCGCTAATTGAATCGTTTTCATCTTGAGCGCGAACAGTAGCAGTACCACCCACTTCCCAGTTGTCTTTTACGAAAGTACCGTAAGTACCGTTAAGATCTGCATGCCAACCGCTGCCTAGTTTAGCGTTACCTTGAACACCGATCTCTTGAGTACCAGCTGGAAGTTGAACTGCTGCTTGTGCTGCTACTGGAGCTAGAACAGATAGAGCCACTAGAAGGCTTAGTGCATTCTTTTTCATTATATTTCCTAATTGTTTTTACTTTTAAACAAGTCGTCTACTTAAATGCAGTTCCTTTACTTAGTTACTTAAAGAGAAGTAACAATCCGTATAACGACAACTTGTATCCATAAATCAGTGGCGACAAAATTAGCACGCAGTTTCATGACTGTTAAATGAAACAACTTAATTAATTTCCAAATGAACACCATTCACAATTTATAAGTAAAAAAGTTCAATTTTTCAGTTGAACAACACCACCAAAGATTAAAAAACAACCAAAAAGGTAAATAAAAACACACACTAAAAAATAAAATAAAAATAAAATTCACAAAAAACTGTAAAACAAAGGATATTTTTTATATTGCGGTATAAATTAAAATCAAAACCGCCGTAAAAGCATCAATATTAGTTAACTATTTAATATGCTTTTATTTTATCTTATTTTAAAGCGGTAGAATGAAGCACTAATTAAAGCCTAATGCTAAAAGTGATAAGTAATTAACCGCTTTACACTCAGTATCAACCTCACGCTAGGTTGTTTTTTATACAGGCCAGCAGTCATATTTAAAGAGTATCGCCTTTTAATATCCTTCAGCTTAGCTAAATACTATTGTTGTAATACAAAAAGACCCGCACGAAGCGGGCCTTTTAAACCTGATTTCACTTCGTTTAGAAGTAGAAACGAGTACCAAATACGATGTTTGTTAAACTATCTTTCGCTTTATCGCCAGAGAACTCAATATCATCAGTAGCGATGTTGTAGTTCACTTCACCTGTCAATGCTACGTTTGGATTGATAAAGTATTTAACACCAGCAGCTAACTTAACGTTAAGTGCCCAAGAACTACCATCTTTACCAATGTTACCTTCAGAACCATCTTCTTCATTGTAAGTTAGGCCTGCAAGCTGTGTAGCTGCACCAACGTAAGGAACCCAGTTAGTTGAGTTCACGAAGTTATATTCGGTAAACACACCAATTTTACCAGTAAATGCATCATTTGCATCTTGTGCATGAATAGAAGTTGTACCACCCACTTCCCAGTTATCTTGCACAAAGTAACCGTAAGAACCTGTTAGGTTTACATCCCAGCCACTGCCTAATTTCGCTTTACCATAAATACCAATTTCTTGCGTACCTTCTGGTAGTTGAACCGCAGCTTGCGCTGCCACAGGTGCTAAAACAGACAGTGCTACAAGTAAGCCAAGTGCATTCTTTTTCATTTTTATTCCTAAATTGTTAACGTCATTCCCTAAAAATTACTTATTGAACTAATCGAAAGTAAAAAAGCACGATTACTTACAATGTACTCAACAAGCTGTGGGAAGAAAATTAGCACAATTTATAAAACATACTAAATAATTCCTTTTAAATATGAATAACGATCACAGTATTCACTATAAAAATACAATTAAATTTGAATATTCAAATATATAGACTCGAGTAAACATAGGTATAAAAAAAACGGAGCCTTAAAAAGACTCCGTTCATAACAATGATATTGAGCTGTTACTTTGCGCTTAACACACGCGCTGGCTGCAAATTACTTGCCCTGCGTGCTGGGTACCACGTCGCAATCAAGCTTAATAAAATAGCAGTAACGGAAACAATAATTACATCTTGATACGCTAATTGCGTTGGCAAGAAGTCGATAAAGTAGATATCACCCGATAAAAAGTGATGACCAATGATCTTCTCAATCACACGAACAATATGAGTCAAATTAACGGCCAATAAACAGCCCATAATAGAGCCCAGTACACTACCTAATACGCCAGATAATACACCATGCCATATAAAGATCGATTTCACTAAACGATCACTTGCACCCATAGTACGTAAAATCGCGATATCAGAAGCACGATCTTTTACTGCCATCATCAATGTAGAAACGATATTAAAGCATGCAACGCCGATAACCAGTACCATAACGAGGTACATGATTGTGCGAACCAACTGAATATCACGGTACATATAACCGTATTGCTGCGTCCAACTTTTCAGGTACACATAAACAGGCAGAGTATTACCCACTTCTTTAACAATACGCTGAGCTTCAAGCACTTTATCAACATTAATTTGAATACCAGAAACACCGCTTCCCATATCCATGTATTTTTGTGCATCCGCCAGTGGAACAATCGCTAATTTATGATCGATTTCGCCACCTAACGCAAGAATACCTGCTACCTGTAAACGAATACGATGTGGAGCACGAAGTTTATTCATTTCAGGATCAGAGTTAGGGATCATAGCTGTAACCCAATCCCCTACTTTTAGATCAAGCTTTTGTGCCACACCTTGACCTAGAATCACCTCTTTTTTACCTGCACTGAATTTACTCCACGCATTATTTTTCACGTAACGAGGTAATTCACTGACTTTTAATTGTTCTTTCGGGTTAACGCCACGAACGCCAACCGCTTTAAGTTTGGTGCCTTTTTCAAGCAATGCCGTAAATTCAACATAAGGTGCTGCGGCAGTTACATCTGGGTGCTTTTCAATTTGTTTAACTAACGGCTGCCAATCATTTAATGGTGGTTCCACCGCTTGTAACTCACCATGCGGGATCACCGATAGCACACGTGTTTCCAATTCACGTTCAAAACCGTTCATTGCCGATAAACCAACAATGATCACCGCAACACCTACAGCAATCCCTAACATGGATGACATTGAAATAAATGACACCATACGGTTACGTTTTTTAGAACGGTTAAAACGGCTACCTATATATAAAGAGAGAGGGCGAAACATTAAGCCTCCACCACAACTTGTGATAACACGCCATCTTGCATGTGCATACAGCGATCAAGCTTACTTGCTAATTCACTATCGTGAGTAACCACTAAAAATGCCGTACCTGATTCAGCATTCAACTTGCGCATCAAATCATAAATCTCTAGTGCTGTTTTATGATCAAGATTACCCGTTGGTTCATCTGCAAGCACAATAGATGGGTTATTCACTAACGCACGAGCAATGGCAACACGTTGACGCTCACCACCACTTAACTCTGATGGACGGTGATCATGACGATGACTTAATCCCACCATTGAAAGCATATCTTGTGCACGAGTTTTAGCTTCTCCAACATGTACACCAGCAATTAACAATGGCATTGCCACGTTTTCAACTGCAGTAAAGTCTGCAAGTAGGTGGTGAAACTGATACACAAAACCAATCTCTTGATTACGGATTTTCGCTTGCTTATTGGCACTTAAGGTATCTAAACGCTGTCCCTTAAAGAAAACTTCACCGTCGGTTGGTTCATCCAACGCGCCTAAAATGTGCAGTAAAGTACTCTTACCTGAACCTGATGAACCGACAATTGCCACTAACTCATTATCAGCAATATCTAAATTCACTTGTTTTAAAACTTCTGTCTCAAATTGCCCTTCTTTATAGGTTTTACAAAGTTGATGACAAGATAACAACGCATTATTCATAACGAAGAGCCTCAGCAGGACGGACAGCGGCCGCACGATAAGAAGGAAAAACAGTCGCTAATAAGCTCAAGCTAATAGCCCCTAAAATAACCAATAGAATTTGTAGTGGTTCAATTACCGATGGTAACGTGCCGCCAATGGAAGCTAAATCGACACCCAATACGGAAAGAATACTATTTAAATTATGTGCCATTAATGCGCCAAACAAGCCGCCGAGTAGTGCCCCAATTACACCACTACTTGCGCCTTGAACCATAAAGATCGTTAACACTTGGCGATGTGTCATCCCTTGTGTTTTTAAAATAGCGACTTCAGATTGCTTCTCCATCACCACCATGACTAAAGCAGAGATAATATTAAATGCTGCCACACCAATGATCAGACCTAGCATTAACCCCATCATGTTCTTTTCCATCTTAACCGCTTGGAAAAGCTCACCACGTTGGTCGCGCCAGTCAGACCATGTCCAACCTTTTGGTAATTTCTCTTTCAGTTCAGGAACGGTAAACGGATCATCAAGGTATAAACGCCAACCGGTCATTTGATCGAGTTTATAGCGCAGCAATCGGCCGGCATCTGAAATATTCGTGTACACCAATTGCTGATCAACATCAGAACCCGTGTCATAAATACCAGCCACTTCAAAATTACGTTGGCTCGGCATACGACCAAGCGGCGTGAATTGGCTCGCACTGGTTACCATTAAGCGAATTTTATCACCTGGTTGTACCCCAAGAGATACCGCCATAGCTTGGCCAATAATCACTTTAAAACTGCCCGGTGTTAGCGACGATAAGCTCCCCACCATTAGATGTTTGGCAATCGGCTCATATTGGTTAGGTTCAATACCAATCATAGTGCCCGCTGTAATAGAACTTGCACTTTGAATGATTGCTTCACCACGGGTAATAGCGGTTACATTTACGACATGAGGTAATTTTCTTAAGACTTCAGGTGCATTTTCTGAGAGCGGTACACGCCCATCAGCACTTGATACAACCGCTTGCGGTAACACGCCTAAAATTCGACCTTTTAATTGGTCTTCAAAACCATTCATCACTGACATAACGGTAATCAGTGCCATTACACCAATCGTAATACCTGCGGTAGACATGTAGGAGACGAAGCGACTAAAGCGATCGCCCGATCGACCACGCAAGTAACGTAAGCCGATGAAAAAAGAAACTGGATGAAACATAGGATAGAGAAACCACTCCTTTATTGGGTTGCTCAAGAATACTCGTTCACACCATTAATTACCATCTAACATAGTAAATGTAATGTAAATTCAGTGACTAAATGATCAACACTCAACCGAGTTTACTTGCTCCCAAGTAACTGCTAAGTAATAATCAGTTCAATAAAATCAAGCTGAATATAGTGTTGCTGTACGTTATATCATCAACACTTATTATTAGTTTGAACAATAGGATTTTTTCGCAGTGAGTGCGTTATGACACATCAAGATGAGTACTTCTCAGTCCAGCTTGGGCTAACCATTAACGTTGAACGTTTGTCTGAACATGAAAGCGTCCCAAACGAACATGACTTTCAAGGTGAGATCCCACCGCTCTTTCGTATAGCCAGCGAATGTTCAAACCTTGAAGATAATGCAGATCGTCTATTTGCCAGCTTCAATAAAAATGAAACGCAGGCACTAATGGATTACCTTGCGGCACAAAATAGTAAAATCAACCTCCTCTTGTCTTACGTACTTTCACAACAAGATGATCCTGCTTACCGTTTTACCACCTTAACGTTTGGCGCAAGCAACCTAAGTTTTACCAGTTCAAAGCCCTATCACATTGGCGAAAATGTTAAAGTAAAACTGTTTTTAGACTACCCAGCGGCGGCGATTTATTGCTACGCTGAAATCACAGAAAGCCTTGCTAGCGATGATAAATTTATTATTAAACTGCGTTATACCCGCTTATTAGAAGATGATCGTGATTTGCTGATCCGCGCAGCTTTATATAGCCAGCAAAAGCTCTTACGCCAACGTGCTCAACAAAGACAATTAAATAATAACGATGAATAACAAACAGTTACTTTCAATACCTTTACCTAGTAAGGCTGGGGATAACCGCTACATTGGTAATATCAAAGGCGCGGCACTGGCGCTTTCTTTTGCAGAAATCGCAGCGTCGCATAACGGCCCTATTCTTGCAGTAGTGCCAGATACCCAAACGGCACTGAAACTACAGCCAGAAATTAGCCAGTTTTGTGATGTGGATGTGAATGTTTTTCCTGATTGGGAAACACTACCATATGATAATTTTTCGCCACACCAAGACATTATCTCCGAGCGTTTAGCACGCTTATACAAAATGCCAACGCAGAAAAATGGCATTATTTTGGTTCCTATTAGCACTCTGTTACAGCGTCTAACACCGAGCGAATTTATTCACCAACATGCGTTAATGGTGAAAAATGGTGATCGTATGTCGCTGGAAAGACTACGTCTGCAACTTGAAGTATCAGGTTATCGCCATGTCGATCAAGTAATGGAACATGGTGAGTATGCCAGCCGTGGCTCATTGCTCGATCTATTCCCAATGGGTAGCCAGTCTCCTTATCGTATTGATTTCTTTGACGATGAAGTAGATTCCATTCGCCAATTTGATCCTGATAACCAGCGTTCAACCGGCGAAATTGACAGTATTAATCTACTGCCAGCACATGAATTCCCAACCGATGAAATTGCGGTCGAAAATTTCCGTATGCGCTGGCGTGAACGCTTTGAAGCCCGTAGGGAACCTGAATCTATTTACCAACAAGTCAGCAAGCGCACTTGGCCTGCAGGTATCGAGTACTGGCAACCGCTGTTTTTTGATAAAACAGAAACTTTATTTGATTACCTGCCAGACAATGCGCTACTAGTGACCTTAGGTGAACTAGAGCCAGCCGTCGATACTTTCCTTGCTGATGCTGATTACCGCTACGATCAACGTCGTGTTGATCCACTTCGTCCATTACTTGAGCCTAAAGAGCTATGGCTAACTAAAGACGAAATGTTCGCAGGCTTTAAAACCTTGCCTCGTGTTCGCATCCAGCCAGAAACCGTTGATGATGACAAAGCAGGACGTTTTAATCCGCAATTAGAACCCGTGCCAAGCATCACTATCAACCATCAGCTAAAAGAGCCTTTTGCCGAACTTCGTCGTTTTGATGAACAGTTCCAAGGTAAAGTCATTTTCTCTGTCGCTTCTGAAGGTCGACGTGAAGCCTTATTAGATCTTCTCGCTCGAATTAAAGTGCGCCCACTGGTCTGCAAAACATTAGATGAAGCGCTAGATAACCCAACGAAACATAGCTTAGTCATTGGTCCTGCTGAAAATGGCTTTATTCTTGATGATCCAAGCGTTGCTTTCTTATGTGAAAGTGACATCTTGGGCGAACGTATTGTCCAGCGTCGACGTCGTGATGATAAGAAAACCACCGTTAACGCCGATACTATTATTCGCAACCTTGCTGAACTGCAAATTGGTCAACCTGTCGTTCATATCGATCACGGTATTGGTCGCTATCAAGGCTTACAAACCCTTGAAGCTGGCGGGATCAAAACTGAATACGTTACCCTTGAATATCAAGGTGGCGCAAAGCTATACGTCCCTGTTGCATCGCTCCATTTAATAAGCCGCTATTCTGGTGGTGCAGAAGAAACCGCACCAATCCATAAACTGGGTGGTGAAACATGGGCCAAGGCACGTAAAAAAGCCGCTGAAAAAGTGCGTGATGTTGCTGCTGAGTTACTGGATGTTTATGCTAAACGTGAGCTAAAACCGGGCTTTAAATTCACGCTTGATCGTGAAGCCTATGCCGAGTTCAGTGCAGGTTTCCCATACGAAGAGACCTATGATCAGGCACTTGCGATTAATGCCGTATTGTCTGATATGTGCCAAAGCAAAGTAATGGATCGTTTAGTCTGTGGTGATGTTGGCTTTGGTAAAACCGAAGTTGCGATGCGTGCAGCCTTTGTTGCAGTAGATAACAACAAGCAAGTCACTGTATTAGTACCAACAACCCTGCTTGCCCAGCAACACTTTGAAAACTTCCGTGACCGTTTTGCTAACACGCCAATTCGAGTTGAAGTGCTTTCTCGCTTTAAAACGGCGAAAGAGCAAAAGCAAATATTAGCCGATGTTGAAGAAGGTAAAATCGATATTCTGATCGGTACCCATAAGCTACTTAATAGCAGTGTTAACTATCACGATTTAGGTCTATTAATTGTCGATGAAGAGCACCGCTTTGGTGTTCGTCAGAAAGAGAAAATCAAAGCGATCCGTGCCAATGTCGACATCTTAACCCTAACCGCGACGCCAATTCCTCGTACGTTGAATATGGCAATGAGTGGTATGCGCGATCTATCGATTATCGCAACGCCTCCTGCTCGTCGTTTAGCGATCAAAACCTTTGTTCGCCAATCAGAAGATGCCGTGATCCGTGAAGCAGTATTACGTGAAATTAGTCGTGGTGGCCAGGTCTACTTCCTTCATAACGAAGTCGATACTATTGAGAAAACGACCGAAGATCTGGCGAAACTTATCCCAGAAGCGCGTGTGACTTTTGCTCATGGTCAAATGCGTGAACGTGAACTTGAAAAAATCATGGGGGATTTCTACCACCAGCGTTTCAACGTATTAGTTTGTACCACGATTATTGAAACGGGTATCGATGTTCCAACGGCCAATACCATTATTATGGATCGTGCCGATAACCTTGGTTTAGCGCAGCTTCACCAGTTACGTGGTCGTGTTGGTCGCTCCCATCACCAAGCCTATGCTTACCTATTAACACCACATCCTAAGCGCATGACTAAAGATGCGGTTAAACGTTTAGAAGCGATTTCTTCACTTGAAGATCTGGGTGCTGGCTTTACCCTTGCAACCCACGATTTAGAAATTCGTGGTGCGGGTGAACTATTGGGTGATGAGCAAAGTGGTCAAATTCAATCCGTTGGCTTTAGCTTATTCATGGAAATGCTAGAGCAAGCGGTTGAAGCCCTAAAAGAAGGCAAAGAGCCATCATTAGATGACTTATTGAAGCAGCAAACCGAAGTGGAACTGCGTATTCCTGCACTATTACCTGATGACTACATTCCTGATATCAATACCCGTTTATCACTGTATAAGCGCATTGCAAGTGCTAAAGATGATAATGAGCTAAACGAAATCAAAGTCGAATTAATCGATCGCTTTGGCTTATTACCAGATGCAGCGGCAAACTTACTGACGGTTAACCATGTCAAACTGAAAGCAGCAACGATTGGTATTAAGAAAATTGAGAATGGTGAGAAAGGCGGCTATTTTGAATTTGATCAAAATGCAGCGATTAACCCAACGTTCTTAGTCGGTTTGCTTCAAACCCAACCCAACATCTTTAGAATGGAAGGACCAACCAAACTGAAGATTTTGGCTGAACAATCAGATCGCAAGAAACGCATTAAATTCCTTGAAGATCTGCTTGAGCAATTTCGTCAAAACATGCTGTAACTAAGTAACAGACAGAAAGTACTGATCTCTTTGGATCAGTACTTTTCATTCCACGCTTTTCTCTTCTTTTATAGGCAGGATAGCCATGAAACTTGATTTCGAACTTTCTACGCCTCGGCTCATTCTCCGACCATTCAAAAGTGCAGATTTGACCGATTTTCTTACAGCTGTACATGAATCGACAGCTGATTTATCGCCATGGTTAGAATGGTGTGATAGCAGTTTTGATCAACATGATGCCCATGAATGGATTAATGCCAGTAGACTAAGTTGGCAAACAGATTTTAGCTATGAATTTGCGATTTTTAACCGCTTTGATGACGAGTTTATTGGTACCGTTTCACTCAGTGCCATTATTCCAATGACTAACAGTGCTAATTTGGGCTATTGGATCAGAAGCAGTTATCACCGACAAGGCTTTGCGACTGAAGCCAACGTTGCAGCAGTACAATTTGCTTTTCAAATGTTAGGGTTAACACGATTAGAAATCGTTACTCACATCGATAACTACGCTAGTCAAAAAACAGCTAAAGCTTGTAATGCACAATTTGAATGTGAAGCACGTAATCGCATTTTCTATCACAACAAACCTCTCGATGGGCTAGTTTTCTCGCTGGTGCCAGCAGATTTAATGATGTAGTTTTAAATACAAAACCAATAGTTGCATTTAAAATACCATTTATTAATTCAAATCAACGTTCACGCTTTGTCCTTGGGTTATGCTGCTTCCAAATAGCAAAAAATAAACAAGGACAACCTTATTATGAACACTTTTCATGCTCACGATATCTTAAATTTACTAATCGAATCAGACACGCCATACACCCTAGCAACACTTAAAACCAAAGTAGAAGACCAGTTCGGTGCTGATGCAACCTTCTATACCTGTAAGCTAAAAGATCTCAGCATTGAGCAACTGCTTCAGTTCTTTGTTGAGAAAAACAAAGTAACAATCAACGATGATATCGTCACTGCCAATATTGCGAATATGTGTCATCACTAAAAGCTGTTATCTGCCCCATTGTTTTACGTTTTCATGCTGTTAGAAACACAGTGAAATGGTAAGATGCAATAAATTCATTTGTAAGGATACTATTGTGTCAAAAATTGTTATCGCCGTAGTGGTTGCCGTTTTATTGGCTTTCTTCCTTTATCGTTCATACAACAATAAACAAGTCGCAGCTGAGAACATCAAGTTAGGTGAAACCTTCCTTGCTGAAAACAAATTAAAAGAAGGTGTGCAGACAACCCCTTCTGGCTTGCAATACCTTGTTCTACAAAAAGGCACAGGTACTGAGCATCCAAAAGCAACAGACAGTGTAACGGTTCACTATCACGGTACATTAATTGATGGAACTGTATTTGATAGCTCTGTTGATCGTGGCGAGAAAATCTCTTTCCCTCTGAACCGCGTGATCAAAGGCTGGACGGAAGGTTTACAACACATGGTTGTAGGCGAAAAAATCCGTTTATTTATCCCGGCTAACCTTGCTTACGGCAATAACGGTGCAGGTAGCATTCCACCGGGCTCTGTACTGATCTTTGATGTTGAGTTATTCAAAATCAACTAAGTGCCAACAAGTTCAATTAAACGACTTGAAACAAAAACGCCAGCAATCATGCTGGCGTTTTTTATTTACTTAATAAAGCAAAACTTAGTGTAGCTTCAAGCTTGGACGAAGCACACGGTTAATACGGCTTACTAGCATAATAAGACCCGTCTTAAACATGCCGTGTAGCGCCATTTGGTGCATACGGTATAGTGAAATGTACACCATACGTGCAATACGACCTTCAACCATCATCGAACCTTTTGATAGGTTACCCATCAAGCTACCTACCGTAGAGAAACGGCTTAATGATACAAGTGAGCCGTGATCACTGTAAACGTAAGGCTTTTGCTCACGATCGGTGATTTTCGCTACAATGTTTGAGAAACAACGACTTGCCATTTGGTGGGCAGCCTGTGCACGAGGCGGAACAAATGAACCATCTTCTTGTACGCATGATGCTAAATCACCAATCACGTAAATATCATCATCACGTGTTGTTTGTAGTGTTGGCTTAACCACTAACTGATTGATACGGTTCGTTTCTAAACCAGCAATATCTTTCATGAAGTCAGGCGCTTTAATACCTGCAGCCCACACCATGATTTGTGCTGGGATATGATCGCCATCTTTGGTTGTTAAACCGGTTTCATCGGCTTTCGTTACCATAGTACCCGTACGAACGGTTACACCCAGTTTTGTTAGCTCACTGTGTGCCGCTTGAGAAATACGAGGTGGTAGCGCAGGAAGAATGCGATCGCCTGCTTCGACTAGGTTTACGTTTAAACGCGAGCTATCTAAATCACCAAAACCGTAGTTATGCAACTCTTTAACTGCGTTATGAAGCTCAGCTGATAGCTCAACACCTGTAGCCCCTGCACCAACAATCGCAATATCTACAGTTTGTTGGTCTTTATTGTTTTGCAACTTCATGAACTGGTTGTTCATTTCAGAGCGGAAACGGTGTGCTTGCTCTGGGCTATCAAGGAAAATACAGTGCTCACGAACACCCGGAGTATTAAAGTCATTTGATGTTGAGCCAATTGCTAGTACAAGAATATCGTACTCCAACGTACGCTCAGGCACTAACAATTCATTTTGCTTATCATACAGTGCAGCAAGCGTGATGGTTTTATTATCACGATCAATGCCTTCTAATGAGCCCATTTGGAAATCAAAGTGATGGTTTTTCGCATGTGCACGGTAACTGATAGCATCAACACCCGCATCTAATGAACCTGTTGCTACTTCATGTAGCAATGGTTTCCATAAGTGACTTGCACGACGATCCACTAAAGTAACTTCTGCACGACCTTTACGACCAAGGGTACGACCTAACTTAGTAGCAAGCTCTAAGCCACCTGCACCGCCTCCAACAACGATAATTCGAGTCAAGATTACTTCCTCTTTAATTTATGAATTTTAAAACCGACAAATACCTAATTGCATAACAGACTGTTTTTTGATTATTTGTTGAGCAATCAGACTGCTAGGCAACAAGGTATCTGAGACCTGTAAGGTCACATATGTAGGCAGACGGATCTATGATCCGTCTGAAATGTAGGAGGTAGTATGTTTCGTTATTATTGCGCTTTAAACGCTTTTATTTTTTGTAGATGTTGCGAGATCTTTTTAAACTTATGTGTTTCATTTTCATCCCACATAATGTCATAAAATTGATCTAGCTCATCTTTTGTAGCTTGATTATCTAATACTTCGTCATTAGTTGAAAGTATGCAGAGACAATTACCTGCATTTTTTTTACGAAAATCAGCAACACATTTCGTCATAATGTCAGAATATTCTTCTGGGCGATCAATGCGCCCTTCCATATTCAATTCTGGGTGTAAATTTGGGTTAAAAATGACTTGTTTAATCCCACATAAGAAGCCAATACGCTCAGCCCAATAGCCCCCTAACCCCACACCACAAATCAATGGTGACTCATCCTTACTTTCATCCACCAGCTTGTGCACTTCTTTTAGCAAGTGTTGCATATCATGCTTAGGATGAAGGGTGCTGTAGTTTACAAAGCGGACATCAGGGTCGATAAACTGCAACTGCAAAACCTTTTCATGATTACCAGGGCTTGTTGAGTCGAAGCCATGCAAATAAATAATCATTTCAATTCCCTCTCGCTTTCACTAAATATCTTCCTGTCCTCATTTCGGACTGTATAAATCTAACACTTTTATTAGGGTTTAACAGAGCGATTGTAAAATTTATGATCTTCGCTGCAAACTTTGCAACAATCTAGCTATATATCGATATTCCAATCATCTCAGTTCACAATGCAGCACCAGCACGACTATCGGTTTTGGATTAATTCTGCGATGTCTTTACGCCAATCTGTGAGCTCTGCTTGCAAATGCTTTAACTGTTGCTGGCTTAAACTGTGGTTTAACTGCTGCATTATTTCAAACCGCTGTGCCAAATATTTATCGAGTTGCGACTGATATACCGAACTTTCTAATGCAACGATCCTTTTTACTTGCAGAGTAATAATTTGTTCAAATTCAGGCGTACTGCGCTGTTTTAATGCCTTCGTTAACTGTGACAGATTATTCTGTGCCATATTTTGAAATACTGTTGATTGCTGTAATTGCAATTGCGCTAATTGCATGAGCAACTGCTTCTGCGATTGAGTTAACCGCCCTATCCAATCTGTCGCTTTGTCTTCAAGTTCATCGTATCTATCTTGTAAGCGCTCTTTCGCTGTTTTTTCTAAACGTTCTTTTTTACGTTTACTAAGCTCGGCTTGAATCGCTTGCAAGCTCTCACTGACTTGCTTTGGACTCATTGTTTTAACCACTTTAATAATAGGCGCAACGAAAACAACAGCAGAGGCTTGTCCTGCTTTGGTGAAAGCATCGTGATAATGGGCAATTTGTTCGGCAGTGAGTGGCTGTTTCAAATCGTTTTGGAGAGAAAAAATTAAACGATGAAATTGAGGCAAGATCTGTTTGCGATGTTCAGCAAGTGCATTATCTAAGCCTTGCTCTAACTGGCTTTGTTGAGCTGAATTAAGATCAATATAATCAGACAGATAATAATCAATCCAAAAATCAAGCGAATTATAGCCTAACTTGAAAGTGCAACTTGATAGCATAACGGCCATCAATATCGCTATTAATATTCTTTTCCACATCAGTACAGCTCCTTGTACAAACGCTTCAACAATAATCATAGCTTGCCATCATCACAATGGCAGGATGATTAATTTACGAGTGACGCTAACTTTTGCTCTAAGATATCAGCTTGATGAAGATAATCTTTATCTCCCCACACTTGATAGCCCACAAGATACCAAAGCAGAGCTAAATACTCACACCAAGGTTGCCATGCACTGACAGCCTCAAGCCAATATTCAAGATTAACAACAAAGGTATCGTCATATTGCTGCCTTGCTCGACAATAATCCATGACGGCACGCTCAGGATCTAAACCATTTGCTAAAATCGTCATGGTTAAATCCAACGATGGATCGCCAGCAGCCGCATATTCCCAATCAATCACGGTTAAACTCACTGGCTCACTCTGTGCAAGCAACTTTTGATCGCTTGGAACAATGATGTTGTATCGCCCTAAATCAAAATGGCAGCAAGTATCTGAAAAATACTGAGGCAGAGATTGCGCTTGAAAATAGTGATGAATCGCCACTAATTGAATGGACTTAAATTGCTCGGGGATATGTTGCCAATAAAATGATAAGCGCTGTTTTACTTCTAAGCGATGTTCCGGCAAAGGTAATGCATGGATCTGCGCTTGCAATTGGCATAGCTGTGTATCAGAAACATCATCAGCAGCTTGCTTTCCTTCTAGCCACTCAACTATTAATACCTGTTCATTCATTGATGATGACGGCGGTAATAATGAATAAGGCTTAGGTGCAATACCACTTTCAGCAATAGCTTGCAGTAATTGATATTCATGTTGGCGATTAACACCAAACATATATGCCGATTGAGTTAATGGTCGCCATACATAATCAGCAGAAGATTGAGTTGAGGGGTGATATAACGATAATTTCCAGCAGCGATTGGTTAATCCTCCAGAAAGAGGCGTCGCTGCTAGAAATTGTGCGTCTGGTAACAGGGACAACGGTGTAGGATCAAAGCGCTCGTTATCTTTCATTACTAAATCGTACCGTTACCAAACCATGTTGATGATTACCAACCTTGAGAATCGCCTTTAGGTGCTAAACCTGTGTCAGCCCATTCAATCGCGCCAGATTTGGTATTCATCAAACGCATTGTCATTTTATAGAAAGGCACGTTTTGACCGTTTTGACGCTTGCTTGTATTGGTCAAATTGCCATATAACATGTACTGCGCGCCCACCATATTGGCAAATTGAATCGCTGTACTTTGATTAACAAAACGATCATCATCTTGGAAATTCATCTGCTGGCGAACAGCATCAACACGAGACTTTTCAGCAAACTTGAATTTGCCTGAACGTGAGATTTTAGACTTGATCGTATCTGTCAGTGATGCTGTATCTACATGACCGCTGGTGTTATTTTGAATATTGTTTACAACAACAATAGGATGCTTACGACCAGAAGTAATAGAAGCAACTGCAGGTGAAGACAACATCTTCGTTGTCATCTTTGATGCTGTATTTTCTAAATCATTAGAGCCAAAATTAATCGATGGCGTTTCAGGAATATGTGAATTCACATAATCGACAGTTTGAGCACAACCACCTAACAGTGATGATGCCGCCAATAATGCAAGAACGCTTTTTTTCATTATGAAACCTTAATGATATTTTCAATTAAATCAGTGTTCGGCTCTGCGTACATAGATACGATATTGGGTTGCTTCTAATTGATGAGCAACACCTTGTAGCGTCATCGTATCATTGCCCTTTAGTACAAATTGGTGCCAAGGCGCATCGCTTCCACTGACTTCTAAACCTTGCGCATCATACCAGTAAAATCGGTATTGCAAGTTCATATCCGTGTTAACTTTGTTTGCGACAACAACAGACGCTTTCATTAACCCGTTAACCTTCGATGTATGGGCATTATTAAACGCTAAGCTACGTGCAAGAACGGCATTACCAATAACGACATTTTGATTGCTATTTTCAATACTAATACCAGCGGGATCACTACTGCATGCTGTGACCATTAGTGCTAAAAATAATGTCATTAAATACTTCATTACACGCCTCCTAATAGCGCGACCACCAGAACACTGGTGCTTATGTCAACAACCCCACACTATTACTGTGCGTCCTGCTTTTGTGTCATTTGATCAATAACGGAGATGAATTTTAATGTTAGCTAGCAATGATTGCCAACAATGTTCTGCATTTCTCTCAATTTTGCTGTATTTACCACCTGCTGTGACCAACAAAAAAGCCTGAATATTGCGCAAAATGTCACATTTACAATGTAAACAGATGCAATATTCAGGCTTCAATAACTCGATAATCTTTCTATCTTTTCGTTTTACTACGTCAAGATAATCAAAAATAGCGATTAGCCAACAATCATAGGACCTAAAGGACGACCGCCAAGTAGGTGCATGTGAATGTGGTAAACTTCTTGTCCACCATGAGGGTTACAGTTCACAATTAAACGGTAGCCATCTTCTGCAACGCCTTCTTTTTCAGCAAGTTGACGTGCCACAGTAAACATACGACCCATCATTAATTCATCGTCTGCTTCAACATCATTCACTGTTGGGATCAGTTTATTCGGAATAATTAGAATGTGGCTTGGCGCACGAGGATTAATATCACGAAATGCAGTGACTAAATCATCTTGATACAAAATATCAGCTGGAATTTCTTTACGAATAATTTTACTGAAGATAGTTTCTTCCGCCATTTCTGACTCCATCAACTCATTGTTATTAGTTTGATTCTTGAGTATGCGCCAGTCATTACTATTGCGCAATAATGAACACTGTTTTTAACATTTTATCGGGAAAAAATTTCATCCTTTCGTGTTTTTTTGATGCAGCGATCAAACAATTGATGCCTAAATCAATTTATCTATCAAGAGTCTAGCTGAAGTGACGATAGTATAAGCTAAAGTTAATTTGATAATTTCAGTCGCGAATTTAGCCTTCTTTGCGAACAAGGATTCATAAATTGTCAAATTGAAGGTTATGACCAATTAGTCAGCAATATGATGACACTGACTCTTGCTAAATATAGGGATATTATGAAGAAATCTAGCCAAACTTCAGTCATACGTCGTATGTACTCTGGTTTTGTGGTTATGGTTGCATTGTTTGTTTTAACCATTGTGCTCATGCTTGATGGAACAAACCGTATCCATAACCAGTTAACGACAGTAACCACTGACGCACTTCCTTTAGTCTCTATATCTAATAAAGTAAGCGTTAAACTTCTTGCTGCCGATAAAACCTTTAAAGACTTTCTTACCAGCCAAGATCCGGCTGCAATGCAAACTTATGAAGCCGATTTTCATAAAGCAACAAAAGAGTTTGCCTCAGCTCGCCAAGAATTAGTGGCAATTGCCGAAAGTAACCCAGAGCTAACTAACTACATCAAAGCACTGACAGATCTTGAGCAACGTTATTTTGCTGAAGCACAAATTGCGATGCAAAACTATCGCACCCAAATGCTAGCGGGTGATGAACGTCAACAATCAGCTCGCCGTTTCCAACGCCTACAAGCCGAACTCAGTATCGGTATGAAAGAATACATTAACGAACAAGATAATATGGCCGTTAAAATGATGGCTAAAAACTTCTTCGTTAAGTTAAAAGAAACAGAAACCATTACCTCTGATGCGCTAGCGACAGATGACATCAGTAAAATTGAAGAAGCCATTAAACAAAACAAACGTAGTGTTAACCACCTTGCTAACGCTTTTCGTAGCTTAACTACCCTACTTTCAGGATTAAAAGACTCATTCGGTAAGTCGATTAATCAATATACCCTCGATATTGGTAAGAAAGGTGGTGTACTGGATCAACACTACGAATACATTGAAGCGAAAACCCGTTTATATGACAACATCGCAACGTTAACGAAAGAAGTTAACCAAGCAATGTCGATCCTTGAGCAATTTAACCAGCAAGCCACTAATCAAATGGATCAAGCGATCCAAACCGCTGATCGCACTTACAGCCAAGGCATTACCAAAGCTGTATGTATTGGAATAATTGTCATTTTACTTGCTATTTCCATTGGTTGGTATTTAGCACGCAGTGTTCGTCGTCCATTAGTATCCATGCTCAAAACGCTAGAATCCTTAACTGATGGCGATATGACGCAGCGTACCGAGCGTTCACAATTTATTGAATTTAATAAATTAAGCCATCACATCAATACGCTTGCTGGTAACTTGCAACAAATCCTAAGTCAGCTAAGCCAAGCATCGGAAGATTTAACCAAAGTAGCCGCTGAAAACCAAAGTACAACAGCATTGGCTAAACAACGCTTAAACGATCAACGTGAGCAAACAGTGTCTGTCGCAACCGCAATGACAGAAATGGAGCATTCGGTCACAGACGTTTCTCAAAGCGCACAAAACACCATGGAACGTGTTCATGAGGTTGAGCGAGCATCCGCAACAGGTCGTGAAGTGATGAGTAAAAACATCAATATTGCCCATCAACTTTCAACCCGTTTAGATGACTCAGTCACAGCGGTAGCTGATCTACAACAAATGAGTAGCAATATTGGCTCTATTTTAGATGTGATCCGTAATATCGCCGATCAAACCAACCTACTCGCACTTAACGCTGCAATTGAAGCGGCACGTGCTGGCGATCAAGGTCGTGGTTTTGCGGTGGTTGCAGATGAAGTACGTGTGCTGGCTAAACGTACTACTGATTCAACCTCTGAAATTGAATCCATGATCCAAAATCTACAAAGCAGTTCCGGTCAGGCAATGGAAATGATGCAAAGCTGCGTAACTGAAATGGACAACAGTATCAACCAAGCTTCTGATGCCAACAGTGCAATGGAAGAGATCCAAGCAATTATCATTGAAATTAGCCAAATGAGTAGCCAAATTGCACAATCTGCTGAGGAGCAACGCACAACAACGGCAGATATTGCTCGCAGCCTAGAAGATATCAGCCATATTGCTGATACCAACTACACGGCAATGGAAGAAGTGGCAGAAGCCAGCTCGATGCTTGATACACTGGCTACCGAGCAAAACCAATTGGTACATAAATTTAAGCTATAACGTTATAAACAAATAACCATCGCAATATACAATGCAAAGCCGATCATCCGATCGGCTTTTCTATCTCTGCAACATGGCTTGTTTTTATTCGTCGACGAAAAGAGAACTTGAGTGAAATAAACATTGCAGCAAAAACAATCAAGCCAGCTCCTATCCACTGAATGCTATCGAACCTTTCCCCTAACCACCAATGAGCAAATAAACCACCAAACACTGGCTCAAGCCCTAGTAAAAATGAAACTTGAGTTGGATTGGTATGTTTCACACCATAGTTTTGAATATAAAAAGCAAACAAAGTACAAAACACCACGAGATAACTCACATATAGCCAAAAATTAACCGTGTTCGGTAAAACATACTGCTCACTAGGCACCACTAAAAACAGCAAGACAATACAAACTAAAGTCACTACAGATGATTGAATAAAGGTCGCTAATAGTGGCTCACATTGTTGTTTTTCCATTTTCTTTTTTGTCATCACAACAAATGCAGCTCGGCATAATGCCGCCAATAAAATTAACCCATCTCCCATATTAAATTGCAGTTCTGTCAGGTTTTCCCCTACCAGCAAACCCACACCACAAATAGCAATCAGGGCAGCAAAGAGTTCTTTAAAGGCAATGGCATGGCGATTAACAAACGCATCCACAAGTGGCGTGAAGATAATAAATAAGCTAATTAAAAAAGCAGCATTAGAAGCGGTTGTATAATAAACACCATACGTTTCAGCGAGATAAATAATACTTAATATCACTCCTGTTGGTGCCAATTGCCAGTACGTTTGCCACCGCCACTGCTTGATAATAAGTGGCAACATCAGCACTAAAGTAAGGCTAAATCGGATCACTAAGAACAGTAATACGCTGGTGTACAGCATGGCTTCTTTGGCGATGCCGTAACTGGTTCCCCAAAAAACCGCCACGGCTAATAGCCCAAAGATTGCGATCATGCGGTGCTTTTGCCCTACGTCGAATGTTTGCCAGATCTGCGCCATATTCTTTCTCCTACATCATTTAAGTTGTAATCAAAATGTTATATGTTTGACTGATAGTTGATAATCCAACCTTCAAGCAAAGGATTTGTGACTGATGGACAAAAATAAAATCATTCAGCTTCTACCTGATATCGCAGCATTTGTTACTGTTGTGGAATCTGACAGTTTCAGTGCTGCGGCAAAAAAACTAGGAATGACACCATCCGGCATTAGCCGCCAGATCAGCCGATTAGAAAAAGAGCTTCAAATACAGCTGATCAAACGCAGTACACGTAGCCAATCACTGACTCATGCAGGGCAAGAAGCCTATCAATACGGTAAGAATATCCTGCAAAATGCGCAGGATGTCATGAACCTAGCAGGTAACCAAGCTCAAGAAGTGGAAGGACAACTCACCATAGCGGCACCAAAAGCATTTTGTCGCCAAGTCCTCCAGCCTTTACTGCTGATCTTTGTAGAACAACATCCAAAAATTAAGTTAAAGATCCAAGTGACGGATAAGCCGATGGATCCTATCTATCATGATGTCGATGTGGTTTTTAAACTCACCAATAAACCACAAGCTAACTTGGTTGCGAAAAACTTAGCCACTAACCATCTTGTCTTGTGTGCATCGCCACACTATCTCGCTCAGCGAGGTATGCCACAACATCCAAAGCAATTGGTCGATCATGATTGTATTTATCTTGGAGAAACCATTGTCGATAACCAATGGCGTTTTAAAACAGACAATGAGCAAGTCACGGTAACTGTTAACGGTCGTTATATTGCTAACCATACTGAAATGCGATTAGAAGCAGCACTGAATCATTTGGGTATTGCTGTATTGCCTTTTTTTGTGGCTAAGAAAGCCATCGAGTCAGGTGCATTAACCCCCGTACTGCCACATTGGGTATTACTCGATAATTACCAAGGCGAAGTCTTTATGCAGTATCTTCCCAACCTCAATATGCCTTATCGTCAAAGAGCTTTTATTGATTTTATAACTGAGCAATTTACTTATGCTGAAAATAAATCATTAATGAATGCAATTAATGGCTTGTAACACCTTATCGATTCACGTAAGTTGGTTTTAATGCTCAATAAATAGGCAACTTATGAACCGTTCAACTATCTACACTTGGCTCCTCAATACGCTACTGCCATCCGGCCAGTAGTCTATTGCTATCTGGCTGTGAGTAATGCTCAGCCAGTGACCTACCGCATTTCTCGCAGTCTTTCTATTAACATTCAGCGAGAAATAATATGACACCATCAACCCAAGATAACCCCAAAGAAAATAATAAATCGTCCTACTCTGATATCAATAAAGGCATCATTTTTGCGCTAATTGGTACGGCCTTATTTTCCATCAAACCTGTCTTTATTAAGCTTGCCTACCAGTTTGGGGGCGATGCCGTCTCGATTATGACATTACGTGCCATTAGTTCCGTCCCTATCTATATCATTATGATGTTCTGGTTACTGAGAAAGGCAAAGCATAGAGCCAACTTCAAACACTATTGCTTAGCTGCCAGTGCTGTGGGCATTCTTGGTTACTATTTGGCGTCATATTTAGATATTGCCGCTATGGCGTATATCAGTGCGCAATTAGAACGACTATTGATCTTTTTATTCCCAAGTTTTGTCGTGTTAATTAGCTGGATTGTTTTAAAACAAGCACCCGTTAAAGGGACTTTTAAAGCGATTTTTCTTGGTTATATCGGCGTTGCGTTAATTGTTTTTCATGACATCAACAATATCGGCAATAACGTTTTATTAGGAAGTGGATTGGCAGTAGCTTCTGCTTTTGTCTTTGCTTGTTATTTAATTATGAGCAAAAAGTTAATTAGCCAAATGGGAAGCCAGCTTTTTACTTGTATTGGTATGGGATCTGCTGGGATCGTTATTTTGATTCAAAGTCAGTGGCAAGGCATCAATGTGATCACATTGGATCCAAGGTTAATAGGATTAGGGATCGCTCTTGGGATCTTCTGTACCGTCTTGCCCTCTTTCTTTGTTGCAGCAGCGATGCAGAAACTCACCCCATCTCAGTTAAGTTTAACCAGTAATGTAGGGCCTGCAATAACCGCTATTTTTGCTATTACTATCTTAAACGAGCCTTTTACTTGGTTTCACGCTGTTGGCATGGTGTTTGTGGTGTATTCCGTCGTTAGCATGAAGAAAAGAGAGTAATGATACAGATATTTTTACTCTATTGCTGTGATCCTTTTCGTCTTTGGTAAACTTCGCAAACGATTGCATTTTATTTCAACAAACAAACTCATTGTTGGTTTAATGACCTTTACTTAACTATGAGATGCTTTTAGAATCGGGCAAATTTTTTGGTAGGGAAACAAAATGACAACATTAACGATTACTCGTCCTGATGATTGGCACGCACACTTACGTGATGGTGATGTATTAAAAGATACAGTAAGGGATATTAGCCGTTACATGGGCCGCGCGATTATCATGCCTAATTTGATCCCTCCTGTTACAGATACAGAATCTGCTTTAGCTTACCGTGAGCGCATCCTAGATGCTCAACCTAACCCAACTTTCTCACCTCTTATGGTTATCTACCTAACAGATAACACATCAGCTGAAGAAATTAAGAAAGCAAAAGCGTCTGGTCATGTCTATGCAGCAAAGCTTTACCCTGCAGGTGCAACCACTAACTCAGACTCAGGCGTAACATCGATTGATAAAATTCGTCCTGCGTTAGTCGCAATGCAAGAAGTGGGTATGCCACTGCTTATTCATGGTGAAGTGACTCATGATCATGTTGATATTTTCGACCGTGAGAAAACCTTCCTTGATACCGTGCTTGGTCCTATCGTTGAAGAATTCACATCACTAAAAATTGTACTTGAACATATCACCACAGCAGATGCGGTGAAGTTCGTACAAAATGCTGGTGACAACGTAGCTGCAACGATTACGGCTCACCACTTAATGTTTAACCGTAATCACATGTTAGTTGGCGGCATCCGCCCGCACTTCTACTGTTTGCCGATCCTTAAGCGCAATACCCACCAGCAAGCATTAGTTGATGCTGCAACCAGTGGTAGCAAAAAGTTCTTCTTAGGCACAGATACTGCGCCACATGCTAAAGGTCGTAAAGAAGCAGCTTGTGGTTGTGCAGGCTCTTACACAGCTCACGCAGCTATCGAGCTTTATGCTGAGGTATTTGAACAAGCAAATGCGCTAGATAAGCTAGAAGGCTTTGCAAGTTTCAATGGCCCTGATTTCTATGGCCTACCACGTAATACTGATACGATTACACTGGTAAAAGAGTCATGGACGGTTGCTGAAGAAATGCAATTTGGTAACGACACTGTTGTACCAATTAAAGCTGGCGAAACCATGAGCTGGAAAGTGAACGCTTAATCGCTCACAAAAGAGAATAAAAGAAAGGCTTCCGTTTGGAAGCCTTTTTATTTCTTTGTGTTTAGCTTTCTAGTTAACTAAACAGACTGTTATGCCGTTTGTTTACTTGGCACTTTTAATTTATGAAACAAGCGATATAACACAGGTACCACAATCAAGGTTAATACCGTGGCAAAGCTTAAACCAAACATAATGGTAACTGCCATTGGCTTAAAGAACACATCGGGTAACAGCGGGATCATGCCTAACACCGTGGTGATTGCTGCCATACAAACAGGGCGCACACGACTTACCGCTGCATCCACAACCGCTTGGTATTTTTCCTTACCGCTTGCTATCTCAATTTCAATTTGATCGAGCAGAACGATACCATTTTTCACCAGCATTCCCGATAAGCTTAAGAAACCAAGCAATGCCATAAAACCAAATGGGGTATTTAACAGCAGCAAACCTAAGGTCACACCAATGATTGCTAATGGCACTGTTGCCCACACAATCAAAGCTTCTTTAACCTTATTAAATAGGAAGATAGTGATAAGGAACATCGCTAAATAACCCATTGGCATAGTTTGGAACAGTGACGCTTGCGCATCTGCTGATGACTCATATTCACCGCCCCACTCCAAGCTATAACCTTCTGGTAATTCAATCGCAGCAATCGCTGGCATAATACGCTTTTGTACTGTCGCTGCGGTTTCTTCACCAATAGGATCAGGATCTGCCATCACCGTTAATACACGTTTGCGGTTTTTACGTACCACTAACGGATCTTCCCAGCGCACATTCACATCCAGCACCACTTGTTGCAATGGAATATAACCTTGGATCGCAGGGCTCCAAATCTTCATCCCTTCAATTGTGCTGATATCTACACGCTCTTCTTCCGGTAAACGTGCCACAATAGGCATTAAGTTTGTGCCTTCACGATATAAACCTATGTTGATCCCTGAGAATGCCATTTGCAGCAACTCATCAACATCCTTTTTCGTAATACCGTAGCGCCTTGCTTGGCTTTCATTAAATACAGGTTCAATAACCTTGGTACGTTCACGCCAATCATGACGAATGTTAAATGCCCCAGGATCGGCATTCATCACATCGACGACTTGTGATGCTATACCTCGCAGTACCGTTGGATCAGAACCCACTATACGTGCTTCAATTTTCGAACCCGATGATGGACCTAACATCACCAACTTGGCTTTGTATTCAATTTCAGGAAAATCTTTATCTAGCTGCTCCCTGAACTTTTTCATCACAGGTACTACGTTTTCAAACGAATCAACCCGAACAATTAGCTCACCATAAGCGGCATAGCTTTTCTCTGGCGCATAAGTCAGCATAAAACGCTGCGAACCTTTACCTGCACTTGAGCTGACGTATTCAACCCCTTCTTCAGCCCCAACCACTTTCTCCAGTTGTTTTAAAGTATCATTAGTGGCACGAATATCGGTACCTTCTGGGAGCCACACATCCACCATAAACATCGGTGTTGTTGATGCTGGGAAGAACGATTGTTTCAATAATGTAAAGCCATACACACTACCGCCTAGCATCAAGATCAATACGATCACTGTCATCCATGCTTGGCGCATACAAAACTCTAATGACTTACGATAAACAACAAAGAAAATACTGCCATAAGGATCTTTTTGATCATCAGCTTGATCGACTTTGACATTCTTAAAGAAAAGATCAGCAAAGAATGGCGTTAATGAAATCGCTGTAAACCAACTCAACATGAGGGAAATAAGAAGTACAGTAAATAGCGTTCGACAATATTCACCAGTTGAGTCTTGCGATAAACCAATCGGTGCAAATGCCATAACTGCAATCACTGTTGCTCCCAATAATGGCCACTTGGTTTGGGTAACAATATCAGAGGCCGCCTGCATTCGCGTCCGCCCTTTTTGCATCCCTATCAATATCCCTTCGACCACTACGATGGCGTTATCCACCAGCATACCCAGAGCAATAACCAATGCACCTAGCGAAATACGTTGCAGATCAATCGCCAACCATTTCATAAACACAAACGTGCCTAAAACAGTTAACAGCAAGATCAAACCAATAAGTAAACCAGAGCGTAGTCCCATAAAGAACAGCAGGACGACAATCACGATCACGACAGCTTGCCCTAGACTGACCACAAAACCACTGACTGATTTATCAACTTCGATTGGCTGGCTATACACCGCATCAATATCAATACCAACCGGTTGTTGCTCTTTGAGTTCAGCCAGCCTTTGCATAACACGCTGACCAACTTCAACGACATTGACCCCTTCGATAAAAGAAACACCCACATTTAAAGCTTCATGACCATTAAAGCTCACTAAATTATCTGGAATTTCTTTAAAGCCTTTTTTGATGTCAGCAACATCACGTAGGTAAATAAGACCATTAGCCCCCTTTTCGGTAATGATCAAATCCCCCAGTTCATCGACATTTTTAAACTCACCCGTCGGATGCACACGCACATATTCATCACCAATACGAACAGCACCAGCACTAGTCACTAAGTTTTGTGTCGCAAGAATGTTGTAAATGGTATCTAAGGAAATACCTAAGCTACTTAAACGCTGCATTGAGATTTCAATGAAGACTTGCTCTTGCTGATTACCTGTAACGCCAACTTTACCTACACCATCAACCAATTCGATTTCACGTCGAAGATAATCAACATAATCACTTAGCTCTTTATAGCTATAACCATCACCAGTGATCGCAAGCAAAATACCGTAAACATCCCCGAAATCATCAATGACTTTAGGTTGAGCAACCCCCGGTGGCAAGCTCGATGACATATCATTGACTTTACGGCGGAGCTCATCCCAAATTTGCGGAAGATCATCAGGGCCATAGTTGTTTTTCATAGTGACCGTGATCTGCGATAAACCACGGCTAGAAATGGAATTCACTTCATCAACATAAGTTAACTGCTGAATCGCCTTTTCTATAGGATAAGTGACCTCTTCTTCAACTTGCTGCGGTGTGGCCCCCGGATAAGCGGTAACAACCATCGCATCTTTAATCGTAAATGCAGGATCTTCTAACTGCCCTAAGCCAAAGAAAGAAAACGTACCACCAACAAGAAATATTAGCGTCAGCATCCAGCTGATCACCTTATTCTTGATAAAATAAGTCGCAATATCTTGTTTCATTATTGTTGGCCCTCCTTAGCAAACACCACCACTTTTTGTCCCTCTCTTAAGCGGTTTACCCCAGTGACAACAACCTTTTCACCTTCCTGAAGACCAGATTTTAGTCTCACTCCTTCAGGCACAACCTTATCTGTTACCACTAAACGTTTTGTCACTGTATTTTCAGGCGTTAAAACCCAGACATATTTATGTGTCGCTTCTATTGCGTCACCATCTTGGTTAAACAATGCTTCTAGTGGGACAATTTGTTGCCCCACTTTATACACCTGTAATTTCTGAGCATCGGCTTCCACTTCAACTGACATACCATCCAAAATAAATTGGTTTTTAGGCATTGGCATAGTGAGTGTGACAAGGAATGAACCCGATTCTGGATCTGGCTCGGTGGTAAACTCTTTTAATTTAACAGGAAGCTTTTCACCGTTAGGAAGGATCACTTTTGCCGCAGAGCGATCGCTATTATCGACATCTAACACACTTTGCTTGGAATAAATCATGTCAGGTGCTTGGATTTCAATATCCACAGAATTAACACTGTGGATATTCATGATCTGCTGACCAACTTGAATATTCTCAAACTGCTCGACAGGAATAATAGAAATCACCCCCGAGAAAGGCGCCTTTAATTCAGTGAAGCTTAATTTGAGCTTCGCTAATTCTAAATTTGCTTTCGCGATACTGCGCTGCGCTTCTAACTCATCGAATTGTGATTGCGGTAAATAACCATTACGTAATAATTTTGCAGAACGTCGATATTGACTATCAGCAACATTAAACTTTGCCTGAGCATCATCAACACCGAGTTTGTAATCACGGGGATCTAAACGTGCGAGTAATTGCCCTTTCTTAACCGTGTCACCGGTGCGGATCAAAATTTGAGTGATCTCCCCAGGAATTCGGAACGACAATATCGACTTATCCGCAGCAGATGCTACCGCAGGAAAGGTTAATTTAGGCGGCTTACTGCCCTCTTTGACTGCTTGTACTTTAACAATCGGTTGCACGACACGCGGCTCGACTTGCGGCTTTTCACAACCTAATAATAGAAAAGAAGCACACACCGTCAGTGTTAATAAACGATAAGACTTGATCATAGTCCACGCTCCTTGATCCACGGACGGACCTTTTGATCTGCTTGTAATTCAGAGACTCCAGATGTTGCTATCACATCACCGTCATTCAATCCTGAAATAACACGGTTATTTTTATCTAATGTAACTTCTACTTTCTCTACTTGCTGGTTGTCATTCACACGCCAAACAAAGTGTTTATTACCTTCAGTGATAACAGCACGAGTCGGGATTGCCCCCGCATTACCTTGAGGAAGCACAATCGTCACAGAGCCAGACATACCCGGCATAATATTGCTACCTTCTGGACGTGTCATAGAAAGGGTGACTTTATAGCTTGAGGTTTTGCTATCTGGCTCGGTATCAATTTCTTTAAATTGAGCAGGAAAGGTTTGGTTAGCTAAAGTATCAAATGCCACCGTCGGATTAATCTCTTCAGCATGACCTTGAAAACGGGCAAGTAAATAGTCTGGTAGCTGGAAGGTCATATTGATCAGCTTGGCACTTTGAATATGCATAACAGGCTGTTTAGCTGCTACATATTCAAAATTTTCAACCATAGATAGCGATATATGCCCATCATAAGGCGCAATCAGCTTGGCATAACTTAAATTAGATTTGGCTTTATCTAATGCTGCTTTTGCCTGTTTTAAATTAGCTTTTGAGGCGTCATAGTCAAGCTCTGATACCACGTTAGTCTTACGTAATTGACTATTACGTTTAAATTGCACATTGGCTAAATCATATTGCGCTTGTGCTTGTTTCACCAACAACGATAACTCATCAGGGTTTAAAGTCGCTAAGGTTTGCCCTTTTCGAACAAACTCTCCGGGATGGGCTTGAACATTATTTAATTGTCCTGAAACTCGAAATGCCAATACGGCTTTATCGCCTGCTTCAACAATGGCAGGGAATGAACGCAGTGATTCATTATTGCCAACCGAAACCGATTGTAATTTTACAGGTCGCGACTCTGGTTCCATCACCGTCACTTTCTCTTCTTTACAGCCAACTAAGGCAAAACACACTAAAAGTGTTGTGCAAAATTGTCGCCTCATACTACTCTCCATGATCTTGCATACGTGAGGGCACTGTTATTGTTAATATTACGTACAATAAATATATAATTATGAATAATAGAGCTTTGTTTATTAACAATCTTGTTTCATTTTACGAAATAGAGGCAAGGTCACAATCCAAGCCACTATTTTTATTTATAAAAAAAGGAGCCACTTTGGCTCCTTCTTTATCTTTTCATCAAAAATGGCTTATTTTTCCATTTCAGCAATGTTCACACGCCACGTATCAGGGCCTGTTTGGTGAGCATTGACACCGTTAGAATCAACAGCAACAGTGACGGGCATATCTTCGACTTCAAATTCGTAAATCGCTTCCATACCTAAATCTTCAAACGCCACCACACGTGCTTTCTTAATCGCTTTCGCAACAAGGTATGCAGCGCCACCAACAGCCATTAAGTAAACTGCTTTATGCTCTTTAATAGATTCAATCGCAGCAGGGCCACGCTCAGCTTTACCAATCATCCCCATTAGGCCAGTCTCACCTAACATCATGTCGGTAAATTTATCCATACGCGTTGATGTCGTTGGACCAGCAGGACCTACAACCTCATCACCTACCGCATCAACTGGGCCAACGTAGTAGATGAAACGACCATTAAAATCGACACCATCCGGCAGACCTTCACCGTTTTTCAGCATTTCTTGAATGCGCTTATGAGCAGCATCACGACCGGTTAAGATCTTGCCTGATAACAGTACTGTTTCGCCTGACTTCCACTCTTGAACATCTGCTTTCGTGATAGTGTCTAGGTTAACGCGACGAACGTTGTCTCCCACTTCCCATGTCACTTCTGGCCAATCAGCCAGTTTAGGTGGTGTAAGCTCCGCAGGACCTGTGCCATCTAGCGTGAAATGAACATGACGAGTTGCAGCACAGTTCGGGATCATACAAACCGGTTTAGACGCTGCATGTGTTGGCGCGGTTTTGATTTTCACATCAAGGACTGTTGTTAAACCACCAAGCCCTTGCGCCCCAATACCTAGCTTGTTAACACGTTCAAAAATATCTAAACGCAATGCTTCTTCGGTGTTCTGTGCGCCACGCTCTTTCAGTTCATGGATATCAATCGATTCCATTAGCGACTCTTTCGCAAGTACTGCTGCTTTTTCTGCTGTACCGCCAATACCGATACCTAGCATACCCGGTGGACACCAGCCTGCACCCATCAGTGGCACTGTTTTTTCAACCCATTCTGCAATATCGTCAGATGGATTTAGCATCACCATTTTAGTTTTGTTTTCAGAGCCGCCACCTTTTGCTGCGATCTGAATTTCAACCTTATCGCCCGGTACCATATCAATGTGCACCACCGCAGGCGCGTTATCTTTAGTATTAATACGACGACCAGCAGGATCTGCCACCACAGAGGCACGCAGTGGGTTATCTTGATTGGTGTAGCCTTGACGAACACCTTCATCAATCATTTCTTGTACAGTCAGATCGCTATCCCACTGCACGTTCATACCAATTTTCACGAAACAGGTAACAATACCTGTGTCTTGGCAAATTGGACGATGCCCTTCGGCAGACATACGAGAGTTAATTAAGATCTGTGCGATCGCATCTTTTGCGGCTTGGCTTTGCTCTTTGTTATAGGCTTTTTCTAAAGCTTGCACGAAATCCAGTGGGTGGTAATAAGAGATATATTGTAATGCATCAGCCACACTACTAATCACGTCTTCTTTACGGATGACAGTCATATTTGCCCTCGTTGAGTAATATCATTCCATGGCGCCCGGAGTATTCTTCCAATTTTGTAGGGTGAAGTACACGTTAAGTACATGTTCATCTTTGGGCGTCTTTCGCCGAATATGATACTCTTGCACTTATTATTGCGCTACGCGCCAATCAAACCCTTGTCACAAAAAAGAAAATGATTTGTAAATCACATCCAGAATTAAGCATTACATCTCTCGTCTATTCAAAAGACGCTGCATTAACATGGTTTGCACCACTCTCTGGTTTGCCATGGGCTATGATATTACGCTCGGCCGCAGAAAATCATCCCGATAACCGTTTTGACATTGTGGTTGCCGATCCTTTAGCCACTATCGAGTCAGAAAGTGGCACTAACACCATCACTTATGCCAATGGCGAGGTAAAAACCAACACTGCCGATCCATTTGCAGAAGTGCAATCACTACAACAGCAATTATTACCTGCACTTAGCCCAATTGATGAACTTCCTTTTATTGGCGGGACACTGGGCTACTTTAGTTATGATCTCGGTCGCCAAGTAGAGCAAATTGCCACGCTGGCTGAGCACGATATTCCACTGCCAGATTTAGCCCTTGGCATTTATGATTGGGCATTGATTGTTGATCATAAAAAGCAAACAGTGACATTAGTTGAGCCTAAAAATGGACAACGTAAAGCATGGCTAGAACAGCATCAAACCGCTTTTTCTCATGCGCAAATAGCAACAGAGCCAACAACTGCTCATAGCTTTTCATTAACATCATCATGGGCATCGAACATGACCCGTGACAGCTACCGTAACAAATTTAACAATATTCAAGAGTATTTGCTGTCCGGCGATTGCTACCAAATTAACTTAGCCCAGCGTTTTACAGCTAATTATGAAGGTAATGAATGGCAAGCCTACCTTGCCCTTGAAGCCGAAAATGGTGCGCCATTCTCTGGTTTCATTCGCTTACACCAAGGTGCTATTTTATCCGTATCGCCAGAGCGCTTTTTGCAATTGCGTAATGGACAAATTGAAACTAAGCCAATTAAGGGCACACGCCCTCGTAGTAACGATGAAGCGCAAGACAAAGAAAATGCCCTTGCACTACAACAGGCAAATAAAGATCGCGCAGAAAACTTAATGATTGTGGATTTACTGCGTAATGATATTGGTCGTGTGGCAGCTCCGGGGACAGTAAGCGTTCCTCACTTGTTTGCAATTGAAAGTTTTCCAGCTGTTCATCACCTTGTGAGTACGGTAACTGGTGAATTAGGTGCCGAACACAGTGCTACAGATTTGTTAAAAGCCTGTTTTCCTGGAGGTTCAATTACAGGCGCGCCAAAAGTGCGAGCGATGGAAATCATTGAAGAGTTAGAACCGCATCGCCGAAGTATTTACTGTGGCAGTATTGGCTATATCAGCCGCTGTGGTGCAATGGATACCAGTATTACGATTCGAACATTGGTGGCAAATGAGCAAAAAATCCATGCTTGGGCTGGCGGTGGTATCGTGGCAGACAGTGATGCTGACAGCGAATATCAAGAAACTCTCGACAAATTGAGCAAAATTCTGCCAGTCTTATAAGAGGTATTGATAAATACATCACATTAATATTTAGGACATAACAACCTAACGATTTAAGCCAAGAGGTTTTATGGTTGAACAGCAGCAAATTTTAAGTCGATTTATTCTTGCACCAAGTCTGCAATACGATCAAAGTCATGAAGATCGTATTCGCCAGCATTGGAATGCATCTCATCCCTTTAAACAAGCTGCTGTACTTATCCTTCTGGTGCGCCGTAATAATGGCTTTAATGTGGTGCTAACACGACGAGCAGAACACTTAAAACATCACCCTGGACAAATTGCTTTTCCAGGGGGGCGTTTTGAGCCGACTGACAGTGATTTGATCAGTACCGCACTTCGTGAAACATTTGAAGAAACCAATATCATTTGTCACCGTCATGATGTGCTAGGTAATTTGCCAGCTTTACCCACTGTAAGTGGTTATATGGTGACACCTTTTATTGCCACTATTGACCCTGATTACATCGCCATTCCAGACCCAAATGAAGTGGATATGATCTTTGAAGCACCACTCAATCACCTGCTGAATCCTGATAATATTCGTCAGCATAAATTTCTTATCAATGGCAAAAATCATCACGTCTACAACATCCCTTATGAAGGCTATCCAATATGGGGTGCCACAGCCCAAATGATTAAGCTACTTTCAGACCAAATTTGGGATGATAATTTGTAGTCGTTTAGCTGTTTTTTTAGCTCCTGCCAAATCTTAAAATGTGATCGATGTCTTTTTATTTTGTACCACAAATAAAATGGATTACATAACGAGATCTTTATCATTGTATTCCCGCTGTAAATAACGAAAATGCACGTGTTCCTAAAACAACGTTCCGTTCCGTTCCCTTTTTTTGGATGACAAAAAATGCAAAATACATCAACTGCAGTGAAAACTGGTGTAGCAAAAACACGTTGGACTTATAAAGATTTTACATGGGCATTATCACTATTCGGTACAGCCGTAGGTGCTGGTGTTCTATTCCTTCCAATTAAAGCTGGCGCGGGCGGTTTCTGGCCACTTGTTATTTTGGCACTAATTGCAGCACCAATGACTTGGCTTGCGCACAAAGGTCTAGCACGTTTTGTTCTTTCAGCGAAAAACCCAAATGCTGATATTACAGACACAGTTGAAGAGCACTACGGTAAAGCAGGTGCAAACCTAATTACTTTTGCTTACTTCTTCGCTATCTACCCTATCGTGCTTATTTACGGCGTAGGTATCACTAATACCGTTGACTCTTTCATGGTTAACCAGCTAGGCATGGAGTCAATTCCACGTTGGTTACTATCAGGCGTATTAATCGCTCTGATGACTGCAGGTGTGGTATTTGGTAAAGAGCTGATGCTAAAAGCAACGTCAGCAATGGTTTACCCTCTAGTATTTATCCTACTAGCGCTATCTATCTACCTAATTCCTGACTGGAACACATCAATGATGTCTGTGGCACCAGATTGGTCTTCTATGCCTGCTGTTGTATGGCTTGCAATCCCAATCATCGTGTTCTCTTTCAACCACAGCCCAATCATTAGCCAGTTTGCAAAAGAACAACGCCACGTTTACGGTGAAGATGCAGTGAAGAAAACTGACATGATCACTGGCGGCGCAGCAATGATGCTAATGGGCTTTGTTATGTTCTTCGTTTTCTCTGTTGTACTGTCTATGTCTCCAGAGCAACTAAACATGGCGAAAGAGCAAAACATCTCTGTTCTTTCTTACTTAGCGAACGTTAAAGATTCACCAGCAATCTCTTACTTAGGTCCACTAGTTGCTTTCGCTGCTATCACATCAAGCTACTTCGGTCACTTCCTAGGTGCACATGAAGGTCTTGTTGGTCTAGCTAAGTCTCGCAGCAGCATGCCTGTAAGCAAGATTGAAAAACTATCACTAGCATTCATCGTTATCACGACTTGGATTGTAGCAATCATCAACCCAAGTATCCTTGGCATGATTGAAACAATGGGTGCACCAATGATTGCTGCAATTCTGTTCCTAATGCCAGTAGTAGCGATGCAAAAAGTACCAGCAATGGCGAAATACAAGACGTCTGTAGCAGCACGTATTTTCACCGCTCTGTGTGGTATCGCAGCAATTACATCTGTGATTTACGGCGCATTCTAATCGCTTGATAAACAGACGCTATACAGACACAAAAATACTTCTTTTTTGAAGCATAAAAGATAAGAAAAGGTATAGCGTTCTGGTACAATAGACTCAATCTATACGATAATTAAGGGCAGGATGCTTTATAGGTTCTGCTCTTACTTTTTTAAGTACGCTCGCCAAGGAAGGGGCGAGTTATAAAACGCATACAGTCTTGGCCGGAGGCAAGAACCGCTTCCCCCGACTGAGGTAATAACATGATCAGTGTTTTTGATATTTACAAAATCGGTGTGGGCCCTTCCAGTTCACATACTGTCGGTCCAATGAAAGCAGGTAAAGAGTTCATCGATGATCTGCGCTCTATGGGTAAACTACGCGACGTAACTAAGATTACTGTTGACGTATACGGCTCTCTTTCTCTTACTGGTAAAGGCCACCATACTGATATCGCTATCATTATGGGTCTTGCAGGTAACAGCCCTGAGCATGTTGATATTGACAGTATTCCAGGTTTTATCGCACGCGTTGAAGAAACAGAGCGCCTACCTGTTGGTATGCACTGCCACACTGTTGACTTCCCTCGTGATGGCGGTATGAACTTCCACACAACTAACCTTGAACTGCATGAGAATGGTATGTCTATTCATGCATGGATTGGTGACGAGAAGATCTTCTCTAAAACTTACTACTCTATCGGTGGTGGTTTCATCGTTGACGAAGAAAACTTCGGTAAAGCACAAGAATCAAAAGTCGTTGTTCCTTACCCATTCAACTACGCATCTGAGCTTGTTGATCAATGTAAAGAGCACGGCCTATCAATCAGCTCGCTAGTGATGGCGAATGAACGTGCAATGAACGCAGAAGATGAGATCAGCAACTACTTTGCTAACATCTGGAAAACCATGCGTGATTGTATGGATCGTGGTATGAACGAAGAAGGTATCTTACCGGGTCCGCTACGTGTTCCACGTCGTGCCGCTGCACTTCGTCAGCAACTAATGACATCTGAGAAGCTAAGCAACGATCCAATGACTGTGGTTGATTGGGTGAACATGTTTGCTTTCGCAGTAAACGAAGAAAACGCAGCTGGTGGCCGTGTTGTAACTGCACCAACAAATGGCGCATGTGGCATCATCCCTGCGGTACTGGCTTACTACGATAAGTTTGTTCAGTCTGTTGGTCCTAAAGAGTACACACGTTACTTCGCAGCATCTGGTGCTGTTGGTGGTCTATACAAGCGTAATGCATCTATCTCTGGTGCTGAAGTTGGCTGTCAGGGTGAAGTGGGCGTAGCATGTTCTATGGCTGCTGCTGGTCTTGCTGAGCTTATGGGTGGTAGCCCAGAGCAAGTATGTATGGCTGCTGAAATCGCTATGGAGCACAACCTAGGTCTAACGTGTGACCCAGTTGCTGGTCAAGTTCAGGTTCCATGTATCGAGCGTAACGGTATTGCTGCAGTTAAAGCAATCAACGCATCTCGCATGGCACTACGTCGTTCATCTGATCCTCGCGTTTCGCTAGATAAAGTTATCGAGACCATGCTAGAAACAGGTAAAGACATGAATGCTAAATACCGTGAAACATCACAAGGCGGTCTAGCAATCAAAGTCATTTGCTAATTTAAGCATTAAGACTTCTTTCGAAAAGCTGCCTATATGGCAGCTTTTTTATCTCTACATCCCCTACCAAACCACACCCCGAACTATTCCATTAAAGTATTTTTCTTTTTGATTAATTTATAATACAAATAAATTTCGATTTAAGGTCATTTGATATAGAATCGCATAATCAATGTGATTGATAACACGTGTTAGGTGATTTTCAACTATTCATCCGTTTCGTTTAGTCCTATACTCAGTCGCGTGTAAAGCCATCCCAATATATTCCTCTTTAGAATGGCTATACTCTTAGAACGGTCGCCTAATTTTGGTGTGTAATGAAGGATTTATTTCCACTTTTAGAGAAGCAGTATTGCTATGAAATATAAGCGTATCCTCTCTCAAAGCCACGTGGTTTTGAAAGAGTTTTATGTCGACCATCACTTAATTGTAAAATTATCTAATGTCCAAGGCGATGTTCATATTAACGGTCATGCTATTGAATTAAAAAACAATAGTACGTTTGTAGTGCCAAAGTTTAGTCATATTTCATGTTCTATTAACCAGCTTAATAGCCAAGAAAACATTGAACTACAACTGTTGATGATCGATGAAGAGTCAATCACTGAAGCATTCAAATATATCAGTGCATTAAAGCAACCAACATTCCCGACAGCAAGTTGTTCACCGGTATACACCATTGAAACTCCAGATGTTGTAGAGCAAAACTTTGCCCTATTTAATAAGTTGTTACCTTCTATTTGCGGCTCCGCAATGGAAAAAACACTATTAAGCCAATGTTTGACCTTTATCTTAATGGCACTCAATGAAGCAGGTATCGATGTCTTTAACGTTTACCGCTTTAACTATGATGAGCCAAAAGAGCGCACCATTGCTCGCTTAATTACGCAAGATCCTCAACGCAAATGGAGTGTTGATGATATGGCTAAAGCATTATTTACGACCCAGTCAACATTGCGTCGTCATTTAGCCAAAGAAGGTGTTTCATTTAGTCAGTTGTTACTTGATGTCCGTATGGGGCTCGCACTGAATTACCTGACGTTCTCCAACTATTCTATTTCTCAAATAGGTAATCGTTCGGGCTTTGGTAGTGCAGCTTATTTTTGTGATGCATTTAAACGCAAATATGGCATTACTCCATCACAATTTAGAACAACATCTCGACGAGAAAATGATGTGAATACTGAAGGTAATTTTACCTACAAGCCAAATGTGCAAATCACACAGTCTTGCTGTTAATTAAAATCGCCACATAAATAAAAACCTCGCCATTGCTAGCGAGGTTTTTTTGTATCTGATAGTGATGAATTTCAGATACAAAAAAGCCCCGTTTTTCAACGAGGCTCTTCAATTCTTAATTTTTTAAGATTAAGCAGCAGCTTTTAGACTTACTTGCTCTTTCTTCAATTCACCGATTGGTAGAATTGTACGACCATATTCAGCGTTTAGTACTTGTGCCATTGCAAAGTAAATTGCGCTTGCTCCACAGAAGATACCTTCGATACCTGCGATGAAACCAATAGTTGCATTGCCAGTGAAATCACGAACTGCTAGTAGGAAGAATAGGATCGTTAATGAACCAAATACTACTTGCTTAGCGCGTGGGTAACGTAGCGAACCTACGAACATGAACGCTGTGAACACACCCCAAAGAGCTAGGTACCAACCCATGAAATGTGCAGGACTTGCAGCAAAGCCCATCTTAGGCAGTGCAATTAGACCAACAAGCGTTAACCAAAATAGACCGTAAGAAGTGAATGCTGTTGTACCAAATGTATCACCACGCTTGAAACACATCATACCTACTAGCACTTGGCCTAAACCACCGTAGAAAATACCCATAGCTAGGATCATTGAATCTAATGGAAAGAATCCAGCGTTATGGATGTTTAAAAGAATGGTAGTCATACCAAAACCCATCAAGCCTAGCGGTGCTGGGTTAGCTAATTTTGTAGACATTTATGTCCCCTGCAGGAGTTATTCAATAAAAGTGGTAAATATTAAAATGTGGTTGCATGTTAAATGCGCGGCGAATTCTAATAGATGGTGAGAGACAGATCAACGTATAAACCGTCGAAAAGGCAAGAAAATGAAAAAAGTTGAGAAGAAAATCCATTTTGTAAAGATTTCAGATAATAACAAGGGATAAAATTTGTTAGGAAACGTGAAAATATGAATAACTATCTTAATCTTATTCAGAAACTACCATCAAAAACACCTAACATATTGATTTATAAAAACACAAAAAAGTCATACAAATAAAAATGCATGTTACAACCTTTTTTAGATATCGCAGTTATAACAGTACAGTTCAGAGAAAAATCGAACATTTGTAAGATAAAATGTAAATATTCATGTTTTAAACGATAAAAACAGCCTTCTAAATGACTTTTATGCCTAAAAGCAATTTAATTACAAAAACTATAGCTCTCATCTGTTCAACATATTGTTTTTTACTCCATCTTTAATTCATTTAAATCATGATGGCACTGACAAACTTGCTGAAGAATATTAATTAATCGTAACTGCGTTAATGGTAGTGGATTACCTTTAATCGCGTGACTACGCAGCGCATCATCTGCCACTATTTCAAATAACGTATTACATAAGCCGAACTCAGATAATGATGGCAAGTTAAGCTTACCTACAGCAGTAACAACCCAATCAATCCCTAGCTCAATATCAGCGTTATCATTGCCAGTTAGCAGCACAGCGACTTTACGATAACGGCTCAATACATCATTCCGTCCAACCTCTAAAGCGACATTAACGTTTTCTCTCATTACATAAGGAGATAACCTTGCGGTAATTAAACCATGAGGTGCTTTTAAACGACCAGAAAGTGCAGATGCTAAACCATGTGCCGCGCCAAGTTTTGCATTGGTGCGAGCCATTCCCCCCAGCATTGCCGCAAATGCCATGTCACTTCGTGATGGTAAATGATCATCTAAACACGCAGTAAATAATGCACCACTAACCCTACGTATGCCCTCTTCACAGATCATGTCAGTTAACGGATTAGGCTCCCCACACACATAGGCTTCAATTAAATGAGTTAACGCATCTAAACCACAGTAGCCTGAAATAATCGGATCCATACCGTAGCTTAGTGTAGGATCAATAATCGCAAGATCAGGGAATAACTCTAAGCTGCTCAGATTAACCTTAACTTGTTCTTGTGCCGATTGAAGTACAGCACTTTTACTCACTTCAGCACCAGTACCCGCAGTAGTCGGTATTGCAATCATGGGTAACGGTTTAACTTGAAGTGGCACATTTCGCCCCACCACATCAACATAATCGTAAACACAACCTTGATTGGGGATCATCGCTGCCAGTGCTTTAGCAACATCAATCACGCTACCACCGCCAATACCAATGATCATATCAGGACGAAATTTCCGCCCCATCACAGCAAGCTCTTCTACAGTTGCGATTAATGGCTCACCCAAAATAGCAACACGCTGATAACGCATGTTCTGTTGCTTGAAATAGGTTTCTAATGGCTTTGGACGTTCATCATCACGACCTGTAACTAACAAGACGCAATAACCAAATTGATTAAAAAGAGACAATGACTCCTGCAACGCCCCTTCACCAAAAACAATTCTCGTTGATGTCATAAATTGAAACATACAGCCCTTCCCTATCTTGCAATTATTCAAGCAATCAGAAACTTAACGCTCAAATGAAATTAATTATTAACAAAATAATTAATTTTATCTCGCTACTTCAAACTTACACTATCCAGTAACTTCATCTAGGTATTGACGTAAAACAAGGTTTTCCTGTTATCAAATATAGCCTTTTCCATAATACGTATCAGTTCACAAAATACACACACTTATCTCATTGATATATGTAATAAAAGTAACTTTTTACTTACATGAAACTTTAACATAACTGCACTAATCTGCTGCCAATCAAGAGGCACTGAAGCCCGAATTACATTATTTCTAGGGGAATAAAAATGAAAAAAGCAGTATTGGCATCAGCAATTTTAGCGTCACTCGTAGCAGGTACAGCGAACGCAGCAACTGTTTACGAAGATGATAGTAAATCACTAAGTATTGGCGGCCGAGCTGAAGCGCGTTTTAATATTTCAGATGCAAACAAAGGTGATGATGGTACTGGTAATGCGTTTAAAGATAAGAGCCGTGCGCGTATCAACCTAAAAGGTAAAGCGAAAATTACTGATGACGTAACAGCTTTCGGTAAATATGAAGCAGAAATCTCAGATGATAAAGACACAACGATAACTAGTCGCTACGTATACGCAGGCTTTGATACTCAAGCAGGTGCTTTCTCATACGGTAAGCAAGATTCTGCACAAGTTATGCTAACAGACTACACTGATATCCTTGCTACCTTTGGTGGTGACGGTGTCGACCTTGTTGATGGCAACAAAGACAAGCGTGAAAATAACTTCTTATATGCTGGCGAGTTTAACAACTTCACCGTTTCAGCAAACTACATTGCTGAAAACAACGATGATGAGAAAGATTCAGATAGCTACGGTATTGCAGCACAATATGCATTCCCATTTGGTCTATCGTTAGGTGCGGGTTATGTTAACGGTCAAGACGGTACTGACGTTGATGCAAACCAGTACAATTTAGCAGCAAGCTACGAGTTCAATAACTTCTACGCTGGTGCTACTTATGCAAGCGGTGAAAAAGGTAACGCCGATCTAACAGGTTACGAACTTGCAACTGCTTTTAAAATGAACAAGTTTATTGCTCAAGCTGCTTATAACTTTAAGCAATCAGAAGAAGCTGGCGTTAAAACTGATGATGTAGATTACTTCGTGTTAGAAGGTATCTACAAATTTAATAAAAACCTACGTACATACGCAGGTTACCTATTTAACCAAATTGATGGTGAAGATGACGAACTACAAGTAGGTATTCGCTACGACTTCTAATCATCGATATTAAAATATGCAAAAAGCCAAGCTGTTACGCTTGGTTTTTTATTTTTCCCTATTCACTGTCTTTCATCGATTTTATCTATTGCTCTAACAGGGAAAACCCTCTTTCTCTATCTATAAACTCACGCTATAGTACTACCATAATTTTGCAGGAGAAATTTTATGTTCGTAGTAATTTTTGGTCGCCCAGGTTGCCCATTCTGTGTACGTGCTAAGGAATTAGCAGAAAAGATTAAAGCTGAGCGTGATGATTTTAATTTCCGTTACGTTGATATCCACGCTGAAGGTATCAGCAAAGCTGATCTAGAAAAAACCGTTGGTAAACCTGTTGAAACAGTACCGCAAATCTTCGTTGACCAAGAGCATATTGGTGGTTGTACTGATTTCGAAGCTTACGCTAAAGAACATAACCTACTGTTCCAATAAGAAAGTTTTATCTTTCAAAAGGCCGACATTGTTCGGCCTTTTTTATTTTTTGTTATCACGATTTATCAACCTAAATGAACAGTATTTTTAACGTATAGTACCCTGTTTTATCAGCCTTTCTCTTTAAATTCATAAAACAAGTTAAATCAGAAGTTATTAACCCTAATTTTCAATGTTTTTTTAGAATATACGCTATAACCCTTAGAAAAAATCAGCTAGAATTTGACTACTTTTACTACCATTTTATTGTCGGAAATCCTGTTGTGAACATTGATGTAGCAGCGCTTCTACACCAAAACGATATTTTATTACTCTTTGTTGTGCTTGCCGTTGGTTTAAGTATTGGCAAATTACGCTTTGCAAAGATGAGCTTAGGTAATTCTATCGGCGTTTTAGTTACCGCACTTTTATTCGGTAATGCTGGTTTTACCTTTGATACAGACGCACTAAATATCGGCTTTATGCTGTTTATCTTTTGTGTAGGTATTGAGGCCGGCCCAAACTTTTTCGGTATCTTCTTTCGGGACGGTAAACACTACCTATTACTAGCACTGGTTGTTCTACTATCTTCAATCGCTATTACCATGACTATGGCGCATTATCTTCATATGGATATTGGCTTAGCGACTGGCTTGATGGCTGGCTCTTTAACCGCAACGCCTGTGCTTGTAGGTGCAAAAGATGCATTAAACACAGGCCTTTCCGGTATTAGCGATCCCACTATTATTAAGCAGTTAATAGAAAACTTAAGTGTAGGTTACGCGATGTCTTACTTGGTTGGTCTTGTTAGCTTGATCTTCCTTGCGAAATTAATGCCGACGCTACAAAAGCAAAACCTTGCGGAATCATCACAACAGATAGCTCGTGAACGTGGTATTGGTGAAGTTGCACAACGCAAAGTCTATTTGCCAATTATCCGTGCTTACCGTGTCGGCCCTGAGCTAATTAACTGGATTGATGGCCGTAACTTACGTGAATTAGGTATCTACCGCCAAACAGGTTGCTATATCGAACGTGTACGTCGTAACGGTATCTTAGCGAACCCTGACGGTGATGCGATTTTGCAAGAAGGCGATGAGATTGCGTTAGTAGGTTACCCCGACAGCCATGCGCGTCTTGATCCAAGTTTCCGTAATGGTAAAGAAGTATTCGACCGCGACTTGCTGGATCTTCGGGTTATTGAAGAAGAAATTGTGGTTAAAAATGACAGCATTGCAGGTAAACGCTTATCAGAGCTTAACCTATCTGAATACGGCTGTTTCCTAAACCGTGTAGTACGTGCACAGATCGAAATGCCAATGGATCATAATATCTTGCTAAACAAAGGGGATATTCTTCAAGTTAGCGGTGAAAAGAGCCGTGTACATGGTCTTGCTGAACGCATTGGTTTCATCTCGATCCACAGTCAAATTGCCGATCTATTAGCATTCTGTTGTTTCTTTATTATTGGCTTGCTACTGGGTTTGATCACCATGAAGTTTGGTCATATTGCGTTTGGTTTAGGTAGTGCTGCTGGCCTTCTTATCGCAGGTATTACCTTAGGCTTTTTACGTGCCAACCACCCTACTTTCGGATACGTTCCCCAAGGGGCGCTGAATATGACTAAAGATCTCGGTTTGATGGTTTTTATGGTGGGAATTGGTTTAAGCGCAGGTTCAAATCTATTTGCATCCATTGAACACATAGGTTTGACCGTGTTTGTTACCAGTTTAATGGTTAGTGTTATTCCTGTTGTACTTGCGTACCTATTCGGTGCTTATGTACTGAAAATGAACCGTGCATTGCTATTCGGTGCCATCATTGGTGCCCGTACCTGTGCGCCAGCAATGGACATGATTAATGCGCACGCACGTAGTACGATCCCTGCATTAGGTTATGCTGGTACTTATGCCATTGCTAACGTACTACTCACGATCGCAGGTACATTGATTATCATATTAAAGTAATCCGTGAATCATTAACCCTCTCAAGATCAAAGGGGCTGATAAGTGAGTTATCTCATGAGTCAGCCTCTATTCAGTCAAGATACCTACACTAACCCTCATAGCGTTAATTTGTTATTAATCATCCCTTTGAGTTAATAACGTAAAGCAGCTTAGACATCGCTTACTTTTCTGCTTTAGCGCACTAATTTCAATTTATGGCAACGATAAATAATGCGAATAATGGCAATATTTCGTACCATAGATACTTATAAATACAAATAGTTACCTTGGGTGTTTTAATTTATGCGAATTCTTATTGTCGAAGACGATGCCATCCTTAGCCATCACTTAAAGTCTCAACTCAGTGAATTAGGCAACCAAGTTCAGTGCGCTAATACTGCTGAAGAAGGTCTCTTTTTTGCAGAAAACTATCCTAATGACATCGCTATTGTCGATATCGGCTTACCTGATCGTGACGGTATTAGTTTAATTAAAGACATGCGTAAAAAAGGGCTTCGTTTACCTATTCTTATTCTTACTGCACGTTCTAACTGGCAAGATAAAGTGACAGGTCTTGAAGCTGGTGCAGATGATTACCTTGTCAAACCTTTCCAAAAAGAAGAAATGGTAGCGCGTTTAAGTGCCCTTGTTCGCCGCAGTGCTGGTTTTGTGAAACCCGAGATGACTGCTGGTGATATTCGTGTCGATTTACTCGCTAAACAAGTTTATGTACAAGAAAACCTGCTGGAATTAACTGCATTTGAATACGATCTATTGGAATACTTGATGCGTCATAGCCGTCAGGTCGTCTCTAAGCAACGTCTATTAGATGTGCTGTACGAAGATCAAGAAGGCGATCCTAATACGATTGAAGTCATGATCAGTCGTTTACGTAAGAAATTCACCAAAACAGGTCAAGATAACCCGATTTCAACCATTCGTGGTCAGGGCTATATCTTTGAACTGAGTGCCCAATGAAGCAGTTTATACAACCTCGTTTAAGACGCCGAGTATTAATCACTTCGGTTGCTATTATTGCTTTAGTCACTTCCGCACTAGCGGCGGTGATTAATAAGCTCTACTCCCAAAGCTATATGGCGTCTTATTCTTCTGAGCTTGTTGCACAAATGCCAATGGTCGTAGCACAGCTTAACAGAGCAGGTTTAATCAAAGATGTCGATAAATGGATAGACTCTCTTGATCCATCCGATACTGATTACATTGCTGTAGTTTGCGATCAGGCAGATAACACTACATGGCTTTCCCATGAGGCAGATAAAGCCAATTTAAAAAATGTTTGTCGTTATTTGCCAGAAGAGATCCCTACCCCGACGCTGATCAAAATGGGTGATGACAAAGGTTATATCGCCTATAACCTTAGTCGCGATCGTGAAAACGGTAATATTTACCAGCTCGTTGTCTTGCGCTCAGCAGACTCATACGAAAAAGCCCTAGCGAGACTTCACCAACGTACAGCCTTCTATCTAGGCTTGTTTGTGCTAATTGCGGTCGCATTTCTGATCGCTGCTTTCCATTGGGGTTTCCAACCATTACGTAAACTAGCAGCCCAACTCGATCAAATGGCAGAAGCCAAGCGTGATAATTTGGATAATGACTACCCAATGGAGCTGCAAGAAGTCACCAAAGCGGTTAACCGTTTAAACCGCATTAGTAGCGATCAAAAAGGTCGATACCGTCATGCTATGGATGATTTAGCCCATAGTTTAAAAACTCGCCTCGCAGCAACCAATGCCTTATTAGATGATAAAACCCTAGAGCGACACGAGTTAAATCAACGCATTATGGAGCAAATCAGCCAAATGGATGACTTGGTTCAATATCAATTAAAACGTGCAATGGTCGGCCAACAAGGATTACAGAAGAGCAATAGCAAACTAATGCCGATTGTGACTAGCCTTAACCATATGTTGAGCAAGATCTATGCAGATAAGCAAGCTCAACTTCACTGCAATTTTAGTGATGATGTTATGCTGCCACTGAACAAAGATGATTTAATGGAGCTATTTGGCAATATGCTTGAAAACTCATTTCGTTTTTGTATCAGCCAAGTCCGTATTACCGTTAATGAAACTGACGCTTATATCACCATCAAGATTGAGGATGATGGTCCTGGGGTAAAACCTGATATGCGAGAAGCTATCTTCCAACGAGGCGTACGCTCTGATCAGCTCAATCCTGGGCAAGGTATCGGTTTATCTGTGTGTCATGAGATTGTAGATAGCTACCAAGGTAAGATCTATGTGGAAGAATCTGAACTAGAAGGCGCAGCATTTGTCATTAACTTACCAAAGCTCAATGACTAATTTGAGCATTAAAAATTTGTTACAACTCTAAGGATTTTATGTAGCCCAATGAAACGCCAATAATTTGACACTCATTAATAGACATATTCATTATTATCGTCAAAATTGTCACTGATGATTTATTTTTCATTCAATGAAGGCAAGAAGAGGATAAGTAATGCAGTGCGAGAAGTGTTCAAGTTTTGATACCTCAAGGGTCAAACGAAAATTATGGCATCGGCTTTATCTTCGAAGAATTCACATTTGTAACCAATGTGGTTGGCTACATAAAGAAAAGAAGTCTTCCTAAATCACTTTCCTTTGATACAAAAAAACCGCCTCAACTTAGGCGGTTTTTTTATTTCAGAATTAATTAGATGTCTTGTACATCAAAATTAACTTCTGGATTTACGTCAGCATCGTAATCAACAGATTCAATGCCAAAACCAAACAGCTTTAAGAACTCATCTTTGTATTGCTGGTAATCCGCAACATCAAATAGATTTTCATTAGTTACGTTCGGCCATAGATCGCGACAGTGCTGTTGAATGTCTTCACGTAGTTCCCAGTCATCTAGACGTAGACGGTTTTCACCATCCACTTCAGCGGCTGTGCCGTCTGCTTTAAATAGACGATCATTGAACATACGTAGAATTTGCTGCATACAACCTTCGTGTACACCTTCTTCACGCATCTTCTTAAATACCATAGCGATGTACAATGGCATTACAGGAATCGCTGCACTTGCTTGTGTTACCACACTCTTAAGTACAGCAACATTTGCTGAGCCGCCATTTTTTGCTAGCTTCTCGTTTAGCTCTTTCGCTGCACGATCAAGATCCATCTTCGCTTGGCCTAGCGCACCGTGCCAGTAGATTGGCCATGTGATTTCAGTACCGATATAGCTGTAAGCCACAGTCTTACAACCATCAGCTAATACGCCAGCATCTGATAGCGCATCAATCCAAAGTTCCCAATCTTGACCGCCCATAACTGTTACTGTGTCAGCAACTTCTTGCTCTGTAGCAGGTTCAATGCTTGCTTCGATCAATACGTCTTTATTGGTATCTACTGCTGTTGCAGTGTACGTTTCACCCATAGGTTTTAGGCATGAACGAACAACTTCACCAGTTTCAGGTAATTTACGTACTGGTGATGCTAATGAGTAGATAACCATATCAACTTGACCAAGATCTTCTTTGATCAAATCAATGGTTTTTTGTTTTGCTTCGTTAGAGAAAGCATCACCATTCAAGCTTTTTGAGTAAAGACCTTCTTCTTTCGCAAACTTGTCAAATGCTGCTGAGTTATACCAACCTGCAGTACCTGGTTTTTTCTCTGTACCTGGCTTTTCAAAGAACACACCAATGGTTGCTGCACCGCCACCAAATGCTGCTGCAATACGTGACGATAGGCCGTAACCACTTGATGAACCAACAACAAGTACACGCTTAGGTGCATTTGCAATTGGGCCTTGTGCTTTAGTGTAAGCAATCTGCTCTTTTACGTTCTCTTCACAACCCACTGGGTGCGTTGTTGTACAAATAAATCCACGAGTTTTAGGTTTGATGATCATCTTCAACTTCCCTTACATAGTTGTCGATAGGATAAAAGGTTAGCGTCCAATGCGCATTAAATTTATGACATAAAACGGTAAAAAACGCAGTGGTTGGAGGTGTTATCAATAATTTTGCTCAAAAAAAGTGCCACGTTAAACGTGGCACACGGGAGATTCCAGGTTTATATATCATTAACTAAGATACCTAAGCCGCCTTTCCTGGTTGTATGCGAGCTTTTTTAAAATGGTCTGCACAAAAGTGATCAACTTGAATCGCCTTTTGCCTTAGCTGTTCAGCATTCTCTATTTTTTTCACATCCTCTTCTGTGATAACTCCCGCATCCAATGCAACTTGTAACTTATCTGTTAATGAAGCTTTGCGTGGGATCTCACCTCTACGTGTCGCTTTCATTAGTTTCCGCTCTAAAGGTTTGATCTCGTGCATAGCAAGAAATGCACGCTCCATAATTCCCACTGGATCATCGGCTTTATCACCAACATAGCAAAGATGAGTTAATCGCTCACGATGAGCACCTGGTGACATTAATAACGATGAAATTTCTATCGCCAATGTATCGGTAGGTGCATGATAATGAATACCTAATGGAAAATTCAGTGTACGTAATAAACGTCCGACACCTTTGCGTGGAAAGTTATTAAATACGTCATTAAATGCTATTCCACATTGGTGCAAACAGTGCTCTACTCCATATTTCACCATAGGTAAATCTTGCTGCTGACGTCCTTCGTCTTCGTAACGTTTTAATACTGCAGAAGCTAAATATAAATGGCTCAGTACATCACCTAAGCGGGCAGATACAAGCTCACGACGTTTCAGTTCACCACCTAAGCTCAACATTGCAAAATCAGCACTCACAGCTAACGCTTTCGCCATCCGAGATAGATGTCGATAATAAACTTCGGTTTCACCACTGACGGGAGCACGATTGAAACGAGAACCAGTGAAAGCGTTCAATAATGATTTACTAACATTACCCACGGCAAAACTGATATGTTTCGCCAACAGACGATCAAACTCTTCTGCGCCTTGTTTTGCATCAGGATTAGCAGCCGCTTCCATTTCATCTAATACATAAGGATGGCAACGCGTCGCACCTTGCCCGAAAATCATTAAGTTTCGTGTAAGAATATTCGCCCCTTCCACGGTTATCGCAACGGGCATACCAAAATAGTGATGACCGAGGTAATTCATTGGCCCAAGCTGAATCGCACGCCCAGCATGGACATCCATCGCATCATTTAAGATCGTTCGCGCCATTTCTGTCATATGATATTTAGCAATTGCAGTCACAATCCCCGGTGTTTGTTCCATATCTAGTGAGGTTGTTGTTAATGTACGTGACGCTTCAAGCATATAAGTGAAGCCACCAATACGTCCTAACGCTTGTGCAACCCCTTCAAAATTACCAATCGAAGTACCGAACTGTTTACGAACGACGGCATATGCACCAGTCGTTTTCGCGGTTAAATGACCAATCGCCGTGCCTAATGCAGGCAATGAAATACCACGCCCTGCTGATAGACACTCCACCAACATACGCCAACCTTTACCTGCATACTCTTGACCACCAATCAGCCAATCCATCGGAATAAAGACATCGTTACCTCGGGTTGGGCCGTTCATAAACCCCATATTCAATGGATCATGACGCTCGCCAATTTCTACGCCGGGATGATCTGCTGGAATTAATGCACAGGTGATACCTAGCTCTTTCTTATCGCCAATCAAACCCTCAGGATCTTTCATCTTAAACGCAAGCCCTAATACAGAAGCAACGGGCGCTAAGGTGATATAACGTTTATTCCATGTTAAGCGTAGCCCTAATACTTGCTCGCCTTCATGCTCGCCATAACAAACAATGCCTTCATCAGGAATGCCGCCAGCATCGGATCCAGCTTCTGGCCCTGTTAGTGCAAAACAAGGAATATCTTTCCCCTGTGCCAAACGAGGTAGCCAATAGTCTTTTTGTTCATCTGTTCCATAGTGTGTGAGTAACTCACCAGGACCTAGTGAATTAGGTACCATGACACACACCGCTGCACTTAAACTGCGTGATGCGATTTTTGCGACTATCGTTGAATTGGCATGGGCTGAAAAATCCAATCCGCCGTATTCTTTACCAATAATAAGAGAGAAAAACTTTTCATCACGGAGGTATTGCCAAACTTCAGGGGGTAAGTCTTTGTCTTCTTGTACGATTTGGTAATCGTTTAGCATGGCGAGCAACGTTTCTAATTTAGTGTCGATAAAAACTTGCTCTTCATCGGTAAGCTTGGGTTTAGGGTAGTTAAGCAGTGTATTCCAATCAGGTTGACCACTAAATAATTCACCATCCCACCACACACTCCCAGCTTCCATTGCTTCTCGCTCGGTGTCAGACAGTGGCGGTAACACTTTCTTAAACATCTTAAAGGCGGGATCGCTGAGATAACGTTTTCGCATCGCTGATAGAGTGCTCATAATTCTGATCCTTTTGCTTTTTATATTTATCGTTTTTTAATTCATGTAGGTATACGTTCTAAATTTAGTTTTGTACTTGTTTTAAGAGAGATAAATTTGGCTCTATCGGTGCAGCTACGCCAGCGGCAAGATAAGGCACTAAACGATCGATCAAATCTTCGGTTTTAACCTGACTAGAAAAATCATTTTCAGCAATTTCACGCAAAGCGGTACTGGAAGCCATGGTAAAAACCACAGCGCCTAACGTGAAATGGAGTCGCCAAAATAATGTTTCTGGATCTAAAGAAGGGTTAGCACGACAGACCGCTTGCACAAATAGTGTTAGCACTCTTTTATAGCGATTAATAATGAACCAACGTAAGTGTCCTTGGACATCTGTATAACCTCTGCCGAGCAGTGACATAAACACAGTCGCGCCTTTGGTTCGATAGCTATCAAGACTCACTAACGGAGATTTACCACATTGGAAAACATCTTCCATCGTAAAGTCATCACGGGTTAATAGCCGTTCTAATTCACTTTCCAATGCAGGCATAAATACATCGAGATAGCGACTAAGCACCGCTCGAACTAATGTTTTTTTATCACCATAGTGATAATTCACCGAAGCCAGATTCACGCCTGCTTTACTCGTAATGGTTCGTAATGAGGTTTCATTAAAACCATGCTCAGCAAATAATAGCTCTGCGGCATCTAAAATCCGGCCTTTGGTTTCTCCTTTACCTGCCATTTTTATTCACCTGTATTAAACACCTGTTTAAATATTACAATCTGATAACAAATTTAACAAGCAAGCTATCTCATTATGCGACCTAATACAGCATGTTTTATTTGCTCCAACGCATCAAAAAAAACACACAATAAATTCAATTACTTAGAGGTAGAATCATAAATTCAATCAATTAATACAAAAAAACAATCAAAAATAATGCATATAGAGGAACTTAATGGAGTCCAGAGAGTCTGAATTTATGCCACTACTTTTTTCTTGAAGTTATTCCTTCATAACCTACTTCATTTTTGGAGTAGGTTTTTATTTATCTAGACATTCATGCCTAACCACTAAGACGAGACCCAAGTTTTCTCGCCAACTTATCCCGCTAAAATGGCACATACTTGCTATTCATAATCACTCTTTTATTGTTCTTAGATACACTTATTTCAATAAATGGTGACATATTTACTATGTCGAGTTGTTATTTAAAATCAATTATTAATAATCACCTTTTTTAATCACGAGTTAATACAATCAAACACAAACAGGTATTTTTTAAACATTAATAACTGTTCCATTCATTATAATTAAAATCACTTATATGATTATTTTAAGTATTAAAAAATAGCTATAATGACTTTGTTATTCATATTACAAATAACAATTATAAAACGTTTATTCTAAATCAAGACAACACCAAAAAACCATTAAATATCAAAACTTTAAATAAAATTATTTTTTTACTTGTCATCATATTTTTTATCAATAGAATCCACAGCAAGAAATTAACACGTAATATTTGTAAGTTATTTTTTCAAAATGTTACGTCATTATATTTGTGTGACATTTCGTTATATAAATATCATTAGAGAGAAACTTTATGTTTGATAGAGCAAAGCAAATTCTTATTGCTGGTTTTTGTATTAATTTATGTATTGGTATTTTGTTTACTTGGAGCGTATTTAAAAAGGCCCTTGTTGTTAATTTAGGCTGGTCAAACGCTGAAGCTTCTTTGCCTTATACCATTGCTATCATTACATTCTCAGTAACTCTTCTTTTAGCTGGTATTCTACAAGACAAATTTGGTCCAAAACGTGTGTTAATCGCAGGTACAATTTGCTCAGGCTTAGGCTTAATTGCGTCGGGTTATGTCACTAGCCCTACTCAATTAATCTTTACGTTTGGTATTCTTGCTGGTGGCGGTATCGGTTTTAGCTATGCCTGCTTAAGCCCAGCGGCCATGAAATGGTTCCATCCATCTAAGCGTGGCTTGGTTAATGGCTTAATTGCTGCAGGTTTTGGTTTAGCTGGCGTATACCTAGCACCATTAATCACATCTTTAATTGCAAGCTACGGTATTAATTACAGCTTTAATATTTTAGGTATTGCTTTGTTGTGTATTGCGACACCACTTGCTTTTACTATCACCAACCCACCAGCAAGCTATGTGCCAGTAGCTGCAGCAAGTAATAAAGAAGAGAAAAAAACGGATGTGGCACAATCTGAAATACGTTGGACTGAGATGCTGAAAACAACTCAATTCTACAGCATTTGGATCATGTACCTTTGTGCGTCATCCACAGGCTTAATGATCATTGGTAACATTACATCGATAGCTGCAACACAAGCGAACATGACAGATGCGGCGCACCTTGTTGTGATCCTAGCGCTATTCAATACCTCAGGTCGTGTATTCGCTGGCATGTTATGTGACAAAATTGGTGGTCTAAAAACACTAACCCTGTCTTTTGTCCTTTCTATTGCCAATATGATCCTATTCCCACACTACACAACCCATGCAGGGTTGATCCTTGGTATGGCTGTTGCGGGGCTTTGTTACGGTACATTACCAGCAGTATTCCCATCATTAACTGCCGGTTTCTACGGCTTAAAGAACTACGGCACTAACTATGGTGTGGTTTACACTGCATGGGGCATAAGTGGCTTCATTGGCCCTGTGATTGCTGCTGCAGCTGTGGATTCAACAGGTACTTATGAGTTGGCTTACTTCTACTCAGCAATCATCATGGGTGTAGCGTTAGTGTTCTCAGTACTAACCAAAAACCCTGCGGCTAAAACAGCGACTAACGCCCAACCAGAAAATAATGAATCATTAGAAGTAAACGCCACTGCATGATGGTGAGCAGTTGCATTTAATTAGCTTTAAAAATCATAGTGTTATAAACAGTAAAAATTATCTATCAAAAAATATGAATATTTTAGGAACCTTTGCCCATAGGCATAGTCATAATTAATGTATTCATACTGATAAAGATTTTACGAAACGTACTGTTTAGACGATTTTTATCATTGTAAATGCCACTACTGCTTTAACTCCTAATTGTAAAATTGTTTTTGCCCGCTACCTTTTTAGCGGGCTTTTTTTTATAGAAAAACTGCTTGTTTAAGCCGCAACATAAGAAAATCGCATTTTTTTTCATTTTTTTTGAACTAACAGAAATATGCCTAGTCTTACTAGTATGATTGATTGAATATCCTACTATGCCTTTGGTTATTGAATCAGTATGTTACAGATTTTTTTATGTTTGATATCCACTACTGCTGAACTTTTTTGTTATATTTACGGAACTTTTTTATCCCATTAAATCTATTTTTAATGGGATTTTTTTTGCCTATTTGCCAGAGAAAAGCAATAAAAACACCGTTCATTAAATAAAATGCATCTTTGGGGAATTTTTTTCGATCTTTTTTGAACTCGGCGTTAGATTTGGAGTCTGAATATATAGAACCCATATTATTGGTGATATTTGTTTAACTGGCCGTCGAACATTCACTAATAATGCAAATTGCCACTGCAATTTAACTCTTAATTGCAACTTTACGCTGAACTGATGTTCAGCGTTTTTTTTATTTACTGATCAGCAAATCATTATGCTGCAAACTAATCCCCAACCACGCTAAGGTTGCGCTGGCGTCAATCACCTTTCCATTGTTATCACTGTTATTCATCTCAAATTGAGGTAAAGGCAGCAATCGTTGTTTTGCCATTTGGGTATAGTAGTCATGACGAGAAGGATGAAAACCTGCGGCTAAATGTAAAACTGGCATTTCCGCTTTCTTCTCAATAAGACGACAGATTGCAGCAATACAATCATCTAAATGAATCAAGTTAACAGGGCTATTACCATCCTTGATTCCTTGTCTACCCGCTAAAAACTTAACAGGATGTCGATCATCACCAATCAAACCTGATAAGCGTAAAATCGTGAGTTTTTCGCCCCATTGCTCACGTAACGCCTGTTCAATTTTGACATGCACTAAAGCAGAACTCGTTATGGGCATGACATCATCCGTTTCCACGACTTTCCCCTGTCGCCCGTCATAAACCGATGTGGTACTAATAAAGATGATACGTTTACATCCCACATTTTCTGCCGCATGAGAAAGTGACATCACATTTTGATAATGCTGCTCTTTATCAATACTCTGACGACCGGCTGCAATATTAATAACCATCACATCACTCGCCAGTAACGGAGCTAAATACTCTATTTGCTCACAGCTCTCTAATGGCAACTGCATCTGAAAACCATTAATGCCCCATTGCGCTAACAATTTGGCATCCACTAATGTTGTTTTAGTACCATAAACATTACAGCCCTGCTTATATAACGCTTTTGCCAGCGGTAACCCTAGCCAACCACATCCACAAATGGCTACTTGCATACTTCCTCCTCTTTTTTATGATTTTTATATTGGAAAAATAACACCAATAACGCTATTTTTTCCGTTTCATTACTAGAAATGATAACAAATAACAACAAACCTATTATTTCAGGCCGTGAAATAATTCCTTATATATGAAAGAAATAGCAACAATATCGAAATCTAAAGAAATTATTTTGTAATTATTCATCGCACAGGGTTTCAAAACTGAAAGCCAAAAGGCGATCCCGGTCATAAAGTCATAAAATTAGCTCGCAATATCCCCCGATTAGCTAGGATATAATCAAAATTAAGTAGTATAGTTTCATTAAAGACGCATCTTGATGACAAGTTTGCTACAAATGAAATTCAATAACGAAGTGCATGACTAGCTATGAATACCATAGAAAAAATTCAAAATAACTTAGAACACTTCAGTAAATCAGAACGAAAAGTCGCCGAAGTTATTATTGCCTCCCCTCAAACCGCCATTCACTCAAGCATTGCGACCCTCGCAAAAATGGCTGATGTCAGTGAACCTACGGTTAACCGCTTTTGTCGTCGTTTAGATACTAAAGGCTTCCCTGATTTTAAACTGCATTTGGCGCAAAGTTTGGCTAACGGCACACCTTACGTAAACCGTAATGTTGAAGAAACCGATGGCCCAGAGGCATACACGGCAAAAATTTTTGAATCCACTATGGCTTGTTTAGATGTTGCCAAAAATAGCTTGGATTCTATGCAAATTAACCGCGCCGTTGATCTGCTCACTCAAGCCAAAAAAATCTCTTTCTTCGGATTAGGTGCATCAGCATCTGTTGCTCATGATGCGCAAAATAAGTTTTTCCGTTTCAACATTCCTATCGTTTGTTTTGATGATATTGTGATGCAACGCATGAGCGTGATTAACTGCTCTGACGGTGATGTGGTTGTAGTGATTTCCCACACTGGTCGAACTAAGAGTTTGGTTGAAATTGCGCAAATGGCACGTATTAATGGCGCTACCGTGATCGGTATTACAGCAAAAGACTCGCCTTTAGAGCGTGAATGCTCCCTGTCTATTTGCTTAGATGTGCCAGAAGATACTGATATTTATATGCCAATGGCGAGTCGTGTTGTACAGATGACCGTTATTGATGTGTTAGCGACAGGCTTTACGCTACGTCGTGGTGCAGGTTTTAGAGATAACTTAAAACGCGTGAAAGAGTCTTTAAAAGACTCCCGTTTTTCCAAAGATAGCCCTAGCTTGTAACCCATTGAAAGCGAAGCCTTAAGCTTCGCTTTTTTGTTGCAACAATCTCGTTACATACGTTTTGTTACAACTAACGAGAATAAAAGCAGTGACAGTTTATCGTCTTTTGATATACATCATTTAGCCCAATAAGCGAGATATGATATCAAAACTATCTCAAGTTTTATTGCTGACTTAGCCACACTGACTTTTCTGCTAAGTATCAATAAAACCCGTTTCAATATAATGGAGTTTCACATGTCTGAACGCCTAAGACGTACAAAAATTGTAACCACCCTTGGTCCTGCAACTGATCGTGATAATAATCTTGAAAAGATCATTGCCGCAGGTGCAAACGTTGTACGTATGAACTTCTCTCACGGTAGTCCGGAAGATCATATTCAACGTACTAAACAAGTACGTGAGATTGCAGCAAAACTAGGCAAAAACGTAGCAATTCTAGGTGACTTACAAGGTCCAAAAATCCGTGTATCTACGTTTAAAGATGGCAAAATCCAACTTGCTATTGGTGATAAATTCACACTAGATAGTGATCTTCCAAAAGGTGAAGGCGACCAATTCGCTGTTGGTCTTGACTACAAAGAGCTACCTAAAGATGTAACAACTGGTGACATTCTGTTACTTGATGACGGTCGTGTTCAATTAAAAGTAACGGCTGTTGAAGGTAATAAGGTTCACACTGAAGTAACCGTTGCTGGCCCTCTTTCAAACAACAAGGGTATCAACAAAAAAGGTGGTGGCCTTTCTGCTGAAGCCCTAACAGACAAAGATAAAGCAGACATCATTACAGCAGCAGCAATGGGTGTAGATTACCTAGCGGTTTCTTTCCCACGTAACGGCGAAGACATGAAGTATGCACGTCGTCTAGCAACTGAAGCGGGGCTAAATGCAAAACTAGTCGCGAAAGTTGAACGTGCAGAAGCGGTAGCAACAACCGAAGCAATGGATGACATCATTCTTGCATCTGACGTTGTGATGGTTGCACGTGGTGATCTTGGTGTTGAAATTGGCGATCCAGAGCTAGTTGGTGTTCAGAAAAAACTTATCCGTCGTGCACGTAGCCTAAACCGTACAGTTATTACGGCAACGCAAATGATGGAATCAATGATCACTAGCCCAATGCCAACACGTGCAGAAGTGATGGACGTGGCTAACGCCGTGCTAGATGGTACTGATGCGGTAATGCTTTCAGCTGAAACTGCGGCTGGTCAGTTCCCTGAAGAAACAGTGAAAGCAATGGCTAGCGTATGTCTAGGTGCAGAAAAAGAGCCTAGCATTAACGTGTCTAACCACCGTTTAGATCGCTCATTCACTTCACCTGAAGAAACGATTGCGATGTCAACAATGTATGCGGCAAACCACATGGCTGGCGTAAAAGCGATGGTGGCAATGACAGAATCAGGTCGCACTCCACTGATGATGTCTCGTATTTCTTCTGGTCTACCTATTTTCGCTTTATCTCGTAACGAAAATACCCTAAACCAAGCAGCACTTTACCGTGGTGTTACTCCGGTTTACTTCAATCGTGATAGCGATGCTGGTCTAGAAGCGGCAAAACATGCATTAGACGTACTACGTGATGCAGGTTTTGTTCAAGTAGGTGATCTTGTGATCATTACTCAAGGTGACGTAATGGATACGGTTGGTTCAACAAACAACATGCGTATCCTAACGGTTGAGTAATCACTCACCCAGCATCAAAAAAGGCAACCTTGTGTTGCCTTTTTTTATTCTTACTTAACAAAAGATTAAGATGCGGACCAAGTTACAGGTGCTGACCACTGATGGTTAATTAGTGACGTTAAAACATGATCTTGCCACTGGCCATCAATTAATAAGTAATCTTTAGCAAGCCCCTCTTTTTCAAAACCCACTGCATGTAACACACTGGCACTCTTCTCATTATGCGGCATATAGGCTGCCATAATGCGGTGAAACCCTTTTACTTCAAACATCCAGCTCACGGTTTCTTTCAATGCTCGTCGCATAATTGCGCGTCCTTGATAGTCCTGATCGAGAGAATAACCGACATGACAGGCATGAAACGGGAATTTCACTAGGTTGCTATAGTTGATCACACCAATGATGTCATGGGTTTCTTTGTCTTCAATCACAAAGTAAAAAGCCATTTCATGACGATGCAATGTAGCAATTTGCTCAACCCTTTTCTGCCATCCAAGCTCGGAAAAAAACAGTTCGTTTCTAACTGGCTCCCACGCTTTTAGAAAGGCTCTATTTTTTTGATAATAAACAGTGATTTTTGCTACATCCTGACTAGAAATCAGTCGAATTTTTATATCATCAAGCACAATCGTTGATGAACGGTTTATAATTGAATGGAACAAACTATTACCTCGACACAAGGATGTTAATAAGAGAGGTGCTGAGCGTTGAAGCTATCGTAAGATTAGCATAACTAATAAACAGATTGTTATATGTTATCAAACTGTTATCTGTTAATCTTAGCTCAGCAATGTTATTAATTACTAACGCATTTAGTGAGTTATGGATGTATTACGATTGTATAGAAACTGAATTAGGCAGCATCATGCTGTTAGCCGATCACCAAGGCTTGAGAAGGTTAACGGTCAATAGCCCCGGTTATATGCCTGATGAGTCATGGCAACATAACCCAAGCTTTATGGAACCCTTTATTAGACAGCTAAAAGAATATCTCTTAGGCACTCGCCAACGCTTCACTTTCCCACTCGCTCCTCAAGGAACGCTGTTCCAACAGCAAATTTGGCATGCCATTGCCGATATCCCTTTTGGTAAAACATCCAGTTACGAACAAATCGCCCTTGATATTGGTAACCCTGCTGCTAGCCAAGCTATCGGAATGGCGAAAAACGTTAACCCTATTCCCATCATCATCCCTTGTCACCGTGTCCTTAACAGCGATCAAAACCTATGTGGTTACCGCTATGGTGCTGATATGGTTGCCCTTCTGTTAGCGCTTGAATCTGGAAAAACCATCTTGATTGAAGACCACCAGCATGAACTAGCCTAACGCTATCCCTACTTATGCTAAATTCATAAAAAAAGAGATAATTAAATTATCTCTTTTTTCTTTTCTGATCTGACGATTAGTTACGTTTTGTTAAACCATATTCACGCAATTTATTGGCAACAGCGGTATGTGAAACCCCTAATCGCTTTGCCAGCTTACGGGTAGACGGATAGCTACGATAAAGGTTAGATAAAATACCTGATTCATAACGTTTCATGATCTCATCTAATGAGCCATCTAGCGTTTCATCACTAATAATACTGCTCGATTCATTTTCAGGTAACTGCACATCATCAGAGGTCATAACACTACTATCTAATTGCGTCATAGCGCGGAATAACACATTACGAAGCTGACGAATATTGCCCGGCCAAGCATATTGTTTAAGGTATTCTGCTAACTCTTCAGAGATTTGCGGTTTTGCTTGATGCAATTCTTGTGATAACTGAGTAAGGAATAACTCAGCTAAAGGTACGATATCGGCACTACGCTCACGTAACGGTGGCACAACTAAAGCTAATACATTCAAGCGATAATACAAATCTTCACGAAAATCACCTGCAGCAACCAAATCGGGTAGTTTCTTTTGTGTCGAACAAATAACACGAAGGTTAACTTTCTTCTCTGCTTCTTCGCCTACACGACGGAACGTACCATCTTGTAAAAAACGTAGTAGCTTAATTTGTAAGTGCTTTGACATCTCGCCAATTTCATACAAGAAAACCGTACCGCCATCTGCTTGTTCAAAAATGCCTTTTTTACTTGGCTCAGTCGCACTACCTGCAAAACCAAATAACTCAGTTTCAGCCGCGTTATCAGGCATAGACACACAGTTTACAACCAAAAATGGCTTATCACGTCGCGTAGAACGTTGGTGACAAGCACGCGCTAACATTTCTTTACCCGTACCCGTTTCACCTTGGATCAACAAGGGGGCATCAAGCAATGCCAATTTCTTCGCTTGCGCCACTAAATGCTTAAAGCGAGAAGAGTGACCGACTAAATGCTCAAAACCACTGTCTCCGTCTAGTTGGCGAGTAACAATAGGCATCGTCGCTTCAGACAAGGATTTCAACAAAATCAATGCGCTAGCAAGTACAGGGGCATCAGTTTCATCATTAATGTAAACTGGCATTACTTCCATTTGGTAATCAAGCCCTGCAATCACGACCATTTCGGTATGCTTTTCAGCATGTTTTTTATCTAACCAACGCTGAACATTAAAGCCCAATAATGTATGGATACTTTCATTGTGAAGCGAGCTATGATGATGGGTCATCAGCCTTTCAGCAGCTTGGTTAGCAAAATCAATTTTGCCGTTAAGATCGATAGAAAAGAAGGGATCTGGCAGTGTTTGTAGCAGTGCAGAAAGCTCTGTATGTTCACGCTCACTCGGCATGAAGCTAATTTTTCTGACATCGGTTACACCATCTAACTGTCTAATCTGTGACATTAATTGGCTAAACTGCTCAAATTCAATTTCGGGACAATTAAGGTAAATAATACCTACACGATCAATTTCTATCCCTCGAAGATCAATCTCCTGACTAGTCAGAATATCTAGCAGCTCGCGAGTCATACCAACTCGATCTTCACAAAATACCTGTAGCCTCATACCTGTCGCCTTCTTAGATGTAGCCTATTCTTGACTCAACTAAGTTTTAAAAAATCAATTAAATTATAATAACTTAGAAGAGGTAATTTTCGGGTTGTCAACTTAACGTGACATTCACGCAGTGTGCTATCAAGCCTATTTATAGTCAAGATAGAAATATAAGATATGAGATTAAATGGTGATGAGTAAGCCAATTTCCACCATTTATTCTCAATAGATGATAACGCTGTCTGCGTTTGACAAATATCTTCGTTAGCTTTGTTTTTCATCTCCGGGCGCATAACCAAACGTGACATGCTTAATTGCACTGTTCAACTGAATATTACGTGTGATAACAGGCTCTGCTGCTGCCATTGCAGCTGATACCCCAGCCCATCCATCTTCTTGCGCTGCTAATACAACATAAGCCGTATCATCAACTTGTTTAAAATAAAGCACTTTGCCAGCTTCTGGATGTGGCAAGGTGGCTTGCGCACTTTGCTCTGCTATATACGCTAATTTGTCTTCAACTTGTGGCAATGACTGACACGTTTGCTTAAATTTTGTCGTTGAATAAGGGTTATCACCCCCTTCTTGGCTAAATAGCGCCATCGCGTGAGTATATTTTTCCAGATCAACTGGCAAAGAATAGGCATATTCACCTTGGCTACATTGCTCAACCGTTGAGGCATCAATTGTTTTCGTTGCAGATGTTTGCGCATCACAGCCAAATAATAAAAAAGCTAATGGCAATAGTAGCGTCGTTTTTTTCATTTTATTTCCCATGTTCCTTTAGATAAAAAATAAGCTTACCGTTACCGATAAGCTTATATGTTAATTATTTGAAAATACTACCTTTTAATCATCTTTTTTATGCGTCAGCTGAGCGACAAGATCTTTTCTGATCTCACTTAACTTAGGCTGCTCCCCCGGTAACCAAGGCAATGGACGCATTAAACCAATTGCTTTAAGTCCTAATCGTCCTGTTAGTAAGCCAATACTCACCCCTTGTGCTACACGCGTTGACATGCGACCTGCTAAATCCATCGACAGCATGTCCATACCCAGATCGGTGATAACCTCTGATGCACCAGCAAATGCCATGTTAGCTAATACTAACTTCAGCAATTTAATGCGAGACCAGTAACCAAGCTCAACTCCATAAACACGGGAGATCTGCTCAATTAATCGTAAGTTACGCCAAGCTACTAGCAACATATCTGCCACCGCTAACGGACTTAATGCCACCATGACCGCCGCATCACTGGAGTATTTCGCCACCAGCTTGCGTGCCAATTTATCTTGCTGACTGACCACAAGATGATCGTATAGCTCTAAAACTTCACGATCGTTATGGGTTGCATCTAATGAATTAATCCAACGATCGTAACCATGATTATCGCTACTAATATGGCTATGCTGAGCAAGCTTGGTACAGAATGCTTTACCATGACCAATGCCGTCCCCATCCAACAAGATTTGTGCTTCATCACGTTCAGATTGGCGTAACTTCAAACGACGTAACTTAAAGAATTCACGCCCAAGAGCGCTAATACTCGTTACCGCAACACCTGCAACAATGGCGCTCCAGCCTAGTGATAACCAATCAGCACTTTGATACGCAGTGACTACGTGATCAACTGTTTGCCACCCCACCATTGCAGCACCTGCCACCGCTAACGCTTTAAAAAAGCCATAACGACGTTTCGGTTTCGCTGCCAGTACCTGTTTTAAGTCTTGCTCCACTTCAGTTTCTGGTTCTTGAGTCACATCCGGTAGAAAGTCAGATTTTTCTGCAAACTCTAATTTTGACGCAATATTCAATTGCTCAACTTGAGCAGTTGGCTCATCAAAGACAATTTTACTTTTAAGTTGATCACTCATTGCAATTTATCTCCCAACAAATACTCAAGTGCTTTATCCATTCGGATATGCGGTAACGGTTCGTCACTTTGCTGTGGCAATGGACGGAAGTTAATAAAATCAAAGCTATGTTGTTGCCAGAAAGCCTCGTTTGGTAAACGCTTTGGCACTTCACCAGGAAACAGTGTTTGTGGATTTCCAGCCATATCAGAGCCACGTAATGCAGGCACTTGCTGACCTTGGTGGGTCACAAACCCCGGCTCTGTCGCTTGAATCGACGCCAAGCTCACACAGTCCATATTAATGCCTTCAAACGATGCCGTTTGCCACGCTTCGTTCACTAGCTGTTGTAATAGTCCAACTAAGTTAGGATGTTGCTCTGGTGTTATGTGATCCGCTTTCGTTGCTGCAAATAACACTTTATCAATCCGTGGTGAGAACAAACGTCGCAACAAAGAACTTCGACCATATTTAAAGCTTTGCATCAATTGATCTAACGCTTGGCGCATATCGTTAAATGATTCTGGCCCTGCATTTAGTGGCTGCAAACAATCGACTAAGATTATTTGACGATCAAACTTAGAAAAATGATCGTTATAAAACGCTTTTACTACGTGTTGCTGATAGTACTTATAACGACTGCGTAACATGCCAATATTGCTATTCTCATCGGCATCTAACAGTTGTTTTTCAGTGTATTTTTGATCCCAAAGTAATGGGAAAAACTGCAATACAGGTGCTCCTGCTAATTCACCAGGCAGCACAAAACGCCCCGGTTGTACCCAATGTAGCCCACCTTCCGCTTTACATTGATGTAGGTATGCCGTAAATGCGGCTGAAATTTGCTCTATTTGCTTTTCATCAGCAGGTGCAAATGGATCAAAGCTTTCCGTTAGTGCTAACCAATCAGTCGCCAGTTCAAGACGTTTCCCTTTTAACACTTGGCTTTGCTGTTTTGACCACGCAAGAAAATCTAAATCTAACAGTGGTAAATCCAATAACCACTCACCCGGATAATCAATAATATCGAGGTACAAGGTGGCAGTATCTTGAAATAGCTTCAACGCCCCTTTTTGTGGCTTATAACGCAGTGCTAAACGCGTTTGACTAACATCACGTGTTGGCTCAGGCCAAGCAGGCGGAGTCGATAAAATAGATTGCATACCTTCATCGTAACCAAATTTAGGCACGTGCAAATCTAATTGCGGAACACGTTTTGCCCCTAATAAATAACCGTCACGCACCGCACTGAACATAGGTAAACGTGCATTAGTACTCACATGCAGTAATTGGTTAATTAAAGAGGTGATAAACGCAGTTTTACCTGCTCGAGATAACCCCGTTACTGCAAGTCGAACATGTCTATCTAAGCTACGATTTACGATTTTGTTCAACTCATTACTAATTCGATTCATTACTAACCCTAACTTTTTTCGTTTTATTTCTTAGGTTTAACAACTTTATTCTAAAAAATATCAATAAAGCGATTGCTCTATATTACGCCTTTCTGACAAAAAAAAGCAGGTCTGAATATTATCAGTACCTGCTTATCGCCATTTACTCTATCAACAGTTAAAGCTTGCTAAATTCACGATCTACTTTAAATGCAGATGAGGTTACATAAGCTTCCATGCGCTGTACTTTTTTCTCTGCGGTATCAAGCTCAGACTCAACACTTTGCAGGATTTGATGAGCAGAACGCCCAGCCTGCCATGGTTTTTGCTTTACGTTATGCTCGGTATACTGATCTTGTTGCTCTTTTCGTTGCGGTGGCATCTTATCTAAAATCAACCAAGCGGCAATGTAAGCTAAGGTAGCAAAAAAGCCTAATCCAAGAAGAAAAGCAGAAACCGCAAGGATACGCATTAACCAGATTTCTACGCCGAAATACTCCGCTAATCCAGCACACACCCCACCTAGCTTTCCTTTCTTAGGATCACGGTATAAGGTTTTGCTCATTATTTTTGCCTCCATCTCGGCACTTCCGCATCAAGAATACGCTCTAACGTGACAATACGTTCTTGCATATCTTCTGCGCGTGCCACTAAGGTCTCTAACTTTTTCTGATCCTCACCTGACAGCCCTTCACCGGCTTGACGTTTACTACGATAGTGAAGGATTAACCATAGTGGTGCGACAACAATCATGAACACCACTAATGGAACGCTAATAAAACCCATCGACATTTTTTATTCTCCTTTCGCGCAGAATCAATGATACAACGACGCTTTTTCGTTGTGCTTATTCTTTATCCTTGATGTTCGCTTTTAGGCGCTCAAGTTCTTTTTCAATTTCGTCTTGTGCTTGTAAATCAGCAAATTCTGACTCTAAGCTTTTACCACGACCAAAGCTATAGCTATCTGCTTCTGCTTCCATTTCATCGATACGACGCTCATATTGTTCGAACTTCGACATCGCTTCATCTACTTTGCTGGTATCTAACTGGCGACGAACTTCACGACGTGTACCAGCCGCTTTATGGCGAGTCACTAAGGCTTGTTGACGTGCACGCGTTTCTTGCAATTTACGCTCAAGCTCAGCCACTTCTAATGATAATTTTTCAATGGTTTCTTCAACCAACTTATATTCTTCGTTCAGCGTTAGTACTACATCTGATAGTTTTTGTTTTTCAATCAGTGCCGCACGCGCTAAATCTTCACGACCTTTCTGTAGCGCTAAGCTCGCTTTACCTTGCCAATCTTCAATTTGTGATTCGATCGCTTGAATACGACGGTGTAACTCTTTTTTATCAGCAAGCGCACGTGCTGAAGAAGTACGAACTTCAACTAATGTGTCTTCCATCTCCTGAATGATCAGGCGAATTAGTTTTTGAGGATCTTCAGCCTTATCCAGTAACGCATTCACGTTAGCATTTACGATATCAGCAAAACGAGAAAAAATACCCATCATTAAACTCCTTGATTAAACCCATTTCACAGTGATCACGCTTACAGGTTTATATAGTGATACTAACTTAATTTAATTGTGTTACCACCTAGATATATCAAGTAGTGTGCCAACTTTTTATTCCTTATATTACAACAACTTAAAATCAAGTTAATTTTACCCACCACTATGTTATAGTGGATTTAACCAACTTTTAGTGAGATTAACCAATGCGTAAAACAGAAAACTTAATCGGTGAATCTGAAGCGTTCTTAAGTGTGCTCGATCAAGCATCTCGCCTAGCGCCGCTTAATCGCCCTATCCTCATTTTGGGTGAACGTGGTACAGGTAAAGAGTTAATCGCACAACGTGTTCACTATTTATCTAAACGTTGGGATCACCCTCTGGTTACACTTAACTGTGCCGCATTAAGCGAAGGCGTGATTGATTCTGAACTGTTTGGTCATGAAGCAGGTTCATTTACGGGAGCTAAAGGCCGTCATCAAGGACGTTTTGAACGTGCAGAAAATGGCACTTTATTCTTAGATGAATTGGCAACCGCACCTATGGGCGTGCAAGAAAAATTGTTACGTGTGATTGAATACGGAGAGTATGAACGTGTTGGTGGTAGCAAGCCTTGCCAAGCCAATGTTCGTTTAATTTGTGCCACTAACCAAAATCTGCCACAACTGGTTGATGAAGGTAAATTTCGTGCCGATTTACTCGACCGTTTAGCCTTCGAAATTATTCATCTGCCACCACTACGTGAACGCAAAGAAGATATTCTTCCCCTTGCTGAGCACTATGCAGTACGTATGTGCCGAGAGTTAGGCTTTGGTTATTTCGCAGGTTTCACACACCATGCAAAGCAGCAATTATTAGACTACACATGGCCGGGTAATATTCGAGAACTAAAAAATGTAGTCGAGCGCTCTGTGTTTCGCAACGGTATTGAAGATCAAGCAATTGAAGAAATTTACACCGATCCTTTTGCAACTGCATGGCAATCGAGTACCACAGCGCCCAATACTCACGTTATTGACGATGCAACAGCCAAGAAAAACAGCGTAATACCCGAAAATACAACAACGCTACCATTAGATTTGCGCCAATACTTACAAGATCAAGAAATCATGCTGATCAATAATGCACTTGAGCAAGCTAAATACAATCAAACGAAAGCGGCTGAGCTTTTATGCTTAAGTTACCACCAGTTAAGAGGCTTGATCCGTAAATATGACATTGCCGTAAATGGTGATTAATCAATCAATTTATCCTGATTATTTAAGATAAGTAACGGTTTTGACCTAATTCCCTTTAAATAAAGCAGGATAACTTGGTGACACTAAGGGAAAAATGTTAAATTTATCTACTTAATTTCATTTAACGCCTATTAAATATGAGCGCTTACAGTCGTCTTTTGATTGCCGGCTTCACTTTACTTGGCCTATTGGGTTGTAAAGAGCCGTCACATGAAACCGTAAAGCAAAGTCGTGGCTTTGTTTATTGCGGTCAAGATACTCCGACAACGTTAAACCCACAGTTAACTGACGGAGGGCTAACAGCAGAAACACTCTCAGCACAAATTTTTGATCGCCTGCTGTTACTCGATCCTATTAGCCATAAACCATTGCCTGATCTCGCAAAAAGCTGGACGATCAGTGATGATGGCTTGGTATATACTTTCACACTTCGTGATAATGTCCCATTCCAACATACGTCTTGGTTCACTCCAACACGCCCAATGAATGCGGATGATGTGGTATTTAGCTTTGAACGTATCATTGATCCTGACCATCCTTTCCACAATATTTCAGGTGGTCGTTACCCTTGGTTTGAAAGCTTAGGTTTTGCCAACATTATCGAATCGATCACGGCAAAAGATGCACATACGGTTCAATTTACTCTCAAACGACCTGATAACTCTTTCTTATCTAATTTAGCGACTAGCTATGCGGTGATTTACTCAAAGCAATACGGTCAGCAACTATTAAAATCAGGCCGTATCGATCTTATTGACTCAAAGCCAATTGGAACTGGTCCATTTTATGTTGACCAATTTGTTCCCAATGATCTGATCCGTCTGAAACGTAACGATGACTATTGGCAAGGTGCTGCGCCGATGGAGCAAGTGGTTTTCGATATTTCAGCTCGAGGTATGGGCAACTTAGCTAAATTACTCAGCTCAGAGTGTGATGTGTTATCTTCACCTGTAGCAAGCCAACTGCCAGTTATTTCTAATAATGACAACTACAAATTGCTGGCACAAACAGGCATGAACGTTTCCTTCTTAGCGTTAAACACTGAACGTTCGCCGCTCAATAAACTCGAAGTACGTGAAGCAATTAACTACGCAATTAATCGTAAAACACTGCTTAACTCTGTTTATTACGGCACCGCAACTGAAGCAAAAAGTCTCTTACCGCCAATGTCTTGGGCATATAACCATGACAGTAAGGCACTTTCTTATAATCCAGCAAAAGCCAAGCAATTACTTGATGCAGCAGGCTATGATTACAAGCAAGTGCTAACGATGTGGGTACCCTTAGAGCCAAGGCCTTATAACCCGAGTCCACGTAAAACCGCTGAATTAATTCAAGCTAATTTAAAAGCGGTTGGCGTTAATGTGGCATTACATCATCAGGAAACGATTGGTCGTGTAGGTCTAACCGATACCACTAAATATGACATGGTGTTAGCGGGTTGGATTGCCGATAATGGCGATCCAGATAACTTCTTGCGTCCACTTTTGTCATGTAATGCCAAAAAAGCAGGGTTAAATGTCGCCAACTGGTGTGATTTAAGCTTTGATAATTTACTTGAAATTGCTCTTCGCACCAATAAGCAAGATCAACGTCAAGCATACTATCAACAAGCGCAAGACATTATTGATCAGCAAGTACCAGTGATCCCACTTGCCCATGGCGTGCATTTCCAAGCCCATAATAAATCCCTTGGAGGATTACAAATGGATCCGTTTGGCTCACGTTCTTTTTCCAGTGTTTATCGAATTGAGTAAAGCATGTTTATTTATACGATACGTCGCTTAAATTTATTTGTTATCACGCTATTAATACTCACCTTAATCGGATTTAGTATTTTGCGCTTAGATACCCAACTTCAATGGTCTCAACAGGGCTTTTTTAGCGGCTGGATCCTTTATTTAGAGAACCTACTTTCGGGTAATCTTGGAATAACAGCTAACGGTACGCCAATTAGCAGTGAGATCTTAACGGTTTTCCCTGCAACATTAGAGCTATGCTTTTTTGCCTTTATTCTGTCGCTATTAGTGGGGATTCCACTCGGCACCATTGCCGGTGTGCATCGTGGTCAACCCATTGATACCATCATTTCATCGGTTACTTTACTTGGCTACTCCATCCCTCTATTTTGGTTAGCCATGTTGTTGATTTTGTTATTTTCTTTAAATCTTGGCTGGTTGCCAGTATCTGGTCGCTATAGCTTGCTATACCAGTTTGATCATGTGACAGGTTTTGCACTGATTGATATTTTGCTATCCAACAAACCTTATCGTATGGAAGCTTTTATCAATGCATTACAACATCTGGTATTGCCTACTGTTGTATTAGCCATGGCGCCGACAACAGAAGTGATCCGCTTAACTCGCGCATCAATTTCTGAAGTCATGACCAAAAACTACATTAAAGTCGCACAGACCAAAGGTTTATCGACCTTCGAAATTGTCCGTCGACACGCCATGAAAAATGCATTGCCACCTATTATTCCAAAGTTAGGGATGCAATTTGCAGCCATGATGACATTTGCGATGTTAACCGAATCTATCTTTAACTGGCCTGGGATTGGTCGCTGGTTACTTAATGCTATTGCCGATCAAAACTATGTCGCTATTCAAGCGGGTGTGATAACAGTTGGTAGCTTTATTTTATTGGCGAACATCTTATCGGATTTAGCAGGTGCTATGGTTAACCCATTAGTAAGGAAGGAATGGTATGCCATCAAATAGTGTCTACCAAGAAGAAACTATCCCAACTCAATGGGAGCGTGCGTGGCAAAATTTCAGAGCCAACTCACTCGCCATGTTTGGGCTATGGTGTTTATTGTTTCTCTTAATAATCACCATTAGTGCCCAATGGTTAGCGCCTTATTCTGCGATTCAGCAAGTCGGCGAATTACTGATGCCACCATCATGGGATAACTCAGGCCACGTTAACTTTTTCTTCGGTACTGATGATTTAGGTCGTGATATTTTATCGCGTCTGTTAATTGGCTCTCAGCTCACTTTCGGTTATGCCTTATTAGTTGCTTTTGCTTCTAGCATTATTGGTTTATTGATCGGAATTCTGGCAGGTATGAGCCAAGGACTTAAATCGAGTTTTTTAAACCATATTTTAGATACTGTGCTATCTATCCCTTCTCTATTACTGGCTATCATTGTGGTGGCTTACATGGGGCCCGGTGAGACTCATATCTTATTAGCGATTTGGCTAGCACTGATCCCACGTTTTATCCGTGCGGTTTATACTGCCGTGCATGCGGAAGTGGTAAAAGATTATGTTATTGCTGCGCGTCTAGATGGTGCAAATAACTTCTACTTATTGTGGAACTCGATTCTGCCGAACATTTTAACCACCATCATTACAGAGATGACTCGTGCCATTTCTATTGCGATCTTAGATATTGCTGCATTAGGTTTCCTTGGTTTAGGTGCACAAACACCTCAACCTGAATGGGGTGCCATGCTGGGCGATTCTGTCGATTTAATTTACTTAGCACCTTGGACAGTAACACTACCGGGGCTTGCAATTATGTTCAGTGTTTTAGTGGTCAACCTTGTGGGCGATGGCCTACGACAAGCACTAAATGCGGGGATTGATTAACATGCCATTACTCGATATACGCAACCTCACGATCGAAATTGATACCCCGCAAGGCATGGTAAAAGCTGTCGATAGAATGAGTTTAACCATCAACGAAAGCGAGATCCGTGGTCTCGTTGGTGAATCTGGCTCAGGCAAAAGCTTAGTAGCAAAAGCCATTGCTGGTGTCTGTAAAGATAACTGGCGTGTCAGTGCTGATCGTATGCGCTTAGGTGATATTGATTTACTGACCCTCTCTCACCGTGAGCGCAGAAAAATCGTTGGCCGAGAAATGGCAATGATTTTCCAAGAGCCATCAACCTGTCTTGATCCATCAGAACCCATTGGTGAACAGTTAGAAGAAGCGATCCCATCTTCTTCTTTTACTGGACATTTTTGGCAACGTTTTCATTGGCGTCAAAAGCAAGCTATTGCTCTGCTGCATAAGGTAGGTATTAAAGAGCACAAACGTGTAATGCGTAGCTACCCTTACGAATTGACCGATGGTGAATGTCAAAAAGTTATGATTGCAATGGCGATTGCCAACCGCCCTCGCCTGTTAATTGCCGATGAGCCAACCAACGATCTCGACCCTATTACACAAGCACAGATTTTCCGTCTGCTCAGTCGTATGAATCAGCTTGGTAATACGACCATTTTGCTGGTCAGTCACGATCTAACAACAGTGACCCAGTGGGCTGATCGCATTACCGTGATGTACTGTGGACAATCTGTAGAATCTGGCACTTCAAAGCAATTATTAGAGTCACCGCACCACCCTTATACCGAAGCGTTAATGCGTGCGATGCCAGATTTTAGCTTGGATAATATTGGTCATAAAACCAAACTACAAACACTGCCGGGCTCAATCCCACCACTGCAGCACTTACCCATTGGTTGCCGTTTAGGACCTCGTTGTCCTCATGCACAGCGTAAATGTGTTGAAGTACCAAAGCGCCGTAAGATTAAAAACCATAAGTTTAGCTGTCACTTCCCGCTAAACATGGAGGAAGACTGCAAATGAGTTCGTTACTGGAAGTCGAAAAACTTAAAAAAGATTACCACTATCGTTCAGGTCTTTTCCGTCGCCGTACGATTGAGGCAGTGAAACCCGTTTCTTTTAGCCTTGAGCCCGGTGAAACTATTGCCCTTCTGGGTGAAAATGGTTCAGGTAAATCAACCTTAGCCAAAATGCTATCTGGGGTTGTGGAGCCAACCAGTGGCGTGATCCGTGTAAATGGTGAACCTTTATCTAATGGTGATTACCAAACGCGCTGTAAACTGATCCGCATGATCTTCCAAGATCCGAATACATCTCTAAATCCTCGTATTCAAATCGGAAGAATTCTGGAAGGTCCATTAAAACGTAATACCAATATGACGCCACAAGAGCGAGAGCGTCGTATCATGGATACGTTAAAGCGAGTAGGTTTACTACCAGAACACGCTTATTTCTATCCTCAAATGCTGGCAACAGGTCAAAAGCAACGTGTATCTCTTGCTCGTGCACTCATCCTTCAGCCTTGTATTATCGTCGCTGATGAAGCATTGAATGGACTTGATATGTCAATGCGCTCACAAATGATAAACCTGTTACTTGAACTGCAAGAAGAAATGGGCTTGTCTTACGTGTATGTATCGCAGCATATGGGCGTCGTAAAACACTTCAGCGATAAAGTGATGGTGATGCAAGATGGTGAAGTGGTAGAAAAAGGACGCACAGCGCACGTCTTTAACGATCCCAAACATCCTTTGACACAGAAATTATTAGATAGCCACTTCAGCTCTCCAACTAATGAAAAAACAACCAAAATCATTAGTACAACGCCTAAAATTAGTTGTTAAAACAAAAAGCCCGCTAGAGATAGCGGGCTTTTTTAAGATTAGTTTAAAAGAAATTTAAGCTAATGATTTATTAATCTCTGCAAGCACAAAAGCAGGATCAGCCGCTTGTGTGATCGGACGACCAATAACAAGATAATCAGAACCAGCTGCCATTGCTTCAACTGGCGTCATAACACGACGCTGATCGCCAGCTTCGCTACCCACAGGACGAATACCAGGTGTTACTAGTTTAAAGCTTTGACCTAGATTACCCTTTAAAATAGACGCTTCTTGTGCAGAACAAACCACACCATCTAAACCGCTATTTTTTGCAAGTGATGCAAGATTTAATACTTGCTGTTGCGGCTCTTGATTAATTCCAATTCCCGCTAGATCAGAGGCCTCCATACTCGTTAGCACTGTTACACCGATGAGTAATGGACGATCTTTTCCATAAGGCTCTAGAATCTCACGAGAGGCTGTCATCATGCGCTCACCACCGCTCGCATGCACATTCACCATCCATACACCAAGATCTGCAGCCGCTTTTACCGCTTTAGAACAAGTATTTGGAATATCATGAAATTTCAGGTCTAAAAATACAGAATGACCCCGATCATGCAGTTGACGCACAAAATCAGGGCCAAAATAAGTGAACATCTCTTTACCGACTTTTAATCGGCAGCTGCCCGGCTCAATACGATCGACGAAAGCGAGTGCCTCATTCTGATTATCATAATCAAGGGCTACGATTACTTTTGGGTCTATTACTTTAGCGTCTAGCATTGAGTCTCCTGTGATATCAAGTTGTTTCCTTCTACGGTCATCCAACCGCGCGCAGATTTTACATGAAACGAAAACGTTTACGAATAAAATTCACGATAAATTAGACATAAAAAAACCAGAACAAAATGTCTGGTCTTTTTATTCTAAACAAGCATTATTCGCCATCCAATCCACGGATTGGTTTAACTAATCCCCAACTCTTACAAGACGGGCATTGCCAATAAAGAGAGTGAGTAGCAAAACCACATTGGCGACAGCGATAACGCGGTTTAATTTTCAATTGTTCACCAACAAGATGACGTAGACTGGTCAAACTTTCTTTGGCTCGACCTTCTTCAGCTTCATCTAAATGGTATTCCATCAGCTGATAAAAGCCTTTCATTGTTGGGTTTTTCTGCAATTGACGCGTCATGAATGTCTGTGCTGACACGGCACCTTCATTTTTTGCAATTTCATCAGCCAACATTAATTCAGCTGATGCTCCTGCCTTCATATCTACACATTGACGTAAATACTTAATCCAGCCAGCTTCATTATTTAGTGCTTCATAACACTCTAATAGCAGTGGCAAAGCCTCGCCAATAAATTCAGCATCTTGCTCAAGCACTCGCTCCAATGTTTTAGCTGCCTGCTTAAATTCTCTATCTTTAATCAGGATCTTTGCCATCGTGATCGAAGCACGAACACATTGTTTATCTACCGATAATGCTTTCTTTAAACATTGCAGCGCTTTGTCTTGATTCTGAGCACTCATTTCAAGCATAGCAAGCTCACACCAGTAGTGTGCTATATCATGCTTGAGTTTTGTCTTGCCCAACTTAACAAGTTGCGTAGCTACATCTATCGCATTTTCCCATTCTCGGGTTTGCTGATAGATAGAAAGCAATTGCTGTAGTGCAGGCTTTTTATATTCAGGCTCATCCAACAGTTGCTCAAAGATACGTTCTGCACGATCCAAAAAGCCCGCAACCATATAATCTTTTGCCAACTGCTGTAATGCTAAGTTACGTTGTTCAATCGTCAAATTTGGACGAGCAATCAAGTTTTGGTGAATACGAATAGCACGATCAACTTCCCCTCGGCTTCGGAACAAATTACCCAAAGCAAGGTGTGTATCAATTGTCTCACTATCAACTTGGAGCAGCTCAATAAACAAATCTACCGCTTTGTCTGACTGATCAGACAATAACAGGTTTAAACCTGTTACATACTGGCGAGATAAATGGTGAGACTGCTCTTGCCGATTGTTACTAGCGCTCCTGTTACCCATATACCAACCATAGGCTGCAGCAATAGGCAAAAGTAGGAACAACAGTTCAAGCATTAATGATTATTCCTTTACAGGCTGTGCGCGTAGAGTATCTAACTCTTGTTGTTGTTTAGTTACTTTCTTCGCTAAACGATTTTTAGCAAAGCGAGCTTTTAGATATAACGTACCACAAATCAACCAGCCAATAATAAAGCCAGAACCAAATGCGATACCTAGAAGTGTGGATAATTGGAATTCACCTTGCGCTACTAAGTAGTCAAAGTTCACTAAAATTTGGTTTTGCGCACCGAGAGCCAGTGTAATTAGGAAAGCAGCAACTAAAACAATTATACCCAAAATCTTCATCGTGAATCCTCTCACTCAATCAAGTTATGATCCTTTGATTATGCAGTAATTTTACTCATCAGACCATAATCAAAAGACATAAAAAAACGGCATACTGAGAGTATGCCGTTTTTTTGTTCTATTCGCGGTTATGCAGCAATTGATGCATTAACACGGTCACGTAATTCTTTACCTGGCTTGAAGTGAGGAACGTATTTACCGTCTAGCTCAACTTTATCACCAGTTTTAGGATTACGACCTACGCGAGGAGCACGGTAATGCAAAGAGAAGCTACCAAAGCCACGGATCTCAATGCGATCGCCTTCAGCAAGCGTGTTCGCCATATTTTCAAGGATGTCCTTGATTGCATCTTCTACTTGTTTAGCAGAAAGATGTGTTTGTTGACTACATAGTCTTTCAATTAATTCAGACTTTGTCATAAACACTCCGTTTTAGTAAGTTTCTCAATAGTATAGCCGTTTAGAGGGAAAAAGCTAAGCCATTTCCCTCTATGCTCAATTATTCGCCTTTAGCAGCTTTGAAAGCGTCAGCCATAGCATTACCGAACGCAGCATCGTCTTGCTTGTTCAGAGTAGCCATTGCTTCTTGCTCTTCAGCAACGTCTTTAGCGCGTACAGATAGGTTGATTACGCGGTTCTTACGATCAACGCCTGTGAATTTAGCTTCAACAGAATCGCCAACAGAAAGAATTAGAGTTGCGTCTTCAACGCGGTCAACTGATGCTTCAGAAGCACGTAGGTAACCTTCAACACCTTCAGCTAGTTCGATAGTTGCACCTTTAGCGTCAACAGCAGTAACTGTACCAGTTACTAGAGCGCCTTTCTTAGTGTCAGCTACGAAAGAGTTGAATGGGTCTTCTTCGATTTGCTTAACGCCTAGAGAGATACGCTCACGCTCAGCGTCAACTGCAAGAACTACTGCAGAGATTTCGTCGCCTTTCTTGAAGTCACGAACTGCTTCTTCACCTGAAACATTCCAAGAAATGTCAGATAGGTGAACTAGACCGTCGATGCCGCCTTCAAGACCGATGAAGATACCGAAGTCAGTGATAGACTTGATCTTACCAGTAACTTTGTCGCCCTTAGCTTGCATTTCTGCAAATGATTGCCATGGGTTAGCTTTACACTGCTTAAGACCTAGAGAGATACGACGACGTTCTTCGTCGATATCAAGAACCATAACTTCAACTTCGTCACCCACGTTAACAACTTTAGATGGGTGGATGTTCTTGTTAGTCCAGTCCATTTCAGAAACGTGTACTAGACCTTCAACGCCTTCTTCGATTTCAACGAAACAGCCGTAGTCAGTTAGGTTAGTTACGCGACCAGTAAGCTTAGTGCTTTCTGGGTAACGCTTAGCGATAGCAACCCATGGATCTTCGCCAAGTTGCTTAAGACCTAGTGATACGCGAGTACGGTCACGGTCGAACTTAAGAACTTTAACAAGGATTTCGTCACCAACGTTAACGATTTCAGAAGGATGCTTAACACGCTTCCAAGCCATGTCAGTGATGTGTAGAAGACCATCAACACCACCAAGGTCAACGAATGCACCGTAGTCAGTAAGGTTCTTAACGATACCTTTAACTTCCATGCCTTCTTGTAGAGAAGCAAGTAGTTCATCACGCTCAACGCTGTTCTCAGATTCGATAACTGCGCGACGAGAAACAACAACGTTGTTACGCTTCTGGTCTAGCTTGATTACTTTGAACTCAAGTTCTTTGTTTTCTAGGTGAGCAGTGTCACGAACTGGACGTACGTCTACTAGTGAACCAGGTAGGAACGCACGGATGCCGTTAAGTTCAACTGTGAAGCCGCCCTTAACTTTACCGTTGATGATACCAACAACTGTTTCAGCTTCTTCGTAAGCTTTTTCAAGCTGGATCCAAGCTTCGTGGCGCTTAGCTTTCTCACGAGAAAGTTTAGTTTCGCCGAAACCGTCTTCAATCGCGTCAAGAGCTACGTCGATCTGAGCACCAACTTCGATTTCTAGTTCGCCAGCAGCGTTCTTGAATTCTTCAGCAGGGATAGAAGACTCAGATTTAAGACCAGCGTCAACTAGTACGTAACCGTTTTCGATAGCTACTACAGTACCTTTAACGATTGCACCTGGGCGAGTTTCAACTTGGTTTAGCGACTCTTCAAAGAGTTGAGCAAAAGATTCAGTCATTTAATTAATCTTCAATATGATAAACAACCATGGGTATCCTACCGCATGGGGTTGATAATAAAGTCAGTTATCTTCCATGACACTGACGCCATTTAGCTGTTTTCACAACTAAACATGGATTCGTTATTTTAGCTTAGCATCAACATGCGCTAAGACTTTCTCAAGTACTTGTTCAATCGATAATTCCGTTGAATCGAGTACTAATGCGTCATCAGCAGGACGTAAAGGAGCTACAGCACGATTGCGATCGCGGTAGTCTCGCTCCTGGATTTCGCTTAAAAGGCTGCCAAAGTTAACATCTAAGCCTTTTTTTTGCAACTGATTCATACGTCGAGTTGCGCGTTCTTCTGCGCTTGCGTCAAGGAAGATTTTCACTTCCGCACCAGGGAATACAACGGTTCCCATGTCGCGACCGTCAGCTACAAGGCCAGGCGCTTCGCTAAATGCACGTTGACGACGTAGCAATGCTTCACGTACGCGAGGTAATGCAGCAACTTTTGATGCGGTATTACCTACTTCTTCAGTACGAAGCGTGTCAGAAACATCTTCACCTTCAAGAATAACCTTAACCAACTCACCTTCTGCAACAAACTGTACGTCTAAGTGTGCAGCCAGTGGGACTAAAGCGTCTTCTGATTCGATATCAACACCATGATGAATAGCAGCTAGCGCTAGGACACGGTAAATTGCACCAGAATCTAATAAATTCCAGCCCAGTTTTTCTGCTAACAGCATACATAGCGTACCTTTACCGGCACCGCTTGGACCATCAACAGTGATGACTGGAGCATGAGTAGACATAGGTTTTCTCCGATGTAGTTTCCGTAATAGATGAAAGCAACAATCAAAATATCTCTGCGCCTTCAAACGGTGGCACATTATACGGAAAAAAAATCACAATTTATAGTGTAATGTCTTTAGGTTATGTTCCTTTTTACGCCAATGAAAAAGCCCAATGCAAGAACATTGGGCTTTTAAATCTGTAATCTCAGTTATCAGACGATTTTAACGACTTAAGGCACTTAACTTATCGAAATAATCAGGGAATGTTTTCGATGTACACTTAGGATCGTTAATTGTCACAGGCGTATCACTTAATGCCACCAGCGAAAAACACATCGCCATACGGTGATCGTCATAGGTATCGATGGCTGCATGTTGCAAGTGTAATGGTGGAACGATGGTGATGTAATCCTCACCTTCTTCGACTTCAGCACCTACTTTACGAAGCTCTGTTGCCATTGCAGATAAACGATCAGTTTCCTTTACACGCCAATTATAAACATTACGAATTGACGTTGTTCCTTTTGCAAATAACGCTGTGGTTGCTATTGTCATTGCCGCATCAGGAATATGATTGAAATCCATATCGACAGCCGTTAACTCTCCGCAACGTGAAATCACGTAGTCATCACCCCACTCTATTTCTGCTCCCATTGCAGCAAGCGCATCAGCAAATTGAATATCACCTTGGATACTCTTTTTACCAATTCCTGTGACTTTTACCTCACCACCTTTAATCGCCGCAGCAGCTAAAAAGTATGATGCTGACGACGCATCACCTTCAACAAGAAAGTCACCAGGAGAAACATAGTGCTGATTACCTTTGACAACGAACTCTTGGTAATCACGGTTTTCAACTTCAACACCAAATTGCGCCATGATATGAAGAGTAATATCAATATAAGGTTTTGAAACTAGATCGCCTTTAATACGAATAACGGTATCGGCTTGTGCCAATGGTGCAGCCATTAAGAATGCGGTTAAAAACTGGCTTGAGATTGAACCATCGATCTCAACTTCGCCACCTTTAAGCCCAGTACCTTTGATTTTTAATGGTGGGTAATTTTCATTTTCTAAATATTCAATATCCGCACCGGCACTGCGCAATGCATCAACAAGGTGACCAATTGGACGCTCTTTCATACGCGGCTCACCGGTTAATACGAACTCACCGCCACCTAAACATAAAGCAGCAGCTAATGGACGCATTGCCGTTCCCGCATTACCTAAATACAGTTCGAGTGCTTGCTCAGGTGCAAATGCATGACCGAGGCCTTGAACTTCGCATACGGTTTTATCATCTGATAATTGATAATTAACGCCCAGCAGCTTTAATCCGTTAAGCATGTGGCGGATATCATCACTATCTAATAAATTAGTTAAACGTGTTGTCCCCTTTGCTAACGCAGCCAATAAAAGGGCACGATTTGAAACACTCTTTGAGCCCGGTAAATTCACTTCGCCATTAATCTTAGCGATCGGCTGTAACGTTATACTTTCCATTGATTATTCATCCAATCCTAATTCTTTTAACCTTTTTGCAGATTAACTAATATTGCATCAGTTAGCTAGTACCAGTTTATTCCTAGCTATAACAATAACGACCTTTCAATGATTATTTGGTAAAATCAATAAGATGCTAAGTAAGACAAGGATGAATAAAGATGACAACGACACCAATGGTCGGTATTGGCATTATTGTTGTTAATGAGCAAAACCAAATTCTGATTGGCAAACGAAAAAATAGTCATGCCCCTTATTACTCTATCCCTGGTGGTCACATGGAGGTAGGTGAGACTTTCAGCCAATGTGCTATTCGTGAAGTGGAAGAAGAAACAGGCTTAATCATCGACAATCCAACTGTTATTGCCGTCACAAACAACCTTGATACTTATAATGAGTGCGGTAAGCATTATATCAGCGTGACGTTACTTGCGACGTCTTACCACGGTGAATTGCAATTAAGAGAACCAGATAAATGTGAAGGTTGGCAATGGGTAGACCCACACAATGTTCCTAGCCCACAATTTGATGCCAGTGAACAAGCCATTCAGTGCTTTCTTGAAAATCGTTTCTGTATCAATGAATAAAATAAAAGCACCACGTGGGTGCTTTTATTATATATACCCAAGCGACTTCAATATGCCTGATTCAGAGCGAAGTCACTGAGTTGAATTCAAGGAAGGCAACGAAGCGGAATAGCAAGCTCTTTCCAAGTTGTCTGACGCAAGAGGTCGGCTCAGTGACACGCTCCCAAAGGGCGAGCGTCCTTAGCTCTCAGACTTTGTTAACGATTCTCAATGTAGAACCACTATATCTACGAATCGTTGCCGCGCCTGAGAACTAAGGTCGTCTCGCTGAACACGGCATCTTGAGGTTGCTTGGGTATAGAGCCTAATTAATAATCTTCACGCTCAATTTCACGTGCGACTTTTTTCCCATCAATGATCACGCCTTCAACATCAATGTATACACCATTTAAGGCTTCTAGTTTTAAGTTATCTTCAAACTCAGTGTAAGCATCAACATAGAATGTTTCATCAGCGATTATGAAGTAATCGTAGCCTACTGAAGACACATGACCTTCACGCTCAAATTCACGCCAATTACCCGTTTCGCCACCAAAATCACGATCAAATTCGATTTCTTTCGCAACTCCGTTAACTGCAGTCACTTCAACAAGCTCACCTGCAACTAAATTAGCTTTATTACCATCTTCAAAATGAGTTTGTGGATTGACAACAAATCGTCCACGGGCATTTAACTCAAACTGAGATTTATCACTGTTTACCCAAGTCACAATACCTTCAATCTCATGATCATTGTCCGAAGAATCATACGTTTCTACTTCAACTTCAGTTGCATGAAACTCTTTATTGATCATTTGGCCTTTCACTTCAACCCACTGGCCATTCATCAATGTAGCGTTGTCTTCAATAACCTGTGGAGTAAAGAAAACGGTTGTACTTGCACCTAGTTTGAAAGTGTTTGTATTTTGATCTAAATCGCTTAGTCGACCTTCAATTTCATATTGCCCAGCGACATCATCTTGCTCGATTTTAACTACTGATAAAACTTTATAACCAAGGCCATCAGCTGTTGCTTGTGGCAGTGAAGACACCATCACCCAATCATTAACATCAAACTCAGCATTCATATCAAACGTTAACGTTACGCCATTTACCACAAAGGTTTTACGATCATGGCTAATCGATGAAATCATACCAACCATTGTTGGTTCAATAGACACCACAGCACCGCTTTTGGTCAGTGTTGATACTTCAACCATCATATTTTGTTTGAGGTTATTAATAGATAGCTCATTGCTACCGTATTGAACACGCTCAACCTGATATGTATGTCCGTTAACTTCCACTGTCTTGTTGGCATAATTAACTTGATTAATAGCACCTTGTGCAGCTACAGGTTTTACATCTACAACTGGTGGAGGTGTTGGCTTACTTTCATCACTACCACCACCGCCGCCACAACCTGTCACGACAAAACCAACCAACGCTGCTAATACTAACTTTTTCATCAACTAACCTTATAATTATGAATATTGTTTTATTGATAAATAGAATAATATTGCGTTCGTGAAGTATTCGTGAAAAACATAAGGTCAATCGTGAAAATTCTTATTGTTGATGATAACTACCAAATTGTTGAAACTATCTCTGACTATTTAGAGCTTGAAAACAATATTGTTGATTGCGCTTATCATGGCGAAGGCGCCCTAAAACTTATCGAAGATAACCATTATGATGTGATCATCATGGATATCATGATGCCTAAAATTGATGGTATTTCTGCTGTTGAAAAAATACGTGCAGATCTTCTGTGCGGTACGCCTATTCTATTTCTATCCGCCAAAGATACATTAGATGACAAAATCGCTGCATTTAGAGCCGGTGGTGATGATTACTTACTCAAACCTTTTGCCATGGAAGAGTTATGTCTACGTATTCAAGCGCTAGCAAATCGAGGACAGCGTAAAGATATTGGTATTTTACGTTTTGCGGATATTCAAATTAATAACCAAACTGATGAAGTACGTAGAAACGATCAGGTTATTAAGTTAAGCCGTATTCAACTTAAGATTCTTAAGCTACTGATCCGTCAAGCGCCTAACATTGTCACTCGCCAGCAAATCATGGAAACCATCTGGGGTGATGAATCACCATGCAGTGATGCATTACGCAGCCATATTTACGGCTTACGCAACGCCATTGATAAAGGCTTTTCTGAATCACGATTAGAGACTATTCATGGACAAGGTTACCGCATCAAAGCTTAAGCACTATCCAAGTATCTATCGCAAAGTCGGATTGAGTGTCAGTTTCATGGCATTCAGTATGTTTGTGCTTTTTTGGATCGTCATTTATATCGCTGAGAACCAATTAGAAGTGATCAGCCTCCACCATTGGTTAGATAAAGAATCCAGCCAATATGTGATCGACTATGACAAGATGGGCGATCAAGCTCCATTGCCAAACAATAGTGAATTTAAAAGCTATTGGAGCCTAAAATCATTACCTGAATGGTTAGCACCTTATAATAAACCTGGCTTTTATGAGCATTTACGAGGCACTGAAGATAAACACTTTATTGTGTTTAAGCACCCTTCAGGCAAAGGCTTGATGTATGTGGTATATCAAGACGATGCCGATGACTATCTTGATGATTATGAAGATAGTCTCCATTATTTCACCTTTATTTTTGGAGCATTACTTTCATTAATCATGGGAGCATACAGTTTTTACTTTATTCGTTCGCTATCGAACCCATTTGCTCAGATCGAGCGAAAAATCGGCCAAATGCAGCCTAGTCATAACGAATTTAGTATTGATACACAGTACAAAGAAACCAGAGAGATCGAACAAGCGTTACTTGATAGTAAACGTGAAATTGCCAATTACTTTCAGCGGGAAAAAGAGTTCAGTCGCTTTGCCTCTCACGAACTACGTACACCCATTATGATCATTCAAGGCTCAGCGGACTTACTCGATAAAGTGCCTAACCAGCCAAACATTGCTAAAAAAGCCATTAAACGCCTGCACCAAGCAAGTGATGAAATGAAGATCTTAACAGAAACGTTTTTGCTATTAGGTAAGCATGAAATCGAATCTCACCATTTAGTAACTTGCCATCTTGCAGGTGAATTAGAAAAACAATTGGACATCATGGCACCACTGTTTGCTAAGCAAGATGCACAGTACCAATTAAACATTAGCAATCCTTGCACTATTACCGCTCCATCAAGTTTTATCACTATTATTATTAATAACTTAATTAAAAATGCATTTAGCTATAGTGTGGGTGACATTATTATCGAGTTAAATGAAGATACCCTTAAAATCATCAATCGTCATGATGGCAATGAGACCTATAATCAAGGATATGGTTGTGGTTTGGTGATTGTTCAACGTATTTGCGAAAAAATGCACTGGCCGTTTTACATCAGTAATGATTACGTCAATTTCAATGTGGAAGTCGAATTTTCATCGCCAACAAATTAAGGAAAATTAATGGCTATACGATCACTATTCTTCACAATACTCATGACAGCGCTCAGTGGGTGTACGACAGGCAAACCAGAAACTATCACGCCAGTTTCCTCTTTTGATCTCAATAAGTATCTCGGTACTTGGTATGAAATTGCCCGCCTCGACCATAGCTTTGAGCGTAACTTAGATCATGTCACGGCTACTTACAGCATAAATGACGATGGTAGTGTGAAAGTGATAAATAAGGGATTAAATACACAAACACAGCAATGGAAAGAAGCAGTAGGAAAAGCCAAATTCGTTCAAACACAAGATATTGGTTACCTAAAAGTTTCGTTTTTTGGCCCTTTCTACGGTAGCTATATCATTTTCTATTTAGAGCCTGACTATTCCACCGCACTGATCAGTAGCTATAACTATGATTATCTCTGGCTATTATCAAGGCATAAACAACTTAGCAAAGAGCAACGGCAAAAATACCTTATTATTGCTAAGCAAGCGGGTTTTGATACTGCTAAGTTAATATTCCCCACTCAATAAAAACAAAGCCACAGTAAGCATGATTACTGTGGCTTTTATTTATGCATGAATTTTAGTGCAAGCCCATTTCTGAGCCTCTTCTAATGGCATCGGCTTGGCAAAATAATAACCTTGAATAATATCAATACCGCAACCAGCAACAAACTGCTCTTCAATTTCTGTTTCGACACCTTCCGCCACCAGCACACAACCTGTTACTTCGCTGATTTTAGCCAATAACTGATAAAGATTTTTCTCTCGCTCATTTTGCGTATTCAATAATAATGAGCGATCGAGCTTCACTTTATCGAAGTGAAACTTCAGCAAATGCGGGAAAGACGCATAGCCAGAGCCGAAGTCATCAATGGCAACCGTGATCCCTAATGCTTGTAACGCTTCGATATTTTTTGCGATCTGTTTGTCATTGGTAATAATCGCTTCTTCTGTGATTTCAATTTCTAAACTAGATGGCTCAATATCGTAAAAACGTAAACGCTCTAAAACGAAATGAATAATCGCAGGATCGGCAATACTCTCTGCAGAAATATTCACCGACACTTTGCAACCATGCTCAAGTGGCAATTTTTTCATATCGGTTAACACCAGATCAATCACCATTTGATCTAGCTGCTTAATAGCACCCAATTGATAAAAGTCATCAATAAACACAGGTGGAATTAACTTACCTGTTTTATCTTTATAACGTACCAAAGACTCAAACGATAAATGTGATGGATCATTAACATTAACCTGAGGCTGGTAATGCATCACAAACTCACCGTTATTCAGCATATTGTTCACACGACGACTAATATCATGCTTGCTGATGTAACTTCCCATCGCTTTATTCACATCACCTAAAAATGACTTCAGCGTTGAGCTTTCTATTTCAGACTGACGCGTCATTGTCATATTACTTTGACGGCTTCGCCCTACATAATTTAAATAAAATGGACGATAAATCAGTACCCCTAACGTGATCACCACAAACTGGAGTACTACCCCACCAATGCTATTTTGTGTCGCAATATAACCACTGATAAATGGTGGCGTCATCCAGTCAACAATAGTGCCAACATGGTTTACCAAGCCAAGTGACATCGCACTATAAACAACAACAAAGCTAACTAACGGTACAAAAACAAACGGTACGATCAACAACGGGTTAAATATGATAGGTAAACCAAACAACAATAACTCGTTAATATTGAAAATCACTAACGGGATCGCTGAAATAGCTAAGGTGATATGGCGGCGATCCTTTGAGAATAATAAAATACAAAGTAATAAACTGATTGTATTACCCGAACCGCCCATTGACATGAAAGCATCGTAAAAACCCTGCCCCAAAATCGGTAACGGCGCATCCCCGGCTTGCCATGCAGCTAAATGCAGTTGAGTATCTTCAAATAATTGCTGTTTTGCTCGAAATAGGAAGTTATGTCCATTGATCCCAACAGCCCCTAATAAACCAAGAATAAACTGATAAGCTAATCCGCCAAAAAAGGTCAACGGGTTCAATGCAATATATTGGCTAGCGCCTTTACTTAACTCAATAACATGTTCAGTTAACTTTGCAAGCAGTAGCGTTAATAAAAGAAAACCAAAGAAATGGGCTACGTGCTTATATAACGTTTTAACAAAATCAATACGCGATGGATCTAATGGAAATAGGCGAAATGATACACAACACATAGCTGAGATCATCGCTGCCAGTAACGCAATTAATGGGTTATTAGGTAAGCTAAAATTAGCTGCCACTAAACCATTTGGCACGGATACAGCAATGAACATTAATAATGAATAAGGCACCACAACCATAGCATTAACGCCATGCTTAGTCGCAATGTAATAACTCGTAATAATGCATAATGTAATAGGATAAATACCTATTAATAAGTTAGAAAAATAAAAAAACTTATTAGCAGCATCTGCAAAATCAGCAATATTTAGAGCATGACCGACGAAAATAGTGATCGCATTACAGATCGTTAACGGTAATAGCAATAAAAAGACGATCGAGATATCTTTAATGTAGTCATTATAGTATGACTTCATTGACGCCATTTTAAGCATATAAAGATGTGCACCTTACAATATTCCAAGGTCGCAAATTATATAGACGAAAAGGTATACAACAACAAAGAAACTGTTAACGAACGTAACAGGCATTAATAGTTATTAATACTCACCCTGTTTAATATAATGATTAAAATAACGGCAATAAAAAAGCTGAAACCATCGATAAACATCAATCAGTTACAGCTTTATTAATAACTATTTAGTACTGAATTAAGCGTTTTCTTTTTCGAATTTTGCCATAAAATCGACTAACGCTTGAACGCCTTCTAACGGCATCGCATTGTAAATAGATGCTCGCATACCACCAACAACACGGTGACCTTTCAGCGCTTTCAAACCTGCGGCATCTGCTTGTTCTAAGAATAGCGCATCAAGCTCTGAATTCTTTAACTGGAATGGCACATTCATGATGGAGCGGTTATCAGCATGTACTTCATTTACATAAAAGTCAGAGTGATCGATAAAATCATAAAGTAACTTTGCTTTCGCTAAATTACGTTGCTCCATGGCTTCGACACCGCCGACAGTTTTTAGCCATTTGAATACTTTACCCGCTAAATACCATGCAAACGTTGGTGGAGTATTGAACATTGACTCTTTATCAACTAAAACCGTGTAATCTAAAATACTCGGCAAAATTGATTTAGCTTTACCAAGAAGATCGTCACGAACAATCACAATCGTTAAGCCTGCTGGACCAATATTTTTCTGCGCACCAGCGTAAATCACACCATATTTTGAAACGTCGATTTTACGAGACAAAATCGTTGATGACATATCGGCGACAATTGGCTTATCTGTTTGTGGTAGGTCACGAATTTCAATACCATCAATGGTTTCATTTGGACAGAAATGAACGAATGCAGCATTATCAGATAAAGGCCATTGTTCGGCAGGAAGTACTGCTTTCTTCCCTTCTTTCTCGCAAGTGATGTCTACAATATTTGGCTGGCAATACTTTGTAGCTTCTTCAATTGCACTGTGAGCCCAAAAGCCACCATCCATATAATCAGCTGTTTCAGCATCACCTAATAAGTTAAGTGGAACAGCAGCAAACTGAGCACGAGCACCACCATGACAGAACAGAACATGGTAGTTAGCTGGAATATCAAGTAAATCTCGTAAATCTTGCTCAGATTGTGCAGCCACAGCAAGAAACTCTTTGCTACGGTGGCTCACTTCCATAACAGAAGTACCTAGACCATTCCAATTAATAAGCTCACTTTGAGCTTTGGCGAGAACATCAGCGGGGATCATTGCTGGTCCGGCACAAAAGTTATAAACCTTATCCATGATAGTGTACTTGCTCCTGCTTGGGGAAATAGAATGAAAACTATTGCTTTATAAAGCTAACAACGCCAAATACATAACGTCTTTAGCATTACAAAACACATAAGATAAATATCACTACCAAGATAGGCAGCAATGCGTTGTTTTTACACCTTTATTAATCAACTTAAAAGTTTTTATTATAAATTGCTAGCCTGTTGATCTAAGCAAGACAAAAAAATAGCAGCAGTACTTATGACACATTTAGTGTTATATGCGGTAATTATGAATGGTTATAGCGTTTGAAAATGGCTTAGTTAAAAACAAAAATACAACTCAATGATCGTTTAAGAAAAAACAAAATATTATCTAGAATTACTCATCCATGACTAAATACAGGGTTAAGCCCCTGATCCTTTTATCGATATATAAAAAAACAGCTACAGTAGAAACTGTAGCTGTTTATCTATGAAGTATTGAGCTTAAGACTTACTCTTGCTCAGCTGACTCGTCTGAATCTGTATCAGCAGCAGGTTGCTCTGTATTTTCAACAGCCTCACCATCAACTAATTCAGCGTCTTCAATCAACTCTTCTTCAGGCTCATCGATGCGCTGTAGACCAACAACTTGCTCGTCATCAGCAGTACGGATCAATGTAACACCTTGTGTATTACGGCCAACACGACTCACTTCAGCAACACGAGTACGTACAAGTGTACCGCCGTTAGTGATCATCATGAACTCATCGCCTTCTTCCGCTTGAACAGCGCCAACAACGCTACCGTTACGTTCAGAGACTTTGATTGATACAACACCCTGTGTTGCACGGCTCTTCGCTGGGTATTCAGCAAGCTCGGTACGTTTACCGTAACCATTTTCAGTTACAGTCAGTACATCACCCTCGTTGTGAGGAACAATAAGTGAAACCACTTTATCGCTTTCAGCCAGTTTAATACCACGAACACCTGCCGCTGTACGACCCATGCCACGTACTTGCTCTTCAGAGAAGCGAACTACTTTACCCGCTTTAGAGAACAGCATGATGTCATTCTGACCATCAGTGATATCAACACCAATTAGGGTATCTTCATCACGAAGGTTAACAGCAATGATACCTGCGCTACGTGGACGGCTAAAGTCTGTTAGCGGTGTCTTCTTCACTGTACCGTCAGCGGTTGCCATAAATACAAACTTATCAGCTTCGTATTCACGTACAGGAAGGATCGCAGTAATACGTTCATTTTCTTCAAGTGGAAGAATATTTACGATTGGCTTACCACGTGCAGTACGGCTCGCTAATGGTAATTGGTATACCTTCAACCAGTACATACGGCCACGGCTAGAGAAACATAGGATCGTATCGTGAGTATTGGCAACCAGTAAACGCTCAATGAAGTCTTCTTCCTTCATGCGCGTTGCTGCTTTACCTTTACCACCACGACGCTGTGCTTCGTAGTCGCTTAGAATTTGGTACTTAACGTAACCTTCGTGAGATAGTGTTACTACAACATCTTCTTGGGTGATCAGATCTTCCATATCGATGTCGTGGCTAGCCGCAGTGATCTCAGTACGACGTGCATCGCTGAACTGCTCTTTCACTAACTCTAGTTCTTCGCGGATCACTTCCATCAAGCGCTCTGAGCTTGAAAGGATGTGCATTAGTTCTGCGATTTCATCAAGTAGTGCTTTGTATTCTTCAAGGATCTTTTCGTGCTCAAGGCCAGTTAGCTTGTGCAGACGTAGATCAAGAATTGCTTGTGCTTGTTGCTCTGTTAGATAGTACTGATTATCACGAATACCAAACTGTGCTTCTAGCCATTCTGGACGTGCCGCATCTGTACCTGCACGCTCAAGCATTGCAGCTACGTTACCTAGATCCCAACCACGTGCAATTAAGCCAGCTTTCGCTTCTGCAGGGGTTGGAGCACGGCGGATCAGCTCAATGATTTCATCAATGTTAGCCAGTGCTAATGCAAGACCTTCAAGGATATGAGCACGATCACGCGCTTTACGTAGTTCGTAAATTGTACGACGAGTCACCACTTCACGACGGTGGTTAACGAAGCACTTAAGCATCTCTTTAAGGTTAAAGATCTTTGGCTGACCATTATCTAGTGCAACCATGTTGATGCCGAATGTGGTTTGTAGCTGAGTCTGTGCGTAAAGGTTGTTTAGTACCACTTCACCCACAGCATCACGCTTACATTCGATAACAATACGCATACCATCTTTATCAGATTCGTCACGTAGTGCACTGATGCCTTCAACTTTCTTATCTTTAACTAGCTCAGCAATCTTCTCGATTAAGCGAGCCTTGTTAACTTGGTACGGGATCTCGTGAACAACAATGGTTTCTTTACCATTCTTATCCGCTTCAATTTCCGCTTTAGCACGCATGTAAACTTTACCGCGGCCAGTTTTATAAGCGTCAACAATCCCTTTACGACCGCTGATCATCGCAGCTGTCGGGAAATCAGGACCTGGAATGTATTCCATTAGCTGATCAATGGTGATGTCTTCATCATTGATGTAAGCCAAACAACCGTCGATGACTTCGCCTAAATTATGAGGTGGAATATTTGTCGCCATACCTACAGCGATACCAGAAGAACCATTCACTAGTAAGTTAGGGATCTTAGTTGGTAATACTGCTGGAATTTGCTCTGTACCATCGTAGTTAGGTACATAATCCACAGTTTCTTTGTCTAAATCAGCAAGTAACTCATGCGCGATTTTAGCCATACGAACTTCGGTATAACGCATCGCAGCTGCAGAGTCGCCGTCGATTGAACCAAAGTTACCTTGACCATCTACGAGCATGTAGCGCAACGAGAATGGTTGAGCCATACGTACGATAGTGTCGTACACAGCGCTATCACCATGTGGGTGATATTTACCGATCACATCACCTACCACACGGGCAGATTTTTTATATGCTTTATTCCAGTCATTGCCTAGTACATTCATCGCGAATAAAACGCGGCGGTGTACAGGCTTAAGGCCATCACGCACATCAGGAAGAGCACGACCTACGATTACTGACATCGCATAGTCGAGATAAGAGCTTTTCAGCTCCTCTTCAATATTTATGGGCGTGATCTCTTTTGCAAGATCGCTCATGGAGCCAATATCCCTCAGGTAATTTCTGTCGTATTTTTATACGTGCAAGGCGTAAGAATATAGCATATTACAGCCTTAATAGGCACACCTTTCACGACTTATGTTGTGAGTAATTTAGCGGAAATGAAAGAAAACAGAAATAAACGATGTCACAACTGTGAATAGAATATATGCATCTGTTTATAAATTACGCATTATTAGAAAAATAACTCAAACCATAATGTAACTATTCTAACCTACCGAATATGTAACGGTTTGTAAAAATTAGACTGATAACTTAATTATTAATTGTACGCATTGCAATTGGTTAATGAATCCACAAATTGAGAGTTGTCGCAATTTTTACAATAGTATTCTCTATCAAAATATGTTTGTAAGCTTCACCGATATATGCAACTCACAACGTACAATACCCGATACATGGGGATTGTACATCTTCATCATGGACTAATGAGGATACGATCATGGGTACTGCAATCAACACGATAGGGCTTTCAATCATTGTTGGTAAATACATTTTAATGGCAATTATTGCGACACTCACTTTTTTTGGGCGGCACTATTAGTCCCGAACTGCTGCCTGCTACACTGACTCACTTTAATGATTAAACCTATGTCACACGCTAACTAGTAGCCAATCGATGTTAATCCCTTGGCTATTTCTCTCCCTTAACAATCCTCCCCCTCTGCTTATTACTGCTTTGCAACGTTTCGAATATTTCGCATAATGCGTAGTATCAATTAAGGAAAATGGCATCAATGTAATGAGCAAACCACTAAATGTAGATCCTGCTGAGATCAGTAAATTCGAAGATATGGCCTCACGTTGGTGGGATCTTGAAGGTGAATTCAAACCGCTTCACCAAATCAACCCGCTTCGTCTTAACTATGTTATCGATCATGCTAATGGTCTGTTTGGCAAGAAAGTGCTCGATGTTGGCTGTGGTGGCGGTATTCTGGCAGAAAGTATGGCAATTGAAGGTGCTGAAGTTACAGGTCTTGATATGGGTAAAGAGCCCCTAACCGTTGCTCGTTTACATGCTTTAGAAACAGGAACAAAGCTCGATTACATTCAATCAACAGCTGAAGAACATGCAGAAGAACATCAAGCCTATTATGATGTGATCACTTGTATGGAAATGCTTGAGCACGTACCTGATCCTGCGTCTATCATTGCTGCTTGTGCAAAAATGGTAAAACCTGGCGGGCATGTTTTCTTCTCTACCTTAAACCGTAATATTAAGTCTTACTTATTTGCGATTGTAGGTGCAGAGCATGTGATGCGCTTAGTCCCTAAAGGGACACATGATCATGAAAAGTTTATTCGTCCATCTGAGCTTATGGCTATGATTGATAAAACCGCATTAGAAGACCGCCATATTATTGGTTTGCACTACAATCCTCTGACAAATACTTACAGCTTAGGTAAGAATGTTGACGTGAACTACATTGTTCATACCCAAAAACAAGATTAACCAGTATTAGTCACCATTTAGGCTTCAATATAGATAACAAGGTATTGAAGCCTAATAATGCAACTTTTGTAGCCCATAATTTTTCATCTCCCATCGAAACATACCAGTAACATCCCCCCAATATGTTATGCACATAATGACTCAAAAAATTCCTGTAAGATCAAGGGTTACTTTGGATTAATTGATATTAATCACAACAAATCATGAACTCCTAAAACTGCGAAATTTCAATAAAAAAATATTTTTTTTATCACTAAAATATCACCTTAAAATATTGCAATTTGCTATCTAATTGATGGCATTAGTGAGTTACGTAAGTAGGCACTGACTTTTTTATAAAAATCCCCATCTTATCCACAGCTGGTCAAAAAATGTCGTCTTGCAAAAATCTGAAATCACCACTATCTTGTAACCACTTTGACAGCACACCCCAATATATAGTGTTTTTGTCTACCAAGAATTTTTATCAAAGATCACATTCTTTGCTAATCTAGTTATAAAAGTTGCAAAAAAAGCTCATATGCAAGGAAAACTGGGAAACTAACTAAAAATGACTCAACAACTAACAGTTACCAAGCGCGACGGTCGTACTGAAAATATCGATTTAGATAAAATCCACCGCGTGATTGAATGGGCAGCAGAAGGTTTAGAAAACGTTTCTGTGTCTCAAGTAGAATTAAAGTCTCACATCCAGTTTTACGATGGAATCCGCACTGATGATATCCATGAAACAATCATCAAAGCAGCAGCAGATTTAATCTCTGAAGAAACCCCTGATTACCAATACCTTGCAGCACGCTTGGCAATTTTCCACCTACGTAAAAAAGCGTATGGTCAGTTTGAGCCGCCAAAGCTATATGAGCACGTTAAAAACCTTGTTGCTAAAGGTAAGTACGACGAGCACTTATTAGAAGATTACACAGAAGAAGAATTTGCAGTGATGGATACCTTTATCGATCACTGGCGTGATATGAACTTCTCATACGCAGCGGTTAAACAACTTGAAGGTAAATACCTTGTTCAAAACCGTGTATCAGGTGAAATTTTTGAAAGTGCACAGTTCCTATACATCCTGATCGCAGCAGCGCTATTTAACAAGTATCCAAAAGAAACGCGTCTTGATTACATCAAGCGTTTCTACGATGCAGCGTCACTATTTAAGATCTCACTACCAACACCAATTATGTCAGGTGTTCGTACGCCAACGCGTCAGTTCAGTTCATGTGTACTGATCGAATGTGACGATAGCCTTGATTCAATCAACGCAACAGCAAGTTCAATTGTACGTTACGTATCTCAACGTGCTGGTATTGGTATCAACGCAGGTCGTATTCGTGCGCTAGGCTCTGAAATCCGTGGTGGTGAAGCATTCCACACTGGTTGTATCCCTTTTTACAAGTACTTCCAAACAGCGGTGAAATGTTGTTCTCAAGGTGGCGTACGTGGTGGTGCAGCAACTCTGTTCTACCCTATTTGGCACCGTGAAGTAGAATCACTACTTGTACTTAAGAACAACCGTGGTGTTGAGGAAAACCGTGTTCGTCACATGGATTACGGTGTTCAAATCAACAAACTGATGTACACACGTTTGATCAAAGGCGAAAACATTTCTCTGTTCTCTCCTTCTGATGTTCCAGGAATGTACGATGCATTCTTTGCAGATCAAGAAGAGTTCGAGCGTTTATACCTAAAATATGAGCAAGATAGCAGCATCAAGCGTGAAACAATCAAGGCAATTGATTTATTCTCACTACTCATGCAAGAGCGTGCGTCAACAGGCCGTATTTACATCCAAAACGTTGACCACTGTAATACACACAGCCCATTTGATCCGGCTGTTGCACCTATTCGTCAATCTAACCTGTGTCTTGAGATCGCACTGCCGACTAAGCCACTGAACAATGTTGAAGATGAAAACGGTGAAATTGCACTATGTACGCTATCTGCATTTAACCTAGGTGCTATCGATAGCCTTGATGATTTAGAAGAACTAGCAGAACTAACGGTTCGTGCCCTAGATGCACTACTAGATTACCAAGACTACCCACTACCGGCTGCGCGTCGTTCAACCATGAACCGTCGTACACTAGGTGTTGGTGTGATCAACTTTGCTTACTACTTAGCAAAACACGGTGTTCGTTACTCAGACGGTAGCGCAAACAACCTAACACACGAAGCATTTGAAGCCATTCAATACTACTTGCTAAAAGCTTCTGTGAACTTGGCAAAAGAGCAAGGTGCTTGCCCTGCATTTAATGAAACAACTTACGCTCAAGGTGTACTACCTATCGATACTTATAAGCAAGATATCGATAAGATTTGCTCAGCAGAACTACGCTACGATTGGGAAACATTACGTGAAGAGATCAAAACTCATGGTCTACGTAACTCAACACTTTCTGCGTTAATGCCATCAGAAACATCATCGCAAATTTCAAATGCGACAAATGGTATTGAGCCACCACGTGGTTTCGTTTCTGTTAAAGCATCAAAAGATGGTATCCTCAAGCAAGTTGTTCCTGAGTACGCTAAGTATAAAGAGAACTACGAGCTACTATGGAATATCGGTAGTAACGACGGTTACCTACAACTTGTGGGTATCATGCAGAAATTTATCGACCAAGCTATCTCGGCGAATACTAATTATGATCCGAGCAAGCAGCCTGGTGGTAAAGTTCCTATGAAGCTACTACTTAAAGATCTACTAAATGCTTACAAACTAGGTGTGAAAACACTTTACTACCATAACACTCGTGACGGTGCCTCAGATAGTCAAGGTGATATGGCTGCAGACGATTGCACTAGTTGTAAAATTTAATTATTAAATGGGAGCCTCATGGCTCCCCTTTGATTTGAGGAAATCATGGCTTACAGTACTTTTTGTCAAATCCGCAACGATCAATTAAAAGAGCCAATGTTCTTTGGTCAATCGGTGAATGTTGCTCGCTACGACCAACAAAAATTTGAGATTTTCGAAAAACTCATCGAAAAACAACTTTCTTTCTTCTGGCGTCCAGAAGAAGTTGATGTGTCTGGCGACCGTATCAACTACAACAATTTACCAGATCATGAAAAGCACATTTTCATCAGTAACCTGAAATACCAAACGCTACTTGATTCAATTCAAGGCCGTAGCCCTAACGTTGCGTTGCTGCCTATCGTTTCTATCCCTGAGCTAGAAACTTGGATTGAAACTTGGTCGTTCTCTGAAACTATCCACTCACGTTCTTATACGCATATTATCCGCAATATCGTTAATAACCCTTCGGTTGTATTTGACGATATCGTCGAGAATGAACATATCATTAAACGTGCTGGCGATATTTCTAAGTACTACGATGCATTAATTGCTGCAACGAATGATTACCACCGTTTTGGTGAAGGTAACCACTCCGCTGACGGTGTTCCATTTACTGTTAGCCTACGTGAGCTGAAGAAAAAGCTCTACCTTTGCTTAATGTCAGTTAACGCACTAGAAGCAATCCGTTTCTACGTGAGCTTTGCTTGTTCATTTGCTTTCGCTGAACGTGAACTTATGGAAGGTAATGCGAAAATCATTAAACTGATCGCACGTGATGAAGCACTGCACTTAACTGGTACTCAGCATATTCTGAATCTACTACGTACAGGTCAAGACGATCCTGAAATGGCTGAGATTGCAGCAGAATGTGAGCAAGAGTGTTTCGATATCTTTAAATCTGCCGCTGAGCAAGAAAAAGATTGGGCAGATTACCTATTTAAAGATGGCTCTATGATTGGCTTGAATAAGCAGATCTTGTGTCAGTATGTTGAATACATCACGAACCTACGTATGTCTGCAGTAGGTCTACGCCCTGCTTACGAAGGTGCAACGCAAAACCCAATCCCTTGGATCAACTCTTGGTTATCTTCTGATAACGTACAGGTTGCTCCTCAAGAAGCTGAAATCAGTTCATACCTTGTTGGTCAAATCGACAACGATGTAAGTGCTGACGATCTTGGTGACTTCGAACTATGAGTCAATTAACCATCAAGGTTAATGGCGTGGAGGTTCATGGTAATAGCCATGAGCCTCTGCTCAAGCAGCTAGAACAAGCAGGTGTTCAACCTGAGTATCAATGCCGTAATGGTATGTGCGGTGCTTGTCGCTGTAAGTTAAAACAGGGCGCTGTTGACCAACAAGATGCCCTTGCTTTTATTGCACCGAATGAAATTCTTACCTGTCGCTCAGTACCTAAAAGTAATGTTGAGATCGAATTTGACTATCAACTTGCTACCGTCAGCGAACCAATAAAAAAGGTAGCTCAATAATATTGAGCTACCTTTTCTTTATCAGGTTTAATCTTTGTTCTAAGGCTTCTTCACACACATTACGTGGTAAACACCATCTTCAACTTCTGTCCCTTCGGTTTCATGTTCAAAGCCAGGGAATTCTTTATCCCACACTTCTAAACTATGTAAGTAACCAATTTGCGGGCTACTATCATCACCAAAGTTTTCCCCTGACATTAACATTGGAATACCTGGTGGATATGGAATCACTGCATTCGCTGCAACACGACCTTGCAGTTTATGAGATGGCACCATTTCAACATTATCATCAACGATCGCTTCAAAAGCCGCACGAGGCGTAATATCCGCTTTCGGTAATGTTGAATAAGCCGCATTGAGCATTTCTGATGGCGTATGTTGCTTCAAATAACCGAACATCTTATCACCCAGATCTTTAAGACCTAAATGTCCATACACATCAGGATGCGCTGCCACTAAATCAGGTAACGCATTTTTCAATGGCGTATTGTTGTCGTAATGCGTTTTAAAGCTAAGTAAGGTATTAACCAAGGTTGCCCACTTACCTTTGGTGATCCCCATAGAGAATAAGAACATCACTTGGAAATCTGTGGTACGTGTTGGGACAATACCAAAACGGGTTAAGTATTGTGTGACAAGTGCTGCCGGTACACCGCTATCTAGCAACTTACCATCATCCCCCATGCCTGGTGCGAGGATACTCACTTTAATTGGATCGAGCATACACCAGTCGGCTGGGATATCATCAAAGCCATGCCATTTATCACCCGGCTTCATTACCCAGAAGTCTTGGTTAGTCGCAACTAGCTCTGCAGGTGCATCTTCAAAGTCATAGACTTTACCTGTTTCAGGATCAGTAATGGTTTCTGCATTCCAAGGTTTAAAGAACCAGTCTCCATCGGCTGTAAACTCACGGTATAAACGCCCCATTGCCTGACGATAGTCTACTGCTTCTTTAATCACTTCTTGTGTTAACGAATGTCCACGTCCACCATCCATTTGCGATACCGCAATATCATTCGATGCGCTGATCGCATACAAAGGTGAAGTGGTTGCATGCATCATGTAAGACTGGTTAAAACGCTCAAAGTTAATGTGGTCTTTACCGTAACGGATATGGATCCAAGAGGCTTGAGAGAGCGCATTCAGTAATTTATGGGTAGAGTGTGTTGCAAATACTGTCGGTGCATCTGGATCTTCAACAGGTTCACCACGCATCGCAAAGTGATCGGTGTAAATCGGATTAAAACGCGCATAACCATACCAAGCTTCGTCAAAGTGAATACGGTTACTACTTTCCGCTAAAATATCTTGTGCACGTTTAGCGTTATAACATAAACCATCATAGGTACAGTTAGTGACTACGGCATACGTTGCTTGAGTACCGGCTTTTGCTTTTGTGAGTTCGCTACTTTCTGCAGCTTTTTTTAACCCTTCTGGTGACATTTGATCGGGGTAAATTGGCCCGATAATACCGTAACGGTTACGTGTCGGTACCATATAAACAGGTAATGCCCCAGTTAACATCAACCCCTGCTCAATAGACTTATGACAATTTCGGTCACAAATTGCGAGAGTATTCTCTCTCATACAAATTTGCATAATGGTACGGTTCGCGCCGGATGTCCCTGTCACCAATGAGTAAGACTTATCAGCACCAAACACTTTTGCTGCATAGTCTTCACTTTCACCAAAAGCGCCAGTGTGATCGAGCAGTGAACCTAATGAGCCACGTTCAATACCCATATCTGAGCGAAATAGCCCTTCACCGTAATAGTTATAGAAACGTTGCCCCGCTGGCGTTTTCCTAAACCCTACACCACCTTGGTGACCGGGCGCAGCCCATGAATACTCATGGATATCGTCGTATTTCATCATCGCAGAAGCGAGTGGTGGTAATAATTGCTCACGGTAGCGATCCATCGCTGCTATCGCACGTCCGGCAATAAAGTCTGAGGTGTCTTCTAAAATCCACGCAAACTCATCAACCTGCGACATTAATTCGCGATTAACACAGAGAGTTACTTTCTTTCTCTCTGCCAATAGGAAAACTGGCACCCCTTCTTGGCGTTGATTTAATTTATCAATCAAAGAGAAGAACATATCGTTCTCTTCTTTTTGCTGCCCCGTCATACTTGATGTCAGCATTAAACAGTCGATAGCAAGATTTACATTTAAAATAGAGTAACAATCATCATAAGACGATGCAGTTAGCACATTGATCGATTCTTTTTTAAATTCTTCAATTAAACGATCAATCGCATTCGCAATCACCCCTGTTTTCTGAGAATTATCAAATACTAAAACTCTCTTATGTTTCCCGTAATTAAGCATATAAATATCCTGTTATATTTAAGGTTTATAACGATAGACAATGACTATTGACGATTAAAAATAAGAATTACGTTTTATTAGGCGTTGCATCTCGACTAGCAATAAAGCCATAGAAGAAATAACCAAATAAGGTAATAACAGTGCCATAGAAGACGGCTTCTTCACCCGTAGAATAAGCGCCATAAATACTATAAATAACAGCGACAGAGCCGACTAATATGCCCGTGTTATATTCTTTCTGACCCACATTAGCCTGCTTCATAATTATGCCAAGAGCAGTAAGTGACAGAATATAAGGCACCATATTGATAAATACGGCTAAATTAACCAAGACGTTAAATTGTTTTAATAAGGTTGGAGAGATCGTCATCACTGCTAGCAATAATTCTAAAGCCAGCATAATCATCATGCCTTTAAACGGTGCATCATGCTTATTTACATCTGAAAAGATTTTGGGGAATAAACGCATATCTGCAGCAACTTTCGACACCTGAGCATTCGTGAACTGCCACCCTAATAAAGAACCAACACATGCCATGATTGCCATTGCGGTAATAATTTCACCCACGAAAGGCGTAAACATTTGAGCAAATACCAGACCGAAAGGAGAATCAGATTTAGCAAGAATATCGTTTGGAATAATACCTTGAATAACTGTAGTTGAGGCAATATAGGTTGCAGCAGAAAAGACGGTAGCCAACATACAAGCAAGTGGTACATTACGCTCTGGGTTTTCAACGGTTCCCGAGTTAGCACCAGCAGATTCGATACCAAGGAAAGCCCATAAAGTTAATGCCATACCCGCATAAATTGCACTACCAATTGAGACGTTATGCGGATTCCAAGCTTCTGCAAAGATTTTAGGATCAAACCAGAACCAACCAATAATAGATAAACCCAATACAGGAATAATAATGCCCCACACGGTTACTGTTGAAATTCGGCCGGTAATTTTAGCCCCTCTAACATTGGCAAACATGGTGATAATAAGAATGGAAATAACGCCAACGAAAGTATGAATTGGGGTCTCTTTCAACCAAGGAATAAAATATTCTAGATACCCAACACAAGACACGGCAATCGCAACTGCACTGATAACTAAACACACATAGTAGGTATAAGAAGCAATAAAGAAACTGGATTTACCGTGTGCTTTTTCTGAATAAGCTGACATCCCCCCATCATCAGTACAATACATACCACACTTAGCAAAAGCATAGGCAATGGCTAGTGCACCCAACGCTGTAATTACCCAAGCTAATAAAGCAATCCCACCGGTTGCAGCAAGACTCGACGGTAATAATATTATCCCTGACCCCATCATATTAACGGTAACAATGGTTGTTAATCCCATTAACCCCATTTTATTGCTGGCAGAACTCATAAAATAAGCAACCTTCTAAGTTATTAATTACATTAAAATTAATATTTAATTATTTATATACCTCTTTCTTTACTAATAAATAAAACTCAGGCAGTACAAATAAATATAATAATAGAATAGATGTATATTTTGAGAATACCTAAAAAAAATAAGAATATTTGATGACAATCTTATTTGAAATATATTGTTATGCCAAATCAAGGGACAAAAAAAAACGCATAAGCTGCAATTTCAAATTACAACTTATGCGCTTTATCAAACAATTAGAAACGAGTTTTTATTATTTTCGTTATTAGTTGCCAGTTTTGAAGGTAGCAACCTCTTTTCCTTGCTTATCTTTTACTGTTAAAACGTTATCAACAATAACATAGCTAGCATAGGTTGGTACTGACGCTAGGAATGCTTTTTCAAGCTCCATACCATCCATACACATTTTACGTGTTGATGCCGCAGGTCCCATTGTTAATGTGCCATTTGATGTTTCAAATGTACCTTGGAAGTTATTACAGCCAGAGAAACCATGTGCAGACTTTTTATCCATATCAAATTGGATAAATGCGATATTACCACCAGCCCCAGGTTTAACCGTTTCACCTTCAAGGGTTACTAATTCCCATGGTTGACCTGCAAGGCCTGTCGCCGCAGTTGCTGCTGGTGCTTGATGCACAACACGATCTAATTTGATCTCAATCGGTTGCTTCGCATCAGCGGCAAATGGATCAATGCTGGTCGTTGAGGTCATCACTAACTTATCTTCAACTTTGATCGTTGCACGTAGGCTATAGCGATGCTTATCTTGAATTTTCGCTGCATCATATTCTAGTGTTACAGGGTATGGTGGCGCACCAGCGACATCCATCGACTCACTCGTGATCGTGGTTGATGGCGCATCAGCTAAAGAAACATCTTCTAACGTTACATTTAATACTGCACCCGGTGGTAGCATACGACGATCTAGATAAATCACCTTTGTTTCTAATGATTTCATTTCTACTTTCTCAGCTTTAGCAACAGGTGCTGTCTGTTGTTGGTTTTGATTTGCAGCAGTGTCAGCGTCATTACATGCTTGTAGCATGAATGCAGAAAGTACAACTGAAGTTGCTAACGCTAGCTTTTTTAATTTAAAAGTCATTTTTAATTATCCTTTTATACATTTCAAATCATAACCACAGTAACGTTCATCATTACTCAGTTAAGGTTGCCATCATTGAGATAGCATATTGATTTAGAATTATTTATCTGTGAACTGCAAACAATAATACAGCATTCAAAATATGACGCAATCATTATAGATTACAGAAATGTTACGCTCTGTTAATAGTCAAAAAAGCTATATTTTACTTTTGTCATTTCTGTAAGCTCATAAGTTATAGACTATGATTTTCGAATAATCTATTCAGTGATTCATAATGACCAAATATCGCAACATCTTGCAGATATCGGCGAAGCATATCTAGTAGAACCGTCGCAATCACACAACGTTGATCATCATGGCTATAGACTCGTTTAAACTGTACATGCTGGATCCATTGCCCCTCATCTGTGATCAACCCAACCGTGACAGCACCATCATGCAATGCGCCAGAAAACAGCCCTATCTGACTATTTGGTATTAAACTTAAACCCTGTAATTGCTCACTCGCTACGTTGACTAAAGCATCCATATCAGTCTTCGTATCAACAACGGTGTTTTGGACGGATGCAGATACCACATATTCACTCAGTGCTGGTTGTTGATTTAACCAGTTAACAACAAAACCACCGGTTGATTGCTCTAAAATAGCCAGCTTTTTATTCTGTTGAGTAAGCATTGAAGCAAGGTTGTCAATTAACCCTACCTGCTTACCTACAATGTTATCCCCTAACAAGGCTTCCATTTCAGCTAACAGTACCAAAGCAGTATTCCCCTGCTCTGGTGCAAATAATTTCACTTCAATAAAAGGTAATGATGAGCGATAGCCTATTTCGTAACCTTGCGGCAAAGTAAGATGTTGAAATGCATCGCTGATGCTTGATTCTGATAGACCATAGGTAAATAAGCGGGAGCAACGTAAAGGTTGATTGGCAGGATATTGCGTTTGCAGACGAGGTAGGATTTGATCTTTCACCATGATTTTAAATTCACTCGGAACACCTGGCGTAAAAAAAATCCAAGCTCGGTTTAATTTAATGGCAAAACCACAAGCAGTTCCAACAGGGTTATCAATCAGCTCAGCCCCTTCAGGTAGCATCGCTTGTTTTAAATTAGCAGCAGGCATTTCACGATTAAGCTTTTCATATTTAGCTTTCATTTCTGCCACCCAATGATCAGATTGCTCTAATCCTACATTTGCAGCCATTGCAGCAGCTACTGCTGTTAAATCATCACTGGTTGGCCCTAATCCACCATTAACAATAACAATGTCACTATTTAAACTACACGATTCGATCTCTTTCGCTAATCGCTCACAGTGATCACCAACAGTGACACGACGTGTCATTGTTAAACCCTGTTCAAACAGAAATCGGGATAACCATGCTGCATTTGTATCAGTAATATCACCCAATAACACTTCTTCGCCTGTACTGATCATTGTTATTTCAATCATCATTTCCCTCTGAATCTGTGGCTTTATGATTTATTTTATTAGTCTATGCTCAACGACTTACCAGATACAGCTTTCTTTTACCCGATATAAATAAAGCAGTATTTTTGCCCCAACGGCTCATGTGTAAATCAAAGTTTACACCAGTTAAACTAATGTTGACAGTTAAGTTATCTACCGTTAATGTACATTTCTAGCGTATAACGCTAACAAAAACAGCACATAGATTAATAAACAATACACCGAGTACATTTGATGAAATTTATCCCTCACACCAATACCTATCGATAGCCACAGTGGCTATTATCAGGATGTAAACTTAACTGAACACTCATCTCGATACGCCTCTGTGGCCTCTATTTTCATAGGGAGCAACGACAGGTGATCAATACCACCTCCCGATCTAATTCATTACCTCTGGGAGCAACAAAAATGGCTTTAAATAAAACACTTGGCAGCATGCTTATCATTGCAGGAACAACGATAGGTGCAGGCATGTTGGCATTACCTTTGGCTTCAGCAGGCCTTGGTTTTACCACGGCATTAATTGCAATGTTCGGTATGTGGGCACTGATGACCTACACCGCGCTGCTAATGATTGAAATCCACCAACACGCAGAAACAGATGCGACGCTTAATACTTTGGCTCAGCAACTTCTTGGTCGTAAAGGGCAAATTATTGCTAATTTTGCCATGATGTTTTTGCTTTACTCTCTTTGTGCAGCCTACATTGCCGGTGGTGGTGGTCAGTTAAGTGAAAAACTAAGTGATTGGTTAAGCGTTTCTATTCCGCCTCAGCTTGGCGCATTACTCTTTACTCTCTTGATTGCGGGCGTTGTATCTATTGGTACACACACCGTTGATCTGGTTAACCGCATCCTTTTCACGGCAAAAATTGTGGCACTCGCCGTTATGTTAGGCTTACTTGTTCCACACGTAGAAGGCCAACATCTTGTTGAAATGCCAGTACAAAAAGGACTGATCCTTTCGGCCTTACCGGTAGTATTTACTTCGTTTGGTTTCCACGGCAGTATTCCATCTATCGTGCGCTACGTGGGTATTGATGTTAAGACATTAAAGAAAGTGATGATCTTAGGCTCTGCATTGCCACTATTTATCTACTTATTATGGCAACTTGCTAGCCAAGGGGTAATGAGCCAACCTGAGTTAATGGCAAGTACCACACTCGGTGCATTTATTGCGAGCTTAAGTGAGTTATTACATAACCCAATGGTCAGCAAATCAGTGTCTATTTTTGCAGACTTAGCATTGGCAACGTCTTTCTTAGGGGTAAGTTTAGGTCTATTTGATTTTATGGCAGACAGCTTAAAACGCGCTAGCAACGTGACTGGTCGTGTACAAACAGGCTTGATCACCTTCTTACCGCCATTAGCTTTCGCTATTTTTTACCCACAAGGCTTTATTATGGCACTGGGTTACGCAGCCATTGCACTTGTTATCTTAGCTATCTTCTTACCTGTTGCGATGGTTCGTTCACAACGTAAGAAACATCAAGCTGATAACATTATGCCTTCATACATGGTACGAGGTGGCAACCTTGCCTTAGCGATTGTTACGTTAGCTGGAGTATTAATTATTTCAGCACAAACCATGCAAATGGTAGGTATTATTCCAGCAGTAGGTTAATACCTAGTAAGCATTTATTAATAAGGAAGTAAATTATTTTACTTCCTTATTAACCTGTAATTTATAAATATATTTAAAGATGTAAAAAACTATTCATTACAATAGGTTATCCTCAGATTAAACTATTGATAAATCATTATACAAATACATGCTTATCGTTCCCTATATTGTGAACTAACATCACGTAATCAGAAAAAAAATCATATTCTGAACTTTATATCTCAGTTAATATCTGCATCACATAATAATTAAAAAGATATTGGTGATGGATATTTACTCGCCTTTCAATCATCTTCAAAGTCCTATTTGGATCTTTGATTTTGACCACAAACAAATCATTTGGGCTAATGACAAAGCGCTTCCACTATGGGAATCACCTTCTCATGAGGAGCTTCTTTCACGCGATCTTAGTAAAGATATGTCTGCTGCTGTAGAAGCGACATTAGAAGAGTACCGCGATACATTTAAACAAAACAAAACAATAAAAACTTGGTGGCATTTAGATCCAAGAAAAGTTGGCAAAAACCTTCTCTGCATTTTTTCAGGTATCATGCTCCCTGACGGTCGTGATGCAATGCTAGTTGAAGTGATTAGTGATGAATCAAGCCTTCGCTGTGAGCTGGCGTTTTCAGACTGTGCTAATCTCGCACTGCTGTTCGACGAAAATGGTGAGCTAGTTAGTGCCAATAATGTCTTTACCAAAAACTATGGCAATGATCTGCACAACCTCGCTTCCTTTGTTGGCGATAGTGACATCGCGAAGCAATGGATTTCAGATGCGATCCAAAATCAAAATCTGAGCCATAGTCGACTTTGTTGGACTGGACAAAACCATATCTGGTTTAACATTGAAGCAAAATGGTTATCTGATAAATCTCAGTTACTGCTTCAAATTGTCAATATCACTAAGGAAAAAGAAAACCTGCAACGTGAACGTTATAACGCAGAGCATGACTTTTTAACTGGGTTAATGAACCGACGCGGGATCTCTTCTGCATTAAAAGCAAGCCACCACTTTTCACTTCCTTACAACTTGCTGTTTTTAGATTTAGATAGTTTCAAGCTTATCAACGACACCTACGGGCATGCTGTCGGTGATAAATTACTCCGAGCGGTTGCTATTCGATTACTCGATACCATAAAATGTCGGGGATTAGTCGCACGTTTTGGCGGCGATGAGTTTATTATCCAAATTGAAGAACGTAATACCCCTAATTTAGAGCTACTCACCCGTGAAATTATCACTGCATTGAATCGCCCATTCTATATTAAGCATATTGGTGAGATTTCTATTGGCTGTAGTATTGGCACAGCGCAATATCCTAAAGATGCGGATAGCTTTGAAACGCTGATCACACAAGCGGATATGGCGATGCATTGTGCGAAGAAACATGGGCGTAACTGTAGCTATCATTTCCAACCACATTTAGCTGAAACACTATATCGTAAAAATGCACTGCGTCACCATTTATCACAAGCACTTGAAATTAAAGATTTTCAGCTTTACTACCAGCCAATTATTGACCTCAGCACTATGATGCTAAAAGGCTTTGAAGCACTGATCCGTTGGTATGATGATTCACTCGGTCACGTCTCTCCTGCAGAGTTTATTCCGCTAGCTGAAGAAACAGGACAGATTGTACCGATTGGTTCATGGGTACTACGAAAAGCATGTGAACAATTAGCTGAATGGAATCAAACCTACGATACCAAGTTAATCATGAGTATTAACCTGTCTCGTGCTCAACTCAAAATGTCACTGGTTGAAGAATTGGTATTGATCATTGAAGAATACAATATCGACCCATTCCAAGTAGCATTAGAAATTACTGAATCTGCGATGCTACAAGAGTTTAGTGAAGCCAAGCCTTGCCTAGATGCTATCGCAGATCTAGGTTTTGAACTTTATTTGGATGATTTTGGTACTGGCTACTCTTCTTTATCGCAACTGCAAAACTTACCGATCAGTACAGTTAAGCTCGATCAAAGCTTTGTACAAAATGAGGCTGATAGCGGTAAAGCAATTGTTGAAGCAACCAAGGCCATTTGTAATAAGTTGAATTTGAAAGTAGTCGCAGAAGGCGTTGAAACCAAAGAACAATTAGATTACATCCAAAGTTGTAATTTTAACTATTGCCAAGGTTATTACTTCAATAAACCTCTTTCTGTGCATGAGTTAGAAAACGGTATGTTAGAGACGTTACTAAAACGCAGTAAACCTCTCCAATCAGAAATCTACTAACACTCACCCATCACCGCGAGAATTATCTCGCGGTGATATTTCTCTTATGCTACATACGCTCAGCATGGATCAATAAGTTTCGCGGCGTCATCTGCTTTTCGCAAAATGTACCCAACGTCACCTTATAGCCAGACTCTTCTAAATAGCAGACACGATCAAGAACTAACCATAACTCTAATGGGCGACGAAATAATTGACGAACCAGCTCCATACGCTCAGTGATCGCAAAGCGTTTTTCACCTAATTGCTGCCAATAATCAAAGTCAATATCATCAGGTAATGTCATGCCTTTTTGCTCAGCAGCCCATAAACAAAAGGCTTCAAAACCTTCACCAAGCAAGGCTTTTTGAACATTCGGAATGGGTAAGTAATTGTTCGTTTGATTCACTTCTCGCTGTAATAAATCAAACCCTAAACGAAAACTGACTTCAACAAAGCGCAATTGTTTAACACGATTTCCTGCCGTCACCGTTTCTTGTAATGGCAAACGTAAATCATGTTTAGAAAGCTGTAACTGACTGGCTTTAGCGCCACTTGATAAGGGTTGATACTGGGTATGTTGGATCAAATGATAACAGCATGGTGATACACTCACCGCTTGCCCTTTTTTCGCCACCACTTGCTTGATCAACGATACATGCAAATCACCGCAGGCATGCAGCGCAACTGCGTGTTGTTGAGGTTGAATATATTGCTGACTACTCACATCAAACGCATCACCTTGAACAAAGTGAATATCCAATCCTAATTGCTTAGCCGCTGCTTCACCATCAACACACAGTTGTTGTTGCCACTCTAAACTAGTTACAGGTTGTTGATGCGTGACAGACAATACACGACCAAGAAAGCCTTTACCTGCACACCACTCAAGCCAAGGTACGCCTAACCGAGGTAATACTTGGTTAAACGCAGTGATTTGCTGCCACTTACGCCCCGGAATACCAGCATCAAAATTTCTCGGGTATGCATATTCACTCCCCGTTAAACGCGATGTTTCTGCTAACTTTGCAAGTAAAGCAGCATCTGGTATCCACGGTGTAAATACTTCAATCAAAGCATCTTGATCTTGAGTTAACTGCAATAACGTTTCATCATCAATCGCAGCTAACCACTCACAAAACTCTGGATGTTGTTCCTCCCATGCAAAACCTTTATCAGCAAAAGGAACAAACTGCCAGTACTGACGATTTGCCGTTAATAACGCATCTAATTGTTGAAAAGTGTTCGCATAACAAGACATAAATAATAACTTAGTGGTGCTAAAAACAAGGGGCGCTAGTGTATACCTAAATCACTCTGTCGATAAACTACCAAGCCGCCATTTCTGCATGCCAGAAACAACAAAACCGCCAATGACGGCGGTTTTGAACTATAAATCATGATGGCTTATCGAACGGGTAACTCAATCTCAGCAAACATTGCTTCAATTTCACCATTGCTCTTTAACGCGATGGCCTGATCGACCACGTTACGTGTTAAATGTGGCGCAAATCGCTCCATAAAGTCATACATGTAAGTACGTAAGAATGTGCCTTTCTTAAAGCCGATCTTAGTGGTACTTGCAGCAAAAATATGGCTCGCATCAATGGCAACTAAATCTTTATCTGTTTCAGGATCCATTGCCATGCTTGCAATAACACCCACCCCAATTCCTAAGCGCACATACGTTTTGATCACATCAGCATCGGTGGCAGTAAAGACAATCTTAGGCGTTAAACCTGAACGATTAAATGCACTATCTAATTCAGAACGACCAGTAAAACCAAACACATACGTCACAAGAGAATAAGCAGCTAAATCGTGGATCGTAATATTTGTTTTTGTTGCTAATGGGTGATCACTACGCACTACAATCGAGCGATTCCAGTGATAACAAGGCAACATGATCATATCTTGATATAAGTGCAACGCTTCTGTTGCGATAGCGAAATCTGAACGCCCTTTACCTACCGCATCTGCAATTTGTGCTGGCGTTCCTTGATGCATGTGCAGCGACACTTTTGGATAACGAGCGGTAAAACCTTGAATAACCGCAGGTAATGCATAACGCGCTTGAGTATGCGTTGTTGCAATATTTAATGTGCCCATCTCAGGATGGGTATGCTCGCCTGCAACGGCTTTAATACTTTCCACTCGCGATAAAATATCACGAGAAATACGTACAATATCTTCTCCCGCAGGCGTCACTTTGGTTAAGTGCTTACCACTGCGTTCAAAGATTTGAATACCTAATTCATCTTCAAGTAATCGAACTTGTTTACTGATACCCGGTTGAGAGGTATATAAGCTCTCAGCCGTTGATGAGACGTTAAGGTTATGATTCACCACCTCAACAATATAGCGTAGCTGTTGTAATTTCATGGTACCGCCTACTCAATAATCCGTTACCTTTCACACCACATCCATCAACCCCTTATGGTATTTAATGAGATAGGTATAATCGTGCAACCATGTAATTAACATTTTATATATTGAAACCAGTAATTTGCATAGCATTTGTTTGTTTTTTAGTTACAGAAATCAATATTTTTGCAATTATTCAATATAATAAGAAACTCAAACTTAAGTACAAAGTCAGCATAGAAATGCATGCCGTGTGACGTTTAAATTTGCTAAACAGCACAAATTACACTTCGATTTGAATAAAGCTCCTATTTAATAACCATCTCACTAGGCGGTTTTTTCGAGATGGTGTATCCTGCTATATTCAAGATTAATGCATGGAAGATAGATATATCTTATGAGTATTCCTTTAGTTATAGGCTTAATTGGTCTGTTACTTGCGCTTATCATTGGTTACAACGTTATCATTCAGTACCGCCAACGTATAGAAGCGATTAAGCAGCAAGAACTGGCAAAACATATTGCAATTATCGATGCAACGGAAGAGTTGATCGGTAATGCGCATCACCTGCCTTACAGCAAAGAATTATTGGTATGCTTAAACCAACGTATTGTTGATGCTTTGCAGCAAATGTCTGAAGCCTCTCCCAATGATCGTTCGCTCACTCAACGTATCAAAAATGTGACAGAGCAAATTGCCCATTTAGAAAGCAGCTATAGCAATGCCGATATCACCCCGTTTAAAGTTCCAAGTACGGACAAACAAGCGATTGGCATGTTGCAACTCGTTAAACGCCTAAAAACTGTGATAAAAAGTGAACACAGCAAAGGTCGTATGGGCACACAAGCCTTCGTTAATGAAAATGCCCGTTTAGAATCTATTCAATTACGTATCAATATTGAAAACGTTGTAAAACGCGCCAATGAAGCACGCATTAAAGGACAAATTGGCACCGCTAAACAATTGCTGAAAAAAGGCATTGATGTGCTGTCGGCAAAAAATGATAACTACGCCAACCAAGCTCGTGAAAAGCTTCAGTTAATGCTTGATGAAATTGATAACAAGCAATCAATGAATTACGAGCAAGAGCGTCAACAGCAGCTCGATAAAGATCAAGATGATCTCGATGTCTTATTCCAGCCAAAGCGTAAATGGTGATTTGCTTCACTTTGGCTTAAAATAGCTCAACTACAAAGGTCGCACTAGCGACCTTTTTTATGCCTTCAATAACAATAAATGATACGTCTTATGGATAACACGCAACAGATGATTAATGAGCTACTGACGCCCATTAAACAATTTCTTCAATGTGAAACGCCAGATAGCTGGATTGAAGAAGCCCGTAAGCCAGAAAACCTAACGGCATTGTTGGTCGATCACTGTAATTGTGAATTAAAAGCGAGCCAAACTGCCATGTTCATGGTACGCAAATACGCCGTTGACAAAGCCAGTGGTGAAGCGCTACTTGCATGGGCAAAGCCTTATGAAGATTTTGTTTACGGTGGCGAGAATCGCTCTACAGCAGCATTTCACAACAAAAAGAACGGACTATCAGCACCTTTAGTTGCTCGTCCTGATTTTCCTTATGGTGAAGAGCTGATTGAAAAGATGGTGCGCTTAATTAAAGAAGAGTTTCACCATTTCGAGCAAGTATTAGAGATCATGGAAAAGCGTGATATTCCCTACTCTAATCTTCATGCTGGGCGTTACGCTAAAGGCTTAATGAAAGCGGTACGTACTCATGAACCTGCCACTTTAATCGATAAATTGATTGTTGGAGCTTATATTGAAGCGCGCTCTTGTGAGCGTTTTGCCAAGCTTGCGCCTTATTTAGAGCCTGAACTTAAAAAGTTTTATATTTCGCTATTGCGCTCAGAAGCACGCCACTATCAAGATTATTTGACGTTAGCAGAAAAGATCGCTGGCAAAGATATCAGCGATCGTATTCACGCTCTTGGAGCAAAAGAAGCAGAGCTAATTTCATCCCCTGATAGCACTTTCCGCTTCCATAGTGGGATACCAGAATACATAGCTTGCTAATTCTTATAGCCTATTTCCAAAATACAAAAAAACCGCCATCAGCTTAGCTCATGGCGGTTTTTGTTTAACTTTGAAAGTTAACTAAGCAATTACTTCTCAGCTTTTTCTTTCTTCGGCTTTTTACGCTTGTCCGTGATTTCCCACTTACCATCAACGTAAAGTGCAGTCCAACCAGAAGGCTTACCATCAATCTCAGAACGCACGTAGTTTTCTTTACTCTTACGAGCAAAACGAACCACAGTTGGTAGACCATCAGGATCGGCCACTGGCGCTTCTGTTAGGTAAGTAAACTTAGGCGATAGACGATCTTTAAAGCGTACTAACTCTTCCACTAAAGGTGCACGTGTTTCACGCGATTTAGGGAAGGTACTTGCTGCCATAAATAGACCTGATGCACCATCACGAAGGACAAAGTAAGCATCTGGATCTTGGCTACATGGTAGCTCAGGTAGATGTACTGGATCTTCTTTAGGTGGCGCAACTTCACCGTTTTTCAGGATCTTACGAGTATTCTTACAGCTTTCATTAGTACAGCCCATGTACTTGCCGAAGCGACCGTTTTTCAGTTCCATATCAGAACCACACTTGTCACATTCGATAATAGGGCCTTCGTAGCCTTTCAGCTTAAATTCACCTTTCTCGACAATGTAACCTTCACAGCTTGGGTTATTACCACAAACGTGCAGTTTACGATCTTTGTCGATCAGGTAAGCATCCATCGCAGTATTACAAATCGGACAACGTTTCTTAGCACGCAGTGCTGCCGTTTCAACGTCTTCTTCAAGTACGTTAACAATGCCTTCTTCGCTACCTAAGTTGATCGTTGTTTTACAACGCTCTTTAGGCGGTAATGCGTAACCCGAACAACCTAGGAATACACCAGTTGATGCAGTACGGATCCCCATAGGACGAGAACAGGTTGGACATTCAATATCAGTTAAAACGATATTGTTAGGCTTCATACCGCCTTCTGATTCATCAAGCTCAGCTTTTTCAAGCTCAGTGGTAAAATCAGAGAAGAACTCATCAAGCACTTTCTTCCAGTTTTTCTCACCTTCTGCGATTTTATCGAGATTACCTTCCATACGAGCAGTAAAATCGAAGTCCATTAAGTCAGGGAAACTACCATCTAGGCGATCAGAAACGATTTCACCCATTTTCTCTGCATAGAAACGACGCTGATCAACACGCACATAACCACGATCTTGAATTGTAGAAATGATTGATGCGTACGTTGATGGACGACCAATGCCACGCTTCTCTAGTTCTTTAACCAATGCAGCTTCTGTAAAGCGTGCTGGCGGCTTAGTGAAGTGTTGCTTAGGCTCAAGCTGTTCTAGCTTCAATACGTCGCCTACGTTAACCATAGGCAGCGTTGTGTCTTCATTTTTACCCGATGGACGCTGTACTAGTGTCCAACCTGCAAAACGTAGCGTTCGACCTTTCGCTTTTAGGCTAAAGTCGCCCGCTTTCACCGTAATCGTACTTGAATCGTATTTCGCAGGCACCATCTGACAAGATACGAATTGACGCCAAATTAAGTCATATAGCTTAACTGCGTCCGCTTCCATACCTTCAAGGTTTTCTGCTTTTACTTCTACGTTAGAAGGACGAATCGCTTCGTGCGCTTCTTGGGCATTTTGTTTGCTGCCGTATACGTTCGCTTTTTCAGGTAAGTATTCATTGCCATACTCACTTGAAATAAAATCACGTGCTGATTCAACCGCTTCTTTTGAAAGGTTGGTTGAGTCTGTACGCATGTAGGTAATGTAACCCGCTTCGTATAGGCGTTGCGCTAGGCCCATTGTACGTTTAACACCGTAACCTAGGCGCGTACTCGCCGCCTGTTGCAGTGTTGATGTAATGTAGGGTGCTGATGGCTTGCTACTGGTTGGGCGATCTTCACGCTCAATCACTTCATACGCTGCTTTTTCAAGTAGCGCTTTTGCAGCCATGGTGTCCGCTTCGTTAACTGGGCGGAAAGCTTTACCTGCTTGCTGTGCCACCATTAAGCGTAGTGCATCTTTGCCTACGGTTAAGGTATCGGCGTGAATGTCCCAAAACTCTTCAGGATCAAACGCATTGATTTCGCGCTCACGCTCTACGATCAATTTCACCGCAACAGACTGAACACGACCTGCAGATAAACCACGCGCAACTTTTTTCCATAGCAATGGTGACACCATAAAGCCCACAACACGGTCTAGGAAACGACGTGCTTGCTGAGCGTTTACACCATCAATATTCAGTTCACCTGGCTCTTCAAACGCTTGTTGAATCGCATTCTTTGTAATTTCGTTGAACACAACGCGCTTATAGCGTGCATCATCGCCACCGATGATCTCACGAAGGTGCCACGCAATAGCTTCCCCTTCGCGGTCCAAATCGGTTGCGAGATAAACATAGTCAGCGTCTGCTGCTAGTTTTTGTAATTCGCTAACGACTTTTTCTTTACCTGGAAGCACTTCGTAATGCGCATTCCAATCGTTATATGGGTCAACACCCATTTTTCCGATCAGTGCTTTACGGTCTTTCTCATGTTTAATGCGTGCTTTCTCTTCGGCACTCAACCCTTTGGTCGATGTTGCCGCGGCCTTCTTGCCAGTAGTGCCTGAACGCGAACCTGTTGGCAAATCACGGACGTGACCAACACTTGACTTAACAATGAAATCCTTACCCAAGTACTTATTAATCGTTTTAGCCTTGGCTGGGGACTCCACGATAACGAGAGATTTACCCATAATGACTCTATTACGTCCTCGTGCTCGCTAGAATATAAAAATAAAAAACTGCCACTGCTTTACATTGTAACCAGCAACATTCGACCAATCTCATTAAGTCACTAATCATAAAAATAGGAACAGTGAATTAATATGATTGCCAGTGATCTTTTTCGTAATCAAACATTTTTGCAATGACAAATTGCATTGTAGCTACGTAAAATTCTATTTACATATTGGGCTAGAATACAAGAAGGTCAACTGCTTTTTAACGAAATCCGTCTATTTGGTTGCACCTTCTTCAATTGTTAATAAAATGTATAGCACAATTTTTATCTTATCGACTATCAAATAACAGACTGATTTAAAAGCATATACTAGCACTCTCTCAGCCAGCATTAACGGTTCAAAATCGAAAAAAATAAAATGAGATAGAAATTCGCGCAGATCATTACCATTTATCGAACATCACTGACTAGCAAAAAAAGTCTTTTTACGCTTTTGCTCACACTAATAAAGAATTTAAAACTGAAATGCGGTTATCACTGATTAATAATTAAACATTCTTTATCTGCGACTATTTGTTTTATTCAATTAACTTAAATAGACTACACTCGCTATTCAATTGTTTGAGACTTTAATATGAGTAATAAAAACCCAATTTCATCAACTGATTTACTAATGATTGCAAATCAAATCATTCAAGATCAAGAGTCTTATATTGATGGTATGCGCGCAACATCTGTAGAAGAGCGTGATGGCGTTTTAATCTTTAAGGGTGAATACTTTCTTGATGACGAAGGACTGCCAACAGCCAACACAACAGCAGTCTTTAATATGTTCAAATTGCTAGCGCATAAGCTTTCTCCTGAGTTCACTTTAGCTGACTAATTGAGCTCAACATAAAAAAACCCGCACGCTGCGGGTTTTTATTTATCATTCAAAGCATATTACATGAATGGGCGTTGGCCACGTGCAACCCACTTCATCAGTAGATTATCTGCCGCATCACCTGACGCACCAGCAAGTTTTTCTGCAAGCTTCTTACGACGAACATACTTCACTTTCAGCACTTCACGATCTTTACATGCTTCAGTGATTAAGTCATCACTGGTTGAAATTTGATCCACTAATCCAAGCTCTAGTGCTTGTTGACCAAACCAGTGCTCACCTGTCGCTACTTTTTCAAGATCTAACTCTGGACGATGAACTGCAATAAAGTTCTTAAATAAACCGTGTGTTTCTTCAATTTCTGTTTGGAATTTCTCACGTGCTTTATCGGTGTTTTCACCAAACATGGTTAGTGTGCGCTTAAATTCACCTGCTGTGATCTGCTCGTAATCGATATCGTTCTTTTTCAATAACTTATTAAAGTTAGGAAGCTGAGCAATAACGCCAATTGAGCCCACAATCGCAAATGGTGCAGATACAATCTTATCAGCCACACACGCCATCATATAACCGCCACTTGCTGCGACTTTATCAACAGAAACAGTTAGCTTAATACCCGCAGCTTTTAAGCGATCAAGCTGAGAAGATGCTAGGCCGTAACCGTGAACCATACCGCCGCCTGTTTCGAGACGAAGTAACACTTCATCACCTTCAATAGCAACAGCAAGAATTGCAGTGATTTCTTCACGTAATGAAGAGACTTCACGTGCATCTAAACTACCGTGGAAATCAACCACAAATAAACGAGGTTCACGTGAAGTATCTAAGCTGCCATTTTTAGCCGCTTGCTTCACTTCTTGTTGACGTGCTTTATCTTTTTCTTTCTCTGATTTCTTCTCTGCTTTATCACGTGCTTTCAGCAGGGCTTTATCAAACAGGTGCGACTCTAACTGATTCACAGTATCTTTGTACTGCTCCGTTAAGTCAGTCACTTCTAGTTCACCTTTTTGTAAACCATGACGACCATTTAGGGCTTTTACTAGTACCAAAACACCAACAATGGCAACCACAACAGTCGCGATTTTGGCGAAAAATAGTCCATAATCAAATAAAAATTCCAATATCCAATCCTCTTTGTTGGCAATACAAAAGCGCCATAACGTATTGTAACTGTGATATCACTTTCATCGCTATCTTCTCTTTCAGAAAAAGAAAATGAATCCGACCATAGATCACGACTTAAGATGAAAGGAAATTCTCTCAGCTAGTAAATTCTGATATGTTTCGTTAGTAGTAATCTATATTTTTACCAAGCTCAATACTTGGTGCGGTTTTAGACTAAATTTCAACCGAATAACAATAAAAACAACATAAGAAGGAAGCTAATGTGGAATACCAGATCGCTGCAGACTCTCTCAAAGATCGCGTTATTTTAGTAACAGGTGCTGGTGACGGCATTGGACGCGAAGCCGCTATTCAATACGCAGCTCATGGTGCAACTGTCATTTTATTGGGAAGAACAGTCGCAAAATTAGAAGCTGTTTATGATGAAATTGAAGCTCTCGGTTATATCCAGCCAGCTATCATCCCGCTAGATTTAATGGGCGCAACTAAGCAACATTATCTGGATATGGTCGATACTATCGAACAACAATTTGGACGTTTAGATGGCGTGCTACATAATGCAGGTCTCCTTGGCGTTTTAAGCCCATTAGAGCAAATTGAAGAATCAACATTTGATGACGTAATGCAAGTAAACGTAAAAGCACAGTTCTTGCTAACACAAGCAATTATTCCATTGATCAAAAAATCCCCAGATGGTCGCATTGTATTTACCTCATCTACGGTTGGTCACAGTGGTCGTGCATTCTGGGGTAGTTACTCGATTTCTAAATTTGCAACTGAAGGAATGATGCAGGTGTTAGCCGACGAGCTCAGCAATACCAATGTGAAAGTGAACGCCATTAATCCTGGCGGCACACGTACAGGTATGCGCGCGCAAGCGTTTCCAGCAGAAGATGTGACACAACTAAAAACACCCAAAGATATTATGCCGTTATACCTTTACTTAATGGGGCCAGAAAGCCAACACGTTTCAGGTAAATGTATTGATGCACAACCAAAGCTAAAACCAGCATTTAGCAATGAAGAAGAAGAGTAACAACTAAGCTTATTCATTGTTATTTAAACGAAAAAGCCGACACAAACGTCGGCTTTTCAATCTCTAAATATCTTATTTTCTATTGGCTACTTTTGAGTTGTTTTCGCCATTGCCAAGCAAATAATCCTGACAAGGTTAGCACTACAACGGCAGAGCCTAATAGCACGTTAGAAGTCGGTGTTTCACCAACAATTAGCCACACTAATAATGGGCCAAATAACACTTCAAGCAATAAGATCAAGCTGGTTTCCGCTGCGGGTAAATAGCGAGGTCCATGAGCAATCAAATAGAAAGACAATGGGATCACAACGCCACCCAATAAAAACATCTCTATCGCTTGGCGCATATCGAGTGCAAAAGGTTTTGCCCCCACCACTAACGAAATAATCGAGGTAAATACCCCTGCAAGGATGATGTAAACAGAACCTAGCTGCCCTTGAGTTTTACGCAACGCAACAAGGTACACCGCAATAGCAATCGCTGAGACAAGCGCCAGAGAATCACCACGCAGCTCATCTACCGTTGGGTGATAACCAAAGACTAAACCTATCCCGCCAACAGCAATAATAATCGCCATTACTGTTGCTTTATCTAGCTTCTCTTTTAAGAAAAAGAAGCCAATAACAGCAGTAAATAATGGCGCTGTATTAGTGATCACCAAGGTACTCGCGACTTGAGTATTATCCAATGAGAGCACAAAACAGATAGTCGATGCACTAAACAGCCCTGCTGTGATCAAGGTTAACAACGATGGACGCAGTAAATGCTGAGTGATCACTTTTCTATCAGTGAACCACTGCACCATAAACAACATCACTGCAGGCAAAAATCCTCGCCAGAAGATCAATGTCCACTCACTACTGTCTATTAAACGGACGAGTAACGTATCAAAACTTAAGACAATCACACCCAACAAGGTGATCAATCGGCCCCGTTGTTGCCCTTTTAATGCCTCTAACATTGTTACACTCACATATTATGCGTTATTCGTTCGAATCCCTTCACTGTATCCCTGTAATGTCATGATGCTGACTTCTGCATCTTGGTTGGCTTAAGCCTGCACTTTGCATGTTACTTAGATATAGCATGCATCACAGCAATTAATAATACTTTTGATAAAGTACACACCTTGGTTATACCACGTCATTTTCAGGATACAAAAAAACCGACGCTTGGTCGGTTTTTTATTAATCAGTCTCATATTAAATCTAAGATTACTTACGAGTACGTGGTTTTGCTGGCTTGTTCGCTAATGGGTTACGGCGGTTAGCTGCATTACCTGAAGGCTTACGCTTACCTGATGACTGTGGCTTACCACTGTCATTTCGGTTGTCACGCCCCTTGGCAGGTTGTGAACGACCGCTACCACGACGTTCGTTTTGCTGTGACTCAACTTCTGCGTTACGGCTAGCACCTGGGTTACGACGATCGTTGTTACGACCACGACGACCACGAGCGTTACCATTACCTGTTTCAATACGCTCTTCGTGACGACGAACAGCACGACGAATTTGGCGAATGCCTTTCTTACGCTTTTGACCTTCAACAGTCAGTGCTGTTTCAGTCTCAGGTGGTAGCTCTACTGTTGCGCGAAGTTCGTTCACTTCTTTTAGCTCTAGCTCGCTCCAACCACCACGAGGCATGTCTTTGGTTAGGTAAACATCACCGTAACGAACACGCTTTAGACGGCTTACTGTTACGCCTTGTGAATCCCATAAACGACGCACCTCACGGTTACGACCTTCAGTGATCACAACGTAGAAAGTATGGTTCATACCTTCACCACCAGCGTAAACCACATCTTCGAAACGTGCTAAACCATCTTCTAGTTCAACACCTTTAACAAGGTTCTTCACCATTTGCTCTGTCACGTCACCGAATACACGTACCATGTATTCACGCTCAACCGTACGGCTTGGGTGCATTAGACGGTTTGCAAGCTCACCATCAGTAGTGAATAACAGCAGACCTGATGTGTTTGCATCAAGACGACCTACCGATACCCAGCGACCTGTATTTAAGCGAGGAAGACGATCAAATACAGTACGGCGACCTTCAGGATCGTGACGAGTACATAACTCACCTTCTGGCTTGTTGTACGCCAAAATACGGCAGATTTCTTCATCAGAAGAGATAAGCTCAATACGGTGACCATCCACACGTACGTTTGCAGTCATATCTTCAAGACGATCGCCAAGTTTTGCCACAACACCATCAACACTTACGCGGCCGTTTTGGATCATTAGTTCGATTTCACGACGTGAACCTTGGCCAGCTCGTGCCAATACCTTCTGTAATTTTTCACTCATTTTTAGACAAACCTTTGTCGCCTTCACAGGCGTCGAAATACTCATCAAAACATCTCGGACTATAATTTACTTTTATAATCAGTAAATTAGGAAGCCAAAATGATTTATGCGAATAGCAATAATTTGGATTCTGTGCGAGGTTTTAACACTCAACATAAATCAGAATATGGGTGCGCATTATGCCAAAATGCGACTTCGTTAGCTATAAAAAAGATAGTTGATATCTCAGGTAATTTACCGATAAATCAACAAAATAAAATGTCCCAAAACGAAAAAAGCAAACAGCTAAAAACTAACTGTTTGCTTTTATTGAAGTTACGCTTTGAACGATAACAACAGATTATTCAAACGGTGCCACATCACCAGCACCGACACGAACAATATCAATTTCACCTTCACTGAAATCAATCACTGTTGTAGGTTGTTCACCTAAATAACCACCATGCATGATCAAATCAACGGCATGCTCTAGTTTATCGCGGATTTCATCCGGATCAGATTCCGTCGTATCATTACCCGGCAAAATCAAAGACGTTGACATTAACGGCTCACCTAACGCTTCAAGTAACGCTAAAGCAATCGCATTATCAGGCACACGAATACCGATCGTTTTACGCTTAGCGTTCATTAAACGACGTGGCACTTCTTTAGTACCTTTGAAAATAAAGGTATAAGCTCCCGGTGTATTATTACGTAGTAAACGGAACGCAACATTATCAACACGGGTATACAAAGATAGCTCTGATAAATCTCGGCACAACAAGGTAAAGTTATGCTTTTCGTTTAAACGACGAATTTGGCAAATACGCTCAAGTGCTGCTTTATTTTCAAGCTGACATCCTAGCGCATAACCAGAATCTGTTGGGTACACCACCACACCGCCATTTTTAATAATTTCTACCGCTTGTTTAATTAAACGGGCTTGTGGGGTTTCGGGATGCACATAAAAAAATTGACTCATTATTCCTCCTTTGAGGCAGCAGCTTCAGCTTGAAGCTCTACCTCTACTCGCTTTTTCTCCACTTCCCAGTCATGCCAAATCGCTGGCACATCTTTTGGTAGCCACAAGTTACGTCCTAATTCCGTCCACGGTGATTGATAGTGGAAATCAGAACCTTGTGAAGCAAGTAAATTATATTGTATGGCGTAATCCCCTAAGGTACGTCGTTCTTGTGGTGCTTGTTGAGGCTGGGCAACTTCCATTCCGTCACCACCCACTTCGATAAAATGTTGGATCAAACGCTTAAGCCATTTTGCCGTCATGTTGTAACGACCGGGATGAGCAATAATAGCTTTACCACCCGCTTGATGGATGATTTCAATCGCCTCGGCAATCGTCCCCCAATTAGGCGGCACATAACCTGGATTGCCACGGGTTAAGAACTTCTTAAATACAGCCTGCATTGTCTTAGCATAGCCTTGATCGACAATCCAACGTGCAAAGTGTGCACGAGTCACTGATGCATCACCAGCGAGTGCTGCTGCTCCTTCATAAGCGCCTGGCATTCTATTTTTTTCTAATCGCGCACCGATTTCTTTTGCACGAGCAAGGCGACGCTGCGCTTGTTCATCAATAAACGAAAGTAGTGCAGGATTATTAGGATCTATATTAAGCCCAACTATATGAATATCAAAGTTTTGCCATACGGTAGATATCTCAATACCGTTGATTAATGTGATCGGCAAATCTTCTTGCTCAATCACGCTATGGGCTTCATGTAAGCCAGCAACTGTATCGTGATCAGTAATAGCAAGGATATCGACCCGCATATCTACGGCACGTCGAACCAATTCTTGCGGCGTTAAGCGACCGTCTGACGCTGTAGTATGGCTGTGTAAATCAAACAACATAAGTTTTATTCTTGACTTTATAATCGTGAACTAGTTTACTAGTACATAAATACCAAGTATCCAAATACTTGATTGCTTTGCTGATTCGGTTAATGAACCTGATAGCAAAAATGTAACTAATGCCTAATAGGACTCTTACATGGTACAGCAAATTCACCAGCAACAATGCGTTTTCTTCAATAATTGGTGGTGGCATTCCCATTAACGGGCGGTGTGAATTGCTGTATTTAGAGCAAAAGAACAACAAGCCCGCAGCCTTCGCGGGCTTTTTTATAACTCAATACTTTAGCAGTACATCACACACATTCAGTCACCACAGCGAATTTATACAAGGATGCCTTATGATTATTGTCTTAAAACCACAAGCAACAGAAGCTGATGCCAATATTCTCCTCACTAAAATTGCGAACCTTGGTCTTAAACCGCTTTATATGCCAGGTAGCGAACGTATCGTACTTGGTGCATTAGGTGATGAACGTGTACTACAAAGCCTAAATATTCATGCCGATCCTCTGGTTGAATCAGTCAAACCCATTCTGACCAAATACAAATTGGTTAGCCGAGAAGTACAAGCCCACAATACTGTTGTACGTTTTGGCTCAGCTGCTATTGGCGGTGATCGTTTTGCCGTTATTGCAGGCCCTTGCTCTGTCGAATCAGAGCAACAACTCCTCTCTGTTGCTGAAATGGTCAAATCCCATGGTGCTATGGCACTACGTGGCGGCGCTTATAAACCACGTACCAGCCCTTATGATTTCCAAGGACTTGGTGTCGAAGGGTTAAAATTGTTAAAACAAGCCAATGACATGCTCGATATTCCAACCGTTTCTGAAGTAATGGATGTGAGCCAAGTTGAAAAAATGACTCAATATGTTGATTGTTTTCAAATTGGTGCGCGAAATATGCAAAACTATGGATTGTTAAAAATTGTCGGTGAAAGTAAAAAACCGATCTTGCTCAAACGCGGACTTTCAGCCACTATCGAGGAATTGCTACTCGCTGCGGAGTACATTTACGACGCGGGTAACCCGAATATCATTCTTTGTGAGCGTGGCATTCGCACCTTTGAGACAGCAACAAGAAATACATTGGATCTCAATGCAGTCGCTTACCTTAAGCAACATACCCACTTACCAGTGCTGGTCGACCCAAGCCATGGAACGGGAATTCGTGAGTTAGTGATCCCACTTTCACGAGCGGCTGCCGCAGTTGGGGCGGATGGCATCATTGTCGAATCACATTTAAATCCATGTGAAGCCTTATCTGATGGTCATCAAGCACTCACTGCACCAATGTTTGAACAATTAATGCAGGAATTAAAACCGTTTGTGGAAGCGGCAGGGAGAACGCTGTGAATACTCACTCAATAGGAAATCATCCACTAGGGCAAAACACATTAGCTGCTAATGAGATCGATCTTCTCAGCCTTGATGTACCTTATGTTGCCGATCCCACTGAACTGTACTTTTCAGTTTGTGGCGATCGCCCGCACAACCTTTTATTAGAATCAGCAGAAGTTGACTCTAAGCAAGATCTTAAAAGCTTAATGCTGGTCGATGCGGCAGTGCGTATTGTTTGTCGAGGTAAGGAAGTGACGCTAGAAGCCTTAACCAGTAATGGGGTAAACGTCATTACTCATTTACAAAATCAGCTACCGAGCGATATTAAAGCAGCCTTAGATGAAAACACCTTAACGCTGGTCTTTCCATCTAATGCCCATGATATCGATGAAGATAGCCGTTTGCGCCAAACCTCATCATTTGATGCGTTGCGCTTGATCCAACATGCTTTTGATACTAAGCATCATCCGAAAGAAGCCTTATTCTTAGGTGGGCTTTTTGCTTACGACTTAGTGGCAGACTTTGAACCGTTACCGGAAGTGAAGCAAGACAATAACTGCCCTGACTATATCTTCTATATTGCTGAAACTTTGTTGATTGTCGATCACCAACGTCGAAAAGGCACACTACAAGCGACTTTATTTGGTGGTGAACATTACACCAATAGCTATCACGATTTAAGTCGTCGCCTGCAAGCGATTAAAGAGATCTGTTTAAATCCACAGCCAGTGCCACCAGCACAAGTACTTGCTCAATGTGAACCTGTCGCTTCTATCAATGACGAAGATTTCTGCCAAACGGTCGACAATCTCAAGCAGTACGTGATCAGCGGTGATGTGTTCCAAGTGGTGCCATCACGCCAATTTACCTTGCCATGCCCTTCTCCACTGGCGGCATACAAAGCGCTTAAAGTTGGCAACCCAAGTCCATACATGTTCTTTTTACAAGATTCAGACTTCACCTTGTTTGGCGCATCACCTGAAAGTGCACTCAAATATTGCTCAGATTCAAATCAAGTAGAAATCTACCCAATAGCAGGAACACGCCCTCGTGGTAAAAATAACGATGGCTCAATCAATCTTGATTTAGATGGCCGTATTGAGCTGGAACTGCGTTGCGATACCAAAGAAAACGCTGAACACATGATGCTGGTGGATTTAGCCCGTAATGATGTCGCAAGGATCAGTGAAGCTGGTAGCCGTTATGTCGCTGATTTACTAAAAGTTGATCGCTATAGCCACGTAATGCATTTGGTTTCTCGTGTGGTTGGTCAACTGCGTAGCGATCTTGATGCCCTGCATGCTTATCAAGCCTGTATGAACATGGGCACATTAACAGGTGCGCCAAAGATTCGTGCTATGCAGCTTATCCGTGATGTTGAGCAACGCCGTCGTGGTAGTTATGGCGGAGCTGTCGGCTATCTCACCGGTCATGGTGATATGGATACCTGTATCGTGATCCGTTCTGCTTACGTTGAAAATGGTATTGCCAGTGTCCAAGCAGGTGCTGGTGTCGTTTACGATTCCGTGCCTCAAGCCGAAGCCGATGAAACACGCGGTAAAGCCCAAGCTGTGATTAACGCTATTCGCACTGCACATCAAGGTTAAGGAGAACCACAATGACAAACGCAACCCCAGCCCATATTGTGCTACTCGATAACTTTGATTCGTTTACTTATAACCTTGTTGATCAGTTTCGCTCACTCGGTCACCCAGTAACAATCTACCGTAATAACTTATCCGCAGAGCAAGTTGAAAACGCACTGGCTGAGAAAACAAATCCCGTTTTAGTGCTATCACCAGGGCCTGGCGCACCAGCCGATGCGGGTTGTATGCCAGAGCTGATCCTACGTGTAAAAGGCAAAGTCCCAATGATTGGGATCTGTTTAGGCCATCAAGCCATTGTTGAAGCCTACGGCGGTAAGGTTTCAGGCGCAGGTGAAATTGTCCATGGTAAAGCGGCAATGATGAACCATAACCAACATACGGTGTTTGGTCGCTTACCTAACCCGCTTTCTATTGCTCGTTACCACTCTTTGGTCGCAACAGAAGTACCAGCCAGCCTAACAACTATCGCAGATGTAAACGGCTTAGTCATGGCTGTACTGAACGAAGAAGATAAGGTTTGTGGCTTTCAATTCCACCCAGAGTCCATTTTAACGACCCAAGGGGCGGAGCTTTTAACACACACCTTAAATTGGGTAACAAGCCCAAACCCAAACGAATAAATTCAAAGCATTAAGGATGATGATTATGGATAACAAAATTTACGACATTGCCAATAAGCTCTACGACCAAGCATCTCTGAGCCAAGAAGAAAGTCACACCCTGTTTGATGCCATTATCAAAGGTGAAGTGGATCCTATCTTGCTTTCTGCGGTATTAACCTCGCTAAAAATCAAAGGTGAAACACCTCAGGAAATTGCTGGTGCCGCCAGTGCGTTAGTGGCTAATGCCAACCCTTTCCCTCGCCCTGATTACGACTTTGCTGACATTGTTGGTACAGGTGGTGATGGTGCCAATACCATTAATATTTCAACCACTGCGGCATTCGTTGCTGCTGCGTGTGGCATTAAAGTGGCGAAACACGGTAACCGTGGCGTTTCCAGTAAATCTGGCTCATCGGATCTACTGGATAAGTTTGGGATCAACCTTGCGATGACGCCTGAAAACGCCCGTGGCGCATTAGATGAACTAGGCGTGTGCTTCTTGTTTGCCCCTGAATACCATGGTGGTGTTCGTCATGCGATGCCTGTACGTCAAACATTAAAAACCCGCACCATCTTCAATGTATTGGGGCCATTAATTAACCCTGCCAAACCTAACATTGAGTTGATGGGTGTTTACGATAACAGTCTCGTTCGCCCGATTGCAGAAACCATGGCAACCATGGGTATGAAACGTGCGGCAGTAGTTCACGGTAGCGGTTTAGACGAAGTGGCAATTCATGGTGAAACCCATGTTGCAGAAATCATCAACGGTGAAATCACAGAATATACCCTAACCCCTGCTGATTTCGGTTTGGACACTTACCCGTTAGAAGCAATCAAAGGCGGTGAGCCAGAAGAAAACCGCGCCATTATCACCAATATTTTAACGGGTAAAGGTACACCTGCCCAAGTGGGCGCAGTCGCTGTTAACGTCGCACTGCTATTACGCTTATTTGGTCAAGAAGATCTGAAACAAAATACTCAACAAGCCATTGAAGTCATGCAATCAGGTAAGGCTTTTGAGTTGGTAGAAAAATTGGCAGCACGAGGATAATCATGGAAACAGTATTAGCAAAAATTGTTGCTGACAAAAAGATTTGGGTAGAAGCACGTAAAGAATCACAGCCACTGGCTTCATTTATAAATGAGCTTGTCCCAAGTGATCGTGATTTTTACCAAGCGCTCGTATCTAATGCCGATCACGGTGTAGAGCGTCCTGCTTTTATTCTGGAATGTAAAAAAGCATCACCGTCGAAAGGCTTGATCCGTGATGATTTTAACCTTGATTACATTGCGAGCGTGTACAACAACTACGCCAGTGCCATTTCAGTCCTAACCGATGAAAAGTACTTTCAAGGTAACTTTGAGTTTCTACCTCAAGTCCGTGGTCAGGTACGCCAGCCGGTATTATGTAAAGACTTCATGGTTGATACCTACCAAGTCTATTTAGCACGTTACTATCAAGCCGATGCGATATTACTGATGCTATCTGTGCTTAATGACGAGGAATACCAAACCCTTGCCGCTGTCGCTAATGAGTTGAATCTTGGCGTTTTAACTGAAGTCAGTAACGAAGAAGAGCTTGAACGAGCAATCAAGCTTAACGCAAAAGTTGTCGGCATTAACAACCGTAACTTACGTGACTTAAGCATTGATTTAAACCGCACAAAACAGCTTGCGCCTAAACTATCGCAAGACACCATTGTGATTTCAGAGTCAGGTATTTACACCAACCAAGAAGTGCGTGATCTCGCAGCTTTTGCTAACGGCTTCTTAATTGGTAGCTCATTAATGGCAGAAGATAACCTCGATCTTGCGGTTCGTCGCGTACTGTTTGGTGAAAACAAAGTCTGTGGTTTAACCCAAGCCAAAGATGCCACGGCTGCGTATCAAAATGGCGCCGTTTACGGTGGTTTGATCTTTGTTCCTGCGTCACCTCGTTGTATTGATATTGAACAAGCTCGCCATGTAATGACAGGTGCTCCGCTTCACTTTGTTGGTGTATTCCAAAATGCAGCGGTTAAAGAGGTTAGCCATGTTGCCAACCACCTCTCTTTAGCTGCGGTTCAGCTTCATGGTGACGAAACCCAAGGGTACATCAATGAGCTTCGAGCAAGCTTACCGAAAGCCTGCCGGATTTGGAAAGCACACGGTGTGGCAGAGACCCTTCCTGAACTGAAGGATTTTACCGTTGATAAACACCTTGTTGATAGTAAAGTAGGTAATCAAAGTGGTGGTACTGGCACGAGCTTCGATTGGTCATTGATCCAAAGTAGCGATCGCAAAGGTATATTACTGGCTGGTGGCTTAAATGCAGATAACGCACAACAAGCGGCAGCATTAGGATTTGATGGCCTTGACTTAAACTCTGGTGTGGAAAGTGCGCCAGGGCAAAAAGACCCGAATAAATTGGATGCGGCATTCGCGGCAATCAAAAATATTAAGGACAATAAATAATTATGAGCAAATTAAATGCCTTCTTTGGCGAATTTGGTGGTCAGTACGTACCACAAATTTTAGTCCCAGCTTTGGACCAACTGGAAGATGCGTTTATCGAAGCGCAACAAGATCCAAGTTTCCAACAAGAATTCATTACGCTACTAAAAGAGTACGCAGGTCGCCCAACCGCCCTTACGCTATGTCAGAACCTAACCAAAGGTACCAACACTAAGCTGTATCTAAAGCGTGAAGACTTACTCCATGGCGGCGCACACAAAACTAACCAAGTTTTAGGTCAGGCATTACTTGCTAAGCGCATGGGCAAAAACGAGATCATCGCTGAAACAGGTGCTGGTCAACACGGTGTTGCAACCGCTCTTGCCTGCGCCCTATTAGGTCTGAAATGTCGTGTTTACATGGGCGCAAAAGATGTTGAGCGTCAAAGCCCGAACGTATTTCGCATGAAGCTAATGGGTGCTGAAGTGATCCCTGTCCATTCAGGCTCTGCAACGCTAAAAGATGCCTGTAACGAAGCGATGCGTGATTGGTCGGCAAGTTACGATAAAGCCCACTACTTGCTAGGTACTGCGGCAGGTCCTCACCCATTCCCAACGATTGTGCGTGAGTTCCAACACATTATTGGTGAAGAGACCAAAGCACAAATTGTTGAAAAAGAAGGTCGTCTACCTGATGCGGTGATCGCTTGTGTTGGTGGTGGTTCAAATGCCATTGGTATGTTCGCAGACTTTATTGAAGAAACTGACGTTAAGTTAATTGGTGTAGAGCCTGCTGGTAAAGGTTTAGACACCAATATGCACGGTGCGCCACTTAAACATGGCAAACTAGGTATTTTCTTCGGTATGAAAGCGCCACTGATGCAAGATGAGCATGGTCAAGTGGAAGAGTCTTACTCAGTTTCAGCGGGACTTGATTTCCCATCCGTTGGTCCACAACACGCACATCTTAATGCTATTGGCCGTGCTGAGTATGGCTCAGTAACAGACGATGAAGCATTGGAAGCATTCCAATTACTAGCACGTAATGAAGGTATCATTCCTGCATTGGAATCAGCACATGCATTAGCATACGCATTAAAATTGATCCAAGCAGAGCCTGAAAAAGAACAACTCTTAGTGGTGAATTTATCAGGTCGTGGTGACAAAGATATCTTTACTGTTCACGATATTTTAAAGGACAAGGGAGCACTGTAATGGATCGTTATCAAGAGTTATTCAGCACGTTGGCTGAGCGCAATGAAGGTGCCTTTGTTCCATTCGTTACCATTGGTGATCCTAGTCCTGAGCAATCAATGCAGATCATCGATACTTTAGTTGAATCTGGTGCAGACGCATTAGAGCTAGGTATTCCATTTTCTGATCCGCTAGCAGATGGCCCAACCATTCAAGGGGCGACGATTCGTGCCTTAGCATCTGGTACAACACCAGCGTTGTGCTTTGAGATGCTAACGCAAATTCGCCAGAAATACCCAACACTGCCGATTGGTTTGCTGATGTACGCCAACCTTGTGTTTGCCGCAGGTATTGAAAACTTCTACCAGCAATGCGCAGAAGCGAGTGTAGATTCAGTGTTGATTGCTGATGTTCCTGTCAATGCATCACAAGAGTTTCGTGAAGCAGCAGTAAAATATGGTGTTCACCCTATTTTTATCGCGCCACCAAATGCAGACGAAGCCACACTTCAAGCTGTATCAGAACTAGGCGGCGGTTACACTTATCTATTATCACGTGCAGGTGTTACTGGTGCTGAAACCAAGGCTGGCATGCCAATTGAACATTTGCTTTCAAGCCTTAAAGCACACAATGCACCACCCGCTATTTTAGGTTTCGGTATCTCGTCCCCTGAGCAAGTCCGTGATGCTATTGAAGCCGGTGCCGCAGGTGCCATTTCAGGATCGGCAGTAGTCAAAATCATTGAGCAAAACCTTGGTGATAATAGCCAAATGCTAGCGAAACTGGCTGAGTTTATTTCAGCAATGAAAGCAGCAAGCCTGCGCTAATTTACTCAATATAAAAGAAGCCTATGTTCCTCTTACGCTTAAGCGCTAAAAGGACATAGGCTTCTTTTTTGCGTCAAAAACGCCACACACATACTATCTTCGATGCATATTTAAAGGTGTTTTTTTACTGACTTTGCGCAAAATATGGAATCAAATAATTGCCATTGCAGATTGTTGCATGTAAAAGACAGCTTTATAAAATATTGGTGTAACAATTAAAACAATACCAACACCTTATGTTACCGCTTTTAGCGCTTGCTTATGCATTACATATAGAGGTCACGATTGTGCAGAATAATGGAAATCTGATGAAAAACATTGGTGTTCAAGTTGTTATTGCCATGTTCTTAGGAACGCTAGTTGGTGCCATGATGGGGCACGAAGCAGCAATCTTTGCTCCCCTTGGCAGTATTTTTATCCATTTAATCAAAATGCTGGTGATCCCATTAGTTGCCGTTGCCATTATTTCAGGCGCAGCAGGGCTTGGAAATAGCCAATCAGCAGGAAAAGTGGGCGCCAGTACCTTACTCTTTTTCACCCTAACTTCAGCTATCGCTGTCTCCCTCGCCCTATTTATGGGGCATATATTCAAACCGGGTGTGGGTGTCGATCTGAATGCTGTCTCAGGACTATTTGCCAAAACCTATGCTGATAAAGGAGAGTTGCCAACCTTCTGGAATACCGTATTGGGTATGATCCCAACCAATGTTTTCCAATCACTCACTGAAGCCAATATCTTACAAATTCTTGTTTTCTGTCTTTTCTTTGGTATTGCTATTTCTAAGTTAGAAAAAGAACGTCGCGATCCGCTGGTTAACGGTATTAATGCTATCGTGGATGCCATGGTGTGGATGATCAACATTGTTATGAAGATTGCACCATTAGGCGTATTTGGTTTGATGGCTGATGCTGTTGGCACCTTTGGTTTCGATGCTTTAATGGTGGTATTTAAACTGTTTGTGGTTTACGTTGCTGCAATTGCGATTTATGGCTTTATCTTCTATCCACTGCTAGTACAGGTATTGAGTAAAACGTCGGCTTTAACTTTCTTATCTGCCATGAAAAAGCCACAGATTGTTGCCCTTTCCACCGCTTCTTCAATGGCAACACTGCCTGTTAATATGGAAACCTGTGAAGAAGAATTAAAAGTGCGTAACTCTACCGCTTCTTTTGTGCTCCCATTAGGGGCAACGATTAATATGAGCGGTAATGCGATTTATTATGGTTTAGTTGCCATGTTCTTTGCCCAGATTTTCCAAGTTGATTTAAGTCTTGGCGCTTATATTGCGATTATCCTAACCTCAACCTTAGGTGCAGTCGGTCAGGCTGGAGTGCCAGGACCTTCTTTTCTCGTTGTCGCCGTGTTACTTGCCGCAGGTATTCCTATTGAAGGGCTACCACTGCTGTTCGCCTTAGATCGTATTTTTGACATGATCCGCACAGCATTAAACATTACCGGTGATGCGGCTTGTGCTGTCATTGTTGATAATCTTATCGAGCAGCAACCGACTCAAAAATAAACCTTATTCACAACGCTCAAGCTACTCTTTCATCGACAGGTGAAGAGTAGCTTTTTTTGATCGTTTTTCATTCGTGATTCTAAAAAGGTATACTGTCAATAATTCTTAGAAATGAGTTGTTGTAATGAAGCAATTAATCGATTTTATCCCCCTTATTATCTTCTTTATTTTATTTAAAACGAGCGGCATTTTTATTGCGACAGGCGCATTAATTGCGGCAACCGCTGTACAAATTGTAGTGACATGGTTCATCTACAAAAAAGTCGAAAAAATGCAGTTAGTGACCTTTGTATTAGTAGCAATTTTTGGTGGTTTAACTATTTTTCTACACGATGAAAATTTCATCAAATGGAAAGTCACCATCATCTATGCCATCTTTGCTTTAGCACTTTTAATTAGCCAATTTATGGGTAAGCCATTAATTAAAAGCATGCTGGGTAAAGAAATCAGTTTACCTGAAGCTGTGTGGTTACGAATTAACCTTGCATGGAGTGTGTTTTTTGTTGTCTGTGCTGTAGTAAACGTCTATATTGCATTCAATTTCCCGCTCGATATCTGGGTAGATTTTAAGGTATTTGGGTTGCTTGCATTAACCCTGCTCTTTACCTTCTTAACGGGTGGCTATATTTATCGCCACTTACCGAAAAGTGACAATAACCAGTAAAAAGTTGTAGAACCATGAACACTGAAAATAATATCCCACGCGGACAGCTTCTGCTTCGCACGCTTGCCATGCCAGCCGACACCAACGCCAACGGTGATATCTTTGGTGGTTGGATCATGTCACAACTCGATTTGGCTGGTGCTATCTTAGCGAAAGAAATCTCAGGCGGTCGTGTTGTGACCGTATCTGTTGATAAAATTGAATTTAAAGCCCCTGTTAGTGTTGGTGATGTAGTGTGCTGCTATGGTGAATGTAAACGCATCGGTAATACATCAATGAGTGTCGCACTGGAAGTATGGGTTAAGCCTGTTAGTGTTGAAGCTGTTGGCGATCGTTATCGTGTGTGTGAAGCAACCTTTAACTACGTCGCTATTAATAGCGAAGGTCGCCCTCGCCCTATCGTAAAAGCCTAGTTGTTCACGTCATTTTTTGCCAACAAGTACAACATTAGCCGACAAAAAAGCACTAACGCCTAGTTAGTGCTTTTTTTATTGGTTACTATGGAGAAATAGAATATACCCAAGCAACCTCAAGATGCCTGATTCAGAGCGTCCTTAGCTCTCAGACTTTGTTAACGATTCTCAATGTAGAACCACTATATCTTCGAATCGTTGCCGCGCCTGAGAACTAAGGTCGTCTCGCTGAACACGGCATCTTGAGGTTGCTTGGGTATAACAAAATAGATAGCAGATATTTATTGCTATCACCTCTGTACTTTATTAGGGAGAACAATAATGTGGTACGTCATTTTTTCTCAAGACGTAGAAAATAGCCTAGAGCGTCGTATGAGTGTGCGTGAAAAGCACCTTGCGCGTTTAAAAGAGCTTCAAGAGCAAGGCCGTCTATTAGTTGCAGGTCCAATGCCAGCAATCGATAGTGACAACCCTGGCGAAGCAGGCTTTACTGGTTCAACAGTTATCGCTGAATTTGACTCTTTAGAGCAAGCACAACAATGGGCTGATGCCGATCCTTATATTGATGCAGGCGTTTACGCAAATGTCATCGTGAAGCCATTTAAAAAAGTGCTTCCATAATTAGCAGCTTAAGGACTAGATCGTGAAATTATCCATCAATAAAGCGCTAATTACAGCATCTCTCGGTGTATTACTATTAAGTGGCTGTGCTTCGCACGAAAAGCAACAAGTTGCAGAATCTCTAGCACAAAGCCGTGCCGCAGCCATTGATAGCAAAGCGCCTTATCCTAAAATCGATGCTTACCAAATCACTCAGGCTTATGCTTCTGGTAGTACGGTAAAAATCAATGTGATTTACGGTGGTAAAAGTGCAATTACACCATCACGTGCAGCAAAAACAGCAGCAGCCAACTACTGTCGTAACCCAGAAATCATTCCACTATTTGATAATGGCGTGAACTATCAAATCACCATAAAAGACATCAGTGGCCGTACAATGGCACAGCAAGTTATTTCTAAAGACTTCTGTTCATCAATTAAATAAGCCACTGTTGTAGTAAGAATAAAGCCCACGTAAATACACTATTTACATGGGCTTTTTTGATCTTATTTGCATTCAATAAAACGCTTAAATCTGTTCATCCGCTGCTACATCTTCAGCCGCAATCGCTTCATTGATTTGCACTTCAAACGCTTTCAATCGTTTATAAATCGACATCAATTCAACAATCGTACTCCACGAATGCACCAAGAACTGAAATGATTCTTCTACCTTACCAAAAGCACGTAAGATCTGTTGTAACACCCCTAATGTTAATGCTCCCGATACAATCGCAGGCCCCAGTGCGATATAAGGCACAATCACCGTGTACTGAATATATGACCATTTCGCGATATCAAAATATAAGTAATGACGATAAAGATTGAAATAATTCTTACGCACATTAAAGAACAGCTCACCAACCGTTTCAGGCTGGGCACGATTATTTTGATCTTCACCAAACACTAGCTCTTTACGATATGCCGCTTCTACTTTTTGGTTTTTAAATTCCAGCCCGGGTAATTTCACGCCTACGATGGCAAGCAATACGGTACCAAATAATGCCGAGATAATAGCAAGGTAAACTAAAGAACGATCAACTTCGCCAATCCAAGGTAATTCAGTAATATTTTCACTCAATACCCACAAGATAGGTAAGAAAGCAAACAAGGTCATCAGTGAGCGCATAAAGCTCACTCCTAGCCCTTCCACAATACGTGCGAAACGCATGGTATCTTCTTGTACACGTTGAGATGCACCTTCAATATGATGAATTTTATCCCAATGCGACATGTAGTAATCATTCATTGCGGTTCGCCAGCGGAAAACATAATGTCGAACGAAGAAATCAAGCATCACTGCAATAATGATGTAGATAGAAACAATGTTGAAAAAATCGATACAGCTAGATAGAAACTCTTCAAATGTCACTGCATTAGGTTTAGCAAGTGCTTTCTGAATCAAATCATAGAAAGTACCAAACCACTCATTCACCTCAACGTCTATCTGCACCTTATACCAAGTCACATACAGAATTAAGGCACTACCGAGGATCGACCATAAGAACCAACGGCGATCGAGAAAAAAAGACTTAAACATAATTACACATCCCTTAATGTATGTTCGCTATTCGGTTAACCTAAACCAGCTAACTCGCTTCCCTACGTTTTTATTTTTGTCCTGTCTTTTCAGTATTTGTCAGTCGCTACAAAATTGCAACATTCGTCTTAATTATGAAGAGGTTAGTAACGTTGAATATATGGTAATGTGATAATTTACCCATTTTTATCACTAAGAAATCATAAATTAGATACAAAAAATCCCTTACATTAAAAACATAAGGGATAAGAAAGTTGTTGCATCAATGTTTAGTTTCAATTACTTGCGCTGAAACACTAAAGCTTTTAAACCACCCTCTGGTTCAACATCTTTAAACTCAGGTGGATTCTCTAAACGCTTTTCAAATACTAGCTCTGGCGCTTCTGCTGCCATACCTTCAATTAAAAAGTCAGAAGTAATACTAGGATCATTAACACAAGCTAATACTGTACCGTTTTCCGTTAGTAATTCAGGTAAACGACGTAAGATTTTTTGATAATCTTTGGTTAACGCAAAGCTGCCTTTTTGGAACGATGGCGGATCGATGATAATCAAATCATACGGGCCGTATTTGCGAACCTTACCCCATGATTTAAATAGCTCATGACCTAAGAAACTCACTTTCTTTAAATCATGCTTATTTAAATGGTGATTATCACGACCACGGTTGAGTGCCGCTTTCGCCATATCAAGGTTCACCACGTGCTCTGCACCACCAGCAATGGCTGCGACAGAAAAACCACATGTGTAGGCAAATAAGTTAAGCACACGCTTACCTTCAGCTTGCTCACGAACCCAATCGCGACCCAAACGCATATCAAGGAATAAGCCGTTATTTTGCTTACGTCCAAGATCCAACTTGTACACTAAGCCACTTTCAATCACATCTTGGTATTCAGAGGTTTCACCCCAGATCACGTCCATAGGTGAACCAAGACGATCACGATGTTGAAGCAATAACGATCTCGCACCACTGTGTTGCCATTCTGCAGTTTCAGTCAGCTTATTCAGCAAAGTAGTAAGTTCAGCTAAGAACTCAGCTGAAGGCTCTTTAAATAAAGAAACAAGTACTTGACCTTGCAACCAATCAACCGTGATTTGCTCTAGCCCTTGCCAGCAGCGTCCACGACCATGAAATAGTCGACGCACTTCTGTTGGTGGTGTAGACAATGCAGCGACGAGGTGCGCTTCTAAAGTGGGTAATGCACTTATTTCCATAACTTCAAACTATATAGTGAATTAAGAGCGCTATTTTAACCACTGACAATAAGAATGCCAGTTTCAGCGCAAGTATTGTTTATGCTGCGAGTAACAAAGCGCATGGCATTGGCGTCGAGGACGTTTCACTATTAATAAAAGAAGGTATAAACGCTGGATAATTACAGTAAATAAGAACAGGTGATACAAGAAAAGGAGAAGCATTAGCGGCAGGATGCGCTGGGGAATAAGGAGAATAGTGGGAACTATCAATAGAATGAAAGAATTGCTGAGCCCGATAACGACAATGACGTTGCTGTCGTTTATTGTTGATTTGCTTTCTACGGTTTCGTGTTCGGGCGATACGCATGGTCTTTCTCTGTGCTAGGTTGATCCTAGGCGGTCATTATACGTTAACCCTACTCAGAGTGATAGTGATCAGATAAATATGCAGTTTAATCGCTCGTGATTTCCACAGTTGCTACTCGATTTAACAAAGCGAAAAGCAAACTGCGGAAAATCACCACAAAGACACTATTACTTTTTATGAGGCAAAACAGGCCAAGCTAATTGCCAAGGCTGCTGCCACTCAGTTAATGCTTGTTGCGTTTCTGCCACTTGCCATAGTTCGCCTTCAGTTGGCGGGCAAATAAAACGTTGCGTTTCACCTTTATAAGGAAATGACAAGGCATAAGCATGTAAATAACCACGATCAGCCGCTTCTGTACCGTAAATATCATCGCCAGTAATACCTGAACCGACACTACGCAAAGCAACGCGAATTTGATGGGTTTTTCCCGTATGTGGCTTACACAAAAAGACGCGACGCCCTTCTCCTGCTGCGGCAGAGAAAAACTGCGTTACCGCTGGGTTCTCTTTGGTGCTTTCTAACTTCCAGCTACTACGGCGTGAACGTGACATATCACCAATCACCACACCTTGTTTTTTCTTCGGCTTTTTCGTGCCGATAGCAACATAAAACTTTTCGACCACACGTTCAGCAAAATTAGAAGATAAAATCGAAGCCGCTTCTTTATTACGTCCTAACAGCAATAACCCTGATGTCATCTTGTCGAGGCGATGGATCAAATACAGTTTTTCATCCCCTGTTTGCTCAGTAACAGCGGCAAGTAACGGCTGATCATTATCATCTTTATGGACACTGATCCCGGGATGTTTATTGATCACAAGAAAATCAGGATGCTGGTAAACAAGAGTAAACATGGAATTTCCTACTGAAAATGAGCGGGCGAGTATAACTAGCTCAGCAAAAAAGAAAAAGTCGTGCTAAAAATAAACGCACATATAGAAGTTCTTATAGTGAGTATTATCCCTATCGTATTTCACTTAGCGAAAACACGAAAGGTACAAAAAATGCATGATTTAAAACATATAAAAACTGATTTTTCACGCATTTTGGGCTAATAGATAAACTGCATACTAGGATTTTCTGATATTTCAATGCACTATATGTCGATAACGTATTATTTAAACAACGAAGTCTTTTGATGGAACAGTTTTATCAAGTCTTAACGTGGATTGGCGTCTTCGCTTATTGGTTGCTGATTGCAGCAGTCACAGTCCGTGTCGTTTTTAAACGTCGAGTTGTGGGTGTTTCACTCGCTTGGATGATGATCATTTACATCGTACCTATCGGTGGGGTCATTGCATATCTATTATTTGGTGAATTAAACCTTGGCAAAAAACGCGCTGAACGTGCTCGTGAAATGTTCTTGCCTTTTGGTAACTGGTTTAAACAACTCAATGATTGTCCGGGGCATCAACCCCAACAAATGACTCTGGTAGCCAAACCAATCAGTGATTTATGTGAAAATCGCTTAGGCATTCCCGGGTTAATAGGCAATGATCTATCACTACAATCATCACCTCAAGAAATTTTACGTTCACTGATCGCTGATATTAACCAAGCACAACACTCTATCCATCTTGAATTTTATATTTGGAACCCGGGTGGTCTGGCGGATGAAGTGGGTGTCGCACTCATCCAAGCCTGTAAACGTGGGGTAAAAGTACGTTTATTATTAGATTCTGCTGGCAGTATGCGTTTCTTCCAATCGCATTGGCCTAAACTGATGCGTGGTGCAGGTATTGAATTGGTTGAAGCCTTAGCCGTTTCACCATTTCGTATGTTCTTCCGTCGCCTTGATCTGCGCCTACACCGTAAAATTGTCGTGATTGATGACCACATCGCTTACACAGGTTCAATGAACTTGGTCGATCCTGCATTCTTTAAAATCGATGCAGGTGTTGGGCAATGGGTTGATGTGATGGTACGCATTTCTGGCCCAACGGTATCGGTATTAAATTGTATTCAAGCATGGGATTGGGAAGTAGAAACAGGGCAACGTTTCTTACCACCTTTACCGTCGTGCGCTATTGATACAGCCCATAAAGACACGGTGCAAGTGATCCCGTCAGGTCCCGGTATGCCGGATGATATTATCCATCAAGTGTTACTGCTAAGTATTTACCAAGCGCAACGCTCAGTGGTGATCACTACGCCTTACTTTGTCCCAAGTGAGCATTTATTACATGCAATGAAAGGAGCTGCAGAGCGTGGCGTTGAAGTACATGTTGTGATCCCACGTAAGAATGACTCTGTGATGGTGGAATGGGCAAGCCGTTCATTCTTTAGTGATCTATTAGAATCAGGCGTGCATATTCATCGCTTCCATGGCGGTTTATTACACACCAAATCGGTAGTGATTGATGAAAGTCACTGCTTAATTGGTACGGTGAATTTGGACATGCGTAGCTTGTGGCTCAACTTTGAAGTGACTATGGCTGTCGATAATATTGTCTTTACCCAAGAACTAAGCCAACTACAACAAAGCTACATTGCTGATTCAGATGAAGTAGATAAAGAACAATGGAGTAAACGTTCGATGAAGAACAAGCTCGTTGAACGCTTCTTCTATATGTTTAGTCCCCTATTGTAAGTTGCTCTTAATTAAGCAATAAGCAACAAGTAATAAAAAAGGCAATCATCTGATTGCCTTTTTACTATCTCATTACGTTAGCAATTACATTGCAGCCATAAAGATCTGTGAAATTTCTTCATGCGTTGCTTGTTTAGGGTTAGTGAAACCACAAGCATCTTTCAGCGCATTATCAGCCAATAACGCCACATCCTCTTCCTTCACACCAAGCTCTTTTAGGCCAGATGGAATACCCACATCTTTAGATAGCGCCACAATAGCTTTAAGTGCAGCGTCTGCACCCTGCTCTGCTGTCATGTTTTCCACATTAACGCCCATCGCTTTTGCAACATCACGTAAGCGCTCCGCTGATACCTGTGCGTTGTAGCGTTGAACATGCGGAAGTAATACAGCATTACATACACCATGAGGAAGATTGTAGTAGCCGCCTAACTGGTGCGCCATCGCATGTACATAACCGAGTGATGCGTTGTTAAATGCCATACCCGCCATGAACTGCGCATACGCCATTTGCTCACGAGCATTAAGGTTTTGACCTTCTTTCACTGCGGTACGTAGGTTTTGTTGAATTAACTCAATCGCTTTAATCGCAACCGCATCTGTGATTGGTGTTGCCGCGATTGAAACATACGCTTCGATAGCGTGAGTTAACGCATCCATACCTGTTGCTGCAGTCAGTGATGCCGGTTTTGCCAACATTAATTGTGGATCATTGACGGACATTAATGGCGTGGTGTTCTTATCTACAATCGCCATCTTAATATGACGCTCTTCATCCGTAATAATACAGAAGCGAGTCATTTCAGAAGCTGTACCTGCTGTAGTGTTAATAGCAACCACTGGTAACTGTGCTTTTGCTGAGCGATCAACACCTTCGTAGTCACCAATTTGACCACCGTTCGCAGCTAATAGCGCAACACCTTTCGCGCAGTCATGTGGTGAACCACCGCCTAAAGAAATGACAAAATCACATTGGTTTTCTTTTAATAACGCTAAACCTTCATCCACATTTTTAATGGTTGGGTTTGGTTGAGTACCATCATAAACCACAGAATCAATATCACGCTCAGTTAGCAATACAGCCACTTGAGTCACAACACCAATCTGGTTCAATACTTTATCGGTAACAATTAATGCTTTTTTAAAACCGTGAGATTTAATTGCGTCTGCTGCTTGTGTAAGACAACCAGCGCCCATGAAGTTAACTGTAGGAATATAGAATGCACTACTCATAATACTCACCTTAATATCAAGAAAATAATTACCAAAACACTCTTGTTAAAATGTTTTCGTTAATTATAAAAAGGAATAACGTAATACCTTTTTATATTGTTTTACCGACTTGGCTAATAGTTTTATTTGATCTAAAACAAAAAAGTGAGCGTCATAATGAACTTAAACTTTAACTTTGATGTTGTTCTCAGGATTCAATTTTCATTGTCTTTTTTATGAAAAGTATCATTTCGATATATAAACAATGTATTGGGATCACCAAGATAAAATATTTAAAACTGTGAATAAGTTCAATTAAAAAATAGCGAATAAATGATAGCTCTTGATAAGCTATTTATTCACCACAAAAACACTTTATAGAATAAATCGACAGATAATTATTTCAATTGCGCAACATTGATACATTTTCATTAATCACATCGCATTTTTATACTTACTTATTTGCACCAACATTCAGATAAGACGCATTATTTTGCCACTTTATTTAAACCTAAATTAACGTATAAAAGGAATTGCTTAATGAACGTTTCAGCATTGCGTCACCCTAAAGAAAACCTTTATAGAATGTTATGCATTATTATTGGTGGATTAATTTGGGCGGCATTATTACTCGGCACTTTATTTAGTATTCTCGTTTTCCTTATTCCAATCGCATTCTTTTTATGGCTATCCAGTAAATTTTTCCAAGCCAGCATTTTTGGTAATGCGGTTCACGTAAATAAAAATCAATATATGGATTTAAATACCATGGCGGACGACATTGCCACAGCATTAAATATTAAAGACAAACCTGAAATGTTTATTGTGAACGCACAAGGTTTAACTAATGCTTTAGCGGTGAAGTTTTTATCACGTAAATATACGCTACTATTTAGTGATTTAGTTGATTTATTATGGGAAGAGAAAAAACAAGACCAACTTCGTTTTGTGATCGCCCATGAACTCGCACACCACGCTGCAGGTCACGTTAATTTCTGGATCAACCTACTCATGAAACCTGCGATGTTTGTTCCTTTCCTTGGCTCGGCATATAGCCGCGCTTGTGAACTAACCTGTGACCGCATTGCAGCAGAAATCGTTAAAGATAAACAAGCGAGCCTTAACGCGCTAATTGCATTAGCTTCAGGCAGTAAAGAGCTTTTAGCTGCTACTAATAACGATAGCTTTGTACAACAAGAACTAAGTGTGCCTGCGGTCTTTGGTTTTCTCCAAGAAATTACCTCAAGCCACCCTCGCATGACTAAACGTGTTATCGCAATTAATAACTATCAAGTAAATAACCAAGAACCAAACTTAATTGCCCGTGAAGCCTGATGACAATAGCTAATCTATAACGACAAAGCCGCTATATTTAAGCGGCTTTTCTTTTTCAAATAGGGTTACTTTTCTTGCTCATCGCTAGTTGGTATTGCCTGCGATAAATGCTCAGTCAGCCATGTTGAAAATAAAGCTTCAGCACCTTCTAACTCCGCTTTGGTACTCATCAACATATAATCACAGCCAGATGGGACAAAACCAAATGGAGCAATAAGTACACCGCGCTTTATATCATCCATCACAAAGGGATAAGATCCCATCGCCGCGCCTAAACCATCAATCGCCGCTTGAATACAAAAATAAAAGTGACCAAATGTTTGTTGATGCTTCCCTTTTATATCAAGGCAATGATGGCTTTTGTCTTGCCAACTTTGCCATGCTGTCGGTCTGGTTGCGCTATGAATGAAGGTAATGTCTTGGTGATCATGTTTGACCTTATCCCAATATTCAGGAGAAAACACAGGCCCAACCCATTCCGCCACTAACGGTGTTTTATGGTAATCACGAAGACACTCAAAATCATCACGACGAATAGCCAGTGATAATCCACTCATCCCTAACTCAATTGCACCACCAGCAGTAGACAATCGTACATCAATCCCTGATTTTTCATAGAAATCCGCTAGCCGAGGCATTAACCAACGCATGGTCAATGTTGGCTCACAAGAGACTTCCAACGCTTGAGTTTGAAATTGACGCAATTCGTGAACGCTCGTTTCCAATACGCTAAACGCCTGCCGAGTCGCAACCTTTAACTTTTCACCTTGTGTCGTTAAATAGACATTGCGCCCTTTCTTATAAAAGAGCTCAACCCCTAAATAGGTTTCTAAGGTTTTGATCTGTTTACTCACTGCGCCATGCGTAATGTTCAATTGCTGTGCCGCTTCACTAAAACTTGAACATGACGCTGACACATCGAATACATGAAATGCTTTAAGATGCCTCATCTGTGAATTTTTCTCACATGTTACTCAACTTCTTTTCGATTAAAACATAGCCATCTAACACATACAATAACGCCATTACAGACTTGTTTGGGGGATAAATGGAACTGATCAGCTTAGCGATTTTAGGATTATTGATTGTAATCAGCCCTGGTGCTGACTTCGTATTAGTGTTAAAAAACAGCCTTAATCATGGGCGTTCTGCAGGGATCTGGACAGCAATTGGTATTAGCCTTGCGATCACCATACACATTACTTATTCATTATTGGGGATCAGTTACCTTATCTCACAAAATGAAATGCTGTTTAATGCTATTCGCTATGCAGGTGCTGCCTACTTAATTTATCTAGGCATTAAAGGGATCTTTTTTTCTGACAATAAAACCGATCTACAAGGTGAGACTGCACCAAGTAAAAGTAGTAAACACTTTCTGGCACAAGGCTTTCTCTGTAACGCCTTAAACCCTAAAACCATGCTGTTTTTCTTAAGTGTGTTTAGCCAAGTGGTATCGACAGATGCAAGCGATAACCATGTTGCCTTGCTATATGGCGCTTATATGATTGCGATGCACTTTTTATGGTTCAGCCTTGTTGCGATCCTATTTACTTCAAAAGCACTGCAAACGCGTTTATTGAATATGAAAAAACTACTAAACCAATTATGTGGTGCAGGGCTTGTCACCTTTGGCGCTGTATTAGCACTAAAATCATAACGTTTTCTACGCAAAGTCGCTGACTCTCATTCAGCGACTTTCTCTTTTCTACCCTCTAACTCCCTAATAAACCAAACTACACAGCATAAACTCATCACTAAAAATTCCTTTCAAAGATAAATATCACCCAAAAAGACAAAAACATTTTTTATTCTATTTTTTCGTTGACAGTCTTATTCAATATCTCTAAAATCCGCCGCCAAGCAAACGATTACATCTTGTAACTGTCTGTTTTTACGTTTTATATTCTTTTCTTTTAGTCAGCTGATCTTGGTCAGTTGTCTTTCTTTTTTTCTATAAATAGAGAGACAACATTTTAGAGACCAACATGACAACGATGACTTCTGCAGCACCTGCTGCCACTCAAAACACTTCTTGGCAAAACAAAGCGATTTTGAGCGTAGCATTCTTAATGGCCACCACCTCTGTTGGTCCAGGCTTTCTGACTCAAACCGCTGTTTTTACTAATATCTACAAAATCGACATGGCATTTCCTGTCTTCGCTTCGATGTTTATCACCTTTGGTATTGTGATGAACTTATGGCGCATTGTCGGTGTATCTGGCCTGCGTATTCAAGACATTGCTAACCGTGTAGCACCGGGCATGGGCTACGCTGTCGGTATTCTGCTGGCACTGGGTGCAGTAGCATTTAACTTCGGTAACGTCAGTGGAGCAGCGTTAGGCATTAATGTTTTAACCGGCGTTGATACTACATGGGGCGCACTGTTTACAGGCGTTGTAGGTTGCTTACTGTTTATTGTTCATAACGCTTCAAAACGCATGGATCAAATGGCGCGCTACCTTGGCTTGTTTATGATTGTGCTGATTGCTTATGTCGCCATGACCAGCCTACCGCCAATGGGTGAAACACTAAAGGCAGCTGTTATTCCAACCGATATGAGCAACCTATTACTACCAACATTAACTATCGTTGGTGGTGCTGTAGGTGGTTACTACACTGGTGCGCAGCGTTTAGTGGATGTAGGCTTACAAGGCAAAGACAACGTAACATCGATTAAAAAAGCCGCATGGGCAGGCATTTCAATTGCAGTTGTGATCCGTATTCTGCTGTTCTTAGCGGTATTTGGTGTGATTGCAACAGGCGCGGTATTAGATACTTCAAACCCTGCCGCTGATGCTTTCCGTCAAGGTGCTGGCGAAGTGGGCTACTTTATCTTTGGTTTAGTGTTATTTGTTGCTTCAATTACTTCGGTGGTTGGCAACTCTTACATGGCAATCTCACTAATTAAGACCCTATTCCCTGTAGTTGCACGCAATGAAAAAGCATGGTGTGTGGGCTTTATCATCATCACTAGCCTTGGCACCGTAACCATGAACATGCCTATTCTACTACTCATGTTAGCTGGTCTTATCAACAGTATTATTCTACCTGTGGTACTCGCTATGGTACTTGCCGCTACGCGCCGCAAAGACATCGTCGGTGATTACAAACACCCAATGTACCTAACCGTTACAGGTGTTTTAATTGTGGTAGTAATGGCAGCGGCTAGCCTTTCAAACATCAGCAACTTTATGACAAAGTTTATGGGATAACCCGAGTACTGACTTCAACAAAATAAAGGTCTAGTGATCGTGCTAGACCTTTATGCTTTTAATGACTTATGATTTGTAATAGACATCTAATTTTCAACTTTAAACTCAGATGGATAATCTAAATTAATTTAGAATCATCAATATATCATTCATTTTTCATCTCTATCATGTTAAAAAAATTTATCATCCCTTCATTAATATTAAGCTTTTCGACTATGACCTTTGCCGACTCTCAGCAAATATCTCTAAATAACGGCAGCTATGATATTCCAGCCATCTTTTCTGTACCTGATAAGAAAATAGATAAGCAAATACCTGCGGTGATCATGCTCCACGGCACAGGATCACAAAAAGATGAAGTGGGTAATTTATACAAATCTCTCAGTGAAAAATTAGAAGCGATGGGGATTGCCTCTATTCGTCTCGATTTTGCAGGCAGTGGCGACAGTAAAACATCAGACTTAGAATACTCTTTATCTTCCGCTGTTCTCGATAGCAAAACCGCTTTTAACTATCTTCAAGATAATCCACAAATCGATAAAAATCGCATTGGGGTTATCGGCTTTAGCCAAGGTGCTTTAATTTCACAATTATTAGTCATTGAAGAGCCTAACATTAAATCACTCGCTGTTTGGTCTCCTGCTGTTGGTAATGGCATTGCGCCAATGAAAACCTTTTTTGAACAATACTATGACGAGGCAAAACAGAACGGCTACGCACTTATTAACTATGATTGGCGTCCATCGTTAAAGGTCAACCTAACATGGTTTGAACAATTAAAAGCCCAGCAATCATTAACTTTGATGAAGCAATTTACTGGCTCTTTATTAGCAGTTTCAGGTACTAACGATACCGTCCTACCTTGGGAAAATGCGAATACACTGATCACCGCATCTGGCAGTAAAGATGCGACAGCTGTCATCATGAAAGATGGCGATCATATCTTTAATGTCTTTGATCCAAAGGCACATCAAAGTAAAGAGCTATTAGAAATAACCGCCAATTGGTTCAATTCGCGTTTATAAATCACGATTTATAACAAATGCAAAAAAGCCGCTGAAAGTTAACTCAGCGGTTTTGTTTTATATGGTGGAATTGTAAATCAAATCTATACAGAGCCATGGCTAAGTTAGATAAATTATCAGACCTATTTAAGTTGTTAGATATCAGAAAAATAACACAATACTGATACATCTGAAATATACCAAAAATTGTATAAAAAAGTTTGTTATGCAATTTTATATTCTTAGTAATCGTCTTATTCCTTCTATGCTAATTGCTGAGGCAATTGCTGCTTCAAGGCTATTTGAAAGCAAATATACAGCAATATCGATTGCTACATTAAATAATAGCCAACACAACTCATATACCCGCCTAAAAGCAATTAACTCAGAAAATAGATCTTTGCGAGCACTAAATCTTGTCCTAGTGCAATTTATAGAACAGGATTCTTTGTCAACATCATACTCTTCCGCTGGTTGCAACAAGTAATATTGTTTGTAATATTTATAAAACAATACTTCAATTGCTGCTTCGCGAACTATATTGTTAAAAATACCATAGGGTACAAAAATGCTCAGATGCCGCGTTGCTCCGTAATTTTCCCCTAACTCCTTTTTATAACCATCATAAGGAGCAACAGAGAAACTCATAATGATGTTTTCCAATAACTCAACACCAATTGCAAGTTCTACCAATGTCAACTTTATCCACTTTAATAACGAAACTTCTGATTTAAGTTCTTTGCTTCGAAGAAACACGGTGGACAAGTAACTTTTACCATTAAAATCTTTCTTATCTATTACTTTGAAATTCTTCATTTTAACTTGAACAATATATTATTAATCAGATCGTTAGCTCTTACGCAAAAACACACTTAAATTACGCTGATCATATTCCATTTAAGTCATAAATATTATGAGGTTAATTGCATTATTTTGTTTCAAGATATTTTGGAAATATGAAAAGAAAGAAATGTATTAAACTCGTCATAGAGGATTTGAACCCTGATGATACCAACATCAGTATTGCGACAAGATTAGTCATTCTTCAGATGCAAAAAAGCCGCTGACTTCATCAACGGCTTTCTCTAAAAATGGCGAAGCAGTTCTGGGTATTAGAGGATTTGAACCCTGCTTTAACTATATAAATGACCCAAAGTAAAAAGGCTGCTGAGTCAAACTCAGCAGCCCTCTTTAATATGGCGGAGAGATAGGGATTTGAACCCTAGATACGCTATTAACGTATGCCGGTTTTCAAGACCGGTGCTTTCAACCACTCAGCCATCTCTCCTAAATTGTGTTCTCTTATTAAATAAGAGATGGCGGTGAGGGAGGGATTCGAACCCTCGATACGTTGCCGTATACACACTTTCCAGGCGTGCTCCTTCAGCCACTCGGACACCTCACCACGTTGTTGCTGAACCGCTGTGCGTTTCAACGGCGGCTAATGTAATCACTTCTACTACCTCGGTCAAGGTATTTTCCCGTTATGTGTTTTATTCGCCTACTTATAGATCAAATGGGTCTATTCTCGTACCGAACTTTGTATTTATTAGGTACGGCCATATTGCGTCATATATTCCATTTCACGTAGTAGTAATACTCAATAACAGGTTATTTATGCGATTTTTATTATTCTTACGTTTATTTCTTCTTTTTATTTGCGCCCCAATCTTTGCCGAGGAAAGTACACCCTATAAACAAATTATTGCGACTAAAATTAATCAACTCGAACTACAACAAAAAACGCCGGAAACCGTAAAACAGCTTGCCACTTATCAAACAGCTCAAAACCAACTAGAGAAAATTAAGGACTTTAACCAAGCGACCCGTCGTTATGAAGAACTGACGGAGACTTACCCTGAACAGAAGTCTGCAATCAAAGAGCAAATAGATAACTTTAGCGCCACAGAATTTCCAGAGTTTAGCGATTGGGATCACGACCAACTGACATTGGAGATTGCCGGACAAGATACCAAGCTGATCCAACTCGAACTTTCCCGCCAATCGTCTCACAATATTTTAATTAAAATAGAGCATGGTATTGACGATTTCAGCTACCAAGCCAATAAATTACGCACGAAAAAACAGAATCTCATCCAAAAACTGTCTCAAGCTAAACGTGTTAATAACACTGAAGAGCGCATGCTGCTTCAAATCGCAGAGCAATATACGGACAGTCATCTAATTATGTTAGAAGCAGAGCAGCTCAGCGCGGGAAAACGTCGTGAGTTAGCTAAATTACATCTGCAATACGAAAACCTACTGATTGAAGCACATCAAGCATACAGAAATAATTTACAAAACACCCTCAACCATCTTTTACGTTCTAGCATGCCTGAAAATAGCACTGAAAGTCAGGAGCAACAGGCCAATATTCAAAACCAACCAAAGGTGATTCAACAACAGTTAACGTTAAATAACCGCCTCTATTCTGAACTCACCACCTTGAGTTCTCGCATAGAACAAACACAGCAATTAACGAATGTCACTAATGAGCAAATAGCGGAAGCGACACAAACCGAGGGAGCATTAAAAATAATGGCAAGCTGGCTTAAAGTAAGCCCAATTATTAGTGAAAACCTCCGTAATCGTTTACAAGATTTACCGGCTAATCCACCGATAGAGAAACTCAACTTAGATGTCGCACGTAATCAAATTCATCTTTACGATTATCAACAACAATTAGCGCTATTGAAAAAGAGTGAGAACAAAATCAGCACTGATAATCTATCTGAACAGCAAATTGAGCACTTACACTCGCTGATACAAGATAACCTCACCCTATACAGTGATATAAACAAGGCTTCTGAAACCTTAATTTACCAGCAAGCCAAACTGAAAGTGCTTTACGAGCGTTTAGACAGTATGTTGACAACAGTTAAAAGTGAGTCAGCAAAACTGCTATTTTGGGCACCCAATACTAACCCGCTAAGTATTGATGGAATAAAACAAACAGGAGAAAGAATTCAGTGGTTTTTCTCTCCTACACAATGGCTGAAAATAACTAAAGTGCCATATTTTATTAACGCTTATATTCTTTTTATTAGCGCGATAGCGATTACCTTGCTGCTCACTTTTTTATATTTTGCTAAAAAACACTGGTTGGTTTATTTAGAAAAAACCAGCAAATATATTAATCGTGTCACCGTGGATAAATTCCGTTATAGCTATATGAATATAGCGATTGCTTTTCTACTTGCATGCCCGATCCCACTTATAATATCTATTATTGGATACACCTTAAGTCTTACTTGGCAATTACCGTTTATTTTCCATTTAGGCCAAGCGCTTTTATTTCCATATGCGTTAGTTGTCTACTTTTTTATTAGAGAATTATGCCGTGATAATGGCTTATTCATTAGTCACTTTGGTTGGTCTGAGACATTAGTTAATAACATCTTCCGTTATTATAAATACTTGATGATAGTCTTTATCCCCGCTCTTATCTTGCAGCAGTTTACCTTTTTTACCAGTGAGTTAGAGACAACCGCTCCGCTTGGTCGTTTGGCTTTTGTTATTTCTAATATTGCCATTAGTGTTTTCCACTGGCAGTTATGGAAGCTAAAGATACCAATCATCTATGGCAAATTACCTCAAGGTAAAGCGCATATTGGTCATCATATCTTTTGGTGGGTATTGATCATCATTCCACAAGTGTTTAACTGCGCAGCACTTTACGGTTATTTGTCGACGGCACAAAATATCATGTTACGCATACAGCAAGGGGCGATTATTAGTGCTGTTACTGTACTGATTTACTTCTTAATCAAGCGATTGATGTTAATACAAAAACGCCGCTTAGCCTTTGAACGGGCAAAAGCAAAACGTCAAGAAATCATGAATCAATCTCAAGATGAAAACTATGCCAACAATGAACTTGATATTGAAGAGCCAAAGATCGATTTGGATAGGATCAGTGCGCAATCTCTACGTTTATTACACTCAATGTCATTAATTTATTTGCTTATTCTTTGCTGGTTATTTGCAGATTTATATCAGGCGACATCTCTGCTAAAAAGCGTTGCGCTATGGGATATTACTCATACAATTAATGGTGTCGATCAATTAAACACGATCACCTTGCACAGTATCTTGCTGGCAATACTAGCCCTTGGCTTAACCATTATTTTAACCCGCGATTTACCCAGTGCGATGGAGCTGCTGATTTTACAGCATTTAAATTTAAGCCCGGGTACAGGTTATGCCATTACTTCTGTCACTCGATATTTATCCGTTTTCATCGGCGTTATTGTTGGCTCAACATTAATTGGATTTGATTGGAGTAAAATTCAATGGCTAGTTGCTGCTCTTGGTGTTGGTATAGGTTTTGGTATGCAGGAAATCTTTGCCAACTTTATTTCTGGCTTAATTCTTTTATTTGAAAAACCCATTCGTATTGGCGACACAGTCACTATTCGCAACCTCACAGGTGTAGTCGCAAAAATAAAAACACGCGCTACAACGATTGTTGATTGGGACAGAAAAGAAGTGATTGTGCCAAATAGAGCATTTGTAACTGAGCAATTTATTAACTGGTCGCTGTCTGATGCAGTTACTCGGGTAAAACTTTCAATCAATGTGAAATTGAAAGCCGATCCAGAGCTAGTAACACAATTATTATTTGAAGCTGCTGAGGAATGTGAACTGGTACTTGATAACCCTGCTCCAGAAGTGTTTTTCTTAGGGTTAACCGCTGATTGCCAACAATTTGAATTGCGGGCTTATGCTGCAGAAACAGGACATCGTTTAAGTTTGACCCATGATCTTCACTGCCGAATTAAAAATAAGTTTATGAAACATCATATTGATATTGCCTCACCTCAGCTAGAAGTGACAATGAAAGGCCAGCAATATCATCCTGTTACCAGCAGCAAGGCTTAATCATTTCGGGGACTTTCATTGATTGATAGCAGTATTGAATAACACAAGGCAAAAAGGCTGCTGGGTCAAACTCAGCAGCCTTCTTTTATAGACGGAGCAATATGACAGAGCAGCTCTCGGAATTAGAAGATTTCCCCTAGATTCTATACCCAAGTAACCACCATTCACGACTTATAGATCAATTAGGTCTATTCTCATACCAATCTATTGTTTTTCATCAATTTCAATTGCTGTAACATAACACTTACATACCCTGCGTTTACGCATCCGTTGTACTTCACTCACAGGTTTTTTATGCGACTGTTCACTCTCTTGTGCCTTGTTCTTCTCTTTCTATGTGCCCCTCTTTCAGCAGAAGAAGCCACACCATCTGAGCAAATTATTGCACATAAGATCAGCCAACTACAGCAACAACAAAAGACACCTGAAATCGTCAAACAACTTGAAGCTTATCAAACGGCACAAAACCAGTTAGAGAAAACCAAAAATTTTAACCAAACAACACGTCGTTATGAAAAGTTGATGGCAGCCTTTCCTGAGCAGCAAGCAGCTATAAAACAAAAGATTGATAACTTTAGTGCGATTGAATTTCCTGAGTTTACGGATTGGGATCACGATCAGCTAACGTTAGAGATTGCCGAGCAAGATACTAAATTGGCTCAGTTAGAAATCGCTCGCCAATCGTACCGTAATATTTTGATTGAAATTGAACATGGTATTGATGACTTTTCTTATCAATCCAATCAGCTGAGAAATCAAAAACAGACCATAGGCAAAGAGTTAACCCAAGCTAAACGTATTAACGACACAGAAGCGATCATGCTACTGCAAGTTGCTGAGCAATATACGATTAGCAAACTGTTCATGTTAGAAGCGGAGCAGTTAAGCGCAGGTAATCGCCGTGCGCTGGCAAAGCTACAACTACAGTACGAAAACCTGTTAATTGAAGCACATCAGGCATATCGCAATAACTTACAGAACACCCTTAATCGTGTTTTGCGCTCTAGTATTTCTGAAAATGATGAGCAAAACCAAGATTTGCAAGCTGATATCCAAAACCAGCCTGAAGTCATTCAGCAACAGTTAACTCTGAACAAACGCCTATCTTCAGAGCTCACTACGCTAACGGCAAATATTGAGCAAACCCAACAGGCGATCGGTACCACGAATGAACAAATCTCTGAAACCACACAAACAGCAGATGCATTAAAAGTGATGGCAGATTGGCTTAAAGTCAGCCCGATCATAAGTGAAAATTTACGGAATCGTTTAAAAGATTTACCACCAAACCCTCCGATTGATATGCTCAATCGTGATGTTGCACGTAACCAAATTCGTCTTTATGACTATCAGCAACAATCCGATCTACTGAAAAACAATGAAAACAAAATCAGTACCGAGAATTTAACGAATAAACAAGTCGAGCAGTTACATGCACTGATCCAAGACAACCTCACCCTTTATAGCGATATTAATAAAGCATCAGAAACGCTGATCTATCAGCAAGCAAAGCTAAAAGTGATTTACGATCGCTTAAATAGCATGCTGACAAAAATTAGGAATGAATCGACGACGCTACTGTTTTGGGCTCCGAATACTAATCCGTTGAGCCTTGATGTAATCACTCAAATGGGTGAGAAAATAAAGTGGTTCTTCTCTCCTGTGCAGTGGATCAGCCTTCTTAAAGTCCCTACTTTTGTTAGTCCTTATGCCCTCTTTGGTAGTGCATTTGCCATTTGTGTTTTGCTTGGTTTCTTACACCTTGTCAAAAAACGTTGGCTTGCGTATTTAGAAAGAACTAGTAAGCGTATTAACCGTGTAACTGAAGATAAATTTCGTTATAGCTATGCCAATGTTGCGATTGCATTTATCTTGGCATGGCCTATCCCATTGACCATTTATATCATCGGTCACACGCTAGAATTAGCATGGCAACTCCCCTTTGCTGCACATTTAGGTATGGCATTGTCATTACCTTTTGCGCTTGTAGTGTATTACTTTATTCGCGAGCTTTGCCGTGAAAACGGTCTATTTATAAGTCACTTTGGTTGGTCAGAAAGCATCATTAACAGTGCGTTGCATGACTATCGTCGCTTAATGATTGTGTTTGTTCCTGCCCTGATTTTGCAACAGTTCACGATGCTAAATAACGAACTCGACACTTCAGCAACCCTTGGTCGTTTAGCCTTTATTATTTCTAATATTGCAATCAGTGTGTTCCATTGGCGTTTATGGAAATTAAATATGCCAATGACTTATGGTGAATTGCCAGAAGGTAAAGCGCATATTGGTCACCATATATTTTGGTGGACACTTATCATCACCCCACAAGTGCTCAACTACGCAGCACTTAATGGTTACTTGGCAACATCCCAAACCATAATGTTGCGCATTCAACAAGGGGCGGTTATTGGTGTCGCTACCCTTTTGCTCTATTACCTGATCAAACGTTTGATGCTAATTCAAAAGCGTCGACTTGCTTTTGAGCGTGCCAAAGCAAAACGCCAAGAGATCATCGCCCAACGCCAAGCAGAAATGCTGGAAAATAAAGATGACAGCGTAGTACACCATGAGATGTCGATTGAAATTGAAGAGCCTAAAGTCGATTTAAATAAAATCAGCGCGCAATCACTGCGTTTACTTCGCTCTTTGCTATCGATGATTTACCTTCTCATCCTGAGCTGGCTCTTTGCCGACCTTTATCAGGCAACGTCACTACTTGAAGGCGTCACGTTATGGGATGTTACTAACACGATCAATGGTACTGAAGAGCTAAATACCATCACTCTACAAAGTGTACTGCTGGCGATTTTAGCCTTTGGTTTAACCGCTATTTTGGCGCGAGATTTACCCGGGGCGATGGAGTTATTAATTCTTCAGCATTTAGATTTAAGCCCAGGTACAGGTTATGCCATTACCTCGGTTACCCGCTACTTGGCTATTTTTATCGGAATTATTGTTGGCTCTGCTTTAATTGGTTTTGACTGGAGCAAAATGCAGTGGCTTGTCGCGGCACTGGGTGTCGGTATCGGTTTTGGTATGCAGGAGATCTTCGCTAACTTTATTTCTGGCTTAATTATCTTATTTGAAAAACCGATCCGTATTGGCGATACGGTAACAATTCGCGACCTCACAGGTGTAGTTGCGAAAATAAAAACACGTGCAACCACCATTGTTGATTGGGACAGAAAAGAAGTGATTGTGCCTAATAAAGCATTCGTTACAGAGCAATTTATTAACTGGTCTCTATCCGATGCCATCACGCGTGTGAAGTTATCAATTAATGTGAAATTTAAAGCAGATCCTGAACTGGTAACACAATTATTATTTGAAGCAGCAGAGGAATGTGAACTGGTACTCGATAACCCAGCACCAGAAGTGTTCTTCTTAGGGTTAACCGCCAATTGCCAACAATTTGAATTACGCGCTTATGCGGCAGAAACCGGACATCGTTTAAGTTTAACTCATGATCTTCATTGCCGGATTAAGAACAAGTTCATGAAACACCATATTGATATCGCATCACCTCAGCTTGAAGTGACAATGAAAGGCCAGCAATATCATCCCGCTTCAGGCAAATAGAACCTCACCTTCTTACGTACTGCTATTTATAAAATAGCAGTACGTATCTATTTCAAAATCATGCATTTCAGATACTTATTAATATAAATATCTAAATAACACTGAGCGTTAATAAATATTTTTATTTATAACCAAAGATTTATTGGTTACAACACGCTCACATCCATTAACAAATATGTAATCAATATCACAAAAAATAATGTCAAAAACGTAGGTTTTGTAAAAATAATGTTTTTCAACCATTTTGCTCTCTAATATTGATTAGAGTTGCGAGATTATGCTTTGGATTTAACAAACACTCGCCACACATTTCCACAATAAATAATAAAATGCAGGGGCCAAGGATGAAGCCAGTAATGTATGTAGTTGTTGAAGGCGTTATCTGGAAAATAACAGCTGAAGGTGAATGGGTACAAATTCCGCCATCAGAGATCATTGATAATAGCGTCCCTTTTATAGATGAAAGAGCTCATGTTAATGAGATTTTTAAGACTCAGCCGACTGACGATGATGTTACGCCATTAGCTGATGCTGATACGGCTCCTCGCCATAGCCAAAGTTCAGAACAAACAACAACCACACAAGATTTGTCCAGTAACAGTGCTTCCTTTATCGCTCGTATCCAAGCAACGTTAGATGAAACCATTCCTGAGGCTGGCTTTATTACTCGCCCTACCGAATCTATTGCCAAGAATAACAATGATGATATAGGCCGAGACATTCCGCCATTACGTAATAGCGCAGCATTAACGGTCACCATTGTTGACGGCGGTGATGGTTATGAAAACCAATTTGAAGTACCTACGGTTGATCTGTTTGGTGATGCCTTTGATGTAGAAGATGGACGCATTGTGGCTGTCACCATTACCGATATTAATGGTAATACGTTTAAAACCCATGCTGTTGTTAAAAATCAGCAATGGGCTATTGATAATCAAGATCTTAGCAACCTAGCTGAAGGTCCACTGGATGTTTACGCTTCTGTTACTGATTACTATGGCAACTTTGTTGATGCCACAGATAAAACAATTAAAGATACTCTTGCAGAAATAAGCGCTGAATTTGAAGGCAATGGTGATAATTATTTAAACCAATTTGAAGTTTCGATCAGTGACTTATTGGGTTCGATTACCTTTGTAGAAAATAACCAAGCTGTCACGATTACGGTTACCGACAGCCAAGGTAACACCATCAGCTTTGAAACCACAAATAATGATGGAAAATGGAATATTAATGCAGTTGATCTCTCCTCACTTGCTGAAGGTGAACTGACTATTTTGGCAGAAACTGTCGATATTGCAGGTAACCCCGCCTCTGCCACTGACACCATTATCAAAGATACCTTGGCTGATATTAGCGCTAACTTTGAAGGCAATGGTGATGAGTTTTTAAATCTTGTTGAAGTGTCTGTTACCGATCTCTTTGGCTCAGTGAATAATGTTGAAAACGGACAAACCGTCACCATTACCGTAACCGATAGCAAAGGCGTTAAGCTTAACTTTGAAACCACCATTATTGATGGAAAATGGACAATCAATGATGCGGATTTATCTTCGCTTGCTGAAGGTGAACTAACCATCTTAGCTGAAACCGTCGATATTGCCGGTAACCCCGCCTCTGCTACTGACACCATTATCAAAGATACCTTGGCTGATATTAGTGCCAACTTTGAAGGCAATGGTGATGAGTTTTTAAATCGCTTTGAAGTGCCTGTTACCGATCTTTTTGGTTCGGTAGATAACGTTGAAAATAATCAGCCTGTCACCATTACCGTGACCGATAGTAAAGGCGTTAAGCTTAGCTTTGAAACCACCATTGTCGATGGAAAATGGACAGTCAATGATGCGGATTTATCTTCGCTTGCTGAAGGTAAACTGACTATCTTAGCTGAAACCGTCGATATTGCAGGTAACCCAGCCTCGGCTACTGACACCATTATCAAAGATACCTTAGCAGATATTACCGCCAACTTTGAAGGCAATGGTGATGAGTTTTTAAATGCCGCTGAAATTGCAGATAAGACCACACTCTTTGGTGATATCGCCTTTGTTGAAGATAACCAAGCAGTCGAAGTCACCGTCACAGATAAAGACGGAAAAACATTAACCTTTAATACCATTATTATTAGTGGTGCTTGGTCTATCGATGATGTGGACTTATCAAGCCTTGCTGATGGCGAACTGACTGTTACAGCGAAAACAACAGATATCGCAGGCAACCCAGCAGAAGCTATCGACACCATTGAAAAAGACACTTCAGCACTGACCATAGACATTGATACTAGCCAGTACCAACTGGGTGGATTGAGTATTACAGCTATCAAAAATGGTGCAGTCACGTTCCTTCAAGGAACCACAACAGGGACAAAAGAAGGTGATGCCGTTAATGTGACTTTCAGTGATGGTATCAATACTGTCACCTTAACCACCACGGTTGATAAAGACGGTCATTGGCGTATCGAAAATTTTGATCTCTCAGTTTTAGATCCTGCAAAAATTTGGCAAATGTCTGCCACAGTGAACGATGCAGCAGGTAATAGTGCTAGTGATGATATGCCTACACTGACAGAGCCTAGCAATATTCTGTTTTTTGAAAATGCACTTGATACCCACTCGGATTTAAAAGCGACATCAAGCATTAATATTGAATATGCCGAGTTCAGCTTTCACCAGAATCAAACCATCTTAGAAACGCTCACATCCCATGGTGAGCCTGTCACAGTGATCATCTCAGACGATGGTTTACACCTTACGGTAAAAACAGCGACAACCACCGTACTTACCGCTGTCATTAATACCGAAACAAAGTCAATCAAAGTGACCTTATTAGCGCCAGTCGATAACAATATGGGTAATAACGACACGCAAACCGGCATTTTAATTAATGGCTTACAAACAGATGGGGATAAAACCAGTGAAACGGTTGTGGCTAACGTTCCGATCTATATTAAAGACTCTGTACCTAAGTTAGTTGACGATCAGGGCGATCTGGTTGAAGGCAATACGATCACTGGTAATGTACTTACAAATGATATTGATCTTGATTCTTCCCTATTAGTCACCAGTATCACGATCAACGGTGAAACGAAAGTATTGAATGGCGGCTCTGTCACTTTTGAGCTATCTGAAGGTAAATTTATCATCACCGCAAATGGCGAATGGACATTCATTGCCAATCGCAACCTTGATCATCAGTCAGGTGATATCCAACTTGATATTAGCTACTCCGCTACAGATAAAGATCTACAGCAAGACAGTGCCACGCTAACCATTACCATCAAGGATGGTGAAGCAAATAGCATTATTCAATCTGACGCGAATAATATCGAAAAGATCATTACCACGGCTTCAGAAAGCTATAACGGTGAATTTACAGTCAAAGCTGGTTCAGATAATCCCGATCCTAACAGTGTTGTTTTTAATGCGCAGACAATCACAGCGCTTAACGCTTTAAACCTGACTTCAGGGGCAAATTCTGCAACGCTGGAATATACATTAAGTGATAATGGCAAAACCATTACAGCATCTGTTAATGGACAAACCATTTTTACGCTCAGTGTATCAAGCGTGGTTTCCGGTAATGATCTGACAGGCACCGTTACCCTTACTCAATACCAGCCGTTAAACCACCAAAGTCCGGACGATACAATCACGTTACCGCTGTATATTGATGCGACAGATCTCGATGGAACAAAAACCCCAACAGGACAATTTGATTGGTTCATTAAAGATGGCGCTGACCCTGAATTAGTGGCGAACAGTGAATTGTCCTTCGATGAAAATAATCTTTCAGCTCAGCCAATTGAGAAAACCGGTACTCTTCATATTACTGTCGGTAGCGATGGATTAAATGGCACAGCTGAACAAAGCCCACTGTATTTTGACATTAGCCAGTTACCCACAGGCTTAACCAGTGGTGGACAAGCGATCAGCTATACAATTTCAGATGATAATCAAACTATTACTGCCAAAGCTGGTGGTAATATTGTGTTTGAAATCAGCTTATCGGCTCGACCAAATGCCGAGTCAAACTCAAGTGTTGATTACACTTTCAAGCTATACCAATCGCTAGACCAAACCGCAGCAAATGGCGAGTTACCTATCTCAATTCCTGTCTTTGTTAAAGATAACGATGGTGATGTAAGCCAGACGACATTAGATATCGTCATTATTGATGGTAGCGATCCTATTATTACCTCAGCCACACTCGTTGTGACAGAAGAGCCAATAGCAACAGATACCTCAACAGGTATTGATTCCACCGCATCGACAACGATTTCTATTACAGCAGGTCAAGATCCTATTATTGATCTTAAGTTAGCCCTATCTGGTACGGTGAAAGACAGTGATGGCAACAATATCACCCACAATGGGCAGACGTTAACTTGGCAAGTGGATGGAAGCAATACCTATAACGCTACACTTGCTGACGGCACAGTGATCTTCACTATTCAACTCTCTGATATTGGTACTGTACCGTCAGGTGGCTCTGTTACTGCGACGATTGATTTTCAATTAAATAGCTTTATCGATCATATCAATGGTAAAGACACCCAGTTGGATCTCAAGCTACCAATACAAGTGACCGACAGTGATGGCAGCACGGGTACATCAGAAGTCACAGTAACGATTTGGGATGGTTTAGTACCAAGTATCACGGTCAATGACAGCTTAGCCGTTCAAGAAAACGATCTGCTTGATGATAACCTCGATAAAGATGCGTCGACGACAGCCGCACCAACACTAACCTTCAATACAGGTAGTGATGAGATTACTGCAGTGCATTTAGATACCGCACTGTTTAACGACCAAAACTACACAAGCGGTGGTGTTAACATCACGCTTGGTGCACCTAATGCTAATGGTTGGTATACCGCTAAAGCTGATGGTAATAACGTCTTTCGTATCAAAGTAAATCTTGATGGTACTGTTCAATTTGAGCTGTTTGCACCTATCGACCATCCAGATCCAAATAGCCAAGATACTCTCGGCTTAACATTTGGCGTGATTGTCACTGACAGCGATGGCGATCAATCTGACACCGCCATCTTTGAAGTCAATGTGACCGATGATGTGCCTCTTGCTGGCGAAGATGGAACTTTAACCCTTATTGAAGGTGAGCAATCAACGGCACAATTATTATCAGATAACATCACAGGTGCCGATGGCGGTAAAGTACTTGAATTTACTTATCAAGGTAAAACTTACCCCGCAGATGGCACAGCCATTGATTTAATCAACATCAATGTTTCACCAGCGCAAAAATACGGTACCTTGATCGTTAATGCTGATGGTTCTGTCATTATTAATACCATTGCCAGCCCTGAAGGTAGTGGTCATATCACCGATCACTTCACCTATACCGTACAAGACAATGATGGTGATATCGCGGTAAGAAAAACAGCACTCACGCTGGCTGATGATCCAGGACAAATCATTGTTGAACCGATCAACGTATTAGAAGATACCCTTACGGCCCCACTGAGTATTAAGGTCTCTCTCGGTGATATCGATCAAAATGAAACCTTAAGTACCATCACCATTAGTGAAAGCTCACTAGCCGGCGGGACGCTTTACCTTAATGGAACTCTTCTTACCGCTGTTGGTGGCGTGATCACACTGAGCGATTTTGTTAAAGAAGGTGATTTCTTCAAACCTAATGGAAATTTAACGTATCAGCCTGCACTAGATACAGCATTAAACCAACAACCTGTGGTTAATCTCGATATTACAGCCACCATCACAACCAGCACTACTGACAAGGTGTTAAATACCAACCTCACTATCAATGTTTATCCTGACGCTGATGCGCCAATCTGGGATGAAACAAAAGAGTATGAGTACACTGGGGTTGAAGATGACAGTAACGGTATTCAATTAAATGTGGGTGCTAATCTACAAGACACCGATAGTTCTGAAAGTCTAAAATACAAAATCACCGGTATTCCTGATGGCATTACACTTAAACTTGATGGTACCGTTATTACCAACGGTAAAGTTATCAATGCTAATCAAATCAATAATATTAAGATTTTTTCAGATAAGAATTTAGCCGGTAAATTCACCTTTACTCTTACTGCAATTGCAATTGAAAAAGGTGACCAATTCTTAACACCAGCAGATAAAAGAGAAGAAGTCTCCCGTGAGATAACGGTTAATATTCGCCCAGATGCGGATACACCGACTCTTTCAGTTAAAAACATCAAAGGGCTTGAAGATCAGGCGATTAATTTAAGTAATGCCCTGATTGGTCGTCTCACAGATACCGATGGCTCTGAATCTTTAAGCTATCAAATTAAAGTTCCTGAAGGTTGGTCTATCCAAGGTGGTGATGCAGTAGAAACACCATCTGGCTCTGGGATCTATATTGTGAGTGCTGCCGATATAGCCAATGGCACAGCCCTACTACATCCGAAAGCCGATATTAGCTCATGGACTGAAAAGCTCACGATTGAAGTCACCGCCATTTCTACTGAATCAACAGTTGATGGTTTAACACCAGTCAATGAACAAGCCGTTAGTGATACAAAACTGGTTACTATCGATCTGAAAGGTGTGATTGATCGCCCAGACGTTGCCGATGGTGGTAACGGTCACTGGGTGTATGAGCCAACAAGCACAGATAATTCGACAGGCTTTAAAGGCACAATCAAAGGTGTGGCTGGCTTTTATGAAGATCAACCACAGCCGCTAGATTTTTTAATTACCACCAGCGATGACGATGGCTCTGAAGATATCACTATTTTGATCACCAACTTACCTGACGGTGTGACATTTGTTGATATCAACGGTAAACCATTAGTGATCGAAATTGTCGGTGAAGATGCCACTACAGGCTTGATCTATCGGATCACTCACGATCAATTAACAACTAGCTATTTAAAAACGCCAAAAGACTTCAGTGGTAGTTTGAAATTTGATGTTAATGTCATCTCTACTGAGCCTGATGGTGATAGTGGTGAATTTAACTATAAAGTGGATATTGATGTGCTGCCTATCGTTGATGAAACCGATGGTGCCTTACTCAATAGCTCTGGGAATGAAGATGAAGCCATAAGGTTCCTTGTAGAACCAAGTATCACGAAAGACAGTGATAATAGCGAAAGCCTCACGGGCTATAAGATCATCTCTATTCCAGATGGATTAACACTCTTTATTAATGGTACAGCGGTATCTGTACCTGCTGGTGGCTTAGATCTCGCCGCTTATAAAGATAGCGCTCAATCATGGTCTGATTTTATCAATAGTAACAAAGTCACCATAAAAGCAGATGAAGATCTTAGTGGTATTTTTGATATTGCGATTAGCTATGAAGTCACAGATACCTCCCCAACAGGGAAAACTGCATCAAAAGAGCTTAATGCCACCATTCAAGTCGATATTGCTGGAATAGTAGAAAGTGATACGCGTTTAGTATCGACGAAAGAAGTATTAACCAGTACCGATGGAAGCCCGATTGATCTCACCAATACTGTGCACTTTATTGATGAAGACTTAGATGGTTCTGAATATCTGGATTACATCATTATTGAAGTCCCTGCTGGGATTAACTTGATCATCGATCACCCTAATGGCGCTTATATTGATGGCAATGGTAACTGGATCATTCCCGCTACAGGCTTAACGAGTGATAGCATTAAAGAAGCGATGCAAGATCTGTTTGCGGCCGCAAAAGTAAGCTCAAAAGTAGATACTGATGTTATTACTCTCAACATTAAAGCCCGCGTGATTGATGATGAGGATTCACGCTTTATTGAAGCCCCACTGCAAATTCAAATTACTGGTCACAGCGGTGGTGGTTCATGTCTGCCTATTGATGCACCAGATAATATTCAAAGCGGTGAGATCGTTGCCAAAGAAGGTGAAAACATAGATCTTTCTGGCCTTCTAAACGGAGATATTGATGATAATCCAGAAGTCGAATTATCTTTCTTTATCGACATCAACGATCTACCTGAAGGTGTCGAAATTGAAGGGCCAGGGATCATTACAGAATACAATGATGCTGGTGAAGTGATCGGCTACACCATTACTGAATCAGGTCTTTCATCCATGGTGTTTGTTGGACTCGATGAAGATTGGGCAGGCTGTCTTGATATTCCGATCACCATTACTCAAACATCAACCTGTAATGGTCAAAAATCAACAACAACGCAAAACATCAAAATTGATGTCGCGCCTGTTGTCGATGACATTACGATCACAGCGACACAAACCACCGTCAAAGAAGACAACAATAATACGGATACACCAGTTGATCTCAATCTTGAAATTTTACTCGGTGATAGCGTACTAGGTGGTCAAAGCATTACTGGTGAAGGTGATTCTGCGACAGGTAAAGAAACCATTAATTGGATGAAAATCACCCTCGTTCCGGGAGGGACACTGGTAGGTGATGCATCAATCCTAACGAAAAATCCTGATGGGAGTTGGCAGATCCTCGACCCTGCTCGTTTAAATGAAATAAAAGTATTATTGCCAGAAAACTATAGTGGTGATTTAACCATTAACGTTGAAGCTAATATTACCGACAAAGCAGATTGCCCAACCCAGACCGATACCCAAACCAAAACGGCATCGGTCGTAATTAACGTTGAACCTGTCACTGATATTGCAGAAATGCCTGACGCTATTACTGCAATCGGAGATGAAGACAGTTATATCCATATAGAAGGGCTTGGCGCGATCTTATACGACAACGATGGCTCTGAAACCATTGCATTAAACCTTTCTGGTTTACCTGCTGGCGCTGTACTTTTCTATTCTCCTGATAATGGAGAATCATTTGTTCAGCTGCCGAATAATGGCACATCGTGGAGCTTTGATATTAGCCAAGCAAGCAATATCTATATTCGCCCACCGCAAGATTTTAGTGGTGATATCAAGCTAAAACTTGATGCTATTACCAACGAAATTGGCACAACAGATATTCAAACCTCAACCACTGACGTGATCATTGGTGTCAACCCTATTGGTGACGATGTGCAGTTCTTTGGCGTACCAGAAACGCTATCAGGCACTGAGGGAGATAGTTTCACGATTCCGGTGAATATCGAAAGTTATGAAACCAACAGTGACGAAAGTTTACGACTAACGGTGATCTTCAGTGCGGCAAACCGTGACCAACTTCATGGCCTAGACAAGATTAAAGTGGGTGATCAAGAAATACAGATCTCCCAAAAAGGTGAAGTATGGTTTGCTACCGCTATCGTTAATAGCAACACTTTCGATGAGTTTACCCTCTTTACGGGTGATGCATTTGGCGACATTGATATCCAGCTTATTGCTAATACTGTTGATAGCAATACGGTATTGGGTAAGGAAGTGAAGCATGAAGGTACACCTGTTGTAAAAGACATTAACCTCACGCTAACGCCAGTGCCAGATGCCCCTGAACTCACAGCAAAATACAACAGCATCATTGCTGAAACTGAGACAGACATAGCGCTCAATCTCGCACTTAATCTGACCTACCCAGCCCCAACAGAAAAAGGAACCGTGTTGATCACTGGTTTCCCTGATGGGTATACCTTCTCGGCGGGTAAAGCAACCAAGCATGGTTGGGAAGTCGAGCAAGCGGATATTGCCAATCTCATGATGACGGGCAACAGTGCGCAAGATTTCACCTTATCCATTGAGCCAATCGCAGCTATCGGCAGTCAAAAAGTCTCTGGTACGACACAAACCATTGATTTCCAGATAGCCGCAGTGCGGTGACAATACGCTAGTCGGCACAGCCAATGATGACTTGATCATTGGCGGTAAAGGCAACGATGTTATGTCAGGGAATGCAGGTAATGACAGTTTTGTCTTTAAATCCGAGGATCTAGGGACACTCGCTGCGCCAGCACAAGATACTATTTTAGATTTTGATGCCACAGCAAATACCGACAACATCGATTTAAGCGCTATTTTATCCAATGTGACTGATGGTATTTCAGCCGATAACTATATTGATATTACTGAAAATAACGGTTCTGTCACATTACATGTTAAAGATAATGGTGCAGATGTTACGCAAGAGATAACGTTAGATAATGTAAGTAAAGATGCGCTTTATGGCGCTGATGCAAGCTCTGCAACGGAAGCTGAGCTACTACAAAAAATGATAGATGATAATAATCTAGTTACAGGCTAAGGATGGTATGAGTAGTAAAAATCCGCCGTTAGATCATGACGTTTGGCTCGCCTCTATTTTATGGCTATGCCAGCATTACAGCATTCGCTGTCATCGTCTAAAAGTCACCACAGGTTTACCCTTAGTACAGGGTAAACTTGATGACTCTCTATTTGAACGAGCAGCCAACCAAGCTCAGTTGGACGTTGGCTTGCACCCGAAAAATAAGCTAACCACAGCCAGTTTTCCTGCTGTTGGCATTACTGAAACAGGTACACCCATCATCATCAGTGAATATACTGACGGTGTATTTAAAACAGTCCAGTTTCAAGTCAATGAAGCCCATTCCCCAACACCTGTTGTCTCACAACAATCAGGCGATGAATTAACACATTTACTCAATGGCGATGTGTGGCAAATATCGCCAATGCAAATGGCCGATCCTCGTGTTGATGAGATAAAACCTAAGCCTAAAAAGCATTGGCTATGGGCGGCGGTATCTGAGGTAAAACCTTGGTATCGAGATCTGCTACTCGCCTCCATTTTCATTAACTTACTTGCGTTGATCGTGCCGTTATTTACGATGAACGTCTACGATCGTGTCGTACCAAACCAAGCGTTTAATACCTTATGGGTGTTAGCTGCTGGGGTATCTATCGCACTGGTATTTGATTGGTTATTACGCGAAGCACGCAGTGCCATCACCGATATGGCTGGACACCATATTGATACCAAGTTATCGGCGATTTTGATGCAAAAAGTGTTGGGAATGAAACTTGAGCACCGTCCCCAATCCGCTGCTGCCTTTGCCCGTCAAATACAAGATTTCGACAGTGTACGAGAGTTCTTTACCTCCGTGACTTTAGTCACCTTGGTGGATTTACCTTTCACCCTGTTCTTCCTTGCCTTAATTGGCTGGCTTGGCGGTCCAATGATGTTTGTTCCAATCGCTGTGATGGTCGTGCTACTGCTGATTAGCACTATTATGAAAGGCAAAATTGGTCAAACCTTAGATGAATCGGCTCGTCTATCAACCCAGAAACAAACCCAATTATTAGATAGCTTATATAACCTATCTGATATTAAACAAAACAATGCTGAAGGCATTATTCAACGTCGTTGGGAACAAACCGTTTCTGCACTGTCTGATTGGCACATTAAGTCCCGTAAATACACCAATATTGTCTCTCACTCAGTGATGAGTAGTCAGCAGATCGTGACTATTTGCTTAATTATCATTGGTGTTTACCGCATTTCTGAAGGCTTACTCAGTATGGGTGGCTTAATTGCTATCGTCATGTTGAGTGGTCGAGCGGCCAGTTCAATCAACCAATTATCCATGTTAATGCTGCGCTATCAGCAAAGCCGTTCAGCGATCACTGGACTTGATCAGGTAATGGCATTGCCACAGGAAAATAATGAACATCAGGTAATGGATCGTGGCGAATTTAACGGTAATGTGCAGCTAGATGATGTGAACTTCGCTTACCCTGAACAACAGTTCAATGCACTAAGCAATATCTGCTTAACCATTCGTCAAGGTGAACGTGTGGGTATTATTGGTGCCGCAGGTTCAGGTAAATCAACACTGTTAGCCCTACTTTCTTATCAATATCGTCCAAGTTCAGGACAGTTGTACTTTGAAGGCATTGATGCCCAACTCTGGCCACCAGCAGCACTGCGTAACAACATTGGTTGGGTTGGACAACAACCTGCGCTTATCTACGGCACTATCTACGAAAACATCCTATTTGGCTGTGATGACGTCGATGAAAAACGCCTCAGTCACGCCATTAGCACTTCAGGCTTAAACGGCTTTATGGATCGCCTTGCTAATGGCTTAGAAACCCAAGTTGGTGAAAACGGACGTAACTTATCGGGAGGCCAACGCCAAGCGGTTGCACTGGCTCGCGCTTTATATCGTTCTCCTAGCCTATTACTGATGGATGAGCCAACAAGCGCATTAGATCAACAAGCGGAAGAGCGTTTCCGTCAGGCATTACATCGATTACCACGTGATATCACTATGGTGATCAGCTCTCACCGTCCGTCTATTTTGGCGCAATGTGATCGCATTATTGTGTTAGAACGTGGGCAAATTGTTGCTGATGATAAAGCGCACGACATTCTCGCTAAACAACAACCTAAACGCCCAGTTAGCCGTGTTCGCTCGGTCAGTATTGTTCAAGGAGGCAGTAATGAGCAGTAATTTAAAATGGGCGAACCAAAAACATGCCTATCGCTCTCGTAAGATTGTTTGGCTTTGCTCGCTATTAGTGATCGCTATTATTACGTGGGCTGCTTACTCCAAACTTGAAGAAGTGGTGGTCGGTGACGGCAAAGTGGTTCCTACGCTGGCGATCCAAAAAATTCAAAGTTTAGAGGGCGGGATCATTGAACAAGTGCTGGTGAGTCCGGGCGAACAAGTAAAAAAAGGGCAAACTTTATTGATCCTTGATGACACCCGTTTTCGCACTGCATTTCATGAATCTGATGAGCACTTTCGTACCCTACAGGCTCAGATCAAACGTCTGAAAGCCGAATTAGAGACGGTTAAAGTCAATACCAAAGAAAAAGACTGGCAAAAGCAAATCACCATTAACCATCAAGCTCTCGACTTTGATGATTTAAGCCGCCGTGCTCAAATCAATGCGCAAGCTAACTACAACGAGCGTATTAGCCAAATTGAATCACAACTTGAAGAAGCGCAATTGACGATTGAGCAACAAACAGAAGCACTGCGTGATGCCAAAAGTAATACCGCAACCCTTAATAGCAGTCTTCACTTAGTGAACAAAGAAGCAAGAATGCTCGAAGGTGCAGTAAAACGTGGTGCTGTTGCCGAAGTTGAATTGATCCAAACTCGTCGTGATCAGGTCAAACTCCGCGGTGAAATTGCCAGTTCAAAAGTGGCACAACAAAAAGCATCAGCAGCCTTACGTGAAGCTATTGTGATGCGTCGAAATCTAGCATTGGAATTTAGAACGTCGGTACAAGCGCAGCTTAACGAAGCGACCAACCAATTTGCTCAGCTAGAAGACAGTCAAGAAGGGTTAGCCGATCAGTTAAAACGAACAGAAATCAAAGCCCCTATGGACGGCACGATCAAAGACATTTTAGTGCGCTCATTAGGTGGTGTAGTGAAACCCGGAGAACCGATCATGGAGCTGGTTCCTCACGACAGTAAATTAATCGTAGAAGCACGCATATCACCACAAGATATTGCTTTTGTGAGCAAAGGCTTAGAAGCAACGATTAAATTTACCGCTTATGATTTTGTCGTCTACGGTGGACGTAAAGGCACCGTGACTTATGTCAGCGCCGATGCCCTACAAACAGAAGATGGTACTGCTTATTACCGCGCTCATATCCAACTTCACGATGATCCTGATACCCGTCTTCAAGTTATTCCCGGCATGCAAGCCATGGTGGATATCTTAACTGGCGAAAAAACCGTTTTAAGTTACTGGTTAAAACCGCTATTACGCGCCAAAGCCAGTGCATTAAGAGAACCTTAAATAATTTATAACAAACAGATTTTTGCCGATTCATAAGGCGACAGAACAAAAAGATAAAGGAAAAGGAATGCGTTTATCATCATTAATAGCAGTGGCGCTATTTTCATCTAGTGCTGCGCATGCGCTCTCATTAGAAGAGTCTGTGGCATCAGCCATTGATTACAGTCCACAGATCGCTGGACAATATGCCCGTTACCAATCAGTACTCCGTGAAGTCGATGGCGCGCAAGCGGATTACTTACCGCAAGTGAATCTCTACGCTGCGGCAGGTTACGAAGAAACCCGTTATAACAGCGGCAACAAGATCCCAAAAGACGATCGTGGTATGAACCGTACCGAAGTTGGCTTTAAAGCTTCACAACTGATCTTTGATGGCTTTAAAACCTCAGCCAATACCAACCGTTTAAGCCATGAAGCAGAATCTGAACGTTTAACCTTATTATCTGATGCTGAAGATATTTCATTAGATACCACACGTTTGTATCTCGAAGTGCTAAAAGCAAAAACCATCCATGAGTTAACCCAACGTAACGTCCGTGAACATGAAGCGATCTACCAAGATATTCTGGATAAAAACTCAAAAGGCTTAAGCAGTAACTCAGATTTAGCCCAAATTGCAGCCCGTGTTGCGACAGCACAATCGTCACTGATTGCAGCTGAAAATAACCTCTACGATTTAGATGCACAATTCATGCGTTTAGTTGGTAAGCCAGCTTCAGGTTTAGTTGATCCTGTGGTAGATACCGCCCTACTGCCTAGCAGCAAAGAAATTGCGGTTAAACAAGGCGTTGAACAGCACCCTGAAATTCAAGCTGCCATAGCGGATATTAAAGCGACACGTGAAGAGATCCGCCGTGAAAAAGGCAATTACTTCCCTGAATTTAAGCTAGAAGTACATGCAAATGCCAACGATAACGTGGGTAATACGCTCGGTCCCGATCAAGATGCTCGTGTCATGTTAACCATGAACTACGACATTTATAACGGTGGTAAAACCAATGCCGATACGGAAGCCTCGGCATGGCGTCATGAAGAAGCCCGTACGGTTCGTTTACGTGCAGAGCGTGAAGTAGTTGAAGGCACTACCCTTGCGTGGAATGCCTACAACATGCTAGAGCAACAAAAGAAGCTATTAAAACAGAACGTTGATGCAGCCAAAGCGGCTGAAATGGGTTACGAAGAGCAGTTTCGTTTAGGTCGTCGTAGCCTACTTGACGTACTGGATGCCAAAGTCGAAGTGTTTCTTGCTCGTAAAAACTACATCCACACTGAATATGATCACACCTTAGCGGCATATCGCATTTTGAATGCGATGGGTAAATTAACCTACGCGTTACGTGTTGAATACCCAGAACAATGGCAAGCGAAGGAGCAATAATCATGACTAAATCACTACTTTCTTTGATCTTATTGCCGTTGCTATTAACTGGCTGTGCGCAAATGCCAGATACCCAAGTCACTCGCCATCAAATTGATGATCTTCGTGATCATGATAAAGATGGCGTGATCAACCAGCGTGATATGTGTGCCGATACCCCAACAGGCACCAAAGTGGATATTACAGGTTGTGCGCCATGGGAGGTGAAACCTAAATACGATATTCAGACGGTGTACTTTAACTATGACGATGCCCATATCCGTTTAGATCAAAATGAAACCTTTACCCTGCTGTTTAATCTTTTAAAGCAAAAACCACAGGCAAAAGTGATCCTTGTGGGAGATACCAGCCCAGAAGGTACCGATGCGTACAACAAAGCATTAGCGCAGCGTCGAACTGGGGTGATTAAAGATGCCTTGATCGAAAATGGCATTGCCCCTGAGCGTATTTCAGAGCAAGAGTTCACACAAGTAACAGAGCTAACTAAGCACCTTAAAAAACGTGAACGACGTACCATTGCTGTGCTGACCAGTAATGAAATGGCACCTGTAAAAAAATGGACGATTTACAGCTCAGAACAATCAGCACAACACGTTTCAACGACAGCAGATCAGTAAGGACATTTTCATGAATAAATCAACGTTTGCTTACATGCTACCCTTGGCACTGTTCGCCTCTTCTGCTTATGCCGATAGCAATAAAACCATTGCGGTAGAAAGCGAATTAAACAATGTCGTCAATGATCTGCTTGTCTCTGCAACACTGGATGAAAAACTGCTGACGGAACAAAGCAATGATATTCAAAAAGTGATGATTGAAGACGGGGTAAAAATAGGCATTAGCTCTCGTCGTTGGCTAGATAGCGAAGTGGCCGTTTTTCAACACAAATACGGTTATAAACCTACTGAGCTATACTTTACATCCGATGCGGTAGCGATTTTAGTTAATGAAGATAACCCAATAAAATCGATTTCAATCAATGCATTGGCTGATATTTTTGGTTGTAAATCATCACTCGCACCTGTGCAATGGCAATCGGTTAGCCCCGTATTATCGGATAATAAAGATCTCAGCCAAGTACAGGCTTATTCTGTGAATGGTGAGCTGTCTTCGCATCGTTATTTCAACAAGATGATCACGTGTTATGACGGACAGAAAACAGCAACAAAATCACTGAACAGCCGTAAAGATCTGCTAAATACTATCGAAGATAAAGAAAATGCGATTGGCTATACGGTTTATCATAGCCAAACCCAAGATGTAAAACGTCTTGAGATCATTGATAAAGATGGTGAAATCTTTAGCTTAGATCATGAAACGATTTTGTCAGGTCGCTACCCGCTTGCTAACGTTTATTACATGTACCTCAATCTCGATCCGGCAAAAAGTCAGTTATCATCACAACAGACGGCATTTGTCGATTATGTAATGACACCAGAAGCACAACAAACCTTAGTCAATAACGGCTTTATTGATCTGCCACCAGCGGCAATTGAGCGCAATAAAGTGGTATTAAAACAGCAGCGACCTGAAATCCAAGGCGGTTATAAATAATCGTTTATAACTAAGGTTATCAATCACCATATAACAAACCTAAGCGTATAAATCTGAGCGTTATAAGCCTAAAAACAACAGGGGCGTAAAGTTAACCTTTACGCCCCTGCTTCTATTCTGTTAACTGTTTTCAGTTATGCCGCATTCGGTACACGGAACATACGGCGACACATTTCTAAAAACTGCCCATACACCACGCCCAGTGCACCAGAGACCAAAATATTACTGGTTACCGCTGTCACGATCTGATCAAAGCTCGCCCCAACCGCTAATAAAATGCCTGCGTAGACCGGAGATTGGAACAGAACATACGCTGCCATATCTGATAACCCTTTCATCCAACGTTTGCTAGAAATACGCATACCCTGATGGATCATAAAGTCACGAAATACCCCATAAGGCCATGCAATCGCAATATTGATCGGAATAGATAAGGTGCGTGATGCCAGTGATTGCTCAAACGACATGCCTGAAATAAAAATCTCAATCATCATGCCAGCAGCAAAACTAAAGACCACCATTGCAAAGGTGTCTGCTGCGGCACTTCTATACTTTAAAGGCAATTTAATCACTGACATGGCAAGATCTCACAAAATAATACGCTAACAATAACTCTGTATAGAGTGACCCTCACTGCCTTTAAATTTATGAGCAGTTTATTTGCGTATTAAACCAGAGCTTAACCAAAATAAGGCACTATATTTGAAACTAGTTTTCATTATGGTAACTAATTTTCACATGCAAAATAGTGTTTTTAACTACCTTTCTCAAAAGCTACCAGTGCGATCATTTATTGTAAGCCGCATGTCGCTATATGGTTTATCTCCCTATCGTTCTAAAATAAAAAACCGAGCACCTATTATTCATAAGTGCTCGGTTTTAAACGTATTCCTTTAAAGAATAGCGCAATTAAGTCGTTACAACTTAGCTATTCGCCACTAGCTCGGCATCACTTTCACCGTTAGGTAATTTAATCGTTAGTGCAATCACTAAAGACACAATCAATAGCGCAAACATTAAGTAAAACGTAGCAATGAAGCCGCCAAACACTGACGCTACGATAGAGCCAATAAAGCTACCGATACCGAAACCTAAATAAATCACACCGTAATTTTTAGTCAGGTTATTTAAACCAAAGAAGTCGCTGACTAAGGATGGGAACACAGTGATCGTGCCGCCAAAGCTAAATGCAATACACGCTACCGCAAAATAGAACACCATCATATTTAAGTGGGCAAACAGTAGTGCACAAACACCCAATAGACATACCGCCAGTGCAATCGCAATCACATTGGTACGTGCCATTTTGTCCGATAACACCCCAAGTACTAAACGACCACCAAGGTTTGCCACCGCAATAATCGCTACAGCAGAAGCGGCAACTTCAACCGATAAATGCACGTAGGATTGACCAATATCTTTCGCTACACCGATAACGTATAAACCACTCATACAAACAGTTAAGAACACAAGTGCCAACATCCAAAATTGAGGGCATTTCATTGATTCTGCTAATGAGTAATCACGTACCCCTTCCGCAGCTTCCACCGCTGAGATCTCTTGTTTGGGTGCATCTTTCATCATCAAACCACCGATGATCACCATTACCATTGCAATCACACCCCAGATATCAAATGTTGATTCCAAACCGTTATGCTCTAGAAGATACATGTTGATGAATTTAAAACCTAAGCTACCTAGACCATAAGCACCAATAGCACAGGCAGAGATTAAGCCTTTACGTTCAGGGAACCACTTCACACAGTTAGAAAGCGTCATTAAATAGCCCGTACCATCAGCAAAGCCAATTAAGAAGCCAGCAAACACATACAGCAGAATAAGATTCGTGGCATGGGCTGTTAGTAATAAACTCGCCCCAAGTAGCACGCCAGCGCCAATAGTGACTTTACGCACACCAAAACGCTCTTGCATTTTACCCGCCATGGAAGAAGCAACGGCAAGTGCCAAACTCAAGATACCGAATGAAAACGCCACACGGCTAACAGGCTCAGATAGCTTGTCGGCAAGTTGGGCATTGAACAAACTCCATGTGTAAACCGAACCTAATGCAAATTGGGTAATAATGGTGCCAATTAAGGTTAGAACACGTGTTCTATTCGCGATGTGAGTGCTCATCGTCGTACTCTCCAAGGGGACTGATAACGCTGGCGATAACCTAATGAATTACCGCTTCCTGCCCCCAACATACGACGATGAATGAAGATAACAATAGGATGAGAAAACTATAAAATGAGCTGCCTGCTCAGTGGTATTAAATGCAATATATCCGCATGAAATGCATTTTGTCGCTTTGGTAATTACAACTTCATACGCTCGCGGAACAACTTAATATTACTACGACTGACCGGCACTTGTTGCTCATGATGTTGTAATTTCAGCATGTAGGTACTGTTGACCCAAGGGATGATTTCCTGCACTCGTGCCACATTAATGCAATAAGAGCGATGGCAACGAAAGAACGCAGATTCTGGCAATTTCGCCACCAGCTCACTGATCGTCATCGGTGCAATAAAACAACCATCAGCGGTATACACCTTAGTGATTTTCTCACTGGCTTCGGCATAATCAATATCCTCAATCGGGGTGATCACAATCCGATTATCTTTCATCAAATTCACCGTTTGATGGCGTACTTGCGCTGATGTTTGTTGCTCTTGCTGATTTGCTGTTTGATGCTGTTGTTCTAATTTCGCTAACAGCCCTTTCACTCGCGCTTCGCTGATTGGTTTGAGTAGATAATCAAACGCCTCTAACTCAAATGCATCAACCGCATAATCTTTATAAGCAGTGGTGAACACAATGTGCGGCTTGTGCTTAAACTGTGAAATATTACGCGCCAGCAACATGCCATCAATCGACGGAATATTAATATCGAGGAAAACAATATCAACTTGGTTAGTTTGCAAAAACTTAAAGGCTTCTAATCCATCTTCAAAAGCAGCTTCGATCTGAATATGACTATGAGTTTGAATTAAATATGTTAACTCTTCACGCGCTAAATATTCATCTTCAACAATCAGTGCTTTTAGCATGGAACAACCTTTATTTTACGTAGAACAACATTTCAGTGCCTTTCTCAAGGCGACGAATATGCAAGCCTTCACCATAAAGTAGCAATAAACGCTGATGGACGTTATTTAACCCTATACGATGAGAATCCACATTGCCGGTATAAAGTTTATCGATCACTTTTTGCGAAATACCCACACCAGTATCTTGGATCATGATGGCAATTTTCTCACCGACAGTTTTCACAGAAATCGTCACTGTTCCCGGCTCTCGGGATGGCTGAATACCATGCAAAATGGCATTTTCCACTAACGGTTGGATCAGTAAACAAGGGATCTGTGGGTGCACATCGTCAATATCAAAAATAACGTCGAGTTTATTACCAAAACGGGCTTGCTCGATGGCGACATAATCGCGCACTTGCTGCAGCTCTTCTTGGATATCGATCAATTCAACGTCACGTTCTAGGTTATATCGCAGAAAATCGGCTAAATTTGCAATCAGCTCTCTTGCATGATCAGGGCGAATACGAATTAAGGTCGAAATTGCATTCAATGCATTAAATAAAAAGTGCGGATTAATTTTACTTTGTAGCGCTGAAAACTCAGCTTTGCTTGCCATCGCTTTGAGTTGCTCTATGCGTGACACTTCCATTTGAGTCGAGATAATTTGCGATAAACCGATCGCCATTTCACGCAGTGATAAACGGATTTGATCAGGGCGGCAATAAAAGATCTTCAATGTGCCACTCACCTCGCCATTTTCCCATAATGGAATGATCAACAAGGATCGAAACTCATGCACATTTAAATTGTTACTGATAATTTGCTTACCCGTTGTTACCGCTTGCCGTGTCATCCCACTGATTTGATGGTGAGCATCAAGAAAGTTCTCTTCACCACTGCCAACATACGCACGCACATCAATCGTATCGGTAATGGCTACTGCGTCGGCATATGTATGTTCACGAATAATATTGCACACCTTTTGTAGCGACTCTCGGCTATTGATCCGAAAGTACGGCAGAGTTTTATTGGCAATATCTAACGCCAGTTTCGCTTGTCGTGCAGCGACTATGTCTTTTTCTTCATCCAGTCCTTGCACCAGTTTAATGATCAAACCAATACAGACGGTTCCCGTTATCATTGGAAAGCTAATGTGCGAAACGATGTTATACGCCAGCGCTTTATCTTCCGACAGCGTCACAATCAACACCATGGTTAAGATCTCACATACCATGCCAGCCAAAATACCGAATTGGGCATAATGTTTTTTCTGGCAAGACAGGTGGATCCATGTCGCCAATAAGCCAGCAAAAATACTGGTTAGCAAACATGCGACCGATGTTGGGCCATGAATATCAATTAAATAACGGTGAACACCAGCAATGATCCCTGCAGGAATGCCCACCCAAGGGCCAAATAAGATGCCGCCAGAGACCACCGCAATAATCCGAACATTCACCAGCGAGCCATCAACTTTAACCCCGGTATAGGTACTCAAAACCGCAAAAAGGATAAACAAAAGAGAGATCATGGCGGTTTCTGCTGGTCGACGATGCTGCTTTTTCACAATCGACTGAAAGTGCTGAGTTTGGGTTAATAAAAACAGTGCCATTAATAACAATGCTGCACGCTCAAATACCGCTAACAGCATCATGAATTGATCGCTATACACGTGAATACCCGATATGAAAGGAAAGAACCGCTATTGTACGTAAGTTCTTACTCACCTCAGCAAATGAAAGAAAAGATTGCATTTATAGGTCTTTATACACAGGCAAGGTTATTTATTAATCTAATTATCAAAATCACATTGATTATTAAATAATAGTAATTAGTATCAAGCCCCTTATTATCACAGCTCTGCACCTGTGACGTTCATTCCCTAACCATGAGAACACGGTATGTTACCTGCGCTTTACATATTTCTGATTGCCGTGTGTATTTTGCCAACCCTACCGGGGCTGATGGGCGTGATCATGGCGGCGTTAGGCTATATGCCAGCACTAGGGTTACATCACTTTTCAATGCAGGGCTTTGCACAGGTTTTCCAGTGGCAAGGAATTGGACATAACCTTGGCTTAACCCTTTTCACCACATTATTAAGCACTTATCTCGCCTGTTTTTTTACATTTGCGATTTTACAAAGCAGTTGGGGAACCCGATGGTGGCAACGTATTGAAGCCGCCCTAAACCCACTGTTGGCGATTCCTCATGTGGCTTTTGCAATTGGATTTTCATTCCTCTTTGCCCCAACTGGCATGGGAATGCGTGCGTTATATACGCTTATCGCCCCTACATTCAATGCCACCAGCGATACCCCCTTACTCATTCAAGATCCCTACGGGCTTGGGCTTATTTTAGTATTAGCACTTAAAGAAACCCCATTTTTACTGCTAATGAGTATGTCAGTACTCAAGCAGCTTAATGTAAAACAAACCGAGCAAGTGGCAGCCTCGCTTGGCTATAACCGTAGCCAAACATGGTTAAAATGCGTGTTTCCACAATGGCTATCAAAGCTACGTTTTGCGATTTTTGCCGTTATTGCTTATGGCGTATCGGTGGTCGATGTGGCTCAAATTGTTGGCCCAACCAATCCGCCGACATTTGCGGTATTAGTATGGCAATGGTTTAGCGATCCCGATCTTCAGCTTATGCCTCGTGCCGCCGCAGGGGCAATTGTGCTATTTGCATTAGGTTCATTGCTATTAGCTGTGGCGTTCAGTATTGAATGGATCCTGACAAAGGGGATTAATCAATGGCTTTGGTCTGGTCGAAAAGCGTTTCGCTTACCGGGCAAATCGGTATTTGTTCTATTGATTAGCTTAACAGCTCTCATCATTCCATTACTGACGCTGTGGAGTATGGCGCTACGCTGGCGTTTTCCTGATCTGCTTCCGAGCCGTTATAGCGAACGTTTTTGGCAACTGGAATGGAGCAACATTCTCAGCACGATCAATATTAGCGTGATCATTGCGCTGATCAGTGCCTCAATTGCGCTTGTTTTTGCCATTGTTGCCCACGAATACCGCATCAAACATCAATGGCATATTCCCAATTACATTATTGCCATTCCGATGTTAGTGCCGCAATTATCGCTGCTATTTGGTTTGCAGGTACTTACTTTGTATACCAACATTCACCACTACGGTGTTTGGGTTACATGGGCACACTTGTTCTTTGTGTTCCCCTATGTTTATTTGACTCTTGATGGGGTTTACCGCAGTTACGATCAACGCTTAACCCAAATCGGGCTCAGCTTAGGTAAAAGCCCACTTCATGTTTGGTTAAAAATCAAATTACCGCAAATTGCCAGTGCCTTGTTATTTGCATGGGTGATCGGCATTAGCGTGAGCCTTGCGCAATACCTACCGACATTAATGCTCGGTGCTGGGCGTATCAGCACGTTAACAACTGAAGCGGTAGTACTTGCCAGCGGCTCAGATAGGCGCATCACCGCAATTTATGCCCTATGCCAAGCCTTGATCCCATTATGTTTCTTTGTATTTGCTTACACCATAAACAAGAAAAAAGCCCCAACGACAGAACAAGTAAGGTCTACCCATCATGAGCTTTCATATCAATAACGTCACAATCACAAAACCCAACGGTGACGTATTGCTCTCTTCATTTAGCTTACATATCGCTAAAGGGGAAATCGTGACCTTAATGGGGCCAAGTGGTTGTGGGAAATCCACCTTACTCAATTTCATTGCAGGGCATTTGAACCCTGAATTTACCGCCAAAGGAACATTGACGTTAAATAACCAAGCGATCACCGAAGTGCCTGCTCACTTACGCAATATCGGGGTGTTATTTCAAGATGATCTGTTATTTCCCCATTTAACCGTGTGGGAAAACCTCGCCTTTGCCTTACCGAATAACATCAAAGGCAGTGAGCGAAAACAACACGCACTCACAGCATTAGCACAATTAGAACTTGCCGAGTTAGCAAACGCTTACCCTCATCAAATCTCTGGCGGTCAAAGAGCGAGAATAAGCCTAACTCGCCTATTAATGGCAAAACCGCAGCTGATTTTATTAGATGAACCGTTCAGTAAACTCGACAACACCTTGCGCCAACAATTTCGAGATTGGGTATTTCACCAAATTCAACAAGCGAGTATTCCGACATTGATGGTTACCCACGACAAACAAGATATTCCAAACAATAGCCAGGTAGTCCAATGGCAACAGGAGCCACCACATGCTTGATCGCTTCTGCATTAAAATCTTAAAAACGCCGTTAGAAAAAAGTGCAACTAAGCTGCATAGCTACGGTATTTCAGCCAATCAAGTGACACTCTTTGGCTTTATTATTGGTTGTTTAACCCTACCTGCTTTAATTACCGAGCACTATTTGCTGGCACTGTTCTTCATCTTATTCAATCGCCTTTGTGATGGTTTAGATGGTGCAGTCGCACGTATTGAAGGCATTACCGATGCCGGTGGCTTTTTAGATATCAGTTTGGATTTTCTGTTCTACTCACTAGTACCATTTGGGTTTATTCTGGCAAACCCAGAGCAGAACGCCATTGCAGGCGCATTACTGATATTTTCATTTATTGGTACAGGCAGTAGCTTTCTTACCTTTGCGATCATGGCGAGCAAACAAGGTATCGAAAACCCTGTCTATAAACATAAGTCATTGTATTACATGAGTGGATTAACCGAAGGGACAGAAACCATCGGCTGCTTTGTGCTGTTTTGTTTACTCCCCCAGCATTTTGCAACCATCGCCTATATCTTTGCCGCAGCATGTTGGTTTACCACTTTTACACGCATATACAGTGGTTTTAATACGTTGAGATAAAGCCTCTTTCTAACTCACAATAAGATGCTAAACCTGCCTATTAGCATCTTATTGTGTCAGCTTGTCTCATATCTTGCTTTTGTCTTAGTTATTCAACTTTGTCTCATCTTTTGTATCAAACAAAATCACAACAACTAATAATAAATATATCAACTACACTTACCTAGAGGTTTGTGTTGTCAAAACGCATTAACTATTTATTTCTTAGCACAGGAAATAACAATGCACACACTTAAACAGGCAAAAACACTGTTATTAAGTACCGCTATCCCACTCACTTTTGGGTTAGTACCACTCACTCAGGCTGAGCCATTAACAGCAGAGGATTACACTAAAGCCAAGAACCTAGGAGAAGCTAACACGCGAAGCTTGCATCCTACGACATCAAGAGTGATAAAAGTATCGAAACATCGCTCCAATGTGATGACACATAACGAAAAATGGATGGATGTTTATCGTTATCACTATCCGACCGATACCACAGAACGCATTATTTACGATGTGGTTAACGATAAAGTCATTGATTCCAAGCAGTATAAAAATATCCAGTTTTCAGCTACCCGTGATGAGATCGCTTACGCCAAACAACTGCTGATGAACAATGCCGCCTTTATGGATAAACTCTCCGCAGAGTATTACGATCGCTACCATCATTCGTTACCGATCCAAGCCCCGCTATCTGGTCTTAATATCAAAGCGATCGTCCTAACCAGCGACAACCCTCATAGCATCCCGTTAGTCGCCAATACTAAAAACTGTGGTTTAAATCGCTGCATCTACTTCTTCTTTACCTCTTTAGATTCCCCTTATGAGTATGTTGCGCTTGAAACCAAAGCCATAGTGAACTTATCCAAACACACCATAACCCCCTTCCGTCATAAAAGTGAGGTAAGTGATCACGCAGATCATCACTAATGCCGGATGATCTTTCTCGTCTCAAACATAAATTTACTTAGGTGAAAGAGTGATGAAAGACTGTAAACCAATTTATTCGCTACTTATGCTGCTGTGTTTAGCCATCAGCATTCCAACACATGCCATGACGACCTCTGACAAGTATCAATGTCCGAGCCAACAGCAATTTGAATATCAATTTGAATCTGGCAACCGTTGGCAATTTTGCTGGCAATGGGATAGCCGCTACGGTGTGAGCCTACATGATGTGTCTTTCAGTACGATACGTGGTTCAACAAATACCTATATCGCTTCAGCCATCGCGTTAAATCAAATTGAGCTTGTTGATGCGCAAAACACCAGTAACATCAACCAAATTACTCAACTCGATAAAACCCAATCGACACTCAGTGGTAATTGCCCGAATGGCACCTTGCTATCAGACAGTGATAACACCCCACTGTTATGCATTAAGCCAAGCTCAGAAGATTACGCCATGCATAATGATGGGGATTCTCGCCGTAAACACTCAGTCGATATTCTTAGCCTTATCACCGTCGATAACAACCAATTTGTCTCTCGCTTACGTTTACACGACGACGGTAGCTTTACCCCATCGGCAAGCCTTATCACCGACAGCAGTAACAATACTCACTACATCGTTAATTACTTCTGGCGTTTAGATTTAGACATAGGTGCAACTGCCACCAATGATCATGTTGAAGAGTTTCGTACCCATATTCGCAAAGGTCGTAATCAACGAGAGATCAGAACCAACACAGTTCTACAACCTGCTGAATTTAAAAAACAATATGATCGTAAAAAGATGAAAAGCTGGCGTATTTACGATGGGCAAATCACCAACGAATACGACATGCCATCGTCTTATCACATTTTCCCATTAGGCCATGCCGCCATTGAACGTGATGTACAACGCCCGTGGACAGAATCTGACGTTTACTTCACCAACTATCATCCTTGTGAACATAAAGCGCTTAATAACAATGAAGCGGATTGTGCCGAGAATGTAGTGCAAATGGTCGATCAAGAAACCATTACCGATGTTGTGGCTTGGGTAAAACTCACCGCACATCACACGCCACCTTATACCAGCAGCAATGATCTCGCATTAGTATGGCAAGAGTTCACTGTTTATCCTCGTGATGTTTACAGCCGTAACCCTAATTATCCCGAACCGGAGATCCCAATCCCCCTTGACTAAAACATGAATCAATCGACTTGAATGTAGAGAGGATAATATGTTTACAGCAAAAAAATGGTGGATCATCAGCTTTGCTCTCGCTTGCTTTTATTCATCTACCGTCTTCGCTTGTAGCCCAGAAGACAGCAACTACGTTGAGCAAGGCTTCAATAACGGAGCTAAATGGACAATGTGTTGGGAGTTCGATGGTGATGAAGGGATTTACCTTACCGACATTACCTACACGCCGCCTAACAGCAATACGCCTTTTCGCGTGATCAACGAGATCTTACTGTCACAAATCTTTGTCCCTTATGATAATGGGCGTGACCGCTTCCACGATGTCACCGATTATGACTTTGGTGGCAGTATGATCGAAATTAAACCGCAAAATTGCCAAAACGGACATATCGTTCGGTTAGACACATTTTATCAAACCGCACTTCCTGGTTTGTGTATTAAAACAGGCAGTGATACCACCCTTCATGATCTCATTGGCACCCCAGCCAACAGTGAATACCTCCAACTGTTTTCATCTCACCAAGTAGGTGCTTATAACTACATTCCTGATTGGCGTTTTTACAGTAACGGCATGATGGAATTTGCTGTCGGTGCAACAGGCGCACTACAAACTGTTGTTCGCATAAATAACAACCCTGCACGTGAAGAGCGTTATCGTAAATTAGGCTGGAAAATCGACCATGATCTTGTGGGTGTCTCACATATTCATAACTACTTCTGGCGTATCGACTTTGCGGTTGGCGATCAAGAAAACGATGATGTTTTAAAAGTGCTACGTTATAAAAAAGAAGGTAATAAAACAGTTGAAAGCGCCACCCAAATAACCAAAGAAGGACGCTTTAACCATAAAGAAAGCAACTTTAAAACGTGGATCGTTGAAGAAAGTGCCACCTCTAACAAAGGTTACATTCTTCAACCGGGTGATGCAGGACATCGTTTTAAAGGCATCAAAAAAGAGAAATTCACCCGTAACGATCTTCATATCTCTCGCGATATTCCTTGTGAACGCTACGCTTCTCACAACAAAATGTGTAATGGCAAAAAGCAACTCAGCGATTTTATTCAAGAGAATAAGACGATAGAAAACCGAGATTTTGTAGTGTGGTATAACCTAACCTTGCACCATATTCCACGCGGTGAGGAATCCCCAGAAATGGATATGCACCGTAATAGCTTCAAGCTAGTGCCTAGAAACTTATATTGAGGATGGTATTTATCCAAACGTAAAAAACCGCTAATGAGAGTTAGCGGTTTTTTAATGTGCTGAATATTTGTTGTAAGAATAACTTAACTATTTCTAACTTGAAAATGCCCCATTATCATTCAGATCAAATACTCATTAATATCGCATTAACATGATTTTGGATTAGTTTTATTTACTGTATATATCAACAGTTATAATAAAACGTGGTGATTTTATCGCTTGAGTTCTGTTTTTAAAAAGACTGATTAAATACATTTATTACTTTTTACACCCTCTTTTAATTTATAAATAAAAAATGCTAGTAATCTCATAATATGTAGGGTTTATATCGAGTATAGTAAATGTATTTATGAGTATATTTTTGCGCAAAAGTAAGAATGCTTATTAATAGGCTTTTAAACGTATAGGCGTCATTTTGAGTTACGGGTACAGATTAAATGTAGAACAGCTTCTACTCAAAAATGCAAATAAGAGTTGGTTAGAAGCTGCCAAAAAATTGGTTTCAGTCAGGCACTCTGATCCTGAGACTGCAAAAGACATTACGCTAATGAGTCCAGCGTTCGATGATGAGAAAACAATATCTTTATGTATCGAGTCTGTTTTAGGTTGGGCTATAGCAACTGAAGCATTTGTTAATCTAGCCTGGCAAAATACTCCTAGCACTTCTGGGTTAGATGAAAAGCAATTCAGAGGCACAGTAGATAAAATTAAGTATCTCTGTAAAACAAACGAGATAAATTATGGCTCGTTAAAATGGCGTGATGATCTTGTAGAGTTGTTTAAGTTAAGAGACTACCTAGTACATTATAAAGATCTCATTACATACATTGGTTTTTCTTTTGCTCCAAAATATCAACGAGACTTTTGTAGTAAAAATATGGAAAAATATCAATCATCTGTAATGAGTCTAATGGAAGTATTAGGCGGAAAGTTAGGTATGAATATCTCTTTTCTAGCTGGGGAGTTCGAGCTTTTCTATTACAGAGAATAACTTGATAATACGCTTAACAAGGCTAGATTTTTTTTGGAAATATCTGTGTACAAATATATCTCTAATGACTTACCTCATTTTTTTGAAAATGGGATGTTGAGGTTTACTCAACCAGGTCAGTTCAATGATCCTTTTGAATTATTGCCTTGCTATGTTGATGTCATGGGAGAAAGTACAAAGAAGTACATCCTCGAAAACATTGAGGTATGGTTAAAGGAAGATCGAAAAACTGAGCCGTGGTATAAGAAATTAGTTCCTTTACCAATTAAACTAGCTGTTATTAAGGCTTTTTTACAAAGTAAGAATAAGCACATTACTAAAGTCATGGAGCAGTTTGATGCCACTGGAGTAAGCGTTGCAAACACCCAGTACCGAAATATTATTGATCAATCCGATGGAATCTTATGTTTATCCGAAACTGCAGATAATCTTCTTATGTGGTCACATTACGGTAATTGTCATCAAGGCTATGTCATCGAATTTGATACTTCCCATGATTTTTTTAATCAAAAAATTCTCAATCCAAAAACTGGTGGGTTTCTTGAGTATGCAGGTAGTCCGCATAAAGTTACTTACGCCAAGCATAGAAAAATTATCCCATTTTGGCAGAAATCCATGTTTGATGTATTTTTGACTAAAGGAAGTGATTGGGAGTATGAAAAGGAACATCGAATGGTACTTCCTCTTGAGCTTGCCTCAAAAGTGATAGATGACAATATTTATTTATTTCACATTCCTTTTGAAGCAGTAAAAAGCATAATATTTGGGGCAAAGTGTGAAGATAGCTTTATGCAAGATAGCATAGAACAAATTCAGCTATGGAGCAGTAAGCACTGCGAATTCAGTATGTTTAAGATGGAACTCTCAGAGCAGACTTTTGGGCTAGTGCGACATAAAATCTAACAGATAAGGGTAAGTGCCGCAAAGTTGACACCTATCCAAAGTATTTAACGAACTTATATATGTAAATATTAGAAAGGGTGATGCCGAAAGAAGCCAAATATTACCCTTACTTTTGCAAATCATCTAAGTAGTTTCTGTCCAAAAACGATCTTGCTCATACGATGGCTAGCTTGAAGCTCGCTAGCAATTAAAATTCAAACGTTAAGAATTAGTGAAATCTATTTATTTCAAACACAAAAAACCGCTAACTTTCGCTAGCGGCTTTCTTTAATATCGCGGAGTCGTTCTGGGTATTTGAGGGTTTGAACCCTGCTTTAAAATATCAAATGACTCAAAGCAAAAAGGCTGCTGAGAATTAACTCAGCAGCCTTCTTTAATATGGCGGAGCTGCTCTGGATATTAGAGGATTTGAACCCTTCTAATATCAGTATCAGATTAATTAAAAAAGTATTAAAACTTACAGATGCAAAAAAGCCGCTAAGGGTTAACTTAGCGGCTTTCTTTAATATGGCGGAGAGATAGGGATTTGAACCCTAGATACGCTATTAACGTATGCCGGTTTTCAAGACCGGTGCTTTCAACCACTCAGCCATCTCTCCTAAATTGTGTTCTCTTATTAAATAAGAGATGGCGGTGAGGGAGGGATTCGAACCCTCGATACGTTGCCGTATACACACTTTCCAGGCGTGCTCCTTCAGCCACTCGGACACCTCACCACTTGTTGTTGATAGGCTATGCCTCTCAACGGACGGCTACTATATTGTGCTAAGGGTATAAGGTCAAGACAAAACTGAAATCCCTTTTTTAAGTGCTTACTTTTACAACAAAATTATCATCAATGTTAAAATATCTCTTCCCCTGCTCTATATTGGCGCAATTAGCCTGTTACAATGGTTGATATACCCAAGTGACTTTAATATGCCTGATTCAGAGCGAGGTCACTGAGTTGAATTCAAGGAAGACAACGAAGCGGAATAGCGAGCTCTTTCCAAGTTGTTTGACGTATGAAGTCGGCTCAGTGACACGCTCCCAAAGGGCGAGCGTCCTTAGCTCTCAGACTTTGTTAACGATTCTCAATGTAGAACCACTATATCTTCGAATCGTTGCCGCGCCTGAGAACTAAGGTCGTCTCGCTGAACACTGCATCTTAAAGTTACTTGGGTATATAACGTTATTACTCTTTCGTTGATCGTTAAATACGTCTAGTAATACCCTAACAATGATTAAATAGAGATAGTTTATGTCTTCACAACTTAACGTCATTTTGCAAGATCAACACCTTGCCGAACAGCTACTTAACGAATCTCAAACTCGTGGTTTTGTCACTGCGATGGCTGCTGCGCCAAACATTATTGATCCCGCTGAATGGTTAGCATTTTTATGGGGCGGTGAAGAAATCTCACCTTTTAGCACTCATGAAGAATTAGAAGCGTACGCTAACGCGATCATTGATATTTGGAATGAAGCGCGTAAAGCCCTATTTGAAAGCACGTGGAAATGGCCTGAAGGCTGTGCTCTTGATGATGGTCAGATTGTGACTCAAGAGACCAGCGACTTCTGTGAAGGTATGCTGCAAGGCTGGCAATTAGCACGTGATGATTGGGAAACTATTATGCCACCTGAAAGTGAAGACAATGCCCTACTTGGCGGCGTATTACTTTCAATCAGCTTATTGTTCGATCCTGAAACTGCATTAGAAGCATTAAGCGAGCAAGGTGCTGACGCTCTGGCGCAGTTTGAAGAGATCTTCAATGCGATCCCAACCATGCTATGTGGCTTAACACAACGTGGTGCTCAGCTAGTAGAAGCGTAAATATCACGCAGCTCTGCAAGCAAAAACAACAAAGGCGAACATGATGTTCGCCTTTTTAGTATCTGTTATCTTGCTGTTTGCTAGTGCTTAGCTAGAGATAAGCGTTAATTACGCATTCCCTTTTACTTTCAATTGCAATTCAGCGGCAAAATCTAGCATACGATTTAGTGGGATCAATGATTTTTCACGTAGTGATTCATCAACAAAGATCTCATGTTGTTCACCACCTTCAGATAACCCAGTGTAAATCGCTTTTAAGCCATTCATTGCCATCCACGGACAATGCGCACAGCTTCGACATGTTGCGCCTGCACCTGCTGTTGGGGCTTCAACCAACTCTTTTTCAGGTACCATTTGCTGCATTTTAAAGAAGATACCTTTATCGGTCGCCACAATCAGCTTTTTATTCGGCAGCTCTTTGGCGGCTTTAATTAACTGACTTGTTGAACCTACCGCATCCGCTAAAGCAACAACACTCGCTGGTGATTCTGGGTGAACCAAAATCGCTGCATCTGGGTAAAGGTGTTTCATGTCACGCAGTGCTTTAGCAGAGAACTCGTCGTGAACGATACACTCACCCTGCCATAACAGCATGTCTGCGCCTGTTTTCTTTTGAATATATGAGCCTAGGTGACGATCTGGCCCCCAGATAATTTTCTTATCTTCACTATCTAGGTGCTCAACAATTTCAAGTGCAATACTGGATGTGACAACCCAATCAGCACGTGCTTTTACGGCTGCTGATGTATTGGCATACACCACAACGGTGTGATCTGGGTGAGCATCACAAAACTCACTAAAGGCATCAACAGGACAGCCTAAATCTAGTGAACATTCCGCTTCTAAGGTTGGCATTAATACACGCTTTTCAGGTGTCAGAATTTTCGCTGACTCACCCATAAAACGAACACCACAAATGATCAGGGTTGTTGCTGGGTGTTGGTTACCAAAACGTGCCATTTCAAGGGAATCACCAACGAATCCACCCGTTTCTTCTGCTAATGCTTGGATCTCTGGATCGGTGTAATAGTGCGCCACCAGCACTGCATCTTTTTCCTTTAGCAGTTGCTTAATTTGCTCAATATAATTTTGTTTTTCAGCATCAGTTAATGGCGCAGGTTTCGGCGGAAACGGGTAAACCATCTCCGATGGATCAAATGTAATACTCATTATTCACTTGCTCGTTAGCATTCCTTTTGTGTCCGAACATTATACGCTGGATTTCCTAAATTTCACCTTTAACCAACACAGCTTCGACCTAACGGTAACAAAAAAGCCTAGGAACAAAGTGATGCTTTGCTACCTAGGCTTTCATTACATGCTGAGTTAACAGGATTATTTCAGCTTAGCTAATGCTGTTTTTGCCTGTTGTGCTGTGGTTGAGTTCGGGTACGATTTCACCACTTCTTGGTAATAGGTTTTCGCTGTTGCAACGTCATTACTACGCTCTGCAATCACACCAAGTTTCAATAATGCGTCGGCACGTTTGCTTGAATCTTTGGTGTCGGCAACCACTTTGAAGTTCGTCGCAGCATCCGCTAATTGGTTCTGAGCAAAGAACAACTGCCCTAGCCAGTAACTTGCATTTGGCTTGTATACTGAATCTGGGTAGGTGGTTAAGAAGCTTTGGAACGCTTTAGTTGCGCCTTTGTAATCTTTATCTTTTAAGATCAGATTAACCGCTTTTTCGTACGCTGCGTTTTCACTGACGTTGCTTGAGTAAGCTTCAGTTGAAGCTGGTTCTTTTTTCTCTTCTGCTGGCGCTGCTTTCTCAGGCTGACGGCTTAAGTTATCCACTTCACGGTAGATTTCACGTTGACGATCAACGATCTTCTTAATGTCGTAGCTGTTACGCTCAACATTGCCACGTAGCTCATCAATATCTGAAGACATTTGATCTAAGCGACGCTGCATCTGCAATTGTACTTGGCCTTGCGCTTCTAACATGCGCTCTAGGCTATCTAAATTCGCTGCCGATACAGGCGCGGCGACCACTTGGGTCGCCGCGCTCATCAGCAACACTAATGCAAGTTTTCGCATTACTTTGTTACTGCTCATATTTTTGTTTACCTAAATCAGATTAGTAAACTAAAACCGCACGACGGTTTTTCGCGTAGTCAGCATCAGTGTGACCTAACACTAGAGGTTTTTCTTCACCGTAGCTAACGATTGAAAGTTGGCTTGCAGGTACACCTAATGCTTGTAGGTATTGTGCTACAGCTGTTGCACGACGCTCACCTAGTGCAATGTTGTATTCTGGCGTACCACGCTCATCAGCATGACCTTCAACAATCACTTTTACACTTGGGTGGTCACGTAGGTAAGCTGCGTGTGCTTCTAGCATTGCTTGATATTCAGGTTGGATTTCTGAGTTATCAAACTTGAAGAATACTGTTTGCTCTTGACGAAGTTGCTGAAGCTGTTGCTCTAACAGTTGCTCTTCGCTCATGCTACCTGATTGATCAACTGGCGATACAATTGATTGATCTGGACGAGAATTACCGCCACCGTTGGTACCATTTTGGTTAGCCGCAGAGCTGTCTGCACTATCAGTTGAGCTACACGCAGCCAATGTCATCATTGGCAGTACAATAGCTAAACTTTTTAAAATTTTGTTCAGTTGCATCTATATTTCCTTTTTAAACTCAGTAATGCCTACAAGGCAAATTAAGCTAGTTCAAATTATAAAAACGGTCCCCATGATGGAGCACGTACACGTTTACTGCTTGACGGCAAACGCGCTTGGAAACGACCATCGATAGATACCAAAGATAATTCATAAGTACCATTATTCTGCGCAGAGCTATAAATAATCATACTACCGTTAGGGGCAATGCTTGGTGATTCCGCAAGACGAGCTTTGGTCAAAATTTGCATCGCACCAGTTTTAAGATCTTGTTTAGCAATGTTGTAACCACTGTCTGAACGGTTAACAACAACAAGGTAACGACCATCAGGGGTTACTTGTGGACCCATGTTCTGGCTGCCCTGCCATGTTACACGCTGAGTATCACCTGTTGCTAAATCCATGTGGTAAACCTGAGGACGTCCACCACGATCTGACGTGAAGTAAATAGACTGACCATCTGGTGCCCAAACCGCTTCGGTGTTGTTTGCACGACCATGAGTGATTTGACGCAATTGCTTAGTGCGAAGATCTTTAATGTAAACCTGTAGGCTACCTGTTTTAGATAATACCATCGCTAGCTTGCTACCATCAGGTGAGAACTGAGGTGAACCATTGTGACGAGGGTAATCTGCCACGACTTCACGCTTACCTGTGTAGATATCTAACACGAAGATCTGTGCTTTACCGCTTTCAAAACTTACGTATGCCAGTTTGCTACCATCTGGTGACCATGCTGGTGACATTAGCGGCTGCTTAGATTTCAACACTACGCGCTCGTTGTAACCATCGTAATCAGCAACAAGTAGCTGGTATGGGAATTTCGCCCCTTGATTGTTATCAACGTAAGCAATACGGGTTAGGAACGCACCGCGCTCACCCGTGAGCTTTTGGTAAATCAAATCAGAAATACGGTGAGCATATTGACGCATGCGATTTGGTTTTACTGATGCTTGGTTATTCAGCAGCAGATAATCACCTTTCGCCGCACCTTCAGTGCCCGCAGCTAGCTTACCTTTGACGATATCAACGAGTTGATAGTTAACAGTGTAATTACCATCTGCATTTTTTGTGATCGTACCTGTCACCACAGCGTCCACACCCATTTTACTCCACGCAGAGTAATCAATTTGGCTTTCGTTGTGAGGTAGTTGTGGCAATTTATTTGTCGGCACTGGGCTGAACTTACCACTTCTTTGTAAATCGGATGCAATTACCGCAGAAATATCTGTCGGTAGTTTACCTTCACCTTCCCATTGGAATGGCACAACACCAATTGGTCGCGCAGAGTCGACACCATCAGTGATCACTAATTCAAGTGCAGCATTTGCAAATTGACTAACGCTTAATAGAGCTAAACATAAGCCCATTATCCAACGTTTCATCCATCGCTCCTATTTTATGTTTCACCACAATCAGTATTATTGTGGCGTTACCGCTAGTTTGATATCTCGTAATTTCTTCACAACATCTGGGTCATCAGGCATCGGGAATTGACTCACCTTCACTACCGCAGATTTCGCTGCACGACACAGTGCACCGTCACCACCATTTTGAGTAACGTCTAACACTAAACCATCAGCAGATAAGCGCATGGTCAAATTACACTCTTGACCTTTAAAACTTTGATCAACTAATAAGTTCTGTTGAATCATTTGTTTGTAGATTGCGCCATAGCGTGCAACTTCATCGGCAATGTGTTGACCACGAGCACCGCCACGTTGTTCACTTTCCGCTTCAAGACCAGCAAACACATCGTTCAATGCGGTTTCTTTTTGCTGTTCAAGTTTCTTCGCTTCTGCAGCTTTACGTTTTGCTTCAGCGTCGGCTTTTTTCTTTGCTTCTGCTGCTTTGCGCTCGGCTTCTAGACGTTTCGCTTCCGCCTCTTTACGCTTAGCTTCGGCTTTCGCTGCCTCTTCTTCGGCTTTCTTCTTCGCTGCTATTTGCTTTTGACGCTCTTGCTCAGCTTTACGGCTTGCTTCTTCCGCTTTACGTTGCTCTGCCAGTTTTTGCTGACGAACTTGCTCGGCTTTTTCCGCAGCCTCTTGCTTGGCTTTACGCTCCGCTTCGGCTTTTGCTGCTTGTGCTTTCGCGACTTTAGCAGCCTCTTCTGCTTTACGCTTTTCTTCTGCCGCTTGCTTTTGCTGCTCTGCAACTAGCTTACGTTGTTCTTCTGCTTCACGGGCTTCTTTTTCAGCTTTTAGCTTATCGGCTTTTAGCTGACGAACTCGCTCTGCTTCGGCTTTTCGCTGCTTTTCAAGAGCTTCAGTTTGCTGCTCTAAACGTTTTTTGCGTTCTTGCTCAGCACGTTTAGCAGCTTCTCTTTGCTCTCTAATTTGCTTTGCTTGTTGGTTGATCATGGCAGGATCAACCACAACAGCCTGAATGGTATTGCCGCCAGTCTCTGATTTATGCATGGTAAAATCAGCGCCCCACAGCAATAGTCCTATCAATAGCGCATGAAGAAATAACGATATTAAGGTGGAACCTGTGTAATTGTTATTTTTCATTCGTGACTACCTTATTGCTCAAGAGGCTCAGTCATCAAGCCAACAGAGCCAACACCTGCTTGGTTTAAGGCATCTAATGTTTCGATAATATGAGCGTAAGGTGTACGACCATCACCGCCCACCATCACTAATGTTTTTGGCTGCGCCGCCATTTGGGCTTTCACACGCGCCAATACTTCTTGCAGTGATAGACCACGTTGCATGTCAGCATTATCAATACTCACACCTAAGTGACCATCTTTATCCACTTCAACAATGATTGGCGGCGTGTCGCTATCTTTATTCATATCAGCGACGGTTTCAGCTGTGGTGGTTTGTGGTAATTCCACGTCCACACCTTGGCTAACAAACGGTGCTGTTACCATAAAGATGATCAACAGTACCAACATCACGTCGATATAAGGTACTACGTTGATTTCTGCCGTCATCTTGCGCTTTTTTGGTTGATAAGCCATCGCTTATTGCTCCTGGTTAGCGGCAAATGCTTGACGGTGTAAAATGCTTGAAAACTCTTCCATGAATGTTGCGTAAGTGTGCTCTAGTTTCGCTACTTTGTTAGTTAGACGGTTGTAGAACATAACTGCAGGAATCGCGGCAAACAGACCCATTGCTGTTGCAACTAGCGCTTCTGCAATACCCGGAGCAACCATTGCTAATGTTGCTTGCTTAACCGCACCTAGCGCGATGAACGCTGTCATGATACCCCATACCGTACCAAACAGACCGATGTATGGGCTGATTGAACCTACTGTTGCTAAAAATGGCAGGCTTGTTTCTAGCTCATCCACTTCTTTAGACAGTGATACGCGCATTGCACGACCTGTACCTTCCATTACAGCTTCTGGCACTTTGTCATTACTACGGTGTAGACGCGCAAATTCTTTAAAACCTGAATAGAAAATTTGCTCTGAGCCTGTTAGCTCATCTTTACGCGCTTGTACTTCTTTATATAGCTGAGATAAATCAACACCAGACCAAAAACGATCCTCAAACTGTGCTGCTTTACGGCTTGCTTCAGACAAGACTTGTGAACGCTTAATGATCATTGCCCATGATGCAATCGACATACCAAGCAAAATAAGCATTACCATTTTCACAAGCAAACTGGCTTGCATAAAAAGGTCTAAAATCGTCAGTTCTGAGTTCACTTAATTTATCTCCGGCTTTAACTGTTCTGGAAGTGCCCTTGGCTTCATTTTGGTAGGATCAATACATGCAACCTTCACCAATGCCTTACACAACACTTCATTACTACTATTTACTAATTCTTGATGAAATTCGATGGATGCCCCTTTCGGGTTTTGTAATACGGTATGTACCATCAATTGATCATCTAGCTTTGCACCTCGTAGGAAATCGATGTTCACATTACGAACAACAAAGCTGATATTTTGTGAAAATAATTGCTGCTGATGTAGCCCAATTGTTCTCAAAAATTCGGTTCGAGCACGCTCAAAAAACTTCAAATAATTGGCATGGTAAACGAGCCCACCAACATCTGTGTCTTCATAGTAAATGGTTACCGGCCACTTAAAAACATCAAGTTGTTTCATTTTATTACCATCACAGCCCACCTATCATTCAGATAAGCAAAAAAATTCTGTCGCTACTATACATCAAGTTAATGTGAGGTTGTTACTGACGGATGCCCTTCGTCGGCTATTTTACCGAAAATTAGCCCTCTCGTGCTCATTCTGACAATCAAATCACATTTCTGTTCACATACCATGCTCAGTAATCTTCAGTTCTGTTAATGGTGCCGAAGTTTCATACTTTTGTTATAAAAAAACGGCTCGCTACAAGGTAGCAAGCCGTTTTTTGTTCTTGGGTTTATACGCTTTATTACAAGAAGTACAAACCTAGAATATAGATCAATATAGGTAGTGCGATAATTGGCGAGAAAAATAACTGCCAATACCAACGATGAGGAACAAAACTCATGCCAAATACCATGGCACTACAGGTTGCCCAAATCATCAATGGTGCAATCACCGGATTAAATCCGCCAATAGCTTCAGCGAATTGATGCGGTTCCCACATTACCAACCCAGCAACAGTCACTGCCATTGCAATCGCTAGTAGTTTCAGTGGAAGCTTCATCAACGGTGCATGCACTGTTTTTATCGCACGCTCTATATTACTCACTGTCTTTATCCATATCTTCAGTCGTTTCAAGCCATAGGGCATTGATAATACCGAAAGAACAAGCCAGAAGAATGCCTAGAATCCAAGCAAAATACCACATGTTGTTCTACTCCTTAGTACAGTGAAGTGCTGTTGTCTTCGATATATTTAGTATCAAGACGACCAAACATTTTGTAGTAACACCAAGCGGTGTAAGCCAAGATCACAGGAACCATAATAAAGGCAACTACTGTCATCAGTTTCAGTGTTAACTCAGATGATGTTGCATCCCAAATCGTCAAGCTGATGTTTGGATCTAGGCTTGAAGGCATAATGAATGGGAATGTTGCAAAACCAAACGTTAATACCACGCCAACCATAGTTAGGCTTGAGAATAAGAACGCAAAACCTGCGCGGTTAGCGCGTGAACACAGTGCAGTCAGTAACGGCATTACTACAGCTAGGATTGGCGCAATCCATAGTGCTGGGTAGTTAGCGTAGTTAATGAATAGTGCACCTGTCTGACGCATTACTTCTTTAGTTGTTGGATCTGAAGGCGCGTTTTTCACGATTTCAGATGTGATCACATAACCGTTGATGCTTTGAGATACGATACCAGCAATAACAAATACAACTGCCATGATAATTGCAGAAGCTGCAGCTACGTTACGTGAACGTGCATGGATTGCATCTGTTGTTTTCATTTGCAGGAATGTTGCACCTTGCGTCACGATCATCAGTAAGCTAACAACACCACATAGTAGGGCAAATGGGTTTAGTAGACCGAAGAATGAACCCTTATAAGTTGGGATCATGAACTCGTTTAGCTCAAATGGAACACCTTGCATTAGGTTACCGAACGCAACACCGAAGATCACTGGTGGTACAAAGCTACCTACGAAGATGGCTTTATCCCAAAGGCTACGCCATTTTGGATCAGTCAGTTTAGAGCGGTAATCGAAACCTAATGGACGTAGCCAAAGTGCAGCTAGCGTCAGGATCATTGCAACGTAGAAGCCAGAGAATACTGTTGCGTAAACAAGTGGCCATGCTGCAAACAATGCACCACCAGCGGTGATTAACCATACTTGGTTACCATCCCAGTGAGGTGCGATCGAGTTGATCATCACTCGGCGTTCGCTATCTGTTTTACCAATGATATGAGAAAGGATACCTACACCCATATCGAAACCATCAGTGATAGCAAAACCGATACATAACACACCGATTAATAACCACCAAATTAGTCGCAAGCTTTCATAATCAAACATTATTTGTTTCTCCCTGCTTACGCTTCAACTTGACGTGAAACCACATCTTGTTTTGTGTCATTTTGTTCGAAATGGTAGCGACCTGTTTTCAAGCTACTTGGACCAAGACGAGCGAACTTAACCATCAGGTAAACTTCAGCCACTAGGAACGCCGTGTATAGCGCTAGAATCGCTGCTAGTGAGAACCATAGTTGAGACGGTTCTAGGTTAGATGCTGCCATGTGTACTGGAAGGATCTCACCTACTGCCCATGGTTGACGACCGTATTCTGCAACGAACCAACCTGCTTCAATCGCAATCCAAGGTAGTGGAATACCGTATAGTGCAGCTTTAAGTACTAGCTTGTTACCTGTGATCTTATGACGGCAAGACTGGATAAATGCAGCACCAATGATTGCAAACATTAGGAAGCCTGCACCCACCATAATACGGAAGCTAAAGAATAGCGGCCATACTGTAGGGATTGAGTCATCAACTGCTTTTTGAATTTGCTCGTCTGTCGCATCAACAACTTTGTCAGTGTAAGGCTTAAGAAGTAGGCCGTAACCTAGATCTTTCTTCACTTCATCAAATGCTGCAATGTTTTCAGGTGTCTTGTCACCAGCACGTAGTTTCTCTAGTAGGCCGTATGCAACCATACCGTTACGAATACGTACTTCGTGCTCTTTCTTAAGATCACGGATACCTGTTACTTGCGTATCAAGAGAACGTGTTGCAATGATACCCATTAGGTAAGGGATCTTAATTGCGTAATCTGTTTCCATGGTTTCTTGATTAGGGAAACCAAAGGCAGTAAATGCTGCTGGCGCTGGCTCTGTGTGCCATTCCGCTTCAATTGCTGCTAGTTTTGTTTTCTGAACGTCGCCTAGCTCGTAACCTGACTCATCACCAAGGATCATTACAGAAACGATAGATGCCATACCGAACGCTGCAGCGATTGCAAATGAACGACGTGCAAACGCGATATCACGGCCTTTCAGCATGTAGTATGCACTAACACCTAGAATGAACATTGCACCACATACATAACCAGAAGCTACAGTGTGAACGAATTTCACCTGTGCTACAGGGTTAAGTACTACGTCTGCAAAGCTCACCATTTCCATACGCATTGTTTCAAAGTTGAAATCTGCGCCAACTGGGTTTTGCATCCAGCCGTTTGCAACCAGAATCCATAGTGCGGAAAAGTTTGAGCCAAGAGCAACTAGCCAAGTGACAGTAAGGTGCTGACGCTTAGATAGGCGATCCCAACCAAAGAAGAACATGCCGACTAACGTTGATTCTAGGAAGAAAGCCATTAGTGCTTCGATTGCAAGAGGTGCACCGAAGATATCACCAACATAGTGAGAGTAGTACGCCCAGTTTGTACCAAACTGGAACTCCATAGATAGGCCAGTAGCCACACCAAGAGCAAAGTTAATGGCGAAAAGCTTACCCCAGAACTTTGTCATGTCCTTGTAGATTTGCTTTCCAGTCATTACATAAACAGACTCCATAATGGCTAGTAGGAAAGCCATACCTAGAGTCAATGGAACGAACAAAAAGTGATACATCGCTGTTAAAGCGAACTGTAACCGCGATAGTTCGACGACATCAGTTAACATTGATAACTCCTTTATTCACCAGCTGACTGGCGACAGTACTACATACGTACCGATTTATTGGGTTTAGCTTTTATATAGAAAAGACATCGCAATCTTGCCGACCTTCCTGATCGCTTGTTAATAATTAGCAAGCGTCCATATTATGTTGCAATATTGTTTAAATAAATTTAATTTAACGTTATTCTATAGCTAATTTAGTCGGAGCTAATATTACAGATATTAGATCTAATCTTCAAAGAATTTATTACAAGTTTTGCTTTGACAAATATCAATAAAAACGGCGCTTGATAGCCAGTACGAGGGTATATTTGATTTAGATCAAATATAGAAAGAGATTGGCGGGAAATTTAAAGATTTCGGAAGAATTTCAATAATAACAATTATATTCATACTGTCATAGTACGACATATTCTATTCTCATTTCATTACACTCAAACGAGACATATAACGACATGACATATGAAGTTTAAACGCTAAGCTTATAAAAAATAAGTTCATTATTGACCAACTTCCTCTATTAGCCCCTAACACATCCTTTTCATGTATTAGAAAATATAATAACAACCTATACGATAAATCACTTTTACTATTCTCCATGCGTATTAAAATCATTTCATAGTCTGTTAGGACGATTTATTTCTTATGTAAGATCAACCTGTTAATGCCATTATTTTATTATTGGTGAGGATATAGTTATGAATAACATAATGAATAGAATTATTATGTCATACCAAGCAAGCTTTGCTCAGTTATTTAAAAGTGAAAACTATATTCATCATTTTGATGCTCATAAAAACAATAACGATAACTTAAATAATCATCAGAGATTATTTGGTCATAATATTATTATCCAAAATAAAACCTAAAAAGCATAATTAACAACAATTGACTTACATAAACACATAAATATTTACTTATAAAAAAGCGAGGTATATAACCTCGCTTTTTACTCAAGTATTATTTATTTACTGTTTTCAGGTAAATCGAGCCCAAAATGTAAATAGGCGCGATGGGTTGCAATACGTCCTCTTGGAGTACGTTGTAAATAACCTTGCTGTATTAAATAAGGCTCTAACACATCTTCAATGGTGTCTTTCTCTTCACCAATGGCTGCAGCTAGGTTATCTAAACCTACAGGGCCACCCATGAACTTTTCAATAATCGCTAACAGTAACTTACGGTCCATATAATCAAAGCCGCTGCTATCGACATCCAGCATATCTAACGCTTTATTGGCGATATCAGGGCAAATATGACCATTACCTTTTACTTCAGCGTAATCTCGCACACGACGTAATAAACGGTTCGCAATTCGTGGTGTACCACGGGCACGCATGGCAACTTCTAATGCTCCCGCTTCTTCCATTGATAAGCCTAAACAGTTAGCGCTACGACTCACAATGTCTTTAAGATCTTCAACTTTGTAGTATTCCAAACGCTGAGTAATACCAAAGCGATCACGCAACGGAGAAGTCAATGAGCCAGCACGTGTGGTTGCGCCAATTAAAGTAAAAGGCGGTAAATCGATTTTGATCGAGCGTGCAGCAGGACCTTCACCAATCATGATATCTAATTGGTAGTCTTCCATTGCAGGATACAGTACTTCTTCTACTTGTGGGCTTAAACGGTGGATCTCATCAATGAATAAGACGTCGTTTTCTTCAAGATTGGTCAGAAGTGCCGCTAAGTCCCCTGCTTTTTCAAGTACTGGACCTGAAGTAGTACGGATACTTACTCCCATTTCGTTTGCCACAATATTAGCTAATGTGGTTTTACCTAAACCAGGAGGGCCAAAAATCAATAAGTGATCTAACGCTTCATCACGCAATTTAGCTGCTTTGATAAAGATTTCCATTTGATCACGCACATGATCCTGACCTTGATAATCATCCAACAGTTTTGGACGAATCGCGCGATCAATAATGTCATCTTCACGTGTTGTTTCGAAGTTGCCCGAAACCAGTCGATCCGCTTCAATCATAGTTTACTGTCTACTCAATACTTGGTTTATACCATTGAACGAAGTGCATCACGGATAATCGCTTCACTGCTCATTTCTGGCTGTGTCACTTGTGATACGACTTTAGCGGCAATTTGTGGCTTGTAACCCAATGCAATTAATGCGCTTACAGCTTCATCTTCAGCACGTGCTTGATTTGCTGGGTTTTGGATTGGTGCGTTAGATGCTGCGGTATCAAGCGCAGGCGTAAACAGATCACCTTCACCCCACCCTTTTAAGCGATCTTTCATTTCAACTACCAGACGTTCAGCAGTTTTCTTACCGACACCCGGAATTTTCACCAGTGTCGTTACATCTTCTAGCTCAACACTACGTACAAACTGGCTTGCTGTCATCGCAGATAAAATCGCTAAGCCCAATTTAGGCCCAACACCATTGGCTTTGATCACTTCACGGAAAAGCTCACGTTCGCTTTTCTTATTAAAGCCATATAGCAATTGTGCATCTTCACGAACAACAAAGTGAGTAAAAATAATGGCTTCTTGGCCGATCTCTGGTAACTCATAAAAACAGCTCATCGGCATTTGTACTTCATAACCAATACCGCCCACTTCCAGTAAAACTTCTGGTGGCTGTTTTTCAATTACTATTCCGCGTAGTCGACCAATCAAAACATTATCTCTATATTGAATTTAAACTGGCACTAGAATAGTAAAGAGCTGGATGGATATCCAGCACTTTATCACTAGAGAGCCAAGCTGATTTCGCTTTATTGTTTTGCTTCACTAAAATTCAGGCCGAAAAAAAGCAGCTCAAGGCTGCTTTTTATTTTTCCAATATATCATTTATCGATAACGACCACGGCGTGCACCTGTAGCTTTACCGGCCATTGCCACCAATGTTTTATGGGTATGGGCATGACAAATCGCAACGGCTAACGCATCGGCAGCATCGGCTTGCGGTTTTCCAGCCAGTTTAAGTACTGAACACACCATGTGCTGCACTTGGGCTTTATCGGCACCACCTGTGCCTACCACCGCTTGTTTGATCAAACGTGCGGCATATTCACTAACAGGTAAATCGGCATTGACCGCCGCCACAATGGCACTGCCACGAGCCTGCCCTAACTTAATTGCTGAGCTGGCATTTTTGCCCATGAAGACTTCTTCAATGGCAAAGCAATCAGGCTGGAATTGGGTGATCACTTCAGACACCCCCGCATAGATTTGCTTTAATCGTCCGGGAATATCAGGCTCCGAAGTACGAATACAACCACTACCTAAATATTCTAATTTTCGTCCAACCTGACGAATAACCCCGTAACCGGTAATACGAGAGCCGGGGTCAATTCCTAAAATAATCGACATTTAATACAACCATAGCGAGCAATTATTCAAGTATTGCTGCTACTTCATCTGACATGTCACCGTTATGGTAAACTTCTTGAACGTCATCGAGATCTTCTAGTGCATCAATCAGGCGCAGTAGTTTCGGTGCCGTAGTTGCATCTAATTCTGCTTTCGTTGATGGCACTAAGGTTACTTCTGCATTTTCTGCTGTAAAACCTGCCGCATCTAACGCATCTTTCACGCTACCGAAATCAGACGGTGTAGTGTAAACATCAATTGAACCATCATCGTTGGTTTCAATATCATCAGCCCCAGATTCTAGTGCCACTTCCATTACGGCATCTTCATCTAAACCAGCCGCGTATGAAATGACCCCTTTCTTATCGAAAAGGTAACTAACACTACCATCCGTACCTAGATTACCGCCAGCTTTAGAGAATGCATGGCGCACACCTGAAACTGTACGATTACGGTTATCCGTTAAACACTCAACCATTACTGCCGTACCAGCAGGGCCATAACCTTCATAGATAACCGTTTCTACGCCTTCATCACCTTCACCACCAGCACCACGGGTCACTGCACGGTTAATGGTGTCACGGGTCATGTTGTTAGAAAGCGCTTTATCAATAGCAGCACGCAGACGTGGATTGTTATCAACTTCACCACCACCTTCTTTGGCGGCTACGGTAATCTCACGAATTAACTTCGTAAAAATTTTACCGCGTTTGGCATCTTGAGCAGCTTTACGATGTTTAATATTGGCAAATTTACTGTGTCCAGCCATATTATCTCCAGTTGGAAAGTGTTGATACGTGTTACTTATATGAAAACATAAACTAAATAAGTAGTTAAAGCGAACAAAACACTTTTACCAAATGAGCAATAAGCTAAACAATCTAAATGCAGACAACAAAAAAGCCGACACTTTAGATGCTTTTCAAATGAAAGAGGCAAATAAATCGTCGGCTTTTATTAACGCAAATGAATCAGATTATTCTGCGTCTTTTGCTTCTTCTTCTTTCTTAGCAATCTTAACCGCAATAGATAGTTCTTCTAGTGCTGCTGGGTTTGCTAGGCTTGGCGCGTCAGTTAGTAGACATGCTGCTGCTGTTGTTTTAGGGAACGCGATAACATCACGGATGTTGTCTGTACCACAAAGTAGCATTACAAGACGGTCAAGACCGAACGCAAGACCTGCGTGTGGTGGTGTACCGAACTTAAGCGCATCTAGTAGGAAGCCAAACTTCAAGCGTTGCTCGTCTGCATCAATACCTAGGATATCGAACACAGTTGATTGCATTTCAGAGTTGTGGATACGTACAGAACCACCGCCCACTTCGTAGCCGTTAATTACCATATCGTACGCATTTGATAGCGCAGCTGCAGGGTTAGCCGCTAGCTCTTCTGGTGTTAGGTTAAGTGGTGAAGTGAATGGGTGGTGCATTGCAGATAGTGAACCATCTTCGTTCTCTTCGAACATTGGGAAATCAACAACCCAAAGTGGTTTCCATGCTGACTTGTCTGTTAGACCTAGATCTTCACCTAGTTTCAGACGAAGTGCGCCCATTGCTTCTGTTACAACACGCTTGCTGTCTGCACCGAATAGGATGATATCACCAGATTCTGCTTGAGTACGCTCAAGAAGGTTAGCAACCACTTCTTCGTTAAGGAACTTAGCAACAGGAGATTGAACACCTTCAAAGCCTGCAGCGCGATCGTTCACTTTCATCCATGCTAGGCCTTTCGCACCGTAGATACCCACGAACTTAGTGTATTCGTCGATTTGCTTACGGCTTAGCTCTGCGCCACCTGGTACACGGATAACCGCTACGCGACCTTTTTCGTCGTTTGCAGGGCCTGAGAATACTTTGAAATCTACATCTTTTAGGATATCAGCAACGTCTACTAACTCAAGTGGGTTACGTAGATCTGGCTTATCAGAGCCAAAACGACGAGCGGCTTCTTCGAAAGACATGATTGGGAATGTGCCAAGATCAACATTTAGGATCTCTTTCCACATTTCAGTGATCATCTTTTCAGTCACAGCACGAACTTCTTCAGCTGTCATGAAAGACGTTTCGATATCGATCTGAGTAAATTCAGGCTGACGGTCAGCACGTAAATCTTCGTCACGGAAACACTTAACGATTTGGTAGTAACGGTCAAAACCAGACATCATTAGCAGCTGCTTAAATAGCTGTGGTGATTGTGGTAGTGCGTAGAAGTTACCTTTGTGAACACGGCTTGGTACTAGGTAGTCACGTGCACCTTCTGGTGTCGCTTTTGTTAGTACTGGTGTTTCGATATCAAGGAATGCATTGTCATCTAGGAAACGACGAACAAAGCTTGATGCTTTAGCACGTAGCTTGATGCGATCGCTCATTTCTGGACGACGAAGATCTAGGTAACGGTACTTTAGACGTTGCTCTTCAGAGTTCTTTTGGTTGAAGTCTAAAGGTAATACGTCTGAACGGTTGATGATTTCAAGGCCAGTTGCATAAAGTTCAACTTCACCCGTTGCCATGTCTTTATTACATTGGCTTTCAGGACGCTCACGCACTTCACCCGTTAGACGAATACAAAACTCGTTACGTAATTGGTTTGCTAGTGTGAAGATCTCAGTCATATCAGGATCAATAACAACCTGAACCACACCTTCGCGATCACGCATATCAATAAAGATAAGGCCGCCTAAATCACGACGACGGTTTACCCAGCCGCATAACTCGACTGTTTGTCCTGCAAGGGACTTGTTCAGGTGTCCACAATAATGGGTGCGCATAAGAAATTCCCAATCTATATACTTTACATTCCCGCGTTTAGGGTCGATTACGCTAAACGTCGGCTAATTCAATCCCGACCGCTTGCTGTCTAATTTATCGTCTAAATTGGATAGCAAGAAGGCCGAGAGATAAAAATAACGAGGCATTATACCCAAACAGCCTCAATAAGCGAAGTCATCACCACGTAATTCCTCACCAATTGATCATGACTGTTTATTTCCCTATTTCTTTAGTCTATTTGCGCAGTAATTTCACTGTTTTCCTGCTAAATTACCTTACATTAACGTCTTACTGCTGTTTTATTAACCTTAACGAACACTATGTCTTTACCTATGCATCCACCACTGCCGCTTTATCTTGGCTTATCACAATGGTCACATAATCATTGGCTACAAAGTTTGTATGGCAAAGGCTGGAAAAATAGCGACCGCCTATTACGTTACGCCGAGGTTTTTCATACTGTGGAAGGTAATACCACCTTCTATGCCATCCCAAGTATGACAACGGTAAAAAACTGGAACGATGCCACCCCAGAATCGTTCCGCTTTACCTTTAAAATTCCCCAAACCATCACCCATCAGCAGCAACTTCGTCACAGTAATCAAAGCTTGGTGGATTTTCTTAATACCATGTCGCCCGTTGAGGAAAAAACGGGTTGCTGGATGATCCAACTTCCTGCCCGTTTTGCACCTAACGATCTGCCACTACTTGATGCTTTTCTCGATCAATTCCCTAAACACGTCACCACAGGGGTTGAAGTGCGTCATCCGGCATTTTTCGCTAAAGGTGATGAAGAAAAAGCACTCAATAGAATGCTATTAGAAAAAGGCAGTAATAGAATCATCATGGATAGTCGCCCAGTGTTTTCAGCCACACCAAACACTGACGCAGTTATTGATGCGCAAAAGAAGAAACCTCGTGTACCTGTTCACGCCATTGCTACCGCTAATAATCCGGTGATCCGTTTTATTGGTCATCCAGATGATGCTTGTAACGATCCTTTTTTCAAAAACTGGCTACAACGTTTACCGCTGTGGATAGCGGAAGGTAAAACACCGTATTTATTTATTCATACTCCAGATAATAATGCTGCACCTGAATCTGCTCGTCGGTTATATGGCGTGTTACGTGAACATATTGCAAAAACACAGCCGAGCTTGAGCCCTCTGCCTGAACTGGCAATGCCAACAAATACGGAAATGGTTACGCCACAAATATCGTTACTGTGATCGTATATACCCAAGTCACTTCCTTTTATTTTCGGATTAACTAGCAGAGATTTCTTATAAAGCAACTAATCAGAAAACACTAAAGACAAATGCTGCTATTTTCTCTACAATACGCGACCTTTCAAAGGTGATGGATCGCCTGAGTATCAACAAGGTTTGATGCTCAATACACACAAAGGATCCCTGTTCTTTATATATTATGAGGTTCGTGAGAAATGGCAGGCCACGACAATATTTTTGCTGCGCCAATTGAAAAACTGGGTGATTTCACGTTTGATGAACGTGTAGCTGAAGTTTTCCCTGATATGATCCAACGCTCGGTTCCGGGTTACAGCAATATCATTTCAGCCATTGGTATGTTAGCTGAGCGCTTTGCCAAGCCTCATTCTAAAATCTTCGATCTTGGTTGCTCTTTAGGTGCAGCCACACTGTCTATGCGTCGTCATATCCAACAAGAAGGATGTGAAATATTAGCAATTGATAACTCAGCTGCTATGGTTGAACGTTGTCGCTTATTAGTTGACGCATATCGCTCTGATACACCAGTACAAGTCATTGAAGCTGATATTCGAGAGGTCGACATTGTTGATGCCTCGGTGGTGGTTTTAAACTTCACCCTGCAATTTCTTGCCCCACAAGATCGCCAAGCATTATTAGAGAAAATCTATCAAGGCTTGCGCCCTGGCGGCATTTTAATTCTCTCTGAGAAATACATTTTCGATGATGAACGTGCGAATGAATTATTGATCGATCTTCACCACGATTTTAAACGAGCGAATGGTTACAGCGAACTGGAAATCAGTCAAAAACGTAGCGCGATTGAAAACGTGATGCGTCCAGATAGTATTGAAACCCATAAAGCGCGTTTCAATCAGATTGGTTTCTCTAGCTCAGAAGTATGGTTCCAATGCTTCAACTTCGGCTCAATGTTCGCGATTAAATAAGGTTTTTTGTTCCATATGTTTAGTTTTTCTGATTTTTATCAGCTTATTGCACAACACGATACGTTACGTCCATGGCTGAATACACTTCCTAAACAATTAAGTGATTGGGAAGAAAGTGAGCATGGTGATATGGGGCGTTGGATGCGCGCCCTGCAGAAATTTCCAACCGATAAGCCAGACATCATTGATTTAAAAAATGAAGTGAGCGTGCGCAATGAAGTACCTATCGCTGACGGTGAGAAGAAACGTTTAGAAAGTCTATTACGTTTGCTTCACCCATGGCGTAAAGGTCCATACAAGATGCACGACATTCATATTGATACGGAATGGCGCTCAGATTGGAAATGGGATCGCGTATTGCCTCACATTAGCCCATTAAAAGGCCGTACTGTGCTTGATGTTGGCTGTGGTAACGGTTACCACATGTGGCGCATGTTAGGCGAAGGTGCAAAACTAACAGTGGGTATTGATCCATCAAACCTATTCTTAATCCAATTTGAAGCGATTAAGCGTCTAATGGGTAATGATGACCGTGCATTTTTACTACCATTAGGTATTGAGCAACTACCTGAACTAAAAGCGTTTGATACCGTATTTAGTATGGGTGTGCTGTACCACCGCCGTTCACCGCTAGATCACATTATTCAATTGAAAAACCAACTACGTAAAGGTGGTGAGGTTATTCTTGAAACATTAGTGATCGATGGTGATGAAAATGCGGTGTTAGTTCCGACTCACCGTTACGCTCAAATGCACAACGTTTATTTCTTCCCATCAGCAAAAGCATTAAAGGTGTGGATGGAAAAATGTGGCTTTGTTGATGTTCGTATTGTTGACGAGAATACCACGACAACTGATGAGCAAAGATCAACAGATTGGATGACAAATAATTCCCTTCCGGAATATTTAGATCCAGAAAATCCGTCAAAAACTATCGAAGGATATCCAGCACCGAAACGTGCGGTTTTAGTGGCTCGTAATCCTGACTAGTAACTGACACTGGGATGCTGTTCGCATCCCTTTTTGTAAGGTAAACTACGGTAGACATTAGAAAATAGATGCACATAGGAGATATGATGCTTCGCTTCAGCGTACCATTATTAACATTAGCAATACTGACAGGGTGTTCAACCACGCAGCCACAAGATCATCAAGAAACAATGGCGGCGATCAATAACGTAGAACAGAACATCAACACCAAATTTGATACTGTTTCTACGCGCATGGATTCACAGCAGCAATACATTGCTGAGCTAGAAAATAAATTGGCGTCTATTTCTAAAGATCTAAAATTTATTAAGCAAAAAAGCTTAGTAAAACCTAAAGTCATTGTTGAAAAACAAATTGTTCGTGTACCAGTCGAGCCTAAGATTGAAGCAAATCCAACGCAAGCGAATGGTAAAGCGATCCTAGGTCAAGAAGAGTGGGTTTGGATTGATTCAGTAAAATCTTTCTTTAAAGCTCGTGTTGATACTGGTGCAACAACATCTTCTCTTAATGCAGTTGACGTTCAAACCTTTGAGCGTGATGGCAAAGAATGGGTGCGCTTTAATCTAAGTCATGATTCTGCGATGGATACCCCAGAAGAAAAAGCGCAAAACGATAAGGCAACGCCTGAAACAATTGAAGCGCCTATTGTTCGTTGGGTTCGTATTCGTCAATCAACCTCAGAAGACGCGGTTCGTCGTCCAGTGATTGAAGCATGGATCACACTTGGCAGCTTACACGAGAAAGCCCAATTTACCCTTGCCGACCGAACTAAGATGGACTTCCCTGTTTTATTAGGTCGTGAATTCTTTAAAGACATCGCACTTGTTGATGTTGGCAAGCAATTTGTTCAAGGAAAGACTGAGCCAAAACCTGAGCCAGTCAGCGCTAACAAATAATTGATGAGGATGTCATGACGTCTAGAGTACCTTTTTATATCCTAATTTCTCTGCTGATCATTGCAGGTTTGGGACTTAGCATGTATCGCCATGATGTTTACGGTGTGCCGTGGACGCCAGGTGAAGAACGTGCCGTATGGGAAGTGGAAGCACGAGTACAATTCGATGCGGTTGGTGATCCTGTTGAAGTGAAGATGGCAACGCCTGCAACACAGGAAGGCTTTACCCTGATTGATGAAAGTACCTCGTCACCTCCAGGTTATTCTGTAGTAATTCACAATACCAAAGAAGGTCGCCAAGCAGATTGGGCTACACGAACCGCTGTTGGTAAACAAGTGCTTTATTACAAAACTCAGCTATTAGTTGATGATCAAGCACAATACAAAGAAGTACCACCGAAAGGCGAAACTGAAACTGTTAGCTTGAGTAATCCTCAACAAACAGCAGCGACTGCACTTTTGACACAGGCACGTAATTTATCAGCCAATAACGCCACCTTTACTCGTGAGCTTATTCGCCAGTTGCAAGATAAGCAAAATCAGAATGCCTCTGTTTTACTTGATTCAATGAGCCCACAAGAAGCGATCACGAACTTACTTTCTCTTGAAGGTATTCATTCTCGTATCGTAAGTGGCCTAACGCTGGAGGATGGTCGTCGTCGTCAAACCGTGATGCCAATGGTTGAGGTTTGGGACAACGATAGCTGGAAACTGTTTAACCTCACCACTGGTGAAGAAGGCAAGCCATCGGATGTGATGATCTGGAACCAACAAGGCAGCGCAATGCTAGACGTTGTTGGTGGTCGTAACTCAAACATTAGCTTCTCGATTATTGCACAGGACATCACGCCACAACGTGCAACAGAAGAGAAGATTAAAGCTGAAGATTTATTAAACTTCTCCATCCACTCTTTACCACTTGAAGAGCAAGCGATGTTTAAAACCATCATGCTTGTACCAATTGGCGCATTAATTGTGGTATTCCTGCGTGTTATTGTTGGCTTGAAAACCTCAGGTACTTTCATGCCAGTACTGATCGCCGTGGCGTTTGTACAAACCCAATTAATGACAGGTATTATCGGTTTCCTACTAATTGTCGGTACAGGTTTGATCATTCGAAGTTACTTGTCGAAACTGAACTTGCTCTTAGTCTCGCGGATATCTGCGGTGATAATAACGGTAATATTGATCATTTCTATCTTCACCGTAGTGGCATTTAAGATTGGTCTTGTTGAAGGTCTAACGATTACCTTCTTCCCAATGATCATCTTGTCATGGACTATCGAACGTATGTCGATCCTATGGGAAGAAGAAGGTGCCAAAGAAGTCTTTGTACAAGGTGGTGGCTCACTACTGACTGCGATCCTTGTGTACCTTGCAATGACTAACCCTATGGTACGTCACCTAACATTTAACTTCATTGGTGTGCAGTTGATCATTCTAGCTGCCATCCTAATGCTAGGTAACTACACAGGTTATCGTTTAAGTGAACTTCGTCGTTTTAAGCCGCTGACTGAGGATTAATCGATGAATTTCTTTTCACGTTTTACTTCACCAATCAAGTTGAAAGAACGTGGCATCATGGGGATGAACAAGCGTAATCATAGCTACATTGGTCGCTATAATGATCGCAGCCGTTATCCCCTTGTTGATGATAAATTGAAAACAAAATTTATCGCTCAACAAGCTGGTGCAACCGTTCCTGATTTGATCGGTGTTATCGATAGCCAAGGTTCAGTGAAGAACATTCATGACATGGTCAAAGACTGGCCGGGCTTTGTAATTAAGCCTGCGCAAGGCTCTGGTGGTAAAGGTATCTTGGTTATTGTTAAGCACAAAGACGGTATTTACGTAAAACCGTCTGGCGCTGAAATTAACAAGCAAGATGTTGAGCGTCATATTACCAATACTCTAGCAGGACTGTTTTCGCTTGGTGGTAAGAATGACGTTGCCATGGTCGAAAACTTGATTCAATTCGATAATGTTTTTGACGGCTTTAGCTTTGAAGGTGTGCCAGATGTACGTGTTATCGTATTTAAAGGCTACCCTGTGATGGCAATGATGCGTTGTTCAACATCAGCATCTGATGGTAAAGCAAACTTGCACCAAGGTGCTGTTGGTGTAGGTATTGATATCGCATCAGGCAAAGCAATACGTGCCGTGCAGTTTAACCAACCTATTGAACGCCATCCAGATACTGATCGCTTGCTTAGTGAGCTTCAAGTACCAAACTGGGACAAACTGTTAACCCTTGCTGCAAGTGCATGGGAAATGACAGGTTTGGGCTACATGGGTACAGACATGGTATTGGATAAAGTAAAAGGCCCAATGGTTCTTGAGCTAAACGCCCGTCCAGGTCTTGCGATTCAAATTGCCAATGGTTGTGGTTTGTTACCTCGCCTACGCCACATTGAAAGCATGGGAACCACCGCACATACCCCATCACCAGAAGAACGTGTTGCTTATGCGGCACATCAATTTGGGGTAAAGCCTGAGTTCTAAGCAACGTTAAAAGTTTAACATTCTAAAGCCCTATCTTCGGATGGGGCTTTTTATTATTAAATTGCATAAAACATTAAAGCTTTTACTGCCTGTGTCGATATAAAGCATACTGAGAACATTTAGGCGACAGGCAATGCAATCCATTTCTTTAGACAATATGCTGATTAATGAAATCCAGCTTGGCACAGGACTCAACCATGCAGTTGAATCTGGTCGTCGTGCTGATTTCTCATTAATGTTAGCATTATTATCTTCAGAGTTAATGGAAAGCACCCCACAAGATACCGACCAAGCCCCTGTTCAATCAGAGCAGCAACTTCGCGCTTATTTTGAGTTGCCGACACCACAGCCTCTGACAACATCAGAACACTGCTATCAACGCTCTGCTGAGCAAGCAAAAGCGTTCCACGAAGCCAGCATTGTTAGCACCCGTTTACTACAAGGCCTACAACCAACAGCACTGACTTTTCCTGTGGAAAACACCAAAGGTTTACCCGAAGATATTTTCCATAATCTCTCAGTGCATGAGCGTCGTAAACTGCCGCCAGAAGAGCCTCGTCCAATTTCTGCCTCTCCGCAAAATTTGTATGCTTCGCTGATCCATGCCAAACGCACATCAGAACTTTATCACGCAGCCTAACCAGCTTTAGTACACAAAAACCGAAATATTCAACACTGTTTTCATGCTAAATGCGCATCTTCGTGAACATAGTCAAATACTAGCATATCTAATTATTCTATTGTTTATTCGTTGACTAACATAATAATTAGCTACCGATTACACATATCAGTAGTTTTCTACACTTGCAAAACAGTTATATGCAGTGTGTATCTTGGTATAAGTAATCTTGGATGATAACGCTATGCATATTAAAGAATCCGTTATAATCATTACTGCGGCAGGCTCTCCGATTGGAAGAAGACTTGCGCTGCATTTTGCCTCTCTAGGCACGGAGATCGCATTAATTGATACTGATATTGATGCGTTACACGTTACCTATAAAGACTGTATTCACTATCACCATAATGTCGAAGTTTTTCATTTACAAAACACACAGCAAGCAACAATTAAACAACTATTAACGTCTGTTTATCGAAGGTTTGGACGTTTTAATATTCTGATTAACTCATGGCCAGAAAGCGCAGATATTCCAAACTTACTCGCACCTGATGCGATTACTAGTTTCACCAAGGTGATGTGTAATGGCGCAACGACTTTCTTTGCCTTTGGCAATGTGGCCGCATCATTTATGCAACATACAAAGCTTCCAGCACTTATTATCAACCTAGCCGTTAAACAGCCACATCATCAGCCACAATTACCAGATACCTGTAAATGTGTGGTTCAGGGTTTAACGCAAAGTTGGTCAAAAGAGTTGGCGGAAAAGAATATTCGTGTCGGTGGGATCATCCCAATAAACTCACCGACGGAAGCAAGTAATGACACACAAATACACGCAGCTTTACTCGATGAGATTGTAAGTAGTATTGAGTACATGATCCGTAATGAATCATTTAATGGCAGAGTGTTAGAAGCTGAATCCGCTATTTAATTCATTGCATTTAAAGGATAAAGCCCATCGCTATCCCTTTTTTAACGAATTATTTATCACAGACAAAACGCAGAAAAGAAAAAAGCCCACTAATTAGTGGGCTTTTTCGTTAAGTCTCGAAAGATATTAAGCTTTTGCTTTTTCTTTCTTAGCTTTAGCTGGTTTATCAGCTTCTTGCTCTGACTTCTTGATCACTGTAGTGCCTTCGAAAGTTTCACCTTCAACGAATGCTTTACCGTAGTAAGAAGCTAGAAGCACGTCTTTAAGCTCAGAGATTAGAGGGTAACGAGGGTTCGCACCTGTACATTGGTCATCGAACGCTTCTACAGATAGCTCATCAACCTTCGCTAGGAAGTCAGCTTCTAATACACCAGCAGCCTGAATAGACATTGGGATTTCTAGGTTTGTCTTCAGCTCATCTAACCATGCAAGTAGACGCTCAATCTTCTGAGCAGTACGATCACCAGCTTGAGTTAGACCTAGGTGATCTGCAACTTCTGCGTAACGACGACGTGCTTGTGGACGGTCGTATTGAGAGAATGCAGTCTGCTTAGTTGGGTTATCGTTAGCGTTGTAACGAACCACGTTAGAAATCAACAGTGCGTTAGCTAGACCGTGTGGTAAGTGGAACTCAGCACCTAGTTTGTGAGCCATTGAGTGACACACACCTAGGAATGCGTTCGCAAACGCGATACCAGCGATAGTTGCCGCATTGTGTACTTTCTCACGTGCGATTGGGTCGTTTGCACCATTCGCATAGCTTGAAGGTAGGTATTCTTTTAGCATCTTAAGTGCTTGAAGTGCCTGACCGTCAGAGTATTCGTTAGCAAGAACAGATACGTAAGCTTCTAGTGCGTGAGTTACTGCATCGTAACCACCAAACGCTGTTAGTGACTTAGGCATGTTCATTACAAGGTTTGCATCAACGATTGCCATTTGTGGCGTTAGTTCGTAGTCAGCTAGTGGGTACTTAGCACCAGTTTTGTCGTCAGTTACAACCGCAAATGGTGTTACTTCAGAACCTGTACCAGAAGTCGTCGTGATACATACTAGCTCAGCTTTCTGACCCATTTTAGGGAACTTGTAGATACGCTTACGGATGTCCATAAAGCGCATTGCTAGTTCTTCGAAGTGCGTTTCTGGGTGCTCGTACATTACCCACATGATCTTCGCAGCATCCATTGGTGAACCACCACCTAGTGCGATGATCACGTCAGGTTGGAAGCTCTTCATTGCTTCAGCGCCTTTCTCAACAACAGATAGTGTTGGATCCGCTTCTACATCAAAGAATGTTTGAACTTCCATACCGTTAGCTTTAAGCAGGCTAACTACTTCATCAGCGTAACCGTTGTTGAATAGGAAACGGTCAGTTACTAGGAATGCACGCTTCTTACCTTCTAGATCGCTCAGTGCAATTGGAAGGCTACCACGACGGAAGTAGATTGATTTAGGTAGTTTGTGCCACAACATATTTTCAGCTCGCTTCGCTACTGTCTTCTTGTTGATAAGGTGCTTAGGACCTACGTTCTCAGAGATAGAGTTACCACCCCATGAACCACAACCTAGAGTTAGAGACGGTGCAACGTTGAAGTTGTATAGATCACCGATACCACCGTGAGTCGTTGGGATGTTTACAAGAATACGTGCAGTTTTTAGACGGTCACCGAAGTACTTGATACGGTCAGCGTTAACGTCTTGGTTTGTGTATAGACCAGATGTGTGACCGATACCACCGATTTCAACCATAGTTACCGCTTGGTCTACTGCGTTTTCGAAAGATGACGCACGGAACATACCTAGTGTTGGAGATAGTTTCTCGTGTGCAAATTCGTCGTCAGCAGAAACTTGAACACCTTCACCGATTAGGATCTTAGTGTTAGCAGGTACTGTTACGCCAGCCATTGCCGCAATCTTAGTTGCAGGTTGACCTACGATGTCTGCGTTTAGTGCGCCGTTGATTAGTAGCACTTTACGAACTTTATCAGCTTCTTCTTTAGATAAAACGTAACCGTTATGAGAAGCAAAACGTGCTTTCACTTCGTCGTACACTTCATCCATTACGATAACTGCTTGCTCAGAAGCACACACTACACCGTTGTCGAATGTTTTAGACATAAGTACAGATGCTACTGCACGTTTGATGTCTGCTGTTTCATCGATAACAACTGGAACGTTACCTGCACCTACACCGATAGCTGGTTTACCTGAAGAGTAAGCCGCTTTAACCATGCCTGGACCACCAGTAGCAAGGATAAGGTTGATGTCATCGTGCTTCATTAGCGCGTTAGATAGTTCAACTGATGGTTGATCGATCCAGCCGATGATGTCTTTTGGTGCGCCTGCAGCAACAGCAGCATCTAGCACTAATTTTGCAGCAGCGTTAGTTGAGTCTTTAGCACGTGGGTGTGGCGAGAAGATAATCGCGTTACGTGTTTTAAGAGAGATAAGAGATTTAAAGATCGCTGTAGATGTTGGGTTAGTCGTTGGTACGATACCACAGATGATACCTACAGGCTCTGCAATAGTCATGGTGCCGAACTCGTCGTTCTCTTCCAAGATACCGCATGTCTTTTCGTCTTTGTATTTGTTGTAGATAAATTCAGAAGCGAAGTGGTTTTTAATAACCTTGTCTTCGATGATACCCATGCCAGATTCAGCAACAGCTTGCTGAGCTAGAGGAATACGAGCGTTGTTAGCTGCTAGAGATGCTGCGCGGAAAATCTTATCCACTTGCTCTTGAGAGTAAGTAGCAAACTCTTTTTGAGCAGCTTTAACACGTGCAACCATTGCATCTAGTTCAGTCATATTTGTAACAGGCATAGTAGACTCCTACCTTAAGATTGAAAACTTTTTAGTAAGGATACGGCTTGATTCCTTTCATTCTTCACCCTCTCAGGTCAAGAAAACACATACTTAGTAAATTGCTTTCAAAACTGATTATATTTAGTCATATTTTAAAAAGATTTGATTTAGATCACTATTAATCCACATGTTCAATTAATGCTAAAATTTACTTAAATTGAACAAAAAACAAACCCTTATAAGGTAATGTAAGTGTTTTCATCTATATTCCACATAAACGAGATTTACATCACTTATTTCACAAGACGAAATATTACGTAATAAAAATACATTTACTAGTCCCATATTCACCCAGTTGTGATAGTTATCACCTTTTTATATGACAATTGGTCAATATTGAATCATTAATAGATAAGCAACTTGATCAACCAGAGTAGTAGATATTTTGAAGAATGAAAGAATATTAACAAACCGAAGTAATAATCCTATTTTTTTATAAATATCAACACTTCATTTATAGTTAACGCAAACGTTTTAGATTAAAATATCAACTATATGCAATCTTTGTATTTATTTGTGCTAACTACCTAAAAGCACAAAGCTTTATTAACTACAGATTGAAGATGAAACCATTAACTATGCCTTATATACGAGGCCATTTAACGCAGAGATCAAGTGTATTCATTCACACATCTCTAACGACTTACACTTAGCGCCAAACAACAGAGAAAATCATGCAAGCCATTGAAATAGGAATATTTTTACATTTTTTGGTCGGTCTTTTTGCGACCGTTAACCCAGTTGGGATCATGCCTGTTTTTGTTTCATTAACAGGATCTATGACACCTGAAGAGCGAAATAAAACCGCCCTTACCACCAACGTTGCTGTCGCCGTTATTTTGGTCGTCGCCTTGATTGCTGGTCAGCACTTGCTGGATTTATTTAGTATTTCTATAGACTCTTTCCGCGTAGCCGGTGGTTTGCTACTGCTTAGCATCGCCTTTTCGATGATGAGCGGTAAGATTGGTGAGGTGAAGCAGAATAAAGAAGAGAAATCAGAGTCTGCGATTCGTGAACAAGTCGGTGTAGTACCACTTGCAATGCCGTTAATGGCTGGACCTGGTGCTATCAGTTCAACCATTGTTTACGGTTCAAAATATCCGGGAATGACAACAACAATTGGTATCGCCATTACTATTGTTGTGTTTGCTTTTGGCTGTTGGTTACTATTCCGTTCAGCACCTCTGATTGTACGTTTCCTTGGTCAAACCGGCATTAACGTGATCACTCGTATCATGGGTTTGATCCTAGCGGCTCTAGGTATCGAATTTATCATTAACGGCTTGAAAGTGATGTTACCTGGCTTGGTATAAGCCTGAACGCACCATCGCATCACTAAATAAAGTTAATAATTAAAGATAAAGTCTCGGAATTTCCGGGACTTTTCATTTCTCAGCCTTTCTCAGCGTCATTTACTCATCTTGTCAGTGTTTAATTTGCTATACTACTCTGCTGTTTAATACGCCATGCAAAATAAAATAGCCATAGCATGGTTTATGTATTTCGTTAACTGACACCCTATTATGATTAAACTGACACCAAGACAACGCCTCTATCAAATTATTTTCGGCACTTCGACACGCGCAGGTCAACTATTTGATATTGGCTTAATCATTGCCATCATTAGCTCTGAACTCATTCTGATCATTTCATCAGTCTCAAGTATCGAATCAAAATTCTCGACCGCCTTACTCGGGGCTGAATGGTTCTTTACGATTCTATTCACCATTGAATATGTTTTACGTCTATATTGTTCGCCAAGACCGCTTGCTTACGCCCGTAGTTTCTATGGCATTATTGATTTAATTGCCATAGTCCCTGCTTATATCTCATTCTTTATTCCAGGCTCAAACTACTTATTGATTGTTCGTTTGATCCGTGTGTTACGTATTTTCCGTGTACTAAAACTGGCGCGATTCTTACAAGACTCCAATATCCTTTTGCGTTCATTACGTCATGCTCAACGCAAGATCTTTGTTTTCTTCAGCTCAGTGTTAATTCTGGTTACGGTATTTGGCTCTTTGATGTTTTTAATTGAAGGCCCTGAAAATGGCTTTACCAGTATCCCAAAAAGTATTTATTGGGCAATTGTCACCATTACGACCGTCGGTTATGGCGATATCGTGCCACAAACCGTTATGGGTAAAGCGTTAGCATCACTCACCATGTTACTTGGTTACTCCATCTTGGCAGTACCTACTGGTATTTTGACCGCAGAGCTCAATCAAGAAATGAAAACGACTCGTAACTTAAGGCGCTGTCCAAACTGTGCCACCAGCGGTCACGAGTTAGATGCTGATTACTGCAAAAAATGTGGTACTCAGTTACCAGATCAAATTTAAATCAATTTCAGCTTGCCATTTTAAATGGCTTTCACATTAACCATTTGATCTATAAGACGTGATCTGAACCGTGTTTTTATAACCTCAATCAAATCATCATCTTATATGGTCTACATTTATCTTCATCATTTTGGGAAATAGTAAAGATTAATGCGATTAACCATATATTCATTATTCTGTAGCTTGATACTGATTTTCAGTACGCCGGCATCGGCAAGTTTATCGCTTTTCGATAACAATCAACCGACATTAACGCCTGCTGCAACGCAAATTAATACAGCCATTAACCAACTGCCAGATCAGCATTTATTCACCTCGCAAGATGTGAGGAAAGTAAATACATTGCTATCAAAAACCCTGGCGCAGCAAGAAAAGCATCGTGAATTACTTGCTGAGGCGTTAACCGCTTATCATAACAGTGACAATAAAGAGCAAGCATGGAAGAAGCTCTCTTCAGTCTACAGCTCGCTGCTCAGCATCAGCCAAGATAAAGAACGTTTACTTGATCTAAGCTCATCGGCAATTCAAGACAAAGTAACGGGGTTTGGTCCATTTGGTGTCCAACAGTTCAAATTAGAGTTGTCTATTACTGCGCTTAACTTGCAGTACATGGCGCTATACCAATTACGTAGTTTCCAAGGGTTACTACAGGATATGTGGATCTCACCTGTCCCTGTCTTAATGGTGGCACTGAAAGTTTGCGGTATTTTATTCCTGCTATTCTGGTGGCAACGTAACAGTACGCGTTTAATTGAGCATTTCCGTGAAACACAATTAGAAAGCAATCCACATCCTAATCTGATCTTCCGTGCTATTTGGTACATCAGCCGCGCACATCGTCCGATTGGTTGGTTAATTGCAATCACGTTATCGCTACGCATTGTTTCTCAATTACCGAGCTTGCATCACTTAATTTACTTAGAGATCTTCACTTGGTGGATCCTAGGTGGCTCAATTGCTGTTCGCTTTATTCTTGAGTTTGCACGTCGTAACAGTATCAACAACAGTGATACCGAAGTGGTTGCACTGCGCCTATCAACGATTCGTCAGTACGTATGGGGATTTATTGCAGCAGGTGTGATCTTGCAGATCTCTGCCCGTACATTAGGTCAAGGTACGATTTACGCTTGGATTTGGTCAGTTATTTTCTTTGGCTTTATTCTACTAACGTTAGTAACACTTCGCCGCTGGCGACACATTGTGTTTAAGCGTCTTGAAGACGTTCCACACATGCCTATCTCTATTAAGTGGGCGGTTAATCATAAAGATAAATTCTTACTTTCAATTCCAGCAACAGCACTGGGTGCAGTATGGCTGACATTACGTCGCTTCCAACATACATTGGTTGCCAACTTATCGAAGTACATTTTCTTCCGCCACGCCTTAGCTTACTTATTCCGTATTGAAGTTGCCAAGCAAACAGAAACGGCACGTGAACAGCTAAACATGGTACGTATTAAAGGTACTGCTACCTATGATTATGTCACGCCAGGCAGTGATGATAGCCCAATCATCGAAGATTATGCCCTTGATGAAATTAAGCAGCTATCAGGTTATGTACTAACAGATAAACCCGCTGTTTGTGTGGTATCAGGTGAACGTGGTATCGGTACAACAACCCTACTTCGCCGCTTATTACATAAAGTTAAGAACGCAACGCCGATTTATATTAACTGTCCATACGATGGCTATTCAGAGCTATTACAACAATTGGCGAGTGAACTTGGTTTAGCCGCAGACAGTGATGAAGCGACAATCCTCGATTTCTTACGTAATAGTGAGGAGACGTATTTATTCGCTATTGATAACGCTCAACGCTTAGTCACCCCAAAAGTGGGTGGTTTAAATGATTTAATGAAGATCACAGACTTAATGCGTCGTAGCCGTAAGAGCCACCGCGCACTGTTTGCAATTGAAAAATCATGCTGGCGTTTTGTCGATCGTGCCCGTGGCGAACGTTTGCTGTTTGATTTAGTGACATTTATGCCACGCTGGAGCGAACAACAAATCGGTGATCTCCTAAAAACTCGTTTTTCTTCAGAAGGTGAATATGCCATTAGCTTCGAAGGCTTAGTGCTACCTCGCCAATGGGATGAAGATGACATCACAGAAGAAGAGCGTGCACAGCGTGGTTTCTTCCGTATTTTATGGGACTACTCTGACGGTAACCCAACGGTTGCGGTACGTTTTTTCCGTTTCTCACTGCAACGTGATAAAGACACAGATAAAGTACTGGTTCGCTTATTTAAAGCACCACAATCAGACGATCTGGAGCAAATGCCAAAACCCATGTTGGCGGTACTGCGTTCTATCGTTCAATTGGAAGTGGCTTCACCTAAAGAGCTATCAGAATGTACTCAGCTCAGTATTTCTGAAGTAATTGGTACCCTACGTTATTTCCAGAGCCGTGGTTTTATTGAATGGTCTGATGATAAGGCAAAAGTGTCTGATCACTGGTTCCGCCATATTACTAATGTCCTCCACCGTCAGCACTTATTGGTGAAATAAATGAAGCGTTTATTGTTTTTATTCAGTGCACTGCTGCTCAGCTTTTCTCCTGCAGTATTTGCCGATGACATGCCTAACATCGAAAGCTTTCAACAGTTTGCAAGCTTGATCCGTTGGAGTGGCGTATTATTTTCTATCTTAACCGTTAGTGCTGCATGGCTATTTTTACGTTTTATCCAATCGGTGGTAGATGGTATTAGTAGCCAATTTGCTCAGCGTCGAATGTTGCTGCAAAAGCTGCAATCTTTCTTCCAATTCTTCATTTATATGTCGACAGGTATCGCCGTATTTATGATGAGTTTCCGTGTTGATGATCGTATCCTCGCACTAATTGGCGGTACGATTGCGGTATCAGTGGGTTTCGCCTTAAAAGACTTGGCAGCTTCATTCATTGCAGGTTTAACAGTAATGATCGACCGCCCGTTCCAAGTCGGTGATCGCGTGACCTTTGAAGGTAACTATGGCGACATCATTACTATTGGTTTACGTTCTGTACGTATGCGTACCCTGACCGATGACATTATCACTATCCCAAACAACAAATTCTTAAGTGAAGTAACGGTGAGTGGTAACTATGGTGCGCTAGATATGCAGGTAGTGATCCCGTTTTACATCAGCATGGATCAAGACATTCGCCTTGCCCGTGATTTGATCCAAGAAGCCGCATCATCAAGCCGTTACATTCACTTACCAAAGCCTGTAACAGTATTGGTAAAGCAAACTATTACAGATAACTACTTAGCTATTATGCTGACCTGTAAAGCCTATGTGGTTGATACTAAGTATGAAAAGCTATTTGAAACCGACATTACTTTGCGTGTAATGGAAGAGTTTGCCCGCAATGGCATCAAGCCACCAACGATTGCACTGAAAAGCGCTTAAATCGAAGGTATAAAAAAACCGAGCATCTCGCTCGGTTTTTTATTATGGGATGTAATTACTTACGACGCCATGTTGTGCCCTGTGCACCATCTTCTAAGATGATACCCATTGCCATTAGCTTATCACGCGCTTCATCCGCTGCTGCCCAATCTTTTGCTGCACGCGCATCAAGACGTTGTTGGATCAATGCTTCAATTTCTGCCACATCATCATCTTCACCTGCACCACCTTGTAGGAAAGTTTCAGGCTCTTGAGATAGCAGACCTAGCACATCAGCAAGCTCACGCATACGTGCACCTAATACCGATGCAGCCGCTACGTCGTCAGCTTTCAGACGGTTGATCTCACGCGCCATATCAAATAGCACAGAGTAAGCTTCAGGCGTGTTGAAATCATCGTCCATTGCTTCTTTAAAGCGAGCTACAAACTCTTCACCACCAGCCGCTTCAACAGACGTATCAAGACCACGAAGTGATGTGTATAGACGCTCTAGTGCAGAACGTGCTTGTTTCAGGTTCTCTTCGCTGTAGTTTAGCTGGCTACGGTAGTGACCAGACATTAGGAAGTAACGTACCGTTTCAGGATCGTAGTGGTTTAATACATCACGAATAGTGAAGAAGTTACCTAATGACTTCGACATTTTCTCGCGATCAACCATTACCATGCCACTGTGCATCCAAGTATTTACATACTGAGTGTCGTGTGCACAGCAAGATTGTGCGATTTCGTTTTCGTGGTGTGGGAACTGAAGATCTGAACCACCGCCGTGAATATCAAAGTGATCGCCTAAGATTGCAGAGTTCATCGCTGAACATTCAATGTGCCAACCTGGACGACCTGGACCCCATGGTGATTCCCATGTTGGTTCACCTGGCTTAGACATTTTCCATAGTACGAAGTCGAGTGGGCTACGCTTCGCCGTTTCGATATCAACACGTGCACCAGCTTGAAGCTGATCAAGATCTTGTTTAGATAAACGACCGTAATCTTCAAACTTACTCACTTCAAACATCACATCGCCATTTGATGCAACATAAGCAAAACCACGCTCAATTAAGCGCTCACAAAGGGCGATAATTTCTGCAATAAACTGTGTCGCACGTGGCTCAACGTCTGGACGTTTCATACCTAATGCATCGAAATCCGCATGCATTTCACCGATCAAACGTTCAGTTAATGATTCACAACTTTCGCCATTTTCAGCAGCACGCTTGATGATCTTGTCATCGATGTCAGTGATATTACGTACGAAAGTTAGATCGTAACCAGAATAGCGAAGGTAACGAGAAACCACGTCAAAAGATACAAACGTACGGCCGTGTCCAATGTGACACAAATCGTAGATCGTTACTCCACAGACGTACATGCCTACTTTACCAGGCTGGATTGGGGTGAATGCCTCTTTCTGTCGTGTGAGCGAGTTATAGATCTTTAACATGTCTCTTCATTACTCATATTATGGGGTTACAAATTTAGAAAGGTAATTACACCTTTTATGCCTTTTGTTGGCAAGGAAAATCCTTTGCTGAATGCTATTTTAGCAATTAGTCAACGATTGATCGGGTAATGTTTGTCTGAGCAGGCTATGGTAAGTTAATATTCGACACTTAAAAGAAAATACTCCATTAAGGAAAAGATCATGATTACCCTTCACACAAATTTTGGTGACATCCAAATTAACCTATTCGAAGAGCAAGCACCTGAGACATGTGCAAACTTCCTTCAATACTGCCGTGATGGTTTCTACAACGGTACTATTTTCCACCGTGTTATCGATGGTTTCATGATCCAAGGCGGTGGCATGGCACCGGGTATGGAAGAAAAAGAAACACGTGCACCAATCAAGAACGAAGCAAACAACGGTCTTAGCAACAAGACTGGTACACTTGCAATGGCGCGTACTAATGCTCCTCACTCTGCAAGCTCTCAGTTCTTCATCAACGTTAAAGACAACAACTTCCTAGACTTCACTGGCGAAAACATGAGTGGCTGGGGCTACTGTGTATTCGGTGCTGTTGTTGAAGGTATGGACGTTGTTAACAAGATCAAGGCAGTGAAAACTGGTCGTCACGGTTACCACTCTGACGTGCCAGTTGAAGATGTTGTTATCGAAAACGTAACAATCGAAGAATAAGTCTTCTTTATTTATCAAGGGTAGCGTTCTGCTACCCTTTTTTCATATGACGACACTATTTATTTCAGATCTGCACTTAAGTGCTAGCCGCCCTGATATGACGGATTGTTTTCTGCGTTTTATGGCAGAGGATACCGCTAATATCGATGCTTTATATGTGCTTGGGGATCTGTTTGAAATGTGGATCGGTGATGATGAAGAGTCGCCTTTCTTACAGCAAATCAAACAGGCTTTTAAGACACTGACAGATTCGGGCATCCCTTGTTACTTTGTTCACGGTAATCGTGATTTTCTGATCGGAAAACGTTTTAGTCAGCAAACAGGGGTTCAGCTATTACCCGAACACTCGGTAGTTGATCTTTATGGGAAACCAACGCTGATCTTACATGGTGATACGCTGTGTATTGAAGATGAAGCGTATCAACGTTACCGCAAAAAAGTGCACAACAAGTTCATTCAATGGTTATTTTTCCGTATCCCACTTTCTAAACGAATTCAAATTGGAGAGAAATTTAGAAAAAACAGTAGCAAAAATAATCAGATGAAAAGCCAATCCATCATGGATGTAACAGCCAGTGAAGTGGTTCGTGTAATGGAAGAGTTTCATGTTGATCAAATGATCCATGGCCATACTCACCGACCTGATATCCACTCCCTCACCGTTGATAATAAACCTGCGACACGTATTGTGCTGGGTGATTGGTACGAACATGGCTCTGTACTTGTGGTAAGCCCTGATGGTTATCAGTTAGAAACCCGCGCTTTTGATCAAAGTCAGTGCCAATAAAAAAGGTACGCATCGAGCGTACCTTTTCTTTTATGCTGTCTTTTGTTCAACATTCACGTTCTTCAGCTGCTTTCTATCAGTCGCCCAAGAACGATACATGGTAATTGAGGTGTAAAGCACCACACCACACACTAGCCATGCTAATACCTTCATATCCAGTGATTTCACTAGATATGCTGCAATCACCACTCCAATAGGACCTGTAATTGCGACTGCAACAGAAGCTCGACTGTTGATCTTATTACGGCGAAGGAAACCACCTGCCGAGAAGAAACCTAAGAAGCCACATGAACACATCATCACAGGGAATGCCGCTAACGGATTCATACCCAACATGTAGATCATCGTCATACATGGTGCGTATAAACCAATACCAACCGTCATTAATGCGCCAAATAAGAAGTTACCGGCAATACCGACTGCCAACTTCCATCCTGTTAAGCCTAAACTGGTTCCGCCAAGTGGGAATAGCTTTAACTGACCCGCTAGCATTAAGCCTGCCACCACCAGCAAAGCACCACTCATTACAATACGAATAAGCTGGCGATCCCAGTTCGATACTAATCGTGCACCGACCGTCGCACCTAAACAGGCCGCAACAACCAAGCTAAGTAAAGTAACCGAATCGACATTAACAGCAGTAAGAAATATGAGAGCCTGCACGACCGTTGCTAAAACGGCTTGGCAATTTAACGTACCGGGTAGCACCTGATCGTCAATAAGCTTAAATTGTTTATAACCTGCTGTCATAATAGCGAAACTTCCAACACCAAGAGTGTCACAGAAGTTTGCAAAACCACCAATCAAGGCGACGGGAATAATACGTGTATCTGCTTCCTGCTTCCGGTTTCTTCGCCATGCTCTAATCAGCATCACAATAAAAACACTACCACCAACAAGCAATCCCGCTTGTATCAAGGTAAATATAGACATAAGTTGCACAAATAGGATTTAACAGAATATTCAAAGGGTAAATCAGATAACTCAAGAATAAATGACAAGCATCCGATAGTGGTCGCCATTATGACGCTAAAACGTACCCCTGACCATTTTTATTCGCTCAACAAATACTCACAATAAAGATTCTTAGGCTTTTTAGTTGCGATTGAGCATAAAACATACATTTAAATGAGACTTTTTTTATGGCTCGCATTTTATTTAAATATTGTTAAAACCATCACTTTGCTAATTAACAATTTTTGATATGATTTTCACTATAATAACAATATTAAAAATAAATAATTTTTAACTTTTTCTGCAGAATTACATGTTTTCATATATTGCTCGACAACCTATTTTAAATCGTAATAAGCATACTATCGGCTATGAGCTATTGTTCAGAGATGGTCCGGATAACTGCTTTCCTAATATTGGTGATGAGCAAGCAACCAACCGTCTTCTTAACGATAACTTTTTCAGTACGGCTGGTGAGGTACAATTAACATCAGGTAAACGTGCCTTTGTAAACTTCCCGTACAACTCACTTGTATCAGGAACACCACTTCTTTTTCCAAAACAAAGTTTTATCATCGAAATTCTAGAAAGTTGCTCACCTACAGATGAACTATTTGAAGCGATAAAACAACTACATCAAAAAGGATACACCTTAGCATTGGATGACTTTATTCCAAGTGAGGCTTGGAATCGATTTATACCTTACATTCATATCATCAAGTTTGATATCCGTATTATTTCTATAGAAAAAGCCGCTCGCTTTATTAAGTTCTATAAGGAAAAAACCAAACTTCGTTTCTTAGCTGAAAAAGTCGAAACTCAGGAAGAATATCAACAAGCCTATGATGCAGGTTTTGACCTATTCCAAGGCTTCTTTTTTAGCAAACCAGAATTAATTCAACGTAAATCGTTAAAACCGTCTTCTATTACCACCTTACGTTTATTTAAAGAGATTTGCGTAGCAGAGGTCGATTACGACAAAGTGGAAGAAATCATCGCAACAGATGTCACCTTATCTTATAAGTTGTTGCGCCACGTTAATGCCATGACATCAATGCGCTCAAAACCCGTTACCTCATTTAAGCAGGCTTTAGTTTTCTTAGGTGAAGAAAAGCTCAGACGCTTTATTACCTTTGTTGCAACCTCTCATGCAGTAGAGAATAAGCCACCATCACTGTATAACTTATCGCTACAACGGGCACACTTTTGTGAGCAGCTTTATCGCACTCGAGTGCCTAACGATAACGGCAATCAGGCATTTTTAACCGGTCTATTCTCTTTATTAGATTCATTGCTAGACCAGCCATTAGATGAATTATTGAAACATCTTCCTTTAAGCGAGCAAGTAAAACTCGCCTTAACGAAACGCGTAGGACCGCTTGGCGCGATTTTAAATCTTACTGATGCTTACGATCAGGCTAACTGGCCTTTAGTGAAGAAATACAGTGATGCATTAAAGATCAATGAATCTAGCATTGCAGATCACTATTTAGAGTCAGTAAAATGGTCGGCTGAATATGAGCAAACGCCGGCAAATTAAACATGTCTAAACATACATCACAGTGCCCTTGTGGTAGTAACAAACCGCTGATTGAGTGCTGTAAAGTGATTCATCTTGATCATGCTAAAGCATTACATCCAGAACAATTAATGCGTGCACGTTATAGTGCCCATGTACTGGGGTTAGTTGATTTTGTTGTTCAAACTTACCATCCAAGTTGTGAAGCAGAACAACACCGTGATGCAATTGCAGAATCAGTGAATTTAAAATGGTTAGGGCTAGATGTTCTTAGCAGTGACATTGCTGAAAGTGGCGAAGGTTTTGTTGAATTTAAAGCCATGTACAAAGAAGCAGGCAATGAATATATTCTTCAAGAGCGCTCTCGCTTTTTAAAAGAAGAAATCAATGGGCAATCATGTTGGTTTTACATTGATGGTGAATACCCAGAGCCACCACCAATAGAGCAAGCAGCACCACCAGCTCCTGTTAAAAGTGAGAAAACCGTCGGTCGTAATGATCCTTGCCCATGTGGTAGCGGTAAGAAATTTAAAAAGTGTTGTGGCTGATAAGTATTTACACCCCAATCGCCATTAACAGCTAACTAACAAAAAGCCGATTTTTAGATCGGTTTTTTATTGCCTGTTGTTTCTCAAAATACCGACTTTCTCAAAAAATAGTGACAAGACATACCTTACACCCCAACAACATCTTCAATGTAAATCTATTTTAATATTTAAAACTCAACATCTTATAAAATCAAATCTGACAATTGTGACATCACCAGAAGCTTTTTTGGAAAGAAAAACAAATCCACTAAAACGTTAAAAATAATGTTGCAATATCTAACTCACTTAGTTAGTGTGGATAACAAGAAAATAACACTATCAAGCGTTAGAGAGATTGACTTATGCGTATCCAAATGACTAACAATCATATCCATCACCATCCTGACTAGTCTTTCGGGAGGATACGCCTCACCCTGGAAGACAACATATTCTTCCAGTGGTCACAAGGAATAATCAAATTCAGACCCTCGGAAGAAATAGACTTCCGAGGGTTTTTTAATACCAGATTTTGAATTAAGTGAATTAGGACAGGGAAATGACTATGCAAACACAACGACTACGAATTGCGATTCAGAAAAAAGGCCGACTAAGTAAAGAGTGCCAAACACTGCTTAAACGCTGTGGCGTGAAATTCAATATGGTTGGTGAGCGTTTAGTTGTCCACGCTGAAAATATGCCTATCGATTTACTACTCGTTCGTGATGACGACATCCCAGGTCTGATCATGGATGGTGTGGTTGATTTAGGTGTGATCGGTGAAAACGAATTAGAAGAAGTAAGCCTTGAGCGACAAGCTCGTGGTGAACCATCGGATTATAAAAAACTACGTCGCCTTGATTTCGGTGGCTGCCGCCTTTCTATTGCCATTGATAAAGATGCCGAATACAAGGGTCCTCAAGATCTTAACGGTAAACGCATTGCAACAACTTACCCTCAGCTAGTTAAACGCTACATGGATGATCTTGGCGTGAAATTCAGCACATGTATGCTAAACGGCTCTGTTGAAGTGGCTCCTCGCGCAGGGCTTGCTGATGCTATCTGTGATTTGGTTTCAACAGGCGCAACACTTGAAGCGAATGGCCTTAAGGAAGCGGAAGTGATTCTGCGATCGAAAGCAGTACTGATCCAGTCAACAGAAACACTTGCAGAAGAAAAACAAGCATTGATCGAGCGTCTATTAACCCGTATGCAAGGTGTTATTCAAGCAAAAGAATCTAAATACATCATGCTACATGCGCCAACAGATCGCCTTGAGCAAATCAAATTGCTACTACCGGGTGCGGAAGATCCAACTGTATTACCCCTTGCCGCAGACAAATCACGCGTCGCTATCCACATCGTTAGCTCTGAAAACCTATTCTGGGAAACCATGGAGCAGCTAAAAGAGTTGGGTGCTAGCTCTATTCTAGTATTGCCAATCGAGAAGATGATGGAGTAATCGATGAAAACAGTTGTATGGCAATCTCTAAGTGAGAATCAGCGAGAAAAACTGCTTGCTCGACCAGCCGTTAATAATGGCGCCAATATCAGCGCGATTGTAACCAGTGTTATTGATGATGTTCGTCGTCGTGGTGATGAAGCATTACTCGAGCTTACAGAAAAGTTTGATGGTATTCGTCCAGCGTCTTTAAAAGTCAGCAATAATGAAATAGATGCGGCATGCTCTCGCCTCAGTGAAGATATGAAAGCAGCACTGCAACAAGCTTTCGATAACATCAGTACATTCCACCAGGCACAAAAACAGCAAACCCTACGGGTTGAAACCCAACCGGGGATCATTTGTGAGCAGATGACTCGCCCTGTTAACTCGGTCGGTTTATACATTCCCGGCGGCAGTGCTCCTCTGCCATCAACCGTATTGATGTTAGGTGTACCTGCTAAAATTGCAGGTTGTCAAAAAGTCGTGTTGTGCTCTCCACCACCGATCGCCGATGAAATTTTATACGTTGCTAAATTATGTGGCATTGATGAAGTGTATAACGTTGGTGGTTCACAAGCTGTCGCTGCGATGGCTTACGGCACAGCAACCGTTGCCAAAGTGGATAAAATCTTTGGCCCTGGCAACGCCTTTGTTACCGAAGCCAAGCGCCAAGTCAGCAATGACTTCCGTGGTGCTGCCATTGATATGCCAGCCGGCCCATCTGAAGTATTAGTAATTGCTGACAGCAGTGCTGATCCTGATTTCATTGCCGCAGATCTTCTGAGCCAAGCTGAACACGGCCCTGACTCTCAGGTTATTTTAGTAACACCAGATCCTGTCATTGCCGATAAAACAGCAGATGCCATTCAACGTCAACTCGCTGAGTTGTCTCGTTCTGATATCGCAAAAGAAGCATTAGGTTCAAGCCTACTGATTGTTGCTGAAACCTTGCCGCAATGTATTGCGATTTCAAATAACTATGGTCCTGAGCACTTAATTGTACAAACCACTAATCCACGTGACTTAGTGCCATTACTGGACAATGCAGGCTCTATTTTCTTAGGTAATTGGTCGCCAGAATCTGTTGGTGATTATGCCTCAGGTACTAACCACGTATTACCGACTTATGGCTATACACGTACCTACTCAAGTTTAGGCTTAGCAGATTTCTCTAAACGCATGACAGTACAAGAGCTGTCTGCGGATGGTCTGCTAGGTTTAGCGAATACCGTAACAACGATTGCCGATGCCGAAGGTCTTGATGCCCACAAACGTGCCGTAACAATCCGCGTTGAAAAATTAATGGCAAATCGTGAGGGATAAATCATGACGATGGCAAGACTCGCACGTAAAACAGTACGTGAATTAACCCCTTACCAATCAGCCCGTCGATTAGGCGGTAGCGGTGATATTTGGTTAAACGCTAACGAATCGCCGTTTGATAACGAATACAACATTAGCCTTGCACGATTAAACCGCTACAGCGAATGTCAGCCACCTGAGCTTATCAATGCTTACGCTGACTATGCCAATGTAAAGCCCGAGCAAGTATTAACCTCACGTGGTGCCGATGAAGGTATTGAGCTTCTAATCCGCGCTTTTTGTGAGCCAAACCAAGACAGTATTTTATACTGTCCACCAACTTATGGCATGTACGCCATCAGTGCCGAAACTTACGATGTGAATGCGAAGGTTGTTCCACTGACAAGCAAATGGCAATTAGATTTAGAGGCTATTTCACAAAACCTTGATGGTGTGAAAATTGTTTTCGTCTGTAGCCCGAATAACCCAACAGGTAACTTATTAGCACGTAAAGACATTGAAGCCCTACTCGATATGACAGCAAACTCAGCCCTTGTCGTGGTCGATGAAGCCTATATCGATTTCTGCCTAGAAGAAAGTGCTAGCAATTTACTGTCAAGCTACCCGAATTTAGTCATTCTACGTACGCTATCAAAAGCGTTTGCGCTAGCTGGTTTACGTTGTGGTTTTACTATTGCTAATAGCGACATTATCGAAGTATTGCTTAAAGTGATTGCGCCCTATCCAGTGCCTGTACCTGTCACTGAAATTGCCGTCCAAGCGCTATCAGAAGCAGGTCGCGCACGAACAAAATTCCAAGTGCTAGATATCAGTGCAAACCGTGCTTACTTACAAGCGGGTTTAAGCATGTTAGATGGTGTAACCGTATTTGATGGTTACGGTAATTACCTACTGGTTAAATTCCCTAATGCAGACCAACTATTTAAAGCATTATGGGATAACGGCATTATTTTACGCCGCTCTCCAATTGAAAACTGCATACGAATCAGTGTAGGTAATCGTGATGAGTGTGAAAAAACGCTCGCCTTTATTCGTAGCCAATTAGAACAACAATAAGGACGTTGATTGTGAGCAAGGAAAAGATTTTATTTATTGACCGTGACGGCACCTTAATTGTTGAGCCTCCGGTAGACTTTCAAGTTGATCGTTTAGATAAACTTAAATTTGAACCGAATGTGATACCAGCCCTGCTAGCTTTGCAAAACGCAGGCTACAAGTTGGTGATGGTGACAAACCAAGATGGCTTAGGAACAGATAGCTACCCACAAGCAGATTTCGATGCGCCACACAATATGATGATGGATATTTTCGAGTCTCAAGGCGTGATATTTAGTGATGTGCTGATCTGTCCTCACTTTGATCACGAAGGTTGTAGCTGCCGAAAACCTAAGCTTGGACTTGTCAAAGAGTACCTTCAGCAAGGTCGTGTGGATTTTGAAACGTCAGCGGTGATTGGCGATCGTATTACCGATCTACAGCTAGCAGAAAACATGGCAATTCGTGGGATTCAGTACAACCCTGAAACCATGAATTGGATGCAGATCTTAACCGATTTAACCACCCAACCTCGCATTGCCGAAGTTGTACGTACCACCAAAGAGACTGACATTCGCGTTAAAGTGAATTTAGATCAAACTGGCGGCAATACTATCTCTACCGGTCTTGGTTTTTTTGATCACATGCTTGATCAAATCGCCACGCACGGCGGTTTCCAAATGACCTTAACCGTTGATGGTGATTTACACATCGATGATCACCACAGTGTTGAAGATGCAGCACTAGCACTGGGTGAAGCGTTGAAAAAAGCCTTAGGTGATAAACGTGGCATTGGTCGCTTTGGCTTTAGCCTACCGATGGATGAATGCTTAGCCCAATGTGCGTTAGATTTATCTGGTCGTCCGTATTTGAAATTTGATGCGCAATTTAGTCGTGATCAGGTTGGTGATTTATCAACGGAAATGGTACCGCACTTCTTCCGATCTTTAACCGATACGCTGGCTTGTACCCTGCACTTATCATCAACAGGCGATAACGATCACCACATTGTTGAAAGCCTATTTAAAGCGTTCGGTCGCACATTGCGCCAAGCGTTCAAAGTGGAAGGTAACGAGTTACCAAGCAGTAAAGGAGTGTTGTAATGACCGCAATCAACACTGCACAGCGCGTCGTCATTATTGATACCGGCTGTGCCAATGTATCTTCTGTCCGCTTTGCTATTGAACATCTTGGCTATCAAGTAGAAGTCAGTAAGGATCCAGAAGTTGTACTTGCTGCCGATAAACTGTTTTTACCGGGTGTCGGTACAGCCAGTGAAGCAATGCAGAACCTACAACAGCGTGATTTAGTCGCTTTAGTTAAACAAGTGACGCAACCGCTATTAGGGATCTGTTTAGGTATGCAATTACTTGGTAAAGCGTCGCAAGAACACGGTCAAAATGGCAGTGAAATTATTCCTTGTCTCGATTTGTGTGATGCTTCTGTAGAGAAAATCCAAGCAGAGGGTTTACCGCTGCCACATATGGGCTGGAATACCATTACACCGGAAGATAATCACCCACTATTTAAAGGTATTCCTGCGGGCAGCTATTTTTATTTCGTTCATAGTTACGCCATGCCTGTATTTGATAACACCGCACAACAAGGTGGTAAAACTATCGCCAGTGCGCAATATGGTCAAAGCTTTACTGCTGCGGTACAAAACGGCAATTACTACGGGGTGCAATTTCACCCAGAGCGTTCAAGTAAAGCTGGCGCGAAACTCATTCAAAACTTCCTCGAACTATAACGATAACAAAAGGACTTGTTATGATTATTCCTGCATTAGATCTGATTGAAGGCCAAGTGGTACGCCTATTCCAAGGCGACTATGGGCAAGTAACAGAATACAAAGTCGATCCCGCAGAGCAATTTAATCTTTACCACCAAGCAGGTGCTAACTGGCTCCACTTGGTTGATTTAACTGGCGCAAAAGATACACAAGCCCGTCAGTTATCTCTGATTGAAAAACTACTTAAAAGCACACCTGCCAATGTACAAATTGGTGGTGGCGTACGCACCGAACAAGACGTCGCAGATCTGTTAAACGCAGGTGCTAAACGTGTGGTAATTGGCTCAACCGCCGTTAAACAACCAGAAATGGTAAAAGGTTGGATGGAAAAATACGGTGCTGAACACATCGTATTGGCACTGGATATCAACATTGATGACAACGGTAACCGCATTGTTGCTGTCTCTGGTTGGCAAGAAGATTCAGGCGTCACTATTGAAGCCCTACTCGACGATTTCTTAAAAGTGGGTTTAAAACACGTGCTATGTACTGACATTTCACGTGATGGCACATTGGCAGGCTCGAATGTCGAGCTATATGTCGATCTTTGTCGTCAATATCCACAAGTACAATTTCAATCATCTGGCGGTATCGGTTCGCTTGATGATATTGCAGCATTAAAAGGCTCAGGTGTGGCTGGTGTGATTGTCGGCCGTGCCCTACTTGACGGTAAGTTTACTGCCGAGCAAGCCTTTGCATGCTGGAACAGTTAAGGAGACCACAATGTTAGCTAAACGTATTATTCCTTGTTTAGACGTACGTGATGGTCAGGTTGTAAAAGGCGTCCAATTTCGTAACCACGAAATCATTGGCGATATTGTACCACTGGCAAAACGTTACGCTGAAGAAGGCGCAGATGAACTGGTTTTCTACGATATTACCGCATCAAGTGACGGTCGTGTTGTTGATAAAAGCTGGGTCTCTCGCGTTGCAGAAGTGATTGATATTCCATTCTGTGTGGCAGGCGGGATTAAATCAGCCGACGATGCTAGCCGTATTCTTCAATTTGGTGCGGATAAAGTGTCTATCAATTCACCAGCTCTGGCAGATCCAACATTAATCACTACACTGGCGGATAAGTTCGGTGTGCAATGTATTGTGGTCGGTATTGATTCCTATTTTGACGCTGAAACAGGTCAATATCAGGTATACCAATTTACCGGAGATGAAAGCCGCACCAAAGCAACCCAATGGCAAACTCGGGATTGGGTGGAAGAAGTACAACGTCGTGGCGCAGGTGAGATTGTCCTCAATATGATGAACCAAGATGGTGTGCGTAACGGTTACGACTTAGAGCAACTCAATATGGTACGTAATGTGTGTAATGTTCCTTTGATTGCATCTGGTGGTGCTGGTGAAATGCAACACTTTAGCGATGCCTTTAAGCTTGCCAATGTAGACGGCGCTTTGGCTGCCTCTGTTTTTCATAAACAAATCATCAATATTGGTGAGTTAAAGCAATTTCTGAAAACGCAACATGTGGAGATCCGACTATGAGTTTATTAACCAAGATCAATTGGGAAAAAGTAGCCGGACTGATCCCTGCTATTATTCAAGATAATGCTAGTGGTCAAGTACTCATGCTTGGCTACATGAACGAAGATGCACTTCAAAAAACACTTGATACTAAACAAGTAACCTTCTGGTCTCGCACCAAAGAGCGCTTGTGGACCAAAGGTGAAACATCAGGCAACGTGCTGCAACTTAAAAGTATTCAGCTTGATTGTGACCAAGACACCTTATTAGTACAAGTCGATCCAATTGGGCCAACGTGCCACTTAAACACCACCACTTGTTTTGATAATGATGAAAGCGATACACAGCCACCGTCACTGGTTTTCCTTCATCAACTTGAGCAGCTCTTGGCGAGTCGTAAAGGTGCAGATCCTGAGTCATCCTACACCGCCAGCCTCTACGCCCGTGGCACCAAGCGTATTTCGCAAAAAGTGGGCGAAGAAGGCGTTGAAGTCGCGCTTGCGGCAACGTCGGGTGATAAGGCGGAATTAGTGTGTGAATCAGCGGATTTAATTTATCACCTATTAGTGCTACTGCAAGATCAAGGTTTATCACTGTCAGATGTGACCAATAAACTGCAAGAGCGCCACAATAAGAAATAATTAAACGGTCTGTAAATATGGAAAAAGCCAGCTAAAATTAGCTGGCTTTTTGTTTCGCAATAATTACGTATTACAGGTGTAAATAAAGAAGACTATCCCTATTTGTCATTAAATAATTAACGACCTAATGCTTCTTTATAATGTAGGCGGCATACCGATACATAACGATCGTTACCACCAATTTCAACCTGATCACCGTCAGCAATAGCACGACCAGTTTCATCTTGGCGGATCACCATGTTAGCCTTGCGACCACAGTGACAAATGGTTTTTAGTTCCACCAGCTTATCAGCCCAAGACAATAAGTAACGGCTACCTTCAAATAGCTCACCTAAAAAGTCTGTACGTAAACCGTAACATAAAACAGGAATATCGAGCTTATCGACCACTTCTGTTAATTGATAAACCTGAGCTTTTGATAAAAACTGACATTCATCAATTAATACACAGTCAATTTTGCCATTACTCGATAATACTTTTACACGCTCGAATAAATCATCTTCTGAATTAAATAACTCAGCTTCTTCTTCTAAACCAATACGAGATGTGACTTTACCTACGCCATAACGGTTATCGATAGCAGCGGTGAAAATAAGTGGCGTCATGCCTCTTTCACGGTAATTAAACGAAGATTGCAATAATGTGGTCGATTTCCCTGCATTCATTGCAGAGTAATAGAAATACATTTGGGCCATGAGAGTTCCCTAGTAATACGATTGGTTTAAAAAAACTGCGCCGATGCTACAGAAATTCACCCACAATGAAAAGTGATAGACTTAACAACTACACATTAGTTACAAAAAAGCCCATAACTTTGTATGGGCTTTCACTACATCGTATAAAAATCAGCTTTTCACTGTTGGTTGATAGGTGCGACGGGACAACCATGCAAAGAACACACATACCATAATGAAGGTAGTGATCGCAGCAATAAACGCAACAGGTAATGAATCTGTCATCCCCAATACCAAATAGCCAATCATAGAGACAAAAGCTACAGACATCGCATATGGTAGCTGTGTTGCTACGTGATCAATGTGGTGACAACGTGCCCCTGTTGACGACAAAATTGTGGTATCAGAAATTGGCGAACAATGATCACCAAATACTGAGCCTGCTAATACGCCTGCTAACATTGGGAGCATTAACGCAATATCTGTAGCACCTGCCAAATCACCCGCAATCGGTAACATAATACCGAAGGTACCCCATGATGTGCCCGTCGAGAATGCCATTGCACCCGATAAGATAAATAGGATCATAGGCAATAACATTGGGCTAATATTGCCTTGAACTAAGGTCGATAAATAACGCCCTGTGTTCATATCGCTAATAACGCTACCGATAGCCCAAGCAAATAATAAAATTAAAATCGCTCCAAACATGGATTTAGCACCAATCCATAATGTTCGTACAACTTCAACCATTGCTATACGCTGGCGAAACACCGGAATAATCGCAGCAACAAGACCAAATAAGCCACCTAAACACAGTGATTTACCCACATCGGTATTTTCAAATGCGCCAAGAATAGCAAAAGGTTTACCGTCTACTGCAAGTGCCTGATAGCCAGTGAAGATCATAAAGAAGAAAGTAGCGGCAATCAGAATAATAATCGGCCACACTAAATCGCCGACTTTACCTTTCTCACTTTCCGTTATTTCTAATTCATCGGTAAGATCTTTCGCTTGCTCATCAACATCGCTGCCCTCATCAAAGCCACGACCATGCATGGCGGCCATCTCATGCTTTTTCATTGGTCCAATATCCCATTGGAACCAAGACACAACAAACACCATCGCTAAAGCAAAGATCGCATAGAAGTTCATTGGTGCTAACGTTAAGAACGCACTTAGCGGTGTGTACTCAGTTACTCCGTGGGTAACTAAAATGCCACCAATTAAAGTAATAATATAAGCACCCCAGCTTGATGCTGGCATCAATACACACATCGGTGCTGCCGTTGAATCTAATATATAAGCAAGTTTAGAGCGTGAGATATAAAAACGATCGGTTACAGGTCGTGAAATAGAGCCGACCGCTAAGCTATTAAAGTAATCATCAACAAAAATAAACACACCTAAAAAGGCAGCCAGTAACTTGGCACCACGTTTACTTTTGATTTTTGTTTGTGCCCATTCTGCAAACGCACGAGTACCACCGGACAAGGTTAACAGTGCTGTCATCATCCCTAATATAATGAGGAATAATACAATACTCATGTTCCAGGTGTTTACCCCACCATCAGAAATGAATAAGCCTTTTATTGTTCCTCCTAAATAAGAAGCAGAATGATTAAATGAAAAATCATTTAAATAAAGTGCCCCCAATAAAATACCTGCACCTAGCGAAAGTAACACGCGACGAGAAAGTATCGCCAGCACCAGCGCAACAACAGGAGGAATAATAGATACTAATGAATGGGAATAATCGACTAAATTCATGATCTCAACGACAACCGAATTAGGTGGGAGATCTACTGGAGGAGATGGCTATCACCATATATGAAGAGCCTCTTAAAGCTCCCTTCGTCACAGTAGCGCTCCATAGTTAATATGATGTATATACTATGGCAGTGTTACACTTATTCAATGCAACCCCAGTAAGATGATTTGATGTCATGCTTACTTCGGCATTAGCTCCTTTCATTAACCCTCACCGGTTTCACCCTCTTGTTAATTACTATTAGATAATGCGCCTCTACCTTACAATAAGGATGCGAATATTCTACGTAATGTTTCATTATTTGCAACAACATCACAGTAAAGTTTTAACACCACACGATGAATAACATTGCTTTTATAAATAAATTTTATTCAATTATAGCAATAACGGTGAAATATTATGAACTAAAGCGCATGAACTGTTTCATTTTGTAACTATTTAACGACCAATTTATCTCTTTAACTCTATTCTTTTAATTATAAATAGGATTGTTGTTTTAATTAACTATTAAAGAGAATAACGATTAAAGTGTTTTGACATAAAGAATAAAAACATTACTATTGTAATAAATGATTCGACACTGCTATTATTATTTACAGTTAGTTAAAAATAACAGGAAATATAAAAATGTCTGATGCAATGAAAGCACTTTTAAACCTTCGTAGTCTTCGTGCTCTTTCTCGTGAATATACTCTAGAGCAACTAGAAGAAGCACTTGAGAAATTAACTACCGTTGTTCAAGAACGTGCTGAAGCTGAAGCAGCGGAACAAGCTAAAGAAAATGAGCGTAATGAGAAACTAGCTCAATACCGTGAAATGCTATTAGCAGATGGTATCGACCCAGAAGAATTATTAGCAAGCCTTTCTAAAGCACCAAAAGCAAAACGTGCTGCACGTCCTGCTAAATATAAGTTCATCGACGAAAACGGTGAAGAAAAAACATGGACTGGCCAAGGCCGTACACCAAGCGCACTTAAAAAAGCACTAGATGAAGGTAAATCTTTAGAAGATTTCGAAATCTAATTTGCAAAAAGCATTACGAAAAAGCCCAACTAAGTTGGGCTTTTTTATACTTACTAAAAACAAAGATTTGCCTGTATATCAGCGTAAAAAGTAAATATAAATAGTTTAAAGGTATAAGTTATCTTTCCCTTATTTATTACTTTAATACCACTACTCTTATCTATATTAAAAAACCAGACAAAAATGCCTGGCTTTTAATACACTCTAGATAGCAATTAATTTAGCTCGGTTCAGTAAATCTTATCGGCTAAATGGCTTACTGCTAATGCAAAATAGTGAGATCGATTCCATTTCATTAGCGTTTGGTAATTACCATAAACAAGATATGCACGACCATGGTTATCATCAGGTTGAACTAACCAAGCTTCAATATCTTCTTGTGGTAAGTTAGCGCCCGATAAGGTACGAACCCCTAAAGCCTGCCACTGTGCTAACGTTTTTCCTTTCTCAGCATCAGTGCCTTTTAAACTGTCAGATAATGATGACGGAATTTGTACTTGGCGCCCCCAAGTATATTTATCATTCCAACCAGATTTCTTCAGGTAATTCGCAGCAGAAGCAAATACATCCGCTTTAGTATTCCAAATATCCGCTTTACCATCATTATTTCCATCAACCGCGAAGGTTAAATAAGACGTTGGCATAAATTGACACTGACCCATTGCGCCAGCCCAAGAACCTCTCATCTCATCAATAGTAATGTGACCATCTTGAAGAATTTGTAATGCCGCCATCACTTGTTTGCGGAATAACTCTTCACGACGACCTTCATAAGCTAATGTCGTTAAGGCTTCCACTACATGGTAATTACCTTGTAATTTGCCAAAATTACTTTCAACACCCCACAACGCAACAATAAAGCGTGGCTGAACACCATATTCTTTACCAATGCGATCTAAGGTTTCTTTATTCTCATGATATAAACGACGTGCTTGTTTTACTTTCCAATCAGGTACAGCACGAGGAATATATTGATCTAAAGTTAATTTTTTTTCAGGCTGATTTTTGTCTGCTTTTACTGCACGATGAGTAAAAGTAATGCCATCAAAAGCGGAATCTAAAATAGGTTCAGATATACCATTTGAACGTGCTTCAGCTTTTAATTTATTTATGTATGCGTTAAATCCTTCATCAGCAGCAAAAGCTGTTGAGGAAATCCCTAATCCTAAGGCCACAACGGCCGATATTAAACGCTTATGCATAATAACCTTAATTAACTCTGCCGGCTTTATCGGCTTTATATTGATCCAATAAGTTAGTCACTGGCGGTGGAACTTGAAGATAAAATCCAACCGTATTTAATGCCTCTTTCACTTTTTCAACATCGGCCAATGCTAACTTTCTACCATCAAGCTTTAACACCATAACAAATTGTGGTTTACCAAATGTAGTCATTAATGCTTCAGGTACATCTGAGAAATCATCTTTCTTATTAATATATAAATAAGTGTTATCTTTTTTTAAGCTTTTATAGATTGCACACAACATCTCAATTCGCCTATTTGTTAAAGCTTCCTCTTTCAGACCACAATTTTAACGTATCATTCCCCATTGGTTTATTTTTCACCATAAAGGATGAGACTTTTGTCTGAAATTCCAACGTCAAAGCAAGGATAACTTGCCCCTAACTGCTAGGGAATATACCATGCTACTACCTTTGTGATAATCAACAAGAATGGTTAATTTAATCACTAACCATAATAATGCCCATGACCAAGACAGCTGAACTTAAAGGGAGCTCGTTCACGCTCTCTGCACTTCATTTAATTGATGGTGATATTAAAAAAGCAACTGATCACCTAAAAGAAAAAGTTGAACTCGCACCTAATTTCTTCGCCTCTGCTCCTGTTGTTATCGACATTTCTAATGCAGGCAAAGACATTAACTTCAAGCAGTTAAAGGCAGGAATTGTTGACGCAGGTATGATCCCTGTGGGTATTAGTGGTTGCAAAGAGCCAGAGTTACAAAATCAAGCAAAATCTGCAGGTTTTGCTATTATGAATGCCGCTCGCACGGTGAAAGAACCAACAACAGCAGAATCTACTGAAGTAGAGCCTTCTCCTCAGCCAGTACAAGGCCGAGAGTCTGCACTTATCATTCGCACCCCTGTTCGTTCTGGTCAGCAGATTTATGCTAAAAATCGTGACCTTGTCATTCTAAATCATGTGAGTGCTGGCGCTGAAATTATTGCTGATGGTTGTATTCATATTTACGGGACATTACGCGGACGAGCAATTGCTGGTGCCAACGGTGACCAAGAAGCAACAATTTTCTGTCAGAACTTGCAATCTGAGCTAATTTCAGTTGCAGGGGACTACTGGCTAAGTGATAACATTCAGGAAGAGTTCTGGGGCAAAGGTGTAATTATCTCTATTGCTAATAATACACTCAGCATCGAGCACCTGGCTTTATAAAAGTTTTAATAAGGAATTGAGTAAATGGCACGAATTATCGTTGTTACTTCAGGTAAAGGTGGCGTTGGCAAAACAACTTCAAGCGCTGCCATTGCATCTGGCCTAGCATTATGCGGTAAAAAAACTGCAGTTATCGATTTTGATATCGGTCTGCGTAACCTAGATCTCATTATGGGTTGTGAACGCCGTGTCGTTTATGACTTCGTTAATGTTATTAACGGCGAAGCAAATTTAAACCAAGCACTAATCAAAGATAAGCGCGTTGACAACCTGTTTGTTCTTCCAGCATCTCAGACTCGTGATAAAGATGCACTTTCTCGTGACGGTGTTGAACGTGTTTTAAATGACTTGGATAAAATGGGCTTCGAATTCATTATCTGTGACTCACCAGCAGGTATTGAAACAGGTGCATTAATGGCACTTTACTTCGCTGATGAAGCGATTGTAACAACGAACCCTGAAGTCTCTTCTGTTCGTGACTCTGACCGTATCCTAGGTATCCTAGATTCTAAGTCACGTCGTGCAGAAGATGGCAAAGAAGCGGTTAAACAGCACCTTCTACTTACTCGCTACAATCCAACACGTGTAACACAAGGTGAAATGCTAAGCGTTCAAGATGTTGAAGAAATTTTGCATATTCCTCTTTTAGGTGTTATTCCTGAAAGCCAAGCAGTGCTAAACGCGTCTAACAAGGGTGAACCAGTTATTTTCGATAAAGAATCTGATGCTGGTATTGCTTATGAAGATACAGTTGCACGCTTACTGGGTGAGGAACGCCCGTTTAAATTCTTAGAGGAAGAGAAGAAAGGCTTCCTAAAACGCTTATTTGGAGGCTAACTTTATATGGCACTGCTCGAGTTTTTCCGCCCGAAAAAGACGAAAACAGCGAACGTAGCGAAGGAAAGACTACAAATTATCGTCGCTGAACGTCGTAGTGCTGGACAACCGGCTCCAGCCTACCTACCCCAACTAAAACAAGATATTTTAGATGTGATCAGTAAGTACGTACAAATCGACCCAAATCAAGTGTCTGTGAACCTTGATCATAAAGAGGAAGATTTATCCGTACTCGAACTTAACGTGACGTTACCTGACGAAGAACGTTAATACAGAAAAACCCGCAGAGAGCGGGTTTTTTCTTATCTAAGCCTTAAGTAATTTGCACTTAAGCCTTCTCATCCAAAATCGTTAATACACGTTGTTCAAACAGATCACGACGCCAGTTTTTCAACATTTCAGGGCGTTTATCTTCTCTGCGTTCATGTTTCCATGCCCAAGAAAGCACTTGGTGAATTTGCTTTTTCGATGCTAGAAACTCAGGAGCTAACCCCGTTTCTTTCTCAACTTCAGTCACCACATCTTTAATGTATTTCACCATTTGCTTATAGCCTGGAAAATCCACTAAACGCTCAATTTTAGCTGGGTAGTCTTGTACTGCAATGCGATCACAATCATGCACCATCTTTAATAAGCGATTACCGTGACGCTGGATCTCCATTGGCTCAAAGCCTTCTTTCTCAAGCCCTGCTCGTGACTTGATATTGAAACGAGCTAACTTCCATAAGTGTAACTCTTTAACGATAAAGTTTAAGGCAATATCACGTTTCTGAGCTTCACGTACTCGCCATGCTGCTACCTTTTGTAATACAGCCAATTGCGACGGATTTAACTGCCATGCATTTTTGATATCTAAATATGCTTTCTCAGGGTCGACTGGTTTAATGCGGCGTAACATTACAGAATTACACTCTTGCTGCAGCGCTTCCATATATCCTGTTGCTTCCACCTTAGCGAGTAAGGTTTCATACAACGGCTTTAAATAGTAAACATCTGCCGCTGCATAATCTAATTGCTTAGCGGTTAATGGACGAGCAAGCCAATTTGTACGCGCCTCACCTTTATCTAGCTCAATACCTACATATTCTTTTACTAATGCACCAAAACCCGTTGAAATACCATGACCTAAAAATGCCGCCATTAGCTGAGTATCAAGCATTGGCGTTGGTAGGCAACCTGCGTGATGTTGGAACACTTCTAAATCTTCACCACAAGCATGAAGAACTTTAATTACAGATTGATCACGTAATAGTGCCCATAACGGTTCCATATCATCAATCTCTAACGGATCAATTAATGATAAATGCTCACCATCGAATAATTGAATCAAACCTAAACGCGGATATAGCGTGCGCGTACGGACAAACTCTGTATCCAGCATAACGGCAGCCTGCGTTCTGGCTGAGTCACAACGCTGTTGTAATTGCTCGGTTGTTGTAATTATATCGAAGTTCACATTATACCTTTTCGGTGCAGGGCTAAATCATTAACCTTTTAGTAAATTATATTAAGAAAAATGCCGACGCATTAACGTCGGCATCTATAGTATCGTGCAATGGTATGTAATTACATATCTCATCAAGAACTGACGAGCTTTTTTACATCCTTAGCTAGCGATACTTATTGCTGTTGTGCTTTTTTGTCAGACTCTTCACGTAAAACACGACGTAAGATCTTACCTACGTTGGTTTTTGGTAAATCATCCATAAACTCAACAACTTTCGGGATCTTGTAACCCGTTAAGTGTTGACGACAGTGTGCAATCAACTCGTCTTTGGTTAAGCTTGGATCGCGTTTTACAACACAAAGCTTCACTACTTCACCAGACACTTCATGTGCTTGACCGATCGCTGCCACTTCAAGCACTTTGTCATGAAGCGCAACAACGTCTTCGATTTCATTTGGATAAACGTTAAAACCTGACACTAAGATCATGTCTTTCTTACGGTCGACGATATGTAGGAAACCTTCGTCATCGAATTTAACAACGTCACCTGTTGATAACCAACCGTCATCTGTTAGCACTTCTTTGGTTGCTTCAGGACGTTGCCAGTAACCTTTCATGACTTGAGGACCACGAACTTGTAGTTCACCCACTTCCTCAATACCAACCACATTACCTTCATCATCAACCATACGAATTTCTGTTGAAGGGACAGGTAAACCGATAGAACCATTGTATTTGGTTAGATCGTAAGGGTACGCTGCAACCAGTGGTGAACACTCAGTTAGACCGTAACCTTCAAGTAAGTAATTGCCCGTGATCTTTTGCCATTTTTCTGCAACAGCACGCTGTACAGACATACCACCACCAACAGATAGGCGTAAATGGCTAAAGTCTAGCTCTTGAAAATCTTCGTTATTGATCAACGCATTAAATAGCGTATTTACACCTGTAATAGCCGTAAATTGGTAACGCTGTAGCTCTTTCACAAACGTTGGAATATCACGAGGGTTAGTGATAAGTAGGTTTTGACCGCCCATTTCCATTAGCAGTAAACAGTTAACCGTTAATGCGAATACGTGATATAGCGGTAATGCAGTAACAATAAGCTCACGGCCTTCCGTTAATACAGGACCATAAGCGCCTTTCGCCTGCATCACGTTCGACACCATATTATGGTGAGTCAAAATAGCACCTTTCGCTACACCTGTAGTACCACCAGTGTATTGTAAGAATGCCATGTCATCGCCAGTAATAAACGGCTTAACATATTGCATACGACGACCTTTGCGTAGCGCCATACGCATAGATGTAGCATGAGGTAAATGGTACTTCGGCACCATTTTCTTAATGTACTTAACAACGAAGTTAACTAATGTACCTTTAGGGCGTGATAACTGATCACCAAGGCTAGTTAGGATAACGTTCTTAACACAGGTATTTTTAACAACAGCTTCTAGCGTATGAGCGAAGTTAGAAACGATAACAATCGCTTTCGCGCCAGAGTCATTTAACTGGTGCTCTAACTCACGTGGTGTGTATAACGGGTTTACGTTTACCACAACACAGCCTGCACGTAAAATACCGAACAGTGCGATAGGATATTGCAACAAGTTTGGCATCATTACCGCAACACGGTCGCCTTTTTGCAACTTCAATTCATTTTGAAGGTACGCGGCAAAAGCACGGCTACGCTCTTCCAATTTACGGAAGGTCATCACCTGACCCATGTTAATAAATGCCGTTTGATCAGCATACTTACGTACAGACTGTTCAAACATATCAACTAATGATGAATATGCATCCGGATTAATTTCTGCCGGTACATCTTTCGGATAGCGGCTAAGCCAAACTTTATCCACTTGCACTCTCCTTATTATTAGACTGCGTTGCGACCTATAGCGATATAGGTAAAGGCTGCAATGAAAAATTAAACAAGCGTTTATTTGCCTGCATTACAGCATAATTAACTTATAATTAACATCTTGCTAAATTTACTGAGCTTGAAACTTTGAAGTCACTCATTGAAAAGCAAAGATTAATCTCTTTGAGGGGAAATAAAGCCTTGAATACAATCAGATACCACATCAGGCTGCTCTAAGTGACAATGGTGCCCCCCTGCAACCACTACCTGAGAAAACTGTTGAATGCCGTATTTTTGTTGCGGATTGTCTCGCAAAATAGGAAAACCATGACTACCGACAATTGAGTAAATCGGTACTTCAATCGACGACATAATGGCTTGTGCTTGCGATAACGTCATTCGATACAACGAATCACAACGTAAGCGATGATCATGTCGCCAATACCATTTTCCATCACGCTCTACAGTCGCACGTTGGACAACCGGTACTAAACAGGTCGCCGGCAAACCATTCACATTAGCACGAAGCTGCAATGCTTCATCAAACGACAACATTGCCCGTGCTTTACGACGCTCACGCTGTTTGCGATATTGCTGACGACTTTTCAGTCCTTGCCTTAATCGCTGTACCGTTAAAGCAGGCTCTTCAATCACAGGAGCCAATCCTTCGATTAAGATCAACTGCTCAACGTGCTCAGGATAAGCAGCACAATAACAGCTTGAAATAATGGCGCCCAGTGAATGACCAACTAAACACACTGACTTAACAGGTAGTTGTAAAATCACCTGGTGTAAATCATCAATATAATCGAAGAAATGATAATAGTTATCTTCACTTCGAGATTGCGATAACCCATGCCCCGGTAAATCAATCGCTGCAAGATTAAAGTCATCCTCTAATCGTTGCCAAAGCGTTGAAAACGTCGCCGCATTATCTTGCCAACCATGAAGAAACAACAACACAGGCTTGTTATTTTCAATGGGCTCTGAGAGCGAGAAGTTCGCCAATCCAGCTAACTCAATTTCGGCAAGGCGAAAGGTTATCGCTTCCATCAATTACATTACCACTCTGTCTACGACACGGCCTTCAATACCAAACGGCGGCATAAAGTAATCATCGCCCCAGAACCCACAATTAAAGCCAATACAACGGTTAAATCGCATTGGTGTTTCCATTTGGATCTGTTGCTGAACCTGCCAAATTTGCTCACCTGTCACTGTAACAACAGGGAAGGTGTAATCGTATTGACCTACTTTACCTTTTTCCGTTCCAGTATATTGTCCCACCACAGTTAATAAACGCCCTTTGGCATACTCAATAGGATCGAGAAAGCCAGGTACATTCGCAATAAATCTACCTTGAGGTTTACTGTGTAAGAGTGGTCGACCGTCAGAGGTTAACGGCAATGCGACAATTTCAATCCGTGTTTGCTTTGCTTCATTTTTAATCGAAGCAATGATCCCACCTAACCTTACTTCTTGATGTTGCATTACAGTAGGATGCTCGGTGATAACGTGTAAATCTGTGATAGGATTTTTCGTTGTAGTCTGCAAGCTGGCTGGAACGCTGGCGCAGCCTACCATAAAGATCAATATCAGCCCAAGAAATAGCTTACGAAACATATAAAACCTCACCATAACTGTTCAATTTAACAGCAGAAATACTCATCGACGCACAGTCTGCTGGCATCTTATTTTAAAGTGTTAACAGCAAGGAGAATATAGGAAGTGAGGGGTTTTAAACAATTATATCAATACCGATAAGATCGGAAAGTTGTTCTTTACGGCTATGAAGCATCACATCCATATAAGCAGTAAGCACTTTTTGATGCTTACCATCAGGACGATCATATTGAAGTTGACGGTATTCTTGATTCGCCCATTCAGGCAATTGCGCCACAGACGATAATGAAGAGGAAACAGGAGAAACAACCTCACTCGCTGACGCTGTTTGTTTTGCACTTTCTGTTTTATTGGTTGAATTGAGTGGCTTTGAAGGTAAAGAAATAACACCATGATTAATAGTTACCATAATCCCCTCTCATCATTCAATAAACCCTAGATTCATCTATAACGAGAGCAGTAGACATAGCTACCACTCTCACTATTAATACGACTACTCGCGACCTGGTAGCTTTTTCCACGTCACGGTATCACGTAAGTAAACAGGGCTTGCTTCTTCTGCAACCACTGCTTCACCACGAGCCAATGCAAATTTCGCAAGCTGTACCATATCTTGTGAGTCAGGATATAGCACTGTACCTTGCTGCATTTCTACAGGTAATTTACTTAGAGTTTCAGCATACGCTTCCCAACCTGTACCCGCCGTTAACCAAATGCCTGATTCTGTTTGCATAGATTCAACTAACGCTTCTGGTGCAATCACTTGCTCTGCACCGACGACTTGCCAGTCACCATCTGCTTTACGTTGGTATTGACCCCAATATAGTTCACCCATACGCGCATCAATCGCTGATAATACATTCTCAGCTTGATGAACACGGTAAGTGCCTTGCGCCATAGCAGCCAGCGTAGAAACACCAACCATAGGTAAATCAGCACCAAATGCTAAGCCTTGCGCAATACCGATGCCAATGCGCACACCGGTAAAACTACCCGGGCCTTGACCATAAGCTAATGCATCAAGTTGATTTAACTTAAGACCTGCTTCTGCAAGTACCGTATCAACCATTGGCAAAATTTTTGTTGTGTGTTCACGTGGTGCGTATTCACAACGAGAAATAACTTCATCACCCACTAAAAGGGCAACAGAACAGTTTTCAGTTGCAGTATCTACTGCCAAAATTTTGGTGCTCATTCAAGCCTCTGAATGTTGGTTGTCATCTTCAATAACAGTGATGTTATTAATAGTAGACAAAAAGTCACTAACTCCTTCAACACTTCGGGTGCGAGGAATTGGCGGTAAACTTCGTAAAAATACAGCGCCGTAATGCCTTGTCACTAATCGATTATCACAAATGATCAGTGCGCCTTTATCTTTGGTATCACGGATCAAACGCCCAACCCCTTGCTTTAAGGTGATCACGGCATCTGGAATTTGCACTTCAGCAAACGGATCGCCACCACGCATACGACAATCTTCAATACGTGCTTTTAATAATGGATCATCTGGCGCTGTAAACGGCAATTTATCAATGATAACACAGCTAAGGGCTTGGCCTCTAACATCAATCCCTTCCCAAAATGCCCCCGTTGCCACCAATAACGCATTTCCGTGAGCAAGGTATTCATTCAGCAGCTTTTGCTTGGTTGTCTCGCCCTGTGCTAGCACAGGTAAACTGAGCGTTTCTCGAAACCCTTCTGCAAGCTCTCGCACCATTTGATGAGAGGTACAAAGAAAGAAACAACGCCCGTTATTAGCTTCAATCACAGGCGATAATAACGCCACCAGCTTTTTCGCTAAGCCATAGCTATTTGGCTCAGGTAAATGACGAGGCACACACAAAAGCGCTTGCTGGTTGTAATCAAATGGACTTTCTAATGAAAACTGCTTTTTCGGCTCTAACCCAAGGCGATGGCTAAAGTGGGTGAAGTTTTCATCCACAGCAAGCGTCGCTGAAGTAAATATCCACGCCCCTTTTTGCTCTGCCATTTGATCTTTGAATTTATCAGCCACCGTCAGCGGCGTAATATTTAAACTGAATTGTCTTGGCGTACATTCATACCAATAGGAGTAACCCGTAATAGATGTATCTGCCATGCGCTTTAATTTAGCTTTTAACGTCGCAGCTCGTTCAAAGGCGGTATCTAAAAGCTGGCTACGTCCTAATGCTAATTTCAGTACATCATAGGTAAGATCGAGCGCATCAGATAATCGCGTTAACTCACGCTGAACCGCTGGGGTTTGTGAGGCTTCTCGCCAGTTTCCACGAAATCCGGGATCGCCTAAAATAATCCGCATCTCAAACGCAGCTTGTTGCAAACGATCCGCTGTTTTCTGTAACTGACGCATATCACGCGCTTCAGTGCGATAGCCGATATCAATATCTTTTGCCAATTCAACCAACTGGCGACTAGTCAGGCTTTGACCAAAATACTGACTAGCGATATCTGGCATTTGGTGAGCTTCATCGAAAATGAACACTTCAGCTTCTGGAATTAACTCACCAAAGCCTGTTTCTTTAATCGCTAAATCAGCCAAGAATAAGTGATGGTTTACCACTACGACATCCGCTTCCATCGCTTTTCGACGCGCTTTAACCACAAAGCATTCGTCATAAGACGGACATTCACGGCCTAAGCAATTGTCATTAGTGGACGTGATCAACGGAATAACAGGGCTATCTTCTGCGACATCGTCACATTCACCAAAGTCGCCTGATTTTGATGATGAAGACCATTGGCGAATTTTAACCAATTGAGTAAGCAGTGTAGGATCCGATTCCACATCATGACTTTCTAATACTTGGCGATTTAAGCGATCAATGCATAGGTAATTTGAACGCCCTTTTAGCAATGCCACTCGCCCTGTAAAGCCAATCGCATCCGCCATTAATGGTAAATCACGGTGGAATAGCTGCTCTTGAAGGTTTTTAGAACCAGTACTGATAATCGTTTTCTTGCCACTCAACAAAGCGGGAATCACATAAGCAAAGGTTTTGCCTGTGCCCGTTCCGGCTTCAACCACCAGCTGAGACTCATGTTTGATTGCGTCAGCTACTGCATTCGCCATATCAATTTGGGGTTGGCGAGCTTGAAAACCAGGAATGGCTTTGTCTAACGCACCGCCAGAGGCAAAAAACTTCGTTATCATCTACTTCGCACTATTGGTCATATATACAGTATCTAGATTGTCATTATGCCAATTATCTCCGCAGCCGACCAGCACTCTCCTTTCACAGAACAGCAATTATCCACCTTCATTTCTCATTAATCAGAGAAGCAAAGACATAAATGCTTTGACCATAAGGTTAAATCTAGGTAATAGTTAATTAAGATCTTTGTAACACGCAGCATATAAACAGGCGTGAATCGTAGTCAGGAATCGACATGGAAAAGAAAACACTTCTCACGGAATGCCCAGATGACATGGGTCTTATCGCGAAAATCACCAATATTTGTCACAAACACCAACTGAACATCATCAACAATAAAGAATATGTTGATAATACACATGATCAATTTTTCATGCGTACCGAGCTGGAAGGCTATTTTAATGATACTACCTTCCTTGCCGATTTAGATCATGCACTGCCACAAGGCAGCAAGCGTCGCTTAATTAGCTCTGATCGCAAAAAAGTCGTGATCATGGTAACCAAAGAAGCCCACTGTTTGGGTGACATTCTAGTAAAAGCGTTTGATGGCTCACTCGATATTGAAATTGCAGCGGTTGTGGGTAACTACGACACGCTACAAGGACTAACAGAAAAATTTGATATTCCATTCCATCATGTGTGCCATGAAGGTTTGAGCCGTGAAGAGCACGAGCAAAAGCTATTAGAAGCAGTACAACAATATCAACCTAACTATGTGGTACTGGCAAAATACATGCGTATCTTAACGCCAAATTTTGTTGCTCAATTCCCTAATAAAATCATTAATATTCACCATAGTTTCTTACCAGCATTTATTGGCGCAAAACCGTATCAGCAAGCGTTTGAGCGTGGTGTGAAAATCATTGGTGCAACAGCGCACTTTGTAACTAATGATCTTGATGAAGGGCCAATCATTACCCAAAACGTTATCCCTGTGGATCACAGCTTCAGCGCCGCAGAGATGGCAAAATCAGGTCGTGATGTTGAAAAATCAGTACTAAGTAAAGCATTAGGATTAGTCGTCGATGATCGTGTGTTTGTTCACGGCAACCGCACCGTTATTCTTTAATAACTAAATGCACAATTAAAAAAGCGCAGTCATTACCGCTCAAAAAGAGTCGTAAACTGCGCTTTTTATTATTTCAACTTTATTCGACGTTAAGCTTGTTCACTTTCCAATACCGCTTTTAACGAGTGTCCATGTAATTTGATACAAACACCATCACGTTTAAAAGCAAAAGTCGGGTTCGGTAATCGCTCATTATCGCCTGCTGGTGAACTTGCTTTTACCTTAATGCCTTTCGCAGCTAAACCATCCCAATCTAAAGTCGGTAATTGCTTTTGCAAATCTTGTTTTAATTCATCGGTTGTGCGTGCGGTTGATGGCACAACAAACTCAATGTGTTCCCACCCTTGCTCCGGATAAACTTTATCGCTTGGATACGGTAATTCCAACGCTTCAAATGACCAATCACCAGCTTGTAATGGTTGCTCAAAACCAATGATCACAATTGGGCGTCCATTGATCATATTATTCGACCATTCTTGACCATAAGTCAGCCATGCTTGATGTAATTCTTCTGCCAACGTTTGATCGTTAACACGCAAAGCAATGTGATCGGCTTGGAAGCCTTTTAGCGAAATACCTAAATCATCGATTAATGCGGTAATGGTTTTCATGAAGTCTGGTAATTGCGCAAGCATTTGCGTTGGATGAAGGTGATGTTGTTCTAACGTGTTCATGAATTAATCCCATTATTGACGACTGAAACTATAATTAGGTGAAGTGAATAATTATCCATTTTTAATGATTTATTGAAACAGGAATTTAACGCACTCCATTCCCAATACAATAACCCGTTACACATTATTTACCCATAACAAAAAAAGTTTAAAAAAAAACGTAAACAATAGGTTTTTCCAGTTGCCAAAGTACCTCTATGTGTGGGTATTATTAGGACAATACCTGCTGCGTATTCAAGACTTCGGTGCATATTTAGATATTCGCGACCCCGTCAAAAATACTCACGTTAATTACTTGATTAACTTTTGTGATCAACTTGTTTTATTTCGTGATTATTTTTGACGGTGATCTTGTGATACGTAGGCATTTTTGCCTCTTATTAATAATTGGCTTTACAAATGATGTAAGGATCAGCGTGTGAACATTCAAGCACTTATTAACGATAAAGTATCTCAGGCTCTAGAAGCCGCTGGCGCACCTGCAGGCAGCCCTGCAGCAGTTCGCCAATCAGCTAAAGCTCAGTTTGGTGATTACCAAGCGAACGGTGTTATGGGCGTAGCAAAGAAGCTAGGTACTAATCCACGCGAATTCGCACAAAAAGTTATCGACTGCTTAGACCTTGACGGTATTGCAGAGAAAGTTGAAATCGCAGGCCCAGGCTTTATCAACATTTTCTTAAACAAAGCATGGTTAGCAGAGCGTGGTGAAGAAGCACTTAACGATGAGCGTTTAGGTGTGAACACAGAAGCGGCACAAAACATCGTTGTTGACTACTCAGCGCCAAACGTTGCTAAAGAAATGCACGTAGGTCACCTACGTTCAACTATCATCGGTGATGCCGTTGTTCGTACTCTTGAATTCCTAGGTCACAATGTTATCCGTGCTAACCACCTTGGTGACTGGGGTACTCAGTTCGGTATGCTTATCGCTAACATGCAGCGTAAAGAGCAAGAAGGCGCTGACGTATCGATGAATATTAGCGATCTTGAAGGCTTCTACCGTGAATCTAAAGTGCTTTACGATGAAGATGCAGAGTTCGGTGAAACTGCGCGTAACTTCGTTGTTCGTCTACAAAGTGGTGACGAGTACTGCCTAGAAAAATGGAAGCAACTTGTTGAGATCACACTAAAGCAAAACCAACGTAACTACGATCGTCTAAACGTGTCGCTAACTGATGACAACGTAATGGGCGAATCTATGTACAACGACATGCTACCTGGCGTTGTTGCAGATCTTAAAGAAAAAGGTCTAGCGGTAGAGAGCGACGGTGCAACAGTTGTTTACCTAGACGAGTACAAAAACAAAGACGGCGAGCCTATGGGTGTGATCATCCAGAAGCGTGACGGCGGTTACCTATACACAACAACCGACATCGCTTGTGCTAAGTACCGTTACGAACAACTACATGCGGATCGCGTGCTTTACTTCATCGACTCACGTCAACACCAACACCTAATGATGGCTTGGGAAATCGTACGTAAAGCGGGTTACGTGCCAGAGAGTGTATCTCTGGAGCACCACGCATTCGGTATGATGCTAGGTAAAGACGGTCGTCCATTTAAGACACGTGCCGGTGGTACAGTGCGTCTAGCTGATCTGCTTGATGAAGCAGAAGAGCGTGCTAACAAGCTAATCGAAGAGAAGAACCCTGAACTAAGTGCTGAAGAGAAAGCAAACATTGCACAAACTGTTGCTATGGCTGCAGTTAAGTACTCTGATCTGTCTAAGCACCGTACGACAGACTACATCTTCGATTGGGACAACATGTTGGCATTTGAAGGTAACACTGCACCATACATGCAGTACGCATACACACGTGTAGCGTCTATCTTCAAGCGTGCGAACGTTGAGCTAGCAGATCTTACTCAACCAATCGTTATCACTGACGAGAAAGAGCAAGCACTACTGTCTAAACTGCTTCAATTCGAAGAAGCTGTTCAATCTGTAGCGCGTGAAGGTCAGCCACACCTAATGTGTACTTACCTATTCGAACTTGCAGGTATGTTCTCTAGCTTCTACGAAGCATGCCCAATTCTTAACGCTGACGAAGCAACCAAGCAAAGCCGCTTGAAGCTTGCAATGCTAACAGCGAAGACTATCAAGCAAGGTCTAGATCTTCTTGGTATCGAAACACTAGAGCGTATGTAATTTACATTCCTCTTAAAATTGAAAAGCCTTCCAGATGTGGAAGGCTTTTTTATATCTGACTATTAAATAACACAACTAAAATTATTGCCCGAATCGCTGACCACCGCCGTTAAGCCAAGCCAATTCGCCTTGCGTTGATAAGCGTCCTTGTACTGCATTGCGGTAAGGAAAACGACCAAACTGTTTGATCACCTCAAAGTGACTTTTGGCATAGTTATAAAAGCCGTCAAAAAGCTCACTATTTTCAGCTGAAGTACATTCTGTTAATTGCTTAAAACGGAACACACTCTCTTCTTGATCTTCTAAATCTTCAGCATGCTCTAATGGTAAATAGAAGAACACACGCTCAATGGCCGTTAATTCCATATCTTGATTTAACGCTAAGCCTCGTTTACATAGTGCTAAAGCTAATGAATCGTAACGAAACGCTGCACTTAAGCCTCGGTAAATATTACGGCTAAATTGATCTAATAAGATGATTAATGCTAAACGTCCTTTCGCTGTTTCACACCAATGATTCAACTCACCTTTACCCGCTTTACTTACCCACGATTGAAAATGCGCTTTGATATAAGCATCAACCTCATCGCCGCCTAAAAACCAAAGCGAGTGTTTATTTTCTTTTGTCACTTCACCATCGAGTTCGCCAAACCAATAATCGAGTACAAACTGATATTCGCTTGCCATACATAGCCTCACAATAAATTCGTGTCATTAACAAAAAGTCAGAGAATACGTTAAGGATAATACCAATACACTGAAATTAAGCATACTATGATAACTATTGCTCTGGCTTGTGAGCCATAATGTACCTTTAAGGAATAATTACATGCATTTCACTCTTCATCCTCGTCTAGAATCTGATACGACAGTGCTTGGTGACTTTCCTCTTTCTCGTGTTTTACTATCAAAAGAAGCTTTAGGCCCGTGGATTATCCTCGTTCCTCGTGTTGACGAACTTCGTGAGATCCACCACCTACCAGAACAAGATCAGTTTCAATTAATGCGCGAATCCAGTGCTGTAGCCACATTACTGGAAAATGATTACCAAGCCGAAAAAATTAATGTTGGTGCATTAGGTAATTTAGTCCCACAGCTGCATTTACACCACATTGCACGCTTTAGTAATGATATCGCATGGCCAGGTCCAATTTGGGGCAATACAGATGGCACCCAACGTAATGATGAATTACAAGCGGCATTAGCAGAGGAGTTACGTGCAGAGCTAGGTCAAATTGAAGGCTTTAGCGCAATCAGTTAATAGGCTTATACCAAAGTAATTTGAAGTGGCTTGGGTATAACAGCATAGATAAACAAAAAGGCAGCTCATAATAAGCTGCCTTTATTTTACTTCATGATGTGATTATCGCATCACCGTGATTGAAAGCTCGTTATCAGCAAGACAACGATACCAAACCTCTTTGGCGGGTTGACAACAATCTGTGCTATCGCAGCCAACCAATTCTCGTCCAACAGAACCTTTGCGGATCCAAACATCAAGCATAGCTTCAACCCCGTCTTCTGACATTCCGAAGTGTTGCGAAAGCTGCTTACGACTCACACGTCCATGTTGTTCAATATATTGTTTTAGCTGCTGTAAGATCATTCTACTAACAAGCCTTCAAGGTTAGTTTGCTTTTTCCCTTCTCGTTTCAATAACAAGAAGATACCGCCATTAATCAAGATGAAGAAGCCAATCCAAAATGCACTCGTTGCAGGATGATCAACAAAGTGAGCAATTTGGTAGAACCAAGTGGCAAATGAGTAAGCCATTAGCATTGTCCAACCTGCAATAAACAGAGCAAACTTCTGACCAAACTCACGAACATAAGCACCCATTGCCGCTGCACATGGCGTGTAAAGCAGAATGAAAATCAAGTATGCCATTGCTGCTGCACCACTTACGAAGTGCGCTTGAATGTTACCGTAGACAGATTCGTTAACACCCTGCTCTTCAGCAACCGCTTGTTTATCTTCTAAATCACCAACTTCGATACCCAGTGGATCGCTAAAGCTTAATGCTGCTAGGTTATCACCAACTGATTCAACCGCTTCTTTTAAGCTAGCAACAAGGTTGTATTCTTCATTGCTATCATCTGTTGCTGGTGCGTATAAGCTGTTTAGCGTACCTACAACGGCTTCTTTTGCGAAAATACCCGTAATGATACCGACTGTTGCTGGCCAGTTATCTGCTTTGACACCAATAGGCTCAAGCACAGGCGTGACTACTTGTGACGCTTTAGATAGCACAGAGTTAGACGTATCTTCGTTACCGAATGAACCATCAGTACCTAATGAGTTAAAGAAACTTAATACCGCTACAACAACAACAATGGTTTTACCAGCACCAAATACAAAGCGCTTTAGCTTTTGCCACGTTTTGATCACAACATTACGAATAGTTGGTAATTCGTAGTTTGGCATTTCCATGATAAAGCTATCGCTAGAGCCAGGGTAAAGGGTTGAACGTAGAATAAGACCAGTAAGTACAGCCGCAACAATACCTAATAGGTAAAGTGCAAATACCACGTTCTGACCATTTTCAGGGAAGAATGCTGCTGCAAATAGTGCATATACCGGTAAACGTGCACCACATGACATAAACGGTGCCATTGCCGCCGCAAGTTTACGCTCACGCTCCTGCTCTAGGGTACGTGTTGCCATGATTGCAGGTACGTTACAACCAAAGCCAAGCACTAGGGGAACAAATGCTTTACCCGGTAAACCTACTTTCTGCATCACTTTATCAAGAACAAATGCAGCACGCGCCATGTAACCTGAACTCTCTAATACCGCAAGGAACAGGTACAAACATGCAATAACAGGAATGAAGGTTGCAACAGTTTGGATACCACCACCGATACCATTGGCAATGATCGTTACTAGCCATACCGGCAAGTGATCATCTAATAGATGGTGACCACCATCAACTAATAGCGCCCCAAAGCTGATATCAAAGAAATCGATAAATGCACTACCGATGTTTATCGCAAACATAAACATCACGTACATTACTAAGAAGAAAAATGGGATACCAACAAAGCGGTTCAGTAATACACGGTCGATTTTATCTGTCAGGCTATTACTTAAACGGCCTTCTTGACGACGCACTTTTTGACATAACTGATGCAAGAAAGTGTAACGCACATCCGCTACTTGAATATCAGGATCAACCGTATTCAATAAATCTGCACGTAAACCACATGCCGTTGCTTTATCTTCATCAGATAGTGTATTGATCACTAAAGTATCGTTTTCTAATACACGAATACCTTGCGCACGAGCGTTTAGCTTATCGTTATGTTTAAATAACGGTGCTAATTGACTCACGACTTGCTCAAAATCTTGACCATAATCGAGCTCAAACTCGTTAACCACAACACCTTGCGTTAACATTTTATGCAGCTTAGTTTTAAACTCAGCAATACGCTCCATGTTATTAGCTGATAATGCTAAAACAGGACAACCCAGCGCTTTTTCAAGTGCCTTAATGTCTAACACTTGGTGCTGGCGTTTAAGCACGTCCATTTTATTAAGCACGACAACCATTGGACGGCCTAACTCACGTAGCTGTAGAGTCATGTATAAGCTACGCTCTAGGCTCGATGCATCAACAACGTTAATAATTACATCTGCAGGTGTGGTTAAAATCGCACGCGATGCAATGGCTTCATCAAGACTGTTAGCATCATTTGCACTATCAAGGTTATAGATACCAGGAAGATCGGTCAGGGAGAAATCATCACCGTTATGTTGGTAGCGACCTGTTTTCTTCTCAACTGTCACACCAGCCCAGTTACCGACTTGCTGTTTGGCACCTGTTAAACCATTAAATAGAGTCGTTTTACCACTGTTCGGGTTACCAACAGTCAGAATATTGTATTGCATTACAGCGCCTCAACCTCGATATTTTCTGCAATTTGCTTACGTAAAGCGATATCAACACCACGAACGCGTACTTGAAGTGGATCGCCTAAAGGAGCCAAACGAACGACGGTGATCTCGGTACGAGGAAGTAATCCCATAACCATTAATTTTTTTCGTGTTGCTGCTGGTAACGCAGACATATTAATGACCGTCCCGCAGTTTCCGCATGACATCTCTGACAGCTTCATAGTAAATCGCCACCTTAATACGAATTATTAGCATTTGTGATTAGAGAGTTTACCGCTTGATATAATTTCTGTCTTGTCTTAAATCAAAAAAATTATTTTTTTATCTCTTTAGAGCAAAAAACATCCACCAACCAGAATTAAATACAGTCAAGATATAAACAAATAAGCCTTAATACCCTTTTAATATTTTACTTTCAAAACGCAGACAAGCTATCTGTCTCTGGTTTTCATACTTACTTTCCATCATGGTGAAAAAGCCACACAAAAAAAGCGCACCTAAGTGCGCTTTTTATTAATCATAGTCATTAGCTCGCCATGACATCTTTAAATTTCTTCTTATAGAAGCTAACTTGCTTCATGAAGTTGCTTCGCTCTTTACCGTATAAAGGATCGGCCTGCGGCAATGGTACTTTCATCGCATTTACCGGACGACCATTTTTTAGTAATTCGTAGTGTAAGTGAGGGCCTGTTGAACGGCCTGTATTACCACTTTTAGCAATACGTTGACCCATTTTCACTTTATCGCCGACTTTCACTTCACGCTTACTAAGGTGAAGGTATCGTGTCATATATTCACGACCGTGTTTCACCACAATATAGTTACCCGCTAATGGGTGATAACGCGACTTCACAACCACACCATCACCTGCAGCCAATACTGTTGTACCAACAGGTACCGCAAAGTCCGTACCATTGTGTGGTGAACGACGCCCCGTAATTGGGTGTAAACGGTTAGGGTTAAATGATGAACTAATACGGTAGCGCTTCGCCGTTGGAATACGACGGAATGAGCGGTTTAAACTGTGTGCATCATCATCATAGAATTGATCGTCATCGCCACGAACGATAAAAAAGTTATTTTTGCCATTGCCTGACTTGTAATAAAACGCATTGACTTCCCCTTTGCTCACAGCTTTACCATCAATGAACTCACGATCAAGTCCAACAGCAAAGCGATCGCCTTTATGGGCTTCTCGGCCAAGGTTAAATTTCCATTGCAGCGCCTTAACCAAGGTTTGAATTTGAGTCGGCGTCAATCCAGCGGCACGAGCTGAATTATAAAAGCTACCATCGACACGACCTGTTAACATGACAGGCTTAATATCACCCTTTTGGATGATTTCTTTATACACGTAGCCTTTCTTCGACAAAGTAAAAGTATCGGTTTCTTTCTTACTTCGAATAATTTTAAGTTCGGTTAACTTACCGTCATCATCGACTTCCCATTCCAATGTTTGCCCAACACGTAGATGCTGAACGGATTTATTCGCATCAATGAGGCGGTACATATCAGAAATAGGTAAACCATATTGAGAGAAGATGATCCCAAGCGTTTCACCAGAAGCAACACGGTGTTTATGCTCAACCTCCGCTTTTGCTTCTACAAGCTGTTGCTCAATTTCATCTTTAGGGGCTTGGAATTCAGGATCGTTCTGATCGAGAGAAACACCTAATGGTTCGCTATCTTGCTCAGATAGCAAATCCAATTTAGCAGGTAATTCAACATCAACACGCTTAGGTGTTGATGTTGAAAAAGTAACTGATTGCTTAGCTGGCTGCCACATTATGGCAGCCATCATAAGCACAGAAGTGGAAACTAACGCAATTTTGTGCTGACGCGGTAACCCTTTAATCGAAGTTGCTACCGCTTTATATAATTTCATTATCTACTTTAAACACTTGGCAAAACTTTGTCCGAGTTCCTTAATAAATCGGACGTATCCTCCCTTGCCCTCTTTGACATTGGTAGCCATTGGGTCAAGAGTCCCTATTTTTACCCCAGTCCCTTCAGTAACACTATCGACTACTGCTGGTGAGAATTGTGGCTCACTAAACACACAGTAGGCTTGCTTATCCTGTAACGATTTACGGATTGTAATTAAGGTTTTTGCGCCAGGTCGACGGTCAGGTTCAACCGTGAAATGTCCAAGGTTATTCAAACCAAATTGGTGTTCAAAATAACCATAGCCATCATGAAAAACATAATAACCTTTATCTGAAAGTGGCTTTAATTCCGTATTCAGCTCATTTACGGCCTGGTTAACTTCTGAGGTAAACGTTGAAAGGTTAGCGAGATATACCTTTTTATGCAATGGATCATGTTTAATCAGTGCCTCTGTGATCACATTTGCAGCTTCAATTGTCTGTTTTGGCCCCATCCAGAAGTGTGGATTTAGACCTGAATGGTTATGATGATGTCCTGCATGTTCATCATGTCCCTCATGAGTGCCATGGTCATGGTCGCCATGATGAGCTTCATCTTTCTCTTCGCTAGCATAATTTAAGAAATGAATGCCAGCTTGCTGAGTTAATGCAAAACTATTTGGATTATCCGCCATAAGTTTGGTTAAGAAGGTTTCTAACTGTGGCCCGACCCAAATCACAAGATCTGCATTATTCAATTTTTTCACATCAGACGGACGCAACGCATAATCATGTGGAGAAACACCAGGTGGCAAAATCGCCTCACTGGTTGCAGCACCTTGAACTAACTCACTTACAATCAAATTAAGTGGCTTTATGGTGGTAACTACATTGAATTCTTTTGCCATAGCTGAACTTGATAGCATTAATGCTGCTGCACAAGCTAATGATGTAATACGCTGCATGTTTTATCCTAGTAATAATGAGTGCACAATTATGCCGTTAGCCTTCTTTTGTGCTAAAACGGTATATTCCCTAATAAATCCTAAAATGTTACAATATAACAAATCAGGTAATGTTATATTATAACATTACACCTTTTGCAAAGCCTATTTAAGACAGCTCCCTTTATGACAACCCTAGTCGAACTACAATCAGTCACTGTTTCATTTGGTGAACGTGATGTTTTAGATAACATTTCGCTTAAATTGGAACGTGGTGAAATTACTACCTTAATTGGCCCAAATGGCGCAGGTAAATCCACCCTTGTAAAAGTTATTACGGGTCTTAGCAAACCAACAAAAGGAAAAGTGGTTCGTAAAAAAGGGATCCGTATTGGCTACGTACCTCAAAAGCTACGTTTAAATGATACGCTGCCATTGTCTGTTGATCGTTTCATGCGTTTAGCTGGACGTTATAGTAAAGAGCAGCGTATTGAAGCCCTTGAAATGGTAAACGGTAGTCGCTTGCTAAATAGCGATATGCACGGTTTATCTGGTGGTGAAATGCAACGTGTCCTACTTGCACGTGCACTACTACAAAAACCTGATTTATTAGTACTTGATGAACCTGTTCAAGGTGTTGATGTAACAGGTCAACTTGAGCTTTACCGTTTAATTCAACAATTACGCGATATGCTTAACTGTGCAATTTTAATGGTTTCTCACGATCTGCACCTTGTGATGGCAAAAACAGATAAAGTAATTTGTCTGCAACATCACATCTGTTGTTCAGGTAGCCCATTAAGCGTAACAAACCATCCAAAATATATTGCGTTATTCGGTCATACCTCGACTGAACAATTAGCTCTTTATGAACACCAACATAACCACAAGCACGATGCCTCAGGCAAACCTCAAGGCTGCTGTAACAACCATCAGGATACAAAAGCATGATTGAGTTTCTTCTGCCTGCCCTTATTGCTGGTATTGGTATTGCTATTTTAGCAGGTCCATTAGGCTCATTCGTTGTATGGCGCAAAATGGCCTATTTTGGTGATACCCTATCGCATGCTTCATTACTAGGTATCGCATTAGGTTTCTTATTTAATATCAACCTAAACTTAGCCTTAGTGATCTGCTGTTTAGTACTTGCTGTTATCTTAGTGACACTGCAAAAACAGCGTTATGTCGCCACGGATACTTTGCTAGGTATTCTAGCCCATAGCGCCCTTTCACTCGGCTTAGTGGCTGTTAGCTTTTTAGATAATGTACGCATTGATTTAATGGCGTACTTATTTGGCGACTTACTGGCTGTAACAACCACCGATATTCTTTGGATTTATTGCGGTGGCGCCGTTGTGCTAGGACTACTTATTTTCCTATGGCGCCCATTACTATCGATGACTATCAGTGAAGAAATGGCACAAGTTGAAGGCGTTAATGTTGATTTAATGCGTTTAATCTTGATGTTAATGGTGGGTATGGTTATCGCTGTTGCGATGAAATTTGTTGGTGCCTTGATCATCACGTCATTACTGATCATCCCAGCAGCGACTGCTCGTCGTTTTGCACGTAGCCCTGAATCAATGGCAGTACTTGCCTCTGTACTCGGTGCGATTGCAGTATGCTTAGGCCTTGCAATGTCATGGCATTACGATACTCCAGCAGGCCCTTCTGTGGTTGTCTCTGCTGCTGCAATGTTCATGTTAAGCCAGTTAAAACGTGCTGAGCGTTAAACTAACAACGCTTTTATAGACATAAAAAAACCGCTCAAATGAGCGGTTTTTATTTTCTAGCTAACTTACCAGTTTGTTACTTCACGTAACGCTTTACCGATATCTGCTAAGCTTTTCACTGTTTTAACGCCCGCTTCTTCAAGTGCTGCAAACTTATCTTCAGCCGTACCTTTACCGCCAGAAATAATTGCACCTGCGTGACCCATGCGCTTACCAGGAGGCGCTGTAACACCTGCAATGTAAGAAACAACAGGTTTCGTCACGTTCTCTTTAATGTAAGCTGCCGCTTCTTCTTCAGCTGTACCACCGATTTCACCAATCATTACGATTGCTTCTGTCGCTGGATCTTTTTCAAACATCTCAAGAATATCGATAAAGTTAGAACCCGGAATTGGATCGCCACCGATACCAACACACGTTGACTGACCAAAGCCTTCGTCAGTGGTTTGCTTAACCGCTTCGTAAGTCAATGTACCTGAACGCGATACGATACCGACTTTACCCGCTTTGTGAATATGACCAGGCATGATACCGATCTTACACTCATCAGGTGTGATAACACCCGGACAGTTAGGACCGATCATACGAACGCCAGCTTCATCAAGACGCACTTTCACATCCAGCATATCCAGCGTTGGAATACCTTCTGTAATGGTGACAATAAGCTCGATACCTGCATCAATCGCTTCTAAGATTGCATCTTTACAGAATGGCGCAGGTACATAAATAACGGTAGCTGTAGCTCCCGTTGCTTCAACCGCTTCACGTACCGTATTAAATACAGGAAGACCTAGGTGTGTTGTACCACCTTTCCCCGGAGATACACCGCCTACCATTTGAGTACCGTAAGCAATTGCCTGCTCGGAGTGGAAAGTACCTTGACCACCAGTGAAACCCTGACAAATCACTTTGGTATCTTTATTAATTAAAACTGACATTATTTACCCTCCGCTGCAGCAACTACTTTTTCCGCTGCTTCTGTTAGCGAAGTCGCAGCAATAATATTAAGACCACTATCTGCAAGCTTAGCCGCGCCTACTTCTGCATTGTTACCTTCAAGGCGAACAACAACAGGCACTTTCACGCCAACTTCCGCAATCGCACCGATAATGCCATCTGCAATAAGATCACAACGTACAATACCACCGAAGATATTTACTAAAACGGCTTTCACGTTGCTATCAGAAAGGATAATTTTGAACGCTTCAGTTACACGCTCTTTGGTTGCACCGCCACCTACATCAAGGAAGTTTGCAGGCTGACCACCGTGTAGGTTAACAATATCCATTGTACCCATTGCAAGACCAGCACCATTAACCATACAGCCAATGTTTCCGTCTAGTGCAACATAGTTAAGCTCCCACTGTGCGGCATGCGCTTCACGCTCATCTTCTTGTGACGGATCGTGCATTTCACGCAGTTTTGGCTGACGGTACATCGCATTTGAATCGATGTTAATTTTGCCGTCTAGACACAGAAGGTTGTTATCACCTGTAATAACTAGTGGGTTGATTTCAAGCAGTGCTAAATCGTAATCAGCAAACATTTTACCTAAGCCCATAAAGATCTTAGTAAATTGCTTGATTTGGTCGCCTTTAAGACCAAGTTTGAATGCAAGCTCACGACCTTGATATGGTTGAGGACCAACCAATGGATCGATAGCTGCTTTATGAATTAATTCAGGGGTTTCTTCGGCAACTTTCTCAATTTCCATACCACCTTCAGTCGATGCCATGAAAACAATACGTCGAGAGCCGCGATCAACAACTGCACCTAAGTACAATTCATTGGCAATATTTGATGCTTCTTCAACAAGAATTTTAGTGACTGGTTGACCATTTGCATCTGTTTGGTAAGTCACAAGGTTCTTACCTAACCAGTTTTGTGCAAATTGCTTAATGCCATCTTTGGTCTCATGTAATTCCACACCGCCCGCTTTACCGCGACCACCAGCGTGAACCTGACATTTCACCACCCACTTAGTACCGCCAATTTTACCGGCAGCTTCAGCAGCTTGCTGAGGCGTATCACATGCGTAACCTTCTGGTACCGGTAAACCATATTCAGCGAATAGCTGTTTTGCCTGATATTCGTGCAAATTCATGATGTTCTATCCGTTTTATTATCCCTTTGGGACTTGTTATATCCATACGAGGCACTCTTGGGAACCTCTTCGTCATTATGTTTGGCAATTTTAGACCAAAAGTCAGTAATAGGCTGAATAATGAGCATTTATTCAGCCTCTATATGCCAAATTATACGTCTAGTAGTAGACGTGTAGGATCTTCAAGCAACTCTTTAATCGTTACCAAGTAGCCCACAGATTCACGACCATCAACCAAACGGTGATCGTAAGACAATGCAAGGTACATCATAGGTAATATTTCAACTTGACCATTAACCGCCATTGGACGGTCTTGGATCTTATGCATACCTAGAATTGCTGATTGTGGTGGGTTAATAATTGGTGTCGACATCAGTGAACCAAATACACCACCATTAGTGATAGTAAAGTTACCACCCGTTAAATCATCAACCGTTAGCTTTCCATCACGACCTTTAATGGCAAGATCTCGAATACCTTTCTCAATTTCAGCTAAGCTCAACTTATCACAATCACGAAGCACAGGAGTTACCAAGCCACGTGGTGTTGAGACAGCAATGCTGACATCGAAGAAGTTGTGGTAAACAATGTCGTCACCATCAATAGATGCATTCACTTCAGGGTAACGTTTCAGCGCTTCAACCACAGCTTTCACGTAGAAAGACATAAAGCCAAGACGAATACCATGACGCTCTTCGAAGATATCTTTGTATTGCTTACGCAGATCCATGATTGGCTTCATGTTCACTTCGTTAAACGTGGTCAGCATCGCTGTACTGTTTTTCGCTTCAAGTAGACGCTCAGCTACACGCTTACGTAGACGTGTCATAGGCACACGTTTTTCGCTACGATGCGCTAATGGTGCTTCAACTGCTGGTGCTTGTACTGGCTCTGGTGCTGATTTTGTTTTCAAGTACGCTTCAACATCTTCACGCGTAATACGTCCGCCAACACCTGAACCTTTCACCGCACTTGCTTCAATGCCGTGTTCACCTAAAAGACGACGAACAGCAGGGCTTAGTGCTTCACTTGTTTCTTCAGTTAGCGATGCTGTATTTCGTTTATTTGGTGATGCTTCTGCTTCAGTTGGGACATCTTGCGTAGGCTCACCGGCAACAGCACCGGCTTTAATCTTACCAATCAACTGCTTAGTAAGAACTGTTGTACCTTCATCTTCAAAGATAGCTTCTAAAATACCATCTTCAGGAGCTGGAACTTCTAATACTACTTTATCCGTTTCGATATCAACCAGTACCTCATCACGAGATACGGCATCGCCAGGTTGTTTGTGCCAAGTGGCAACGGTTGCGTCAGCAACAGATTCCGGGAGGTCGGGAACCAGAATTTCGATTGTCATATCGGTTTTGTCCTTTTTGTTCCAGTTCTAATTATTATTTTGCTCTTTTGGAGCAATAGTTAAAGCATCTTCGACAAGTGCTTTTTGTTGTTTCAAGTGCACCGACATGTAACCTACCGCCGGTGAGGCTGATGCTGGGCGACCTGCATAACTTAAACGCGCGCCTGCTGGCAATGCTGAATAGAAATTATGTTGGCTTGAATACCACGCACCTTGGTTTTGAGGCTCTTCTTGACACCATACAAAATCAGTCACGTGTTGATACTCAGCAATAGCAGCTTCAACGTCTTCTTTCGGGAATGGGTACAACTGCTCAATACGAACAATAGCCACATCGTCTTGCTCGTCTTTTCGACGTTGCTCAAGTAAATCGTAATAAACTTTACCTGAACAGAACACAACACGTTTAACTTTACTTGGGATCAAGTCATCAACTTCGCCAATCGCAGGTAAGAAAGTACCGTTAGCGAGTTCATCCAATGTCGACGTACATAACGGATGACGAAGCAGTGACTTTGGTGACATCACAATCAATGGACGACGCATCGGGCGAACCACCTGACGACGGATCATGTGGTAAACCTGAGCTGGCGTTGATGGCACAACTACTTGCATATTTTGCTCAGCACACAATTGTAGGTAACGCTCTAAACGTGCCGATGAGTGCTCAGGGCCTTGACCTTCATAGCCATGAGGTAACAGCATGGTTAAACCACACATACGGCCCCATTTTTGCTCACCAGAACTGATGAACTGATCAATCACAACTTGAGCACCGTTGGCAAAATCACCAAATTGCGCTTCCCAAATGGTTAAACCACCTGGCTCTGCCGTTGCATAACCATATTCAAATGCCAATACCGCTTCTTCTGATAGTACGGAATCGAACACTTGGAATGGACCTTGACCATTATGAATATGAGCAAGAGGTACATAAGTACTGGCATCATCTTGATTATGAAGCACTGAGTGACGGTGGAAGAAAGTACCACGACCAGAATCCTGCCCCGTAATACGAATACGGCTACCTTCATCAACCAGTGTTGCGTACGCTAACGTTTCAGCCATACCCCAATCAAACGGTTTATCACCCGCAATCATGGCTAAGCGATCGTTATATAGCTTTTGCACACGGCTTTGTAATTTATGGCTTTCAGGATATTGGCAAAGACGAGAGCCTAGCTCTTTAAGACGTTCTGCTGAGAATTTGCTGTTCCATTCAACGGTCCAGTCGTGACCTAAGTATGGAGACCAATCGACCGTATGCAGATTCATTGGACGCCATTCTTTTACCACACACTCGCCGCGATCAAGCGCATCACGGTATTCGTTCACAAGGCTGGTAGCTGTATCTAAACCAAACACGCCCGCATCAGTTAAGAAGTCTGCGTAGATCTTACGTGGTGTAGGATGCTTTTTGATTTTCTGATACATCAACGGCTGAGTCGCATTTGGCTCATCAGCTTCGTTGTGACCATGACGACGGTAACAAACCAAATCAATGACCACATCACGCTTGAACTCATTACGGAAGTCAAACGCAAGACGTGTCACAAAAGCCACAGCTTCAGGATCATCAGCATTCACGTGGAAGATTGGAGCCTGTACCATTTTAGCGATATCAGTACAGTATTCTGTAGAGCGAGTATCACTTGGATTCGATGTAGTAAAACCAACTTGGTTATTCACAACAATACGAACCGTACCACCTACTCGGTAACCACGTGCTTGTGACATGTTAAAGGTTTCAGCAACAACGCCTTGTCCCGCAACCGCTGAGTCACCATGAATAGTAATTGGTAATACTTTTGAACCAGATTCGTCACCTAAGCGATCTTGTCGAGCACGAACTGAGCCCACAACTACTGGGTTAACAATTTCAAGGTGAGATGGGTTAAAGGCAAGAGCAAGGTGAACATCGCCGCCAGGTGTTGCGAAATCGGCAGAGAAACCTTGGTGATATTTAACATCACCAGTACCCCAGCTTTCGCCATGCTTACCTGCAAACTCATCAAATAGATCCTGTGGCTTTTTACCTAACACATTAACTAACATGTTAAGACGACCACGGTGAGCCATACCGATAACAACTTCACGTACACCTTGTGAACCCGCATGACGAATAAGCTCTTTCATCATAGGGATCAGTGCATCACCACCTTCTAATGAGAAACGCTTCGCACCTGGAAACTTAGCGCCTAAATAACGCTCAAGCCCCTCTGCGGCCGTTAATTCATCAAGAAAAGTCAGTTGTTCATCTTGCGAGAAAGACCCATGTCCCATTACTGATTCAAGGCGTTGCTGAATCCAACGCTTTTCTTCTGTATCAGTAATATGCATGTATTCTGCACCAATCGAACCACAATATGTGCGTTTCAGTGCAGCATAGATTTCAGACAACTTCATGGTCTCTTGACCAACAGCGAATGAACCTACATTGAATGTTTCATCAAAATCTTCTTCAGTCAGACTATGAAATGCAGGATCAAGATCCGGCACTAAATCACGCTGCCATAAACCTAACGGATCAAGTCTTGCATTTTGATGTCCACGGAAACGGTACGCATTAATAAGTTGCAATACCTTTACTTGTTTTGCATCTACATCTGGATCACTGACGGTAGCACTTAAAAAGTTGGTTTCTTTCGCTAGACGTCGGAAGTAATCACGAACACGTGAATGCGGTTGTTCTACTGCTGTCTCATTGACGGCTGGTAATTCAACGAAAATATCACGCCATTGTTCGTCAACTAATTCTGGGTCGCTAAGATACAACTCGTAGAGATCTTCTACGTAAGTCGCATTGGCGCCAGCTAAATGTGAAGACTCAAGCCATGCCTTCATAACGCCGTTCTGCATTATTTTCCCTTAACCACTAGTTATCGCCATTTGCACCGATTATATCATTCGGGCCTTAAGGCCGGCTTGCCATACTCAATCATTGAGTCAGTATCACCGGCATATCGATATTATATTTTTAGACTGCGCGTTTAAGCAGCATAGATTTAATGTGACCAATCGCTTTTGTTGGATTTAGCCCTTTAGGACAAACATTTACACAGTTCATTATGCCATGGCAACGAAAAACACTAAATGCATCATCAAGATTTGATAATCGTTCATCTGTCGCAGTATCACGACTATCAATTAACCAACGATAGGCTGCCAATAACCCTGCAGGACCAATAAATTTATCAGGATTCCACCAGAATGATGGACAAGATGTTGAGCAACATGCACACATAATACATTCGTACAAGCCGTCTAAATGTGCACGATCTTCAGGTGCCTGAAGATTTTCACGCGCAGGAGGCACTGCACCATCGTCGATTAAGAAAGGTTTCACTTTCGCATAATTACTGTAGAACTGCTCCATGTCGATGATCAAATCACGGATCACAGGCAAGCCCGGTAATGGGCGAATAACAATCGTGCTACTTCCCGTTAAAGCTGATAATGGCGTAATACAAGCGAGGCCGTTTTTACCATTCATGTTGATACCATCAGAGCCACATACCCCTTCTCGACATGAGCGACGGAAAGCTAATGTTGGATCTTGCTCTTTTAACAAGATAAGTGCATCAAGCACCATCATGTCAGAGCCTTCTGGCACTTCAAGCGTATAACCTTTCATATGTGGTGCATTGTCCACATCCGGGTTATAGCGATAAATTGAGAAATTGAGTTTCATCTTAATAACCTCCCCTTAGTATGTACGCGCTTTCGGTGGGAAAGCTTCACGATGAACAGGTGACATATTTACATCACGCTTCGACATAGATTCAGTCTCAGGGTTGTAAATGGAGTGACATAACCAATTTTCATCGTCACGCTCAGGGAAGTCGAAACGCGCATGGGCACCACGGCTTTCTGTACGGTAATTAGCCGCGACAGCCGTTGCCATTGCTGTTTCCATTAAGTTTTCAAGCTCTAAACATTCAATACGTTGAGTATTAAATTCTGAAGAGGTGTCATCTAAGCGTGCTGTTTTCAGACGCTCACGAATTTCTTTCAGCTCTGTCAAACCTGTCGCCATCGCATCACCTTCACGGAATACCGAGAAGTTGTTTTGCATACATGTTTGTAGATCTTTACGAATTTGAACTGGGTCTTCACCCTTCTGAGTGCTATTCCAACGGTTAACTCGCGCAAGCGATGCTTCAATATCAGAATCCGTTGCAGGACGAGCTTCTGCTTGTGCCGCTAATGTTTCACCAAGATGTAAACCTGTCGCACGACCAAATACCACTAAATCAAGCAGTGAATTGCCACCTAAACGGTTTGCACCATGCACCGATACAGAAGCAATTTCACCACAGGCAAATAGACCTTGTACTTCTTCATCAACGCCAGATGCATTTTGTTTGAGAGCTTGACCTGAAACCTGCGTTGGTACCCCACCCATCATGTAGTGACAAGTAGGAATAACTGGGATTGGTTCTTTCACAGGATCAATATGAGCAAAGGTACGAGAAAGCTCACAGATACCCGGTAGACGTGATTCCAGAACATCTTTACCAAGGTGATCAAGTTTAAGCTTAATATGTGGGCCCCACGGACCATCACAACCACGTCCTTCGCGGATCTCAACCATCATTGAACGTGCAACCACGTCACGACCCGCTAAGTCTTTCGCATTCGGCGCGTAACGCTCCATAAAGCGTTCACCATCTTTATTAAGAAGATAACCACCTTCACCACGACAACCTTCTGTCACCAGTACACCGGCACCAGCGATACCTGTTGGGTGGAACTGCCACATTTCCATATCTTGCATTGGTACGCCTGCGCGAAGTGCCATACCAACACCATCACCTGTATTGATGTGTGCATTCGTTGTTGATGCGTAAATACGACCTGCACCACCAGTGGCAAGAATCGTTGCTTTAGATTTAAAGTAGCAAATCTCGCCTGTTTCCATACACAGGGCTGTACAACCTAAAATTGCACCATCTTGGTTTTTCACTAAATCTAGCGCATACCATTCAGAGAAAATCGTTGTTTGGTGCTTAATGTTTTGCTGATAAAGCGTATGAAGTAAGGCATGACCAGTTCGGTCAGCAGCAGCCGCTGTACGTGCAGCCTGCTCTCCACCAAATTCTTTAGACTGACCACCAAATGGGCGTTGATAAATGGTACCGTTATCAAAACGCGAAAACGGCAGCCCCATTTTTTCTAATTCAATAACTGACTTAGGACCATTCTGACACATGTATTCAATGGCATTTTGATCACCGATGTAATCAGAACCTTTTACAGTGTCATACATATGCCATTGCCAGTTATCTGGGTGTGAGTTACCTAGTGCTACAGTAATACCGCCTTGAGCAGATACAGTATGTGAGCGCGTAGGGAACACTTTTGATAACAAAGCACACTTTAGACCTTGCTCAGATATTTGTAATGCGGCACGCATACCCGCACCACCAGCGCCGATAACCACGGCATCAAATTCACGAACTGCAATGCTCACTTACGCACCCCACACAATAAAGAAACCTGCAAACAGGTAGACAAAAAGAACCGCTACGACAACAAACTGTAATCCCACTCTTAAAACAGCAGGTTTAATATAGTCTGTTAGCACTTGCCATAACCCAATCCATGCATGCACGAGGATCGAAACTAAAGCTAACATGGTAAAAACTTTGGTACTGATTTGGCTAAAAAATGCACTCCAAGTTTCAAACGTTAACTCAGGACCAAACGCAAAGAAACCGACCATATATACGGTGTAAAGGGTAAGAATGATCGCTGTAGCTCGGATCAATATAAAATCGTGAATACCATTACGGCCGACGGAAGATACGTTAGTTACCATACTAAGCCTCCTGCAAATACTGCTAGTACAGCGACAATTGCAAAGCTCACTTTGGCACTTGCAATGCCTGTTTCCATTTCTTCGAAATAACCTAAATCCATCAACAAGTGACGAACACCTAACACAATGTGATAAAACAATGCTGTCAGTACGCCCCACAGAACAAATTTCACAAAAAAGCCATCTGTAATATTGGCAGCAGCAGTGAATCCTTCAGGGGAAGATAAAGATAGGTTTAGCAGCCATAGCAAGATGGCAAGGGATACGAATGTAATCACGCCTGAAACGCGGTGTAGGATTGACGCTATCGCAGTTAGCGGGAAGCGTATGGTTTGCAGGTCGAGATTAACAGGTCTTGGCTTATTTACTTTCACGGTTTGCCCACTCAGCTCCATTGAAGCAATTTATTTTTATTTAAACTCTCTGAGATATACGTACAAGCCAGCAAACAAGCGCAAACAAAAATTCAATATTAGGTTATTATTATGTTGAGCAGACGTTTATAACGTCATTACCTAATTCTCATAACTGATTGACATCTTGGATGTAAAATCCTGGCGGTAGTATAACCAGAGACCTATCATCACTATACGCCCCGTAACATTCAAAAACAAACTCAGTTACATGATGTCAAACACGATTCTCACAAAATAATACTTTTTTGATAAAACTTATTAACAAGCGCACACAAAGAAGCACAAAAATTGACAAAGGATTCACCTAGCGGTACAACAAATGCACATCCGTATTGGATTAGGATTATAAAAATAGCAAAGGAGATTGTTATGGCAGATAAGAAAGCTACTCTTCATATTGAAGGGAAAGCACCTATCGAACTGCCGATTATCGGGGGCTCTGAAGGCCAAGATGTAATTGATGTGCGTAAACTTGGCGCAAACGGTTTTTTTACATTTGATCCAGGTTTTCTCGCAACAGCCTCGTGTGAATCTCAAATTACATACATTGATGGCGAGAAGGGAATTCTGCTACATCGCGGTTTCCCTATTGATCAATTAGCCAATCACGCAGACTACTTAGAAGTTTGTTATGTATTGTTATACGGTGAGGTCCCTACCCGAGCTGAATATGAGCAGTTTAGAACAACTGTTACACGTCATACGATGGTACACGAGCAAATTGCAAGCTTCTTCCATGGCTTCCGCCGAGATGCTCACCCGATGGCTGTAATGTGTGGTGTTGTAGGTGCTTTATCTGCGTTCTATCACGATTCTCTGGATATCAACAATGATACTCACCGTGAGATTGCTGCTTTTAGACTTTTATCTAAAATGCCAACGCTTGCGGCTATGTGCCATAAATATAACATTGGTCAACCGTTTATTTATCCACGTAACGACCTTGATTACGCAGAAAACTTCCTTCACATGATGTTCGCAACACCTTGTGAAGAATACGAAGTAAGCCCAGTTGTTGCACATGCAATGGATAAGATTTTCACCCTGCACGCTGATCATGAGCAGAATGCATCGACGTCTACAGTACGTCTTGCTGGTTCTTCTGGTGCTAACCCATTTGCTTGTATTGCAGCAGGTATTGCGTCACTTTGGGGACCTGCTCATGGTGGTGCAAACGAAGCTTGTCTGAAGATGCTTGAAGAAATCGGTAGTGTTGAAAACATTCCTGAATTCGTTGAACGTGCAAAAGATAAAGATGATCCATTCCGTCTAATGGGCTTTGGTCACCGCGTTTACAAAAACTATGACCCTCGTGCAACCGTTATGCGTGAAGCATGTCATGAAGTACTTGAAGAACTTAAAATTCAAGATCCACTACTTGATGTAGCTATGGAGCTTGAGCGTATTGCTCTATCTGATGAATACTTCATTAGCAAGAAACTATACCCGAATGTAGATTTCTACTCAGGTATTATCTTAAAAGCGATCGGTATTCCTGTATCGATGTTTACCGTAATTTTTGCGATGTCACGTACCATCGGTTGGATTGCGCATTGGAATGAAATGCACAGTGATCCAACAAACCGTATTGGTCGTCCTCGTCAGCTATATACTGGTAAAACACAGCGTGAATTTAAGCCTCTTCACGAACGTGAGTAAACACTTAAACCACGCAAATAAAAAGGTTGAGCCAAAAGCTCAACCTTTTTGTTATCTAAACGACAGATTCGATTAAACCGGATTATCAATATCAATAAAGGTAACATCGAAGCTATGCTCTTGCGCTAACCACTCGCCCAATGCTTTCACACCATAACGCTCTGTTGCATGGTGCCCTGCCGCGAAATAATGAATACCCAATTCACGTGCTGTATGAGTGGTTCTTTCTGAAACTTCACCAGAAATGAACGCGTCACACCCTTGTTGTGCTGCTAACTCAATGTAATCTTGACCGCCGCCCGTACACCACCCTATTTTCTTGATCAATTGTGGTTGCACTGGTGCAATGTGTAATGGCTCGCGCTGCAATGCCATCGCAATTCTTGCCGCAAAATCTTCACCTGAAATAGCTTGTTCTAACTCACCGTAAATCGCAACTGAACGTGGGTTACCTAGCTCTAAACCGCCAGTAATGTCTACCCCTAAACGTTGTGCTAACTGAACGTTATTACCCACTTGAGTATGCACATCTAGCGGTAAATGGTAAGCATAAAGATTAATACCATTTTCAATTAAGGCTTTAATGCGACGATATTTCATGCCGCGAATTTCAGCTGGCTCGCCTTTCCAGAAAAAGCCATGATGTACTAATAAAGCATCTGCCTTTTCTTCAATTGCACGATCAATGAGTGCCTGACAAGCCGTTACTCCAGTAATAATTTTTTTTACTTCCGTTTTACCTTCAACTTGCAACCCATTAGGACAATAATCTTTGATCAAGTGAGGAGAGAGAAACTCATTCAGTAACGCTTCAAGAGCAAAATTATTCATTGATGTTGTCCTTAATCTTCTAACTTAAGTCTTTTTAATACTATGGTATCAGTGTACTAAAGCTATCATGATATTAAGAGTTTTCTCTGCATTTACAGCAAACAAATGATATAAAAAAAGCCGCATCAGCAGCTTTTTATGGAAAATCTTATTTGAACCCTTGTTCAATTTTTTTAAGCCATACTGGCTGAGCACTGGTTTGTGTCCAGTAGCGGTGTAAGAAGCTGCCTAAACGTGTACGTTTATTAACAGGTAGCAGCAATAAAATAGGTAATGACAGAAGTCCTGCTAGTACCACAAAAATACGACGAAAAGTAATATTAAGCTTTGAATACTGAGTGTACATAACAGAACCCCTTTCTGGTCAAATCTAGTATTACTGTAATTGAGTTTATGAAATATTACTACAGATTTTCGGGTAAAATTCCGTCAAAATCATGCAAAAACCTCCTATAAAAGCGAGTTATGTAGAAATGTTACAAAATGAAATGGATACACAATTAACAAAGGACTATCTCGCTGTACTTAATATGCCTAGTTTGATCGCATCATATGACTATGTTTGTGATGATGCTTGGCTAGAGGCATTTAGAAAAAATGCGCAACTTCCTCCTCTTCAACCTTATTCAGGTAATCGCCGTTTAGGCTTCTACTATCAATGGTTATGGCAACAATTAATCATTCATCACCCTGATTACGAATTAATAGAAGAAGAAGTCCAACTCCATTGGGATAAACAAACCGTAGGCTCAATTGATTTTCTGGTGAAAAACTTACTCACAGGCGAAGTTGAGCATTGGGAAGTGGCTATCAAGTTTTATTTAGCCTTTGAACATCGCTGGCCAGGACCAAATGCTAAAGATAATTTAGATAAGAAAACAGCAAGAATGATTGAGCATCAACTCACGCTCAGTGAACATGACGCATTTACAAATACTTTTGATTTTATACCGACTAAACGTCGGCTAATTATGCAAGGGCGGTTATTTCACGCTTGGCCAAAACCACAACAAGGTTCAAGCATCAATATCAACCCAAACGCCGATACAGGGCTATGGTGTTATCAGTCTGATGCTGAAGGCATGACTTTAAAAACATTGACGAAAAAACAGTGGATAGCACCACCAGCATTTGTTGAACTTGAAGAATATCTTGATATAAGCCAGATAACAGTACCAATGCAAGCTATTGATAGTGAAAACAAGGTGTGGTTTGTGATGCCGAATCACTGGCCTCAGCATAACAGTGAACGATAGCCATAGTTCTTATATATAAAAAAACGCCCATATAGGGCGTTTTTCTTACTACAAGCGATTATAAGCCTGCGTCGGCAAAGACTTTACTTACAATTTCCTGTGCTTCTTGCTCGATAAGTGCTAGATGCTCTTTACCTTTAAAGCTTTCACAGTAAATCTTATAAATATCTTCTGTACCCGATGGACGAGCAGCAAACCAGCCGTTTTCAGTGGTCACTTTCAAGCCACCAATAGCAGCACCATTACCTGGCGCATGAGTCAAACGTGCCGTAATTGGCTCACCTGCTAAGGTTTCAGCAGAAACCATCTCAGGAGAAAGCTTACTTAATACTGCTTTTTGCTCTTTGTTCGCTACTGCTTGTAGACGAGAATACTCTGAATGACCAAACTTATCCGCCAACTCATCATAGTATTGTTGCGGTGTTTTGCCTGTTACCGCTGTAATTTCAGCAGCTAACAAACATAACAAAATACCGTCTTTATCTGTTGACCATGGTGTACCGTCTTTACGCAAGAAAGATGCGCCTGCACTTTCTTCACCACCAAAGCCTAACTTGCCACTGTATAAGCCATCAACAAACCATTTGAAGCCAACAGGCACTTCAACCAGTTCACGATCCAATGCTGCAACAACACGGTCAATCAACGCACTTGATACTAATGTTTTACCTACAGCAACTTGATCTGCCCAACCACTACGATGACGGAATAGGTAATCAATACATACCGCAAGGTAATGGTTCGGATTCATTAAACCTGCTGGCGTTACGATACCGTGACGATCGTAATCAGGGTCATTACCGAACGCAAGATCGTAGTTATCTTTGTAAGCTAATAAGCCTGCCATAGCGTAAGGTGATGAACAGTCCATACGTACTACGCCATCTTTATCTAATGACATAAAGCGGAATGATGGATCGATAGATTCATCGACTAACGTTAAATCAAGCGCGTAGTAAGCAGCGATTTGACGCCAGTATTCGATGCCCGAGCCACCTAGTGGGTCAACACCTAATTTCAACTCAGCTTTTTGAATTGCTTCCATGTCAATAACATTAACAAGATCAGCAACGTATGGTGCAACTAGATCTTGCTCAACCACAAGATCTGATACAAATGCTTCAGTGATAGCAACACGCTTAACATCGACTAAACCATTAGCAATGATTTCATTAGCACGACGCTCAATCGCTGTCGTTAACTCACTTTCAGCAGGACCACCATGAACAGGGTTATATTTAATACCGCCATCTTGAGGTGGATTATGTGATGGTGTGATCACGATACCATCGGCTTTCTCTTCGTGCGCTTTGTTATAACAAAGGATCGAATGAGAAATGCCAGGTGTTGGGGTATATCCCTTACCTTCTTGAATAACGACTTTTACATTGTTTGCAACAAGCACTTCCAATGTAGAAGTAAAAGCAGGCTCTGATAATGCATGGGTATCTTTACCAAGGAAAAGAGGCCCTGTCACGCCATTCGCCGCACGCACTTCAGCAACCGCTTGTGCGATAGCCCAAATATGGTGCTGGTTAAATGTGCCTTTATCTGCCGTTCCACGGTGACCCGAAGTACCAAACTCTACGCGTTGTGATGGGTCTTGAGCACTTGGCTCAATTAAGAAGTAATTGGCGATAAGTGCTGGAATATTATGCATATCTTCTTGCTGAGCACGTTGCCCAGCACGAGGATGAATAGCCATAGTTTTATCCTTGTTATTTTGACGTCAATATGCCGCGGTTAGATCTCGCCACATACCTTATCGATGATGTCAGAACCAAATCCCATTTTTGTCATTAACTGGTCAATCATTTGACGCTTACGCTCGGTATTCGTATTAGTGATAACCCAAAATGGTGTCGCAGGGATCGACTTTGGCTTAGTCGTTTTACCGCTTGCTAGCAATGTTTCTTCATCATGTGCGAAGTAAACACGAGTACGGCCTTTAATCGCAGCCGCTTCAGCAAAACTTTGTGCATCAATGCGGTATAGAGAAGACAAGATCATCATAAAACGACCAATTGCTTTTTCTTGTGCCGCAAATTCATCAGAGATCAACACTGCTCGCATTTCTTTTACGCGATCCATTGTTGGTTCGTTGCCAGCATCTTTACTCACAACAATTCCCTTAGGACGGACAGGCATTACTACAGCAGGTTGCTGCAGTTGCTCTTCAGGCACCATAAGCAACCGACGCAAAATATCAGAAGCGCTTTCACCAATATGCTGAGTCTGGCTAGCAATATAACGGTATAGCTCTTCGTCTACCTCAATAGTCTTCATCGTATTATTCATTATCGTTCCGTTTAAAAATCTGGGTACGATTATAGCTTGATCCGAGGTTATACTCTACGGTAAATACCACAACTAAATAGAGAAAATAGTCAGTGAATCTTCATTATCAGGTCGAAGGCGATGGAAAAACGATCATTTTGATCCATGGTTTATTCGGCAGCGCTGCTAATCTTGGCCTACTCGCAAGGTCATTGAAAAATAACTATAAAGTGATCAGCGTCGATTTACGTAATCACGGTTTATCACCACACTCAGATCATTTTACTTATCCAGATATGGCACAGGATGTCCTGAATGTGATCAATCACTTAGATATTGATCAATTTTCAGTGATTGGTCACTCAATGGGTGGAAAAGTAGCCATGGCATTGGCTGCATTAGCACCAAAACGCATGGAACATTTGGTTGTGCTTGATATGGCACCAGTGACCTACCAAGCCCATCGCCATCAAAATGTGTTTAACGGCTTACAAGAAGTGAATAAACATATCATCACTAAACGCAGTGAAGCAGAACATTACCTTGCTCAGTATGTCGAAGACGCAGGTGTTAGACAGTTCTTACTCAAGTCTTTAGCAAAACAAGATGACGCTTATCAGTGGCGTTTTAACGTTGATGGTATTATCGCAAACTACAATAACATTATGGGCTGGCAGCCAAGTGAAGCACCATTTATGGGGAAAACGTTATTCATCAAAGGCCAAGAATCTGACTATATCGTGCCGGAATATCGTGATGAAATCATGCGTCAATTTCCTCATGCAAAAGCCCATATGGTGGCAAATACAGGTCATTGGTTGCATGCAGAAAAGCCAGAAGCCGTGACTCGCATCATTACCAACTTCCTTGAAAAGTAACTCTTTTTCTATTTTATATCCCATTGTTAGCCTGCTCACTAGCAATGGGATATTCCCCTTCTGAACTATTAAATCCCTTTTTCGACTATGCTATAGTCTCATTTAGCTCAATAACAAAGGATTTGTTATGCTTTACGAATACATGGATTTGATTGAGTCCATCGGATTAGACCTTGTTTTTGCCGCTATTTTTTTCTTTATTGGTATGGCAATAAAAGACGTTTTAAAACAAGGTAATGTTCCACCTTTTGGACAAAAGATTGTCTGGCTTGTATTATTCCTCGGTTGTGCTGGCTTTATTGCTAAAGGAATAATTCAGCTAAGTTGGGAAGGTAGCGGTATTTGATCACACCGCAGTTTTGTGTAATTTATGCTGCTTATCTCAACACCTAAGACTAGATTCTTGCGGACAATGCAACTGTTTAGACGAAAAAACAGACAAAACGTCAGTAAACAGTAATTATCATTGCACCGTTTCGACTGATTTCTGTAAACTGCAACGCAGCAGTTAACTATTTTATATACGGGTAATCTCTACTATGGCGAGCGTTGGACTCTTCTTTGGTAGCGACACAGGTAATACCGAAGCTGTCGCTAAAATGATCCAGAAACAACTTGGCGACAAGCTAGTTGAAGTAAAAGATATCGCAAAAAGCAGCAAAGAAGATATCGACAATTTTGATCTGTTACTACTAGGTATCCCTACTTGGTACTACGGTGAACCACAATGTGATTGGGATGACTTCTTCCCAGAGCTTGAACAAGTTGATTTCTCAACCAAGCTAGTGGCTATCTTTGGTTGTGGTGACCAAGAAGATTACGCAGAATACTTCTGTGATGCGATGGGTACTGTACGTGATATCGTTGAAGGTCGCGGTGCTACTATCGTTGGTAACTTCTCAACTGAAGGTTTTGAGTTTGAAGCATCAAAAGCCCTTGTTGATGACAACCACTTCGTAGGTCTATGTATTGATGAAGATCGCCAACCAGAGCTAACAGCACAACGTGTTAAGCAATGGGTTGATCAAATTTATGATGAAATGTGCCTAGCAGAACTTGCTGACTAATCATAGATACATCAAAAAAACGCGCTGATTTAGCGCGTTTTTTTATATCTCATTCCCCAGTGATGACTCTGATATCTGCTCTTTAATCTCTCTATTCTTGCGATATTCAGGCTTCTTTCTCACATACAGAGTTCGTTGCACCTGCGATACCAACTCACCCTTATTATTTAGTACATTCACAGTAAAAGACGGAAAGTACTTATCACCGTATTCCGTAGCTTGTTTAATCGCATCAATACATTGCTCTGAAATCACAAAATCAGCGGTTAAGTCACTATCACCAGGCTGAATAAAGTTAATACTTGCCTGCTTATCCCAGATAAAATATTGCTGACCTAAGATCCCCATTAGCATTAGCGAGTACACAGGATCTGTCAGTGAAAAGATACTGCCGCCATATTGGGTTCGATTTGCATTTTTATTCCACCAGCGTAATTTTAACGTTATTTTAACAAATCTAAAATCATCACTGATAGAAACAATTTTAATGCCAGAGCCCCAAAATGGCGGCCATAAATTAAGTGCATATTTGACCACACTTGGCTTATAGACGTTAAACAATGTAAAAGCCCCCGTCTGGTACGATGAGTTTATGCTTACATATTTTTTACATATATTCAAACACTAGAAATTATACATATCTCCTAGATTCCAGAACTTTTAAGGTTTATTGTTATCCTTGCGTCACTTATAATGGATAGAAATGAGAAAGACTACTGCAACACTTTTTTGCGGATAGCCAATAGGAAATTTTGATGTCAGATAATAATCATGCGCTAAAACAAGCAGGCCTAAAAGTTACTCTTCCACGCCTTAAAATTTTGGAAGTACTGCAAGAACCTGATTGCCAACATATCAGTGCTGAAGACTTGTACAAAAAGCTTATCGATATTGGCGAAGAAATTGGCCTTGCGACTGTTTACCGTGTACTAAACCAATTCGATGATGCTGGCATTGTTACGCGCCATCACTTTGAAGGTGGTAAGTCTGTATTTGAACTTGCAACTCAACACCACCACGATCACCTTGTTTGTTTAGATTGTGGCAAAGTGATCGAATTTTCAGACGACATCATTGAAGAACGCCAAAAGCAGATTGCAGCAAGCTTTAATGTTCGCCTAACTAACCACAGCCTGTACCTATATGGTCACTGCATGGAAGGTGATTGTAATACCGATGATACGCTGCACGATCCAAAATAAATAATTTGAAAAAGCCAGTGGTTGTTCACTGGCTTTTTTATTGCTACTCAGATCACTTTTCAAACATTGTTACAATAATCTACAAGCCCTTTCATTACTTTCCGCTTATATCTATAAATCCGCATTATTTATATGGATGTTATAGATGAACGTAAAACCTCTCGCATTAGCGCTAATTACCACTTTTTCCTTATCAAGTATGATTTCAACTGCTAATGCTTGTACCCGTGTTCTTTGGGAGACAAAAGATCACGGTACGTTTGTATCGCGTACAATGGACTGGTCTGAATCGACTAATCCTTATCTTGCAAACTTCCCTCAAGGTACAGAGTATTCCACGCATTTAAGTCACGAAAATATGGTGGTATCTAAATATGCCGTTACCGGTATTACCGCGTATGGAATCATTGTTGACGGCATTAACTCAGAAGGACTGTCAGGCAACGTGCTATATGATGCGGGGATGGATTTAGGCAAGGATAACAATAAGCAAACTGATGGCGCGATTACCTACCTTCGACACTTACTTTCTCAATATAAAACCGTTGATGAAGTAGTTAAAGCCACTTCAATTATGGCACCAAATGAAGAGCTCATCGATGGCGTTCCTATCCGTATTGCTCTGCATATTTCTTTCCAAGATCCTTCTGGTGACAGTGCTATTTTAGAATGGCGTGATGGCAAACCACAAATATGGCATGGCAAGCAATATACCGTGATGACCAATCAGCCAGATTATGCCCAGCATCTTGCTAACGTTGAGCGCTCAGCACGTGGGTGGGGAGAGCAAGATAAACAGTGGAGCCAAACCAATCTTGGTACGGGTGGTAATACCAACCCAGAAGATCGTTTTATCCATACCACCTACTTCTCCAAGCATTTAACAGAGCCTAGCAGCATTACTAACGGCATTGTGAAATTAGACTCAACGCTATTTCGCATTCCACACGATGCGCCTAACCGCCCTGTAAACGGCACGATGGCAGGCTATGCCACAGAATACTCGGTTAATCGCCATCTACAATCTGGCGAGACATTTATCCGCTACCAATGGGGAGATGTGTACAGCCAGTTTAAGTACAACACTCAACAGATCCAACAATCTAATAAGCTGATTTTCTTCAAAATAAGTAGCGCTGATCTCATGGGTGATATAACTCAACAAATCATCGATTCTGGTCGTACTATCGAAACAGAAACCAATCAGTAATCACCAATAAAAAAGCCGCATCACAGGATGCGGCTTTTTCTTAGCATAAATCAGCAATAATCATTATTCGCCAATTTTAGCCCAAGTATCACGTAGACCAACAGTACGGTTAAACACTAGATGCTCAGGGCTTGAGTCTTTGTTATCCGCACAGAAGTAACCCATACGCTCAAACTGGTATGCTTTTTCAGCTTCAGCAGCAACCAATGATGGCTCTACAAAGCCCTTCACTACTGTTAGTGATTCAGGGTTGATCACTGATACGAAATCATCTGCAGCACCTGGGTTTGGCACTGTAAATAGACGATCGTATAGACGAATTTCAGCAGCAACACCCGCTTCTGCTGATACCCAGTGAATAACACCTTTTACTTTACGACCGTCAGCTGGGTTCTTACCTAGCGTTTCGTTATCGTAAGTACAGAAGATAGTAGTGATGTTACCTTCTGCATCTTTTTCGATACGTTCAGCTTTGATCACGTAAGCACCGCGTAGACGTACTTCTTTACCTAGTACTAGACGCTTGTACTTCTTGTTACCTTCTTCACGGAAATCTTCACGCTCGATGTATAGCTCACGGCTAAACGGCACTTCACGAGAACCCATTTCTGGTTTGTTCGGGTGATTTGCAACAGTTAGCATTTCTGTCTCACCGTCAAAGTTTTCAATCACAACTTTAACAGGATCAAGTACTGCCATTGCACGTGGTGCGTTTTCGTTTAGATCGTCACGAATACAAGATTCTAGTGAGCTAATCTCGATAGTGTTGTCTTGCTTAGTCACACCGATACGCTTACAGAATTCACGCATAGATGCTGGCGTAAAGCCACGACGACGTAGACCAGAAATAGTTGGCATACGTGGATCATCCCAACCATCAACCAATTTCTCAGTAACAAGTTGGTTTAGCTTACGCTTAGACATCACAGTGTATTCAAGGTTTAGACGGCTAAACTCATACTGGTGCGGTGTACAATCGATAGTGATGTTTTCAAGAACCCAATCGTATAGACGACGGTTGTCCATGAACTCAAGTGTACAGATAGAGTGCGTAATGCCCTCTAACGCATCAGAAATACAGTGCGTGAAGTCGTACATTGGGTAAATGCACCACTTGTCACCTGTTTGGTGGTGAGTCGCAAAACGTACACGATAGATCACAGGATCGCGCATAACCATGAATGGTGATGCCATATCGATCTTCGCACGAAGACACATCTTGCCTTCTTCAACTTCGCCGTTCTTCATTTTTTCGAACAGCGCTAAATTTTCTTCAACGCTACGATCACGGTATGGGCTATGCTTACCCGGCTCAGTTAGTGTGCCACGGTACTCACGCATCTGCTCTGGACTTAGCTCATCAACGTACGCTAAGCCTTTATTAATTAATTCAATTGCGAACCCGTATAGCTTATCGAAGTAGTTTGATGAATAACAAATCTCACCGCTCCACTCAAAGCCCAACCAGTTAACATCGTTCTTAATAGACTCAACGTATTCGATGTCTTCTTTCTCAGGGTTTGTATCATCAAAACGAAGATTACATTGGCCCTGATAGTCCTGAGCAATACCGAAGTTCAAACAAATAGATTTCGCATGACCGATGTGCAGGTAACCATTTGGCTCCGGCGGGAATCGGGTATGTACGCTTGTATGTTTGCCACTTGCTAAATCCGCATCAATGATTTGGCGGATAAAGTTAGTTGGACGAGCTTCAGATTCACTCATCAATTACACCTCGTGTGCTTACAGGATTGAGAACTGTATATGATCCATAAATATGGTTCATGACTCAACAAATAGTATGCATTGTTTGTCGATATGGATAAAAAAACTCCGCTATGACAGAGTTTATATGCCGACACTATACATCAATGCACTAATTTAGCGCATTAAAAACATGTCCATTAATAAGATAGCCATGATTTTGGTCGAACTTAATGAAAAAAGCCGGTGAGGTTCTCCCCCACCGGCTTATATTTAAAGGCTTACAGTGTAATTACATACTATTAATTATAGTGATGTTACACGGCTGAAACGTTTACCATCTGCGCTTACTGCACGGATTTCAACTTTACCAGATACACTTGGTTGTGCTTTTGGATTGTAAGTGTTCCACGTTTTACCAGCATCTGTAGAGTATTGTAGCGCTAGGCCAGGCATACTTACGTTCATTGCCAGTTTGCCGTTTTCAATTTTCGCACCAGGTACTGGTACACGGTATTGAACGCCAGCAGCATCCAGTTTAGCTAGTTCACGTTGACCAAGTACGTTTGCGAAACGCTCCCACTCATTGTGAAGGGCTTTCTTATTCACTAGATCTGATTTTTGTGAATACTCAACGCCTGCTTTATACTCATTCTCCCACTCACCTTTGTGCCATGCACGCTCAGCAGCAGCTAGGACGCGAGGGAATACCATGTATTCGTATTGCTCGTCGTTACCTACTGTTTCACTCCAAAGCTGCGCAGATAGACCGTGGAAGCCTTTAGAGTCAACGGTACCCTTACTTGTGAAGCCGTTACCATCACGATCGAGTGATGTTTCAGCATTCTGAGGTAAGTTTTCAGGTGCGAAACCAAACATCTTACGAGTATCTGTTGCACGTGTAGCCCAGTAGTAACCACGCTCTGATGGGTCTACTTCGTATGGCATGTCCATGTATACGTAATCTGGGTTTGAAACAACAACATCATAGCCCTTGTTAGCCCACTCGTATGCTGATGCACCGCCGCCCCAGTATAGAACGTCCCAGAAGTTTACACGTACATTATCCGTCTCAAACGCTTTCGCATCTTTCGAGTACTTCAAGCCGTCTTGCCATGCTTGGAAGTTTTCAATGCCTTTACCGTTTACGATTTCACTTACACGCTCAGCAAAGTAGCTTGGTAGGTGGTCGAAATCACTTACCTTACCTTCTGCGATCACTTTCTGACACATTGGTGATTTCGCATATGGTTTATCTTGCTTAGATTGGTCGATAGAACCCGTCCACGCTGTTTGCTCTGCTGCGTTGATGTCTTGGAAGCCAGCATTTAGCTTAATGTTCTTCGCTTCATCACCACCGAAGTGCCATGTGTTTAGCGGCATACCCGCTTCTTTGTGCATCGCTTGGATTTCAGAAATTACTTTATCAACGAACTTAACTGAAGAATCCATACATGGGTTGATGAAGCTACGCTTATCGTAGAACTGAACGGTTGTTACGTTTGATGTATCTTGTGGATCCATCAAGCGGTACTCGTTCGCTTCTTCCATCTTACCTTCAGCAGCAAGACGCTTGTAACGCGCTTCCATTGCTACCACCGCTGCACGTGCGTGAGCTGGCATATCAATTTCAGGGATCACTTCAATACCACGTGCTTTCGCATATTTTAAGATATCTAGGTAATCTTGCTTGCTGTAGAAACCTGAACCAAAGTTATCAGACGTTGGGCCTGAACCTAGTTGAGGAAGTAGACAGCTTGTTTCTGATAGATCGTGACAACGCTTACCACCGATTTCTGTTAATTCTGGAAGACCCGGAATTTCGATACGCCAACCTTCATCATCAGATAGGTGGAAGTGGAATTTGTTCATCTTGTACGCTGCCATTTGATCTAGCGTACGTAGGATCGCTTCTTTTGAGTGGAAGTTACGACCCACATCGACCATCACACCACGGTAATCAAAACGAGGTGCATCCAATACGTTTAATGTTGGGATGCTGTTCTCTGCACCAGTCGACATCAGTGAGATCAGAGACTGCATACCGTAGAACGCACCTTGGTTATCAAAACCCGTAACCGTTGCGCCTTTCTTCGTTACATCTAGCTTGTAAGCACCAACAACTTGCTGATCTTTCTTAAATGCACCCGGTAGGATCGTCACTTTCACTGGGTATTCACCCTGTGCGTTTACACCAAGTTGTGCTAAACGCGCATCAACGGCTGCCATCATGTCTGCTGGAAGCGTTAGGTTGTCGATCTTAATACCGTTCGCTAGAGAAACCGTGTCACCTGTTAGTTTCGTGCTTAGTGGTGTTGGTAGAATCGTACCAGCCACTTCTTCAGATGCGATTAGGTTAACGTCGCTGTTTTTCTCAAAACGTGTTTCTGCGGTAGCTAATACGTTGTTATCTGCTTTAACACGCTTGAATTGATCCCCTTTTAATGGTGTTAGGTAATCAGCTGGGTTTGCAGTGTCTGTGCTAACGATAGTTTTTGGCTCTGCGTTGCCTGCTGTTACGTAGGCACGTGGCATGTAATCGTTTTCAAATAGTGTCCAATATTCACCGATGTAAGGGATAACAACCTTCTCACCTTCAGCAAAGCCGTCGAACTTATCCGTTGGTTCGATAGTGTGAAGATCGCCTGTTACGTGTGTGATTTTAAATTGATCGTTTTGAACTTCTAAAATCTGACGGATGCTGCTGAAATAAATTTTCCAGTCTTTGCTTGTTACCGCTGGACCATTATTTTCCAGCGTTAAATTAATTAGATCACACGACGCCCATTCAGCGCCAAGTGTTTTACATTGTAAGCCTTCTTCAGCACCGTGCTGAATGGCAACTTCGTAGTTAACGTCTAGGTTTGACGCTAGGTTATTAACAACAGTTTGATCATTATTTCCTTGAGTTGCACAACCAGTCACCGCTAGTGCAATAAAAGATGCTAACGCCGTAAGTTTAATAGTCATGATATATTCCTTTCTCCCGATATCTCTTCTAAAAAAGTGAAGAGAAAATCAATACGAGCCCAAACGTTGGGTACTCAAAATGCCGGCCTTATATTTTCAGTGGTGAAAATAATAAGGCCGGTTAAATTATAAAGGTATTACTGTGTTACTTAATTACTTGAGGATTCAGGTAATTATGGAAGTTTTACAGAAGATAGGTCTTCTGATGCTGGGATTTTCTTCATTTCGCCAGCAACGATCTCTGCTAGAGGGCCTAGGATAACCTGAAGGTTATTTGAACCTAGTTTAACCACACCCATTGCACCTAGCGCTTTCAACGTTTTTTCGTTAGCAAGACTGCTGTCTTTTAGCGTTAAACGTAGACGCGTGATACATGCATCGATGTTTTCTAAGTTACCGTGACCACCTAGTGCTTTTAGGTACTGCTTAGCTAGTTCGTTAGTTTCTGCTGAACCTGCTGCTGCAGATACTTCATCTTCGTCGTCTTCACGGCCAGGCGTTTTAAGGTTGAACTTAACAATCGCGAAGCGGAATACGAAGTAGTAGATGAAGAAGAATGCAATACCTTGAACAATCAGCATGTACCACTGAACAGCTAGTGGGTTGCGTGATGACAAGAACATATCAACTAGGCCTGCAGAGAAACCGAAACCTGCAATCCACTGCATAGATGCTGCGATGTATACAGATAGACCTGCTAGTGCTGCGTGAATCACGTACAGTACTGGTGCTAGGAACATGAATGCGAATTCTAGCGGCTCAGTAACACCTGTGAAGAATGATGCGAAACCAGCAGCTAGTAGTAGAGATGCTACGCGCTCTTTGTTCTTAGCTTTAGCTGTGTGGTACATCGCAAGTGCTGCACCTGGTAGACCAAACATCATGATTGGGAAGAAACCAGCTTGGTACATACCAGTGATACCTGGAGTTGCAGTACCTTCAGCAATAGATTTCGCGCCGCCTAGGAAGTTAGGAATATCGTTAATACCTGCAACGTCAAACCAGAATACTGAGTTTAGTGCGTGGTGTAGACCCACAGGAATTAGTAGACGGTTGAAGAATGCGTAGATACCCGCACCTACAGAACCCATACCTTGGATGCTTTCACCAAAGTGTACTAGACCGCCGTAGATTGATGGCCAAATGAACATCAAGATACCAGCAATAACAATACCAGCAACAGATGTTAGAATTGGTACCAAACGCTTACCACTAAAGAACGCTAGTGCTTTATGTAGTTCTACGCTAGAGAAACGGTTGTACAACTCAGCTGATACGATACCTACTAGGATACCTACGAATTGGTTATTGATCTTACCAAATGCAGCAGGAACTGCGCTTGGGTCAATACCTTGGATTTGCGCTACAGCACCTGGTGCTAGAAGCGTTGTCACCACAAGGAAACCAACGAAACCTGATAGTGCTGCTGCACCATCTTTGTCTTTAGACATACCGTATGCAACACCTACTGCAAACAGTACAGACATGTTATCAATAATTGCGGCGCCTGCTTTGATTAAGAACGCAGCCAGTGCAGAGTTTGCACCCCAGCCGTTCGGGTCAATCCAGTAACCGATACCCATTAAGATTGCCGCTGCAGGAAGTACTGCAACCGGCACCATTAATGCCTTACCTACTTTTTGAAAATATCCAAGAATATTCACCCTTAGTTCCCCCTATGGTTTTCTTAGATGCGATTTGAATAACTGTTTTATGGCTATCCGTTTAAGTTAATCGCAGTTTAAGAAATTAATTTCGCCCCGCAAATTAAAAGCTCATCATTTGTGATCTCAATCACCGACGGAGGTTAGAACTGAGTGATTTTGCTAGCTCGATCATAAAACTTATTTTATCATTCGAAACAAAGGCGCTATGTCGCTAAGATTTTTCCTGTTTTAACTTTCTTCAACGAGGTATCAACGTGAGACTAATCCCGCTTAATAACGCTAAAGATGTTGGTTTATGGTCAGCTCGCTACATTGCAGATCGCATCAATAAATTTGCACCTACAGCAGAACGTCCATTTGTTCTTGGTCTGCCAACAGGTGGTACACCACTTGCGACTTACAAGCGTCTTATTGAGCTATACCAAGCTGGCGAAGTAAGCTTCAAGCATGTTGTTACTTTCAACATGGATGAGTACGTAGGCATGCCTGCAGATCACCCAGAATCATACCGTAACTTCATGTACAACAACTTCTTTAACCACGTTGACATTCAAGAAGAGAACATCAACCTTCTTGATGGTAATGCTGAAGATCACGTTGCTGAGTGTCAACGTTACGAAGATAAGATCAAATCTTACGGTAAAATCAACCTATTCATGGGTGGCGTAGGTAACGACGGTCACATCGCATTTAACGAGCCAGCATCTTCTCTTGCTTCTCGTACACGTATCAAGACGCTAACTCACGAAACGCGTATTGCTAACTCTCGTTTCTTCGATGGCGATATCAACCAAGTACCTAAGTACTCGCTAACTATCGGTGTTGGTACACTACTTGATTCTGAAGAAGTAATGATCCTAATCACTGGTCATAACAAAGCACAAGCGCTAGAAGCAGCTGTTGAAGGTAGTGTAAACCACCTATGGACTGTATCTGCACTACAGCTTCACCCTAAATCAATGATTGTGTGTGATGAGCCAGCAACACAAGAGCTTAAAGTGAAGACAGTTAAGTACTTCCAAGAGCTAGAAGCTGAGAACATCAACCACCTTTAATCATTCATTAAAGTGGTAAGATTACGCCGTCAATATTGACGGCGTTTTTATTTCTATCTAAAAAAACCTATTTTGATGACCATTACCTTCACTCTTTTATAAACTGCACTCAAAACTACTGACAATCCTAACATTTATAAGACCAATCGCTACTAACACTATAATCCCTTAGTTTTAGTGACCAATGCCACAGCTCAAGCAGGCGTAATCCTCGATAACTTTCTTTTTGCAACAACACAGGTATATTACCTTGAAGGCAATTGTGTACATAAAAATACACACAAAGCCCATCAACACTAATAACGATGAATAGAGACAGTGTTGATAGCTAGGGAACGTATTGAATGCAGTGAACATTAGGTAATAACGAACCTCATGTTTACTACCTCATTCAAACGACATTATTAACAGTGAAAATGAGCAGAACTAATTATGACAGGCGGACAAATTGGTAATGTTGATCTTGTAAAACAGCTCAATAGTGCAGCTGTATATCGATTGATCGACTTACAAGGCCCTATTTCACGTATTCAAGTCGCAGATGTTAGTCAGCTTGCACCTGCGAGTGTTACGAAAATCACCCGCCAGTTACTTGAACGTGGACTGATCAAAGAAGTCGCACAACAAGCATCAACCGGTGGACGACGAGCAATATCTCTGACGACGGAATCAGCGGCATTTCACTCTATTGCTGTACGTATTGGTCGGAATTATATAGAAATCACCCTTTATGATTTAAGTGGTACCCATATCACAGGTACTGCTCACCCATTCTCTTATTCTGATCAACAAGCTTTAACTGATGGATTAATTGAACATATCCAAAACTTTATCAGCAATAACCAAAATGTAATGAAAGAATTAGTTGCGTTTGGTATTGCGCTGCCAGGTTTGGTTAACCCTGAGCATGGTATTGTTGAATATATGCCACACATTGAAGTTCATGACTTCGCATTGGCAGACATCATTAATAAGCAGTTTGGTGTGATTTGTTTTGTCGGTAATGACATACGTGGTCTAGCATTGGCTGAGCACTACTTTGGCGCAAGTCGTGATTGTAAAGATTCAATCTTAGTCAGTGTTCACCACGGTACAGGGGCTGGGATCATCGTTAATGGTCAAGTATTCCTTGGCTACAATCGTAACGTTGGTGAAATTGGTCATATCCAGATTGATCCACTCGGTGATAAGTGCCAGTGCGGTAACTTTGGTTGTTTAGAAACTGTCGCTGCCGATCCTGCAGTGATCAAGCACGTACAGCACCTGCTTGATCAAGGTTACCCTAGCTCATTACAAGAGTTAGAAGATCTCACCATGCCTGCTATTTGTGATGCAGCAAATAAAGGTGATGAACTTGCAGTTCAAGCACTGATCAAAGTGGGTAATCAGCTAGGTAAAGCCTTAGCAATGACAATTAACTTGTTTAATCCACAGAAAATCATTCTGGCGGGCAATATTACACAAGCGCAAGATATTGTTTTCCCTGCGATCCGTCGTTGTGTTGAAACACAGTCATTATCTAAGTTTAACCAAGGGCTCCCAATTGTGGCATCTGAGCTGTATAACCAGCCAACCATTGGTGCATTCTCAATGATCAAACGTGCAATGCTTAACGGTGTGTTATTACAGCGCTTATTGGAAGACTAAACACCACAAAAACATTTGCTAAAACATAAAGGGGTGTATTGTGAAATACACCCCTTTATAATATTTGCAAAACACTATTGTCATTACACTATCTTGCAAGGATGTTGTCCAAGATATGGAATTTATCTACATAATTACCGCTTTTATCATTGGTTTTATTGCACTTCGTTGCAAACTTCCACCACTTGTTGGTTTTCTTGTTGCTGGTTTCAGCCTTAATAGTTTTGGATATACCTCGACACCTGCTTTAGAAAGCATGGCAGATCTCGGTGTAACCCTCCTTCTGTTTACCATCGGCCTTAAGTTAGATGTTAAGTCACTGCTTAAAAAAGAAGTCTGGGGCGGTGCAACCTTACATAACCTGCTTTCCACCTCTTTATTTACCCTTTGCTTATTAGTATTAAAGCAACTTGGCTTGACCATGTTTAGTGATATGGACTTTAGCCAACTGGTTCTTATTGGTTTTGCGCTGTCTTTTTCTAGTACAGTTTTTGCTATCAAGCTATTACAAGAAAAAGGCGAGTTAAACGCTAAATACGGTACTGTTTCTATCGGTATTCTGGTTATGCAGGATATCTTTGCCGTTATCTTCCTTACGATTTCTAGCGGTAAGATGCCAGAAATCTATGCCCTTGGTTTATTCGCTTTACCACTACTAAGACCTTTACTATACAAAATCTTAGATAAAGCCGGTCACGGTGAAATTTTAGTGCTTTACGCTATTACCCTTGCGTTAGTACTGGGCGCAGGTTTGTTTAAGCTAGTCGGTATGAAACCCGATTTGGGCGCACTGGTCGTCGGTATGCTGATGGCAGGACACCCAAAATCATCTGAAATGGCAAAATCGCTATTTAACTTTAAAGAGCTACTACTGGTTTGTTTTTTCTTAAACATTGGCCTTTCAGAAACCCCGACCATTAACGGTCTATTAATGGCATTTGTCTTATTACTGTTGTTACCACTAAAAGGCATCTTGTATTACGGCGTTTTCCACTTATGTCGCTACCGCGTACGTACTTCTATGCTCGCTACCCTTACTCTATTTAACTACAGTGAGTTTGGTTTAATTGTCGGTGGTGTCGCTTACAAAATGGGACTATTACCAGGCACTTTCTTAGTTGCGATTGCCATCGCAGTTTCCTTCTCCTTTTTGCTAGCCGCACCACTGAACAGCATGAGCCACAAGCTCTATACTGAAGCATCAAAATGGCTAAAAGAATTTGAACCAGAAAAGTTAAATGCCGGCGATAAATTGATCGATCTTGGTCAATCCAAAGTGCTTATTCTTGGTATGGGACGTATTGGTACAGGTGCTTACGATGAATTGCAAGCTCGCTACGGCAAACAAATCATAGGTGTTGAAACTCGCGAAGAATCAGCAGAGCAACAACGCAAAGAAGGCCGTAACGTTATTCAAGGCGATGCCACTGACCCTGATTTCTGGGCGCGTGTGATCAGTAAAAAACGGATTAAACTTATTTTACTGGCAATGCCACATAGCCAAGCTAACGTCTATGCACTAGAGCAAATAAAAGCACGTGACTTCAAAGGTAAGATTGCAGCGATTGCTCAGTATAACGACGATGAAGAATTGTTGTATGAACAAGGTATTGATGCGGCATTTAATATTTATAGCGAGGCCGGTAGTGGTTTTGCTCGTAATGTGTGCGATCACTTAAAGCCTGACATCACGCCACTACAACCTTAACCTCATTAGCACCCACTTATTTCGCAACTAAAAATAAACAGTGACCACCATTACTGTTTATTTTTTTTAAATAAAAAGCTAGTCAAAGTAGAAAATATTCAGTTAAAAATGCTTTAGCTGAATATTATTCACCTTATACGTTTTAATTTAATGGATTGAAGATTTTTTATTGCAATTATCCTCAGAATACGCAATTTTAACAATCAAAGAGAAACGCACAAATTAAAAAAGTTTTGTTTTCATTATTCCTACTTTTTAATTACAACTCGCGTTTCCACATTTATGGATATAAAAAGATATAACGTTGGAGTGATTTTACTATGTGTTCAGTATTTGGGATCCTAGACATTAAGAGCGATGCAGCGGCATTGCGCCCTATCGCATTAGAGATGTCGAAAAAACTTCGTCATCGTGGTCCTGACTGGTCAGGTATTTACTCATCAGATAATGCAATCCTTGCTCATGAGCGTCTTGCAATTGTTGGCCTAAACAGTGGTGCTCAACCGCTATATAGCCCAGATAAAAAATTAATTCTTGCGGTTAACGGTGAAATCTACAACCACAAAGAAATCCGTGCTCGCTACGAAGGCAAATACGACTTCCAAACAGATTCAGACTGTGAAGTGATCTTAGCTCTATACCAAGACATGGGCGAAGCTCTACTTGAAGAGCTAAACGGTATCTTCGCATTCGTATTGTACGATGAAGAAAAAGATACTTACCTGATCGGTCGCGACCACATTGGTATCATCCCGCTTTACCAAGGTTACGATGAGCATGGTAACTACTATGTTGCTTCTGAAATGAAAGCACTGGTACCTGTTTGTAAAACCGTCAGTGAATTCCCTCCAGGTTGTTACTACGGCAGTGCAGATGCAGAGCCACAGCGCTATTACATTCGTGATTGGAACGAGTATGCTGCGGTGCAAGGCAACACCACGAGCAAAAAAGATCTAACTGAAGCACTAGAAGCAGCCGTTAAACGCCAATTAATGACAGACGTACCTTACGGCGTACTACTATCAGGTGGATTAGATTCATCAATCACCTCAGCAGTGGCAAAACGTTTTGCTGCAATGCGTATCGAAGATGATGAGAAATCAGCAGCATGGTGGCCACAACTTCACTCATTTGCAGTTGGTCTTGAAGGTGCGCCAGATCTAAAAGCGGCACGTGAAGTAGCAGCACAAATTGGTACCGTTCACCACGAAATGACCTACACCATTCAAGAAGGTTTAGATGCGATACGTGATGTTATTTACCACATTGAAACTTACGATGTAACGACAATCCGTGCTTCTACTCCAATGTTCCTAATGGGTCGTAAGATCAAGGCAATGGGTATCAAGATGGTACTTTCTGGTGAAGGTGCAGATGAGATCTTCGGTGGTTACTTATACTTCCACAAAGCACCAAACGCGAAAGAGTTCCACGAAGAAACAGTACGTAAGTTACTTGCACTTAACATGTTTGACTGTGCACGTGCGAACAAATCACTGGCGGCCTGGGGTGTTGAAGGTCGTGTGCCATTCCTAGATAAAGAATTTATCGATGTAGCAATGCGTCTAAACCCAGAAGATAAGATGTGTGGTAACGGCAAGATGGAAAAACACATCCTACGTGAGTGTTTTGAACACTACCTACCAGAATCTATCGCATGGCGTCAAAAAGAGCAGTTCTCTGATGGTGTAGGTTACAGCTGGATCGATACCCTAAAAGAAGTTGCAGAAGAAAAAGTAACAGATCAACAACTTGAAACAGCGGCTTACCGCTTCCCTTACAACACACCAACAACCAAAGAAGCTTACGCATACCGTGAGATCTTTGAAGAGTTGTTCCCACTAGAAAGTGCAGCGAAATGTGTTCCTGGTGGCCCTTCAATCGCTTGTTCAAGTGCAAAAGCCATTGAATGGGATGAGAGCTTTAAGAACGCAGCAGATCCATCGGGTCGTGCAGTAGCAGCAGTTCACAACGAAGCTTACAAAAAATAATCTTGCGCTAAATTGCAGATAATAAAAAACCGCCAGCATCGGCGGTTTTTTTATATTCATAAGAAACTTAACGTTCCCAGTATGCTTCTTCCAAGCTATCTTCACGCTCAGGTAGGCCACGAGATAAACGTGGTGAGTATTGAGCCAATACTTCATAGCTCACGCGGTTTGAATATAAACAAACCTGAGAGAACGATGAGTAAGTTAGGAAAGAATATTGGTGCTTACTTGAATTTGGCACGTTTTCTTTGTGGTAACGGTTTGCAGACATATCGTGCAGCAACGCAGATAGTGCGCCATCACCAGCACCGTTCGTATTCTTAATACGCTCAGGGCCGCCCATGTATGGTGCGATATGTGAGTACACCTTGATTGGGTTTTCACACGAATCTTTTAGCATTGGACGACTAAATTCGTAGCGGTTAAATTCTGCAATTTCACCTGGAAGTAATGGTAGGCTTGTTTCGCGCTTCGCATTTTCTTCGGTGTAACCTGCCGTATAAAGGCCAACAGGACCCGCTGTACATAGCACAAGATCAACCCACTCTAGCGCTTTATCCGCTGCTAATAATGGATCTGATTCACCTGTTAGCGCTTCACCTTCATCTTCGTTCATCGCAACAACCGTTACGTTATCGCGAAGGAAGTCACGCCACCATTGAGGATCATCTTGGATCACGAACTTAGTACCCAGAGTTAATACAACTGGCACATCATATTTCTTCGCATATTCAATTGCGCGCATTGTTGCAGCAGGCATTGGATCGCCAGGCTTACAACGAACTAAATAAGCAGTAAGAACAAGTGCAGAGGCATTTTCGAATACACACTCAGGGATGCTTTCTGGTGCTAGCTGGTTCATCTTACCTTCATTGATAGCAAACGTACGTTCACCTTCTTTTGAGATAAGAGCAAAACAGCGACCAATAGGCCCCTCAACAGGCTGTAGGTAGTTCATGTCCATACGGCTTGATGTATTACATAGGTAACGGTAAGCGTAGCTACCGATCTCAATGTCTTTACTCATCACGCCAAGAAGAACAGATTTGTCATCCGCTAGCACAGAGTAGTTGTGTAGGGTGTTACCAATCGTGCCACCAGCAAATTCGTGGGTAACAAGATTGTTTTCTTTTAATTCTTGATATAACGCTTCTGCTTTCTCGTCAGTAATAACCAGTGAATGGCCTTTACTTAACTCGTAACGTTCCAGGAATTCATCATCCACATAAGCTTCAATATCAACCAATGTTTGGTCAATACCGACAACGTGAGTGCGAGCTAAACGTTTTTCTTGTTTAGTTTGACTTAAAAGTGGATCGCGAGCATGTACAGGGAAGTAATGCTTAGATTTTCGTTGGCCTGGAAATTTCATGTCTATGCGCTATCAAGTTGTAAATTTTGCGAATTCTATCACAGAATATAGAACATAAAAGCAAAAGCTCTCATTCGTTTTGCGATATATCAGCACAAATGAGAGCGTAAACGTTATCGTCTAAGAAATTTTTCAGAAAACAAGCAACAATTACCAACCTTGAACGTGTTGTTTCACCAAGCTTTCCATCATAGCGATGTGAGCTTCATCGTCATTAAGGCATGGGATCAGATTAAATTCGACACCACCGGCTTCAATGAACACTTCCTTACACTGCTCAGCAATTTCTTCTAATGTCTCTAAGCAATCCACCGAGAAAGCCGGACACATCACATCAAGGCGTTTAACCCCTTTCTCCGCTAACGTTTTAATGGTGCCTTCAGTATAAGGCTTTAACCACTCTTCACGACCGAAAATAGACTGATAGCTCATGCTCATTTTTTCACGCGGCATCGCTAGTGCTTGCGCTAGTAATTCCGTCGTGCCGTTACAGTGTTCAGGGTATGGGTCACCATTATCAGCATAACGCTTTGGAATCCCGTGGTATGAACATAATAAGTAGTCAGGCTCGCCTTTCTCAGCCCATACCTTTTTCGCTGAATCTGCTAACGCCGAAATATAATCAGGATGATCGTAATAATGATTAATAAAGCGCAGCTCAGGAATGTAAGGCATCGACTTAAGATCTTTTGCAAGGCGATCAAATACCGCAGCAGTTGTGGTTCCTGAATATTGCGGATACAGCGGCAACACGACAACTTTATCGCAACCTTGCTGTTTTAACGCTTCTAACCCCGATTGAATACTAGGATTGCCATAAGTCATACCTAACGCCACAGGCACTTGTAATAACGCTTCTAGGGCTTGTTGCTGACGTTTTGAGTACACCATTAACGGTGAGCCCTCTTCCATCCATACCGACTGATATAACTTCGCTACTTTAGGAGAACGAACAGGCAAAATCACACCATGCAGGATTGGGCACCATAACCAGCGGGTCATATCAACAACACGCTTATCATGTAAAAATTGAGATAAAAATTGTTTTACCCCTGCTGCTGTTGGTGTATCAGGCGTACCAAGGTTTACTAACAATACACCGTATTTATTGTTGTCTTTATTCATCGGTCTTTCGCTCTTATCAATCCAAAACAACGCATTCAGATCTATAGGTAAATATATTCTGTAACCCAAGCTAAACGATCATTGGCCGCCATTGGATCACTCTTATTAAAAAAGACTCGTCCAACCAAGCCCTTATTACAAACTATGCCCAAGCCGCTTGAGTATCGTCTTAATATTAAAACCAAAAAAAACGGGCAATACCAATAGGCAGGCCCGTTTTTTCTCATTGTTATAGACTATCTATATAGCCAACAACAATATTAAGCTAATGCTTTTTCTAGCGCAGCGCTAACTTCAGCAACAGGTAGTGTACCGTCGAACTTAAGGTACTTAGTGTTACCAGCTTCTGCTTCCTTACCGTAGTACTCGATAAGTGGTGCAGTTTGCGTGTGGTATACGTTTAGACGTGCACGTACTGTTTCTTCTTTATCATCTTCACGGATAACAAGATCTTCACCTGTTACGTCATCTTTACCTTCAACCTTTGGTGGGTTGTATACCGCGTGGTAAGTACGACCTGAAGGAAGGTGAGCACGACGACCCGCCATACGCTCAACGATCACATCGTCAGCAACGTCAAACTCAATAACGTAATCAACGTTAACGCCGTTTTCTTTTAGACCATCAGCCTGAGGAATAGTGCGTGGGAAACCGTCTAGTAGGAAGCCTTTTGCACAGTCTTCTTCAGCAATACGCTCTTTAACAAGACCAAGAATGATATCGTCAGATACCAATTGACCTGCATCGATCACTGATTTCGCTTGTTTGCCTAGCTCAGTACCTGCTTTGATTGCAGCACGTAGCATGTCACCAGTTGAAATTTGAGGAATACCAAACTTTTCCATGATGAATTGAGCTTGAGTACCTTTACCTGCACCTGGAGCGCCCAGAAGGATGATGCGCATTGTGATCCCCTTTAATAGAGTGGAATTTTGCAAAAAAGTGAAAATACACTGATTAAGACAGACTCGCAAGCCTAGTACAATCACTGGGCTGCGTTTACATGCTTTATCAGAATAGTATTTGATATATGTAAGTTAATTGGTTATTTAATCAGCAACTTGTTAATTGCAGCAAGGAACTGAGATGGGTCATCCATCGTTCCGCGCTCTGCTAACATTGCTTCACCTAGCAAGAATTCAACCCAGCGACTGAACACTTCTTCATCCGCTTCATCTGCCATTTTCTTAACTAGCGCATGCTCTGGGTTTAGCTCGAAGATGTACTGTACTTCTGGCGCTTCATGGCCTGCTGCTGCTAGCAGTTTCGCCATTTGTGTACCCATTTCATGCTCATCAGTGACCACGACTGCTGGTGTGTCGTGAAGTTTGAACGTTGCACGTACATCTTTCACACGAGAGCCAAGGTAACCTTTAGTGCGCTCAACCACTGAAGCAAATTCTTTTTCTGTCTCTTTTTGCTTTTCTTTCGCTTCTTCATCATCGAAGTTAGACAGATCAAGATCTGATTTAGTGATCGCTTGGAACTGCTTACCTTCAAATTCTGGTAAGTGACCCATTAGGTACTCATCAATACGATCGTACATCAGAATCACTTCCAAACCTTTAGCTCGGAATTGCTCTAGGTGTGGGCTGTGTTTTGCAGCATTGAAGTTATCTGCCGTTAGATAATAAATCTTATCTTGGCCTTCTTTCATGCGGCTGACGTAATCAGCTAATGATACCGTTTGCTCTTGCGCATCATTTTCTGTTGAGCTGAAACGAAGTAAGTTAGCGATCTTGTCACGGTTAGCGAAATCTTCCGCTAGACCTTCTTTTAATACCTGACCAAACTCTTTCCAGAATGTTTGGTACTTCTCAGCATCATTCTTCGCCATACGCTCAAGCATTTGCAGAACACGTTTGGTACATGCTTTACGTAGAGCCTGAGTCACTTTGTTATCTTGCAGAATTTCACGAGATACGTTTAGTGGTAAATCATTTGAATCAATTAAGCCGCGAACAAAACGTAGGTAGGTTGGCATAAACTGCTGAGCGTCATCCATAATGAACACACGTTGTACATACAGTTTTAAGCCATGCTGACCATCACGATTATTCAGATCCCACGGCGCTTTAGATGGAATGTATAACAGGCTGGTGTAATCTTGCTTACCTTCAACGCGGTTATGTGCCCATGTTAACGGCTCTGCGTAGTCATGTGCTACGTGGTTGTAGAACTCTTTGTATTCTTCTTCGCTGATGTCCGACTTATTGCGGGTCCAAAGCGCTTGTGCTTTGTTGATTTGATCCCACTTAGTCCCTGTCACATTGCCTTCTTCATCCTTTTCTTCTGTTTGGATGAACACAGGAATACCAATGTGATCAGAGTATTTACCTACGATTTCACGTAAGCGGTACTCATTTAAAAATTCTTTTTCATCTTCACGTAGGTGAAGAATAATATCAGTACCACGAGTTGGCTTAGTGATGTTCTCAATGCTGTAGTCACCTTCACCAGCTGATTGCCAGCTTACCGCTTCGTCTGCCGCCGCACCTGCTGCACGGGTATTGACTGTTACAGAATCAGCCACAATAAATGCAGAATAGAAGCCAACACCAAACTGACCAATCAATTGTGAGTCTTTACTCTCATCTTCTTTTAACTGAGCAAAGAACTCTTTCGTGCCCGATTTTGCAATGGTGCCTAAGTGCTCAATCGCTTGCTCACGTGTCATACCAATACCATTATCACTAATAGTTAAGGTACCTGTTTGCTCATTAACAGACAGCTTCACACATAAATTTGAATCGTCACCGTACAAATCAGATTGAGACAATGCTTTAAAACGTAACTTGTCTGCCGCATCCGAGGCATTTGAGATCAATTCACGTAAGAAAATCTCTTTATTTGAGTAAAGTGAATGGATCATCAGATGAAGTAACTGTTTCACCTCTGACTGAAAACCACGAGTTTCCTTATTTTTATCAACTACTTGCTCGCTCATCTCAACTCCCAAAAAATTTGTTAGTGGTTATTTTTAAGATAAATATGGTCAAACGGTATAATTTCAACCTAAAATAACACGTTTTTTATTTTTTAGATTTTTTCATATTAGGTTTTATATTTTTTAGATTCAGAAAATATTCAGCAAACTTATAGAACAATAAATAACTGAGTACCATTGCTAAGGTTAAGTAAATGCTTACACATGCAAAAAAGTTTTTAATCGGTAAACGATTTATCTTTGATCCAAACGATAATAGTTTGATTGATAAACTAGAAAATAATGAATTAATCCGTTTGGGCAGTAACGAAAGCCGTGCGCTAAGTCTGCTTATTGAAGATCCAAGTGTCATTATTACCCGTCAGCGTATTCATGATTATGTATGGCGAGAGCAAGGCTTTGAAGTTGATGACTCTAGCTTAACTCAGGCAATTTCAACATTACGTAAAGCATTAAAAGACTCAACAAAATCCCCTGCTTTTGTAAAAACAGTACCTAAGCGCGGTTATCAAGTCATTGCGACGGTTGAACCTTATTTGGGTGAAGAAAAAGATGAAACGACAGAGTCACTTAACACAGCACCTTCTGTAGATGTCGAGAGCACCATCGACAACCCAATTATGACGAGTGATTCTGAATATACGGTTGATACGGTAGCAGATACTGAAGAAACACCACCTGAAAAACCTGCTGAAAAATCAAAAACACAGTTAAGCTGGTTAGGTTGGGTGGCGTTAATTATCGCATTAATTCTACCAGTAGCGGTGAATATCAGTATGCCGCCAAAATCAGCAGCATTTCGTCCGTTACTCCAAGTAGAGGGTATTACCGTCTATACGCCGATCAGTAATCCTGTGGTGAAAGATTGGAATGATATGATCAGTAGCTGCGTCTCTAGCTACTTACGAAATCACAAGAATGAAGGGAAACCGACTGAAGTTATCGTAACAGGTGGACAGAACAATCAACTGTACTTGAACTACTTACATAGCAGTACAGTACCGATGGAAAATATCACCTTACGTTTACTTACCAGCCATGAGGATAATACGAAACTATGTCAGTAAATACATCCTTAACACTGCCGCAAGTAATTCGTAAATACTGGCCTTTTGGTATTCTGGCATTATCAATTGCTATTTGTAGTTGGGTTTATTTTTCAACCGATTACAAGCAAGAACAATTGCTAATGTCACGTGAATGGCAAAGTACAACCTTTAGCCGTATTGAGCCAACCCAGCTTGAGAGTTTAGGAACGCTACGTAAAGTCAAACAAAGCAGTAATATGGTGTATTTACCGAACCATACTTACTCACGCATTACGATGTTAGAGCTTTACAGTGAAAACCCGAAACCATTAACGATTCATATTTCTGAATCTGGTCGCTGGGACGTCAGCGGTGGTTATCTACTAACTGAGCCCACTGAATTTAAAGATGTGACTTCAGGAACAAACATGGATTTTGACAACAAGCAACTCAATGTTGTCAAAGACATTTTTAGAATGAATGCACAAGAAAGCCGACGTATCGATGTAATTAATAAAAATTCGCTACTATTAACCAGTTTAACCTACGGCTCGAATATTCTTTATTCACTCTAATTTTTAATGTAAGAAATATAGTAGATATAAAAAAACCGCGCTCAACAGCGCGGTTTTTCTTTATCTCATTTGTCAATTATAAACGCTGTCGTCCTGCTAACGAGTGCGATAACGTTGTACCATCAACGAGTTCTAACTCACCACCAACAGGCACACCGTGGGCGATACGGCTCGCAGGAACACCATACTCATGGCAAAGCTCAGCAATGTAATGTGCTGTTGCTTCCCCTTCTACCGTTGGATTAGTCGCTAGAATTAATTCACTGATCGTTTCTTGCTGTAGTCGCTCTTCTAATCGATCTAAACCGATATCTGAAGGACCAATTCCATCAAGTGGTGATAGGTGACCCATCAATACAAAATAACGACCTGAAAACTGCCCTGTTGCTTCTACAGCAACAATATCTGCCGGGCTTTCCACCACACAGATCAAACCGTTTTCCTGACGACGAGGGTTGTCACAGATTGCGCACACATCATCTTCAGTAAAGGTTCGACAATCACGACAATGACCAATTTCAGTCATTGCCTGACTTAAGGCATCAGCAAGTTGTAAACCGCCTTGGCGATTACGCTGTAGCAAACTAAAAGCCATACGCTGTGCAGACTTAGGACCAACCCCAGGCAGACAACGTAAGGCTTCCATTAAATGCTCCAGTAAATGACTGGTACGCATTAATTAGAATGGCATTTTAAAACCAGCAGGTAGGTTCATACCGCCAGTTACTGCTGCCATTTTTTCTTTTTGTGCTTCTTCGATACGACGTGCAGCATCGTTAAATGCAGCAGCGATTAGATCTTCTAGCATGTCTTTGTCGTCTTCCATTAGACTTTCATCAATATCAACACGACGTACGCTGTGGCTACCAGTGATAGTTACTTTAACAAGGCCAGCACCAGACTCACCTGTTACTTCCATGTTTGCAATTTCTTCTTGCATCTTCTGCATGCGCTCTTGCATTTGTTGCGCCTGCTTCATCATGTTACCCATGCCACCTTTACCAAACATATCTCTTCTCTCTCTATCTTGGTCTGGTTAAAAACCTTTAAATTGGTCGAACACTGTCTTCATCAAGTTGTGCTGCAAAACGCTGGCAGATAAACATCACATTCGGATCGTTATCTAAGCTTTGCTTGGCATGTAGCAACTTCTGTTGATACAGCTCTTCACGTAATTCTAACGGTGTTATTCCTTCTTCACCCAGTACGATATTCAACGCTACTGGATGTCCTAATACGGTACTTAATGCACTACTTAATTGCTCTTTGGCACGCTCACCATTTAAATGTTGCTGTGCGGCACGAAGATGTAAGGTGATCTGCTCACCTTGCTGCTCAAAAGAAGAGTTCAATGCTAGCTGTTGGATCAATTTACCCACATCTAGCTGTGTCACTAAGTTTGCCCAACTATCCTGATTTGCTGCTTCATTGACAAGTATTTTTGTCATTTCAGGTGTTTTTTCGTGCTCCAGTGCTTTCTTTAAAACGCGTGGGGCAACATCAACCTTTTTCGGCTGCTCATGTTCTGGCTTTGCCGTTGGTTTCCAACGGTATTCTTGATCTTCTTCTACCTGTTGTTGAGTAGCTACATTCGACGTCGGCATCACATGTTGAGCACTTACAGGCATCGCTTTTTGCTTGCTGGCAACGCGATCTAACACTGACGATGTGACTTTTTTAGCTGACGTCGTTGGGGCCTTTTTTACTGTTTGACCCGGCATCTCTTCTTGACCACGTTTTTGACTGCGTAGTCGATTTCTTGCTGCCAATAAGCCACTTGCTGCTGATGAACCACGAGCGGGAGCCTCAGTAGTTTGTGGCGCAGGCGTATTCATTGGTGCAGCAGGCGATATAGAAGCGTCATGGCTTGGTGCGACTGGCGGCATCTCTTGCATTGGTGGTGCTACAAGTTCACTTGACTGCATTGGAGGAACCTGTTGTTGTACCGTTGGCTGAGCAACAGGGGCAACTTGAGGTGCCACTTCAGTGTGACTCGCTTGCATTTGGGCTTTTAAAGCTTGTACCCGAGAAACACCTTGCCCAGCAGGGTTTACAGCTGGAACTGGTGTTGTCGGCTGCGCACTAGGAACCGCAATTGCTTGAGGCTGAATACCTGTTGATGCTACAGGTCGAAATGCCAGCATGCGCAGTAGGACCATCTCAAGACCTGTACGACCATCCGGTGCATAACCTAAATCCTGACGACCTTGCAGCGCAATTTGATAACACAATTGAACATCTTGTGGTGTCATCACTTGGCTTAACAAACTTACACGTTCAGCATCAGGTAACGCTTCATCTAGGCTTGCAGGCAAGGCTTGATACATTGCAACACGGTGTAATTGACTCGCTAATTCACGTAGTAAGCTATCCCACTCAACACCTACATTGGCGAGCTGTTGTAGTGTGTCCATCGCAATATTTGCATCAGATTTCGCCACAGCTTCAAGTAAAAATAACGCTTGGTCAGTATTTAATGTACCCAGCATCGCAGCGACATTGTCAGCGCCAACTTGACCATTACCTAACGCAATTGCCTGATCCGTTAAACTTAGCGCATCACGCATACTGCCTTCAGCGGCACGTGCTAATAAACCCAATGCTTTTGCTTCATATTCGACTTTTTCTTCCGTCAATACTTTTGCTAATTGCTCTTGGATCTGTTGGTGATCTAAATGCTTTAAATGAAACTGTAAACAGCGAGATAGAATAGTGACTGGTAGTTTCTGTGGATCCGTTGTCGCTAAAATAAACTTAACGTACTCAGGCGGCTCTTCTAATGTTTTTAGTAAGGCATTGAAACTATGACGAGATAACATGTGCACCTCATCAATAAGGTACACTTTAAAACGCCCACGTGCAGGTTTGTACTGAACGTTATCAAGCAGTTCACGGGTATCTTCTACCTTGGTACGAGAAGCTGCATCGATCTCTAATAAGTCAACAAAGCGACCTTCATCGATTTCACGACAGGTTGCACACTTACCACATGGTGTTGCTGTGATCCCTTCTTCACAGTTTAATCCTTTAGCGAAAATACGCGCGATAGTGGTCTTACCCACACCGCGAGTTCCACTAAATAAATATGCATGATGAAGGCGATTTTGCGTTAACGCATTGCCTAAGGCTGTCAACACATGTGACTGACCGACCACATCAGAAAACTGAGATGGACGCCATTTTCGGGCCAGAACCTGATAACTCATTAATAACTACCTTACTCTATCTAGACAGCGTCTTATAACACCACTCGCCTCTATTTCTTTTATTCACTTAACCAATTATTTGCAGATGAAAAAACAAGGTATTCTAAGAAAACAAACGAAATAGCAAGGCATTGCATGTAGACACTGAAATACGTGTTAATGCTAGCATATTGCGGATTTTTGAGCGAGAGAAGAGATTATTGAGCGAGTAATGATTAAGCAAATTAACAGCAAGTAAGCCAAATACTTACTCACTGCTAATTAAACTCAATTTACGTGATTAGTGACCTGGGAAATCACAAATAGAAAATACGTTCAGACCAAGACCTTGTAGACGCGCTTCACCACCAATATCAGGCAAATTAATAACAAATGCCGCATCTTCAACAGTACCGCCAAGACGACGTACTAAGTTAGTTGTCGCTTCAATCGTACCGCCTGTTGCTAGCAAATCATCAACCAGTAATACACGATCGCCTTCAGAAATCGCATCTTTATGAATTTCTAAGGTATCTTTACCGTATTCAAGCTCATAGCTTTCAGCAATCACTTCACGAGGTAATTTGCCTGGCTTACGTACAGGCACAAAACCAACACCTAATGCCAATGCCAGTGGCGCACCAAAAAGAAAGCCACGTGCTTCTGTACCAATGATTTTTGTAATACCTTGATCTTTGTACTTTTCAACTAAAACATCAATGGTTGCACGGTATGCTTCAGGTTGTTCCATCAAGCTCGTCACATCACGGAATAAGATCCCTGGTTTTGGGTAATCTTGAATTGATTTAATGCTATTTGAAATCAGGTTGATTGTATCTTGGTTCATAATCGTTTCCGTGCCTTCACAATACTAATAAGTATCACATGATAGAAATACAACGCCTTTACAGTTAAGCGCAGTCATTAACTCAGACGGTGAAAACGCAATATGACCCGCCATGAGTTATTAATGCAGTTTATTGTTTTTCTTTTGCCTCAGCAACAAACGTGCTCTCGCTTGGTTTATCAATAACCGTTAAGCGATTAAAAAAGAAAAGCAGAACCGCAGCCATCACAAGCAACATAACTTTATGCCACCATAGTGGAACGATCACGATAGAAAATAAAAAACTGCAAACAATCATAATATTACCACGACGTTTAACAGTAGAAGAAACTGCTCGGTGTTGATGCCAATTATTTAATATTGGTCCAAAGGTAGGATGTTTATGTAGCCAGCAATTTAACCGTGGCGATCCACGCATAAAACAAGCACTGGCTAACAATAAAAATGGGGTAGTCGGTAACAAGGGTAAAAAAATCCCTAGAACACCAAGAACCACACTAATCGCCCCCACTGAAACATATAAAGAGGAAACAATTCTGGTTTTGAAATCAACGTGCTGTCGCATTATGACGCTATTCCTTGTATTCATTGCAACCTCCATATTGAAGCAAGACACAACTTTAGTATAGCGATGATTAAGCCTTATAAATCAAAATAATGGATATGCATATCGTCAATAACATCAGATCCAACGTTTTAACGTACTAAAAGATCAAATGAGGTCAGTATCGCGGGCAACGTAGGCAAAGCTAAAACAGCCAGCAAACCAAAGAAATATTTTGCGCTATACGGGTCTTTAAATTCATGATCCATCTCTACTTCCTTATTTAAGATAATTGACAATACTTTTTACCAGATACTTGGGTTGTTAATTTTTATACAACTTTGTTGCTAAATTATTTTATCTGATAATTTTTTTGGCAAAAACCGAAAGAAAATAAGGGTATTTAGTCAGATTTACACAAAGACTTGATTCAAATCACAACCCTTATAGGTATATCGCCTAAACTAAAAAAAGACTAGAAAACTAAGCTGATATTTGGATTTTTTCGCTTATGCCTAGTTCTGTATCGATTTCCATAAATAACGACAGTGATGTTTAATTTCCCCTATTGAATCAATCATTACGGCAATGGTAGACATGAATTATCAACAATTACAGAGCCCGCTAAACACTGAGTTTTCAACCCTAGCGGAAGAATTAAAAAATAAAATTCTGCTCAATAGCCTAGTAACCGATCCAGAAAAAATTCAAAACGCTGAGCTCAATGATCTTATTGCTATGGCTAAAGCGTCATTCATTCCTGCCCTGTTTGACACTGCAATGCGCCTTGAAAAAGTTGATGCTGCAGTTTGTTCTTTCAAGCTTGGTATGTATGGCTTATGTACTGATTGTGAAGAAGAGATCGAATTTAGCGATTTAGAACAAGATCCTGCACAGCCACGTTGTAAAGCCTGCCGCGAACACAGTCGTTATCACCATAATTAATTGCCAAATAATATAAACAAAGGGCAGCGAATATCGCTGCCCTTTGTTTTTTATTGAAATACCCAACGCTTAACTAAAGTCGTGCTCAGCCATCCAAATTTTAAATGTTTTTTTCTCTTCCTGTGATGCCTTGCTATACCACAGCTTTAATTGCGTTAACGCATCGCCTGTAATTTGAACTTTTCCTGTTTTATCATCAACTTCAACTACGGTTTTCTGTAAATCAACCGGGGTGCCATTTTCAATGATGATGCCATTCTTTTTATTGTATTCAGCCACAAGTGCAGGAATATCACTGTAGGCACCTAAACCATCACCAATCAATTCAACCGCAGATAATGTTGTTACACCTGCCGCTGTTTCAAGTGTCCACAGAGGATCACGTGCAAAGTATGCTTTCGCTTGTGATTCAGTGGTTAAACGTGGCAAAGTGATTTCTGCATCTTGCGAAGTCATATTGACATCAAACAGATATGGACGCGTTGTATAAATGACTTTCTTTGAGCCTCGCTTTACTTCACCATCAAAGCGAACAACTACTTGATGTTTACCTTCAGATAATTCAACGCTTTCAGCATGCGAAAAACGACCTGATTTTACTTCCTTACCATCAACAACCAACAGCTCAAGATTATTCCCTACCGATAGTGTTGCCGCATTAACCGCGCCAGAAAATAATGCCGCGAACAATAAGATTTTCTTCATTATATATCCCTAATAAACAGCGATTGAGGATCAAACTATTACTATGATTACTAAGATGTATAGCAATTATAGAAACCGCTTAATAATAAAAAAGCCGCCAAAAGCGGCGGCTTCTTAACAGTTAATTCTAAAATTAGAACTTAACTTCCATACCAGCTACGTAACCGAAGTCAGCGTCACGGCCATCAAACTTAACATTTGTGTCGCCAATTTCTGCGTACACTTTAACGTTGCTGTGAAGCTGTTGCGTTACGTTAGCGTAAACTGCGTAGTTGTCACCAGACTTGTCACGACGATCGTAGTTGTTGTAACCGATAGCGAAAGTCGTCTTATCGATGGTGTAGTCAGCAGCGATTTGGTAAACATTAGCGCGTAGTTTATCTACACCAAATGAGTTTTTGTATTCAACTTGACCGAAAGAAGCAGCAAGACCTACAGCACCGAAACCATACTCAGCTTCTACGTTGTAACCTTCAACGTCAATAACACCGTCAAAGAAAGATGTTCCTGCTACATTGTCACCGTTGTAGTAGTAAACACGTGCATCAAGACCAGCTACACGGTAACCAATACGTGCGTCAGTGATTGATGTGTCACGATCTTTAAAAGTGTTACCTTGGTTATCAGAAATTTCGCCGCTATCTTTGATATCGTGAGAAGCACCAAAATAGAATGTACCGTTATCGTAAACGTACTTAACTACTTCATTACCGTTAGTTTGAACAAAATCAATACTCTCAGAACCTAGCTCGTAGTCTTTACCAATACCAGAATCATCAGAGATCATGTATTGACGACCAAAAGTTAGTGTACCGAAATCACTAGAGAAACCAGCCCATAGCTCATCGTTACGAACATCACCGTCTTCGTATTCAAATGCAGTACCTGCAACAGCGCTTAGTTGATCCGAGATAGCAACAGATGTGTTGATTGCTAGATCTGCGTCATCAATACGTAGCTCACCATCATTGAATGGGTTGTAATCTTCACGGTATTGAACTTCAGCAGCACCAGATAGGTCTACTTTAACACCGTTTGCGTCGTATAGGTTGATGCCTGCGTTTGCTGAACCTGCTGCAACTACAGCAAGAGCTAGAAGAGTTTTTTTCATGATAAATCCACTGCCTTTCTTTATCTTATTTATGGAGAACCATTCCCGGCACTCCTGTTTATATTCTCCTTGTTACGCACCAGTTCTAAAAATAAAAAACTAAAATAACAAGGAGTTAGTGTTCGTGGCACACATCCTGACAGAAGTTCATTCTTTATGTCAAATTTTCTAAATTAAACATAAAAAAACATAAAACAGCATTACTTTTCAATCATTTACCAATTTAAACCACAAATAATAAACACTCTTAAATGGCATATTCTGCGTTATTTAAACTATTAAAAAGTGTAAACAAACAGAATAAAAAACTGCTAACGCATAATTAATAAAAGCAAATAAGTACATTTAACTTTAAAAAACATATTGATCGAACGATCATTGTCAACCGACATTTCTGGTATTTAATATTGCACACCTGTATTCAGAATCGTGATCAGTTCCACAATAACTTTCTCATTTATGCTCGGTTATTCTCTCTAATCACCCAAGCATCTCCGTGATAATCACCTTTAAGCTAATTTGGATTTGATACTGGCATAATAAAAAATAGACAAATCCATCCAGATCACCACAGCCAGCATAAGAAACTAAGTGAGCATCTTTATTGGCTATAAACTAACTAGTGAAAGTTAATGCCTTTGTGCTTTACTACTTCATGCTACAATGGCTGCCCTTGCCATTATGAAGTTTCAACCATGCTACACAGCCAAGTAAAAACCGATATCAAGCAGTGTTACGAGAATCTAGGAAAACAACTAGACAACTTCATCCCTCGTCGCGCACAGAATTATTTGGTATCAGAAATTGCGAAAACATTGGCAGGGGAATACCACAAGAAAAATAGAATGCTCGTTGCAGAAGCAGGCACAGGGATTGGTAAGTCATTATCTTATTTACTTGGTGGCATCCCCTTTGCGCTGTTTAACAATAAAAAATTATTGATCTCAACGGCGACTGTTGCGCTACAAGAGCAGTTGATTAACAAAGATCTACCGCTGTTTAATCAAATTTTCCCCAAGGAATTTAGCTTTATTCTGGCTAAAGGACGTCAGCGCTATTGTTGTAACCACAAGCTTGAGGCTTGTTGTTCACCAGAAGGTGATCCACAACTTGCTATGTGGGAGGAAAAGCCGAAGAAATCCGATCTTGAGCTTCTTAAGCGCATGCTGAAAGCATCTGAGCAAAACAAGTGGGATGGCGATCGTGATAGTTGGCCAACCACGATTCCTGATCGTGTTTGGATGCAAATCATGGCGGATAAACACAGTTGCCATGCCGGTATGCCAAAGCACCGCACTTGTCCATTTGCAAAAGCTCGTGAGCATCTAGATAAGGCCGATGTGATTGTGGCTAACCACGCCTTATTAATGGCAGATATTGAGCTAGGCGGTGGCGTTATTTTACCCGAGCCAGAGCAAACCATTTATGTGATTGATGAAGCCCACCACTTACCACAAGTGGCACGAGATTTCTCATCTGCCTCTGCAAGTTTAAAAGGCGCGGCTAACTGGTTAGAAAAACTGAATCAAAACGTCAGTAAATACGCTGAATTAGCGGATTATCAGAAAGCAAATCGCTTCCAAAACGCAATACAGGATAATATCCAGCATTTGATCCCGACTCTCAGCCAAATTGCGAACAATATTGATCCCACTATCTTCAATAAAGATGGGGTCTACCGTTTTGAACACGGTGAATTACCGCAATGGCTGGAAGAGGAAGCCAAAGGCTGTAAAGAAGCCAGTAAGAAAGTCATGCAATCATTAGGGAAAATCCAAGATTTAATTTCAGAACGGACGAAAGAAAATGAAATTATCCCTCGAATTGGTGAGCAAGCACTTACTGAAGTTGGATTTTACTTACAACGAATTGAAAACCTTGAAAAAGTTTGGACCTTAATGGCGCAACCGAATAGCAAAAAAGGCGCCCCATTAGCCCGTTGGATAGAAAAAAGCCCTGAGCGTGAGAATGACTATATTATTGAAGTATCACCGTTAGAAGTCGGCTATCGCCTCGATCAACTACTTTGGAGTCGTGCTGCGGGTTCAATTTTAGTTTCAGCAACATTACGTGCTTTAAATCAATTTAGCTTCTTTTGTCGCCAAGCAGGTATTTCAGAATCTGATGGCACACGCTTTTTAGCATTGGCTTCACCATTTGATTACCAAAACAATGCACGTTTAGTTATTCCTGCTGTAAAAATGGAACCTCAAGCCGAAGCGTTCACTGACTTACTTATCGACATATTGCCAGAATACCTTGAAGGTGAAACGGCAAGTCTCGTACTGTTTTCATCGTACTGGCAGATGAATAAAGTAGCAGATGCCCTACGACCGCTGGCAAAGAAAAATAAGTGGGAACTCTTGGTTCAAGGGGAAGAATCACGTAATGAAACCCTAAAAAAACATAAAGAAAACTGTGAAAAAGGTAAACCAAGCATTTTGTTTGGTACGGGAAGTTTCTCTGAAGGGCTTGATTTACCAGGCGATTTACTGACAAACCTGATCATCACTAAGATCCCGTTTGCGGTACCGACCTCACCTGTTGAAGAAGCACACGCCGAATATATTGAAAGCCGTGGAGGTAACCCCTTCTTACAAATTTCTGTTCCAGAAGCGAGTAAAAAGCTCATTCAATCAGCAGGTCGTTTACTGCGAAAAGAGCAGGACTCTGGTAGAGTAGTGATCCTTGATCGTCGAATCATCACCCGTCGATACGGTAAAGCACTGTTAGACTCACTACCCCCATTTAAACGGGTTATTGAATATAACTAAATGGATAACAAAAAGAATAACCCATGATAGAGATGATAGAGCCAAGTACCTTATTGATACTTGGCGTCGTTGCCCTAGCTGCTGGATTTATTGATGCTGTTGCCGGTGGTGGTGGCATGTTGACAGTACCCGCTTTGCTGTCACTAGGTTTACCACCGCATATTGCACTAGGTACCAATAAACTGGCTGCTAGCTTTGCCTCAGCAACGGCAGCATGGACGTATTACAAAAAGAATCTTTTTTCACCACGCTTTTGGATTGCTTCTTTTATTGCAACCCTGATAGGTGCAATCACTGGTACTTTAATCGTTAATCTGATCAGCAGTGATGGGCTCGAAAAAGCCCTACCATTGGTCATTTTTGCTGTCGCTATTTACACCATTTGGCATCCACAACCCAAAGATGAGCATCAAACATTACCAGCAGTAACACCAACGTTTAAATTAAAACAATGGCTGCAAGGTACCAGTATTGGTTTTTACGACGGTATCGCAGGCCCTGGTACAGGTGCATTTTGGACTGTTTCAAGCATGATTTTATATCGGCTTGATATGCTACGTGCATGTGGCCTGGCTAAAGCAATGAATTTCACCAGTAACATCACCTCATTACTGACTTTCATTATTTTAGGCCAAGTCAATTTTGCACTAGGGTTAACTATGGGTGTCTGCTTAATGCTAGGTGCCTACATTGGTGCCCATTCTGCGATCCGCTTTGGTGCTAAATTTATTCGCCCTGTATTTGTCACTGTCGTTTTGATCCTTGCAATCAAATTGGCTTGGCAAGCTTGGTTCTAACTTCATGCTGTAACAGGTATTTATGATTGATTTATCTCGTCTTATTTCATTAATCGAGCAATTAAAACAACAAGCAGCAGAAGTCGATCGCAAACGTGGTGAGTCCTTTAAACCTCTGTTTGATGAAACGCTTTTCAAAACAAGAAGTAAACTGCTCACTCCCTGTGTAAATGAAGTTCACAATGAGTTGCAACTTCTACAGCGAGAACAGCAAGCTGGGCGCTTATTACCTGCCAGAACTCAGCATATTTGCGAACGTATTGTTAGCCAAATCCAAGCCATTCAACGTGAATTGGCGACACAAAATATTCGTAAAAATGAACCGAAGAATAAAGCGGCATGGCGTAGACCGATTAATGAAATCTACCAAGATTTGAATCAACACAAAGATTGGGAACGTCGCCTAAAAGCCATGCTACGCGATAAAGAGTTATTGATCAGTCGCTGTGGCTCTCAATTTGAGCAACAGCAGCTACAAAAAGAGATTTTAGCGTTAGAGGGGCGAATTAGCCGTTGCCAAGCCGCTTTAGTGAAAATCGAAACGGAAATCAGTAACAGAGAGAAAAAAGGCTAAGGTGTATGCTTCCTCTTGTTTACCACCCGATCTATTCAGCGTTATCACTGCCAGTAAAGCATCGCTATCCTATTAATAAATATCGCTTATTGTATGAAGCAATTGTCGATTCTGCACATACCAATAAAGTTAGTATTCACCAATCTAACAAAGCCGATATAAATAATCTAAAAGTATTACATGCACCCGAATACGTTGATGCTCTAAGTCATAACCAATTACCAGCAGCTAAAATGCGTCGAATTGGTTTTCCATGGAGTGAAGCATTAATTGAACGCACCTTATTTTCAACCGGCGGTACACAGCTCACCGTCGATTTGGCATTAGAGCACGGCATCGCAATTCATTTAAGTGGCGGCTATCACCATGCCCATCATGATTTCGGTAGTGGTTTTTGTTTATTTAACGATTTAGCTTTTGCTGCGAAACATGCCCTTAGTTACCCCCATATCGATAAGGTCATGATCATTGATTGTGATGTTCACCATGGCGATGGTACAGCGACATTACTAGCAGATGATCCCAACATCGTTACCTTCTCTGTTCATTGTGACAAAAACTTTCCAGCGAGAAAGCCTGATTCAACCATCGATCTCGCATTACCAAGAGAAACTTCAACCGAAGACTATCTCGATGCGTTTACTGGTTTACTGCCCCTCGCTTTAGCACAATATCAGCCTGATTTAGTGATTTATGATGCAGGTGTTGATATCCACCAGCATGATGAATTGGGGTATTTTAACGTTTCAACGTCAGGGCTTTACCAAAGAGATCATGCAGTGCTTTCTTTATGTAAAGAGAGAAATATTCCTGTGGCTGCCGTCATTGGCGGAGGTTACAGAGCGCAGCACCAAGATTTAGTTGATCTTCACATGCAGCTTATCTATGCAGCACTGTCTACACATAATCAATAAGATGAGAAACCAAATGTCTGACAACCCAACCCCCAATGCACTTGAAAATGCACCAGCAGAAGTTAAATTAGCTGTTGATTTAATTTATCTACTAGAAAGTAATGACATTGAACCTAAAACTGCCATTGCGGCATTAGAGATTGTACGTAAGGACTACGAAAGAAAACTTACTATCACTGGCTAAAATTCTTCTCTATATCTCTTCGTTAATGCCTTAGTTGATAAAAAATACCAATCGTAATGATTGGTATTTTTTATCAACATTTCCAAATATTCCTTTTCAGAATACGATACTATAACGCTCGCTTCTTTTTTAGCTGTTATAGAAACTGCTGTACTAAATATATTATGTCTTTTACCGTAAAAAAAATGCTTCAGTTAGCCTTATTGGCTTTACTACTTGCAACCCCTATCACATTGACTTACTTAAATATTCGATGTGATAACTTAAGTAAAGACATCGCACTTGCACTCAATCGCAATCTCACATCACTTTCAACAGCAGTATTAAAACTACCAGAAAATCAAACAGATGCTAAAAGCATGAATGATTTAGTCACGCTGGTATTATCATCACGCTCTTTACGTAGCGTCGCATATTTTAAAAATGACCACTATCTCTATTCTGATCGTAATGCGTCACTTCATGACCGTATTTCTTCAAGCCTTAAAGCACGTTTAAAAACAGAACGTTTACCTTTGTTATACCGAAAATGCAGCACATTAAATAAAATTGAAGAAGTTCATCTCGTTGTTAAAGGCAAGAGTGGTTTCTATCAACTATTTATGAATGCACGCTATATGGATGATTGGCTAACTAATGCGGATGAGTACTTGCGTGGTTATGTTGTATCACCAGATGGCAGCGTGATCATTAATAAGAAGAAAGACTTTCTATTTTATAAGTCTTACCGTTCAGTACAATTTCCCTTTACTGTAATTGTCGGAGCAAAAGCATCACAAGTATTGCTTGGTATCTGCTCACTTACCGCTTTCATCATTATTCTTTGTATGATCATTGGCTTAATTGCCAATCATATCCACACCAAGAATTTTTCATTCAGAAAAGACATTGATATTGCTATTAAAAATAAAGAGTTCATTGCTTATTACCAGCCGATTGTGTGTAATAAAACACATCACATTGTTGGCTCAGAGCTGCTTTGTCGTTGGAAATATCGTCACAAAAAGCTAGTCGCCCCAAATCAATTTATTACGAAAGTTGAGAGTAACGGACAAATTAAGCCGATCACACTACAACTACTGCAACAGTTAGCTGTAGATAAACCGATCATTGCTGGTAATAACCCTGACTTTTATGTCTCGGTAAACTTCACCTTATCAATGCTTAGCGATCCTGTATTCGTTAATGATGTGATGTGCTTAATAAAGCAAACACCATCATTGCAACGTGGACTAGTGTTTGAAATGACAGAGCGTGAAAACACCGCTAACGCGATCATCAAATTAGATAAAATCATGCAGCGATTTCGAGAGTTAGGTGTGCGTTGGGCACTGGATGATTTTGGTACGGGCTATTCAAGTTTATCGAGCCTAAAAGAACTCAATTTCGACATCATTAAAATTGATCGTTTGTTTGTGAATTCAGCTGATACTGATGCTGTCACTAGTTCAATCTTGAATAACATCGCCCTACTCGGCAAAGAGCTAAAATGTCGACTAGTAGCTGAAGGCGTTGAAACAGAGACACAATTAAATAAATTAAAGTCGTTATCTATCGACTATACCCAAGGTTTCTATTTCAGCGCACCAATAAACCGAGAGACATTTGAAGAGTATAAATATCAACATGAACAAAAAATGTTGGTTGCTCATAACAAAACACAACAGCGTTATGGCACATTAAAATATCATGGGCCAGCGCTCGATATATAAGCGTTAAACAAGTCCTCCAAATACTTAACTACAAATTAAATTATCAAAACAAAAAATCAAGGCACAAAAAAGGGGCTGATATCAATCAGCCCCTTTTGTTTGCAATTCGGTATTAGATACCAGCACGCTTTAACAAGCCAGCCATTAGCGCAGAGCTTGATTTCACTTGCTTAGATTTGTTTTTAAACTCTTTTGCTAATGCTACATCTTTGATTTCATTCGCAATGTAGATCATAGAGTTGTACATATCTTTTGGTGTTTTTACACGATCTTTATCGTTTAAAGGCTTCAGTAACGTTACTACGTCTGAACCTTTCATCTTGTTTTCAGTCATGTAAGCTTCGATTGAATTTAGCAGCTTGTCCATGTCAACCATGAACTCAGAGCTTTCAATACCTTGCTTTTTCATTTCTTTCAGGTTTTTCTTACGTACCTGCTTAATCACGAATGCAGGTTGGTTAATTTTCTTATAACCATAAATACCGGCGATGATTAACAGAACCACGCCACCTGCTACATAACCCCAAACTGAACCTGAAGACTCAGCAACCGGCTGAGCTACAGCAGCAATATTTGCAACAGACTCTGGTACATCAGACATATTTGTAACCTTTTACTTTAAGAATTCGGAATGCGGCGAGACATTATCACCAACTCGGTAAACAACAATGTGTTTTATGAAAATTAAATTCAAATAGAGTGACCGAGCTCAAATGTGTAGTCATTTTGCCGTTTTCACTGACAAAAATAAAGCATTAACTGTATACTTTTTAACCACCACCAAATAACTAATTGTCTCACCACAAAAAGTTCGCGCTATTATCGCATTCTACGTATTATTTGCTATTAATAATTATAGCTAAAACCGCATTACCCAGTATTTTGTGATCCTATCAGCACCTTGGTTCCTCACAGGCCCCAACAGAATTTGAAGATTGATTATTTTAGCCTCAACTTCCCTATAACACGAGAAATGGCAGGTAATTAATAGCAAGAAGAAAGAAATAGAACGTTGCGATAATTAGAAGGAAATTTGTTTTTTCAGCTATATTTAAATTTCGATAAAATGAAAATATGCTGGCGTACAAAATATATTATCGTACGGTTAAGCTTTATTTTATTTAATAAAACAGAAGGTTATTGATATTAATAGAATAGAGATAAGAAAAATTTACTATATTTCAGATGGGTGGAAGCCCCACCAGCCACATCCCGGCACACACATCGCCTGCTGCGGTTGCTCCCTTCCGGGCCTGGCCGAGTTCACAAGTTAGTGTTGCGGGAGGACCAATGGGGCCTCCATAGATTCTTTGTCTCTTGCGAGAACGAGATGGATTATGTAGTAAGCTAACCAAGAATGCAAGCCGTTATCTTGCCACCCTGCTTTGAACGCGCACTTTTCATCCAATAGAGAAAAGATTGGAAATAAAACCATCACTTTGTAATCAAAGCGTTTATTCCTCTTCTTCAGGATCTTCTAATAGCGACTCACCTAGCAATCCTCCACCAAGCACCAGTAACCATGACACTAAAATAGGATTGGCAACATCAAACTGCGGCATGATCACCAATGTGGCAAAACCAACTGCTGGTAATACGCAAGCTAATTTAGGGATCCACTCATCAAGATGCACTTTACTCAATGATTGCAGGGCTGCAATGATCCCCGTAACACATAAAGCGAGCAATGCGGCATGTTCCATGCCACCGACCCATAATGGGATCACAAGAATAATGGGCCACCATGTATTACCTTCCACTGGTCTCCAGCTACGTGCCGCAAACCATATAATAGCAATGGCAATAATTTGTAATAATGTGGCAGTGATCGAACCTGGGAGTTTACCTTCCCCTTGTAATGCCATTAACCCTGCATTCATGGCTAAGACAATCGAGATCATCAAAGAGCCTAATTGCCAACACCCTTTAGGTGAAGTACAAATAATCAGAATAGGTAACATCATAAAGAGGCTGACAGAAAGTGCGACAGGTTGCTCAGGTAACACATAGCCAAACAAGCCTAAACCTATGAGCAATAACCATGCAGCAACACCACCTTGTGGTAATAGCCATAAAGCAGGGATTGCTAAAGCTAAAATAGGTAGTTCACCTTGGCTGTGTGCTAGAGCATTAACTCCCAGCACTGTAAGTAAAAGTGTTATGGCAATCAGCATTGTTTTATACAACATGGCAACACCTCCTTGCGTTATCCTGCTGTTTAATCAAAGATGGGCTTTTTCCATCTCTAGGTACAAATATGGACGATTTTTCTCACCAAATCTATAGTCAAGTGCATCAAATACCTGTTGGAAAAATATCAACTTATGGTGATATTGCAAAATTTGCAGGCTTTCCTGGTTATGCTCGGCAAGTCGGTCGATTACTGTCAAACCTTCCACAAGATTCAAGACTACCATGGCACAGAGTGATCAATAGCCAAGGTAGAATCTCGTTAGTAGACGATGGCAAAGCAAGACAAATGGAAGCACTACGTAATGAAGGCATTTGGGTTTCAGAGCAAGGAAAAATTAACTTAAAACACTACCGTTGGGATGGTTTTTCTGAATAAGAAAAAGCCCGATAAATAGCATTCACCGGGCTTGGTATTTTGATACGTTAGCTACAAATTAGGCTTTTACTAATGGAATATCCACTCGCGTTGTTGTCAAAGGGTCAATGTTCAATGCTTTAGTCGACTGGTTACTAAATAGCAACTTGTCATCCACTTCAATGGTTGCAACAACACGATACGAGGTATCTGGCTGTATCTTACTTTTCATATACTGCAGAGTAAATTCAACCGGTGGCTGAGCACCTTCAGCAAGAAATGAATGTTGACTGATCACTTTTGAACTCATGTTATCTTGTTTAGCCGTTTCGACTAATGACACCACAATACGGGCATTATTAGGTAAAACGATGCGTTCACGATAACTAACCGTTCCCTTTAACGTTCCTATATCACTATCAGTTGGTACAAGGTTGGTACATGCGGTAATAACCAAAACAGCAAGAAGAAGACCAAACCATGTGAAAGAATTTTTCATATTCTTCTCTATTAATCCCTAATCTATATTGCTATAAAGCTCAAATACTAATAAAACCAATCCAATCTATTTGAACTTGATTTCCCAAATCGTACTGATAGTAACATAACTAATGGGGCTTAGATGAGTAAAGAGCTGAACGAACTTCTCAATCTTTTACAATTAGAACAACTTGAACTTGATCTTTTCAGAGGTCAAAGTGAAAACCTTGGGCTACCTCAAGTTTATGGTGGTCAGGTGATTGGTCAATCTTTATCTGCTGCAAAACAAACTGTTGAGAAAGAACGTTTTTTACATTCATTTCATAGCTATTTTTTGCGCCCTGGTAATCCAGAAAAGCCAATTATCTATGATGTAGAAAAACTGCGTGACGGTAAAAGCTTTAGTACTCGCCGTGTTAAAGCGATTCAAAATGGTGAACCCATTTTCTTCTTAACTGCATCTTATCAAGCAAATGAAGTTGGATTTGATCATCAATCCACCATGCCAAATGTAGCAGGCCCAGAAGGTTTGGCTTCAGAAAGCCAATTAGTGGATGCGATTAAGCAATACTTACCACCTAAGATTGTTGAAACCTTTGGTAAAAAACGTCCATTTGAAGTGCGCCCAGTAACGGTAGTGAATCCTTTAATGCCAACAGCCACGGAGCCAAAACAATATTTATGGATTAAAGCTAATGGCACCATGCCTGATGATTTAAGTATCCATCACTATATGTTGGCGTATGCATCGGATTGGGGCTTCCTTGTAACAGCACTACAACCCCATGGTGTGACCCTCTTTAGCCCGAAAATGCAAGTGGCAACTATCGACCACTCAATGTGGTTCCACCGCCCATTTAAGATGGATGAATGGTTGCTTTATGCGATTGATAGCCCTTCTGCCAGTGGTTCGCGTGGAATTGTCCGTGGTGAGATCTATAACCAAAAAGGTGAATTAGTTGCTTCAGCAGTGCAAGAAGGTTTGATCCGTCAGCGCTAAGCTTGTAATCGCTCATAGTAACGACAAAGGCAGCGAATCATCGCTGCCTTTGTGCTATTTACGTCTTTCTATCTGTTACCTAATAACGACTATACAGGTAATGCTGTGGTGTACTTTAATGGCTCCATCGCAAAAGTAGAAGTCACATTGGTTAAGCCTTCAATGCTATTAACTAGCTTTTTATAGAACAGATCGAATGCCTGCATATCGGCAACTTGCACTTTCATCATGTAGTCGTAATCACCCGCCATACGGTAGAACTCCATCACTTCAGGAAAATCCGATACCGTACTTACAAACGTGTTGTACCACTCTTTAGAATGGTTACTGGTTTTTATCTGGACAAAAGCGGTAAAAGACAAACCTAGCTTTGCCGCATCTAATAACGCCACACGCTGGCGTAAAATACCTTCTTCTTCTAATCGCTTTAAGCGCTTCCAACATGGTGTTGTGGTTAAATTTACCGCATCAGCCAATTCCGATAAGGCCAAGGTTGCATCTTTTTGAAGCAATCGCAGTAATGTTCTATCAACACTGTCTAAAGTTGACACTCTTTACCACCCTTAAATCATAAAGTAGAAAAATTTTCTAAATTTTATCGTTTTTCTGCAAAACAAAGCAAAGATTTTTCCTTTGATATTGGTAATATAATTGTTAAGCAAAACACATAAAAACAACAACAATAATAAATAAGACAAGTAAGGTTATTAGCATGACACAAAAAGATAACAACCAATGGGTAAACAACGCGATCCGTAAAATTGATGCGGATTACCAACGCTCAGCAGATACCCACTTAATCAAATTAGAATTACCAAGCTTAGACGGCATCGATATTTACCTAAAAGATGAAAGCACTCACCCAACTGGAAGCTTAAAACACCGTCTAGCACGTTCTTTGTTCCTTTATGCATTATGTAATGGCTGGATCAAAGAAGGCACAACGATCATTGAATCATCGTCAGGTAGTACAGCTGTTTCTGAAGCCTACTTTGCCCGTTTATTAGGCTTGCCTTTTATTGCAGTTGTACCTCGTAAAACGGCCCGTAAGAAAATTGAACAAATCGAATTTTACGGTGGTAAAGCCCACTTTGTAGATTCACCAGCAGCTATCTATGACGAATCTCGCCGTTTAGCTAAGGAGCTAAATGGTCACTACATGGATCAATTTACCTATGCTGAACGTGCCACTGACTGGCGTGGTAATAACAACATTGCTAACAGTATTTTTGATCAAATGAAGTTAGAGCGCTTCCCTGTACCAAGCTGGATTGTAATGAGCCCAGGTACAGGCGGTACATCAGCCACCATCGGTCGCTATATTCGTTACCAAATGCAACCAACCCAATTATGTGTGGTTGATCCTGAAAATTCTGTGTTCCATGACTACTTTATGCAACGTGACAACACAATCACAGGTAATACAGGCAGTCGTATTGAAGGTATTGGTCGTCCACGTGTAGAGCCTAGTTTTATTCCTGATGTGATCGACGAAATGCGCAAAATCCCAGATGCAGCCAGTGTTGCCACAGTGCATTGGTTAGAACGCATTATCGGTCGTAAAGCAGGCGCATCAACAGGGACTAATCTCTTTGGTGTATTGCAGATTGCCGCAGAAATGAAAGCCCGTGGTGAAACAGGTTCAATCGTAGCGCTACTGTGTGATAGCGGTGAACGTTACCTTGACACTTACTACAACGCAGAATGGATTGAAGAAAACATCGGTGATTTATCCGCTTATACCGAGAAACTCGAACAACTAGAACATTCAGGTCAGTGGTAAGCACCATTTAACCAAACGCTATAAGAACAGCCCCTTGGGGAGGTTAGCCACAGCGCCTCCCCCTCCTTTTTAAATTTGTGTCTGTGTTGCGTTGAACTTAGAAAATACAAGCACTGCCTTAGCTTGACTTTTCGTTACAGTGATTCGCATTTCGCCGTACTTTATGTGCGGCTTTTTTTTACCTGTTATTCGACACATTAATCGCTTTACTCGTTTAGAGCGGAAACAACCAGATCAAAAACTTTGCACAACTCAGCAGCTGAGTTAGCATAAGAGCCACGTTCAACTGAATGTCTTTCTACCGACTGTTTCTCGGTAATATTCAATAAAGGATCACCTCAATGTCAAAAGCTGTTGTTGTCTTCAGTGGCGGTCAAGATTCGACGACTTGCCTTATCCAAGCCCTTGCTCATTACGATGAAGTACATTGTATTACTTTCGATTATGGTCAACGCCATAAGCTTGAAATTGAAGTTGCTGAAGCGATTGCAAAAGATCTTGGTGTAACAGCCCATAAAGTGATGGATGTGGGTCTATTAAACGAACTTGCGATCAGTTCACTGACTCGTGACAACATCGCAGTTTCTCATGAGCTTCAAGCAAACGGCTTACCTAACTCATTTGTACCTGGTCGTAATATTTTATTCTTAACCCTCGCAGGTATTTACGCCTACCAAATTGGTGCAGAAACCGTGATCACAGGTGTCTGTGAGACTGATTTTTCTGGCTACCCTGATTGCCGTGATGAGTTTGTAAAATCGCTTAATCAATCACTTGTACTCGGTATGGATCGTCAACTTAAGATCGATACACCGTTAATGTGGTTAAACAAAGCTGAAACATGGGCACTAGCCGATCAATACGGCAAACTAGATTACGTGCGAGAGAAAACACTGACATGCTATAACGGTGTTATCGGCGATGGTTGTGGCAATTGCCCATCGTGTGATTTACGTCGTGCAGGCTTAAATGATTACTTAGATCATAAAGAAACTGTAATGAACGCACTTAAAGAAAAGCAAGCGACGTATCAAGCATAAGCTCATAAATAATAGATAAAAAAACGGCATGATATTACTGGCAATCTTTATTAAGATCTATCCGTAACCTCATGCCGTTTTTATTTAATCAGCGCCCTAAAATAAGACACTGAACAGTCATTAATCGCGGTAAAGTGCGAAATCTTCTGCACAATCCACTAGCTGCTGGCGAGTTAACATGAACACACCGTGACCGCCATTATCAAACTCAAGCCATGTGAATGGAATATGCGGATATTGCTCTTCCATGTGGATCATTGAGTTACCCACTTCACAGATCAGAATACCGTCTTCTTTTAGGTAATCTGGTGCATTAGCAAGAATACGACGAACTAACTTAAGGCCGTCAGAACCTGCCGCTAAACCAAGCTCTGGCTCATGGCGGAATTCATCTGGTAAGCTGTCCATATCTTCTTGATCCACATACGGTGGATTCGTTACCAATAGATCGTATTTATCTTTTGGTACATCACGAAGCAGATCTGAGCGAAGTGGGATCACTTGTTGCTCTAAACCATGATCAGCGATATTCTGCTCAGCCACTGCTAACGCATCTGGTGAGATATCAACAATATCGACTTCCGCTTCAGGGAACATGTGCGCACAAGCAATACCAATACAACCACTACCCGTACATAAGTCCATAATACGTGTAGGCTCTTGGCTTAAGAATGGTTCGAAACGGTTTTCGATTAGCTCACCAATTGGCGAACGTGGAATTAATACACGCTCATCAACAAAGAACTCCATACCACAGAAATAGGCAATATTTGTTAGGTATGACACAGGTGTGCGCTCGTTAATACGACGAATAACACGCTCAACAATACGATGACGTTCGCTGCTCGTTAAACGAGAATCACGCACTTCAGGCGGTACATCTAAAGGTAAGTAAAGCGTTGGAAGTACAAGCTGAACAGCTTCGTCCCACGCATTATCTGTACCATGACCATAAAAAAGACCTGCAGCATTGAAACGGCTTACCGTCCAACGTAACATGTCTTGCAATGTGTGAAGTTCGTTGACAGCTTCGTCGACAAAAATCTTATCCAAAATAGCCTCCGAAAAACGCGACATTACCGCTATATAGTTGTTGGAATTTCATTATGAGTAAAAAAGATCCAAACTTTGATGAAGAGATGGCTCTCTTCAAAGATGCGATAAAAGGCGTAAAAAAGTTGTCGCATGATACCATAATCACGCCACGCAAACAGACTTCAAAAGCCGATAAAACAAAAGTCATGGGTAAAGAAACCCAAAACCATGAATTTTATTTCTCAGATGAGTTTGAACCACATCTGAGTGAGAATGGTCCAGTACAATACGCCCGTGATGGTGTATCTAAGTATGAAGTAAAAAAATTACGTCGTGGCGTTTATGTGCCTGACATTTACTTAGATATGCATGGTATGACGCAGCAAGAAGCCAAAAGAGAATTAGCTGCAATGATTGCCGCATGTATTAAAGAGAATGTGTCTTGTGCTTGCGTTATGCACGGCATTGGCAAACACATTTTAAAACAGAAAGCACCGATGTGGTTGGCGCAACATCCTGATGTATTAGCCTTTCATCAAGCCCCACTAGAATTCGGTGGTAATGGTGCGCTACTGGTATTGATTGAAGTGCCTGAGCGTTAACCCAACAGCGAGTAAGACATAATTATTCTTACTCGCCTGTTTTACCGTTAGTAAGCAGGCTTAACCATATGACCTACTTTCACCACTTTGCCGCCATTAAACAACGTCACTTCGCCTGTGGCGCAAATTTTTAATCGACGTTTAATCACCGTTTCATCATAAAAGTATTCACAATCATCATTACGCGCACTATCAATACGCGCAAAAATCATGACAGGCCCTTCGCTGATGGAATTAGAGTAATTTGCAAATGTCAGCGTGCTTCCAGTACTAGAAACGTGCATGCCCTCTCGCTTGCCATCTGACCACTTAATCATCCCGTTAGCAGAAATACGTACAGGCTCTGCTGTGGTGCATCCCAGCAGCAACAGTGATGCAAACAAAGTGATCAATGCATTTCTAATCATGGTCAATATTTACCTATCTTCACTGAAATAAAATTATTGAGGAACCTGTTGCCAAGCAAGCTCTGCAACATCGCTGGCAGGATCATAATCAATGGCAGCAATGGCTGAAGTTGTGAACATCAATGGCTGTAAACCAGCGACTAATTCCGCAGTTAAGTAGCCCACTAAAGGCAGATGCGACACAATCAGTACCGATTGCGGCTTTTTAACACTGATCATCGCTTTTAGATAATCAACCACCGTTTCAGCGTCACCATACGGCGTAATTTCATCTGATACTTGCACATCAATGGCATCTGCCAATGAGGCTTCCATACATTGCCATGTTTGTTGTGCTCGTAAATATGGGCTAACTAGTACCATATCTAATGGCTGTACCAATTGCTGGGACAGCATCTCAGCCATTTGTGTTGATTGGCGTGAACCGCGCTCTGTCAACGGGCGCTCAGCATCACTGGCTGCAAAGTTTTCAGCTTCACCATGACGCATAATATAAATTCGCATAAGTTTCCGTTTCTCTCTGTTCAAACAGCATCGTTCATCAGCACTAATATGACGACTATTTTATTACTAATTGGTATGCTAATGCATTCTTTTCAACTTATCTCTTTCCATGCTAGCAACTCCCCATCGCATCACATAATCCTTCAACCATTTTAATAACGGAACCGTGACAAAGTTAGCCAACCTGACCAAATCTTCACCATAAATACAATTCCTCCTTGACGTAACATTTTTTGTGATCGCCTCATTGCACAAATAAATAAACTTAACTATCAGTTTGCCAGTCCGTACATTGGAGGTCATAATTGATTCAATTCTCCTTTAAAAATAGGCTCTTCCCGTGCATATAAGCCCAAATGATCACAAGCAGTATCGCTATCTCACTTTAGCGAATGAGCTACGCGTGTTGCTAGTTCATGATGCTGAAGCGCCTCGCTCTGCCGCAGCTTTGTCCGTCGAAATCGGTCACTTTGATGATCCCATCGATCGTCAAGGTATGGCGCATTTTCTTGAGCACATGCTATTTCTAGGCACAGAAAAATTTCCTCGTGTTGGGGAATTTCAAACCTTTATTAATCGCAGCGGTGGTAGTAATAACGCATGGACAGGCACAGAAAACACCACGTTTTTCTTTGAAGTTAGCCCGCATGCTTTTGAAGAAGGATTAGATCGTTTCGGTCAATTTTTCACCGCACCATTATTTAATGAAGAAGCCGTTGATAAAGAGCGACAAGCTGTTGATTCTGAATACAAACTAAAAATCAAAGATGACGTTCGTCGCCTCTATCAAGTGCAAAAAGAAACCATTAATCCTGCGCACCCATTTTCTAAATTCTCAGTGGGTGATTTAACCACTTTAGAAGATCGTGACGGTAAATCTGTACGTGAAGATCTACTGGCTTTCTACCACCAGCATTACTCTGCTGATGTAATGGGATTAGTACTACTTGGTCCTCAGTCATTAGATGAACTAGAACAATTTACCAATGCATTCTTTAGTCATATCCCTAAAACAGAAGTGGTAAAAACACCGCTGACAACACCGTTTGTGACTGAAAACGAAAAGCAGCAATTTATTCAAATTGAGCCAATTAAAGAATTACGTAAGTTAACACTGTCGTTTTCACTGCCTTGCGTCGATGAGTTCTATACCAAGAAGCCGTTATCCTATATAGCCCACTTATTAGGTAATGAAGGTCAAGGTAGTTTGATGTCTGTGCTTAAAAAGCGTGGACTGATCAACACCTTAACCGCAGGTGGTGGTATCAATGGCAGTAACTTTAGAGAATTCACGGTTGGTTTAAATCTTACTCCTAAAGGACAAGATCACATTGATGACATCGTCACCAGTGTTTTCCAATACCTCAAGCTGATCCAACAACAAGGTTTAGCTCAATGGCGTCAGCAAGAAAAGAAAGCGGTGTTAGAAATGGCATTTCGCTATCAAGAGAAAAGTCGCCCGCTTGATACCGTAAGCTATTTAGTATTGAACCTATTGCACTATAAACCAGAAGATATCATCTACGGCGACTACATGATGGAGCAATATGATCAACCACTGATCGAGCAACTACTTGATTACTTAGAGCCAAGTAATATGCGCCTGACGCTGGTTGCCCAAGGTGGGCACTATGATCGCACTGCGCAATGGTATGACACGCCTTATTCAGTCACACCGTTTACTGATGAGCAAAAGGCTTTGTGGCAAAACGTTGCGCTTGATCCTGAATTGGCATTACCAGATCCTAATATCTACTTGTGTGATAATTTTGATCCTCTGCCGCTTGAAGCTGGATCTGAGTTACCGCCACAGTTGATCCAAGATCTACCAGGATTCCGTTTATGGTATAAGCAAGAGCATGATTTCCGTGTACCTAAGGGCATTGTTTATGTTGCGATTGATAGCCCACATGCGGTTAGCTCGCCACGCAATATCGTTAAAACACGCCTTTGTGTCGAAATGCTATTAGAAGCCATTAACGAAACAGCTTATCCTGCTGAGATTGCGGGGATGTCTTATAACCTGTATGCCCATCAAGGTGGCGTAACACTGCAATTATCTGGCTTTAGTGAAAAGCAGCCATTATTGATGAAGCTTATCCTTGAGCGTTTTGCTGGCCGTAGTTTTGATAAAGATCGCTTTACCAATATTAAGGCGCAAATGCTACGTAACTGGCGAAACGCGGCTGAAGATAAACCAATTTCTCAGCTTTTCAATCAGTTAACAGGGTTATTGCAACCGAACAACCCGCCGTATCCGGTATTAATTGAAGCTCTAGAATCAATAGAGCTAGATGAGCTTCCAAGCTTTGTTGAAGAGATGTTTGCTGAGCTTCACATTGATACGTTTGTCTATGGTAACTGGCTGAAAAAAGATGCATTAGCGTTAGCTGAAACACTAAAAGATGCATTCCGTGTCACCGATCAACTCTATGGTGAATCACAACGTCCATTAGTACGTTTAGAAAACTCTGGTACGCTCACTTACGAGCTTGATTGTAACCATGAAGATTCAGCAATCTTGATGTATTACCAATCTCAGGAAACAACGCCAGAGCAGATTGCTATTTACACCTTAGCAAATCACTTAATGTCGACGACCTTTTTCCATGAACTGCGTACTAAACAGCAGTTAGGTTATATGGTCGGTACTGCGAATTTACCGCTAAATCGTCATCCAGGGTTGATCTTATATATTCAATCCCCTGTTGCCGATCCAGGTTACTTACTTGAAGCTATTGATGACTTCACCAATGCTTTTGCTTTGGTTTTATTAGAGCTTAATGAAGCGCAATGGCAAGCCAGTAAGCAAGGTTTAATTGCTCAAATTTCTGAGCCAGACACTAACCTCAGAGCTCGAGCACAGCGCTTCTGGGTTAGTATTGGTAATAAAGATGAAAGCTTTAATCAACGCCAACGTGTAGTTGATGCGCTAGAAAAACTTGATCGGGTTGATATGATCAAATTCATCGTTGATACCATCAAACCACGCACAGCAAATCGCTTAGTGATGTACTACAAAGGCAATGCGCATAGTGATTCTGAAGCGTTAGATATCGGTCAGCCAATTGAGTCCGTGGCTGATTTTCAAAATAAGGCTTACTAACAACTGATAGTTATATAACCGACTGTAATAACACGTCTAATTTTTAAGACGCTTGTATAAATAAAGAGCCACTTTTACAAATAAAGATAAAATGTGGCTCTTTTAACAACTTTTTATTGGCAATTTACCCTACCTATCCCCCATACTTCATTCATCACCCAAGCAAATACCATTGCTATGCATTTGATTGCTAAGCATTTATTAAGAGTATTAACCGTGAAGAAATATTGTCCTCATTGTCATAAGGCACTTGAAGTGCCAGCAATGTCAGCCTACGACGAGCATTTTGATTGCCCACATTGCGGTATAGCTTTAATGCACAATGAAAAAGATATTTTTATTTACGCAATTGTGTTTATCGTTGCGATAACCGTACCGCTCATTACACTTTTTAAAGTAAACAGCTTTATTGCCATCGCTATTGCTTTGGTTGGCTACCGTTTACTTCGCCCATATTTTTTTGAGCCAAGGTTTCGTATCAAGCACATTAGCGAATAATAAAAAACCGATGCCTATTACCAGCATCGGTTTTTATTGTTTTTTAGTAGATGTGCCGATCAGTAAAAGGTTTGTTCTTCTTTCGCCATTGCTAATAATCGCTCACAAGGTTTGAACCGATCTCCATATTTATCGGTGTACTCGTTAAGCATATCGACAATACGTGTGATGCCAATATGATCCATGTAGCGGAATGGTCCACCTAAGAATGGTGGGAAACCGATACCGAAAATCGCACCAATATCGCCATCACGGGCAGAGCGGATCACCCCTTCATCTAAACAACGAGCTGCTTCATTTAACATCATTAAACTACAGCGCACTGCAATTTCTACTTCAGACTCTTTAACTTTCGGTTCAATACCAAGTAGCTGATAGACTGACTTATCCACTTCTTTTTTCTTCGTATCATAACGATAAAAGCCTTTTCCGCTTTTACGTCCTTTACGGTTATCTTTCAGCAATAAATCGAACACATCAGGCGCTTCAAAACGCTCGCCTAATTCAGCCAACAAAATCGGGCTGATCTTAGCGCCAATATCGACACCGACTTCATCAAGTAACGTAATCGGTCCAACAGGGAAACCAAAGTTAAGTAAAGCCTCATCAATATGTTCGATTGGCTCACCACTTAACAGGACTCTTGCCGCCTCATTCATATAGGGAACCAAAATACGGTTAACGTAGAATCCTGCTTTATCACCTACTACAATTGGCGTTTTACCTTGTTTTTTAGCCAGCGCGACAACTGTAGCGATTGTTTCTTCTGATGTTCCCGCTCCTGTTTCTGTCCCTTGGTGTGGGATCACCTCAACCAATGGCATTTTTTCAACAGGACTAAAATAGTGCAGACCCACCACATTTTCGGGACGCTCTGCGGCTTGTGCGATTTGATGGATAGGCAGTGAAGAAGTATTGGTGGCAAAGATAGTGGTTGATTTTGTGTTAGCTTCAACATCTTTAACCATTTGGTGTTTCAATGATAAATCTTCAAATACCGCTTCAACAACTACATCAGCTTTGTCAAAACCCGTAAAATCAATACCGCCACTCAAACTCAGCATGTGTTTTTGTAACTGTGCTTTTGAGATGATTTTACGTTTTCGCTGCTTCTCTAAAATTTTATAGTTATATGAAAGCGCATTTAAAATGCCATCATTGCTGATGTCTTTTATTTTAACAGGATACCCAGCCTTCACAGCCGAAACATGGCTAATACCGCCACCCATTAAACCGCCACCTAATACAGCAATACGCTTTATCGTATTAGGCTCAGCATCAGAGCCTGTTTCTTTTTTCATGGCTGTGGTTGCAAAAAAGATACTGCGTAATGCCGCTGATTCTGGCGACATAACAAGCTCACCAAACACTTTAGCTTCTTGCTCTAATCCTTTTTCTATTCCATTTTGTAAGCCATATTTCACAACTTCTAAAATAGCATCAACGGCAGGATAATTACCACGGGTTTTCTCATGGGCTTTTTTAGCTGCTTGATCAAACACCACTGAGCGACCAAGTGGATTACCACCTAATGCCCAGTTTTGCATTGATGATTTACGGTGCGGTTTAGATGATAACGCCAATTGTTCAGCCACATTAAGCAAAATGCTTTCAGGCACGACTTGATCAACAACACCTAATTTTTTCGCTTTTTTCGCACGCAGTTGCTTGCCTGATAAGATCATATCCAATGCATTAGCAACTCCAATTAAGCGAGGCAATCTCTGTGTACCACCAGAGCCAGGCAACAAACCTAGTTGAACTTCAGGCAAACCTAAACGAGTTTTATCATCATCACTACATACTCGAGTATGACAAGCTAAAGCAAGCTCTAATCCCCCACCTAAACACGGACCATGAATGGCAGCAACCACATGAAATGGCAATTGTTCTAGCTGTGAAAATAGCTGCTGGCCAGTTTGTGCTAATTCTTGCGCTTGCTCTGCCGTTTCACAAGCAGCCAGCATATTGATATCAGCGCCTGCAACAAAATTATCAGCTTTACCTGAATAGACCACCATGCCTTTAACATCAGTACGTTGTGCTAACTCTTCAAAAACGGCTCCGATTTGAATTGAAAACTCGGCTTGTAAGGTGTTCATTTTCTCGTTTGGCACATCGATTTTTAGCCAAGCAACACCATTATCACTGTACGATAAACTAAATGCAGATTGTGTCATTATTCAGCCTCCAAAATCATTGCCGCGCCTAAACCACCAGCAGCACAGGCAGTATTTAATGCAAAACCACCACCACGACGTTTTAACTCATTTAAGGTTTGAGTGATCATACGTGCGCCCGTTGCCGCAAATGGATGCCCATACGCTAGCGAGCCACCTAGCACGTTAAATTTATCCATATCAATGTCGCCAATAGCGTCAATACGTCCTAATTTCTCACGAGCAAACTTGGTTGAAGCAAACATTTTTACATTCGCCAATGTCTGCGCTGCAAAGGCTTCATGCATATCTATTAAGGTGAGATCAGAGAGATTTAACCCGGCACGATCAAGGGCTAACGGCGTGGCATAAGAAGGTCCCATTAGCATATCGGTTTCAACACCAATAGCAGAGAATGCGTAAGATCGGATATAGCCTAGTGGGGTTAATCCAAGCTCTTTTGCTCGCCCTTCTCGCATCATTAATATAGCAGCAGCACCATCTGTCAGTGCCGTTGCATTGGCTGCGGTTACGGAGCCATATTGACGATCAAAAGCAGGACGTAATTTCGCATAAGATTCTAACGTTGAGTCTTCTCGGATATTGTTATCTTTATCAATCCATTGACGATATGGCTCAGGGAATGCCGTCATTACCTCATCACGAACTAAACCATCTCGCCATGCTTGTGCAGCTAAAGTATGAGAACGATGAGCAAACGCATCTTGATCTTCACGGCTAATACCATGTGTTTTTGCCATTTGCTCGGCGGTTTGTCCCATGCTTAACCCTGTCGAGTACTCAGCAACCGCTGGCGGAACAGGCATTAAGTCTTTCATGCTCAATGAGCTTAATAGCTTTAAACGTTGAGGCATGGTTTTCGCCTTACTCAAAGCTAATAAGGTTGCCGCCATTCTCTTGCTAACACCAATAGGTAACACTGAAGATGAATCAGCCCCTCCTGCGATGCCAATATCAATCGTGCCAGAAATAATGCTTTCGGCTACATTGGCTGCGGCTTGAAAGCTCGTTGCACAGGCGCGAGTTACACTGTACGCATCGGTATGAATGTTCATCCCCGTACCTAACACGATCTCACGAGCAATATTCGGAGCTTCAGGCATTTGTACTACCTGCCCAAAAACCACTTGTTCAATTAAGGCAGGATCAAAATCGAGCTTTTGTAACATGTCGTTTACTACAAGCTTGCCGAGATCTAACGCGGGAACCCCATCGAAAGCGGTAGCTTGGCGTGCAAATGGGGTACGTAATCCGCTAATAACAGCAATCCGTTCCCCTTGACGAGTCGTAAGATTCTGGAGACGTGTCATCGCAACTCCTTTTCATTATTTGGCTTAAATTAAGCCTGTAGGCACACCTGTGCACTAGAGGTCAGACCTCATCAATTGTAATTCAAGTGTTATTGAATTCAATCAAGTGTTTAAATTTTGCGATATCAATGTCGAATATTGTGATCGATTCTCTCAGTTTTAAAACGATTTAATGCACAATAACGGGGATAATTAAAAAGTACTGAGTGAAATGATAAAAAAGTAAAATGGCAGGCAAAAAAAAACCATACCTAATTAGGTATGGTCATAATTTACGCGGAAAGCAATCTGCGCAATGAATAAGTCAATCAACATAAAGTCAATTGCAAATCAGGAAAACCTGATAGGAGAAAGTAAAGTCAGCCTTCAAAAGGAAGTTGTCATCTTGCTCAACAGATAGCTTAACAATAGCCGGTTTTGACACCCACCATCTCGCTATCAGATGACGGAAACAACTATAACGTTCTATAAAATTCAGATTTTGAACCAGATCAATTTTAGTGCTGATTCCCCACTAAAAGAGGAAAAATAACAGCTAATAGCTTATTAACTCTATCTGTTCAGGTGCTTTTAATATGGAATTACGGCGGAAATTGCCATGATCAAAAATTTTTTTGGTAATAAAAAACGAGATCCCTCGGTCTCTTTAGATATGGACAAACAAAGAAGATACGAGGCCCTAGTAAGGGCTTGGCATCGGGATCTCTATCGCTACGCATATTGGCTTTGCCATGATGCTCACATTGCTGAGGATTTGGTACAAGAAACATGTCTACGCGCATGGCGTTCCTTAGATAGCCTACAGGACGATAAGGCAGCAAAAGCATGGTTAATCACGATACTTAGGCGAGAAAATGCCCGTCGGTTTGAAAGAAAACAGTTAGATCTTGTTGATATTGACGACCACGCTATTGCAGATTCTACCCCAAGCGTTGAAAGTAATGCCGATCAGCATCTACTCCAACGTTTAATCATGAATCTTGCACCTGAATATCGAGAACCGCTTATTTTACAAGTAATGGCAGGGTTTAATGGCGATGAAATTGCACAGATACTTGAACTCAACCGTAATACTGTAATGACGCGTCTTTTCCGTGCACGCAATCAGTTAAAAGAACAACTAGAGAACCAATCTCAACAGAGAGGGAATCACAATGGATGAATTAGAATTTAGACGGAGGTTATTAGCCGATCCCCATGATAATGATCCTCAAGTCATTGCATGCAAATTAGAATCTGTAGCCAATAAAAAATTTGCAGATGAATTATTACAACTCGATATGCAGTTAGAAAAAGCCCTGAATATTGATGTACCTGATGACTTAGCAGACAAAATATTATTCCACCAATCAGGAGAGGAAATCGCACAGAAACGATTTAAAAATGTGTGGTCTTACGGTCTTGCTGCCTCTGTTGCTTTTGCTATCGGGATGTATTTTGGTCAGGCTAATTTCAATCCAATTCAAAATACACCAACAGCAATTAATTTAGCTGATATTGCTATTGAACACGTTAATTATGAAGAAAAGTTTGTTAGAAATTTAAATGAAAATGCAACTTTGCAGCAAGTTAACGCTAAATTACAGCCGTTAGGTTCTGAAATTAAAAACCTACCTGGGCATGTGTATTATGTCAATTACTGTGGTTTTGATGGCAAACCATCGCTGCATATGATCATGGATACACCACAAGGTAAGGTTACGGTCTTTTTTGTTCCAACACCAAGTGACGGTATTTCAAATTCAACTGATAGTAAAAGTGAAAGCTTGGTTATGCCTATTCACGATGCCAGCTTAATCATTGTTGGTGACAAAGGTGAAAACCTGATGCCTGTGGCTAAAGAAATTAAGAATAACTTAACTTGGGAAATCTAATCCCTCAACATATCCCTCTCTACTAACTGATTAACGGTGATAATATGTCACCGTTTTTTTATCTCTAAAAATTATCGCTAAAACAACCTTAAATAACGACATTTGATACGCAAATCACTATAAATTTCGTTAAAAAGTATTTTTCTTCAAATATAGCACTGGTCTGCTTTGATCTGTCCCTCCATCCCCCTACAATCACCGCAAATTAGCGAAAATAGCTAATAAAAAACAATAAAATATAAAATTAGGAATTATTCTAAGCATGAATAAGAAGCAAATTTTCACTCGTTCAGTTATTACTGCTGCGATCGCTTTAGCCTCTTCACAATCTATGGCAGCAGGGTTTCAGTTAAACGCACAATCTGCGACTGGACTTGGTCGTGCATTCTCTGGTGATGGCGTTATTGCTGACAACGCATCAACAATGGCAAAGAACGCAGCATCAATGACACTATTTGATGCACCTGCACTTTCTCTTGGTGTTATCGCAATCGACACTGACGTTAAAGTAAAAGATGCAACATACAACGGTCGTAGCATTCCTGATGAGCAAATCGGTGGTACAAGCTACGCGCCAAATATTTACTACATTCAGCCGATTAACGATAAATTTGCTGTTGGTGCATCGCTTTATTCAAACTTTGGTACAAAAACAGAGTTTGGTGATAACTACAAAGCGAATGCTTTTGGTGGTTTAACTGACGTTAAAAGCGTGAACTTAGGCTTAAGTGCTGCTTACCGCGTAAACCAACAGTTAAGTATTGGTGGTGGTTTAGATGTGATTTACGGTAGCGGTAAATTAAATCGTTACATTCCTGAAGGTAAAGTAGGTCCTTTTGACACTCCAAAAATTAATTTACTTGATATTGATGCCGATGGCGTAGCACTAGGTTTCAACCTAGGTACTATCTACGAATTAGATCAAAATAATCGTTTTGGCTTATCGTACCGTTACAGCCCTACGCTAGAAGCGAAAGGCGATATGCACTACGCTGCGGGTAATATCGATGGTCAAAAGCTAAAAATGCCACTGCCTGATATGGCTGAATTCTCTGGCTTTAACAAGCTAAACGATAAATTTGCCGTTCACTATAGCATTCAATGGATCCGTTGGAGTGAGTTTGACGTACTTGAAACAACGGGTGGCGTTAAACTGAATGATTACCAATGGCAAGATGGCTGGCACTACTCTATTGGTGGTACATACTACCTAAACGACCAATGGACACTACGTGCTGGTTACATGCATGACACTAGCGCACAAGATAAGAAAACATCTATTTCTGTGCCTGATTCAGATCGTAACTGGCTATCAGGCGGCTTTAGCTACCACCTTGATAGCAAGTCTACCATCGACTTTGGCTTAACTTACCTAATCGGTAAAGATGTTAAAGCGGATGAGAAGAATCCTATTGGTATGTCAGTAGACGCTACAACGCGTGCAAACGCATGGTTGTACGGCCTACAATACAGCCGTTCGTTCTAATTTCAGCGTACACTTGAACGCTAAAATAATAAAAAGGAGCCGTTTGGCTCCTTTTTTGATCTTTTCTCCATTACCTTCGCCACACTTTCCCTTCTTTTATTCACTCTACACCACCAATAACTGTTTAAATAACACTCAAAACAATCACCTTCCTGGTACAGCTGTACGCTGAAAACAGATCAGACCAGATTAAACAGAACAAAAAACAACGGATAAAAAACCGCAAATAAATAATTTAATGGAATATTATTCCAATAAATAGAAATCACATCGATAATTTGCCACGTTCTTATTTGATAAGAGTATCATTTGCGACTTAGTTTCAGCGAACAAGTAGCTATACATATATAACAATGAATAAGAATAAAATTACACTATCGTTAACAGCAGCATTAGCACTAGGCATGAGCACTAACGCTTTAGCTGCAGGTTTTCAATTAGCAGAATACTCAGCAACAGGTCTAGGTCGTGCATTTGCAGGTGAAGCGGCAATGGCGGATAACGCTAGTGCACAATTCCGCAACCCAGCAATGCTAACTTACCTTGATGGTACTCAAGTATCTGTTGGTGCTATTTATGTCGATCCAAATATCGATGTTAAAGGCGATCTTCAAGTAAATGGTCACACTATTGATCAAACTGAAGCTCGTAATATTGCCCACAGTGCTGTTATTCCAAACTTCTACATTTCTCGTCAGTTAAATGACAAAGCCACTTTAGGTTTGGCATTCGGCACTAACTTCGGTATGAGAACTGATCTGGGTACACAATTCTCTGGTTCTATTTTCGGTAACCAAGCTGAAGTGCACACCGTTGAGATCAACCCTAACCTTGGTTACAAAATCAATGATCAATTTAGCGTAGGTGCAGGTGTACGTTACATCATGGCAAAAGGCCACTTTGGTGCAGCTCTGCCAAGCACACTCCCTAAAGCTATCGCAGGTCAACTTCCTCCAGCATACCAATACATGTACAACAAAGGATTAGCAGGCCAAAACCTGAAATACATGGAAGGTGAAGATAATGCTTGGGGCTGGCAAGCTGGTGCTGCATGGCAAATTAACCCTACCAACCGCATTGGTGTTAGCTACCACTCCGCGGTTAAATTAGATCTTAGCGGTCATGCTAGTGGTTTAGCTTATAAAAACCAAACATTACCTGGTTCCTTGCCTTTAGAACTTCCAGCATCAGCTGAAATTGCAAGTTTCCACCAACTTAATGATAAGTGGGCAGTACACGCAAGTGTTAACTGGACAGACTGGAGCAGCTTTGAAAAATTAGAGGCAAACATTCCTGCAATGGGTGGTAACGATCTAATCAAGCAAGAAAACTGGAAGGATAACTACCGTTTCGCTATTGGTACTACTTATCAAGCAACGGAAAAACTAGCACTTCGTTCGGGTATTGCCTACGACACAGCAGCAGTTGATGAAGCACATCGTACTCAAACCATTCCTGAAACGGATCGTACTTGGCTAAGCCTAGGCGCTGGCTATCAATGGTCTAAAAACCTAACTCTCGATGCTGGCCTAACATACGTTTACGCTAAGAAAGCGCACTTAAACGAAACTGATGGTAAGATCAATGCCATTGCAAGTAGTGCTCTAAAGCAACCAACACAGCTATCATTTGCAGGCACAACCTCTGGCGATGTATGGCTAGCGGGTGTTCAAGCAAGCTACCGTTTCTAAGCTAATACCTCTATATTAGAAATAGATAAAACGCCTCTTTTCATAGAGGCGTTTTTGCATTCTTTTATATCGATAAAATTTCATTTAATTCCAATAAACAGCAAAAAAGTACATTAATTGAGTAAAAAATCATCTAGATCTCATATAACCTATCGTTTATCATTCCTGCGAAGTTGATACTGAAGAGCTCTTTTGAGCTCAGATACCGATTTGAATATTGTAGCTGCACAATATAAATATCAGCCACTACCATAGTATTTCATCATCACTATCCGCCAGTCATCACTCTATCACCACGGATTAATATTCGTCGGTGTATATTTGTCAGTCCGTTTACTCATATTTATCAAGAAATAGAAAGGCTTAAATAGCCCAATAATTTCTTGCGCTCTTTTTTACTTGGATTTTATGAAACAAAAGAAATATTTATTAGTGTTAACTACGTTGTTAACAAGTCAGGCTTTTGCTATTGAAAATGGTAAAAATGTATTAAATACACAACACCAAACAATTATTCAAACCACAACAGATAAATGTACGGGAAATTTAATTGCGGGGAAATGGCTATTAACTGCTCAGCATTGTTCTGACAAAACACTACCTGTTATTAGTACTTATGAAGATCATCGTATATTGGTTGAAGAGCAAATAAATTATGATGATAGTCCCTACTACCATAATGAAAGTATTGATATTGCACTTTGGAAACTCAGTGCAACGGCACCATTCAATCAAATTACACCATTATCGATAAAGCCTAATTATTCAAACCAAGATATTAATATTTATGGCTATGACAGTAATAGTGAACAAGTAAGCAAAGTTCCGTTGATCATAACATCACAATCGAATGAACAGACTCCGATAGTAAAAAGTGTGGTACTAAAAGGGAATGGAACCTTAGTTGCAGGTGACTCTGGAGCCCCTTATATCAATGCTAAAAACCAAATTGTCGCTGTACATCAAGGTATCGAAGGTGAGTTATACCGTGGAACAACAATAGCGAGTGCAAAAGATTTTATTCTAAACACTGTCAATGGCTGGAATTATCCAACATTGATTTCTAATGTTAAAGGTCAAAAAGTCATTACGTTACAAAGTCTTCACCAAGATGACGTGATTGATCAAGCCTATGCTGACGGTGATATCACGCTCGATGTTGCACAATCAACATGCATGCAAGGTAATATTCACCCATTTGATACCTGTACTTATGTGATTAATAGCCAAGGTAATGAAGGGACTTTAATATTATCACCAACAGAGCAAATTATTATTAACCCTGATATCGAAAATAATAGTACAGGAAAAGATAATAACGATAAGCCTGATCCAATTATTACCGATAACAATGGTGGCGGTGGTGGTGGTGGTGCTTTTAATTTATCAGCTTTACTTTCACTACTGTTCATTATTTTATTTCGTAGAAAAGCTAGACACTAATATCTAATTATTACGACTTACTCTTAATTCAGAAATAAAAAAGACCTCTCGAAGAGGTCTTTTTTATTATCAATTAATGACGATATTATTTAATCGCCATCGATTTCATCAAGATAACTATCATCAAAGTTATCTGCTTTCTGAGCAGGCTGATCTTCACCATATGTAGCAATAAAGTCTTTATATTGAATATACGCATCACGTGTAAAGACATAAGGATCAGGAGAATTCTCAAGCATAGCTTCTTGCTGTACTAATGCTGCGCGATCTTCCATACCTTCAAATAACCACTTACCTAACCCTTCCCAGAAGTTAAGTAAGCCTAACATTGGGTAAAGCTGATCTGCCGAATCACCAAAGCCACGGAAAGTCACAGGGCCATAGAACGGTAACATTAAATAAGGACCATTAGGTACACCATAGTAACCTAACGTATCACCAAAACGACGTTCGTTCGGTTTATTAATATCAGCAGCAGACGCAATATCAATTAAGCCACCCAAGCCAAAAATGGTGTTGATCCAAAAGCGATTAAAATGGGTAACGGCTTCTTTGCCATTTAACGACAGAATACTATTCACCATGCTCGCTGGCTCATCTAAATTCGATAAGAAATTCATGATGCCTTTACGCACAGGTGTTGGTGTGTAATCAACGTAAGCCACTGATACAGGTCGAGCAATGTATGGATCCAGATAATTATAATTCAAATTCCACATTGCGCGGTTAAAACCCTCAAATGGGTCATATACACCGTTATTATCATTGCTACTATCTGCATCTATGTGATCAGAAATGTTGCTAGAAACAATGTGATCTGACGGTTCATCCGGTGTTTGTGCACAGCCGATGATCCCGATCGAGAGCGCAATTATAAGTAGTAAATTTTTATTCAAAACACATATCCAATAAAAAGCAGGCTGGATAATGATATCCAGCCTGCTCCGTTTGTTCCAGTATTGAATTAATATTGTTTATTAATTAATACTTTTGTATCACCACCAAGCATGACTTTCTGGCTTTCGCCATACCAGTCACCTTGTTTAGTCATTACATTGCCATCACTATCAATTCGCGCACGAATCAGCATTTCAGATAACGACGATAGCTTGCGCTGCGGCATCATGCTGTCTTTATCTGTAAGCGTTATGGTTAATGGGAACTTCGTTGTTAACGGCAGTTTCACAGCAGCGATTGGCATTGGTGCACCATCAGCACTGTGTACCGAGATAATAATGTCACCTTGCTTTGGCATCACAACATCTGGTGCCAGTGAAATGGTTGCTGTTACTTGCTGCTTCGCTTGTTCTGCATCAGCTTTAGGTGTTGCGTCTGCTTTGACTGCACCAGCGGCTTCTGCACCAGCGGCTTCTGCACCATTAACAATCGCCATTGCTTTGTTATCAGCATCTAAACGTGATTGTGCTCGTTCAATACTGCGATCTAGCATAGGAACACGTGAATCATTCGGGCCAATCAGTTTCTTCATCATGGTCCAGTAAGCAATCGCTTGTTTGAATTGATTCTGCTCAAATGCATCAAACGCCAATAATGATAACGCTTGGGTATTAGTGTGATCATGTTTAATCACTGCACGTAGCAATTGACGAGCTGTATCACTTGCACCCGGTTTACCACTTAGCATGAGTGACTGTGCATAACCTAGCTGGATATCACTATCCATCGGGTTAAGATCATAAGCACGCTTCATTGCCATTTCAGCGGTTTCGCCATCACGGTTCGACATTGCAATACGACCTAGTAGTAACCAACCCATAGGATCGTCACCATCGTCATGCAATTTCGTACGTAGCGCTAGCGTTAGATCTGCCATATCTTGATCTGATAACGGTTCATTAGCCGCATTATCGCCAAGTAAACGCTTGGATAGCTCAGGTAGACGATTCACCGCATCGTGCCAATCTTCAACCTTTTTAATACCGCCAACAGAAGCGTACATACCATAACAAATACCCACAATTAAAATGATACCCGGAAGTAACATTGCAGGACTGACATGTACTGATTTCTTCACTTCACCTTGAGGTAAGTCATCAAGTAATGACTGTTGCAGCTCAGAAACTAATTCTTGGCGATTCTCAACCAAACCTTCTTCAGATTCGTGTTCAAGCTCATGAATACGATCTTTAAAGAATGCTTTATTTAATTCATCTCGACTTGCTACGTCGTCATACTCTTTGCCATACAACATAGGTATTGCAAAAAATGCCATCGCAATAAGCACTAAGACAGCAGTTATAATCCAAAACAGTGTCATTTATTTACCTTTGATTGAGTATCAACACTTTCAGCATCTTGCTGCTCCATTTCGGCAAGCAGGGCTTTTAAACGCGCCGCTTCCGCTGCATCTAATTGTGTCTCTTCTGCTTTTTCACCGTTCTTGCGTGAACGATAAACCAATACAGTAAAACCAATCACAATAAACAGAATTGGACCAACCCATAGGATCGCCGTTGATGCCGTCATTGGTGGATTGTAAGTCACGAAATTACCGTAACGGGCAATCATATAATCAATAATTTGCTGACTGCTTTTGCCTTCTTGTAATAACTCGAAGGTTTTCTGGCGCATGTCTTGCGCCAGTGTTGCATTAGAATCGGCAATATTATTGTTCTGACACTTAGGACAACGTAGCGTGGCAGTTAACTCTTGAAACTGCTTTTCTTGCTCTGCATTTTTAAAGTCATAAACATCAATGGATGCAAATGCTGGTAATGCAGCTGTTAGCGCGATAGTCGCCGCGATAACCATGGCAAATAAACGTTTCATTAGCTTTTTGCCTCCGCTTTTAGCTTGTTGTATAACGGCTCTAATGTGTCTTTCCAGTTCTCAGGATTCACATCACCGACATGGCGGTAACGAATGATACCATTAGCATCAATCAAGAACGTTTCTGGCGCACCGTATACACCAAGGTCCATACCTAACATGCCATTACCATCGTACAGTGTATGAAGGTAAGGATTACCCAATTCAGTTAACCAACCGATCGCTTTATCACGCTGATCTTTGTAGTTAAGACCAATGATCTTCACGCCTTGTTTAGCTAACGTATTAAGGTATTGATGCTCGGCATAACATGTCGGACACCAAGTCGCCCATACGTTTAATAGTAAAGGCTCGCCTTTGAAAATCGTTTGCTGATACTCATTCCCAGGTTGGAATAGATCTTCTAATTTAAAGGTCGGTACAGGTTTACCCACCAATACCGATTCTAGTTTTGTTGGATCATCACCATCAGCATTACGTGTTAACTGCACCATGAACATGATCACCAATGCAATAAACAGAACTAATGGAATAAAGAGTAATTTCTTATTCATGCGTTAATTTTGCCTCTGCTGATTTATCGTGCTTGGTTGCAGGTTTACGGAAACGGTAACGCTTATCACTGATCGCTAATGCACCACCCAGTGCCATTAACAACGCACCCGCCCACATCCAGTTAACAAATGGTTTGTAGTAAATACGTACTGCCCATGCGCCATCGCCTAGCTTCTCACCCATTGCAACATAAAGGTCACGAGTAATACCACTGTCGATTGCCGCTTCCGTCATCATTGAGCCAGCAACGCTGTAGAAACGTTTTTCAGCATGTAGCGTGGTCACGTTAATACCACGACGACTAATGTTGAAATCTGCAATGTAACCATCGTAGTTAGGACCATCCGCATCACGCAGACCCGCAAAGTGGAAGTCATAGCCTTTCACATTTACAGATTGACCCGGTGCTAGACGTAAATCACGCTCGATATCGTAGTTTGATACTAATGTAATACCGATGATTGAAATCGCTAAACCTAAGTGACCTAACACCATTGCCCAGTGACTACGACCTAGTTTACCTAGACCTTCAAAGAGTGTGTGACGGTGAGTTGCACGTTGGTATAGCTCAAAGCCATGCATCACGATGATCCAAATCGCCATCATCATACCTAGTACCGCTAGCGGCTCTACTACACTTGCCGTGAAGTAAATCAGTAGGAATGACAGTGGTAGAGTGATCAATGCAGAAATAATCATTGGCTTGCGAACATTTGCCAAGTTATCACGCTTCCAGCGAACTAGCGGACCGATACCAAGAATGAACGCAAATGGCACCATTAACCATGTAAATAGCGTATTGAAGAAAGGCACACCGATAGAAACTGAGCCTAAACCAATTTGCTTGTGCACTAACGGTAATAGTGTACCGATAAGTACAACCACTAAACCTGCAACCAATAAGATATTGTTGGCAAGCAATAGGTTCTCACGAGAGAACAGGCTGTAATTACCACGGGAGCGAATCTGACCACCACGTAGTGCGTACAGTAGCAAAGAGCCACCGATCACCACTACTAGGAAACCAAGGATAAACATACCGCGTGCTGGATCGGAGGCGAAAGCGTGAACCGATACCAGTACGCCAGAACGTACAAGGAAAGTACCTAGCAAGCTTAATGAGAATGCAGAGATCGCAAGCAGTACAGTCCATGCTTTAAATGTGCCGCGCTTCTCAGTTACTGATAGCGAGTGCATTAGCGCTGTACCTGCCAACCAAGGCATAAATGATGCGTTTTCTACTGGATCCCAGAACCACCAGCCGCCCCAACCTAGTTCGTAGTAAGCCCACCAAGAACCTAGTGCGATACCAACCGTTAGGAATGCCCATGCTGCAATTGTCCAAGGACGAGACCAACGAGCCCATGCAGTATCTAGACGACCTGTCATCAGTGATGCAATCGCAAAAGAGAAGGCAACTGAGAAGCCTACGTAACCCATGTAGAGCATTGGCGGGTGAATGATCAGACCCGGATCTTGCAATAGTGGGTTTAAGTCACGGCCTTCAACAGGGAATACCGGAAGCGTACGTAAGAATGGGTTAGAAGTAATGATGATAAAGAGTAGGAAACCTACCGCAATCATACCCATCACAGAAAGTACACGTGCAACCGACTCAAGAGGCATACCACGACTAAAACGAGCAACCGCTGTCGCCCAACCCGCTTGGATCAACACCCATAACAGTAGCGAGCCTTCGTGCGCACCCCATACCGCCGTAATACGGTAGTACCATGGCAGTAAGCTTGTTGAGTTGCTTGCAACATACGCAACAGTAAAGTCATTGCTATAGAACGACCAACATAAGATAACAAAAGACAGTGATAAGAAAGCAAAGATACCGTATGACAATGGACGAGCCATACGCATCATTGCTTGGTTACCAACTGCAGCACCATATAGCGGATAAATACTGACCAGTACCGATAAAGCAAGGGCAGCAATAAGGGCAAAATGGCCTATTTCAGGGATCATTGAGCACTACCTTGTAGTTGTTCTTCAGTATATTGAAGTTTTGAGTGATTTTTCTTCATTGCTTCAGCAACTTCAGGCGGCATGTAGTTTTCATCATGCTTCGCCAACACTTCGTGCGCTTTCACTGTTGTCGGGTTAACCAGCACACCTTGCGCCACAATACCCTGACCTTCACGGAAAAGATCTGGCAGGATACCATCATAAGTCACTGTTACCGCAGGGCCAGTATCGGCCACTTGGAAACTAACACGAAGCGATTCTGGATCACGTTTTACCGAACCCTTCACCACCATACCACCGATACGTAAACGCTGGCCGACTTCAGGTTTTGTACCATCAGGCTTACCATTTATCAGCTCTGTCGGGGTATAGAACAGATCCATATTTTGGTTTAACGCATACAGCACTAAGCCAACAGTTGCACCAAGGCCTAGCACTAACGCTAACACTAAGGCTAGACGCTTTTTACGTCTTGGGGTCATAGCGTGTTCTCCAGTTTCTTCGCTTCTTTAATACGTTCTTCACGCGCCATTTTATTTTTAATATCACCTAATAAACGACGCTGTGTTGCCATACTTGAAAAAAGGATCCATAGCATTGCGATAAATGAAATGCCGAATGAGCTCCACACATATGCTGCATAGCCGCCCATGGCAAAAAAGTCGCTCATAGAATCAAAATGCATACCGACCTCACTTGTTCACTAATTCACGCACCCAAGGGCGGTGACTTTCGCGGATAAGAATTTCATTGCGTAAACGGATCATGGTGACAGCACCAAAGAAACACGCAAAACCAATAATATTAATCAGTAGCGGCCATAACATGTCGGTAGACATTGAAGGCTTAGCAAATTTAGTAATGGTTGCGCCTTGATGCAGGGTGTTCCACCATTCCACTGAGAAGTGAATAATTGGAATATTAATCACCCCGACAATCGCCAAAATACCCGCCGCTTTTGCTGCAGTTTTGTGATCGTCAAATGCGTTATATAGCGCCATCACACCAAGGTATAAAAATAGCAGGATCAATTCAGAAGTTAGGCGAGCATCCCATACCCACCATGTGCCCCACATTGGTTTACCCCAAATTGCACCCGTGATCAGAGCAATAAAAGTAAACACAGCGCCAATCGGTGCCATTGCAGCCGCTGCCATATCAGACAGACGGATTTGCCACACAAGCCCGATAAAAGCGGCAATTGCCATAGATACATAAGCACCCATAGACCAAATTGCCGCAGGAACGTGCAGGTAAATTATTCTAAAGCTATCCCCTTGCTGGTAATCGGTTGGTGCAAACATTAAGCCCCAAATCGATCCAACAATAATGGAAATTAAGCTAATGATGGAAAACCAAGGTAGCAACTTACCGCACAGGCGATAGGTATTCTCGGCTTTAGCGTAGGGATGTAACCACTTCCACATAATGCTCTCTACTCTTTGTATAGTTATAAATACGTCTTGAATGTCAAAAACAGTCACAATTGCGAGTCAGGTATGACTGCCATTCGACATAATCAGTTTTGCCCTAAAGGGAAAATACAAAAGTGAGAGTGATACCACTCCCACTTATTTCATTAGTTAACGCTAATACGCAGCGATGCCGCCACAGCAAACGGTGCCAGTGTGACTGATGCCACCAACATAGCTGCCATTAAGGCTAATTGACCGTTATATGCCATCCCTAAGCCTGCCGCTTCTATCGCTGAGGTCGCGAATATAAGCACAGGTATATATAACGGTAATATGAGCAAGCTCAACAAAACGCCACCTTTTCGTAATCCAACCGTTAAAGCGACCCCAATTGCACCTAAAAAGCTCAATGTTGGCGTACCAACCAGCAGGGTTAATACAACCGCTACCCATGTATCCCAATTCAGTGATAATAAAATCGCCAGTAATGGACTAATGATAATCAGAGGTAATCCAGTCAATAACCAATGTGCAACCATCTTGGCAAAAGCCGATACCGCCAATGGCGTTGGCATCAATAACATTTGCTCAAGTGAGCCATCGGCATAATCATCACGGAACAGGCGCTCCATCGACAACAATGCCGCAAGTAATGCTGCAACCCAGATGATCCCCGGTGCAATACGCGCTAACAGTTTTGGCTCAGGACCAATACCTAATGGAAACAAGGTGATCACAATAATAAAGAACCACAACGGGTTCATTACATCGGCACGACGACGAAAGGCAATTAATAGCTCACGACGAATAATTTGAATTATAGAATTGAGCATAGTGATCACTGCCCTAGCTTAATTTTTCTTAGGTGATTACTGTCGGTAAACATATCTTGGTGAGTGGTTAATAGCACCATGCCACCACGCTCGACATGGGACAGAAACAGGTTTTCAAGTACCTTTACCCCTTGCTTATCAATCGCTGTTAAAGGCTCATCAAGCACCCATAACTTATGATTACTCAACCATAAACGCGCTAATGCTACACGGCGTTGTTGACCTGCTGATAACTGCCCCGCAGGCACATCCTCACGCCCCGCTAACCCCACATGAGCGAGTGCTTGCCATAATGCATCATCACCGGTGACCTTTGGCGAACCCTTGAGATCTGAGCCTTCATTGCATTTATGCATTGCTTGAAAGAAAGCCAAGTTCTCAAAGGCTGTAAGTTCACGCTTAACGCCTGTTTGGTGTCCAAGAAAAAGAAGTTCTTGATGATAGTCTTCACGGGCGGTATGAATATCTTCTTGATTCCAAAATACTTGCCCACTATCAGCACGGCCTAAACCAGCAATAATACGTAGCAATGTCGTCTTGCCCGCACCATTGTGGCCTTCTATTTGAACCAACTCACCGCTGGAGATTGTGAAACTAAGTTCATCAAACAATAAACGTTCGTCACGAACGCAGCTTAAGTCTGCTACAGACAACATATAAATGATGTATCCTAGGTGTTACAAATCAGCCCGCATAATATCACAATGGCTCTTAAATTAGGTAAACTGCGGACGTATTCATGGTTAACGAACGTAAGTAAATGTGAAATAAATGCGCATTAATTCAACACCATCTCACACAGCAAATGCAGCTCAAGCTGCGCCAACTGACAAACCGCAAGCAAGCAGTATTGGTCGTCAAACGCCATTATTGGCGAGTTTAGAAACAAAAGCATCAAACCCTGTTTCTCAACTGCCGCAATTATTGTTATCCATAAACAGCTTGCAACGTTTAGTTACACTTTTATTCAACCCGTTAAACTCTGGTACAGCTAAATTAACCACACCGTTGCCAAATAACTTGAATGCTATTTTTCAGCAACTTTTCGCCCCCAATAATCAAGCAAGTTTAATTGCTTGGTTACAACAAGGTGGCGAAAGAAAACCACTGGCACAATTGTTACAACAGCTATCACACCCACAGAGCCCATTAAATCAATGGCTAAAAACATTAAGCCTTGACCAGCAACAAGATGTGACAGCCTTGCTACGCCTAGCTGGAGAACAACGTGGCCCAGAAACGCAGCGAGCGCAAGAAAGCAATAGCATTCACCTTCAATATCCAATAAGTAACGAGCAATTTATTGATATTAAAGTAAAAAAAGACAGCGATGATTCGAGTTCAAATGCTGATAAGAATATCAATTCCTGCTGGACGGTCAAATTGACATTACCTATTGGTGCAATCGATATTTTGAATGTTACAGCGCAATGGAAAAATAGCGCCCTCAATACTGTATTTGCTACCACTAATATCGCTTTGCTAACTCGGGTAGAAAAAGTGACTCCCCTGTTATTAGCTCGAATGAAACAACTTGGAATTACCTGCGAAACACCAAGCTTTCAACATCAGCTAAACACAGATATTGAAGCCGAACATATTTCCCATACAGGATTGCTCATCAAGGTTTAACGATGGAAAAAAATAAAAGTTCCGCTACAAGCGCCATTGCCTTGAAATACGATGGCGAGAAAACACCTTATATTACCGCCAAAGGCCATCAGCAATTGGCTGAACACATTATCGAACAAGTAAAACAGCAAGGCGGGCTTATTCATCAAGATCCGGTATTAGCACAATATCTCAATAGTTTTGAGATCGGTGATGAGATCCCACAAGAGCTCTATTTGATCATTGCGGAATTAATCGCTTTTTCATGGTACTTAAACGGCAAAACCCCTCCGGGTTGGGAGGGGCTTGAAGATATTGACGTTGTTGTATGAATCTTAACGTCGACGTTTTTTTTGCATCGTTTGCTGCAAACGCAGTAGTAATTCGGCTTCAGCTTTTGGTAAATCGCATTCATTCATCAGTTCATGAACATCGGCACCAAGCTCTACCATTTTACTGGCTCGGCTATACAAGCGACCTTCTGGATCATTCATCATAATTTCAGTCTGACGATCCTCAACCACTTCTAATTGATGTGACATATCAGCCAATTTATGGCTCATACCCATAGTGCCTGCGCGCAGTTCATTAAACTCTTTACTTAAACGCTCATTCTGTAAGCGCGCGTTTTTTAATACCGTTTCAATCGCTGCAAATTTCGTTTCTAAACTACGTCGTGCTTTTCGCTCTCGAAGCAATAACACGGTAAAAGTTACCATAGCTAAAACAGAAATCGCCGTTGGTAACCACTGCAATACAACTGTATTCATTACAAGTACGCCATCTCATCCCACTCTTCATCAGATAGCAGCTTGTTAAGATCAACCAGAATCAGTAATTGTCCTTCACGGTTACTTACACCCTGAATGAACTTCGCACTCTCTTCTGTACCGACACTTGGCGTACTATCAATTTCTGAGCTACGTAGATACACGACTTCAGCAACACTATCAACAAGAATACCAATAACTTGTTTCTCTGCTTCAATAATCACAATTCGAGTATTGTCAGAAATCTCACCCGGAATTAAACCAAAGCGTGAACGGGTATCAATAACTGTCACCACATTACCGCGTAGGTTAATAATACCCAGCACGTAATCAGGTGCGCCTGGCACTGGTGCAATTTCTGAATAGCGTAAAACTTCACGAACTTGCATCACATTAATGCCGTAAGTTTCATCTTCTAGCTGAAATGTCACCCATTGCAGAACCTGATCATTCGCTCCGTCTTTTTGAATCTCAGCGATATTTACCTGTGACATGCTATTCCCTCTTAAGGTCCTGAATTACTCAATACTATTTACGTCAAACCCATTATTTAGCATTGCAATCAATGCATTAACATGAATTAGCGCACACATTTTATCTTTTACCATACCCGCAAGCCAAGGACGTTTACCTGCCTTTTCACGCCAGCGAATATCATCAACATCTAATATTTTGGTACCATGTAGCTTATCGCTTGCAAGCCCCCACTGGCTTTCACCTAGCATGACGATATAGCGATAATTCCCACGATGCTCGTCATCAATCAACTTCTCAGGCATAACCCAGCGCGCCGTATCAACAACATCTAATTTTTGCTCTCTGCTTGATTGCAAACCAAGATACCAACTAGGACGCCCTAACAAACGGTTTAGCTCAGCTAATTGATGTATACCACCTAACTCTGTTAATGCGACCGCAAACATCACACCGTTAACTTCAAAGAACAAGGCTTGAAAGGCTTGCTCTGTACCATGATGTGTCCATTGCTCTGGCGGAATTAAACTAGCAGCAGGTGCTAACTCAGTCTCCACTGTCGGCACTTCAGTTGGTATCTCAACAACCACTTCGACTTGGGTAATCTCAGGCTCATTAAGTACTTCAATAGAAGTTAGCTCTTCAACGACAATCCGAGGCTGTTCTTGCTCTATTTGTGGCTGATTTGCAGTTAATTCGACATTTTGTTGAATATCATCAATATCAATTTCATTGACTCTACTCAGTAAGCGTTCAATATCTTGCAGCTTTGATGGTTCAACATAGTCAGTTTCAACTTGCTTGCTTGGCTCTACTGACTGCATTTTAGGCTGAATAACAGGAGCCGCTATTTCAATCTGTTCAATATCGGGCTTCTCAATATGTAAAGCAGCGTCTTGTACTTCTGTGGACACAGCAGCGTCATTTGATTCTTCTAACAAATCAAAGAAATAATCATCTAATGCCTGATCACTAGACAGTGGCTTACTATGCATGATTTTCTAACCGTTCCACATACTTCAATAAAGTTTTATATGCAAAAACACCACGACAACTGCGCGCGTACAATGATGGCGGCATATGCTTAATACTGGCATCACGAAACTTAGTATCGATCGGAATGGCTGATGCCCACACTTGCTCTGGAAAGCGATGTTTTAGCTCTTGCAATGTCTGTAATGATGCCCGTGTACGTTTATCGTACATCGTTGGCACTATAGTAACGTTAAAGCCTGACGGTTTTGAACGCTGCATGATCTGCAAAGTTCGCATCATTCGCTCTAAGCCTTTCATCGCCAGAAATTCCGTTTGTACTGGTATTAAAATACGGTTACTTGCAGCCAAGGCGTTCACCATCATCACCCCAAGAATCGGCGGACAGTCAATCAACACATAGTCATAATCATCAGCAAGACTACGTAATGCTTTTTTTAATACTAACCCCATGCCACTTCGATTACCCATCACGCGATCAAGGGTCGCAAGCGACATATGAGCAGGAATAATATCAATATTGTTAAATGCCGTATTTAAGATCAGAGGTCTAACGCTCGCTCTATTGACTTCGGTCAGTTGGAATAAATCAAATAAGCTAGCGGGTACTTGCTCTGAGTCGAAATTTAAATACGTCGTTAAAGAAGCGTGTGGGTCAGTATCAACTAATAAGACACGCTTATTCTGCTCACTCAGCAAGCCTGCTAATGTGATGGTTGTTGTTGTTTTTCCAACACCACCTTTTTGATTAGCAATACTCCAAACGATCAACCTTGAATCCTCACTGTAAACCTAGCTCAATCAAAATACATTCAGCGATACGATCTAAAGGTAAGTCATGACTTGAAATCCCCGCTTTTGCAACGGCTTGCGGCATTCCATACACAACACAACTTTCTTCATCTTGTGCCCAAATTGTTGAGCCGCTATTTTTTAACATTCTTGCACCATCACGCCCGTCTGCACCCATACCGGTTAACACCATAGATAATACTTTATCTTGATATACCTTGGCTGCTGAGCCAAACGTTACATCGACACAAGGCTTATAGTTCATGCGCTCCCCGCTATCGATGATGCGTAAGCGTGCAGCACCTGGACGACCATCGAGCATCATTTGCTTACCGCCAGGGGCTAAATAAGCCGTACCCGGTTTTAACACATCGCCATTTTCTGCTTCTTTCACACTGATCTTACAAAGGTGATCTAAGCGTGCCGCAAACGCTGCGGTAAAAGTCGCCGGCATATGTTGAATTAGTACAATGGGATATGGGAAGTTTGCTGGTAATTTAGTTAATATTTTCTGCAGCGCAACTGGTCCTCCCGTTGAAGTACCAATCGCAACTATCTGATATTTCTTCCCTGATGCTTTAAAGCGTAATGCCGGTTTTATTGCAGATGAACGAGCTGTTGGTGCTGTTCTGTTCGCAGCAAGCGACGACGTTGGCTCTGTATTTAAACGAGAAGTCAAAGAAGAAGGTTTAGAGACACTACTTGTTAATGACGAACTCGCTGGCGTTGAAGCTCGAGTAACCGCACTTCTTCGCATAAAAATACGCTTACGTGCTAATTCTGCTACGCGTTTTTGTAATAGCTCTACCGCTTCATCACGATTGCGAGCAATGTCTTCAAATTTCTTCGGTAAGAAATCAAGTGCGCCCGCATCAAGCGCATCTAACGTTGCTTTTGCACCATCATGTGTCAATGATGAAAACATTAAAATCGGGGTTGGCGAAACTTTCATGATTTCACGAACAGCTGTAATACCATCCATCACTGGCATTTCAATGTCCATGGTGATCACGTCAGGTTGTAGCTTTTGAGCGAATTCAACCGCTTCTTTGCCATTTACTGCATTACCAACGACTTCTAATCGACTGTCAGCATTAATGATTTCACTCACACGTCGACGAAAAAAACTTGAGTCATCAACTACTAATACTTTAACTGCCATGTCACTTCATCCCGTTGAAACTCTTAAAGGGGGTCATTGCCCCCTTTTTATTATTTAAATTAATGACCTGCGTAATGTTTTAACAGGCTTGGTACATCAAGGATCAAGGCGATATGACCATCACTGGTAATGGTTGCCCCTGCCATGCCCGGCGTACCTTGTAATAAGCTGTCTAGCGGCTTGATCACCACTTCTTCTTGACCAATTAGAGTATCAACTACAAAACCGATACGCTGATGCCCTATTTGAACAATCACTACATGACCATGACCACGATCTTTCTTCGCACCAGCCGTTACGCCAGATAACCAATCCTGTAGATAGAATAACGGGATCGCTTTCTCACGTACAATGATCGTAAGCTGACCATCAACGGTGTTGGTTTTATTTAAATCAAGGTGGAAAATCTCATTCACACTAGCCAATGGAAGAGCAAATGGTTGCTCACCCACGCCCACCATTAGGGTCGGTAATATTGCCAACGTCAGTGGTACTTTAATATCAATTCGTGTGCCTTTACCGAGCACAGAATCAATATGAATTGAACCATTTAACTGGTTAATACCGGTTTTTACGACGTCCATACCAACACCACGACCAGAAATATCAGAGATTTCTTTTTTGGTCGAGAAACCTGGTGCAAAAATGAGATTGTATGCCTCACTATCCGTTAAACGAGATGCAGAATCAGCATCCATTACACCACGCTCTACAGCGATATTACGTAGTTTTTCCGCATCCATACCGCCACCATCATCTTCAATGGTCAGCAAGATGTGATCACCTTCTTGAGAAGCAGAAAGTAAAACCGTACCGGTACGAGGTTTACCGATCTGTTCACGTACATCTGGCATTTCAATACCATGATCAACCGAGTTACGCACTAAGTGAACCAATGGATCGGCTAACGCTTCCACTAAGTTCTTATCTAAGTCAGTCTCTTCACCACGCATTTCAAGGACGATGTCTTTATTTAAGCTACGTGCTAAATCACGTACAACGCGAGGGAAACGACCAAAGACTTTCTTAATTGGCTGCATGCGGGTTTTCATTACCGCACCTTGCAGATCAGCCGTGACAACATCAAGGTTAGAAACGGCCTTCGACATTTCTTCATCGTTGGTATTTAAACCAAGGCTCACTAAACGGTTACGTACTAATACTAATTCTCCCACCATGTTCATGATGGTATCTAAAGTAGAAGTATCGACACGCACTGTCGCTTCGGCTTGCGGCTTGGCTTTTTCTTTTACCGCAACCGGTTTAGCTGCTCTTTCTGCTGGCGGTTGATGTGCAGCCGGTGCTGAGGTTGGTGTAGTGATCTGCTGATGAGTAGGCTCAGCTCTCACAACCGGCTCAGGTTTTGGCGCTTCAACCTCAGTTAAACTATTTGCTGCAGATTGTGCTGCTAACGCTTGCTCTTCAGGCGATGGACCTTTACCCACTCCATGAAGCTCATCTAACAAACGTTCAAATTCATCATCGGTCATGAGATCATCACTATCCCCTGCACCAGTATCATCAGGTACAGTGGATGTTGATGTGTTATCAGAAGCACTAGGTGTCGCTGATGTAGATGTTGCTGACGCATACTGACTATTGCCCGGTCCTTTACCTGAACCGTGTAATTCATCTAATAAACGTTCAAATTCATCATCGGTAATGTCACCGCTATCAAATTCAATTTGTGCAGTTACATTGGCTTGTGCCGTTGATTCAGAAGAAGCACTGGATGATGGACCTTGACCTGAACCATGTAACTCATCCAGTAGTCGATCGAATTCATCTTGCGTCATATCATCAACGCTATCACCAGCGGTTACACTGTCTTCAGCCGCTGATACAACAGATTCAGGCTCAACATTGACGATAACAGGCTGCTCTTGGACTTCTTCAGGGGGCGTCGGCTTGCTGGCTATAGGCGCAGCAGATTCGCCAGATGTCGGTGGCTGACTATAAAAATGAAGTGCATCAAGTAAGCGTTGCTCGGCACGATCAAGTGGTTCATGGGCTTTCACTTGTTCGAACATCACGTTAATACAGTCTAACGCTTCTAAAATAACGTCCATCAAGTCGGAAGTAACGCTACGTTTACCAGTACGAAGCAGGTCAAACACGTTCTCCGCACCATGACAGGCATCCACTAACTCAGTGAGTGAAAGAAAACCAGCACCGCCTTTTACCGTGTGGAAACCACGGAAAATTGCATTAAGTAACTCGGAATCGTCAGGGCTTCGTTCAAGTTCTACTAATTGTTCTGAAAGCAACTCAAGAATTTCACCTGCTTCAATCAAAAAGTCCTGCAGGATATCTTCGTCTAAATCAAAGCTCATAAATTTCCCCTAAAATCCAAGACTCGAAAGTAAATCATCAACGTCATCTTGTGATTCAACCACATCATTACGCTGCTCTGGATTGATAATTGGCCCCTCAGGCTTTAAGGCTGCTGCTTTATCATCAACCACAGTTTTCGAGTCTTGTTCCATGCCAAACGCTTTAAGAATTTCAACTAACCGATCTTCAACTTCGTGTACTAATTCAATCACGCGTCGAATAATTTGTCCGGTAAGATCTTGATAGTCCTGAGCCATCAGAATATCAGTAAGGTGATTGCGCAAAGTGCTACTGTCACCTTCCACTTGAACAAGCAGTAAATCAATATCGTGGCATAACGCTTTAAACTCACTTAAGCCGATCTTGCCAGCCATTAAGCGTTGCCACTGCGGATGCACTTGCAATAAGGTGTTATGCAATTGATCAGCAATGGGTAAAGTACTTTCAACTGCATCCATGGTTTTATTGGCTGCTTCTTCCGTTTTATCAATCACATAAAGCAATCGATCACGAGCATCAGGAATATCATTTCGTGCTAAGTCATTGATCCTAGGATCAAGACGAAAATTAATCAAAGAATCATGTAACTGACGAGTGATTTTCCCCACCTCAGCAAACATTGGTTCGTGGCTTTCTGCAACTAATGTTTGTACAAGCGAATTTGCTTCAGCTTGTTGTCCATTTTCTAGCAAGCTGACAAGCTCTTTTGCCTGTTCCAGTGAAATCATGCTTCGTTATAATCCTTATTTGCAGCTGATGGTTACTGTAAGCGCTCGAAAATTTTATCCAATTTTTCTTTTAACGTTGCAGCAGTAAATGGCTTAACAATGTAACCATTCACACCTGCTTGTGCAGCTTCAATGATCTGCTCACGCTTAGCTTCTGCTGTGATCATAAGTACAGGAAGGTGTTTTAGTTGATCATCAGAACGAATGTGACGAAGAAGATCGATACCTTGCATACCCGGCATATTCCAATCTGTAACAACAAAATCAAAATCGCCTTTCTTAAGCATTGGCAATGCCGTTAATCCATCATCCGCTTCTAACGTGTTGTTAAAACCTAAATCACGAAGCAGATTTTTAACAATACGTCGCATTGTTGAGAAGTCATCAACAATGAGGATTTTCATATTTTTATTCAAGTTTGCCTCCACTGAGAGCCAGCGTTCTTCTAGTTCTATAAATAATTAATCTTAAGCAGTCCATGCTGTTAATTTGGCACGTAATCGTTGCATGGCTTGGCTGTGTATCTGACAAATTCGTGATTCACTGACACCAATTACTGCGCCAATTTCTTTTAAATTCAGCTCTTCGTCGTAATAAAGTGAGAGCACCAAGGCTTCACGCTCAGGTAGCGTTTTGATAGCTTCTGCTAATGATGCTCGAAAGCTATCATCAGCAACATCTTGAAAAGGTGCATTTTCTTCAATGCTTTCTTCATTCGCTACTGAATCTTCAGCCACACCAAGATCGCTAATACCCACTAATCGTCCACAATTAACATCATTTAATGCTTGATGATACTGTTCTAACGGCATATCGAGATATTGCGCAATTTCTTGGTCGTTTGGATCTCGTCCTAATTCATTTTCAAGGTGAGAAATAGCTTCACTTATCTTTCGGCTATTTTTGTATACCGAGCGAGGAACCCAGTCACCACGACGAATATCATCCAACATCGCACCACGAATACGAATACCAGCGAAAGTTTCAAAACTTGCGCCTTTGGTTGGATCATAATTTTGCTGGGCTTCAAGCAAGCCAATCATGCCTGCTTGAATTAAATCTTCTACCAACACACTAGGTGGTAAGCGCACCATTAAATGATGCGCAATACGTTTAACTAATGATGAGTAACGTTCGATAAATGCTTGTGGACTTTGCTGATATTGGCCATAGGCCATCGCTTTATTCACTATATGGCACCTCCATGGCTTGTGGACGTTTTACCAGTAAACGCTCAACAAAGAACTCCAAATGTCCACCAGGGTTGTGTGGAATTGGCCATGTCATAGCTTTAGTTGATAGTGAATTTAACGCCAATGCCGCAGGGCTTCGTGGGAAAGCTTCAACCACAATTTTCTGACGTTTCACCGCTTGGCGCACGCTGTCATCAAGAGGGATACAAGCGACTAATTCAAGATTTGCATCTAAGAAACGTTCAGTAACTCGCGTCAGCTTGGTAAACAGTTCACGCCCCTCACGGTAACTGCGCACCATGTTTGCCACAATTTTAAAACGCTGAACATCGTATTCACGGCTTAAAATTTTGATCAGTGCGTAGGCGTCAGTGATCGAGGTAGGTTCATCACAAACAACCACTAATACATCTTGCGCTGCGCGAGCAAAGCTCAGCACCATATCTGAAATACCAGCGGCGGTATCAACCAATAAGAAGTCCAGATCATCTTGCAAGTTACCAAAAGCACGAATTAACCCTGCGTGTTGTGCAGGCGTTAACTCAGCCATGTTTTGGGTACCCGATGCGGCAGGAATAATTTTTAAACCGTATGGACCTTCGATAATGATATCTTCCAGTTCACAGATACCAGCAAGAACATGAGATAAGTTACGTCCAGCACGTAAACCTAGCATCACATCAACATTCGCAAGACCTAAATCGGCATCGAGCACCATGACACGTTTACCTTGACGCGCCATCGACATTGCCATATTCAGTGTCACATTGGTTTTACCTACTCCGCCTTTACCGCCAGTAACCGTGATCACTTTTGTTGACGTTAGCTGAGTCATTCGACGTAAACCGCTTGCTTGATCGTACATTCTGCTCTCAATCATAATAATCTGCCGCCTTATTATCTGAACTATCGCTAGACCAGAAATGTGATTGCTGGCTTATCTCTAACTCCAATAATTCGTTTGCTCGTGAAACTAAGTAATTCCCCGACGCAATCTTTATATCTTCTGGGACACGCTGACCATCAGCTAAATAAGCGATCGGTAATGCGTTTTGCACTGCGACACAAATGATTTCACCTAAACTAAGTGATTCATCTAGCTTGGTCAGTACACAACCAGATAACGGAATACGACGGAAATGCTCAATGGTTTCCTGTAATACTCGACGCTGTGATGTTGCAGGCATCACTAGGTAGCTCCGAATATGTGCTCCGCTGTTTTTCATTAAAGTATCTAGCTGTTCAGATAGCCGGATATCACGTTGTCCCATCCCTGCTGTATCAAGCAATACAAGGCGACGATGGCGCAACTGATGAAGTATATCGGCAAGCTCTTCAGCATCTTTAGCAACTCTTACCGGACAGCCCATAATTCGACCATAAGTTGCTAATTGCTCATGAGCACCGATACGATAAGTATCTGTCGTTACCAAGGCGATTTGCTCTGGGCCATACTCCATTGCGGCACGTGCGGCTAATTTTGCAATGGTGGTGGTTTTACCAACCCCTGTTGGGCCTAATAGGGCAACAACACCGCCACTTTCTAAAATACAATCATCGGTTGTGATGATTTGATCTGATAATAAATCGAGTAATGCAGGCCAAGCTTCGTTAGGCTGAATATCTTCAGGGATGTAGCAAGCCAATTGATCGGCTAATTGTTCTGATAAGCCCATTTTCTCAAGGCGCTTGATCATCATGGCGCGCATTGGCTCACGACGTTCGACTTCTTGCCACATCAAGCCTGATAGTTGATGTTCAAGTAAACGACGTATCGAGATCATTTCAGATCGCACTTGATCTAGCTCATCTTGACTTGGCTGAGCTTTCGATTCGTAACGAGTTGGATCTAAGCGAGGCTTATGTGATGCTTTATCGCGTCCATTAACCCCATTGTCATGGTTATCAAATAAACCACGACCAACCGATAAATCTCGTTCATATTGCTTTGATGATGGGCGACGGTAATCACCGATATCTAAGCTGTGTTTATTCGTTTCTGGCTGATAACGCTTAAATGAAGAGCCATTACCATTCATTGATGAGCGGTTATCACGCGGTTGATTTTCTGGATAAAAGGCATCAGCGTAACGTGAATAGCCACCTGCTTTTTGGGGCTGCTGCATATCGCGTTGGTAATGACGCGACATATTTTCCTCTTCTTCACGATAGCCGTGAGGTTCACCATACAAACTATGGCTATCACCTTGCTCACGCAGTTTAGACTGGCGATCAAGCAATGCACTTAATGAATCAACTTCACTTGGTTGGTCTTTTTGCTCTTGTGATGAGGCATAGTTTTGCAGCACGCTAGCAAACTTCTGCGCTGTGGACTGATTCAACTGCACCTTATCATCTGCCAGTTTTCGTCTTGCTTGACTTAAACCTTGTGACGCTTCTTCACGAGAGCGGTGATGAGTACTCGATGGTTGTGGGGTTGTATCTACATCAACAGCAGCAACAATCTCAACACCACCTGAGACTTTCTTATTCGACATAATGACAGCATCAGGCCCAAGCTCTTCTTTGACTTCGCTAAGTGCCGTCCTCATGTCCTTGGCAAAAAATCGTTTAATCTTCAAAATATCGTCCTATGTCAGAAAGTGCTTAGGCCGCATCAACAACCACTAACATCAATTACCCACTGCATTCACAATGCGAATTTGTTTTTCATCAGGAACTTCCTGATACGACAACACCCGTAGGCTTGGAATTGTATTTTTAACAAATTTAGCTAATGTCGAACGCAATACACCTGAAGTAAGTAATACGGCAGGCTCACCTTTCAATTCTTGTTGCTGTGTGGCTTCCGTTAATGAACGCTGCAAACGCTCAGCGAGACCAGGTTCAATACCTGAAGATTCGCCACCAGCAGATTGCATGGTTTGATGCAATATTTGTTCCAACTCAGGAACTAACGTTATCACTGGCAACTCAACTTCTATGCCATTGATTTCTTGGCAAATTAATCGTTTCAAACCGATACGTACTGCTGCTGTTAGAATGTCAGGATCTTGACTCTTGCTTGAATACTCCGACAAGGTTTGGACGATAGTTCGAATATCACGCAGTGGGATCGCTTCATTTAACAAATTCTGCATCACTTTCACGACCACACCCAATGGGAGTTGTTCGGGTACAAAACCATCGACCAGTTTTGGCGCACTTTGACCTAACATTTCTAATAGGTTTTGTACTTCTTCATGGCCTAATAGTTGTGATGCGTTATTGGTTAATAACTGGCTTAAGTGAGTCGCTAGTACAGTGGCAGAATCAACAACGGTATAGCCTAAGGCCTGTGCATGTTCACGCTGTGAGTCTTGTACCCAAACCGCTTCTAGTCCAAAGGCTGGATCGGTGGTCATCTCACCATCAATGGAGCCAAACACTTGTCCCGGGTTAATGGCTAAATCCATCTTAGGGTGAATATTGGCTTCACCACAGGCAACCCCCATTAAGCTAATACGGTAACTATTAGGTGGTAGCTCCAAGTTATCTCGAATATGTACGGGAGGGATCAGGAAACCAAAATCTTGCGATAGTTTCTTACGTACCCCTTTCACACGCTCAAGCAGCTCACCACCTTGATCTTTATCGACCATAGAAATAAGACGATAGCCCACTTCTAAACCAATTGTATCGACAGGCTGAACATCGTCCCATGACAACTCTTTTAACGGCTGAGTAGGCGCTAACTCAGTAGGAGCAGGCTCTTTCTCCACCAATGCTGCTTCTTTATCTTTCTTCACTCGCCAATACGCAGCAGCACCAATCATGGCTGCCAATAAAAGAAATGGAATATGAGGCATGCCTGGGACGATACCCATTACAAATAAAATAACCCCAGTAATAATAAGTGCTTGCGGGTTATTAAACATTTGGAAATACATCTGCTGGCCCATGTCCTCGTCAGTATTTTGACGAGTCACCATCATCGCAGCAGCGATAGAAAGTAATAGCGATGGGATCTGTGCGACCAAGCCATCACCAATGGTTAACAGGCTATAGATTTCAATCGCAGAGCCAAAGGTTAAACCATGTTGGCTCATACCAATGATCAAACCACCAATGATGTTGATAAATAGGATCAAAATACCTGCAATGGCATCACCTTTAACGAACTTAGAAGCACCGTCCATTGAGCCGTAGAAGTCCGCTTCTTTAGTCACTTCAAATCGACGAGTACGTGCTTGCTCTTGATCGATTAAACCTGCATTTAAATCAGCATCAATTGCCATTTGCTTACCCGGTAAGGCATCAAGAGTAAAGCGAGCACTAACTTCTGAAATACGCCCTGCACCTTTGGTAACAACCATAAAGTTAATGATCATCAAAATCAGGAAGACCACTAAACCAACCGCATAGTTACCACCAATCACCACCGAGCCAAATGCATCAATTACCTGTCCAGCAGCATCTGGCCCTTCATGGCCATGAAGTAAAACCACACGTGTTGAGGCCACGTTAAGTGCTAAACGTAACAATGTAGCGATAAGCAAAACTGTTGGGAATGCAGCAAAGTCCAACGGACGACGGGTATAAACCGTTACCAGCAGCACCACCAGAGAAAGGGCGATATTAAAGGTAAACGTCATATCCAATAACAATGGTGGCATTGGCAATACCACCATTGCCAAGGTTGCCAATACCATGACGGGTGCGCCAATAGATGGCATCGACTTTAAGTTGGCTAATGGCAGCTTGTCTGCAAAAGGAATTGAGAGCTTCATTCTGTCTAGTGATCTATTCTTCTATTATTGGTATTCGAGTTCGTTTTATTAACAGAGAAGATCATTAAATAATCCATTATTTAATAAAGACGAAGAACCATGAATGCATAATATAAGGTAAAGCAATAATCATGCCTTACAGATTCGTCATTTTTTTGACACGGAAAAAGTCTATCAAATATTTTCTGGCGTTCTCTAAATATGATTTTAATTTGTGAGCGTGTGTCTAATCTCTAAATTAAAATCATTATCAACTTTACTAAATGAAATTATTCCATCATGGAATACAAAAATCTTTAATATAGACAATCATTCAGTAATTAATAGCCATCATACTATTGATATAAATATTAATGACGAAGTTCTTCTGGAATATCGGTTGCAGCTTTAGATAAGGTTGGTTTCTTACCTTTACCCTTACGGTACTCTTTTAATTGAAAGACATACGCCAACACTTGTGCTACCGCGACAAAGAGTCCATCAGGAATTTGTTGTTCTAATTCAGTTGTATAGTAAATAGCACGAGCAAGCGGTGCGGCTGGCACAATATCAATATTATGTTTATTCGCCACCTCTCGTATTTTAAGTGCAAGATGATCGCCCCCTTTGGCAATAACTACTGGCGCTGAATCTAATTTAGGATCATAACGTAGCGCGACTGAAAAGTGTTCGGGGTTAGTAATAACTACGTCAGCTTGTGGAACGTCAGCCATCATTCGACGCTGTGCCATTTCACGCTGCAACATTCGAATACGTCCTTTTACTTCAGGCTTACCTTCCGAATCTTTATATTCATCTTTAATTTCTTGCTTGGTCATTTTTAATTGCTGGTTGAAGTTCCATATTTGAAATGGCACATCAATCGCGACCACGATCAATAATGAACAACAAATAAGCAATACGAAATTTAATAAGATATCGAGCGCATGAAAATAATTAGCAGGAAATACCTCAATGCTTAATTGGAAAAAGTCTTCCAAGCTTGAATAGATCAAATAACAAGCAACACTACCTACTAAGCCGACTTTTAATATTGACTTAATCAGTTCAACCCAGCTTTGCATGCCAAACATACGTTTTATGCCGCTAATAGGATTCATCTTGGAAAACTTCGGCATTGCCGCTTGTGTAGAAAACCGAACGCCACCAACGCCCGCAGCACCAATAAAAGCGGCAAAAAATAAGAAAATGAGCACTAACGCTAACGGCAATAAAATGTGAACAATCGCATCAAAAATAATGACGAATAACCGATCAAGATCGAAAATATCTTCACGAGTTAAGCTAAACATAGCTGTCATGATCTGACCGAGTGCTTTACTTAGCCCCTCACCAAACCACATTAAACCTACAGCGCCTGATACCAATACCGCAACGGAAGCTAATTCTCTTGAGCGTGGAACTTGGCCTTTTTCTCTTGCCTGCTCAAGCCGTCTGGGCGTGGCGTCTTCGGTACGTTCTTGACCATCTGAATCAGACATTCTGATCTACTCCCAGTCGTTAACAATCAATGCGGATCAAGCTACATACCTGACCGAACCCAACCTGCCACAACGCTTCATACTGCGGCACGATACCCAATACAATAAACCAGCTAATGGCTAAACCTAATAGCAAAGCAAAAGAGAAACCTAGCGAGAAAATGTTTAGCTGGGGTGCTGCACGGGTCATGACACCAAAAGATAAATTGACCGTTAGCAGCGCAATGATCCCTGCTAATGCCATGTTGAGCCCAGCTTTAAACATGTGACCAAACCAGCCTGCCAACTCATAATAATCTTGTTGGCCTAACATCGCAGTTCCAACAGGTAAGGTTTTAAAGCTCAGCACCACTGCATTTAACATTTCTAAATGTCCATCGGTTGCTAGAAACAGCAAGATGGCAAGAAACATGTAGAACTGACCCAATACTGGGGTGTTTTGTCCGTTAGCAGGATCGACCATAGAAGCAAAGCCCAAGCTCGATTGCATACCCAATATTTGACCTAGTAATACAAAGGTTTGGGTGACAAATTGGGTCACTAGCCCCATCGCTACACCAATAATGATTTGTTGCCCTGTGATAATAAAACCTGCCAGCGACAACAACTCAATATCTTGTGGAACCTTGGGTAAAAACGGCATGACCGCAAAAGTAATGGCTAAAGCTAAATACAGACGAATTTTAGGTGACACAAAACGTGCCCCAAAAAAAGTCATCGCCATCATCATTGATGATATGCGAGTAAAGGGCCAAAAATAATTTGCTAACCAATCAAGTAAAATGGCGGAAGTGTAATGCATAATCGACTGCCGTATCCCTTGCTAGTAAAGCAGTTGTGGGATCTGATCTATGATGCGATAGAAATAATCCATCAGCATTTGCGTCATCATGTGACCAAACAGCATTAATGCTAACAGCGTCACCACTAAACGAGGCAAGAAACTTAGGGTTTGTTCATTTATCGATGTTGCCGCCTGAAACACTGCCACCACTAGACCAATTAACAAGCCTGGAATAACAATGGCACAAACCATAATCAGCACCATGTACAGGGCTTCTTGAAATATCTCAACAAAAGCTTCTGGCGTCATAAAAACATCCTCTTAATTCGGCGTCTGATACCTTAGGTACCAAAGCTTCCTGCCAGTGTTGATAAGATCAAATTCCAACCATCAACCAAAACAAACAGCATCAGTTTAAAAGGTAACGATACAATCATAGGTGATAGCATCATCATACCCATCGCCATTAAGATGGAAGCCACCACTAAGTCAATGATCAAAAAAGGTAAAAACAGCATAAAACCAATTTGGAATGCGGTTTTTAACTCAGAGGTAATAAAAGCGGGGATCAAAACGGTTAATGGGACATTTTGCGGATCGTCAGCGGTTGAACCTGACATATTAACAAAAGTTTCTAAGTCTTTGACTCGAGTTTGTTTCAACATAAATTGACGCATCGGATCTTCGGCTTTTTCCAATGCTTGTTTTGCCGTTATTTGTTCATTGATATAGGGCTGGACAGCTTCTGTATTGATCTTATCAATGACAGGAGACATCACAAAAAAGGTAAGGAACAAGGCAATACCGATGATCACTTGATTAGATGGCGTTTGCTGTAAACCCATCGCCTGACGCAGAATCGACATCACGACCACAATGCGGGTAAATGAGGTCATCAAGATCACCATCGCAGGCAAAAAGCCTAGCGCAGTCATCAAGGCTAAGATTTGCAGTGTTACCGAATAGTCTTCACTACCATCAGGGTTAACCGTGACAGACAAAGCAGGAATACCACCGCCACCACGATTTGCTTGTAGATGCCCTGCGGTTGTTTCAGCACTCATTGCTGCAGCCGTTGTGCTATTAGCAGCACTGGCCTCAACCGCATGCGCTATATTAAGCGACAGACAGAAAAACAGCACTACAGCAATAAAAGCGGTCCAAGTGACGGCTAGTGTTCTATTTTTTAACATTATTTTTCATTAACTTGCTAAGCTGAGATGCAAAATCCCCACTTGGCGATTCGTCCATGGTTAAAGGCTTATCCAATTTACTCAGTAAAGAAATGTTATGTTGGGTGATCCCCACTAACATTTGCTCTTCACCCACTTGTAGCAAAACCACTCTTTCTCGTTGACCGACGGCTAACTGCTTTACCACTTTTAGCCCTGAGTCATTACCGCTAATTCCAGCTACTCGCATACGTTTTAATAGCCAAGCAAGAAATACAATTATCACGAGTACCAGCAGTAACGAAGCAAGCGTAGTGGCTATATTTAGCTCAGGCGCACGACCTAACTGAGACGCTGTTTTTTCTGCAACTTCCGTTTGCGCCCAACTAGCTCCCCCCCACAAATAACAAGGACAACGCCAGTAATGCCTGCGCTATTTTCCCTTTCATAACTCGCCTTAACGCAGCTTTTTAATACGCTCAGTTTGGCTGATCACATCAGTCAAACGGATACCAAACTTATCGTTGACTACTACCACTTCACCATGCGCAATCAAGGTTCCATTAACCATCACATCCAATGATTCACCAGCAATACGATCAAGCTCAACCACTGAACCTTGGTTTAATTGCAACAAGTTACGAATACTGATCTGAGTACGCCCAACTTCCATAGAGATAGTGACAGGAATATCCATGATGGTATCAAGTTTACGACGCTCATCATCAGTGATCGGTGTACTGTCGTCGGTTAGCTCTTCTAAAGGTGCAGGCTGCACATCGTTAGCTTGCTCAGCTAATGCCGCTGCCCAATCATCTGCCATTTGTTGATCATTATTATCTGACATTGTTCCGTCCTTTATATTATTCGTTACTATCGCTATTGATATTAAGTAATGCCGTGCCTAGCTCATCACGATCTAAAAAAGCCAAATCAGTTTTCACCATATCTGGACGTTTCAATTTCTCACTGATTTTCAGTGCAACATTGTCACCTGAACGTCCCATTTTGGCGTGGTAGGTTGGCAAGTCTTCAATGAAAATCGTTGCCTGCTCAGGCATATCAATCGGGATCACGTCTCCGACTTGTAATTCCATCAAATCACGAAGCGATAAATCGACATCAAGCAGTTTGGCTCGAAGATTAACGGGCACATCCATGATTTCATCACGCAGCGCCTTACTCCAACGAACATCAGTATCCATTTTGTCACTTTGCACACCGGCATCGAGCAATTCACGGATAGGCTCAACCATGGAATACGGCATCACAACGTGAAAATCACCGCCACCACCATCCACTTCAATATGAAATGAACTCACTACGATCACTTCCGTTGGGCTGACAATGTTTGCCATCGTCGGGTTAACTTCTGAGTCTAAGTATTCAAATTCAACCCCCATCACAGGCGACCAAGCCTCACGATAATCTTCAAATACCAATTTCAATAGCATTTGCACGATACGACGCTCAGTTGGGGTAAATTCACGGCCTTCAATTTTGGCGTGGAAACGTCCATCACCACCAAAGAAGTTTTCTACCAAGATGAATACCAAACGGGCTTCCATGGTGATCAAAGCTGTCCCTTTTAGCGGACGGAAACGCACCATGTTCAAACTGGTTGGGACATACAGTGTATTTTGATATTCACCAAATTTAATCATCTGCACGCCGTTAATAGAGACTTCAGCCGTTTTGCGCAGCATGTTAAATAAGCTGATCCGCATATGGCGAGCAAAACGCTCGTTGATCAACTCAAGCGTTGGCATGCGACCGCGAACAATGCGGTCTTGGGAGGAGAAATCAAACGTCGCAACATCACTACTCCCTTCATCTTCATGAAGGTCATCTTCTGGCTCATCGACACCATGAAGTAGCGCATCAATTTCATCTTGGGTTAATAAATCACTCACTATAAACCTACTGCATTACAAAACCGGTAAAAAGAACCCGCTCAACCGCTGGTGTTCCTGCCACTTTTACCATTGTCGCTTTCACTGCTTCTAACGCTTGCTGACGTAATTGATCACGACCATTAGGACTACGTAATTGTTCAACCGTTGCTACGCCAAATGCTTGAAGCAACGTACTTTCAATTAAAGGTGTATGTTGCTTAGCAAGGGCTTCATTCTTGTCCCCTCGCACCATTAATTGCACTTTAATTTGAACTACGCGATCGCGGGAATCCCCGGTGACATTAAAGGTAAATGGCTGAGGTAATACGACATAGTACGCAGACATAACGGGCGCTTTAACCGCATCCTGCTGAGCAACTTCCGCTGCTTGTTGAGGCTCTGCGGCATCATCACCACTGAGCAACCAAAAACTAATGCCACCAGCCAACAATAAAACCACTACTGCTGCGCTTATTATCATCAGCTTTTTCTTGCCCATCGCCATTTTTATTCCTTTTTATCTTTATTTTCATTATCTAAAGTATTAGCAATTGTTAATTACGCATAGTAATCAACCCGATCTTTGTTATTTGTAACGAACATCTCAATTGCATCAAGATGTTTATCTGATTCTGGCTCTTGCGAACGGGTTAACACACCTTCGCTAGAGGAACCGGTTTGCTGCTCAGATTGCTGTTGTTGCGTGAACTGCTGCTGTGCAAACTGGCTCGAATTATCTTGGCTTACTGAACCTTGTGCTAACTGTAATCCCTGTTGGTGCATCATTTCTCGCAATCTTGGCATTGCATGTTCAACCATATCTCTTGTTTGGCTGTTATTAACGGTAAATTGCACCGATGCTTGATCTTGGTTCAAGGTTAATTTGATCTGAATTTTACCCAGCTCTGGCGGATCTAAACGGATATCTACCTGTTTTAAATTCTTCGCCATCATCATATTGATGCGCTCAGAGATTTGCTCTCCAGCTTGTTCTTTAGTCAGTAGCAAAGGCGTTTGTACTTGTGCTGCCGCTATCTGAGGCTCCATCTTCATGGCAGTTGCTTGCTGGGAGCCCATCTGAGCAGATAATGGCTGCGCTAAGATACTGTCTTTTTCTGATCCCTCACCCAAACTACGTTTGATGGTTTCCATTGCCCCAGCAGCTGCAAGAACTTCTGCGGTCTTACCGCTCGATAAAACCGTTTTATTAAGACTTTGATCCGCACTCATGCCTAATAAGGTTTTCTTGAGCTCAGGATCGATAACTTGTTGAGCTGCCGCTTCATCGGTTTCAGCTGTAATGTTATTGCCACCAGCAGTATTGGTTACAAATTTTTGCTCATTACTTTTAGCATCAGTCAGTAATGCTTTTTCTTTATCAGTCAGCTCGGTTGGCTGTTTAGCAGCAAAAGATTTCAAGCTATCAAGTAATCCTGCTTGCTTTAGCTCTGCGTCCTCACCTTCTTCGCTCAACTCAATATCCTTAGCACCATCATCGTTTAGCGGCAAAGCTTTGCCACCTTCAACTAATTGATTGCTAAGCTGCTGATTAGATTGATTTAATCGCTGAAGAAAATCCGCACCTTCAAGCATGGCTTTGTCAACGCCTTCATCTTTTACTTCATCAGCTTGGGTTGTTTTTTCAGCTGCTATAGCACCTACAGCTTCGACCTCATCAATAACAACACTTTCATCGGTTTTATTTTCTGATAACTCAGCATTTTCAGTTTCAAGTAGCGGTTCAACATCCGTCTTTACAATGTCATCAACCGCTTCACTATCACCAGCATCAACACTTTTTTCTTTTGCTTTTAAATCGGTTACAGACGCTTGCTCGGAAGAGGCTTGTTGTAATTGCTGTCCAAATAAGCCTTCTTGCTCACCTTCTGTTTGATCAACAGACTTGGCGTTAGCTGCACCAGCAGAAGCTACTTTTGAATGCTGGGTTGATAATGGATTTAATAGATTCATAACCGATCCAAACCTAATACTGAGCCTTGCGAAAACAACAACATCACGATTTTATTTTCAACTGGCAATAAAGAGATAACCAGTATTAATGCAAAAAACAAACCAATAAATCTATCAATAAAATTACTGTTGTAATCGTCTTGCAAATTGCAGGGTGACAAACTCATCCATCATCTTTTGCTCTTGCTTGTCCAGCCACTGTTGATGCTCACGTTTACGCTTTTCAACTAACCATTCCACTGAGCGACGCTTCTGTTGCATCTCTTGCCAATGCTGAGAGCATCTCTGGATCTGCTCTTCAAAGTAACCACCCGCTTGCTTTTGTTTCTCTAAGGTATTATCCAGCTGCGTTAAGAACTTCTGTAAATGGCTATATTGACTCGCTGTTAGCCCTTGCTGACCACGCGTAGAAAGTTGATTGAGGTAATCCAAACGGTATTGCTCAATCTGCGCTAACTGCTGACGATAATTTTCTTGATCAATACGTGCTTGATTTAAAGCAAGACTGGCTTGATGCTCTTGCTCTTTCGCTTGTTCAATGATCAATGCTAATGCATTAGACATACTCTATGCTCCACATCCTTTTGATACTCAGCCTTAGCCGCCAAGGGTTGAACGCAACATATTGATGCACATTTCATACGGCACCGATTCTTTCATTGTTTGTTGCAGGTAAGCGTCCAATTTAGGTTTAAAACTAAAAGCCTGATCAATGGTGTTATCTGTTCCCGGCTTATAAGCGCCAATGGAAACCAAATCCTGATTTTTACGGCAAATCGATAAGATCTGACGCACCGCTTTTGACATTAACATGTGCTCTTCACTGACAATCGCAGGCATGACACGGCTCACAGAGCGTTCAACATCAATAGCAGGGTAATGTCCGGCATCCGCCATTTCACGAGATAACACGATGTGACCATCCAAGATTGCACGAGATGCATCGGCAATAGGATCTTGCAAATCATCACCTTCACTTAATACGGTGAAAAAGGCGGTAATTGAACCTTGGTTTTCATTACCGTTCCCCGCACGTTCCACCAAGGCTGGCAGCTTGGCAAACACTGATGGCGGATAACCTTTAGTTGCTGGCGGCTCACCCACAGACAGGGCAATTTCACGTTGCGCTTGCGCAAAACGAGTCAATGAATCCATTAACAGCAGTACATCAAAACCTTGATCACGAAAGTATTCCGCAATGGTTAACGAAGTCTGACAGCCTTTTAAACGCATTAAAGGTGACGCATCAGCAGGTGCAGCCACTACAACCGAACGAGCTCGTCCTTCAGGGCCTAAGATCTCATCAATAAACTCTTTTACTTCTCGACCACGCTCACCAATCAAACCCACGACCACAATTTGTGCACTAGTCCCTCGGGTCATCATGCCAAGAGTTACCGACTTACCCACACCAGAGCCAGCAAACAAACCAATACGCTGACCTTTACCAACGGTTAAACAGCCGTTGATCGCTTTAATCCCAACATCAAGCGGCTCTTTAATGGGCTTTCGAGATAACGGATTAATGGGAGTCGCATTAAATGAAGCACGCTGCTCGGTGAAAATTGGCCCTAAACCATCAAGCGGATTACCCACACCATCAATAACACGCCCTAATAACTCAGGTCCCACAGGCAGACCACTGTTATGAAGAATAGGTGTGACTTTCGCCCCAGGCATCACCCCTTGCAGCTGTTCACTAGGCATCAAGAACAGCGTTTCGCCAGAAAAGCCGACGACTTCTGCTTCTAAGTCACCATTTAGGGTTTCAACTTTACATAAACTCCCAACAGGAGCTCGACAGCCAACCGCTTCTAATGTCAGTCCAACCACACGTACTAGCCGACCCGATGCCACAGGCTTACAACCCGTCCCTTCGGTTTTAAAACGGCTTAAACGTTCAGCTAAAGTTGCGGTCATTCGTTTTGCTCTCGCACGCTGCTATTCATCGCTTCAAAAGTGGTCAGTGAATGGCGAATACGCTCATCAATAAAATAATCAACCGAGGTATCTTGGCTATTTACTTGTAAGTCACCACGGTTTAATCCCGGCTCTGAAATCAGCTTCCATTTACGCTCATGTAAATTTTCATCGGTGAAATTTTGTTTAACCAAAGCAATATCTTCAGGATGCAGATGCATACTAATTTCACGATTTGCAACCGGTAACGTTGCCACCACTTCACGAATGGTATTTAAAATCACTTGTGGATTGGTTTTCACTTCGACTCGGATCAACTCTTTCGCTAACCCCAGTGCTAATTGCATGACTTGATCTTCAACTTCTCGATCTACTTGGTTGATAGGAGTCAGCAGCTTTTCTGCAACTGTTGCTAAGTGATTCACTTGTTCAGTGATCTGTTGTTGAGCTTGTACCAAACCTTGCTGTAAGCCCTGCTCTAAGCCTTCTGCGTTACCAGCCGCAAGTCCTTCAGCATGCCCGGCTTTAAAACCATCAGCGTGACCAGCTTGCTTACCTTGCTCTAAGCCTTCTTCATAGGCTGACTGTTGCATTGCTTCTAAATCAGCAGCAGTTAACGGCGGCGGTCCCGGCTCTTCTTCTGGCTCAAACTCTTCAATGATCGGCTGAGGTTGATAATTGAATGCGTTTTCAGCGTACTCTGGGCGCTCTTCTGAATAATCAGGGTACGCCCAGCGTTCTAACTCTTGTGCTTGGTGATCCGATGCACGAAAGAAACCACGACGACGTTCATCATTCATCAAAGCCTCCTAACATCAGTGATTGTTGATTAAAGGTACTCATCAGCACCACCGCTACCACCGAGCATGATTTCACCAGCATCAGATAAGCGACGAGCAATAGTAAGAATTTCTTTTTGTGCAGCTTCTACATCTGCAACACGAATAGGTCCCATTGCTTCTAGCTCTTCACGTAGCATTTCTGAGGCACGCTTCGACATGTTCATGAAGAACTTATCACGCAGCATATCGTCAGCCCCTTTCAAGGCTTTCTGCAGTAGATCTTGTGGCACATCACGAAGTAAAGTCTGAATACCACGATCATCAACTTCGGTTAAGTTATCAAACACGAACATCAAGTCTTGAATTTGCGTTGCTGTGTCTTCATCAGTTTCACGGATCTGATCCATCAACAAACCTTCAACGTTATTGTCGAGATAGTTCATGATTTCAGCCGCAGCTTTCAGACCACCAATTTTCGCTGCTTGTGCACCTGCTTGACCAGCAAACTGTTTCTCCATGATATCGTTCAATTCATGTAGTGCTGCAGGCTGTACTTCTTCCAAGTTCGCAATACGCATCATCAAATCTAAACGTACTCGCTCAGGAAACTGCGATAAAATTTCTGCCGATTGCTCTGGTTCTAAGTACGATAAAACAATGGTTTGGATCTGTGGGTGTTCGTTCAATATAATACTTGCCACCTGACGAGGATCCATCCACTTCAAAGAATCCAGACCACGCGAGCCACTGCCCATCAGGATTTGATCGACCAAGTTATTAGCTTTGTCTTCACCCAATGCCGCCACTAATGTATTACGGACAAAGTCTTCACTGCCCATACCAATGCTGGTGTATTTCTGAATGTCTTCTAGAAATTGGCGATGAACACCGGACACTTTCTCTTGATTCAAATCCGTCATACTCGCCATCGCACCACCGACACGCTGGACTTGTTTCGGCTCTAAATGACGAATAATACTCGCAGCATCTTGCTCACTGAGGCTAAGCAAAAGAATGGCTGCTTTTTCGGTGCCACTTAGCGTGTTGATATCGAATTTGTTTTCACTTACTGCAACTTCATTAGCCATCTTCATTCACCCAACTTTTAACCACTTGCGCTGCGAGATCTGGCTCATTATCCACCAAGGCTCGGACGGCTTTCAGTAAGTCTTCATCTCTATGTAAATTTGGTAAATCTAAGCTACTTGAGCTTAATTCAAATCCTTCACCACCATCTAATTCAGCACCAATTAAACCGACACCATCTGCTGTACTTGATAATATCGGCATACCATTTTCATCCAATGGCGTACCATCTGGTGCTTGATTTGGATACAGCAATTTGCGCATGGCAGGACGTACGAGCACCATGATCACCACAATGATCACTAATGCTGCGGCTATCCAACGAACCCAATTATTAAAGTTCGGGTTTTCCCAAATCGGCAGATCAGCAGCTATTTGTGATTCAGGTAATGCAAATGGCACTGATAACACTTCAAGCAAATCACCACGGGCTTCAGAAAAGCCAATCCCCCCCATTAATAGGCGACGAATTTTAGCAATTTCAGCTTCAGAGACAGGCACTCGTGTCACATCACCCGTTGCAGGATCGGTGATAGTTTTATAATCCACGGCCACAGACACGGTTTGACGTGCAATGATGCCTGTCTGCGCTCGTTTATGACTGATGGTGGTATCTAATTCATAGTTGCGGGTTGATTCTCGATGCACCGAGCCATCAGCACCACCACTGCCCGATTGCATATCTTTAACATTCTGTGGGATTGCAGAATCGACTGGCGGTTGATTGCTTAATGCGCCCGGAATGCCTGAAACCGTATTACCACCATTGATATCTTCTAACGTAAATTCGCTGCGTGTCGCTGCGGTTGCAGGATCATAACGCTTACGAGTTTCCTCTAAAGCCGAGAAATCCATCGCAACATCAACTTGAGAGGTGTAATTACCAAGCCCTAAAACAGGCATTAAAATCGCATCAATTTTCTCACGTAGTGATTGCTCTTGCTTACGTTCTAATTCGTACTCTTTTCGCTTTGCGGTCGCACTTGGATCTTCGGTACCAGAGCTCAATAAGCGACCATGTTGATCGGTCACCGTCACACGAGTCGGGCGTAAGCCAGGTACTGCAGTTGCCACCATATCAACAATGGAATCCACTTCTTGTTGACCCAGCGAACCACCAGAAGAAAGGGTTAAAAATACCGTGGCTGTCGCTTCTTGATTATGACGAACAAATACACTTTGCTTTGGTGTTGCTAATAACACTTGAGCTTTACGCACTTGGCTGATTTGCTCAATAGCACGAGCAAGCTGACGTTCACGGCTTAGCTTTAAACGTTCACTTTCAAGACGCTGAGAAACACCAAAGCCCATGTCTTGTAACAGAATATCGTCACCTTCAACCGTACGTGTATTTAACCCTGAACGGGTAAGGTCGAGCTTAATTGCGCTATATTCTTCAGCAGGAACACGAATGGTATTCCCATCTAATTGGTATTCGATTTTCTTTTGATCGAAGTGATCAAGGATCGGAATAAGCTCTTCTGTTTCATAAGTGCCTAATGGGCGCATTTCAGGCTCTTTGATCCACATTGTGACCAACACAATTAGCGCTACACAGATAGCCACAGACAACACTAAGATCACTTGGCGTAAGAGATCTAAATTGCCCAAAATGCTATCTGTCGAAGAAGCTTTCTTCTCTGAAATATCAGCCCCTTGATCAAGACCTGCATCATCATGCAAAGCAGGTGCTGACCCATTCCCTGATACGGCTAATGGTTGATTAATGTTTTCTTCTGCCACGACTTTTTACCCATAAACTGCAAGAATAACGGCTTTACTATCCATACTTTAAAAAGTCAGGTTTATACCGGCATATTCATTAATTCTTTGTACGCTTGTACCATTTTATTGCGAACTTGAACCGTTGCTTCAAACGCAACGCTGGACTTGTTTCTCGCGATCATCACATCGGATAAAGACACACTGCGGTCACCTTGATCGAAACGTGTGGCTAATTCGCTAGATTGTCCTTGAAGATGATTCACTGTTTTCAGCGCATCACTAAGAAGGTTGCCAAAATCAGCACTCACTTGTTGTGCTGTGGCTGGGGATGAGGTGTTTTGGGCATCCAGCCTCATTGCTTGCATTTCTGCTTGTAGTCCGTTTACTTTCATTCCGTGATTCTCTCTATTCGTTTATTTTTTATCGTTCTGCTTCCTGCACACTATGCAGGGATTTCAATGCCAGCATCACGCATTTTTGCGAGTTTATAACGTAAGGTTCGTGGGCTTATCCCAAGCTGCTCTGCCACATCTTTACGGCTACCATCACAGGCCACCAGCGTTTCTAAAATAATGCTAAATTCTTGTTCACGTAACTCACTGCCTAGCCCTTCTCCTGTTGTCGGCACTTTAGGACGTACAGCAATCACGCTTGGCTCTGATGTTGTGACGACTTCAGGGCTTTGTGTATCCAGCCAATCAAAATGTTCTAATAAAATATCTTGCTGCTGGATCTGATTGTTTTCACATAAAATCAATGCTCGTTGAATCACATTATCTAATTCACGCACATTGCCAGGCCACGGATATTGCAGCAATTTATCTTGTGCCGATTGGCTTATAGTAGGTACCACATTTCCTTGTTGGATACTGTGCCGTTCAGCAAATAATGAAGCTAAGGGTAAAATATCTCCCTTACGATCCCCTAATGCTGGCCATGCAATTGGGAAAACATTCAAGCGGTAATACAAATCTTCACGAAAATGCCCTTCAGCAACATAAGTCTTAAGATCTCGGTTACTGGTTGCAAGAATACGCACATCTAACTTAATGCTTTTGCGACCACCTAGACGTTCTACTTCTCGCTCTTGTAATACACGCAGTAATTTCGCCTGTAGATTCAAATCCATTTCACTGATTTCATCTAACAGTAATGTGCCGCCTTGCGCTTGCTCAAACTTACCAGGACACGCTTGCACAGCGCCGGTAAATGCACCTTTCTCGTAACCAAATAAGGTTGCTTCCAACATATTTTCAGGAATGGCTGCACAGTTAATAGCAATAAAAGGGCCATCTCGACGTTCAGAGTTATCATGAATATGGCGAGATAGCACTTCTTTGCCTGAACCACTTGGCCCTAATACCATTACGCTGGCATCGGTTTTAGCGACCTTGTCAGCCAAAGCTAACAATTTAATACTTTTCGGATCTGCAACGACCGTTTTGCTGCTTTGCTTTTTGATCGGCGCATAACGCCCAACCATATTAAGCAATACTTCCGGTGCAAACGGTTTTGCCATGTAATCAATGGCACCTTCACGCATAGCCGCAACAGCATCTTCGATATTGGCATAAGCAGTCATTAAGAGTACCGGCACTTTCGGCCAATTAAGCTTAATACTACGCAGTAAGCCTAACCCATCCATTCCTGCCATTTGCACATCAGAGACAACAATATCAACCGCTTGAGACTTCATGATCACTAACGCATCTTCCGCACTTTCAGCTTCAATCCATTGATAGCCAGCCAGCGCTAACGTATCGACAAGTGCTTCACGTAATCCTTCGTCATCCTCAACAACTAAGACTCTCGTTTGGTTCATATTTTCTCTCCATGAGTTCGTATCACAGGTATGCTTACGACGCTGCTAACTGACGCTGAATATTTTCTTGTGAAGCCATTGGAATAGTTAACGTAAAGCTCGTGCCTTTCCCAACTTCTGACTGCAAAGAAAGCTTGCCATGATGAGCAAGAGCTACCATCTGTACCACGGCTAAACCTAAGCCTGTGCCTTGCTTGCGAGTGGTAAAAAACGGCTCTAATACTTTGGCTTGAATATCTGGTTCAATACCCGGACCGTTGTCGGTCACCGATAGCAAAATATCATCACCCATCACATGACAAGACACAGCTACTGAGCAACCTTTTCCTGACATTTGAATAGCATTCGTTATCAGGTTGCTGATCGCACTCGCAAGCGCATTTTCATTGCCTAAAATCACTAAGGATTCATCATCACAATCGATACTAAAATCGACGTTTTGACTCATCACTAATGCTTCAACCATATTTTCCATGCTGTTAAGCAAAGCCTCTAAACTGAAACAGTTCACGACTTTGTTGTCGCCACCTTTCGCAAACAACAGCATGTCGTTCACTTGCTTTTCAAGATCTTGTAGACGATCAACAAGCTTTGTTTGAAAACGTTCACGGGTATTCACAGGCAAGTTAGGCGCAGATAAATTAGCAGCATAAAGCATGGCACTAGATAGCGGGGTTCTAACCTGATGTGCCAGCGACGCCACCATTTTTCCTAATGATGATAAACGCTGCATTTCACTTAATCGTGACTGTAACTGGCGAGTTTCTGTCATATCAGTAATCACAATTAACTGACCAGCAGCGGATGCTGAAATTGCCAGTTTTACCTTTCGGCCTGATCGCAGTGAGATCTCATGACCATCATCTTCTTGAGGGTTAAAACAACGTTGAATAATATCAACCCAACGCTCTCCCTCTAATGGCTCACCGAGCAAACGTAACGCTTCATTATTGGTTTCACTGACAATGCCTTTAGGATCTAACAAAATCACCCCAACCGGCATCACTTCAAGCACTTGCTGATAACGCTCGACTTGTTGTTCTAATTGTTCTAATGCCGTCGCTTGATCATCCATGCACGAAACCTAATAACAAAAAATTCAATATAATTTATAAAAAAGCAAATTACATGCCAAATATAATTCTTATAAATCAGCCAATTAAAAGTAAATAAGATTAAATTACGATGTCAAAAAAATGACAATCGATATAAGTATTAAGTCAATAACGAAAAAGGCACAGATTGATGAAAGGGATTTGGGATATTGAGCGAGAAAATAGATCGAAGACAAGGATAGCTAGCTTATATCGCTATAAAAATAGACAGAAAATACAGCTTAATTAGAGACACAATCTCTGTATATCATTGAAAAGAAAAAGCCGATGTCAAATTAATGACATCGGCTCCATATTCAATAATAGCGTAATATTAACTTTCTTTGCTTAAGCCATATTTACGCATTTTTTCAACCAGTGTCGTACGACGCATACCCAGCATATCAGCTGCTCTTGCGACTACTCCAGCTTGGGCATCTAATGCTTGCTTGATCATATCAACTTCAAGATCAGCCAACATTTCTTTTAGGTTCAAGCCTTCAGGTGGAAGCTCACTATTAGCGACATTTTGTTCTTCTTCATAAGAGGAGAACATACTCGCTAACGCTTCTTGCTCTAACTCTTCTACACTTGGTACTGCATTTTCAGGTGTGAAGTCTGGAAGCTGACCATAGCGATACTTAATCGGTAAGTGGTTAATATCAACCATTTCACCTGGGTAAAGAATACATAGACGCTCAACAAGATTAGCTAATTCACGTACGTTACCCGGCCAGCTGTGCTCCATTAATGAATTAATCGCACGTGGGGTAAAGTGAATACGCTTCGCACCCTCAGCTTCCATACGAGTTAATAATTCTTGCAACAATAATGGTAGATCTTCAATACGATCACGCATTGCTGGCATATCGATTGGGAACACATTTAAGCGATAATACAAATCTTCACGGAATAGATTCTCGTGGATCATCTTATCTAAATCACGATGTGTTGCCGCAATAATACGTACGTTAGTTTTGATTGTTTCGCTACCACCGACACGTTCAAAGCAACGCTCTTGCAGTACACGTAATAATTTCACTTGCATCGACATCGGCATATCACCGATTTCATCAAGGAATAACGTACCGCCTTCGGCTAATTCAAAACGACCTTTACGTGCAGAAATTGCTCCCGTAAATGCCCCTTTCTCATGACCAAACAATTCACTTTCTAAAAGATCCGGTGGAATCGCACCACAGTTCACAGGAACAAAAGGACCTTTACCGCGGGCTGAATGATAGTGAACATTACGTGCTACCACTTCTTTACCCGTACCTGATTCACCTAAAATCAGAACGCTAGCATCACAAGCCGCTACTTGTTCCATCAAATGACGAATTTGACTAATAGCAGAGCTGCTACCAACCATACTACGGAATAAGGTATTTTTACGGCCTAACTGAGGGACTTGGTAAGCACGCTTACCAGAGAATTCTTGGCAGTGACGGAAAGCATCAACGAGCTGATTATAGTGTAGAGGTAATTCAAGATCGCCAACATAGTTCGCTAAACCAGAAAGATGACTACGATGGTTACCTAATGAAACAACCGGAATGTGCGCCTGCACTTTCAGTGTATCGATAATATGAGTGAGTGTTTTGCCTGCTTCAATATTACCCAGTAAGCACGCACCCCACGGCTGTTGCCATAATTCGGCTTCAATATCTTGTGATGAAACAGCTTCATACTGCTCGCCCACAAAACTTAGAATTACACTAAGATCATGACGTTGCTGTTGATCGTCCTCAATAACGAGTGTCTTTGCTAAACCTTGCATAGAATGGATATAGCCTGCCTTCATAGAAATGATGTAATTACTGGCTTACTCATGAAAATGAGAACCACAGCCAATATTATTACAGTCTATTGTAATTAAACAACAAGATAAGGCAATATTTGATAGCAGAAAGGTGTGATACCAATACAAGGATATATAAAATAATAGGATGAATATGGCCCATTTACAGCAATTCATCCTATATCTATTATAAATTAGTAATATTTTACAGCGTTTCGCTACCAATATGCATCAAAACACGCACTTATTAATTTAACTTGCTTCACTTAAGTGATGATATTCCGCTGGAATCTGATCCCATGCTGATTTAATTTCACGCAGCATACCAATCACATCATCAATCGGCTTAGTTTGATTTTCAGCGTTTGCGCGGGTAATTTCGCTCGCCATAAACTCATACAAAGCATCAAGATTCTTAGCAATATCACCGCCATCTTCCATTGATAGGCAATCACGCAAGCTTAATACGATATCTAATGCTTTACTTAAACGCTCGCACTTTACCGCTACATTGCCTTGCTCCATTGCCGCTTTGCCTTGGATCAAACGCTCAATCGCACCTGCATATAACATTTGAATAATACGATGAGGCGACGCACTTGCTAACTGTGCATTAACTGAAACTTTTTTATATGCCTGAAGAGAACCACGCATGATGTAATCCCTTATTTAATAAGTGAAATCAAAATCAACAAAACCAAGAAGGCTACAAACCGTTTTGTTGAATATTGCTGTAAAGTGATAACGATTGTTTGCTCTTTTTCGAACGCACTAAACGCTCACCAATAATATCTTTATGCTTTTGAATTAAGCTTTTTAATGCTTTAGTGCGTGCTACCACATCATCGAAAACGACGCGCGTTAAATCAGGTTGGCCTAAGATGTTTTCTACCTCTTGATGACGCAGAGCAACCAAATTTTCCAATTGTTTAGGAAAATCATCAGGATAATCTTGCTGCTGTAAAAGCTGTTCAATCTGCTGTTCGAGTTGAGTTAATTTTTCCATTTTCATTCACTTTAAAATGTCATTAGGCTCATCATGGTATTCAGCTGATTATTCATTTTTCCAATAGCTGCATCCATTGCGGTAAACTGTTGATAGGTTCGTTCTTCATAAGCTTTCATTCGCTCATTTAAATCATCCATATCATCGTTTAATCTGTCTTGCTGCTCTTTTAAACTTTTCTCTTTATTGGTTAGAGAGCCGTCTGTTGAACTGGTGTAACCTTTAAAAATAGCTTCGGCTTTATCAAGAAAACCCTTTTCATCGGTATGGAAAAAAGCGTTAAACGCATTAAAGTTATCTTTTAATGCATCATCTAACTTATCGTCATCAATCTCGATTTTTCCGTAACGGTCAGTGGTAATACCAAAATCACTTAAACTATAAGTTCTGCCATCAACTTCGATCCCCGCATTCATCATATTTCGCATTTGACTGATAATTGAGCGGGTTAAACTATCACCGTTTAATGGGCCACTAGATTTAGACTCTACATCGTATTTACTTAAACTATCTGCGGTATCGATAAACTCATTGTACTTTTCAACGAAGGATTCAATAGAAGACTTTGCCGTTGAAGTATCGTTAGTGATATCAATCGTTACGAATTTAACATCGTCAGTATCCGTGAGTTTTTTAATATCGAGTGTTACACCTTCAATGGCATCTTCGATTTTATTACTACTACTGGTAATTTCGGTGAAGTTATCAATTTTAATTTTGGCATCAACACCGTTTTGCATCTCGACCATATCGGCATTGGCTGTTGGATTGGCAGGATCAAAGCTTAATTTAGCTAGCTCCCCTGTCATCCCTGATGCATCAATAGAAATTTCATTGGCAACACCAGTTTCAGTGCTTGAGAAAACAATTTTCGAACCGTTGGCATCATTAATAACTGTTGCTGTTACACCGGGGTTATCTGCAGAATTATTAATTGCATTCAGTACATCTTTTAAACTGCTTTTATCTGGATCAATGGTGACAGACATGGTTTTACCATCAACCGTAATTTCCAAATCGCCCGATCCCAGTTTTGCTTTAGGATCTGCATCAAAGGCATTGTTGGTGACCACTTTATGAGATTTAGCAATTTCTAACACTTCAACGGTATAACTACCATTTTTTGCTTTATCTGATGCTTCAACAGATACAAAATCTTTCTCAGATGATTTAGCTGATTGACCTGCAAATACTTTATCTTCAGCAAATTTTTTCACCATATCTTCTAGACCAGATACTGCAGATTTAATTTGCCCATAGCCACTTAACTGTACTTCCAGTTTTTGTTGCTGCTCTTTAATGCGCTGCTCTTTCGGCGCACGTTCAGCGGCAACCAATTGTTGCGTCATACCAGCAACATCTAAGCCAGAAGCTAAACCACCTGCACTTAACCCCATGAGTTTTCCTTTTACACTTTATGACTTAACGAGCCTAAACCGTACTTGGCCAAATTTTTGTTTAAATCTAGCAATTCTTGTGCCGGAACTTGTCGAATAACTTCACCGGTTTTGTTATCAACGATCGTGGCGATTGGTTTACCTGATTCATCATCTTGATGGAAACGTAACGATCGATTAGCAGCTTGTAATGCCATTTCAATCTGCTTAATTCTCTCTTGTTCCGACTTTTGCTCTAGCAAAGATGAATTAAGGGGATCGTCAATGTCACTGGAATCAATAGGATTAACGGCCTTTATCGATGATAAGGAGGGTTCAGAGCTAACAGTTTGTTGCTCTAAACCTTGAGGGGAAGTGTGACGAACTTTCTTATCGCCATCCATATCCTGATTAGAGGTTAAAGACGATGAAAAGATATTTATCGGATTGATCGCCATAGCCAGTCCTTAGCGATATCGCTGTCAGTAAAAAGCCCTGCATAGAAAATACAGGGCTTCATTTTAATGCTTAACCCAGTAGGCTAAGCGCTGCTTGTGGGATCTGCTTCGCTTGCGCAAGAATAGATGTACTTGCTTGTTGAAGGATTTGATTCTTCGTCATGTTAGTCGTTTCAGCTGCAAAGTCGACATCTTTAATACGGCTGTTTGATGCATTTACGTTTTCGTTGATGTTTGCAAGGTTATTTAGCGTGTGGTTAAAACGGTTTTGTACCGCACCTAAATCTGCTCGTTGTGAGTCAATCCCAGCAATAGCTGCGTCAATAACGTCTAGTGCGCCTTGAGCACCACTCTGACTTGTAATATCGATATCTTTAACAGTGCTTAAAGATGAATTACCAGCTGCAGTAGTAATGGCTCCAGCAGTACCAGTTACCGAAAACTTATCACTAGAACTAAATGTTAGTTCTGAGTTAACTACCGCTCCACCATCATCTACTGCGATTGCTGTACCTGCATTACCAGTAGAATCTACTGTTGCCATTGTTAAAGTTGGATTTGCTGCAGCTGCAGGACCTACAGCTTTAATACCAGCAACATCCTCAGCTTCGATCTGCAATTTACCTGTAGACTTATCATAAGTAGCATTATATCCATCTTTACCGATATCACTGGCAAGCTCAGACATATCACCATTATAAGTGCTTAAATCATAACTTGTTGTACCAATCTCCAGTGTACCAGTATCGGCAGCAGTCAGATTAGCCAACTCAACACGAGCCGTAGCCTTAGCTTCAACACCAGTACCCAATGCACTCAAGGCATCAGCTGCTGCTTTAGCATCCATTGCTGAAATATCAGTAGAAGCTGAAACACCATTTGGACCTGATATAACTATATCATCTGCGTCTGTTGCTACACCGTATGCTAGACCTGCTGCTGCTGCTGCGCCAAATACAGTACCAGCACCTGATTTCTGGTGTTGACCAATATCGCCAGAAGCAACACTTGATAATGAAACATCAATAGTCTCATTCGCATTTGAGCCAACTTGGAAGGATTTCGTACCGAAAGTACCATCTAATAACTGTTGACCACCAAACGTTGTTGTATCTGCAATACGGGTCATTTCTGTTTGTAAGGCACTTACTTCTTTTTGAAGTGCTTCACGGTCTTCTGCTGAGTTTGAGCCATTCGCTGCTTGAAGAGACAAATCACGCATACGTTGTAGCATGTTTGTTGTTTCTGACATCGCGCCTTCAGCCGTTTGCGCCATAGAGATACCATCATTGGCATTACGCATAGCTACGTTTAGACCGTTTGTTTGGCTGGTTAAACGGTTTGAAATTTGAAGACCTGCTGCATCATCTTTTGCAGAGTTAATGCGAAGACCAGAAGAAAGTTTTTCCATGCTATTAGCAACGCCGTTGCTTGCACCGTTTAGGTAACGCTGGGCGGTCATTGCAGAGACGTTAGTATTAACTGTAACAGCCATAATTTTAGCTCCTTGATGTGATACCCAGCGATTCCCGGGCTAACTAAGTTTTTCCTGTTGTGATTTCTTTAACGGCACAGTCAGAAAATGCTTTAATGTTTTTTTTATTTTTTTTCTTATCAAGGGTTAACTTTTTTTTACAGTAAGTTAGACAAAAAAAAGCGGCAACTTATTGCCGCTTAATTCTATGGCAGATAGCTATAAATAATTAAATAATGTGAGTTCTTTTGTCTTATTAAACGCAGCCTGTGATGCTTGCAGTGCCATCGATTGTTCATTCATATCAATAATTGCTTTGCTGTAATCAAGATCTTCTAAGCCGCTTTGTGCTTTATTCAAGGTTAATTCAAAATCTTTGTGTTGTTCGCCCTGTCTATCAAGGGTTTGTAACACACTACCAACCTGCGAGCGCTGCTGGTTCATGTGAATGAATGCGCCATTTAAATCATCAATAACACGTTGTAAATTGGCATTACCTTCTGCTGATGACGTTGGCTGCTCTGCGTTGTTAATCGCATCTTGAAGAGAGTCTAAAACGTTAAAGGTTTTACTCGGGGTTAACGCGACACTATCACCAAGTTTTATTTCACCATCAAATTGAAAGTCTAACGTTCCCGCACCACCAGCAGCTGCGAGATCAAAGCTTATCCCCACTTTAGGATCATAAGTATTTTGATCTAATAGTACCCCCGTTGTTGAGTCCCCTTGATAAAGTTGATATTCCATTACACCTGCATTATCGACAAACTTAACACTGTAATTATTGGTATCGTTAGGGTTGCTATTTGTTGCCGTTAAAACATGTAGCTGCGAGTCTGGTTGTAAACCAGAAAAGTCAGGGCGGTAATCACCGTAAGGGTTGGGTATCGCCATGAAGACATCATTACCCGTTAAGCTGGTCTTCACCTCTAAGTTTTTATCTATTTGGCTATGACGCGCTTGATCATCTCCTTGATAAACAATGGTTGGCGGCGTTTGCCCATTTTGCATAAAAGGTTTGGTGGCTGATTGTGTACCTGCAAAAATATAGTTACCCGATTCATCTTGAGTATTCGCTAACCCTAATAACTCATCATAAAGACTCTGCAATTCATCTTTAAATGCACTGCGATCTTCCGCTGCCATAGCACCGTTGATCATGCGAATGACTTTTTGTTTCGTCACATCAAGATTATTCTCTACACCCGTTAACGTTGATTCCGTCACATTCATGCGGTTGGTCGCTAATGTTATCGCATCTTGATATTGCGTGATGAGTGTCTGCTCTTGACGATAATTCTGAATCATTACTGATGAAACAGGATCATCACCCGCGGTTAATACGCGTCGACCCGTCGCTAAATGTTCATTACTGGTATTTAGTTCACCCTGCTTACGCATTAAATTCGAAGTTAAACTTTGATACTGACTGGCAGTAGAAACTCGGTTAATCATGATTTACTCCTACTACACGGTACGCATCAAGGTATCAAAGGTTTCTTTAGCAACTGACATGATCCGAGAGGATGCCATGTAAGATTGCTGAAACTTCATGAGATTTGCCGCTTCTTCATCAAGGTTAACACCCGAGATATTCGACACTCGCTCAGATGCTGCATCAAAATCCAATTGGTTCACTTCTGCGGTTTTATCAGCATTGCTTTTTTGCATACCGATATCTGTCGCTAACCCTTCGAACAAATCAATCACGCTTGATTTGCCCTCGTTCATGGTTTTCTCATGTTGGATTTGCTGCATTGCTAAAAAGTTACTGTTGCCACCGACCGCATTAGTCCGGCCTAAAGTCACCGTAAAGTTATCCCCTACTTGACCATTATCCGTCAATGACAATGTCGGGGCCGTTTGGCTTGCAAAAGTAATTTCTTTATTCACGTTAGTTAATGGATAAGCCAGTGATTGGACGGTATTACCCGAATCATCTTTTAAATCCATTAGGGTGTTCGTTTTAGTATTCGTTACTGTTAACTTATCAGAAGCAGTGATGGCTAACGTAAACGTATCACCAATCGCTGCACCTGAAGTTAAACTTGCTACGCTAATTTGATCACCATTGCTAGCAACCATGGTTAATACATTACCCGTTGTTGTAAGCGGATAGTCTAGCTCGTTAACAACAGCACCCGTAGCATCAACTAAATTAATCGGATTATTTGCAGCATCTACCATGCTAAGTTTATCGCCCGCACCATTTAAGCTAAGGGTATACGTGCCTTGTGCCACTGTGGCACCAGCAGCTTGAATAGCCGTCAGCGTCGCTGTACCATTATTAACTGCAGGGTTAGTCGCGGTTAAATCAGCACTGTTAATGATGTCGACTCTGTAGGTGCCCGCTAATTGGTCAGGCACTAACCCGCCGGCTTTATTGAGCTCTGCTGTTCCAACATTATTTGGGTTAGCTTCAATACTGGATATTTTATTCCCTGCTAGGCCACGAGGATCTGACATCTCCACGCTAATGTTTGCCGCACCACGACGCATCGGCTGAATGATGACGGTCTCACTTTGTCCTGCCGCAGGGGGATTGCCCATCACAGTATTCATGGTTAACGTTAAACCATCGACACTGACAGCTAAAGGCATTGTCGCTGTTGGAGATATAAGTGGATTGCCGTTTGACTGTTTCATTTCATTGCCAGCGGGATCGAACAATCTAAAGCTGTAATCAGTGCCATCAAATTCAGTTGTAAGCTGGTATTCTCCCGTTTTTAACGTATTTACATCATCAATTTTGACATCAATATCAGTTTGACTACCTAATGGCTTTAAAACTCGCTCTTTCATTAAGTTAGGGTTGTTAACATCATAAAAAATAGCGCTTCCAACCGCACCTGAGAGATCGGTACCCGATTGCTGTAAATCGTTTATTTGCTTTGAAAAGCCAATCGCCATTCGCCCCATTTCATCGAGACTTTTATCTATTACATCATCACGGATCGACAACATGGCACCTAATCCACCGCCAATGTGATCACTTTTAATGGCTTTGGCTTGATTACCGTTAACAATGGCAATTTGTTTATCTTCTAAATCAGGATCGCCACTCACCATTTTTAATTGTGAAGATTCAACGCCAGAGACTAAAGTATCACCACTGCCAATAATCACTTTATCCGCAAGGCTACCTTTATCAGCAAGCACGGTGACTTTAGTATATTTCGCTAATTCATTGATTAAGCCACGTTGTTTATCTAATAAGTCGTGGTTTTTATCGCCATCAGGTAATTCTTGCAAGCTGGTATTAATAGCGGCAAGTTCTTGCCCTAATGCATTCACACGTTCAAGTGTTACATCCAGTTGTTCATTCACATCTCGACGTATGTTAGTCAGCGTTTCATAAGAATTATTAAAACTGTTTGCTGCTTGATTGGCGCTTTCTAACACAGTTTGTCGAGAGCCAAGATCGTTAGGGTGATCTGACAATGAACGTACCGAGTTATAAAAATCGTTCATGCTGTTAACGGTATTAACCGCACTTTTTGAGGTAAAATCATCTAACATCATCATGTGCTGCTGACGTACATTAGATTCTTCAAGTTGGGTAGTAGAAAGCGTCAGTTCACGGGCAGCAAACTGATCATAAGCACGATTCACACTATCAATATAGGCACCGCTACCGTAATAGTTACCACCACTCCATTGCGCATCTGCGGCTTTTTGATCAACGACCTGACGGCTGTAACCCGGGGTGTGAACATTACTAATATTATGGCTGGTAACATCCAGTTGCTTTTGCGATGTTCGCAAGCCACTGATACCAAGCTGCATTAAATCCGACGCCATACTGATTCCCTAACTTATCAACAAAGTGATTTATTCACTGCCTACTTTGCAAAAATCGAACCAACTTAATTAACAAATATATTCTTTATTTAAGTTGATATTTAATTCAATTTAATGATGGTAATAAATTACTGTTTGTTTATAATTTAAGAGCTCAACCTAAATTAAAATCAAAATATAAAGGAAGATAAATATGAACCTATTAGTATCAGGATTAATTGGTTACGCATTAAAGGAAGTGGTTGTCCCGCTAGTAAAAGAAACCTTTGATGATAACAAGACAGAAGAAAAACAAGTACCTGAAAAAGAAGTGGAAAATGCACTTTTTGAAAGTAACGATCTGATCAAGATGGTATCAAATATTATTGATATCGTGGTGTAACCCTATATTAAAGACATAAGGAAACTTCCATCAAATACTATTTGATAGAATATTTACTTTTTATTTAATTATTACCTTTCTTTTAATTTTCCCTTTATTTCACTCCTTTTTTATTAACCCTCTTTTATCACATTAATGTTTTCACCTTTTTCATTACTGCTAATACTTTGGTGCTGTAATTAGGATCGGTGGCATATCCCGCTTTATGCATCTCACGAACAAATTGATCCGGCTCACCCGTATGTTTAAGTGCCGTTGAGTAACGAGGGTTCTGCTGTAAGAACTTCACGAAATCTTGAAAGCTATCTTGATATGAACCATAAGAACGGAAAGCAGCATTTTCTTGCACTGCAACACCGTTATGGTATTCCAAGGTGCGTGTGGCAACCTTTTGCCCACTCCAACGGGGATCAGCTTTAATATTAAATAAATTATTACTGGTACCAGCCGCATTTTTGATCACTTTTTTACCCCAACCCGTTTCTAATGCCGCTTGAGCGATCAAAATCGCAGGATCGGTGCCTAATGCACGGGCTGCTTTCGTTGCATAAGGTGTCATGTGGTCAACAAAAGCTTTCGGTGTTTCAAAACTATCAGGTTCTGGTTGCTGACGCAGTGGTGGTTGTACGTCAGCTGCTTTTAAACGTTGCTTGTATTGCTCTAATACTTGTTTGGCTGCTAGCGAGTTTTGATCTTCTTGCTGCGGCATGTGCAAAGGCTTCGGCTTAGCATCAATCGGACGCACAAACAGAGGATCGGTATTTTCTTTTTTCGGGAACAAATCAGTGGTTGGTGTATGTGGCTTTTTCTCCCCCTCTTCACCACCAAGTTGTTTAACAATCATATCAGCCAAGCCTAAGCTCCCTTGGGTACTTAGCTGAGATGACATTTGCTCATCATGCATTTGCTGATAAAACTTGCTGTTATTACTGCTCATAAGATCAGATTCAAAAGCAGTGTTAGCATCACGCATGGATTTAAACAGCATTTGGGTAAAAATCGCTTCAAACTGGTTAGCCGCCTGACGCAATGAACCCTTGGAATCTTCACCAATACCCGCACGTAATCGATCGAGATTACTAATATCATGAATAAAACCGGGATCAACTTGCTTCATGTCGCTATCCTTGTGTTTGTTACATCACAATTAGATGATGATCAATTGCCCTTCAATGGCACCCGCTTGTTTCAATGCCTGTAAAATTGCCATTAAGTCAGATGGGGCAGCCCCCACTTGGTTTACCGCTCGTACTAACTCATCAAGCGTGACACCCGGTTCAAACTTAAACATGCGAGAATCGGATTCTTCAATGGTAATATTACTGTTCTGCACCACTGTGGTTTCACCACCAGCAAACGCATTTGGCTGACTGACTTTCGGGTTCTCTTTAATCGAAACTGTCATTCCACCGTGAGTAATGGCTGCTGGTTTTAACTTCACGTGCTGACCAATAACAATGGTTCCTGTACGTGAGTTAACAATAATTTTTGCCGAGCCTTCCGCAGGATCAAATTCAATGTTCTCAATGGTTGAGAGAAACGCAACACGCTGGCTCACATCACGAGGCGCACGCACTTTAATCGACGTCGCATCGACAGCTGATGCCATGTTAGGCCCTAGGAACTGATTGATAGAATCCGCCATACGCTGAGCCGTGGTGAAATCTGAATCGTGCAAGTTAAAAGTTAAGTAGTCACCACGCCCAAATGGATTCGGGACTTCTTGTTCAACCATTGCACCGTTAGAAATTCGACCGACGGTTGGGGTATTGCCTATTACTTTTGAGCCATCCGCCCCTTCAGCACTAAAGCCCCCCACAACCAGTGTTCCTTGAGCTATTGCATAAACCTTGCCATCTAAACCTTTAAGGAAGGTTTGCAATAATGTGCCACCACGTAAACTCTTGGCAGAACCAATGGAAGACACTGTTATATCAATGGTTTGACCTTGTTTAGTAAAGGGTGGCAAAGTTGCATTTACCGCAACGGCAGCAACGTTTTTGATCTTAGGTTTCGTACCCACCGGCAATTGAATGCCGAAGTTTTGAAGCATGGCGTTAAAGCTCTGATCGGTAAACGGCGTGGTTTCGCCAGTACCCGGTAAGCCGACCACCAGGCCATAACCCACCAATTGGTTACTTCTCACGCCAGCAACGGATGCTACATCTTTAATACGAGCAGCATTCGCCGAGCTAGATAATAAAACGAATCCTAGAAGGATAATTGTGCGGAAATTCAATTTACTCTCCCGTCCCTGAGGCGTGATGTTTTTATAAAAGCCAATGCTTAGAAAGCAACATTAAAGAAGCGTGATAACCAGTTCTGATCTTGCACATCTTGGCGATCACCTGTGCCTGAATATTGAATACGAGCATTAGAAATACGGGTCGAAGCAATGGTGTTATCTTGGCTAATATCATCAGGGCGAATATGCCCACTAACACGAATGTATTCATCACCTGTGTTTAGGGTTAGCCACTTTTCACCACGGATCACCAAATTACCGTTATTCAGCACTTCCACCACTTCCACCGAGATAGAGCCTTTAATGCTGTTGCTTTGATCTGCTGACGTTGAACCTGCGAAAGTGTTGTTATTGGACATACCGTAAGACAGATTGTAATCACGAATAGTTACTGGCTTACCACCAAGCTCAATCGGCTGCATCTTCAAATCGGTTGATTTGTCGAGATCAGAGCTTGCACTCTTTTTCGCTGCGGTTTTCTCTTCCAATAGAATCGTCACGATATCACCAATACCACGTGGCTTAGTATCATCGTAGAGATCTTGAACTTGTGCTTGATTAAACAAAGAGCCGGTTGCTGTAGCGTAATGTTCAGGCTTATCTTGTGGACGAACAGGGTTCCATGCAGGATCGCCAGCTTCAGGATCTTCACGTTTGCGGATCATATCAATTAGCCCTTTCGACTCTTTCTCTTTGCCTTCTACCGCATCAACATTCGTCGTGGCTTTTTCGATATCACTGCCTGCAACATCAGGTGGTGTTGACATACACCCCGTCAGCACCAAGCTCAATACCACTAATGATCCTTTCATCCATTGACGATTCATTCTGTTCACCTGATCGTGATTTATCTATTTCAACTTATTAAAGCTGCTGGTTAACGTAGCTCAACATCTGATCGACTGTTGAAATGACTTTTGAGTTCATCTCGTAAACACGTTGCGCTTCGATCATGTTTACTAGCTCTTCAGTCACGTTTACGTTAGAAGTTTCTAGCATCGATTGACGAATAGAGCCGTAACCTTCTAAGCCCGGTGTCCCTTCTTGCGGATCGCCACTGGCACCTGTTGGTAAAAACAAGTTCTGACCAATTGGCTCTAAACCACCAGGGTTTATGAAATCAACTGTGGTAATTTGACCTAACACTTGGTTTTCTTGCTCGCCACGAATACGAGCTGAAACTTCACCATCAGTACCTACTGTGATGCCCACCGCATCTTCAGGCACGACAATTTCAGGTTGTACTGGGTAACCACTGCCGCTTGTTACTAATTGACCATCAGCATTAATGGTAAATTGACCGTTACGGGTATAACCGATGTTGCCATCAGGCAATAGCACTTGGAAAAAGCCATCACCTTCAATCATCATATCCATAGCGTTATTCGTCGTCTGAGTATTACCTTGGGTAAATACCTTTTGCGTTGCGACGACTTTAGAACCCGCACCCAACATTAACCCTGTTGGTAGCGTAGTATCTTGAGTTGATTGACCACCTGGCTGATTAATATTTTGATAAAACAGATCTTCGAAAACCGCACGGCCTTTTTTAAAACCAACCGTTGAGGCGTTCGCCAAGTTGTTTGAAATGGTCGAGATATTCGTCTGCTGCGCGTCAAGACCGGTTTTACTTACCCATAGAGCTGGATGCATTGTTCTGTCCTTTTAATTAGCCAATACGCATAAGAGAAGAAGATGACTTGTCCATTTCTTCTGCGGTTTTCATCAGTTTTACTTGCATTTCAAAGTGGCGTTGAAGATCGATCATACTGGTCATTTCAGATACCGCATTGACGTTACTGCCTTCTAACATGCCTTTTGCAAGTGTGACATTCGCGTCCGCATCCATTGGAATACGATCGCCTGTTAATTTGAATAAGCCATCGGTATCTTTAAATAGGGCTTGGTTATCGACGCTCACTAACTTAATACGATCAACAACTGCCATCGCATCCGGTGGCGCGCCCTGTGGCAATACTGAAACCGTACCGTCTTTGCCGATTTCAATCTTGCTAATAGGTAGAGGAATAAAAATAGGACTGTCGTTTTGACCTAATAACAATTGACCATTGCTGTTTTGTAACATGCCCGTTTGATCAATTTTTAAATGACCAGCGCGGGTATAAGCTTCTTGCCCTTTGGCATCCATCACCGCTAACCAACCATCACCTTGGATCGCCACATCTAAATCACGTCCGGTATTAATCACTGAACCTTGAGCAAAGTCGTTGCCCGGACGTTCAGCCATTGAAAACACACGGCTTGGCATACCTTCACCATAAGCTTGCATACTACGCGCTTGTTGTAAGTCGGCACGAAAGCCTGTGGTATTAACGTTCGCCAAATTATTGGCATGAACTTGCATACCGTACATGTCTTGTTTTGCGCCACTCATGGCTAGATACAGAGCACGATCCATTTTTTTGACACTCCTATTTCCTAACAGCATCAATAAAGCAAGAACTAAGCCAATTATATTTTTCTTTTATTTACAGAGGATTAATCGCAGATAGAGAAGAAATAACAGAGGAAAGGAAAAAATTTGCCGCTTCATTCATACCCTGAAGCGGCAATAGGATAGAAACTATTTAATCTTAACGGATTTGTAGAATATTTTGTTGTAGCTGGTTATTCACATCAAGCGCACGAGAACTTGCTTGGAAGTTACGCTGTGCGGTGATCAAATCCACCAGCTCTTGAGTCATATCAATGTTTGACTGCTCAAGCGTACCGCTCTTAATCGCACCAAATGAACCTTGTGATGCATCGCCCCAAATGGCTTGACCTGATTCTTGAGTGGTATTCCAAAGTGTTCCGCCTAACTGCGCTAAACCTTGTTCATTAGAAACACGAGCTAACGCCACACGCCCAACAACAACATCTTTACCATTTGAGTAAGACGCTAAAATATTGCCTTCAGGATCAATATCAACCTTTGATAGATAACCCGTTGTTGCACCATCCACATCTTCAAATTTACGCACTTCAAATGCTGATGCGTACTGAGTGGGATCATCGTAATTCATATTTAATGATTGCGTAGGATCTGCACCACCAACATCAATACCTGCCGATGCAAATGTTTCCATCTGAATATTTAATGGTTGTCCAGCTTCAGGCTGACCATTTTGATCAAATCGCATACGGTAACCCGTAACAACTGGAGCTGTAGGATCGGTATTATCAATAACTTGGTAAGCCGCAGGAACACTTGCTGGGTCTGGCTTTAATAGTCTTTCTTCGCCACTATTATTCGTAATAGTTTGGTGTACTTCCCACGTATTAGCGTTAGTTGGAGTCGCATTTGGATCATATTTTGCCACGTAGTAAGTCGTCATTTTATACGGCTTACCCAGTGAGTCATAAATGGTTGATGACGTCGAACGACTAAAAGAATCAGGATCTTTAAAATCAAATGTGCCGTTTTTAGGAGCCGTTTCTTTATTAGGTAGATTCAACGATACCTTGATATTGTTCGATTTAGTTGGCTGCCCAAAAATATCATCGATCTTCATTGATTTTGCTTCATAAGAAGCCACTGTATTTGACTCTTTGTTTACTGGGTAGCCCAATAAAAACTTACCTTCAGAGTTCACTAGCTCATTTTCATTATTTAAATGAAATGCACCATTACGCGTTAAGTTATTGTTTGCAGGTTCATTTTTATTATCAGCAACGGCAAAAAAACCAGAACCAGATACACGTAAATCCAATGGATTATTGGTATAAATACTTGAGCCTTCGTGGAACTGCTGAGCAACCGTTGATGTTTGTACACCGCCACCCGTGGTGGTTTTGGCATTAGAGAAAATCGAACTTGAATACACATCGCCAAACTCAGCACGCGATTCTTTAAAACCAAAGGTGTTAGCGTTGGCAATGTTATTACTGGTGGTATTAAGATCTTTTTGAGCAGCGCCTAGTCCACTCAACGCAATGTTCATACTCATATTCGATTATCCTTTTTGTGTCGCTTTACCAATTTGCAGAACATCAGCCAATTGAACTGGCTTATCGAAGCCAGCGAGATTCAACATCACCTGACTATTATTATTACCTAGCAGCACGCTGTTTACGTTAGCGTGTGTTAGCACTTCAAAGTTTTGGCTCTCGCCTTGCACGTTGCCAGAAACAGAAAACTTGTACATACCTTCCGGCATAACATTGCCGTCATCATCTTTACCATCCCAAGTAAAGGCATGTTCACCAGCAGGTTTTGCACCAAGGCTTAACGTTTTTACTAACTCACCTTGCGCGGTTTCCACACGTAAGATCGCGTTATCAACGCTGTTACTCAGACGTGCCATACCAGACATTTCACCTTCACTACTACGCATTGCTGTAGAGTTTGGTATTAACACGTCTTGCCCAACCAAGGATGAGGCTTGTAGCGCTTGGTTTGATGTCATCGCACTGTTAAGTGAGCCAAACTGCTCATTCATTTTGTTAATGCCATCAACGGTGGCAAATGATGCCATCTGTGCAATCATTTGATCGTTACCAACAGGCTTGAATGGGTCTTGCTGCGCTAACTGCTTTGTTAATAAAGACAAGAAATCATCTTGTTTAAGCTGATTTTTACCTGTGACTTCTTGCTCTTGTTCTACTTTCTTGTCTTGCATGCTTTTTAGCTGGTCAAGGTAAGAAAGATTGCTGTTGCCAGCACCATTGATCGTGCTCATTGTGTCAACTCCTTACCTTATTTACCCATCTGCAAGGTTTTCATTAGCATTTGCTTACTGGCATCAGCTACTTGAACATTATTCTGGTATGAACGAGACGCTGAGATCATGTTCGCCATCTCTTCCATCACATTCACATTTGGTTTGTAGATAAAACCCTGTGCATTCGCCATTGGGTGATCTGGATTGTATTCCGCTGTTAACGGACGCTCACTTTCTACAATACCTTTTACTTGCACCGGCACACTGTCTTCACGGTTATACGATGCCGATTCTAATGCGGCAGCGAAAATCGGATGACGAGCTTTATACGTTTCTTCTGCTGAGCTACTGACACTGTTGGCGTTAGCAAGGTTACTTGATGTGGTATTCAAACGAACAGATTCCGCACTCATTGCCGATCCCGTTACATTAAATACATTAAATAAACTCATTTATTATTCCCCTTTCAGTGCCTTGCTCAGGTTCTTAAACTTGGAACCTAGAAAGTCTAATGATGCTTGGTACTCAATACTGTTTTGCATAAACAAGTTTTGCTCAAGTTGCGCATCAACCGTATTACCATCGCCTGTATCAGGTTGGGTTGGTACACGGAACTTCTGCTCACCTGTGACTTGAGCTGTGGCATTAATATGCCGCCCATTCGTTCGACTTAGGCCAATATTTGCCCCAGATGTTGCCGCATTAAGCGCACGCTGAAAGTCTAAATCTTTCGCTTTATAACCTGGGGTATTAACATTGGCGATATTACTCGCAAGGGTTTCTGCACGCTTTGCACGTACGCCAACCGTATGCTGGTGAACCCCTAATGCTTTATCAAACGAAATGGACATATCTTGCCTCCACAATTACTTAGCAGTAATAAAGCAAAGACAGTGCCAATTTTAAGAAATGAGAATATAGAGAGATAAAAATGCGATAGAAACAAAAAACGCTACCTCAGTAGCGCTTTTTCCATTATTTAAGTTTGTAGATAATCCCTGGATTACAGCGGATCATCTCAAATTGCTCAGTTAATCCCGTTAACGACTCTGATGCTCCAAGGAATAAGTATCCGCCCGGGTTTAAACTTGCCGCCAATTGGTTTAACACTTTCGCTTTCATTTCTGGTGAGAAATAAATCAGTACATTACGACAAAAAATAACATCGAACTTACCCAGCAGTGCATAGCTGTCTTTTAAGTTTTGCGGCCTAAAGTTAACCATTTGCTTAACTTTCGCATTCACCTTCATTTTGCCATCACCGTTATCTTCAAAAAACATACGACGACGCTCAGGCGATAATCCTCGGCTTAACGCTAAGTTGTCATAAACCCCTGCACGGCAGGTTTCTAACATGGTCTGAGAAATATCTGTTGCCGTGATCTGAATCGAAGGTAAGAAACCAGGACGCTTAGCTTGTGTTTCTAATACTGTCATCGCCATCGAATACGGCTCTTGCCCTGAAGAACTAGCAGCCGACCAAATTTTAATTGGGCGCTTGTTTGCCGCTAATTCAGGTAAAATTTTCTCTGCTAATACAGTAAATGGATAACCATCTCGGAACCACAAGGTTTCATTAGTTGTCATCGCATCCACCGCCGCAATACGTAATTCACGATTACGTCCTGCAATCACATTTTGCAGTAATTCGGAAAGCGATGATAAAGAAAAACGGTTCACTAACGGGCTTAAACGACTACGCACTAAGTATTGCTTGCTATCGCCTAACACGATGCCACATTGAGTTTCAAGAAATCGGCAAAACTCACGATATTCTTGATCATTTACAGTTACTGCTGTCATTTACAACTCTTCTTTGTCAGTACGTTTCGGCATTAAATGCTCAATAATTTATAATAATTTTGGGTAATTACGCTGATGTTGCCGGCACATCTGGCATCGCACCTTTTACAGCGCGGCCTAACTCATCAGGGTTAAATTTAGGAATAAAAGCATTGGCTCCAACGCGCTCAACCATAGCTTGGTTGAAAACACCGCTGAGAGATGTATGCAAAATCACATGCAGATCTTTTAATTTTGGATCGTTTCGAATTTCAGCCGTTAAGGTGTAACCGTCCATTTCTGGCATTTCAATATCAGAAATAATCAATGACAACTGCTCGTAAATCGAACCTTGCTCTGCCATTTCACGTAATTTCATGATGGCTTCTTTACCATCCTTGACCAATACACACTCGCATCCAATCGCTTCAATCGCACGTTGAACCTGCTTACGGGCAACGGTTGAATCGTCAGCAACCAGTACACGGCGTATCGCAGGGCCATTTTCAACTAAATCCTCTAATACACTGCCAGAGATATTGGTATTAACCGGTGAGATCTCATCGAGGATCTTCTCCACATCCAAAATCTCAACCAATTCACCATCAATTTCTGTTACCGCAGTCAGATAGTTACTGCGCCCAGCACCTTGTGGCGGCGGCAAAATCGATTCCCAGTTCATATTAATAATGCGCTCGACAGATGAAACCAGAAATCCCTGTACTGAACGGTTAAATTCAGAAATAATAATAAAGCAGTTGGTCAAATCCGTAATTGGACGACCACCTGTTGCCAAACTCATATCAATAACGGAAATAGTTTGCCCTCGGATGTGAGCCACACCTTTAATAAGAGGATGTAAGTTTGGCATTGCGGTTAACTGTGGGCACTGCAACACTTCTTTTACTTTAAAAACGTTAATACCATAACGCTGACGTCGGTTTAATCGAAATGTCAGCAGTTCTAATCGGTTTTGTCCGACTAACTGTGTCCGCTGATTTACTGAATCCAAAATACCTGTCATTGGATTAACTCCCTGTCGTATTTAAGTCCGCTCGCGAACACAAGTTATCCACTCACGATCACATCAGATAAATAATCAATATATTAGAATATCTACCTATCATAGCGAATGTTATAGTAATTCTAATCATGACCAAAGAGCATTTACCGTGACAAGCCACAGAGATCAAAAACTCTTGCCGACAATTATCGGCTTCTTACTGTTTTTCTTTAGCACAAATATCTTCGCATCAACTGATAGTGTGCTAGATTCGGTGCAGAATGCCGCTGAAGAGCTGATAAAACAGCAAATTTCCTTACCTGAAAAAGGGGAATTAAAAATTGAAGCAGCCAAGCTTGATAATCGCCTGCGTTTTTCTTCCTGCTCTAGCCCCCTCGAAGCTTCTCTTCCCGGAAAACAAACGTTAAGTGGTAATGTCACCGTATTAGTCCAATGCCTAACAGAAGATTGGCAATTATATGTCCCTGTGAATGTACAACTTACCTTGCCAAAGGTTGTGGCAGCCGTTGCTTTAGGACGAGGAATGGTTCTCACACCTGATAAGCTTTCTGTACAAATGATTGAAAGTCGTTTCCAACGAGGTAGCAGTTTTGATGATCCGCGAGAAATCATCGGCTCTAAAGTAAAGCGTTCAGTCAAGGCTGGTGAAATGGTACAAGCACGTGATATTTGCTTAGTGTGCCGCAATGACAGTGTCATTATTCGTGCAGGGACTGGCGGGCTAAATATTGTCACGAAAGGCAAAGCATTATCTGATGGTGCTATTGGAGATGAGATCCGGGTACAGAATACAAAGTCTCGACGTATGATTGATGCTATTATTACTGCGGTTGGTGAAGTGACAGTCAAATACTAGCTTTTGTTATTACTGCAAATAAATCGCGTTATCTGCATAATAATCGCTAAAGTCTTAACCTACTTTGCCGATAGTTAAGTATCAAAGTTAAATATTCAAGGTAATTATTATGGCAAATATCGATCAATTACGTGGTGGGCAACCACTTAACACCACACGAATTAGCCAACAGAAAACAACTGCCGACAATCAAACGTCAGCAACACCTAGCATTGCAAAAGAGCAACATGATGAAGTATCACTTAGCTCACAAGGTAAAGCTGTTGGTCAGATCCATCAACAATTAGCAACTGAGCCAAGCTTTGATGCAGGAAAAGTGGCAGAGATCAAACAAGCGATTGCCAATGGCTCATATACTATTGATGCCGATAAACTTGCAGCAAATATGTTAAAGTTCGAAGACGAGCTTAACGGGCTTTAATATAGTACCTGCATATTACGACTGAGATCAGTGCAATGAAACAGACACTTGGGCAACTACTCGAAGTACAACAAACTACCTTATTGTCCTTAATCGATCTGCTTAAACAAGAAAGAGTGGCAATTACTCGCCGCAAAGCATTAGAGATCGAACAAATTGCCAAAGAGAAGCTTGATCTGATCTACAAAATCCAACAGCACGATTACTTGCTTTCTTCCCATGAAGAACGTGAACAATTAACACAGATTGAAGAATACCAATCACAGGTTGCTGCAATCCAAAATCTCGTACAAGAATGTCAGCAATATAATGATATTAACGGCGAGGTGTTACAACGTGCCCACTTGAGCTTTCATAAGCTAAATAATCTATTCCAACAAAGCCGTGGACGGCACCAAATGACCTATAACAGCGAAGGTATCGCACAAAATGTTCGGTCATTAGGCACCAATCTCAAAGCATAATTACTAGAACATCACTTCTTGTTTATTCGGCACATGGAATACTTCTCCGTGTTGCTTCATGCGCTCCATTAAACCGATATTGAGCTCCATTTCTGTCACATAGCTATCACCGACAGGGTAGCTACGGATCACTTTTGCTCCACGGATCACCCCATCAACCGCGCCGTCGGTATTTTCATAACCTAATTGCTGATCATCCAGTGATGTAGTCGCACTAATACGAAGACCATAAATTTGCTCAGACAGTTCACGATAAGCATCAAGCTTTGATGCACGCATTGCCCGAATGCTTTTCTCTTCCTTGGTTCTACCTTTCTGCTCACTGATCGATGCGTAACCCACAGCATGGATCACATCTTTACTCTGCGTTAAATCTGGACCTGGCGGCTTTATTCCACCAGAGGAAGTATTACTACAACCAGACAATAATAAGATAGCGGCAGCAACGGCTACATACAGTTTCATTCCTTACTCCCTAAGGCTTTAAAATCACATTATTATCAGGTCGATGACGCACATCAGAGCGCATGATCACACCATTTCGCAGTTGGATCTTATTCATAAAATCTAAATCACGACCAATACGTTCAGCAGGTAAAAAGCCTTGTGCAGTCGCAATCACAACATTCGATCGCATACCTATAATGCGGGCATTCACCAATACACCACCACTTTGACGCAACATGGTACCAGTTAGCACATAATCGACAGGCTGCTGTGAGGCTAACTCTCTCCAATTGCGGCTAATACTAAAATCACCATCACTGGTCACTTTGATCACTCCTGTCGATTTATAATCCACAACAGTGAAACCACGTTGCTGCATCTGGTACATGAAGTTTTCACTCACCACGTTACCTAACCAGTTAGTTTCTGTCATATCTTGCAGATCAACAAATGACGTCACAGCTAATGGTGTACTCGCAGTGAGATATTGATTAGAAGTGACAAGCTGATTGGCTAGCCCTTCAACAAAGTAATCAACCGTATGGCGAGGGGTATCGGTTAAAGAGTACGTCCCTGAAGAATATCGCTCTTTACCATTATAAACCGGAGGCGTGGCACAGGCTGTCAGTGCTAACGACAACACAATTACGATCCATTTCTTCATTTATAAACCCGCCTTCAAATAATGTTTTCTTTTATATCGTTTCAAAACTCAAATTCTTTAATGTAAGTGCCTAATTGGGAACACTCTTTGCATTCTTATTTTCATCGCATTAATAAAAAGCAAAAAACATACCTAAACGGACTGCTATGAATAAAAAATTTTCTCGTTACTTAGGCATATTTTGCCTGCTATTTTCCAGTTACAGTTCGGCCCAATGGGTAGAAGTGACTGGTGAAGCCGTCATTTTAGAAAGTGAAGAAACGGCGCGAGTAAATGCGCTGGAAGATGCAGTATACCAAGCAATGAAACATGCAGGCGGTGAGATCGCAAGCCTATCATCATTAAAGCCTTATTTATCAGAACCTCGCCAGCAATACCGATTCAGTGGTAACGAAGTTCGTAATATTACCATCCTTGAACAAAAGAAAGCTGGCGGCAAGATGTATATCACTAGCCGTATTGATATTTATCCATCGGCAAAAAGTTGCCACAAGACCCAATACAAAAAAGGGATTTTGCTAGGGAGCTTCTCGATTACTGAGCCACAGCAAGCAGCAATGGGCAGTGTCTATAAAATAGGGAAAGACTTTGCCTCTATTCTAGGTAAACAAATACAAAAACGATCACAAAGCTTTATTGTAACAGGCACGACGACTATACCTTTTAGCGCAACAGATGCTTCTGCAATGACAATGCTTGCAGAAGATCACGACGCACAATATCTCATTGGTGGCGAGATCACTGATTTGACTGCAACACTTGATGAAAAGTTAATTAAGAAAGACCAAGTCAATCGTCAATTTGCCGTTAACCTCGAAATCATGGATGGCAAAACAGGCGAGATAATTTATCAAAACAATTACCGAGAAATTGGCTTATGGCCGTTTTCACGTTCAAGCCATGTTGATACTCAATCAGCGCGATTTTGGGTTTCTCCATACGGTCAAAGCATTCAACGTATAAGCCAAAATATGATGTTAGATATTGAAAGTGCATTATCTTGCCGCGCCAGTTTGCCTGAGGTGATCAACATTCATAACAATATCGCTCAAATGAACGTAGGTCGTGTTCATGGCGTCAAACAAGGTGACAGGTTAAAGCTTTGGCACAGTGCAGGCTTTATCGATCAAAAAGGGATACCAAGAAATCGTATGGTAGAAACGGATATCAGTTTAACTGTTGATAGAGTTTATGAAAAATCATCAGAACTTATCGTTAATCAGCCACAGTTAGCGGCAAGCATTCAACCTGGTGATTTACTAACCAAGCAAACAAGGCCTTAGGAGTATTTCCTTAATTTTTTAAGAATATACCGTATAATACTCACATGCTCCCTTAGCTCAGATGGATAGAGCGTCCCCCTCCTAAGGGGAAGGCCACTGGTTCGACTCCAGTAGGGAGCGCCATATTATGAAAGCCAGCCGAAAGGTTGGTTTTTTCATTTCCAAAACCACTATTTATCACTTCTATTCATCACTCCCTGAATATTTAACTCTTTAAATCTACACGACATTCACACAGACAATAACTGCGTCTTATTACATTTATCATTACATCAAAAAATCACTCACGTTTTACAGTAATCAATATTTTCCTGTTTTAAATCAGAGTAATCTAAGTATAAGAAGATCATTTTGAAACATAAGCTTACAGTATTTGAACGGTGTTTTTATTGCTTTAAGTTTATACTAGTTGCACTTTATAACGTTGATGTTATAAGCATATTTAGGACGTCTTTATGAAAATGAAATTAGCCTCAATTATTGTTTCAGCAGCACTTCTTGCTCCAGCTGCAGCTATGGCTAACACACCTGTTCAACTTTCTGTTCCTGGTGTTAATTTACCTTCAGGTAATGTTACAGGTGCTCGCTTAAACGTTTTATACGGACACACTAGTTCAGTGACTGGTGTGAACTTCTCTCTATTAGGTCTTTCTGATATCGATACGTTTAAAGGTTTAAACTTTGGTTTAGCATTTGGTGTGAACCGTACTCGCTCAATGATGACAGGTCTCGAGTTCGGTCTAGCTAACTGGAACGACGGCAATGCAAGAGGTGCTGATTTTGGTGCAGTAAACTACACAGGTGGTAATTTTACTGGCGCACAATTTGGTACGTTTAACTATGCAGGCTCACTAAATGGCCTCCAGTTTGGTCTAGTGAATGCAACCGATCATATCAATAAGGGTATTCAGATTGGTCTAATTAACTACGACAAATCGGGTACTTTCGTAAGCAAGAGCCTACCTGTATTCCCTATTGTTAACGCACGATTCTAATTCATTCGCGTAAACAAGAAAGCCTCGCACTTACCCGTAAACAGGTGTAATGCGAGGCTTTTCTTTATTAAATAGCAGGTATAAAAAAACCTCGCTTACGCAAGGTTTAAGAATTTGGTGGAGCTAAGCGGGATCGAACCGCTGACCTCTTCGCTGCCAGCGAAGCGCTCTCCCAGCTGAGCTATAGCCCCAAACGCAGTTACAATAAAATCTCAACTAATTAGTGTCAATATATCAAATCAGTTATTGCTCGGTTTGTGAATTAGTTCAACATAATCACTGTCTCACAACTCTTATACACATCAAATATAAATATTATTTATTCACCTTTCATTGACATCATAAATCTTTATATACGATTAAATAGTCCAAATAAAAGCACAAACACTAAGGATTATTTACATGAAGTTCCAACTAACCTCTCTTCTCGTCACAGCTACACTGTTCGCCTCTTCTGCATATGCTGCAACACCAGTTCAAGTGTCAGTTCCTGGTATAAATTTACCAGCAGGTGATGTTTCAGGGGTTCGTTTAAGTGCTCTTTATGGTCGAAGCCACAATGTAAAAGGTTTAAACATCTCACTATTAGGGCTATCTGATATTGACAACTTTACCGGCATTAATCTTGGTATGTTTTATGGTGCAAACCGAACGCGTAATAGCATGAAAGGGGTTGAATTTGGTCTTGCTAACCTTAATGAAGGTACAGCAAAAGGGGCTGATTTTGGTTTAATAAATTACACTGCCAATAATTTCACAGGTGGTCAATTTGGGCTATTTAACTATGCAGGAAGCCTAAATGGACTTCAATTTGGCTTTATGAATGCTACTGATCATATTAATAAGGGTATTCAGATAGGTTTAATTAACTACGACCGTTCAGGTACTTTCGTCAGCAAAGATCTTCCTGTTTTCCCTATTGTGAATGCAAGATTCTAAATACTAGATATAAAAAACGGAGCATCAAAGCTCCGTTTTTCGTTTAAGCACAACAACCTTATGCGTTTGCTTCACGCTCTGTAATGTATGCAAGTGCCATCTTAATGCGAGCAACAACGCGCTCTTTACCAATAAGCTGCATTACTGCATCAACCGAAGGTGATTGGCCTTGACCAGTTACAGCAACACGTAGTGGCATACCCACTTTACCCATGCCTAGCTCAAGCTCTTCACAAACTTGTGCAATCACACCGTGTAGATTTTCAGTTGTCCACTCATCAAGAGCTTCAACTTTAGCAAGTGCAAGCTCTAGTGCTTCTTTTGCTACAGGACGTAGGTGTTTCTTCGCAGCACCAGCTTCAAACTCATTGAAGTCTTGGTAGAAGTAACGAGATTGCTCAGCAAGTTCGATCAGCGTATTACAACGCTCACCTACTAGCTTGATCACTTCTGCAATCACAGGACCATTTTCAAGTGAAATTTCTTTCTGATCTAGATGCCATTGTAGGTATTTAGCAACGTATTCAGGCTCTGCTGTTTTAATGTAATGGTTGTTTAACCATAATAGCTTGTCAGTATTGAATGCTGATGCAGACTTACTTACTGACTCTAGGCTAAATAGATCGATCATCTCTTGTAGTGAGAAGATCTCTTGGTCACCGTGAGACCAACCTAAACGAACTAAGTAATTTAGTAGCGCTTGAGGTAGGTAACCTTCATCACGGTATTGCATTACGCTTACAGCACCGTGACGCTTAGACAATTTCGCACCGTCATCACCAAGGATCATTGCACAGTGTGCAAACTCAGGCACTGGCGCACCTAGTGCTTCATAAATATTGATCTGGCGAGGTGTATTGTTGATGTGATCTTCACCACGAACAACTTGAGTAATACCCATATCCCAGTCATCGATAACCACACAGAAGTTGTATGTTGGGCTACCATCAGTACGACGGATGATCAGATCATCAAGCTCACTGTTAGCAATTTCGATACGACCACGGATTTTGTCGTCAAATACAACCGTACCTTCTTTCGGGTTACGGAAACGAATACAGAATGGAGAGTTTTCTGTCGCTGCAGCGTTAGCCGCAACTACTTTCGGGTGATTTGCGTCATAACGAGGTTTAACACCTGCCGCCATTTGCTCTTCACGGATCTCGTCAAGTAGCTCTTTAGGACAGTAACACTTGTACGCTTTATCTTCTGCTAGCAGCTGATCAACAACTTTATTGTAACGATCAAAACGTTTTGTTTGGTAGTAAGGACCTTCATCCCAGTTCAACTCTAACCATTCCATACCTTCCATAATGGCATCAATAGCTTCTTGAGTTGAACGCTCTAGATCCGTATCTTCGATACGTAGTACAAATTCACCGCCCATGTGTTTAGCGTACAACCATGAGTACAGTGCAGTACGAGCACCACCTACATGCAAAAAGCCAGTTGGGCTTGGTGCAAAACGAGTTTTAACCGTCATTGAAATTACCTTATGAATGAAGGACTACACAGTAAGGACTACTGCGCTCTATCTAATGGGAGGTATTTTAGCACTGTGGGGTAAATCTACAATAATCAATCACTGTTGTATCAAAAGGCCTTGTATTATGAATAACCAAATAGAGAGAATCCTTTCCCTATTATTTATTTAAAAATCATTTGTTTTTCCGTCTTTCATTTCACAGACAAACCAAGGTACAAATATTGTGTCTCTATTCGGTAGTACACATGCTGTTTGACCATAACCTCCTGCACTCCCCATTCCATTTGTTGCACCAGCTTCACAAGCTTTGGCATAAGCACTAGAAGACGCTACACCCAGAATAATAGTCAAAACACATGTAAGAAGTAAATTTTTCACAACAACCTCTCTATTTACTAACAAGTTCACTAAATATAGGAAATTGTGAGGTCGTAACTATCTTATTTTTAATACATATGAAAAGACCCACCGAAGTGGGTCTTTAAAAATATTCTTTAGCTTTCAGTTATATTAGAAAGTGTAAGGAATGATAACTTGGAAACGTAGATCCGTTTCGTCTGCAGATGGTGCACCTTCGTACTCATCACGCTCTAGCACTGTACCATGTAGGCGAACTGTTGAACCTTTAAGTGCGCCACTCTGAACAGAGTAAGAGATTGTACCGTTAACAGCGTACTCGCTCTCGTAATCCCAGTCACCTTTCGCACCTTCAGCAGCTGACTTACCGCCAGAACCGTAACCGAAGCCTAGGTAGTAGTTCCAACCATTACCTTGGTCAAATGATAGGCGGTTGTAGATAGATACTTCACCAGATTTGTTCCAGTCAGATAGTGCATCCCACCATAGAGAGTAAGTACCGTTAGTCATACCGTATGTGTAGATCATACGTGGGTTAACATCACGATCGTTATCACTTTTAGCGTAGTTAAGGTTAGTCATCCAAGAGAACTGACCAAAGCTTGCATTAAATGCCAGACCTGTGGTGTAACCAAGACCGTCATACTGAACATCATCGTTTACACCGTAGAAGTCGTATGCAAGAGACATTGAATCATTAATTTTGTAGCTAGCGTAAACTTTGTAACCAGTTGTGTCAGTTTCATCGTGGTAAGAATTCACTACACCTGCACCCCAGTCGATGCTATTTGCGTAACGAACATCTGTTACTTGACCAACACCAAACTGTAGGAACAAGTCATCAGTTGCATTACCTTGTAGACCTAGAGAGTGCGCAATACCCCAGCTTGTATCAGCCCAAAGAGCAGGAGCGTAATCGTTCTCGCTTAGTAGCCAAGGCGCTGTAAACTGATCAGCAATGAAGTAAGTTGCTTTAAAGTTACCAATGTTTGCATTTAATTCAGCACCACGGTAGGTACCAGGAACGAAAGACCAAACGTTACCTAAAACACCGTTACCATTTGCTTGAGTAAAACCAAAACGACCGTCTACGTTTTCGCCAGCTTTGAATTTAAGCGCTGCTTTTGTAATTTTAACAGGACCGCCTTCACCAGCACCCCAGTCTAAGTTATTACAAGCAGAAATTTCGTTACATAGGTATTCACCAGTACCACCGTTCATTGCACTATCATTGTACAAATCACCAGAAAGGTAACCAGCAATATCAGCACCTAACCAACCATTGTGGTAGCCAGAAGTAAAGTCTAGAATTAAGTTGTATGCTGAATAGTTTAAACGGCTCCACACATCACCATCTTCACCGCCAGGAGCACCAGTTGAACGAGTACGTGAACGTGTATCAACAACAGCAACACCAGCTAGTGTTGAACCTTCAAGGAACTCATTAACTTGTTCTACATACTCAGGGCCAGCTGCACTGTCTTCCGTTGCCATTACTGGCATTGCTACTGCACCTAACATTGCTGCTGTTAAAGCAGAAACTTTAAAAAACTTTGATTCCATGGAATAACTCCTAAAAGATATAAGCTGTTTACCTGTAACCTGAAAGGTTGGCCGCCGAAGGCTACAAGTAAATCTCCCATATGTTAGCCGAATCATTTCGACCAATTCATATTTTTTTTCGTTCAAAATTGAACTTTGTGTAACTTCGTTATTAAGACTACTTTCGCAGCGAAAAACATCAATAAGAACTTAATTTCTTGTGTTAAAAATTTGATTCAGTGCAAAGTTTCTCTCCTATAGTGATCAAGTTCAAATGTTTTAACCTCGTCAAAAACCACCAGGAAAATCATTTAAAATCAAAAATTTAAAAACCAAAAGACACTTAATGTGATGCTGATCGTATTTTGAATTTCAATAAAAAAACGCCACAAAAATAACAAACATTTTATTAACATTTTTATTTGTATTTTGCTTACTCTGATTGAACCGAATATATTGATCACATAGTTTTATACACTGTTTCATTTTATTCATAAAAAAACGCCCATCCAAACGGTGGGCGTTTTTTTGTAACTAAGTATGTTCTCGACTTTTACGCTGTTATTTCGACATCAAATCGACAAGTTTTTGCTCATCCCAGATCTCAATATCAAGCTCTTGCGCTTTTGCTAATTTAGAACCTGCCGCTTCACCTGCAACTAACAAGTCTGTTTTCTTCGATACACTACCTGTCACTTTGGCACCTAATTTTTGTAGTGTAGCTTTAGCATCAGAGCGCGTTAATTGAGAAAGCGAGCCTGTTAATACCACCGTTTTACCTTCTAATGGTAATTCAATGCCCTCTTCTGGCTTTTCGATTTCAGGCCAATGAATACCTACTTCTTGAAGATCTTTCACAACAGCCATGTTGTGCTCTTCGCGGAAGAAATTAAAGATATGTGCTGCTACAACATCACCCACATCAGGCACTTCAATTAACTGCTCTTTCGTCGCTTGGCTAATTGCTTCTAATGTTTCAAAGTAATTGGCTAAGTTTGCAGCCGTTGCTTCACCAACTTCACGAATACCTAATGAATAAATAAAACGCGGCAACGTTGTAAGTTTTGAAGCTTTCAGCGCATCAACCAGTTTCTGAGCTGATTTCGGCCCCATACGCTCAAGTACGGTCACTTCACCAGCGCTAAACTTAAATAAATCGGCAGGTGTCGCTACCATTTCACGATCAACTAGTTGTTCGATAACCTTTGCACCACAGCCATCAACGTCTAATGCTTTACGTGATACGAAGTGTTTTAACGCCTCTTTTCGCTGCGCTTGGCAGAACAGTCCACCAGTACAGCGAGCTACCGCTTCACCCTCTATACGTTCAATTTTAGACTGACAGACAGGGCATTCGGTTGGGAATACAATCGATTGAGCATTTTCAGGGCGACGAGATTCAACGACTGAAGCTATTTGTGGGATCACATCGCCTGCACGGCGAATAATCACGGTATCGCCAATCATCACACCTAAACGTGCAACTTCATCAGCGTTATGCAAGGTCGCATTACTGACTGTTACACCGCCAACAAACACGGGTTCTAGTTTAGCGACAGGCGTAATAGCACCGGTACGACCGACCTGAAATTCTACATTGTTGAGAACAGTCATCTCTTCTTGTGCCGGGAATTTATAAGCAATCGCCCAACGAGGTGCACGAGCCACAAAACCCAATTGAAGTTGAGTGTCAATGTCATCGACTTTGATCACCACACCATCGATTTCATAGCCTAATGACTGACGTTTTTCGCCAATACTCTGATGATAAGCAATCACCTCTTCAATACTGTCTACTTTGCGAATTTCTGGGCACATTGGAAGTCCCCATGCTTTTAGCTGACACAGACGTTCATATTGCGTTTCAGCAAGTTCACGGCCTTCAACCACGCCAACAGCATAGGCATAAAAACTGAGTGGACGTGTTGCGGTAATTTTCGGATCAAGCTGACGTAAGCTACCTGCTGCGGCATTACGTGGGTTAGCAAATGTCTTATCACCTTTTTTCAGCGCCTTTTCGTTCAGTGCTTCAAAGCCCTTTTTCGGCATGAATACTTCACCACGCACTTCTAGACGCGCAGGCCAATCAGTACCTTGTAGCTTCAATGGAATCGCTCGAATAGTACGAACGTTGTGGGTGATATTCTCACCTGTTGCACCATCACCACGTGTTGCCGCTTGAACTAACACACCATTTTCATACATTAGACTCACAGCTAAACCATCAAGCTTTGGTTCACAACAGTAACTCAGCTCAGATCCTGAACGAAGTCTATCTTGTAAACGCTTTTGGAATGCACGTAAATCATCATCATTAAACGCATTATCTAACGATAGCATTGCTATTTCGTGCTTAACTTGGGTAAAGCCTTCTAATGCGGTACCACCAACTCGTTGACTAGGAGAATCTACCGTTACCCACTCAGGGTGATCAGCTTCAATTTTAAGCAATTGCTGCATCATTCGGTCATATTCAGCATCTGGGATCTCTGGATTATCTTCCACGTAATAGCGGTGTCCGTGGTAATCCAATTGCTCTCTTAATGTGAATAATTCTTGCTGAAGGTCGATACTCATTCTCTTCTACCTAACAAAATCTTGATGATTGTTTTAGTGCGCAATCATAATATTAGTTACACGATACGTGTTAATTGCACCTAAATATAAATAAAAAAACAGGCTCCTTAAAGGAGCCTGATTATTAATTTCTTATCCTTATATTAAGGATTAAGCATTATTGTATTTCACAGACTTATCACGATATTGTGCAATACGGTTTGGCGTGATCATGACACGGTCTTGATCAAGTACATCTGCATTTAATTCATCGGCAATTTGCTGCGCTGTTTGTAACATCAAATTGAAGTTACTTGATGCTTTACCATGACAAGGCAACATTAAGAAGAAGCCAATACCTGGTGTTTCAAAGTGCTGATAATTTGTTTCAGGGAAAGAGCCCGGATTCAATAAGTTCGTCACAGAGAAGATAACAGGTTCAGTGCCTGCTAAATCTGCGTGGCGATGGAATACTGAGTTTTCACCGAAGATCAAACCATGGCGCTCTAGGCATGCAAACAATGACGGACCACGTAAGATCTTACCGCTTCGTGCATGTACGCAAAGTGAGATGTAACTTGGTGGTAACGGCTCTGGCTCTGGCTCTGGCTCTGGCTCTGGCTCTGGCATGAACGTAAAGCTTGGTTCTTGTTTGGTTTTAACTGGTTCCACAACTTCTGGTTCAGACACTGTAACTGTAGCGACTTCTTCGACAACAGGAGCTACCACTTCAGCTTGAACAGGCTCTTCTGCCGGAACAAATTGAGGTTGAGGCTCAGCAACTGATTTTTCAATTGGTTGCTCTACAACTTCAGGTTCAATCGCTACCGGTGTTTCAGCCACCACAGGTTGCTCTTGCTGTACAACTGGCTCTGTAATTACAGGCTGCTGAATAGGCGCTTGAGTTGGTGCAACTTCTGGTTGCTGTGATACTTGAACAGGTGCTGGTTGGGCAACAGTTTCAACAATAGGAGCCGAAGCTTCGATAACAGGTTCTGCAACCATCGCAGGAGCCGCTTGTGGCTGAGGTTGAACAGACTGCTGAACAGGTTCAACAGGCGCGGTTGGCGTAACCACTGGTTGAACTTCAACTTGTGGCTTTTCAACTTGAACGGGTTGAGGCGTAGCTTTTACAGGAACATCATCACTATCTTTTGCTGACATTTTTGGTAAATCGTCATCATTATCGTCTAGCTCGATATTACCTAATAATGGATCTTGCTGCGGACGCTCACCAAAACTAAATCCTGGCTCTTTACGCTTTGTCGGTTTTGTTTTTTCGACCACTTCCTGTGGTGTACTCACGACACGCGCTTCGCTGACACTTTCTTCTACGTCATCTTGAATCTCAAGAGGCGCTTCATCAATTTTACCTAATGGCTTTTCACCAAACTTTGCCGGTTTTTCTTTTCGACTTGTCCATAGACCATGGAAAAGCAGCGCTGTAATAGCAAGCGCACCAACAATAATAAGAACCAGACGCAATTCCTGCATACGAATACTCTGAAATTAACTCGTTATCCCTAGACGGGGTTAATAATAGAAAAAAATCTACTAGGCAGACAAAATCTCTAGTTAGAATTTCTCGCCGATGACTTACTGTACCAAAACTCAAATGAGAATGAGAAGTTGAATATCGCTATTCAGACAAGATAGTCTTTACAACGTGAGTTTTGCACACTTTTACACCACTTTTCATTATGAATGAAAGTATTTCGTGGTGTGTCAAAACTGTGACAACCATATTCAAATTTGATTCCATCCTATCTCGCCCGTTAACATGCTGCCTATATCCTCTTCCTTATTTCGACAATAGAGCAATCAAGGAAGAGCCGTTAAGGAGAAATGAATGTCACAACAGCATGTCATCAAATCAACAACCAGCGGTGCTGGCTACTTTTTTCAAGGGTTAAAATTGGTGACCCAACCGGGGATCCGTCGTTTCGTTATCATTCCACTACTCATCAACATCCTTTTATTAGGTGGTGCATTTGCAACCTTGTTGACACATTTAAGTGGCTGGATTGATGGTTGGCTTAGTTATTTACCAAGCTGGCTGGAATGGTTGTCTTATGTATTATGGCCGCTTATTGCTATTGCAGCTTTAGTGACGTTTTCCTATTTCTTTAGCACCATTGCCAACTGGATAGCAGCACCATTTAATGGGCTGTTAGCTGAGTACCTTGAAGCTAAATTGACTGGACAAACTCCACCAGAGGATGGCTTCAAAGCCCTAATTAAAGATCTGCCTCGTACCATGGGACGGGAATGGACAAAATTAAAGTACTATTTACCGAAAGCGATCGGCTTATTGATCCTAATGTGGATCCCAGCCATTGGTCAAACCCTCGCACCTGTGCTTTGGTTCTTATTTAGTGCGTGGATGATGACCATTCAATACGTGGATTACCCTTTTGACAACCACAAAGTGCCGTTCATTGAAATGAGAGATGCACTAAAAGAAAATCGTGGGCGTGCGCTTAGCTTTGGCGCTGTCGTGATGTTCTTCACTATGACACCAATTATTAACTTATTGGTAATGCCTGTTGCCGTTTGTGGTGCAACCGTGATGTGGATTGATCATTATCGTGATCAATTCAAACGTTACTAACAAATAGCATTCTCTCAATTAATCCAAAGAGCACATTTTTGTGCTCTTTTTTATTTTTTATCACAACCAATAAATTCCTCTTTATTATCCTTTTTCAAGTAAAAGATATTTGTAAATTAGGCGCTTGACGCTTTTCCTCCCGCTATATATCTTTAATTTAATACAATTCACATATTGATAACAATAAGATATAACCATTTATTACTTTTCAAATAACTTATCCAGTATATGCTTAATTTATATTACTTTTAACGTGTCACGAAGGAACGAAGCATGAGCAAGATTTACGAAGATAACTCGCTAACCATTGGTAATACTCCACTAGTACGTCTTAACCGTGTCAGCAATGGCAAAGTTCTCGCAAAAGTTGAGGCGCGTAACCCAAGTTTTAGCGTTAAATGTCGTATTGGTGCCAATATGATTTGGGATGCTGAGAAAAAAGGTCTATTAAAAGAAGGTATTGAGCTAGTTGAGCCGACCAGTGGTAATACCGGCGTTGCTCTGGCTTTCGTTGCAGCGGCTCGTGGTTATAAGTTAACCCTAACGATGCCTGAAAGCATGAGTCTTGAGCGTCGTAAGCTACTAAAAGCACTGGGCGCAAACTTAGTACTAACAGAAGCGCCTAAAGGTATGAAAGGTGCTATTGATAAGGCCGAAGAGATTGTAAATTCAGATCCAAGCAAGTACCTTCTGTTACAGCAATTTAATAACCCTGCAAACCCTGCTATCCACGAAAAAACAACAGGGCCTGAGATCTGGGATGCAACAGACGGTGAGATTGATGTATTTGTATCAGGTGTAGGTACAGGTGGTACGTTAACAGGTGTAAGTCGCTTTATTAAGCAACAAAAAGGCAAAGCAATCACGACAGTTGCAGTTGAGCCTTTAGAATCACCAGTGATCACTCAAACCCTAAATGGTGATACGGTTCAACCTGCACCTCATAAGATCCAAGGTATTGGTGCAGGCTTCATCCCTGGCAACCTTGATCTTGAACTGATTGATGAAGTTCAAAAAGTAAGCTCTGATGATGCAATTGAAATGGCACGCCGCCTAATGGAAGAAGAAGGTATTCTTGCAGGTATCTCATCAGGCGCTGCAGTGGTCGCGGCTAATAATATTGCGGCTCGCCCTGAATTTGCAGATAAAAATATTGTTGTTGTACTACCAAGCTCTGGTGAGCGTTACCTATCGACAGCACTATTTGCAGGCATTTTCACAGAAAAAGAAACACAACAGTGATCACATTTTCCGATGTTTAATCGGGATATAAACGTGAAAAAAGCCCCTTCGTGGGCTTTTTTGTTGCATTTTGAACTGAGCTTTAATATAAAACTCGCACGCTTTATTTTAAGCTCCGAAATAAAGGAGCAAAAACTGCGCATTTGTCGCTTACTAGCAAGTTTCTCAAAAAACTTTGACTTGGATTAAAGCTAAGACATGATGCTATTAGGTAGTTTATACTGCAGCAATACAAGCAAAGCGATAAACTTATGCTTGTTATAAATAAAGTAAATATTAAATAAAATACTATATCTATCGGGGTGAATTATGTATCAGAAGCAAGTTGAAATCACAGCACCAAATGGTTTACACACTCGTCCAGCGGCTCAGTTCGTTAAAGAAGCTAAATCATTCGATGCAGATGTGACTGTAACTGCTAACGGTAAGAGCGCAAGTGCTAAAAGCCTATTCAAGCTTCAAACTCTTGGCCTAATCAAAGGCGCACAAATCACTATTTCTGGTGAAGGTGCACAAGCTCAAGAAGCTGTTGATGCTCTAATTCAGCTGAAAGAAGATCACGACGGTTCTCCAGTTGCAATGTTCCGCGAAATCTAAGCTACGTTTATATACAAACGAGTTTTCAGTTTTTAGTTAATTAAAGGTAAAGCTATGATTTCAGGTATCTTGGCATCTCCAGGTATTGCTTTTGCTAAAGCACTACTATTGCAAGAAGAAGAGATTGTTCTAAACAAAACACCAATCTCTGCAGACCAAATCGATAACGAAATTCAACGTTTCTTCGACGCTCGAAAGAAATCGTCTGAGCAACTAGAAGTAATCAAAGAAAAAGCACGAGTCACTTTTGGTGAAGAGAAAGAAGCGATCTTTGAAGGTCACATCATGTTGCTTGAAGATGAGGAGCTAGAAGAAGAAATCATAGCCCTTATTAAAGACAAAACATCGGCTGACTATGCGATTTACTCAGTGATCGAAGAGCAAGCACAAACGCTTGAGTCTTTAGATGACGAGTACCTTAAAGAACGTGCTGCAGATATCCGTGATATCGGTAGCCGTTTCATTAAAAATGCATTAGGCATCAACGTGATCAACCTAAGTGCAATCAACGAAGAAGTGATCCTAGTTGCTAACGACTTAACACCTTCTGAAACTGCACAAATCAACCTTGATTACGTTCGTGGTTTTATCACTGATATCGGTGGTCGTACATCACATACTTCAATCATGGCTCGCTCTCTTGAGATCCCAGCGATTGTGGGTACAAACGATATCACATCAAAAGTTAAATCTGGCGATATGCTAGTGCTTGATGCAATCAACAACCAGATTGTTATCAACCCAACTGATGATGAACTAAACAAATTCAAAGCTATCAGCGAAGCACACAAAGCTGAGCAAGAAGAACTAGCTAAGCTAAAAGATCTTCCTGCAATTACGCTTGATGGCAAGCAAGTAGAAGTTTGCGGTAACATCGGTACAGTTAAAGACTGTGACGGCGTAAACCGTAATGGTGGTGAAGGCGTAGGTCTATACCGTACTGAGTTCCTGTTCATGGATCGCGATGCTCTACCTACAGAAGAAGAGCAATACCAAGCGTACAAAGAAGTAGCAGAAGCAATGCACGGTGAGCCAGTGATTATCCGTACTATGGATATCGGTGGTGATAAAGATCTTCCATACCTAGATCTACCAAAAGAAATGAACCCATTCTTGGGTTGGCGTGCGATTCGTATCAGCCTTGACCGTCGTGAAATCCTACGTGATCAATTCCGTGCTATTCTTCGTGCATCTGCACACGGTAAGATCCGTATCATGTTCCCGATGATTATCTCGGTTGAAGAAGTTCGCACACTTAAAGCTGCTATTGAAGAGTTTAAAGCAGAATTAACTGCTGAAGGCTTGGCTTTTGACGCTAACATCGAAATCGGTGTTATGGTTGAAACACCAGCAGCTGCAGCTATTGCACACCATCTAGCGAAAGAAGTTTCTTTCTTTAGTATTGGTACCAACGACTTAACCCAGTATACTCTAGCAGTTGACCGCGGTAATGAGCTGATTTCTCATCTTTACAACCCGCTATCTCCTGCTGTACTTACAGTGATCAAGCAAGTAATTGATGCTTCTCACGCTGAAGGTAAGTGGACAGGTATGTGTGGTGAGCTTGCTGGCGACGAACGTGCAACTCTACTGCTTTTAGGTATGGGTCTTGACGAGTTCAGCATGAGTGCGATTTCTATCCCTCGCATCAAGAAAGTTATCCGTAACGCTAACTTCGCTGATGTTAAAGCTATGGCAGAGCACGCATTGTCTCTACCTACTGCTGCTGAAATCGAAGAGCACGTAGAAAAATTCATCGCAGAAAAGACCATCTGCTAATTAATAGCTGCAGATAATATAACAACGCTTAGGAGCATCGATATGGGTCTGTTTGACAAATTGAAGAAACTGGTTTCTGACGACAGCAATGAAGCTGGTGCAATTGAAATCATCGCACCTCTTTCTGGCGAAATCGTTAACATCGAAGATGTGCCAGATGTAGTATTTGCTGAAAAAATCGTTGGTGACGGTATTGCTATCAAACCAGCTGGCAACAAAATGGTTGCACCAGTAAACGGTACTATCGGTAAGATCTTTGAAACTAACCACGCTTTCTCTATTGAGTCTGACGATGGCATCGAACTTTTCGTTCACTTCGGTATTGATACTGTTGAACTTAAAGGCGAAGGTTTCACTCGCATCGCTGAAGAAGGCCAAACTGTTAAAGTTGGCGACACTATCATCGAATTCGATCTTGCACTACTAGAAGAGAAAGCTAAGTCAACTCTGACTCCAGTTGTTATCTCTAACATGGACGAGATCAAAGAGCTAACTAAGCTTTCTGGCGCAGTAAACGTTGGTGAAACACCAGTTCTACGCGTTAAGAAATAAGCTCAGTTTTATAGCTGATAAAAAGCGCTTCTTCGGTAGCGCTTTTTGTTTATCAGAGCCAATAAAAAAGCTCGCTACAAACAATATTTGTAGCGAGCTTTTATTCAAATAATCAGCGGATCATTATAAGCCGTTTAACATTGCCATTGATGGTGCAAAGAAGTATGCGCCCGTTACAGGTTTTGAGAAACGTAGCATCTGATCTGTCTTACCATCGGTTTCACCAAACATGCTTTCAAGCTGCGCATCAAAGTGATGTTGACGATGACAGTATGCAATGAATAATAAGCCGTGATCAGCAGTTACAGAGCCATATGGCAAGCTGTGACGTAAGATCTTTAAGCCTTTACCATTTTCTTTAATATCAACACGGCCTACGTGTGATGCAGCTGGAACATCTTCTAGCTCTACAGAATCAACTTTCGTACGGCCAATCACTTTCTCTTGAGCTTGAACATTCAAACGATGCCATGCTGGTAGGTTATGAACATAGCGCTGTACCATTACATAACTACCACCAGTAAACTCACCTTCTGCAATCACACCCACGTTAGCACGATCTTCTGCTGTTTGTGGGTTCTCAGTACCATCGATGAAATCTGTCATGTCACGATGATCTAAGTATTGGAAACCGTATGTTTCATCTAATACTTCTACATCTTGTGCCATTTTTTCGAAAAAGACGCGGAATGCGTAGAAGTTAAGATCATGACGATTAGAGTGGATATGTAATAGCACATCACCACCAGTGGCTGGTGCAACGGTATCACCCTTACCTAACTGACGAAACTCTGTTAATTCAGCAGGGCTTTGCTGACCCAAAGACTCCCAAAATGCTTTACCGAAAGCAACGCTGGCATGAAGTTTGGCGTCTTGCTGTTCTGCATTCAAATCAGCAAGCAATTGATGAATAGACTGGCATTGAGCAATAACATTTTGCTTATTACCAACAACATTCATTACAACATAAAGGGCAAAAGCGCCGCGATCTGGAACGATTGCTGGTTGGGCAATACTCATAGGTGTCTTCTCCTAACAGGACTTCTAATCAAGAATGAAAAGTAATTATAACGATATAAATTAGTAAATCATTTGATCCTGATACATCAGTGATATTTTTTGCATATTTTTACACGAATGTGCGTAGTTATTAGCCCCTAAAAACAATAACGCCTTCTTATAAAAGAAGGCGTTATTGTTTATTTATGAGGTAAAAGGAAATGCAGTAATTATGCAGTCATCACTTCAACTTGCAATTTAACACGCTCTTCTAATTCACAATCTTCCGTTTCAAACAGAATTGGCATGTTAAGACCTGTCGATAAGGTTTTCGCTAAGATAGTACGCCAACCACCATCATCAAGACGCTCTTGAATTTGAAAAGCAATTTTTACTTCATCAGGAGAAACATCAAGTAATTGTGCGCTACCTACCACTTCACGACATAAGTGATGCTGACTTTGACTTAAGCCATTAAAGAATACGGTTTCTTCACCCGGTAATAATGATAGTGAGGTGTTCACTGTCTGTTTTGATTTACAGCAACTACTCAGCTCAAAGCTAACATCAAGTAGCCAATCCGCCATCGCTAGCGGGCTTAGCAACGTACTTAGTAGTAATTGTCCTCGACCGAAATCATTCATTACACTTCCCCTTCACAGGCTAATCTGCAAATAAATCCCTTACCCGTGAGCTTCGTAGAAGGTAAAGTCCAAGCCACGTGGTTAACAGCAAGGTTATGGCTCGAATCCAGCTAAACGCACCATGACTGATAACTAAGTGATGTATTTGCATTAAAATATCAATACTGTAAGCAGCGAGTAATGTGCTCTTTCCCTGCCGCCACAGAAAATTTATTAATTTGTTATTTTTATTTCGTTGTCCTGATAACCACATTAAAAGAATAGCTGGGCTACCAATTGCCATACCGAGGTATAAGGTTTCACGGATTGGGTAAATAAGCTCAAGAAGTTCTCCCCCTTGTGTTCTGCTTACTCCCGCCATAACAAACACTAACCAAGCTTTAGCATTAAAGAGCAACACGAACCACAGCATCTTATTAATTTTTAATTGTCCATGCTGATCATAAGCATCTATCGGATATAACAAGTCACTTCCCTCAAAGTACTATCCAATGAAATTTAGATCAGAGCTTAATAAACATCTCTGTAGTTCACAAACGACTCTAATCTATTCTTTCGATTTTTGAATAATAAGGACGGCGTTTTGTGCTGAAACGCACTTTTCAGTTTTTTATAATGCCGTAAACATCACAGTTTTTGATCTAAAAGAAACAAAAACAGCGTTTTTTATACATAGATCACAGATATTAAAAGGTATAACTAAATTCTTTAAAAACATAATGTTACACGTATAAAACAGTGTTAACAATCCATTTACCGATTTCTGAAATTTTCCTACGTAATCAGTAAGATAAAAACCAACTCTTGTGGCGATTTAGTCTCTGCGACATCATCAAGGCTATTTCTGAGATATAATCATCAAACAGATTCTATTTATCAGGGACGCAATGATGGCAAACCGAAAGCAATCAACACCTTCACCAGAAACTCAAGCAGAAGCAATGCGTATCGCTAAAGGAACCCAAAAAGAAGGGCAAACCAAAGAACAAACAAGGCTGATTGCGCTTGGGATCCAAAAAGGTATTGAGCAATATAAAAAACAACAAAAAGCCAAAGCCCGTGAGCAAGATAAATTAAAGAAAAAAATAGCGCGTACTAAAGCCTCAAATGATGCGGATAATGTACCTGAAGTCGTCACAGAGACGATTTACCAACAAAGCAAATTAGCATGGGGGTTATTAGCACTTTCTTGGATAGGTTTTCTGGCTTACCTACTACTGCCAACACTTTAATATAAAGGTATTGCTGATGGTTCGTTTTCGCTCTCCTCTTATTTTATTCGCACTATTACTAACTGGTTGTAGTGATAGAGGCACAGACGTTTGGATGAGCCAAATTGCGCTTCCTTGTGGTGATAAACCCAATTGTGTTTCGACCCTTGATAAGCGTCATGACTTTACGCTTTCTCCGTTTGTACTTACACCAAAAGGCATGCACGATTGGGCGGCAATAAAGCAAGCAGCGTTAACATTGCCGGGCACTAAACTAGCAGATCAAGCAACCCACTATTTGCATATTGAAGCCACCAGCAAAGTCTTTCGTTTCGTCGATGATCTGGAAATCACACAAACAGGAAATCATCTCGATGTGCGTTCAGCCTCACGTATTGGCTATTATGATTTTGGGGTAAATAGAAAACGTGCTGAAATGTTGCGCGAGCGACTCATTCAAGATGGTTTAATCAAAAATAACAATTGATATTAATTCTCATTTGTATTTATATTGAGTGAAATTCTTTTGAAAATTACCCATTATGAATAAAAACAGTTTTAAATTATTCAGTCAGCTTGGTTTAACCATCACCCTCCTATTACATATAGTTGAGCTAGCGACGAACTTAAAACAGTCGCTAGCATTAACCCATCTTGTGTTTGAGTGGCTACCTCTTTATCTTGTTTGGGGCACAATGCTGGTGATCAGTTACCAACAATGGCAAACCACAAAAAAGAAAAAGCCACCTTTAGGTATCAGCTAAAGGTGGCTTACTCTAGTGTTCATTAATGTCATTACATTACTTAGTAATGTTTTTATCTTTACCGAGTGATAACAGCCAAATACAAATAGCAGCAACTGCAACAAACCCAGATAAAATAATCACTGGCATCGCTGCGTAACCCAATATATGCCAGATCACCGATTCAAGTGTGCTCATCGTCTCTCCTTAGGTTTATTGCCAGCCTTCAATATTTTTCATATCAGGGAGTTTATGTGCGATGCCTTTGTGACAATCTACACAAGTTTTATCCCCTGATGCTAATGCTGTTGAGTGTAGCTTAGCACTACGAGGCGCTTGCTCTGAGAAATCCATATAATTGAACTCGTGACAATTACGGCATTCTTGTGAGTTATTGTCCTTCATTCGCTTCCATTCTCGTTCAGCTAAATGCCCCCGGCGCTCTGCAAATTTTTCAGGGGTATCAATCGTTCCCATCAAGTGAGCCACAATTTCTTTTGATGCCTGTACTTTACGAACGATCTTGTCTGTCCAATTATGAGGAACGTGACAATCCGAACAAATAGCACGAACACCAGAACGATTAGAAAAGTGGATCGTTTCTTGAATTTCTTCAACAATTGGTGCGTGACAACCAGCACAGAACTCTTCGGTATTGGTCTTTTCCATCGCGGTATTAAATGCGCCCCAAAACAATAAGCCGCCAATAAAACCCATGAATAACACTAAACCCACAGCCACTTTACTCGGTGTTTTTAAGCGTAACCAAAACGTTTTTAATAACTTCATATATCATCCCTTACTTTGGTTACTGCAATGCACTAACACGTTTGAAGTCATTTTCTACTAATGGCTTAGCATCTGCTTGTGGTACGTGACACTGCTGACAGAAGTAACGACTTGGTGATACATCGGATAGCACCTGTCCTTCTTGCGGTGACACATAGTGCGTTACACTGATTTTGGTTGCGCCCATCTCTTTGGCATTTTTCCAGCTATGACAAGCAAGACATTTGTTTGCATTTAGTGACACTTCGTAATTACGGATCGTGTGTGGGATCAATGGTGGCTGATACACATAATCGTTATCAATCACACCTTGATCTTTCGGATAATGCTTCATTGGATCGGCAGGACGAGTGTCTTCTAACTCTGCTGAACCACGTAATGATTCAAGGCCACCAATACCACCTGGATTGAGTAGTTTAGTTTTTGCTATCGCTTCTGACACAGGTTTCGCTGGTGTTGACTCTTCGCTTTGTACAACCCCAGCCATTAATGCACTCACCGCTAATACAGCCAATAAGATTCTTTTCATGATGTTCTCCGCCAACAGGCTAATTCTGAAATGAGGCGAGTGGTTGATGCACTCGCCATAGGCAGGGTTAAACCTTGCTGATTTTAATTGGGCACTTTTTAAAATCGGTCTGCTTTGATAGCGGATCAGTCGCATCAAGGATCAGTTTATTGACCAAAATACGTGCATCAAAGAATGGAACAAATGCCAGTCCAACCGGTGGACGGTTACGACCACGTGTTTCAACACGGCAGCGAATTTCACCACGACGAGAAGCGACATTCACTTCATCACCACGGCGTAAACCGCGTTTCTTGGCATCTTCTGGGTGTAAATAACACAGCGCATCAGGAACCGCTTTATACAGCTCAGGTACACGGCGAGTCATGGTACCTGTATGCCAGTGCTCTAATACACGTCCAGTACATAACCACATATCGTATTCGTTATCAGGCACTTCCGGCGGGGCTTCGTAAGGCGCTGAAATAATCCACGCTTTACCATCAGGTTTACCGTAGAAATCCCAATCAGACCCTTTTTTCGCGTAAGGATCTGAGCCTTCTTTAAAGCGCCATAACGTTTCTTTGCCATCAACCACAGGCCAACGTAAGCCTCGTACTTGATGGTAAGTATCATACGGTGCTAAATCATGGGCTTTACCACGACCAAATGACGCATATTCTTCAAACAAGCCTTTTTGAACATAGAAACCTTGCGCTTGCGCATCGTCATTTAACGGTTGAGTTTCCGTTAATGGGAATTTATCAACTTGGCCATTGCGGAACAGGATGTCATACATGGTTTTGCCACGGTACTCTGGCATCTTAGCCAGTAATTCTTCACCCCACACTTCTTCTACTTTGAAGCGCTTAGAGAATTCCATGATTTGCCATAGATCCGATTTCGACTCACCCGGTGCTTCAACCTGTTGATACCAAGCTTGGGTACGACGCTCAGCGTTACCGTAAGCCCCTTCTTTTTCCACCCACATTGCGGTTGGTAAAATCAAATCAGCAGCTTGCGCTGTTACCGTTGGGTACGGATCAGAACATACAATGAAGTTTTCAGGATTGCGATAACCCGGTAAACGTTCACCATTGATGTTAGGTCCTGCTTGCATATTGTTATTACACATCACCCAGTACGCATTTAACTTGCCGTCTTTTAACATGCGATCATGTAATACCGCGTGATAGCCCGGCTTAGGTGGGATCGTACCTTCTGGTAGTTTCCAAATCTTTTCTGCAATTTCACGGTGTTTCGGGTTAGCAACAACCATATCTGCAGGAAGACGGTGAGCAAACGTGCCCACTTCACGGGCGGTACCACATGCTGATGGCTGACCCGTTAGTGAAAATGGACTATTACCCGGCGTTGCAATTTTACCAGTTAGTAGGTGCAGGTTATAAACCAAGCTTTGCATCCAAACACCACGGGTATGTTGGTTCATCCCCATCGTCCAAAGTGACATCACTTTTAGTTTTGGATCTGCATAATATTTCGCAAGCTCAATCAGTTTTTCAGGTGCCACACCTGACATTTCTGATGCTTTTTCTACGGTGTATTCCGCTACAGAGGCTTTATATTCCTCAAATGTCATTGGGAACATATCACCAGAGTTTGGATGTGCAGCTTTTTGTTGTAGTGGGTTATCGTCACGTAGACCATAACCGATATCTGTTTGTGCGCGTTTGAAGTGGGTGTGCTTATTCACAAAGTCCCAGTTAACCGCATCGTTTTGAATAATGTAATTCGCAATAAAGTTGGCAATAGCTAAGTCAGTTTGCGGTTTAAAGATCATGCCGTTATCAGCCAATTCAAATGAGCGATGCTGATAGGTAGAAAGGACATTCACTTTAACATGAGGATGACTTAAACGGCGATCCGTCATACGCGTCCATAATACAGGGTGCATTTCTGCCATGTTTGAACCCCATAGAACGAACACATCAGCATGTTCTAGATCGTCATAACATCCCATTGGCTCATCAATACCAAAGGTACGCATAAAACCCACCACCGCTGATGCCATACAGTGGCGAGCATTTGGATCGATATTGTTAGAACGGAAACCTGCCTTCATCATTTTTGACGCGGCATAACCTTCCATCACCGTCCACTGACCTGAACCAAACATGCCCACCCCCGATGGACCTTGTTTCTTCAGTGCCGCTTTCCACTTATCAGCCATTACATCAAACGCGGTATCCCACGATACTGAAGTAAACTCACCTTCTTTATCGTACTGACCGTTCTTCATACGAAGCATTGGCGTTTGTAGGCGATCTTTGCCGTACATAATTTTTGAAAGGAAATAACCTTTGATACAGTTAAGACCTTTATTTACTGGTGCTTTAGGATCACCTTGAGTAGCAACAACGCGACCATTTTGGGTACCCACCAAAACAGAACAGCCAGTACCACAAAAACGACAAGGCGCTTTATCCCATTTAATTTTTGTTTCATCAGAACTAACAATTAAGTTAGTTGCTGAAGCGGGTAAGGTAATACCTGCAACAGCCGCGGCTGATGCGGCAGCATTTGCTTTAACAAATGCACGTCTTGTCATCTTCATGAGTTGCCCTCAGGTTGCGTCTCAAAGTGCTCAATTTGGTGATACACCAAAAAAGTGGTTAACACATTTTCTAAGTTATTGATTTTATCTATGGTGTCGGTCACGTAGCCTTGGTTTGCTGTTTCAAGAACTACGATGATCTTCCCTTCTTCACTGTCGCCGGGAATTTCAGTATTCGGCATTGCTAAAATCTGTTGCTTTATCTCTTGTAAATATGCAGGTTTGACATGCACCACAAGGCTGGAAATATGAACTTCTTGTAAAGACATACAGACTCTCTTTTAAAACGAATTACTGGGTGTTTGCATCTACACGCGCTATGGTGATGGCTGAAACAGGACAACCAGAAACACAAGCACCACATCCGTTGCAATCATCACTAGACACCGTTGGCATCGCGACCTTTCCAACTTGAAGTTGAAATTGAATCGCTTGTGGTTCACACATGTCACCACAACTTCGGCATTCGATATTCTTCGATGCCATACACCCCTCATTGATGGTTGCAGTGATTGCCCACGGTTGTTCTGTTTGTGCTAAAAATAATGGTTCAGGACAAACATCGGCACACTGATAACAAAATGTGCACTCTCCTTCGCCTTGGCTAAAATCCACTTGTGGAAAGCCACCATCACCTTTAACAAGGATGTTTGTTTCGCATGCTTTGATACAACGTTCACAGCGAGAACAAATATCCGTAAATTCAGCTTCATTTTTCAACCAAGGCAAACGCGGTAAGCTAGGTTGAGTTCGACGAGTAAATAATTGTCGTCGAGAACGATCCACCATCTTCACCTCTCGCTTTGGATCTAAATGACAAAAAAGAATAAAAAGTTGCAATATTAATATATATTCATGCAATTCATCGAAATCACAAATGTTAATATTTTATTCATCTTTTTATACATCAATTTTAAATAATGAAATAATTGCTTAAATACCACCTAAGGGGTAATTGATAGGGTTATTTGTTCTAGATCAACAAATAGATAAGATAAAACTCACATTATTCGATAATTTAATGCATCGTATTCATGTGCGTTATGAAGAATTGCGAATGGGACTTATTGAAAAGGATTCATGTGGCAAAGAAAAAAACAAACTCGGTAACAAGCACTATCGCTCGCTCAATGGTACTGATTTTATTCATCTCAATTTCAACGACTTCACTCGCATTGATGACACTGACATCTAGCTTGAATGATGCCGAAGCCATTAACATCGCAGGCTCAATGCGTATGCAAACTTATCGCTTAGCTTTTGATGTTGAGACACATTCACCATTACTGTCTGAGCACATTGAGCAGTTTGAACAATCGTTACATTCTCCTTCGATGAAAGAGCTCAATCATTGGTTTGTACCTAGTGATATCCAACAACAGTACAACCAGCTAGTACTGCGCTGGGACGAGCTACACCCCATCTTAGAAACAGAAAACAATAAATCTTTCATTCAGCATGTCGCCCCTTTTGTTCATCGAGTTGATAAGTTTGTCGCAGAACTACAAGAATCTTCTGAAATTAAACTTCAACGATTAGCAACCATCGGTGCCATGGGGTTAACCACGATATTACTGATTGTGTTCTACACCATCCGCTACACACGTTTACAAATCGTTGCGCCACTCAATGATTTAGTAAATGCCTGTAAACAAGTAAAGCGTAAAAACTTTCAGTTCCGTGTTTGTAATAACAGTAAAAATGAATTGGGGATCTTAGCGCAGACATTTAGCAAAATGTCCTGTGAGTTAGAGCAACTTTATGATGGGTTAGAGCGTAGCGTCACAGAGAAAACTCGCCGTTTACGTCATGCCAATGAATCACTGCAAGTGCTTTACAACTGCTCACAACAGCTATCAGTTAGCCGACTGACCACGGAGCAATTTACTAACATGTTAGAAACCATGATTGCGATTGATGGAGTAACGGGAGCTCGACTGATCATTGAAGAAACAACAGGTAGCACTACGGAGATCCATGCTGGTAGCCGTATTAATCAAAACTGGCACAGTAATGAACTGTATATCGATGGTGAATTAATGGGACGGTTATGGTGGCAATATACGTTGCCGTGTCCAGATCAAGCATTGATCGATAATATTTCACAAATTCTCGCCCGTGGTATTTATTACAACCGCGCTCAGAAACAAGCTGAGCATTTGTTACTCATGGAAGAGCGTGCCACTATCGCCCGAGAGCTGCATGATTCACTAGCACAATCACTGTCTTATTTAAAAATCCAATTAACCCTCTTAAAAAGAGAGTTAAATCAAATTGAGCATGGTGACGATATCAACCGTACCGTGCAAGATATAGAACAAGGATTAAGTAGCGCCTATACCCAATTACGTGAGCTGCTCAGTACATTCCGCCTCACCATTAAAGATGCTAACTTTGGTGAAGCGTTAAACCAAATGCTTGAACCTCTGGAAAATCAAACCGACGCCTTATTGGTGATAGATAACCACTTACCATCCATGGCGTTAGATGCCCATAACCAAGTGCATTTATTACAGATCATTCGTGAAGCGGTACTCAATGCAATTAAACATGCAGATGCCGATGAAATCACCGTCACCTGTTATCAAACAGCGCAAAATGTGCATGTTACGATCGGTGATGATGGTAAAGGATTTGACCCAACAGCAAGCAAACGGGATCATTATGGTCTAAGCATTATGCAAGAGCGTACATCACGGCTTAATGGTGACTTACAGATAGATTCACAACCCCATCACGGCAGTACTATCAGCCTGATATTTCCACTACAAAAAGGATAACAATATGACATGTTGGAAAGTCATGATTGTCGACGATCACCCTCTGATGCGTCGAGGGATCGGTCAGTTGCTCAGCATGGAATCAGACTTTCAATTAGTCGGTGAAGCCAGTAACGGTAATGATGCAATTGCTCTTGCCCATGAACAATCACCAGATTTGATTTTGCTCGATTTAAACATGAAAGGCATGTCCGGCTTAGATACGTTAAATGCCATGCGTGATGAAGGGATTCTTGCCTGTATTGTAGTATTAACGGTTTCTGATAGCCGCAGTGATATTAAAACGCTGCTCAATGCAGGTGCTGATGGTTACTTACTTAAAGATACCGAGCCTGATGAACTCATCGAGCTGTTAAAGTCTGCGCTGTGTGGTGGCAAAGCTTACAGTAACGTGGTGAAAGAATGTTTGGCAGAGCAGCATTCAACAGACGATATACTGAGTCAACTTACCGAACGTGAACTGCAAATTCTCCAAGAAGTCGCCAAAGGCCAACGAAACCGTCAAATTGCTGAGCAGTTATTTATTTCAGAAGCCACTGTGAAAGTGCATATGAAAAGCTTGCTCAAAAAGCTACAGGTTAAGTCTCGCACCGCTGCAACCATCTTGTATTTAGAATCACAAGGCCAATAAGCGCAAGTAGTTCAACCAAGCTGCTTTCATTAACAAAAAACCGCATTGCTATTAATAGCGAATGCGGTTTTTTATTTATGGCGCTAATGCCGCCAATAAATCAGGCTCTCTTGCCTTAATCCACTCTAAGTCAAACGGTCCCCAATCACTCAATGTGTAGTAACCATCATTATGACGACGACCATCCTGAATAAAACACAGCTCGATACCAATGCTAGGTAAAGCTTTTAAGACATCTTGAATGGTGCGACGAGGCCAACCTGTTTGTTCAATTAAACGAGGGACGTTAGGTCGCTCGGTATGTTCCACTAATAATGCTAAATAAAGTCGACGGGCAAAAACCGGATTCAGTTCCATTGAGGCCTCCATAAAATACTGTGCTTATTATTACCCCCTAAGAATTTTTTATGTTGAGTTCGATCAAGCCTGCACTATCTTTACTTTCTCAAGCGTAAAAAGAAGTAAAAATATTCCGTAAATTTATTTCTAAATTTTACTTTTTTAATTCACCGTCCTTTTTAGCCTAGGATCAATGCTTGCGGTCATTGTGTAATCTCGTTATAAAAGACCATTCATCACAAAAATAACAAGTTAGAGCCTTCTATGAGTACTATTGCCTACGGCATCAAAAATTGCGACACCATTAAGAAAATGAAAAAGTGGTTTGAAGCAGAAAACATTGAATACACTTTCCATGATTACCGTGTTGATGGTTTAGATCGTGCTCAACTCGAAACCTTTGAAGCTGCACTTGGCTGGGAAGCCATGCTGAACAAACGTGGTACTACTTACCGTCAATTAACTGATGAGCAAAAAAACAGTTTAAACCGCGACAACGCATTAACGCTGATGTTAGAGCAACCAGCGATGATCAAGCGTCCACTATTAGTACACAATGACGCGTACTATCTAGGTTTTAAACCAGCTCAATACCAAGAAATTTTTCAACAATAACAAGGATACAAGGATGTCTGATAGCCCAGTTATTGCACTCGCTAAAGATTTAATGAGCCGCCCTTCGGTCACCCCTGAAGATGCTGGCTGCCAAGATGTAATGATCGCTCGCCTAGAGCAACTCGGTTTCACTATTGAAACCATGGTATTTGAAGATACGACTAACCTATGGGCACGCCGTGGTACACAAGCTCCACTGTTTGTGTTCGCAGGTCATACTGACGTTGTCCCTTCAGGCCCAGTAGAGCAATGGCATACCCCACCGTTTGAACCAACAATTATCGATGGCTATCTACACGGTCGTGGTGCGGCTGATATGAAAGGTTCACTGGCGTGTATGATTGTGGCAATTGAGCGCTTTATCGCTGAAAATCCTGATCACAACGGCTCTATTGCGCTTTTAATCACCTCTGATGAAGAAGGCCCTTTCATCAATGGGACGACTCGTGTGGTTGATACCCTTGAAGCACGCAATGAAAAAATCGACATGTGTATTGTTGGAGAACCATCAAGTACGCTGAATGTCGGTGATGTGGTGAAAAATGGTCGCCGAGGTTCAATCACAGGTGATTTAACGGTGAAAGGTATTCAAGGTCATGTTGCTTACCCTCACCTTGCCAATAACCCCGTTCATAAAGCACTACCAGCACTCGCAGAGCTTGCTGCGATCACATGGGATAATGGTAACGAGTACTTCCCACCAACCAGTTTCCAGATCCCAAATATTGCAGCTGGCACAGGTGCATCCAACGTGATCCCAGGTGAGTTTCAGGTGCAGTTTAACTTCCGCTTCAGCACCGAGTTAACCGATACTGAAATCAAGCGTCGTGTACATTCAGTACTTGATGCCCACGGTTTAGATTACGATCTAAAATGGACGTTAAGTGGTCACCCATTCTTAACCGACAAAGGCACATTGGTCGAAGCCGTAGTTGCTGCAATTGAAGAAGTAAACCACCAGCAACCTGAGCTATTAACCACAGGCGGCACATCTGACGGTCGTTTCATTGCTCGAACTGGCGCACAAGTCGTCGAGCTTGGTCCTGTTAATGCGACAATCCACAAAGTGAACGAGTGTGTGAAAGTGGCAGATCTTGAAAAGCTTACTGACATGTACCAAAAGGTGTTAGAAAAAGCGCTGTAATTGCACCATACTTCAATGCATAAGCAGCCCGTTATTTACTTCATAAGTAAATAACGGGCTGCTTTTTATTATCGTTTTTATGACGAATATTAAGCCAAGTGTGCAATATCGGTGTTATGCTGAAAATACTCTTTATCGCACTATCAATGAGGCTAATATGGAATGGCTTTTTAATCCGTGGGTAATTTCTTTTATTATTGTTGCCGTGATTGCCAGCAATATTGCAGCGCTAAAATATACCGCTTACATGAAGTTTGAAGTGCAGAAAAAGCACAAATTGTTTGATGATAAGCATCCTCTTAGCAAACAAAAAGACACCGAACCTCAAGATAAAGACGACAAAGCCTAGGCGAAAAGCCAATATCACAGACATAAAAAAAGCTACCAAATAGTAATGACTAATTGGCAGCTTTTTACATATTAATCAAGAATTAAGCACGGCTTAAGTAATCAGCCACACCCACCCACTTATAACTAGTTAGCTCTTCTAAGCCCATTGGACCACGAGCATGTAGCTTCTGGGTTGATACTGCAACTTCCGCACCTAAACCAAATTGCGCACCATCAGTAAAGCGTGTTGACGCATTCACATAAACTGCCGCAGAACCTGCCGCATTTACGAAACGCTCTGCTGCTTGTAAGTTGTTAGTTAGGATCGAATCTGAGTGGCTCGCATTATGTTTACGCATGTGGAAAATCGCCTCATCCACATTGTTAACCACTTTAATGCCTAGCGTGTAGCTTAGCCATTCAGTATCAAAGTCACCTTCCGACACTTTACGCAGTGAAGATGCCTTACCTTCAAGTAAATTGTAAGCCGTGTCATCGGCAACCAGCGTTACTTTTGCCTTATTCATACGCTCAACTAAACGAGATAAGAACGCTTCTGCTACTTTCTCATTCACTAATAACGTATCTAACGCATTACATGCTGATGGACGTTGTACTTTTGCGTTCTCAACCACATCTAAAGAGCGTGTGAGATCTGCGCTATCGTCAACATAAATATGGCTGATACCAAAACCACCGATGATCACAGGAATAGTGCTGTTCTCTTTACACATTTTATGTAAACCCGCACCACCACGAGGAATGATCATGTCCACGTACTGATCTAATTTAAGTAGCTGTGATACTAGCTCACGATCTGGCTGCTCAATGTATTGCACAGAAGATGCAGGTAGGCCTGCTTTTTCTAATGCAACTTGGATCACTTTTACCAATGCCATGTTTGAGTGGAAGGTTTCACGACCACCACGCAAAATACTAGCGTTACCTGTTTTCAAACATAGCGCGGCAATATCGATAGTCACGTTTGGACGCGCTTCGTAAATAACGCCAACCACACCAAGTGGCACACGACGGCGGCTTAAACGCATACCATTTTCAAGTACACGGCTATCAAGCTCAGCACCGACAGGATCGTTTAGGTTAATCACATTACGCACATCATTAGCGATACCCGCTAAACGTGACTCATTTAGCAATAGACGATCAACCAGCGCTTCAGACATGCCAGACTCAACAGCTGCATCAATATCTTGCTTGTTTGCCGCTAAAATAATGTCTTTATTACTTTCTAATTCATCCGCAATAATAGCTAATGCTTTGTTTTTAATTGCTGTAGCGGTCGTTGCTAACTCGAAGGCAGCTTGCTGTGCTGCTTGTCCCATTAATTCAAGATTCACAATAATTCCTCGTTCTAATCCCTGTCGTGTAGCCAATGCTTATCTGTATTTATAGATACATGTCGTTTTAAATCACTACCATATCATCACGATGGATCGCCACGTGACCATATTCATAGCCTAATACTTGATGAATGTCTTGGCTGTGCTTACCTGCAATTTTTGCCATATCGACACTTGAGTAACGGCAAATACCACGTGCTAATAGGTTATTATCTTTATCAAAGATACGCACAACTTCACCACGCTCAAAGTCACCTTTTACCATGGTGATCCCTTTCGCAAGTAAACTACTGCCTCGTTGTTGCACTGCAGTGACAGCGCCGTCATCAATAACAATATCACCCGCTGGAGGAGGACCAGCCAAAATCCAACGTTTACGGCTTTCTAGTGGTGATTCCAATGGTAAAAAACGTGTACCTACAGATTTACCTTCCGCTAGTTCAATGATCACATCAGGGCGACGACCAGCAGCAATGATCACTTCAATACCCGCACGACGCGCTACATCGGCCGCTTGCAACTTGGTTGCCATACCGCCAGTACCTAAACCGCCTACACTACCACCAGCTAGTTTACGTAATGTCTCATCAATCGTATGAACTTCACGGATCAATTCAGCATCAGGATTACTACGAGGATCTGCAGTAAATAAACCCGGTTGATCTGTCATTAATAACAGTTTGTCTGCGCCACCTAAAATACCCACAAGCGCTGATAAGTTATCGTTATCACCCACTTTAATTTCAGTTGTCGCAACCGCATCGTTTTCATTCACAACAGGAACAATGCCGTTATCTAATAGTGCAACGATCATGTCACGAGCATTCAAGTAACGCTCACGGTCATTCAAATCGGCACGAGTTAACAACATTTGACCGATGTTGATCCCATAGATACCAAACAAGGTTTCCCATTCTTGGATCAAACGACCTTGACCAACAGCAGCAAGCAATTGCTTACTTGCCATTGTTTTGGGCAGTTCGGGGTAACCTAAATGCTCGCGGCCTGCCGCAATTGCGCCAGAAGTCACGATAATCACTTTATGTCCTTGGCGACGAAGCATCGCACATTGACGGACAAGCTCAACCATATGAGCACGATCTAACTTTAGCGTACCGCCAGTTAGAACGCTGGTGCCCAATTTAACAACAATTGTTTGTGATGCAGCAGATGCTGCAAGGTCTTGCTCTCGAGCATTGGTATTTTTGGTATCTGCCATGGGGATCAAACAAAATAAAAAGAAATAAAAAGTACTTTGTTTTATCAATACCGCTGACAAAGCACAAGAGAAAAACCGTTACGAAATAAATATAAATGGGCAAATATTTAATTAACACACTGAAACGCCCATAAATTACACAAAAACACATCAAGGCCAATAAATTCCGTTGTCTCAAACAACAATTTGTAAAAAAAAGACACAAAAAAACCCATAAGCTAGCTTATGGGTTTTATAGACAACTTGGAAAGAGCTCGCTATTCAGCTTCGTTGCCTTCCTTGAATTCAACTCAGTGACCTCGCTCTGAATCAGGCATCTTGAAGTCGCTTGGGTATATAAAATATCTAACTTTATTTATGCCAATTCGGTTAATTGAGTTTGCGTTAAATTAGAAGACGCTGAAAGTGTTAATTGGCACTCATCAACAATAAAAGGTGTCAACTTTTCATGGAAATCGACCAAGGTTTTCATCACCGCATCTTTGTGTTTAGCGGGTAATTTGCCTTCGTTCCATTCACCACTGAGATCATAACGCCCAAAGTCATAGCTGTATTCAAAGCCGTTATCGGTCGCGGTTAATACCAACCACCAGCCCCAAAATTCACGCTCTTCAGGCTCTTTGTCTGCATTCACACAGCTCGCTAAACAATCAAAGAAAAAGTAACCTTCTTGTGATTTTTTTTCTCGTAAATAAGGTCCTAATGCAGTTAATTTTGTCATTAAACGCCCATGAGGCGGAAACAGAGTTGTCGTCGTCATTGCTAATCCATCCATAGTCAACTGCAGTTATGAGTAAGCGCATACTCAACAAAATAAGCATGATCAATGATGACATTGCTTCATCATCATGATGTGCAACGAGATCATTATCATTATTTGTTACATTATGGTTGATGTTTGGTGAAATGCCAATGTAGGTATACGTATTTTTTAACAATATCAAAGCAGTATAAAAAAACGGAACAATACTTGAGGTATTATTCCGTCATCTTTATGGCACTATGATTTCTTTACCAGCAATTAGGCGAGTTTCTCATCTAACCACTTCACAACTTCTATCATCGAGCGATGATAGCCATCATGTAACGGCTTCTCAGGTAAGGTTAGTGCTTTACCACCGTAACTTGAAAGCGCAATCAGCTGATTATCCATCTCAGGACACACAGGATCGTTTTTCAAACTGATCCCTAACATTGGCATATCAATACGTCGACGGCCTAAGATGCCCTGATTTTTCAAAGACCATGCAGGTAAGTGTGAAATAATACTCGCTTCAGATTGACCATTTTTGCCCATACGTGATGCTAAAACATCTAAGAACATACGCGGAATTTGCTCAATCAGCTTTGGCTGAGTCAACACACTATTAATCGCCCCACCTAAACTAATACATGTTTTTAAACGTGTAGGCTCCATAAAGCCCAAACGAATGGCTGCATTGCCGCCCATGCGAATACCCAGCATGGCAACTTTATGATGATCGACCCAAGGTACATCACGAATTTGTTGTAATAGTGCTTGGTGTAAACGGCTGGTATCTTCCGTTAAATTCCAACGATCACAATGCCCCACTGATGGCATATCAAGTGTCACCATGGCATAGCCTGCAGGGCCTAAATAATCTTCGTATAAACGCCATAAGTCGCACTGCAGTGTGTCTAAGCCACCACTGACAATAACAGTTGGCAATAATTTATCGGTACGTGGTAAATGAATGAAAGCTTCAAAGGTTTTGCCTTCATATTTTACGTTAATAGTACGCATATCATGCGGACGTAACTCAATCGCTTCACGATAGCTTTGATTGGCTTGTAACTCTGCCTGATCGGCCAGTTGATCCCCTTTTATATAAGGGTAGGCAGCAATGCTGTAATGGGTACTGGCTTTTAATAACAACTCTGAGGCTTTTAATTTCTCGCCTTCATTTAGCAATAAACGAGCTTGTTTTTGGTAACTTGCACCCAGCTGTGACCATTCATAACTCCAGTTTCCCGGCTTATAACCAATCACGGTATCTAATAGGTTTTCATCTGTACGCTGCGCTGTTGAGCTCGCAATGCGTGCTAAAACCGCTTCAAGCTGAATAGGATCGACACCTTGCCAAATCCATTGAGGACGACGTAAAACACGGTACCAGCCAGCCTTACTCTCACCATCCAGCGCATTGTTCACTCGCCCACTGCGTACATGAGCAATTTTCACTAAACTCGATGTTTCTTTAGAGGTAGGTCTTGGGGCAAATAACTTTTCGGACAAATTTTCAGGGGATGGCTCAGACACGGCACTCTCCACGTAGTCTTTATGATGTGTAGTGATGATATACCCAAAATCACTTACGTATGTCGATTTAAAACAAAAAAAGACGCCTTATCGGCGTCTTATTAATCAATCTTAGTTTACCGCCCTACAGCGATAAGCCTTGATAAAGAGAAATAGCTTATCGCTTAGCGATTGGATCAACGAACGTTACCGCCATATCCCATGGTTGCTCAATCCACGTATCTTGTGGAATATCTACAACGTAATCGTCAACTAAGTGCTTACCAGCAGGTTTTGCACATACGGTTACGAACTTACCACGTGGGTACATTTCACGGATTTTCTCAGCCGTACCACCTGTATCAACTAAATCATCAACGATGATAAAGCCTTCACCATCACCTTCTGCTTTCTTGATCACACGCATGTCACGTTGATGATCATGATCGTAGCTTGAGATACATACCGTATCTACGTGACGAATACCTAGTTCACGCGCCAAAATAGCAGCAGGAACCAAACCGCCACGACTAACAGCAATGATACCTGTCCACTGATCCGCTGGAAGTAGCTTTTCAGCCAGCTGACGTGTGTAGGTTTGCATGTTATCCCAAGTGATGATGAATTTATTACTCATAAACAAAGAACCTCTGGATCAACGATTCGAAAATCGCCATAAATTAGTAAAGCTTTATTAATCTAAAACTTAGAGAAAAATAATTTTCAAAAGGAACAGCGCTGAAATTACCCAAACACTGATATTTACGTCACGTCCCTTACCACTCATCGCTTTAACTGCAGCGTAAGTGATGAAACCAAGGCCAATACCTTCAGCAATTGAATAAGTTAATGGCATCAATAAACAAACCACAACAACTGGTGCTGCTTCTGTTAGATCACGCCAATCAATTGCCACAAGGCCAGACATCATAAGAATTGCTACGTAGAACAATGCACCTGCTGTTGCGTACGCTGGGACCATGCCAGCAAGCGGTGCAAAAAATAGTGCAAGGAGGAATAATACACCAACCGTTACCGCAGTAAGACCAGTACGTCCTCCGACTGCGACACCGGACACACTCTCGACATAAGAAGTGGTATTCGATGTACCCAATAACGCACCAACTGACGTTGCAGTACTGTCTGCTAGTAGTGCGCGGTTTAAACGAGGCAGCTTACCATCTTCGCCAATCAAGTTAGCTTTGGTCGCTACGCCGACTAATGTTCCTGCAGTATCAAATAAATCGACAAACAAGAAAGCAAACACAATTGAAATCAAACCAACTTCCATTGCACCTGCAAAATCTAATTGCATAAAGGTTGGAGCAATACTTGGTGGCATAGACATAATGCCGCCGTAGCTCACTTCACCAAACATAATACCTAATGCCGTTACCACTAAAATGGCAATCAACACAGCCGCTTTAAAACCACGATGTACTAACGCAATGGTTAAGAAGAAACCAAGCGCAGCCATTATTACAGGGAAGCTAGTTAAGTCGCCTACTTGTACTAACGTCGCTGGATTATCAACCACAATGCCCGAGGTTTGTAGAGCGATAAACGCAAGGAATAAACCAATACCGGCTGAGATCCCAGTTCTTAACGCCAAGGGGATCGAATTAATGATCCACTCTCGCACCTTTAATAGGCTCAGGGCGATAAAACATAAACCCGATAAGAAAACTGCCGCTAATGCCACTTGCCATGTGTAGCCCATACCTAACACCACAGTGTAGGTAAAGAAGGCATTTAGCCCCATACCTGGCGCTTGAGCCACAGGATAGTTTGCAAAAAAGCCCATCACGAAACAGCCAATCATTGCCGCTAAACAAGTTGCAACAAACACTGCACCTTTATCCATTCCTGTATTGGCTAGCATAGTTGGGTTTACAAAAATGATGTAAGCCATCGTCAGGAAAGTGGTTAAGCCTGCAAGCAACTCAGTGCGCACATCAGTGCCGTGTTCCTTCAGTTTAAATAACTTCTCAAGCATGTTTCTCGGTTCCTTGGAGATAGACACGTTAGGTATTATGCAAAAATAGAAAACGTTTGCGTTCTCAATTTGAGCGCGATTATAAACATCAGATCTATCAATTTCCAGAAAATATCGAGTAAAAACACCGTTCTAAAGCGAATTAATTTTATTTGCTCCATTTGCCTTTTTGTAACAGGAAATTAGCAATATAAAATCAATGCATTAGCAACTATATTCCAAATAGCAATAATTGTAGTTTTTTATATTTATAAGAATAAAACCAGCGAGATCGTTGAAAAATTCATCATAAATGAAGAAATGCAGTTACGAGTGGGAATAAAATGGCAAGTCATAAATAAAAAAACGCCACTTCAATACGAAGTGGCGGCGAATGTTGCAAATAACCGATAACGATTATTTAGTATTCTCAAGTTAGGGGGTGAACAAACAGTTCAGTTAGCTAGTCAGCAACTAGATAACAAAATTCTTAGTAACCGAAGTAACTAGGGTAAGTAAAGTTACCTGTGTATACAGAACGGTTATTCCAAAAGTGTGTAATAGAATCAAATAATTTCATTTTTAAATCACCTTACAAATAAGTAATCCCAATTAAGTACATAACTATATTTACTTAATCCTTGGATCGTATTGACCATCTAGGCCGCACTTATCTCGGTTCCTTGGAGGCGATATCTCGGGTTCATCCTGAACATGTACAGTCATTAATTCATCATCTCTCTGAGATTGTAGAAATCATAACCATTTCGTAATTTACTTTCAAGTTATTTTTTAAGCTCGTCACACTTTTCGTAAAAAAACATTGTTAAATAACTTTTGATGTAATTTTTTTTCATTTTTAAAAGTAAAACATAGTTCCATAATCTAGATAAAACAAATAAATATCTAAAATAACTTACAGTGATGTATCTGTTATGAGTGATCATTAAACATGATTCATACTTATGCATTATCGTATTTGCGGTTTAAGATTTTACTTTTTTCTCTACCTCCGCATTAGTCAGAATGATATGCTAAAAAAAATGCGATAGGTTTTATCGCTACATATTTATGTCATTTGGCGGCTAATAGCCTGACAAGTGTCACTAGCCCAATATTGTATAAAGGTAGGCTTCCGTGTCTGAAATCAGTCAACTATCACCTAAAGCCGTATGGCAATTTTTCGATCAAATCTGTTCTATCCCTCACCCATCTAAGCATGAAGAACAACTTGCACAATTCATTGTTGAATTTGCTAAAAAAGAAGGCTTAGACGTTCGTCGTGATGAAACAGGTAATGTGATTATTAAAAAACCTGCAACTGCAGGCATGGAAAACCGTAAAGGTGTAGTACTTCAAGCACACATCGATATGGTTCCACAGAAAAATGAAGAAACCGTACACGACTTCACTAAAGATCCTATCCAACCATACATCGACGGTGAGTGGGTAACGGCAAAAGGCACAACACTGGGTGCTGATAACGGTATGGGTATGGCAAGCTGTCTTGCTGTTCTTGCCGCGAAAGACATTGAACATGGCCCATTAGAAGTGCTGCTAACCATTGATGAAGAAGCAGGTATGACAGGTGCTTTCGGCCTAAAAGAAGGTTGGTTAGAAGGTGACATCCTACTAAACACTGACTCTGAGCAAGAAGGCGAAGTGTACATGGGTTGTGCTGGCGGCGTAGATGGCGCTATCACACTGGATATTACTCGTGAAACGACACCAGCCGATCACCAAGCAGTAAAACTTGTATTAAAAGGCTTAAAAGGCGGTCACTCAGGTTGTGATATCCACACTGGTCGTGGCAACGCTAACAAATTACTAGCACGCTTTTTAGCAGGTCACGCAGATGAGCTTGGCTTACGTATTAACAACTTCACAGGTGGTAGCCTACGTAATGCTATCCCACGTGAAGCATCTGTGATTGTTACGCTGCCGGCAGCCAATGTTGATCAACTAAATAACTTATTCGCGCATTTCCAAACGCTATTAAGTGCTGAGCTTGGCCACGTAGAAACTGACATCAACCTATTTACTGAGTCTGCTGAGCTACCAGCAGATGTAATGGTAATGGCAGATCAAGTACGTTTGATCAATGTACTTAACGTATGCCCTAACGGTGTGATCCGCATGAGTGATGACATTGAAGGTGTAGTTGAAACTTCACTAAACATGGGTGTTATCACGACTGAAAACGATAAAGTTATCGTTCTTTGCTTAGTGCGTTCATTAACGGATTCTGGTCGTAGCTATGTAGAAAGCATGCTGCAATCACTAGCGGCATTAGCTGGTGCAGAATGTGCGTTCTCTGGTACTTACCCAGGCTGGAAACCAGATGCTGATTCTGAAATTATGCATGTGTTCCGTGATATGTACCAAGAGATGTACGGTAACAAGCCAAACATCATGGTGATCCACGCCGGTCTTGAGTGTGGTCTGTTTAAAGAACCATACCCTGAAATGGACATGCTTTCATTTGGCCCTACGATCAAATTCCCACACTCACCAGATGAGAAAGTGAAGATTGATACCGTACAAATGTTCTGGGATCAAATGATCGCTGTACTGAAAAACATTCCTGTTAAAAAGTAATGTAACCCAGAAACAACAACGGGCTTAACGCTAAAAGACGTTAAGCCCGTTTTTTATGTCATTGATTCTAGCAAAGACTAGAAACCAAAAGAAAGCTGCTGTGCTTTTAATCCTACTTCTAATCCAACACTTAAACCTATTAAGCGAATTTCACGATTGTTTTGCCTCGTCATCGCTTCTTTAAGTAAATCCACAAACTGCACTTTATCTAACTTTGGATAAATATGCTCAACGGTCGTTTGTTGAAAATCAGCAAACTTTAACTTCACCCCTTGTTTAGCAATATCAAGCTCAGGACGCACTTTACGTAATCGTTGCTCCAGCTCTGGGTATAACTGCTCTACCACTTGCCAGCATTGCTCATAGCTGGAAATATTTTGGCTAAAAGTCCGCTCTACCCCAACCGATTTTCGTTGCCGTTCAACAATCACTTCACGCTCATCAATACCATGAGCACGTGACCACAGCGATTGTCCAAACTTCCCAAACTGTTGCAACAATAAGTGGCGATCGTAATTTTGCACATCACGCCCAACAAATAAGCCTTTCTCATGCAATTTTTGTATCGTCACTTTCCCAACACCGGGTATTTTTTCCAGCTTTAGATCTGCAACAAAATTATCAACCTCTTCAGGAGTAACCACGTATTGTCCGTTGGGCTTATTCAGATCAGAAGCCACTTTCGCAATAAACTTAACAGGGGCAACACCTGCAGATGCGGTAAGTTGTAACTCTTGCTCTATTGCTCGACGAATATCTTGTGCAATAAGTGTCGCTGAGCCATGAAGCATTTCACAATCAGAGACATCTAAATACGCTTCATCAAGTGAGAGCGGTTCTATCTTATCGGTATAACGTTCAAAAATAGCGCGTATTTGCTGTGAAACCTCACGATATACCTGCATTCTTCCCGGTACTAAAGTCAAATGTGGACACAGCTTTAAAGCATGAGCAGTGGGCATGGCTGAATGAATGCCGTATTTACGCGCAAGGTAATTACAAGTACTCACTACCCCACGAGCAGAGCGACCACTGATCGCAATGGGAACATCACGCAAAGCAGGATCATCGCGCATCTCAACCGCTGCGTAGAAACAGTCCATATCGACGTGAATGATCTTTCGCTGTACCGCTTTTTGCTCTGCTACTTTCGCCACATTTACGCTCAAAACACACTGTTTATACATACAGCTATTATAGCGATGAATCACAATCGTTGGAAAACGAAAAATGGTGCATTATTTAAAATTCAATCTAGATGAAATATTTCGCTGCAAGATCACAAAATCGCAAGTCTGAGAAATATTTGATAATCAACTCATTACATCTAATGTTATATATATCAATATATTGTCTATCACTTTATGCGTACAGCTAGAAAAGGAGTTTATTTTGCAACATCAAGTACTTGTTGTAGAAGATAGCCGCGCATTTCGTCATTATCTTAAAGATCAATTACAACAGGCAGGCTTTAAAGCAGTGTTTGCCGAAAATTTAGCACAAGCTCACTCCCTGTTGGCCGATCCTGAACGTTATCTTTGCGCAGTGCTCGATTACTGCCTTCCTGATGCCCAAGATGGTGAAATTATTGATTTAGTATTAAGTCATAACATCAAATCAATCGTACTTACGGCACAATTCAATGATGAAATCCGAGAAAAGGTGCTTGCTAAAGGGGTATTAGATTACTTACTCAAAGACAGCGCAGCTTCTGTTGCCTATTTAGTCCCTTTACTACTGCGATTAAAGTCTAACCTCGCCCATAAGGCATTAGTTGTAGATGACTCAGATACGGTACGAAACCATGTCAGTAACTTATTAGAGAAACAAAACCTAACCGTATACGAAGCCTCTGATGGCAACGAAGCATTACAGATCATTGAAGATAACCCAGATATTAGCTTAGTGATCACCGATAACGATATGCCGGAAAAAGATGGCATTACCATGACCCGTGAAATTCGTCGTGAGTACAGTCGAAATAAAATGGCGGTATTGGGTTTATCTGGCAGTAACGACAGCACCATGACAGCCCAATTTTTGAAAGCGGGTGCTAATGACTTTTTATACAAACCTTTCAATCAAGAAGAATTTAACTGTCGTATCCACCATATTCTTAATATGAAAGATACTTCCGATAAACTCTACCGTATGGCTAACCAAGACGCATTAACTGGGCTTTGGAATCGTCGCTATTTCTTCACTCATAGCTGTTGCCAATCGGAAACACAACAACGCAATATCGCCATGATTGATATCGACTTCTTCAAAAAAGTGAATGATACCTATGGCCATGATGGTGGTGATGCGGTACTCATTACCGTGAGTAAAATCATTGATGCACATTTTCCTGAAGCGATTGTGGCACGCTTTGGTGGTGAAGAGTTTTGTATTAAACATTGCGGTAATTACCAAACCTTTATAACTACGCTAGAGCTAGTACGTCAACGTATTGAATCTATCACTATTCCATACCTTGAACAGAATATTGAAGTCACGATTAGCATAGGCGCAACCACAGGATTGGAAGACATCGATGAATTACTCAAAGTCGCTGATGATAATCTTTATAGCGCCAAACAAAATGGTCGTAACCAATTGGTTAAATAGCAAAAAGCCTGAGTCAAACTCAGGCTTTTATTATTTACTCATCTACGCATAATAATGATTAGATGATTTGATTTTTCTTCCACTCAGCTTGACGAGCAGCACGAGCTTCACGCTTTTTACGCGCATCACACGGCTCTGGGCAATCACATTCTTTCGCGATACCAATACCGTCTAAACCACCACAACTACCGCTTACGGTTTTACGTTGAAAGATATAACCAACAGCCATTGCAACAATGACCAAAAGAAATACAGCAAATGTTGTTAAGTAAACAACCATGATCACCTCATTTATTTTTTAACGACGTATTGCTCAAACGTATCAGACTTAAATTCAACAAAGCCATCTTTGGTCTTTACAATCAACATGACAGGTAACTTTTCTTTATTCGCTAATGCTAACGACTCTTCTTCTCCCATAACAGAGAAAGTGGTTGCGTAAGCATCTGCCGTCATGCAAGATGGCGCAATCACAGTAACAGACACCACATGGTTTGCAATCGGTTTTCCTGTTTGTGGGTTGATCAAGTGAGAATAACGCACCCCATCTTCTTCAAAGTAATTACGGTAATCACCCGATGTCGCAATAGCCATATCACCCGCTTGGATAATATCCTGTACTGCGCGTTCATTAGCAATCGGTTTTTCAATTGCGATACGCCAAGGCACATCTGAACGGTTATTACCTTGTAGACGAACTTCACCACCCACATCAACCATGAAGTCTTTCACATGCAGATCATCTTTTAAGTAATCTGCCACCACATCGACACCATAGCCTTTGGCAATCGAAGACAGATCCACATACAAATCTGGTAGATCTTTTACTAACTTATTACCATCAATAACACTTAAATGTTGATAGCCGATCTCAGCTTTACGCGTTGCGATCTCTTGATCTGTTGGCGTTGATTCAGGACGAGCTTCTGGGCCAAAACTCCATAAGTTCACTAATGGACCTACTGTTACATCATAAGCGCCATTACTTAGCTTAGAAATGCGTAGTGCTTCACTGATCACTTTTGCTGTTGCCGCAGAAACCTCAAAAGGTTGTGTAGATTGTAACTGGTTAAATTGGCTTAATTCTGAATCAGGGCGATAAGTCGACATTTGATCATTAACAAGCTCTAAACGCTTATCAATTTCTTTTTTGATCGTTTCAGGACTAGGCAACCCATCTTGCTTAATGAGTTTTACTGAGTAGTAAGTCCCCATTGTTTGTCCATTAATATCAATCTGCTGACGACTGTCACCACAGCCCGTCAACAGCATTATCGTTGATAACATCAACGCACCGCACAGCAGGAAACGCTTCACTTCATACTCCATCGTTCATGTTGTTCTTTAGTCTGAGTACTTATCAATCGACTTATTGACAAGTAACCACAATAAAAAACAGGTTTTAAAAAGGTTAGTAAGAAAAAAGGCTGACCATTCACTGGCCAGCCAATTTTATTGTGATCGAAGGGCTATGTATTAGCCACCGAAATCATCTAGTAGGATGTTTTCGTCTTCTACACCAAGATCTTTCAGCATGCTGATAACAGCGGCGTTCATCATTGGTGGACCACACATGTAGTATTCACAGTCTTCAGGTGCTTCGTGATCACGTAAGTAGTTTTCGTAAAGCACGTTATGGATGAAGCCAGTGTAACCATCCCAATTATCTTCAGGCTGTGGATCAGACAGTGCACAGTGCCATACGAAGTTATCGTTTTCAGCAGCAAGCATATCGAAATCTTCAACGTAGAACATTTCACGCTTAGAACGTGCACCGTACCAGTAAGACATCTTACGCTTAGAGTGCAGACGCTTAAGTTGGTCGAAGATATGAGAACGCATTGGCGCCATACCTGCACCACCACCTACGAATACCATTTCTGCATCAGTGTCTTTCGCGAAGAACTCACCGAATGGACCAGAGATAGTACACTTGTCACCTTCTTTCAGTGACCAGATGAATGATGACATTTGACCTGGTGGTACGTCTGGATTATTAGGCGGCGGCGTAGCAATACGCACGTTTAGCATAATAATACCGAACTCTTCAGGGTAGTTAGCCATTGAGTAAGCACGGATGATATCTTCATCAACCTTAGACTCGTAACGGAATAGGTTAAACTTATCCCAGTCTTCACGGTACTCTTCTGGAACATCAAAGTCAGAGTACTTAATGTGGTGAGCAGGTGCTTCAATCTGGATGTAACCACCAGCACGGAAAGGTACTGATTCGCCATCTGGAATTTGTAGCTTAAGCTCTTTGATGAAGGTTGCTTTGTTATCATTAGAGATAACAGTACATTCCCACTTCTTCACACCAAAGATTTCTTCAGGTAGCTCGATGTCCATATCAGACTTCACGTTAACCTGACACGCAAGACGCTCGCCTTCACGTGCTTCACCCTTGGTGATGTGATCTAATTCTGTTGGCAGAATATCGCCGCCGCCAGATTTAACTTTTACACGACACTGACCACAAGAGCCACCGCCACCACATGCAGATGATACGAAGATACCGTTACCCGCTAGAGCACCTAGTAGCTTGCCGCCTGCACCAGTTTTGATCGCTTTTTCTGGATCGCCGTTTACTGAGATAGTAATGTCACCTGTTGGTACTAGCTTAGATTTAGCAAATAGAATTACTAAAACTAGAGCCAGGATAATCAAGGTGAACATGACTACGCCAAGAAGAATAATATCCATTGATATTCCTTACTTATCCTGATTACAGCTGTACGCCAGAGAAAGACATGAAGCCTAACGCCATCAGACCAACTGTGATGAAGGTAATACCTAGACCACGTAGACCTGCAGGTACATCTGAATATTTCATCTTTTCACGGATACCCGCAAGTGCAACGATTGCTAACATCCAACCTGTACCAGAGCCGAAGCCGTATACGATTGATTCAACAAAGTTGTAGTCACGCTGTACCATGAACGATACACCACCGAAGATTGCACAGTTAACTGTGATCAACGGTAGGAAAATACCTAGTGCGTTATATAGAGGCGGGAAGAAGCGATCCAGAATCATTTCTAGGATCTGTACTAACGCCGCAATAACACCGATGAAAGTAATGAAGTTCAGGAAGCTAAGGTCAACACCTTGAACTAGTGCACCATCTTTCAATAAGTATGTGTAAACAAGGTTGTTTACAGGTACTGCGATCGTAAGTACTACGATTACCGCAACACCAAGACCAAAAGAGGTCTTAACTTTCTTAGATACCGCAAGGAATGTACACATACCTAAGAAGAAAGATAACGCCATGTTCTCGATAAAAATCGAACGAACTAATAGGCTAAGATAATGTTCCATGTTCCCCTTACTCCTTCGCTTCTACTTGTTCTGGACGGAAAGTACGAATAATCCAGATCATGAAACCGATTAGGAAGAAAGCAGACGGAGCTAACAGCATTAGACCGTTAGGCTGGTACCAACCACCGTCAGAAACTAGTGGTAGAACCTGCATACCGAATAGCTTGCCAGAACCTAATAGTTCACGGAAGAAAGCTACTGTGATCAGTACGAAACCATAGCCAAGACCGTTACCAATACCGTCAATGAATGATGGTAGTGGCGCAGACTTCATTGCGTATGCTTCTGCACGACCCATTACGATACAGTTAGTAATGATAAGACCAACGAATACAGATAGCTGCTTAGAGATATCGTATAGGTACGCTTTTAGTACCTGGTCTACCACGATTACTAGTGATGCGATGATTGCCATTTGAGCAATGATACGCACGCTGTTCGGGATTTGATTACGTACAAGCGAAACAAATAAGTTAGAGAATGCAGTTACCGCAGTTACTGCGATTGTCATAACAAACGCTGTTTCTAGTTTTGTTGTTACCGCTAGCGCCGAACATACACCAAGGATCTGAAGGGCGATTGGGTTATTACTGATAAAAGGTCCAAATAGGATCTTTTTCATTTCTTTAGCATCAGCCATTATTCAGATCTCCTGCACGTAGCTTAGCAAGGTAAGGACCGAAGCCTTGAGCACCAAACCAGAAATCGAAGGTGTGCTGTACACCGTTACTTGTTAGTGTCGCACCTGAAAGACCGTCAACACCGTGTTCGCTACCTGCTGGCGCGCCACCTTTAACAATCTTGATTGCAGGCTTGAAGTTCATGTCGTACAACTTCTTACCAACGAACTGCTCACGCCATGTTGGGTTTTCAACTTCACCACCCAATCCCGGAGTCTCTGCTTGATCGTAGTAAGTGATACCGTCAACAGTATTACCGTCCATGCCAACCGCTACGAAAGCGTACATCATTGACCATAGACCGTTACCGTGGATAGGTAGGATCACTTTTGTTGTTTGACCAGCTGCATCTTTAACAAGGTATACAGTTGCCACGTTCGCACGACGAATGATCTTCGCTAAATCTTCGCTAGCTGGAAGCTTAGTCGATTCTTTAGGATCTTTCGCTGCTGCACGTTGGTTGTATTGTGCTGCTGTTTGACCGTCAACTTCAGAAACATAAGTACCAGTCTTAATATCAACAAGCTTAGGCTCGATGAATTGACCGTATGTTTCTTTAACATTTGTTGTTGGTGTTAGTAGTCCTGCAACAGAAAGAATGTTGCGCTGTACGTCTAGTACCGCATTTTCTTGCTGCTTAGAACGTAGTGAAACAGCCGCCACAGATACGATTACTGAACACACTAAGCTCAATACAACAACAAAAAGCAGCGTTCTTTTAATGCTATCTTTATTACTTGCCATGGCGAGCCAGTCTCCGCTTGATGTTGCCTTGAACAACTAGGTTGTCAAATAGAGGTGCAAATAAGTTAGCGAATAGGATCGCTAGCATCATGCCTTCTGGGTATGCAGGGTTAACTACACGCACCATTACAGCCATCGCACCAATCAATGCGCCATACCACCATTTTGCTTTGTTGGTAAACGCTGCAGATACTGGGTCTGTTGCCATGAACATCATACCGAATGCAAAACCACCTAGAACTAGGTGCCACTGCCAAGGCATGCTGAACATTGGGTTAGTATCAGAACCGATGATGTTAAATAGTGTTGCTGCTGCAATCATACCGATCATAGTACCGGCAATGATACGCCATGAAGCAATACCCATAATAACGATGAATGCACCACCGATAAGGATAGCTAGAGTAGAAACTTCACCGATAGAACCTGGGATGTGACCAATGAATGCGTCCATCCAAGTGATGTTTTGACCAGTGATAGTGTTAACAACGCCTGCTTGACCACCTTGAGCCCACTGACTTAGCGGAGTCGCACCAGAGAAACCATCCGCCGCAGTCCATACTAGATCACCAGAGATCTGAGCTGGGTATGCGAAGAATAGGAATGCACGACCTGCAAGTGCAGGGTTAAGGAAGTTACGACCTGTACCACCAAAAATTTCTTTTGCGACTACAACACCAAAGGTAATACCTAGTGCTGCTTGCCAAAGTGGTAGTGTAGGTGGAACGATCAATGCGAAAAGAATAGAAGTTACAAAGAAACCTTCGTTAACTTCGTGCTTACGCACCATACAGAACAACACTTCCCAGAAACCACCCACAGCAAATACAACTGCGTAGATAGGTAGGAAATACGTTGCACCAAGCAGCATCTTACTGCCCCAACCAGCGTCAACTGATAGGGTACCGCCTAGCATTTGGGTAAACCAGTAATGCCAATCAGCAGCAATAACACCCGCTAGTTTGTCAGCAGTGTAAAGGTGGTTAAGACCAGCAATCGCTTGGTCACCCACGTTGTACATACCCCAGAACATTGCTGGGAAGACCGCAAGCCATACCATGATCATTAGGCGCTTAAGGTCGATACTGTCACGAACGTGCGCAGAAGTGCGCGTTACTTGACCTGGTGTGTACATGATTGTTGCGAATGCTTCGTATAGTGCAAACCAACGCTCATGCTTACCACCTGGTTCAAAGTGGTGTTCGATATCTTCGAGGAAATTCTTGAGACCCATGAATTACCCTTCCTTCTCAATTTTGTCCAAGCACTCACGTAGCAGTGGACCAAACTCATACTTACCAGGGCAAACAAATGTACATAGTGCTAGATCTTCTTCATCTAGTTCTAATGCACCAAGTTGTTGCGCGCTGTCTGAATCACCAGCACATAGATCACGAAGTAGCAATGTTGGTTCGATGTCTAGCGGCATTACTTTTTCGTAACTACCAATTGGCACCATTGAACGCTCAGAACCATTCGTTGTTGTTGTCATGTTGAACAACTGACCAGGGAAGAACTGGCTTAAGAATGTACGAGTTACAGAAAACTTGTTCTTACCAGGTGCAATCCAGCCCATGAATTCTTTTTCATAGCCTTCACGCAGTGCTGATACTTGTAGGTGGTAGCGACCTAGGTAAGCATGTGGACCATCAGCTTTCACGCCGTTAAGCACTGAACCTGAAAGAACACGTAGTTGACCAGGCATCATTTCTGAATCAGTTAGTTGCTCAACAGAAGCACCTAGGCGAGTACGCACTAGACGAGGCTTGTTGACAACTGGACCCGCAAGAGAAACAACGCGATCTGTGAATAGCTCACCAGTTAGGAACAACTTACCGAACGCAATAACGTCTTGGTAGTTGATGCTCCAAGCAATGTGGTTTGCATCTGCACCGTAAAGCATGTGAATGTGCGTACCTGCAAGACCCGCTGGGTGCGGACCGTTAAATACGTGCTCTTCAACATTTGCTTCAGATGAACGAGGAAGGCTAGCACCAGATTTACAAACGTAAACTTTACCGCTTGTTAGACGAGATAGGATCGTCAAACCAGCAATGAAAGCGTCGCTTTGCTCATTGATGATAACTTCTGGATTCGCAGCCAATGGATTTGTATCCATTGCAGTCACAAAAATAGCTTGAGACTCAGAACCTACTGCTGGAACCTTGCTAAATGGACGAGTGCGAAGCGCAGTCCACATACCAGATTCAACTAACTGATCAACAACTACAGCGCGATCAAGTTGAGCAAGTTGAGCTGACTCATACTTATTAAATGTGATTTGCTCGTCGCCTTCTACATCAATCACTACAGATTGCAGAACACGCTTAGCACCACGGTTGATTTCCACTACCTTGCCGCTAGCTGGAGCAGTGAATTTCACGCCCGGATTCTTCTTATCTTCAAAAAGAACCTGACCTTTTTTCACTACATCCCCTACGCGAGTATGCATTGTAGGACGCATACCAACATATTCTTCGCCAAGCAAGGCGACTTTAGAGATGGCATTGCCATCATGTATCGCCTGGGTAGGAGTCCCTGCAATTGGGATATCCAAACCCTTTTTTATTGTAATCATACGCACTTGCACTACATTAAAGGGAAAAAGAATTTTCTATTGCGCAATTAAGACACGACTTTCCATGATTCGAAATCGGTCTACAGGTAAGACCTCACCTGTAAAGCACCAATACCGCAACATCTAGTTAACCACCGCACCACAAATATTGCGGTGAGTAATTTTTCAAGGCGGCGATTCTACCATTATTCCAGTCGTTTTTTCTATGCTAATCCGCGCGATTCCGACTGAAAACCAAGCAACAATTGAAGCGCAATAGTTTCATAACTCAATAAATTTGACCAAGCGCACATTTCTTAAAAATAACGCAGCTTACTATTGCATTTATTTTTGATGCTTTTTTTAACAAAATCGCTATTAAATCAAGCTCAAATTAACCAATATCAAACATAAAAATAACAAACAAACATTCGTTTCGTGAATATTGATGAGCACTTCAAAGTATTAAACGAATGATGGACTTTTAACGGATCATGCTAAATTCAAAATAAAATGCTGGGCGCTATAGTAAACAGAGATAATAAAAAAGGCCGTTATAAAAACGACCTTTTATTCATAATGTTATGAGCTAATTACCCAATTTGTGAGCCACCTCGACAAGATGGCGACGCTGGTGCTGTCATCGATTCTGCCCATTCAGCTTCGGTATAAGTATGAATCGCTAACGCATGAATATGGTTTGCCAATTCATCAGCAAGTACACTATTGATTGAACGATGCCTTGCAATCAAACGTTGATCATTAAATTGCTCACTCACCACAACTACTTTGAAGTGACTCTCTGAGCCCGGTGGAACATTATGCATATAGCTTTCATTTAACACCTCTAAGTGCTTAGGTGAAAACGCTTCATTAAGCTTATGTTCAATACGTTGTTGGATCATGATAAACCTCCGTTAGCAATATCACGGTATTGCTAAATCTTTCTCTACTTTATTCTTATTTTGATGTCGTATTTCCTTTGCACTCGCGTGGTGTTCTGCGAAAATAGCCGACTATTTCGTAAACATACCTGAAAGTTATCCGCAATGAAACCAGAGCTAACCTTACATCAACGCACCTTAACGCTAAAACGCTTTCCAGTAAGGAAAAATGAAACTCTGCAAGCATGGGACGCCGCAGATGAGTATCTGATCAATCACTGCCAAGAGATGGAACTCGATTCTGAACGCCCAATTCTGATCATGAACGATAGCTTTGGCGCGCTCGGTTGTTGGTTTGCCAATCAAGCACCTGTGACTAGCGTGACAGACTCTTTTATTGCTAAACAAGCCTGCCAAGAGAACTTAGAGCGTAATCAACTACCACCGATTTCAATCATTGATTGTCTGGCGGATTTACCGCAAAACCCACAGTTAGTATTACTAAAACAGCCTAAAAATAATCGCTTATTAAGTTGGCAATTACAGCAACTTTGTCATTTACTTCCTGCTGATTGCATGGTGATTGCCGCTGGTAAAGTGAAAGAGATTCATACATCGACGTTAAAACTATTTGAAAAATTTTTAGGTGAAACCAAAACGTCATTAGCAGTAAAAAAAGCCCGTTTGATCTTTTGTAAGGTGAATCCAAACTTAGCTAAGCCCCTCCCCCATCCAGTAAAGTGGGATGTGCCAGAGCATAAGTTAACAATCACTAACCATGCGAATGTCTTTTCTAGTGACAGTTTAGATATTGGTGGTCGCTTACTATTAGATTTCATTCCACAAGATACAAAATACCAAGACATTATCGATCTTGGCTGTGGTAATGGTGTAATTGGTATTAAAGCCGCTCAACTCAATCCACAAGCAAGCGTCATCTGTGTTGATGAGAGCTTTATGGCTGCGGCATCATGTCGAGAAAATGCCAACATTAACCTAGAAAATCCACAACAGTTAGCCGTAGTTAACGATAACTGTTTAGATAGTTTTGAGCCTGATAGTGCTGATTTGGTGCTTTGTAATCCCCCATTTCACCAGCAAAATACCGTAACAGATCATATTGCTTGGCAAATGTTTTGTGATGCGCAACGTACCTTACGTAAAGGTGGTGAGATGATTGTGATTGGTAATCGCCAATTAGGCTACCATGAGAAGTTAAAACGCGTATTTAGCAATGTGAAACTGATAGGTCAAAACAATAAGTTTGTAGTATTACAATCAACAAAATAATCTAACGTCGTTATGACGCGAATTAATTGCTTGTGATGTTTAATAACATTCGATTTTTTCGTTTATATTTATACAACTAGCGCAAAGGAAATGGAGAGCATGAAAAAATACATCGTTATTGCAACTGCTTTATTAATGAGTGCATGTGCAAGCAACCCTGTACAGCCACCATTAGCTCTAACACTCACACCAGTGATTGCATCACAAACAGCTAATCACCTAAGCGTGCAGATGTCGAGTAAAGACTCACGAAGCCAGCAATATATTGGTGTTGTCGATAGCGGTGCGAAAAATGTTGAGGTATTCCAACCTGCTGAAAATATCGCAGCAACATTTCAGAATGCCTTAACAAAGCAATTGGCAAGTGAAGGGATCAAAGTAACACCTTCTGCGTCATCAAACATTGCTATTAATATTGAAAAAGCGCTAGTTAACGTAAAACAAGGCCTTGTTAAGTACGACATGAATAGTGAACTACAAATTGCGCTTGTGGTAACCACACCAAAAGGCACATTTAGTAAGCAATATTCAGCACGTTCTACCAAACAAGAGCCATTAAAAGTGAAACGTGAAAACATTGCGCAAAGCTTAGAAAAAATGATGAATTCAGTGCTCAATGAAATCGCCAATGATGGCGAATTACGTCAATATTTAACGGAGAATCTTTAATGCCACGTTTTTTACTCGCACTATGTTTACTGATTGCTTTACCTGTTAGTGCTGCTACTAAAGTTTTAGTAACAACAAACTTAGGTGATTTTACTATTCAGTTAAATGATGAAAAAGCACCAATTACTAGCAAGAACTTCTTACGTTATGTAGAAGAAGGCAGTTACAACGGTACGATCTTCCATCGTGTGATCCCTGGCTTTATGGCACAAGGTGGTGGCTTTGATAAGGACATGAACAGACGTCCGACTCATGCACCAATCAAAAATGAAGCAACCAACGGCTTGAAAAATGATACAGCGACCGTTGCTATGGCGCGTACGCAAGATCCTAACTCAGCAACGAACCAATTCTTTATTAACTACAAAGATAACAGTTTCTTAAATGCCGCTGGAAACAATCCTGGTTACGCTGTTTTCGGTAAAGTGATCAACGGTTTTAATGTTGTAGAAGACATGGCAAAAATTCCAACAGGCTCTAGCCCTGCAACAGGTATGCAAGACGTACCGCAAAAGCCAATCATTATTGAATCGATGAAAATCGTTAAATAATAAATAATGCCACCTATACCCACATTCATAGGTGGCGTTTCCGCACAGCTCGCTTTCCACAAAAACTTTCTTATCCTAAAGTCTTGGTCTATTCATTAGACCCAAGTACTGCTGAATTAACTTCATAACTTGGTGTCGAATTAACACTGAACCAATGCGAACTTAGTTTATTGCTGCTAAGATCTCGTTTATAAAGAAAAAATAACAGTTTCACTATTGGCAAGTATCTGCAATGGATGCTTGTGCTATGAGGAAAATATGGATAAAGCCATACAACAGGATAATACCACCGGCTGGCGTGTGTATTTAAATCCTAAAGCTCTGATCATGTTCGCGCTCGGGTTCTCATCCGGCTTACCTATTCTACTGGTGTTCGGAACGCTTTCTTTTTGGTTGCGTGAAGCTGATGTCAGCCGTACCAGTATTGGCTTTTTTAGTTGGGTAGCGCTGGCTTATGGTTTTAAGTGGGCATGGTCACCATTAGTAGACCGTTTTCCACTGCCGATTTTTTCCAAACTTTTTGGTCGCCGCCGAGGCTGGATGCTGTTTTCACAGCTGATCATCATCTTGTCACTGTGCGGAATGGCAACCAGTAACCCACAAACGGATCTCATACAATTCGCCCTCTTTGCTATCGTTGTCGCGTTTGCTTCTGCAACCCAAGATATTGTTATTGATGCATTTCGTATTGAATTAGCCACTGTGCGTTTACAGGCGGCACTTTCTGCGACCTATATGGCAGGTTATCGCTTAGCAATGATCATGGCAGGTGCAGGTGCGCTCGCATTTGCAGCATGGTTTGGCTCAGACAGTGGCTATGATCCATCAGGTTGGAAAGCGGCTTACTTTATCATGGCAGGGATGATGCTGATTGGTGTGATTACTACCCTATTAGTTAAAGAGCCCAATATTGATAGTTCATCTATTGAAAAGATCGAAGATGAATACCAGCAAAAACTTGAGCAAAAAGGCTTAGGCAAACGTCAGGCTAAATTAGGTGCATGGTTCTATACTGCTGTGATCATGCCATTTCAAGATTTCTTCCAACGCTATGGCAAGAATGCCTTACTGATCTTATTGCTGATCAGCTGTTACCGTATTTCCGATGTGGTCATGGGCGTGATGTCGAATGCATTCTATGTTGATATGGGCTTTACCAAGAGTGAAGTTGCATCAATATCAAAAGTGTTTGGTGTGATCATGACGTTAGTAGGTGCGGGCTTAGGTGGTATTTTAGTGAGTAAATTTGGTACATTGCGCATTCTTGCACTAGGTGCATTATTGTCTGCGATCACTAACTTATTATTTATGATCTTCACCTACATTGGTAACAATATCGAAATGCTAACTTTAGTCATTTCAGCTGATAATTTAGGTGCCGGTATTGCAACAGCCGCCTTCATTACCTTTATGTCTAGCTTAACCAATGTGGCATTCTCTGCAACTCAGTACGCGTTATTCAGTTCGATCATGTTGCTATTCCCAAAATTCATTGCAGGCTTCTCTGGCATGTATGTTGACCATTTTGGCTATAACATCTTTTTCTTAACCACGGCACTGATCGGTATTCCTGTACTGATTTTAATCCGCCTAGTTGCGAAAAATTCAGCGCTAACATCTGCTGAATCTCCTACCGCTATCGAAGAACAATAATCCTCTCGCACTTTAGGTAAGATTTCTGTTGAAAGCAGGGATCTTACCTCTACATCTTTTATGCAAATTGCATATTTTTGCCATCAAAAAAATTTCCTCAGAACATCAACCTCATAAAAAGTTCACTAAATGCGTAAAAAAAGCACACAAAGATCACACTTATTTTGTAAATGTAATAGATTTCAGACGATCCAGATCACAAAAAGCAAAGGTTTGCGCAAACGTTACATTCCCAAGTGAGAGATTAAGCAATAGAATTAGAAGCACAAAAACGGGGCGGCCAAAATCCCGAACTATAGACCACCATAGCGAGATAAAAACATGCGCAAATCATTAGTAGCACTGAGCGTTTTAGCAGCAACAGCTCTACCATCACTAGCAAATGCAGCTGACTACTCTGATGACATCCACAAGAACGATTACAAGTGGATGCAATTCAATTTAATGTACGCTGTTAATGAGCTGCCAGGTGAATCTGATCATGATTACCTAGAAATGGAATTTGGCGGTCGTTCAGGCATTTTTGATTTATACGGCTACGTTGATGTTTTCAACCTTACTAACAGTAAGAACAGTGACAAAAACGGCGCTGAAAAAATGTTCATGAAATTTGCACCTCGTTTATCACTAGATGCAATGACAGGTACTGATTTATCTTTTGGCCCTGTACAAGAACTGTACATCGCTACACTTTTTGAGTACTCAGGCAACGCAGGTTACACAAAAGCGGTAACAGATAAAGATGGCAATATTGTTTCTTATGAAGGCCAAGGTGTTAACAACGCTAAAATTGGTCTTGGTTCAGACATCATGGTGCCGTGGTTAGGTAAAATTGGCTTCAACGTTTACTCTTTCTACGACATGAATGCTAAAGACTGGAACGGTTACCAAGTTTCAACAAACTGGTTCAAACCTTTCTACACATTTGCAAACGGTAGCTTCCTATCTTACCAAGGTTACATCGACTACCAATTTGGTATGGATAAGAAAGTTGCAGGCCTAAATACATCAAACGGTGGTGCAATGTTTAACGGTCTATACTGGCACTCAGATCACTACGCAATTGGTTACGGCCTAAAAGCATACAAAGATGTATACGGCCTAAAAGATGGTGGTTTTGCAGGCAAGACATCTGGTGTTGCTCACTACTTCAGCCTTTCTTACAAGTTCTAATATTTCTTGTAAATGGCTTAAAAGGCGCTTTTATAGCGCCTTTTTTGATCCTGTGATTTACCAATAATGTTAGTATCTTACGCAAGATAGCGAAGAATGGATGTAAACGTGAAAATCACAGTATTAGGTGCCGGAGCCATTGGCTCTCTTTGGGCTGTTGTATTAAAGCAGCAAAAACATGATGTCCAAGTTTGGACTCGCTGTTCTAACCCTGAATATTCGGTTAATTACCAAGCCCTAAATGGTAACCCACAACCCTTTCTCTTTACTGCTAATAGCATTGAACACCTCTCTCAAAGTGACTTACTGCTTGTTACCGTTAAATCATTTCAAGTGGAAATGGCATTAGCACCAATAATTAACCATATCCCAGCTTCTTGTATTATCGTGATCATGCACAATGGCATTGGTAGCCAAGAAATCATTAAGCAGCTGTTACCTACCCACGATATTTTGTACGCTACAACCTCACAAGCAGCGCTCAAATCAGAGGGGCTGTTAAGGCATACTGGTCATGGACAAACCTATATCGGTGCAATGCAAACAAATACGCCTCGAGATTTTTCAACCATTGCAGATCTACTAGATCAGGTTTTAACACCTTGCAGATGGCACACCGACATCATGCAGCCATTGTGGCAAAAGCTGGCGATTAACTGTGCTATCAATCCATTAACAGCAATCAACCAATGTCCTAATGGTGAATTGGCACAAGCGCAATATCAAAGCCAGTTAAAGCAGATTTGTAATGAAGTGGCGCTGGTAATGACGACTGAAGGCTATCAAACCACGGCGCAAATACTTTACGATCAAGCATTAATGGTTATTCACGCAACAGCTAACAACTATTCTTCTATGAACCGTGATGTTTTTTATCAGCGTCAAACCGAAATAGACTATATTACGGGCTATCTTATTCGCCGAGCGAAACAATACGATATTGCTATACCTGCCAACCAGCAGTTATGGCAACACATCAAATCAATGGAGTCCTCATATCATGCATGAGCAAACAAAAATGCTTCCTCGTGTAGCTGTGTGTCTTGCCCCTGGCAGTGAAGAAATGGAAGCTATCAATACCATTGCGATTCTAAAACGCGCTGGTTTTGAGGTCGTCGTTGCAAGTAGCGCTGAAGATGGCGCGCTGATTATAGATGGCTCACGAGGGATCAAGCTCGTTGCTGATACCCCATTAATCGACATTGCTGATGAGCAGTTTGACTGTGTAGTGTTACCGGGAGGGTTGCAAGGCGCAGAGCATTTTCGTGATAGCCCACTGGTCATTGAGTTTGTAAAACAACATCACTACGACGGCAAACTGATCGCGGCTATTTGTGCTACACCCGCGGTCATGTTTATGCCTAATGAGCTATTTCCTCAATCGTTAATGACCTGCCACCCTGCTTTCCAAAGTCAAATTCCAGAAAAGCAATTGCGTGTAAAACGTGTCGTTTACGATAAAAATACCCGTTTACTCACCAGCCAAGGCCCGGGCACAGCACAAGAGTTTGCGTTAGAGATCGTGACTCAATTAGAAAATAAAGCTAAAGCTGCTGAAGTTGCCGATCCTATGGTGGTATGGCCAAACATGCATTATGACGTGTTGCCTCGCACTTAATATTAATAGCTTAAACGGTTAGAAAACAAAAAGCCTCGCAACATTTGCGAGGCTTTATTTTATCTTTTAAATACAAGCATTCAGATTATAGAGGACGGTAAACTTTTACGTTCTCAAAACCATTTTCTTTTAAGTAAAGCGCTTGTAGACGGCTCATCACACCACGATCACAGTACAATAGGTAAGTCTTATCTTGTGGTAAGTCACCGAACTGTGTTGCTAGTTTATAGAAAGGTAAGTGCTTCACTTCAATACCTTCAAGCTCTAATGGGCTTTCGTCTTCTTCGTCAGGGCTACGAATATCCAGTACGATAGCATCGCCAGCCACTTGATCTACTAACTCAACTTCAGGCGCTTGCTCTTGGCTTTGTTTTTCGATGTCACGAATATCCATCACACGTGCCTCGTCAACAACACGATCAAGAATAGAGAAATCAAACTTCTCTTCTTCCGCTTCTAGCTTCGCTTTCACGGCTTTCACTGTTGGGCTCTTAGAGATCACACCACAGAACTCTGGCATCGTCTTGGCAAAATCTTCAGTACCAATTTCACGCGCTAGGTTGATGATATCTTCTTTATCCCAGTTAATAAGTGGACGTAAGATCAGGCTATCTGTCACGCCATCAATGTGACGAAGGTTGGTTAGAGTCTGACTTGATACCTGACCTAATGCTTCACCTGTCACTAATGCTTCGATACCAAATTTATCGGCAACTTTACCCGCAGCACGCATGAACATACGTTTTAGGATCACGCCCATTTGGCCATCATCCACTTTCTCTAAGATCTCACCAACAACAGGTTCGAAATCGATAGCGATGAATTTAACTTTCGCTGAAGAGCCGTATTTGTTCCATAGGTAGTGAGCGACTTGCTTCACACCGATCTCGTGTGCAGGGCCACCTAGGTTAAAGAAACAGTAATGAACTTTACTACCACGTTTGATGTGTAAGTAACTTGATACACCGGAGTCGAAACCACCAGAAATCAAGCTTAGCACGTCTTCTTGTGTACCTAGCGGGAAACCACCTAGACCTTCGTGACGGCAAAGCACTAAGTTAAGTAAGTTATGTTCGATTTCGATATTAACGGTAACGTCAGGCTTTTTCAGACGTACTTTTGCCGTTTCAATCGCTTGGTTAAGACCACCACCGACGTAACGCTCAGCTTCGATCGATGTAAAGTCGTGCTTACCCACGCGTTTTGCACGTACACAGAATGTTTTACCTTCAAGCTCAGGCGCAACAAGTGCGAGGGTTTGCTCAAAGACATTATGAAGATCAGTAAATTCCGTTTGCTGTACTTCAAGCGTGTGGTGAATACCCGGTGTTTGTGTCAATACCGCTAGAACCATGTCGCGCTTCGATTCATCCGGCTCATTAATTTCCAGTGAAAAACGACGGTTATAGACACTAACAGATTCAGACTGACGCTTTAGGATAATGCGTAAATTAGACTCAAGAATTTTGATAAAACGCTTACGCACTGAATCACTTTTAACAAAAATCTCTGGATGTGGTTTAACAATAAATTTCATAACACGCTTCGCTTCACTGGGCTAACAGTACAGAATAGAACCCATTTTTTACGGATGATATAGCAGATCATATCGCGCAAAGTAATGGAGAGTACCAAACGGAATTAAAGGCGCGAATTATACAGCAAGCTCTCGACCACTGAAACAAAGATATGAAAACTCACTAAGTTATCTTCTGTCGTCACTGCTGCGCGTCATTAGCTTTCAATTATATTTACCTTAGTCACGATCATCTAAAGCGGCAACTCTCATTCATAAAATGCGCGTTCAGCTATGCCATGTATCTCTTTTGCTTCATATTATGAATATAAAAAATAACGGCAGTATTGCGACTGCCGTTATCAGTTATTTATACCACTTATAAACACAGATTATTGCGAAATAAAATCACTGCTTATTTCATCTGTCTCGTGAGGTTTACCTTGCATAATAGAGATTTCGACACGACGATTTTTCGCTCGTCCTTCCTTGGTCTTGTTATCAGCAATCGGCATAGTGTCAGCTAATCCCACCACACGCATTTTGGTGTGATCAAACCCTTTCACTTTTTCCATTTCTTGCGCTACCGATACCGCACGCTGCGCTGATAGATCCCAGTTAGAGCGGTAAAGCTCTGAATCCATCTGATCGTTAGCAGTATGACCAGAAACCCGAATAATACCCGGTACGTCTTTCACTAATAACGCAATCTGGCGAACCAATGGCTTGAATTTTGGCTGCAGAAAAGCCGAACCTTCAGGAAATGCGCCTTTTTCACGAATACGGATCACCAATTGTTGGCCAAGATTCTCGATTTCAATCACTTTATCGCTAATTTCACGCTCTAAGGCTTTGGTGAGCACTTCTTTTAGCTGATTTTGCATTTTATCGAGCTCTTCTTGCTCGTTCTCATTATTCTCTGTCGCGGTTTTCTTACTTTGACCACCGGTTAAATTGCCAGCATCACGTTGTGTACCACCAGCACGATCTGAATCGCCTTCATGAAAATCCAACGTTCGCTGCGTCATATCAATGGTCTGCTGCATGATCACTTCAATCGGTGTTGGCTCTGGACGACCAGGGCGAAACTCTTGAGCTATCACGCTAGTGCCTTTAGGAATGTCATTGACTTCCAGCATGTTTTGCACCCCGAAAGCATATTTCATCGAACCTGCAATTTGCTTGAACTTCAACACATCCATTTCAGAAAACGACAACAACAACACAAAGAAGCACATCAGCAAGGTCGCAAGATCGGCAAAAGTCGCCATCCACGGTGGCGCTCCTTTTTTACATTTGCATGCTTGTTCTTCCATTTGACCGTCTCTTACTCGTCAATGATGCTGCTGCGCTTTTTCTCATGAAGATAATTTTTCAGGTAACCATCAATCACACGCGGGTTTTGTCCATCTTGGATTGCTAACACGCCATCAAGAATAAGACGCTTATTTAGACGCTCTTGCTCTTTACGCAAGGTTAATTTATCTGCAATAGGGATCGCTACCATGTTTGCCAACATTGAGCCGTATAAGGTTGTCAACAACGCTACCGCCATAGCAGGACCTATTGACTTTGGATCATCCATGTTTGAAAGCATGGCAACCAAACCAATCAAGGTACCAATCATGCCCATCGCAGGGGCAACATCACCAAACGATGAAAAAATACCCACGCCTTGTTCATGTCGCTCATTAGTCAAAGCAATATCTTTTTGCAGTGTGCCACGTACCACTTCCGCATCATGCCCATCTACCAACATATCAATGCCTTTACGCATAAATGGATTAGCAATTTCCATTTCTTCTAGGGCTAAAAATCCCCCTTTACGTGCGGCATCTGCCATTTCTACAATTTTTGCAATAAGCTCTTCAGGGTTGTCGGTTTTAAACATGAAGGCTTTGACAGCGATTTTTGCTGCACCAAAAAATTGACCAATGTTGTACTTCATCAAGACAACAAAAGTACTCCCGCCCAATACAATCAATACCGATGGTACATCAAAGAACATCACGAGATCGCCGCCAAGCAGCATCGCCATGACAATAAATGCGAATGCCCCAAGCAATCCTATAAGCGTTGCCAAATCCAAAGCATGTTCCTCTTTTTGCTAGGTAAATATAACTGGCTTGCGTTTATTGACACTCAATTAACACATAAAGATCCTTCACAGAGATAATACGATTTAAACTAAGTCAAAACTTTAAAGCCACCACCAGATTCATGATTTAATTTGCTTAAATTTGGCAGCGAGTTATGAATTTCCTCCGCAAAGTAACTCTTTATCGACCACTACAGTTTTTCATTTAGCTTTTTCTTAACCAATAAATGATGACTATTTATGAAAATTACTGTCTGCGACACAGATTACTGTGACATAATTTGACCCCAGTAATTCTCTACGTTATTTTTCCTGCACTTAGATAAGAGTGAAAATGATATGGCAGCAAAAAAACCAGAAAATATGGCATTCGAAGCCGCCCTTGATGAGCTAGATGCCATTGTCAATGAACTAGAATCTGGCGATATTCCACTCGAAGATGCGCTAAAAAAATTCGAACGAGGCATTGCCCTTGCTCGTAGCAGTCAACAAAAACTGACGCAAGCAGAGCAACGTGTAGAAATTTTGCTTCAGGCAGATGATGAAGCTCCACTGACTGATTTTGAACCTAGCCATGACGAATAGTTCTTCTTTATCACTATCCCTTAAGTGCTATCAACAACGCAGCAATGAAGTATTAGCCCATTGGCTAGCAACGCAACCTTTTGCGGATAAAGCCTTACTTAAAGCCATGCAGTATGGAACATTACTGGGTGGTAAACGTGCGCGTCCATTTTTGACCTATGTAACAGGTGAAATGTTAGGTGTGACTCAAGATGATCTTGATACACCAGCAGCCGCGGTTGAATGTATTCATGCCTATTCATTAATCCATGACGATTTGCCTGCTATGGATGATGATGCGCTACGTCGTGGTCAACCAACGTGCCATATTGCATTTGATGAAGCGACAGCGATTTTAGCTGGCGACGCGCTACAAACCTTGGCATTTGAAATTTTAGCAAATGGTCAATTGAGCCAAGATGGTAATACCCAACGTATTGCTATGGTAAGTGAACTAGCAAAAGCATCAGGTGCTGCTGGCATGTGCCTTGGACAAGCCTTAGATCTTGATGCTGAAGGCAAACATGTTGGATTAGAACAACTAGAATTAATCCACAGACACAAAACAGGGGCATTGATCCGATGTGCCGTTCGCTTAGGGGCGCTAGCTGCTGGTGAGAAAGGTATCGCGATTTTGCCGCACCTTGATAAATATGCCGAAGCAATTGGCCTTGCTTTCCAAGTTCAAGATGACATTTTAGATGTGATCAGCGATACCGAAACACTCGGTAAGCCACAAGGCTCAGATCTTGAACTTGATAAGAGCACATACCCCGCTTTGCTTGGCCTTGAAGGCGCGCAAGAAAAAGCGCAGCAACTTTATCAAGAAGCACTACAAGCATTAGCGGCTATACCCTACAATACATCCCAATTAGAAGTTTTTGCCCGATACATTATCGAACGCAAGAGCTAAATCCGTATAAGCGCCGAAACTGTTATGACCTTGGATATCTCAAAATACCCTCATCTGGCCCTTGCTAACACGCCAGATGAATTACGATTATTGCCAGCTGAAAGCCTTCCACAAGTATGTGATGAACTTCGTACCTACTTGTTGAAATCTGTTAGTCAGACCAGCGGCCACTTTGCATCAGGGCTTGGCACTGTCGAGCTCACGGTTGCCTTGCACTATGTCTACAACACCCCTTTTGATCAGGTGATCTGGGATGTTGGCCACCAAGCTTACCCACATAAGATCTTAACGGGTCGTCGTGATGACATGGCAACCATTCGTCAAAAAGACGGTTTACACCCTTTCCCTTGGCGTGGTGAAAGTGAGTACGATACGCTTTCTGTTGGTCACTCATCTACCTCTATCAGTGCTGGTTTAGGTATGGCGATCGCAGCAGAAAAAGAAGGCCAAGGTCGTAAAGTTGTCAGCATTATTGGTGATGGCGCAATCACTGCGGGTATGGCATTCGAAGCCATGAACCATGCGGGTGATGTACACAGCGACATGCTCGTTATCTTAAACGATAATGAAATGTCGATTTCTGAAAACGTTGGCGCATTAAACAATCATTTAGCACATCTGCTTTCAGGTAACTTCTACACTTCGATCCGTGAAGGTGGTAAGAAGGTGTTATCTGGTGCGCCACCCATTAAAGAAATGGTTAAGCGTGCAGAAGAGCATATCAAAGGCATGGTTGTTCCAAGCACCATGTTTGAAGAGCTTGGTTTTAACTACATTGGCCCTATTGATGGTCACGATGTTCATGAGCTAGTTAAAACACTGAAAAACATGCGTAACCTTAAAGGCCCGCAATTTCTTCATATTATGACGAAGAAGGGTAAAGGCTATGCGCCAGCTGAAGCTGATCCAATCAATTACCATGCTGTACCAAAATTCGATTTAAGCCAAAATCCACTGCCGAAATCGAAAAGTGCGAGCCCGACTTACTCTAAGATCTTTGGTGATTGGCTATGTGATATGGCTGCCGTTGATGACAAGCTTATGGCGATCACACCCGCAATGCGTGAAGGCTCTGGTATGGTACGCTTCTCAAAAGAATACCCAGATCAATACTTTGATGTCGCAATTGCCGAACAACACGCAGTGACGCTCGCGACAGGTATGGCAATTGGTGGTTACCACCCTGTTGTAGCAATTTACTCAACCTTCTTGCAACGTGGTTATGATCAACTTATTCACGATGTGGCGATCATGGACTTACCTGTCATGTTTGCTATCGATCGTGCAGGTCTTGTTGGCGCAGATGGTCAGACTCACCAAGGTGCGTTTGATATTAGCTTTATGCGCTGTATTCCTAACATGGTGATCATGGCACCAAGTGACGAAAACGAATGTCGTCAGATGCTTTACACGGGTCATAAACACCAAGGGCCAAGTGCAGTTCGTTACCCTCGTGGTACTGGTATGGGTGTTGAAATTGAGCAAACCATGACTGAACTTGAGATTGGTAAAGGCGTGATCCGTCGTCACGGTGAAAACGTGGCCATTCTAAACTTTGGTGGCATGCTAGGTTACGCATTAGAAGCGGCTAACAGCCTGAATGCAACGGTTGCTGACATGCGCTTTGTCAAACCTCTGGATGAAGAGTTAGTTATTGAATTAGCGAAGACTCACGATGTTATCGTAACAGTGGAAGAAAATGCGATTGCTGGCGGTGCGGGCAGCGGTGTGGTTGAGTTCTTAATGAAAGAAAAATGTATTAAGCCAGTACTGAACATTGGTTTGCCTGATCGTTTCATTGAACAAGGTACACAAGCTGAACTACACGAAATGTTAGAAATTGATGGCAAAGGTATCGAGAAACAAATTCGCGCTTACCTTGCGAAATAATAATAACCTAGCTATCAAACTATTTAGCTAACGCCACTATTTCGCATCAGCATAAATAGTAACAAGAAGGTTTTCACTTACTCTTAGTGAAAACCTTTTTTATTGCCTAATTTAGCCCTTATCACGGCAATCCCATCATATCTCAGCTAATCATCGACCTTTTTTAAGATAACCCCTTCATAGCCTTTTATATCTACATATTGAGTAGGTTTTTCAAGCGAACCATCATAATTTACACGCTGATAATACCCTGGTAATGAGACGCGTATTGGCTCTGTTTGATAAAATTCCATCTGGTTACGGTACTTTGTTCCACGATATAACACTAAGCCTTGAGTATATTGCCGAGCAATCACACCATCTTTAGGCACATCCTTAAACCAACCTGTTCTATAAAGCCAAAACCAATTCGCAGGCTCTAATTTTATATCTGAAATTTTGCGGTCAGTTGTCAGTGCTTTTCCTGTTTTCGACTGCCAGTGAACTGGATCAAAACCTTTAGGGATCGATGCTGGCTTACCGATATCAATAGCGAGTAATTTCTGTGGCTGATATGCCCAATTTTTAGGAACCCCACCTTGATACCAAATCGCTTTTCCTAATGCATTTTGATCCGCTTCTGTATTACTACTGCCATAAACAAAAGTCTGATTCCAACTGTGATAATAGGTTTTATCGGGGATATTAAACAGATAATACAGCGCAAGCCCTGTGTAGATATCCGACTCCCACGCTTGTTTACTCAGTGGCTGTTGCTGACTTTTACCACCACGAGTAGTAGTCATAATCAAGCTTTTATCGCCAAGCGCAGCTAGCGCATAGCTCTCCCAATAAGACTGCAATCGCTCTAAACCAATTGCTGGACTTAAATAATGCTCTCGAAGCCAGACATCCACCACCCCTCTTAATTGTTCAGGCCAATCAGGGTATTCCCATAAATTCAGCTCAGAAATATTGGCTGACAACCAATGACTGCCAGTTGTCTTTTTCACTCGCTCAAAAAAGTCTGACATTTTCGCGGCATAATAACCTGCCGCTTTTGATGTTCCAGCGACAATAGGCGCTTCCAGTATTTGCCCACCAATTAGCACTTTAAATTGATTGGCACTAAACAGCTTTGCCATATCATCATTGTAAGCGCCTGTTAAGCCTTGTCTTTTCCAGTCATACTTGTACCAATTCGCATGGTTTTGATTAAAAGCATCATCGTTAAAATTGGTGCGATACCAACAGCTTCCAGCCCACATTTTTCCGGTTGGGATCACCCTTGCTTGGTGTTTAAATCGTGCACTCGCCGATTGATTAGCTCTTTGTAGAAACTCATCATCATCCACATAACCATCTCCATTAGGATCATTGTTAGGATCCCATCCTGGAAACATCATAGTGGCAGTAGATAAGCTCCCCGATGTGTTAATAATTTCAAGCCAAGGTTCAATATTAACTCCTTTCACTTCTTCCTTATGCTTCCAGTTCAATGCAACTACCCAGCTCCGATAACCTGCCTTTAAGGCTTTATTTCCAGTATTTAATTCACGCCCCTGGAACATCGCATGAGTGGGTAACCAACGCTGATTAATTCGGCCAAACCATTTCCCTTCCCGTTGGATCCAATGTACATCAGCTTTTTCGAGCCCTGCGATATCACCTTCTTTATTGGCGTTAGCAATCCATAGTTCAGGATGATCGGTACTTTCAACTACCAGGGTTTCAAAAGGATAAGCAGCATGAAGAATAATCTGCTCATTGGCATTAACGGTAAGAGGAAATCTAGCAGTCGCAAAGTTATTGTTGCGGATCAGCAAGCTCAACATCGGCTCACCATTTAAAAGATAATCAAGCCCTTTACTTTGATCGGGAACGGTAAGTTGAGTGTCATTCTTATAATGCATATAACCATTTTCAGGATCTTGTCCTTCTTGATAAGCATGATAATGGAGCCAACCTTGCTGCTCATCGGGTTTACAATCAAGCTTATGGACATAGATATAACCCATGGCGATAGTTTTTTTATTCAGAGCGACATCTTGTAAACTCCCAAACACCGCATCAGCATGCTCTGCTTCCCAGCGTCTAACATCCATAATTGAATTTAACTCAGATATCGCGGTAGGTTGTTGCCAATTCCCAGTCAATACCCAAGCGGTTGCCGTTGATGGATAAACTTGTCCATCAGCCATTGAAGCAAAGGTTAATAAACCCACACTGATTATTTTTAGATAGGTGCTCATAGAGCAATCTCTTCTCTCTATCTACATAATTTGAGACTAGTTAAACCGTCAGGTTAATGATGAGAAATAAATCATTTTATTAGGAATGCGACACATGAATATGTGTCTTCTAAGAAGATGTTTGTATTAAGTAAATATATGGCATTAAAAAACGGCAGTTGGAGTTCCAACTACCGTTATAACGCTACAGAACAATGAGCCTCTATTGCGCTAATTGCAAATTAGTTAATTGGTCGTAGGGATGGGAAAAGAATAACATCACGAATAGTATGAGAATTAGTAAATAACATCACTAACCTATCAATACCAATACCTTGGCCTGCTGTTGGCGGTAAACCAAACTCTAATGCGCGGATATAATCTTCATCATATTGCATTGCTTCGTCATCACCCGCATCTTTGGCTACCATCTGCGCTTTAAAACGGCTGTCTTGATCTTGAGCATCATTAAGCTCTGAGAAACCATTCGCTACTTCTCTGCCACCAACAAAGAACTCAAAGCGATCGGTAATAAATGGGTCTTCATCACTTCGACGTGCTAAAGGTGAAATATCAGCGGGATAACCGGTTATGAATGTAGGCTGCAATAACTTAGGCTCTGCTGTCTCACCAAAGATTTCTTCAAGCAATTGACCGCATGTCCAGAATGACTCAACTTCAATGCCTACTTCTGTGGCAATATCAACCATCAACTCTTTATTTTTAACTTGTTCGTAGCTTAAATCTTGAATACGACGATTGTCAGGGTTGTAATACTGGATTGCTTCTAACATCGTCATGCGAGTATATGGGCCTGAAAACTCAATGACATGCTCACCATATGGCAAGGCTGTTGTACCGCATAACTCTTTCGCAACAGAACTTAACAGATCTTCAGTAAAATCGATTAAATCATTGTAATCAGCATATGCCATATAGAATTCCATCATTGTGAATTCAGGATTATGGCGTGGTGAAATACCTTCATTTCGGAAGTTTCGGTTAATTTCAAATACGCGCTCAAAACCACCGACAACAAGACGTTTTAGGTACAGTTCAGGCGCAATACGAAGATACATATCAATATCTAACGCATTATGATGAGTGATAAAAGGACGCGCAGACGCACCACCGGCTATCGGGTGCATCATAGGAGTTTCTACTTCCATGAATTGATGTTTAAGCATGAATTGACGAATCGCGGCAACGACTTTAGAACGCATAATCATTGTATTGCGAGATTCTTCATTAATGATCAAATCAACATAACGCTGGCGATAACGTTGCTCTTGATCTGTTAGACCATGAAATTTTTCAGGTAACGGACGTAGCGCCTTTGTTTGTAATTCATATTCATCCATATTGACGTAAAGCTCACCACGATCAGAACGATGCACTTGTCCTTTAACACCGATAATGTCGCCAATATCTAAACCATGATATTTTTCTTTTAACTCTTCTTGTACTTGCTTATTTGCATATACTTGAATACGACCAGATACATCTTGTAGCACCATAAAAGGGCCACGCTTAGCCATAATTCTCCCTGCTACAGATGTCGTATAAGTATTACATATCAAATCATCTTTTGATTTATTTTCAAAACCTTTAATTAATTCTTTAGCTAATTTCAAACGACGAAAGGTATTAGGGTGACCACTCGCTTTACTCTCTTTTCTTATATGTTCAAGCTTCGCTCTACGTTCAGCGATTAATCTATTTTCATCTACTTCATTATTATCCAACATAACATTTCCTTATCACTTAATTACATACAAGAAACACTCAACAATAAAATGCAACTTTACTTTTATGTTTGCATTTACCATTTAATCTAAAATAAATATTCCAAAAATAAAAAACGTGATCCATGACAAGAAATAAAGAAAGTGAATGTTTATTTAATTACATTGAAAATGAAAAATGAAATTACATTTAATAACTTCGATTATTCATTCACTAATCAACTCAAAGTAAATAATATATGAATAATTTTATCTAAATTCTAAATTAAAGAAATTCAGTTATGGCTTGGAGAAATTTCAAAATAAATGATTGTTTATTAATAACAACAGAAAACAGTCTGAACAAATTAGGTAAAACATATATTCTTGAACCAAGAATTACTAAACTTCTATCATTTATGGCTCAAAATCAAGGGATTGTATTTACGCGAGATGAGTTAATTGATGAGGTTTGGGATGGTGCCGTTGTTAGCGATCAAGTTGTTACTCAATCCATTTTTGAATTAAGAAAAATTTTAAAAAAGTTAGATGAAGATCATTGGATCATTACCATTCCCAAACGAGGCTATAAATTAGACGCTGATGTACAACAAATTTACATTGACCCTAATACTGGCTTTAAATTAGAAGAGTTTCATTCATCTAACGAGCATACGAATGACAACAATAACCTCGGAACCACATTTCCAGCGGGGCCGATGACACGTGCATTTAGCAAACCAGAGAAAGATATCTCACCAGCCTCAGTAAGCAATAAAATCAAAAACTTAAAGCTTAACCATTGGCTTTTCGATGTGGGAATATTATCTATGTTAGTGCTTACCCTTGTCTTCGCTAGTTGGGCGAACAATGATAATGCATCAACCAAAAGCTTAAAAAACCCACGGCAAATAAACATAGAAATAACCTCTTCATCTAATCAGGTATATTCTATAGCGAAAATGATAGAAAGCACGCTGTTTACTTACACTGACTACACCAGTAGTCTACATCCTAATTCAGAAGCTGGAAAAACACTTTCGCTATATATTAGTGATAATAATCAATTACATATAGAACTTTATAATAATATATCTCATCATTCTGATTTAAAAAAAAGCCTGCTTTTACAAAGTAAAAAACTCTACACATCCCTCAATCAATTACTCAATGAACTCATTCAAACCTTAACCCATGATCACCAAATAGCCGTTACTAATGTACCTGTAATTACTGAATCAACCCTGCTTTATAAATACCTATCATTACCAGACCTAATTAATGACGATGGACAAGTAAATAAAAGCTACCTAACTGATATAAATAAACTTATTTCAGACTCACCCAATAACAGTTACTTGCTTGCAAAACGTTATATTAGCTACGCAATTATTCTTACTCTAGATAACAAAGAAACATCAATGCCAAAATTAATGAATTATGCACATGACTTAGTTAAGAATATTTCTCAACAAAATTCCTTATCATCACTACCAACTCAAACGCTCAATGCACTTGCTTTGAATCAGCTCTATCAAGGTAATTTTGACTTGTCACAACATTACTTATCGCTATCAAGGCAACAATCAAAACAAAACTCAGCCCTTTATTATATTCTCCAGGGCAAAATTTTTGATATTAAGAATCAACATCAGCAAGCAAATGAAAACTTTAGTATTGCTAAATATTTATCACCATCTTATGAAACAGAAATACTTTGTCAAAGCTTAGTGTTTCATTCTATTTAACCTTAGGTTCAATTTAAATAAAAATATAAGGTTGCTGATTCATACCAGCAACTTTTTATTTTTATGTCGCAATAGGACTAAAAATATAATAATAAAAAGGTAGCCGATATAATCAATGTATCAACCGTTAATATTGTTGTTACAAAAAGAGTGTAAATTTTGGACTCTAGCAATAAAGAAATTTAAATTATATAGATAACAATAGCGGTTTATTAAATGCAGTTAACACCATTATAAATAAATTATTTTTTCACACCCAGATAAAAAATTTAAAATTCAATAACTTGTAAATTTTCACATGTAAAAAAATGTAAAAATATCATCTTTCAATTCTTGAGTAGAAAATGATTAAAAACTTAAAAAAAACTCCTGTAATTTAAAAATCAATTCCTCTTACTCAGATTAAGAAGAAGTGTTTTTGTTCATATCTTGAAATAAAACATATTTGAGAGTCCTCAAATATCACGACATATTGGAGATTGTTACATGTCGTCTGATACATCTAAAAAAATAGGTTTAATAGCCTGTACTGGTGTTGTTGCTGGTAACATGATGGGGAGTGGTATTGCACTACTTCCTTCAACACTAGCAAAAGTAGGTTCCATTTCTATCTTTAGCTGGATTATCTGCTTAATTGGTGCTCTATCATTAGCATTTGTTTATGCACGTCTTGCAACCAGCAATCCTCAAGAAGGTGGCCCTATTGCTTATGCTGGTGAGGTATCTCCTGCATTTGGCTTCCAAACAGGTGTTCTTTACTACCACGCAAACTGGATTGGTAATCTTGCCATTGCGATTACAGGGGTATCTTACCTTTCAGTTTTCTTCCCCATTTTAAATAATACGATCCCTGCAGCAATTGCTACGATTGCATCAGTTTGGATTTTTACTGTAATCAACTTACTTGGTGGTTCTTGGGTAAGCCGCTTATGTACATTAGGCCTTGTTCTAATCCTTATTCCAATTATTGGTACAGCTATCATTGGCTGGGGTCATTTCGACTCTGCAATGTATATGCAAAACTGGAACACATCTCATGGCTCTAATTCACACGCAATTGTAAGTGCCGTACTGATTACTCTTTGGTCATTCGTGGGTGTTGAATCGGCGGCAGTATCATCGGGTATGGTAAAAAATCCGAAGAAAACAGTTCCACTTGCAACACTGTTAGGTACTGTTATTGCGGGTGTTATTTACATCCTTTCAACTCAAGTTATCGCTGGTATGTTCCCAGCTTCTGAAGTTGCGGCATCAGGCGCACCATTTGCACTTGCAACAACAGCAATCTTTGGTAAGTGGAGTGCTCCATTTGTTGCAGCCTTTACTGCTTTAGCATGCTTTACATCATTAGGTTCATGGATGATGTTAGTTGGTGAGGCGGGTAAACGTGCAGCTAATGACGGTAACTTCCCTGCTGTATTTGGCGAAACCGATAAAAATGGTGTGGCGAAGAAAGGTCTTGTTTTAGCTTCAGTTATGATGACTATCTTAATGATTGCTATTACGGTGTTCAGTTCAAGTGACAGCCACGCTTCTAACTTATTCGATATCTTAACATCAGATGCTGTATTGCTAACGATGCTGCCTTACTTCTACTCTGCGGTGAACTTAATCCGTTACGAAGGTATGACAACCCGTAATGTCTTTGTGATGTTGTTCTCTGGGGTAGCTTGTATCTTCTGCTTCATCGCACTGATTGGTGCCGACCCATCAGCATTAGCAGCAACCTTCGTGGTCTCTCTAGCCATCTTTATTTTCTATGCTCGCAAGCTTGGCTTCCGTCAGCACTTACAACTAGAGCAACAGAACAAAGCGTAATCTCGCTCTACCACTCACTTTTTAAATTAATTTAAGGCGCATCAATACATCACCAATATGGGCATGATGCGCCCTCTCTCACTTTGGAGAAATTCAAAAATGAATACTATTGCAATATTAAATAACTTAGGCGTTTTCTTTAAAAAATACCCAGTACAAGAATTAGAACAATCACTGACGGCTTTAGGTTACAAGACTGTCTACCCTGTTGATGAAAAAGATTTACTGAAGTTACTGGAAATGAACCCACGTATCAGTGGCGTTATCTTCGATTGGGATACCTATTCTCTAGATCTGTGCCAGCAAATTAATAAAGTGAATGAGAAGTTACCGCTATTCGCTTTTGCCAATGAGCACTCTACTCTTGATATTAACCTTGCCGATCTTCGTTTAAATATCTATTTCTTCGAATACAGCCTAGGTAGCGCAAAAGATATTGCACACAAGATTGATCAAGCGAATCAAGATTACAAAGACAGTATTCTCCCACCGCTAACAAAAGCATTATTTAACTATGTTGATGAGGCAAAATATACTTTTTGTACTCCAGGCCATATGTCAGGTACTGCATTTAACAAGAGCCCTGTGGGGAGTATTTTCTATGATTTCTATGGTGCAAATACATTCAAAGCAGACATTTCGATTTCAATGCCAGAACTTGGTTCACTATTAGATCATTCAGGCCCTCATAAAGAAGCTGAACAATACATTGCGCGTACATTCAATGCTGATCGTTCGTACATTGTTACCAACGGTACTTCTACCGCGAACAAGATTGTGGGTATGTTCTCAGCACCAGCAGGCAGCACAGTACTTGTTGACCGTAACTGTCATAAATCATTAACTCATATGATGATGATGACCGATGTGGTTCCAATTTACTTCCGCCCAACACGTAATGCTTACGGTATTTTAGGTGGTATTCCTAAAAGTGAATTTAGCCGTGAAGTGATTGCTGAAAAAGTAGCAAATACGCCAGGTGCAACAAAGCCAGGTTATGCAGTAGTAACTAACTCTACTTACGATGGTTTGTTCTACAATACCCAATTTATCAAAGAGTCGCTGGATACTAAGTTTATCCACTTTGATAGTGCTTGGGTGCCTTACACTAACTTTAACTCTATTTACGAAGGTAAGTGCGGTATGAGTGGTGAAGCTATCCCGGGGAAAGTGTTTTATGAAACTCAATCAACACACAAACTATTGGCCGCATTCTCACAAGCTTCAATGATCCATGTTAAAGGTCAACTTGAAGAAGAATCTTTCAACGAAGCATTCATGATGCACACCTCAACATCACCACAATACGGTATTGTGGCGTCTGCTGAAATTTCTGCGGCAATGATGCATGGCAACGCTGGTCGTCGTTTAATTCAAGATTCAATCGATCGTGCGATTCGTTTCCGTAAAGAGATCAAAAAGCTACGTTCGGAATGTGATGGTTGGTTCTTTGATGTATGGCAACCAGAGAACATTGAAACAACAGAATGTTGGAACCTAAAACCCAATGAAAAATGGCATGGTTTCAAGAACATCGATGAGGATCATATGTTCCTTGATCCAATCAAAATCACGTTGTTGACACCAGGAATGAACGAAGAAGGCGAACTATCTGAAACAGGTATTCCAGCTTCTATTGTGGCTAAGTTCCTTGACCAACACGGTATCGTTGTTGAAAAGACAGGTCCATACAGCCTATTATTCTTGTTCTCAATTGGTATTGATAAACCAAAAGCAATGCAGCTTCTTCGTGCATTAACTGAGTTTAAACGTGGCTACGATCGTAACATGACTATCAAGTCATTCTTACCATCTCTATACCAAGAAGATCCTCAGTTCTACGCCAATATGCGTGTTCAAGATCTAGCACAAGGTATTCACGATCTCACTGTGAAATTCCAATTGCCAGAACTGATGTACAAAGCATTTGATGTATTACCAGAAATGAAGATGACACCGCATGACGCATGGCAAGAGGAGTTACGAGGTCAAGTGCGCGAAATTCCACTATCCGAAATGGTAAATGAAATCAGTGCCAATATGATCCTACCTTATCCTCCAGGTGTACCTGTTGTACTTCCGGGTGAAATGGTAACGGAACAATCTCGTCCAGTGCTAGATTTCCTTGAAATGCTATGTGAAATTGGTAATCACTTCCCAGGCTTTGAAACAGATATCCACGGTGTTTACAACATTGATGGCGTGTACAAAGTGAAAGTGATCAAACAATAAGATCATAAGTTAAAAAGCAATAAAGGCATGTTCATTTAGAACATGCCTTTTTTATTTTTATCTACAATCAACTATTTGAGAACAATAATAGATAGCAAAAGAATTAAGCTATATCCATTTACAGAATAAAAACAACTAAAAAACTATTCTTCGAAAAACTTAATACTCAAGAAGTCAGTTATTAAAAACCAAGCCAATAGCCTACGACCCATAAAGCAATCATTGCCATGAAGCCTGCAAGAATGTCATCGACCATGATCCCAAAGCCGCCTTTGACATGCTTATCTAACCAACTGATAGGCCAAGGTTTTACCATGTCAAAGAAACGGAATAGAATAAAACCAGTTAGTACCCATTGCCAGCTTACCGTTGGTGCTATTGCCATGGTGATCCAAAAGCCAACAAACTCATCCCATACGATACTACCGTGATCGTGTACCTTCATGTCACCAGAAGTAATAGTACAAATTTTCACGCCAATTAATGCTGCAACAAGCACAGCGACTAAGTACCAACCAAAAGGCAATTGGGCTAACAACAGGTAGAACGGGATCGCGGCTAATGTCCCCATTGTGCCCGGCACATATTTCGCTAAACCACTACCAAACCCTGTCGCTAATAGGTGCCACGGGTTACTCATTTTTAATAAATCTTTAGGATTGGTTGACACGTTCTATACCTTATTTACTTTCGCTCTCGAAATGATCCCAACCGGATAATTGCCAATTAACTGGCTCACCATTATTAAGCAGTACAATGCCTTTATTCTCGGTTAATTGACCAATTCGAGAGATCTGAATACCTTGTTTCGCCATTAATGCTTCAACGTCATCACACTGCTCTACTGGCACAGTAAAGCACAATTGATACTCTTCACCACTGCTCAGCGCCATCTGTTGTGCTTGCTCTGGCGTTTCACAAAACGCAGCAAGCTCAGCAGATATTGGTAGTGCTTCTGTATAAATTGCAGCACCAACATTAGAGCGTTTTAAAATATGACCAAGATCGGCGATAAGACCATCTGAAATATCTAATGCTGCCGATGCTTTACCGCGCAGTAATATACCTGCTTCAACTTGCGGCACAGTCATAAAATGACGCGTCATTAATGCTTGTGACAATACTGTATTATCACACTGTTTATCTTTTAATAATAACGCTAAACCTGCAGCACTATCACCTAATTGACCGGTAACATATATTGCATCTGTTAAGCTTGCACCACTGCGAGTTAATGCTTGCCCCACAGGTACAAAGCCTTGCACGGTTAATGTAATACTAAGTGGCCCTTTAGTGGTATCACCGCCAATTAACTGCACATTATATTGCTCTGCTAATTGGAAAAAGCCGTCACAAAACGCACTGAGCCATTGTTCATCAAACGATGGTAAGGTTAGCGCCAAAGACACCCAAGCAGGGGTTGCGCCCATAGCAGCTAAATCACTTAAATTTGAAGCTAAGGCTTTATGTGCCACCAGCTTAGGATCGGTATCTTCAAGAAAATGCGTGCCCGCCACCAGCGAATCGGTACTGATCGCTAACTGATATCCATCGGGCACACGCAGTAACGCACAATCGTCACCAATCGCAAGATCAACATCCGGACGATTGATCTTCTGATGCTCGAAATAGCGCCCAATTAAATCAAATTCACCTGTTGCCATTATCGCTTTACTCATCCATTCCCACTCACTTTTAAGGTGAGTTTGTTGTCACGATAAAATATACCCAAGTGACTTCAAGTAGCTTGGGCATTTACAAAAGTAGATAAAAAAAAAGCCAGCAATGCTGACTTCTTTTATCTACTCTCGTACTTCAGAAAATTACTTTTCTTTACGAAGTGTTGGTGCAGCTTTATCAAGTACACCGTTTACGAACTTGTGGCTATCTTCAGCACCGAATAGCTTAGCTAGTTCGATTGCTTCGTTGATAACAACTTTAAATGGTACGTCTTCACGTTTAACCATTTCGTACATTGCAAGACGAAGTAGTGCTAGTTCCATTTGGTCTAGATCCTGTAGAGGACGAGACAAGTATGGACGCATCTTGCTATCAAGTTCTTGGTGGCTTAGTACTACGCCTGTGAACAGATCACGGAAGTAGCTAACATCAGTATGTGGTGCAGCTAGTACTGGCGCATCAGCTTGATGTTCTTCTTCTTCAAACTTGTCGCCAGAAAGAAAATGTTGTTCGATATCAGCAACATTACCTTTAGTAAGTTGCCAAGAGTAAATAGCTTGTACAGCAAACTGACGTGCATTACGACGTGCGGCTGGTTTCACAGTAACCCCCATTATTAGGATTCGATTTGGGACAGGACATTAACCATTTCGAGCGCGCTTAGTGCAGCCTCTGCCCCTTTATTACCAGCCTTGGTACCGGCACGCTCAATGGCTTGTTCAATAGAATCTACAGTCAGCACACCAAATGCAACTGGAGTATTATACTCAAGTGCAACTTGTGCTAGACCTTTATTACACTCACCGGCAACATAATCGAAGTGTGGTGTACCACCACGAATAACTGAGCCTAGAGCAACGATAGCATCGTAACGATCGCTTTTAGCGATCTGTTGAGCAACTAGTGGTAGCTCGTAAGCGCCAGGACAACGAACAACTGTGATGTTGTCTTCGCTAACTTGTCCTTGACGTTTCAGCGCATCTAGTGCACCTGAAAGTAAGCTTTCGTTAATAAAGCTGTTGAAGCGTGCAATTACGATAGCAACTTTTGCGTTTGGTGCCGCGATGGCGCCTTCAATTACCTTCATGGGCCTTCCTGTGACTATGTCTTTCCGGTTTGAGAAACCGCGGGAGTCTACCACACTTTGCAATATCTCTGCTACGGACAACCGTCGGTTTCAACATATTTGTTAATATTTATTGCTTATCTGTCCTTGATACGACCAATAAACAGTACTTAAAAGCGATAATTACCCAGAATAAGACAAGGTAATTACCGCCGAGAATGGTTTATTTTATCACTTGCTTTCGGTGAGTTTAATCACAAATGTACTCAACAACTTCTAAACCGAAGCCTGAGAGCGAATGATAACGTTGAGTGCTTGATGATAATAAGCGCATTTTGCTCACGCCCAAATCAGACAGAATTTGAGAGCCGACACCCACTTGGCGAGAAGGATCTTTCTTCGTCACTTTCACCTTAGGTTGACCGGCTTCTTCAGCGGCAATATTTTTCACTTTGTGAATGATCGACTCAGTTGATTCTTGCTTACTTAGCACCACCAACACACCGTTTTCTTCACTGATACGTTTCATCGCAGCAGGCAGCGTCCACTGGGTTGCACCTGATTGCAAAATATCTTTAAAAGTGTCTTGTAGGTGAACACGTACTAGCGTTTCATCACCTTCTTTAATATCACCTTTACGCAGTGCGTAGTGTACTTCGTTATCAATCTTGTCACGGTAAGTGATCATCTCAAACTCACCAAACTCGGTTGGTAAACGGCACTCAGCCACACGCTCAATTGTGGTTTCGTGGTTATTACGATATTCAATCAGATCTGCAATAGTACCTAGTTTCAGACCATGCTTTTCTGCGAATACTTCAAGCTGAGGACGACGCGCCATGGTGCCATCTTCATTAAGGATCTCAACAATCACACTTGATGGCTCAAGGCCTGCTAAACGTGCTACATCACAACCCGCTTCAGTGTGACCAGCACGAGTTAATACGCCACCTTCTTGTGCCATTAGAGGGAAGATATGACCCGGCATTACAATGTCTGCCGCTGTTGCGTTAGGTGCAACCGCAGCTTGTACTGTGCGAGAACGATCTGCGGCAGAAATACCCGTTGTAACCCCTTCAGCCGCTTCGATAGAAATAGTGAAAGGCGTACCAAACTGCTCTGTGTTGTCTTGAACCATTAAAGGTAGATTCAATTTTTGGCAACGCGCTTTACTTAATGTTAAGCAAATCAAACCACGACCATGAGTTGCCATAAAGTTAATGGCTTCAGGCGTAATTTTCTCAGATGCAATAATAAGATCGCCTTCATTTTCACGATCTTCATCATCCATCAGAATAACCATTTTGCCCTGACGAATATCATCAATAATTTCTTTTGCGCTGCTTAAAGCCATAACACTACCCTTAAATACTTATGTACCTTAGCTAATTAGCTAACAATCTCTTATTTAGCCAAGAAAACCGCTTCTTGCTAATAAATCCATGGTGACTTGTGATTTTTTATCAGCAGCCTTATCACCTAACATTAAACGCTCTAGGTAACGGGCAATTACATCAACCTCAAGGTTAATTTTACGACCTGGTTTAAATGCATCCATCGTCGTTTCTAATGCAGTATGCGGAACAATAGTTAGTTTGAATTCATCACCATTGATCTCATTCACCGTTAGGCTAATACCATCTACCGCAACCGAGCCTTTTTCTGAAATGTATTTCGCAAGATGTGCAGGCGCTTTTACCCAAAACTCAATCGCACGACCGATTTGGTGACGCTCAATAATTTCTGCCACAGCATCAACGTGACCTGACACCATGTGGCCGCCAAAACGTGTTGTTGGCAACATGGCTTTTTCTAAATTCACCACTTGCCCTGCTTGGTAAGTCGCAAATGCAGTACGTTTTAATGTTTCTAATGACAGATCAGCAACATAACCTTTGCCTGTTAGTGCTACAACCGTTAAGCACACACCATTAGTTGCGATACTATCACCTAGCTTTACATCTGCTAGATCAAGCTTGCCAGAATCTACCGTCACAGAGATATCAGCACCTTTTGGTGTTAATGCTGTGATAGTTCCAGTCGCTTCAATAATCCCGGTGAACATGGTAAATCCTTGAATTTTTGTTCTATAAATTAACTACGTTTAATGGTTGCAGTAATTTTCAAATCACAATCAACCATACGTACATCAGTAATATTAAGATCGATAACCTGATCCATCGCCGTGAGTGTTGGTAAATTCATTAAACTCCGGCTATCAGCGCCCATGAGTTTAGGCGCTTGATACAAAATAAGACTATCTACAAGTTGTGCATCAAGTAAGCCGCCGGCAAGTCCTGCGCCGGCTTCAACCCAAATATGGTTAATACCAGCTTCAGCTAGCTGTCGCATCAGTTCGGTCAAATCAATCTGCTGACTATCTTGACGGGTAGGTACAACCCATTGTGATACTGATTCTGGCCAGTCTTCATCACCTTTTTCGGTACGAGCTAAAATCGTTTTCCCCGGAAGATGAAACAATTGATATGCCGGAGTTAAACGATTTTGACTGTCGATGATCACCCGAGTCGGCTGACGAACATCTTCTTGAGCGTACTGTGCTTGTACCTGCTCACCCAACTCAGACCAACGCACATTAAGCGATGGATCATCGGCAATCACTGTCGCACTGGTCGATAAAATCGCGCCAGCTTGTGCTCGGTGACGCTGTACATCAGCACGGGCACAAGGGCCTGTGATCCATTTGCTTTCACCATTGGCTAACGCTGTTTTACCATCAAGGCTCGATGCCAATTTCAGCTCAACAAAGGGCATCTTCTTGGTCATTGATTTAATAAAGCCCAGATTTAACGCTTGAGCTTCTTCGTTCAGTAGCCCTACTTGAACATCAATGCCTGCCTTTTGCAGCATCTCCACACCGCGACCTGCAACCATAGGATTAGGATCAACCATGGCACAAATCACTTTACTGATCCCTGATTTAATCAAGGCTTCAGCACAAGGTGGTGTTCGTCCGTAGTGAGAGCAAGGCTCAAGCGTCACGTAAGCCGTTGCCCCTTTTGCCAATTCACCCGCTTGTTTTAAAGCAAACACTTCAGCATGGGGTTCACCAGCACGGTAGTGAAATCCTTCACCGACAATTTCTTCGCCACGAGCAATCACACAGCCAACATTGGGATTAGGAGCTGTAGTAAAACGACCACGTTTTGCAAGGTGGATGGCATGCAGCATCAAGCGAGTATCAAGACTGGTAAACATCACAATGACACTTAACGCTCAAGTTTGGCGATCTCTTCACCAAACTCTCGAATATCTTCAAAACTGCGATAAACCGAAGCAAAACGGATATAAGCGACCTTATCGAGCTCTTTTAATGCTTCCATCACTAAATTACCGATCATCTCAGAAGGCACTTCGCGCTCTCCTGTCGCACGCAAACACGATTTAATATTGTTGATTGCACGCTCAATATCATCAGTACTAACTGGACGCTTTTCTAATGCGCGTTGAATACCACCGCGAAGTTTTTCTTCATTAAAAGGATCGCGATTACCGTTAGTTTTTACCACGCGAGGCATCACTAATTCGGCAGTTTCAAACGTAGTATAACGTTCATTACAAGCTAAACATTGGCGGCGTCGGCGCACTTGGTGGCCATCTGCAACCAATCGAGAATCGATTACTTTGGTGTCATTCGCACCGCAAAAAGGACAATGCATTTAGCCTCCTACATTCAATCGGTTCAGTGTAACCTATTTCAAACCGTTAACGAGAATATTCGCCCTTTTTTTCTACGAATTCTGCTTAAAAAGCAATTAATAGTTGGTTTATTGTGCGTAACTTAAAATCTGCAAATATTAAAAAAGGCTTACCCTAAGAGTAAGCCTTTATCGCCATAACACAGAGATTATGCCATTAGATTCTCAATTTGTATTACGCGTAAACAGGTAGACGCTTACAAATATCAAGAACTTTTGCTTTTGTTTCAGCAATAACAGTTTCGTTATCGATGTTGTCTAATACATCACACATCCAACCCGCTAGCTGACGTGCATCTTCTGCAGTAAAGCCACGGCGAGTGATTGATGGTGTACCTACACGGATACCCGAGGTTACGAATGGGCTACGTGGATCATTTGGTACGCTGTTTTTGTTAACAGTGATGTTAGCAGCACCTAGTGCAGCATCAGCTTCTTTACCTGTAATGTCTTTATCGATCAAATCTACAAGGAATAGGTGGTTTTCTGTGCTACCTGATACAATCTTGTAACCACGCTCGATAAACTCACCAACCATTACTTTCGCGTTTTCAACAACACGAGCTTGGTATTCTTTAAACTCTGGCTCCATTGCTTCTTTAAATGCTACCGCTTTTGCAGCGATAACGTGCATTAGAGGACCGCCTTGACCGCCAGGGAATACAGCAGAGTTCAGTTTTTTGTAAAGATCTTCACCTTCGTTAGAAAGGATCAAACCACCACGAGGACCTGCTAGTGTTTTATGCGTTGTTGTTGTCACAACGTGTGCATGCGGTACTGGGTTCGGGTAAACACCTGCAGCTATAAGACCAGCTACGTGTGCCATATCAACAAAGAAGTACGCGCCTACTTTGTCTGCGATTTCACGCATGCGTTTCCAGTCAACAACTTGAGAGTAAGCAGAGAAACCACCGATGATCATCTTTGGCTTATGCTCAAGGGCTAAAGCTTCAACTTCTGCGTAATCGATTTGACCGTTCTCATCGATACCGTAAGGAATGATATTGTATAGCTTACCTGAGAAGTTTACTGGTGAACCGTGCGTTAAGTGACCACCGTGCGCAAGGCTCATACCTAATACAGTATCGCCAGCATTTAACAGTGCCATGTAAACAGCGTTGTTTGCTTGTGAGCCTGAGTGTGGCTGAACGTTCGCGTATTCTGCACCAAACAGTTGGCAAGCACGATCAATAGCAAGCTGCTCTGCTTTATCAACAAACTCACAACCACCGTAGTAGCGCTTACCTGGGTAACCTTCAGCATACTTGTTTGTTAGCTGAGAGCCTTGAGCTTCCATCACGCGTGGGCTAGTGTAGTTTTCAGAAGCAATCAACTCGATGTGTTCTTCCTGACGAGCTGTCTCTTCCTGAATGGCCGCAAATAGTTCCGCATCATAATCAGCAATATTCATATCGCGCTTTAGCATCTGTATCTCCTGATTCAGCTAATTTAAATACCATTTTGAGCAAAAACTTAAAAATCGCAATGCTAGGCGCCACGCGGACGCAAACGTTTTCGTCTTGCTTGTTAATTATCGCCTATCTTACCGAAATTGATCTAAATCAGGTAGTCCTAAATGTTTTTTTTATTCAAGATTACGTCAGTTTATTTTCAATATGTCATGAATTTTTTTCATATTGAAATTACTCACGTAACAAGCTTTTTATTTTATCGATAAGGCAAGTTTTTTCAGGATAAAGTTATTTACAAAAATGTAAACAATAGATTACAACCCATGGTTATGTATTTCAGTTAGCTACTTTTATAAATTCTTATTAACTTTTACTATTGCGCCATTATTTACAAGGAGTACCCCGATTGAGTAGTAGTAAACACCCTCTGCACGAAAATCTCATTGCGATTTTAACAGGGACATTCATTGTCGCGCAGGGCATCTTTTTCCTTCAGCAAAGTCAGCTTTTAACGGGAGGCACCACGGGCCTTGCGTTGTTACTTACCCATTTTGTCGATATCTCTTTTGGTAAGCTGTACTTTTTGATGAACTGTCCGTTTTACTTAATGGCATGGTTTAGAATGGGACGAAGCTTTGCTATCACCAGCATTCTCTCTGGTGCGCTTGTCTCACTGATGGTTGATAACATGCATTATGTGCTCACAATCAGCTGGCTAAATCCGGTTTATTGCGCTGTCATTGGTGGCTTATTGATGGGATTAGGTATGCTGATCTTATTTCGTCATCACACCAGTTTGGGCGGCTTCAATGTACTGGTACTGTTTATTCAGGACAAATTTGGGATCTCAGCAGGTAAAATCCAAATGTCGATTGATATTAGTATATTAGTGGCGTCTTTCTTCTTTGTCAGCCCAACTATTTTACTGCTATCTATTCTTGGCGCTGTGATGCTAAACCTTGTGCTTGCGATGAATTACAAGCCAGGTCGTTATAACCCTGTGGTACCTGATGTGAACTAACACTGCTGGCAATATACAGATAAATAAAAAGAGGCATTACATAAATGTAATGCCTCTTTTTAAAATCTTGTAAATGGTATTAGATTGCGTCTTCGTCTTCTTCACCAGTACGAATACGTACCACGCGCTCAATATCAAACATGAAGATCTTACCATCACCAATCTTACCTGTTTGTGCTGTTTCTACGATAGTATCAATACACTGCTCTGCCACTTCGTCGCACACAACAATTTCAATTTTTACTTTCGGTAGAAAATCAACCATGTATTCAGCACCACGGTATAGCTCGGTATGCCCTTTCTGACGTCCAAATCCTTTCACTTCAGAAACGGTCATGCCAGTAATACCCACTTCTGCTAGTGCTTCACGCACGTCATCAAGCTTAAATGGCTTAATAATGGCTTCAATCTTTTTCATCATCATCATCCTTTACATAGCTGAAGTCATAAAATTACTTTCAACCAACTGATTTAATTAAACTCATTATTACAGATCCCATCTCTAAATTTAAGTCTCTTTAAACTTCATATATCAGGTTTCTATCCATTCGTCGTAATAATAAAAAAACAGAATAAATCAGCACTAAGCTATTTATCGCTAAGATAGTATGTCCACGATATGTAATCGGCACTAAATCAGGAAGATAAGGAATAAAACTAAGTTTTAAAAACATCGTTGTCGCTGGAATATAAAAATACAATGGGAAAAAACCCCATTTCGCTTCCTTGAATAATCCAATGCAAGCAAGGAGACCAGAAATGAAAACAAGACAAAGAATAATGTCGGGTACGATAGCGATCGGTGAGTCACTAAAGAAATGTTCAAATAAATTTGCCTGACGAAAAAGACTTAATGCAACAAGCAATGCCAGTATTTTCGATGCAATACGTAAACGCATTGGTGTGGGTATATCCTGCCCCATTAATAATTCCTTTTGGGAAATAGTATTTCCATTACATCCTATTTTCGCAATTATAACCCTCCCTTTTCATTTTTTAATGTGATTATTATCAACAATGGAAACAAACATCGAATAATCACTCAAATAGAACAAAAAAACCGCCCTTTCGGGCGGTCTCATTATGTTAAGCAAATGTATTTTTAACCAATATTGACACGTGCATTTCTAAACATACGCATCCATGGGCTATTTTCACTCCAGTCATCTGGGTGCCATGAGTTCGCAACAGTTCTAAATACACGCTCAGGGTGCGGCATCATAATCGTTACACGACCATCGGTGGTGGTTACACCAGTAATACCGTTTGGTGAACCATTCGGGTTCGCCGGGTATTGCTCTGTTAGTTTGCCGTAGTTATCGATGTAACGAAGTGCGACTGTATCTGCTTGCTCTAGCGCGGCTAGGTGCTCCGCATTACGTACTTCAACACGACCTTCACCGTGAGATACCGCAATTGGCATGTGAGAGCCAACCATTTCATTAAAGAATAATGATGGGCTTTGTTGTACTTCCACTAAGCTAAAGCGTGCTTCAAAACGCTCTGATTCATTGCGGACGAAACGCGGCCATAAATCAGCACCTGGAATTAAGTCGCGTAGGTTAGACATCATCTGACAACCATTACACACACCTAACGCTAAGGTATCGTTACGATTAAAGAAAGCTTCAAACTGATCACGTGCCATGTTGTTAAACAGGATTGATTTCGCCCAACCTTCACCTGCACCTAATACGTCACCGTATGAGAAACCACCACATGCAACTAAACCGTTGAAACCATCAAGTTTCACGTTACCCGCTAGAATGTCACTCATGTGAACATCTTTCGCATCAAAGCCGGCACGGTCAAATGCTGCCGCCATTTCAACGTGAGAGTTAACCCCTTGCTCACGTAAAATCGCCATTTGTGGTTTCGCGCCAAGGTTAATAGCAGGAGCAATAAATGGAGCCGCGACATCTTCATTAATATCAAATGTTAGCTTCACATTTAGACCTGGATCTTGGGTATCTTTCTTCGCTTCAAACTCTTGTAATGCACCCGCTGGGTTATCACGCATCGCTTGCATTTGGTAAGTAGTTTCAGCCCATACAGCACGAAGTTCGGTACGGTTTTGCTCTAGTACTAAATCGTTACCATTCCAGATACGCACCACATCTTCTTCAACTACGGTACCAATTACATGACTACATGCTTCAAGACCATTCGCAGCCAGTACCGACTGAACCAAATCAAGATCATCAGTACGTACTTGAATAACAGCGCCTAACTCTTCATTAAATAGGCTTGCTAGCACATCATCAATGGCATCTTCACCGCTTGTATTGATATCAACTTCAACCCCCGTGTGGCCTGCAAATGCCATTTCCGCTAACGTTACATATAAACCACCATCACCACGGTCGTGGTACGCCAGTAGTTTTTCATCACGTACTAGAGATTGCATTGCGTAGAAGAAGCCTTTTAGTAATTCAGGGCTATCAACATCTGCTGGCTTATCACCAAGTTGTTTGTAAACCTGCGCCAGTGCCGTTGCACCTAGGCGGTTTTTACCACACCCTAAATCAACTAATAACAGGCTTGTATCACCTTTATCTGTGCGCAGCTGAGGTGTCACAGTTTTACGAACATCTTCAACACGACCAAATGCAGTGATGATCAGCGATAATGGTGACGTCACTTCTTTCTCTTCACCGTCTTGTTGCCACTTGGTCTTCATTGACATTGAGTCTTTACCAACTGGAATAGTTAGACCTAGCGCAGGACATAGCTCTTCACCGACAGCTTTCACGGCTTCATATAAACCTGCATCTTCACCTGGGTGACCTGCTGGTGACATCCAGTTAGCAGATAGGTTAATACGCTTCATATCACCAATATCACTACAAGCAATATTCGTTACCGCCTCGCCTACCGCTAGACGAGCCGAAGCGCCAAAATCAAGCAGTGCTACAGGTGTACGCTCACCCATTGCCATTGCTTCACCGTGGTAGCTGTCATAACTTGCTGCTGTTACCGCACAGTTAGCAACAGGTACCTGCCAAGGGCCGACCATCTGATCACGTGCAACTAAACCTGTTACCGTGCGATCGCCAATAGTAATAAGGAAGGTTTTCTCAGCAACAGCAGGCAAGCGTAGGATACGTTGGGTTGCTTCAGCTAGATCAATGCCACTACGATCAATAGCCTGACCTTCAACTTTTTGTGATTTCACATCACGGTGCATCTTCGGCGCTTTACCCAATAAGATATCCATAGGCATATCAATTGGCGTATTGTCGAAATGACTATCTTCTAGGGTTAAGTGACGCTCTTCTGTTGCTTCACCTACAACCGCATACGGTGCACGCTCACGCTTACAAATTGCGTCAAACGCAGCCATGTTCTCAGCGGCTACCGCTAATACATAACGCTCTTGAGACTCGTTACACCAAATCTCTAGTGGGCTCATACCTGGTTCATCGTTCGGCACATCACGTAATTGGAATTTACCGCCACGCTCACCATCATCAACAAGCTCAGGTAATGCGTTTGAAATACCGCCCGCACCTACATCGTGAATAAAGGCGATTGGGTTGGCGTCACCCATTTGCCAACAACGGTCGATCACTTCCTGACAGCGACGCTCCATTTCTGGGTTTTCACGCTGTACAGATGCAAAATCTAAATCTTCTGCCGATTGACCCGATGCCATTGATGATGCAGCACCACCACCAAGACCAATATTCATTGCAGGGCCACCCAACACGATTAGCTTCGCTCCAACTGGAATTTCTTTTTTCTGTACGTGTTCAGCACGAATATTACCCATACCACCAGCGATCATGATCGGCTTATGGTAACCACGGATCTCTTCACCTGCATGAGAAGTCACTTTTTCTTCGTAAGTACGGAAGTAGCCTAATAGGTTTGGACGACCAAACTCATTATTAAATGCCGCGCCACCAAGTGGACCTTCAAGCATGATATCAAGTGCTGTCACAATACGCTCAGGCTTACCAAAATCGGTTTCCCAAGGCTGCTCAAAGCCCGGTACTTTTAGGTTAGATACCGTAAAACCAACTAAACCTGCTTTTGGTTTACCGCCAATACCCGTTGCGCCTTCATCACGGATCTCACCACCAGAGCCTGTTGATGCGCCCGGCCATGGCGAAATGGCAGTTGGGTGGTTGTGAGTTTCCACCTTCATTAAGATATGGGTATCTTCATGGTGGTAGTTGTATTGACGAGAGTCAGGATCTGGGAAGAAACGCCCTACTTTAGAGCCTTCCATTACTGCTGCATTGTCTTTGTATGCTGACAATACGTAGTCATGGTTTTTCTCGTAGGTGTTTTTGATCATCTTGAACAATGATTTTTCTTGCGCAACACCGTCAATTGTCCAATCTGCATTAAAGATTTTATGACGACAGTGCTCAGAGTTCGCTTGGGCAAACATCATTAATTCAATGTCATTTGGATTACGGCCAAGCTTAGTGAAGTTTTCTACTAAGTAGTCAATTTCATCTTCTGCTAATGCTAAACCAAGAGTGATATTGGCATCTTCAAGGGCTTTACGGCCACCAGCAAGAATATCAACACTTTTCACAGGCGCTGGCTCTGCTTGCTTAAATAAAGCAACAGCCGATTCAAATTGATCCATGACCACTTCCATCATTCGGTCATGAATTAAGGCTTTAACTTGCTCTAATTGTGCGGCAGAAAGTGCACTGCTTGATTGGATGTAATATGCCGTACCACGCTCAAGACGTTTAATGCTTTGTAAGCCACAGTTACGTGCAATATCAGTCGATTTTGAAGACCAAGGAGAAATGGTTCCTGGACGAGGTGTAACCAGTAACAACGTACCGCATGGCTCATGCTCTGCAATCGTTGGACCGTAAGTAAGAAGACTCGCTAGTTTGCTATGCTCATCAGCAGTAAGGGCAGCAGATACATCAGCAAAGTGCATAAACTCAGCATAAATACCTGACACAGGCAGATCGAATTCACGACAACGCTCTAGTAGCTTATTAACGCGAAACTCAGACAGAGCGGGTGAACCACGCAAAATTTCCATGTGCAAACGTCTCTCGATTAGCAGTTAAAGAAAAGTGATATTGGCCTAATCCCCAACAAATGTTGGCTGAATTACGTCAATGTCACCTCTTACTCATCCCTGTTTTTTAACTCATTCACGAGTTAAAGCTTTAGCACCTGCGCAGTATAAGGGATTTTTTTTTGTGACGTAACACCTGACGCAACCGTTTGCGTGTTTTTTTTTCAATCATCAGCAAATTATCAGTAATTTTGACATTAACATGATTTTTTGAGCAAAAAATAACCGATAAATCAATTGATGTTCGTTTTTTTGTATCAATCCATGAATTATCACACTCAAGTTTCCGGTTCGGCTTTTCCGGTTTCTTCCTCTTTGATATAAATGGCAGCTCATTTTTAGAATAGGTCTGTGTTGTTGATATATCTCCACTCTCTTACCAAGATGTACCGTTTAGTTATATCGCTGATGTTTACTCTGCTGTTAAGTGGTTGCCAGTGGCAAGATAAACCACAAGATGCTTTAGAGCGCATTCGCGAAAGCGGTGTATTACGTGTAGGGACATTAAACAATCAACTGTCCTATTATATTGGTGCAGATGGCCCAACCGGGCTTGATTACGAGCTAGCACAGCGTTTTGCCAAAGAATTAGGTGTAAAACTGGAAATGCAAACCATGTTTACCCTATCAGGCTTATTCCCTGCACTTAAAAACGGTGATGTCGATATTGTGGCTGCGGGCTTAACCGTAACGCCTCAACGTCTTGATGGCTTCCACCCAGCGCCTGCTTATTATTACGCGAGCCAAGTGGTGGTGTATAAAAAAGGCAAACGTCGTCCCCGTGATCTAGAAGAGCTCGCTAACACTCACCGTTCTTTAGCGGTCGTCGCTAGCTCTAGTCATGAACGTCAATTGGAAGAGCTGAAAAAGAAATACCCCAATCTGACTTGGCAATCGATCAAAGAAACCGATATTGACGATCTACTCCGTAAAGTGGCCAATGGTGAGCTTGATTACACGGTTGCAGATTCTGTCGATGTTGCACTATTGCAGCGTACTCACCCAGAAATTGCCATTGCACTTGAGCTTACAGAAGATGAACCAATTAGCTGGTTTGTTAAAGACAGCAACAACGATAGCCTGTATGCGTTATTGATCGAGTTTTTTGGTCATTTAAAGCAAACCGGTGAGTTAGCGCAATTAGAAGAAAAATACTTTGGTCATGTAGAGCAATTTGACTACGTTGATACCCGTGCCTTCTTACGCGCTTTGGATGACAAACTACCTAAATGGCAAGGGCTATTTAAGAAGTATGCCAATGAGTTTGACTGGCGTTTAATTGCAGCATTAGCGTATCAAGAATCTCACTGGAACCCACAAGCGGTATCTCCAACAGGGGTTCGCGGCATGATGATGCTCACTAATCCAACAGCGAAATCTGTTGGCGTGACTGATCGTTTAGATCCAGAGCAAAGTATCCGAGGTGGTACAGAGTATCTACGTAAGATGATCGCTCGTGTTCCTGACAGTATCAATAGCCATGAGAAAGTGTGGTTTGCCCTTGCCTCTTATAATATTGGCTTTGGACATATGATGGATGCCCGCCGCTTAACTAAAGCGCAAAACGGCAACCCTGATACATGGGCTGATGTTAAACAGCGTTTACCATTATTACAGCAGCGTAAGTATTACACCCAAACCCGTTACGGTTATGCCCGTGGTACGGAAGCGGTGAACTATGTTGAAGGTATTCGTCGTTACTATCAAAGCATCATTGGTTTTGAACAAACCCATAGTAATGCCCATGATGGTGATGATGTAGAGATTGTGGATGGCTTACAAACCATCACCGCACCGATTACCCAACAATCTAAACCATCAGCAGCGGCACAGACATCGAAGAAAGTCTCAAGTGCCGAATCGACAACCTCCGGTGCTGTTGCTGCCACAACCTCAGAATAAAGACACAAAAAAGCTCAGATTAAATCTGAGCTTTTCTTTATCTAGATAAGAGCGGCTTACTCAATTGAGTCATTATTTTCAGCTTGCTGTTTAGCTAATTGCTTCGCTGCCTTTTTCTCTGCTCGACGACGTTTAAAGAACGCTTGCAGTTGTGCTCGACATTCATCCGCTAAGACACCAGACACTAACCCAACATGATGATTCACACCTTCATAACTGAGTAAGTTCATAGTACTACCTGCAGCGCCTGTTTTTAGATCGTCTGCGCCATACACCACTTTCCCTACTCGGCTATGTACCATAGCACCGGCACACATAGGGCAAGGCTCTAAAGTGACATATACGGTAGTATCTAATAAGCGGTAATTTTCTAGCACTTTACCCGCTTGGCGCAATGCCATGATCTCAGCATGGGCGGTTGCATCATGTTGTCCAATCGATCGGTTCCAGCCTTCACCGACAACCTGACCATTATGAACAACCACCGCCCCAACAGGCACTTCGCCTTCTTCTTCAGCTTTAGTGGCTAATTCCATTGCACGACGCATAAAGAATTCGTCATTGTGCTCTATTTGAATCGTCATTACTTATACTTTCGATTACGTTTACTGTTCTACTTACACGTCATAATGACTAATTTTAGGTAACTCTTCTGCTAAGAAGTCTACCAGCATACGTACCTTTGGTGATAAGTGGCGGTTATGTGGATATAACGCCCAAATACCTTCTTCTGGCTCTTGGTAATTCGTCAAGATCGGCACAATCGCACCTGAGTCTAAGTCTTTATCAATATAATAGTCAGGTAATTGCGCAATACCGATCCCTTTGAGTACCGCATCACGTAAGCCATAACCACTATTACAATTTAAGTTACCCGACACACGAACACTTTTCTCTTTACCTGATTCTTGGAAACGCCAATGGTCGAGGTTACCAATCAAACAATTATGATGACGTAATTCAGAGAGAGAATGCGGTACACCAAATTTTGCTAAATACGCAGGCGAAGCACACACATACATAGTACGCGTGGTTAAACGCTTAGCCATCATAGATGAACTGGTTAAACGACCAAGACGGATTGCCAAGTCAAAGCTACCTTCAACGAGATCGACCTGACGGTTGGTTAAATCAATATTCACTTCAAGCTCTGGGTATTGCAGCATAAAGTCGTTCACCAACGGCATGATGTATTTTTCGCCGTACGTCACAGGTGCTGTTAACTTAATTAAGCCTTGAGGTGTGCCACGCAAGTTACTCAGTGCGCGCTCTGCTTCTTCTAAACCATCTAATACCTGACGACAATGTTGGTAATAGACACTGCCTTCTTCCGTCAACGATACCTTTCTGGTCGTACGGTAGAACAGTTTCGTATTCAATCGATTTTCTAACGCACTGACTTGTCGACTCACTTGCGCCGTTGAAATGCCTAATCGTTTCGATGCTGCTGTAAAGCTTTCTGTCTCAGCTACCGCAACAAACTCAGTCACGCCTTCCCATTGGAACATCTTACTTACCTACACTTTGATACCAACAAACATTATTACCGCTAGGTAAAAGTTATTTGCAACTTAACCTAATTATCATTTATCCAGAAATAAATACAATAGTCTCCATCGAATCGAGAGAGAGAAATTTTCGATTCCACCGAATTAATCACTACGCAGATATAAAACGACGTAGCAAAAATTAGAAGAGAAAAATAATGACTGACAAATTTATCAAATCAAAAGCAGCTGTTGCATGGGGTCCAAACCAACCACTATCAATCGAAGAAGTTGATGTAATGCTTCCTCGTAAAGGTGAAGTGTTAGTTCGCATCATTGCTACTGGCGTATGTCACACTGACGCATTCACTCTATCAGGCGACGATCCAGAAGGTATCTTCCCAGCAATCCTTGGTCACGAAGGCGGCGGTATTGTTGAAATGGTTGGTGAAGGTGTAACAGGTCTAGAAGTTGGTGATCACGTTATCCCACTTTACACTGCAGAATGTGGTGAATGTAAATACTGTAAGTCTGGTAAAACAAACCTATGTCAAGCGGTACGTGAGACACAAGGTAAAGGCCTAATGCCAGACGGCACAACGCGTTTCTACAAAGATGGTCAACCTATCTTCCACTACATGGGTTGTTCAACTTTCTCTGAGTACACGGTTCTTCCTGAGATTTCACTAGCGAAAATCAGCAAAGAAGCACCGCTAGAAGAAGTATGTCTACTAGGTTGTGGTGTAACAACAGGTATGGGTGCGGTACTAAACACTGCTAAAGTTGAAGAAGGTAGCACTGTTGCTGTATTCGGTCTTGGTGGTATCGGTCTAGCAGCTATCATTGGTGCAACAATGGCTAAAGCAAGCCGCATCATTGCTGTTGATATCAACGAAGAGAAATTCGAATTAGCACGTAAACTAGGTGCAACTGATTGTATCAACCCAATGAAATTCGACAAACCAATCCAAGAAGTGATCGTTGAGATGACTGACGGTGGTGTTGACTACTCATTCGAATGTATCGGTAACGTAAACGTGATGCGTTCTGCACTTGAGTGTTGTCACAAAGGTTGGGGTGAGTCTGTGATCATTGGTGTTGCAGGTGCAGGTCAAGAGATCTCTACTCGTCCATTCCAACTAGTAACGGGTCGTGTATGGCGTGGTTCTGCATTCGGTGGCGTTAAAGGCCGTTCAGAGCTTCCAGGTATCGTAGATCGTTACATGGCGGGTGAGTTCCAGTTAGATGACTTCATCTCATTCAACATGGGTCTAGACAAGATCAACGAAGCATTCGATTTGCTTCACGAAGGTAAGAGTATCCGTACTATTATTCACTTCGACAAATAATATAATTACATAATAATAAATAAATGTGCGCAGAGGTCATCTTCTGTACCCTATCTCTGCGCCTAATCTGACTAAGAGAATATATCCATGCCTTTAGAAAACATTAGCTGTAACAAAACTGCTGGCGGTTGGCATAAACAATATACGCACCGTTCAGAAGTCCTTAACTGTGATATGCGTTTTGCGATTTTCCTACCACCACAAACAGCTGCTGGTCAAAAAGTGCCTGTGGTTTACTGGTTATCAGGTCTAACTTGTACCGATGAAAACTTCATGCAAAAGGCAGGAGCACAACGTATCGCAGCAGAATTAGGTGTAGCGATTGTAGCACCAGACACTAGCCCTCGCGGTGAAGGTGTTGAAGATGATCCAGCAGGTAGCTACGACTTTGGTCTAGGTGCGGGCTTCTACGTAAACGCAACAGAAGCGCCTTGGAACCGTCATTACAACATGTACGATTACATTGTTAATGAACTACCAGCACTTGTTGAAGCGCACTTCCCTGTATCAGAGCAACGTGCGATCAGCGGTCACTCAATGGGTGGTCACGGCGCATTAATGATTGCAATGCGTAACCCAGAGCGTTTCACTTCTGCATCCGCATTTAGCCCAATTGCTAACCCAATGAACTGTCCTTGGGGTCAAAAAGCATTTACAGGTTACCTAGGTAGCAACACTGAAAACTGGAAACAGTACGATTCAAGTGAGCTAATGCGTAAAGCTGAGCAAAAACTACCGATGCTAGTTGATCAAGGTACTCACGATAACTTCTACATTGAAGGTCAATTACGTACAGAGAGCCTAGCTGCAGCGGCTAAAGCGAATAACTACCCAGTAGAGATCCGCATGCAAGATGGTTACGACCACAGCTACTATTTCATGGCGACATTTATTGAAGATCACCTACGCTTCCACGTAGAGCACTTCAACAAGTAATTAAAATCCGTGTTTAAAAAAATAGTTACGTAATATCTTCAAACATTAAATAGAAAAAAGCCTCACTATATTTAGCGAGGCTTTTCTTTTATCTGCTGAAATTTAAATTATCAGTAACTTAAATTATAAGCTGTAAGTGTATGGTGCTTGAACACCTAGTGGAATACCTAACGCCCAGTAAGCCAGTAGGAAGATGGTCCAACCCACTAGCATTGCAATTGAGTATGGCATCATCATAGACGCTAGCGTACCGATACCAGAGCTCTTCACATAACGTTGCATGTAAACAACAACCAGTGGGAAGAACACCATCATAGGTGAAATGATGTTAGATACAGAGTCACCTACACGGTATGCAGCTTGTGTTAGCTCAGGAGAAATACCTACTGCCATTAGCATTGGAACCATAATAGGACCAATCAATGCCCATTTCGCTGATGCAGAGCCCACCAATAAGTTCACACTTGCTGTTAGTAGGATCATACCAACGATAGTTACCTGACCCGGTAAGTTCATCTCTTGCAGTAACTGTGCACCAGATAGCGCTAGTAATGTACCTAGGTTAGATTGCGTAAACGCCACTAGGAACTGAGCAATGAAGAATACCATTACCATGAAGCCAGCCATACCCGCCATTGTGGTAGACATCGCTTTGATAACATCGCTACTTTGCTTAAAGGTACCAGCCACTTTACCGTAGATGATCCCAGGGATCACAAACAGGATAAAGATTAGCGGAACAATTGACTGCATCACTGGCGCATTGAACGCCGCAATTTCACCCGTTGGCGAACGCAGTGGTGATGACTCAGGCCATACCGCAGCAACAAGTAATACAATACCTGCTACCATTGCCCAACCTGCGTAAGAAAATGCCTTACTTTCAAGTTCAGTGAAAGAACCCATATCAGGTGCTTCTTCTGCATCTTCATCGATAGCTGTTTTGCTTAGACGAGGCTCAATGATCTTATCTGTGATGTACCAACCGATACCCACGATAACAAATGATGATAGACCCGTGAACATAAGGTTCGCTAATGGGTTTACGATGTAATCCGGATCCATAATACGTGCAGCTTCTTGCGTAAAGCCTGCTAGTAATGGGTCAATACCTGATGGAATAAAGTTTGCTGAGAAACCACCTGATACACCAGCAAATGCTGCCGCAATACCCGCTAATGGGTGACGACCCGCAGCGTGGAAAATAATACCGCCTAGTGGAATAACCAGAACATAACCAGCATCTGCTGCGGTGTGAGACACAATAGCAACAAGAATAAGCATAGGTGTAAGTAGCTTAACAGGCGTAACGTTAAGCATTTTCTTAAGGCCGGTATTAATAAAGCCAGATGCTTCAGCAACACCAACACCTAGCATTGCTACAAGTACAATACCTAGCGGTGCAAAGCCTGTGAAATTCTTCACCATATTAGCAAGGAAACTTGCTAATGCATCACCCGTTAATAGGTTATTTACTTGTACAACTTGTTGTGTAACTGGGTGAACTAAACCAAAGTCAAACTGAGACATCACCGCAGAAAGAACCCAAACTGCGATCAAACCCCAGAAGAATAGCAAAGCAGGATCAGGGATCTTATTACCTACTCGCTCGATACCATTTAAAAACTTATCCATAGCGCTTGATGGCTTAGGCGCTTGATTCAATGTTTTTTCGTTCATGGCAACTCCGTGCCCCTATGTTGATTGTGTCTGCATAGTGGATCTACTTTGAAGCAGATCTCATTGTTTTTCCTTTCAGCATTATGTTGCTGAACTTAGGTTGAACGATTGTATCGAAAAGAAAATAAAAAAAAGCGACATCATCTAACGAATAACCAAAAGTTATAACAATACTTTGTAAATAAGTATTAACTGTAAACAAAAAACCAACATAATATTTTATTTAGCAAAACATTCTGTCATCCAAATTGAAACAGATCGGTGTTTGATGACTATACCTAATGATGATTTACTGATTAGTTAGATAACAAATTAAGCATAAAAGAGAAAATTGAGGAGAAAAGTGATTGGATATCGATATCAAATACAGCAATAAAAAAACCCTAATAAATGACTTATTAGGGTTTCAAAAATGTTAACTAGCGTTTAGTTACAGGAGAAGATTATTCCCATTCGATCGTTGCAGGTGGCTTACCTGAAATATCGTAAACTACGCGAGAAATACCATCGACTTCGTTGATAATACGGTTCGATACTTTACCTAGGAAATCGTAAGGCAGGTGTGCCCAGTGTGCTGTCATAAAGTCGATTGTTTCTACTGCACGTAGCGATACAACCCAATCATATTTACGACCGTCACCCATCACACCAACAGAACGAACTGGTAAGAATACGGTAAATGCTTGTGATACTTTATTGTAAAGATCTGCTTTATGAAGCTCTTCAATGAAGATCGCATCAGCACGACGTAGTAAGTCACAGTACTCTTTCTTCACTTCACCAAGTACACGTACACCTAAACCCGGACCTGGGAATGGGTGGCGATAAAGCATGTTGTAAGGTAGGCCTAGCTCTAGACCGATCTTACGTACTTCATCTTTAAATAGCTCTTTTAATGGCTCAACAAGACCCATTTCCATATCGTCTGGTAAACCACCTACGTTATGGTGAGATTTAATAACGTGCGCTTTACCTGTTTTCGATGCAGCAGACTCAATCACATCAGGGTAAATTGTACCTTGTGCTAGCCACTTCGCATTTGATAGTTTCTTAGATTCTTCATCAAATACGTCAACGAATACGTGACCAATTTTCTTACGCTTCGCTTCAGGATCAGCAATACCCGCAAGTGCAGATAAGAAACGATCTTCAGCTTGTACATGAACAATGTTTAGGCCGAACTTATCACCAAACATGTCCATTACTTGCTGACCTTCATTCAAACGAAGTAAACCGTTATCAACAAATACACACGTTAGCTTGTCGCCAATTGCACGGTGAATAAGCATCGCAACCACTGATGAATCAACACCACCAGAAAGACCAAGGATCACTTCATCGTCACCTACTTGCTCTTTAATACGTGCAACAGCATCTTCAATAATGTTTGCTGACGTCCACAGTTTTTCACAACCACAAATGTTCATGACGAAGTTTTCAATTAACTTCATACCTTGACGGGTGTGCGTTACTTCTGGGTGGAACTGAACGCCGTAGAAACGCTTCTCTTCATTTGCCATTGCTGCAAATGGACAAGTTTCAGTTTCTGCAACTTTCACGAAATCAGATGGGATCTCTACCACTTTGTCACCGTGGCTCATCCATACATCCATTAATGCAGTGCCGTCTTCTGCTACTGCGTCTTGAATGCCTTCAAGGAAGTGTGTTGGCTCAACGATCTTAACTTGTGCGTAACCAAATTCACGCTCAGATGAACCAGCAACTTTACCACCTAGTTGCTCAGCCATGGTTTGCATGCCGTAGCACACACCAAATACAGGTACACCTGCTTCAAATACATATTGTGGTGCACGTGGAGAACCGGCTTCCGTTACACTTTCAGGACCACCAGAAAGAATAATACCGTTTGGCGCAAATTCACGGATATCGGCTTCATCAACATCCCAGCTCCAAAGTTCACAGTAAACACCGATCTCACGGATACGACGTGCAATTAACTGTGTGTATTGCGAGCCAAAGTCCAAAATAAGGATGCGTTGATCATGAATATTAGTGGTCGTGGTCATTAGTGAGTGTTCTCAAATAATTTTTATCGATTGGGAGCAGATATTCTGCTCCCGATGCTCTGTATTACTTTCGTTAATTCTAATTAGCAGAATGAACGATTAACCCATACGGTAGTTTGGTGCTTCTTTAGTGATAGTCACGTCATGTACATGTGACTCTTTCATACCTGCGCCAGTAATGCGTACAAATTCAGCTTTAGTACGAAGATCTTCAATAGTTGCAGAGCCAGTTAAACCCATGCTTGAACGTAAACCACCCATTTGTTGGTGTACGATCTCTTTCATGTGACCTTTGTATGCCACACGGCCTTCAATACCTTCTGGTACTAATTTGTCAGCAGCGTTATCTGTTTGGAAGTAACGGTCAGAAGAGCCTTTAGACATCGCACCTAGTGAGCCCATGCCACGGTAAGATTTGTATGCACGGCCTTGGTACAGTTCAACTTCACCCGGTGCTTCTTCAGTACCTGCGAACATTGAGCCAACCATGACACATGATGCACCAGCAGCAATCGCTTTACACATATCACCAGAGAAACGGATACCACCATCAGCAATAACAGGAATACCGTATTGATCAGCAACAGATGCCGCTTCTGAGATAGCTGTAATTTGTGGTACACCTACACCTGTCACGATACGTGTAGTACAAATTGAACCAGGGCCAATACCCACTTTCACTGCACTTACGCCAGCTTCAATCAGTGCACGTGCACCTTCAGCAGTTGCTACGTTACCACCAACGATTGGAAGATTAGGGAATGCCGCACGTGTTTCACGAATACGTTGTAGTACACCTTCAGAGTGACCGTGTGAAGAATCGATAAGCAATACGTCAACACCCGCTTCTACCAGTGCTGCAACACGCTCTTCATTACCTGCGCCAGCGCCCACAGCAGCACCAACACGTAAACGACCACGCTCATCTTTACATGCGTTTGGTTTACGCTCTGCTTTTTGGAAGTCTTTTGCTGTGATCATGCCTTTTAGACGGAATTCATCATCAACAAGAAGCACTTTTTCAACGCGATGTTGTTGCATGATAGCTTCAACTTCTTCACGTGATGCGCCTTCTTTTGCAGAAGCAAGCTCTGTTTTAGATGTCATAACATCTTCAACTTTCATTGAAAGATCTGTCACAAAGCGAACGTCACGACCAGTGATAATACCAACTAGTTCATTGTTATCAGTCACGACAGGGTAACCTGCAAAACCATTTTCTTCAGTTAAACGTTTAACGTCTGCAATGGTTGCAGTTGGCTTTACAGTAACAGGCTCTGAAACCACACCCGCTTCGAACTTCTTCACCATGCGAACTTGATTCGCTTGTTGTTCAATAGACATGTTCTTGTGAATGAAACCAATACCGCCTTCTTGCGCAAGGGCAATTGCAAGACGACCTTCAGTCACAGTATCCATTGACGCTGACACCATAGGGATATTTAGAGCAATATCTTTAGTCAGTTGAGTGCGCAGATCGGCAGTGTTAGGTAGAACGGTTGAATGGGCTGGAACCAGCAAAACATCATCGAAGGTTAAAGCTTCTTGTTTAATTCGTAACATTGCAATATCTCACACCGAATAGGTTTTAAAAGAAGGATAAAATATTGCGGTCGAATTATACGTACGAAGCAAACGTTTGGCTAGAATTTTTTTTATTTTTTTTCTTGACACTTTTTGATTGATAAGTAGTATATTTCGGTTAACTATCCGGTGATGCGGTCAAGGAAATACGGCCAAGATCTGTCCATAGATCTGCCTGTGTGTTTTATGACTTATTCGGTTTTATTTTGACCGCCTGCCTTCTACTTCCTTCGATAGCAGGTACCATTCCCAGTGACCACTTTCTCCCCGCAAAGCCAAACTAATAGCCGTATTTACACCGTTTCTAGCCTTAATGCTCAAGTTCGTCTTATTCTTGAAAATGAAATGGGCGTGGTATGGTTGATTGGTGAATTGTCTAATTTTTCAATGCCCGTTTCTGGTCATTGGTATTTCACCCTTAAAGATGCACGCGCCCAAGTAAAATGCGCAATGTTTAAAGGCAGCAATCGCCACGTCACTTTTAAACCCGGCAACGGTAATCAGGTTTTAGTTAAAGCACGCCTATCATTGTATGAACCACGTGGTGATTACCAACTGATCATTGAAAGTATGCAGCCAGAAGGTGATGGACGTCTTCAACAGCAATTTGAACAACTAAAAATGTCGCTTGCGGCAGAAGGTTTATTTGCACAATCGTTGAAAAAGCCACTGCCAGAGCAACCTAAACGTGTAGGGATCATTACCTCAAAAACAGGTGCTGCGCTGCACGATATTTTACATGTGTTACAGCGCCGAGATCCTAGTCTGCCCATTGTAATTTATCCAACCATGGTACAGGGTGAAGGCGCTGCAATATCTATTGCACAAGCCATTGGTCGCGCTAATACAAGACAAGAGTGTGATGTGTTAATTGTTGGTCGCGGTGGTGGTTCATTAGAAGATCTTTGGGCGTTTAACGAAGAGATCGTCGCACGTACAATTGCTGCAAGCCAAATTCCGATCGTGAGTGCCGTTGGTCACGAAGTAGACGTGACTATTGCAGATTTTGTTGCCGATTTTCGTGCGCCAACCCCCTCTGCCGCCGCTGAATTGATCAGTCGTGATATGACTCACCAAACACAACTGCTTGATCGTAAAAGACAACAATTGCGTCATGCGATCACTACGTATTTGTCACAGTCGCTACGTCAAACAACCCAGTTACAGCATCGTTTAGAGCGTCAGCATCCGCAGCTTCGTCTAAATTTGCAACAACAACATCTTGATGAGATAAGCCAGCGTTTAACCCAAGCAATGGCAAAAAAACTGCAAAATCATCAGCAACATATCGAGCATAATAACTATAAACTCTCGCTCTACTCCCCTGCTTTATTGGTAAAAAATGCACAACGAAATTTAGAACGTAGTGAACAGCGCCTCTATGATGCATTAGATAGGAAACTGCTGAATGTTCGCCACAAATTATCAGTGGCAGCAGAAAAATTGGAAACCGTCAGTCCACTGGCAACCTTAGCGCGTGGTTACTCCATTACTCGAAATGAGCAAGGCGACGTAATAAGAAAAGCCTCCCAAGTGAAAACGGGGGATACCTTAATCACGACAGTAACTGATGGCGAGATCCACTCAAGCGTGATCAAATAATTTTAAGATCTAGTAATAAAAATGGCGCTTTCTACCAGCGCCATTTTTCTTTCTCTCGTTACACTCGCTTTATTTAAGCTTGTGTACCCATTTTAAACTGTGCTTTTACCCGAGATTTAGATTTTAACTCGTTACAGTGATTGCAAAAATAACTCGCAGAGCCACAAGCTTGTAACTTCTCTAATTGCTCATTACAGTCAGGGCAAAATACCGTTTTCTTCACTTCTTGCTGGCAAAAATCACAAAAATAGCCATGATTTTTCCAACTTAAAATACTGCTACATTGCGGACAAATATTATCAGCCTTATCTGTCATGCCTTATAACCTCAGCGCATCAATAATGTGACAGTCAGATTATTGAGCCTGTCATAAAAAAATACAATTCCATCCATCATAGAATTTCATCTTGCTCACAAAATACTATGTGCAGTAAGACACCATTTCTCTATTTTACCACCAAACAGGATCTTCGTGATGATCAACAAGCTAAGTGGTGATCATCGTATAAAACAAAGATGATCAGCGATCAGGTATCAAAAGAATATTTATAATTACACTTCCCGAAAGCATAAGTTACATGTGCTGTATTTGGATTTTAAACGATATAATAATCTTATATTTACTGTTATTTACGCACTGATCTAGTATATTACAAATCAAGATCTTACTCATTATTTAGCTAAATTTATCCAAATCAGCAGAATAAAGCGATATTTAAGCTTTAATGCATTCTGTCCGCATCACAATTTCTTGCTCTGAAATCACTTCAAAACTCACCGTAATAGCAGAATATTCTGCTAATGAAGAAACGTGCGTGCCTCCACACGGGATTTCAAGGCTCCCTTCTTGAGCAAGATCGCATTGCCAGTAACGAGAATCTGTTAAGTATTCACCTTCTCTTCGCATTACAACAGGAGTTTTTAACGCTAACCACAGTGAAAGCTGCTGATTCATTTTAATAGCTACATCATCTAAGGCTGTTAATAATTCGGCACTGTTTAAACCACGCTTACGTAATGTCTTACCTAAACGATAAGTATCTGTGCTGAGATCTGGGGTAACTTCACTTTTTTCTTGGGCGTAGCTGTGGAAATCGTAATAGCCCAGTTCATCTTTACGACTCGGCTCTTTGCGCCAAAATGCTTCATGAAGCACTTTATTCAATGCCAATGAAGATAAATGGCCTGCACTGTGCCCACGACTCAAACTTTGCTGATAGGCTTTATCCACAGTCAATGTCACGGTATCACCCACTGTCAAAGCGGCATTGGTAGCAATGACATGCACAACAACAAACACCCAACCTTCTGTATCACGCTTAACCGGAATATCTTGAGCAACAAAAAGCGTTTGGGTTGATAACTCTACGGCACCAACAACACAATCTATTACCTCAATACTCTGATCATCAAAGCTAATTTGCCCCTTATCAGCAGGATGATCAGGCCAGATATGACTGATAGGATGAAAAGACGTACATTGAGTCACAACATAATACAGCCCATTATTTGGGAGCATCATTAGTACTTGGCTTTCTATCTGCCACTGGTTTTGGGTAAATACAACTTGAGTTGGTGTGAACACTGACATTTTCAATCCTTTTTGAGTATGAAAAAGCCCAGCACGATGGCTGGGCTCTCTATTATAAAATTAAATCATATTCACTGATTAACTTGCATTGGTTTTTTCAAATACAAGGAACTTGTCACCAGCATCAACGATTAAACTGCTGTTAATCACTTCAATACTGGTTGCACTACGCAATACATTAAGCATTTCGTTCTCTTGTTTAACCAACTCAGGCAAACACATCTTATGTGTTACAGCTGGCAGTGAGAAATCACCATCAGGTTCAACTTTACCTTTAAATAAATTACAGCCGGTAAAACCTGTAACTTCCATATTAGGTTCGATATTCAATGATGGACGGCGCTTAGTAATACCAGGGATTTCAATGCCTCCCTTTAATTTCCAGCCACCAACCATTTGTGCTGATTTATCTAATTGCTGATTAGAAAAACAACCGGTTAATGAAATAGTGATTAATGCTAGTAAACATAGCGTTGCTTTTTTCATTAGTACCCCTAAATGCTTTTTAATTTCAGTCTCATTAAATCGCTGATTGAAGACCGTAGAAGACCCTCCGCATAGCGCGACTTATTAAAAGTGATCTAATGAGAATGTGATTTGAAAAATAATGCCGGTGAAAATTCACCGGCATTGAATTTATCTTAGCGAGAAAACGCTAGATAGATGCGATCAGTCTTAATTACTTAAGGATGATCTGTACTGAACGTTGTACGTAGTTAGTCTTAGTAGCAGCGTCAGTTTTGATTGGATCGTTGTAGCTTACAGAAGAAACAGTTAGACGAGATGCGTCGATACCGTTAGCTTCTAGGTAGTTAGCAACGTTTGCAGCACGCTCTGCAGAGATCTTTTCGTTGATCTTAGCTGAACCAACTTTGTCTGCACGACCGATGATTTGAGCGTTAACTTCTGGGTTAGCTTGCATAGTTGCAATCACTTCACCTAGGTTGTAACGGCCGTAGTCGTTTAGCTTAGTTTGACCATTTTGGTATGGTAGAACGTAAGAAGAACGAGTTGGTACTTGAGACTCAACAGCTACTTCTTTAACAACTTCAACGTTGTTAGTAACAACCATTGGAGTTGCTGGTTGACCGAACTTGTAAGTCATACCCCAGTACGCTTGAGTTAGATCAGCGTGACCGTGTGAAGTACGTAGGTCTTGGTAGTAATCAGCACCGATTTGAGTAGATAGTGCGTGAGTGATTTGGTAAGACAGACCTAGACCAGCTGTTGGTGAGAAGCTGTCAGACTTCATGTGTAGCGCGTTGTCTGCGAAGTTCTTGTTATCAGCGTAGATGTAAGTTGCACCAACTTTACCGAACGCAGATAGTTTTTGAGTTAGAGGTAGGTTACCTTTTAGACCTAGAGTTGCTAGGTGCATGTCTGCGTTACCTAGGTCGTGCATGTAGTCGTAGCTACCGTAGATACCGAAGTACTTGTTGAAGTCGTAACCAGCGTCTAGTTTAACGCTTGGTGCTTCACCGTTTGCAGAACCAGGGAACTTAGAAATATCGCTGTTAGATACGTAACCCATACCTAGTGCACCACCAACCCAGAAACCAGATTGATCGTAAGCAGGTGCTGTTTGTGCAGGTGCAGTAGCTGTAGTGCTAGTAGTTGCATCAGCTGCCATTGCAGATGTAGCAACACCTAGAGATAAAGCTGCTAGTACAGATAGAGATAGAGATTTCAATTTCATGTTTAACTCCATTGAGTAATGCTTAAACTTTTTAATAAGCTTTTTCTTATTGTCTGCTTCTTTAAGTGCGCACTGTTTTTTTGATGTGTAACGCAAAGCAGTTTTGTCAGGAACGGGATGCATTTTGTGACTAAGCCGACATTATGGCAAGTAATAAAAAATGATGTTCACAATTATTTGGCGTTTTTTCACTAACGTCAAAAAAATGACTTCTGAAAATTTCCGCTTTCAGAAAAAAAATGGAATAAAGAAAAATAGAAGCACTTTTATCGCAAAAAATTGAGGTAAAAAAAGATAAAAAAACAACATAAAAATATATAAAACCAATAAATACAACAAGATAAATTCAACATCATCGCTATATTGATTTATATAAAAAGGTTCAAATTAAGTATCCTTTAACTGTATAAAAAACAATTCAAGGTTAATTTATCCACACAAATCCGCTCTCAATCGTTTTATTATCCCTTCCATAAATAAATTTTTTTGTTAGCATCAGCGCAGGCAATAAAGAAAAACAATGTTTTTTGTTTTTTCTGAAGCACTATACATGTTAGTGAATGCTTCATTAATGACTTGCCAATCGCTAAAAGAATCCACCTTATCTATAGCAATCTAAATATATAGATAAGTACATTTAGCACTATAAATAATAACAATGATAAAGATAACAAAAGACACGGCTTAAACCGTATTGTCTTTTATTGATAGTGAATAGGTAACTCGATGATTATATATAAGCAGGGTAAAGATAGCTTTGAACCCCAAAAAAGCGCTTATTCTACACCTGAAACAACAACGAAACTAAGTGCTAGTGAAACAAAGATACTGCAATATTTAATCGATAATAGTGGCGAGATCATCAGCCGAGACAAATTATTAGAAATCGGCTGGCCTGATAAAGTTGTTGTGCCTAATTCATTAAACGTAGCTATCGCGAACCTGCGTAAAGCCTTTAAAACAAAAAATGAAATCATCATTACTATTAAAGGTGCTGGATTCACTATCGCTAAGAACACCTTTATCCAACATCAAATTCAACCAGAAGTCATGGTTGAAGCTGACTATATCGCGGAAGACACGCCATCTTTAGCTTCAAACAATAAAGATGAAACAACAACGAGCAAGCCAGATACTGACAACGATAATGTCGTTGTGATCACCCCATTGTCAAAAATGGCTAAATTTGGCTACGCCGCTTGTATTGTTGCGGTCCTAGCCTGGATTGGGTTATGGACAAGCAGCTGGCAATCGCCTCCTTGTGTATCCGTTAATAACCAGCAAATCTGTGGTAACATTGAGCTGCTTAACTTAAATAAGTTACCAAAAGACTTGCCTGCCAAAGGCACGGTATTCATCGATTCAGCAGGTAAGCTACATGAAAAAAATTAAATACCTGATCATGGCATTAGTTGCTCTTATGCTATTTCCCATTATTAATGGCATGGGATGCGACTTTAACTATAAGTTAATAACACCAGGACATGAGCAATTTGGCAGTTGTAAATTTGGTCAATACACCTTGATTGATTACCCAGATCCAGAGCAAGATAATGGCTATACCGTATTAAAAGGCATGTATTTTTATGCGTTTGGTAATGCTGCGATCTTAGTGACAAGTAATGAAGACCATACTAAGAAGATCACCGACTCTGCCATTGAGAGCCTAAATATGGTCAATAAACGTTTCTGGCATCAATTGTCGATAGAACGCTTAAATAAAGATGAATTAATCATGTATGGCTCGCATCCAAAGCCTAAATTACAGGTGATCCCATATGATGGCACGCTTGCAATGACAGACAGTGAGTCATAAATCACCAAAGCATAGGCGCTACTCCTGCAGCGCCTGCTTATTCTGCTTTCGTTAACCCTTCTAAAATCGGACACCTTGCCGTTTTATCCCCTGGACATTGCACCGTTAATGCTTCCAGTGTCTTCTTCATTTGCAGCAATTCATTAATTTTATTATCGATCTCTTTAAGTTTCTGCTGAGCTTTTTCTTTCACATCACGACTTTGACGGCCAGAATCTGTTGATAAAGCCAACAATTCTCGACATTCATCTAATGAAAAACCAATCATCCGTGAACGCTTAATCAGTAGTAGCTCCGCAATATGGTTTTGATTGTAATAGCGGTAACCATTTGCGCCGCGCGGTGCAGGTGAAATAACCCCTTTGGCTTCATAGAATCGAATTGTTTTCGCTGATAAGCCTGTTTTTTCAGCAACTTCACTAATATTAATCATCTTTATCCCCTTACCTTACTTTTATTAGTATAAATAACAAAAACAGCCCTTGACCCTACAGTAACTAGAAGGTTTATTCTTAGTCTATTCTTTCTTATTTTAAGGCGTAAGGGCTCGCAATGAATACCATTACTCTCCCACTTGCTAACGTCCATTGCATGAATTGTGTAGGGAAAATCCGTTCAGCATTAGAACAATTGCCTGACTGCCAGATTGTCGATATCGATACCAAGCAAATCACGCTAACTAGCGATAGTCCACTTAAAGCCATTTACGAACAAATCAATACATTAGGCTATCAAATCGGCTTTCGTTATCAATTGCCACTATCAGGTCTATCTTGTGGTCGCTGTGTGGCAAAAGTTGAAAATACCTTCAGCCAACGTGATGATATCTTCAGCTATACCGTTACCAAACAACAAGCAGAGGTGACGGGCGCATTAAGTGAGCAAACACTTACTGATATCATTACATCACTAGGGTATCAGGTGGTATCAGAAGTCCCACAACCTGCTGCGCATACACTAACTTTTACGCTATCTGGGCTGTCTTGTGGTCGATGTGTCGCAAAGCTGACTGATAAACTTAATGAAGTAGGTAATATCGACATTCTTGAGCTCGATAAAACCCATGCCAAGCTCCTCACAACACACTCAGCTTCTGATGTGATTACGATGATTACCGATGCGGGCTACCACGCAGAGCAACGTATTACATTTAATATGTCAACGCCAACCGTCTCCGATGCAGTTAAAGAGACTGTTGAAACGGAGCCAAAGTTAACAGTAGAAGAAACGCAGTCTGAAGCGATCAAACCAACTGCTAACAACGTACAACAATTACTACTATCAGGCATGACTTGCGCAAGCTGCGTGGCATCTGTTGAAAAAGCGATAAAACAGGTTGCTGGTGTAGAAAATGTTAATGTTAATTTGGCTGAGCGTACTGCTTTAGTCGCTGGTAATCCTAATATTGAGCAAGTGATCCAAGCGGTTAAAGCGGCAGGTTATGATGCAGAACTGAGTGAAGATGAGCAAATGCGTCGTCAACGTCAGCAAGAGCAAAATACTCAAACCTTTAAAACTCACCTCAGAAATGCCTTTATTGCCCTTGGCTTAGGTATTCCTATGATGGCGTGGGGAATTTTTGGTGGCAGTATGATGATTGATTCAACCACCAGCCAATTTGCATGGGGATTCGTTGGGTTAATCACTCTATTGTTATTAGTTACTGTTGGTAAAGATTTTTATATCAATAGCTGGAAAGCCTTTAAACACCACCGTGCAACGATGGATACATTAGTTGCTCTTGGGACAGGCGCTGCTTGGCTATTTTCGATGTTAGTTGTAATTAAGCCTGACATGTTCCCAGTTGCAGCTCGTCATGTATATTTCGAAGCAACAGCCATGATCATCGGTTTGATCACCTTAGGTCATGCACTTGAAGCTCGTGCTCGTAGTCAAACATCAAAAGCATTAGAACGCCTTATTGATCTTCAACCACAAACCGCCATTGTAGTTGAAGATGGGATCGAAACAGAGCGTCCATTGAGTGATGTTAAAAGCGATATGATCTTACGCCTTCGTCCTGGCGCGAAAGTAGCTGTTGATGGTGTTGTCATTGAAGGCAATACCTATATTGATGAATCCATGCTAACGGGTGAGCCATTAGCAGTACATAAACAAACTGGAGATAAAGTTCGAGCAGGTACCATTAACCAACAAGGCTCATTACTATTTAAAGCAGAGCACATTGGCAGCGATACCATGTTGGCACGTATTATCCAGCTCGTTCGCCAAGCGCAAAGCAGTAAGCCCGCTCTTGCACGTTTAGCCGATACTATTTCAAGTATCTTTGTTCCAAGCGTGATGATCATTGCCATAATTACCGCAATGGTTTGGTATTACTTTGGCCCTGCACCATCATCAGTGTATATGTTAGTTGCCGCAACTACCGTTCTGATCATCGCTTGTCCTTGTGCACTTGGCCTTGCAACGCCAATGTCTGTCACTGTCGGGGTTGGTCGTGCCGCTGAGTTAGGGATCTTAATTCGAGATGCTGAAGCGATGCAGCAAGCTGCGAATATCGATACTGTTGTATTAGATAAAACAGGTACGCTTACTGAAGGTAAACCACAAGTTGTAAACATTCATAGCTACAACAACTTAGACGAAGATCAGCTGCTACAACTGACGGCAAGTTTAGAGCAAGGCTCAGAACATCCTTTAGCTAATGCTATTATTCAATCAGCAAAGCAAAAAGGATTAGCACTTGAACCCGTCAGTGATTTTGTAGCAATAGCAGGTATGGGTGTCTCAGGGATCGTCAATGCGCAAGCAGTTATGCTGGGTAATGAAAAGCTCATGAGTAAACACAATATCGAAATCAGTCAGGCACAAGATGATTTTGATCGTATTGCAGCACAAGGCGCAACACCGGTTTATTTAGCGCAAAACAATCAGTTAGTTGGCATTATTGGTATCAGTGATCCACTACGTAGCGACTCATTAAGTGCCGTAAAACGTATGCAAGAGATGGGCTTAACGGTGGTCATGCTAACAGGTGATAGCTATAAAACTGCGCAGGTTATTGCTAAGAAACTAGGTATTAACGATGTGGTAGCTGACGTATTACCTGATGGCAAAGCGGCGCAAATAAAGCAGCTTCAACAACAAGGTAAACGTGTTGCAATGGTGGGTGATGGTATCAATGACGCCCCAGCGCTGGCGTTAGCTGAGGTAGGTATTGCGATGGGTAGCGGTACCGATGTAGCGATTGAAAGTGCCCAGTTTACCTTAATGCGTCACTCTCTTCATGGTGTCGCTGATGCGCTAGAACTGTCAAAAGCAACCTTACGTAACATGAAGGAGAACCTATTTGGTGCCTTTATTTACAACAGCTTAGGTATTCCAGTTGCAGCTGGTGTGCTCTACCCAATTACAGGTGCATTATTAAGCCCTGTGATTGCAGGAGCAGCAATGGCGTTATCTTCCATTACCGTAGTAACCAATGCCAATCGCTTACGTTTATTTAAACCAAGCTATCAGCCTCAAGCAACAGAGGAGAAATAATATGTTTTTATTACTTGGTATTGCCGCTATCGCATTTATTGTTTGGTGGTTCTGGCTTCATCCTAGCCTTCGCCAATCAAACTAAGCAAGTTGCTTAATCAGATCAAAGGCTACTTCGGTAGCCTTCTTTTATTACGTCCCCTAATAATTTTGTTATAACTAAAGCAGTGCTTATTTTTAGGAGCTCGATAACAAATGTTTAAATCCTTGCTTTCCAAAGCATTACTACTTCTTCCTTTTATCTCTCATCAGGCACTGGCTGAACCCATTGTTTGGAAGATCTATGATAATCATCGCCAATTTTATGTATTAGGATCGATTCATGCGGGCGAACAAGACATGTTCCCATTACCTCAAGCCTTTTTATCACAGTGGAAAAAAGCCGATGCGCTCATAGTGGAAGCCAATATTCTTCAGCCTACCACCACACCAACAGAGCAAAATAATAAGCCGCCTTATACTCAAGAAACACTAAATAATGAGCAGTTAGCAAAGCTTAAAACTATCGCCGAGTCTCTCTCACTCCCTTATGAATTACTGACAAGTCAGCCTCCTTGGCTAACAGCGACTTATCTTCAATTAATGCTCGCTAATCAGCTTAACCTATCACCCGATCAAGGCATTGATTACGTGTTATTAAAACGAGCAGAAAAACAGCATATTCCGATCAAATCATTAGAGAGTGTAGAGTATCAATTAAGCTTGCTGCAAAACTTGCCACACAATGGTAATAGCATGTTGGTGGAAACCATCGAGCAATGGCAACAAACCAAAGCCTCTTTACAGTGTCTTGTGGATGTTTGGAAACAAGGTGACAGTGAAAAATTTAAGACGTTATTTAATGACACCCAATATGATCCAGAAACCAATGAAGCATTGATCTTTGCTCGCAATCGTCATTGGGCTGAAACCTTAACGTTATCACCAGATTATCAATCAGGACGTTTTATGGTTGTTGTCGGTGCATTTCATTTAATTGGTGAGCAAGGACTGCCTGCATTAATGAAAAAAGCAGGCTTTAAGGTCGAAAGGATCACAAAAGGCGCAACAGCACAATGTGAAGATTGGGAAGCCATCACAAGTTCTTCGTAGCTTAATACTTATTAACCCAGAGCTGCGATGCACTACCAAACTGCCTATCCAATAAAATATAACTGATACAAAAAAGCCTCATCTTTCGACGAGGCTTCTTAATAAGTGCTCGGTGAAGAGCGAGTTTTGAATAGTTCAGGAACCCCCGACCCTTTGCTCCGCTATTAACCCAGAGCTGCGATGCGCTGCCAAAATGCCTATTCAACAAAATATGACAGATGCAAAAAAGCCTCGTCTTTCGACGAGGCTTCTTAATAAGTGGTCAGTGAAGAGCAGGTTTTGAATAGATCAGGAACCCCCGACCCTCTGGTCCGCTATTGACCCAGAGCTGCGATGCGCCACCAAACTGCTTATTCAATAAAATATAACTGACACAAAAAAAGCCCCGTCTTTCGACGAGGCTTCTTAATTAGTGGTCGGTGAAGAGCAGGTTTTGAATAGATCAGGAACCCCCGACCCTCTGGTCCGCTATTGACCCAGAGCTGCGATGCGCTACCAAACTGCTTATTCAATAAAATATAACTGACACAAAAAAAGCCCCGTCTTTCGACGAGGCTTCTTAATTAGTGGTCGGTGAAGAGCAGGTTTTGAATAGATCAGGAACCCCCGACCCTCTGGTCCGCTATTGACCCAGAGCTGCGATGCGCTACCAAACTGCCTATTCAATAAAATATGATAGATGCAAAAAATCCCCGTCTTTCGACAAGGCTTCTTAATTAGTGGTCAGTGAAGAGCAGGTTTTGAATAGATCAGGAACCCCCGACCCTCTGGTCCGCTATTGACCCAGAGCTGCGATGCGCTACCAAACTGCTTATTCAATAAAATATAACTGACACAAAAAAAGCCCCGTCTTTCGACGAGGCTTCTTAATTAGTGGTCAGTGAAGAGCAGGTTTTGAATAGATCAGGAACCCCCGACCCTCTGGTCCGCTATTGACCCAGAGCTGCGATGCGCTACCAAACTGCTTATTCAATAAAATATAACTGACACAAAAAAAGCCCCGTCTTTCGACGAGGCTTCTTAATTAGTGGTCGGTGAAGAGGGATTCGAACCCCCGACCCTCTGGTCCCAAACCAGATGCGCTACCAAACTGCGCTATTCACCGACTTGTAAGTAACAGTATTTTTATACCACTACTTGAAATAGTGGTCGGTGAAGAGGGATTCGAACCCCCGACCCTCTGGTCCCAAACCAGATGCGCTACCAAACTGCGCTATTCACCGACTTTGTAAGTAACAGTATTTCATACCACTACTTGAAATAGTGGTCGGTGAAGAGGGATTCGAACCCCCGACCCTCTGGTCCCAAACCAGATGCGCTACCAAACTGCGCTATTCACCGACTTGTAAGTAACGGTATTTTTATACCACTACTTGAAATAGTGGTCGGTGAAGAGGGATTCGAACCCCCGACCCTCTGGTCCCAAACCAGATGCGCTACCAAACTGCGCTATTCACCGACTTGTAAGTAACGGTAATTTTCATACCACTACTTGAAATAGTGGTCGGTGAAGAGGGATTCGAACCCCCGACCCTCTGGTCCCAAACCAGATGCGCTACCAAACTGCGCTATTCACCGACTTGTAAGTAACGGTAATTTTATACCACTACTTGAAATAGTGGTCGGTGAAGAGGGATTCGAACCCCCGACCCTCTGGTCCCAAACCAGATGCGCTACCAAACTGCGCTATTCACCGACGAAACCAACAACGCTCTGCGCCGTTGAGGTCGCTTATAATACTCCCGAAATTGTTTTTATCAACCCCTATACGGTATTTTTTTTTGTAACTAATTCTTTTGCTTATCAAGCGAGCAAAATTGCGATTTTTCGGTAACTTAAGTGATCTATAGCGCATTAATGCATACAACAATGAAACAGACTTTTTACTCTTGTTCTAGATCATAAAAACACAATCGTCACATTGTTTAAATAGTAGTCATTACGTCGACACTTTAAGGATACACATGGATTTCTGGTTAGATCTTTTATTTGGAAACAGTATCGGATTAGCTTCTATGCTTGTCATTTTTGGTGCCCTCGGACTCATGTTATTTTTTGGCGGCTACTTTATTTACAAAGCATCGACGGCAAATCCTCCTCACTAGCAACATTTAGCAATACGCATATTGCATCCAGGGCTTTCTCTCTTTAGCCCTGGTCTTTTTCTTCCTTTTTATCCCTTTCCTTCGGCTAGGCAAGATCTGGTTGCACTTGTATAATCAAAGTCATCGGTTCCTAAAGTGAAAGTCCTATGTCAGATAATAATGAATTCGATCTTTTTAAAGAGATGATGGCCGATGTTGCGCCAATCAAACAAGACACGGTGACCATTTCGCAAAAACACACAGTGTCTGAATCGCAATTAGCGCGTCGTATTGCCGCTCAAAGCTTGGCAGAAAGTGACTCTGAGTACCTATCATTAGATAACGCTACTATGGTAAAACCTGATGATATGATCGAGTTTAAGCGAGACGGGGTGCAAGAAGCTGTATTCCGTAAAATGCGCCAAGGTAAATACGATATTCAAGGGCGTTTGGATCTTCATAAGAAGTCACTCCAACAAGCCCGTGACGAGATCCTCTCCTTCCTCAAACAGTCACAACGTTTAGATATTCGTACGGTGATCATTGTTCACGGTAAAGGCGAGCGTTCAAATCCACCTGCATTGATGAAAAGCTATGTCACTACATGGTTAGAGCAAATTTCCGATGTGCTTTGTTTCCATTCAGCCCAACGCCAACATGGTGGTACAGGTGCGCTGTATGTGATGCTGAAAAAAAGCCCTGAAAAGAAATTGGAAACACGTGAGCATCATTTAAATCGTCGCAGCTCATAACCATTCAAATAAACAAAAAGAGCGGTTAAACACCGCTCTTTTTATACTTTTAAACTGACCAAAGCACCCGACATGCCAACGCAATCAACACCACGCCAGATAACCGATCAATCAATTGCGCCCGACTTCTTAACGCTTGCAAAACTTTTGGATATGAAAGCACACAAGCGACAAGGGTGTACCATAATCCATCGACCAGTAGCGGTGTCATAACAATCACCATTTGGCTACTTAGCTCATTGCCTAACGCAACAAACTGGCTAAACAAGGCAAGAAAATAAAGGGCTAATTTGGGGTTTAATAATGAGATCATCAAACCATCACGACCCGCTTCGAACAACGATGATGGCTTACCTGCCGCTAATTTTTCAGCCACGCCCCCTTTTGAGCGTAATGCATTAACCCCTAAATACGCTAAGTAACCAGCACCTGCATAGCTAATCACATTAAACAGCGTTGGTGATTGCTTTAAGACCACAGCTAACCCCAACAGAGTTAATAATGCATATAGCCCAACACCACAGGCATGTGACCACGCTGTGACTAAGCCATGTTGACGTCCGCCAGCCAAACTATGCTTTGCCACTACCGCTAAACTGGGGCCTGGTGACATTGCCCCTAATAGACAAATTAAGAATAAAGAAAGCCACACACTGATTGTCATAATAATTCTCCTTTCAGGGCGTCAAATTACCAAGCGTGGGGCATAAGTAGAAATCAAAAGAAATCATCAAAGCTATGACTTTAAATCATGACCAGCTAACGACAATTCAATTGATGAACAACGATAATTTATTGCGTCATTGAATACATGGATGTCTTCATTAACGTTAGCACATGCTTTCGTAACCATTGATGAGACAATTCATTATCATATTTGGGATGCCACAGTAGCCAATATTGATTACGTATACTTGGAAAGGGTAACGGCTTATACACCACATCATAAAACCGCTGCATGTTGGCAACAATATGCTCTGGGATCACCAATAACATATCAGTACGGCAAAGCGTATTAAGAGCCGAGCCAAAGAAAGGAACAAAAGTATGAATATGACGCTCACAACCCAGCAAGCGTAACTGAGTATCAACAAAGCTATCTTTATCACCACCACCACTGACCGATACATGCTTATAAGTGGTGAACTCATCGAGTGTTAATGATGATTGCTTTGCCAATATATGATGTTGACTCATTACACATACCGCTTGATCAGTACCAATTTGCACACCTGATAATCCCTCAGGAATAGCGGGTGCCATGGTGGAGACTAGCTGAATATCAAGATCGCCCAATTGCTCAGTATAACTTGGCGACCACAACTGATAACGCACATCCACCTGCGGTGCTTGGATAGTTAATAACTCAACAATATCTGGAAAAATATATTGGGCAACATAATCGGATGATGACAAAACAACCTTGCCACGCCAGTTTTGCGGAGAGAATTGCTCTGGCTCAAAAACAGCATCACAATCGGCAAGTAATTCAGTGATTTTTTGTTGAAGCGATAAGGCACGAGGTGTGGGTAATAAACGATTTCCCTCTCGTATTAATAGAGGATCAGAAAAGATTTCACGCAAGTGTGTCAGTTGCCGACTCACCGCTGACTGCGTGATATGTAAACGCTCAGCAGTACGGGTAACATGGCATTCATCCAACAGCACATGCAAGGTTCGTAATAAGTTTAAATTCGGCACTGACACTAATATTCACTCTCTATATCCGTATTGAGCGAGCTCGATGTATTACTCGGCTTTACCTATCTCGGCAAATTTACCGCCCGTTAAAGCAACAAGATCTTTCGCCGCCAGCTCGATATCTAAACCACGACGACCTGCACTAACAAAAATTGTGTCGAAGTTTTCTGCACCGCTATCAACTAAGGTCGGTAAGCGCTTTTTCTGACCTAATGGGCTAATACCACCCACGATATAACCTGTTACTTTCTCAGCCAATTTAGGATCTGCCATTTCAGCTTTTTTGCCACCAGCGGCTTTTGCAGCTGCTTTTAAATCTAACATCCCAGAGACTGGCACGACGGCTACTGCAAGATTTTTAGGATCGCCATTTAACGAAAACAATAATGTCTTAAATACACGGTTAGGATCGATGCCCAGTACTTCCGCAGCTTCATGACCAAAATTGGTGTTAGCCGGATCGTGATCATACTGATGTACTTGGTAAGAAATTTTTTGTTTTTTCGCTAATTTAATCGCTGGAGTCATGATGATTTCGCTCTCTGTTTCACTCAAACAGCTGTGGTTAATTCCCCCATATAGCCAAAAGTGCTATCAAAGAAATTAAGAACATCTGTTTACCAATCCTGATTATATCGCTAGTTCATACAACTGAGCTATAGCACAGCAATTTTGTATAACAAAAAAGCGCACCTGAACAATTCAAGGTGCGCTTTTTCAAACCATTATTACGGCTTACTTATAAACAATCTCACCTTTTGGTGCGAACTTGTTTACATCAATTGGTGAATGCGTTTCTAAGTATTGTTTCAGTACTTCTGCATCCACAAAGCCCGTGTTAACGTGACCATCATGGTTATTGATTTTCGGATAACCATCACCACCTGCTGCATTGTAGCTAGGTACGGTGAAACGATACGTCTTATTCATATCTAATGGTTTTCCACCGATTTTCACGTTACTTACTTTGCCATTCGCTACAGTCATTGAAATACCGTAGAACTGTGCGTAAGAGCCAGAATCAACAGGCTTAGTCGCAACTACATTTAGGTAGTCCAACACTTCCTTACCCGTCATATCAGTGTAAGTTACGATGTTGCCAAAAGGTTGTACGATCAGTACATCTTTATAAGTGATGTCACCACCTTCAATGGAATCACGCACACCGCCAGAGTTCATCACAGCGAAATCAGCTTTCGCACGTTCCATGTGTGATGCACCGATTAGACGACCTAGATTGGTTTGCTCAAATCGCACCAAATTACGATCACCTTCTAACTTACCGTTAGATTGTGCAATCTTCACATTCAGCTTCTCTTGGCCTTGCTCTTGGAACGGTTTTAGGAAGTTGTACACTTCTTGGTTTTGTGCGATTTCATCTTGAATAAACACACGCTTACTTGAACCATCATCTAACTTAATTTTCTTCTTCAAGTTAACAGGCACTAAATCGTAGCTCACCAGCGATAATTCACCGTTCTTAAATTCAAAGTCAGCACGACCTACGTATTTGCCCCATTCGTGCGCTTGCACAATCCACGTACCATTTTGCTGATCTGGTACACATTTATCACCTGGTTGGAAATCTTTCTTCGCCACATTTGGGCTTTCCATACAAACAGGCTCTTGTGAGTGACCACCCACAATCATGTCCAAATCACCTTCATTCAGATAACGTGCGAGTGCCACATCACCCGGTGCATTAATACCACGCTGACCGTTTTCATAGTGCCCCATGTGCGTTGCAGCAATGATCACATCCGGCTTTTCTGTTTTCTCAAGCTCAGCGATCACTTCCTTCGCTTCCGCTTTAGGATCACGGAACTCAACACCACCGATGTATTCAGGGTTACCGATCTTCGCTGTATCTTCTGTAGTTAAACCAATCACAGCGATTTTAATGCCTTGCTGCTCAAAAATTTGGTACGGCTGGAATAAACGCTTACCAGTTTTCTTGTCGTAAATGTTAGCAGAAAGCATTGGGAAGTTTGCCCACTCTTCTTGCTTACGTAATACATCAAGTGGGTTATCAAATTCATGGTTACCTAATGCCATCGCATCGTAACCTAACATGTTCATACCTTTGAAATCTGGCTCTGCATCTTGCAGATCGGATTCTGGAACACCTGTGTTCACATCACCACCAGAAAGCAATAAGCTCGTACCACCTTGCGCTTCAACTTCAGCACGGATCTTATCAATCAACGTCTTACGCGCAGCCATACCATATTCACCGTTCTGGTTTTGCCAGAAACGACCATGGTTATCGTTAGTATGAAGGATAGTGATTCGATAAGTTGTATCAGCATCCCATGCTGGAGAGGCTTTTTCCGCTGTTGTTGCACAACCAGAAAGAAGCGCAAGTAGAGCGGCGCTTAATGCTGTTTTAGCAAATAGGCGTTGCTTCATGGTATCCACCTTAAACATGTTTTCTAATGGCGATTTCAAACGCAATGGTGTGAGCGCTAAATCGGTACAAGTCATATGGTCACACTTTAACCACAAAAATATGCCGTTATAAGTAAAACAATGTGACCAACATCGTCAGTGTAACGAAATAAAATTTTATGACTTTTCCATTTAAACGTTTTGTTAGCTAGATCACCTGATTAATCACGAAACTATTGTTAATGTCACATCTAGGCACAAAAAAGCCCAGAAAATACTGGGCTTTAATCAAATAGTTATCATCAATGCTAGTTTATAGTGAGTTACGTCACGTTATACCGTCGTCAGTTTTCTACTTGGGTGCTTAATGATGATCGCCACAATCGCTGCTATTGCTAAGAAGAAACAGTAGTAAGAATGTGCCACCACATCTAATGGTGATAACTCAAATACCGAGCCTAATAACAACGCTTGTGCGCCATAAGGTAAAACCCCTTGGATCACACATGAGAAGATATCGAGCAAACTTGCAGAGCGACGTGGTGTTACCCCGTTTTCATCAGCCAGTTCACGCGCCACTCCACCAGAAACAATGATTGCTACCGTATTATTTGCAGTACAAAGGTTAGTTAAACTCACTAAACCTGCAATACCAAACTCGCTCGCACGTAGGTTTTCAGACGCTTTGTGTTTTGAACTAAAGACATTAATCACACGGCTGATATTTTGCGTTAAAAATGCCAAACCACCTTGCTGGCGCATTAGTTCACTAATACCACCAATTAGCATAGATAACAGGAAGATCTCCTGCATATTGCCAAAGCCACCGTAAATATCTTTACCAAAGCTCGTTAAGCTGTAATCCGCCACTGATGTTAAACCCACACCGCCGGCTAGTAAAATACCAATAGATAGTACGACGAACACGTTTACACCCGATACCGCCAGTACCAAGATCGTGATATATGGCATCACTTTTAGCCATTCAATTGGGGATGTTTCTGGTAATTGCGTCACTGAGCTATTGAAAGTAAATAACACAATGGCGGCAATCGCTGCTGGAATAGCAATTTTCACGTTTTCACGGAATTTATCTTTCATCTGACAGCCTTGCGAGCGGGTCGCTGCAATCGTGGTATCAGAAATAATTGATAAGTTATCACCAAACATTGCACCACTGAGTACAACACCTGCAGTTAACGCCACATCCATGCCAGATGCTTGGGCAATACCTAATGCTACCGGAGCTACAGCGGCAATCGTACCCATTGAAGTACCCATTGCTGTCGCAATAAACGCTGAGATCACAAATAAGCCCGGCAAGATCATACTTGCAGGAATTAACGCTAATCCTAGGTTAACCGTAGCATCTACCCCACCAGAGGCTTTCGCCACAGAAGCAAATGCACCAGCCAATAAATAGATCATACACATAGCAATAATATCGCTGTGGCCTACACCACGGATAAACTGCTCAATCGCTTTATTTAACTTTTCTTTACTCAATAAAATGGCAACGACTACCGCTGGTAAAGCAGCAACGGGTGCTGGTAATTGATAAAAAGCGAAATCAACACCTTGCATTGTTAGGTAGGTACCTACTCCAATGAATAAGGCTAAGAAAATGCCCAACGGTAATAAGGCAAGTGCGGATGGTGGAATATTTTGATCTTTTTTGGCTGTGCTTGGCATGACGACTACTTAACATCTATTTATAAATTGACGGTTAGACTAAATGGATGCGATCACAGAGTCAACATCTAGACGTCTAAACATCCAAAAGATATGTAACTAAATTACATAAACAGTCACCATCGTAATGGTATTTTGAGCAGTCGCAAACATAATTTTATACGTTACAACCAATAAAAATGGGACCAATATCACCAAAACCAATAACTTTATTGATAAATATATTATTTACAATGCACCAGAACGCAACAAACTCTAGAATCCATTAACATTCAACTGGATTTTAGGGATATATAATGCAGTTAACATTAAAACAAAAATTAATCGTTGCCAGTTTATCTGCTGTCATAGTGATGGCGACTGCGCTTACTTGGCTCTCCGCAAGCCAAATTGACTCACAAGCTGAGCATGAACTTTATGAACGAGCTGAAAATCTCACTCAAGCTGTGAGTGAGAGTATTGGAGATTGGGTTGCGATTCGAAGTAATATCATTAATTCTGTTGAAGAAAACACATCTAATGCTGCGATCGTCCCTTTTTTAAAACAAGCGCGTTTAGCGGGTCAATTTGAAGATTTGTATTTCGGAAGTAAAGTCGGTATTGCCACCAGCTCTTATGCTGAACGCGATCTATCATCTGTCGATCCTCGTACTCGTCCTTGGTATCAACAAGCTCAGCAAGCCAATAACACTATTATTTCTCCCGCTTACCTCGACACCTTAACCAAGGCACAGATGATCACCATAGCGAAACCTGTGTATCACAATGGGACTTTTGCCGGTGTACTTGGTGCTGATATCTTAATTACCCAATTGATTAATGATGTCATTAATTTAAACGTTGGTGAAAATGCCTTCGCCATGCTGATCAACAAGCAAGATGGCACTTTCCTCGCACATCCTGATAAACAATTACTGCTCCAGCCTATTACTCGCTATAGCAATGACTTATCAATCAACTCTATTGAACAACAAATGCAGAGCCATGACTTTGCAAAGCTAACCATTAACGGTCAAGCTAAGCAGCTTTACTTCGCAAGTATTCCAAATACTCAGTGGCTGATCGCTATTAGCTTAGATACCAAAACAGAACAAGCCGCTCATAAGGCGCTACTATTGAAGTTAATACTAGCTGCTGTTGTTATTGCGCTATTGGTTATTTGTAGTGTGGCATGGTTAGTTAACTTCCTATTCCGCGATTTAGATCGCGTATCAAAAGCACTAGCAGAAATTGCGAGTGGTGAAGGCGATCTAACACAACGTATTGAGCCAAAGAGCAATGATGAAGTGGGACAGCTTGCTAATAACTTCAACCAATTTGTTAGCAATATGCACGCAATGGTGATGCGTTTAAGCCGTGTATCTGATTCATTGAGCCAACAATCAAAAGTGACTGCGACCCAAGCTCAAGAGCGCAGCTCTCGTATTTTGCACCAGCAAGATGAGATCAATATGGTTGCGACAGCGATTAATGAAATGTCAGCCGCAACGAAAGAAATCGCTTACAACGCAGAAAATACCGCACGTACCGCCGAAGAAACGGTTGCAGCTTCTGATCACGGTGCGACTCAGGTAAACCAAAGCCAGCAATCTATTTCTAGTTTGGCGCAAGAAGTTGATACCGCGACAACGGTGATCAGTGAACTTAATAATCACGCCCAAAGCATCACTACGATCCTCTCAACCATCCAAGGCATTGCCGAGCAAACCAATCTACTGGCATTAAACGCGGCTATTGAAGCTGCGCGTGCTGGCGAGCAAGGTCGAGGTTTCGCCGTGGTTGCCGATGAAGTTCGAGTATTAAGCCAGCGTACCCATGCATCAACCCAAGAAATCCAACAAATGATCGAAACGCTGCAGCAAACTACCGGTCAAGCTGTTGGGATCATGGAAGATAGTCGCCATTTATCTGAAACCAGTGTTGATGATGCAAGTTCAGCCTCTGCAAGCTTGGCGCAAATTACGACTGCAGTGAACAACATCAATGATATGGCAACACAAATTGCCTCTGCGGCAGAAGAGCAATCATCAGTGACATCCGAGATCACCCGCAATACAGAGGGAATTCGCGATGTATCAAATGAGCTTGCCATTGAAGCCAATGAAGCTGCACAACAGGCGGCAGAGTTATCTCAGTTATCTAACGAGTTACAGCAAGAAATCCGTCGCTTTAAGCTCTAGTCATTAGGACTCAACACATAACAAAAAGGCTTGCGCTATTAATAACGCAAGCCTTCTTTTTATCTCATATCTGTTTGCGATTAAATCAAACTAAAAAGAATCGCTGCCACAGCCAATGCGCCCATCAGCAAAATAAACCAAGTGCTGATCTTGCCACGGTACATTTTCAAACTCTCGATACGGTATACCGCTAGCATCGGCATGATAAATAAGATCATCGCAATCACAGGGCCAGATAACGCTTCCATCATCCCTAAAATGCTCGGGTTCATTACCGCTGCAAACCAAATAGAGAAGAACATGATCACCACACCGATCTTATCAATAGTTTTCAGTGGTAATTTTGTTTGCTTCGCCACAATGCCATTAAAGCTTTCACGTGCGCCCATGAAGTGTCCTAAGAATGACGAGGTGATCGCAATAAATGCAATCAGTGGGCCTAGCAACATAATAAAGTGACTGTCTTTTACGTTTGCAAGGTAAGACAGCACAGAGACATTATCTGCTTTAGCTTGCTGTAGTTGCTCAGGAGTTAAACTCAACACGCATGAGAAAACAAAGAACAGGACAAACGCAATCAACATCACTGACGTACGCTTTAAAATTGATTCTGATTTTTGCTTAGCCCCATCGGCATACTGACGGCGCTGAGCATTAACAAAACCAGAAACCACAGGCGTATAACTAAACGCAAATACCACTACAGGAATGGCTAACCATAGCGATGAACTGAACTCAACAAAGCTTTGGTTGAAATTAAGGTTTGGCATGTGCCAGCTTGGGATCAAGTAAATTGAGATCCCCGCCAAGATAAATGCTAACGGGTAAACAATCACTTCAAATGCTTTTAGCATCGCTTTTTCACCCGCTAACATCACAGTGATCATCACAAAGATTAAACCACCAGATAACAGCACACGTGATGGCGCTTCTAAACCCAATTGGTGAACAATAAAGCTATCAACGGTATTGGTTAAACCCACACCATAAATAAGCAGAATTGGAAAAATTGACAGAAAGTACAATAGAGAAATTAAACGACCATAGCCTGTGCCAAAATGCTCTTCTACCACATCAGTAAAGTCGGCATCAGATGAAGATGATGACAGCACAAAACGAGCTAATCCTCGGTGCGCCCAGAATGTCATAGGTCCTGCCAATAACGCCATGACGATCAAAGACCAAAAACCACCAGAGCCAATATTAATCGGTAAAAATAAAATACCGGCACCAACAGATGTACCAAATAAGCTCAACATCCAACGGGTGTCATGCTGAGTCCATTTAGATAAACGTGTTGTTACTTCTTGTCCGGGGTGCTCTTGAGTGGTTGTTAGTGACACGGGAAACTCTCTGATCGAATAAAATGCTGCGGCAAGTATGAAACTACCCATAACAAGTTTCAAAATGAATGCGACAAACATCACACCATAAAACCAGATACCCCAAAAGCATAGTCACTATAATAAGTATAAAAAGCAGTATATAGCTTCAAAAACAAACAATAAAAACAGAATTAAATATCGTATTTTTATATTTTTTGAATTTTCATATTTAGATTAATTATCATACAGAACAACTACCTCAACGAATAATATGTATAAAAAAACCCAGTAATGGTATCCATCACTGGGTTTCGAATTTCATCAAACGCAATAAACTTAGTTGATTTCGATTGGAGCAAAGCTCTTAATTAAATCATCAAGTTGTTTAATTTGCGCTAAGAATGGCTCAAGCTTATCTAGTGGGAATGCAGATGGACCATCACATAGTGCCTGATCAGGTGTTGGGTGCGCTTCCATAAATAGGCCAGCGATACCTGTTGCGATACCAGAGCGAGCTAGATCAACAGTTTGCTCACGACGACCGCCAGAAGCCGCACCTAGAGGATCACGACACTGTAGCGCATGGGTTACGTCAAAGATAATTGGGCTGCCTTTTGATGCTTTTTTCATTACATCAAAACCAAGCATATCAACCACTAGGTTATCATAACCGTGCAGTACACCACGCTCACATAAGATCACATTGTGGTTGTCACATTCCGCGAATTTCTCAACGATGTTACCCACTTGACCTGGGCTCATGAACTGTGGTTTTTTCACGTTGATCACAGCACCTGTTTTCGCCATCGCTTCAACAAGATCAGTTTGACGAGCAAGGAATGCAGGAAGCTGAATTACATCAACCACATCAGCAACAGGTTGTGCTTGTTCACGCTCGTGAATGTCAGTGATGATTTTTACACCAAACGTATCTTTGATCTCTTGGAAAATCTTCAGACCTTCTTCCATACCAGGACCACGGTATGAATGCACAGATGAACGGTTAGCTTTATCAAACGACGCTTTAAATACGTAAGGAATACCTAACTTGTCAGTAACCTTTACGTAGTGCTCACAGATTTGCATCGCTAAATCGCGAGACTCAAGCACGTTCATACCGCCAAATAGGACAAATGGCTTATCATTCGCTACATCAATGTCGCCAATGCGAACAGTTTTTTGTTCCATCATATTCGTTATTCTCTTTTAGTGCAGAGTCAAAGGCTCATCAAAGAGCGTCTCTACTTGCGTTTTGAGTAAATCGGCAGCCGGATCTTCAGGACATTGTTCAATAAAATATGAATAATCCATCGCAGCAGCATGACTACAGTCGAGTTGCTGATAAATATAGCCACGGTCGCGGATCTCATGAGGATCGCCAGGGCTAAATAACAGCGCTAAATCACTACAACGTAAAGCGTCAGTGAAATGCTCTTCTCGAAGCAGCGCACTTTTCATCACAGTTAACCAACGAACAAGAATTTCGTGATTCTGCTGTGTTTCTAAATATTCCGGCTTTAATTCAGTAAACGGGCCTCGATGACCAATCAACCAACTACGTAAAATATGAGTGCTTACAAACTCACCATCAAACGGGTTGATGTATTGCACATCCCCTTCCGGCCATGTCGCCTTTAATAAAAACTGCGTCGGGAAGCCTACACTTTCTACAGGTAGATCAAGATGCTGCGCTAGATAAACAAACAGTGCACCTAAGCTAACAGGGATCCCTTTACGGCGCTCCAATACCTTATCTAAAAATACATTATCTGATGAAAAGTATTGCTGATGATCGCCTTGAAAACCCCACTCACGATAAAATAAGCGTAATAGCCCTTCTAAACGAAGGCGAGGATCGAGCTCTTCCATTAACGCGTGTTCGGCTTCTTGAGCTAATTGAGATAACTTTAATTGCACCCAATGGGCTGGAAATTCAGGATCAATTTCCGCCATCATCTCAATAGCCCCGTCCACTAATGGGCGAGAATTGAGTTCATCTTCATTAAACTGCATCATGATCTAACCTAACTTAACCGAAAATCGACGTCTTAGTGATCGCCAATTGTGCAGCTAAAAATACCCAACCCAACGCGCCTAAAAAGGCAAACGTCTTAAAGACTTTATTCTTACCCATGTGTAGCGTGACATAACCAAGGGCAATGTAAGCCAATACACAAGTCAGTTTTTCTGTTAGCCAGCCATTTGCTGCAGTAAACGGCATAAAACCAGTAATAAAGATAAGTGCCACACCTGATGCTAATAAAATCGTATCAACAATGTGAGGAGTGACTTTAAAAAACTTTTTATTCAGCAGTGATGAGTTTGCCATCATCATGATATAGCGGGTTACGAATAACAGCACACTCAGTGCAATGGCCACTAAGTGAATGTGTTTCATCGCCATATACATCATCATCTATTTTTCTCCTTGCCAGCAACCCATCGTTACTCGATCGAGTCCTGCATAATCTTGACTGGTAGAAATTTGTTGGTATCCAAGCTGCGCTAAAATTTCACGTACTGCAGAGCCCTGCTCAAAGCCGTGCTCCATTAATAACCAACCACCGATTGCCAAGTGTTGTCGTCCTTGATCGCTGATAATACGAATATCAGCCAAACCGCTATCGTCAGCCACTAACGCACTCTTAGGTTCAAAACGAACATCGCCTTGAACAAGGTGCGGATCGGCTTCATCAATATAAGGCGGATTACTCACAATCACATCAAAAGTTTCATTTTGTTGTAACGGTGAGTACCAGCTACCCGCTAAAAAACGAGTATTTGAAATTGATAAACGTTGGCTATTTTCCAGCGCTAAATCAGCCGCTTCTTGGCGTAGATCGATGCCTGTTACCTGCAACATTGGACATTCTGATGCAATCGCTAAAGCAATGGCACCTGTACCTGTGCCTAAATCCAATACTTTAGTGGCTGAAGCTGAAATTTTTTCCAATGCCAGTTCAACTAAACGCTCAGTATCAGGACGAGGGATCAACGTTGATGGTGAAACCTTTAATGACAGTGACCAAAACTCACGTTCGCCAATAATGTAAGCCACAGGCTCACCATTAATACGACGGGTGACTAACGCTTGAAATGCCTCATATTGAGCATCATCAAGTTGTTTTTCTGGCCATGTCAGTAAATAGCTACGCGGTTTATCGAGTACGTGACATAGCAAAACAGCACTATCTAACTGCGGGCTATCTGAGCCCGCCGTTGATAATTGTGCTGTTGTTTGTTTTAAAACCTGTTCAATGCTACGAGGCATTAGTTTTGCTCAGCCATTGCAGCAAGCTGATCCGCTTGGTGCTCTTGTAGAACAGGTTGAATTAGTGCGTCTAGATCGCCTTCCATCACTTCATTTAAACGGTAAAGTGTTAGGGTAATACGGTGATCCGATACACGACCTTGTGGGTAGTTGTAAGTGCGGATACGGTCAGAGCGATCACCTGAACCTAGTAGGTTACGACGAGTGCTCGCTTCCTCTGCATTACGTTTTTCTTCTTCCGCTTTAATGATACGTGCAGCAAGTACCGACATCGCTTTCGCTTTGTTCTTATGCTGTGAACGCTCATCTTGACATTCCACCACAATACCTGTTGGTAAGTGGGTAATACGAATAGCAGAGTCGGTGGTGTTAACGTGCTGACCACCCGCACCTGATGAACGGAATGTATCGATTTTCAGATCGCCCGTGTTAATTTCTGGAATTTCAGCTTCTGGCACTTCAGGTAGTACCGCAACAGTACATGCTGATGTATGAACACGGCCTTGAGATTCGGTTGCAGGAACACGTTGTACACGGTGACCGCCTGACTCAAACTTTAAGATACCGTACGCACCTTCACCATTCACTTTTGCGATCATTTCTTTGTAACCGCCTTGCTCTGCACGGTTTTCACTGATCACTTCTACACGCCAGCCACGACGCTCTGCGTACTTGCTGTACATACGGAATAGATCACCGGCGAAAATACCCGCTTCATCACCGCCAGCACCAGCACGAATTTCCACGAAACAGTTGCGATCATCGTTTGGATCTTTTGGCAGCAATAGCACTTGAAGTTCATCTGCTAGACGCTCAATTTCAGCTTTCGCTTCTTTGATTTCTTCTTGTGCCATTTCACGCATTTCTGCGTCGTCTTCTTGTGCCATCTCTTCAGCAGCAACTAAATCTTCTTTCGCTTGTTGGTAAGCTTGGAAACACTTAGTCACTTCTTCTAGCTGTGAGTATTCTTTCGATAACGCACGAAAACGGTTTTGATCCGCAAGTACATCCGGATCACCAAGGAGATGTTGAACTTCTTCATAACGTTCAACAAGAGTTTCTAATTTAACTAAAATTGATTGCTTCATAATCTTCTAATCATGCTTAGCGAAAGCCAAAGGCGATCAACTACTAATCGTTATAGGAATCCAGACCGAGAGCTTCACGGATCACCACTAATTTGTCAGACTCGCCATTTTTAGCGACCTGCTGCATAGCTTTGGTTGGAGCATGGATAAGCTTATTGGTCAGTTTGTTACTGAGCTCTGCTAAGGCCTTCTCAGGGTCGGTACCATTAGCAATGGCTTGGAGGCTACGTTGTAGCAACTCCTGTTTAATTTGGTCGGCAAATTGACGATAATCACGAATACTATCAACAGCTTCTAGTGAGCGTAGCCATTGCATAAACGCTGCACTTTCTTCACTTACAATGGCTTCAGCCTGAATAGCCGCAACCTTACGCTGCTCACGGTTCTTCTCTACAATCGAGTGAAGATCATCAACAGAATATAAGTAAGCATCGTTCAATTCGCCAACTTGTTGTTCAATATCACGTGGAACAGCAATATCGACCAACAGCATAGGCTGGTGACGACGTTGCTTCAGTGCCGCTTCGACCATGCCTTTACCAACTATCGGTAATGGACTCGCCGTTGAGCTGATCACAATATCTGCTCGGTGAAGATGCTCAGGAATTTCTTCTAAGCTGATCACCTCAGCACCGAATTCACGCGCAATACCTTCAGCACGCTCACGAGTACGGTTAGCCACAATTAAACTGTTACAGCCCTGTTCAACAACATGACGAGAAACTAATTCAATCGTTTCACCCGCACCTACCAGTAAAATAGTAACACCGGATAAAGACTCAAAAATTTGGCGCGCTAAAGAACACGCAGCATAAGCCACAGATACGGCATTACCACCAATATCTGTTTCCGTACGTACGCGTTTCGCTACTGTAAAGGTTTTTTGAAACAGCTTTTCTAAGGTGCCACCTACTGCTTCAATGTCTTTTGATTCCGAATAAGACTGCTTCACCTGTCCTAGGATTTGCGGCTCGCCCAATACTAACGAATCTAGGCCACAAGCAACACGCATTAAATGACGTGCTGCTGCTTGCTCTTCATGAAAGTACAGGCTTGGCATCAGTTCTTCGGCTGTGATCTGATGAAATTTGGTCAACCAGTCAATGATCACACCCGGCCCTGACTGTGAAATTTCACAGTAAACTTCAGTACGGTTACAAGTAGAAACAATAACCCCACTTAATACCTCAGGGTGGTTTTTCAGCTGCTGCAACGCCAAAGTGAGCTTTTCAGGAGAAAATGCCACTTTTTCACGTAAATCAACAGAAGCTGTTTTGTGGTTGATTCCTAATGCAAGCAAGGTCATGGAGACGGTGTACCCACTTCGCCGGTGAAAAAAATCTAAGAGGGAGGGATTTTACTTGATGCCCTGACGTAATAAAAGGTAGCTGACGAAATCAATCAATAATGATGGCATTTTTCTTGCCTTAATCGCCTAATCTCCCCATTATTTTTGGTTATTATTTGGCTTTAATTAAAATAATCGCTATTGTTTTGGCTCATTCTTATTACGAGCTTTCATCATGAGATTACGTAATTTAGCCTTTATCGCTATCACGTTTGCCTTATTATCAGGCTGTGCACAAACGCCGAAAAACACCCAAAAAGTAGATTGGGAAACCCATCAAACCCAATTAAAACGCCTCACCGATTATCAAGCGAAAGGCGTGTTTGGTTATGTAAGTCCAGAGCAACGTGTATCACTGACATTTAACTGGAAAAATCACAACGATGAATACCAGTTAATTCTGACTAAAATGTATAAAACCGTGCTGAATTTAGACGCTAAGCCTAATAGCGTAACCTTAGTTGACCCAGACGGGAAAACCTATCACGGCACCGATGCAACGCAACTAGTACAACAGTTAACAGGCATTCAATTACCGCTTTCACAAATGCGAGATTGGCTAATCGGCTTACCAACAGGTGCTGATACTTACCAATTGAACAACAACGATCAAGTTGCTTATTTAGCTAAAGACATTAACGGTCAGGTATGGGAAATGCATTACAACACGTATAATGACCAAAGCCCTGCATTACCAACCCAAATGGTGCTAAATCAAGGCAAACTCAAAATTAAAATTAAAATTTCGCACTGGTTAGCTAACTAATTTGTAAGAAATTTTACCGTTATTCTCAAAAATACGAGCACTGCATGAGTCAAAACATCCCTTTTGATGTTGCTAGCCAATGGCCAGCACCCGCTAAACTCAATCTATTTTTATACATCACGGGTCAACGCCCAAATGGCTATCACGATCTGCAAACCCTTTTTCAATTTGTGGATTACGGCGACACCCTCACGATCACACCACGCCGTGATAACCAGCTCCTTTTAACACCAGCGATTGAAGGTGTTAAAACAGAAGATAATTTGATCTACCGAGCAGCTGAAGCACTGCGTCAAGCCGCTAACTGTGAGTTAGGTGCAGACATCCATATCAATAAGATTCTACCTATGGGTGGTGGTCTTGGTGGCGGCTCTTCTAATGCAGCAACCACACTCGTCGCCCTTAACCATTTATGGCAAACCAACCTTTCTGTTGATGAATTGGCTGAAATCGGTTTGAAATTAGGTGCCGATGTACCCGTTTTTGTCCGTGGTACTAGTGCATTTGCTGAAGGTGTTGGTGAGAAATTACAGCCCGCAGAACCCGACGAAAAATGGTTTTTAGTAGCCAAACCCGATATTAGCATCGCAACTGTTGATATTTTCACCCATCCCGACCTTCCAAGAAATACAAAAAAACGCAGTCTGGAAGCCCTGTTACATGGCGTTTACGAAAACGATTGCGAGAAAATTGTAAGAAGTCTTAATCCCGAGGTTGATCAGGCGCTTTCGTGGCTGTTAGAATACGCGCCATCAAGATTGACCGGCACTGGCGCTTGTGTATTTTCGGAGTTTAATACGCAGGAAGAAGCCAACGCAATTTTGAAAATTTTACCTGACTGGCTCCACGGATTTGTCGCAAAAGGTGTCAACACGTCTCCTCTTATGACAGCCTTAGCCGCACATTCTACGGATTGTCAGTAATTACAACTTGGACGCAACCTGAGGTTTACACCGTGCCTGATATGAAGCTGTTTGCTGGTAACGCAACACCAGAACTAGCCCAACGCATCGCTGATCGTCTTTATATTTCATTGGGAGATGCAACGGTTAACCGTTTCTCCGATGGTGAAGTATGTGTACAAATTAATGAAAACGTACGTGGTAGCGACGTATTCATTATCCAATCAACTTGTGCACCAACGAACGACAACCTAATGGAACTGGTTGTTATGATCGATGCACTACGCCGCGCTTCAGCTGGCCGTATTACAGCAGTAATTCCATACTTTGGTTATGCTCGTCAAGACCGCCGCGTTCGCTCTGCTCGTGTGCCAATCACTGCAAAAGTAGTTGCTGATTTCCTTTCTAATGTGGGTGTTGACCGTGTTCTTACTGTTGACCTACACGCTGAGCAAATCCAAGGCTTCTTCGATGTCCCTGTAGATAACGTATTTGGTAGCCCAGTTCTTCTAGAAGACATGCTAGCAAAAGATCTTCAAGATCCTGTTGTTGTATCACCAGACATCGGTGGTGTTGTACGTGCTCGCGCTATTGCAAAACTACTTGATGACACAGATATCGCTATCATCGATAAGCGTCGTCCACGTGCCAACGTATCTCAAGTAATGCACCTAATCGGTGATGTTGAAGGCCGTGACTGTATCATTGTTGATGACATGATCGATACTGGCGGTACGCTATGTAAAGCAGCAGAAGCACTAAAAGAACGTGGTGCGAAACGTGTATTTGCATACGCAACTCACCCAGTATTCTCAGGTAGTGCACTAGAGAACATCCGTGAATCTGTGATTGATGAAATCATCGTAACTGACTCAATTACATTGACGAAAGAAATCGAAGCAACAGGTAAAGTTTCTGTATTAACACTATCAGGCATGCTAGCTGAAGCGATTCGTCGTATTAGCAACGAAGAGTCTATCTCAGCAATGTTTGAGCACTAATACGCTCAATACGTTAAAAGTAAAACATTAACGTCGCTATTATTTAACGCCTCGCTTTTGCGGGGCGTTTTCTTTTATAAAGCTGTCAAAAATAACCGTTAAAGCACAGTCGTATCAATTTTAGTTAATTTGATATAATATGTGGCGCGTTTTGAGCCCGACTCCCAGTAACTCATCACTACTTTCAACACAAGTACAATCGGCATAGTTACTGGCGTATATAACAAGAGAGATAAACGTGAGTAATAATATTCGTTTACTTGTTGGCCTAGCAAATCCGGGTCAAGAGTATGCTAGAACTCGCCATAATGCAGGTGCATGGGTAGTAGAAGAGCTAGCACGCGTTCACAATGTAACGCTTCGCCCCGATCCAAAATACTTTGGTTTAACGGGTCGAATTACAGTCAACGGACAGGATCTTCGCTTATTGATCCCTAGCACTTTCATGAACCTGTCAGGTAAGTCTGTGGCTGCATTAGCAAATTTCTTCCAAATAAAACCTGAAGAAATTCTTGTTGCTCACGATGAACTCGATCTCCCTCCGGGTGTTGCGAAATTCAAAAAAGGTGGCGGTCACGGTGGTCATAATGGCCTTCGCGATATCATCAGCAAGATGGGCAACAATAAAGATTTCTATCGCTTGAGGATCGCTATCGGTCATCCAGGCGATAAAAACAAAGTCGCTGGCTACGTACTTGGTAAAGCACCAGCTAAAGAGCAAGAATTAATTGATGCAGCAGTAGATGAATCTGTTCGCTGTATTGATTTATTGCTCAAAGACGGCTTAACAAAGGCGCAAAACCGCCTACATTCATTTAAAGCAGAATAGCCAAGCCAATCGACTTCTATTTTGCCGCTATAGTACGATCATCCGTACTATAGTTGAGTTGTTACACAGAATAATCACCAAAAGGGTTTTAAACCATGGGTTTTAAATGCGGTATCGTAGGTCTACCAAACGTTGGTAAGTCAACTCTATTCAACGCCTTAACAAAAGCAGGCATTGAAGCAGCAAACTTCCCGTTCTGTACTATTGAACCAAATACAGGTGTAGTACCTGTTCCAGATCCACGTATGGATGCTCTAGCAGTTTTCGTTAAACCAGAACGTATTCTGCCAACGACAATGGAATTTGTTGATATCGCGGGCCTAGTCGCCGGTGCATCTAAAGGTGAAGGTCTAGGTAACAAATTTCTAGCAAATATCCGTGAAACAGATGCTATTGGTCACGTTGTTCGTTGTTTCGAAAACGACAACATCGTACACGTTGCAGGTCGTATCGATCCGCTAGAAGACATGGATATCATCAACCTTGAGCTAGCAATGGCAGACTTAGACACTTGTGAGCGTGCGCTACAACGTCTAGCTAAGCGTGCTAAAGGTGGTGACAACGATGCTAAATTCGAAATCAAAGTACTAGAGAAAATGCTACCTCACCTAACTGAAGGTGGCATGCTACGTGCGCTTGAGCTAACAAAAGAAGAAAAAGCAGCGATTGATTACCTGCACTTCCTAACGCTTAAGCCAACCATGTACATTGCGAACGTAAACGAAGATGGTTTTGAAAATAACCCATTCTTAGACGCAGTGATGGATCGTGCAGCACAGGAAAATGCTGTTGTTGTTCCTGTTTGTGCGGCAATTGAATCAGAAATCGCAGAGCTTGATGACGCTGATCGTGAAGAGTTCCTAGCTGATCTTGGTATCGAAGAGCCAGGTCTAAACCGCGTAATCCGCTCTGGCTACGAGCTACTTTCACTACAAACTTACTTCACAGCTGGCGTGAAAGAAGTACGTGCATGGACTATCCCTGTAGGTGCAACAGCACCAAAAGCGGCGGGTGTTATCCACACTGACTTCGAAAAAGGTTTCATCCGTGCTGAAGTTATCGGCTACGACGACTACATCAACTGTGGTGGTGAAGCTGGTGCTAAAGAAGCAGGTAAATGGCGTCTTGAAGGTAAAGAATACATCGTTAAAGATGGTGACGTTGTTCACTTCCGCTTCAACGTGTAATTTATCACCGGTCAAAAGCATATAAACATTCATAAGCCAGCTGTTTAGCTGGCTTATTTTGTATTTAACAACCAACATTTCGTAATTCTACCGTCACTAAAATTAATTGATGCACCTCACATTTATCAATATTTTAGGCTGACAAAGTCGATTTCAGTTTGTCATTCGCACACATCGTCCAAATATCCGACGAACAAACGGATTTTCCCGATATTTTCAAAAAAACTGTTGACGGTTTTCGCTGGTATGAGCATAATGCGCCCCGTTCCCGACACAGTGACTCACTAAGAGTTACAGTGATAAATTGGAAAATGGCTACGTAGCTCAGTTGGTTAGAGCACATCACTCATAATGATGGGGTCACAGGTTCGAATCCCGTCGTAGCCACCATTCAATTTTCAACGTAAAATTGAAAGTCAGTTTATTATACTGATAATATGCGGAAGTGGCGGAATTGGTAGACGCACCAGATTTAGGTTCTGGCGCCGCAAGGTGTGAGAGTTCAAGTCTCTCCTTCCGCACCATTCTCAATAGAGTTGAGAATCGCTATTTTAGCGCTGTAGGTCTATCGCCAAGCGGTAAGGCAGCGGCTTTTGATGCCGCCATTCCCTGGTTCGAATCCAGGTAGACCTGCCATTATTTAAAGAGTATTGATAAACCTCAGTATTCTGTGTTGGCTACGTAGCTCAGTTGGTTAGAGCACATCACTCATAATGATGGGGTCACAGGTTCGAATCCCGTCGTAGCCACCATTTATTCTTCAGATCAGCTTTTACCAATTACTGATTTGATTAATAAAACTAGAGACAACAGTTACTCGTAACTGACAATATGCGGAAGTGGCGGAATTGGTAGACGCACCAGATTTAGGTTCTGGCGCCGCAAGGTGTGAGAGTTCAAGTCTCTCCTTCCGCACCATTATCTCTAGTTTTAAAAGTCTTGTGTTAACAAGCGCTGTAGGTCTATCGCCAAGCGGTAAGGCAGCGGCTTTTGATGCCGCCATTCCCTGGTTCGAATCCAGGTAGACCTGCCATTATTTTAATTGATTGCTATCGCTGTCAATTATGCGGAAGTGGCGGAATTGGTAGACGCACCAGATTTAGGTTCTGGCGCCGTAAGGTGTGAGAGTTCAAGTCTCTCCTTCCGCACCATTATTCTTCAAATCAGTTTTACCAATTACTGATTTGATTAATACAACTAGAGAAACAACAGTTATTCGTAAGTGGCAATATGCGGAAGTGGCGGAATTGGTAGACGCACCAGATTTAGGTTCTGGCGCCGCAAGGTGTGAGAGTTCAAGTCTCTCCTTCCGCACCATTCTCTCTAGTCTTAAAAGTCTTGTGTTAAACAAGCGCTGTAGGTCTATCGCCAAGCGGTAAGGCAGCGGCTTTTGATGCCGCCATTCCCTGGTTCGAATCCAGGTAGACCTGCCATTATTTAAAGAGTATTGATAAACTTCAGTATTCTATGTTGGCTACGTAGCTCAGTTGGTTAGAGCACATCACTCATAATGATGGGGTCACAGGTTCGAATCCCGTCGTAGCCACCATTTATTCTTCAGATCAGCTTTTACCAATTACTGATTTGATAATAAAACTAGAGACAACAGTTATTCGTAACTGACAACATGCGGAAGTGGCGGAATTGGTAGACGCACCAGATTTAGGTTCTGGCGCCGCAAGGTGTGAGAGTTCAAGTCTCTCCTTCCGCACCATTCTCTCTAGTCTTAAAAGTCTTGTGTTAACAAGCGCTGTAGGTCTATCGCCAAGCGGTAAGGCAGCGGCTTTTGATGCCGCCATTCCCTGGTTCGAATCCAGGTAGACCTGCCATTATTTTAATTGATTGCTAACGCTGTCAATTATGCGGAAGTGGCGGAATTGGTAGACGCACCAGATTTAGGTTCTGGCGCCGTAAGGTGTGAGAGTTCAAGTCTCTCCTTCCGCACCATTATTCTTCAATTCAGTTTTACCAATTGCTGTTTTGAACAATACAACTAGAGAAACAACAGTTACTCGTAACTGACAATATGCGGAAGTGGCGGAATTGGTAGACGCACCAGATTTAGGTTCTGGCGCCGCAAGGTGTGAGAGTTCAAGTCTCTCCTTCCGCACCATTCTCTCTAGTTTTAAAAGTCTTGTGAATTAACAAGCGCTGTAGGTCTATCGCCAAGCGGTAAGGCAGCGGCTTTTGATGCCGCCATTCCCTGGTTCGAATCCAGGTAGACCTGCCATTATTTTAATTGATTGCTATCGCTGTCAATTATGCGGAAGTGGCGGAATTGGTAGACGCACCAGATTTAGGTTCTGGCGCCGTAAGGTGTGAGAGTTCAAGTCTCTCCTTCCGCACCATTATTCTTCAAATCAGTTTTACCAATTACTGATTTGATAATACAACTAGAGACAACAGTTATTCGTAACTGGCAATATGCGGAAGTGGCGGAATTGGTAGACGCACCAGATTTAGGTTCTGGCGCCGCAAGGTGTGAGAGTTCAAGTCTCTCCTTCCGCACCATTCTCTCTAGTTTTAAAAGTCTTGTGTTAAACAAGCGCTGTAGGTCTATCGCCAAGCGGTAAGGCAGCGGCTTTTGATGCCGCCATTCCCTGGTTCGAATCCAGGTAGACCTGCCATTATTTAAAGAGTATTGATAAACCTCAGTATTCTGTGTTGGCTACGTAGCTCAGTTGGTTAGAGCACATCACTCATAATGATGGGGTCACAGGTTCGAATCCCGTCGTAGCCACCATTTATTCTTCAGATCAGATTTTACCAATTACTGATTTGATAATAAAACTAGAGAAAACAGTTACTCGTAACTGACAATATGCGGAAGTGGCGGAATTGGTAGACGCACCAGATTTAGGTTCTGGCGCCGCAAGGTGTGAGAGTTCAAGTCTCTCCTTCCGCACCATTCTCTCTAGTTTTAAAAGTCTTGTGTTAAACAAGCGCTGTAGGTCTATCGCCAAGCGGTAAGGCAGCGGCTTTTGATGCCGCCATTCCCTGGTTCGAATCCAGGTAGACCTGCCATTATTTAAAGAGTATTGATAAACTTCAGTATTCTATGTTGGCTACGTAGCTCAGTTGGTTAGAGCACATCACTCATAATGATGGGGTCACAGGTTCGAATCCCGTCGTAGCCACCATTTATTCTTCAGATCAGCTTTTACCAATTACTGATTTGATAATAAAACTAGAGACAACAGTTACTCGTAACTGACAATATGCGGAAGTGGCGGAATTGGTAGACGCACCAGATTTAGGTTCTGGCGCCGCAAGGTGTGAGAGTTCAAGTCTCTCCTTCCGCACCATTCTCTCTAGTTTTAAAAGTCTTGTGTTAACAAGCGCTGTAGGTCTATCGCCAAGCGGTAAGGCAGCGGCTTTTGATGCCGCCATTCCCTGGTTCGAATCCAGGTAGACCTGCCATTATTTTAATTGATTGCTATCGCTGTCAATTATGCGGAAGTGGCGGAATTGGTAGACGCACCAGATTTAGGTTCTGGCGCCGTAAGGTGTGAGAGTTCAAGTCTCTCCTTCCGCACCATTATTCTTCAACTCAGTTTTACCAATTGCTGTTTTGAACAATACAACTAGAGAAACAACAGTTATTCGTAACTGACAATATGCGGAAGTGGCGGAATTGGTAGACGCACCAGATTTAGGTTCTGGCGCCGCAAGGTGTGAGAGTTCAAGTCTCTCCTTCCGCACCATTCTCTCTAGTTTTAAAAGTCTTGTGTTAACAAGCGCTGTAGGTCTATCGCCAAGCGGTAAGGCAGCGGCTTTTGATGCCGCCATTCCCTGGTTCGAATCCAGGTAGACCTGCCATTATTTTAATTGATTGCTAACGCTGTCAATTATGCGGAAGTGGCGGAATTGGTAGACGCACCAGATTTAGGTTCTGGCGCCGCAAGGTGTGAGAGTTCAAGTCTCTCCTTCCGCACCATTATTTAGAGACCCACTCTTTGAGTGGGTTTTCTTTTATCTGCAAAATGTCATTACACAATGATAATTGTTCAGATAAATAAAAAGCCGAGTGACAATGTCTCTCGGCTTTTTGCTATCTCGATTATCAATAATTATTATCTAAATGCCCATTGCATACTTCAATACTTGCTTTTTCATTACACCAGCATGATCGGCAATACGTAATCCTGCATTTCGTAAAAACTTAATTGGCGCTAAATTATTACTAAAAGCAACGTAGAAAAAATCCATTCCCGTTTGCATCACAAGATTATCAGGACGACGACGTTGCTCATACTTATGTAGCACCTTAGTCTCAGTCCATAGCTCACCAGCAGCCTCTATTTCCTGTAGTAGTACATCTACGTCTTTAAAGCCTAAATTCACGCCTTGCCCAGCTAATGGGTTAATGGTGTGAGCTGCATCTCCTAGTAATACCACATTGGGTTTATAGTAAGTTTGTGCATGGCGACGCGTTAATGGGAAACTGCCATGATTAATTACCTTAAACTCACCTAATTCATCAGGAAAAACCGCTGATATTTCAGCATGAAGCTGAGTCGCTGTCATATGCGATAAACGTCTGATACGCTCAGGACTGTCATACCAAACCAGTGATCCTTGATGTCCAGGTAAAGGTAAGAATGAACGAGGGCCTACTGGTGTAAATTGCTGCCAAGTAATGTCTTGTTGTGGCAAGGCAGTTTCAACATTGATCAACATACAGTGTTGACGATAATCCCATGCAGTCACTCCGATCCCTACTTGTTGACGCACTTGAGAATTCGCACCATCAGCACCGACTAATAATCGACACTGTAATGTTTGTTTGTCTTCTAGCTCAACAATATAACCGCCTTCAGTATGCGTCGCAGATACCATCTTAGCTGGGCATAACAAAGTTAGGTTATCGATACTTTCAAACTGTTGCCACAATGCTAATTGCAAAACACGGTTTTCAACGATATAGCCTAGTTGCGCTAAGTTCATTTCATCTGCATTAAAACGTGTTCGGCATTCAGGACTTTCCCATGTTTCCAGACGCTTAAATGGACACAAGCGCATCTGTTTAACTTCATTCCAAGCGCCTAAACGTTCAAGTAAAGCAACTGAATTAGGTGAAATTGCGGAAACACGCAAGTCCATTGGCTGTGAGTCTGTATATGACTGAGGAGCAAAGCCTTCTAAAACTGCAACTTCGAGCCCTAATTTTGCTAAGCCAAGTGCTGTTGCTGCACCAACCATGCCGCCACCAGCAACAATGACATCGTATTGTTCCATTATTTACCTACCTATTACGTTCAGGCTTATTATTTGGTTATAATCCAAGAAAACATCATATTGACTCGAATTGTATAAGAAAATTCAATAAACAGGGAATGTAACCACACTTAACATTCTTTCTTTTTGTGCTGCTATTTTTATCTAAGGGAACAATATTCATCATGCTTAAGCGCTTTTTTTTAAAACTCTTTTTATTTGCTCTGTTGTTCCCAATTGTTCTCGTTGTCATCTTCAAGTTTGTAAATCCGCCATTCTGGGGCTGGGAGATCAGCCGAACCTTATTCCCACCTCAAGGTTATCCTGAACATATTCAACATGAGTGGGTCAATTTAGATAAAATCTCTAAGAATATGCAGTTAGCTGTCATTGCCTCAGAAGATCAAACCTTTCCTGAGCACCACGGTATTGATGTGCAAGCAACCCTAGCTGTATTAAAACACGCAGGCAAAAATGGCCCTGATCGCGGCGCAAGTACGATTAGCCAGCAAGCGGCTAAAAATATGTTTTTATTCCCTGTTCATTCATTTATTCGTAAAGGTGTCGAACTGTATTTCTCACTATTAATGGAAATCGTTTGGGGTAAGGAACGTATTCTAGAAGTGTACTTAAATATTATTGAGTTTGGTCCAGGGATCTATGGTGTTGAGGCTGCCAGTGAGCACTTCTTCCATATTCCAGCTAGTCGTTTAAGCGCACAACAAGCAGCACAGTTGGCAGCGGTATTACCGAATCCTTATAAGATCAAAGCCTCACCAATGAGCAATTATGTTTACCAACGTACTCTATGGATCCGTCGTCAGATGCGTCAACTGGGTATGGTAACGCTAGATAAAGTCTATAATGAACAATCACTTTTTAAATCATTCCATCTTTATCCTTAATTAAGAATAAACCCACAATTTATTCGGGGTGGTGATGATCTAGTCAGAGCGTGTTTAAAGCAGTACAATACGCGGCTTGCTACAGGTAACGACAATCTATGTCCCCTGTCAGCCCGTAATCTGAATGTAATGAAATCAACACTACGAGCGAAGAGTTAGAGATGGCGAAGAAACTGCTGATCAAAACCTGGGGCTGCCAGATGAACGAATACGATTCATCTAAAATGGCAGATCTTCTTAATGCAGCGAATGGCTTTGAGTTAACGGAAATCCCAGAAGAAGCAGATGTTCTGCTACTTAACACCTGCTCGATCCGTGAAAAGGCACAAGAGAAAGTTTTCCACCAATTAGGTCGTTGGAAAACATTAAAAGATAAGAAGCCGGATCTTGTGATCGGTGTCGGTGGTTGTGTAGCAACCCAAGAAGGCGATTCTATTCGTCAACGTGCCCCTTACGTTGATGTTATTTTTGGTCCACAGACTCTACACCGCCTACCAGAAATGATTAAACAGTCGCAATCTGACGATGCGCCTGTTATGGATATCTCATTCCCTGAAATTGAGAAATTTGACAGCCTACCTGAGCCTCGTGCAGAAGGCGCAACAGCGTTCGTTTCTATCATGGAAGGTTGTTCTAAATACTGTACTTACTGTGTGGTTCCTTACACACGAGGTGAAGAAGTTAGCCGTCCACTTGATGACGTACTATTTGAAATTGCCCAACTTGCAGAGCAAGGTGTACGTGAAGTTAACCTACTAGGTCAAAACGTAAACGCATACCGTGGTGTAATGCACGATGGTGAAATTGCATCATTTGCTGAACTGCTACGTTTAGTTGCAGCTATCGATGGTATTGACCGTATTCGTTACACAACAAGTCACCCAATCGAGTTCACTGATGACATCATCGAAGTGTACAAAGATACGCCAGAGCTTGTAAGCTTCTTACACTTACCAGTACAAAGTGGTTCGGATCGCATCCTAACTATGATGAAGCGTCCACACACGGCTATCGAGTACAAGTCTAAAATCCGTAAACTACGTCAAGCACGTCCTGATATTACGATCAGCTCTGACTTTATCGTGGCATTCCCTGGCGAAACCGATCAGGACTTCCAAGATACTATGAAGCTGATCCGTGACGTTGATTTTGACATGAGCTTTAGCTTCATTTTCTCTGCACGTCCTGGTACACCAGCGGCTGATTACCCGTGTGATCTATCAGAAGAAGTGAAAAAAGAACGCTTGTACGAACTACAACAACAGATCAATACTCAAGCTATGCGTTACTCACGCCAAATGCTAGGTACTGAACAACGTATCCTTGTAGAAGGTCCATCGAAGAAGAACGTAATGGAGCTTCGTGGTCGTACTGAGAACAACCGAGTTGTTAACTTCGAAGGTTCTGCTGATTTAATTGGTCAATTCGTAGACGTGAAGATCACTGACGTATTTACTAACTCACTACGTGGTGAGCTAGTACGTACAGAAGCTGAAATGAATCTTCGTGTTGCGATGACTCCAGCAGAAATGATGGCGAAGACTCGTAAAGAAGATGAATTGGGTGTAGGCGTTTATACTCCAGAGTAAACCGTAACCGCTTTATTAAAGCATTACGTATTACTAGAGTACGTCTTCTGCCCTATGTATATGGCCGCCACTCGGCGGCCTAAATGAGAGGCAAACCTTGAGCAAAATAATTACTGTAGAATTTACCCTGGAACCTGCCGATAACCAGCGCCTTTCCAGCCTCTGTGGCCCTTTCGACGACAATATCAAACAATTAGAACGCCGTTTGGGTGTTGAGATCAATCACCGTAGCAATAACTTTAGCGTTGTGGGAAAACCGCATACAGCCGAAGCGGCTACCAATATCATTAAAGATCTTTACGTTGATACTGCACCTGTGCGTAACAACATTCCTGATATCGAACCGGATCAAATCCACCTTGCGATCAAAGAATCCGGCGTATTAGAGCAAACAACAGAATCTTCTATCCCATACGGTAAAGAAATTCACATCAAGACCAAAAAAGGTGTGATTAAGCCACGTACACCAAACCAAGCACAATACATTGCTAATATGGTGACGCACGATATCACCTTTGGTATTGGTCCAGCAGGTACAGGTAAAACCTACCTTGCCGTTGCTGCAGCTGTCGATGCGCTTGAGCGCCAAGAAATTCGCCGTATTCTATTAACGCGTCCAGCAGTAGAAGCTGGTGAAAAATTAGGTTTCCTACCGGGTGACCTAAGCCAGAAGGTCGATCCTTACCTTCGCCCACTCTACGATGCGCTATTTGAAATGTTAGGTTTCGAGCGAGTAGAAAAATTAATTGAACGAAATGTGATTGAAGTTGCCCCATTAGCATATATGCGTGGACGCACCCTTAATGATGCATTTATTATCCTAGACGAGAGCCAAAATACCACGGTTGAACAGATGAAAATGTTCCTAACCCGTATTGGTTTTAACTCATGTGCAGTGATCACCGGTGACGTTACCCAGATCGACTTACCACGAGGGGCTCGTTCAGGTCTACGTCATGCAATTGAAGTATTATCTGATGTTGATGAAATCAGCTTTAACTTCTTCCAAGCCGATGACGTTGTTCGCCATCCAGTTGTTGCTCGTATTGTTCAAGCTTACGAAACATGGGAAAGTGAAGATCAGAAACAACGCAAACTTGCAGAACAACGCCGTCGCGCTGAGCAAGATGCGAAAGAAGCCGCATTAGTCGCTGTTGCAGCGGCGGCAAAAGTAGAATCAGAAAAGAGTAACTAATGGCTATTTACCTTGATTTACAATACGCCACTGAAAGCCAAGATGGACTACCAACTGAAGCTGAATTCCAACAGTGGTTAGACGCAGCCGTTACCCCTTTTCAAGCTGATGCTGAAGTAACTATCCGCTTAGTGGATGAAGCTGAAAGCCATGAGCTTAACCTTGAATACCGTGGTAAAGATCGTCCAACCAACGTGTTATCTTTTCCATTTGAAGCCCCTCCGGGCATTGAATTGGAACTATTAGGTGACTTAATTATTTGCCGACAAGTGGTAGAAAAAGAAGCACTTGAGCAGAATAAGCCGCTAAAAGCACATTGGGCACATATGGTTGTACATGGCAGTCTTCATCTGCTAGGTTATGATCATATTGAAGATGATGAAGCTGAAGAAATGGAAGGTTTAGAAACAGAAATCATGCAAAACATGGGTTTTGTTGATCCTTACATCTCTGAAAAGCAATAATGTTTAATACCGCGATTCATCATAAGATGGATCGCATTTCCGTGGCATCGTCCACTTAGCTGACAAGCTATTTGCTGAAAGTAAATAATGAACGAAGATAACCCCCAAACATCTGAAGGTCCGAGTAGAAAGTCCTTCTTTGAACGTATCGGCCAACTATTTCAAGGTGAACCACAAAACCGTGAAGACTTGGTTGAAGTTTTTCGAGATTCAGAAGAAAACGATCTGATCGACCACGACACTCGCGACATGCTCGAAGGTGTAATGGAAATTTCTGAAATGCGTGTACGTGACATTATGATCCCACGTTCACAAATGATCACGATTGAGCGTTCTCAGAAGTTAGAAGATCTGATTGATTTAATCGTTGAAGCCCAACACTCTCGTTACCCAGTGATCAGTGATGATAAAGACCACGTAGAAGGCATTTTGCTAGCCAAAGACCTTCTACGTTATCTGCTTCCTGATAGCGAACCTTTTGATATGGACAAAGTGCTACGCCCTGCCGTTGTTGTGCCGGAAAGTAAGCGTGTTGACCGTCTATTAAAAGAGTTCCGCGAAGAGCGCTACCACATGGCGATTGTGGTTGATGAGTTTGGTGGTGTTTCCGGTGTTATCACCATTGAAGATATCCTTGAACAAATCGTTGGCGAAATCGAAGATGAATTCGATGACGAAGAAGAGCAAGATATCCGTCAGTTAAGTAAACACACCTATGCGGTAAAAGCACTGACAACCATTGAAGATTTCAATGAGCTATTCCAAACCTCATTCTGCGATGAAGAAGTCGATACCGTCGGCGGACTGGTTATGATGAGTTTTGGTCACCTACCAACCCGAGGTGAAGTTGTTGAAGTTGATGGTTACTCGTTTAAAGTGACTTCTGCCGATAGCCGTCGTGTTATCCAGTTACAAGTAACGGTTCCTGACGAAGCGTTTCAACCGACTATTACTTCTTAAAGAATGACAAAAAAATCATTACTAACGTTGGGACAGCTGCTCGCAGCTGTTCCAGCGGGTGCAATTGCCACCCTTTCTTTTGCACCTTATAACTATTGGCTACTTGCGCCATTATCTCTCATTGCCTTTTTCTTCTTACTCCAGCATAAAACGGCTAAACGCTCTGCTTTGATCGGTTTCCTTTACGGTTTAGGCATGTTTGGTACCGGTATTAGCTGGGTACACGTTAGTATTGATAACTTTGGCGGTATGCCAAAGATCGCTAGCGTATTCTTGATGAGCCTATTAATTGGCTATCTTGCACTTTATCCCGCGCTTTTCGGTTATCTCTATAATCGTATTAACCGCCATCGTCCATTCCACCAGCTGCTGCTAACAGGCCCTGTGATCTGGCTTATCTTAGATTGGATCCGTGGCTGGTTGTTTACCGGCTTTCCTTGGCTATGGATGGGTTACAGTCAAATTGATAGCCCATTAGCCTCCATCGCACCAATCTTTGGTGTCGAGGGTATTACGCTTGCTCTCGTACTCATATCAGGCGCTATTGTTGCTGCAATTAGTTACCGCAATTGGAAACCATTATTAATCCCTGTTGTGATCATTGGTCTATCATTCTGGGCTGGAAAAGCACAGTGGGTGAAACCGGATCCGAAAAACAGTGTCACTGTGGCATTAATTCAGGGCAATATCCCGCAAGAAAAGAAATGGGATCCGAATGAGCGCTGGCCGACCTTGATGAAATACATGGATCTAACCCGTGAAAACTGGGGGTCTGATCTGATCATCTGGCCAGAAGCAGCGATTCCTGCCTTAGAAGCTCACATTCCCGTGTTTTTACAGGGCTTAGATGATGCAGCTCGAGCTAATAACAGCACAGTGATCACCGGTATTCTTGATCAAAAACCCGATGGTCAGTTCTTTAATAACATTTTAACCCTAGGTGTAGATGCTGACGGCCCGTATAACTACGACACAGCGACACGATACAGTAAGCATCACCTGCTACCTTTTGGTGAGTTCGTGCCATTTGGTGATTTACTTCGCCCTATTGCACCCTTATTTAACTTACCAATGTCGTCATTTAGCCGTGGTGCTTACATACAGCCAAATATTCAAGCACATGGTTATTCGATTGCCCCAGCATTGTGTTATGAAGTAGCCTTTAGTGAGCAGATGCGTGAAAACATCACTAATCACACTGAAATGTTGCTGACATTATCGAACGATGCATGGTTTGGTCGCTCTATTGGTCCTTTCCAACATATGGAAATCGCCCAGATGCGCGCCCTAGAGCTCGGTAAACCTCTACTGCGTGCAACCAATACGGGGATCACAGCTGTCGTTAACCACGAAGGCCATATCACTAAAAAGTTACCGCAGTTCGTCACTGGTGTGCTTAAAGCAACAGTTATCCCAACGATTGGTATGACACCATACACTACTCTTGGTAGCTGGCCGTTGTACTTCTATGGCTTATGGGCTTTTGCTTTATCGTGGATCCTGATCCGTCGACAACGCGGACATTTCCGTGACACTCGAGAGTTAGAAACCGAGTAAAGTGAACAAAAAGGTGAAGATTTAGGCTTCACCTTTTTTTAATCACATGGTATGTTGGTTGAATAAATAACCAAATACTTATAAACACAACATACAAAGAACCTATGATTCGCAAGGCACTCCCCTAAAGCCTTACGTAACCTGCAAGGATCGGATTAATGAAAACGATACATAAACTATTTATTACCTTATGTACCTGTATCATGATGCTGAGCTCGACATCTGCGTTAGCACAAGATAGTGATACACAAAAAGCACTCGACTTGTTCTATCAATCACCACAAACTCAGCCTTTCTTTAAAAGCGCTTATGGTTATGCCGTTTTCCCTTCAGTTGGTAAAGGCGGTTTTTGGGTTGGTGGTGCTTACGGTAATGGTGTTGTCTTTAAAGCGAACCAAGCAACTGGCTTTACTAAGCTATTCCAAGTATCTATTGGCTTACAGTTTGGTGGACAGGCTTACAGTGAGATCCTGTTCTTCCAAGACAAGCGCGCGTACGACAATTTTGTTAGCGGTAGCTTCGAGCTAGATGCTCAAGCATCAGCTGTCGCCTTAGATGAAGGCGCATCGGCAAAAGCGGGGACAGCAGGTGCTGGTGCTGGCTCTAACGGTGAATACGCAACACGCAGCTACATTAATGGCGTTGCTATCTTCACGAAAGCTAAAGGTGGTGCCATGATTGAAGCATCACTCGCTGGTCAAAAATTCACTTTCGAGCCAATGACCGAAGCAACACGTAATGTGAAAGGCTACGACAAGATGGTACCTCAAGGGCTACAAAAACCTGCTCAAGAAGCAAAAACAGTAAAGCCAGCTGAAACCATTAAAACACCAGCAGAAGACAATGCTGTGGTGGTTGAAACCTTAGAGCGTCCAGACGATATCTAATCAAACCTAAACACTCGATATAAAAAACGCAGCTCTCGGGCTGCGTTTTTCTTATCAACTAAAACGAACTCTTTACGGCTCTAGTGGCTGACGACTAAATTCTTTACAGCCACATTTAATACATGGCTCAATACGAGTCACATGTGTAATGGTTTGTTGATGACCGCATTTCTCACAAACTAAATGCCCAAGCCCGACTAACTCGCCTGAGTGATATACCCCTTTATGTTTAATATCATCCATGACTTCAAGCCACTCTAACTGGGTCTTATCAGTAATTTCAGCAAGGTGCTGCCAAATAGTTTCACTTACTAACTTATAGAATGGACTTTCTTTGAAAGGCTCTGGGCTATTTTTTGCTTCTTCACTGAAGGTTTTGAGATCACTTTTTAAATACGCTTCAATTAATGCAAGCTCATCTTTAGTCATATCGCTGGCGGCTTTACCATACAGTTCAGTCGTCTCAATAAACTTCTTAAGCTCTTGTGGGCTATTTTTTAATGTCTCGGTGACTTTTTCTAATAGCGCTTCGTAATGTGCTTTTTGTTGAGTCATGATGTTTCTCCTTAGCCTATATTGACTAAAAGCGTGCTGAAATACCGCCAAATACAAGATTAAAGGTATCGAATTGCCTTCAGCTATTGTTGACACCTTTACCTTTGGTTATTCTATGCCGATTAATTTGAATGTGTTTATATCAAACTCACAATATCCCGGATGTCATCGATGCAAGAACAATATCGTCCACAGGACATTGAACAGAAAGTTCAAGAACATTGGGACAACAAAAAAACCTTTGTTGTTAGTGAAGACCCTAATAAAGAAAAATTCTACTGTCTCTCCATGTTCCCGTACCCAAGTGGTCGACTGCACATGGGTCACGTGCGTAACTACACTATCGGTGATGTTATCTCTCGCTACCAGCGCTTACAAGGTAAAAATGTAATGCAGCCAATCGGCTGGGATGCATTTGGTCTACCTGCTGAAAATGCGGCAGTGAAAAATAAGACTGCACCTGCGCCATGGACTTACGAAAACATCGAGTACATGAAAAACCAACTTAAGCTATTAGGTTTTGGTTACGATTGGAACCGTGAGTTCGCAACATGTACGCCAGAATACTACCGTTGGGAGCAAGAGTTCTTCACTAAGCTTTACAACAAAGGCCTTGTTTACAAGAAGACTTCATCTGTTAACTGGTGTCCAAACGACCAAACTGTACTTGCTAACGAGCAGGTTGAAGACGGTTGTTGTTGGCGTTGTGACACACCAGTTGAGCAAAAAGAGATCCCACAATGGTTCATTAAGATCACTGAGTACGCACAAGAGCTACTTGACGATCTTGATCAACTAGACGGTTGGCCTGAAATGGTGAAAACCATGCAGCGCAACTGGATTGGTCGCTCTGAAGGTGTTGAACTAACATTCAAAGTTAAAGACAACGACGATCTAGAAGTTTACACAACACGCCCTGACACACTAATGGGTGTAACATTCGTAAGCATCGCAGCAGGTCACCCTCTTGCAGCAAAAGCCGCTGAAAATAACCCAGCGCTTGCAGATTTCATTCACGAATGCCGTAACAACAAGGTTGCAGAAGCTGATCTTGCAACCATGGAAAAGAAAGGCATGGATACAGGCCTAACCGCTATCCACCCATTAGATGGTCGTGAAGTACCAGTATACGTAGCAAACTTTGTACTGATGGATTACGGCACTGGTGCGGTAATGGCAGTACCTGCGCACGATCAACGTGACTTCGAGTTTGCAACTAAATACAACATCGACATCATGGCAGTTATCAAGCCAGAAGATGGTAGCGAGCTAGATATCGCTGAAGCGGCATACACTGAAAAAGGTATCCTATTCAACTCTGGTGAGTTCGATGGCCTAAACTTCCAACAAGCATTTGATGCTATTGCAGCAAAACTTGAAGCTGAAGGTAAAGGTAAGAAGACAGTTAACTTCCGTCTACGTGACTGGGGTGTATCTCGTCAACGTTACTGGGGTGCACCAATCCCAATGGTAACCACTGAAGATGGTAAAGTTCACCCTGTACCTGCAGATCAACTACCAGTGATTCTGCCGGAAGACGTGGTAATGGATGGCGTAACTAGCCCAATCAAAGCTGATAAAGAGTGGGCGAAAACCACTTTTAACGGTGAGCCAGCACTACGTGAAACCGATACGTTTGATACCTTCATGGAATCTTCTTGGTACTACGCACGTTACTGTTCACCACAAGCTGACGATATCCTAGATCCAGAAAAAGCGAACTACTGGCTACCTGTAGACCAATACATTGGTGGTATTGAGCACGCATGTATGCACCTACTGTACTCTCGCTTCTTCCATAAACTACTACGTGATGCAGGCTACGTAACATCTGACGAGCCGTTCAAGCAGCTACTATGTCAAGGTATGGTTCTTGCTGATGCATTCTTCTACACCACAGATAAAGGTGGTAAAGAGTGGGTTGCCCCAACAGAAGTAACTGTTGAGCGTGATGGTAAAGGTCGCATCACTTCAGCGGTTGATACTGATGGCCGTAATGTTGAACACTCAGGCATGATCAAAATGTCTAAGTCTAAGAACAACGGTATCGACCCTCAAGAGATGGTAGACAAGTACGGTGCTGACACAGTACGTCTATTCATGATGTTTGCATCACCTGCTGACATGACACTTGAATGGCAAGAGTCTGGCGTTGAAGGTGCTAACCGTTTCCTTAAGCGTGTTTGGAAACTAGTGCGTGAACACACTGAGAAAGGCGCAGCAGAAGCTGTTGATGCAGCAGCACTAACGGCCGATCAAAAAGCACTTCGTCGTGATATTCACAAAACTATTGCAAAAGTAAGTGATGATATTGGTCGTCGTCAGACATTCAATACTGCAATTGCTGCTATCATGGAGCTGATGAACAAGCTTGCTAAGGCACCTCAAGAGTCTGTACAAGATCGTGCAATTCTTGATGAAGCACTAAAAGCGATTGTTGCTATGCTTTACCCAATCACTCCACACATCTGTTTTGAAATGTGGACGGCGCTGGGCGAAACTGACATTGATAATGCACAATGGCCACAAGCTGACGAAAAAGCATTAGTGGAAGATGAGAAACTGATCATCGTTCAAGTTAACGGTAAACTACGTGCAAAACTGACTGTTGCAGCTGACGCAACCAAAGAGCAAGTAGAAGAGCTAGGCTTAAATGATGAGAACGTGACTAAGTTCACTGATGGCTTAACGATTCGTAAAGTGATCTACGTTCCTGGTAAGCTACTAAACATCGTAGCGAACTAATCAAGGTTACTTTTCTTTGTTAGCTCGTCTAACATAGCAATAAGCTCAAGATCCCCGCTTCTGCGGGGATCTTTATAATTACAGTCATACTTTTACTTGTTGCGCTTTGCGCACTGCTTTTTACTTCAAGGAGCTGACTTTCGTGAAAAGTTTTTTCTCGGCAAACCGCCTTACTCGACTACTTATCATCACTCTTCTCGCGCTAACAACAGCTTCTTGTGGCTTCCACCTTCGTGGTAATTACATGCTGCCTGACGGCATTGCTAAACTGTCATTAACCAGCTTTGACCCATACGGCCAAATGACGCGTATGGTGCGATACCAATTTAAATTACATGGCATTAGTGAAGTTGCACCAGCAAAAGACGTACCGAATCTAAATATCAACAGTGAATCAACGGGCGAGCGTACCCTATCGCTATACCAAAACAACGGTAAAGCGGAATACGATTTAACCCTAACGGTTAACTACTCGGTGACGATCCCAAATCAAGGTCAACAGACTTACACCACGAAAGTCACTCGTACTTTCCTTGATAACCCATTAACCGCACTCGCAAAATCGGTTGAACAAGATGAGTTAGTCAATGTAATGCGTGAACAAGCAGCACAACAGATCATGCGTAAACTGGCACGTCTAACTGCTGTCTTTAAGAAAATTGAAGAAGATAAGCTCGACTCTCAACTTAAAGAGATCTTAAACGAAGAAGATAAACAAGAATCTTCAGATGACACAGGCAAAACAACAATCACAACGTTGCCAACGAAAGCATCAGAGACTCAGCACAGCAGCCATAACGCACAATGAGAGTTTACCCAGAACAACTGACGCAGCAACTTGATAAAGGGCTGCGTCAGGCCTACCTATTATTTGGTAATGAGCCACTACTCAAACAAGAGTGTGGTGATAGCATCAAGCAACTAGCCCAACAGCAAGGTTTTCTTGAGCGCCATCACTTCACCATTGATAACCAGCTGGATTGGAACCTTGTGCTCGACTGCTGCCAAGCCATGAGTCTATTTTCAGCCCAGCAAATCATTGAACTAGATGTACCTGACACTGGCTTAAATGCCAATCAAGCTAAAGCATTACTAGAGGTTATCGAGCATCTAAACCCTGATATTTTATTAGTGCTTACTGGCCCTTATTTAAATAAGAAACAAGAAGCAACTAAGTGGTTTAAAGCGCTTGATGCAATTGGTTTGTATGTGCCATGTAATACCCCTGATGCCAAACAAATGCCGCGCTTTATTCAAGCTCGTTGTCGAGTATTAGGTTTAAAGCCCGATCATGAATCAGTACAAATGCTGGCACAGTGGCACGAAGGGAATTTATTGGCATTAGCTCAAAGTTTACACAAGTTAATTTTGCTCTATCCCGATGGTGAATTGAATATTGTTCGCTTACAAGAAGCACTCAGTCGCCATAACCACTACACCCCATTCCAACTTGTTGATGCTGTATTAGCTGGACAAGCCAAACGTAGCCAACGGGTATTACGTCAGCTACAAGGAGAAGGTGTGGAAGCCACTATCTTGTTACGTACCCTGCAACGTGAGTTAACCCAACTCTACAAAATGCAGGAAATGGGTAAAAAAGGGACACCACTTAATATTATTTTTGAGCAATTTCGAGTGTGGCAAAACCGCCGTGAAATGTATATTGGTGCGCTGCATCGTCTGCCATTGACACGACTTGTCGGTATTATTCGTCAGCTCACCCAATTAGAGCTCCAAGTGAAAACCGACTACGACACCAATCCTTGGCCTGCGTTAAGTACGCTATGTGCTGAAATTTGTGGTTTCGACACTCACTTACACCACGCATAACCCTCGCATTTCAACGGTCATCAGTCATTGTTGACCGTTTTTTCCTGAATCTTCCCTTAAGCGGTCGAAAAATCATCGTATGAACCTTGTCCTTTTATCGCTGTCAGATAAGAGCATGGTATACTGCCGACCTTATTGCGGTCGGAAAACTTTTTACACCTCTAATCCAGTAGTAAAATAGAACTTAACGACCACACATTTTTAACGCTTATTGAGGGAATCCCTTTGCAAGTTCAAGAACTACACGATTTCATTGTTGATAAAATTGACGATCTTAAAGCACAAGACATCGTAACTATTGATGTACAAGGTAAATCAAGCATTACTGATGTAATGGTGATCTGTACTGGTACTTCAAACCGCCACGTTTGCTCTATCGCTGATCACGTTAACAAAGAATCAAAGTTAATTGACTTCCCTCCTTTTGGTATCAGCGGCGAAGATGATGGTGAGTGGGTTATCGTTGACATGGGCAACGTGATGCTACACATCATGCAAGAAGACGCACGCCAAATGTACCAACTGGAGAAGCTTTGGAGCTAAGAGAGTCATGAAGCTTCAATTAATCGCAGTCGGCACTAAAATGCCAAAATGGGTTGAAGAAGGTTATAAAGAATATAGCCGTCGCTTCCCTAAAGATATGCCGTTGGAACTGATTGAAATTCCAGCGGGTAAGCGCGGTAAGAACGCTGATATTGCACGTATCCTTCAAAAAGAAGGTGAAGCAATGTTAGCTGCCGTTGCTAAGGGTAACCGTATCGTTACTTTAGATATTCCAGGTAAACGCTGGGATACCGAGCAGCTAGCAGGTCAACTAGAAGCTTGGAAACTGGATGGTCGCGATGTGTCAATTTTAATTGGCGGACCTGAAGGTCTTGCGCCGGCTTGTAAAGCAGCCGCAGAACAAAGCTGGTCACTATCACCATTAACACTACCGCACCCGTTAGTGCGTGTTGTGATGGCTGAAAGCTTATACCGTGCATGGAGCATCACGGCTAACCATCCGTACCACAGGGAATAACCATAGATGAGACAAAAGCGAACCCAGATCCGCGACCATCGCGCTGAGTCGGCGCTATTTTTCCGTCGAGCTCTTGTCTCATTCATTGGAATTATTGTCTTGGTCAGCGTGTTATTGTTCAACCTATTCAACATTCAGGTTGAACAACACCAAGACTATAAAACCCGTTCCAATGATAACCGGATCAAAATTGTCCCAGTATCCCCAAACCGCGGTCTTATCTATGATCGTAACGGCATACTGCTAGCTGAAAACCGCCCTATTTATAATCTCGAAGTTACCATCGAAAAAGTGCCCGATATGGAGCGTACCTATGCTGATCTAAAATCAGTATTGGGATTAACCGATGAAGATATCGAACGATTCAAAAAAGAACGTCGTCGCACCCGTCGTTTTAAATCTGTACCGATCCTTGAAGGCTTAAATGAACAACAAGTAGCATTATTTGCCGTTAATCAGCATCGCTTCCCTGGTGTTGAAGTAAAAGCTTACCTTAAACGCTACTACCCATATGGCGACTCACTGACTCATGTGCTAGGTTATGTCGCTAAAATTAATGATCGTGATCTTAAAAAGCTCGATCAAGATGGAAAGCTTAGCAACTATAAAGCCACTCGTGATATCGGCAAACTGGGTATCGAACGTTACTACGAAGATCTCTTACACGGTACTTCTGGCTATCAAGAAGTGGAAGTGAATAGCCGTGGGCGGATTATTCGCACCTTAAAATACGTGCCACCAATTCCGGGTAAAGATATCAAACTAAATATCGATCTCGGACTTCAACTCTATGTTCAAGAGCTCTTAACTGAACGCAAGTTAGATCCGGAAACGGGCAAAGAAATCATCAAGCACAAGCGTGGCTCTGTCGTTGTACTCGATCCAAAAGACGATGCGATTTTAGCTATGGTGTCGAGCCCAAGTTACGATCCAAACCTATTTGTTAAAGGGATCTCAGGTAAAAAGTACCGTGAGTTACTAAACAACCCTGATCGCCCTCTGGTTAACCGTGTCACGCTGGGTATCTACCCACCAGCATCAACGGTTAAACCAATGATTGCAGTCGCTGCATTAACCGAAGGCGTGGTAACACCAAAAACTACCCGTAACGATCCCGGTTGGTGGCAAATTCCTAACTCAACCAGTCGTAAGTTCCGTGACTGGCTACGTTGGGGGCACGGCCCAGTTAATATTTACAAAGCGATTGAAGAGTCAGTGGACACTTACTTTTATCAAGTTGCTTACGATATGGGTATCGACAAACTTTCTACATGGATGAACCGTTTTGGTTACGGTGAATACACAGGCATTGATATTCATGAAGAAAGTAAAGCTAATATGCCAACTCGCGACTGGAAACAAGCAAGACATAAACGTCCTTGGTATCAAGGCGATACGATCCCTGTCGGTATCGGGCAAGGTTATTGGACTGCAACACCGCTACAGATAGCAAAAGCAACATCTGTGCTGGTTAATAACGGTGTTGTCCATCGCCCACACCTACTGAAAGATATTGTCGATGAAGAAGTAGAAAAACCGGCTGAGTTTAAAGACTTCCCACCAATATCAGAAGTCTCACCTGAGACATGGGAAATCGCCCGTGAAGGCATGCACCGTGTACTCTATGGCACCCGTGGTACAGCACGTAAAGCGTTTTATGATACGCCTTACGAAGCCGGTGGAAAATCAGGTTCAGCACAGGTATTTGGCCTTGCTGAAAACCAAAAATACAATGCCGATGAGCTAGAAGAACGCCTTCGCGACCATGCTTTATTTACCGCATTTGCGCCATTTGATAAACCTGAAGTAGTGGTCTCTATGGTGTTAGAAAATGCCGGTGGTGGTTCAAGTAATGGTGGTCCAATTGCGCGAAAAATTTTCGACCATATGCTGATCAAACCGAACCCTGAAGGTAAATCTGAGTCCAACTCAGCACTCACGGCGTCAGAAACAACAGAGGTACAACAATGAGTATTATGGCGGCAACCGGTACCAAGCGAACACTAAGTGAACGCTTACATATCGATGTGCCACTATTACTAGGGATCTTAACCCTGATGGGGTTTGCCCTGATCATCATGTGGAGCGCAAGTGGTCAAAATGTTGCCATGATGGAACGTCAAGCCATGCGCATGTTGATGTCACTTGGCATCATGGTGCTGCTTGCACAAATCGCCCCACGCCATTACGAAGCTTGGGCACCTTACCTGTTTGGTGTCGGTTTACTGTTATTATTCAGTGTATTAGCATTTGGCGAGGTATCAAAAGGTGCCCAGCGTTGGCTAAATTTAGGTTTTGTTCGCTTTCAGCCATCGGAGCTATTAAAGCTCGCTGTACCTTTGATGGTGGCAAGGTTTATCGGTAATCGTCCACTACCACCATCCATGCGGAATATCTTCGTCGCATTAGTATTGATATTCACACCGACAATATTAATCGCTAAACAACCAGACTTAGGTACATCAATTTTGGTGGCAGCATCCGGCATTTTTGTTCTGTTTCTGTCAGGAATTAGCTGGAGACTGATTATCGGTGCTTTAGTATTACTCGGTGCCTTTATTCCTGTGTTATGGTTCTTCCTCATGCACGACTACCAGCGAACACGTGTGATGACTTTGTTTAATCCAGAGTCAGATCCACTGGGTGCGGGATACCATATTATTCAATCAAAAATCGCTATTGGCTCTGGTGGCATTAGTGGTAAAGGTTGGCTACACGGTACTCAATCTCAGCTTGAATTCGTTCCTGAGCGACATACGGACTTCATTTTTGCGGTGATTGCAGAAGAATGGGGCTTAACCGGTGTAATTGGTTTATTAACAATTTATCTCTTTATCTTAGGTCGAGGATTATTGTTAGCAAGCCGAGCTCAAACAGCGTTCGGACGCATGATGGCTGGCAGTATTGTTTTAAGTTTCTTTGTTTATGTATTTGTAAATATCGGTATGGTAAGTGGCATTCTGCCTGTTGTAGGCGTTCCATTACCTCTCGTGAGTTATGGCGGTACATCCATGATGACCCTCTTAGCTGGCTTCGGTATTTTGATGTCTATCCACACTCACAGAAAAATGTTGTCTAAGGCGACCTAAATGCGTTCACTTTTTTTATTGTTTTTTGTTCTACTTGCAGGATGTAGCTCCTCGCCAGATAAACCTCAGCAGCCAGAGACAAAAGCAGAACACGCCACCCCAGGCTTATTATTTAAACCGAATACTCCAACGAATGACGATCCCAATGCTGGCCGTTATTCGTTAAAAGATGACCGAGCACCATCTGTTGTACCTGATTTTTCAAAAGTACCACCTGTAGTGCCACACTATGAACCGTATAGCCGTGCAGGTAATAAAGATTACACCCTACGCGGTAAGCGCTACCACATAGTAAAAAACACCAAAGGTTACACTGAAACAGGTTATGCCTCTTGGTATGGCGAGAAGTTCCACGGTCATAAAACTTCTAACGGTGAAACATACAATATGTTCGCCATGACGGCAGCACATAAAACGTTGCCGCTACCGAGCTTTGTACGTGTAACTAACATGCGTAATGGTAAATCTACTATCGTACGCGTTAACGATCGCGGCCCATTCCATGATGGTCGTATCATCGATTTAAGTATGGCGGCGGCTGCAAAAATTGGCGTCATTAGCCTCGGCACAGCCCCTGTAAAAATTGAAGTGATTAATATACCGAAGCCTTCTAGCAAAGAAGCGATGAAGAATTCACCTATTCCTCATCACTACTTTGTTCAATTAGCTGCGGTAAATAGCTTGGCGAAAGCTGAAGACATGCGTAACGCGCTTAAGCGTCAATACAATACAAATGTTGATATTGAGCAAGTGGATAATCGCACAGTCTACCGTGTACGTTTAGGTCCTTTCATGGATCATAACGATGCAGAAAAGCAACTCACTAAAGCGAAAGCTCATCACTATCCAAAAGCCTTTATCATTACGGCTAACAGATAATATGAACCTAATTTTAATTTAGGAATCATAATTACGGCTTGTATGTTCAGAGTGTAAAAACCAGAACATACAAGCTAATTTTTGTTCACAACAGCACGTTAAACACCAGCAATTGCACGGATTACGTCCGCTTAATGTCAATAAATAGGGATCTTCCTTCATTCCACTGATTGGCAGAAGGTTATCTGCTATAGTGAGCACCATTTCTTGTCTTAGATAAACTAAAGTTATAATAACCATGAAGAAAACAGCTGCGCTTTTCCGTTCTGTAGCCATTTCTGCCACTTTGCTGGCTTCAGCTACTGTTGCTGCATCACCAGCAGTCGTACCTGAAGCTCCACAAATCGCGGCAAAAGGCTATATCCTTGTAGACTATAACTCTGGCAAAATCCTTGCCGGTCATAATGAATACGAAAAACTGGCACCTGCTAGTTTGACGAAAATGATGACCAGCTATGTTATCGGTCAAGAAATTAAAAACGGTAATATCTCACCAGACGACAATGTTGTTATCAGCAAGAATGCATGGGCTAAAAACTTCCCTGGCTCATCAAAAATGTTCCTTGAAGTGGGAAAAACCGTCAAAGTTAGCGATCTAAACCGCGGTATCATTGTTGATTCAGGTAACGATGCGTGTGTTGCTATGGCTGAGCACATTGCGGGCTCTCAAGAATCATTCGTTGATCTCATGAATGGTTGGGCGAAGAATCTTGGCATGAAATCTACGCACTTTGCTAACGTTCACGGTTTAGACCGTCCAGATCTGTACACAACACCATACGATCTATCTATTCTGGCTCGCCACCTGATCCGTGATTTACCGAATGAATTTAAGATCTACGCTGAGAAATCATTTACATACAACGGCATCACTCAATACAACCGTAACGGTTTACTTTGGGATAAAAGCATGCACGTTGATGGCCTAAAAACAGGCCACACAGATAATGCGGGCTACAGCCTCGTAAGTACTGCAACTGAAGGCAACATGCGTCTTGTTGCGGTTGTAATGGGCACGGCAAGCAAGAATGCTCGTCTAGCTGAAAGTAAAAAGCTGTTAAACTTTGGTTTCCGCTTCTACGAAACATTGTCACCAAATAAGAAAGATCAAACCATCGAAACTGAAAAAGTATGGATGGGTGATACTGACACAGTAAACCTAGGTGTGGCTGAAAATACTTACGTGACACTACCACGTAGCCAAGCGAAAGATTTAAAAGCAAGCTTTGTACTAACCAAAGAGCTAAAAGCCCCAATCACCAAAGGTGAAGAAGTGGGTACTCTAACTTACCGTGTTGGCGATCAAGAAGTAGCACAATACCCACTTGTTGCATTAAACGATGTAAAAGAAGGTAGCCTATTTAGCCGTATGGTTGATTACATCATGATGCTAGTGCAAAACTGGTTTAAGTAATCTATTACTATTCATGCACAATTCAAAAAGGGGAGCTTCGGCTTCCCTTTTGTTTTCATAACTAAAGACAAACATTACTTTTCCAACGTCCTACAGACATCATCCACCACTTGTTTTACACCGACTGACACATTAAGATGCCTGCCTTACACTTATATTAGTCATAATAGCGGTGTTGCAAGACAACATTGAAAGCGAACCTTGGAGTTCTATATGCAAGAACAAGAGCAACCAAAACTAAGAGATCTACTTGAATTCCCTTGTAGCTTTACCTACAAGGTAATGGGTGAAAACAAACCTGAACTTGCAGATCGTGTTGTAGAAGTAGTCCAGCGCCATGCACCTGGCGATTACACACCTAAAGTTACCCCAAGTAGCAAAGGGACTTACAGCGCCGTTTCAATCAACATCACAGCGACAAGCATTGAACAAGTTGAAACGTTATACAAAGAGTTAGGCGATATCGATATCGTTCGCGTTGTACTATAAACAACGACATCAGGCGGCGCACAACGTCGCCTGTTATTTCTATCAGTAAACCTTCTTATAATTCTCACTTATTATCCATAACTCCTTCATCACTCGTTAACAATACATCTGCACCAAGTTTAGGTATAATGCCCAGACCTAGCCTTCTTTATGATTGGCATCTTCATTAATATCTGGGTAGTAAATTGCACACAGCACTTATTATTAAAAACCTTGGTCGTCGTGATTACCAAACGACGTTCGATGCCATGCATGACTTCACCAATAACCGTACTGAAGACACAGCAGATGAAATTTGGCTAGTTGAACATTCACCTGTATTTACCCAAGGACAGGCAGGCAAAGTCGAGCACCTGCTCAACACAGGAGATATCCCAGTTGTACAAAGCGATCGTGGCGGTCAAGTGACTTACCATGGTCCCGGTCAACAAGTGGCTTATATCTTGATCGACTTACGCCGGAAAAAAATCGGTGTGCGTGATTTAGTCACACACATTGAAAATACGGTAATCAATACCTTATCCCGCTTTGGGATTCGCTCTAACGCTCGCCCTGATGCCCCTGGTGTGTATGTTAATAATCAAAAAATATGCTCACTTGGCTTGCGGATCAGACGTGGGTGCTCTTTTCACGGTCTGGCACTCAATATAAATATGGACTTGGCGCCTTTTCTTCGTATTAACCCATGCGGTTATGCAGGAATGGAGATGACGCAAACGGCGTTACTCAATGGCCCAACTGAACTGACGGAAGTTCAGCCTGTACTCGTTGAAGAATTAACTAAATTACTCGATTATCCGAAAGTCGAGTGGATGACGGAAAGCAATCAACCATGAGTAAACCAATTAAAATTGAACAAGGCGTCAAATATCGCGATGCCGACAAAATGGCTTTGATCCCTGTTCGTAATGTTGCGGATGAAGAAACGCCAAAAGAAGTGTTACGTAAACCTGAATGGATGAAGATTAAGTTACCGTCTGACAGCCAACGTATTCAGGAAATTAAATCTGCACTGCGTAAAAACAAGCTTCACTCTGTTTGTGAAGAAGCCTCTTGCCCAAATTTAGCCGAATGTTTTAACCACGGTACAGCAACCTTTATGATCCTAGGTGCTATCTGTACGCGTCGTTGTCCATTCTGTGATGTTGCCCATGGTCGTCCACTACCACCTAATGCTGAAGAACCAGCGCACCTTGCACAAACTATTGCTGACATGAAACTACGCTACGTAGTCGTGACATCCGTTGATCGTGATGACTTACGTGACGGTGGTGCGCAACACTTTGTTGATTGTATTAATGAAATCCGCGCAAAAAGCCCAGAAATTCATATTGAAACATTAGTACCTGATTTCCGTGGTCGTATGGATCGTGCGTTAGATATCTTCCGTGATACAGCACCTAACGTGTTCAACCACAACCTTGAAACAGCGCCACGCTTATACCGTAAAGCGCGCCCGGGCGCGAACTACCAATGGTCTTTAGATCTGCTGAAGAAATTTAAAGAGCTTCACCCAAATGTTCCTACTAAGTCAGGTTTGATGATGGGTTTAGGTGAAACCAAAGAAGAGATCATTGAAGTATTAAAAGATCTGCGTGCTCATGGCGTGACGATGCTAACACTGGGTCAATACCTAGCACCAAGCCGTCACCACTTACCTGTTGAGCGTTATGTGCCGCCTGAAGAATTTGATGAGCTAAAACAAATCGCACTTGATCTTGGCTTTACTCATGCTGCTTGTGGTCCATTTGTACGTTCGTCGTACCATGCCGATCTTCAAGCCCAAGGTGTAGAAATTAAGTAATCAATAGCACTTAATTACAGCTAGCTTAAAATAAAGATATAAAAAAACCGCTTTAAACAAAGCGGTTTTTTTTATCAAGCTAATGCTTACTTTTGAAAGCCAGCTGCAAATGCAGGCGCTGCTGATTCTAAAATATCATCAGTTACAGGCTTACCTTCACTATCAGTAATATTGATAGAAGTACGGTTACCTAAATCACCGACTAGAATGCGGTATTTATCATCCGTCAGTTTCATTGGCTTAGTACCCAACTCTTGCCAGAATTCGTCATCTGGTTCACGGTACTTAACATCAATTAAACCTTGTGAACGGTTACGATCTTCAACTGTAAAGCCAAGCTTTGATAATACAGTTGGTAGACGCTCCCACATGTCATCGTAAGATGCACGTGCAATCAGCACTGGTAAACCACTGCGATCCACGCCTAATGAAATTGGAACATGCTTAAGCTGTTGAGCCGCGGCTAAACGTGCTTGTTCACGAATATCTTCATCATACTTAGACATAACTAAGTTAGTCATCAAAATGCTGTAACGACGCTTATTATCAGCCGTTACTGGCATTGTTTTACCGTCTTCACGCCAGTCCGTTAAGATAATACGGTAGCTATTGGTTGATGGTGACTTTTCAATGCTGTAGCGACTACCAATCTCGCTATCTTCATCTTTGTTAGTCCAACTCACCCAATCAGTATCAATTTGATCAGCACTTTGTTTAGCAATGCCAATATTGTTTTTACTGATCAAGCTCTGAGTCACTTGCCATAACTTAGAAAGATCAGAGCTACGAGGCAATTGTACAGTCACACCATCTTGATCCACGCTTGAGCGCATACCAGGAATGAGATTTAAAACCTGCTGTGGTGGTCGAATATCAACGCTAGCGCCAACTTCGCCTTTAAAACTCTGGCTAGGTATAACGTAAGCTGCACTACTGAAAGGGGCAGCCCCTGCTGGCAAAGTCCATGATTCTAAAGGTTGAGTTTCAAGATAGTTAAAATCCTGATTTGCCTGACGGCGAGCTTCTGACCCGCTAGAACAGGCTGACAAACTCGTTACCATGAATGCAGCTAATGCTAGCCGATATTTATAATTCATTTATGCTCCTGCGCTCCTACGCTTGTGCAACTTAAAGCACACCGGCATCCAAAAGAGCCTGCTTAACAATCGGTTGCTGTGACTCGCTTAAAACAGTTAGCGGAAGTCGTAAATCACCGTTTTCAATTAAACCTAGTTGATGCGCTGCCCACTTCACAGGAATTGGGTTAGCTTCAACAAATAAGTTGTTATGTAACGGCATTAAACGCTGATTAATTTCTTGTGCAGCGTCAATTTGGCCACTTAATGCTAATTTAAACATTGTTGCCATGTCTGCTGCTGCAATGTTTGCTGTAACAGAGATAACACCGTGACCACCTTCAGCGACAAAATCTACAGCTGTAGCATCATCACCGCTTAATTGGATGAAATCTTCACCACAAAGTTCCCGTGTTTTTTTCACACGAGATAAATCTGCTGTTGCATCTTTAATACCGATGATATTTTCAATCTTCGCTAAACGCGCAACAGTTTCAGGTAGTAAGTCTACCGCAGTTCGTCCCGGTACATTGTAAAGAATTTGCGGAATATCTGTTGCTTCAGCAATCGCTTTATAATGTTGGTATAAACCTTCTTGAGTCGGTTTATTATAGTAAGGCGTCACACTTAAACATGCCGCAACACCCGTACCAGAGAAAAGCTTAGTAATTGTGATGGCTTCATGTGTCGCATTAGCACCCGTACCTGCGATAACTGGCACGCGTCCATCAACATATTCCAGTGTTTTTAGCACCACTTTAATATGCTCATCAACCGTCAATGTTGCTGATTCACCCGTAGTACCTACGGCAATAATCGCATCAGTGCCTGCATCAATATGGTAGTCCACCAGCTTTTGCAGGCCGACATAATCTACTTCGCCTGTAGCGTCTAGTGGCGTTAATAGCGCAACCATGCTTCCTGTAAACATGTCCATCTCCCCTCTTCTTATATATCCAAACGGCTCTCTCACCATCACCTTGTGGGGATCTATGCTAAAGCGGTTAGGGTATAACTTTGTCATGGTACTTTTGAGTGACTATAAACTCAAGCAAAGGCTGAGTGAAAACAGTGAACTAACGTGCTTTATCGTCTGCTTTCGTCACAATTTTCGACTTTGAAAGTCAAATCTTGAACAACAGAATAATATAGGTACTTTTTTGTTCAAAAAGCCACCAAAAACTGCGCGAAGTCTTCGCTTTTTTCTAACGAAATTTGCAATCGTTTCAGCATGACTCTGTGCTAACATGCTTAGATAATTCTTTAACACTGAAGACCAACATGGAACATTACCTTGTCATAACTGCTGTAGGTACTGATCGCCCAGGTATCTCTGATGAGATCACCCATCTCGTCACTCAATGTGGCTGTAATATTGTCGATAGCCGTATTGCCCTTTTTGGTTCTGAGTTTACCCTGATCATGCTGCTATCGGGTAACAACAATGCGATTTCTCGTATTGAATCAACGTTACCTCTAAAAGGCCAAGAGCACGATCTGATCACGGTAATGAAACGTACAAACAAGCATAAGCAGCGCTTCTTCCCCTATACGGCAGATTTCCATGTTGAAGCAAATGACAGCCCAGGTCTGATCAAGCAATTTACTCATTTCATGGCAAGTCGTCATATTGATATTTCAGCATTAAGTGCCAATACACTTGAGAGTCAATCAGAAGGCGTAATGAACCAGCTAGTGCTTCAAATAAACACTAACTTGCCGGAAAACTGTAATTTGATGACGCTACAAGAAGAATTTGAAACCTTGTGCCAATCAGTTTCAGCTTCTGGTTCAGTGAATTTTATTGGTCATAAAAGCTAACTAAAACGTACATAAACTTCATTGTCAGCCTTAATTTATTCAGACACCTTGGTGTATTGAATCACAATAACTAAAAGGATATTTCTATGAATACGCTCACAGCTGGCACACCAGCACCGGCATTTACTTTAATGAATCAAGATAACGAGCCTGTTAGCCTAAGTGATTTTAAAGGTAAGAAAGTATTGGCTTATTTCTATCCGAAAGCCATGACGCCAGGCTGTACAGTTCAAGCATGTGGTCTACGTGACAGCAAAGCTGAACTTGATGAGAAAAATGTGGTTGTACTTGGTATCAGTATTGATCCAGTAAAACGCCTACCTAAATTTATTGAGCGTGATAACCTTAACTTCACCCTATTATCTGATGAAGATCATGCCGTTGCAGAACAATTTGGGGTGTGGGGCTTGAAGAAGTTTATGGGTCGCGAATATGACGGTTTACACCGTATCAGCTTCTTAATTGATGAAAATGGCACCATTGAACATGTCTTCAACAAGTTTAAAACCAAAGATCACCATCAAGTGGTATTGGATTATTTAAATCAATAAGCATCACTTAAGCATGCTCATTGATAGATATAACAAAGGCCGCATCTTGCGGCCTTTTTCATAGGTTATACGTGCTCTACATCATCAAGTTCATCTTCAGCAGAAAGCAATGCGCCCCATACGGCTTTGACTAATGTTGCTAATGGGATTGCGAAGAATACGCCCCAGAATCCCCACAAACCGCCAAATACTAATACTGCGACAATAATCGCTACTGGGTGTAAATTCACCGCTTCAGAAAATAGAATTGGAACTAATACATTGCCATCCAATGCTTGAATAATGCCGTAAGCTAACAGTAGCCACCAGAAATCCGGCGTCCATCCCCATTGAAATAACCCCACCATCGCAACAGGCACAGTTACAGCTGCCGCACCTATATAAGGGATCAAGACAGATAGACCAACCAGCACGCCAAGTAACACTGCATAACGTAAGTCCATCACCGCAAAAGTAACATAACTCGCGATGCCAACAATTAAGATTTCAATGACTTTACCGCGAATATAATTCGAGATCTGCTCATTCATTTCACTGCCGACTTTACTCGCTAGACGACGGTTTTTAGGTAGCACTTTTAGTAAGGTCTGCATCATTTCATCTTTATCTTTTAATAAGAAAAAGATCAGCAATGGCACCAGAATCAAATACACACCTAATGTCGCAAGGCTAACTAGTGATGCCAGTGAGCCTTTTACAACGCTTTCTCCCATTCCCAGTACTTTTTCACGTAAGTTATTCATCAAATCAACAACTTGCGCAGGCTGGACAAAATCAGGATAACGCTCAGGCAGGCTTGATACATACACTTGTAAGTCATTAAACATCTTCGGCACGTCTGCAGTTAAATTCACCACCTGATGCCAAATAGTCGGCACTAAACCAAACAATGCTAAACTCATTAATCCAGCAAAGAGCAGTAAAACTAGCATCACAGAGAAGGTTCTCGGCAGCCCTAGTTTGGTTAACCTTGCAACGGGCCACTCTAATAAATACGCCAATACAATTGCGACTAGCAGTGGCGTAATTAAGCTACCAAAGAAATAAATCGTAAGAAAACCACCGAGCAAAATGGCGACTAAGCTGACGGCATGGGGATCTGAGAATCGACGCTGATACCAGCGATTTAACATGTTCAACATGTAGAGACGTGTCCTTTTTTCACTAACATGACAAGCTGAGTATTATCGTTAACTACAGTGTCAATAATGTATCCATGGTTAAGCAAGAAACGAGGAATATCGCTTCTTGCACCGCTGTCAGAAATACGCAGTTCAAGCTGTTGTTCAGAAAGAAGTTTTGCGCACGCACGTTTTGCTAGCAACAATGCCAATGGGCAGCGTTGTGTCGTTAAATCAAGCGATAAAATTTCCATTGCTTTAAGTGACAGAGATTTTCTATTGCCGTATTGTAACCTCAAGCACAACCAAGATGCGAGATAGATAAAGGACATGATTCACAATAACGAACCTATGGAGTCATTCGTTGTCCTAACTCTTTAGATATTAAAGATAACTTACAAGGTGGTAGTATCTTTCCCATGTTTCGATTTACCAAAGCACCAACCTATCTTTTGCTTTCTGCTCTACTTAGTAGCAGTCTTCCAGCTATTGCTAGTGATGCTAATCGCTTACCTGAAATGGGGACGACTGCCGCCTCGACGTTAACTATTGATAAAGAGCTGGAATATGGCGACGCTTATATGCGGATATTAAGTGCCAGCCAGCCGGTGATTAACGATCCGCTATTGTCTGACTATGTTCAATCGCTCGGTCATAAACTGGTTGCCAGTGCAGATGATGTGCGTACACCTTTTAATTTCTTTTTAATTCAAAACCCAGAAATTAATGCGTTTGCTTTCTTTGGTGGTTATGTCGCTATCCACTCAGGGCTGTTTTTGCATGCCAAAACCGAAAGCGAGCTCGCCTCTGTCATGGCCCACGAAATCGCTCACGTTACCCAACGCCACTTAGCGCGAAAAATGGAAGCCGACGCTAGAAACTCTCCGATCACTATGGCGGCATTAATTGGTTCATTATTATTAACCGTTGCAGCACCAGAAGCGGGATTAGCGGCAATGCACGCAACGACAGCTGCTGGTATGCAAGGGCAAATCAATTTTACTCGTAGTAATGAAAAAGAAGCAGATCGCATTGGGATCAAAACATTGGCAAAAGCAGGCTTTGATGCACATGCAATGCCGCGCTTTTTTGGTCGCTTAGCCGATCAATATCGCTATACCTCTAAACTACCAGCAATGTTACTCACTCACCCACTGCCAGAGTCCCGTCTCACCGATAGTCGTATGCGTGCTCGTAACTACCCAACAGTGATACTGCCACCTTCTGAGCGTTACTTATTAGCGCGTTCCCGTATCGTGGCGCGTAATGCTAACTTTAGTGAGGCATCGTCACTAAACTGGTTAAATAGAGAGCTGAAAAAAGCCGCGCCAAATCGTCGTAAAGAACTCAATTACGGCAAAGCGCTGGTCTATCTTGATAATGGTAAATACAAACAAGCACATCAATTATTAGACCCATTATTGGCAAGTGAACCCAATAACCTATTCTTTATTGATGCGGCAACCGATCTTGATCTGTACCAAAAGCAATATGACCGTGCAATTTCACGTTTAACAACAGCACTAAAAGGCAATCCAAACAGTAAGGTACTGCGCTTAAATTTAGCTAACGCCTATTTAGAATCAGGGAAATATCAGCAAAGTATCCAAATTCTAAACCGTTATGCTTACGATCACCCCAAAGATACCAATGGCTGGACATTACTGGCGAAGAACTATGCCAAGCTCGGTAATCGTAGTGCAGAGCTTGCAGCATTAGGCGAACTTCTGGCGCTTCGTGCTCAATGGGATAAAGCCATTAATAACTATACTCAAGCTGCGCAAATGGCAAAGCTAGGCTCAATGGATCAAGCTCGTTACGATGCTCGTATTGATCAACTACGCTTTGAACGTCAACGATTTAAAGCGCTACAGAAATAAATTTTAGTAGCCAGCGTATTTAATACGATTACAATAACTACATAACAATTAAGTAAAAAATAGATCACGCATAGAATTAGGAGATGTCATGTCAGTTACTATTTATCACAACCCTCGTTGTTCAAAAAGCCGTGAAACGTTAGCGCTATTAGAAGAGAAAGGCATTACTCCAACGGTTGTAAAATACCTTGAGCAAACACCTAGTGTGACAGAGTTAGAAACGCTGTACCGTCAACTCGGTTTAGACTCTGTGCGTAAAATGATGCGAACGAAAGAAGCAGAATATAAAGAATTAGGCCTAGGTAATGATGACGTTACAGACAGCGCATTATTCACAGCAATGGCAAGCCATCCAAAACTGATCGAACGCCCTATTGTCGTCAATGGTGATAAAGCTGCATTAGGTCGTCCACCAGTGCAAGTATTGGATATTCTATAATGCAGAAAATCTTAGTCCTTTATTACAGCAAACACGGGAACACTCGCCAATTAGCCCGTCATATTGGTCGTGGTATTGAGCAAATCTCTGGCTGTGAAGCGGTACTAAGAACGGTTGCTGATATTAATCCAAATGATCATCAGCAACCTTACATGGATCCTTTGGTCTCTCATCAAGATCTAAAAGAGTGTATTGGGCTAGCGATGGGAAGCCCTGTACGTTTCGGTAATATGGCCGCACCACTGAAACACTTTATCGATAGCACCAGCCAACAATGGTTATCAGGCACATTGATAGATAAACCTGCTTGTGTCTTTACTTCATCTTCGTCTATGCATGGTGGTCAAGAAACCACGTTGCAATCGATGCTTTTGCCCTTGTTACATCATGGCATGTTAATCGTGGGGATTCCGTATTCCGAACCAACCTTGCATACCACGCAGCATGGCGGAACCCCATACGGTGCTTCGCACCTCAATACAGGCACCAATAAGCAATTGCATAAAGATGAAATTGAGTTAGCACAAGCATTAGGAAGACGCTTAGCACACACGGCAACGCTACTTCATCACTCCTGATATTAATGGCTTACGAAAAGGATGATTCGATGCCTCCAATGCAACCTCGCACTTTATTTATCCACCGATTTGCACTCTGTGCCAATTTAAGTTTGATGCTATGGGTCGCCCTATGGCAGATCGTGATCTCTCCTCATCCACATTTAAATAATTGGGTAATGGCTGCGCTTTGGATATTGCCGATGCTATTACCTTTACGTGGCATGCTAGCAGCGAAACCTTATACCCATGCATGGTCGAACTTTATTTTAATGTTCTATTTCTTACATGCATTAACCATTTTGACCATTGATGAAGGGGAACGCTGGTTAGCAGCCATTGAGTTTATCATCGTCTCTGTTGCGTTTCTCAGTAACATTCTTTTTGCCCGCCTTCGAGCTAAAGAATTAGGAATAAAGTTACAACGCTTATCGCAAGTAGAACGAGAAGAGCGTGAACGTTTTGAGCCACCAAAAGAATAATTCAAAGACTAAAAAGCCCTCACACTGAGGGCTTTCTTACTGTAACGCTAAACGAAATTTAATTATGCCAAGTATAAATATTGTCTGGCGCTACATAGTTCTCGCTTTGTTGCACTGGTGGCTGTACTTGAGTTGCACTAACATCAACGGCATTTGATGAAGTACTCACATCAGTTGCAGATGCTGTTGTTACCGCTGAATTATTATTAGTTACAGCATAATCATCTGCACTAATACGGCTATCATGACTTAATTCACGTTTAAACTCTGCCGTCGACGCTGACAAGTTCATGCGGAAAATGACTTTGTCACCTTTAATATTTACAGCATTTGCACTACTTACTGTCGTCATATGATTAAGCATGCGCTCTAACGTAAAGAAATCTTCTGTTGAGTTAACATTATCAACTTCAATATTCACTTTACCTGCAGCACTGCTACCCAATGCTAAGGCATATTTTTGCGCCAGATGATTAGCAACCTGATTCATCATATCGCTGCTTGCTTGTGCTAATGTACCGCTGGCTTTACCTGTGATGGGCTGAGTGTCTGTCGCAATTGTGCTCGGCTTTTGCGTATATAATTGCCATGATAATTCAACCTTGTCATCACCTTGCTGAATCGCCTTTACTAATAGCAATCCACCAGCGTTATAGCGCTTACTCGCACTTGAAATAGGATCGACAAAACTGCCCCATAAGTCAGATACGTGCAGTGCAGTTACATCATTAAAATCACCAATAGGGAAAGTAACAGGTACACCACGAACATTCGCTGCTTGCTTAGTGTCAGCCACTAAAGCATTAGCCGATTGATCCCACAAAATATCACGACTATTACCGTTATCATCAACCATCCAAACTAAAATATCAGGACGCTGTTCACTCCAGTAATTAGCTTTTGCTTGCGTTAATAATTGTTTAATTTGCACCTTATCAAAGGTTAAGTTCAGCGTCTGCTGACCATTGTCTTGACCATAACTAAACTGGCTAACATAACCCGAACTGTTTTTTAACGCTTGAGCTACTACAGTATTCTTAGCAATATTTTGATCCCCCGTCACTTTGATCAGCACTTGTTTAAAGCCCTGCTCTCGTGCTGTTTGATCAGCATTCTGTCCACCAGCTGGCATGACTACTTGAGCCTGATATAAATTACTAACCGTCGCAGCTTTAATCGGTAAAGCCAGTAACGCTAAAAACAACAACGCAAATCGCAACATAAAGCACTCATTATTTACTAAAGTAAGTTGGCAAAAAGAAATTGAATATCAGCGAGCTCCTAAACCGATTGACGTCTTGTATAGAAACACGGCTTACCATCAATTTATCCTACAATATGTACTTTTTCCTGAACCAAAACAATACAGCCTGCAAGAAACAAACCACATGCTTTAAAAAACTTCTCTAGTCACAAATATCAGTCATTAAATAATTAGCAGTTTTTTTCTCTTAACACACTAGGTAATCGTTTGCTTTTTGTGATAGCATTGCGCGATTTTTTTTATGACAAGGTGATTTTGAGTATGATGCAGGTATTACAAGGTGCCCAAATGTTATTCGTCGCATTTGGTGCTCTCGTTCTTGTTCCGTTACTTACTGGGCTTGACCCCAATGTGGCACTTTTTGGTGCTGGTGTAGGAACCCTCCTTTTTCAGCTTGTTACCAAACGTTCTGTTCCTATCTTCCTAGCCTCTTCTTTCGCATTTATTGCACCAATTATGTACGGTATCCAAGCTTGGGGTGTTGCAAGCACCATGGGTGGCCTAATGATGGCGGGTATCGTTTATGTCATTTTGGGTGGCATTATCAAAGTTCGTGGTGTGGGATTTATTCATAAACTGCTACCACCTGTGGTTGTCGGCCCAGTGATCATGGTCATCGGTTTAGGTTTAGCGCCAGCTGCTGTAAATATGGCTGTAGGTAAAACAGGTGACGGTGGTGTTCAGCTTATCGCACATGACACTGCGCTATGGATTTCAGCCATTTCATTAATCGTGACTATTGGCTTAAGTGTGTTTGCCAAAGGCATGCTAAAGCTAGTACCGATTGTAGGTGGTATCACTTCAGGCTACTTAGCAAGTTTAGCGTTCGGTGTGGTGGACTTTACCCCGGTGCATAATGCGAGTTGGTTAGCACTTCCTAACTTCACTTTCCCTGAGTTTAATATTAACGCAGTCCTTTTCATGATCCCTGTTGCCATTGCACCTGCAGTTGAGCACGTAGGTGACATGCTAGCGATTTCCAACGTAACAGGTAAAGACTACCTGAAAAAGCCAGGCCTACACCGCACAATGGCGGGTGACGGTATTGCGACGATTGCAGCCTCTATGGTAGGTGCACCGCCTAATACGACTTACTCTGAAGTAACGGGTGCGGTAATGCTAACCAAAGCATTTAACCCTGTGATCATGACATGGGCGGCAATTACGGCATTAGTGTTAGCGTTCGTAGGTAAATTAGGCGCAATGCTACAAACCATCCCTGTGCCTGTAATGGGTGGGATCATGATCTTACTATTCGGCTCTATTGCAACCGTTGGTCTAAATACGCTGATCAAAAACCAAGTCGATTTACACAAAGCCCGTAACCTTGTGATTGTTGCAGTAACGCTAGTATTTGGTATTGGTGGGATGGCATTTGGTATTGGTGAGTTCAGCCTGCAAGGTGTGAGCTTATGCGGTATTGTTGCGATTGTTCTGAACCTGATCTTGCCACAAGATTTAGGTGAAAATCATATCGTTGATAATGCGCAAATTGAAGATACAGAGCATCTATAATGAATGCCACCATAGGCGAGAGTAGCTTAGCTCTCGCTTACTCTTTTCGTTAATAAACACGAAAAACAGCAATAAAAAAACCGGACATCACGTCCGGTTTTTATTTAAATCTTGTTTACTAATTACTTAGTACCGAAGATCTTATCACCGGCATCACCAAGACCTGGAACGATGTAGCCTTTGTCATTTAGCTTCTCATCGATAGCTGCAGTGTATAGCTCAACATCTGGGTGTGCTTTTTCTAGTGCTGCAATACCTTCAGGTGCTGCCACTAGTACTAGAACTTTAAATTGCGTACAACCGTGCTCTTTTAACAGATCTAGTGTCGCAATCATAGAACCACCTGTTGCCAGCATCGGATCAACAACCAGCGCAATACGCTCATCGATGTTTGATGCTAGCTTGTTGAAATATGGTACAGGCTCAAGTGTTTCTTCATCACGGTAGATACCAACAACACTGATACGTGCACTTGGCATATGTTCAAGTACACCGTCCATCATGCCAAGACCGGCACGAAGAATAGGTACTACCGTCACTTTTTTACCTTTGATTTGGTCGATCTCAACTGGACCGTTCCAACCATCAATGGTCACTTTTTCTGTCTCAAAGTCTGAAGTCGCTTCATATGTCAGTAGGCTACCAACCTCAGTTGCTAACTCACGGAAACGCTTAGTGCTGATGTCACCTTCGCGCATAAGACCAATCTTATGTTTAACCAGTGGGTGTTTTACCTCAACAACTTTCATCTTCTGACTCCCGAGCAAATAAAAAATAAAATCGCATTATTATATACTAAGCCAAACGATTGCTGATAGTAGTAAACGTTTGACTGTTTACTTAATATCCAGTCAAAAAAAATGACGCAAACGTTTTCCTTTAGGCTGTGACTGCTGTTATCATACCCCTGCTTTTTTACTTTAATACGTTGAGGGATCATCTGTGAGCAACAAAAACTCTTCTCTTAGTTACAAAGATGCTGGTGTTGATATCGATGCTGGTAATGCATTAGTAGACCGTATTAAAGGGGTGGTAAAGCGTACGCATCGCCCAGAAGTGATGGGGGGAATTGGTGGTTTTGGTGCACTTTGTTCACTGCCAACCAAATATAAAGAGCCTGTTTTAGTATCAGGTACTGATGGCGTAGGTACTAAACTTCGCTTAGCGATGGATTTAAACAAGCACGATTCTATCGGTATCGATCTTGTTGCTATGTGTGTTAACGATCTTATCGTTCAAGGTGCAGAGCCTCTGTTCTTCCTTGATTACTACGCGACAGGCAAACTGGATGTCGATACAGCAACAAGTGTTGTAACAGGCATTGGTGAAGGCTGTATTCAATCAGGTTGTGCATTGATCGGTGGTGAGACTGCTGAGATGCCAGGCATGTACCACGGTGAAGATTACGATGTTGCTGGCTTCTGTGTCGGCGTCGTTGAAAAAGCCGATATCATTGATGGTTCAAAAGTAACAGCTGGTGATGCACTTATCGCTGTTGGTTCAAGTGGTCCTCACTCAAACGGTTACTCACTTATCCGTAAGATCATTGAAGTTTCAAATGCTGACTTAAACGAAGAGTTAGAAGGTAAAACGCTTTCTGATCACCTGTTAACACCAACTAAGATTTACGTAAAATCGACGCTAAAAATGATGGAAAGCTGTGATATTCACGCGATTTCTCATATTACTGGCGGTGGTTTCTGGGAAAATATCCCACGCGTGCTACCAAAAGGCACAAAAGCTGTTGTTAATGGTGATAGCTGGCAATGGCCTGCCATCTTTAACTGGCTACAAACGGCAGGTAACGTAGAAACTTACGAAATGTACCGCACGTTCAACTGTGGTGTTGGCCTTGTGATTGCCCTACCACAAGCGCAAGCACAACAAGCTATTGATATCCTAAATGCTGAAGGCGAAAACGCATGGCTATTAGGTGAAATTGCCAATACGGCTGAGAACGAAGAACAAGTTGAGATCAAGTAATACCATGACTAATATCGTCGTCCTTATTTCAGGTAGCGGCAGTAATCTTCAAGCGATTATTGACGCATGCAGCAATGGCTTAATTAAAAATAGTCAAATTACTGCTGTGATCTCAAATAAAGAGAATGCGTACGGGTTAGAGCGTGCACGTGCTGCCAATATTGAAGCGATACATATCGCACCTAAACAATATGACAACCGTGAACAATACGATGATGCATTGGCTGAACGTATTGAGCAATTCAACCCAGATGTGGTGATCCTTGCTGGTTTTATGCGTATTTTAAGCGGTGATTTTGTCCGTCGCTTTAAAGGGAAAATGTTAAACATTCATCCCTCTTTATTGCCTAAATACCCAGGATTAAACACCCATCAACGTGCGATAGATGCAGGCGATACTGAACATGGTACTAGCGTGCACTTTGTTACAGAAGAGCTCGATGGCGGACCTGTTATTCTGCAAGCAAAAATTCCTATTTTTGCCAATGATACCGTTGAAGAAGTAACGGCTCGGGTACAAAAGCAAGAGCATGCAATTTATCCGCTTGTGACTCAGTGGTTAGCTGAAAAACGCTTAACCATGGTTGATGGCAAAGCCGTGTTAGATGGTGAAACGCTTCCCCCCCAAGGTTACGCAGCTCAATAAAAAAAGGCGATCATCTGATCGCCTTTTCTCTTTCTGTTTATCGCATTTCAGTCATATCGATTACAAAATGACGCAGCTATTTCTCTTCAGCCACCAGCTGATTAAATACAGGCTCACCGCAATGGAACACAATAAATTCTCCTGTTGCCATTTTGTGCCAATTTTCATCATTGGTTAAAGGCTGAGTAGCGATGACTGTCACCACGTCTTTAGGTGTCGTTTCTTGCTGAAAATCAATCGTGACATCTTCATCAATAAGAGATGCTTTACCAAACGGCGCACGACGAGTGATCCAATGTAAGTTATTAGTACAATAGGTAAGTACGTACTCACCATTACTTAATAACATATTGTAAACACCGAGCTGACGTAACTGATCACAACACTCTGCAAAATAGCTAAAAACAGGATTCAAATCATCAGGCAGTACCGGGAATTTCGTTTCAAGTTGATTCAATAACCAACAAAAAGCGATCTCACTGTCAGTATCACCGACCGCTTGATGCCTGCCTGTTTCTAAACTCTCATATCCCGTCAACTGACCATTATGCGCAAAAGTCCAGTAATTTCCCCATAACTCGCGAGTAAATGGGTGGGTATTTTCTAAATTCACCGCCCCTCGGTTGGCTTGGCGAATATGACTCACCACTGCACGACTCTTTATTGGGTACTCTTGGACAAGTTCAGCAATACGCGATTGACAGCTTGGGTTTGGATCTTTAAACGTACGAAAGCCTTTACCTTCATAAAAGGTAATCCCCCAACCATCACGGTGAGGGCCGGTATTGCCCCCACGCTGCATTAAACCGGTAAAACTAAAACAAATATCGGTTGGCACATTTGCGCTCATGCCTAGCAATTCACACATATTCCTTTATGCCCTTTTGTTATTCATTAACGATACTTCTCAACGGTCAGTGCTAAGCTTGACTTATTCTGCCGCCATTTCTTTTTCAACTAGCATAATTAAAATATGGATAATTTTAATATGAATTTCTTGAATGCGATCTGCGTAACCAAAATGAGGAACACGGATTTCCACGTCAGCTAGGCCTGCCATTTGACCGCCATCTTTACCCGTTAAAGCGATAGTCTTCATGCCTTTCGCTTTCGCCGCTTCAATCGCTTTTAAAATGTTGCCCGAGTTACCTGATGTAGACAGACCAAATAGAACGTCACCTTTTGCGCCCACTGCTTCTAAGTAGCGTGAAAATACGTACTCATAGCCGAAGTCATTACTTACACACGATAAGTGGCTTGGATCTGAAATAGCAATACCTGGGTACCCTGGACGGTTTTCACGGTAACGACCTGTTAGCTCTTCAGCAAAGTGCATTGCATCACAATGAGAGCCACCATTACCACAAGACAGCACTTTACCGCCCTGTTTGAAAGAATCCGCTAATAACTTAGCTGCCGCTTCAATATCAGCCATGTTCTTATCATCACTTAAAAAGCGATTTAGTACGTCAGCCGCTTCAGTTAGTTCAGCACGGATCAAATCCTGATACATAAGCCATTCTCTCTATTATTCTTTAGATACAAATCAAGCGGGTAAATACCCGCTTGATGTTTTAAATACACCGTTATTCGCAGTTTACATACAAATAACTTACAGTGTCGACTCTTTAACCGAGCCATTGTGAGAATTAATCATTAAAACTTGCTGTAATTGACCAACAGAGTGCGATAAATACACATTCTCCGCTTCAAATACACCCGCATGATAGAGCTTACGTTCAACGTGAGATTGCACACCCACTAAATATACTGGTAGCTCTGATAAACGATCGAGTGCTGTTTCAAAAGCATGAATAGCCGTAATATCAATAGTTGATACATCACTAAAATCAAGCACTACTGCACGGGTTTCAGTGGTTGCATGCTCAATCACAGAAAACGCTTTCTCACTCGCGGCAAAGAACAGCGGACCATTGATATCATAAACCACCACATCATCACCAAAGTTTAAATGCGGATGTTCATCATGAGTAATTGTCACCGTTGTTAATGTTGCAATACGCTGAATAAACAACACACCAGCCAATAATAGACCAACAATCACAGCCACAACCATGTCAAATGCCACCGTTAGGATGAAACAAGTCATCAATACCGCAACATCACGACGAGGTGCTACTTTTAACGTATGCACAAAATGTGGTGCTTCAGACATATTCCAAGCAACCATGATCAGCAAGCCCGCTAGTGCACTCATAGGTACATAAGAAAGCACAGGTGCTAATACAATCATTGCTGCTAACACAAATAACGCATGAGTCATACCAGACACTGGAGAAAACGCACCTGAACGAATATTTGTTGCCGTACGCGCAATCGCTGCTGTTGCTGGAATACCACCGAAGAAAGGCACCACCATATTCGCAATACCCTGACCAACCAACTCAGCGTTTGGATTATGTTTCTTGCTTGTCATACCGTCAGCCACAACAGCACACAGTAATGATTCAATACAACCAAGCATGGCAATGGTTAATGCAGATGGCATTAGCTCGATCACAGTAGCCCAATTGAAAGTATCTGATTTCCATAACGCCATAAATTGTGGCGCTTCTTGTGGAATACCATGACCTACAATATCACCAATGGTGTAGCTAAATTTCTCACCAAGCAAAGTAACATGCTCAGGACCAAATTTATTTAATGCTAACGCTAAAATCGTACCAACAAGCAATGAGACAAGGTGTGGTGGAATACGTGTTTTTAATTTTGCCCAACCAATAAAGACAAAAATCGTCACGATACCTACGATGGCATCAGCATAGTTTGCAGTTGGCATTGCGTGTGCGTATGCCATTACTTTTTCAGGAAAATGGATTGGACTACCTTGAATATGTAGGCCTAATAAATCTTTAAGCTGTAAAAAAGCAATAACAAAGCCGATACCCGCCGTGAAACCTGTCGTGACTGGATATGGCACATATGCCACCAGCTGACCTAAGCGAAATACGCCCATTAATAGCAAGATGATCCCCGACATCATGGTCGCCAACATCAAGCCTGATAAGCCGTATTTTTGGGTAATAGGTAAAAGGATAACCACAAAGGCCGCAGTAGGACCTGTGATATTAAATCGTGAACCACCTAATAATGCAGCTAAAAAGCCCGCTACAATCACCGTGTACAATCCGTGTTGTGGTGGTACACCGACAGCAATTGCCAATGCCATTCCCAAAGGAATAGCCACAATACCTACCGTAATACCCGATACAATATCGGCACGAAATTTAGAGAAGGAATAACCATCCTTCCACGCCTGTGATAAAGCATGAAATAACAACACAACAAAACCTCTTGCACTTTGCGTACATTTGATAAACAGGAATTGATGTCAACCCGATGTAGGGGGTCCGGCGGGCATGTGTCAGTCGGAATCGGGAAAGGCAACAAAAGGAAATACTATTCCGCTGCGATGATTAAAGTGTAACCACCTGTAATAACGTGAACAGCATCACAATACGGCATATGTTAACGCTCTGCTAAAAATCTGCAAGTGAAAAAAATAATCACGATGATCTCGATCAATCCCAATAAAAACCTGACTCTACCGCATTTTGTATACGTAACAGTTTACTTTCATAAAAAGAATTTAATTTACATTTTGTTAAAAAACACATTACAATCAATATTAAGTGGTAAGACCTCTTACCTTAAATAATAATTACCCTACAATAATATAAGAGAATGCGTAGCAAAGTACTGAACTCCCCATAATGAAGTCAGGTCTCGCTTAACTATTCCTGATTATGTGTAAACAGTATTGCTACACAGATTAAGGAGAATCACTATGGTTACGCTTGCGTATGTCATTGGCTTTATCGGTGCACTCTGCATCTTGGCGTATCATCGCGCATCGCTAAAAACATTTACTGTAACAATTGCTGCAGCGTTAGCTGTTGGCAGCGCATTGTCGATCACCGGTCTATTTAGCTGGATAGTTTTTGCAGCGATAGCGATCCCTCTTAATACTCCTTTTATTCGAAAAAAATACCTCAGTAAGTCTGCACTCAACGCATTCAAAAATGTCATGCCAGAAATGTCGAGCACAGAGAAAGAAGCCATTGATGCCGGTACTGTATGGTGGGAGGCTGATTTATTTAGCGGTGATCCTGACTGGAAAAAACTCCACGATATTCCAGCTCCTACATTATCAGCAGAAGAGCAAGCCTTCTTAGATGGCCCAGTTAATGAAGTCTGCCGTATGGTTAATGACTTTCAAGTTACCCATGAGCTTGCCGATCTGCCCCCTGAAGTCTGGCAATATCTAAAAGACAATAAGTTCTTCGCCATGATCATCAAAAAGCAATATGGCGGATTAGAGTTTTCAGCTTATGCCCAATCGCTAGTACTTCAAAAACTAACCGGGGTGTCAGGTGTACTATCATCAACCGTTGGTGTGCCTAATTCATTAGGTCCAGGTGAATTACTGCAACACTATGGCACGCAAGAGCAAAAAGACTACTACCTACCTCGTTTAGCTGAAGGTAAAGAAATTCCGTGTTTTGCCCTAACGAGTCCAGAAGCTGGCTCTGATGCTGGCTCAATCCCTGATTTTGGTATCGTCAAAAAAGGCATCTGGCAAGGTGAAGAAGTGCTTGGTATGGAGCTAACATGGAATAAGCGTTACATCACCCTAGCCCCTGTTGCGACAGTACTTGGCCTTGCGTTTAAGCTCTCTGATCCTGAACACTTACTCGGCGATCAAGAAGATCTTGGTATTACTTGTGCGTTGATCCCAACAGATCTTCAAGGTGTAGAAATTGGTCGTCGCCATTTCCCTCTCAATTTACCGTTCCAAAATGGACCGACTAAAGGTAATAAAATCTTTGTCCCTATCGACTTCATCATTGGTGGTCAAGAGATGGCAGGACAAGGCTGGCGGATGTTGGTTGAATGTCTATCTGTAGGTCGTGGTATTACCCTACCGTCTAACGCAACGGGCGGCTTAAAAACTGCAGCGATTGCCACTGGCGCTTATGCACGTATTCGTCGTCAATTTAAAATGCCAATCGGTAAAATGGAAGGTATTGAAGAGCCACTTGCTCGTATAGTCGGTAATGCTTATGTGCTTGATGCTGCAAGTACGTTAACGGTGACAGGTATTGATTTAGGTGAAAAACCCTCAGTGATTTCTGCCATTGTAAAATACCACTGTACTCATCGAAGCCAACGAGGGCTTATTGATGCGATGGATATTGCCGGTGGTAAAGGGATCTGTATGGGACCAAGTAACTTCTTAGCACGTGGTTATCAAGGTGCGCCGATTGCCGTTACCGTTGAAGGAGCGAATATCCTCACTCGTTCAATGATCATCTTTGGACAAGGGGCGATCCGCTGTCACCCTTATGTATTAGAAGAAATGAATGCCGCTTATAATGATGATCCACAACAAGCATTAGATAGCTTTGATAAAACCGTCTTTGCCCATGTCGGTTTTGTTATCAGCAACATGGTACGTTCTTTCTGGCTAGGTATTACCGATGGCTACGGCTCATCAGCACCACGTAAAGATAAAACGGCTCGTTACTACCAGCAGCTTAACCGTTACAGTGCTAATCTTGCTTTACTTGCTGATATTTCGATGGCGGTACTTGGTGGCTCACTCAAACGTAAAGAGCGTTTATCCGCCCGCCTTGGTGACGTGTTAAGCCAACTCTATTTATCATCAGCAATCCTTAAACGCTATGCCGATGAAGGCTATCAAACACAAGACTTGCCGCTAGTACATTGGGGATTACAAGACTCACTCTACCAAACAGAAAAGGCATTAGATGGGTTCTTGAAAAACTTCCCAAACAAATTTATTGCGGGCGCACTACGTGTTGTCTTATTCCCACTAGGGCAACGCCGTGTTAAACCGAATGATAATTTAGATCATGCGGTAGCACGTTTAGCACAAACACCGTCAGCAACACGTGAACGTTTAGGTCGTGGTCAATTCCTTGAAGCAACCGAGCATAACCCTGTCGGTATGATGGAAGCAGCCCTTAAAGATATCTTAGCGGCAGAGCCTCTTTATGATCGAGTTTGCACCGCAGCCAATGAGAAACTGCCATTTATGCAATTAGGGAAAGTGGCAGACAAAGGATTAGAGCTAGGTGTACTTGAACAAGCTGAGGCTGAGCTACTACGCCGAGCCGAACGTGGTCGCCTGCGCACTATCAATGTTGATGACTTTGAGCCACAAGCGCTCGCAGCAAAGCCTAATACTCACCCAAAGCGCTCCATTAACAACGCAGCATAGATACTATGCCCTAACAACAATTAAAACAAAGGGAGGCTCATTGCCTCCCTTTTCATATCTTGCGTTATTAAATGAAACATCACGAACGTATTACGATGGCAATACCAATTCATCTTGCTTCTCTTTACGGCGTTTTTTGAACCTTCTCCAGCCCCAAATACTGCCGACAATGAAGAAAATAATCGCAATATTACCTATAATCATAATACGTATTGTTTTCTCGCGAGACTGCTTCTGCTGCTCAATATCATGCAAAATTTGCTGGCGTTGCCTTTCCGCTTCTATTGCAGCCTGATCAACGACATGGTTTTCAGCTCGAATATTCTTTACAACGGCAAAATGGCTTTTTACTAATGGGAAAATCAGCTCTCTTTGATGCAATCGATCTGTCCCATACACCCAGCCACTCCATGCATATTTTCCTGTCACATCGTCATTAGGTAATGCAATAGACAACTCATTCTCAGTCGGTAATGCCCGCTGTTGAATGATCTGCTGTTTATTCTTAGGTGATGAATATTGAATGTAAGAAGCCAAAGAGCCAACCACTAACGCATCATCTTGGGGTAACACCACCAGCTGATGAGGATCTTGTGCATTATGACTTTTAATTAAAGTGGCAGAAAAAGGCTTAGGATAAACCAGTACTTCCTGCTCTAACGCCCGTGAGAATACGCCATTCATCGATTTGATCACCACACGGTATTTACCCGGATCAACATTAACAGGTAGCGATAGAGTAAAAATACCGTCTCCAGCTTTTTCATCGCGATCTTGTCCATCATCTGCAAAATCGCCAATCACTGTCGGCTCTGGCTGCATATTGTTAGGCAACACCTGCTCATCAGCAATGAATGGATAAAACAAAATCCGTAATTTCACCCGATCCAAAAAGTCATGAACCGTCAACGGTTGTTCGTTTTGTAATAACTTGGCAGAGAATTTCAGAACCTCGGATTGATATAAATTTTGCGGTAAAGTATCAGCGGTTAAACGAAGATTCGACAGCAAAGTAATACGATTATCTTGCGATACCCGCCCAATAGCTTGCCAAGGTCCAGCCATTGGTGAATCAATAGAAATAATGTCGAGATCGTCTTCAGAGTACCAAGAGACATTTTTCGGATGGCGACTTGAATAATACTTCGAGCCATCAGGAGCAACTAAAATAACTGGGCGGCTCGGCTCTTCACGTTTAACCATAAACGAGACTTGTTTAATGGTAGGATCAACACGAAAGCGGTTATCAAGCCACGTCATTTGATCATTGCCTTGCGCCCAAGCAAACAATGGCCAAACAGCCAAACATATCCATAACCGCTTTAGCATAACTCTCCTACAGACGCCAAAGAACGTCAGCTTTTTTACCGATCAAATCAAGCCTTTCTTCATGTGCAGTTAGTTCATCGGCAGCAGCAAGGATAACCTTTAATCCTTTTCGCTCCCCCGTTAAACGCTTAATTGCAAATTCGGTATCGCTATCACCTTCACTGTCGCTACTTAACTTTAATGATGTTTGACCACCAGTCATCATTAAGTAAACGTCAGCCAGGATCTCGGCATCGAGCAAAGCGCCGTGCAGCGTTCGGTGAGAGTTATCTATGCCATAACGAGAACATAAAATATCAAGGTTATTTCGTTTACCAGGGAATAAGCGTTTCGCCATTTCCAAGGTATCGGTCACCTTACAAATATCTTCGGTCTTCTTTAGATCAGAACCCATTAACTGAAATTCATAATCCATAAAACCGATATCGAACGACGCGTTGTGAGCGACAAGCTCTGCGCCATCGATGAAATCAATAAACTCTTGGTGGATCTCAGCGTAACTCGGTTTACCGACTAAGAATTCATCAGTAATACCGTGAACATCAATAGCCTCAGGATCGATAGGACGATCTGGTTTGATGTAAACGTGGAAAGTGTTACCGGTCAATTTACGGTTGATGATTTCAACCGCACCAATTTCAATAATACGGTGGCCTTCGTAATGCGGGCCGCTCATATTCATACCGGTGGTTTCTGTATCGAATACAATAATGCGTTGGTTAGTGGCTTTCATAGTGGCTTATGTGTCAGACTTAAGTTTTTATCTAGGGCAATACTACCAAATATGATGAAGCAGGTAGAAATTTTCACAGACGGTTCTTGTTTAGGAAATCCAGGCCCTGGTGGCTATGGCGCGGTACTGAGATACAAACAACATGAAAAAGAGCTCAGCGACGGCTTTTTCATGACAACAAATAATCGCATGGAGCTACTTGCAGCCATTGAAGGACTAGCAAGCCTTAAAGAATCTTGTCGCGTTGATCTTACCACTGATAGCCAATATGTACGCCAAGGAATTACCCAATGGATCCATAATTGGAAAAAACGTGGTTGGCAAACAGCAGATAAAAAACCGGTTAAAAATGCGGATTTATGGCAACGGTTAGATACAGAAACCCAACGCCATCAAGTGCAATGGCATTGGGTAAAAGGACATGCGGGTCATCCTGAGAATGAACGTTGTGATGAGCTTGCAAGAGCTGCTGCTGAATCTCCCAATCACACTGACGAAGGCTATCAAGCAAGTTAATTTAACGACGACTCTTGCTTTACTGCTTCACTTCTGGCTTCGGTACGACAATTGACTTGTAACGGAGCCAACTGCCGCCTCACTTTCCATTTCGGTTTTATCGGCTTTAATGGAAACGTGCGCTTTCGAGCCACAATAAAATACATGCTACCAATTGCTGACAATGGCTCAGATAGCATATTTTCTAACCAAGTTGAACACGCGAGATGACGAGTAGCCGGTAAAACGGCAAACGTTTCGTGATAGATAACTTCATAATTTAACACCCCTAACCAATCAATCACTCGTGACGATAAATACATCCGACCATTCCAAGGGGCTTTGTTACGATTCCACGGTAACAGTCCGAAAATACCATTAATACTCAATGGATTATTGCCACTTAGCAATAAATAGCCATCATCAACCATTACTCTATCTATTTCACGCAACAAGCGATGGGGATCAGATGAATAATCAAGTTGATGAATAAGCAAACAGGCATCAAATGACTTTTCAATAAAGGGTAATTCAAAAGATTCAGCTTCTACGCTACGATAAGTACTGAATTTATCTACACTAATTTGATGCTGGATATTACAATGACCACTGGTCAGCTCTGCACTTAAGCCACCAAGCTTTAACATATGGTAACCAAACAGCTTCGGACACCACTCATCGATTCGAGCTTGTAATAACTGTGCCACCCATTCTCCATTGGTCACATCAGACCATGAATAAGGCACCTCGATATGTGTTACTGTACGCGCTGGCTTCATAATAGTACTGCTCAACACCTGAATAAGGCTGGAGAAGAAATTCATGCTAACAGTTAAAAGCATACCCGCATTTAATGACAATTACATCTGGCTCATTCACAACAAAGAAAATCATTGTGTTGTCGTCGATCCGGGCGATGCAACCCCGGTTTTTGAAGCATTAGAAAAAAATAATCTTACGCTGGACGCTATTCTTATCACCCACCACCATTCTGATCACATCGGTGGGATCAGCGAATTAAAACGCCGTTTCCCGACAATCAAAGTCGTAGGCCCTGCAAGCGAGCCAATCCCAGGTATCACCCAACCTGTCGAAGATGGCGACCAAGTCGATATTTTCGGTGAACGTTTTATGGTCATGAGCGTACCAGGCCATACACTAGGGCACGTTGTATACGTGGGAGATGAGAAACTATTTTGTGGTGACACACTTTTCTCTGCTGGCTGTGGTCGCTTATTTGAAGGCACGCCTGCCCAAATGTTCGATTCACTACAAAAAATTGCGGCACTTCCTGACGAAACAGAAATTTTTTGTGCCCATGAATACACCGCAAGCAACCTTGCTTTTGCCCTTGTTGCTGAGCAAGACAACCCTCATTTGCAGAAATATCGCGATAAAGTAATTCGCCTTCGTGCAAATGGGGAAAGTACGTTGCCATCAACATTAAGCTTAGAAAAGTTGATCAATCCATTCCTTCGTTGTGATCAGCCAAGCATCAAACGTTCTGTCGCAGACAAAGCGTATGACGACTCTGATCTTGAGACATTCGCAGCACTTCGACGCTGGAAGGATAAGTTTTAATTGACGAAGTCTTGTCACTAAGGTGGTTGGACAAGTATTATCTCCAGCCACTTTATAAAAAGACGACTGTCATGAAATCACGAATTCTATTAGCAAGCGTGCTTTTGCTTGTCGGCTGTGAAACCACGCAGCCCCCTGCAAAAAAAGCCGATACTAACGATACGAGTACTGTCGTTGAAAAGCCTGCAACAGTAACCCTTCCTCCTTTGTTTGAAACTCAACCAAATAAGGAAATCCCTGAGGTAAAAAAAATCACACCTCAGCAGCAAAAAGATGTCTGGGATCGCATTGCCATGCAAATCGATACCCCAATCCCGAATAACAAACGTATCCGTTACTACCGTAACTGGTACTTAAAACACCCACGTAATTTAGAAATCATTGCCGAGCGTGCCCAGCCATTTCTGTACTACATCACAGAGCAAGTTGAAAAACGTGGCATGCCGTTAGAAATCGCCCTTCTTCCTATTGTAGAAAGCTCCTTTGATACCAATGCTTACTCTAGCAGTGCTGCAGCAGGTCTTTGGCAGATCATTCCTGATACTGGTCGCCGTTTTGGCTTAAAACAAAATAGCTGGTACGACGGTCGCCGCGATATTGTTAAATCCACAGAAGCGGCGCTGAAGCTACTCAATTATCTTCACGATAAATTTGATGGTAACTGGCAATACGCATTAGCTGCCTATAATACTGGTGAAGGCCGAGTATTTAGTGCAATAAAGAAAAATAAAGCTCTTGGTAAACCAACGGATTACTGGTCATTAGATTTACCTCAAGAAACCAGTAGCTATGTACCAAAGCTATACGCTATCGCTGATATCATCAAACACCAAGACAAGTATGGCTTGCACTTGCCTGCAATCAGTAATAAACCTGCGGTTGCGCTCGTCAAACCCAACACTCAAATGGATTTAGATATTGCGGCCAAATTTGCAGGTATTAGTACAGCGGAAATCAAAGATCTAAACCCAGCTTATCGTCGTGGTGTTACCGCTCCTAACGGTTTAAATCACTTACTGCTACCGATTAATCACGTAAATGAATTTAATCGTGCATTTGCCAATAACAAACGTAAATCATTAAGCACACTGACAACAACTTATACGGTTAAATCTGGTGATAGCTTAGGTGTGATTGCAGAGCGTCATAACACCAGCGTGGCTGCGCTTAAACAAGCAAACCACCTAAAGAGCAGTCATATCCGTATTGGTCAGAAGCTAAAAGTGCCATCATCGTCAACCTCTCTGGTTAACGTACAACACCGTACGGCAATCAAACAGACCCATCATATCGTGGGACCTGGCGATACTTTATGGGCGATTGCTCGTCAATACAATACTTCAGTTAGCTCGCTTGCAAAAGCGAACAAGCTATCAACGAAAGCCACATTACGCTTAGGTCAAAAGCTAAAAGTCAGTACGATGTCTTCGGCAAAAAGTAATATCAAGCCGACGAGTAAATCCAAAACGATTAGCTATAAAGTGAAAAGTGGTGACAGCTTGAGTGTTATTGCTCAACGTCACAAAGTTACGGTAAAACAAATAGTAAAATGGAATAATCTCGATAATAAAAAGTATCTAAAACAAGGCCAAACACTCAAACTGGTCGTAGATACAAGCAAGGTTAAAGCATGACACCCTCGAAAAATCCATTCATCGCTCTCGTTGATCTTTTCCGCTCACCGATTGATTGTTTTGCCGCGGTACATGAACGTCCTAAATGGGCGTTCTTACCCTATCTGATCATTATTCTTGGCTCATTTATCTTATGGGGCGGGTATTTTAATCACGTTGATCTCGCTTGGTTACAACAAGCGATGCAAAGCCAATTAGGCAGTGTTAACGAAGAAGTTAAACAAGCATGGCTAACAAAGGAAGTGCTATTAGCAGGTGAAGTCTTTAGTGATTTTATCGGTAGAACGGCAGTTATTTTTCTATTAGCGTTATGGCTGAAAATGGCAACCAAGGGCAGTCAATATCAACATAGCTATGGTAAATGGTTAGCAGCATCTTGTTTTATCATGCTGCCTTCATTTATTGGTGATATTGCCAGTTATATTAACGTGCTCTTTAATCATGCCAATATTCTACCGAATGCCGCTGATTTAAATAGTATCAATGGGTTATTAAAACTGCCGTTAAATAATCCTTGGGCGCCGTTTGCAACGACTATTCCACTGCTAGCGCCGTGGTATATCGCATTAACTTATGCAGCTGTAGGTGCTTGGACAGATTTTGATCGCTCTCAAGCTATCATCGTTGCTGTACTACCTTGGCTTTTAACACTGATTGTTTGGCCACTTTTGATCCTTGTGGCCTAACACAGCAAGCTAAAATAATTAGTGATTTAATCTAAACGTTGCTAATAGTGGATTATGATCAGAAGCATCCGTTCGTGGTGCTTCTGATGCCACTAGCCTCAAATCTCGATAATACAAATGATCCAACGGCTTACCTAATACACGAATACGTTGATCATCTGCAAAACTCACTTCTTTTAAGCCTAACGAATGGGCAAATGACTTCAACACTTTGATCCTGCCTTGACGCCAAGTGTTAAAATCCCCCGCCAAAATAATGGGTCCAGTATGGTTTGCTAATACTGATTTTAAGCTATTAAGCTGCGCTTTATATTCATCCAATCCCAACGCAAAATTCACCCCGTGTAAATTCACTACAGCCAATGTTTGCCCATTTGATAGTGAAAATTCAGACAGCAATGCTGATTTTGGCAAGCGAAGCCAAGGCTCCATCGCTAAATAAGCACAAGTTTGCTTTGCATCCACACGCGATAAATTCATTACACCTGCTGGTGTATCAAGAAATCGAAACGCATTCGCCATTCTCACTGTCCAGCTATTCGCATCTAAATACGATTTTAAATCCGTATTTAAGCTCGCTTCTTGCAATAATACTAAATCCGTTCCGTGAGCATATTGCTCTAACGCACTACGCCAATTACTGCGCTGTTGCTTATAAATATTCCAAACAGCTACCGTTAACTCACCATCAATGTCTAATGGTGGTGCTATCACGCTTTCCATACAACGATATGAAAAATGAGGAGCAAAAACCTCATTGGTGACATCTGGCTGAGTAGATATATCAAATGATGTATTAAACGCACCTAAGCCTAAAGCACCAGCAACAACTCCGACACCAGCAACCAGTTTTGTTTTTGTGTAACGTGCCATATTAACCCTTAAACAGAGCAAGTCAGCTCATCAGAAATGAGCTGACAAAATAAGAAAGTGAAGAATTAAAAACGTGACATTGCCTGTTTGAGGAGAAAAGGATCAGTAATGTTGTCCATTATCGTAATAAGCAGTTGCTGTTAACGCAGTGAAAATCACAGCCACGTCTTGCTCTACATTATCTACCGCTTTACGAACGGCTGCGGTAATTACAGCAGCGACTTTATCTTGCGTCTCTTGCCCACGATCAAACCATAATACTTCAACAAACGGGTAAGCATCTGATACTTCGCCATCGAAGATAAATGAAGCAGGAATGTGCTCTAGTGTAAAATCTTCTCGAGGGCATGACATTAACGGCTGTAAATCATCAACCAATGCCGTTGATAGTGCTTTTACCGTATCAAATTCAACAGCACGAAAACGAAGATGAGGCATAAAATATCCTTAATAAGTTAAAGTTAGCTGAACTAGATTACCACTTAACATAGCCTAAGCTCGATAGTTAATTGTTAGTCCCCCGTCAATCCCATCACTCGGATCATATCTCTTTAGGTTATTCCTCACCATAACAGAGCAGAAAAATAACTATTCAAACCCGGTAAATTAGCAATTAAAAATGTTGACTCAATATAAAAACAAAGAAATACGCTATTTCATTAGCTTAGCTGAATAGTTAAAACACCAATAAACTTATTAATATTCTCATTATTGATACATTATGTATTAATAACTATATTTTTAAGGACTAGCTGAATTATTCACCGGCTTTACACGGTCAACCTATTAAACAAACCTCAATAGGAAACCAAATGAACCACTTTCAATTAAATACTAGCAATCTAAGCATTCACTCTGAAAAACAGCTTTTAATTCATAATACTAAAAACAATAACAATGAATTATCCCGTATCAGTATTGGTCGTAATATATCCAAGATAAAGATATAACTATTTAACCCTAATAAAGATAAATAATTACTAATTTAATTAATTTATAAGTTTCATATTTTATTTAAATACACCGTTAATTTTGGTGAGAGTATTAACTTTATGAAGGTGTTATCAAATGAATATATATCGTTATCCTACATTTTTACGCCATTTTTTAATGTTCATATTCTTCTTTTTTCCACTTTTAGCAAGCGCAACAAATTACACAGAAAGTTATGACTATATTGTGGTCGGTGCAGGTGCTGGCGGAGGCCCCCTTGCATCAAGTCTTGCAGAACGAGGCTTTACCGTATTACTTGTTGAAGCCGGTGATTTACGAGAAGAAGATAAAGATTTAATGGATGCTCCTGTATTGCATGTTAAAGCCAGTGAGCATCCCCGCCTATCATGGCAATACTTCGTCAATCACTACAGCGATCCCAATCGAAATCGAGCAGATAGCAAACACTGCCCACAAAAAGCAGGCTGCCCCCAAGATGCGGAAGGGATTTTCTATCCAAGAGGATCGACCATTGGTGGATCAACAGCTGTAAATGCGATGATTTCAGTTATCCCTCATAATAGTGATTGGAATAATATCGCAGCAATTACAGGTGATGATTCTTGGTCTGCGAATAATATGCGTCACTATCTGACAAAAGTAGAACGTAATTTATATGGCAAGAATGAACACCAAGGACACGGCACACAAGGCTGGTTACCCATCAATCACAATGCCTTACTCGCCCCACATGCTAACGGTGGCTTATATTCACCACTCTCTCCTATCGTTAAATTTAGCTACTTAGGCATTATCGCAGGAGCTGGTATCCAAGCCGACAGAGGTAGCCCAGATCACCCAAGTTTATTCTTTCCGTTCAAGAATATTAATAAACTACGTGATGGCCGAGAACCAGAAGGGCTCTATCAAGTTCCCGTTGCTGTCAATGAAAGAGGTCGAAGAGGTGGCGTTGCAGGTAGGATCCTCAACACTATTGATGCAGGTTATCCATTAACTCTAAAAACCAATACCTTAGCGACAAAAGTCATCATGGTTCATCAGCCTGGGTTAACACCACAAGCAGAAGGTATTGAAGTCTTGCACGGTGCACACCTTTATAAAGCAGATCGAAACTCAGGTAATAGCATCATTCCCGCCCCAACCTATTACCGTGCAAATAAAGAAGTGATCTTATCAGCAGGCGCATTTAATACCCCTCAGTTACTGATGTTATCAGGTATAGGTGATCGTAATGAGCTGGCACGACACAATATTCCCGTAACCGTCAATCTGCCAGGAGTTGGTAAAAACCTACAAGATCGTTACGAAGTCCCTCTTGTTTTTGAGAAAAGGCTCCGTTTTTGGATCTTTGATTTTGGTCCACTCAACTTCCCTGCATTACGTAACTGTAATTACAATCCCGATCATAAAGATCATTGCCACTACAATTGGGAACATCATCAAAAAGGCGTTTACACCCAACCCGGTGCGTTGATCAGCATGGTTACCAAGTCACAACGCTATGATATCCATGGTAATAAAATTGCCATTAATAATGCGATAGAACAGCTAGATCCTGATCTATACATGTTTGCGTTAGGAGGAACATTTAAAGGCTATTATCCTGGCTACAGTAACCATACCTTTGATCCTGATAACCAATATACTTGGTTGATCTTAAAAGGACACAGTAATAACCGTGGTACCGTTTCTCTTCGCAGTGCCGATCCTCTCGATACACCGATCATTAACTTCAAATACTTTGGAGATCCCCAAGCTGGCGTTCTGCCAAGCAATCAACACTACGAAGATCTCAAAGCAATCATGAAAGGAGTTCAACTATTACGACGTACAGCACAGCATTCAACCAATCTCACCTTCGGCAAGGTTTACCATAAAGAAGTGTGGCCAGGTAGACATGTCGATACGCATAGAGAAATACAGAACTTTATTATGAATGAATCATGGGGACACCATGCATCTTGTACGGCAAAGATTGGTTCAGCAAGCGATCCTATGGCTGTGCTCGATAGTAATTTTAAAGTCCACGGCACAGAGAGATTAAGAGTTGTAGACGCCAGTGTCTTCCCAAAAATCCCAGGTTTCTTTCCAGCCGTTGCCATTTATATGCTTAGCGAAAAAGCCGCAGATGTTATCACAGAAGATTCACTGAACTATTAATCTCAGCATATTTCTTCAAATAATTAAGGTCTCAACTTTATTGCTGAGGCTTTTTTCTGAAACACAAATGCAAAAAAGCCTCGTCATTTCTGACGAGGCTTTCGAAGATGGCAGGGGTGGAGAGATTCGAACTCCCAACACGCGGATTTGGAATCCGCTGCTCTGCCAATTGGAGCTACACCCCTGTAGTTATTTTAAAGACTTAACTGTGTCTAAATAAAGTGGCGGAGCGGACGGGACTCGAACCCGCGACCCCCGGCGTGACAGGCCGGTATTCTAACCAACTGAACTACCGCTCCGACGAACATGGATGTTCTAATATCGCGAAGCCATGGATGGCTAAGAGCGATAACACCACATGCGATATCCATAGTTCAAATAGATATCTAATTTTATAACTTCCAGCTATTAGCTAAAAGTGAAATTTGAAGCCTGGCGATGTCCTACTCTCACATGGGGAGACCCCACACTACCATCGGCGCTATTACGTTTCACTACTGAGTTCGGCATGGGATCAGGTGGGTCCATAATGCTATGGTCGCCAAGCAAATTCGTTACAATCTTAGAAAGCTGATTCTCAAACACACGTTCAAGTGTTCTTGGAGTCCGTATAAAACCCCTTGGGTGTTGTATGGTTAAGCCTCACGGGCAATTAGTATCGGTTAGCTCAATGCCTCACAGCACTTACACACCCGACCTATCAACGTTGTAGTCTTCAACAACCCTTTAGAGACCTTAAAGGTCTAGGGATGACTCATCTTGAGGCTCGCTTCCCGCTTAGATGCTTTCAGCGGTTATCGATTCCGAACTTAGCTACCGGGCAATGCGTCTGGCGACACAACCCGAACACCAGCGGTTCGTCCACTCCGGTCCTCTCGTACTAGGAGCAGCCCCTCTCAATCATCCAACGCCCACGGCAGATAGGGACCGAACTGTCTCACGACGTTCTAAACCCAGCTCGCGTACCACTTTAAATGGCGAACAGCCATACCCTTGGGACCGACTTCAGCCCCAGGATGTGATGAGCCGACATCGAGGTGCCAAACACCGCCGTCGATATGAACTCTTGGGCGGTATCAGCCTGTTATCCCCGGAGTACCTTTTATCCGTTGAGCGATGGCCCTTCCATTCAGAACCACCGGATCACTATGACCTGCTTTCGCACCTGCTCGACTTGTCAGTCTCGCAGTCAAGCGGGCTTATGCCATTGCACTAACCTCACGATGTCCGACCGTGATTAGCCCACCTTCGTGCTCCTCCGTTACTCTTTGGGAGGAGACCGCCCCAGTCAAACTACCCACCAGGCACTGTCCGTAACCCCGATAAGGGGTCGACGTTAGAACATCAAGCATACAAGGGTGGTATTTCAAGGACGACTCTATAACCGCTAGCGCGATTATTTCACAGTCTCCCACCTATCCTACACATGTAGGGTCAATGTTCAGTGCCAAGCTATAGTAAAGGTTCACGGGGTCTTTCCGTCTAGCCGCGGGGACGCAGCATCTTCACTGCGATTTCAATTTCACTGAGTCTCGGGTGGAGACAGCGTGGCCATCATTACGCCATTCGTGCAGGTCGGAACTTACCCGACAAGGAATTTCGCTACCTTAGGACCGTTATAGTTACGGCCGCCGTTTACCGGGGCTTCGATCAAGAGCTTCGACCGAAGTCTAACCCCATCAATTAACCTTCCGGCACCGGGCAGGCGTCACACCGTATACGTCATCTTTCGATTTTGCACAGTGCTGTGTTTTTAATAAACAGTTGCAGCCACCTGGTATCTGCGACTCCCGGCAGCTTAGAGAGCAAGTCTCATCACCGCTAGGAGCGTACCTTCTCCCGAAGTTACGGTACCATTTTGCCTAGTTCCTTCACCCGAGTTCTCTCAAGCGCCTTGGTATTCTCTACCTGATCACCTGTGTCGGTTTGGGGTACGATTTCTTATAATCTGAAGCTTAGAAGCTTTTCCCGGAAGCATGGCATCAATGACTTCATCACCGTAGTGACTCGACATCGTATCTCAGCCTTAAGATGGTCCGGATTTGCCTAAACCATCAGCCTACATACTTGGACCTGGACAACCGTCGCCAGGCTCACCTAGCCTTCTCCGTCCCTCCATCGCAATTATAAGAAGTACGGGAATATTAACCCGTTTCCCATCGACTACGCCTTTCGGCCTCGCCTTAGGGGTCGACTTACCCTGCCCCGATTAACGTTGGACAGGAACCCTTGATCTTCCGGCGAGGGAGTTTTTCACTCCCTTTATCGTTACTCATGTCAGCATTCGCACTTCTGATACCTCCAGCGAGCTTTACAACTCACCTTCAACGGCTTACAGAACGCTCCCCTACAATGAAGTAAAACTTCATTGCCGCAGCTTCGGTGTATAGCTTAGCCCCGTTAAATCTTCCGCGCAGGCCGACTCGACCAGTGAGCTATTACGCTTTCTTTAAATGATGGCTGCTTCTAAGCCAACATCCTGGCTGTCTGAGCCTTCCCACATCGTTTCCCACTTAGCTATAACTTTGGGACCTTAGCTGGCGGTCTGGGTTGTTTCCCTCTTCACGACGGACGTTAGCACCCGCCGTGTGTCTCCCGGATAGTACTTACTGGTATTCGGAGTTTGCAAAGGGTTGGTAAGTCGGGATGACCCCCTAGCCTTAACAGTGCTCTACCCCCAGTAGTATTCGTCCGAGGCGCTACCTAAATAGCTTTCGGGGAGAACCAGCTATCTCCGAGTTTGATTGGCCTTTCACCCCTAGCCACAAGTCATCCGCTAATTTTTCAACATTAGTCGGTTCGGTCCTCCAGTAAGTGTTACCTCACCTTCAACCTGCCCATGGCTAGATCACTCGGTTTCGGGTCTAATCCTAGCAACTCATTCGCCCAGTTAAGACTCGGTTTCCCTACGGCTCCCCTAAACGGTTAACCTTGCTACTAAAATTAAGTCGCTGACCCATTATACAAAAGGTACGCAGTCACCCAACAAGTGGGCTCCTACTGCTTGTACGTACACGGTTTCAGGTTCTATTTCACTCCCCTCACAGGGGTTCTTTTCGCCTTTCCCTCACGGTACTGGTTCACTATCGGTCAGTCAGGAGTATTTAGCCTTGGAGGATGGTCCCCCCATATTCAGACAAGATAACACGTGTCCCGTCCTACTCGTTTTCACTGATAAGATGTTGTCGGTTACGGGGCTATCACCCTGTATCGCGGAACTTTCCAGAACCTTCACCTAACATCAAACTAGCTTAAGGGCTAATCCGGTTTCGCTCGCCGCTACTGCCGGAATCTCGGTTGATTTCTCTTCCTCGGGGTACTTAGATGTTTCAGTTCCCCCGGTTCGCCTCGTGCTGCTATGTATTCACAACACGATACTTACTTATGTAAGTGGGTTTCCCCATTCGGAAATCCCAGAGTCACCGGTTTTTACTACCTCATCTGGGCTTATCGCAAGTTAATACGTCCTTCATCGCCTCTGACTGCCAAGGCATCCACCGTGTACGCTTAGTCACTTAACCATACAACCCCAAGAGGTTTCACTCTTAGTCTTCACTTAAAAAGTGAAATAAGTTGGTCAAACAACCAAGGTTTATGTCTAACACTTCGATCAAGAAAGTATTAAACGTTGGTTTTTCGCCGGACTCCATTATTTGTCTTCACTTTTAAAAAGTGAAAGCAAACAACAGACACTTGAATGTGTTTGTTTTTGAGAACTCGTTTTCATCTTTCGATGAAAACTATAAATCAATCTATTCGATTGAATTTACTAGTCAGCTTTCCAGATTGTTAAAGAGCATTGTGTTTATCGTTAGATAACCACTTTTTAAAAACACTCAAGAGAATGTGTTTAAAGAGTGGTGGAGCTATGCGGGATCGAACCGCAGACCTCCTGCGTGCAAGGCAGGCGCTCTCCCAGCTGAGCTATAACCCCAACGATATAAAAGACTTAAAACCGCCACTTTCATCTAAGAGAAAGTGGTGGGTCTGAGTGGACTTGAACCACCGACCTCACCCTTATCAGGGGTGCGCTCTAACCACCTGAGCTACAGACCCAAGTCTTTTTGCGTTCTTTACTATTAACCAAGCAATCTGTGTGGACACTGCATTCAACAGTTAAGTCTTTAGGTAAGGAGGTGATCCAGCCCCAGGTTCCCCTAGGGCTACCTTGTTACGACTTCACCCCAGTCATGAACCACACCGTGGTAAACGCCCTCCCGAAGGTTAAGCTATCTACTTCTGGTGCAGCCCACTCCCATGGTGTGACGGGCGGTGTGTACAAGGCCCGGGAACGTATTCACCGTGACATTCTGATTCACGATTACTAGCGATTCCGACTTCATGGAGTCGAGTTGCAGACTCCAATCCGGACTACGACGTACTTTATGGGATTCGCTCACTCTCGCGAGTTGGCAGCCCTCTGTATACGCCATTGTAGCACGTGTGTAGCCCTACTCGTAAGGGCCATGATGACTTGACGTCGTCCCCACCTTCCTCCGGTTTATCACCGGCAGTCTCCCTGGAGTTCCCACCCGAAGTGCTGGCAAACAAGGATAAGGGTTGCGCTCGTTGCGGGACTTAACCCAACATTTCACAACACGAGCTGACGACAGCCATGCAGCACCTGTCTCAGAGTTCCCGAAGGCACCAAAGCATCTCTGCTAAGTTCTCTGGATGTCAAGAGTAGGTAAGGTTCTTCGCGTTGCATCGAATTAAACCACATGCTCCACCGCTTGTGCGGGCCCCCGTCAATTCATTTGAGTTTTAATCTTGCGACCGTACTCCCCAGGCGGTCTACTTAACGCGTTAGCTCCGAAAGCCACGGCTCAAGGCCACAACCTCCAAGTAGACATCGTTTACGGCGTGGACTACCAGGGTATCTAATCCTGTTTGCTCCCCACGCTTTCGCATCTGAGCGTCAGTCTTTGTCCAGGGGGCCGCCTTCGCCACCGGTATTCCTTCAGATCTCTACGCATTTCACCGCTACACCTGAAATTCTACCCCCCTCTACAAGACTCTAGTCTGCCAGTTCAAAATGCTGTTCCGAGGTTGAGCCCCGGGCTTTCACATCTTGCTTAACAGACCGCCTGCATGCGCTTTACGCCCAGTAATTCCGATTAACGCTCGCACCCTCCGTATTACCGCGGCTGCTGGCACGGAGTTAGCCGGTGCTTCTTCTGTAGGTAACGTCAAACAATGCCGCTATTAACGACACTGCCTTCCTCCCTACTGAAAGTACTTTACAACCCGAAGGCCTTCTTCATACACGCGGCATGGCTGCATCAGGGTTTCCCCATTGTGCAATATTCCCCACTGCTGCCTCCCGTAGGAGTCTGGACCGTGTCTCAGTTCCAGTGTGGCTGATCATCCTCTCAGACCAGCTAGGGATCGTTGCCTTGGTGAGCCATTACCTCACCAACAAGCTAATCCCACCTGGGCTAATCCTGACGCGAGAGGCCCGAAGGTCCCCCTCTTTGCTCCGAAGAGATTATGCGGTATTAGCTATCGTTTCCAATAGTTATCCCCCACATCAGGGCATATTCCCAGGCATTACTCACCCGTCCGCCGCTCGCCGCCCATAATTTCCACCGAAGCTTCTATCATGTCGCTGCCGCTCGACTTGCATGTGTTAGGCCTGCCGCCAGCGTTCAATCTGAGCCATGATCAAACTCTTCAATTAAAGTTTTGTTGGCCGCTCTTGTAAAAAGGCGACCGGCTCAATGAATACTGTTAATTCATCATAAATGATGAATGAATTGACTGTGCCGACTTCTCTTATTAAATAAAAGTTATCGTATTGGTCACTAGTATCATTGATAAATCTTTTGACTAATCATTCAACGAGTGCCCACACAGATTGCATGGTCAAATTGTTAAAGAACAATACTGATTACGTTGCTTGCCAGTGGCTTGCTCCGTGTCAGTGAGGTCGCATTATAGGAATATTTTTTTTGCTGACAATAGTTTTTTTAAGGTTTTTTCTTCAACCGCAATCGTTTGTCCATTTTTCAAACAACAATCACAAAATAGGGTGTTTTTTCACTAACGCAGACATTTTGAAGCTCTAAAAAAGAAAAGCAGCGTCAAAACGCTGCTTTTCTCAATTTCTCAATCATCTTTAGCAAGATTCGATGGACATTATTGCTGTGCTAACCAAGCTGGAACATCTGCAATGCTGTCTAATACGACGTTTGCTAATGCTTCACCTTCTTCGGTGATTGGTTTACCTGTACGCACTAATACCTTAACGGCAACATCGGCAGCAGCTGCTGCTTTCATATCATCTGCTTTATCACCAATCATGACTGACTTTGCCATATCAATCTTGAGGAAATCACGGGCAGAGATAAACATGCCTGGTTTTGGTTTACGACAATTACAGTCTTGTAAGTAATCACCTTGACCTTTTGTTGCATGGTGTGGGCAGTAATAGATACCGTCAAACTCAACACCATTATCAACAAAGTTCCAATCCATCCATTCTGTCAAAGATAGAAATTCGTCTTCAGTGAACATACCACGAGCAATACCTGATTGGTTTGTTACCAATACTAATAGGTAGCCCATCTCTTTTAATTTTTTACATGCTTCAAACACACCATCGACGTATTCGAAATCATCAACGGTATGTACATAGCCATGATCAACGTTAATTACGCCATCACGGTCAATAAAGACTGCAGGTTTGGCCAAAGGTTAGCCCTCATAAATCACAATTTCTTAGATTATGGCACGAGTTAATAGTGAAAAGTACTCGTTATTCACTAACTCATTGGTAGGAGTTTATTTAGACGTCTAGACGTAAAAATAGCTATTGACAGTTTTTGTGATAGAACATAGCATCAGAATCACAGGATGATTGCTTATTTAACACCATTAAAACAATCGACCGTAAATTTATACAATAGATATTTAATATCATCCAATAGTTTTATCTAGGAGCAGGACGTTCAATGATAGAAATAAAACAACTCAATAAAGTCTTCTATCAAGGCGATAAGGCTATTAACGCATTAAGCGATATCAACCTTACGATTCAGCAAGGAACTATCTTCGGGGTTATTGGCTCATCGGGCGCAGGTAAAAGTACTCTGATCCGTTGTGTTAATTTGTTAGAGCGCCCTTCTAATGGGCAAGTGATTGTCGATGGTGTCGATCTCACTACCCTATCTAATCAGAAGCTCACTTTAGCTCGCCGTAAAATCGGCATGATTTTCCAACATTTCAACCTTCTTTCATCTCGCACAGTTTTTGATAATGTTGCTTTGCCGCTAGAGCTTGCCAATACTGATAAATCAACGATTAAAGCAAAAGTGACAGAGCTCTTAGCTTTAGTCGGGCTTGAAGATAAACACTTAAGTTACCCATCAAATTTAAGTGGTGGTCAGAAGCAACGTGTTGCGATTGCACGTGCATTGGCATCCGATCCCAAAGTGCTACTGTGTGATGAAGCCACCAGCGCATTAGATCCAGCAACCACACATTCAATTCTTGAACTACTTCAAGAAATTAACCGTAAGCTCAATCTGACTATTTTGCTGATCACTCATGAAATGGATGTGGTGAAACGTATCTGTAGTGAAGTAGCGATTATCGGCGGCGGTAAATTAGTGGAACAAGGATCGGTTGGTGATATTTTCTCACATCCTAAAACTGAATTAGCTAAAGACTTTATTCGCTCAACATTAGATCTGTCGATTCCTGCTGATTACCAAGCACGTATGACTCCAACTCAAGTTGAAAACTCATTCCCTCTGATTCGTTTAGAGTTCACTGGTGCTTCTGTAGATGCCCCATTGATCAGCCAAGTAACCCGTAAGTTTAACTTAGATATCAGCATTCTTAGCTCTGATATGGATTACGCAGGCGGTGTGAAGTTTGGATTGATGCTGGCAGAATTTTTTGGCGATCACACCGCCGTTGATAATGCGGTTGATTTTCTTCGTCAAAATAAAGTGAATGTTGAGGTACTTGGCTATGTCGCTTAATGATTTAACCCTATGGTGGCAACAAAATACCCGCCTGATTGATTTACTTATTGAAGCACTGGGACAGACATTAACCATGGTGTTTGTATCAGGGCTAATTGGTTTTGTTATTGGTATTCCGCTGGGTGTTACCCTTCACTTAACTAAGAAGAATGGCTTATTAGAAAATACCGTTGTTAATAACATCCTTGGCATTATCGTCAATATCGGTCGCTCTATTCCTTTTATTATCTTGCTGGTTGCCATCATTCCTTTTACCCGCTTTGTAGTCGGTAGCTCAATTGGTACTGCAGCAGCAATTGTACCTTTAGCGGTAGGGGCTATTCCTTTTATTGCTCGCTTAGTAGAGGGGGCATTGTTAGAAATTCCATCTGGCCTCGTGGAAGCAGCCCAATCTATGGGAGCAACACCGCTACAGATCATTAAGAAAGTACTATTGCCAGAAGCGTTACCGGGCATCATTAATGCGGTTACGATCACCTTAGTTACTTTAGTGAGCTATTCAGCGATGGCGGGGACCGTTGGTGGCGGCGGTCTAGGTGATGTAGGTATTCGTTATGGCTACCAACGTTTTGATGGCACTGTGATGGCTATCACTGTCGTCATTCTGATCGTACTGGTACAAATTATTCAATCTGTCGGTGATTACCTCGTAAAACGTGTTGATCATCGATAATCAAAACACTTTAAGGAAAACCCCATTTTAAGGAGAAGTTGTATGGCGTTTAATCTAAAACATGTTTTTGCTCTTGCCGGTGTTGCAGCAGCCCTATCATTAACAGGCTGTGGTGAAAAAGAAGCCGTGGTTGATAACAGCAAGGTAAAAATTGGCGTCATGGCAGGAGCCGAAGAGCAAGTTGCTGAAGTTGCGGCAAAACAAGCAAAAGAGAAATATGGTCTTGATGTTGAGCTTGTGACCTTTACTGATTACGTATCACCAAATGCGGCACTAGAAGAAGGCTCAATTGATGCCAATGCATTCCAACATAAGCCATACCTTGATCAGCAGATTAAAGATCGTGGTTACAAATTTGCTGTTGCAGGTAATACATTCGTTTACCCAATCGCAGGTTACTCAAACTCGATTAAAACTGTTGATGAGCTAAAAGAGGGCGACAAAGTAGCTGTACCAAACGATCCAACTAACCTTGGTCGTTCATTGTTACTACTTCAACAGCAAGGCCTTATTAAGCTAAAAGACGGTTCAGGTTTAACAGCAACTGTATTAGATATTGTTGAAAACCCGAAAAATCTGAAGATTGTTGAGCTAGAAGCGGCACAACTTCCACGTTCACTTGATGATGTAGCACTGGCGATCATCAACACCACTTACGCAAGTAGCATTAACTTAACACCAGAGCGTGATGGCGTGTTTGTAGAAGATAAAGAATCGCCATACGTGAACCTGATTGTCTCTCGTGCAAACAATGTAGATGCGGAAAACGTGAAGAAATTCGTTCAAGCATACCAATCTGAAGATGTCTATAACTCAGCGAAAAACATCTTCAATGGTGGTGTGGTTAAAGGCTGGTAATCTCAGCGTTTTATAACCATACACTTATCGGGTAGGTCTCAGCACCTACCCTTTTTTATGTTATATTCTCAGCTCTTTTGACTTCTTAGCTGGCTTCATTTCATGTCTTATAGCATTGATCCTATCGGTATTATCCTCTCCCCTTATAAAGAAAAATTTGCAGTTCCTAGACAGCCAGGGTTAGTACCGAGTGCACGTTCTGAAATTATATTGCAAGGTGCAGCAAATTCATTAGAAGCGGTAAGAGGCATCGAACAATTTAGCCATTTATGGCTGTTATTTTTATTTGATCAGAATTTAGAGGCAGGATGGCGCCCAACTGTTCGTCCCCCTCGTTTAGGTGGCAATGAACGTATTGGCGTGTTTGCTAGCCGTGCCACATTTCGTCCAAATGGCATTGGTATGTCAGCGGTCGAATTAAAAGGGATTCGCCATGAAAACGGCAATGTGATCATCGAATTAGGTGGGGTCGATCTGGTTGATGGCACGCCTATTGTTGATATAAAACCTTATATTCCTTATTCCGACAGTCTGCCACACGCACAAGGTGGCTTTGCATCAAGCACACCGGATCTCATGCCAGTGTGTTTTAGCGAAGCCGCACTCAATCAACTACCAGCAAAAAATAAAGCCTATTATCAAACCGTGATCAGTGAAGTATTAGCCCAAGATCCTCGTCCGGCTTATAAGAAAGGCAAGCCAGATCCTAAGCAATATGCTGTCCACTTGTTTGATTTTAATGTGCACTTCTCGGTGACTGAACAACAAATAACCGTTAATCAGATCGAGAAAGTTAATCAATAGCAGATCTTATACAGTTCTCTTTGGCGAATAGCGTGTAGGCTGGTAAGATATTCGGCTATCGTCAGATCGCTGACGGGCGGGATTTATCCCTTCTTTTTTAATTTAATTAATCAACGGATACCATCAATGCGTACCAGTAATTATCTTCTTTCTACTCTGAAGGAGACTCCAAACGACGCAGAAGTTATTAGCCACCAGCTAATGCTACGTGCAGGTATGATCCGTAAGCTGGCTTCAGGTCTATACACCTGGCTACCTACAGGTCTGCGTGTACTGCGTAAGGTCGAAAACATCGTTCGCCAAGAGATCGACAATGCAGGCGCAATCGAAACCTTGATGCCCGTTGTTCAGCCGTTTGAACTATGGGAAGAAACAGGCCGCTCTGAGAAAATGGGCCCTGAACTACTTCGCTTTACTGACCGCCATACTCGTCCGTTTGTGCTTAGTCCAACAGCAGAAGAAGTGATCACAAGCCTAGTACGCAACGAAGTTAGCTCTTACAAGCAACTTCCGTTGAACCTGTACCAAATCCAAACTAAATTCCGTGACGAGCGTCGTCCACGTTTCGGCGTAATGCGTGCACGTGAATTCTGCATGATGGATGCTTACAGCTTTGACATTGACAAAGAAGGTCTACAAAAGTCTTACGATGCAATGCATGACGCTTACTGTAAAGCATTCGATCGCATGGGTCTTGAGTACCGTCCAGTATGGGCTGACTCTGGTGCAATCGGTGGTAATGGCTCTCAAGAGTTCCACGTATTAGCAGAAAGCGGCGAAGACTTAATTGCATTCTCAACTGAATCTGACTACGCAGCAAATATCGAAAAAGCAGAAGCACTAGCCCCTGCTCACGATCGTGCAGCGCCAACGGTTGAGCTTTCTGTTATCGATACACCAAATGCGAAAACTATCGATGAGTTAGTTGAGCAACACGGTATCGCTATCGAAAAAACAATCAAGACGCTATTTGTTAAAGCTTCTGATGAGATCGATGCGCCTATCGTAGCGCTATTAATTCGTGGTGATCACGAATTGAACGAAATTAAAGCAGAAAACCTAGATTGTGTTGCTTCTCCACTGGAAATGGCAACAGAAGAAGAAATTCGCCAGTTCGTTAACGCAGGTCCAGGCTCACTAGGTCCTGTTGGTCTTGAGCTACCATTCATCGTTGACCGCACAGTTGCTGTAATGAGCGATTTTGCTGCAGGTGCAAACATCGATGGTAAACACCATGTTGGCATCAACTGGGGCCGTGACGTTGAACTAGGTCGTGTTGAAGATCTACGTAACGTAGTAGAAGGCGATCCAAGCCCATGTGGTCAAGGTACGCTAATGCTTAAGCGTGGTATCGAAGTAGGTCACATCTTCCAACTAGGTACTACGTACTCTGAGAAGATGAACTGTGGCGTACTAGACTCAAACGGTAAGAACGTAATCCTAGAAATGGGCTGTTACGGTATCGGTGTTTCTCGTGTTGTAGCTTCTGCTATTGAACAAAACAACGATGAAAACGGTATTATCTGGCCTGACGCAATCGCACCTTTCCAAGTATCTATCGTTCCTATGAACATGGCGAAGTCTGAAGAAGTGAAAGAAGCGGCAGAAAAACTGTACGCTGATCTAACTGCTGCGGGTATCGACGTGCTATTTGATGATCGTAAAGAACGCCCAGGTGTTATGTTTGCAGATCACGAATTGATCGGTATTCCACACACTATCGTTATCGGTAACCGTAGCCTAGAAAACGGTGAGATGGAATATAAGAACCGTCGCACTGGTACTAAAGAAGCTGTGGCTGTTAATGATGTTGTTGAATTCCTTAAGCAAAAACTTGCTTAATTCAAAAGCTTCATAACATATTGAAAAAGCTGCCGAATATGGCAGCTTTTTTATTAATAAAAACCTCAACATCTCCCCCATTTTTTTATGTAACATGTTAAAATCATTGCATAAACCTGTTGCTACGATTGATCTACTCTTTAGATCCCCTATAGTGACAAATTAAATAGTTAATGATCTTGTAGTGATGGAACACGCTTTATTTAAACACGTAACCTCATCTCCTTCTCTTAAGCTAAAGCAAAAACCTTTAGCCGCAGATCAACGCCTGTTGATCCTACAAAAGCTACAAGGAAAATTAGAGATCCGTTCACTGTTTGAGATCTTGTGTCGCGAGCTTGATAAACAAATTGATATTTGCCGTTTGGTTTGGACCTTAGATAAAACCACCACCTTGATCCGCAAAGGACAAGCGAGTCCTCACCAAAAAAGTTTTACGCTTCGTTTTGGTGATAGCTGTTTAGGCACTCTGCAATACTCCACCTTATATCCTCTAGATGATGACGAAATCAGCTTACTGCATACATATCACCGTCTGTTTGCTGGCCCATTATTTAACGCCATTGAATACCGTAAAGTAAAAAATATGGCATTAATGGATCAGTTATCAGGCTTATGTAATCGAATGTGCTTTGAGCAAGATATTCACCACGCCATTGCGATGAGTGAAAAGCGCAGTGTAGAACTCGTGCTGTTTATCTGTGATTTAGATAACTTCAAACAGATCAATGATAACTTTGGTCATCTTGATGGTGACAAGGTTATTAAAGCGTTTTCTCAAGCTTTAAAACATGCAATCCGAAATTCTGATCGTTGCTACCGAATTGGTGGTGATGAATTTATTATTTTACTGCAACCTGCAAGTCCTCGCTCGGAAGTAAAAGTGGCAGCGAGGATCAGTGACTACATTGATCAAAGCCCGATCCTAAATGCCCTCAATATTGGCTTTTCTTATGGCACAGCCACTTTCATGCAAGGTGACTCGATGGTGTCACTGATTGAACGTGCCGATCGTCAACTCTATCAACACAAGCGTAATAAATAATCATTCCGTTGCGCTAACCACCATAACAGCTACGTTTTTATTTCATTTAACGCTATGATGCTCTCTCTAGATAATGAGAGTATTCAAATAGATATTGTTATCTTTTTGAACATTTTCTAAAGAGGGATAATTATGCAAGTTTATCAATGCGGCGAGCTTATTCGTGCTACCTATGCGCAAATTGGCAGTGGCGATCAAGGCTATATTCCAGCAGCTATTGCTTGTGCGATCAAAACCTTCAATGACATTGCTGAAGATACCAACTTACCGTTAGAAGTGCGTGAACGTGCGGCTTTTGCTGCGGCTAATTTATTAATTAGTGATCATGAGGACAAATAATGGACTTAGCTAAATTTGAATCCATGGATCCTATTATGTTGATGAGCATCGTTAACATGAAAATCCGTGATGATTTCCAAGATCTTGATGAACTAGTGAAATTCTACGATATCGATCGTCAAAAGCTGATCGATAAACTGGCAAGTGCTGGGTTTGAATACTTACCTGAAGCCAAACAATTTCGCTAAACAAAAAAACGGAAGCTAAAAGCTTCCGTTTTTATTTCTGAATTAAGCTGTTATTAGCCTTTAAAAATCGGTAGTAAATTTGCCATTGCCATAATATGGAAAACGGCAGTGACTACACCAAAACCAATCACGACATATACCGTCACATTACCACCCGGCACCACAAAACCTTCTTTCGACGCTTTACATTGACGGGTTTTCTTCGCTAACAATGCCGGAATAATACATGCCCAGATAGTTGCCGCAGCACCTGCTAGACCAATTGCAGCAAGGAAACCAAATGGTGACACCAATGAAAACAGTAATGGTGGAACAAAAGTAATCGCCCACGTTTTCAATCGGCCTTGCTTGGTATCTTCAAAGCCAAATAAATCTGCTAGGTAATCAAAGACACCTAAACCAACACCAATAAATGACGACACAACAGCAGCAATAGAGAAAATACGAATAGCCTGTTTCACACTATTTGAATCAATTACGCTATCAAGAGCATGAGTCAGTGCATCAATACCGCCACCAGCAGAAACTACAGGGCCAAACGCATCACGCGGCAAGTTACCAAAAATACATAGCACCCATACCAGATAGAAACCTAACGCAATAAAAGTGCCACCTAAAATTGCATTCTTTGCGCGGTGTTCATCTCGGTAGTAATCACGCATGGTGCTGACAGAGTGGTGATAACCAAACGAGGTTAATGCAATCGGTAACAAGGCTAATGCATACGGTGAATAACTTGAATGCAAGTGGGTAGTATCGAGCAGTACAGGTAATTGGATATTGGCCGCTAAACCAGAGATACCGATTAAGAAGCTCACCAACATGAAGATAATGAGCAAAATAGAAATACGATCAACGGCACGAGTAGAATGCAGCACAAATGCAGAACATACCGCTACAAATAAAACCGACGCTAGCTTTTCATTAATGCCCAGCAAATTACTAAAAATCATGCCCGATGATGAGATATAGGCATAAAGCAAAATACAACCAACAAAATACAACGATAGGTTATTAACAACATTGATTTTACGGTTCAACACATCTTTGGTAATGGTGTTAAAAGAAACCTTAAAATCATAATGCTTTAATGCTTCTAGCAGTAACCAACCTGATAGGGTCATCATGACCATGGTCAATGAGATCGCAATAACACTCCAAAATGTCCATGCGCCCGCCCCTGCACTCGGTAAACCTAACATGCCTGCGCCAACACAAACGCTTGCAATAATGCATGCACCGCCAAGTGTGGATGGTTTGCTCATATCTCTTCCTTACAGCCAACGTATCAGTGAACTAGTACATTAATGCTTTTTATATTATCTCGCAATAAAAAGTTACCAAATAGATAAAAAAAACAACATCAGGTGGTTCTCATATATATCCATCTATAAGAATCCAAATACATCAGCATAAAAAAACACCGTGATAGTATGGCTATCACGGTGTTTTAAGAAATTGAATTAAATCGTATCAAATTGTGCTTTATCGAGTAACTTAGCAATGAGATCGTTATAAGTTAAACCGGCTTGGGCTGCAGCCATTGGATAAACACTACGCTCTGTCATCCCTGGAATGGTATTCATTTCAATTAAATACACATCGTTATTTTCGGTTAACAGCACATCTACGCGCCCCCAACCTCGACAACCTAAGGCCTTATATGCAGCCTTAACAACTTGCTGCATGTTCTTTTCTTCTTGCTCACTCAGATCTGATGGACAATGATACGTCGCGCTTTGTGTTCCGAACTTGGCACTCCAATCAAAAAATGTATCTGAACAAATTTGTACTACAGGTAGTGCTTCATCATTCAATATTGCGCAGGTGTATTCACGCCCAACAATGAATTGCTCTACCAACACTTCATCATCATATTCAAATGCTGCTAGCAGTGCTTGCCATAATTGTTCTTCATTATCAGCTTTTGCAACGCCAATACTACAGCCTTGATTTAAAGGCTTGATCACAACTGGAAATGTGATTTCACCACAGCTCTTTAAAATATCTGATTGAGATGTCGATTTACGTACCAATACCCAAGGTGCGGTCAATAAACCATTTGCCGACCACACTTCTTTGGTTTTTAGCTTATTTAATGAAATCGCAGATGCTAATACACCACTGCCTACATAAGGGATTTGCAAAATATCGAGCAATGCTTGGATATGTCCGCTTTCACCTAACCCGCCATGTAATGCAATAAAAACTTTATCGAGCTTATAAAGATTCAGCATGGAGAGATCAATGCTACACGGATCTAACTGCACCACGTCATGACCTAGAGCTTTCACCGCAGATACAATTTGTGCTCCTGACTTTAATGAAACTTCTCGCTCACTCGATCTGCCACCACATAAAACTCCAATCCGCATTTGCATTCCTTCAGTTCAAAAAATAAAGCGCTAAAAATACAGCAAATGTAACGCTTAATTAACTAGTAAATAGCATATAAACCAATTGAATATAATTTATGTGACCTTTCTTGAAGATTAATAAAATTAATCAGTTAAATTCGACGTAATGATCGCAAGATCATCACCAGCAAAATCAGCAACAACAAAATACCCAACGACAGCAACCAGCTTTTCACCATAAAAAATGAAAGGCGTTCGACTGCGTAACCAACTCGGAACTTGGTATTCTTGAAACAATTTCTTCAGTTTACGGCTACCGCTGCGACCAAGCGGTTTAATAGGATCACCTTGATAGCAAAAACGTACTGTCACTTTTTCATCAGCCCGTGGATATCGAAGTACCTTATCATTGCTACTTTGAGATAATTGTAATGTCCCTAGCTCCTGCGGTAGATGACAAATAGCATCAATTTCAAAAGGAGCTTGCCATTGACTGATATCACTCCATTGCTGAAGTAAATACAGTTTCCCTTGGCTACGGCGCACTTCCACATTTGCCCAACATAACTTAGGGTTAGCATCTTGTTTTGCTAATACCACATTAAACCAAAGTTGTTCTAGCTGAGCTAAAGACGGCATCACCACTTTTTGTTGCCTTAGCCACTGTCGGATCAACGCCATACCTATACGTTGAGTTGTATTGTCAGCCAGCAATAAACTACCATCGGATTGTGTTGCTTGAGCCAACTGCGTCGATAATAGTTCTTCTAATAACGCTTCTTGTTCACCACACAATGCACTGCTTCGTGCAACCGCTTTATGAATGCCCGGCCAACGTTCTACCAGACGAGGAGTGATTTGGTGGCGGATAAAATTACGATCATAACGTTCATCTTGGTTACTCTCATCTTCTACCCATTCCAGTTGGTGCTCCTTACCATATTGTTCAATCTCAGCACGAGTCACATTCAATAATGGTCTTAAATGTTTACCCTTTGCAAAAGGCAAAATAGTCGGCATTGAAGCTAAGCCTGCAGGACCACTACCACGTTTAAGCGCCAGCAAAAAAGTCTCTATTTGATCATCACTGTGTTGAGCCGTTAATAAGGTATCTCCCTGTTGAATATGTTTTGCTAATGCATTGTAGCGAGCCTCTCGCGCCGCTTGTTCAAGACTAATACGGTTTCCCGTCTCAACCATCACATGTTCAACATCGCAGCTGATCCCACATTGCTTAGCCCATGCTAAACACTTCTCAGCCCACACATCGGCATTGTTACTCAAGCCATGATGTACATAAACGGCATGGCAAGAATAGATCGGGAATTGAGCGATAAATCGAGCCATTAAATCCAGTAATACTCGCGAATCTAACCCACCACTAAAAGCGAGGATAAAACGTTTACTGTCGACATTGTGAGTTGTAAGTAGTTGGCGAGAAAAAGAGGAATACAACATGGCTTCTTTCAACATTGGGATAAAACACCAGTTTAACGCAGCAACAAGCCGTACTAAACGAGAAATACAAAAAAGGCCAGCATTATGCTGACCTCTTCAATTGATAGCGTACTGTAATTTTAGCAGTAGCCGTAACTCATTAGACGCTGGTAACGACGCTCAAGTAACGTTTCAGTGTCCATTGTATCTAACTCTTCAAGCGTTGCTTTCAGCTGTGCTTTTAGTGTGTTAGCCATCAATGGCACGTTACGGTGCGCACCACCTAGTGGCTCTTCAATGATGTTATCAATTAGCTCAAGCTCTTTAAGACGAGGAGCTGTCATACCCATTGCTTCTGCTGCTTGTGGTGCTTTGTCTGAATCACGCCATAAGATTGATGCACAACCTTCTGGAGAAATAACAGAGTAAGTTGAGTATTGCAGCATGTTCACGCAATCGCCCACACCAATCGCAAGTGCACCACCAGAGCCGCCTTCACCTACAACGTTACAGATCACTGGCACTTTTAGACCAGCCATAACTTTAAGGTTCATTGCAATCGCTTCTGATTGACCGCGCTCTTCCGCGCCCACACCTGGGTAAGCGCCTGCAGTATCAATGAAAGTGATCACTGGCATATTAAAACGCTCTGCCATTTTCATTAAACGCAGTGCTTTACGGTAACCTTCAGGCTTTGGCATACCAAAGTTACGTTTTACTTTTTCAGTCGTACCACGACCTTTTTGATGACCAATCACCATAACAGGGCGACCATCAATACGCGCAATACCACCCACTAATGCTTTATCATCAGCAAAAGCACGATCACCTGCTAATTCATCAAACTCTTCGAACATGTGCTCGATGTAATCAAAAGTATATGGGCGCTGAGGATGGCGTGCGAGTTGCGCAACCTGCCATGCACCAAGATCACCAAAGATTTTCTTGGTTAGCTCTAGGCTTTTCTTTTCTAGTTGCTCAATTTCTTTTTCTAGATCAACCGAGTTAGATTCATCACGACGAGATACATCACGTAATGCTTCAATTTTTGCTTCTAGTTCTGCAATCGGTTGTTCAAACTCGAGGAAGTTCAGGCTCATACCACTTAAAATCCTTTTGCTTATGAAGATGATAGGGTTCTTATTACCCTATCATAAACCATTAAGCTAACTTAATTAAACTCAAGCTCGACCTGCTTATCACCTAGGAGTGTTTTTAGATCAGAAATTAGCTGATCTGCTGGCGTAATTCGCCATTCTGTTCCTAATGTGAGTTTGGCACGGGCATTCGAGCGCTGATAGTACACGTTCACAGGTACTGTACCTGCTCGGTGTGGTTCCAGCACTTGGCTGAAACGGGCGAAAAACTGCTCATCGATCTGCTGTTCGGTGACTGAAATCGCAAGACCACGGAGATGTTTTTCTCTCGCTTCTGATATATCGAGCACTTCACGCGCTGACATTCTAAGGCCACCATTGAAATCATCAAAGCTGACCTGTCCTGATACCACCACTATTTTATCTTTTTCAAGCAGATCAATGTAACGATCTAAGGCATCAGAGAATAGCATGACTTCCATTCGACCTGAACGATCATCTAATGTCATCAAACCAATTCTGGTGCCACGTTTGGTTGTCATCACTCGGGCTGCAATCACTAAACCTGCAACCGTAGCTACTTTATCACGCCCAGTTTGCTGCGCATCTTTCAAACGCCAAGTCGTGTAATGCTTTAACTCAGGAATATAAGCATTGATCGGGTGACCAGTTAAATACAAACCTAAGGTTTCACGTTCGCCTTCCAGCCAAACTTTATCAGGAGATTCTGGAATATTGGCATACTTATGCTCTACTTCTTCAGGCGCTGCAGTTAGAACACCAAACATGTCGGTTTGACCAAAAGCTTCAGCTTGGTGATGCTGACTTGCCGCTTTAATGGCATCATCCAGTGTTGCTAACATAGCTGCACGGTTAGGACCTAAGCGATCCATAGCCCCTGATTTGATCAGCTTTTCAAGTACACGCTTGTTCACTTTTTTGGTATCGATACGGGCACAGAAATCGAATAAATCTTTAAAGTGGCCGCCTTTATCACGGGCGCTAATAATATTCTCGATCGGGCCTTCACCGACACCTTTCACCGCACCGATACCGTAAACCACAGCACCTTCGTCATCAACGTTAAAGCGGTACAAACCTTTGTTGACATCAGGTGGCAGCAGTTTCAGATTCATACGGTGACATTCGTCAACCAAGCTAATGATCTTATCGGTGTTATCCATATCTGCGGTCATTACCGCTGCCATAAACTCGGCTGGATAGTGGGCTTTTAACCATAGCGTTTGATAAGACACCAAGGCATAGGCGGCTGAGTGCGATTTGTTAAATCCGTAACCGGCGAATTTCTCCACCAAGTCAAAGATTTTCATTGCCAGTTCGCCATCAACCCCGTTCTTGATCGCCCCGTCTTCGAAAACAGCACGCTGTTTCGCCATCTCTTCCGGTTTTTTCTTACCCATCGCACGACGTAACATGTCCGCACCACCAAGGGTGTAGCCAGCCAGTACCTGTGCGATCTGCATTACCTGTTCCTGATACAGGATGATGCCGTAAGTCGGATCAAGAATGTCTTTTAGTGACTCGTGTTGCCATTTTTCATCAGGGTAAGACACCGCTTCTCGACCGTGCTTACGGTCAATGAAGTTATCTACCATGCCTGATTGCAAAGGTCCTGGGCGGAACAGTGCCACCAATGCGATCATATCTTCGAAACAGTCAGGCTGAAGACGTTTGATCAGATCTTTCATACCACGGGATTCAAGCTGGAATACTGCGGTAGATTCTGAGCGTTGCAGCATGGCAAAAGATTTTGGATCGTCCATCGCAATAGCAGCGATATTGACCGGCTCTTTACCTTGCTCAATTAAGCGAGGGTTGATCAGCCCCAACGCCCAGTCGATGATGGTTAATGTACGAAGTCCCAAGAAGTCGAACTTAACCAAGCCTGCGGTTTCAACGTCATTCTTATCAAACTGGGTAACCGGGTTATTACCTTCCGCATCACAGTACAATGGCGCAAAGTCAGTGATCGTGGTTGGCGAGATCACAACACCACCAGCGTGTTTACCAGCGTTACGTGTTACCCCTTCAAGGATGCGACACATATCAATCAAATCACGGACTTCTTCATCCGCATCATAAGATTGACCTAGCTGAGGTTCGGCATCAAACGCTTTGGCCAGTGTCATGCCCGGCTCGGCTGGCACTAACTTAGAGATACGATCGACGAAACCATACGGGTGACCCAGTACACGGCCGACATCACGGATCACCGCTTTTGCCGCCATAGTACCAAACGTAATGATCTGCGATACCGCATCACGACCGTACATTTCAGCCACGTGATCAATAACCAAGTCACGCTTATCCATACAGAAGTCGATATCGAAATCGGGCATGGAGACACGTTCAGGGTTCAAGAAACGTTCGAAAAGTAAGTCAAATTCCAACGGATCCAAATCGGTAATTTTCAGGGCATAAGCGACTAATGAGCCCGCACCTGAACCACGACCAGGGCCTACTGGCACATCATTATCTTTCGACCACTGGATGAACTCCATTACGATCAAGAAATAACCTGGGAACCCCATCTGGTTAACAACTTGAAGCTCCACATCCAAGCGTTCATCGTATTCAGGACGACGCGCTGCACGTACTTCTGGATCGGGGAAAAGGAACTCTAAACGCTCTTCAAGGCCTTCTTTGGATTTCATGACCAAGAAGTCTTCGATACTCATATCACCGGTTGGGAAGTTTGGCAGGAAGTACTCCCCTAAACGCACAGTAACGTTACAGCGTTTAGCAATTTCTACCGAGTTTTGCAGCGCTTCTGGAATATCAGCAAACAGCTCACACATTTCTTCTTCACTACGAAGATACTGCTGTGCGCTGTAGAGCTTTGGTCGGTTAGGATCGACAAGCGTATAACCATCATGGATGGCAACACGAATTTCGTGTGCATCAAATTGATCTGCCGTCAGTAAGCGCACATCATTGGTGGCAACAACGGGCAAATCTTCTTTTTCAGCCAGTTCAACCGCAAAATGTAAATAAGCTTCTTCATCGGCACGACCTGTGCGTACCAACTCTAAATAGTAACTATCAGGGAAATGGGTTTTGTAGAAACTGACAAAGCTGTCCACCATTTTCTGGTTGCCTTTCAGCAAGGCTTTACCCACATCACCATTTTTGCCACCAGACAGGACAATTAAACCTTCACGGTGAGTAATCAGCCATTCTTTGTCAATAACTGGCAGGTGTTGTACATGTCCACGCTGATAGGCTTCTGAAATCAATAAAGTTAGATTTTTATAACCTTCATTGTTTGCCGCTAAAATGGTGAGTTCAAATAACTCGTCTCCCATTTCTGCAGACTGAACTTTGAAGTCAGCACCAATAATTGGCTTCATTCCAGCATCATGGGCAGCGAAGTAAAACTTCACCAAACCACACAGGTTAGTAAAGTCTGTAATAGCGAGTGCTGGCATACCGAGATCCGATGCTTTTTTGACAATTGGCTTTACTTTCGCCAAACCATCAATCATCGAAAAATCACTATGCACACGAAGGTGGATAAAACGTGGTTCTGCCATGACAACCTAATTTGTTACGTTACTGAATTAAGAAAATTATACCCGAAACCGGATATGAGAGGTATTGAGGCAATAAAAAAATGGCACAGCTGAATGCTATGCCATCGATATTGTCATTCTGATGAGCAGACTTAATCTAAACCAAGAATACGTTTAACAGGCTTAAAGCTTTTACGGTGCTGATCAATCGCACCATGTTGCTCTAGCGCTTCAAAATGCGCTTTAGTTGGGTAGCCTTTATGTTTAGCAAAACCATATTGTGGATATTCAGCATCTAATGCTTCCATCTCACGATCGCGCGTCACTTTGGCAATAATGGATGCGGCACTGATCTCTGCGACACGTAGATCCCCTTTCACTACAGCTTGGGCAGCCATTGGCAATTCAGGAACTTTGTTACCATCAATCAACACAAAATCAGGCTGAACATGTAAACCTGCCACTGCACGCTGCATCGCTACCATGGTCGCTTGCAAGATATTCAGCTCGTCAATTTCATCAGCGTCACAACGACCTAATGACCAAGACAAGGCTTTTTCTTTGATTTCATCAAACAGCAGATTGCGTTTTTTCTCGGTCAGTTTTTTAGAATCCGTTAAGCCTTCTATAGGGTTATTCGGATCTAAAATTACCGCTGCTGTTACAACTGCCCCCACTAACGGACCACGACCGACTTCATCTACCCCTGCAATACAATTAGCTTGAGGGTAAACAAACGGTTCAAATTCTTTTTTCTCAGCCATATTACGCTCTATCAATTAAAGCTAATACTGCATTCGCTGCTTGCTCATCAGCATTACAACGAATGGTTTTATGCATTTGTTCAAATTTTGCCATCAACGCTGATGTATCACCGTAGAGGATCTTATCAACTTCGTGATAAAGCTTCTCTGGCGTGCAATCTTCTTGCAGCAGCTCTGTGACTAGCTCTTCGTCTGCTAAGATATTCGGCAACGATACATACTTGGTTTTAAGCATTTTCTTCGCTAGCCACGCCGTTAATGGTTTGACTTTATAGCCCACCACCATAGGACGTTTAACCAACATGCACTCGAGCGCCACAGTCCCCGATGCGAGTAACACTGCATCTGAGGCAATCATCACGTTACGAGCTGTATCATCCACCAGCACGAAATCAAGCTCTGGTGCTGTCTGTTGCCACGCTTGTTCAAATTGAGTACGACGTTTTTGATTAACAAGCGCCACGACAAAGCCTAACTCTGGATGCTTAACTTTAAGCTGTTTGCACGTTTCAATAAACGGTGGGGCAAGCATTTCCATCTCACTGCCACGGCTGCCCGGTAATACCGCCAGCCAGCGTTTATCAGAATCTAACCCTAATAACGCTTGTGCTGCAGCTTGATCAGTTTGCAATGGGATTGCATCTGCCATAGTGTGGCCGACAAACTCACAAGGAACATTAAACTTATCGTAAAACGCTTTTTCAAACGGTAAGAATGCAAGTACAAGGTTGGTCGCAGCTTCGATTTTAAAAATGCGCTTTTGACGCCATGCCCATACTGATGGACTGACGTAATGAACGGTTTTAATACCGCGATCTTTTAAATCTTTTTCTAGGCGTAAGTTAAAATCAGGGGCATCAATACCAACAAACACATCTGGTGGATTATCGCTAAAGTATTTAACTAACTCTGCTTTGACCTTAAATAATCGAGGTAAGCGACCTAATACTTCAACAATGCCCATCACGGCAAGCTCTTCCATATCAAACAAGGCTTCACAACCTTCAGCTTGCATACGAGGCCCCGCAACACCAACAAACTCTGCGTCTGGGTATTGCGCTTTAACCGCTTTAATAAAACCGGCACCTAAAATATCGCCGGAGATTTCCCCGGCGACAATTCCTATTCGAAGTGGCTTCGTCATTAGCGAATAATACCGCGTGTCGAGTTTTCAAATAGCTTCAAGAATAAACCAATTGATGGGAAATCTTGACTCATTTCCTCAAGTACTGGCTTCACTTCTGCTAGTGTTTTACCAGAGCGGTAAATTTCTTTGTAAGCACGACGAATAGCATGTAGCTCAGGCTTTTCAAAACCACGACGCTTTAAGCCTTCGATATTGATACCGAATGGTTTTGCGTGGTTACCTTGTGCCATCACAAATGGTGGTACGTCTTGAACAACGATAGAGCCACCACCGATAAAGCTATGTGCGCCTACAGTACAGAATTGGTGTACTGGCGACAGTGCAGAAATAATTGCGTAATCTTCAACGGTAACGTGACCAGCTAATGTCGCGTTGTTACCCATAATAATGTTATCGCCAACAACACAGTCATGAGCGATATGGACGTTAACACAGAAAAGGTTATCACTACCGACGATAGTCACACCTTTGTCTTGTACCGTACCACGGTGCATTTGTACGCTTTCACGGATCACGTTGCGATCACCAATCACAAGGCGTGTCGCTTCACCTTGGTATTTCTTATCTTGGCACTCTTCACCGATAACCGCGAATGGGAAGATACGGTTATCTTTACCGATCACAGTTGGACCTTTGATCACAACATGTGACATCACTTCAGTACCTTCACCGATTTCAACATCAGTGGCAATATAAGTGAATGGGCCAACTTTCACGTTAGCGCCAATCTTTACACCGTCTTCAATGACTGCTGACGGGTGAATTTGTGCGGTTTCATGGATCATGAGAATACTCGTCGTGCACATTTAAGTTCAGCAGAACATACTACTTCGCCGTCAACTTTCGCTACGCCGTTAAACATAGCAATACCACGACGCTCTTTTAGAAATTCAACTTCTAGTACAAGTTGATCACCAGGGCCTACTGGTTTACGAAATTTCGCTTTATCGATACTTGCAAAGTAATACAGTTCATTCTCAGCTGGCGCACCAAAGGTTTTAAATGCTAGTAAACCTGTTGCTTGTGCCATTGCTTCTAGGATCATGACGCCTGGGAATACCGGCATATTAGGGAAATGACCAGTAAATTGAGGCTCATTGACAGAAACATTTTTAATAGCTGTTAACGTCTTACCTTCATCATAGTTGATCACACGATCAATCATTAGGAATGGGTAACGGTGAGGAAGCAGTTCCTGAATTTCTGTGATGTTTAGCGTCTTATTTTCGCTGGTCAAAACTAAATTCCTGTCTTAATGAGAATAAAATAATATTCAATATCAATGCAAAACGGCCTACACAAAGGTAGGCGCGTTAACTTATTAGGTAAAATCTTACTTATCTTTTGCTGCTAATTCTTTCTCAACAGCCTTTAGACGCTTATTCATTTCGTCAATACGATGAACACGCGTTGCAGTCTTACGCCACTCGCGATTGGTTTGTAATGGAATACCAGAAGAATACATACCCTTTTCTTCAATACTACGCATTACCATGCCCATACCAGTGATAGTCACACCATCAGCAATTTCAATATGGCCATTTAATACCGACGCACCGCCAATGATGCAGTATTTACCAATTTTGGTACTACCTGCGACAATTGTACCACCCGCCATCGCTGTACCATATCCGATCTGCACGTTATGGGCGATTTGCATTTGGTTATCAATGATAACGTTATCCTCGATAATGGTGTCATCGAGTGCGCCACGGTCAATTGTAGTACATGAACCAATTTCAACACGATTACCAATACGAACCGAGCCAAGCTGAGGAATTTTAACCCATTCGCCTTTATCATTAGCGTAACCAAAACCATCAGCGCCAATAACAGTACTTGATTGCACTAAACAATCACTACCTAGCTCTACGTTGTGGTAGATAGTTACATTAGCCCAAAGCTTAGTGTTATCACCAATCACTGCGTTTTTGCCAATAAAACAACCTGCGCCCACTTGTACGTTATTGCCAAGCTTAACACCTGCTTCAATCACTGCATTGTGACCAATCGCTACATTGTCACCAAGCTCAGCAGTAGGATCAACAAACGCAGAAGCGGCAATATCAGAGGCTGCAGCCGGTGTTGTATCGAGTAACTGTGCAACTAATGCATAGCTTAAGTAAGGATCCTTAACGACTAATGCATTACCTTGGAAGAACTCTACATCCGCTTCTCGTAGCATTACTGCATCAGCCTTGCACTCAGTAAGTTGCTTGCGGTATTTGCTATCAGAAAGGAACGTTATTTGACCTTCCACTGCCTTGCCCATTCCAGCAATAGAATGAATTTCCACAGAACCATCGCCACGAAGTTCCGCACCTAATTTTTCAGCTAGTTTAGCAAGAGTGATTGCAGCCATATTTACCTTATACCTATTGTAACAACAGCCACAAAAGTGGCTGTTTGATACCATAACCACCGATATATTGGGTGAAATGCCAATATATCGGTCATTATTGCTTTGTGTTACTGATTATTTTACCGCAGCAATCACTTTAGAAGAAAGATCATCTTTCTTATTTGCGAATAAAACTGCTTGTGCATCAAGTACAACATCGTAGCCATTCTTCTTCGCTACAGAGTCGATTGCTGTACGGATTTTCTTAACAAGCTTTTGCTCTTCTTCCATACCACGACGACGTTGATCTTCTGCTAGTGCTTGTGCTTTTAGCTTGTAATCAGAGTCAAGTTGAGCAAGTTCACGTTGAAGCTTTTGACGTTGATCTGAGCTCATTAGCTCACCATCACGCTTCATCTTGTCGATTTTGCTCTTCATCTTTGTTTCGATTGAACGTAGTGCCGCTACACGACCACTAAATTCTTTCTTCAACTTATCTTGAACCTTGTAACGCTGAGCTAACTCAGACATTGCCTGACCGGTAGATACGTAACCAATTTTTTGTGCAGCTTCAGCTGCATTAGCGTACATTGACGAAGATAGAATTACCAAGCCAAGACTTGCTGCTTTAATCCATTGTTTCAAAAGTTCTCTCCTCAAAAATTAGAATGTCTGACCAATGGTGAATGTGAAGAATTCCTCATCATCCCCTTCATATTTCTTGATAGGCTTAGCTACCGAGAATACAAGTGGACCCATTGGCGACATCCACTGTAATGCTGCACCGTAAGACGCACGGATCATATCTGGTTTAGAATAGTCTTCCAGTTTTTGACCATCGCTACTCTTATAGTTCAAGTTATATTCGGTATCCCAAACAGAACCTGCATCAACAAAGAAACTGGTGCGAATTTGATTCTTAAGCTCATCTGATACTAATGGAGTCGGAACAATAAGTTCCATACTCGCAAGAGCAATTGCGTTACCACCAGCAGCATCATCTGTACCTGTTGCACAGTTGTTGTTACCTTGTCCATTAACACCACAACCACCAACAAACACGGCTTTTGGACCTACGGTATTTGAACGGAAACCACGGATCGTACTAAAACCACCGGCATAGAAGTTTTCGTAGAATGGCATTAACTGATCACTACCGTTATCCGTCTTACCATAACCGTTACCGTAACCTAAACGACCACGTAGTAATAAGGTGTAATCTTGTTTTTCCGTTAATGGAATGTACTGGCGCACGTTATAGTTCGCTTTAAAGTACTGTGAATCAGAACCTGGGATTGTCATCTTAAATGAGAAATCTTGACGGTTACCTGATGTCGGGAAGTAACCACGGTTCAAATTGTTACGTGTCCAGCCAAATGTCCAGCTGAAATCATCCAATTCAATCGCACTGTCACTATCTAGATCAAAACCATGGATCTTCTTAAATTGCTGGATTTGATAATAATCTTGCGTATTAGAGATCTTGTTATGATCGTAACCTAAGCTAAAGTTGAAGTAGTTTAGCTCATTGTATGGGAAGCCCCAAGTTAAGCTCGTACCATAGCTTTGGTTAGTGTAGTCCGAGATATTCGCATCAGAGGCTTCAAACTCGTTGTAGTAAACGCGACCACCTAAGCTCACGTTATTAATCGTGAAGTATGGGTCGTTGTACTCTAGACTAATGTTCTTAGAGTAATCATTAGTTTGTGCATTGATACCAAAACGGTTACCTGTACCTAAGAAGTTATCTTGAGTAAGGCCTGCTTGGAAACTAATACCTGATTCAGTACCGTAACCAACACCAAAGTTAACACTACCTGAGTTTGCTTCTTTTACGTTGTATTTGATATCTACCTGATCATCTGAACCAGGTACTCGTACAGTCTGTACATCAACATTTTCAAAGAAACCAGTACGATTCAGACGCGTTTTACCTGTTTCAATCGCTTTTGCGTTTAACCAGGTACCTTCCATCTGACGCATTTCACGACGTAATACTTCATCTTTCGTATTGGTGTTACCACGGAATTCAATATTACGTACGTAAATACGCTTACCTTGTTCAACGTTAACAATCAAAGATACTTCATTGTTCTTATCGTCAAACTCAGGGTAAGTCGTTACTTTAGGGTAGGCATAACCCGCTTCACCTAGATCACGCTTAATCGCTTCTTCTAGCGCAGTAACTTCCGCACCGTTATAAACCGAGTTTGGTTTAAACGTTACTAACTTATCAAACTCTGCAACACGACCTTCTACATCACCACGGAACTGTACATTTTTAACTTTGTACTGATGACCTTCATGGATCTTAAGGGTGATGTATACGCCTTTTTTATCTGGCGAGATCGATACTTGTGTTTCTTCTAAACGGTACTTTAAGTAACCATTATTTAGGTATTGAGAACGCAGCGCTTCTAAATCGCCTTGTAACACCTGCTTTTGATACTTCTCATTCGCCATAAAGTTCCACCAAGGCACATCGTCCTTAAGTGTGAACTTACTGCGTAATTCATCATCACTGAAAACATGGTTACCTAAAATGTTAATCTGCTTAATTTTTGCAGACACACCTTCAGTGAAAACAAATTTAACATCAGCACGATTACGAGGTAGAGGTGTCACAACCGCTTCTACTGTCGCGTTGTATTTACCAACACTGTAGTAGAAATCCTCAAGCCCTTTTTCAATCTTTCGTAGCGTTGTACGATCCAAAGCCTCGCCTACTCGTAAGCCTGACGCTTCCAAGTTTTCTTTTAACTGTTCAGCTTTGATCGCTTTATTACCAGCGAAAGTGATATTGGCAATAGTAGGACGCTCAGTCACATCTATCTGAAGTGTATTACCGTCGCGGTAAACTTTAATATCTTCGAAGTTGCCAGAAGCATAAAGTGATTTAATTAGTTCTGAAATATCCTGTTGATTAACAGTATCTCCAACGCGAACTGGCATCTTTAACAATGCAGCACCTAACGTGACACGCTGAAGCCCTTCAAAACGAATGTTATCAACTACAAAATTATCTTCCGCACTATGCGCAACGCTACTGGTTAAAAGCAGCGATGCGACCAACAGTTTTTTAATCGCCATTACTGTTCTGATTATTCCTTGCTAAAAACGCATTATTAAAGACGGGTAAAATCATTGAATAGCGCAACGGCCATTAACGCAACCAAAATGGCTGATCCCACTCTATAGCCAATATCCTGAATTCGTTCTGAGACAGGACGACGAGTCACCGCTTCGATAGCGAAGAACATTAAATGCCCTCCATCTAACACTGGTAGCGGTAACAAATTAACTATACCTAAATTGACACTAATCAATGCCAAAAAGCCGAGAAAATACACTAAACCAAAATCGGCAGTCATCCCCGCCCCTTTCGCAATGGAAATAGGCCCGCTTAGGTTTTTTATTGCAACATCACCTGTAAACAACTTCGTTACCATATCGAATGTTAAGGTTACTAGCTGTTTTGTCTTTTCAGTAGCCTTCACTACTGCTTCAAGTGGACCAAACTGTAAATTAATTTTGTACGACTCAGGCCATGGTTCAATAGATGGCGCTAAACCGACATAACCAATTTTACTACCGTCAGGCTCAACCTTACTGTGAGGTACAAGTGATAACACCACTGGTTGCCCATCACGTAAGACTTCAACAGATAATTGTTGTTCTGGGTGCGTACGCACGGCATCAACAAACTGCTGCCACTCAGTTACAGGTTTTTCATCAATTGCTACAATCTTATCATTTAATTTAAATCCTGCATCTACTGCAGCACTATTATCCACCAATTGCGCGACATTTAACGTAATTGCAGGTCGATAAGGCATAATACCTAAGGTATTTAGCACTTGCTGTGACTCAGGATCATAAGACCAATGTGATAAATCTAAAGTGCGAGTAACAACAACATTGCTATTAGGCTCGGTTGCTGTGATCTGCATTGTTTTATCACCGATATGAGAAACCATTGCCATATTGGCAGATTCCCAATCAGAAGTTTCGATTCCTGAAACTGATTTAAGTTCCATTCCAGGTGTGATTCCTGCTTGCGCCGCGATCGATTGTGGCGCAACTTCACCAATAACAGGTTTAAGTGCAGGAACCCCAATAAGATAAACTACCCAATAGGCAAAAATCGCAAACAAGAAGTTAGCTAGCGGACCTGCCGCAACAATCGCACTTCGCTGCCAAAGCTTTTTATTATTAAACGCCATATGACGCTTTTCAGCAGGTACTTCTTCCACCCGCTCATCAAGCATTTTTACATATCCACCTAATGGGATAATCGCAAGGGTATATTCGGTACCATCCTTACCAACTCGGCGCCATAACGACTTACCAAAACCAATAGAAAATCGTTCTACATACACACCACAACGACGTGCAACCCAAAAATGTCCAAATTCATGAACTGCGATTAAGATCCCAAGAGCAACTAAAAAAGCACTTAAATTGCGGATAAATTCAATCATGCAAATTCCTTGATGATGATATCGGAAGCCAGTTGACGAGCTTGTTTATCTATTTCCATTACCTCTTCAATATCTTGAGGTTCCACAAGCACGGCTATTTCTAGCACTTTTTTGTTCACTTTAGCAATATCAGTAAAACGAATTTGACCGGATAGAAACGCAGCGACAGCAATTTCGTTCGCAGCATTCAATGTTGTTGTTGCTGCTTGACCTTGATAACAGGCATCAATGGCTAGCTTCAAACACGGGTAACGGTCAAAATCCGGCTTCAAAAATGTAAACTCACCGACTTGACTAAAATCTAGTGGCGCAACACCTGCCTCTACACGCTCAGGATAAGCCATCGCACAAGCAATCGGCGTACACATGTCCGGCAATCCCATCTGAGCGATCACTGAGCCATCTTTATACTGCACCATCGAATGGATCACTGATTGAGGATGAATAATCACATCCATTTGCTCACGGCTAGCATTAAATAACCAGCGCGCCTCAATATACTCTAGACCTTTATTCATCATTGTGGCTGAATCCACAGAGATTTTAGGTCCCATAGACCAGTTCGGATGCGCTATCGCCATTGCCGGCGTTACATCATCAAGCTCACTAATATCAGTATATCTAAACGGACCACCTGAGCCCGTGAGCAACACTTTACTCACACCCGATGCGGATAAATCACAACGTCCCATACGCTGTTGGATCTCAGCGGGTAGCGATTGGAAAATCGCATTATGCTCACTATCAACAGGTAACAGTTCAGCGCCGTGCTTTTCACATGCATCAATGAACATTTGACCTGTCATCACCAGCGCTTCTTTATTAGCAAGCAAAATACGCTTACCTTTTTTCACCGCAGCCATCGTAGGTAATAAACCCGCCGCGCCAACAATAGCAGCCATCACAGTATCAACGCACTCTAATGCTGCTACATCACAAACACCCTGTTCGCCAGACAGAACACGAACATCTAACCCGTGCTGTTGTAGTTTTTGTTCAAGTAATTTTGCAGCATCAACATCAAACATCGCTGCATATTGTGGCTTCCATAACTGACAAAGTTCAAACATCTTATCGACATTTGAACCTGCTGCTAACGCCGTTACTTCAAATAATTCAGGGTTATTTGCAATAACATTTAAAGTACTACTACCAATCGAGCCTGTGGCACCAAGGATCGTTAACTTACGCATAAATTCACTTACATTTACAAAAAAGGCAGCGTAATGGCTGCCTTAAAAAAGAGATGGCTTACATTAACCAGAGATAGAGTAATGCAAAAACGGGTATTGCTGCGGTTAGGCTATCAATACGATCTAAAATACCGCCATGACCTGGTAAAATATTACCACTGTCTTTCACGCCAGAAGCACGTTTAAACATGCTTTCAACCAAATCGCCTAACACTGAAATCACTACAGTAATAATAGCAATCAATAACAAGCTTGAAATCGATACAAATGGAATCGCCAGTAAATTCGCGCCAATCCAAGTAATGATAACCGCTAACACCACACCACCAATTAAGCCTTCGATCGTTTTATTCGGGCTAACTGCTGGCGCCATTTTGTGTTTACCAAAGCGTTTGCCAGAGAAATACGCACCAGTATCTGCTGACCAAACAAGGAAACACACCAGTAAAACTAGCTTAGCACCATGATAAGGATCATTGCTGTAATCCACTGCACGTAACATTAAAATGCTCCAAAAAAATGGCAGTAATGTTAGTAGGCCGAAAAGTTGTTTTACAAAAGAATTAGATGCCCATAACTTATCGGTTTTGGGATAGGTTATCGCTAAGAAAGAAGCAATTAACCACCAAATGCCACCGATCAGTAATACGCTATGTAGACCACCACTTAATGCTGATAGTGATGTTGCATCTACTGGTAATAACACTAGGCTTGCACCCAATGCAATCACAGGTAGAACCATCGCACTAATACGAGATGATGCATTAACAAATTGAGTCCATTCCCAAAAACCAACAAGGGTTACAGCTGCAATCGCAGCAACAAAGGCAGGAAATGGTAAGAAGAAAATACCCGCAATGACAAGTGGTGCGAGGATTAATGCGGTAATTATTCGTTGCTTTAGCAAACTGCGTCCTCTATATAATTATTGTATAGGCTCAAAGCCTTAGTTGTTGTAAATAATAACGCCAACGCACATCTCTGCGCATTGGCGAAAAATAATAACTTTTATTTTAACAATGCTTGTATCTGTTCGCCTGTACAACCAAAACGGCGCTCACGAGTCACAAACCACGCTACTGCGTTCATCAAACTCGCTTCATCAAAATCAGGCCAGTGTTGCTCAGTAAAATACAACTCAGCATAAGCGGTTTGCCACAGCATAAAGTTGCTGATTCGGCACTCGCCACTGGTACGGATCAACAGATCAACATCAGGAAGCCCATAGGTTGAAAGACCGGATTCTAAATCCTGCTCTGTGAGTTCGCTGATATCAAGATCATTATCAACGGCGCGCTGTGCTAGCTGTTTAGCAGCTTCAAGAATGTCCCATTGACCACCATAATTGGCAGCAACATTGAGCACCATACCTGTATTATCTGCGGTTAATGCTTCTGCCGTGGCAATTTTTTCTTGTAAGCGTCCGCTAAAACGCGTCGTATCACCGATGATACGTAATCGAATATTATTTTTATGTAGCCTTTTTACTTCACGACTTAATACGGTCATGAAAAGCTCCATCAATAGTGAAACTTCAGCTTCTGGACGACGCCAGTTTTCACTACTAAAAGCAAAGAGCGTTAATGCTTTAATACCAAGACGATTTGCAGTAGAGACTGTCTTTCGCACGGCTTCTACGCCAGCCTTGTGGCCAAACACCCGAGCTTTGCCTTTGGCTTTTGCCCAACGACCATTACCATCCATAATCACTGCGATGTGGTTTGGAAGACAATCTGCCGAAAGCCCAGCCTCGATTGAATGCTCTGCCATCTCTATCCCTCAAAAAAAAGCGCCGTGCTGCACGCACAGCGCTCCTAATCATTTAAAACTAGTTACGTTTTAAACTTCCATTAACTCTTTTTCTTTCACTTCTAGAACAGCATCGATGTTCTTGATAGCGTCATCAGTTAGTTTCTGAATTTCGTCTTGTGCACGACGATCATCATCTTCAGAAATTTCTTTGTCTTTTAGTAGCGCTTTAACGTTCGCGTTAGCATCACGACGGATGTTACGTACAGCAACACGACCTTGCTCAGCTTCTGCACGTACAATCTTAACAAGATCGCGACGACGCTCTTCTGTTAGCGGTGGAAGTGGAACACGGATCACAGTACCAGCAGACATTGGGTTTAAACCAAGATCTGACATCATGATCGCTTTTTCAACTTTAGGCGCTAGTTCACGGTCAAATACTGTGATTGCTAGTGTACGTGCATCTTCAGCAACAACGTTAGCAACTTGGTTTAGTGGCGTGTTTGCACCGTAGTACTCAACAGAAATAGTATCAAGTAGGCTTGGGTGTGCACGACCTGTACGGATTTTCACTAGTTGGTTTTTCAGTGCTTCAACACTTTTTTCCATGCGCGATTGCGCGTCTTGTTTGATTTCGTTAATCACGATAAATACCCTTGATTATTCGGTCACAATAAAAAAGCTATTATTACTTTTTTAGTTAATCAGTTGTCCACTGTGCTTAAGCGCTAGTGATTAGCGTACCTTCTTGCTCACCCATTACTACACGACGTAGTGCACCTGGCTTATTCATGTTGAATACGCGAATAGGCATCTTGTGGTCACGAGCAAGTGTAAATGCCGCTAAATCCATTACTTTTAATTCTTTTTCAAGCACGTCTTGGTAGCTTAGCTTATCACAAAGAGTTGCATCTGGGTTTTTAACTGGATCGTCTGTGTAAACACCGTCCACTTTGGTTGCTTTCAGTACAACATCTGCTTCAATTTCAATACCACGTAGACACGCAGCTGAATCTGTTGTGAAGAAAGGATTACCCGTACCCGCAGAGAAAATAACTACACGACCTTGACGTAATTGGCTGATCGCATCAGCCCAGTTGTAGTTATCACACACACCGTTAAGAGGAATAGCTGACATTACTCGAGCGTTCACATAGGCACGGTGCAAAGAATCACGCATTGCTAAGCCGTTCATTACAGTTGCTAGCATACCCATGTGGTCGCCCACAACTCGGTTCATACCTGCTTCTGCAAGGCCTGCACCACGGAATAAGTTACCACCACCAATAACTAGGCCTACTTGTACGCCTAATTCAACGAGTTCTTTGATCTCTTGAGCCATACGGTCAAGAACTTGTGCGTCAATGCCGAAACCTTCTTCGCCTTGTAGTGCTTCACCACTTAGCTTAAGCAAAATTCGTTGATAAGTTGGTTTTGGATTTGTGGTCATGTGTTTTACCTTCCAGGCTAACTTGAGATATGGAGTTGTAAAAAGACCGCAGCCATGGCTACGGTCTTCTATAAGCTATTCGCTAAAAAGGATTAACCTTTTTGAGCCAATGCTACTTCTTCAGCGAAGCTTAGGCCTTCTTGCTTCTCGATACCTTCACCAACTTCTAGGCGAACGAAACCAGAAACAGAAACACCAGCTTCTTTAAGCACGTCACCTACAGTTTTCTTAGGTTCCATGATGAAAGCTTGACCAGTTAGAGAAACTTCGCCAGTGAACTTCTTCATGCGGCCTTCAACCATCTTTTCAGCGATTTCTTTAGGCTTGCCTTCGTTCATTGCGATTTCAACTTGAACTTCGCGCTCTTTAGCAACTACGTCTGCTGGTACGTCAGATGGGTTAACGTACTCTGGCTTAGATGCAGCAACGTGCATTGCAACGTGCTTAAGAGTTTCTTCGTTACCGTTACCAGCAACAACAACACCGATACGCTCACCGTGACGGTAAGTAGCGATTTGCTCGCCTTCGATGTAAGCAACACGGCGAACAGAAACGTTCTCACCGATCTTAGCAACTAGAGCAACACGTGCTTCTTCGAATTGTGCTTGAAGCTCTTCAACAGATGCTTTGCTAGCTAGAGCAGCGTCAGCTACTTCGTTAGCGAAAGCAAGGAAGTTACCATCTTTAGCAACGAAGTCAGTTTGACAGTTAACTTCTACAAGAGCTGCAGTAGTTTCGTTGTTCTTGATGATGATAGTACCTTCAGCAGCTACGTTACCCGCTTTTTTAGCAGCTTTAGCAGCACCGCTCTTACGCATGTTTTCGATTGCTAGCTCGATGTCAGCGTTAGCTTCTACTAGCGCTTTTTTACATTCCATCATGCCTGCGCCAGTACGCTCACGCAGTTCTTTAACTAGGGCAGCTGTAACTGTTGCCATTGTCATAATCCTCAGATTTAATTCTTTGAGTAAAAATCAGGGGCCTCTAGCGGCCCCTGGTAACCATTCTTAGTTTACACAAGGTAACTTAAGAGGCTCTGTAAAGTACCAAGTACTTATTAAGCTTCAGCTACGAAACCGTCTTCTTCAGCTTGAACAGCGATATCTTGGTTGCGAGCTTCTTTAACAGTTTGAGCTACAGCACCAGTGTAAAGCTGGATCGCACGGATTGCGTCATCGTTACCTGGGATAACGAAGTCAACACCGTCTGGATCTGCGTTTGTATCAACAACAGCAAATACTGGGATACCTAGGTTGTTAGCTTCTTTAATTGCGATGTGCTCACAATCAGCACCAACTACGAACATTGCGTCTGGTAGACCGCCCATGTTCTTGATACCACCTAGTGATTTCTCAAGCTTTTCCATTTCACGAGTACGCATTAGCGCTTCTTTCTTGGTTAGCTTCTCGAAAGTACCATCAGTAGATTGAGCTTCAAGATCTTTAAGACGCTTGATTGACTGACGAACAGTTTTCCAGTTAGTCAGCATACCACCCAACCAACGGTTGTTTACGTAGTACTGGTCACAGCTTACTGCTGCTTCTTTGATTGATTCGCTAGCTGCGCGCTTAGTACCAACGAAAAGAACTTTACCTTTACGAGCTGCAATTTTTTCAATTTCAGCTAGTGCTTCGTTGAACATTGGTACAGTTTTTTCTAGGTTGATGATGTGTACACGGTTACGAGCGCCGAAAATGAATGGCTTCATTTTTGGGTTCCAGTAACGAGTTTGGTGACCGAAGTGTACACCAGCCTGAAGCATGTCGCGCATTGATACAGTTGCCATTGAATAATCCTCTATGGGGTTAGGCGTCCACATATCCCATCTTAAAACCGACCCGATGACAGCAATAAGCTATCGTTATCTAATCGAAGATAACCGAGCACCCCGGCAGATGTGTCGATATGTGTGAATAATAAAATTAAGTATGTATGACTCAATTAAGTTGCACCTTCGTACCTATATATTAGTGCTAAAGCAAAAATACACTTAGTATGAAAGTAACAAAATCACTGATCACGGCGCGCTTTATACCACATATTTAGTCGCTAAATCCAGTCAAATCTGGTTATGAGAATTAATCTTATCTTTCCATTCTCCCCTAGCGACTGGTAACATAGCGTTATAGCAAAACATCCGAATAGAGACGATTATATGAGCATTAAGATCAAAACGGCTGAAGAAATCGAAAAAATGCGCGTAGCGGGCCGTTTGGCTGCTGAAGTGCTAGAAATGATCGAACCCCACGTTAAAGCTGGTGTAACTACCGAAGAGCTTGATCGTATTTGTCATGACTACATCACTAAAGAGCAACAAGCGATCCCTGCACCACTAAACTACCACGGTTTCCCGAAATCAATCTGTACTTCAATCAACCACGTTGTTTGTCACGGTATTCCAGCAAAAGCGGATGAAGAAGTACCTGAAGCTAATGGTAAATTCAACAAGCCTGCTGTGCTTAAAGATGGTGACATCATCAACATTGACGTCACAGTCATTAAAGATGGTTACCACGGTGATACTTCTAAGATGTTTGAAGTGGGTGAAGTATCACTTGAAGACAAGCGTCTTTGCCGTGTTGCACAAGAAAGCCTGTACTTAGCGATCAAGAAAGTAAAACCAGGCGCACGTGTTGGCGATATCGGTACTGCTATTCAAAAATTCATTAAAGCGGGTAATAGCCGTTTCTCTATCGTTAAAGACTACTGTGGTCACGGTATTGGTAACGAGTTCCACGAAGAGCCACAAGTGGTTCACTACAAAAACAGCGATCGCACTGTATTGAAAGAAGGCATGTGTTTTACGATTGAGCCAATGATCAACGCGGGTAAATTTGGCTGTGAATCAGATGATCAAGACGGCTGGACTGTTTACACTGTAGACGGTAAGAAATCAGCTCAGTGGGAACACACGCTACTAGTAACAAAAGAAGGTTGTGAGATCTTAACACTACGTAAAGAAGAATCACTGCCTCGCCTAATGCACAACGCATAATGGTTACTCAGTTAACAAGATAATAAAAACCGACCATATGTGTCGGTTTTTTTCTATCTATACATGTTGTTCCGATGTGGTTGTGGTTATAGTAAAGCTAAGATTCAACAATGGCATGGACAGCAATGACGGATACTCTTTCTCTTCAACTTGATAGCTACGCAGATCAAGACATTACCCAAGAAAAACTACGCCAAGCACTAACAGCGTTTGCAGAGCATCAAAAACAACGTTTTTTCCAACATGTTCCTATTGCCGATCTCGTCACTGAACGTAGCCGCTATATCGATCAATTACTCCAACGTTTATGGCATTTTTATGGGTTTTCGCAACAGGAAGATTTAGCGTTAGTCGCGGTTGGCGGTTATGGTCGAAGTGAACTCCACCCCTTATCTGATGTTGATATTCTTATTTTAAGTGAAGACCCGATTGAAGACGCTGTCGGTACCAAAATAAGCGAATTTGTTACGCTTTTGTGGGATCTTCGCTTAGAAGTAGGACAAAGTGTCCGTACCGTGCATGATTGCTTTAACATTGGTAAAGACGATTTAACCGTTGCAACCAACCTTACCGAAGCCCGCTATCTTTGCGGTAACAAAGCCATCTTCGAACACCTTACTGAAGTCTTAAACTCAGAAAAATTTTGGCCTAGCCATGTGTTCTATCAAGCCAAACTTGAAGAGCAGAAAGTCCGTCACGCTCGCTATCACGACACCACTTATAATCTTGAGCCCGATATTAAATCGAGTCCCGGTGGTCTTCGTGATATTCACACCTTAAGTTGGGTTGCTCGTCGTCATTTTGGTGCCACCAGCTTATTTGAAATGAGTCGTCATGGTTTTCTTACTGATGCTGAATATCGAGAACTCGTTGAGTGCCAAAATGAACTCTGGCGGATCCGCTTTGCTTTACATATTGAACTGCGTCGTTATGACAACCGCTTAACCTTTGATCATCAAGCATCAGTCGCTGCAAATCTTGGCTACCAAGGTGAAGGGAATCAAGCGGTTGAAATGATGATGAAAGAGTTCTATCGCACCCTACGTCGCGTTGCTGAGCTTAACAAAATGCTGCTTCAGCTGTTTGATCAAGCAATTATCACTAACAAAAGAGATGTCGCGCCAGTTGTATTAGATGAAGACTTTCAAATTCGTGGACACTTAATTGAAGCGACCAAACCCGCTTTATTTCAAGCTCGTCCAGAAACCATTTTAGATATGTTTCTACATGTAGCGAAAAACTCCGAAATTGAAGGTATTGCTGCGCCAACACTACGTCAATTGCGCACTGCTCGTCGTCGTTTAAATCGTTTTCTCATAGATATTCCTGCTGCCCGTGAAAAATTCATGGAACTAGTACGACAACCGAATGCGTTGCAAAAAGCCTTTCGATTAATGCATCGTCATGGCGTCTTGTCTGCATACTTACCGCAATGGAGTCACATTGTCGGTCAGATGCAATTTGACTTATTCCATGTCTATACCGTGGATGAGCACAGTATTCGAGTGATCAAAAACCTCAATAAGTTTGCTGCTCCCGAAAACAAACAACGCCATCCGATTTGCTGTGAGGTCTATCCTCGTATTGTCAAAAAAGAACTGTTAATCCTCGCCGCTATTTTCCATGACATTGCCAAAGGTCGAAAAGGTGATCACTCAGAGCTTGGGGCAGTAGATGCCTATGAGTTTTGTATTCAACACGGGCTTTCACGCCCCGAAGCCAACATCGTGTCATGGCTGGTGAAAAAGCACTTACTGATGTCTGTCACAGCACAACGTCGTGATATTTACGATCCTGAAGTAGTAGCAGAGTTTGCTAAGCAAGTACGTGATGAAGAGCGCCTTGATTACCTTGTTTGTTTAACCGTTGCCGATATTTGCGCCACTAACCAAGACTTATGGAACAGCTGGAAACGCACCTTGCTTGCGGAGCTGTATTACTCCACTCAAAAAGCGTTACGTCGAGGGCTAGAAAACACCCCAGATGTACGAGATCGCATTCGCCACAATCAACAACTAGCGTCAGCCATTTTACGTAGCAAAGGTTTCCAACCTCGTGAAATTGAGGTGTTATGGCAACGCTTTAAAGCCGATTACTTCTTACGTCATACCCATAAACAATTGGCTTGGCATGCCGAAGCACTATTGCAACACGATCATGACAAACCACTCATTTTATTGAGCAAAAAGGCCACGCGCGGTGGTACAGAAGTCTTCGTCTACAGCAAAGATAAGGCCAAACTATTTGCTATTGTGGTGTCAGAGCTTGATAAGAAAAACTTAAGTGTCCATGACGCCCAAATCATGAACAGTAAAGACGGTTATACCCTAGATACTTTCATGGTGCTTGATCCTAATGGTAAAGCGATCAATGAAAACCGCCATATCACGATCCGTAGAGCACTAACCAAAGCGCTCACAGTAATGAAATCAGAGCGAAAAATTCGTCGAGCACCTCGTAAGCTATTGCATTTCAATGTCCCAACAGAAGTCAGTTTTCTGCCAACCAAAACTGGCAAAAAGACCATGATGGAATTGGTTGCCTTAGATATGCCAGGCTTACTTGCTAAAGTGGGCTCAGTGTTTGCCGAGCATAACGTTAGCTTACAGGCTGCCAAAATTACCACCATTGGTGAACGGGCTGAAGACTTCTTTATTTTAGTTAATGAACAAGGTAGCCATCTGACCGAAGAGCAGCAAGAGATCTTAAAAGCTTCCTTAATCAAAACGATTAATAAACATGCCTGATTTAATCTTCATCACGAACACCATTGATAACAAAAAAAGCCTGCGTAATGCAGGCTTCTTTTTAAAGTTGGGTAACAAATTGATCAAACCAGTCTTGCGCCACTTCTAACGGTTCAAAATGTATACCAGCATCAATATCTAACCTTGGCTGTAATGATTTAGCGCCTAGCTCTGAAAGTAATGCATCAAATTGGCGTCCAGCACCACAGAAACGATCTTCTCCATAACTCGAATCCCCCATAGCAATCACACCAAAACCTTGCTCAGGTAACAATGGGAATTGATCTTGTAATGCGACATACAGCGGCAGTAGATTTTCAGGGATCTCGCCTTGCCCTGTTGTCGATGAAATGATCAATACAGTGTCATTTTTGTAATCAAGAAAATCATCGAGTGTCGGATCAAAATACACTTGAGTATCAATCGATGCCGCACTGCTAGCTAATGCTTCAGCAAGATCTTCTGCGCCACCATAAACAGATCCAATAAAAATACCTAACCGAGCCATTGTGCCCTCCATTGCCACTGTTGCGTTATTACCACTGTGGCAATGATAGGCTTAAAAATCAAGCCAATGAGGTTTGACTTGTGAAAGCGCGATTAGTCTCGCACTAATAGATCTGATGACCAATTAAATGCCGACATTACACGTTGCCATGTTTCATCGATATCAGCACGAATATCAATCAGCTCCCCTGTGATCGGGTGAGCAAACTGCAATCTTGATGCATGTAGCATTAAACGATGACAATCATAGTTTTCACGGAACATACGATTATGGCGTCCATCACCATGATTAACATCACCAATAATATGATGGCTTAAATGGTGCATATGACGACGTAACTGATGCTTACGCCCTGTCTCTGGTTTCATTTCCACTAAACAATAACGACTGGTTGGGTAGCGACCTACTGCAATATCAGTCTCGATAGTAGCAAGTGGTTTATACGCCGTAACGGCAGGCTGCGCTTCTTTCTCTTCCGATGCATTTTTATCGGCGATTTTATCAAGCTCAACCTTGAGTGGATAATCAAGCACCGCGGCTTCTTTTATCCAACCTCGTACCACTGCATGATAGGTTTTATGCATATCGCGACCAGCGAACATTGGCATCATTTCTGCTGCAATTTCACTTGATAAACCAAACAACAATACACCTGAAGTCGGGCGATCAAGGCGATGTAATGGGAACACGTGTTGACCGATTTGATCACGCAATGTTTGCATCACAAAAACAGTCTCATGGCTGTCTAACCAAGAGCGATGCACTAACATACCCGCAGGTTTATTTACCGCAATTAAATATTCGTCACGGTATAAAATTTCAAGTTCCATTACATGTACTCAGTGTTGTTTAAATAGTAAATCAAGCTGACGAGTGATCGCTAAAATCGCTTCAACACCTGGTTGCTCTTTCATAGCCTCTTCAATATAAGGACTAATTTCAAACCTCTCAGGCAAAGGTAATCGCAGCGCAATTAACTGACCAAATTTAGGTATAAAAATCCATTGCAGCCATTGATGACAATCAAGTGTATCTATTGCAAAAGGCTCTGTGCTAGCCAATGCTTGAGGATCAGGAGGCGTTAATTGCCAATGACAATGTTGGCGTAAAACCACTTCTAACTCATCAAGTAGACGCTGGCTATGATGATACTTATCCATTTTTCCTCCTGCACTAAAGCCGCGCAGAATAGCACCTGATAACACATCACCCAAGGATTTGTTCATTTGTGCTTCATTCTACTCTCACAACACTTCATCCCTTGTGTTGATATAAAGATAAATCCTTTCGTGAATAGGTAGGATTGCCCCGTTGCAAAAGTTATACTGAATTTCTGATTGAGGAGCACAGATATGTCCATGGATAAATTTCATACCCTAACCCAACTACTTGATAATGCAGGCTGTCAGTACAGCATTTTTGATCTCGGCCGCCGTGTTAACGAAATCGACGTTTCACAATTTAAAGCGGTAGAAGACAATCGCCAGCCTTATCCATGGCCATTACAGCAACACGCACACTTAGCCATTTCATTTTGGCAGCCAAACCACTCGCCATGGATTTGGTTTTTACGTTTACCGCTTGATGAACGTGGTTTATTAAAACAAGCCGCTGTAGGTGATTTTATTAAGTATGTGATTGAAGCGATGGGCGCGACACTCAATGCTGAGCCAACAGAAGAAGAACAAGAAAAACTAGCAGCCAATCCTTATACTTTTAAACCAACTGATGACAAGATGGCTATTTTCCATGCTCAACTTCGTCAACAATTAGACTTACCTGCCAGCCAATATTATGAGCATGCGCAGCATTACTTATCAGGTCAATTGGATTGGGAACAATGGCAAGGTGTTGGCTTACAAGGACTCGCTGATATCTGTGCGCGAATGAAGCAAGAAAATAATGCGACTTATATCCGTAAATCGATTACGAATTTACCGATGACACCGCTTTACGCTTTATTGGGCTGTTTAGAGCATTGCCCATTACCAGACACACTGAGTGCGCGTATAAATGAGCACCTTGACGCTGAAATCAATAGCGATAACCCTGATATTTTTCTGGTCTCAGCATTAATTCGTGCCTTATCAGGCAGTAACACTTCACTGTTACATCAAGCACTTAAAAATATTCTCGATAAACCTGAACTGTGTCATCGTGAAGTCTTAATTGCCATTGCTGGTCGTTGCTGGGCTGGATTATCAAACACCGACATTGCGGCTAAATTCTTATTGCGCCTAGCCCAAACAGAAGATCAAGCACTGTTTAATCAGCTGTTTGCCGATCTTGTTATGCTACCTGTTCTACGTGGCATCATGCTGCAAGTATTACATGGTCAAGCGGAGCCTGAATTGATCGCTGCAATTCAAAAATTACAACAACATGCGCGTGGGCAGTGATGAGCCTACTCACGGAAATTAATCGATGGAAAACTTATTAGGAATACTGCTCGTTGCAATCATTGCTTTTTTATTCTGGCAACAGCGACGACAAACCGAGCTAGCACAATATTTTATTGAGCAACGCTGCAAAAATATGGGATTACAGCTGCTAAGTTTTGCTAGAGGTAAACACAAGCTTAAAGATCACCATGGTGAATGGGGCTGGCGAACAGTATTTATCTTTGAATTTTCTGCTGATGGGCATGATGCTTATCAGGGCTATTTAGAAATGAAACGTCTGCGAGCAAGTCACTTCTTTATTCCACCGCATCGTTTGCCTGAAGGTGAAGAGTATTAATTCTTAGCCACAAAAAGAACGGGCGCAACATCTGTTGCGCCCTATGGCTTTACATGTAGCATTTCCCGCTACTATGGTGCTCCCTGCTATCAATCCTTGATATACTTAAGTCCCCAGTGTAACTCCAAACTCCATCCAAGAGTTGCTCTTCGGTAGTTCCTTGACCCGTCAATATATCCGATACTGACTCTCTCTCCCGTTCCTGGAGGTGTCCCTACTTCATCCTAAAGTTGTTCCTGACTTCATCAATGAAGGTATTCCCTACTCTATCCTAGAGTGTTCCACTTACTCCATCCTAGAGCGCTATCCCTAAACTTCGTTCCTAAAGTGTCCGTGTCATCCAGACTAGTAAATATCCTAATTTACTGCACCACATCCTGTAGTGTTCCTGCACAATCCTTGTTAGATAGCTCCGCTATCTATTTCTCATCCTGAGACTAGCTAATCCTTAGCTGTTCCAAATCCCATGTCGTTCCCTTTCGACACGATAAATATTACCGCATTAGTCATTGAGAACAACATATATACAGAATATGAAAGAATAAAACATTTTATTAATATGTTAATTATTTGGTTAAGCGTTTGATTATATTTATATATTGAGAATCTATTACTCTTTTTCCAATACAAAAAAAGAATTACTCCCACAAACTTGTAAGAGATCTCTTACAAGACGAATAGCTAAATGACCATAAAGTCCAATAAAATAGGCAGATCTAGGCCAAACATAGTAATAATGTTAAAAAATCGATCGCATAGAAATGAAGGAGGTGAAGCGCGTGGAAAGTTTTGCGAAGGCAGAAAAAAGAGCGGGCGCGACTTTCGTCGCGCCCTTAGGTCTTACTTGCAGCATTCCCGCTACTATAGTGCTCCCTGCCTCATTCCTTTGACTGCTGTTTCCTTCAGCATTGTCCTTATACTTCGTCCTGAAGTTGTTCCTTTGGTTATCCTAACCCGTCATCACATCCTGTTCTGACTCTCTTCTCCTTCCTGGAGGTGTCCTTTACTTCGTCCTGAAGTGTTCCATCTGTCATCCTGACTGGTAAATATCCTATTTACCTTACCGTATCCTACGGTGTCCCTTCACAATCCTTGCTTGATAAACCATCCTAGTTCACCAACTTCTCATCCTGAGATACTACATCCTGTAGTCAATTCCTGTTCCGTTCCGTCAGCTCCTTCCGACACCATTAATATTACGTTAATCACCAATAAAAACCCACACCCTTAAATTTATTTATTTTTCAGAAAAAATAAACCACAAGGAGAAAAACGATAAAATAACAATAAAAACATAATGTTAATTATTTAATATAAGATATTTTTGAAACCTAAAATGCATATTTCCCACGCCTTTGTAAGAGATCTCTCACAAGAAAGCTAGAGATTGGTGATTTTTATGTTTTCACATTCTTTTACATTTGATGTTTTAACAACAGAAGTGGCACAGTAAAGCCATAACAAATGACCTTAAATGCAATAAAGGTGGGGGAGTTAATAAAGATATTTTTCTTCAAATAAAAAGAGAGGGCGCAACTTTCGTTGCGCCCTTAGGTCTTACTTGCAGCATTCCCGCTACTATAGTGCTCCCTGCCTCATTCCTTTGACTGCTGTTTCCTTCAGCATTGTCCTTATACTTCGTCCTGAAGTTGTTCCTTTGGTTATCCTAACCCGTCATCACATCCTGTTCTGACTCTCTTCTCCTTCCTGGAGGTGTCCTTTACTTCATCCTGAAGTGTTCCATCTGTCATCCTGACTGGTAAATATCCTATTTACCTTACCGTATCCTACGGTGTCCCTTCACAATCCTTGTTTGATAAACCATCCTAGTTCACCAACTTCTCATCCTGAGATACTACATCCTGTAGTCAATTCCTGTTCCGTTCCGTCAGCTCCTTCCGACACCAATAAGATTACGCGATTGGTTATTTTAAACAATCCACCCAAACCAATAGTTTATAAAATAATTAAATTCTATAAATGCTAACGCTATTAGAATTAATATAAATCATTAACTTATCGTTAATAACAAAGAAATCAACTAAACATGTAATCGATTTATCTTACACCTTTGTAAGAGATCTCTCACAAAGCCAAGAGTCAAAAAAGACAATAGGAATGCACTATACTTTGCTTAGTATCTCAGTCATGATGATAAGGAACTGCTCATGGAGCCATTCCAGCACAATTTATCCAATCTATTTAGTCAATTAGGGCTAAATAACTCTGATGAATTTATACAAGTGTTTATCACTCAACATCAGCTGTCTCAGCAACAACATATAACTGAGGCACCTTTTTTCTCAAAGGTACAACGCCGATTTATTCAAGAGTGCCAAGAGCAAGATGCGGATTGGTGTGAGGTAATAGATCAACTCGATGCATTACTAAGAAAGTAAATGCGGTTATAGATGTAGGATACAAAAAGAATGTCGACAATCACTCAAGAATTAGAAAGTGTCATTGCAGCATTAACAACCGAAGGTAAAGAGCCTTCCGTTGCACTGATCAAAGCGCGATTATCTAATCCCCTGCCGATTCCTGTGATTATTAAAGCACTGCAAGCATGGAAGAAGAACGCAAAAGTACCGACAATTGAAAAACAAACGAAAACATTAACCGCAGATGAGCGCATTGCACAATTGGAGCAACAAGTCACAGCCCTATCTGAGCGCTTAGCAAGATTAGAAGCACAACAATAATAAAAGGCTCCCTCTGGAGCCTTTTATTTAAATGCCGTTAGTGTACTTTGCTATTGGAAGTTCCAAGAGAGATTTGAAACCAAGCGACAATCATCACACTTAAAATGGAATAAGCCGTGTAATGGCTCTCCTACTCGCCAATCCTTACCACAACTAGGACAAGTACGACTCGCTTCACTTTCTAGATTTTCACCACCCACACGATATAAATAGTAATAGGTTGGTACTTGAGTTTGACGCTCTAAATTCTCGCGCAGCTTATTACCACGTATAAATAGCTCACTATCAATGTCACCAATTTCATGTAGTGCCATTTCAATCGCTGGTTTGCTCTTATTCGCCATTTGAATTTCATCAAACGCTTGCCATTCTGTTTGCCACTTCACCAACGCTTTATGATCGCCATCAATTGGTGCTTGGGTTTGATATAACGGGATCGGCAATAATGAATCACCACTACGTAATGGCGAGCAAGTGTGGACATAAGTGGTGTATAGCACTTGCCATGTTGGACGCGCAGTTTCTGCCACAGACTCTGAGTTTAAATCGACGCCTAGCACTTTAATTTTTGGTGCTAATAAACAAGCATCACTGAGCAAATCAAAACAACGGTTTACCTGTGGGCTATTAAATTTAGGATGCAGGCTGTCTTTTTCAGGGCAAACAGCACGTACACGAAAAATCCCTTCATCAATAGTGATTGGAAACTCACGTCCTAAAACCTGACCGTTGTAACGCAAGTCATCCATCAAACCATTAATCGCACGATCAACACGTGATAGTGTTGTGTTATCAAAACACTCAAACTGTAACTCAACAACGTACACGTTTTTATTCCTCGATAAGTACTGGTTGTAATTGTGTTAAAAATTGCTCAACGTTTTCAGCAAGTACTTTTCGTACATCTTTACCCAATGTTTCAAGCAGTACATTACCGGTTAAATTACAGATAGAGATCACTTCAAATTCAGCTTCTAATGCTGCAATAAATACTGTTGGTTTTAACTTTAAACGACGCTGCGTTACTAAGTGACCCAAAATATTTTGTTGAAGGCGGTCGATATCTTCTTCGTTAAATGCTTGGAGAAGATCTAATTCAATCTCGCCAAATTTCGCCTGCATATCACCACTAAACTGTGAACAGTAAAACGCATGAATATCATCATGCAATGTCAATTCAATGCCTTTTTCAACCCCGTCTAATCGTCCCATTGGATTTCTTAGCTCAGGTTTCCATGTCACAGCATTGCCGGAGTCATGAACAACACAAGGTGAATCTAAGCCAACAAGATCCTGACTTTGTGGAAAACCGCGATCTGCATCACACCATGCTTGCAAATAACGAGAAGAAAAATCAGATAAAGCACGGGTAACTGGATGATTCATTCGCAACCTCATTAAAGATTCAGTAAACTTTAGGTTTGAAAACCGTTTTTACGGACTATCAATTCTAATCCAAGAGTGTCATAGACAGTATGAGTAAATATAAAGACGCTAAAGAATTAGCAGGTTTAACCCTTGGTAAAACCACTGAGTATAAAGATCAGTACGATCCATCGCTACTACAAGCAGTGCCAAGAAGTCTAAACCGTACCGATCTTAATATCAGTGATGATGCACTCCCATTCACTGGCTATGATATTTGGACGTTGTACGAATTGTCTTGGCTAAACAGTAAAGGGTTACCACAAGTTGCTATTGGTGAAGTGCGTCTACCTGCATCAAGCCCAAATCTTATCGAGTCAAAATCATTTAAACTGTATCTCAACAGCTTCAACCAAACCCGTTTTGAAAGCTGGCAAGATATTGCAGATACCCTACAAATCGATTTGTCTCGTTGTGCAGGTGATAACGTTGATGTCACCATTCAACCACTTGAAGATTTCAGTGAGCAACCGATTGTGAATTTCTTTGGCGCTTGTATTGACGATCAAGATATTGAAATTGACGATTACAGCTTCAACCCTGCACTACTTGAAGACAGTGTTGAAGATGAAGAAGTAGAAGAAATTTTGCATAGCCACCTACTAAAATCTAACTGCTTGATCACGAGCCAGCCAGATTGGGGTAGCGTACGTATTGCTTATAAAGGCAAGCGTATTAATCGTGAAAAACTACTGCGTTACATCATCTCATTCCGTAATCACAACGAATTCCACGAGCAATGTGTAGAGCGTATTTTTAGCGATATCATGAAATACTGCAAACCAGAATTATTGACGGTTTATGCGCGTTATACCCGCCGAGGCGGCTTAGATATCAATCCATATCGTACAAATATGGGTAAATCTCCTAGTGATAACTTCCGCTTAGCTCGTCAGTAATTCGACTTCGTTAGCGAAATCAACATTAAGTCCAGCAAAAATCTTTACTTTGCTGGACTTGATGCCTTAAGCCAGTAAAATCAACACTATTCGTTTTTTGCAGTCTTGGGATGATATGTTTTTTCGCCGTTTGCTTTGTACTGGTCTCGTTTTATGTTCGCTTTCTTTCAGCCTACAAGCAAAAGTCTACACTGTCCCAATGCTTTCCGAGGCCAATGGTTTACTATTAAGTCAGCCAGAACGTGCCCTTTCGCTTACTGAGAAGTACCTCAGTCAACGCCGCTTAAGTAAACCTCAAGATCCTGCTCGTGTTCATATCAATGAAGAAAGCGATCACACCATTCGTACCCCTTTGAACACGGTTAATGCACTGCAGATTCAAGCCAAAGCACTATCGATTTTACATCGCTCTGAACAAGCAATTGCAGTGATCAAAAAAGCCGAAGAGCTCGCCAGTGACAATGGTCTGATCTACCCTCTTTACGAAAGCCGTTTATTACTAGCGGAATTCTATTGGGAAAATCTGCGCAACAGTGCGACGGCATTAAAGATGCTAGATAGCATCGAAGAAGAAAGCCGTAAAGCGCCATCACTCAAACTGACAAAACAACTTCAAGTACTGAAATATCGTGCATTAATGCTACGTGCCAATATAGAGTCAAATATCGGCGCTGATGAGAAAGCAGAAAAGCTGTATATCAAAGCTAAAGGTTATTTAGTCGCTCTTGATGATCAAGATGAGTTAATTAACTACCAATTAAAACTAGGTCAGCATTACTTAAAACATCATCATTATGATATGGCATTGGATCGCCTACTCAGCGGTTATTGGTTAGCGGTTGAAACCGATGACCAAGGCCAGATCGCGCAAGCTAACTACTATCTAGCCGAGCTATTTGATGAACGAAAAGTCTATGATAAAGCGTTAGATCACGCGACCCAAGCCGGTGAGTTTTTCGAACGTTACAAACGTAGCCAACAGTTAGCAAAAACCCTGACGTTAATTGCTTCTATTTACGAACAACAAGGACGCTATAACCTAGCACTAGTGCATTATTTCAATGCCTTAGATCAGGAAAATCAGCTCAAGCATGATGTTCGTTCAGCACGATTACGACTCAACATTGCCCGTGTTTATCTGCATTTGTATAACTACACCAAAGCAGAGCAGTATATTGTTCAAGCTCGTAACTTGGCGCTACAAAGTGGTAATGAAAAGATTGTTGCAGAAAGCCAGATCTTACAAGGTCAGTTAGAGCTTGCTGAAAATAAGCTCGATAATGCTGTTACATCACTTCAAGCTGGATTGATTTCAGCCAGTCGCATCGGTGCTATCAAACTACAGCTGATGGGAGAATCTATCCTATCGGAAGCGTTTGAAAAGCAGAACGACTATTACAATGCCCTTTTAAGCCAGCGCCGTTATGAGCAACTCTATGCCAGCCAGCAAGAAAGCATTTCAAAAAGTAACGTTGAAGTGTTTAAACAGCAGCAAAAAATGATGGAGCGCTCACTGAAGCTCGAAGAAATGGAGCGCGAGCAATTTGAAAGTGAAAAAGCACTGTATAAGCAACAAAAAGTCTCGATGGTACTGATTGGCTTATTAGCTGCTATGTTGTTGCTATTACTGCGTCGTCAGCATATTTCAAAACAGCTCAAAGAGCAGCTATCACAATTACGTGTAGACTACTACACTCACCCTCGAAGTGGTTTACGAAATCTTCGTATGCTCAATGCGCGTTTAGCGAACTCATTACAACAAAGTAGTGCTAACTTCGAGCAATGGCATTTAGGTGAAATCATTAACGAGCCACTCAGTGATCGCTTACGTTTCGCCCTATTTGAAGCCACGTTCTTAAAACGTATTTACTTAGAGCAAGGTTATAAGCAAGGTCTAGATGCAGAAAAAGCGTTTGGCTCTTACTTAAAAGAGCAAGTATTAGAACCTGCAAGGATCTATCATTTCTCTGATGCCATGTTCCTCTATATTGAGCCAAATGCCCGTCTAAGTTGTGATCCCAAACAACTGGCTGACTCATTACAACAGCTCGTTGATAACTACACATTAAAGCACAACCTTAATAATGCGATTCAGATTGGTATGGCGGAATATCCCTTCTTACCAAGAGCCTATACCGCTATTAACGACCAAGAGCTAATTGACATTTTATTAATGGCAGTGAATGCTGGTCTGAATATGAATGACACCGATCCTGGAAGCCACTGGGTACATATTTGTGCCATTGATGCCGCACCGGCAGCAAGCTTTGTCTGTGGCGATATTCGCCGCTCTTGTATCGAAGGGATCGACAAAGGATTAGTTAAAGTGCGTAGTTCATCAAAAGCAGAAATTATCTGGAATAATGATCACAGTACTGACACAAAGCTAAGTTAAGTTGTTCAGGCTTTTTTTTCAGTGTCGATAATAAGAAAGATAAAAAGAAATCTAAGACATTGATTAAAAATCAAAAAGCTTAGATACGATATGGATATTAATTGTAATTGTATGAATGTGTAACCTGTGACAGATATTAATGCCGTTGTTTCTGAAGTGAGTAATTTGAAACAACGTTTAGATCAAGCTCAACTTTCTTACCGTGATGCCTCATTAAAATCACGGCGTGAAATCGTGATCTTAAAACGTCTGATCACACGATTAGTTATCGCTTGTCGCGGTATCAATAAAGAGCTTGATGAGCGCTTACAAAATATCAGTCATGAGCTCGAACAGCCTACCGATATCAGTAAACTCATTCCACGCCTTGCCATTGTTGAACGTTTAGTCACTCAACAAGCCGATATTATTCATAAGCAGAATCTTCGTTTAGATCAGAAAATCCACCAAGCTGGTGAAACCTTATCTCGTTATCGTGATCTTCCCGTACAACTACGTCGAGATCTACGTGCGGTGCTTTCCCATAACTCTGATGTATTACTCGATAATCACTTACGTATTGTGCGTATTGTTGAGCTCTATGAGCGTACGATCAAATTGGTCTCTGCCAATAAAGTACCGCAATTGGCACAGCACCATAGTGAGACAACAGCAACACATCAGGTTGAGTTGATTTCCGAGTTGCAATACTTGATCACTGAGCTCGACTTTAACGGTGAGTATGGCAACAAACTGCAAGAGATCAAAAATCAGTTAACTAACGATATTGATACTGAGAAACTGGCAACACTTCAGTTCCAAGTACTGCGCTTAATTTTAGATGCCACACTATATGAGCGCCAAGCATCACAAACCTTTTTGAATAATATCAATAGTGATCTTGCCGAACTGCACAAAAACACCAATCAAACAGCAGGGAAATCTTTGGTGCTCCACCAGCATCGAGGAGAGCTAGATAATGAGTTATCGCAAGTATCACAACAACTCAAAACTGAGTTAAATGATAATAAAGACCTGACAAAAGCAAGCCCTAAACTCGTATCCGTCGCACAAGAATTAGATAGCATTGTAGAGCGTAATATTGCTCTAAAAGCACGCGAGCAAGCGCTAATTCAACAGTTGCAACACAGTGAAAATCAAATTCAACATCTTATCGAGCAAACACATCACTATCGCCAACGTTTGCAAGATCAAGAAAAAAGCATGCTACGAGATTCACTCACACAAGTGTATAACCGCAGTGCGTTTATGGATCGCATTGAGCATGAATACCGTAACTGGTTACGCTACCAACACCCATTAGCGGTGGCGCTGATCGACCTTGATGATTTTGGAGATATAAACGATAACTTCGGTCATCATGCTGGTGATAAGGCACTGAAAATCATCGCTAAGGCTATTCAGCAATGTTTAAATGATACCGACTGTTTAGCGCGTGTCAGCGGCGATAACTTTATGCTATTGATGCCCGACAGTGATGAGCAACGTAGAAAGCATCTTTTAACTAAAATCCGAGAAGCCATAAGCCGTTTACCTTTCCGCTTTAAGGATAAGAATATTTCTATTTCAGTATCAATTGGTGCCACATTGTTTGAAGGTAATGACGATCATCACTCTGCTATTGAACGTATAGAAAAAGCCTTAATTAGTGCTCAAAATGCTGGAAATAACCGTTTAATTTGGATTTCATAATGCCTACAGTTAAACGGTATTTCCTTATAACAATGCCGTTTAACGCTATAAATCAATTCATTAATCTGTAAGATCCTATTTTCTCTTTTGCTATTCACCACTAGTCAAAGCCTGACTCTCTGTGTATGGTAATAAAAACAACAACACGTTATATATCTCCTTCCAACGCATGAATTCATCATCCATCGGGAGGAAATAACCTCAATAACAGTCTATTACTCTACTTGATGAGATATTAAGCCAGAGCCAAAGTGAAGTTTCATTGTTACCAGGGAGGTTACTATGATCACACATATCAGCCCAGTAGGCGCTATGTCCCTACTTTCTCAAATTGAAGTGGATAGCTTAAAAGCCACCGCTTGCAGTGATTTATACCGTCTATATCGTAACTGTTCACTTGCAGTGCTAAATTCCGGTAGTCATACAGATAACTCAAAAGAACTATTAGAAAAAAATAAAGACTTTGATATCAATCTGAAACGTCGTGAACGTGGGATCAAACTCGAGCTTGTGAACCCGCCAGAGCATGCATTTGTCGACGGAAAAATCATTACCGGTATCCAAGAGCACATGTTCTCAGTACTGCGCGATATTCTCTACGTAGATTTACATGTCGCACGCCGTAACGATATCGATCTTGAAAGCCCACCACACATTACTGATTTCGTGTTCAGCTTACTGCGCAACGCCCGTACGCTACATGCTGGTGAAGATCCCAATATTGTGGTCTGCTGGGGCGGACACTCCATCAATGCCACTGAGTACCAATACACCCGTGAAGTGGGTAACGAGCTAGGCTTACGTGAATTAAATGTCTGTACAGGCTGTGGACCGGGCGCAATGGAAGGACCAATGAAAGGCGCAGCTATTGGCCATGCTAAGCAGCGTTATGGCAGTAGTCGTTTCATTGGCTTAACAGAGCCTTCTATTATTGCCGCTGAGCCGCCTAACCCTATCGTTAATGAGTTGGTGATCCTGCCTGATATCGAAAAACGATTAGAAGCCTTTGTGCGTGTTGGTCACGGCATCGTGATTTTCCCTGGCGGTGCTGGTACTGCTGAAGAGCTACTCTACATTCTGGGGATCTTGATGCAGCCAGAAAATGCCGACCAACCACTACCTGTAGTATTAACGGGTCCTAAAGAGAGTGAAGCTTACTTCCGCACACTCGATGACTTTATTCGTCACACGCTAGGTGAAGAAGCGACCAAACATTATCAAATTATCATTGATGATCCTGCACAAGTGGCACAAGTAATGAAAACTGCCATGGCAGACATCAAGGAGCACCGCCGCTCTAATGGTGATGCTTATTGTTTTAACTGGTCATTGAAGATCCCTGATGAGTTCCAAATGCCGTTTGCTCCCACCCATGAAGCGATGGCAAATTTAGATCTTCATATGGATCAACCCGTTGATAAACTCGCTGCCAATCTACGTCGTGCCTTTTCAGGCATTGTCGCAGGTAACGTCAAAGAAGAAGGTATCCATGAAATTGAAAAACATGGTCGCTTTAAGATTGACGGTGATAAATACCTAATGGATCGTATGGATAAGCTGCTGCAAGATTTCGTCGAGCAGCAACGTATGAAGCTCCCAGGTAGTAAATACGAACCGTGTTATGAAATCATCACCGCAGAGCCCGCAACAAAATAATCACAACATTAATGATTATAATTGCGTACAATAAGGAGCCTTAGTGCTCCTTTTTATTTACATAGAAATCATTTATGGCTATTCATCTTGTTGTTATTGATGCTCTTAATCTTATTCGTCGTGTTCATGCCGCTCGCCCGGGTGAGCCTGATGTTCCAGCCACAGCAGAAACTTGTTGTCGCGCATTGAGCAAAATCATCAAGATCAGCCAACCGACTCATATTGTTGCAGTGTTCGATCATCATGGTGACGATCGTGGCTGGCGTGCAGACATCCTCCCCCATTACAAAGAAGGCAGAAAGCCAATGCCTGATGAACTCATGACGGGCATGGATATTATTCAAGATGCATTTATGAATATGGGAATTGATTCTCTATTATCTGATGGCGATGAAGCCGACGATTTAGTCGCAACCCTTGCACTTAAGGTCGCTTCTCGTGGTGAACAAGTCACCATCATTTCAACCGATAAAGGTTACTGCCAACTGCTGCAACCAACATTGCGTATTCGTGATTATTTCCAAGAACGTTGGCTAGATAGTGCCTTTATCGAAAAAGAATACGGTGTCGCTCCCGATAAGCTGACTGACTACTGGGGATTAGCTGGTATTAGCTCAAGTAAAATTCCAGGTATCGCAGGTATTGGGCCGAAAGCGGCAGTGGAACTATTACAGCTTTATCCTAATTTAGAAGCGATCCTTGCTGCCGATGACTTACCAGCTAAGTGGAAAAAGAAAATTGATGGCAACCATGACATCGCCCTTGCCTGTAAAGCGGTATCTAGTTTAAAAACAGATTTAGTATTAGGGTTTAATCTGCAAGATATTCGCTACCACGCACCGCAAGCGTAAAATAAAGCGATAGATACAAAAACGCCACTGACTATCACTAGCCAGTGGCGTTTTGCTATCTATTCAATCCACGCTATTAGTGTGGAGAGCGTGTATCTAAACGCTGAATGTGAACTGTGATTTCTTCACGGTCATGATAAAGATGCTTTGCTTGTAGTTTAAACTTCACACCGTTTTGGATCAGGAAGACTTTTAGATTTTCAATATCTTGTAGTACTTCGTCGTAACGGCCTTTCATTGGCAGTTTTAAGTTAAACAGGGCTTCTTTAGCCCATGCTTTAATTAACCACTCACCCATTAAGTGCGCAACACGTGCAGGCTTTTCTACCATGTCACATACAATCCAAGTCACGTTCTTGCGTGGTGGCTCAAACTTAAAGCCATCAACTGCGTGGTGTTTAACTTGGCCTGTGTCCATTAGACTTTGTGCCATTGCACCGTTATCAATCGCATGAACGAACATCGATCGCTTCACCAATTGATATGTCCAACCACCAGGACACGCACCTAAATCGACACCCCACATGCCCGGTGCTAAACGCTCATCCCACTCATTACGTGGAATAAATACATGGAAAGCTTCTTCCAGTTTTAGCGTTGAACGACTTGGTGCATCTGCTGGGAATTTTAAACGTGGAATACCCATGAAGAACTGCGAGTTATTCGAGCTATATGAGTAACCGACGAAACAACAACCCGGAGCAACAAAACAGACATGTAGCACAGGTTTTTTACTGTTGTCTTTCGTATATAGGATCTCACGCTTACGCATTGCTTGGCGTAGCGGCACAGTAAACTTACGGCAGAACTTTAATAGCTCTTTTGCTTCGTTCGTATCTGGCGTTTCAACACGTAGATCGCCACATTTCGGCACATCATCACCGATCGCTTCAAGAATCGGTGAGATACGATCATCTGCTGGAAGATCGGTTAGCATTTGCGATGAAGCAAACATTTGACGTGCGAAAATAAGCTGTGAGAAGGGCTGTTGTTGGATGAACTTATCCGCATCACCAGCTTGGTAGAATTCAAACAATACGTAGCCTGAATTGTTTTTTACCCGAGGGAAACCAAACAATTCCAGCGCATTTGCTTTGTCTTGAACTTCACCTGCACATTCTTTTTCAAAGCCAGGACGACAATACAATAAAACATGATTCACGTTGGAACCCTCAAGCTGAACGCCAGGTAGCGATTGCAAGCATTACCCAGCCAATAATAAAACATACTCCGCCCATCGGCGTGATGGGACCAAACCACTTAATGCCTGTTAATGCCAACGCATATAAGCTGCCACTAAAGCAAATTATACCAATGGCGAAAAACAGAGCGGCGTATGATACAGCTTTTGACGACAAAAAGCGTGTCAATATTCCACAACCGAGTAACGCTAAGGTATGCCAAGCCTGATACTGGACGCCGGTTTTAAATACATCCAATAAATACGGTGATAAATGGTGCTTTAAACCATGTGCAGCAAATGCGCCAAGCCCTACGGTTAATACACCACTGATCGCTGCGATAAACAGTATCCAACGGGTGCGGTTTTCTAATCCGTTAGTCATGACTGATTTCCTTAATAAAACGAGCTAGCTGCACTACCGTTGTTGCAATGTTTTGCGCTTCGGTATATCCCGATGCTTTACGCGGTTTAAAGCTATGATCGCCATCAGGCAAGAAAGCAATGTCTACTTGAGGTGAAAACGTCCATTCAGCCATTTCTGCTTTAGTACCAAACGTATCGCGCTCACCCTGTAAAATCAGCGTTGGCGTTGATATGGTTTTTAAATGATCACCGCGAAAGTTTTCAGGCTTACCTGGCGGATGAAACGGAAAGCCTAAACACGCCACGCCATTAACTTTTGTTGCACAGTTTTCGACATCAGGACTTTCAGCAGCAATATCCGTCACCATTAAACTTGCCATTCTACCGCCCATGGATTTACCACCAATCACTAACGCGTTATCGGCAAAGTTTTCAATATGACGTTGGAAGTCGAGTAACAGTTTTGGCTGACGATCGGGCGGACGCTTTTTACCGTCTTCACCCCGTTTCACCATATAAGGAAAATTAAACCGAACCACACGAATATCGTGCTTGGCTAACCCTTCGGCAACGGCTGTCATAAAGCTATGATCCATTCCTGCGCCGGCGCCATGGGCAAACAAAAAAGTCGCGATTGCTGTGCCTGATTGTGGTTCATTGATCATGTATTCACTGGCTAAGTTCGACATCAGGCATGTCCTCCTGCTCACGACGGGCTTTCGCTAATACCCAATCTCTAAAAATTTGAATACGTCCCGTCTCTGCTTGGCGCTCTTGGCAGACAAAATAGAATGCGTTCTTACTCACCAACACTTCATCAAATGGACACACTAAACGCCCAGCTTCTAGCTCGGGTTGTGCCAATACATTATTACCAAGCGCAATACCCTGACCGTGCGCTGCGGCTTGTAACACCATGGTCGAGTGACTGAAGATCGGACCTTGGTTTACGTTAACGCCGGAAATGTTGTAATGGCGAACATAGTTCTTCCACTCTTTACGCGAGGTATCATGCAATAAAGTATGAAACTTCAAATCATCAAGACTATGCAGTGGTTTATTTCCCATTAACAGCATAGGTGAACACACTGGCATCATAAATTCTTGATACAGCTTATCAGCACGAAGTCCCGGCCAATTGCCTCGGCCGTAATAAATCGCCACATCGACATCATCGGTCAGTGAACCTTCATCTAAATCGACCGCTTTAATGCGCACATCAATATCAGGATGTTGTTCATTAAAATCGGTTAAACGCGGCACTAACCATTGGATAGCAAAACTTGGAGGTAAACTAATGGTAAGCGCACCTTTTGAACCTCGCTCTAATACCTTATCGGTAGCATCTGAAATGGCAGAGAAAATATCTTTAATATCGAGAAAGTACCCCTGACCTTCTTCAGTTAATAGCAAAGAACGGTTACGTCTTCGGAATAGTTTTAATCCTAAAAATTCCTCTAACGCTTTAATTTGATGGCTAACTGCAGCTTGTGTGACAAATAATTCTTCCGCCGCACGAGTAAAACTCAAGTGCCTTGCTGCCGCTTCAAATACCTTTAATGAGTTGAGCGGGGGTAAACGTCTAGACATACTTTTCTCGACTATTTAATACATTAGTTTTTTTAATCCTGAACATTATAAATTGTCCATTGTTCAACTGCTAGAGAAACCCTATTATTCCTCCCGCAATGTTGAGTTAACCATCTGTTTTTTGCCCTCTGGCTAACCAGCTTATCAACATTGCATGTTGTGTTTGCATATTGTCCGGATCATTCCGGATGGATGGAATTTCCATCCTTTACTTCCTGTATTTTTGACTTTCCTGTCAAAGCTATTGTTAGCACTGCGCCCCAACGCAGTGCTATTTTTTTATCAATTAAAAACCATCATCACTTGCTCTGAAGACCATTTCTTAGCATGATCCGCTGTTCAAATCTCAGTAATGTGAACGACCATGACGACTCAATTCGATATCTCAACCATTTTGGCTCAATTTCCAGCATTGCAACAAGCTGACGGTGAGCTACCTCCTGTGTATTTAGATAGTGCAGCGACCGCACAAAAGCCAGCAGTTGTGATCGATACCCTTACTGAGTATTACCGTGGTTACAATGCCAATGTACATCGAGGCAGCCACAGCTTAACGGCGAACGCCACATTACGATTTGAACAAGCCCGTGAAACGGTTAAAGACTTTATTGGTGCTGCAAACAGTAAAGAAATTATTTGGACCCGTGGTGCCACTGAAGCATTAAATTTAATTGCCCAAACTTACGGTCGAGCAAACCTGCAAGCCGGTGATGAAATCCTTGTCAGTGAGCTAGAGCACCACGCCAATATCGTGCCTTGGCAGATGATTGCAGCAGAAACAGGCGCTCGAGTGGTGAAAATCCCAATGCGTTCAGACTGCACCTTAGATATGGATGCGTTCTATACACTGCTTTCTGATAACACCAAGATAGTTGCTGTCGCGCACATTACCAATGTCACTGGCACACGTAACCCAATTGAAGACATTATCAATGCTGCCCATCAGCACAATGCCATTGCTGTCATTGATGGTGCTCAAGGGATTGCTCATGAAAACGTGGATGTGCAATCGCTAGATGCAGATTTCTATGTTTTCTCTGGCCACAAAATTTATGCGCCAGCGGGTATCGGCGTGCTTTATGGTAAACAAGCACTACTTGAAGCCATGCCTCCTTGGCACGGTGGCGGTAAAATGGTGGAGAAAGTCTCTTTCGACGGCACAACTTTCGCCGCGCTACCAGGAAAATTTGAAGCAGGTACACCGAATGTGGCAGGAAGTCTCGCTTTAGCTGCTGCGATTAACTGGCTAAATCAATTAGATAGAAAAGGTGCGGAGCACCACATTGCCAAGCTTCGCCAACAAGCGATTGATGGCATTAACAGCATTGATGATCTGCGTATTATTGGCTTACAGCCAGGGGCCAGCTTATTCTCTTTTGTCGTCGATGGTGTCCATCATCAAGATATTGCGACCTTGCTTGATCAGCAAAATATCGCGCTACGTGCTGGGCATCATTGTGCTCACCCTATGCTTGATGCGCTAGGCTTAACAGGGACATTACGAGTATCATTAGCCCTTTATAATACCGAGCAAGATGTAGAGCGCTTCATTACAGCACTACACAAAGCTTGTGACTTACTTTAATGCGTTATCTGGATTGAACATTATGGCTGAACTTACGCTTCCTTCTCACCCTTTCGGCACCGACATTACAACGGCTGATATCGTGGCTCAAATGCAAACCGCTTCTGGCTGGGAAGATCGCTACCGTGCTGTGATCCAATTAGGTAAGAAATTGCCTGTAATGGCAGAAGAAGACAAAGATGAGCAATTGAAAGTGAGTGGTTGTGAATCGCAAGTGTGGCTTCACCACCAGCAAGTTGATGATCGCTTTTATTTTCAAGCCGATTCCGATGCGCGAATTGTGCGTGGATTAATAACACTGGTACTAGCCGCTTATCACGGCAAAACTCGTGCTGAAATTAGTACATTTGATATCGATGGTTACTTTGACTCGCTAGGCTTAATTGCTCACTTAAGCCCTTCTCGTGGTAACGGCTTAAAAGCCATTGTTGAACAAATTAAGCAATTAGCTAACTAAACTGCTTAATTACTAAAGCAAATGATAGAAAGCTAAAAACAAAAAAGCGGATCATCGAATCCGCTTTTTGCTATTTGAAAATCTTTTCGATGCAGTATCTATTAAGCCAAAGCATTACTTTTTATGTTTTTCAATTAGCTTACGTAAGATCTGCGATACCGCAACAAAACCAAAGGTCGCAGTGACTACCGTTGCAGCACCAAAACCACTAGCACAATCCATACGCTTTGGTCCTTCTGCGGTTGCTTTCACAGCACATACAGAGCCATCAGCTTGTGGGTATTTCAATTGCTCTGTTGAGAATACACAATCAATACCAAACTTACGCTTTGGATTTTTCGGGAAGTTATGATGACGACGCAGCGTATCACGTAATTTTTTCGCTAATGGATCTTGAATCGTTTTGGTTAAATCTGCGATTTGAATTTGAGTCGGATCCATCTGACCACCGGCACCACCTGTGGTGATCACTTTAATTTTATTACTTTTACAGTAAGACAGCAGTGCCGCTTTTGGCTTCATGCTATCAATCGCATCCAACACGTAATCAAAGTCTTTTGATAGGTATTCAGCTTGGTTATCAGGGGTGATGAAATCATCAATCAGATTGACCTTACACTCAGGATTGATCAATTGAATGCGCTCTGCCATCACTTCGATTTTGCTCTTACCTACCGTGCCTGTCATAGCATGGATCTGACGGTTAATGTTAGTTACACATACGTCATCCATATCAATCAACGTCAGCTCACCAATACCTGAACGCGCCAACGCTTCTGCTGCCCATGAACCTACACCACCAATACCAATCACACACACGTGCGCTGCACGAAGGATTTCTACTTCGCTATTGCCGTATAAACGACGTGTGCCGCCAAAACGTTGGTTGTAACTATCAGATGCTGGGGTATCAAGTTCGCGCATAGTACTTCTTCACAGAGATGATGGATGGATAAAGAAAGAGTGCGTTTTTATACGCACTCTTAATAAGATTGTCCAGTTGTTAGCATCACTCAAGTTTGCTGGTAATGCTTTCTAACAATACCGAACTATGGCTTAAGCCAAGGGTCTTGAGTTGCAGTCCCTTCTAAGCCTAAACGCCATACACGACCAAAGTGCTTGTAGTGACCAGCATCAATACCTGCTTGCTTACCCATACCGTGGTAAAGATCGAGGTGGTTTTTCTTCACTGCACCACCAGTATCTAGCGCTAGTAACAGGCGTAAAACGTGTTTACCAGTCCAGTTACCTTGTGCATCAAGCTCAGGTACTTCTGCAAGTAGCGCAGAGCCCATTGGAATATACTTACGATCAGCTGCAACAGCAGCATTTGCTAGCAGTGGAATACCTGCGCTACCTTTTACATCTAAGCTCTTATGTGGCTTAAAGAAAACAAACGATGGATTTTGTTCTAGTAATTCACGTACTTGTGATTCACTGTGTGTTGATACCCATTCTTGGATCGCTTTTAGTGACATTTTTTCTTTAGGCACTTCACCGCGATCAATCAGTACACGACCAATACTCACATAACGGTGACCATTTTTGCCGTTGTAACCAAAATACTCTAATTGATCGTTATCTTCATAATGCACAAAACCACTGCCTTGTACTTCCATCATGAAGATATCTAGCATGGATTTACTGTAACCTAGCTCTAAGCCCTGACCTTTTAACGCACCGTTATAAATTTCCGCGCGAGATGGGCAACGGCCATGGCACTTAGGCATTGCGTATACTGGGTAACGGAACTCTGCATTTGGTGTATGACGAAGTTCAATTACAGGTGAATAGTAACCTGTGAACATCACATTACCACGGTTATCACCACCACCCATTTGTGCCGCTTCAATACCGTAGCTAGCCAGTTTACTTGGATCACCACCAGCACTGATCCACTTTTCTAATTGCTTGTATAACGGGCCATATTTACGCGCCATCGATGGTGAGCGCGTTACAACCATTTCAGCTTGCGGTGCAAACGTAGTGTAATCACGAGGCTTATCTGATTTTATCGTTGAGACACGATTTAATACATGAGAAAAGTAATTACCAAGATATTGCTGCGCAAGTGGATTTTTTTGAATTTCAGCTTGTTCATTAGATTTAACTGCATCATCCGATGCACAACCAGCCAAGCCAAATAGAATAAGAGCGATTGTTGCTTTACGTAACACGATAGATAAGCCTATAAAAATTTAAAAAAGCAATATAACCAACACGATTAATATGCGTTTATAACGGCAATAGTAACAAACCCCAAGCCATATAACGTCATAATCTTAAGCCATATTTGTATCTAAATGTCATTGAAGTGTTTGCATTTCCATGTAAATAAGGCGGGTATTTATTTTATTTATAATTCAATAAGTGTCATATCTTTGTCACACTCAACAGATTTAATAAAAGCGTCACAAAAAATACACAACTTACAAATTTAGAATAAAAATATCGCACTCATAAGGACATAAAGAGATGCAAGTACCACTTAAAGTTGGCAAAGATACTTTGTTAGATCCCAATGCTATTGAATATCAATGGATACGAAATTTAACCAGCGAGGGGGTTCCTCAACAACAAATCAATAACGTTATTCAGCACTGCCTTGGTGGTACACCACAGACGGCTGAACTCATGAGACAAATAGCTATTAAGCAAAGTTCCATTCACGAGCTATTAAAACTGATTTAATGGTAGGGGTGTGCGCAAAAACGTAGAAATATAGTGCGCGGGTTGCTGACGGATAAACGTGTTTTTTACATAAATATAGCTGTATAGCTCCCCGCCCAAATGATAGCTGAGCGTTTGCCCGTCCCATTCATACGTCGTCGTCACTAAACGGTTTTGATGATAAATCCCTAAAGGGCCGACTTCGAAACTATCAGCAGCATATTTTGCGACATCCTGCTCTTGCCAATAACCATATATCCCAACCGATGAAGCGGGCTGAAATAAATTCGATAATGAATGTTTAGATATAAACACCCCTGCTAGCACTAACCCACCGATTAATAAACAAAGCAGCATAATGACATGCGAACGCTTGGTCGGCTGAGCCATCACATTATCTTTTGATAATTGGGCTTTATCCAATCTTCATCTCCAGAATAAACTTATAGTTAGATTAAGTATGACATCTCAATGTAAACACCTAATTACCAACGTAACATCTTGGTAAATACTATCACTTTAAGGCTGTACAAATTGACAAATTAATTTACTTTATCCATATAACTTTTTTGTACATGGATGTCAGATAGTGAAAAGACGTAGTACAGCGCTAGTCAAAGGATTTAGACAGTCAGCCCCTTATTTAAATGCCCATGTTGGGAAAACCATGGTGATCATGGTTGGCGGTGAAGCCTTTGCCGATCCCAACTTCAGTAATATCGTCAACGACATCGCCTTACTAAATAGCCTAGGCATTCAGATCGTGATTGTCTATGGTGCTCGCCCACAAATAAATGCATTGCTTGCAGAGCAAGATTGTTACTCTCCCTATCATAAAGGGATCCGTATTACCGATGAACGTTCACTAGAAATTGCCAAACAAGCCGCAGGACAGCTTCAACTGGACATTACTGCGCGTTTTTCAATGGGGCTGCACAATACGCCAATGGCTGGTGCTCAAATTAATATCATTAGTGGCAACTTTATTATTGCTCAGCCTTTAGGGGTTGATGAGGGTGTTGATTACTGCCACAGTGGAAAAATACGTCGGATTGATACCGATGCTATTAAGCGTCAGCTTGAACAAGGTTCTATTGTCTTACTTGGCCCGATCGCCAGTTCAGTCACCGGTGAATGTTTTAACCTCACCTCAGAAGAAGTCGCAACCCAAGTAGCCATTCGTTTAAAAGCTGACAAACTCATCGGTTTTTGCTCTGAGCTGGGTGTGCTCGGTGACAATAACGAAGTGCTCTCTGAACTATTACCCAATGAAGCAGATGAAATCTTGCAAAATCTGATTAACGAACGAGCCCAAGATTGTGGTACAGGACGCTTCCTTCGTGGCGCCATCAGCGCATGTCGAGCAGGCGTGCCTCGCAGTCATTTAGTCAGTTACAAAGAAGATGGCGCATTAATTCAAGAGCTATTTTCTGTTGATGGTATTGGCACCCAAATCGTGATGGAAAGTGCCGAAAAAGTCCGTCGCGCCAATATTAACGACATAGGTGGTATTCTTGATTTAATTCAGCCTCTTGAGCAAGATGGCATCTTAGTTCGACGTTCACGAGAACAACTCGAGCAAGAGATCACCCAATTCACCATCGTTGAACGTGATAACTTAATCATTGGTTGTGCCGCCCTCTACCCCTTCCCCGACGAGAAAATGGCAGAAATGGCTTGTGTTGCGATCCATCCTGACTATAGAGATGGCAACCGTGGCGTACTGTTACTAAATGAGCTCTGCCTGCAAGCCCGCCAACAAGAACTTGATCATTTATTTGTGCTAACCACCAGAAGCTTACACTGGTTCAGAGAGCAAGGGTTCTCTGAATGTGATGTAGAAAGGCTGCCTATGGCGAAAAAAGCACTATACAATTACCAAAGAAGATCAAAGATCCTAATAACAAAACTCAAATAAATGACAATAAATTAACAAACCAGTCATTGTTGGAAATATACTTTCCCGCTTCTATAACTTATAGAACAACCGCTCAACACATAATTATTACAGAAAGTATAAAGCAAAGGTAAAGCAGCTTATGATGAGTTTAATTTTCTTATTACTTTTGATCGCCATGGTCACGGCGTTCATTGGTAAAAAAAGCATGGGTTATGCGTTTTTCGCAATCTCTGTCGTTCTGGGTCTGTACTGGTTTAATCACCACGCAACCGACACCCTATCCATTTTGTTATAACGGGCGATAAAGAATGAATAATAAACACGTAACCTTGCTCAACACACTAGGTCTACTAGGCATTACTTTTGTACTACTGATGGGTTCCGTATTACAAGTTGCTTGGAATGAATTACCTTGCCCATTGTGCCTACTACAGCGCCTTGGCTTTGTGATGGTCATGTTTGGCTTCATGCTAAACGTGGTTTACGGCACACAGCAACGTCACTACGGTGTCATCCTTGTTGGTGCGTTATTTGGCGCAGCGACCGCGCTTCGCCAAGTATCGCTACACGTTATTCCAGGTACTCCTGGTTTTGGTAGCCCTATTTTAGGTATGCACTACTACACGTGGGCATTTGTGATCTTCGGTATGACGATTGCGGGTGTTGCACTACTGTTGATGCTATGGAATAAAAACTGGACAAGCGAAAACTACCAAATGAATAAATTTGGTAAATTTGTTTGTGTATTGGCTATCGCTACAGTACTTATCAACGTAATTTCAACTTTCGTTGAATGTGGTCCTTACGAGTGTCCAGCCGATCCCGTCAGCTACTTGCTACTAGATATGTTCAAGTAAGGCCGATAGCACCTAAGAACAACGCCAGCATCAATGCTGGCGTTTTTTGTTTTCTAACTCGCAACAATCACGTTAAACCAATAACTCAGATAATCCACTAGCACGTTCAGTACGCACTTGCACGCTGCGACGAATCACATCAGGTTGCGCATACAAATACAGTCTTGCTTTTGCACGGGTAATACCGGTGTAAATCAGCTCTCGGGTTAAAATTGGCGTAAAATCGTGTGGCAACACCATCACGGTATCAGCAAATTCCGAACCTTGCGATTTGTGGATCGTCATTGCAAACACCACTTCATGCTCAGGAATACGGCTTGGTAAGAAACCACGGTTCGTGCCATCGGGCATTTCAAAATACACTTTTAAACGGCGTACACCATCTACCGCTTCCGTTTCAGGCTCTAACATGGTGATACCAATATCACCGTTATACAAACCGACAGCGTGATCATTACGAGTGATCATAATCGGACGACCTTGATACCAAGTATCATCCCCCGGATTGATCTTACCGCGATGTGTTAACTCTTTTTCAATTCGGTAATTTAAGCCAGCGACACCAAAATCACCTTCACGTAATGCACACAATAAACGCACGTTGGCAAACGCATCTAATACCACTTTGGGCTCACGTTGCTCAGCAATCGCATCCAAATAATCAAAATAGAAAGTCGTCACCTGATTGATCATCGACTGATAACTTTCAGTGGATAACGCATAGTGATGGATATCTTTAAAGCCTTGCTGCCATACTTTATCAACCAGCGCAGGACGACCACTGTTGATCGCTTTCGCTAATTGACCAATACCAGATTGGGAATGGAAGCGATAACTCTTTTGTAGCATACATAAACAATCTGCCACCAAGCTTAAATCTAACGAAGTGCTATGTAAGTCATAGCCTGTTAATTGGCTTAATACCTGACCTTGTGAACCACTATAGCCTTGGTTTGCAAACGAGCAGATATCACCTAACACTGCACCTGCTTCCACTGATGCCAACTGATCTCTATCACCTAATAAAATCAGTTTTGCGCCAGCTGGCATTGCATCTAATAAACGCGCCATCATGGGTAAATCAACCATTGAAGCTTCATCTACCACCAACACATCTAGGTGCAGTGGATTGTCTTTATGATGACGAAACTCAACCCGCCCCGGAATCGCCCCTAATAGGCGGTGAATCGTGCTCGACTGCGTTGGAATACGCTCTTTTACCGACTTATCGATAGGCAATGATTTAACCGCCGAACTAATCGATTCTGTCAGTCGTGCCGCAGCTTTACCGGTTGGTGCTACCAGCATGATATTAGGGATATGCTCATCACCTGCTTGCATCACCAGTGCCGCTAACAGTTTTGCTACCGTGGTAGTTTTACCGGTACCCGGGCCGCCTGAAATCACCGCAAATTGTCGAGTTAACGCCACGGCTGCAGCCACTTTCTGCCAGTTCAAACACGCATCTAATGGGATCAAACTATCAAGCTGCGCTAAATCAGTTTGTTGTTTTGCCGCACTTAAAACAGCATCGATACTCGCCCAATCAAGCGATTCAGGTTTAACAATATCAAGCATGTCACAGACTAGTGTTTGACGAGCTTGCGGCGTGTCAGCGTTGGACAACGCTTCAAACAGATAGCCATAAGAAACAGGGAACAAACTATCTAACGCTTGATGCATCTCAGTCAGTTGCTCAGCATTAAATATCTGCTGTTGATTATCTGCATTTTTCGCCATTGATAAGATCTTATCAGCAACGGTCTGTTCAAATTGCCAATAACGGCTTAAGTACAAACGACCATGTTCAATCACGAGAGGCGTAGCGGCCACATTACCGGCTTTTACTGTCGAAACAACAGTAAATTGGGTAAGTAATTCCGCCCATAAAGCGGGCTCTGGTATGCCATCTAAAAGCTCAATCGCCACACGAGATGGTAAGCCCAATAAGCGTTGTGGTGTGATCTTATCTAGCATCACACACACATGCCCTTTACCTAGCTCATTACTGGCAATGGCGGCCACCAATGCCGCTAAATCAGCCTGTTCAGCAGGGCTATGTTGCGCTACAAATTTGGCAAACTGGTAATCAAGCTGACGTAACACACCTTGTTTAGTTAATGCTTGTAGTCGTTTAAGCATGAGGTAATGCTCCATCAATTAATAAATCCAGTTCATCTAATAGTGCTTGCGATGGTTTCGCATGGAAAATGCCACTGTCACTGCCCGCCTGAATACCCCGTAAGAACAGGTAATACACGCCACCGAAATGGGTATCGTAATCATAATTAGGAATACGGCTACGTAAGAAACGTTGCAGTGCTAAAGCATAAATTTGGTACTGCAAGTCGTAGCGGTGATCACGCATCGCTTCCACTAACTGCTCGCCACGATAGACTTGCGGATCATCACCCAAATAATTCGATTTCCAGTCAAGCACGTAGTATTTGCCTTGATGCTCAAACACCAAGTCGATAAAGCCTTTTAGCATCCCACTAACCGAGCTAAACCCTAACTCGCCCGCTTTGGCAGAAATGGCATCATGTTTTGCGATCACTTTGTTTAGTAATGGTGATTGCAGCATTTCAATCGGCAACAAAAACTCCATTTCAGTTAAGCGTTGTTGTGGCGTTTTTTCTGCCAGCAACAATTGCTCACCATCAAGCGCACAATTGAGCACATCTTGAATTAGCTGCTGCAATACAGGTAGCCACGCCAATTCATAATGCTCCAGCTCAAGCAACTCGGTTAACTTGGCGATCGTTTCTGGGCTATCAACTGGACGGGTAAATTCAATTTCTTCAAACACGGTATGCAAAAACGTACCCGGACGCGCACCACGAGGGAAAGTATAAATGGAGTATTCTGGCTCTAACTCAACCTCGGTATCAGGGCTTTCTGCACCGTCATTTTGCAGCGTATCCGTTTGGACCGAATCAATATCAAAGCCCGGCAGATCTAAGCTGCTATCATGGTGTGCTTGATGCCCTTGTTTTACCAAGTTGGAATAACTAGTCATCCACCAATTACGTTCAATCTGACGTTCAAACTCACGACGGGTTAATGTTTGGCTTTGCTCATCCAGTGCTTCCCATTTATCTTCAGGGAGCACTGGCGGCTCTGCAATCGTGATAGTTGGTTGTGTTTCAGATAACTTCGCCAGTGCAAGCTCTAACGCTGCCACACCACACTCTTCGCCATTTTGGATTAAATAACCCATGGCTGATTTATGCAGTCCCGTTGGCTCTTTGGTGCTACGACCATTTCGAACTGGTGCCATACCCACAAAACAACCGTACACCGCACGGGTCAGAGCAACGTAAATCAAACGTAAGTCTTCAGCTAAACGCTCTTTATCTGCTTTAACAACCGAGTCTTCATGCTTGGTGATATCTAAAATCGTTACATTCTCGGCTTCATCGTGATATTTCACTTCACCTTTGTTATCAACGGCACGGAAGCTACACACAAACGGCATAAACACCAGATCGTATTCCAAACCTTTTGATTTATGGATAGTGACGATTTGCACCAAGTTACGCTCTGATTCCAGACGTAAAATTTGCTCATCAGCATTGCCATTTGGCTCTGCCACATTTTCAGCTAACCAACGTAGCAATGCGTAATCACTGTCTAAGGTTTGACTGGCTTCTTGCAGCAATTCGCCTATATGCAGTAAATCCGTTAAACGACGCTCACCGCCTTCTTCAACTAACAAACGCTCAGCGATATTATTTTTCGCCATGACGCTGCGCAGCATCGGCATCACACCGCGCTTTTGCCATTGCTGACGATATTGTTTAAAGCTATTTACCGCAATTTCCCATTCGTTCTCATCGTTATTAAGGGTATCAAGCTCAATCGCCGTTAACGCAAATAAACCAGACGCTAGTGCCGCTCGCAGCGCGCGATCATCTTCAGGAGTTAATACTGCTTGCAGTAAACGTTGAACATCTGCCGCTTCTGCGGTTGAAAATACGCTGTCACGATTCGATAAATACACACTGGCAATGCCTTGGCGTGCTAACGCTTCCCGCACTAACTTGCCTTCACGACCAGTTCGCACCAGTACCGCAATATCACCCGCTTTCACAGCTTTAGCCTCACCACCTTCTTTATCTAAAAAGTAGCCTTGCCCTTGTTGTGAGCGCTCAAGAATATGCTGAATTTGCGCTGCGGTGGCCTGCGCCATAGTAGATTCATATTCACCTTTGGTAACAGGTTTACCCTCATCGCTATCTTGCAACCAGAAAGTTAACGCGTGCTGTTTTTCGCCATTGAGCCACCAGCTTCGCTCTGGTGCTTTCGGGCTATGACCAACAGGTTCAAAAGTAATGTCTTGATCGTAAATAAACGGACTATTTGGATGGGCAAAAACACTATTCACAGAGGCAATCATATCGGCAGTCGAACGCCAGTTTGTGCCTAGCGTGTAATGATCTTGTACCTGTCGACGAGCTTGAATATAGGTAAAAATATCAGCGCCGCGGAAAGCATAAATCGCCTGCTTCGGATCACCGATCATAAATAAACCACACTCAGGATGATCTTTATAAACAGCGCTAAAAATACCGTACTGTAATGGGTCGGTATCTTGGAATTCATCTATCATCGCAACCGGATATTGACTGCGGATCTTACTTGCCAGCAGATCATCTTGATCATTCTCGATCGCTGTACCTAACTGAGTAAGAAGATCGTCAAACGATAACCAGCCTTTATGTGCTTTGGCTTGAGCGAGTAGCGTGCGACAACGTTCAATCGCATGAGCTAATAATGGATCCCGTAACGTCGCAGGGTTATCAATCAAGTCATCGATAGCCACAAACACACTATGTTGCGGTGCTTCACCTTTCGGGGTTTTCTCGCTTAATACTCGCTGTGAAAACTTATCTAATTTATCGGGTAGCTCATAGCTATCAGTGGCTGCATTTGCCCACTCATTTACCTGTGCTAGCCAAGCGGGTAAGCTCTTTTTGGTATAGCTGCGCTTATTTACGTCAGAATTCGCAATTAACGCTTCTAAATCGGCAAAGTGCTCTTTCCACAACGTCTTAAAGCCATTAATGCGCTCGAGGTTTTGTTGGTGTAATTGTTCTAAATCCGCCGTCATGGCTGAGACAGATAATTTGACTGGTGCACCAGTTAAGCTATTACCGATATCTTTTAATAAGGCTGCTGGCGATGACCATAAATCACGAATTTGTGATGCCAGCGAGCGAGGTAATTGATAGAAATGGCTTCGCCAATAATCGGCTACCACCAAGCTTTTAAGCTGGCTTTCATCAGTAACAAATTCATTGTTGAAACGACAGCCTGATTCAAACGCATTTTGAGTCAACATTCGCTGACAGAAACCATGAATGGTATAAATCGCCGCTTCATCCATTTGGCGCTCTGCCTGCAATAAAATATTCGCTGCCGCTTTATGATCTGGATATTCCGTTAACAATGGCTCAATCACAGGATCATTACTAACACCTCGGCTAAAAGCGAGTCGTGCATCATGGATACGAGCACGAATACGATCACGTAGTTCAGCGGTTGCTGCTTCAGTAAAGGTCACCACGAGGATCTGATCAACGGTAAGCTCTGTAGCGTGGCGTGTTTGTGCGCAGCCATGACCTAACAATAAACGAAGGTATAAACTGGCAATGGTGAAGGTTTTCCCCGTACCCGCTGAGGCTTCTATTAAACGGGTGCCATGCAGTGGGAACGCCATTGGCTGCAAAATGTTGGTCTGCGTTTGTGCCGTCATGATTTTACTTGTCCCATATCATCAAATTTGAACGCTAAAATGATCATTGTTATTTCAAGGTGATCTTGCTCACATCACTAATGTGATCAAACACTTATAAGCGAAGATTAAACGATCAAATCCTGTTTTATTCTAATATTGTGAGAACTTACTCACGGTTTGTCTTACAGCGGTTAGTTAGTATCAGCGCCAGAAACTTGGTCACCTCTGGACCGGTGGCCGTACAGCGAACACCCTACAATTAATAATGATTTGCTGGCGGCCACACTACTCTCTTTATTCCTGCTCTACTTCTTCACTGTTTAGCACTGCCGCTTGTAACACTTTCAATGCCAATACATAACTGGTTTTCGCAAGCTCATCATTCCAATGTGTCCACACCCGATTGATGTACTCATCAGCCCCTTCACCAGCAAAAAGATAACCATCGTTAAAACAACCCGCCATCTTGTCGTAAGCTTTTTCAACCGTCAGTTCGTCATCTTTCCAATTACCTTGTTTATCAACACAAGCTTGAATGCCGGCATGTGCCGTTTTCGGGAAATACGCCAATGGCTGGTTTAAACCTTGATAGTAAAGCTCGATTAATTCTTGTAGGTAACGTTTAGCCGTTGCGGCATCAATAGGATGCAGAATAAGGTATTTATCGGTGCCAATAAGATGTGTTTTTTGCATCGCTTGAGGTTGGCTAATGGCTAAACACAGGTGATCACACCAAGCCGCCAGTAAATCCACCGAGCGTACTTTACCGCTTCTAAAACGCATTAGACCTGATTGATAACGCTGCTTTAACCAGCCTTGTAGCAAAACAGGATGACCATTAACATCAAAGCGAATGCCCACCTCTTGATCTGCTAATGGCGCATGCACCAAAGGCTCAATTTTATCGACCAACTCCCCAACAGAAGTGCGGCTAGCATCTAAGTCAATTTCACCAAATGCCGCTACCGGTAATCGACCTGCCGCTTTTTGCTCTTGTGCAAAATGACTAAAGATCTGATCAGGATCTTGGTTCGTCATCTTGGCATCGAGTAACAAACCTAACAGATCATTTTTGATGTGATAGCTTTCTAGCTGATTAAGCACAAATGGCTCATCATCTTCAAGCAAGCCCATTGGTGGCTCGAAGTAAACTTTCAAACGGCGGTTAAAGAAATAACGTACCGGTAAACGCCAAAAACGTTGTAGCTCGGCAAGCTCTAACACTTGTTGCTGATCGTCTGCAATTGGCTCTGGTGGTAATTCACCAAGTTGGAATGGCTGACTCGCTTGTCCTTCACGAGCTGCTGCAGGTAACCATTCAATGGCATAACTGCCTTTCTCGCCAGTAAATGCACTTGGGCTAAATGGTACTAATGGATGGTGCTCAATCAGTTTTTGTTTAATATTTTCTGCTGATTCATCAACCGCTAATGGCTCATCACCTTCAAGGCAGTAACCTTGCTGGCAGTATTCCACCAGCTCACTAACCAAGACTGAAGCTATCTTCTCAGCGTTATCTTGAATCGAGCGTCCAACATAGCTGATATACAAGGTTTGCTGCGCAGAAAGCAATGCTTCTAAGAATAGATAACGGTCATCATCACGACGGGAACGATCGCCAGCTTTAGTGCGACCATTCATTAAATCAAATCCTTCAGGCGCAATGTTACGAGGGTAAGCACCGTCATTCATGCCAAGCAAACACACCACATCAAAAGGGATCGATCGCATTGGCATCAAGGTACAGAAGTTTACTTGCCCAGCAAGGAAACGTTGGCTAACTCGCTCGCCCGATAGTTTATCGCGCAAGTATTGAGTTAACACCGCTGGCGTAATCTCGGTTTGATACCCTGCATCTGAAAGCTGCTCTTGTAAGCGGTGTACGTTATCGCGGATCGATTTCAGAACTAATTCGCCTTCAAGCTCAACAGCAAAGAAATCATCCAATAGTTGATTCAATATGTCTGACCAACCAGCGACTGTGTGCGGCTCCGCTAACACTTCACGGTAACTAATTAAGCAATCAATAAAACCTGCCAACTGACCAGCTAATTCTGCATCAATACCCTGCACTTGATCGTAAGCAGAAATGCCTTCAAACAAGCCCGTATCATGCGGCATGGCATAACCCAGTAACATTCGCTGAATACCAAACAGCCAGGTGTTTTGCATCTGCTCAGGAAGATCAAATTGACTCGATGTATGTTGATCTAAGCCCCAACGCACCCCTGCTTCTTCTATCCACTGTTTTACTTTCTCAAAGCTTTGGCTATCAAAACCAAACTTATTCATCACCGCAGGTACTTCTAATAGCTCTAGCAATTCGGAAGCGTGACAGCGGCTATCTGGCAGAGTTAATAGACGTAAAAAAGCCAACAAGATTGGGTTTTCTTGTTCTGCGGTTCGGTCAGAAATGGAGAATGGGATGTAGCGATTACCCGGCGCATTACCAAATACCGCTTGGATCGCAGGGCTGTAAGCATTGATATCTGCCACCATTACAATAATATCGCGCGGCTTAAGATCTGGATTTGCCTCAAACATGGCTAAGAGCTTGTCGTGTAGCACTTCCACTTCACGCATTGGGCTATGACAGGCATGAATAGAGAGTGAGTTATCATCTGCAGCAATGGGGAATTTATGCTCGCTAGATTCAAGCAAGGTATCATCTTGGCGATCCACCAAGTTTAAAATGTCGGCTTGAATAGCATGTAATAAGTTATCAGATTCAATATCAACAAAACCCGCATCTACTTCGTTCACTTGCATCTCTGATAACAAGTACATGTTATCACGACCAAGCTTACCCATTGACGCTAATAAGCTATTACCCACCATGCCGTTTTGCATATCATCGTCATAGTGATTTTCATCGCTATCTTTTAATACATCAATCGTCGCTGAGATGTCCTGCTCGTTATCAATGGTCTGTAGTTTTACACGCTTGCTTGCAGCTAATCGGGCGAGATGTTTACGATCGCGAATATCCCCCCAGTAATAACGACAAGGGTTGGTAAACATTAAATGCACGTCAATATGCTCACCAATAGCGGCAAGTGCATCTAAATAACGTGGGGGTAATGATGAGATCCCAAACACAAACAAACGCTGCGGTAAACCTGCTGCAATTAATGCTTCTTTACCTTGGGATGCGTTGTAGTTTTGTAGTGTTTCAATAAAGTGTTCGTACAAGTTGGCACGATGATAAGGCGATTGCCCTAATGCCAACGTCTGATCATACAGTGCTTGCCATAAAATAGGCTGCCAAGGGTGTTCACCTTCTAATTCAGCAACCGTTTCTCCCGCTTCCCACTGTTGGATCCACTCAGGGCGATACACCAAATATTGGTCAAAAATATCGGCAATCTTTTCGGCTAATTGATAGCACTTTAAGTTGTCGTCATCACCGTCTAAATAGCGCTGTAGTGCTTCAAACTCTGGTTGGTCAAACTGTGCTGGCAACACTTGCATTAACTTCCACGTCATCGCTTCTTTGTTAAATGCACTACGCTCTGGTACATCTGCCAATACTTGGGTAAACATCTTCCAAATAAAGGTCGCAGGCAGTGGAAAATCAATATTGGCTGCGACACCTAATGATTTCGCCAGCTCCATTTTTAGCCACTGCGACATCCCTGGGCTTTGCACCAGAATTTGTTCTTTTTCAAATGGATTGGCTAACGGTTGTAGCCGAATAAGCTCCACCAGCAAAGATTTTAGCAGGTCGAGTTGATTTGAATGGTAGACAGTAAACACTTAGGGATCTCACAGCAGGTGATGAATAACTAAATTGTCTACCATGAATTGAATACTGTAAATACATACAGGCGGAAATATTAAAATATCGTCTTAGCCCTAAAACAAAAAAGCCCGATCTCCTAGATCGGGCAACACACAAAATATCGGTAATAGAGTAGGCAAATATCCTTAACTTACCTGCCTACCTACCATCGCTATCAGATATTTTGTGGACAGTGTTTACTGCTTTTAAATAGTCCACTGAATGGACGGTAAAATGCTAAATAACGAATTGCTACATAGCCAATGATAATACTTGCAACATAAAGTTCGATGGTTGCTAGACCGTGTACTTGCGCAACATAGTGAGCATCAAAGCCGTAATTTTTCATCCACGCTGCAGTTTTAAATAGTGCTGTTGCACCAATTGCCATTGGGAACGTAAAGGCTGCATAACCTGGGCTAAACTCTAAGCGTAATAAACGGAAGAAAGCTAAGTAAATAACCGCTGTCATCAACACTGCAATACCTGCAAGTAATGCAACCACTACTGGTGATGGATTTGCAGTCACTGTTAAGTAACCCGCTAATGATAGACTTGCTGGTGCTGCCATAATAGCAATGGTTGGTTTTGCAGCATCTGGCACTTCAACACGGAACATAAAACGGTAAATCATCATTGGAAGCATAACTGCGTATGACAACATACCAAAGATTAACAATACGTTTGCTAATGGGTGTAACTCTGCAATACCAGGGAACGACACATCAGCAACAATAATACCGATTGGCGGTACGAACCAACTTGGCACCATGTGATGAAGATGGAAATCGCATGCACGGTGGTAAATAAATAGTGTTAAGAAAATAGCGTGTAACGCAACGGCAAATAACCAAAGATAAGCGCCAGCTTGCGCTGATAGGTATAAACCAATCGCTTTTGATACCACCATTAATGCCATCGCAAAAGTAGGAACAACACTACCCACTACATGGTGAGATAAATCATCCCATAATAATTTTGGATGGAATATAAATTTTGTAATTAGAACAAGTAACATTAATGCCGCAATAACCGCACCTGTCATTTGAGCGTAGCCATGCAGTGTTGCACCATTTTCCCAGCACCATAAAACACTACCAATACCCAGTGCTAAACCTGCCATTGGTGTTGGTGCACCAGCTACTTTTCTTTTCGTCGTCTTAATCATGTTCTCTCTCCGCCTTTATCTGATAGCTCTTAGCGAATTGTCTGTGTCTTTTTGATGTAGTAAGTATATCCAGCTTGATTGTTTTATAATATCTGAATATATTTAACTACATGTTAAGTTAAACTGAACTAAAATTTTAGAGGCGAGATTTTACCGTCGTTTAATTTTAATAACGACCTTGCACAATGAGTTTTCAACAAAGGATAGTTATGAATATAGCGCTAAAACAATTGAAAGTTTTCGTAACCGTTGCTCAAGAACGTACCATTACCGCAGCCGCCGACAAATTATTCCTATCAAAGCCAGCCGTGAGCATGGCTTTATCTGAGCTAGAAAAGCAGCTTGATCATAAACTGTTTGATCGCAACAACAACCGCCTACTGATCAACGAACAAGGTAAGAAACTACTACCGTTAGCTGACGAATTATTAGCACGTTCTAACACCATCGAAAAACTGTTTGATCAAGACGATATTATTGCTGGCGAATTAAAGATTGGATCCAGTGATACAGTGGGTAACCAACTCACCCCGTTTTTGATCCGAGACTTCCGAGCTAACACCCAGCATCAGCACCAAAAATTGTTCATTTCAAATACAGCCCATGTTTGCCAAAAACTCAGTGAATTTGAGTTAGATGTCGGTTTTGTTGAAGGTAAAGTACAGCACCCAGATCTTATTGTGCAGCCATGGCTTGAAGATAATATGGTGGTGGCTTGTCACCCAGAACATCCACTGGCACAAATTGAAGAATTACGTTTATCTGATCTGGAAGATTCCGAATGGGTACTGCGCGAAACAGGCTCTGGTACACGTGAGTTTTTCTTAAATCGTTTAGCGCCACGTTTAGAGCACTGGACGCCAGCTTTTGAGCTTAATACTACAGAAGCAATCATCAATAGTGTTTCCGCTGGGCTTGGTATTACCTGTATTTCTCAACGAGCAGCCATGCATGCTGTCGAAGAAAAACGCATAGCCTTACTGCCAATGCCATTAGATATGCGACGCCAATACTGGTTAATATTCCATAAAGAAAAATACCAAAGCCCATTGCTAGAATCCTTTATTCAATTTAGCCAGCAATGGACATTTGATTAATCGCCATAACACGCCTTCAAAAGCTGGTTAAACACGATTATCACCCACACTATAAGCAATGATTTGGCTGATCTCAGTAAGAGATCGGCCTGATTCTTGTTGCCAATCATTAAACGCATGTTGCGCATTGCGCCATGACTTCAAGCTGTCTCGTCCACCATCCACAATGCCTGTATGACGCAAATAACTTTCTACATCTTTAGTAAACAAAAAGCTGTCTTTGCCCATTGCACGTAAACTGTAAGCACCTGTTTTTCCGCCTAAACGTTTACCGTGTTTCTTTAAATATAGCCATAAGCCTACGATATCTTGCTCAGGCCATTCGGCCACCATATTGGCAAATGAGCCATATTCGATAGCGGCACGGTGGATCATGTTGGCATTATCAGGGATAGTCATTACCTTCTTTAAGTCACGAATGATCTCAGGATCTTGGGCTTTACGCTCCCACATTTCTTCAGGCATCAAGCCCATTTTCTCGATATCAAAGCCAAAGAAGACCTTTTCAAACCCTTCCCATTTATTGCGTACAACTTGCCAACGGATCCCACACTGAAAGATCTTCTGGGTTAAACATGCAAGCCAACGATCGTCGGTAATTTGTTGTAACTCTGTGCAACTAAGTGGGGTCGATAATCGCTGCTCTAATGCGATATCACCGCCCTTTCTTTCTGCAGCACGAGTGTAAATCTGGTTAAATTTTTCTCTGGTCATCACATTAACACGCTTAGCACTGGACGAAGCCAGTATGCTACTGTATAAACAGCCAGTAAATCAATTTGGGAGAGGATGACCATGGCTGTTATCGTCAAATATGTAGTTGAGCGTAACGGAGAAGAAAAGATGACTTTCACCTCTAAATCCGAAGCCGACGCATACGACAAAATGCTAGATATGGCGGATGATATGTTTGCTTTACTGAGTGAAAGTGAGCTATTCGAAGATGAAGCCAAGCAAGAAGAACTATCAATGTTCTTAGCGCAAAAGCGTGAAGAAGTATTAGTCGCATTAGGCGCAAAAAAAGCAAAACCTGCAGCGAAAAAAAAGCCAGCGAAGCCTGAGCTAGTCGCTGATGACGAAGCGCAAGAAGACGCAGCATAATTTTTTAATTATCCCGTTCGCTGTCAAAACCTCCTCTGTGGAGGTTTTTTTATACCTCGATTTTTTTCTATTTTATTTATCACTGAGTTACTCACAGCAAATTGCTCCGTGTATTCGCACTATTTCAATCCATTCAGGCAATATTTCCGTGAATAATCCATCATTTTGCTCTGATTCTTCGTTCCACTCTTCTATATCTTTAAAACTCTCTTTATGATGGTTTCATTAACCGAGAGTTATTGCGCTTGTAATAACCTGTCGGGCTCATCTTGATGTTCCACCTCAATGTAAGGTGTATTCAACATCGCATTTTTTGTAATGGAGAACAGGTAATAATGTCTAGCTTTTCACTTGCCCTAGGTACAGCCACTAAAAACCGTGATGGAAAAATCATTGAAGCGTTTTTCCCTACCCCAACGCTACATCCATCAGAAGATCTAGTAAAAAGCATCGCAGCTATCGTTGATTACCGTGGTGGTAACCAAGCGATTGAAGTAACACCAGAGCAATGTGCCGCTATCGCTTCTGCATTTGAAGATGCTAACGATGAAGTCAGCGCACAATTTGCAGCAAAAGCAACGCTATCATCACAGCCACTTGTAATGGTGATGCTAAAAACTGACATCGCACCAACCTCTGTTGCTGAAGGTTTCCTAAAGCTACAACTTATCTCTCACCGTTTAGTTAAGCCTCATGGTGTGGTGCTTGATGGTATCTTCGGCCTACTACACAACATCGCATGGACAAACAAAGGTCCTATCGATCTGCCAGAGCTTGCTGAGCGTCAAATGGATGCACGTCTAAACGGTGAAACAATCACTGTCGACTGTGTAGACAAGTTCCCTAAAATGGTCGATTACGTGGTACCAACAGGTGTTCGTATTGCTGATACATCTCGCGTTCGTCTTGGCGCACATGTTGGTGAAGGCACAACGGTTATGCACGAAGGTTTCATCAACTTCAACGCAGGTACAACAGGTGTGAGCATGGTTGAAGGCCGTATCTCTGCTGGTGTTGTTGTCGGTGATGGTTCTGATATCGGTGGTGGTGCATCTATCATGGGTACGCTTTCTGGCGGCGGTAAAGTAGTAGTTTCTATCGGTGAAAACAGCCTACTAGGTGCGAACGCTGGTCTTGGTTTCCCAATGGGCGATCGTTGTACTATCGAATCAGGTCTATACGTAACAGCGGGCTCTAAAGTACAAATGCTTGATGCTAACGGTAAACCAGTAGAAGTGGTTAAAGCACGCGATCTTGCTGGTAAGCCAGATCTACTGTTCCGTCGTAACTCAATGACGGGTCAAATCGAATGTTTAACCAACAAAACAGCGATTGAGCTAAACAGCGAGCTACACAGCAACAACTAATTTCGTTGCTAACTCGATAATAAAAAGCGGCGCACTGTAATAAGTGCGCCGCTTTTTTATAATGTCATTTAAATAAACCTATTTTTTATAAGAGATAACGGTTTATTTTTCTGTTTCCGTATTCTCTGTTTTCTTTTGAATGATATAAACAAAAGGATTATTGAATGAGAATTTACTCCCCTTAGTGGTTAAGCGCTTATCTTTCATCGCCCCTAACACTTCTTTCTGCGTTTTAATTAATGCAAAGAATCTCAGCATAATAAAACCAATTAAAATCGGTAAAAATACCGATCCCGCCTCATTTGATTTCAAAATAAAACTCACTGCTAGCCAACCTGCAATCATCGCCAGCAATAAATAAAAGGGCGCAGTTTTTAATTCAATCTGAATCTCGTTATCCGTTTCGCGTCGCTGAAAAAAGAATTTCACTGTTTCATCCACCTGTTAATTCACTGAATTTAGAATCTCATATCCCGATAAACGCTATCAAGTAGATTTGTATTTATAAATATAAATACACGCTCATTTTCCATCGAAATAAAAACAAAAATTGTTCACTTTTACACTATTTATTCATTAAAACAACATTAATATTTGCAACTTCAAGTATTCATTTTAGGAATATTAAAAAAAGAACCTTGGTGCTACTTTTTTTCTATTAGGTTTTTTCTGCTTTCGTATAGCGTTTATTTCGTTATATCGCCATGAGAGACCTAATAAAAATCTTAAATATGGAAATAATAAAAGTAGGTCAATATGGCTAGTACAGACACGATTAAAAAAGGGAGAATTGGCGTATTCGCCTTGGCAATGTTAAACATTGTTGCCGTGGTCAGTTTACGTGGTCTTCCAGCAGAAGCGGAATATGGTTTAAGTTCGATCTTTTATTACATTTTTGCCGCTGTGGTTTTTCTTATTCCGGTATCACTGGTTGCAGCAGAGCTTGCAACAGGTTGGTCTGAAAAAGGCGGTATCTTCCGCTGGGTAGGTGAAGCTTTTGGTCCAAAAATGGCATTAGTTGCCATGTTTATGTTATGGATTGAAGTGACAGTGTGGTTCCCAACCGCATTAACATTCGGCTCAGTGTCGCTTGCCTTTATGGGTCCAAACCACTCATTTGACCAAGCCCTTTCAGAAAATAAATTCTTTGTACTAGCAATTGTGTTAGCTATTTACTGGATAGCGACTTTCATTGCCTTACACGGTACAGAAGCCTTCTCTAAAGTTGCTAAATGGGGTGGCTTAATCGGTACTGTGATCCCTGGCATCGTCTTAATTGTCTTAGGCTTTTCTTACTTCTTTGCCGGCAATACTCCACAAATCCAATTAGGCTGGGATAAGTTAATCCCTGACTTCTCTAACTTTAATAATGTTGTTCTCGCTGCCAGCATCTTCTTGTTCTATGCCGGTATGGAGATGAACGCTATTCACGTTAAGGAAGTTGATGATGCGCCTCGTAACTACCCTATTGCGATTGCCATTGCAGCCATTGGTACCGTGTGTGTATTCGTACTCGGTACACTTGCAATTGCCTTTGTTATTCCTCAAAAAGACATCAGCTTAACTCAAAGCTTACTTGTCACTTACGATGACATGTTTGCATGGGCTGGCATTAGCTGGGCTGCACCTATCATGGCAGCATGTTTAGCTCTCGGCGTATTAGCGGGTGTTGTAGGCTGGGTTGCAGGTCCATCTTCAGGTCTACTTGTCGTAGCGAAAGGCGGTTACTTACCTCGTTTTTGGCAATACACCAATAAACACGGTATGGCATCACACATCATGTTGATGCAAGGTCTACTTGTTACCGCGCTATCTGTTGTTTTCGTAGTATTACCATCAGTGCAAGCGGCTTATCAAATCTTAAGTCAGCTCACCGTGATCCTATATCTTGTGATGTACCTACTGATGTTTGCAGCAGCGATTCACTTACGTTACAGCCAACCTAATCGCCCTCGTGCGTTCAAAATCCCTGGTGGTAACGGGGGTATGTGGTTCATTGGTGGTCTAGGTTTTGTAGGCTCTTTAACTGCATTTCTATTCTCATTCATTCCACCGGGTCAGATCTCTGTCGGTAGCCCAGAAGAATACGTCGGTATCTTAGTGGCGCTAACCATCATCTTTGTCTCTGTTCCGCTATTTATTTACAAAGCCCGCAAACCACACTGGAAAGATCCAGCGGTTACAGACTTTGCGCCATTCACTTGGGAAATTGAAAACGTTCATCCAGGTGTTATTAACCCATCAGACAAAGTTACTCACACATTGAATCAATAAGGAGATGAATATGTCGTGTTGTAAAAAAGATGTCGCTGCCGTTATGCAACAAGCCTTTGATTTGCATAAAGACAACAAAGATGGCGCTAATGCTTCTTACATTCCGTTCCTAGCATCGGTTCCATCAGAGTTATGTGGGTTGGCTTTCGTCTCAGTCACAGGCGAAGTCATCAAAATCCAAGATGTTGACTATAGATATGCCATTGAGTCAATTTCAAAAATCATGACATTAGGTTTAGCGCTGGAACAATCAGGTGCTGATGCAGTTCACAGTAAAATTGGTGCCGATCCAACGGGCCTGCCATTTAACTCTGTGATGGCGCTTGAGCTTCATGACGACAAACCATTAACCCCACTCGTCAACGCAGGGGCAATGGCGACTGTGAGCTTAATTGAAGCGGATGATAAAGAGCAACGCTGGCAAAAAATTCTGGCGTTTCAATCCGCCCTTGCCGCTGCTGATATTGAGCTATCAGAGGATGTTAACCAGTCAGAGCAAACCACCAATGCACATAACCGTGCTATGGCATTGCTACTGGAATCCTCTAATCGTATTTACTCAGATCCGCTTGAAGCGTGCGATGTATACACCCGTCAATGTTCAACGCTATTTAATACTGTTGAACTCGCAACGGTAGGTGCCACTTTTGCTAACGGAGGCAAAAATCCTGTCTCTGGGCAGCAAATCGTTAGTCCTGAAAATGCCGCACATATTTTAGCGGAAATGATGATGGAAGGACTTTACGACACCTCTGGCGACTGGGCTTATGACGTCGGTTTGCCGGGTAAAAGTGGCGTCGGTGGTGGCTTACTGACCATCATTCCAAATGTAGGTGCACTCGCTGCATTCTCCCCACGTCTAGACCAATTTGGTAATAGCGTACGTGGACAATTAATGATTAAACATGTCGCTCAAACAATGAGTTGGAACTTGTTTAATAGCAAGCAACACTAAGGTAGGAAGAAAATTATGGCTCTTCATGAAGTAAATCGTCAAAACGAGAATGATCCAATCTTTGGCTCAGACACTATCAACAACGTTGCGGCAACTACTAAGCTACCACAGCACGAACAAGCACCTAACGTGATCTATCAAATGATCCGTGATGAACTTTACCTTGATGGTAATGCGCGTCAAAACCTTGCGACCTTCTGCCAAACTTGGGAAGAAGATGAAGTGCATAAATTAATGGATCTTTCCATTGATAAAAACATGATTGATAAAGATGAATACCCTCAGTCTGCTGAAATTGAAGGCCGTTGTGTTCATATGTTAGCGGATTTATGGAATTCACCAGAATCAGCCACTACCGTCGGTACCTCAACCACAGGTTCAAGTGAAGCCTGCATGTTAGGTGGTTTGGCGGCGCTATGGCGTTGGCGTGAAAAGCGTCGTGCGCTAGGTCAACCAACCGATAAACCAAACATGGTTTGTGGTCCTGTCCAAGTATGTTGGGAAAAATTTGCCCGCTACTGGGACATTGAAATGCGTGAAACAAAAATGTCTGATGGCCATTACTACATGACCCCTGAAGACATGTTAGAGCTTGTCGATGCTAACACCATCATGGTAGTACCAACCTTCGGTCAAACCTTTACTGGTTTATACGAAACAGTAAAACCATTATCTGATGCGCTAGATACTTACGAGCATGATACTGGTAACTCAATTGATATCCACGTCGATGGTGCAAGTGGTGCAATGTTAGCACCGTTCTGTGCTCCAGAAATTGAACCTTGGGATTTCCGCTTACCACGTGTTAAATCAATCAGTACTTCAGGCCATAAATTTGGTTTAGCCCCACTGGGTTGTGGTTGGGTTGTATGGCGTAACAAAGAAGATCTACCAGAAGGTTTAGTATTCCATGTCAACTACTTAGGTGGTGATATGCCAACCTTCGCCTTGAACTTCTCTCGTCCAGCAGGACAAATCATTGCGCAATACTACAACTTCCTTCGCTTAGGTTATGAAGGCTACAAACGTATTCACGATAACAGCTATAACGTCTGTGAGTACCTAGTAAAAGAACTCAGCAAATTTGATCTCTTCGAGTTCCTCTTTGATGGTAACCGTGAAAAAGGTATTCCAGCGATTTCTTGGCGTTTAAAAGCCAATGCTGACGTGCCATTTAGCTTATATGACTTAGCTGATCGTCTACGTACCCGTGGTTGGTTAGTACCGGCTTACAGCTTACCTGCGAATGCACAAGATATTGTGGTTCAGCGTATCTTAGTAAAACAAGGTTTAACCATTGACCTTGCTAACTTGCTCATCGCTGACTTCAAACGTTCTATCGATTTTCTAAACGCTCACCCACAAGCAGTGTGTGAAGAAAAAGATGTGCAGACATTTGATCATAGTGGTCGTTAATTAACGCACTAAGAAACGCTAAAGGCCGGTTAACTCCGGCCTTTTTATTTTTGCAAACACTAAGCCCATTTTTGCTCCTCGCCTATCCTTTTTTACATGCTAGATTTATACCCATCTCCTTGATCGTATAGGCTCACTATGTTTATTCACACTATCGAAATTATCTGCATTATTGCCTTTGCATTGAGTGCTGTGATCAGTGAGTCTAACAAAGGCAAAGACATTGTCAGTATCATGGTAATTGGCTGGGTAACCGCACTCGGTGGCGGTACTGTTCGGGATGTGATTCTTTCAACTAACCAAGTATTTTGGATCCGAGATCCCTCGTATTTTTGGACAGCATTGATCAGCTCATTTGTAGGCTTCTTTCTAGCTTCACATTTACGCCGGATCAAAGCAGAGCGTCTGATCGTCGTGCTTGATGCTGTAGGTATTTCCATGTTCTCAGTGTTAGTCACCAAAGATCTGACCGCTCAACATTATGCACCTTATGTTGCAATCACCATGGGAATGATCACTGCGGTATTTGGTGGCGTATTGCGTGACATTCTGACTAACCGTCCAACCATGTTTAACAACACTGAATTCTATGCCAGCCCAGTCATTATTGGCTGTTATTTATATATTCTACAAACCCAGCATCACATCAACCCAGACGTAGCAACACTCACCAGTATTGGCTTTATTATCGCGTTGCGTATGTATATTGTAATTAAGAAGATCACCTTCCCTCGTTGTTTACTCTTAAAGTAACGCTATTCATTTTCAAGCGAGGCACACGCTACGCTCTTTTTCCCAATCATGGCGAGTGCTAACCCTAATATTACAGTAATAAAAACAATCATCGCTAACGCATGCACATTACCTAAATGCACTCGCCAAGCAATAAAAATGAAGATCGCCGCAAATACCATCTGCCCTGCGCCTGATAACGCACTCACCGTACCAAACTTATTACTATAAGGAACAAGTAACAACGATTGGGAACATGGGTAGATCAACGCTTGTGCAATCGCCATTCCAATAAAACCGAATGTCGCCGTAAATAATGTCAGCGGCAATAATATAAATATACCTACCACGGTTAATTGAATCAGAGGGGCAATAAATACAATATGGTGAGTACCGTAAGACTTCCTTAAAATAAAACACAGCCAGCTAGCAAAAAGAAAAGCTATCGCAGGCACAATTGACCAATAAGCGTAGTTTTCTGAAGTCAGGTGTAATTGGTTTTCTAAAACAAACGGGGCAAGTGATCCTGAAAAAATAACTAATGCCCAATTAATCCAACCAATAACCGTATAAGAAAGGAAGTAACGATCTTTTAATAACGCATAGTAGTAATGAAATATCGGGATAATGGGAATAGAAGTGCGTAATTTAGGTAAGGTTTCCGGTAAATAAAACACTAATACCAAATACCCTAAAACGGTATAGATAAATAAACCAATAAAAACCGCTAACCAACCAAAGTGGTGATTCACCAACCCACCAACAATCGGAGAAAATATCGGTGTAAAAGCTGAAACTATCGATAACCCCGTCATGGCTGATAAGAAAAATTTATTCTTATAGCTATCATGTAACATCGCTCTAGCTATAACAGATTCACAGCCTCCACCAATCCCTTGAATAAAGCGTGCGAGTATTAAAAGATAAAAACAATCGTGAAAATACAACAGCAAGCCTAAACCTAAAATAGACAGGAATAGGCCGATTAATAAAATACGTCGCCTACCATAAACATAAGAAAGCGGACCATAAAATAGTTGAGATGGACCATATCCAATCAAATAACTAACGACGAGGCTTTCAGTAAGCGTTTGATTAATAGCGAAGTATTTTTGAATCCAAGGCAACAGTGGAAAAACAAGCCCTAAGCTTAATTGTCCCATGCTCACAATTAAAATAGCTAAAAAGAAAATATTCCAGTTCTGCTTAATCACGCCTGTTACTTGCTCAGTAAGGGGAGTTTTCGTTGAAGTATTCATGACAACACGCCAATAGAGTGTAAAGTGCGATGCTATTTTATGCCTCTCTCTTCACACAATTGACGCTTAGTTAATCAATTTAAGTTTTTTATATTCTCCTTTGCTTTAACGAAAAGCGAACAACTCAAATCATCAATATTTATAATCAATAACCATAAATACATTCACATTTTTACTATCAACTTACATTTATCTTACAAAACCCTGTCATAAAAAAGGAACTTATAAGGAAAATAGAGCCCAAGACATTTAGGAGAGCATTATGAAAAAGAACATGGTTTTAGGGTTAAGTGCACTTGTTGCGTTATCAAGCGTATCACTAACTGGCTGTAATGAAGATTCACATGCAAAAGAGCCAACAGTCGCACACATTTTATCTGTTGAAGCAGTAACAAAAACAGTAACAGAGCCACATGAAGTGTGTGAGCAAGTTGCTGTAACCCATAAAGCCGCTCCTAAGGACGAAAACAAAATCTTAGGCACAGTTGTCGGTGCCGTCGCAGGTGGCGTATTAGGTCATCAAGTTGGTGGTGGTAATGGTAAGAAAGTTGCAACTGTTGCTGGTGCTGTTGCTGGCGGTGCAGCTGGTAATGTTGTGCAAGGAAAGATGCAAGCAAATAACACAACGACGACAATGGAAAAACGTTGTCACACTGAGAATTCGAAAGTAGAAAAAACCATTGGTTACGATGTGACTTACAAGATAGGTGATGACGAAGATACCATTCGTATGGACAAGAAACCAACAGGCAAGACGCTACCAGTTAAAGATGGTGAAGTTGTTATCTAATTTTTAAAGTTAACTCAGCGCATTCCAAGCCCTGCTAGCCATAGTAGGGCTTTTGTTTATCTATGACTCATTTGCATATAACACATACAAAGACCTCAGCCTTTCGACTGAGTTTTTTTTATAAGTGACAGAACGGCTGTAAGCATTCAAATAGATTTAACTTATTTAAAACGTAAAAAAGCCCCGCTATTTCTAGCGAGGCTTCTTAATAAGTGGCGGAGCGGACGGGACTCGAACCCGCGACCCCCGGCGTGACAGGCCGGTATTCTAACCAACTGAACTACCGCTCCGACGAACATGGATGTTCTAATATCGCGAAGCCATGGATGGCTAAGAGCGATAACACCACATGCGATATCCATAGTTCAAATAGATATCTATTTTTTGCTTTCATCTTTTTCTTAAAAAGATGAAAACGAATAGGAAGCCTGGCGATGTCCTACTCTCACATGGGGAGGCCCCACACTACCATCGGCGCTATTACGTTTCACTACTGAGTTCGGCATGGGATCAGGTGGGTCCATAATGCTATGGTCGCCAAGCAAATTCGTTACAATCTTGAAAAGCTGATTCTCAAACACACGTTCAAGTGTTCTTGGAGTCCGTATAAAACCCCTTGGGTGTTGTATGGTTAAGCCTCACGGGCAATTAGTATCGGTTAGCTCAATGCCTCACAGCACTTACACACCCGACCTATCAACGTTGTAGTCTTCAACAACCCTTTAGAGACCTTGAAGGTCTAGGGATGACTCATCTTGAGGCTCGCTTCCCGCTTAGATGCTTTCAGCGGTTATCGATTCCGAACTTAGCTACCGGGCAATGCGTCTGGCGACACAACCCGAACACCAGCGGTTCGTCCACTCCGGTCCTCTCGTACTAGGAGCAGCCCCTCTCAATCATCCAACGCCCACGGCAGATAGGGACCGAACTGTCTCACGACGTTCTAAACCCAGCTCGCGTACCACTTTAAATGGCGAACAGCCATACCCTTGGGACCGACTTCAGCCCCAGGATGTGATGAGCCGACATCGAGGTGCCAAACACCGCCGTCGATATGAACTCTTGGGCGGTATCAGCCTGTTATCCCCGGAGTACCTTTTATCCGTTGAGCGATGGCCCTTCCATTCAGAACCACCGGATCACTATGACCTGCTTTCGCACCTGCTCGACTTGTCAGTCTCGCAGTCAAGCGGGCTTATGCCATTGCACTAACCTCACGATGTCCGACCGTGATTAGCCCACCTTCGTGCTCCTCCGTTACTCTTTGGGAGGAGACCGCCCCAGTCAAACTACCCACCAGGCACTGTCCGTAACCCCGATAAGGGGTCGACGTTAGAACATCAAGCATACAAGGGTGGTATTTCAAGGACGACTCCATAACCGCTAGCGCGATTATTTCACAGTCTCCCACCTATCCTACACATGTAGGGTCAATGTTCAGTGCCAAGCTATAGTAAAGGTTCACGGGGTCTTTCCGTCTAGCCGCGGGGACGCAGCATCTTCACTGCGATTTCAATTTCACTGAGTCTCGGGTGGAGACAGCGTGGCCATCATTACGCCATTCGTGCAGGTCGGAACTTACCCGACAAGGAATTTCGCTACCTTAGGACCGTTATAGTTACGGCCGCCGTTTACCGGGGCTTCGATCAAGAGCTTCGACCGAAGTCTAACCCCATCAATTAACCTTCCGGCACCGGGCAGGCGTCACACCGTATACGTCATCTTTCGATTTTGCACAGTGCTGTGTTTTTAATAAACAGTTGCAGCCACCTGGTATCTGCGACTCCCGGCAGCTTAGAGAGCAAGTCTCATCACCGCTAGGAGCGTACCTTCTCCCGAAGTTACGGTACCATTTTGCCTAGTTCCTTCACCCGAGTTCTCTCAAGCGCCTTGGTATTCTCTACCTGATCACCTGTGTCGGTTTGGGGTACGATTCCTTATAATCTGAAGCTTAGAAGCTTTTCCCGGAAGCATGGCATCAATGACTTCATCACCGTAGTGACTCGACATCGTATCTCAGCCTTAAGATGGTCCGGATTTGCCTAAACCATCAGCCTACATACTTGGACCTGGACAACCGTCGCCAGGCTCACCTAGCCTTCTCCGTCCCTCCATCGCAATTATAAGAAGTACGGGAATATTAACCCGTTTCCCATCGACTACGCCTTTCGGCCTCGCCTTAGGGGTCGACTTACCCTGCCCCGATTAACGTTGGACAGGAACCCTTGATCTTCCGGCGAGGGAGTTTTTCACTCCCTTTATCGTTACTCATGTCAGCATTCGCACTTCTGATACCTCCAGCGAGCTTTACAACTCACCTTCAACGGCTTACAGAACGCTCCCCTACCCAATAAGTAAAACTTCATTGCCGCAGCTTCGGTGTATAGCTTAGCCCCGTTAAATCTTCCGCGCAGGCCGACTCGACCAGTGAGCTATTACGCTTTCTTTAAATGATGGCTGCTTCTAAGCCAACATCCTGGCTGTCTGAGCCTTCCCACATCGTTTCCCACTTAGCTATAACTTTGGGACCTTAGCTGGCGGTCTGGGTTGTTTCCCTCTTCACGACGGACGTTAGCACCCGCCGTGTGTCTCCCGGATAGTACTTACTGGTATTCGGAGTTTGCAAAGGGTTGGTAAGTCGGGATGACCCCCTAGCCTTAACAGTGCTCTACCCCCAGTAGTATTCGTCCGAGGCGCTACCTAAATAGCTTTCGGGGAGAACCAGCTATCTCCGAGTTTGATTGGCCTTTCACCCCTAGCCACAAGTCATCCGCTAATTTTTCAACATTAGTCGGTTCGGTCCTCCAGTAAGTGTTACCTCACCTTCAACCTGCCCATGGCTAGATCACTCGGTTTCGGGTCTAATCCTAGCAACTATGACGCCCAGTTAAGACTCGGTTTCCCTACGGCTCCCCTAAACGGTTAACCTTGCTACTAAAATTAAGTCGCTGACCCATTATACAAAAGGTACGCAGTCACCCAACAAGTGGGCTCCTACTGCTTGTACGTACACGGTTTCAGGTTCTATTTCACTCCCCTCACAGGGGTTCTTTTCGCCTTTCCCTCACGGTACTGGTTCACTATCGGTCAGTCAGGAGTATTTAGCCTTGGAGGATGGTCCCCCCATATTCAGACAAGATAACACGTGTCCCGTCCTACTCGTTTTCACTGATAATGCGTTGTCGGTTACGGGGCTATCACCCTGTATCGCAGAACTTTCCAGAACTTTCACCTAACGCAAAACTAGCTTAAGGGCTAATCCGGTTTCGCTCGCCGCTACTGCCGGAATCTCGGTTGATTTCTCTTCCTCGGGGTACTTAGATGTTTCAGTTCCCCCGGTTCGCCTCGTGCTGCTATGTATTCACAACACGATACTTACTTATGTAAGTGGGTTTCCCCATTCGGAAATCCCAGAGTCACCGGTTTTTACTACCTCATCTGGGCTTATCGCAAGTTAATACGTCCTTCATCGCCTCTGACTGCCAAGGCATCCACCGTGTACGCTTAGTCACTTAACCATACAACCCCAAGAGGTTTCACTCTTAGTCTTCACTTAAAAAGTGAAATAAGTTGGTCAAACAACCAAGGTTTATGTCTAACACTTCGATCAAGAAAGTATTAAACGTTGGTTTTTCGCCGGACTCATTATTTGTCTTCACTTTAAAAAGTGAAAGCAAACAACAGACACTTGAATGTGTTTGTTTTTGAGAACTCGTTTTCATCTTTTGATGAAAACTATAAATCAATCTATTCGATTGAATTTACTAGTCAGCTTTCCAGATTGTTAAAGAGCATTGTGTTTCTTTCGAACCACTTTCTAACGATTTTCGGCGATAAGAATGCGGACTTAACAAAGAGATTCTTCATTAAATCTGCGAAATCCGTGCAGAAAACTTTTAGAGAGTGGTGGGCGATACCGGGCTCGAACCAGTGACCCCCTCCTTGTAAGGGAGGTGCTCTCCCAACTGAGCTAATCGCCCTCCGATGTTTTACATCTTCGAGGAGAAGATGGTGGGTCGTGCAGGATTCGAACCTGCGACCAATTGATTAAAAGTCAACTGCTCTACCAACTGAGCTAACGACCCAATATTCACTTCAAAGAGAAGTGGCGTCCCGTAGGGGAGTCGAACCCCTGTTACCGCCGTGAAAGGGCGGTGTCCTAGGCCTCTAGACGAACGGGACAATGTTCATACTTACTGTTGTTGGGCAACAATAAGTGGCTCTCTTACATTTTAACCAGGCAATCTGTGTGGACACTGCATTCAACAGCAAGTCTTTAGGTAAGGAGGTGATCCAGCCCCAGGTTCCCCTAGGGCTACCTTGTTACGACTTCACCCCAGTCATGAACCACACCGTGGTAAACGCCCTCCCGAAGGTTAAGCTATCTACTTCTGGTGCAGCCCACTCCCATGGTGTGACGGGCGGTGTGTACAAGGCCCGGGAACGTATTCACCGTGACATTCTGATTCACGATTACTAGCGATTCCGACTTCATGGAGTCGAGTTGCAGACTCAATCCGGACTACGACGTACTTTATGGGATTCGCTCACTCTCGCGAGTTGGCAGCCCTCTGTATACGCCATTGTAGCACGTGTGTAGCCCTACTCGTAAGGGCCATGATGACTTGACGTCGTCCCCACCTTCCTCCGGTTTATCACCGGCAGTCTCCCTGGAGTTCCCACCCGAAGTGCTGGCAAACAAGGATAAGGGTTGCGCTCGTTGCGGGACTTAACCCAACATTTCACAACACGAGCTGACGACAGCCATGCAGCACCTGTCTCAGAGTTCCCGAAGGCACCAAAGCATCTCTGCTAAGTTCTCTGGATGTCAAGAGTAGGTAAGGTTCTTCGCGTTGCATCGAATTAAACCACATGCTCCACCGCTTGTGCGGGCCCCCGTCAATTCATTTGAGTTTTAATCTTGCGACCGTACTCCCCAGGCGGTCTACTTAACGCGTTAGCTCCGAAAGCCACGGCTCAAGGCCACAACCTCCAAGTAGACATCGTTTACGGCGTGGACTACCAGGGTATCTAATCCTGTTTGCTCCCCACGCTTTCGCATCTGAGCGTCAGTCTTTGTCCAGGGGGCCGCCTTCGCCACCGGTATTCCTTCAGATCTCTACGCATTTCACCGCTACACCTGAAATTCTACCCCCTCTACAAGACTCTAGTCTGCCAGTTCAAAATGCTGTTCCGAGGTTGAGCCCCGGGCTTTCACATCTTGCTTAACAGACCGCCTGCATGCGCTTTACGCCCAGTAATTCCGATTAACGCTCGCACCCTCCGTATTACCGCGGCTGCTGGCACGGAGTTAGCCGGTGCTTCTTCTGTAGGTAACGTCAAACAATGCCGCTATTAACGACACTGCCTTCCTCCCTACTGAAAGTACTTTACAACCCGAAGGCCTTCTTCATACACGCGGCATGGCTGCATCAGGGTTTCCCCATTGTGCAATATTCCCCACTGCTGCCTCCCGTAGGAGTCTGGACCGTGTCTCAGTTCCAGTGTGGCTGATCATCCTCTCAGACCAGCTAGGGATCGTTGCCTTGGTGAGCCATTACCTCACCAACAAGCTAATCCCACCTGGGCTAATCCTGACGCGAGAGGCCCGAAGGTCCCCCTCTTTGCTCCGAAGAGATTATGCGGTATTAGCTATCGTTTCCAATAGTTATCCCCCACATCAGGGCATATTCCCAGGCATTACTCACCCGTCCGCCGCTCGCCGCCCTTAACGTCCCCCGAAGGTTCAGTTAAGTCGCTGCCGCTCGACTTGCATGTGTTAGGCCTGCCGCCAGCGTTCAATCTGAGCCATGATCAAACTCTTCAATTAAAGTTTTGTTGGTCTTGTAAAAAGGCGACCGGCTCAATGAATACTGTTAATTCATCATAAATGATGAATGAATTGACTGTGCTGATACCCCTCTTTATATAAAGAAGCGAATCAAATTGGTCACTAGTATCATTGATAAATCTTTTGACTAATCATTCAACGAGTGCCCACACAGATTGCATGGTCAAATTGTTAAAGAACAATACTGATTACGTTGCTTGCCTGTGGCTCGCTCCGTGTCAGTGAGGTCGCATTATAGGGAGAGATTTCCCGCTGACAACCCTTTTCTGCTCAATTATTTTCGTTCGCACAAGTATTGAACAATTCACTCATTAACGATCAATAATCGCACCAATACTCGAATTATTAATAGATACAAAAACGCCCTACTAGAATGCAGGGCGTTTATTCATCGTGTTCAAATCAGAGAATTAGATTTGCTGAGCAACGATTTCATCATCTTTTACAGATAGTGTTATCACTTTACCCGGTACAAATTTACCTGATAGTAAATCTTGTGCTAATGGGTTTTCGATATATTGCTGAATAGCACGTTTCAATGGACGCGCACCATACACAGGATCAAATCCGGCTTCTGCAATTAAATCTAGCGCACTATCATCAATATCAAGACGGTAGTCTTTTTCAGCCAAACGTTTTTTCAAACGCTCAATCTGAATGCTAGCAATATTTTTGATGTTCTCTTTACCAAGCGGATGGAATACAACAGTTTCATCAACACGGTTAATGAACTCAGGACGGAAATGCTGCCCCACCACTTCCATCACTAATGCTTTAATGCCGTCATAATCAAGATTACCGAAATGCTCTTGAATACGATCAGAACCTAAGTTCGATGTCATGATGATCACTGTATTACGGAAATCCACAGTACGACCTTGACCATCAGTTAAACGACCATCATCTAACACTTGAAGTAAAATATTGAACACATCTGGATGTGCTTTTTCTACTTCATCCAGTAATACCACTGAATATGGACGACGACGAACCGCTTCTGTTAGATAACCACCTTCTTCATAGCCAACGTAACCTGGAGGCGCACCCACTAGACGAGCTACAGAGTGTTTCTCCATAAACTCAGACATATCGATACGAACCATTGCCTCTTCACTGTCAAACATAAAGTTAGCCAGTGATTTACAAAGCTCGGTTTTACCTACCCCTGTTGGACCTAAGAATAAGAATGAACCAATTGGGCGTTGTGGATCAGATAAACCAGCACGACTACGACGAATAGCATTGGCTACTGCTTCTACGGCTTCATCTTGACCAATCACACGATGGTGTAATTCATCTTCCATACGAAGTAATTTATCACGCTCACCTTCTAGCATTTTTGATACTGGAATACCGGTTGCTTTTGATAGCACATCGGCAATTTCAGTATCTGTGACTTTGTTTTTCAACAAGGTCATTTCTTGCATTTCAGCTTGCGCAGCAAGATCTAACTGTTTTTCAAGCTCAGGAATACGACCATATTGCAACTCAGACATGCGGTTTAAATCACCTGCACGACGAGCAATTTCTACATCAGTACGTGCTTGCTCAAGTTCAGCTTTAATATGTTGAGTGCCAGATAGTGCGGCTTTTTCTGCATTCCACACTTCTTCAAGTTCAGCATATTCACGTTCTTTTAGATCAAGCTCTTCTAGCAAATCACTTAGACGCTTATGACTTGCATCATCGTCTTCTTTCTCTAATGCTTGCTGTTCAATCTTAAGCTGAATAATACGACGCTCTAAACGATCCAAAGATTCAGGTTTTGAATCGATCTGCATACGAATGCTTGATGCCGCCTCATCGATAAGATCGATGGCTTTATCTGGTAGCTGACGGTCTGAGATGTAGCGGTGTGACAATGTCGCTGCCGCTACAATCGCAGGATCGGTAATTTCAACATGGTGGTGAAGCTCGTAACGCTCTTTCAAACCACGAAGAATCGCAATGGTATCTTCCACACTTGGTTCATCCACCAGCACTTTTTGGAAACGACGTTCAAGGGCCGCATCTTTTTCAATGTACTGACGGTATTCATCTAATGTTGTCGCACCCACGCAGTGAAGTTCACCACGAGCCAATGCAGGTTTTAGCATGTTACCCGCATCCATTGAGCCTTCGCCTTTACCAGCGCCAACCATGGTATGAATTTCATCAATAAATAAGATCACACGACCATCTTCTTGCGATAATTCATTCAATACCGCTTTGAGTCGCTCTTCAAATTCACCACGGAATTTTGCACCCGCGATCAGTGAACCCATATCTAAAGAAAGCACACGTTTATCACGCAAACCTTCAGGCACTTCACCGTTAACAATACGTTGTGCTAAACCTTCAACAATCGCTGTTTTACCCACACCCGGCTCACCAATGATCACGGGGTTGTTTTTAGTTCGACGTTGAAGCACTTGAATGGTTCGACGAATTTCATCGTCACGACCAATCACAGGATCTAACTTGCCCTGCTCTGCACGCTCGGTTAAATCGATAGTGTATTTTTCCAATGCCTGACGATTTTCTTCTGCATTAGGATCATCGACTTTTTGACCACCACGAATCTGATCGATCGCTTGTTCAATATTTTTCGCAGTTAAACCGAGTTCTTTAAATAACTCGCCCAATGGGCCTTTGTCTTCAGCAGCCGCTAAAATGAATAGCTCTGATGAAATGAATTTATCTTTTCGCTTTTGTGCCAACTTATCGCACATATTAAGCAGTACGCCCATGCCATGTGAAAGCTGAACTTCACCGCCAATGCCGGTCACTTTTGGCATACGGTCTAACAGCTCAGCAAGACGTGAACGTAACTGGGTAATATCGATGTTCAAAAGGGTGAGCAACGGACGTACGGTACTACCATCTTGATTAAGCAATGCCACCATTAGATGTGCAGGCTCGATATACTGATGGTCTCGCCCTAGAGCCAGCGATTGCGCATCAGATATTGCCGATTGAAATTTGCTGGTGAATCGGTCAAGACGCATAAGTTCTCCCAATAAAATTCTTAATAAACTAATGCTATATATATGGATACTCAGGGTGTATTTTTCAACTCTGCAAATCGCAATATAATGCTGCAAAAAAAACGGGTGATCTTATTGAAGATCACCCGCTTAATAATAGATTCAGCTTTAAAATAGAAAAGTATAAAGTTTACTCTTCAGTTAACCAGACTAATGATGCCTGACGCCCTGTGATTGACTGACGACGGTAGGAATAAAACTGCTGTTCATCACTGAACGTGCAATATTCTCCCCCATATACCTCTGTAATACCTAAACGCTGCAAACGTTGTTTAGCCAGTAGATACAAATCTGCCAGCCACTTATCACCATGAGGTTTAAATGCGAGTTCAGCATTAGCATCAACCGCCATAAACTGTTCACGCACTTCACCACCAACTTCAAAAGCATCAGGACCAATAGCAGGACCTAACCACGCCATGATGTTATCGGGTGTACAATCGAATTTATCAACCGCATTTTCAATCACACCACTAGCAAGCCCTCGCCATCCGGCATGTACGGCAGCAACTTCAGTACCTTGCTTATTACAAAACAAAACAGGTAAACAATCTGCCGTCATGATGGCACAGGCTAATCCCGGAGTGCGAGTAAAGCTACCATCGGCATCTGGTACTGATGAAAGTGCAACATCAAACTCGATCACATCAGCACTATGGACTTGGTTTAACCACGCAGGTGATTCAACTAACTCACAGTGTTGTTTTAATAGATCTCGGTTTTGCTTAACGTCGCTTTCGATATCCCCAACATGTAACCCTAAATTTAATTCATGATAAGGCGCTACACTCACGCCACCTGAGCGTGTAGTGCTAATTGCTTTTACCGATTTAGGAGCCGGCCAGTTAGGAATAATCGCTTTCATTAATACTCTTCTTCGCTGTTTTCTAATGTGTCTTTACGCAAGATATCAATCATTGCCACCATGTCATTTGGCAATGGTGCATGCCACTCCATCTTCTCACCAGTGATTGGGTGATCCAAACGCAGCATACGAGCGTGAAGGGCTTGACGATCAAAGGCACGTAGTGCCTGAATAAACTCAGGAGAGGCATTACGAGGTGGACGAGGACGACCACCGTATGTCACATCACCAATCAAAGGATGGCTTAGGTATGACATGTGAACACGGATCTGGTGTGTACGACCGGTTTCTAGACGTAATACAATACGTGTATGTTCACGGAAACGCTCAGCGACACGGTAATGGGTGATCGCATCTTTACCCATTTCATGTACTGCCATACACGTACGTTTTGTTGAGTGACGACCAATCGGCTTTTCCACCGTACCACCGCCCGTCATTTGGCCAATCGCTAATGCTTCATATTCACGAGTGATCTTACGCTTTTGAAGCGCACGAACTAGACGAGTTTGCGCTTGGATTGTTTTCGCAACTACCATCAAGCCAGTTGTGTCTTTATCAAGACGGTGCACAATACCAGCACGCGGTACTTCTGCTAATGACGGACAATGATGCAATAATGCATTCAATACTGTACCGTCTGGCGTACCTGCACCAGGGTGAACAACAAAGTCTCGCGGTTTGTTGATCACAAGAATATCGTCATCTTCATAAACGATATCTAATGGGATGTCTTGTGCAACCCAACGAACTTCATCTTCAATTTCAGCTTGGATGAATAACTCTTCGCCACCCATCATTTTTTCACGAGGCTTCTTGACGACTTTGCCATTCACTGAAACCATACCATTTAAAATCCAGTCTTTAATGCGCGAGCGCGAATAATCTGGATATAATTCAGCAACAACCTGATCCAGGCGCATGCCTAATTGGCTTTCACCAACTGTGTTTGTTAATTCTATTTGCTGTGCCATAGCGAACTTTTTTAAAAAGCGTGGGACTAATTGCCATACGCTGCGTAAAATATACCAAGCTTAAAACTATGCTTGATGTAACCTAATATAGTGTCATTGTATCTGTTAACGGCTCAGACCGTAATGGATCGAGCAAAATAAAATTTTTATCAAGGAAACTAACGCCGCAATGAAACGCCTGACAATCACGACTCTTCTTGCCGTAGCCCTTCTTTCAGGCTGTTCGAGTAAAGAAGAAGTAATACCAGATGTTCCACCATCAAACCTGTATGCGACAGCACAAACTGCGCTACAAAGTGGTAACTGGACATCGGCTATCGAGCAATTAGAAGCGCTTGATTCACGTTACCCATTTGGTGCTTATTCCGATCAAGTACAGCTAGATCTCATTTACGCTTACTACAAAAGTGATGATCTGGCGCTAGGTGAAGCAACCATTGAACGTTTCTTACGTTTAAATCCCGATCATCCACAAGCTGACTGGGTTGTGTATATGCGTGGCTTAACGCATATGGCACAAGATCGAAGCTTTATGCATGATCTATTTAATATCAATCGCTTTGATCGTGATCCTACGCCATCACGTCAAGCATTCGCTGATTTTAAATACCTGCTAGAACGTTACCCTGAAAGTGAATACGGCGCAGATGCTAAAGCACGTATGATCTTTTTGAAAAACCGTTTAGCCAATTACGATTTAGCAACTGCTGACTTCTACATTCGTCGTGAAGCATGGATTGCAGCAATTAACCGTTGCCAGCAAGTACAACGCCTGTACCCAGATACAGAAGCGGCGCGTGAATCATTGAAGTTAGAAAAGACAGCGTATGAGAAGCTAAACTTACAAAAAGAAGTGGAACGTACCGAAAAACTAATGAAATTAAATCCAGCAAAATAATCATTCGCTCAATTTAGTTTTATAGAAAGACAAACGGCAGCTTTTTTAGCTGCCGTTTTTTTATCTGTTGTTATTTACCACAATAATTTTGTGCCTTCTGCGTTAACTTTTTAACAATTAAACACTTAACTGCACGAGTAAAAAACACACAAATAATTAAAATGGTTATATAAAATCCCTAGTTAGCACAGGCCACCAGCATTTCACCTTTCTTCATACTGCCCTAAAGATTGATCGCATCTCAAGTACTTTTTATAAACTTTTTTGCTACAAACCAAAGATGATCACAGATTTTTTTGCCGAGAATTATTAAACAGCAAAATGTGATATGGCGCACATTATTAAGTTCTAGATTTAGTAATCTGAATTCAACCCAACGAAGGGTAGCAAACGAGGAAGATAATTATGACATTAGAAATCACTGGCAAAAACATCGATATCACCCCGGCTATCCGTGAGCGTTTTGAATTTAAGTTCAATAAGTTAGAAAAACTTCAGGTGCCGCTAATCAAAAAGCATGTTGTGATTAGCAAAGAGCCAAACAAGCAATTTAAAGTTGAAGCTGCAGTTAATATCGCAGGAGGAGAGTTGGTTGCTTCTGCAGAGCATGATGACCTGTTTGGTGCAATTACAGAGCTTTACCAAAAGCTTGACCGTCAGCTTAAAAAGCAAGCTCACAAACCTAATGCACGTCGTGCTAGTCACAGTGAAAAACCTGGACTAGTTGAAGAAGAAGCAGAACTAGACGACGCATAATCATCGCTACATTATAAGGATTTAAAATAGCCCCGCTCTGCGGGGCTATTTGCTTTATCGCATCAACATTCATTAATGCTTCTATGTTTTATCACCTTATACATCACCACTCTTTTTCCATCCTTAATCATTCCCGCTAATCAGCTTGACATTAAATACCCCGCTGCATAATGTGACTAAAGATAAAAAGTGACCACTCAGCTTGTAATAAACACATTTAAGCACCTATACCCATAGATCGCACTGTGTTTATTTAGATAAGCTACATTCGGAAATCTGATAGGGACGCCAATGACCGATACTCGCTACTCTCTCGACGACATTCGTAAAAATGTTAGTCGTATCGATAACGCTTTACTTGAACTACTGGCAGAGCGACGTACGCTTAGTTTAGAGGTGGCAAAAAGTAAAATTAGCACAGCTAAACCTGTTCGTGACCAAGCTAGAGAGCAAGAGCTATTATTAAAGCTTATCGAAACAGGTAAACAACATCAGTTAGATCCACAATACGTAACACAGATCTTCCATACCATTATTGAAGACTCGGTTTTATTTCAACAAGCCTACTTACAAAAACTAGCCAATCCTGACAGTGCAAATCCTTCAGCACGTGTCGCATTCCTTGGCTCAAAAGGCTCGTATTCACATCTTGCTAGTCGTAATTACTTTAGCCGTAAGCAAACGGATTTAGTCGAGATCAGCTGCTCAACATTCCGTGATATTTTCAATATTGTTGAAACCGGTAATGCTGACTACGGTGTATTACCGATTGAAAACACCAGCTCAGGCTCAATTAATGAAGTCTATGACTTATTGCAGCATACCAGTCTTTCTATTGTTGGAGAGATCACTCAGCCGATTGAACACTGCTTGCTGACTGCGGTAGAAACCAGTGTAGAAAAAATTGATACCTTGTATTCTCACCCACAGCCCCATCAACAATGCAGTGAATACCTCCATAGTATGGGCAATATCAAACAAGAGTATTGCTCAAGCACTGCTGATGCGATGAAACAAGTTGCCAAGCTAAAACAACCTAACGTCGCAGCAATTGGTAATGCATCCAGTGGTGAGCTTTATGGTTTAACGGCAATCCAGTCTAACATTGCTAACCAACAAGAAAACTTCACTCGCTTTATTGTAGTGGCACGAAAAGCGGTTGATGTAACATCGTTGATCCCAGCTAAAACCACACTGATTATGTCAACGGCACAAAAAGTAGGCTCACTGGTTGAGTGCTTACTGGTGCTTCGCAATCTCAATATCAACATGAGCAAGCTTGAATCTCGCCCTGTAATTGGTAATCCATGGGAAGAAATGTTCTATGTGGATGTAGAAGTGAATTTGAAATCTGCCACTATGCAGCAAGCATTAGAAGAACTTACTCGCCTAACACGCTTTATCAAGGTATTAGGCTGTTATCCCAGTGAAAATGTTGCACCAACGGATGTTGATATTATCGAATAGTATTTACCAATAGATAATAAAAAGCCCGTAATGATCATCAGATCATTACGGGCTTTTTTAATCATGCACTAACTATGCTTTACGATGAGTTGAATCGTTCGCCTGCCTAAGCAGTCCCTGGCTCTCTGCTAAAAAATGTTCAGCGTAATCGCCAAACCATCCTGATACCTGACCAAAGGCTTGTTTAAACGCATCTTTGTCTTGGGCATCTAGCATTTCAATTGCTTCACCAAACCGCTGATGGAAACGTTTGATCATCGCAATATTCTGTGGTGCCGACATAATAATGTCACCGTACAATTGCGCATCCTGAGCAAACAAACGCCCTACCATCGCCAACTCTAAGCGATAAATAGGTGAGCTTAACGACATTAACTGCTCTAGCTTAGGATCTTCTTCAGCAAGGTGAACACCGTAAACAAATGACGTAAAGTGACGCAGCGCCTGGATCAAGGTCATACCCTGATCGTGCTCAATTGCACTGATACGATTTAGCGTTGCACCCCAAATCTGAAACTGCTCCAGTAGCCACTGGTAACTTTCAGGGTTACGACCATCACAGTACACAATCACCTGTTTTGCCAGACTTGGAATATCAGGACCAAACATTGGATGCAGACCTACCACAGGGCCTTTGTGTACTTCCAGCATTGCCTGTAATGGACCACTTTTCACCGATGTTAAATCAGCAAGTAAGCAATCTTCTGGTAAGTTACCTAGCTTTGCGATCACAGACTCTGTTAAGTGGATAGGTACAGAGACAATCACCATACCCGCATCATGCAAGATCTCATCTGCACGATCCCAGTCTTGGCTGCCTAATACTTTTACTTGATAGCCTGATAATGTCAGTAAGCGATTAAATAATTTACCTAATTGCCCATTACCACCAACAATAACAATAGGTCGTAATTGTGGGTTTAAACACTTAAAGCCAGAATCATTTTCACTGGAATATGACTCTCGCATTGTACGACGTAATACATCTTCAATCAGATCCGCTGGCACACCTTTACGTTCTGCTTCTTCACGACGAGAAGCCAACATGGCCGCTTCACGATCTGGCGCATAAATAGGTAAACCATGCTGGCTTTTTACCACGCCCACCTGCTCGACTAATGCAAGACGTTGAGCTAATAGCTCAACCATTTGACGATCGACATCGTCAATTTGATCTCTTAATTTGCTTAACTCAGCAACCATGACTTCTTTCTATCCGTAATTATTTAATTCGATTTTGTAAAAACGGCACTAATTCCTTATGTGCCTGACGCAATAGTTGTTCTGTCGTTTCCCAACTAATACATGCATCAGTTATCGATACACCGTATTTCATCTCATCACGAGGAAGATCCGCACTTTGATTCCCTTCATTCAAATGACTTTCAATCATCAATCCAATAATAGACTGATTTCCTTCACGGATCTGATGAATGACATCTTCAGCAACCAAAGGCTGGCGACGATAGTCTTTACGAGAATTGGCATGACTACAGTCTACCATTAAGGCAGGAGAAAGACCTGATGCAACCATCTCGTTTTCACATTCTCTTACTGAAACAGAATCATAGTTGGTTTGCTTACCACCACGTAAGATAACATGGCCATCAGGGTTACCTTGAGTATTGAGTAATGCAACCTGCCCCTCGGGATTAATACCCATAAACTTGTGACCTGATGCTGCCGCCTGCATCGCATTAATCGCGGTTGCCAAGCTACCATCTGTACCATTTTTAAAGCCAACCGGCATGGATAAACCGCTTGCCATTTCACGGTGTGTTTGTGATTCGGTAGTACGTGCACCAATGGCTGCCCAGCTAAATAAATCACCTAGGTACTGCGGACTAATTGGATCCAGTGCTTCAGTTGCTAATGGAATACCTTCTTCAACTAAGTCCACCAATAACTGACGACCTATGTGCAAACCTTCTTCGACGGCAAAAGAGCCATCAATATGCGGATCATTAATCAATCCTTTCCAACCCACAGTAGTACGCGGCTTTTCAAAATATACCCGCATCACAATGTAAAGTTGATCGCTAAGCTCTTCAGCTAACTGCTTTAACTTCTGTCCGTAAGCTTTAGCTTGCTCTACATCATGAATAGAGCACGGTCCGCATACGACAAGTAAACGATGATCTCGCTTGTGAATAATATCAGCAATAGTTTGACGAGATTGCTCAACAAAAGACAATGCTTGTTCTGAAACAGGTAGGTTTTGTTTTAGCTTTGCAGGCGTAATAAGAACAGATTCATCTTCGATATGAACATTATTGAGTTGGTCTTTTTGCATAGTGGCATCCCTGTCGTTTATTTGTTAGCACGAAACACAATCCTTGTTCCGTTATCACTACATCCATTAGTAACATCATGCTAACAAACATAACAAGCCTTGATGGTTTAATGCAATAGCACTGTAAATAAAAAACACCACCTGTAAATTTAAATTTACAGCAGTAGTTCAATGCAAAAAATAAGAGCGAACACACTGACTGTGCCCGCCCTTATTTCATCATTCATTTTCGTATAATTATAATATTGGCTCGCGTGACATATAACGCTCAAAACCTTGTTGCCATTTTGCTTTAAATAATGGGACTTCACGACGATATTCACAAATTCCCCAATTTGAATCCCCTTGCTCACCTAACTGCAATACATGCTCAATCGAGCAGTAGTTATCACGTCCTTTATTATAGCCTTGCATATATTCTTGATGATTAGGCGTTTCCGTCGCGTCATATTTATCTGAAATTTTATCTAGCTTTTCTGTCGTTAGCGCAACTCGACCACCAGCACCGTCATAAAAACCGAGCTTTTCAAAATTTCCTTTGCTGATCAAAGAGGACTGTGTGACACAGCCAGATAGAAAAACAACAGAAATCACACCTAGCGTAGAGATTAGCTTCATCTTTTTTTCCTCTTATTTTTCGTAAAAATCGCCTTTTCTATTCAACTTAAAAGCATTTCTTTTCAGATTATTCACTCTTCATTTGATGTTAATCAAAATAAGCATAAACAAACCAATAGGTTAAGAATTACAAAACATGCACTTCAACAATTATGAATTTTATACAACATGAAGATTATTTAACCTATTACTATCTTCAAAAATTAGTGAGTAATTTATATGGATTCAGTAACGATACAGCCAACATCAACATTACCTCACTATTTGCACGGTTCTGTGACTTTAGTCGGTGCCGGACCTGGTGATCCTGAGCTACTCACCGTTAAAGCTTTAAATAGTATTCTCGATGCTGACGTTATTTTGTATGACTTTCTTGTTTCACCAGAGATCGTTGCTCTATTTCCTAAGCAAAGTCACGCTATTGCTGTTGGCAAACGCTGTAATGGGCAATCAACCTCACAGCAAACGATTAATGAACTTTTATTGCAGTACGCCCAACTAGGTAAAAAAGTTTGCCGACTAAAAGGTGGAGACCCTTTTATTTTTGGGCGTGGCGGAGAAGAAGCACTCTTTCTTGAACAACATAATATTCAGTGCGCCATTATTCCCGGTATTACAGCTGCAATGGGATGCTGTAGTTATAGCGGTATTCCATTAACCCATCGCCAAGTATCACGCGGATTTACTGTTATCACTGCACATAGTCAAAAAGATACACATCAAATTAATTGGCAAGCATTGGTCGAATTACAACATAGCTTGGTTTTTTATATGGGGCTCAATCGAGCCGAGCAAATTGCAGCACAATTAATGCGTCATGGTATGGCGGCATCGACTCCTATCGCCATTATTAGCCAAGGCACAACACCAAACCAAAGTCAGCTCATCACCTCTTTAGCTCAGCTACCCGAACAACTTGCGAAGCATGCTCTACCAAGCCCTGCACTTATCGTGGTAGGCGATGTGGTTACCTATCATCATCAAATCCACAACACCTTGCTTCGTGATATCGAATATTACTTATAAAGGCTACTGATCATGGAAAAATATCTCAGTATGGATGAGTTGAATGACGTCTTTCGTCAGCTCGGCTCACAATACAAAATTATGGCACCCGCCTATGAACACTTTGGCGGTCGTTTTGCTCACACCGATAACCTGCTTTACCAAGAAGTGAAATCAGCAGAACAAATCGTATGGAAGAAAAAATCTCATTTTTCACCTAAAGAAGTGGTATTACCTATCACTGAAACCCTGTTTTACTTTAATGGTGATGAGTTAAGAGAGTCCCGTATCGATCCAAGACCGACCCTACTTTTCCTTCGTAGCTGCGATATTCATGCGTTGGAACGTCTTGATCATATGTATTTGAAAAATGGTGGTAATGCGGATTACTACTACGAAATGAAACGTAAAAAACTCAAACTCATTCTGCTCGAATGTAGCTCAAGTTTTGAGAACTGTTTCTGTGTCTCAATGGGTACCAACCAAACCGATAATTACGATGCCGCAGTTCGATTTAGTGATGATGGCCTTCATATTCAAATCAACGATAATAGCTTGAAACCGCTATTTGAAACCGTTGGTAAAGAAACAGACTATCAACCACAGTTTGTTCAGTCTAACCCAACAACAGTACGTACTCCTGACCAAGTGTGTGATGATCCGAACCTCATCAGACAGATCCTGCAAAACGATCCAAGCTGGGCACAATACGATAGCCGTTGCATTGGTTGTGGTCGTTGTACTACCTCTTGTCCAACATGCAGTTGTCACAGTGTCTTTGATGTCGCTTATGATGAAAATCCAACTCAAGGTGAGCGCCGCCGTCAACAAGCCAGTTGTATGACAGGTGACTTTACCAACATGGCTGGCGGCCATAAATTCCGTGAAAAGACAGGTGAGCGTTTACGGTACCGTGCATTGCATAAAGTCAATGACTACAAGGCACGTGAAGGTACTAATCATATGTGTGTCGGTTGTGGTCGTTGTGACGATCGCTGCCCACAATACATTTCTTTTACCACCATCGTTAATCGTATGACCGATATTGTCGAACAACACCTCATTGATCGTCAAAAGGAGAAAGCTGATGTCTAGTCAATCAACCGCTCACCAATGTAGTTGCGGTGATCATAAAAATATTCTACTACCAAAAGCTTATCCTATTTTGGCAATCACTAAACACACAGAGCTTGAGTGGAACTTCCGTGTTGCTAAAGATTTTGATGCCAAACTAGGGCAATTTGTTGAAGTCTCTCTCCCTATGGTCGGTGAAGCGCCAATTTCAGTCTCTGATTGCGGTGATGATTACGTTGATTTATTGATCCGAAATGTCGGTAAAGTAACCAATCGTCTCTTTGAACTCAATGTTGGTGACAATATTTGGATGCGTGGCGTTCATGGCAATGGTTATCCAATAGAGCACTATCATCATCGCCATCTTGTCATTATCGCTGGCGGTACGGGGGTTGCTCCAGTTAAAGGGCTAATGCGCCACTTCTCTGAACACCCTGAAAAAGTGAACGGTATGGACATGATCCTCGGTTTTAAAAATAAAGAAGCCGTTTTATACCGTGATGAAATGCCGTTATGGCGTGAACGTCAAAACCTCATCACCACCTTAGATGAAGGTGAAGAAGATGAAGAATTTCATCTTGGTTTAGTGACCGCACATATCGACAAGTTGGATCTGTCTGATCTTGCCAATACCCAAGCGATTGTGGTTGGTCCACCTATTATGATCAAATTTGCAGTACAAGCACTGCTAAAAGAGGGACTCACCAAACAACAAATTTGGGTGGATTACGAACGTCGTATGGCCTGTGCTGTTGGTAAATGTGGGCACTGCCGTATGGGGGAAAAATACGTGTGTATTGATGGCCCTGTATTTCGTTTTGATGAAGCTGAGTATTTGGTCGATTAGGAGGAAATCATGGGATTAGATATCGATATTATTAAAACCCGTGCTAAAGGTGATTATCGCCTATCGAAAGTACGTGGTGAGTGCATGATCAGTGTACGTATTCCCGGCGGTATTATGCCTGCTTATTTATTATCAACAGCGCAGCATATCGCAGAGAAATACGGCAATGGGATCATCCACCTAACAACACGACAAAAGCTGGCTATGCCAGGTATTCATTACCGCGACATTGATAAAGTAAATGCAGAGCTTGAGCCCTTTATTCAAGATATTACTGTCGAAATGTGTGGTATTGAAGTTGAAGATACCAAAGCGGGTTACCAAAGCATTGCCGGGCGTAACATTGTCGCTTGCCAAGGTAGCCGTATTTGTCAAAAAGCTAACACCGATACTACAGGGCTTGCTCAACGCTTAGAGCATCACATCTATCCACAGCCTTATCACTTAAAGATTGTCGCAGCTGGTTGTCCTAATGACTGTGCAAAAGCGAACATGGCTGACTTTGGTATTCTAGGTATCGCTAAAATTAACTTTACACCAGAACGCTGTATTGGTTGTGGCGCTTGTGTACGAGCTTGTCAGCACCATGCAGTTAACTGTTTATCATTGAAGAATGGTAAAGCGGTGAAAGAAGAGAGTAAATGTATTGGCTGTGGTGAGTGTGTATTAGCTTGCCCAACATTGGCATGGCAGCGCGATCCAAAACAGCTTTATATGGTTAAGCTTGGTGGACGGACATCAAAGAAAACACCGCGTGTAGGTAAAACGTTTTTAAATTGGGTAACTGAAGATGTCATTCATCAAGTGATCAGTAACTTACTTGAATTTGAAAAAGAGATGCTTGAAGGCACTCCCGTTTACCTTCATATGGGGCACTTAATTGACCGAGCAGGCTACCACAAATTCAAAGAGCGTGTATTACGTGGGGTAACATTAAACCCCGAAGCACAAGTTGCAGAGCGTATTTACTGGTCAGAAGAAGAATACGTTGCCAATATTCATTTAAAATAAACGACGTTTCAAATCCGATAGCCTATCTCGTTGATAGGCTTTCATATTGCATGATTTCAAGACATGTCATGCAATACAAAAAAAGCCCACCTTTCGGTGGGCTTTTTAATTAAACGTCTAAACGTCAAGCGTTTAAAGCTATTACTTAGATAGCTTCTCACGGATACGTGCTGATTTACCAGAACGCTCACGTAGGTAGTACAACTTGGCACGACGTACTGCACCACGACGTTTAACAGTAATGCTGTCAACTACTGGAGAGTGAGTTTGGAACGCACGCTCAACACCTTCACCGTTCGAAATCTTACGAACTGTGAATGCAGAATGTAGACCACGGTTACGGATTGCGATTACAACGCCTTCGAAAGCCTGTAGACGCTCACGGTCACCTTCTTTAACCTTAACCTGAACAACAACAGTGTCACCTGGTGCGAATGCAGGTAGGTCTTGTTTCATTTGCTCTTGCTCAAGAGCTTTGATGATGTTACTCATTTGGTATATACCCTAGAATAAACTGATACTAAATTAATTAAATGCTTGCTTTATGTTCGCGGATAAATTCCGCTAGCAAGAATTCCTGATCGTCAGTCAGAGCTAGGTTTTCCAGGAGCTCTGGTCTTCTCAGCCATGTACGGCCTAACGATTGTTTTAATCGCCAGCGACTAATATCTTTGTGATTGCCAGACATTAATACCGAAGGTACTTCCTGTCCGTCCAACACTTCTGGTCTTGTGTAATGAGGACAATCTAACAAGCCATTTGCAAAAGAATCTTCTTCTGCTGACGCAAAGTCGCCTAATACGCCCGGTACAAACCGAACAACAGCGTCTACTAACGTCATGGCTGGTAGTTCACCACCCGTTAACACAAAATCACCGATAGACCATTCTTCGTCTACCTCTTGTTGGATAATGCGCTCATCAACCCCTTCATAGCGACCACAAATAAGAATCAGATTCTCATTGGTTGCTAACTCCTCAACACCAGCCTGATCCAGCTTACGGCCCTGAGGGGAAAGGTAGATTACTTTAGCCTTACCTTTTGCAGACTGTTTGGCAGTGTGAATGGCATCGCGCAAAGGCTGCACCATCATTAACATACCGGGTCCACCACCGTAGGGGCGATCATCCACCGTACGATGTTTGTCGTGCGTAAAATCACGAGGATTCCACGTTTCGACAGTCAAAAGGCCTTTTTTTACCGCCTGGCCTGTTACCCCAAAATTGGTAATGGAAGAGAACATTTCAGGAAAAAGGCTGATTACACCAACCCACATGTTACTCACCTTATTACCGGAGGTTAAAACTCAGGATCCCAGTCAACTTCGATCCGCTGAGCAGTGCGATCAATCAACTTGATGACCTGCTCATCGAGGAACGGAATTAAGCGTTCCTTCTGCCCAAAAGCATCTTTTAAGTTCGCCTTAACAACTAACACGTCGTTTGAACCTGTTTCCAGGATATCTGTAACTTTACCTAGGTCGTAACCTTCAGTTGTTACTACAGACATACCAAACAACTCACGCCAGTAGAATTCTTCATCTGACAATGCGGGTAGTTGCTCAGCCAATACAGCGACTTCAGCGTTAGTGAAAACTTGGGCTTCCTCGCGGATGTCCATGCCTTCTAGCTTAGCCACTAGACCTTGGCCATGACGTTTCCATGATTCAACATGGAACTCTTTCCACTCGCCCTTTACTTTAATTAGCCAAGGGGTGTAAGAGAAAATGCTTTCAGATTGTTCGGTGTAGGAAAAAACTTTGAGCCAACCCTTGATACCGTAGGTGGCACCCAGTTTACCGACAATAATGTGGTCTTGGTTTTTATTGCTCATCGTTTCTCTTCTACCTTAAAAATCAAATTAAGCTGCTTTAGCTGCATCTTTGATTAGTTTTGCTGCGCGGTCAGTCACAGAAGCGCCTTGACCTACCCAGTGGTTTACGCGGTCTAGGTCTAGACGTAGACGCTCTTCTTGACCCTTAGCTAGTGGGTTGAAGAAACCGATTTGCTCGATGTTACGACCGTCACGTGCACAACGTGAGTCAGCAACAACGATTTGATAGAATGGACGCTTCTTAGCGCCGTGACGTGCCAAACGAATGGTTACCATATCGTCCTCTTTGCATTACTGTAAATTAAATTGGCCCCGCTTAAAAAACGGGGCCCGTGCCAAAATAAAGCCTCGGAATTTTACTCTTTAGAACGACGAATGCAACTTCTTTAGTTACTTTTTCGCCAGTAAAATAACCAATCGACTTTAAAATCTTTTAAAATTATATAATTAGCGACCAGGGAACATGCCACCGCCAGGCATCATGCCTTTCATTTGGCGCATCATGTTCTTCATCCCACCCTTCTGCATCTTTTTCATCATCTTCTGCATTTGAGTGAACTGCTTCAATAGACGGTTTACGTCCTGAACCTGAGTACCAGAACCTGCTGCAATACGTTTTTTACGAGAACCTTTGATAAGCTCTGGTCGTGCACGCTCAGCTTTGGTCATCGAGTTAATGATCGCTTCCATTTGAACGAAAATCTTATCGTCCACTTTATCTTTCACATCAGACGGCAGTTGTGACATGCCAGGAAGCTTATCAAGCATTCCCATCATACCGCCCATGTTTTTCATCTGTTGTAACTGGCTACGGAAGTCTTCTAAATCAAAGCCTTTTTTATCTTTGAATTTCTTCGCCAGTTTTTCTGCTTCTTTCTTATCAACGTTACGTTCTAGATCTTCAATTAAAGAAAGAACGTCACCCATACCTAAGATACGTGAAGCCACACGGTTCGGGTGGAACGGCTCTAGTGCGTCGGTCTTTTCACCCACACCCAAGAATTTAATTGGCTTACCTGTAATATGACGTACAGATAATGCCGCACCGCCACGCGCATCACCGTCAACCTTGGTTAAGATCACACCAGTTAGCGGTAGTGCATCGTTAAAAGCTTTTGCCGTGTTTGCCGCATCTTGACCTGTCATGGCATCAACCACGAACAATGTCTCAACAGGGTTTAAGGTTTGATGGACATCTTTAATTTCATCCATCATCTCTTCATCAACGTGAAGGCGACCCGCTGTATCGACGATAACCACGTCGTAGAACTTCAGCTTGCCGTGCTCTAATGCAGCCTTGGCAATTTCTACTGGTTTTTGCTCAACATTAGATGGGAAGAAATCGATACCGATATCACCTGCTAATGTTTCTAGCTGTTTGATCGCCGCAGGACGGTAAACGTCGGCAGAAACCACTAATACTTTTTTGCTATCGCGCTCTTTTAATAGCTTACCTAGTTTACCAACGCTGGTTGTTTTACCTGCGCCTTGTAAACCTGCCATTAAAATCACAGCCGGTGGCTGACAGCTTAAATCTAGGCCTTCGTTTTCTTCACCCATCACCAATTCAAGTTCAGCTTGAACGATCTTGATGAACTCTTGACCTGGAGTCAGGCTTTTCGATACTTCAGTACCAACAGCGCGCTCTTTTACACGCTTAACGAACTCACGAACAACGGGCAGCGCAACATCGGCTTCGAGTAAGGCCATACGTACTTCACGTAGGGTATCCTTGATGTTGTCATCCGTAAGGCGACCACGGCCGCTGACATTTTTAAGCGTTCGCGATAAACGCTCGGTTAAATTTTCGAACATGTAGTGCTACTCGCTCGTTACGCAACTCAATCAAAATTGCAAAATCACTAAAATTGGCACAAGTATACCGCAAAAAGCCCCTCGCTTTCATGTAATCCGCTGTCACTTTTAGGTATTACGTTGGCGGCGAAGGTTTGAGCAAGGTATAATTGCCACTCTAAAACCTTATAAAATAGCCATTAGTTAATACGGAGCTATCTCATTTATTATGGATATGTTACTTGCTATTCCAGCCGTTGGCTTTTACATCATTGCACTTTTGCTGGTGATCCCGGGGCTTGCAAATAATAACGGCATTAAAGCCCAGCCTGTTTTTGCAGCCGCAAGCATTGCGATTGTGCTACATATCCTATTGCTTAAAGATCTTATCTTTGCCGGCTCAGGACAAAACCTCAGTATCCTTAACGTTGCATCGTTGATCAGCTTGATTGTGGCAATATTGACTACGGCTGCAATGTTAAAAATGCGGATTTGGTTTTTACTACCTGTTATTTACAGCTTTGCAGCAATCAACTTGGCAGCTTCGGCATTACTGCCGGGGGCTTTTATTACCCATTTAGAGGCTCATCCGCAAGTATTACTGCATATTTCTCTTGCGTTGTTCTCATATTCAACACTGATGATTGCTACTTTATACGCAATTCAGCTGGCTTGGCTTGATCATAAGCTAAAACATAAAAAGAGCTTAGCGCCTAACCCTAATATTCCACCGTTAATGATGGTTGAACGTCAACTTTTCAAGATCATTGTAGTGGGATATGTGCTATTAACTGTCACTTTATTCACCGGATATCTGTTTATTCACGATATCATAGCCCAAGGTAAAACCCATAAAGCGATACTATCATTATTAGCTTGGTGTGTTTACAGCGTCTTATTGTGGGGTCACTACCGACAAGGTTGGCGTGGGCGTCGTGTGATTTGGTTTAGCTTAATTGGCGCCTTTCTACTAACACTGGCTTACTTTGGGAGCCGCTTCGTAAAAGAAATTATCATTGGCATGTAATTAACATTGCCTAATCTTGATTCATATAGAATCTCACTATAATTAAAACATTGATAACTTTGCCCTATTGGGCTTTCAGCTTGTATAAAAAATTAAGGATTACAACTTTTGGACGATATCTCCACGGGTGTACTGTTCTCTCTACTCATTTTAATGATCATCCTATCAGCCTACTTCTCCAGTTCAGAAACAGGCATGATGGCACTAAACCGCTACAAACTGCGCCATATGGCCAACCAAGGCCACAAAGGAGCAAAACGTGTTGAGAAGCTACTTTCTCGTACTGACCGCTTAATTGGCTTGATCTTAATCGGTAATAACCTTGTAAATATCCTCGCGTCAGCCATCGCAACTATTTTAGGTATGCGTTTATACGGTGATGCAGGGGTGGCGATTGCAACCGGTGCTCTAACCATTTTAATTCTCGTTTTTGCCGAAGTGACGCCGAAAACTGTTGCTGCGCTTTATCCAGAGCGGATCTCTTATGCCAGCAGTATTGTATTAAATATCTTGATGAAAGTGCTTTACCCATTGGTATGGTTCGTCAACGGTATTACCAGCGCTTTCTTATTCTTGCTGGGTTTAAAAAGCAGTGATAACACGTCATCAAAATTGAGTTCAGAAGAACTGCGTACTGTGGTTAATGAAGCTGGCGGCTTGATCCCACGTCGTCACCAAGACATGCTGCTTTCAATTCTGGATTTAGAAAATGTCACCGTTGAAGATCTAATGGTGCCACGCAGTGAAATTGCAGCGATTAACGTAAATGATGATTGGAAATCAATTGTTCGTCAGTTAAGCCATTCAGCTCATGGTCGCATCGTGCTATACCGTGACAATATAGATGAAGTCGTGGGTATGCTGCGTGTCCGTGAAGCATATCGCCTTATGATGGATAAAAACGATTTCAGCAAAGAAAACCTTCTACGTGCAGCGGATGAAGTATATTTCATACCAGAAGGTACACCACTGAATATCCAACTGTTGAAGTTCCAGCGCAATAAAGAGCGTATTGGTCTGATTGTTGATGAATACGGTGACATTCAAGGCTTGATCACAGTAGAAGATATCTTAGAAGAGATCGTCGGTGAATTTACTACCTCTATTGCGCCAACGTTAGCAGAAGAAATTACCGCTCAAAGTGATGGTAGTTTAATGATTGAAGGCAGTGCCAACATTCGAGATTTGAACAAGAGCTTAAATTGGAAACTGCCCACTGATGGCCCTCGAACCTTAAATGGTTTGATCTTAGAGCACTTAGAATACATTCCAGAAAATCAGGTCAGTATTATGATTGCTGATCATAAGATGGAGATTGTGGAAGTGTCAGACAATATGATTAAATTAATCAAAGTGTTACCAGACAACCCATAATAAACACAAAAAAGCCGACATGATGTCGGCTTTTTTATTATCTGTTATTTGCCCACCAGCTTATTTTACTTTTAGCTCTTGCAACATCGCTTCAGGTAATGCCAACTCATTATTTAAGTTAACAGAGATCCCTTGCGCTAGGATCGTTTGAGCAATTTGCTTCGCTTCATCTAACGAGTGCATGTCATAAGTACCGCACTGGTATTCATTAAGCTCAGGGATCTGATTTTGTGACTCAACTTTTAGCACATCTTCCATCGCCGCTTTCCAGCTTGCCGCAACCATCTCTTCAGTTGGCGTGCCGATTAAGCTCATATAAAAACCTGTACGACATCCCATAGGTGAAATATCAATGATCTCGACATCTTGCGAGTTTAAATGCGCACGCATAAAACCTGCGTAAAGATGCTCTAAAGTATGAATACCACGCTCACTTAAAATATCGACATTAGGGCGACAAAAACGCAGATCAAATACGGTAATCGTGTCACCTTTTGGAGTCTGCATGGTCTTTGCCACACGAACCGCAGGTGCATTCATCTTAGTATGATCGACGGTAAAGCTATCGAGTAATGGCATTGTTTGCTTCTCCTTGCACGTAAATCCTGACTTATTCAATTATTGGTGTTTTTCCTAAGTTAGCAACTTATGAATTAAAACCACCAGCTTCTCTTACTTTCTAATTCTTTGCGGCACTGTTTTAGCTGCCAACCATAATTCTTCGATTGCTGCTCTACTTTACGCGCAACCTTGGTCAACCATGGCTTTTTCCAATATGTTCCACGTTTATAGCCACCTCGCCCTTCATGGTAAGCAAGGTATTGACGATACGCATCCCATTTAGAGATCCCAAGCTGACGCTGGGTTTCATGGGTATACCAACCAACAAACTGTAGTGAATCACCAAAGTCGGTACGAGAGCCACCATGCCCGGTGTGTTTTTGGAAATCTTCCCATGCTGGATCTTGCGCTTGTGCGTAACCATAAGCACTGCTCACACGTCCCCAAGGAATAAAACCGAGTACGTAATCTTTTGGTGGTTGAGCATCATGACGAAAGCTACTTTCTTGCTTAATAATTGCCATCGCCACATTGATTGGCGTACCCCACTCTTTTTGCATATCAACAGCATCGTCATACCAACTAGGGTACTGGCGGAAGATATTACAAATATTCGACTGATCCCGTGGCGGCGCACTGGCACACCCTGTCACAATAAAAGTGATACCGAGTAACAAAAATAAACGAAGAGAAAGCTGCATATATACTCGCACGTTAAAAATAAGGCATGGATTGAGTACGACAGGATATCAAGATGAAAGGGAATGGAAACTGAAAGAAAGGTATGATCATCCCTGTTATATCTGTGCGCATCACAAAATATAAAAAATAATAAGCTGGTACCGTCCTGATACCAGCTTTAATTAACACGAGAAGCTTATAACGCTCTCTGTGCTGCTATTTATAATCCGATATTAATGTCGGCAAAATAGTTATCAAGGTATTCGTCAAAAGAGACAGTATCATCACGTTCAATTTGCTGTTGCTTCTCTATTGAATGATGTACTTCTTGTTCAAACGTTTTTGCATCATAGAAGCGGAAACCTTGCTCATTTAGGTAATCTAAATGTTGTGCCGCTAACTTGTAACCTACATTACCAATGCCTTGCTCCGCTTTAATTTGCTCAAGCAATTGCGCTGATAGCGTACGTTCAGGATGCTGGATCCAACCTAATAAACGCTCACATGTTTGTTGGTAAAGAGTGTTACCGTTTAGCTCATCAATGGTTTTCGCTACTTGCTCCAACTCAGCAAAGACACGCGAGCCCCAATCTTTTAAGCTTAAACGCTCACCAGCACAGCCGATCTTAAGCATTAGCTCAGGATTACGACCGTCTACCACAACACGGTTCCAGTTATCACGCCAGCAAGCCAACTCGCTGTCATCCATATCAGCAGATGGTGTTAATACCGCCCACGTTAGGAATAAATCAAGGAAACGAACTTGATCTTCACTGATACCAATCGGGCTAAATGGGTTTACATCTAGCGAACGTACTTCGATGTACTCAACGCCGCCACGCTTTAATGCTTCTGATGGTTTTTCACCACTTTTCGTTACACGTTTAGCGCGAATTGGTGCATAAAGCTCATTTTCAATCTGTAGTACATTGCTGTTTAGCTGACGGCGTTCACCATCAACAATCACACCAATCTCAGCAAACTCTTTTGACGGAGTATGAATCGCTTTATTTAAGCCATCTAGGTACTGTTCTAAGCTATTAAAGCCAATTTTCAGCGAGCTTTGCGCATTATTAGTGTAACCCAAATCACTTAATCGTAATGCTGTTGCATTTTCTAAGTAATAGGTACCTGTACCCACTTTGCTAAATGATTCCTTCACTTTGTCGTCTTTAATAAAAGAGCCACAAAGTGCAGGAGACGCCCCAAATAAATAAGGGATTAACCAGCCAAAGCGGTAGTAGTTACGGATCAAACCGAAGTATGCATCTGATACTGATTCTTGGCGTTGCTCTGGTGTTTGCTCACCAAATAGACCATCCCAAAAACTATCTGAGAATGAGAAGTTAAAGTGAACACCAGAGATGATCTGCATCACGCTACCATAACGATGCTTCAAGCCTTCGCGGTAAAGCGTTTTCATACGCCCAGTATTCGATGAACCGTATTGCGCTAAGGTAATGTCATCTTGCGAGCCAACAAAACATGGCATCGACATTGGCCATAAACGCTCACCATCCATCTTGCTTAAAGCAAATTTATGGATATCTTCAAGTTGCCATAACAGCTGATCAACGTCGGTTGATACTGGTGTAATAAATTCCAACAATGATTCGGCAAAATCAGTTGTGATCCACTTATTGGTTAGTGCAGAACCTAATGCCACGGGATGAGGTTGTTGGGATAAATGCCTGTCAGCAGTAATTCGAAGTGACTCTCGTTCAAGTCCACGCCCAAACTGGGTTAATGCATCAGCATGAGTAGAAAGCTGCTGTAACCTCTGTGAAAAATCCATCAAGGCTATTCTCGTTTTAATCTAATTTAAGGAAAACAGAGTAATCATTATTGCATGTGATTACCATCATTTATATCAGCAAAACTTGCGAAAGACTTTTACTGAATGGTAACAACTAGCACCGCGTACTAGTTGTTACCGAAAGCACGATTATTTCGTTAGGGAGAGAAGATGCACAGGTAACCCTAATGTCTTCAATTGTGGCTCTAAGCTTTTCGCATCACCAACCACAATGATTTGATAGTCTTTAGGGTCAAACCATTTTTCAGCAAGTTTATCCATCGTGGATTTGCTGATGCTATCGACAATATGATTACGTTGCGCGACAAAATCCTTAGGTAGATGATAGGCTAAAATATTACCTAATAAGGCTGCTTTTTGGCTTGGCGTTTCATAACTAAGAGCATCTTGCTGACCTACCGCTAAGCGCATAAAGTTAACCTCTTTATCAGTTAATCCAGATGTACTCATTTTCTTAAGTTCAGCTAAGAATTCTTTAATCGAAGCAACGGTAGTATTGGCGCGAACTTGCGCGTAATACACGCCTAGTCCTACCTCTTTACCACCACTGAAATAACCGCCAGCCCCATAGGTATAGCCTTTATCTTCACGTAAATTCATGTTAATACGGCTATTAAAGTTACCGGCTAAGTTAAAGTTCGCTAACTGAGTTTTAAATAGCTCACCCGTTGCATCAAATGGCATCCCCTGACGCGCTAAACGGATCACCGTTTGTGGAGCATCAGGTTTGTTCACTAACCAAATAGCTTGTTTCTTTAATACAGGTAAAACTTGTGGCGTAATACTTGGTGCTGGTGCCCCTTGCCATTGCCCAATAGGTGCTAACGCTTTCGTTAATTGAGATTGGGTAATATCCCCCACCACAACGGCATCAGCACTGTTTGGCGTGTAATAACGCTGGTAGAAATCTTTCACATCTTGCAGCGTGATACGACTCAAGGTTTGTTTCGTACCATCAGATGGGCGACTAAATACCGTTCCTTTAAATAAGACTTCTCGGGTTGCTTGGTCTGCTAACCAATCAGCACTTTGGTGCTCATAAACAATACCTTCAATCATCTGCTTTTTAAGGCGGTTAAAATCACTTTCTTTAAACGTAGGATGGAATAAACGCTGCTCCAATAACGCCATAGTTTCAGGTAAGTTTTTGGTTAATGTGCTTAGCGATATTGTGGTGCCATAAAGCCCTGCACGCACAGAAATATTACTGCCTAGTGTGTCTAACTTAGAAGCTATTTCTTCAGCTGTAAACTTCTCTGAGCCTTCATTCATCATGGCTGCAGTAAGCTCAGCTAAGCCTTCTTTATTTGCTGGATCTAAACGACGCCCAGCAGGTACTGTTAATTGCAAGCTAATGGTTGGGGTTTCTTGATACTGAGTACCAATCACTTTGATCCCATTCGCCAAGCTAAATTCATACAGCGTTGGCATTACCGCTTTAACAGGTTTTGAAGCCTTCGGCATTACTGAGCGATCAAAGTTGTCTTTAACGGTACGATACGCCAGATCTTTATCTTTGATCTTGGTGTTTTTCGGTAACACGCGAGGGGCTGGCGTATAGTTAGGTTTTGCCGCCTGAAGCTGTAATTCACCATGTGGAATAACACTTAATGTGACACTAGGATGCTGATAAATGTATTGGTTATACGCACGCATAACGCTCTGCGTATTCACTTTCTCAATGTTCGCTAGATCCGTTGAAATGTAGTTAGGGTTACCAAAAAATGTTTGGTAAGCCGCAAGTTGCGAGACCTTACCACTGACACTTTGTAAGCCATAAATCGCACTCGCTTCTACCGAACCTTTAATTTCATCCAGTTGGGCTTTTTTGATCCCTTGCTTTTCAATGCCATTAACGACTGACATCACTTCTTTACGTAGTGTATCTAAATGGCCTTTGTCACCACTTGGCGCCATCGCATACACATACATGGTACAAGCAAGCTCTGCACAATCTTGAAATGCGCCTGCATCAACGGCTTTGCCTGTTTTCACCAGTTTTTGATACAGCAAGCTATTGGTACCGCTACCGATCACTTGGCCCAACATATCTAATGATGGTTGCTCTGCTGCGCCTAAATACGCTGTCGGCCATCCCATCATTAACATTGGCTGCTTAATATTATCTTGCAGTGTAATGTAACGATCAGACGGTAATGTCACCGGTTGCTTCGGTGCATTTTTTACTTCAGGACCACGCGGAATAGAGCCAAAGTATTTATTTACCCACTCCAATGTTTGCGCTTTATTAATATCACCACCAATGGTTAAGGTAGCATTGTTTGGCCCATACCAGCGTAGGAAGAAAGCTTTAAGATCGTTAACATCAACACGATCTAAATCTTCTACATAGCCAATGGTTTGCCATGAATATGGATGGCTACGTGGATATAAAGCTTCTGCCATTTTTTCATAAATCAAACCATACGGACGGTTTTCAAAGTTTTGCGCACGCTCGTTTTTCACTGTATCACGCTGAATTTCAAACTTACGCTGAGATACCGCATCAAGTAAAAAGCCCATACGATCGGATTCAAGCCACAACACTTTTTCTAATTGATTAGCTGGTACCGTTTCAAAATAATTGGTGCGATCTCGATTAGTGCTACCATTTAAATTACCGCCCGCTTCCGTGATCAATTTGAAATGCTGCTGATCGCCAACATGTTTCGAGCCTTGGAACATCATATGCTCAAAGAAGTGAGCAAATCCTGATTTACCTTGTTGCTCCCGTGCTGAGCCCACATGGTAAGTCACATCCACATTCACTAACGGATCAGAATGATCAGGCGATAAAATCACAGTTAGCCCATTGGCTAAACGGTATTTACTATAAGGGATCACAGCTTCTCCCTTCACCGCTTTAACTTGCTCGACAAACGTTACCCCTTTCGGTAACGCTTGGGTTGATGACTGCTCTACAAATTGACTACAGCCCGTTAGTGACAGCACCGCTGCACTCAGGATCCATTTTTGCACTCTCGAATTCCTTAAAATGGTAATGATGGGAAAAGTCCCAGTACGATTGCGGCTAATGCGATATAACGTAATGTTTTTCCAATAAATATAACTACAGCACACCACCCAAAACGCATGCGTAGCCAGCCTGCTGCTAAACATAATGGATCACCAATGATAGGCATCCAACTGAGCAACAAGCTCCAGTAACCGTATTTTTTTAACCACAATAAAGCTTTATGACTCTGTTTTTGCTCGGAAGTTTTATCGGGAAGCAAAAGCCCTAACCAATAATTGGTGAGACCACCTAAGGTATTACCTATTGCAACGACAGCTACAATTTGCCAAATCGGGTTATCACCCAGCTTAACTGCCGCAATAAGATTAGCCTCAGATCCACCGGGTAACAAAGTGGCACTTAAAAAACCGGTAGCAAATAATACCCATAATCCCGTATCACCGGAAAAAAACTCAGTCATTGATTAACGCCTTAAAATATCGATAACGCAGTGTGCCATTGGACGATAATCGTTTAAACCGTTTTTATAATGCTTAAAAACGAAAAAAGGCAGCGATATGCTGCCTTTATCTTCAATAATGAATAATAGAAGTATTAACCACCAACCAGTGCTAACAAAATACCAGCTGCTACTGCTGAGCCTAATACCCCTGCTACGTTTGGTCCCATTGCGTGCATTAATAAGAAATTTTGTGGGTTTGCATCTAGACCTACTTTATTAACTACACGTGCCGCCATTGGCACAGCAGATACACCCGCCGCACCGATCAATGGGTTAATTGGCTCTTTACTAAAGCGGTTAAGCGCTTTTGCCATTAACACACCACCACCAGTACCGACACTGAATGCCACTGCACCTAGCACCAAGATACCCAGTGTTTCGATCTGAAGGAATGTCGCAGCTTCAAGTTTTGAACCAACACCTAAACCAAGCATGATAGTCACAATGTTGATAAGCTCGTTCTGTACTGTATTTGACAGACGATCCACCACACCAGACTCACGCATTAAGTTACCTAAACAGAACATACCAACCAGCGGTGTTGCTGATGGTAGGAACAAGATTGTCATTAGCAATACCGCTAATGGGAACAATACTTTTTCCGTCTTCGTAACATGACGAAGCTGCTGCATCTGAATTTGACGCTCTTCAGGTGTCGTTAACGCTTTCATGATCGGCGGCTGAATAATCGGCACCAGTGCCATATAGCTATAGGCTGCAACGGCTATTGCACCTAATAAATCAGGTGATAAGCGACTAGCAAGGAAGATAGCTGTAGGACCATCCGCACCACCAATAATAGCGATTGATGACGCATCAGCGAGCGTAAATTCCATACCCGGTATAACATTCAATACAATTGCACCGAATAAGGTAAAGAAAATACCAAACTGCGCTGCCGCACCTAATAACAAGGTTTTAGGGTTAGCAATCAAGGCACCAAAGTCGGTCATGGCACCAACACCCATGAAGATCAACAGTGGGAAAATTCCCGTTTCAATCCCCACATAATAGATGTAGTACAGTAGACCACCAGGATCGGTAAACCCAGCATTAGGGATATTGGCAAGAATGGCACCGAATCCCATCGGCAATAGCAATAACGGCTCAAAGCCCTTACGAATAGCCAAAAACAGTAGACCACACCCGACGATGATCATCACGATCTGACCAAACTCGAAGTTCGCAATCCCTGTTTCGGCCCAGAGTTTTAATAAACCTTCCATGGTTACCTCTTATGCCAAACTAATGATTGGCGAGCCAACAGTCACAGAGTCACCTTCTTTTACATGTAGTTGGTCAACGACACCGCTACGTGCTGCACGTACTTCTGTTTCCATCTTCATCGCTTCTAAGATCACTAACACATCACCTTCAGTCACTTGGTGACCCGGCTGAACGTTGATCTTAAAGATATTACCCGCTAGCGGTGCACCTACCGCCTCCGCTGCAGCACTTGGCGTAGGTGCAGCGACAGGCGCTGATGCTGGCTGTTGTGCCACTTCCACAGAAGAAAGTTCACCACCTTCTGCAACTTCAACGTTATAAACCTGACCGTTTACACGTACGCTATAGCTTTCAACCTCAGCAACCGCTTTCGCAGCAGGTGCTGCAACAACAAGCTCTTCACCCGTAGGTACTGGCTCGAAAGCATCTGGGTTGTTACGGTTTTTCAGGAAGTTAAGCCCAACTTGTGGGAATAATGCGTAAGTTAATACATCATCAACTTGCTGCTCAGCAAGTGTAATACCGTCAGCTTTCGCTTTCGCCACTAATTCATCTGTTAACGTCGATAGCTCATCAGCAATCAAATCAGCTGGACGGCAAGTAATTGGCTCAGCACCATCAAGCACTTTTGCTTGAAGCTCACTATTTACTGGCGCAGGAGCAGCACCGTACTCACCTTTTAAAATACCGGCTGTTTCTTTACTGATGCTCTTATAACGCTCACCTGTCAGTACGTTTAATACCGCTTGAGTACCGACAATTTGTGATGTTGGCGTAACTAATGGAATAAAACCAAGATCTTCACGTACACGTGGGATCTCTTCTAATACTTCATCAAAACGATCGGCTGCACCTTGCTCTTTTAACTGACTTTCCATGTTAGTCAGCATGCCACCAGGTACTTGTGCTAATAGAATACGTGCATCAACACCTTTCAAGCTGCCTTCAAATTTCGCATATTTTTTGCGAACATCACGGAAGTAGCTGGCAATCGGAGCGAATTTTTCAAGATCTAAGTTCGTATCACGACCAGTACCTTGTAGCATTGCAACGACCGTTTCTGTTGGTGTGTGACCGTAAGTTTGGCTCATTGAAGAAATAGACGTATCGAGAATATCGAGTCCGGCTTCTACTGCCTTCACAGCAGTTGCTGTTGAAAGACCCGTTGTTGCATGACAGTGTAAGGCTAGTGGAATATCACATGATGCTTTAATGCGTTTGATCAGCTCTTCGGCTTCATAAGGCTTTAGTAACCCCGCCATATCTTTAATACAAATCGAGTGGCAGCCTAGATCTTCCAAACGCTTAGCTAAATCAGTCCATGTATCTAATGTATGTACAGGGCTAGTTGTGTAAGAAATCGTACCTTGCGCATGAGCTCCGACATCAACCACAGATTTAGTTGCTTTCTCAAGGTTACGTACATCGTTCATGGCATCAAAAATACGGAAAACATCCATACCATTCGCATGTGCACGCTCAACAAACTTTTCTACAACATCATCACCATAATGACGATAACCAAGTAGATTTTGTCCACGAAGTAGCATCTGCATCGGTGTTTTTGGCATCACTTGTTTTAATGCACGCAGACGCTCCCAAGGATCTTCACCAAGATAACGAATGCACGAATCAAAAGTAGCGCCGCCCCATGTTTCTAACGACCAATAACCCACATCATCAAGTTGAGCGGCAATTGGCAACATATCTTCAAGGCGAAGACGGGTAGCAAATAAAGATTGGTGTGCATCACGCAATACCACATCGGTGATAGCTAGAGGCTTGGACATGTTCAAAACTCCTTGTAAGAATAAGTGTCCTAAAATCAAAACTGTGTATTAGTTGGAAATATCAGCTCGAGCTTTTCGCTTGGCGATACTGATGCACAGCGGCTGAGATCGCTGCAATCACATCAGGTTTAATACCGTTTTGATTTGGGATCACTGCCGATTTGGCAGTTTGAGGCGCTTCAATTGGCTCTGCTGGCGCAAGTTTTGCCAACAATTTCACCAAAAAAATAAGGATTGATAGAAAGACAAATACAACAACCATTCCTGTTGCCATAATTACCGCTGCTTGCCACAGCGTATCTCCCAGATCAGTCATCATAAATTCCTTCTAATTGTGACCGTAGTGTTAACGATTATCATGACAATAAAAAACAAGTCAAATCGATTAATAAAAATTGATTAAATTTGCAACATTAGTCTAATTTTTACTCGTTATAAACGTAATTATCAGTTTTTATTGCAGAATTTCTTTACATGCAGCCACGATATGAATGGTGATACATATATATTAAAGAAAAAGTTTTAACACACTGATATTTAATAAAAAGAAAAGAAAAATAATAAATTTATAAGAGTGGGATATAAGCTTAAAATGAGGAAATTAGCATGATAAATAATGAGTTAGATACCCTTATTGATTCTAAGTAAATAAAAGACTAGTTCTATTATTCTCACAAAGAATAGAGCCTTAATAGAATAAATAATGAATGGAAATGAAAAGCAGCAGATATGAAAAAAGCCCAGCCAGAGGCTGAGCTTTTAAACAATGGTGCGCGCGGGAGGATTCGAACCTCCGACCGCCTGGTTCGTAGCCAGGTACTCTATCCAGCTGAGCTACGCGCGCACTAAATCGGTGTTGCAGTAACAAGCATTAAAGCTCATCACGTTAAATAATGTGGTGCGCGCGGGAGGATTCGAACCTCCGACCGCCTGGTTCGTAGCCAGGTACTCTATCCAGCTGAGCTACGCGCGCACTGAGTTGTTTAATTATTTAGTCTTCTTTAAACAGGAGAAGATGGTGCGCGCGGGAGGATTCGAACCTCCGACCGCCTGGTTCGTAGCCAGGTACTCTATCCAGCTGAGCTACGCGCGCACTGAGTTGTTTAATTATTTAGTCTTCTTTAAACAGGAGAAGATGGTGCGCGCGGGAGGATTCGAACCTCCGACCGCCTGGTTCGTAGCCAGGTACTCTATCCAGCTGAGCTACGCGCGCACTGAGTTGTTTAATTAGTTTAGTCTTCTTTAAACAGGAGAAGATGGTGCGCGCGGGAGGATTCGAACCTCCGACCGCCTGGTTCGTAGCCAGGTACTCTATCCAGCTGAGCTACGCGCGCACTGAGTTGTTTAATTAGTTTAGTCTTCTTTAAACAGGAGAAGATGGTGCGCGCGGGAGGATTCGAACCTCCGACCGCCTGGTTCGTAGCCAGGTACTCTATCCAGCTGAGCTACGCGCGCACTGAGTTGTTTAATTAATTTAGTCTTCTTTAAACAGGAGAAGATGGTGCGCGCGGGAGGATTCGAACCTCCGACCGCCTGGTTCGTAGCCAGGTACTCTATCCAGCTGAGCTACGCGCGCACTGAGTTGTTTAATTAATTTAGTCTTCTTTAAACAGGAGAAGATGGTGCGCGCGGGAGGATTCGAACCTCCGACCGCCTGGTTCGTAGCCAGGTACTCTATCCAGCTGAGCTACGCGCGCACTGAGTTGTTTAATTAGTTTAGTCTTCTTTAAACAGGAGAAGATGGTGCGCGCGGGAGGATTCGAACCTCCGACCGCCTGGTTCGTAGCCAGGTACTCTATCCAGCTGAGCTACGCGCGCACTGAGTTGTTTAATTATTTAGTCTTCTTTAAACAGGAGAAGATGGTGCGCGCGGGAGGATTCGAACCTCCGACCGCCTGGTTCGTAGCCAGGTACTCTATCCAGCTGAGCTACGCGCGCACTGAGTTGTTTAATTGTTTAGTCTTCTTTAAACAGGAGAAGATGGTGCGCGCGGGAGGATTCGAACCTCCGACCGCCTGGTTCGTAGCCAGGTACTCTATCCAGCTGAGCTACGAGCGCGCAGAACTTTCTTTTCAGAAAGGTATTCCTTTTAGCTATAAAAGGAAATAATGCAGTCGCCAAACCTTACCTTGCGGTAATCCTTGACAACAGCAATTAAATGGCGGTGAAGGAGGGATTCGAACCCTCGATACGGGATAAACCGTATACTCCCTTAGCAGGGGAGCGCCTTCAGCCTCTCGGCCACCTCACCACTCAAATCGGTGCGAATAACAAGTGTAAAACTCGTCACTCTAAATAATGGCGCGCTCGGGAGGATTCGAACCTCCGACCGCCTGGTTCGTAGCCAGGTACTCTATCCAGCTGAGCTACGAGCGCGCAGATGTCTTTGCAGACTTACCTCTTTTAAAAAGAGGTAATAAATGGCGGTGAAGGAGGGATTCGAACCCTCGATACGGGATAAACCGTATACTCCCTTAGCAGGGGAGCGCCTTCAGCCTCTCGGCCACCTCACCACTCAAATCGGTGCGAATAACAAGTGTAAAACTTATCACTCTAAATAATGGTGCGCGCGGGAGGATTCGAACCTCCGACCGCCTGGTTCGTAGCCAGGTACTCTATCCAGCTGAGCTACGCGCGCACTGAGTGTCATTTAAGACATTCTTATTTAAGAAATTAAACAAGAAAAATGGCGGTGAAGGAGGGATTCGAACCCTCGATACGGGATAAACCGTATACTCCCTTAGCAGGGGAGCGCCTTCAGCCTCTCGGCCACCTCACCGTCTTTCGGGGGCTCATATTACTGTCAGCCAAAAATAAGTCAAACACTTTATTGATAAAAAACGACAATCTCTGACTGCATGCGTACTTAATAGCCAATGAGATAATTTATACAACGTAAGCGTTAAAATATTCACTCATTTTTAACTTATTTGCTGCTATTTCCTGTGCCAATTAAATAAATATTTTAAATAACCACATACGACAGGTACAAAAAAGGCCAGGCTTTTATACCTGACCTTTTTCAAATTAATAGTTGCCAGAACCCTGAGAGTCAGTTTCTTTTTCCGCTTGAATTCGCATGTAGATTTCTTCGCGGTGAACAGATACTTCTTTAGGTGCATTAACACCAATACGTACTTGGTTACCTTTAACACCTAAAACAGTAACGGTAACTTCGTCACCGATCATTAGAGTTTCACCTACGCGACGTGTCAAAATTAGCATTTATGTGCTCCTTGAGTCATCTCAATCTTATAAGAATTTAACGTTTATTATCCAATATTATTTACGTTTTCGTAAATAGCCACTGCTCAAGAAACAGCGAGATATGATCGATTATCCAGACTTTGGCTATCAACCACAAACTTTTTATGGATTAAATCTACAGCAGCGACATGATCTTCATCATCAATCAACAAAGATAAACACTTAGCGTCACCCTGATAAGTATGCACTTTAATGCTAGCCTCTTTTAACACTTTTTGGACGGCATCCAAACAATGTTGTGTTCCATCCCCAACAAGAGACAGAATCGAGACCATACCAATATGGCGCATTTTACTATCAAAAACTAGCTTCAAACGCGCAATATCATCATTTGCAGCAACTATTTGTGATTTATTCTCGTCACTACTGTGATCAAGGATCCACACGGCTAATCCAAATAATGATATTTGCTTATTCAGCTCTGTTTTTGGTAGCGCGATCTCCAGCAATACATGCTGCTTTTGTAGCGCGACACCTATGATAGTTGATGAAACCATACTATCAAAATTTACTAGTGTTCCTTCGCCTTCATCGAAAGATGAAAGCACTCGAAGTGGAACACGATGCTGACAGGCATACTCTACAGACTGCAATTGTAGCACTTTCGCACCTAAACGTGCCATTGACGTCATATGGTCAAAGTGGATCACATCTAGTCGTGTTGCTGTAGGAACGATTCTCGGATCAGTGGAGTAAACACCATCGACATCGGTAAAGATCTGACATTCGTCGGCATCTAACGCACTTGCAATAGCAACCGCAGTGGTATCAGAGCCACCACGTCCCAATGTCGTGATGTTACCTTCAACATCACGACCTTGGAAACCCGCAACGATAACAATGTTATCGTTGCTAAGTAATGCTGTCATTCGTTGCGTTTCTACTTCACGAATAGTGGCATTATTAAATGCATTATCAGTTCGAATAACAACCTGATCAGCTGTCAACGATACCGCACTGTAGCCACGTTTATTCAATGCCATGGCTAACAAGGCAATTGACACCTGCTCGCCCGCAGCAAGCAGAACATCAAGCTCGCGCGGTGTTGGTACTTCGTCAATTTGCTTGGCTAGACCTAATAAACGATTGGTCTCCCCTGCCATAGCAGAAAGAACAACGACAACTTGATGGCCAGACTGGCGTGCTTTGATCACACGCTCAGCCACCGCTTCAATTCGCTCAATAGAGCCAACCGATGTTCCACCAAATTTCTGCACTAATAGTGCCACATTACCTCTCCAGTGATTACAGTTTGTCAGCTAGCCATGGTGCAACGGTTTCTAGTGCTGCAGGCAATGCTGCTGCGTCTGTACCACCTGCTTGCGCCATATCAGGACGACCGCCGCCCTTGCCGCCAACTTGTTGAGCAACTAGGTTAACTAGTTCACCCGCTTTAACTTTGCCAACAAGATCTTTTGTTACACCAGCAATTAAGCCAACTTTATCGTCGCTTACATTACCTAGTAAAACTACACCACTACCTAGCTGATTCTTTAATTCATCAACCATACCACGTAGGGCTTTGTTATCAGCACCGTTAAGTTTTGCGATTAAAACTTTAACGCCGTTGATCTCTTGCGCTTGGTTGATAAGGTTTGCGCCTTCTTGAGCCGCTAGCTTATCTTTTAATTGTTGAATTTCTTTTTCTAGTTGCTTGCTGTGAGAAACTAATGCTTCCACTTTGCTAACAACTGATGCTGAATCTGATTTCACTAGGCGAGCTGTCTTAGCAAGCATTGCATCTTCAGTGTGCATCGCTTCGATTGCAGCAGCGCCTGTTACCGCTTCAATACGACGAATACCTGCAGCGATACCACTCTCAGATAGGATCTTAAATAGACCAATATCACCAGTGCGAGTAGCGTGAATACCACCACAAAGCTCAGTTGAGAACTCACCCATGCTTAATACACGAACTTCGTCATCGTACTTCTCGCCAAACAGTGCCATTGCACCTTTCGCTTTCGCCGCTTCGATGTCCATGATGTTGGTTTCAATCGCGTGGTTAGCACGGATTTGATCGTTAACCATGATTTCAACTGCACGTAGTTGCTCAGGTTTAACGGCTTCTAGGTTAGAGAAGTCAAAACGTAGACCATCAGCTTTTACTAATGAACCTTTCTGAGCGACATGCTCACCTAAAATGTTACGCAGTGCTGCGTGCATTAGGTGTGTTGCTGAGTGGTTTAGGCTAATTGCTGCACGGCGCGCTGAATCTACAGATGCTGTTAGTTTTTGACCAACAGTTAGCGTACCTTCAGCAACTTGACCTTTATGACCAATAGCTGCACCGAACTTTTGCGTGTCAGCAACGTTGAACAGTACACCTTCAGCAGTAAGAATACCGCTATCACCACATTGACCGCCTGACTCTGCGTAGAATGGTGTATTCGTTAGTACAACTAACGCATCTTCACCTGCATTTACGCTATCAACAGCAACGCCATCACGGTATAGGGCAACAATTTCACCTTCGCCGTCTGTTGCGCTGTAACCACAGAATTCTGTTTCAGCATCAACTTTGATTGCATCGTTGTAATCAACACCAAAGTTACCCGCATCACGAGCACGTTGACGTTGTTCTTCCATTGCCGCTTCAAAACCTTCTTCATCGATAGAGAAGCCACGCTCACGAGCAACATCGTTGGTTAAATCAGCTGGGAAACCGTACGTATCGTATAGTTTAAATACAGTTTCACCATCAAGCACTTTACCGTCTAAGTTATCTAGTGCTTCGTTAAGAATTGTCAAACCACGGTCAAGAGTACGACCAAAGTTGTCTTCTTCAATCTTAAGTACTTTTTCTACGAGTTCTTGCTGTGTTTTTAGCTCTTCACCAGCAGTACCCATGATGTCAGCTAGCGGGCCAACAAGCTTGTAGAAGAACGCACCTTGTGCACCTAGCTTGTTACCGTGACGTACTGCGCGACGGATAATACGGCGTAGTACATAACCACGACCTTCGTTTGATGGCATAACACCGTCAGAGATCAGGTAAGCACATGAACGGATGTGGTCAGCAACAACGCGTAGTGACTGGTTAGATAGATCGTCAAAACCGATCACTTTCGCCGCTTCTTTAATTAGCGTTTGGAAAATATCGATTTCGTAGTTTGAGTGAACGCCTTGCATGATTGCAGCAATACGCTCAATACCCATACCTGTATCAACAGAAGGCTTAGGTAGCGGCTCCATTGTGCCGTCAGCTTGACGGTTGAACTGCATAAATACGTTGTTCCAGATCTCGATGAAACGGTCACCATCTTCTTCAGGTGTGCCTGGACGGCCACCCCAGATGTGATCACCGTGATCGTAGAAAATCTCTGTACATGGACCACAAGGACCTGTGTCACCCATCTGCCAGAAGTTGTCAGATTCAAAAGGCTTACCACCTTTCTTATCACCGATACGCACGATACGATCAGCAGGAATACCTACTTCTTTGTTCCAGATATCAAATGCTTCGTCATCCGTTTCATAAACGGTAACAACAAGGCGATCAGCAGGAAGCTTAAGTACTGATGTTAAGAATTCCCAAGCGTATGCGATAGCGTCATGCTTGAAGTAATCACCAAAGCTGAAGTTACCTAACATTTCAAAGAATGTGTGGTGACGCGCTGTAAAGCCTACATTTTCAAGGTCGTTATGCTTACCGCCTGCACGTACACAACGCTGTGCCGTTGTCGCTCGCGTGTAGCTGCGCTTTTCTAAACCTAAGAAAACATCTTTAAATTGGTTCATACCCGCGTTTGTGAACAACAATGTTGGGTCGTTCGCAGGTACAAGAGAGGAGCTTTCCACGATTTGGTGGCCTTTGCTCTCGAAAAACGCAAGATACGCACGGCGGATCTCATCAGTGCTCATGTACATTGGCAAATCCTGAATTAATGCTTTTATTGAAAGACAGAAAATCATACTTAGGTGATCTTCTAACTCACCCTTTATTGGTGCGTAATACACACTTTTGATAAAAGGCTGAGTTGAGTAATCGAACTAAGATAAATTTTTTGGGGACCATTGTAAAACAACGGCGGCAATAACAGGAAATGTTATGTGGACAAATGCATTAAATAATCGAAATCTTTAATGCATTTGTCTGTGTAATTCTCTCGATTGAATGAGATTTACAATGAATAAAGCAGATAGTGGCAAGTTAGTCGCTATTTCGAAATTTCTTTTTCAGACAATCCCTGCACTGAATTGAGCAATGATGAAACAATAGAATCACTATCAATACTTTCACCATTAAGTACCCGAGCCAGAATATCACTCGCAAACTGCTGTGGTGAAATCACAATATCTGGATTAACGCTTTTTACTTTATTGATATTTTTACTGTCGTTAACCAACGCAACAGTCCGTGCATTGCTATCGAGTTCAATTGCAGATAGCACAATAAACGCGTTATCGGCATCATCATCACTCAGTGCCAAGATAGCTTTGGCATTCATCACACCCGCTTGCGTTAATATCTCACCATCACTGTAATCACCAACCACAACATCAAGATCTTCAAGCAAATCTTTCGCTGCTTGCTGCGTACGCGGAGAGACAATCACGGTGATTGGCTGTTTGCGTGATGACAGTTGTTTAATGGTATTCACTGCAAGGCTTGATAAGCCACAAATAATAAAATGATTGGTTCTATTCATCTTTTTGCTATTACCTTTAACGAGTCGTTCAAAACCACTATGAACAACCGGGCCTAATACGGATGTTGCCGATGTTGCAAACACGGTAATACCGGAAACAATCACAGAAATGGTAAATAATCGCGCAGGCTCAGAAACCGGAACAATATCACCGTACCCCACTGTCGACATGGTTTCTATCGCATAATAAAACGCTGTAAGCAATGAAGTGATCTTAGGTTCAAAGCCATCGCCAAAGTACAACGCACCATAGGTTGAGGTGAGCATCAAGGTGATCACACTGATCAACGCAAAAATACTACCTGCCGCAACACTGCTTCTTGAGAAATGACGTCTAACTAAAAATAAAATAACCAATGAAATCAAACCATAATGAATATTATAAGTTTGATCTGGGTGGATATGTGCCGTATAGAGGGTATCGATGATCATCAAGGTAAAGCTGATCATCCATGAGATACGGGCTCGGAAAAATAAGCCTATTGAGCTTAGTGCAATAAAGACACCCAACATGAAATATGGGGCATTAGTTAAAAACGTATGGTTGATTTGCTCGTAATTTTTAACGTTAAAAATAGCAATAACATCAACCGGCAAACCATAAATGGTGTGGAATATAAGACCACTATTGGCAAGGACAAATAGCGCGACAAAAATATGTCTAATGCTATAAAGCCATAACGCAAAACGGCGTAGAGTACGTCCAATCCAACGCAGTAATGAAAAACCTTCTTTCACCTAACACACACCTACAAAGTATTATCAACAACTTACATTCACAGTTTAGTAAATAAAAAATGATGTTCAGGTATATTAGATCAAAAACCAGCTAATGACAGGGATTTAAATGTCTATTTTCAAAAACAAAAGATATAAAAAAACCCAACCTGTTGGCTGGGTTTTCACGATTAAAGACGTCTTAGAATGCTTCGTCTTCTTCGATATCCATGTTGTCTTGCGCTTCAGATGTTTCGCCTTCCGTTACTGGGCTAAGTAATAACTCACGTAACTTAGCTTCGATCTCTGCTGCTGTCTCTGGATTCTCAGTTAAGAACTTACACGCATTTGCTTTACCTTGGCCGATCTTATCGCCCTTATAGCTGTACCAAGCACCTGCTTTTTCTACTAGCTTGTGCTTAACACCTAGGTCAACTAGCTCACCGTTACGGTTAAAGCCTTGACCGTAAAGGATCTGTGTATCAGCTTGCTTAAATGGTGCTGCAATCTTGTTCTTAACTACTTTAATGCGCGTTTCATTACCAACAACTTCGTCACCTTCTTTGATAGCGCCAGTACGACGGATATCAAGACGAACAGATGCGTAGAACTTCAGTGCGTTACCACCAGTAGTGGTTTCTGGGTTACCAAACATCACACCGATCTTCATACGGATCTGGTTGATGAAGATACACATACAGTTAGACTGCTTTAGGTTACCTGTTAGCTTACGCATTGCTTGAGAAAGCATACGTGCTTGTAGGCCCATGTGTGAGTCACCCATTTCACCTTCGATTTCAGCTTTCGGTGTTAGTGCGGCAACGGAGTCAACAACGATAAGATCAACAGCACCAGAGCGTGCTAATGCATCACAAATCTCTAATGCTTGCTCACCCGTATCTGGCTGAGAAACTAAAAGCTGATCGATATCTACACCCAACTTTTGTGCGTAAATAGGATCCAGTGCGTGTTCAGCATCGATGAAAGCACAGGTTTTTCCTTTACGCTGAGCTGCTGCAATCGTTTCAAGTGTTAAGGTTGTTTTACCTGAAGATTCAGGACCGTAGATTTCTACGATACGACCCATTGGTAAACCACCAGCACCCAGTGCAATATCTAAAGATAGGGAGCCGGTTGAAATTGTTTCGATATCCATAGTACGGTTATCACCCAACTTCATGATTGAACCTTTACCGAACTGCTTCTCAATCTGGCCTAACGCTGCGGCAAGAGCCTTTTGTTTGTTGTCGTCCATTCGACTCTCCAACGGATGCTAAAATGAAATTTCTGAACTGTTTGAATGCAGACTAGTATACTGTCTATTCATACAGTGTCTATAGATGACTACATTTTTTTTGTTAAATATGCGTCAGCCCACTTTTACTCATTCACGCTTTTTACTCGCTCCAGCATGACAGACAAGGCTTTAGCAATCGCTTGTAATCTTACTGATTTTCGATCACCTTCAAAATGACAACAAATTGTATGTCGCCAATCTGTACTATCAGCCCATGCAAACCACACCGTGCCAACAGGCTTTTCAGCAGTGCCGCCATCAGGACCAGCAATACCACTGATTGCCACACTGATATCAGCCCGAGATGCCGCTAATGCACCACAAGCCATTTCAAATACAACGCCTTCACTGACAGCACCAAACTCTGCCAGTGTCGCACCTGAAACGCTCAACATCTCTTGCTTTGCTTCATTACTATAAGTGACAAATGAGCGGTTGAACCATGCAGAGCTACCAGGAATTTCAGTAATGGCATAAGCGACCCCACCACCGGTACATGATTCTGCAGTTGTCGCAATCCAACCTTTATCTTTTAAGGCTAGTCCTAAATCAGTGGCCAGCTGTTCAATATTCATTTGTTGCTCCTTGCTAATACGATTAATGGTGGTGCATAAAAGCATGACTTCATCATACTCAATGCAATTAATTTTGTGACTTTACGCCTAACAACTACCATTGCAAATATCTTAAAAAAACTCGCTATCCCGCTTTGCCCTATTAGCGGATTCACGTATCCTTAGCGGTCAAAATTCATTGGTCATGCTGTCAATTTAGCATGACATAGTTCAAGCAAGAGTAGGCAATATCGTGACGATAAAAGGCTTAGAAAAACATACACCTATGATGCAGCAGTTTTTGAAAATCAAAGCTGAGAACCCTGACGTTTTACTGTTCTATCGAATGGGTGACTTCTACGAGATGTTTTTTGATGATGCGAAGCGCGCCTCTCAACTGCTTGATATCTCATTAACAAAGCGTGGCTCTACCAATGGCGAGCCTATCCCTATGGCGGGTGTGCCTTACCACGCAGTAGAAGGCTACCTAGCCAAGCTGGTACAACAAGGCGTTTCTGTCGCTATTTGTGAACAGATCGGCGATCCTGCAACAAGCAAAGGCCCGGTAGAGCGTAAAGTGGTTCGTATTGTCACGCCAGGTACTGTCAGTGATGAAGCCTTACTTAATGAGCGTCGTGACAACTTAATTGCTGCAATTTACACCGAAAATAACAAATTTGGCTACGCAACCTTAGATATCACATCTGGCCGCTTCATGCTCACTGAGCCTGCTAGTGAAGAAGAAATGCAAGCTGAGCTTCAGCGCACTAGCCCTGCTGAACTGCTTTATCCAGAAGATTTCACTTATCTGCATTTAGTTGAACCGTTTAAAGGTAAGCGTCGTCGTCCTATTTGGGAATTTGAATTAGACACTGCACGTCAGCAATTAACCCTGCAATTTGGTACTCGTGACTTAGTCGGTTTCGGCGTTGAAAATACAGAACTTGGTTTATGTGCGGCAGGCTGTTTGATGCAATACGTTAAAGATACCCAACGTACTGCACTACCCCATATTCGTGCGATCACGTTAGATACTAAAGATCATGCTGTGATCTTAGATGCCGCTACACGTCGTAACCTAGAGCTGACGCAAAACTTAGCTGGCGGTTATGACAACACACTGGCATCGGTACTTGATCAAACTGCAACACCAATGGGAAGCCGTTTACTGAAACGTTGGCTCCACCAGCCTATCCGAGATCAAAAACAACTTAATGGTCGTTTAGATGCTATTGAAGCATTTAAAGACAGCGGTATGTTTGTTGATGTCGCTGGTGTACTACGTCATATGGGTGACTTAGAACGTATTTTGGCACGTTTAGCACTGCGCTCGGCACGTCCTCGTGACTTAGCCCGCATGCGTACCGCCATGCAATATCTGCCAGAATTAGCTGAACTATTAGCTGAAGTACCACAAGCTCGCATTAGTGATTTAGCGACGTACGCCGCTCCAATGGATGAACTATGCGAACTGCTTGAACGTGCAATCATTGAAAACCCACCAGTGATCATCCGTGATGGTGGCGTATTAGCACCGGGCTATAATGCAGAGCTTGATGAGTGGCGTGATCTCGCTGATGGCGCAACCAAATTCTTAGAAGAATTAGAAGCTAGTGAACGTGAGCGTCATGATATTGATAGCTTGAAAGTGGGCTTTAACCAAGTACACGGTTTCTTCATTCAAGTCAGCCGTGGTCAAAGCCACTTAGTACCAAACCACTACGTGCGTCGCCAAACGCTGAAAAATGCCGAGCGTTATATTATCCCTGAGCTTAAAGAGCATGAAGACAAAGTACTTAACTCAAAATCTAAAGCACTCGCATTAGAGAAAAAGCTATGGGAAGAGCTATTTGATCAACTACTGCCACATCTTGAGCAACTGCAAAATGCAGCAAGCGCCCTTTCTGAACTTGATGTTTTAACAAACCTTGCTGAACGTGCCGATAGCCTCAATTACTGTCGTCCAGAATTAATGGAACAAACAGGGATTGAGATCACTGCAGGTCGTCACCCTGTGGTTGAACATGTGTTAAGTGAACCGTTTATCGCTAACCCTATTTCGCTGCATCAAGATCGCCGCATGTTGATCATTACCGGTCCTAACATGGGTGGTAAGTCAACTTACATGCGTCAAACCGCATTGATTGCGTTAATGGCACATGTGGGCTCTTTTGTACCAGCAGAAGCAGTGAAAATTGGTCCACTAGATCGTATCTTTACCCGTATTGGTGCCTCTGATGACTTAGCTTCTGGTCGCTCAACCTTCATGGTTGAAATGACGGAAACGGCGAATATTCTTCATAACGCCACCCAGCAAAGCTTGGTGTTAATGGATGAAATCGGTCGTGGTACCAGTACTTACGATGGTCTATCACTTGCATGGGCAAGTGCTGAATGGCTGGCAGATAAGATCTCTGCCATGACATTATTCGCCACTCACTACTTCGAGCTAACAGAGTTGCCTTCACTATTAACCGGATTGGCGAACGTTCACCTCGATGCTGTCGAACACGGTGATGAAATTGCCTTCATGCATGCCGTTCAAGAAGGTGCTGCGAGTAAGTCTTACGGTCTGGCGGTAGCGAGTTTAGCCGGTGTTCCGAAATCTGTGATCAGGCGAGCTAAGATCAAGCTGCAACAACTAGAAGCATCAGGTCACCAACAAGCACTTCAACCTGACACTTTAGCCTCACAAGCACCAAAAGAAGAGCATCAATTAAGTTTGATCCCAGAGCCGAGTGAAGTGGAAGAAGCATTGGCGAATGTGAATCCAGATGATTTAACCCCACGCCAAGCCTTAGATGAGTTATACCGATTAAAAGCACTGCTTTAATCTTTAACTCATTCAACAGAAACAAAAAAGGACGCTTCTGCGTCCTTTTTTCTTATTACTATTTCAATGTATTTAGAAGGAGGTAAAAAGGTTACATTGAATCGAGTAAATTAAAGCTCTTGATTAAAGAGCGACTCAATATTAAGTCCTTGGTGCGTTAGCATGTCACGTAAGCGTCGCAGACCTTCAACCTGAATTTGGCGAACACGCTCACGGGTTAAACCGATCTCACGCCCAACATCTTCTAATGTTGATGCTTCATAGCCCAGTAAGCCGAATCGACGCGCTAACACTTCACGCTGCTTAGGATTAAGCTCTTGTAACCAATGAACGATTGAGTTTTTAATATCATCATCTTGGGTTGATGATTCAGGACTTCCACCTTTTTCATCAGGAATAATATCAAGCAGTGCTTTTTCTGAATCACCACCGATCGGATTATCTACCGAGCTCACTCGCTCATTTAAGCGCAGCATACGATTCACATCATCAACAGGCTTTTCTAACTGTTGTGCAATGTCTTCGGCTGTTGGCTCATGATCCAGCTTTTGTGCTAATTCACGTGCCGTACGTAGATAAACATTGAGCTCTTTGACTACATGAATAGGTAGTCGGATGGTGCGGGTTTGATTCATGATTGCCCGCTCAATGGTTTGGCGGATCCACCATGTCGCATAGGTAGAGAAGCGGAAGCCTCGTTCAGGATCAAACTTCTCAACAGCGCGGATCAGGCCTAAATTACCTTCTTCCACCAAGTCGAGCAGTGCAAGTCCTCGGTTACTATAGCGACGCGAGATTTTCACTACTAAACGAAGATTACTTTCAATCATTCGTTTACGTGCAACCTCATCACCTCGCAATGCACGACGTGCATACAAGACTTCTTCTTCTGCGGTGAGAAGAGGCGAATAACCAATCTCACCGAGATAGAGTTGAGTAGCATCTAATGCTTTTTGAGTTGCTTCATATTTAGCAATATCGGCGTCATCATCATTAACCGATATTGCTTCAGTATCAGAACTATCATCAGCAGACGGCATTGGAACGTTCATTTCCACGTCTTCGTCTAAAGTGAATGAATCAAGGTTTGTGGCTGTGCTGCTTCTACTCATAGCGCCTCCCAGATGGCGAGTTAGCAAGACATTACAACTTCATCATGTCATCTCTAATTGCTGCATCATTGATTTTTCGTTTCTTATTTAGGTAAGTAGCGCATTGGATCCACTGATTTACCCTTATAGCGAATTTCAAAGTGTAGCCTTACACTGCTAGCCCCAGTGCTTCCCATGGAAGCTATCTTTTGCCCAGCTTTTACTGTTTGTTGCTCTTTTACTAAGATCTTATCGTTATGCGCATAAGCACTTAGATAATCTTCACCATGCTTAATAATGACTAAATTACCGTAACCCGGTAATGCATCACCCGCATATACAACAACACCTGCAGCGGTTGCTTTAATTGCTTCTCCTCGCGTACCTGCAATATCGATACCTCTATTGCCGTTTTCTGAATTTGAGAATCCAGCAATAATTTTACCTTTTACAGGCCAAGCCCATTTTGATGTTGATGGGGTTGTGCTCGGCTTAGTTGTTACAGGTTTGTTAACTTTTGAGTTTTCAGAGTACTCTTTTGGTTTTGACTGCGCAACCGTTTTATTGTCTGTTTTTTGTGCAACAGGTTTTGAAACTGGCTTCGGTTTACTCACAGGAGTCGTTTTCACAGGTGGTGTAACCACAGACGTATTTGATGAGTATGATGAGCGACTACCACTAGGGATAGCTAATCGTTGGCCTGGATAAATAATGTATGGTGGCGCTAAATTGTTTAGGCTAACAATGTCTTTTACATTTTGACCTGTCACGTAGGAGATAAAATATAACGTATCCCCTTTACGTACCGTGTATGAATCGCCTCTAAAGCTACCACGCTCTAATTGAGAGTAATCTTTACTGAGATTAGCAACCGGAGCTGGTGTATGACTACTACAAGCTGATAGCAGAATCATACTGGTTACTGCTAACAAAGAAGGTTGAATAATTTTTTTCATCATACACTCTGTACTCATGGTTTAAGCCAAATCTCCAGCCACTAAAGGCACAAATCTTACGGGTTCAATCACGGTTTCGCAAAATGCTTCGCCATTTCGGACAATCAATTTCAATTCTTGCTGTTGATAGCCAACAGGCAAAATTAATCGTCCACCATCAACCAGTTGCTCCAGTAAGCTCTGGGGAACTTCACTAGGAGCTGCGGTCACAATAATGGCATCGAAAGGCCCTTTGCTTGCCCATCCTTGCCACCCGTCACCATGTTTGGTTGATATATTATGTAACTCTAACTGTTTAAAACGTCTTTTCGCTTGCCATTGCAAGGCTTTGATCCGCTCGACAGAATAAACATGCTCAACAAGTTGAGCTAATACTGCTGTTTGATAACCTGAGCCTGTGCCAATTTCTAACACTGAAGATTGGTAAGTTAAGCCCAATAACTCGGTCATTTTCGCAACAATGTAGGGTTGAGAAATTGTTTGCCCACTACCAATCGGTAGCGCATTATTCTCATATGCTTGAAAAGAGAAAGCTTCATCAACGAAGCGTTCACGAGGAACGGTCGCAATCGCATTTAACACTCGCTGATCACTGATCCCTTTATTTCTTAAAAATGCGATTAAGCTATCAAGCTGACTTTGATACCGCATGATTACTGGATCTCCACATTTCGCATCCAGCCTTCAACTCCAACCATGGCATCATGCGCGGTCAAATCAACTTGCAGTGGGGTTATCGAAACCGCACCTTGTTCTATGGCATAAAAATCAGTGCCTGGGCCTGCATCTTGGCATTGACCAGGAGGGCCTAGCCAGTAGAGCGTTTTACCACGAGGATCTAACTCTTTGATCATATTTTCTGCCCGATGACGTGCACCTAGACGTGTCACTTGCCATGACTTCAACTGTTCAAAAGGCACATCAGGAACATTAATATTTAAGATATTATTGCTCGGTAACGGCTGTTGCGATAACTGCTTAACAACTTGCTGAATCACCTTCGCAGCTGTTTCAAAATGACTATCACCAACTAAAGAAACTGCAATCGCTGGCACACCAAGAAAGTGACCTTCAGTGGCAGCGGCAACTGTACCTGAATAAAGCACATCATCACCTAAATTGGCGCCGTGATTAATACCAGCAACCACAATATCAGGACGTTCATCTAGCCATTCATTTAAAGCAAAATGAACACAATCCGTTGGGGTGCCTTGTACCGAGATACGATTTGTACCTTCTTCTCGAATACGTAACGGGTAATCCAGTGTTAATGAATTTGATGCCCCTGATCGATTTCGATCAGGCGCAACCACTATTACTTCTGCTAATTCACTTAATGCTTTTGCGAGTGTATTAATACCTTCGGCAAAAATACCATCATCATTACTGATCAGAATTCTCATCATTCACTACCTCATTTTGAAGTGGCATGATCAACTCACGCACTACCGAGGTGGCAAAACTACCAGCAGGCAGAGCAAATGAAACAATCAAATCCTTCTCTTCGAAATGCCATTGCATATTTTTAGGCATCAGTAGCAATGGACGACGATCGTGACGCATACGGTTATCACGCACAAGTTTAACTAACGCTGGCTCTTGCTCCACAATCGCTAGTTCAAACGCTTGTGCATCACCTTGCGTTGGTAGTGCATTATCACCTAGTAATGGACCTGTAATTGCAAGTTCACCGGATGCCACTTGCTGCTGTAATGCATCCGTTACCACATCTGCAACAAACGTACGCTCATCACCTTCAGCTTGTAAGCAATCACCAGCGATAATCGTTGCCGCTAAACCTTGCTCAATACGCTGTGACAATACTTGGTTAAACATCCAAGAACGTGCTGCTGAAAGATAAAAACTACGCTTGCTCTTATCACGCACACGGAACTCATCGTTGCCCCAAGCACGTGCTTTAACCACGTTATTACCACCATGACCAAAACGCTGTTCACCAAAATAGTTGGCAACACCTTGTGCTTTGACTATTTCTAGACGCTCAGTTAATGCATCAAGGTTATCTAGATCAGTAAGACGTAATTGGAACCAGTTACCCGCTAAATCACCTGGGCGTAATTTTTTATCATGGCGTGTCACTTCAAGAATTTCGACACCAGGATGTTCAGCTTCAAACTGAGTAAGATCTGGATCTGCTTTACCCGGTAAGTGAACACTTAACCACTGCTCAGTCACCGCATGACGATCTTTAAGTCCAGCCCAGCTCACGTCGCGTGATTTCACGCCACATGCTTTTGCTAACTCATTCACTACATACTTGGTGTTTTCACCGACCTTGCGAATTTTCACCATCAGGTGTTCGCCTGTACCGCTAAACTCAAAACCGAGCTCTTCATTTACGATGAAGTCTTCAGGGTTAGCTTTAATGCGTCCGTGACAAACTGGCTTTGCATGAAACCAGTTAAAACAATCCATGATATTTTCTGCAGTGTGAGAGTGAGACATAAGCTCAAGATACCTTTTTAATTAAAACAACGGCTTCACAAGCAATGCCTTCTTTACGTCCAGTAAAACCTAAACGTTCAGTTGTCGTTGCTTTAACATTAACATTCGCGACATCTGTTTCTAAATCTTCAGCAATCGCCTGACACATAGCATCAATATGGGGGGCCATTTTCGGTGCTTGTGCCATGATGGTGACGTCTACATTACCCAAGCGATAACCTTGAGATTTCACTTTACTGTAGACATCACGTAATAAAAATCGGCTGTCAGCCCCTGCCCACTCGGAATCAGTATCAGGGAAATGGCGACCGATATCACCAGCACCAATCGCACCTAATAGTGCATCACATACTGCATGGAGTGCTACATCACCATCAGAGTGAGCTATTAAACCTTGTTCATAAGGGATAGCAACGCCACCAATAATAACCGGACCTTCGCCACCAAATTTATGAACATCAAAACCATGACCAATACGCATTATGAACATTCCTTTAATAATTGTTGTAAGTAGAACTCTGCTAACGCTAAATCTTCTGGCTGCGTGACTTTTAAATTATCAGCCCGACCTTTAACTAACACGGGGGAATAACCACAAAACTCAAGTGCTGATGCCTCATCTGTGATCACTGCATCTTGTGCCAATGCGGTTGTTAATGCTTCACGCAGTTGTCCTGCTCGAAACATTTGTGGGGTAAGTGCATGCCACAATTGCTCACGATCAACAGTGTGATCAATCACGTTGCCTTGTTCATTCACTTTTGCACGTTTCATGGTATCGCGAACAGGTGTTGCTAAAATCGCACCACACTCGCTTTGCTGAGCTGCAACCATTAACTGACGAAGATCGTCTAATCGTACGCAAGGTCTTGCTGCATCATGCACCATCACCCATGCATTATCATCATTGATAGCCGCTAAACCTGAAAACACAGAATCTACTCGTTCAGCACCACCATCAACCACGGTAATACGAGGATCATTAGCCAGCGGCAAGGTTGGAAAATACGGATCTGTTTTACTAACAGCAATAACCACGTGTTGAATTTCAGGTAGACTTAATAAACGCTCAACGGAGTGTTCAAGGATCGTTTTACCCGCAATCGTCAAATATTGTTTAGGGCGATCTGCCGCCATACGACTACCGACACCTGCGGCAGGGACAACAGCAATACATTTATCGATCATGGATGGTTATCTCATTACTTAGCTAGGCTGTATAATTAGTTATTATCGCCAACTACACGAACAAATGTTTCCCCTGGTTTAACTAAACCAAGATCGGTACGTGCACGTTCTTCAACCGCTTCTTTACCACCATGCAGATCTTTGATCTCGGCATACATCTGCTGGTTACGCTGGTGAAGCTCCGCGTTCGCCTTTTCTTGTAAGGCTACGCTTTCTTCCACGGCATTAAATTCATTCATACCATTTTTGCCATACCAGAAGTCGTATTGTAACCAAGCTAAAAGCCCTAATAAAACAATAATAAACAGGCGCATAATTCTCCCTGCGAAATAATTGGTAACAGCAAGTTGTATTCCAATTGTCGAAGATTTTAAGTCAACCTGCACAATTGGAATGCATTTTGCCAAGCAGTAATAATCCCATAATCGGGTAACTGTGACCACAATTATGCTATGAGAGTTCACAGGGTTATTACTTAACGGCTGATTTTGTCGAAAATAAACACAATCATAACCACCTAAATTCATCTTAAATAATAATTAACCCAGCTTAGATTGATTGTATTTATCGATAACGTCTAACGTTATATTTTCTTTAAAGCTAAAAAAACCGCCTCTTACAAGGCGGTTTCTTTTAACCTAATTGAGTTACCTCAATCATGCTTAATCAAAAATTAAGCTTGGCCTTTAACTTCTTTAAGACCATTGAAAGGAGCACGCTCACCTAGTGCTTCTTCGATACGGATTAGTTGGTTGTACTTAGCAACACGGTCAGAACGGCTCATAGAACCAGTCTTGATTTGACCTGCAGCAGTACCAACAGCTAGATCTGCAATAGTTGCATCTTCAGTTTCACCAGAACGGTGAGAGATAACTGCAGTGTAACCAGCATCTTTAGCCATCTTAATAGCAGCTAGAGTTTCAGTTAGAGAACCGATTTGGTTGAACTTGATTAGGATTGAGTTAGTGATACCTTTCTCAATACCTTCAGCTAGGATCTTAGTGTTAGTAACGAATAGATCGTCACCTACTAGCTGGATCTTGTTACCTAGTAGTTCAGTTTGGTGCTTGAAGCCATCCCAATCTGACTCGTCTAGACCGTCTTCGATAGAAACGATTGGGTATTGGTCAACTAGCTCTGCTAGGAAGTGGTTGAACTCTTCAGATTTGAAGATACGACCTTCGCCTTTTAGGTTGTACTCTTTCTTCTCTGCGTCGTAGAACTCAGATGCAGCACAGTCCATAGCTAGTGTTACGTCTTTACCTAGTTCGTAACCTGCAGCAGCAACAGCTTCTGCGATAACTTCTAGTGCTTCAGCGTTAGACTTAAGGTTTGGAGCGAAACCACCTTCGTCACCAACAGCTGTGTTGTAGCCTTTAGACTTAAGAACTTTAGCTAGGTTGTGGAATACTTCAGCACCGATACGTAGTGCTTCTTTAAGAGTCTTAGCGCCAACAGGTTGAATCATGAATTCTTGGATATCAACGTTGTTGTCTGCGTGCTCACCACCGTTGATGATGTTCATCATTGGTAGAGGCATAGAGAATTGACCAGCAGTGCCGTTTAGCTCAGCGATGTGCTCGTATAGAGGCATGCCTTTCGCAGCAGCTGCTGCTTTTGCGTTTGCTAGAGATACAGCTAGGATTGCGTTAGCACCGAAGTTTGACTTATTTTCAGTACCGTCTAGGTCGATCATGATTTGGTCGATTTCAGCTTGATCTTTTGCATCTTTGCCGATTAGCGCTTCAGCGATTGGACCATTTGCTGCAGCAACAGCTTTAAGAACGCCTTTACCTAGGAAACGTGACTTGTCACCATCACGAAGCTCAAGAGCTTCACGAGAACCAGTTGAAGCACCAGATGGCGCAGCAGCCATACCTACGAAACCACCTTCTAGGTGAACTTCTGCTTCAATTGTTGGGTTACCACGTGAGTCGATGATTTCACGAGCTAGAACTTTAACGATCTTAGACATTGTGTTTCCTCTTGCTTTATCTTCAAATTAAAAGCTAAAAAAATAGCTGTAGCTATAACCACTACAGCTATCAGTAATCCTTACTGGTTAAGCTCACCACGGTGGAACTCGCCCGCCGCTTTAACAAAGCCTTCAAACAATGGGTGACCATCGCGAGGTGTTGATGTGAACTCAGGGTGGAACTGTGCAGCTACGAACCAAGGATGATTCGGAACTTCGATAATTTCAACAAGTTTCTTATCAGCAGACAAACCAGATACTTTAAGACCTGCTTTTTCAAGCTTAGGTAGTAGCATGTTGTTTACTTCGTAACGGTGACGGTGACGCTCATGGATCGTTGGTTGTGCATATAGTGCACGCGCTTTAGAACCGTCTTGTAGATGACATAGCTGAGAACCAAGACGCATTGTGCCGCCTAGATCAGATTTCTCTGTACGCTCTTCAACATTACCTTCGCTATCTACCCACTCTGTGATAAGACCAACAACTGGGTGTTTAGTTTCAGCATTAAATTCAGTTGAATGCGCATCCGCCATTTTGGCTACATTACGAGCGAACTCAATAAGTGCAACCTGCATACCTAAACAAATACCTAGGTAAGGAATTTTGTTTTCACGTGCGTATTGAGCAGTAAGGATCTTACCTTCAACACCACGGTTACCAAAGCCACCTGGAACTAGGATAGCGTCAAGACCTGCAAGTACTTCTGTACCTTTAGACTCAACATCCTGAGAATCGATGTATTTGATCTTAACAGACAGACGATTTTTCAGACCCGCGTGCTTAAGCGCTTCGTTCACTGATTTATATGCGTCTGGCAGTTCAATGTATTTACCAACCATACCGATAGTAACTTCAGCAGTTGGGTTTGCTTCTTCGTAGATTACTTGTTCCCACTCAGAAAGATCAGCTTCAGGTGCTGTGATACCAAAGCGCTTACACACTAGTTCATCAAGACCTTGAGACTTAATTAATTGTGGGATCTTGTAGATTGAATCTACGTCTTTCATTGAGATTACAGCTTTTTCCTGTACGTTACAGAACAGTGCAATCTTCGCACGCTCGTTCGCAGGGATCATACGGTCTGAACGACAGATCAGTACATCTGGCTGAATACCAATTGATAGTAATTCTTTAACTGAGTGCTGAGTTGGCTTAGTTTTTACTTCGCCAGCAGCTGCTAGGTAAGGAACAAGAGTCAAGTGCATGAACATGGTGTTTTCACGACCTTGCTCTACTGCTAATTGACGAATAGCTTCCATGAATGGCAGTGATTCGATATCACCTACAGTACCGCCTACTTCAACGATTGCTACATCATGACCTTCAGCACCCGCTAATACGCGAGATTTGATTTCATTGGTGATGTGAGGAATTACCTGAATCGTTGCGCCTAAGTAATCACCACGACGCTCTTTGCGTAACACGTCTGCGTACACGCGACCAGCAGTAAAGTTATTACGCTTTGTCATTTTGGTACGAATGAAACGCTCGTAGTGACCAAGGTCTAGGTCAGTCTCTGCACCGTCTTCCGTAACGAATACTTCGCCGTGTTGAATTGGGCTCATTGTGCCTGGGTCAACGTTAATGTAAGGGTCTAGCTTCATCATAGTCACGTTTAGACCACGTGCTTCTAGAATAGCTGCAAGTGATGCAGCAGCAATGCCTTTACCAAGAGAGGAAACAACTCCGCCCGTAACAAAAATGTAATTCGTTGTCATGTTTAACCTGGAAGATTGGTGTAGAGGATAAAAAGTATCTGGACGGGAAATTAGTATACCAGACACCATTTATCGCCACAACGTGAAAACTATCACACCACCCTTTGATTTTTTTTGTCTCAAATCAAGTTAGTGATATGGCTTTGAAAAACTTACTTTTTTAAGACTCAACTAACACTTACAGCGATAAAACTATACAAATACATTCTTTTTGGGAATGATTATTTATATTCTTGTTTCTCTTTTACCCGATTCCATTCTGCATCAAGTTCAGATAATGAACACTGACTGATCAGCTTTCCTTGTTCTAGCACATTTTTTTCAACTTGGCGAAAACGCTTCTCAAACTTTTTATTGGCTTTCTGTAGTGCAAGCTCTGGTTTCACATTGAGATGACGGCTTAAATTTACTACCGAAAATAGCAAATCCCCCAACTCTTCTTCAATTCTCTGTTGTTCAGGCACCGCTTGAATCACTTCATCCATGACTTCATCGAGCTCTTCTTTTACCTTATCAACTACTGGTGCTAATTCATCCCAATCAAAGCCAACATTTGCGCAGCGCTTTTGGATCTTATCTGCTCGCATCAAAGCAGGTAACGCATTAGGAATATTCGCCAGCAAACTTGAATCTGGCTCTTTCTCCGCACGCTCTTTGGCTTTCTCCGCTTCCCAATTTTGTTTGACTGCGGCTTCATCTGCAAAATCAACATCACTAAAAACATGAGGATGACGGCGAACCAGCTTTTCATTAATTCCAGCTACGACATCATCAAACTCAAACAGCCCTTGCTCTTTTGCCAGCTGGCTATAGAAGATAACTTGAAACAGTAAATCCCCTAGCTCTTCTTTTACATCATTCCAGTTTCTCTGCTCGATGGCATCTGCCACTTCGTAGGCTTCTTCAAGAGTGTAGGGAACGATTGAATCAAAGTTTTGTTTCAAATCCCATGGACAACCACGGTTTGGGTCTCGCAGCTGAGACATAATCGTTAATAATTGTTCTATCTGAGATGATTTTTTATTGTCCATACCATTCACACTCTAAAAATGGCGCTTGTCGCTTTCACTTCAAGCGCCTTAACATCGATAGTTAATACTAGAAAACTAATCTAGTAATTCATAGCAATGATCAGTCATCATTATGTTGGCAATAGTGATGTTCATCGTTGTGATGTTCTTTTTGATGATCACAATTTTCATGGTGATTATCATTACAATCATGGTGATGTTCGCATCGACTATGATATGAATGATGATGTCTGCATCCCTGATGATGGTGTGACTCATGATGTCGACAGTCAGAATGATGAGAGCATGCATAGTTATCATCGTTTGACGGTTGTGCTAATACTGCATGTGGCATTAGCAGTGAGATAAACAATAACAACATGCTTGCAAGTCGCTTGTCAGCCATTAGATTTAGTAATTTTGATTTCATCACATATCCTTTCATATACATTATTTTGCCTGCTCCGTCATAAAGGTATTTGACCCCGTTTTCATTCCCTGCACACAAAGAATAAATAGCAGTAGCTGTTTTATTTCATGACTCGGTATATTCATGAAGTTGTTATCAGGAATAATAAGTATCGCCACAAGTAATAAAATACTGACAACGCTATTTTTAGTTAATAATTTAAATGGTAATTTTTTCATAATAGTTCTCCTGCAGCGTTATAAATAAAGCCACATCATTAATTCTTTACAACTATCACTCACCGATATTAGTCGGGTGAATAATATTTCTTAATTAATACTTAATCCGAACATGAATAATATTCAGAGATAAGTGAACTATTTTATTATCGGAGGTCGATATATAGATTTTATTACCGCAACGACCACTGACTCCTGGAAATATTCAATCGGCAAGAGATCACTGATACGCGCAATAACTAACGGAGGAAATGAAAGTAAGTTGAAGACATTGCTGCTAGTGCGAGGTAATACTCGACAACACGGACAATGTGAACAGTCGCTACAACCATTATCACACTGCAAGCAACAGTGTTCTGATTGTTGAATGGCTGAGTGCTGGTTTTGCAAGACGTCTTTTATATTAAAAGACGATACTACTGACTGAGCAGTTGATATATTTTGACTCATATATGCAGCATTCACACTACTACCTAATAGTAATATTGCGATAAATAATGCATATAATATTTTATGTAAATTTGAAAAGTACATACTGAGTCTTTATTTTTAAGAGAAGTAAATACTATCGAGCTTATATATATGAGTCAACATCTAGACTTGTTTAAGATCATTTAATAATGACATTAATGATTAAAAATAAAACCATATATTACTATTAATTATTTTCCACTACTCATTATGTTGTATAAATAAAAAAGGGCGGCTTATTGCCACCCTTTAAATACTTTATTTTTAATTAGCCATATAAGCGTTTCGCTTCAGCAACGTCTTTGACTTGCTCAATACGATTCAGGACACGGCCTAATACTTCTAAGTCCGTAAGCTCAAGTTCGAAATCCATGATCGACATTTGTTTTTTATAATCGACACGACTCTTCATCCCAGCCACTTTCACTTTTTCATTCATCAGCGTATTAGTTAACTCTTTTAGCAAGCCATTACGCTCAGATGCAGTTACTCGCACCGTGATGGTGTAATTACCAACAAAACCACCGCCCCAAACAGTATCAATGATACGCTCTGGCGCATGGTGACGCAGCTCTTCTAACTGCTCACAATCCATGCGGTGGACCGAAATACCTCGACCTTGAGTAACAAAGCCTTGAATATCATCCCCCGGAATTGGCTGACAACAACGAGCAAGATGGGTCATTAGGTTATCAACCCCCTCCACCACGACGGCATCGCGTTGTGGTTTCTTATGGGTTGCCGCTTGCTTGTTGCTCGCTTCCGCCAGTTTCTCTAATAGTTGCTGATCTTCTTCTTCCGCAGTTGGCTTATTCACTAACGCATTAATATGATTAATCACCTGATTAATACGTAAATCGCCGCTACCGATCCCTGCGTATAACTCTTCAGGAGAGTTCACATTAAAGCGTTTCGCCGCATACATTTGGGCATCTTTTAATGTTGCATGGATCTTAACTAGCTCTGCTTCTAAGATCTCTTTACCAGCGATAATATTCTTATCACGATCTTGCTTACGGAACCATGCATGGACCTTGGCACGAGCACGACTGGATGTCACAAAACCTAAGTTAGGGTTCAGCCAATCTCGTGACGGGTTTGGCTCTTTTTGGGTGATGATTTCAACTTGATCACCCATTTGAAGATGGTAAGTAAACGGAACAATGCGCCCTTCTACTTTCGCACCAATACAACGGTGACCCACTTCAGAGTGAATATGATAAGCAAAATCTAGCGGTGTTGCATTTGATGGTAAATCAACCACATCCCCTTTTGGGGTGAAAGCATAGACACGATCATCAAATACTTGGCTGCGTAACTCATCCAGCATTTCGCCAGAATCTGACATTTCTTCTTGCCATGCCAGTAGCTTACGTAGCCAATTGATTTTCTCATCATACGCGGATTGCGCTCCGCCTGATGCTGTACCTTCTTTGTATTTCCAGTGTGCCGCAACACCTAATTCAGATTCTTCATGCATTTGCTTGGTACGGATCTGAATTTCAATGGTTTTACCTTCAGGCCCCAATACCACGGTATGGATAGACTGGTAACCATTAGGTTTTGGATTTGCAACGTAGTCATCAAACTCTTTCGGCAGGTGACGGTATTTAGTGTGCACCACCCCTAATGCGGCATAACAATCTTGCAATTGATCGGCAATAATACGTACAGCACGTACATCAAACAGCTCATCAAAGGCGAGATTTTTCTTCTGCATTTTGCGCCAAATACTGTAGATGTGCTTAGGTCGCCCTTGCACTTCTGCTTTGATGTTTGACGCTTTCATGGCCTCTGATAAATCATCGACAAAATGCGTGATGTAATCTTCACGATCGATACGACGCTCAGATAACTGTTTAGCGATTTGTTTATAAGTATCAGGATGCTGATAACGGAAGGCGTAATCTTCAATTTCCCATTTAAGCTGACCAATACCTAATCGGTTTGCTAATGGCGCATAAATATTGGCACACTCTTGAGCTGCAGCTCGGCGCACTTCATCGGGCTCATTTTTCACTTCACGCAGATTACAAATACGCTCAGCGAGTTTGATAACGACGCAACGGAAATCATCGACCATGGAAAGCAGCATGCGACGAATATTATCGACTTGTGCCGTTTGTGCCGCTTCTTCAGCGGTTGATTTAAGCTGGCTGATCGCACACATTTGCTCTACACCTTCAACCAAATGAAGGATAGTCCCGTTATATTCCTCTTTTGTTTGCTCATGGCTGTAGCAGCCCGCTTCCACAAGAGGATATAACATAGCGGCGATCAGCGTATCGGCATCCATACTTAAGGTAACAAGAATTTCAACCATTTCACGACCACGCCATAACAATAACGCACCGTTTTCTTGCTCAGCGACTTGCTCAGTACAACGCTGATATGTTCCTTCAATACGACTCGATACTTTCGCATCTTGACGTAAGCTCTCTACCCATGAGGCTAGCTCAAATGTAGTATTTTCCTTTAAATGCGCACCGCGAACTGCGACCATGTTTCTATCCTGTTTTCTCTCTGAATACCGATGAATGTCTTACATCACATTACTATTTTTCTTTATTGTGATTAACACTTAACAAACAACGCCATTGATTCTAAATGTCCGGTATGAGGGAACATATCCATCATACCTAAACGTGCCAACTTATAACCTTGCTGCAACAATATTTGGCTATCACGAGCTAATGTTGCAGGATTGCATGATACGTATACCACTTTGCTTGGCGCTAAATTCACAATATGTTGCATTACGCCAGCAGCACCCGCTCGTGCTGGATCTAACAAAATTTTATCAAATTGCTCTTGAGCCCACACTAATTTCGTTACATCTTCGTCTAAATTTGCTTGATAAAATGTAGCATTATCTAGACGATTTGCGACAGCATTTGCTGTTGCGCGTGTCACCATTTCATCCACACCTTCAACACCCACCACCGCTTTAGCACGGCGTGCCAATGGTAGACTGAAGTTACCTAGACCACAGAATAGATCTAACACCCTATCTTGTGGCTGAACATCAAGCCAATTGATCGCTTGCTCTACCATTTGTAAATTCACATCACGATTAACTTGAATAAAGTCTTTTGGTGAAAACGTTAAGCGCACATCATCAATGTCGTAATAAGGTTGCTCACCCATTACTTGCTCAAGTTCATCTGAAGATGGGGCTAAAAACAGCATGAGCTGATGCTCAGTCGCAAAGGCTTTAATTGCAGCAAGATCTTTGTCATTAAAAGGCTGCAAGTGACGAATTAACAATACCCGACCATTATCAGCATTCACCAATTCAACATGACCCAAATGTTTGCGCCCTTTTAAGCTAGATAACAAGGCGCGTAATGCGGGTAGTAAGCAGTCTAACTCCGTTGCAAGCACAGGGCATGCACTCACATCGACAATGTCTTTGCTCTGCTTTTTACGAAAGCCAAAAACCATCTGTCCATTCGGTAACATACGGACGCTAAAACGTGCGCAACGACGATAATGCTCGCTTTGTCCAACAATAGGTGCGACTTGGCTTGTTCCTTCTTCTGTGATGGCAAACTTTTCCATCAGTTCAGTTAATGCCTGCTGTTTGGCGATAACTTGACCTTGGTGGGATAAATGCTGCAAGTTACAGCCGCCACACTGGTCATAGATCGGACAATGAGGTTTAATACGCGCAGAGCTGTCTTTTAAACGTTTGATCACGCGAGCACGGGCATAATTCTTTTTATCTTCCGTCAATTGAACAACCACAGTTTCATCCGGTAATGCGCCGTCGATAAAGACAGGTTTATTGTTCAAATGGCCGATGCCAGCGCCGAGGTGATCTAAACGGCTAATTGTTATTTCTTTATGCTTGGTATCGGTTTTACGTTTTTGAGGCTTAAAAAAGCGTGCCATAAAATTTTGCTCACTGTTCAGACATTGAGTGTTTGTCGAAGAGCGCTAGATTCTTTAACCTAGTGCCACAGATGGGAGCTAATTCTCCCATAGATTTGTCTGCTTGTAATTAAGAGAACCATGACCAGATATGGACTTCGTGCCAGAGTCTTCACTCTGACATTAGCACCTACACTTATTATCGGCTTATTATTAAGCGCATTTTTTACCATGAGCCGTTATCAGGATCTGGAACATCAGCTTATTTCGACCGGTGCAAGTATCATTGAACCCCTCGCTATTTCTGCTGAATACGGCATGACGGAAAAGAACCGAGAAGCGATTCGTCGGCTAATTGGTTACACCCATAGAAAGCATTCTGACATTATTCGCAGCATCGCCGTTTTTGATAATCACAACCATATTTTCGCAACATCTAACTTTCACCGTAATTTTGAATCCTTCATGTATCCAGAAGGAAAACCCATTCCTCGGCTACTCGATACCCAGCTAACCGACAATACCTTAATACTCCGTGCGCCTATTCTAACGGAAGGGCAATTTGGCTCGAATGTAGGCAGTGATGTCCGTGGTAAAGCCTTGGGTTATATTGCAATAGAACTCGATCTAAGCTCTCTCCGTTTGCAACAATATCAAGAAGTATTTACTGCCCTGATGGTACTACTGCTTGGTTTAACCTTATCATCGCTCTTTGCATATCGCTTAATGCAGGACGTAACGCAACCTATCTCGCATATGATCAGCGTCGTTGATAGAATCCGTCGCGGTCACCTCGATATCCGAATTGAAGGTCGCCTATTAGGTGAGCTTGATACGCTGAAAAATGGTATTAACGCCATGGCTATTTCCTTATCGGAATACCATATTGAGATGCAACAAAGTATCGACCAAGCCACCTCAGATTTGCGTGAAACTCTTGAGCAGCTTGAAATTCAAAACGTTGAGTTAGACATCGCTAAAAAACGAGCTCAAGAAGCGGCACGCGTGAAGTCAGAGTTTTTGGCTAATATGTCCCACGAATTACGTACACCACTAAACGGTGTGATTGGCTTTACCCGCCAGATGCTAAAAACCAAGCTTAATACCAGCCAGAAAGATTATCTGTTAACCATTGAGAACTCAGCCAATAACCTGCTTACCATCATCAATGACATTCTTGATTTCTCGAAACTGGAAGCAGGTAAGTTGTTACTGGAAAATATTCCATTCGACTTTACTGATTCTCTCGATGAAGTGATGCGTTTGCTTGCACCTAGTGCCCATGAAAAAGGTCTTGAGCTAACGCTGAAAATCGATAACCGCATTCCACCTGGCTTGATTGGTGATCCACTGCGTATTCAGCAAGTGGTGACTAACTTAATTGGTAATGCGGTGAAATTTACTGAACACGGTAACATTGATGTGTCAGTTGAACTGAAATCAGAGATCGATAACAACATCGAGCTGCAATTTATGGTGCGTGATACTGGTATCGGTATTTCTGAACGTCAACAAGCACAGTTATTCCAAGCCTTTAGCCAAGCTGATGCGAGTATTTCTCGTCGTTATGGCGGTACGGGGTTAGGTTTGGTGATCACCCAGAAACTGGTCAGCCAAATGGGCGGTGAAGTGAGCTTAACCAGTCGCTTACACCAAGGTTCGACCTTCTGGTTCACTATCAAGATGAACAAAACAGATCTGCCTGTATCCCAACCAATTGATACCACTTCACTTGAAGGTAAGTCATTACTACTGGTTGAAGCCAACATGCAAGCGGCATCCGTGATCCAGCAACGTCTCATGTTAGCCGGTGTGCATGTCACTTATCGCGCTTCGATGCCAGATGATCTGGATCGCCATGACTTTGCCCTATTGTGTTTATCTCCGGGTGAACAACCACCACTACCAGTCATACTCAATGATGTATTTAAAGCCGAACAAACCGCTGCAAAAGTCTTGGTTTGCTTACCGACAACAGAGCTTGCACTCTCAGAAAAACTAACCCAAACCGGTGTTTATGCTTGTCTTGGTAAACCACTGGCACAGCGTAAATTGTTTGAAGCCTTATGTGATAATGATGATGAGCTCATCAGTGAGTTGGAAGTTCCATTATTACCAACCACCGCAGAAACGCTGCAACCACTAACGGTGATGGCCGTTGATGATAACCCTGCGAACTTGAAACTGATCTCCGCCCTGCTCGGTGAGCGAGTAGAAACAGTTATTACCGCAACTGGTGGTAAAAAGGCTGTTGAGTACGCCCAGAATAAAGCTTTTGATTTGATCTTTATGGACATTCAAATGCCGGAAATGGACGGCGTTACAGCATGTCAGAAAATCCATGAAACAGCGCTGAATAAAAATACCCCAGTAATTGCGGTAACAGCCCATGCTATGGCTGGCGAGCGCGAGCGTTTAATTAATGCAGGTATGGATGATTATCTGACTAAGCCTCTGGAAGAGCATATTTTGCAACAGATCTTAGCTAAATGGATTGCACCAACATCCTCACAAGCTAACACAGCTTTAAACAGTCGAGCACCTGTCACGCTTGAAGGGCAGATAGAAAACGTACCAGCAGTACCCGTGCTTGCTAATAACAATATCAGTTTTGACTGGGATTTAGCGCTTAAACAAGCCGCAGGTAAGCCAGATTTAGCCCATGACATGCTACAAATGCTGCTCGACTTTATGCCAGAAGTGGAAATGCTGGTTAACGAAGCATTAGACGGTAAAGATGTGGATCTATGGCCACCGATCCACAAACTCCACGGCAGTTGTGCTTACAGTGGCGTTCCTCGCTTAAAGAACCTCTGTTCAGAGATCGAAACCGCACTTAAAGCCGATGCGACAATTGATGATGTTGAGCCTGAGTTACTCGAGTTGATTGATGAAATGGATAATATCGTTAAAGCATCGAAAGATTATCGACACTAAAAAGCGCTCATTTTGAGATCAAAAAAGCGGTAGCCAAAACTACCGCCTTTTTATTATATCTCGCTATGACCTATCAGAGCATTAACACTAGCTTTCTAGGATCACCGTTGCCACCGCATAACGACGCTCATCAGCTATCGTTAGATGGACATGATTCACACCAATCATTTGCGCTAGCTCTTGTGCCTTACCTGATAATGTAAGCAAGGGTTTACCACGCTCATCATTGGTGACAGTAAAATCTTGAAAAGACACACCACAAGCGATACCAGTACCTAGTGCTTTCGATGCTGCTTCTTTAACAGCAAAACGTTTTGCGAGAAAACGGCCTTTCAGCTTAAGCTCTTGATAACGTTCAAGCTCAGAGCCAGACAAAATTTTATGCGCAAACGCCTCGCCTGAACGTGCTAAGACTTTCTCTACCCGTTCGATTTCAGCAATGTCTGTCCCTAAACCTAAAATAGCCATTAACGACGAGCTTCCTGCATTAAATCACGCATATCAGCAACGGCTTTATCTAAACCATCAAACATTGCACGTCCCATGATTGAGTGACCAATGTTTAGCTCGTAAAGCTCAGGTAATGCCGCAATCGGTTTCACGTTGTGATACGTCAGACCATGACCGGCATTCACTTTAATACCTAAGTCATGAGCATAGCTTGCGCCTGCTGAAATTTTCTTCAGCTCATCCAATTGTGCTTCTTCTGTTGCTGCCTCTGCATATTGACCCGTATGCAGCTCAATAAATGGCGCACCACAAGCATGTGCCGCATCAATTTGCGCGCGATCAGCATCGATAAACAGAGACACTTTGATCCCAGCTGCAGTGAGTTTTTCTGTTGCCGCTTTTACTTTCTCAAGCTGACCTGCCACATCCAAGCCGCCTTCAGTGGTGAGCTCTTCACGCTTTTCCGGCACCAAGCAAACATATTCAGGTTTCACTTCCAAGGCAATAGCAAGCATTTCATCAGTGACAGCCATTTCTAAGTTCATACGGGTTTGAATCGTCTCACGTAGAATGCGCACGTCACGATCATTAATGTGTCGACGATCTTCTCGCAAATGGATAGTAATACCATCAGCGCCTGCACGCTCTGCCACTTCTGCTGCATGAACAGGATCCGGGTAACGTGTGCCACGGGCATTACGTAATGTGGCAATATGATCAATGTTCACGCCGAGTAGTATGTTGTTCATGTTCCGATTCTCCTTCCTCGCGGGATAAACAATTCCCGGCTTTTTAATGGCTTAGAACCAAGATACGGTTTTAATGCCATCCTTGTAAATCGTTTTGCTGCACGCAATTGCTCTGGAGTTTCAAATCGCCTAGCTGCAATGGCTTTAAGCTCATTACCTCTAAACGTCATTTGCCCAATCTTCATTGAAGCAATAAACCCTTGCTGTTCACGATAGTTATAGGTCATATCATCTTCAACACCTAATCCGCTACCAGCACAATGAAGAAAATCAATGCCATAGCCAAGATGATGAAGTAAGGAAAGCTCAAAGCGACGCAAAGCAGGCTCTGGGTTATCCGCTTGTGCCAGCTCTCGCAGCACATTCAAATAATCCAGAAACAACTGAGGATACGGGGTGTGATTGCCTAAGACTCGCACTAGGATTTCGTTCACGTACATCGCTGAATATAAAATATAGCTACGCATCGGTAAACCAATACTAATAGGCTCAGCATGAGTGAGAACAGGCATCGCGCCTTTGCCACTCCACTTCATAAACAAGGGAGTAAAAGGTTGCAGTGTGCCTTTAAGATTAGAACGCTTACGACGAGCGCCTTTAGAGAGAAGAGTAAGACGGCCATGATCCTCACTGAATACGTCAAGGATCAGGCTCGTCTCACTATAGGGACGAGAATGAAGGACAAAACAACGCTGTAGCCCTTCCATTACTACCCTTATAAGTCGTCGATGTAACCAAGGCTACGCAGTGCACGTTCGTCATCTGCCCAACCTGATTTCACTTTAACCCATAGTTCAAGGTAAACCTTACGTTCAAACAAGTCTTCCATGTCTAAACGGGCTTCACGACCGATCACTTTGATCTTATCGCCGCCTTTACCAATCACCATTTTCTTCTGGCCTTTACGCTCAACCAGAATCAAACCGTTGATATCAAAACCATCAGTTTCTGGGTTATAGTCGAATCGCTCGATTTCAACCGTTACCGAATATGGCAATTCATCACCCGTAAAACGCATTAGCTTTTCACGAATAATTTCAGACGCCATAAAACGCTGAGAGCGATCGGTTACGTATTCTTCAGGGAAGTAGTACTCACATTCAGGTAAGTGCTCACGTACGATCTTCTCTACCGCATCAATGTTAGTGCCATGCTTTGCTGACACAGGAACCACATCAACAAATTCCATCTTGCTTGCAAGCTCTTGCAAGTGTGGGAATAGTTCATGCTTATCTTTAACATTATCAACCTTGTTAACCAATAACACTGTTGGTAACTGACTTTTCGCCAGCTTGTTTAATACCATCTCATCGTCATCAGTCCACATGGTGCCATCGACAAGGAACAATACTAATTCAACATCAGTTAATGAACTGCTTGCAGCACGGTTCATTAAACGGTTAATCGTACGTTTTTCTTCGATGTGTAATCCTGGGGTATCAACGTATACAGCTTGGTAGCCATCACGTGTGTCTACACCCATAATACGGTGGCGCGTAGTTTGTGGTTTACGAGAAGTAATAGATAGCTTCTGTCCCACTAAACGGTTTAGCAAGGTTGATTTACCGACATTCGGTCGACCAACAATGGCAATAAAGCCACAATGTTGTTTATCTGTCATGATTCCAACTGATTTAGTGCAAGTTCTGCTGCTGCCTGCTCTGCCTTGCGCCGACTGCCGCCTTTGCCGATCACAGGCTTATCCAAACCTGTTACGTCACATTGTACCGTGAACTCTTGGTTATGAGCTTCACCTTGTACCTTAATTACAGTATATGCAGGTAGCGGTAAACGGCGACCTTGTAAGCACTCTTGCAAGCGAGTCTTAGGATCTTTTTGATTGATGCCTGGCTCAATCGTTTCAAGGCGTGTTTTATACCAAGTCAGTACGATTTGGCGTACTGTTTCGATATCGCTATCTAGGTAAATTGCGCCAATGATTGCTTCAACACAGTCCGCTAGAATTGAATCACGACGGAAACCGCCACTCTTTAATTCGCCTGGGCCAAGTAGCAGGTGATCGCCTAGTTCGAATTCACGACCTAGCTCTGCCAATGTTTTGCCACGAACCAATGTTGCACGCATTCGGCTCATATCACCTTCATCCACTGAAGGAAAACGGTGATATAAGTCATCAGCAACAACAAAGCTTAAAATAGAATCGCCAAGAAATTCTAAACGCTCATTGTGATTGCCATTAGCACTGCGATGTGTCAGTGCTAATGTCATCAACTCACTTTTATTAAATTGGTAGCCCAGCTTACGCTGAAGCCTATTCGCTGGAGTTGTCATTTTCTCTCGATTATTTAATGCTACCGATACGATTGAAACGTACGCCGGTAGGGATCCAAGATGGAAGTACACTATCTGCTTTTCGATCAAATTCAAAACTGATCCAAATAGCCACCGCCTTGCCAACTAAGTTCGCTTCTGGCACAAAGCCCCAGTAACGACTGTCAGCACTATTGTCACGGTTATCACCCATAACAAAATAGTTTCCTTCTGGCACAACCCACTCACCTACGCCTGGACGAGGCTCATAAGCCATACGACGATCACGACGTAATGGGTTGATCAGAATGTGATGATTCACATCACCTAATTGTTCGTTAAATTGCACTAAACGCGCCATGCCTTGAGTAAATTCGCTATCTGTCATATCAGTCAGTTTTACTGGCTTACATACAGATGTGCCTTTAGGCTGGATACACAATTGCTTATCTTCACTGTAACGAACAGTATCGCCAGGTAGACCAACAACACGCTTAATGTAGTCAATCTTTGGTTGTGGTGGGAATTTAAATACCACTACGTCACCGCGCTTAGGCTCGCCCGTGCTTACGATTTTATCGTGGAAAACAGGATCACGTAGGCCATAAGCAAATTTTTCTACCAGAATAAAATCACCTACGTATAGCGTTGGAAGCATTGATTCTGATGGAATTTGAAAAGGTTCATAAATGAAAGAGCGGAATACCATGATCAATGCAATCACAGGGAACATTGAACTTGCAGATTCAACCCATGCAGGTTGTGGCGCAACACTTTCTAGCGTTTTTGCATCAACTTGACCACCAGATTGCTCAGCAGCTGCTGCGATTTTTAATTTGCGCTTTGGTGCCCATACAAACTTGTCGAGTGCCCAAATGATACCCGTCACCAGCGTGGCTAGTACGAGGATCAACGAAAATGTATTTGCCATGTTATTCCTTATGTTATTTCGATCAACAACGCATTTGTTGACCTGCTCTGCCCCATTTAGAGCGTCAGAGTAAAAGAAAGTGCCATTTAATTAATAAATAAGCACTTTCTTATCGTTTCGAACTCTTGCTAGCTAAAGATGATTACTTATCTTTACCCACATGAAGAATTGCAAGGAACGCTTCTTGAGGCAGTTCAACGTTACCGATCTGCTTCATACGTTTCTTACCTTCTTTCTGTTTCTGCAACAGTTTCTTCTTACGGCTCACGTCACCACCGTAACATTTCGCGATTACGTTCTTACGTAACTGCTTCACTGTTGAACGTGCAATGATGTGGTTACCGATAGCTGCCTGAATCGCGATATCGAACATTTGGCGAGGAATGAATTCTTTCATCTTCTCAACCAAGTCACGACCACGACCTTGAGAGTTATCTTTGTGCGTGATAATCGCTAGGGCATCAACACGATCGCCGTTTAGTAGAATATCAACACGAACCATGTCTGACTCTTCGTAACGCTGGAAGTTGTAATCCAGTGATGCATAACCACGAGAAGTCGACTTTAGACGGTCGAAGAAATCCAGTACCACTTCTGACATTGGAATATCGTAAGTCAGTGCAACTTGGTTACCGTGGTAAACCATGTCTACCTGCGAGCCACGTTTCTCAACACACAGTGTAATAACGTTACCTAGGTAATCACTTGGTACTAGGATATTACAACGTGCAATCGGCTCACCGATCACTTCAATATCGTTAACTGCTGGCAGCTTAGCTGGGCTATCAACGTACAGTGTTGTACCGTCAGTTTTCTTCACTTCATACACTACAGTCGGTGCTGTGGTGATGAGATCTAGGTTGTATTCACGCTCAAGACGTTCTTGGATGATCTCCATGTGAAGCATACCCAAGAAACCACAACGGAAACCAAAACCTAGTGCTGATGAGCTTTCTGGCTCATAGAACAATGATGCATCGTTTAGGCTCAGTTTACCTAGTGCATCACGGAAGTTTTCATAATCGTCAGACGATACAGGGAATAGACCAGCGTAAACCTGTGGCTTCACTTTTTGGAAACCAGGTAGCGGTTTTTCACAGCCATTCTTTGCAAGTGTTAATGTATCACCTACAGGTGCGCCTAGGATGTCTTTAATACCACAAACAACCCAGCCCACTTCGCCTGTGTTCAATTCGGTTTTATCCACTTGTTTTGGCGTGAAAATACCTAAGCGGTCAACACCCCAAACTTGACCTGTGGTCATTACTTTGATCTTGTCATTCTTCTTCAGTTTACCGTTCTTGATACGAACCAAAGAAACAACACCTAAGTAGTTATCGAACCATGAGTCAATAATCAGTGCTTGTAGTGGCGCTTCAGGATCACCTTCAGGTGCAGGAATCGCTTCTACAATTTTTTCAAGTACGTCATCAACGCCTAGGCCGGTTTTCGCTGAACAGCGAACCGCATCAATAGCATCGATACCAACAATTTCTTCAATTTCTTCTGATACACGCTCTGGCTCAGCAGCAGGTAAGTCAATCTTGTTTAGGATTGGCACTACTTCTAAGTCCATTTCGATAGCTGTATAACAGTTAGCTAGCGTCTGGGCTTCTACACCTTGACCAGCATCAACCACCAGCAATGCGCCTTCACAAGCTGCAAGTGAACGTGATACTTCGTATGAGAAGTCAACGTGTCCCGGTGTGTCGATAAAGTTTAATTGATAAGTCTCACCATCTTTAGCCGTGTAATCGAGCGTCACGCTCTGGGCTTTGATAGTAATACCGCGTTCGCGTTCAAGATCCATGGAATCCAAAACCTGCGCAGCCATTTCTCGATCAGAAAGGCCGCCACAAACTTGAATTAGACGGTCGGATAAGGTCGACTTACCATGGTCGATATGTGCGATAATCGAAAAGTTACGAATGTGCTTCATGAATTGGCGTGACTAGCTCGTGATTAAAATGAATGGGATCTTACGATCAAGTTGTCGGATTCTACCGAATTTAAACGCTACTCGCTATCTTTCGATGCGGCATTTATCAGCTTATCTGATGAAATCGGTGCGCCGAGAACTCGAATAAGGGTTGGCTTATACGCAGAATTACCCTCTAAACGTTTGGCGTAGTATCGTGCAATAAGTAATCCAACAGTGGTAGCTATCGCTGCAGAGCCAATAACACCTAGCTCATTACTTCCCGCTAAATCAATAAATACCCATTGCCCTAGAGCACTACCCAAGACTAAAAATAGCAGTGGTAGCATATAAACTAATAGCGCGGAGCTTAACATACTTCGCTCGGATAAACCGATTTCTACCACTTGCCCAATAGTTAACGGGGATTTGGTCATGATTTTTATATCATGAACACGACCGGGTATTGCTTTACTCACAATACCCGTACCGCAACTCTCCCGTGATGCACAATGACCGCAGCTGGTTTGTTGCTGGCAACTGACCGTTACCGCCCCTTTATCCACTGCCGTCACTGTTGCTAACGTGCGCATCATTATTGATTACCTACTCCAGCCTTTGCTTGTGTACCTTTAGTGTTATCGAAAGTCACACTTTCTGCAATTTGTCGTGCAGTGGACGGTGGAATATCCCCCACTACAGTAATTTCTTTATTGTCTTTAACAATATTGCTTAATGTACGACGACCTTGACGAACTAACTGACCACTTATTGCGTAACTATCAATATCTGACACATACACAGAGAAGCTAAACAAACCATCGCTGTACATACGACTTTCAACAGGACGCTCAGTAATCAATACACGATGGCGATCCCCTGAAATCAATTTAAAGCCATCTGGTAACCATGACACTTTCCAATCAAGGTTCGCTTTTTTCTGAATAAGTAACTTCAGCACTTCAGGTAATTTCACTGCTTTCAGTTTACTTAGCATTTCAGCGACTTTTGGATTCACGGCGTAAGAGACTGCACGGAACTGCTCTAATAAGTCACCATTGCGATCCAATAAATCAGCACGCATCACTAAGTGACTTAGTTGATCAATCCACACTAAATAAGAGTAACGAGCACCGTCTTTCGGCGCAATGCGTACTACATCGCAAGTCACGCCCGCTTCACGAGCACGCCCCATGGAAATAAAATCGTAGTAATGGGCTAAGTCTTTAATGTCGACTTTCATTAATGGCATTACAGGCGCGACCATTTTGCTGCTGATCACTGTAAATGGATCAAGCCCTGGCTCGAAGTAACTCACTTCGTTACCACGCTGAATAACCTCTTGAGGTGGGCCACTTAAATACAATAAATGGCTATACCCTTGTCCATCTTCAAGCGCATGACGATAACGCAGGGTATCAATACTGTTCTTTTTTACTCTGATATAAGAGATTTCGTAACTCAGCGCTTGGCTTGCCTGCTCCATTTGAAGCAACAAAGCCTCTGCCGAAGGCTTTTTAGCTTCAGCAGAGGCTTGGAGTGGCAATAGCAGGCTGACCAATGCAACGGCACCGACCAGAATTTTTTTCATTAATCCGCCACAGAATGATTTTGTTGAAGTAAAGAGTGATCCAAACTGCCATCTTGGGCGTTGAAGCGCAATCGCAGTTCGTAATCTTGCAGCATAGCGTTAATACGACGGCGCTGCTCCATTAACTGAGCTTCAGTTGGTGCACGGTTCGTATCTGCTTCCATACTGGTATTTAAACTTACCGGCTCCGCTTTACCTGTAAACGGAATGGTTTGTAATACTGGGACGTCATTACCTGTTGAGCTTGATGCATTATCACCACCGTCATACTGTTGAACGCCAACAATCACAGCTAAAGAGACACAAGCCGCAACGGCCACTTGGCCAAATTGGGTCAGCCATGCAGGTAAAGTGCGCTTGGCTTTAAATGGTGTCGGTTGCTCTTCAATTGTTTGTTGTGTTGATACAGAAACCACTTCAACTGGTGTTTCAATTGCACCAACAGAATGGGCAGGTTCATCGTCTAGCGCTAACGCGACATTCGCTGCAATATTCCATTCCTTGCATTGCGGAGCATCACCGCGCATGACGTCACCAATTAACGAGTAATCGCGCCATGTCAGCTCATCTTCTTTGTCAACAGTCAGCGCATTAATAATGCTCTGATCTAGCTCTTCGCCATCAAATAGTGCGGAGATCTTTTCTTTATCAGCCATTTTTTCCACCGTTGGGTGCAACATCATTGCTGCATGAGAGGACGGATACGTTTTTCAACCGCCTCACGTGCACGGAATATACGAGAACGAACTGTCCCTACAGGACATCCCATCACTTCAGCAATTTCCTCATAACTTAGACCATCCAGTTCACGTAATGAGATTGCGGTTTTGAGATCGTCAGGTAGCGCTTCAATCGTGCTAAAAACAACTCGCTTCAATTCATCTGACAACATTTGGTTCTCAGGGTTCGAAATTTCTTTCATCGCGCTACCACTTTCATAGTATTCCGCTTCTTCTGCATCTACGTCAGATGCAGGCGGTCGGCGTCCCTGAGCGACTAAATAGTTTTTTGCCGTATTTACTGCAATACGGTAGAGCCAAGTATAGAAGGCACTTTCACCACGGAATGTTGGCAATGCACGGTACGCTTTAATAAACGCTTCCTGTGCCACATCTGGTACATCACCAGAATTGCTGACATAACGCGATACAAGGTTACAAACTTTATTCTGGTATTTAATAACCAGAAGGTTGAAAGCTTGCTTATCTCCCCGCTGTACTCGCTCAATTAATACCTGATCAGTTTGCTGCTCGCTCATTCGAGCGTGTACTCCTATATCTGTCTTTACTCAATATTGCATTAGCAAAATAGAGCCACCCATACTTGTGTAAAGTGCTCTACTAAAAATGCTATATCATGATTTATTTGGTGTGGTAGCCCTAATAAGCTAAGTGTCACCTTAAATAAATCATTGAGTTATGAAATATTTATGAGCATGAGCACTATTTATGACCGGAGGATAATGGCAAAGTTCCTACGCCCACAAAATAAATTCAGCTTATTATTAACTTTTTTCTATCACTGTGACTGATGTACAAAACACCACATTAGATGCATCTTACCCTAATTCATGATACTAACGGGCTTTTCACTACGAAAAAAGCAAAATTAATGACAACTTTAGGGATTATTGCTTGATATAACTTTTTTATCCCATCCTCTACCTTAGCCGTATCAGTGATAAGAGTCATAAGTGAAAAGAAAATGCATAAAATATAGTAGTCCAATTAACAAACCACTCGATTATTTGTCATACAATAAATGTGCGGATACGACATTTTTTTGATAGGATACAAGCAGATAACAAAAGGATATGAGATCACATATGGATCAGACTCATCAACATCATTGCGATGTACTGGTTATTGGCAGCGGCGCTGCTGGACTATCATTAGCACTCCATCTTTCCTCTTCTGCCAATGTCACTGTATTGTGTAAAGGGCCTCTCAGTGAAGGCGCTACATATTACGCACAAGGCGGTATCGCGGCAGTCTTTGATGAAGCCGATAGTATTGACTCTCATGTCGAAGATACGCTAATTGCTGGCGCACATTTATGTGAGCAAGACGTCGTACGTTTTATTGCAGAAAACGCCAAAGAATGTGTTCAATGGCTCATTGATGGTGGTGTGCCTTTTGATCGTGAAGAATCCGATAACGATGAAAACCCACGTTTTCACTTAACCCGTGAAGGCGGTCATAGTCATCGTCGAATTTTGCATGCTGCTGATGCAACAGGTATGGCGATGCAAACCTCGCTACAAGAGCAAGCCCGTAATCACCCAAACATTACGATTTTAGAGCGTCATAACGCCCTTGATCTGATCACCGAGAAAAAGCTTAGCCCCGATGCGGATTCAAATCGTGTTTTAGGCGCTTATGTTTGGAACCGTGACAAAGAGTTAGTAGAAACCTTATCCGCAAAATTCGTTATTCTCGCCACGGGCGGCGCATCAAAAGTCTACCAATACACATCTAACCCAGATGTCTCTTCCGGTGATGGTATTGCCATGGCGTGGCGTGCTGGTTGTCGTGTGGCTAATCTTGAATTTAACCAATTTCATCCAACCTGCTTGTTTCATCCTGAAGCCCAAACCTTCTTATTAACCGAAGCACTTCGCGGTGAAGGCGCTTACTTACGTCGCCCTGATGGCACACGTTTTATGCCTGACTTTGATGAGCGTGCCGAACTTGCACCGCGTGATATTGTTGCTCGTGCCATCGACTATGAAATGAAACGTTTAGGTGCTGATTGCATGTACCTTGATATCAGCCATAAACCAGCAGATTTTGTCAAAAAACATTTCCCAATGATTGATGAAAAACTGCAAAGCTATGGTATTGATATCACTAAAGAGCCAATCCCTATTGTCCCTGCCGCCCACTATACCTGTGGTGGTGTGATGGTTGATAAAAACGGTAAAACCGATATCGATGGTTTATACGCAATAGGTGAAGTCAGTTACACTGGCTTACATGGTGCTAACCGCATGGCCTCTAACTCACTATTAGAGTGTGTGGTTTATGCATGGTCTGCTGCGAAAGATATTCAAAGTAAGATCAACAATATTGCCATTCCACCTGCCTTACCAACGTGGGATGAGAGCCAAGTTAGCAACTCTGATGAAGAGGTAGTTATCCAACATAACTGGCACGAATTGCGTCTCTTTATGTGGGATTACGTCGGCATTGTTCGCTCAACCAAACGTTTAGAGCGTGCCATGAACCGTATCGAATTACTCAAAAACGAAATCAATGAGTATTACAGTAACTTCCGCGTATCCAACAACTTATTGGAATTACGCAACCTCGTGTTAGTTGCCGAGTTGATCATTCGTTGTGCCATTGAGCGTAAAGAAAGCCGAGGTTTACATTACACCTTGGATTACCCCGAGCTCGACAATAATGCGAAACCAACCGTATTAACGCCTGACAATCATTAATACTTCGCAATTCCAATCATGAAAAATCCCGACAGCGTGTCGGGATTTTTATTTCAATTAATAAGCTGATGAGTGTCACTAAACGCGATAACCTGTTATTGCTTTATCTAACTCTTCAGCTTGCTCAGCAACCACATTCGCAGCCAGTGCATTTTGCCCTGCAACGTCTGAATTACTGGCGGTAATATCTCGAATAGACGTAACGTTAGCAGTGATCTCATCTGAGACTAAACTCTGCTGCTCTACCGCAGTGGCGATTTGGGTACTCATGTCCATAATTTGCTGCATTTCCGCCATGATTGCAGAGATTTTCAACTCGGCACTATTTACCTGTTCGACACTCGCTTCACCTTGCTCACGACAATGACCAATATGACTCACCACTTGATCGGTTTGCTGTTGCAGCGAGCTAATAATGGTTGTGATCTCTTCTGTCGATTGTCGGGTACGCAATGCAAGAGAGCGTACTTCATCAGCAACCACCGCAAAACCTCGCCCTTGCTCCCCTGCTCGTGCCGCCTCAATTGCCGCATTTAAAGCCAGTAAATTTGTTTGTTCAGCAATTGCCATGATCACATCTAGCACCGAGCCAATGTTCTCCGACAAGCTCGATAAGTTAGCAACCTCATTACTGGTATGCTCTAACCCCGATGCAAGCGTACGAATACGCTCTTTGGTTGCACTCACTTCATCAATCCCTTGCTGAGCAATATGATGACTACTTTCAGCATTGGCTGCTGCCGTTTCAGTATTCATCGCAATTTCACGGATAGTCATTCCCATTTCGGTCACAGCCGTTGCGACCGAATTGGTTTCTTCCTGTTGCTGCTGCATCGCATTTTCAGTTTCAAGACTGCGCTGTTGCAATGAGCCTGACGCATCACTTAATTGCTCTACCGCCACTTTGACATTGCCAATCAGCTGGCGTAGATGGGCTAATAAATAATTAAAGTTCTCTGCCATATGAGCAAATTCATCATTACCCGTTTGATCGGCTTTTAAACTTAAATCATGACTTTTCGCTATATCAGCCATCAGCGAGCTCAAACCATTTAAACGACGCTGAATAGAGACACTAATAAACCAAGACAGCCCCAATAACAGCGCAATAATGGCAATAACAGCCACACTGGTTATCGTCACAACCTGCTGCTTTTCTTCGCTGATCTTTTGTTTAAGTTGCTCACTCATCGTAATGAATTCTTGCTCAACCTGACGAGACTGAGTACGGATCTGACCTCGCAATCCTTCGTTATAATGCAAACCAATAATGGTTCGCTGTGCAAATACTGCATTTGTTGCTTGTTTAAAGGCTGTAAATTCAGCGCCATAATCCGCCACAAGCTGTGAATCCATTTTCGTCAAAGATTGTTGGTACAACGTGGCGTATTCAGGATCGCCTGTGAGCACAAACAGTTTTGCCGTCTGGATAATATGAGACAATGCTGCGGCATTAATATGTTTCTCCACTACGAGCTGCGTCATCTGCTCAGAAGCATTAAGGAAGGTATGATATTTGCCTTGTGAGGTATCTAACCCAAGAATTTCGTAAGCCGCAATTAAATCCATCATTTCTTGCTGATAATTCTTCATTGCCACAGGCAATTGACCTAGCTCAGGCAATACCATATCAAGCTCTGAAAGCTCTTGATTTAAATGTGCTAGCTGCTTATCAAACAGTGAGATATTTTGCTGAAATTTTTCACGATATTTTACGTCTTGGCGCATTAAGAAATCTTTTTCATTACGCCTTAAATTTAATAACGTGACTTCAAGCTGTCCGATGTCTTGTACCGCATGGCTCATCATCTCCACATGGTTATTGGCTAGTTTGCTCATCGACAGTACTGAAACCAAAGCGATCACAGAAATTGTACTAAGTCCCATTAGCTTATGTTTGATTTTCATCCTGTATTCCTTGTTCTCGCATAAGAATTATTATTATTTTCATCAATAGTTATTTGTATCGGCAAATGAAATGAAAATGTAATAAAAAATTTAATACGGAATAAAAAATCGGAATTCAGCTCACAATCTACTTTGGAGAAAATTAACTAATGAAAAAAGCTAACGTGGTGAAAAGTGTAAATAAGTAAACATTTTTAACGTTCGATAACTAGCATCAGTGCAACTGTCTCGCCACACTAACAACCACTGGTGATCTAAGCCTTGTACTCGTAAAACAATCAACCAACGGGTTAAGGGGCGCAGATAAACAATCTTGCCGTGTTGATGACAATAATACACATCACCTTGTGAAGAGATCCGAACTGAGCCTTGCAATTGATAAGCATAAGCTGCGCTTTGTAACCCTTCATCAAGCAGTAACTCACATAGTAATAAGGCGATAGGAAGCCAGAAAAGAGGCGTAATAATAAAAAGGAAAGTAGCCACACTCAGATAACCAAAACAGAGTGTAGCTAGATGTAATTTGGAGGGTGTTAAATAAAAATCAGCGTAGTTTACTGTTGTTGTGAGCAACAATCATATCCACCATATTTGCATACGCTTCATTGTCACTGCGACCATGCTGCATCATCCACGTAAACAGATCAGGATCGTCACACGTTAGCAGATCAATAAAGTCTTGCTGCTGCTGCTCTGATAAACCATCAAAGCGCTCTTCAAAAAACGGCATAATAATCACATCAAGCTCTAGCATTCCACGGCGACATGCCCATTTAACTCGTGCTTTATCTTCTGCGCTTAACATACTTAACCTCAATAACCATAACTACAGGCTGCTGTAGTTTTAAAACAAAGATAAACAGTTATTTATAGTAGCAGTGCCATCCCCCACCGACCATGAGCTTAAACAAGCAATCGTCAAAGATGAGACCTATGATCAGTAAATATTACTTTATCGAGAGTAGCCCACATCACCACAATCGTGCGATGGTTAATTATTTTATTCACTTGGTATACCATGTCGTAATAATGACAACATTCTGTGGACAGAGATATGAGTACTTGGTCAACTAACCTCACTTTTGCGCCGCTTGCGCTATCATCGCAAGATCCTCTTCCAGCCTTAGCATTAAGTAAGCTTGATGACTGGGGTATGGTCACTTTAATTGGCCCTGACAGTAAAGCGTATTTACAAGGTCAGTTAACCTGCGACGTTGTATCACTAGAAGCAGGCAAATCAACGCTGGCAGCCCATTGCGATGCTAAAGGTAAAATGCGCACCGTCATGCGCCTTTTTCACATCGAAAATGGCTATGGCTACCTGCAACGTCAAAGCGTAATGGCAACCCAAATTCCTGAGTTGAAAAAGTACGCGGTCTTCTCTAAAACAGACATCACGCCATCTGATAACATCGTGTTAGGTTTAAGTGGTGAACAAGCGCAAGCTGCAATTGATGCATACTTCACCGAAGGTGACGATGTACGCCACAATGACATCGCAACAGCGGTAAAAGTGGATGCACAACGTTGGTTTATCATCGCATCGCCAGAGCACGCAGAAACCATCGCACAGCACTTTGCTGCTAACGCGACGCTTTCTGATTCAACACTTTGGGATCTCTACGATATTAACGCGGCCCTACCGCGTGTTGATAGCGCAACAGAGCTTGAATTCATCCCTCAAGCAATGAACCTACAAGCCGTCAATGGTATTAGCTTCAAAAAAGGTTGTTACACAGGCCAAGAGACTGTCGCTCGTGCCAAATACCGAGGCATTAATAAACGTGCAATGTACATCGTGACAGGTGAAGCGACACAATGCCCACAAGCTGGTGATGCGTTGGAACGTAGCGTCGGCGAAAACTGGCGTAAAGGCGGTAGCGTGATCACAGGCTTCCAATTTAATGACAATCAAGCAATGGCGCTGGTTGTATTACCGAATGATCTCGACGAAGACACACAATTTCGCTTTGAAGCACAACCTGAAGCGATTTGGGAAAAACAATCACTGCCTTATGCTTTAGATGATGACGCATAATTCTATCGATACTGCGGTTACCCGTTTTTTAGATGAGGAAGGTGTTGATTATCGCCTGCTTCCTCATAGCAAACCGGCAAAAACCATTGAAGAAGCAGCACAAGAGCGTGGGGTTGATCCCAAGCAAATGGTGAAATCTATTTTGCTTAAAGACATGGCAGGCTTTCATGTACTGGCTTGTGTTCCAGGCCCCAACGCAGTTGATCCGAAAAAGGTACGTGAATTATTTGGCTGTCGCCGTATGACCTGTGCCGATGCTGCTGATGTTGAAAAAATCACTGGATTAGTGATCGGCACCGTGGCGCCATTAGGGTTAAAACGTCCACTGCCTGTTATTTTCGATCATCAAATTGAGCAACATACTAAGGTCAACATTAGCAGTGGTGATCGTATGGCTGGGCTAGAGTTAGCTACCGATGATCTAGTGATCTTATGTGATCCTATGTTTGGTGATATCAGCCGAGACTGAGCCATATAAACAATATGCACTTTCAATAATAAAGCCCCTATCACAATAGGGGCTTTTGTTTATCTATTTGCAACTTATTGGCTTAACTCGCTTTATCAATTTTTTGCTCTTCAATCCAACTACCGTGACTGTGACGACGATGGAAGTGTGCTGGTAATTTAGCACTGCGTTGTGTCCAAGGTGACTCTTGGATCGCCTGTACCATATCTTCATATCCCGCTTCTCGACGAAGACGAATTGAACGACGAGAAAACTCTGCATCACTCAATGGAATATGTCCTTTCAACGGATTAAAGGTGATATGCACGATATCAATCTTCTTACCCGCTTTTAGCGAAGTGACATCCGGTACTTGCTCACTGTCGACCACTTCTGGTGACTTACCCATAATATGATCAAGATTACGTTTCGCTACTAATGCTTCTACATGCTCGCATGAGCGACTTGCATATTGGATCTCTTTTTCACGCCACAGCACTTCACTCATGGTCTGCGGTAACTCGCCTTTGGCATTCCAAAGATCGACCATGAAGATCAATAAATCTTCATCTTCTTCTGCCAGATCTAAAATACCATTAATTGGCGAATTCGATACACAACCACCATCCCAATAATAATCTTCACCAATTTTCGTTGCAGGGAAACCCGGAGGTAATGAACCACTTGCCACAGCGTGCGCAGCCTGTAGCGGTTGGCGTTGGCTATCAAAGAACACTAAATTACCATCAGTAACACATGTTGCTCCCACTGTTAAACGGGCTTTTTGCTGATTGATCAATGAAAAATCAGCCAATTCATTAAGGGTTGTAAATAATGGGCTTGTATCATAGAAGCTGGTTGCAGCTTCCCCTGGTAGTGCTAACCAAGGGTTAATCAATCGAGGAGTGAAAAAGTCAGGTTGCCCGATCATTAGTGCTTGTGATGCACTAAACATATTGAACATCGGTGCCATTTCTAACGGTAGATCGACATCCGTTTCTGGTCTTGAAATGCGTTGCCAAAATTCGGTTAGCTTCTCTAAACGATCTTCTGGTTTATTACCCGCTAGGATAGCGCTATTCAGCGCACCAATAGAGATACCTGCAAACCAATCTGGAATATACCCAGCTTCTTCTAATGCTTGATACGCACCGATATGATAGGCACCAAGTGCGCCGCCACCTTGTAATACAAGGCAAACCTTTGGTTTTTTCTTTGTACGTGTTCTAGCCATCTTTATCCCTTTTTTCAGATGAGTCCAATCACTACTCTACAGATTAAAAAATCATCGGCTTGCTAAAAAAACGGATAATAGATATAAAACAAAGCAGATTCACAAGCTGTAATTTATCAATTGCAATTAATTGCACATCAAATCGTTGTAACCAACACTCCTTGTGCTACAAGTACACTGCTTTAAGGCTTTCTCTCATACCATGGGCAGCATTTTTATTTTAGGTATTCCTCACTATGGCTTCATCATCTTCACATAAAAAAGACATCAACTGGCGCGGTGTAGATCTCAACCTTCTCATTGCCTTTTCTGCCTTAATGGAAACCCAGAGTGTAACGAAAGCCGCCAATAAACTTGCTATTGGTCAATCGGCAATGAGCCATAATTTATCTCGCTTACGCCAATTACTAAACGATCCTTTATTTGAGCGCCAGGGGCATCATATGATCCCGACTCAAAAGGCAGTAGAGCTCTCAGTTACCGTCGAAAATATCCTAAACCTTGTTACCAACGAGCTATTACAGCCAAGTAGTTTCGAGCCGGAGTGCTTTAACGGCACCTTTAAGGTTGGCTTAACGGATTATGCAGAATTACTGTTTGCACCAGCCATTTTCGATGTTATTCATAACCTTGCACCGAACAGTCATCTCAGCTTTTTTAATGTCGATCGCCATAACTATCAAACCGTCTTTAATGAGCAACAATTAGATATCGTGATTGGCTCTATGACCAATATGGGAAAAGAGATCAGCAGCCAATATCTGTATACCGAAGATCATGTTTGCTTATTTGATAACAAAGCCACAGGGCTTCAAGCACCAATAACATTAGCGCAATATAGCCAGCATCCACATGCTTTAGTCTCACCGGATGGACAGTTGATCACTCAGGTCGATAACCAACTCAAACATCATGCGCTAGAGCGTCAAGTGGCGGTAGGATCACGTAACTTTCTGACCATACGTCACTTGTTAAAAGGCAGAAATTTACTCTGTGTGGTATCTCGACTAATGGCACAATTAGATTTGTTTCACGATGATTTAACTCAATGCCCAGCACCGGTCGATATTGCTGATTTTGATATTCGCTTGCTATGGCTACACCGTAATGCGACTCACCCACGTAATGAATGGTTACGCCAACTAGTAGCAAAGACAGTGATAGAACAAGTTAAGCAGCTAAAACAAAAGTAAATGGCAATAAAAAAGCAGAGTATGATAACACTCTGCTGATTGGATTATTTATGTCCGGCGCTTGGCTCTTGAATTTGGTATAGCTTATGTTCATCACACGGCTCGTCGCAGTTACATTCTTTGTCTACGCCGACATTAGCTAAACCACCACAGCTACCACTGATAGTCCGTTGTTTTAAAAACCAACCAATCGCCATTGCTAGGATCACAATAAAGAAGATCCCTAGTGTTAATAAAAATGTGGTCATAGTTTAAAGCCACCAATTTTCGCTAAACCACTCATTGGGGCGAGTGATGACATACCTACTTTAGCAACAGGTGCTTTTTTCTTACTGCCACACCCGCAACCACAAGCGCCTTTTTCACGCTTACAATCACGACCTTGCTCCGCAGACGTTAACGCTTCTTTATCTACCAAGCCAGTAAGAACATCACTCAATGCAGTACGAGGAGCAACGCGGCTCACATTAAAGCCAGCATTTAATAATCGAGCCAGTGAACGTTGACCAATGTTGCCTAATACAATTTCAGATACACCATATTCAGCCAACTGACGTTGGATCACTTTCTTATGTTTACATCCAAGCTCACGACTGCCCGCATTCTCAATTTTCGTCACGAACTGCCCATGCTGATCATAAACAGCGAAAGCCGCGGCTTTACCAAAGTGTCCTGCAACTTGATCACGTGGCGTTAATGCAATTGCCATTGACATAACTATTCCTCACTAACTGAAACAAGCAATCACTACCCAGTGATAGCTTGATATATAACGGAGATAAAATGGAAAATTCACGAACGATGATGATAGCCATCGAGCTCTAGAGCCCATCCTTGAACTAAGGCTTGCGCCACTTTATTACGTCCAGATGCCACTATATTACCTAAGGTTTGACGAGAAACCCCAAGCTGCTTTGCCGCTTCTATTTGCTGCATACCAAGCATATCAACTAGGCGTAATGCTTCTAACTCATCACTTTCTAATACCAATGAAGGCAGTTGTTTCATCGGTACCCCATTAGGTTTAAAGCAACTGTACGCAGGTCGACATCCGATCTGGCGTTCAATTTTTGGCCTCGCCATGATTCACCTTTCTCTCTTTCATCTGCGCTTATTATTGGCATATGCCAAAAACAACGCTTTGATCTAGATTCGGATAATAGTGATTTTATGATCAAAACCTGAACAGCATAAAATTTATAAAACATCAAAATAAAACACTAATTAACCTTCTTAGCCTAAAAAGTATTTATTCAAGAACATGCAGATATAAGAAAGAAAAAAGCCGCTAACGTCGGTTAAATATGAGCAAAAACCATCTTGTAAATATGGTCATTTATTTTATGCGAAAATAGAAAAAAGAATAAAATCAGAATAATTATCTAACTTTTACGTTCATTGTTAATTAATAAATTAGATAGTTACATTTAAGAAACAGAACCTGCTAATTATGTCACAGAAGTGTCATACACAAACTGTTATACTTGCCGCCGTCAATAACCAGGAAGGTTGGAGTTAGCAGTATTATGCGGATGTTCAAACGCTACTTACCAAAATTAATCGCCAAGCATATCAGTCGCTTATTTAGCGGTCGCCTCTATATTGACGGACGTGGTGGATACCATTTTGAAAATGGTTTACTACTCGTACCGGTTAAAGCAGAGAAGCGTCATTACGATACTGTGAATGAGGTGAATTTAGAGGTGAAGCGTTTACGCGAGTCCTACGAAGCTTAATCGCCCTTGTTACTGTTAAAGCCCATTATTCGATGGGCTTTTTTGATCGCCTATTCTTCATCTTCCACAATAATTGTCAGATAGTCATCAGCCATCAATAAATCATTAAGCTCATTATCATCATTGACTCTTAGCTGAAATAACCATCCATCACCATAAGGGTCGCTATTTACCAGCTCAGGTGATGATTCCAAATCTTCATTAACCGCAATCACTATCCCAGATAGCGGCGCATAAATATCTGAAGTGGCTTTGACTGATTCTGCCACCGCACACTCTTCCCCAACATCCGTTGCAGAATCTATATCGGGCAGATCAATATAGACCATGTCACCTAATAAAGACTGAGCATGATCGCTAATACCAACGGTGTAGATACCATTACCTTCCGAGCGAATCCATTCGTGGCTATGGGTATATTGTAATTCAGAGGGAACGTAACTCATTTTCATATCCTTATCAAAGCAGCCATGACAATGACTTTCACTATCTGTTAATCCAACACAAACGATCGCAACAACGTCTTTCTACTTCTGATATTTAATGTAGGTGAAAAAATTCATTTTGTTAGTCGAGAAAAACAAAAAAAGTCATCCGAAGATGACTTTTTAATAATGAGTAATGGGCAGTTTACGATGAATGTCGAGCCAGCTCGGGCAATTCACCACTTAAGCCTAATGCTTTACGCATAAATTCATCTTTTACCCCTGGCGCTTTATCAGCCACCAGCATGCCAATATCACGCAGCAATTTTTTCGCCGGGTTAGAGCCGGAGAACAGCTCTTTAAAACCTTGCATCGCAGTGATCATTTTCGCGGCTTCTGTTTTACGCCAACGCTCGTATTGACGTAAGTTTGCTTGCTTACCTATGTCTTTATCCGCCAGCCATAATGCTTTTAGCTCTTGCGCTAACGCCGCAGCATCGAGCAAGCCAAGATTAACCCCCTGTCCTGCTAAGGGATGAATAGTATGGGCTGCATCGCCCACTAAAGCGACACGTTCACGAACAAAATCACGGGCATAACGCATCTTTAATGGGAATGCTTGACGATCACCTTCAACGCGACATAAACCCAGCTGATTATCAAACGCTGTAGTTAAATGCTGATCAAACGCTTCATTCGACATTGCACATAATTGCTCAGCATCTTCTGGTGGTACTGACCACACAATCGAGCACAGATCAGGCTCAGACAATGGCAAGAAAGCCAGTGGGCCTTGTGGGCGGAAGATTTGGCGCGCGGTTTGCTCATGAGCTTCTTGGCAACGAATATTCGCCACAATCGCACTATGACCATAATCCCAGTGCGTTAATGGAATATCTAATTGCTGACGTACCCAAGAATTAGCGCCATCAGCACCTACTACTAACTTTGCTGTTAGATGTTTACCTGACGCTAAAGTTAGCCATGCTTCTGACTCACCAAAGGCAATATTTTCACAACGCTCTGGTGCTAATAACGTGACATTACTTTGCTGCTTAATGCGATCTAATAAAGCTAATTGAATAACACGGTTTTCAACAATATGGCCGAGATCCGGTTGCGATAAACGCTCTGCATCAAAGTCGATTTTGGCAAAGCTGTCTTGCTCCCACACTGTCATTTTTGAATAGGGGCTAATACGACGACTAGCAATACCTTCCCATACCCCAAGGCGACGGAAAATACGCTCACTAGCACGACTTAAGGCTGATACACGTAAATCAGGCAAGGGTTGCAATTCAGGATCAGGTAAATGACCTTCAATCACGGCAATGCGTAATTCTGTATCAGCTAATGCAGCAGCTAACGTTAACCCCACCATGCCACCACCAATAATGGCGATATCCACACTTTGCATCATAACTATCGTTCTACCTGTCCCATAGCACGACGCAATAGCGGTGCTTTTAATGTTTTTGAAAAGCTCATGGCTGCTAAACCGACATTGCGTCCAGCAGTAAATAATAGGTTGTCATTAGCAAAGATACCCACCAAGCCTGCCGTCATCATTATGGTATTTTGACGATCAGGGATGCGACGTTCACGATAGCGACCCAACACTTCAGGCAAACCAATATCTTTACCTTGCAAAGCGCCTGAAACAATCTCTTCTGCTAACGTCATCACATCACGAATACCGAGGTTAAATCCTTGTCCTGCAATCGGATGTAACGTTTGAGCAGCATTACCAACCACTGCCACACGGTGTGACACTAATGCATTTGACTGGCGTAATAACAATGGATAACACGCACGTTGGCCAGCTTGTGTTAACTCACCTAAACGCCAACCAAACGCTTGCTGTAACTTGGCAAGAAACTCGGCATCAGACAGCGCCATGATCGCTTGTTGTTGCTCTGGCGGTACACACCAAACCAGTGAACTACGCCCTTGTGACATAGGTAATAACGCCACGGGACCATGCTCAGTGAAACGTTCAAAAGCTTGGTTTTGATGAGGCTCAGCAGTCGTGATATTGGCAATGATGGCTGTTTGCTCAAAATCATATTCAGAGCGACCAATATTGACCAATTGGCAACAGTGAGAAATAGCACCATCAGCGGCGACCAATAACGAGGTTGACAGTGATTCACCATTATCAAGCGTGATAATAGCTTTTTCTTGGTTACGCTCAACTTGCTGAACACTAGCTGGGCAATACATCTCTATGTTATCAATTTGCTGGATCTTTTTATGGAAGATCTCTCCTGCATCAGCCAGTTCAATCACATAACCTAAAGCATCAACTGCTTGCTCTTGTGCCGAAATACGCACCATGCCAGCATGGCCACGATCAGAGACATGAATATGCTCAATCGACGTCGATACTTGTTTCAATGCTGACCACATACCAATGTTATCAAGCAAACGTGTGGTGCCATAAGACAGGGCAATACTTCTCGAATCGTAACCTGGATGAGTACCAAATTCCGGCATTACCGCTTCTACGACCGCAATGCGTAATGACTGACGGCTTAACACATCTAACGCAATAGCAAGGCTCGCTCCCGCCATTGCACCACCGGCAATAACAACATCATAGTGCTTCACTTTTGATCCCTTCACTCAACAACGCTTAGTGCAGCGTTGGCTTCTCTTCTGGCGCTTCATCAGCAGGACGCTGACCTAACTCAGAGTGGCAACTCAATACACACATACGAACATGTTCAACCACTTGTTCAAATAGTGCGGCTTGCTCTTCCATATCGTCATCTTCATCAATGCCCAATTGTGCAATATCTTGAAGATCTGCCAATGCTTCTGTTACCGCTTCTGATAATTGGTTCTTTTGCAGATCCATTAAACCAAGACCTGAAATAAAACTGTTTACCCACTCAGTTAATGCTTCAGCACGTACTGTTAGCGATTCATCATCATCTGGCATTAATAGCGAAAACTCAAAACCACCACCAAAAAGTTCATTCGCCGTGGTTGAAAATAGAGTGCGCACCATCATTTTTGCGCCATCCGTTAATGGCTCACCTTCATTGGCATAGTCACAAACAGGACCAACCCAGCTTTCATCATCAACCGATAAGCCACCGCAAATCATGCCGCTTAATAAACCATGTAATTCAGCAGGTGCGGACGCTAAGCCCTGCTCTTTTAATGCTGATTCCACCGCTTGGTAAGTTGGTAGGGTTATTTCACTCATGGTTTATTTACCTATATATTCATTCAAACAATAAACACGGATGCTATTGTTACTTTCACATTGTGATTTCCACTGCAACTGATGTAAAAAATCAAGTGAACATCAATAATTACATTTTTACTCAAATTCTTAAGCAGAAATAACAATGGGTCAGTAACCGCCTGTGTTATGCTAACACTTAAGCTCTGTTCGGCAAATGATAACACCGAGCATAACGTTCAATAGTTAACCAACAACCAATTTGGTGTGATTAATATCTGTTTACTTAGAACCTATTGAGCACAAAGTGAAGTATAGCCGCTTGCATGTTGTAACCTGTTTTCCTATGATTTGGCGATAAGCAAAGGCGGAATGAATACCCATTAAGGCATGGAGCAAACCGAAGATTTATGAGTACTCAGGCTGTAGAAATTCAAGTGTTCGGCAGAAACTTAAAAGTGAACTGCCCAACAGGTCAAGAAGATGCGCTTCGTGCTGCCGCAGCTGATTTCGACCAACGCTTGAAAGATATGTCAGAGCGCACTAAAGTATCCAATGTAGAGCAACTGTTAATCTTTACAGGGCTAAACATCTGCAACGAGTTACATGCAGAGCGACTAGAACATAACGGAAACGCTGGAGATTTGTCCATTAAGATCAATGCACTAGAAGAAAAACTAGATAAAGCATTGCAAAATTATCCAAAGCGTTGATAATGAATTTACCCTGGGGTGTGCGTCAGTGAATGAACGTCCCCGAGCCGATAAGCAAATACCCAGGATCTGCTTTTATTAGCTACTGAGCATGCTCAGCTCGACTGAGAAGCCTACGGTTAATGTTGCCGATCCACCTTGAACGTCTGGTTCAAGGGCCACCATTTACAACGGCACCTTGGGGCACCTCCTCCTTATATCTCTTTCATTCTGAATATTATCCTCTTACAATCAAGCTAAATCCCTATACTCAAGGATTGAGCCATGACTGTAGCATTATCACCACGACAAGCGATTCGACAACAGATCCGTGAGCGTCGGCAACAACTCACCACAGAACAACAGCAACAAGCCAGCCAGCAATTACTACAACAAGTGCAGCAATGCAGTAAAATCACCCAAGCACACCATATCGCGTTATACCTAACCAATGATGGTGAAATTAACACTCAGCCAATCATCGACTGGTTATGGCAAAAGGGTAAGTCTGTTTACCTCCCTGTTTTGCATCCTTTTAGTAAAGGGCACTTACTGTTTCTTCACTACACACCCAATACCCGAATGGACAAAAATCGCTATCAAATATCAGAACCGATACTTGATGTTCGCGCGGTGAAACCCGTTCGAGAGCTCGATGTTATTTGTACGCCATTAGTCGCCTTTGATCGCACAGGTCAACGACTAGGTATGGGCGGCGGTTATTACGATCGTACATTGAGCCAATGGCACCATCATCAGCAAGGTCCTTACCCTCTTGGTTTAGCCCATGATTGCCAGTTGATCGAGCAACTTCCCAGTGAGCATTGGGACGTACCACTACCTCAAATTATTACTCCATCAACAACCTATCATTGGTGTTCTAATCTGAAATACCCCAAAAGATGAGCAATTAAGCAAACGTTTACTTAAGTTTAAGAAAAAGCAAACAACCTAACTAATTGTTATTAATAACCTTCTGTTTTTATTTCTTATTTTGCATTAGGTTTGCTCATGTTCGCACTGACGAACTATTTCCAATTCGTTATAATTAGCGCCAACGCTTAATGGGCGTATTAGTCATAATGAGGAGAATGACATGACACAAGATGAAATGAAAAAAGCAGCCGGTTGGGCCGCGCTAGAGTACGTAAAAAAAGGAACCATTGTTGGTGTGGGTACTGGCTCTACGGTTAATCACTTCATCGATGCATTAGAGACTCGCAAAGAAGAGATCAAAGGAGCGGTTTCAAGCTCTATCGCTTCTACTGAGCGCCTTGAGCAACTTGGCATTAAAGTCTTTGATGCTAACGAAGTGTCTTCTCTTGATATCTATGTTGATGGTGCTGATGAAATCAACGCAGATTACGACATGATCAAAGGTGGTGGTGCAGCATTAACTCGTGAAAAGATTGTCGCTGCCATTGCAAAAACGTTCGTTTGTATTGTGGATGATACCAAGCAAGTCGATGTTCTTGGTCAGTTCCCACTACCTGTTGAAGTGATCCCTATGGCACGTTCATACATTGGTCGAGAGCTAGTTAAATTAGGTGGTGATCCGGTTTACCGTCAAGGTGTTGTCACCGATAACGGCAATATCATCCTTGATGTTTACAACATGCAAATCACTAACCCGAAAGAGATGGAAGATAAGATCAACGCACTACCAGGTGTAGTTACCGTTGGTCTATTTGCTCACCGTGGTGCAGATGTACTTCTTGTTGGTGCACCTGATGGCGTGAAAAAATTCGAGAAATAATGTCAGTCGGTAGCGACTTAATGGGATGATAAAACGCTATTAATCTCGTTATAAATGTTATTTCCTTTCAAAACGGCATAGCTTAGTGGTTCTCATTCTAGCTTATGCCGTTTTTTATTATCTTTTTTGTAATATTCTTACCCATAGTGGCTATTTTTTGATACTTTATTAATCAGCTATTAGCAAACGTTTAACCATACCGCTACTGTTAATCTAATAAAGAACGCTCACCCTCTGATATTTCTTTATTTTAAAAGCAGTTAGCTGCGTTTTTAAGGATGAGAACCATGGCCAAAGTTTCACTAAATAAAGATAAGATCAAAATTCTATTGTTAGAAGGTCTTCACCCTTCATCAGTAGAAGTACTAGAACAAGCAGGTTACACCAATATTGAATACCACAAAGGCTCACTCGCTGGCGAAGAGCTACTTGAAGCAGTGAAAGACGCACACTTTATCGGTATTCGCTCACGCACTCAATTAACACCAGAGGTATTTGCCGCTGCGAAAAAACTGACTGCGGTAGGTTGTTTCTGTATCGGTACCAACCAAGTTGATCTTGAAGAAGCCATGCGTCGCGGTATCCCCGTTTTCAACGCACCATTTTCAAATACTCGTAGTGTGGCTGAATTGGTTCTTGGTGAACTGCTACTACTGCTTCGTGGTATTCCAGAAAAGAACGCCAAAGCGCACCGTGGTGAGTGGTTAAAATCAGCAGACAACTCGTTTGAAGCTCGCGGTAAAACACTGGGCATTATTGGCTATGGTCACATTGGTACGCAGTTAGGTATTTTGGCTGAAAACCTTGGTATGCGTGTTTGTTTCTACGATATCGAGAATAAACTCACCCTCGGTAATGCCACTCAAGTTGCTTCATTGAGTGAGCTATTAAATAAATCAGATGTGGTTTCTCTTCACGTACCAGAAACACCAGATACCCAAAACATGATGGGCGCAGAAGAATTTGCACGCATGAAGCCTGGTGCTATTTTCATTAACGCTGCCCGTGGCACAGTGGTTGATATTGATGCCTTATGTAGTGCGCTAGAAAGCAAGCACATTGCAGGAGCTGCGATTGATGTATTCCCTGTAGAGCCAAAGACCAATAACGACCCATTTGAGTCACCATTACTGCGTTTCGACAATGTACTACTAACTCCTCACGTTGGTGGTTCAACCCAGGAAGCTCAAGAAAATATTGGGATTGAAGTTGCTGGTAAGCTAGTGAAATACTCAGATAACGGGTCAACCTTATCTGCAGTTGGCTTCCCAGAAGTATCATTGCCTGAGCACCGTGGCTGTTCACGTCTACTGCATATTCACGAAAACCGCCCTGGCATTTTAAATCAAATAACCACTATCTTTGCCTCAGAAGGTATCAACATTGCCGCTCAGTTCCTACAAACAGGGGCTGAAATTGGTTATGTGGTGATTGATGTCGAAACAGAACGATCTCAAGAAGCATTAGCGAAACTGAAATCTATCGAAGGCACTATTCGTGCACGTATTCTTCACTAGTTACAGCGTGAATAAATAGTAAAAAGGAGAGCATCAGCTCTCCTTTTTTATTCCAGCAGCTAAAAGCAATTGTGATTACTTAGCGAGCTTGAAAATCACATTCACACTATCAGAGATAACAATGTTGTTCTCACTGTAGCTTTGGTTAATCGCAGCGGAGTCTTGCATCGCACCACCAGCATAATTAGCCATACGATACGGCATTGGACGAGAAGCCGTGTTGTAATCAATTTGCCATACACCTTCAACTTTATCGCCGAAGCCTTTTGCTAACGATGCAGCTACTTCTTTCGCATTAGCAATCGCTGCTTGACGTGCTTCTTCTTGGTATTTCTTCTGATCTTTCACTTTCAAGGTGATATTGTTGATCTGATTAATACCATCACCTAATGCACCATCAAGGTAAGTGTTTAGATTCTCTAATTTGTATACCGTCACAACCACATTGCGGGTTGCTTTAAAACCTGTAAATTCTGGCGCTTGATCTTTAGGGTAGCGATACTGCGCAGATAACGAAATATTAGCACTGCTAATATTCTTACGTTCAACTCCCGCTTTGGTTAGACGTTCAATAAATTTAGTGACCGCTTCATCAGCCGCTTGTTTTGCTTCTGACGCTGTTGGCTTGGTTGCGACAACATCAACCGAGAATACTGCCATATCAGGCTTTACTACTACTTCACCGCGCCCTGTAGTTTCCAAATGAGGAAATGGCAAATCAGCAGCCATTGCGCCCGTTGACATCAATGCACTGGTAGTTAATAAAAGAGCTAATAGTTGTTTCTTCATTGGAAATCCTCATTGGCAACAACATTCGTTTCTTTATCTTAGTTCTGAGATAAATCACTTACGAATGTTTGACCACTAAAAAATGAAAACTATCCCTTAAGACCATTAATTTTGAACATTGTTCCTTTATATATTTCTCTCACCATTTTAGCGATAAAAAAATGGAGCCCAAAGGCTCCATTTTCTTCATCGTGATACTTTAAAAATTAAGCATCAACTTTGTTTAGGTGAACATCCATTTGTGGGAATGGGATTTCGATACCTTCTTTATCAAGCTCTTCTTTGATCGCTTGGTTAAGATCGAAGTATACAGCCCAGTAATCAGGCGTGTTAACCCATGGACGTACCACGAAGTTCACAGAAGAATCTGCTAGTGCAACAACACCGATTGTTGGCTCTGGATCTTTAAGAACGCGAGAATCTGCATTAACAACACGAGTAAGCACTTCTTTTGTCTTTTGAAGATCAGCTTTGTAAGAAACACCGATCACAAGATCAATACGACGTGTCGCATTACGTGAGTAGTTTGTAATTGGGTTACCAATAATAGATGAGTTTGGTACAACTACTGTTTTATTGTCAGGAGTACGTAGCTCTGTAGAGAAGATTTGGATAGATTCTACGGCACCAGACACACCCGCAACTTCTACGAAGTCGCCAGATTTGAATGGACGGAACGCAACGATCAAAACACCTGCAGCAAAGTTAGATAGTGAACCTTGAAGAGCAAGACCAACAGCAAGACCTGCAGCACCGATCACAGCAACCACAGAGGCTGTTTGTACACCGATACGGCTTAAGGCTGCGATTAATACGATAACAAATAGTAGGTAACGAACTAGGCCGTGAATAAACTCAACAACCGCATTATCCATATCTTTCTTACGTAATACTTTAGCAACTGCGCCAGCAACTGCTTTAACGATCATATTACCGATAAATAGGATTAGCAGTGCTGATACAAGATTCACTGCATATTGGATCAGTAGATCTTGATTATCACTTAACCAGTTGCCAGCGTGAAGTACGCTGTCAGTTAATGAGTTATCTGAAATTTTGTCGACAACCTTGTCAGTAACGCTCTCAGTCATTGAAGTGCTCTCTCTTATAATTTACTTAAAATATAAATTCATAGAGCAAGTCGTAGGTCAATGCACTACGACTTACACCATTGAATAAACTTCCTATAAAACACGTAAAACGGTCGCCTTACGCATATCAGAATTCTGGACGCTAATTATTCCTGCTTTTGATATTAAATAGCTACTAAAAAAAGAAGATATTTACATAAATTAACTTAAATATCACTAAAGAACCATTTAAGTACAAGCAATTAGCAAATACAAAAAAAAAGTCCGCCGAAGCGGACTTTTTCACATTTTAGCTTTGCTAAGTCGTTCGATTATAGAACGTCGATAGCGTTAAGGTCAGCAAATGCTTTCTCAAGACGAGTAACCATTGAAGCTTGACCAGCACGTAGCCATACGCGTGGATCGTAGTACTTCTTGTTTGGTGCATCAGGACCAGTTGGGTTACCGATTTGACCTTGTAGGTAGTCGTGGTTCTCAGCTTCGAACTGACGGATACCATCCCAACATGCCCACTGAGTATCAGTATCGATGTTCATTTTGATAACACCGTAGCCGATTGACTCTTGGATTTCAGCTTCAGTAGAACCTGAACCACCGTGGAATACGAAGTTTAGAGAGTTAGCTGGTAGACCAAACTTCTCTGAAACGTACGCTTGAGAATCACGTAGGATAGTTGGAGTTAAAACAACGTTACCTGGCTTGTAAACACCGTGTACGTTACCGAAAGATGCTGCGATAGTGAAACGTGGGCTGATTGCGCTTAGTTTCTCGTATGCGTATGCAACGTCTTCTGGAGAAGTGTAAAGCTCAGAAGCGTCCATGTGAGAGTTATCAACGCCGTCTTCTTCACCACCAGTACAACCTAGTTCGATTTCTAGTGTCATGTTCATTTTAGACATGCGCTCTAGGTACTTAGCAGAGATTTCGATGTTCTCTTCTAGAGACTCTTCAGAAAGGTCGATCATGTGAGAAGAGAATAGAGGCTTACCAGTTTGAGCGAAGAACTCTTCACCAGCGTCTAGTAGACCGTCGATCCATGGAAGAAGCTTCTTAGCTGCGTGGTCAGTGTGAAGAATTACAGGCACACCGTAAGACTCAGCTACAGCGTGAACGTATTTAGCACCAGCGATTGCACCAAGGATTTGTGTACCTTGACCGTCTAGTTTAAGACCTTTACCAGCGAAGAAACCAGCACCACCGTTAGAGAACTGAACGATTACTGGAGACTTAACTTTAGCCGCAGCTTCAAGTACTGCGTTAACAGAGTCAGTACCGATACAGTTAACTGCAGGTAGAGCAAAGTTGTTTTCTTTAGCTACAGCAAAAACTTTCTGTACGTCGTCGCCAGAAATAACACCAGGTTTTACAAAATCAAAGATCTTAGACATAACAATAGTCCTATTATTTACTTTGTTGTCTGTGAAAAAAATTCTTATGCAAACGTTTGCGATAGTGATGTATTTTACTTAAACAATCATGCTATCACAAACATTTAAACGTGGAAGAATGGCTATATTTCAGAATAAATCAGACTTCCACGTGAAATAAATTATGCTTTAGCGCGAGTCTCTAGCATTTCAACTGCAGGAAGTTTCTTGCCTTCAACGAACTCAAGGAACGCACCGCCACCAGTAGAGATGTAAGATACTTTATCTTTAATGCCGTACTTGTCGATAGCGGCTAGTGTGTCACCACCACCAGCTACAGAGAAGCCAGCAGATTCTGCGATTGCGTTTGCAACAACTTCAGTACCTTTACCGAATTGCTCGATTTCGAATACGCCTACAGGGCCGTTCCAAAGGATCGTTTTTGCGTTCATGATGATGTCAGCAAGTGCTTGAGCTGAATCAGGACCGATATCTAGTACCATGTCGTCTGCAGCGATATCAGAAGCTGACTTGATTGTCGCTTCAGCTGACTCAGAGAACTCTTTCGCACAAACAACGTCAGTTGCTACTGGGATGTTAGTGTTCGCCATTAGCTCTTTAGCTGTTGGGATTAGGTCTGCTTCGTACAGAGACTTACCTACATCGTTACCTTCAGCAGCGATGAATGTGTTAGCAATACCACCACCAACAACGATTTGGTCAGCAATCTTAGATAGTGACTCAAGAACAGTTAGCTTAGTTGATACTTTAGAACCACCAACGATAGCAACCATTGGACGCGCTGGGTTGTCCATTGCTTTACCTAGTGCTTCAAGCTCACCTGCTAGTAGAGGACCAGCACATGCTACTGGTGCAAACATACCAACACCGTAAGTCGATGCTTGTGCACGGTGAGCCGTACCGAATGCATCCATTACGAATACGTCACAAAGTGCAGCGTATTTCTTAGATAGTTCGTCTTCGTTTTTCTTCTCGCCCTTGTTGAAACGTACGTTTTCAAGAACAACAAGCTCGCCTGCGTTTAGCTCAAGACCGTCTAGGTAGTCTTTTGCTAATTTAACGTCACAATCTAGAACGTCGTTTAGGTAGTTAACTACAGGCTGTAGAGAGAATTCTTCTGCGTATTCGCCTTCCGTTGGACGACCTAGGTGAGAAGTAACCATTACTTTAGCGCCAGCTTCTAGGCAACGCTTAATTGTAGGAAGAGATGCAATGATACGTGCATCTGAAGTTACTTTACCGTCTTTTACTGGCACGTTTAGGTCAGCACGAATAAATACACGCTTACCAGCTAGGTCCAGATCAGTCATCTTGATTACAGACATGTTTTGTCCTCTCAACATTATTAAAAATAAAAGTTCATAAAATTGACAGCCCAGCGTTATCAATGTTCAACGCCAAACCCAGTAATTCTTACTATTTTACTTTTCAGCATCCGTGTTTTCGGTTGCATGCATTGCTAACGCTGTATCCAACATGCGATTAGCAAAGCCCCATTCATTATCACACCACACCAACAACTTAATTAAATGCTGGTTGCTTACCCTTGTTTGGCTACCATCGACAATCGCACTATGGGGATCATGATTGAAGTCGATTGATACTAAAGGTGCTTCGGTGTAATCCACAATACCACTTAATGTACAACGAGACGCATTTTTTAATGATTGATTTATGTCATTAACTTTCACATTTGTTTTAACTGTGACACTCAAATCCATAGCAGTGACATTAATTGTGGGCACCCTCACAGAAATGGCCTCAAATTTGTCAGAAAACTTCGGAAATATACGACCGATTCCAAGATGTAGTTTGGTATCAACAGGAATAATAGACTGGCTTGCAGCGCGAGTTCGGCGTAAATCAGAGTGGTAGGCGTCGATCACTTGTTGATCATTCATCGCGGAATGAATCGTCGTGATGGTCCCAGATTCAATACCAAAGTTGTCATCAAGCACTTTGATAATAGGGACGATACAGTTAGTTGTACAAGAGCCGTTGGAAACAATGCGGTGTTGGGATGTTAATTGCTGATGATTAACACCATAAATAACAGTGCAGTCGATATCTTTGCTAGCAGGATGGGAAAATAACACTTTTTTAGCGCCCGATGCGATATGCGCTAAACCGTCATCACGAGAACCATATTTACCGGTACAATCTAAAACAATATCAACATCGAGGTCGTGCCAAGGCAGTAATTTTAGATCCGGTTGATGAAGAATACGGATTTGATCTTGATGACCATTTTCGTGAGCAATAAAAAGGTGCTCCTGATCATGGCTGACAGGATTACGAAAACGTCCATGGCTAGAATCGAACTGAAGTAAGTGCGCCATTGCTTCTGGCTCAGCTAACTCGTTAACTGCCACGACGTTAATGTGATGATATTTGCCGCTTTCATACAATGCGCGAAGCACACTGCGACCAATGCGACCGAATCCATTTATTGCGACTTTTAGTGTCATATCCGTGCTACAAAAATACTAAGCGGCGTTAGTGTATACCAAGCCCGTTAGAGAATCACCATAATTGTGATATCTCTCACCAACCAGCTATAAAAACCAATATAACCAAACACATAAAGATTATTCGTCATGCGAATATAGTTATAAGCTATAGCTTAACCAAGCTACCACTATGCTATTTTCGCTTTATGTCGATATAAAAATTTCACTCAATTGTCACTCAACTATCGCTGTTAAAAAGTACGAATCCTTCAAGATGTGATTCATTTTTATCTTAATTTTCCCTGTTATCGCTTTTTCGCAATCTAAGCATTAAACACCTGTAATATGCTCACCTTCCATGTAGATATCGAAATCGCAATTTTTTATTACATTTTTATCTTATTTACTGTTTTCTTATGCTCACCCCAGCCCTATAAAAACAATAACCAACTGTTATAAAACAAAATAAAACTTATTTATCCATCTTAAATATCATCAATTTCAACGCTGCTATAGCACCATCATCATGAATTAAAGCAAAAACCCTAATATCACTAATGTTGATTTTTTCCGCTTTAACGTTATTATGGACGTCTAGACGGAAGTAGCTCTATACATGTAAACGTACATATAGCTATATAACTGCGTTATAAACGCGACCGTGCGACTAAATTCAAAGATAAGTGAGACTACCGATGGCAAAACATTTATTCACTTCTGAGTCGGTATCAGAAGGTCATCCCGATAAAATCGCAGATCAGATTTCAGATGCAGTATTGGATGCAATTCTTGAACAAGATCCTAAAGCGCGTGTAGCTTGTGAAACTTACGTAAAAACCGGCATGGTAATGGTTGGTGGTGAGATCACAACGTCAGCTTGGGTAGACATCGAAGAGCTAACACGTGAAACAGTACGTGAGATTGGCTACGTTCATTCAGATATGGGCTTTGATGCTAACTCTTGTGCAGTAATGAATACCATCGGTAAACAGTCTCCAGATATCAACCAAGGTGTTGATAAAACAGATCCTAAAGAGCAAGGTGCTGGTGACCAAGGTATTATGTTCGGTTACGCAACTAACGAAACTGAAGTATTCATGCCTGCGCCAATCACTTACTCTCACCGTTTAGTTCAACGCCAAGCGGAAGTTCGTAAGAACGGCACACTACCTTGGTTACGCCCTGATGCAAAATCTCAGGTAACGTTCGCTTATGATCAAGGTAAGATCGTGGGTATTGATGCAGTTGTACTTTCAACTCAGCACAGCGATTCAATCTCAACCCCAGATCTACGTGAAGCGGTAATGGAAGAGATCATCAAGCCGGTACTTCCAGCTGAGTGGTTAAACAAAGAGACAAAATTCTTCATTAACCCAACCGGTCGTTTCGTTATCGGTGGTCCAATGGGTGACTGTGGTCTAACAGGTCGTAAGATCATCGTTGATACCTACGGCGGTGCAGCACGTCACGGTGGTGGTGCTTTCTCTGGTAAAGATCCATCAAAAGTTGACCGCTCTGCAGCATACGCAGCACGTTATGTAGCGAAAAACATCGTTGCAGCTGGTATGGCAGATCGTTGTGAAATCCAACTTTCTTACGCTATCGGTGTTGCCGATCCAACATCTATCATGGTGGAAACATTTGGTACTGAAAAAGTAGCACATGAGATCATCATTGAAGCAGTACGTCAGCACTTCGACCTACGTCCATACGGCCTACAAGAAATGCTAGATCTTCTACAGCCTATCTATAAGAAGACAGCAGCTTACGGTCACTTTGGTCGTGAAGAATTCCCTTGGGAAAAAACAGACAAAGTGGCTGCACTTCGCGATTTCGCAAACATTAAGTAATACACTTAATACTGCACAAAAAAGGACGCTTAGGCGTCCTTTTTTATTGCCTGTGCGCTGTCGAGCCTCGGTCAAATGCTAGAGTTTCAAGCTCTCGCCAGCCCTTTTTGTTCGGTGTATAGTGCAGCTCTATATAGTAAAGAACGAGTAACAATGAATTCACTGCAACAACAAGTTATCGAGCGTGTCGAGCATGCTATTAAAACCGCAAATCAACGCTTAAATAAACGGTTAAAAATGCCAACCGTCACTTTCACCCAACGAGGAAAAATTGCCGGTAGCGCACGTCTACAAAGCTGGGAAGTACGCTTTAATCCTATTTTATTAAAAGAAAATACCGATGCTTTTCTCAATGAGGTGGTACCACATGAAGTGGCGCATTTAATTGTGTTTAAACTGTTTGGACGAGTAAAACCGCACGGTCGAGAATGGCAATTGATCATGCGAGAAGTATTTCAAGTTGCACCTAGAACCACTCATAGCTTTGATGTCAGCTCTGTTGCCGGTGAGACTTATCTTTATAAATGCAGCTGTAGCGAATACCCATTAACCATCCGTCGCCATAACCGTATTTTACGTGGTCAAGCCACCTATCACTGTCGTCGATGTCGTGAAGTCTTAGTGTATTCGCCACAGTAAAGTGCTATTTACTATTAAACTTTCAGCTAAATAACCACAACATAGTTACAAATATCTGCGACACACTTCTCAAAGAGAAAAATATCAGTAAGCTAGTGATACGATACTTTTCTATTGAGCACACTGATGAAGCGTGTATTTACCAGCTTAGCCATTGCGCTGTTATTTCCTGCTGTCGCACAGGCAACCCCTTATCATGCCAATCCTTTAGGCAACAACAGCAACGACTCTTTCAGCAAAGCAAAAAAAATTATGCAGAAAGAGATCTATATTGCGCCCCAAGATATGAAGACCATTTATTGTGGTGCCGATTTTAACAATCAAAAATATGTAACGTTACCTTCTGGGTTTAGCACTGAAGTCTATAAAAAACGTGTTAAACGTTGGGAAGCAGAGCACATCGTGCCAGCGGAAAACTTTGGTCGCGCATTTAGTGAATGGCGTGAAGGTGCAGCCGTTTGTGTCGATAGCAAAGGAAAAGCATTTAAAGGTCGTAAATGTGCTGAAAAAGCAAATAAAGAATATCGCTTTATGCAATCCGATCTTTACAACTTATATCCAGCAGTCGGTGCTGTGAACGCAGCACGTCAGAATTACAACTTCGTTATGCTACCAAGTACCAGTAGCAAAAATTACCGTTCGTTCGGTAGCTGTGACATGATCATCGATAAAAAAGATCATGATGCTCAACCACCAGAGCGCGCGCGTGGTGTGATTGCCCGTACTTACATGTACTTTGAAGCGGTCTACCCTAAATACAAGATGAGTAAACAACAACGCCGATTAATGGATGCTTGGGATAAGCAATACCCAGTCACCAAATGGGAATGTCAACGCGCTGCTAAGATTGAAAAAATCCAAGGTAACGTTAACCCTATTCTTGCGAGCCGTTGTTCATAACAGCATCTTTTACTTAAACGCACTTTAGCGTTCAAAAACGCGTTATGTGTAAATAACGCGTTTTATTTCACCTCGAATAATTGGCGAACAGAGCATCCATGTTAAGATTCGTCATTACTCTTTTTTTATTGCATAGATGACCGCATTATGAGAATTCCACGTATTTATCATCCAGAATCTTTACCTTCTCAAGGCAAGGTAATGCTCAGTGACGATGCAGCTAACCATGTTGGCCGCGTTATGCGTATGCAAGCAGGTCAAGAACTTCTAATGTTCGATGGCAGTGATGCAGAGTTTCCTGCTGTGATCACTAACGCCAGCAAAAAAAGCGTTGAAGTTGAAATTCAATCTCGTGTGGAACATAGCGTTGAGTCACCACTGAATATCCATTTAGGTCAGGTGATTTCACGTGGTGATAAAATGGAATTCACCATTCAAAAATCAGTGGAATTAGGTGTAAGCACTATTACCCCACTGATTTCTGAACGTTGTGGCGTTAAATTAAATGCTGAGCGTTTTGAAAAGAAACTCGACCAATGGCAAAAGATCGCCATTGCTGCCTGTGAGCAATGTGGTCGTAACGTTGTGCCAACCATTCGTCCAGTGATGAAACTGGAACAATGGTGTGCTGAGGAATATGATGGATTAAAGCTTAACTTACATCCTCGCGCTAAATATTCCATTAATACCCTGCCTACACCTGTGACTAATGTACGTTTACTGATTGGTCCTGAAGGCGGTTTATCAGCTGAAGAAATCGGCATGACGGAAGAATATAAATTTGATGAAATTTTGCTGGGTCCTCGTGTACTACGTACAGAAACCACAGCAATGACAGCCATCACCGCACTACAAGTACGTTTTGGTGATTTAGGCTAATTAGATTAGGAGAACACAATGATCAAACTGGGTATCGTGATGGACCCTATCGAGTCTATCAATATCAAGAAAGATTCAAGCTTTGCCATGATGTTAGAAGCTCAACGTCGTGGTTGGGAAATTCATTACATGGAAATGAATGATCTTTCGTTAGAGCAAGGCAAAGCAATTGCTCGTACTCGTGTGGTAACAGTACAACAAGATCCTGAACACTGGTTTGATTTCCACAGCGAGCAAGAGATTGAATTATCAGATCTTGATGCTGTGCTAATGCGTAAAGATCCTCCGTTTGATACTGAGTACATCTACGCGACTTACATCCTTGAACGTGCAGAAGATAACGGTGCTCTAATCGTTAATAAGCCGCAAAGCTTACGTGACTGTAATGAAAAGCTATTTACGGCATGGTTCCCAGAGCTAACGCCAACCACTATCGTGACGCGTCGTGCAGAGAAACTAAAAGCGTTCCACCAAGAGCACGGTGATGTGATCTTAAAGCCACTAGATGGCATGGGCGGCTCTTCAATTTTCCGTGTGATGAAAGGCGATCCTAACGTTTCAGTGATCATCGAAACCCTGACTAACATGGGTCAAAACTACTGTATGGCACAAACCTTCGTGCCTGATATTAGTAATGGTGATAAACGAATTTTAGTGGTAGATGGCGAACCAATGCCTTACTGCTTAGCACGTATTCCTGCCAAAGGTGAAACTCGCGGTAACCTAGCTGCCGGTGGTCGTGGTGAAGCTCGCCCTATTAGCGAAACAGATCGTAAGATCGCAGAAACAGTTGCACCCGTACTAAAAGAAAAAGGTCTGATTTTCGTTGGCCTTGATGTCATTGGCGATAAGCTTACTGAGATCAACGTAACCAGCCCTACCTGTATTCGTGAAATTGAAGCTGCGTTTGATATTTCAATTACAGGCAAATTAATGGATGCGATCGAGCGCCGAGTAAACGCGAAGTAATATCGCTTTACCGACAATCATCAGCCATACTCAAAACAAGAATGCAGCGGCCATGTCGCTGCTTTTTTGCTTATCAGCAACGTATTATCCCTTGCTGGTTTGTACTAAATTCTGGTGTTGTACATGAATCTAACCAACCACTTTTTAGTGGCCATGCCCACTATGCAAGATCCTCAATTTAAGCAAAGTGTTATTTATCTTTGTGAGCATAATGATGAAGGTGCTATGGGGATCATTATCAATCACCCTATCGATATCTCCATCGCTAATATGCTGGAGCAAATTGAAGTCGATAGAACACTCCCGATCGCCGATCCTGTCAGCCTAGAGTCTCCAGTGCTAAATGGCGGTCCAGTATCTGAAGATCGTGGTTTTGTACTTCACACCACCAAAGGGCAATACAGCTCAAGCCTACCTGTCAACAGTGAACTGGCCGTCACCACTTCGCTCGATATTTTATCTGAGCTAGGTACAACACTGGCACCAGAGCAATTTATTGTTGCGCTAGGTTATGCTGGCTGGGATGCGGGTCAATTAGAGCAAGAGTTAGTTGATAATAATTGGCTTACTATTGAAGCTGATGACAACATTATTTTTTCCACACCAGTGGGTGAACGCTGGCATAAAGCCATTGAAAAATTAGGCTTTAACTTAGCAAATCTTTCTTTAGATATAGGTCACGCATGAGTCAATCACGCACAGTTTTAGGCTTTGATTACGGCACCAAAAGTATTGGTGTGGCGATCGGACAAGAACTTACAGGTACAGCAACCCCACTTGCTGCGATTAAAGCCAATGATGGTGTCCCCAATTGGGATAACATTGAAAAGCTTTTAAAAGAGTGGCAACCGGATTTAGTGGTTGTAGGCTTACCTTTAGATTTGGAAGGCAAAGAGCTAGAAACCATCACACCACGAGCAAAGAAATTTGCTAACCGTGTGCATGGTCGTTTTGGCTGCCAAGTTGAATTACACGATGAGCGCTTAAGCACCGTAGAAGCACGGGCAGAACTGTTTGAGCGTGGTGGTTATCGCTCTCTCAGTAAAGGCAATATTGATTCACAATCTGCCGTTGTGATTTTAGAAAGCTGGTTTGAACGCCAATACGGTTAATCGCTATACCCCTTTCTATTAACGAAAAAGACAAGCATTGCGCTTGTCTTTTTTATTGCCGCTTTTAAGAGAATACGTTTAATCCTTGTACAGCTTTTTCTAGATTGATCATCATAAAGGTTAGCAAGATCATTTACAGAGCATTCGATCATCGCGCTATCCCTTATTGTTTCTCGTCTGTACAGCTTGTACAGCTTTTGAACCATTTGAACTCAAAAGCTCCACAAGCTGATCACTTTTCATCATTCAAAATATTAATAGCTATGACTCAAGTAGTTAACACTTGATCGTTTTTAATACAGCTATTGACCTATCATGTGACTAAAGTAAAGTGATCATTATAGGCTTATTACAAATCTAATTTAACGCCGGATAACGAGCTCGCCGTTTTATTATTTGGATCGCCCATTTTAATCATCAAACGCAGATCATTTGGTGAATCAGCATGGTGCAGTGCATCTTGCTCTGTGATCTTACCGTCACGGAACAAGGCATACAGTGATTGGTCAAATGTCACCATGCCCGCTTGGTTTGATTTCGCCATGACATCTTTAATTTCATGTAGCTCACCACGACGGATCAAATCAGCAACACGTGGTGTATTGAGTAATAGCTCATACACACCATGACGCCCAATACCATTCGCATCTGGGATCAACTGCTGCGCTAAGATACATTTAAGATTCAATGACAGATCAAATAAGAATTGATCTCGACGCTCTTTAGGCACTAAATGCAAAATACGCTCAAGGGCTTGGTTAGCATTGTTGGCGTGTAGCGTTGCCATACACAAGTGGCCTGTTTCAGCAAAGGTCATTGCGTATTCCATGGTTTCACGGGTACGGATCTCACCGATCAAAATCATGTCTGGTGCTTGGCGCAGCGAGTTTTTCAGTGCGACTTCATAACTTTCCGTATCAAGTCCCACTTCACGTTGAGTAATGATGCATTTGTTATGTTCGTGAATAAACTCAATCGGATCTTCTACCGTTAGAATATGGCCACTACGGTTTTGGTTTCGATACCCTGTCATTGCTGCCATCGACGTAGATTTACCCGACCCCGTAGCCCCCACAACCAGTACTAAACCACGTTTAGATAGCGCTAAACGCTCCATATCAATAGGTAGGTGAAGATCATGAATATTCGGGATCTTGGTTTCAATTCGACGGATCACCACACCCGGTAATTCACGTTGCCAAAATGCACTTAAACGAAAACGACAACCGTTACGCACGATCGCAAAATTTGCCTCACGACTGGTGACAAATACCTTGCGCTGCTCATCATCCATCGCTTCATCAAACAAGGCATCGACAGCTTCACGATCTAATAACTCACCTAAGTTGTGTAAGTTACCATCGACTTTAAGCAAACAAGGCGAGCCAACCGTGATATATAAATCCGATGCTTTACGCTCAACCATCTGCGCTAAGATGTAATCTAAATTCATTATTTTTCCTACTTATTGCAGCTGCTCAACGCAATTAGAAGCCTCGCTGACTACTATCAACAATACGACGCCCTTCTTCGGCTTCCACTAAACCTTGCGCCACCAGCATCTTGACGCTTTGCTCCATCGTCTGCATACCCATTGCTGAGCCGGTTTGGATCATCGAGTACATTTGCGCGATCTTATCTTCACGGATCAAGTTACGGATCGCAGGCGTTGCCATCATGATTTCATGAGAAGCAACACGACCACCTTCGACACGCTTTAATAGGCTTTGAGAAATTACCGCACGCAGTGATTCAGACAACATTGAGCGCACCATGGATTTATCCGCACCTGGGAATACGTCAATAATACGGTCGACCGTTTTCGCCGCTGAACTGGTGTGTAGCGTGCCCAATACTAAGTGACCTGTTTCTGCTGCGGTGAGTGCTAGGCTAATGGTTTCTTGGTCACGTAATTCACCAACCAAAATAACGTCTGGATCTTCACGCAGTGCTGAGCGCAATGCATTCTGGAAACCTAACGTATCACGGTGCACTTCACGCTGGTTGATCAAACAACGCTTACTTTGGTGAACAAATTCGATCGGATCTTCGATCGTCAAAATATGACGGTTATAGTTGCTATTGATATAATCAACCAAGGCAGCAATTGTGGTCGATTTACCTGAGCCTGTTGCACCTGTTACTAGCACTAAGCCACGCTTAAGCTGAGCAATGTCGTAGAACACGTCAGGTACATTTAACGATTCCAATGTAGGAATATGAATTGGGATCGTACGTAATACAGCCGAACAACCTCGAGATTGATGGAAAGCGTTCACCCTGAAGCGACCAATGTCTGGAATTTCAAATGAAAAATCGACTTCTAAGTTTTCTTCATACTCACGACGTTGGGCATCGTTCATAATGTCAAACACTAAGCGATGCACTTCACTATGATCCAACGCTGGCATGCTTAATTTTCTCACATCGCCATCGACACGGATCATGGGAGGAACACCTGCAGAAAGATGTAGATCCGATGCGTTATGCTTTACACTAAAATCCAGTAGTTCGGTGATATCCATAAATTTTCCCCAAGAATCAATTATGACTAGTATCAAACAAAATATTGCAGAGGTCATCAATCAGATCACCTTAGCAACTGAAAAATGCGGCAGGGCTGCAGATTCCGTGCAATTATTGGCGGTAAGTAAAACCAAGCCAGTCGAGGCGATCGAAGAAGCCATCGCCGCAGGCCAGTATGCATTTGGCGAAAACTATGTACAGGAAGGTGTTGATAAGGTAAATCACTTTTCAACCCATAGTGCTAAAAACTTGCTTGTATGGCATTTTATTGGCCCAATTCAATCAAATAAAACGCGCCTTGTTGCAGAGCACTTTGATTGGGTACATTCGATTGATCGTGTAAAAACAGCTAAACGTTTAAGCGATCAACGTCCTGCTGATATGGCACCATTACAAGTGCTATTGCAAGTTAACAGCAATGATGAAGAGACCAAATCGGGCGTATCTCTCGCAGAGCTTCCTGCACTAGCAGCAGAAATTGCAGCGATGCCCAATATTGAATTGCGTGGCTTGATGTCTATTCCTCAGCCAGCAACCGATTTTGATAGCCAATTTGCAACATTTAAAGCGCTATCCGATGCACTCGAGCAGTTAAAAACCACATACCCACAAGTTGATACGCTATCAATGGGTATGAGTGATGATATGGATGCAGCGATTGCTGCCGGTAGCACCATCGTTCGCATTGGTACTGCTATTTTTGGTGCGCGTGATTACAGCCCAAAAGCATAATAAAAAATCACTCGTACTGTTCATTTAAATGACAGCTCAATTAAGGTAAAAAACATTAAGTTTGTACCTATTTATAAGGATTTGACATGGAACAACGCTCAATCGCCTTTATTGGGGCAGGAAATATGGCGCGCTCGATCATCGCAGGTCTTGTTGCCAGCGGTTACGATGCGAAAAAAATCACAGCGACAGCGCCAAGTGACGCGCGTCGTGAGCCTTTAGCGCGTGATTTTGCTATTCATACCACCAGCGATAATCTACAAGCAGCTAAAGAAGCAGATGTCGTAGTACTTGCGGTTAAACCTCAATTAATGGAGGAAGTCTGTCTGCCACTACAGAGTATTAACTTTGAAGGCAAACTGGTGATCTCGATTGCAGCAGGTATTAACTGTCAGCGTCTTTGTGAAATGTTAGGGCAAGATGTTGAATTAGTACGAGTGATGCCAAATACCCCGTCTTTGATTGGTAAAGGGATGAGCGGCTTATACGCTAAACCACAGTTGGCACAGGCTGATCGTGAGTTTGCGACCCAATTACTACAAGCGGTAGGTGAAATTTGCTGGGTAGAAGATGAATCTGGCATTAATGGCATTATTGCTGCTGCTGGTAGTGCACCGGCTTATTTCTTCCTATTTATGGAAGCAATGCAGCAAGAAGCGATCAAACAAGGTTTTGATGCCGATACTGCACGTTTGTTGATCCAACAAACCGCTCTGGGCGCCGCTGAAATGGTGAAAGCAAATCCAGAAACATCGCTTTCAACATTACGTGAGCAAGTCACCTCAAAAGGTGGTACAACAGCAGAAGCTATCAACACATTCAATCAACACCAATTGTCAGAGATTGTTGCTAAAGCGATGCAAGCTGCAGTATCTCGCGCAAAAGAAATGGAACAATTGTTTTAAGGTTTATCTATGAATCCATTCGTTTATTTAGTTCAAACCGCCTTTGATTTATACATCATGGTGGTGTTATTACGAGTTTGGTTACAATGGTCACGTGCTGACTTCTATAACCCATTCTCACAATTTATTGTTAAAGCAACCCAGCCAATTGTTGCACCGCTTCGCCGCGTGATCCCATCAATTGGTTCATTAGATATGGCAACTGTATTGTTTGCTTACGTACTCTGTGTTGCCAAGTTCCTCATCATTATTTCCATCAGTAGCGGTGGCGTTATTTTTGAGCCAAGCTTCCTATTCTTAGGCTTGCTTGCACTATTAAAAGCTGCGGGTAGCTTACTGTTCTGGGTACTACTGATCCGTGCAATCCTAAGTTGGGTGAGCCAAGGCCGTAGCCCAATGGAATACGTAATGTATCAACTTACAGAGCCACTAATGGCACCTGTGCGTCGTATTCTTCCTGCGATGGGCGGCTTAGATTTAAGTATCTTAGTGATCTTCATTGCGCTGCAGTTTGCCAACTACGCAATGGGCTCTGTTGTAGGTAACGTTTGGTACATGCTGTGACAGAAAAAGCGATCCATCAGGATGGTGACGATCTCATCGTTCGACTTTATATCCAACCCAAAGCAAGCCGTGATCAGATCGTTGGTTTGCACGGTGACGAAATTAAAATTGCCATCACAGCGCCACCTGTCGATGGCAAAGCCAACGCCCATTTAGTGAAATACCTATCGAAACAATTCAAGGTTGCTAAAGGGCTGATCCATGTCGAAAAAGGCTTACAAGGACGTCACAAACAGGTACGGATTGAAGCGCCGAAAGCGATACCCAATGAGATAGAAACCCTGATGTAATTTGATCAGCACAACAAAGCGAATATCTAATTTAGGTATTCGCTTTTTTTATGTGGTAACACTTCGCTACAATCAAAACAGCTAGCGGTAAACGCTACACTTAAAGGAAGTATTCAGTGAAATACTGAACAGAAAGGATACAACGATGAAAGCCTTATTGAGTCTACTTTTGCTCGCCTTCAGCCTACCGAGTACTGCAGAGCAACTAAAACGTTTTGGCGATTTAGAAGTGCATTATTCTAGCTTCGCATCAACGTTTTTAACCCCAGACATTGCCAGTCACTATAAAATTCAACGTAGCCGTTATGGCGCACTGGTTAATATTTCCGTTTTCGATACCAGCAAAGAAGGCAACCCAGCGGTTTCTGCTCAGCTTACAGGCACAGCTCGTAACGTATTAGGCCAACAGAAAACCTTAACCTTTAGGGAAATCAAAGAAGGGAAAGCGATTTATTCCATTGCACAATTTAAGCATACCAACGACGAAACCCTCGATTTTAAGATCAATATTTTCTACAACGGCAAAAAAGAAACCCTAACCTTTAAACAAACCTTCTTTGTCGATAAATAAACAGAATTTGCTTAATCATAGCTACACTCACTAGGCGCATCTGCGCCTTTTTTATTGGCTAAACAACCGCTATTATAGCCGCCATTATTTAGAGAGCTTGACGATCAAAAGGCATCAAAATGAGTAAACTTGTACTAGCAACAGGCAACCAAGGCAAAGTAAAAGAAATGGCCGATTTACTGGCTGATTTTGGTTTTGATGTAGTCGCTCAAAGTGATTATAACGTCTCTTCTGTGGCAGAAACCGGCACAACATTTATCGAAAATGCCATTATCAAAGCTCGCCATGCGGCAAAAGAAACCGGTCTTCCAGCCATTGCGGATGATTCAGGTTTAGAAGTGGACTTTCTTAAAGGTGCACCGGGTATTTACTCGGCACGCTTTGCAGGTGAAGGCGCATCTGATGCTGACAACATTGATAAGCTATTAGCTGAAATGAAAGACGTACCAGAAGATCAACGCACGGCACGTTTTCATTGTGTACTTGTGATGATGCGCCACGAAAACGATCCAACACCACTAGTTTGCCACGGCTCTTGGGAAGGCAGCATTTTAACTGAACGTCATGGCGAAAACGGTTTTGGTTACGATCCAGTATTCTGGGTACCAGAAGATCAATGTGCATCTGCAGAGCTTGCTCCTGCTCGTAAAAAACAACTATCACACCGTGGTAAAGCCCTACAGCAACTATTTAGCGCACTAAAGGCACAATAAATGTTGGTACCTCCACCGCTCAGCTTATATGTTCACATTCCTTGGTGTGTGCAGAAATGCCCTTACTGCGATTTCAACTCACACGCACTAAAGACGGAACTCCCTGAGCTCGATTACATTGATGCGTTAATTGACGATCTTGAAACCGATCTCAGCGCTTATCAATTAGTAAACGGTGTACGTCCACTGCACTCTATTTTTATTGGTGGCGGCACACCAAGCCTGATCTCACCAAACGAGATTGGTCGTTTACTCAAAGCCATTGAGCAGCGTATTCCCTTTAGTGATGACATTGAAATCACTATGGAAGCCAACCCCGGTACCGTTGAAGCGGGACGTTTTGATGCCTATCGCCAAGCAGGTGTAAACCGTATTTCAATTGGTATTCAAAGCTTTCAAAACGAAAAGCTAGAGCGCCTTGGTCGTATTCATGGTTGTGATGAAGCGATCCGTGCAGCAGGACTTGCAAAACAAGCGGGATTAAACAGCTTTAATGTCGATCTTATGCATGGTCTGCCAGATCAAAGCGTGGAAGATGCGATCAGCGATCTAAAGCAAGCGATCGCACTCGATCCACCGCATCTGTCTTGGTATCAACTGACGATTGAGCCAAATACCCTGTATTACTCAAAGCCACCCACGCTACCTGACGATGACGATTTATGGGATATTTTTGAGCAAGGTCATCAACTACTTACAGAAGCCGGTTATCAACAGTATGAAATTTCTGGCTACAGCAAGCTGGGAAAACAATGTCAGCATAACCTGAACTACTGGCGTTTTGGTGACTACTTAGGGATAGGTTGTGGTGCTCACGGTAAGATCAGTTTTGAAGACGGTCGTATTATCCGCACTGTTAAAGTCAAACATCCTCGTGGCTATTTACAGGCTGATAAGCCTTACCTGACGCAAGAAACCAATGTGGCTGACTGCGAGCGTCCATTCGAGTTCTTCATGAACCGTTTCCGTTTGCTAGAAGCCTGTCCAAAACAAGACTACCCAACTCGTACGGGCTTACCGCTATCAAGCATTGAGCCAGCCATTGATTGGGCGATTGGACAAAATTATCTGCAAGACACAGGTGAGCATTGGCAAATTACCGAGCATGGTAAATTGTTCTTAAATGATTTATTAGCCGCTTTTGTCGAAGATGACGACGAATAAAAATCAATAAAAAAGCGAGCATTGAGAGATCACTCATGCTCGCTTTTTCTTTTCAAACGCTGACTAGTTTAATGTTACGCTGCGCCAATTTTTTAATGCTGGGATCGCATCTTGTAGGCGTTGTTCTTGTTCTATTCGAAGCGTAACAAACTCACACACTTGCTTATCGATACGCTGAGAATGCGACAATAAATAAGGCAAATCATTATCTAAAATCTCATAGTAATCAGATAATAACTCGGTTTGCTTGGAGCTGAGTTCAATTTTATGAACATCAAAGTACATCTGCCCTTTAGCATCAATACTAAACTCTTGTTCACCTTGTACCAGGGTTAATCGCCCTTCATTCAAGCTAAGTGAATTATGCCACTGCGGATCACATTCATTGGCAAATACCGTTGAACTGATAAATCCCACAGAAGCCAATAAAGCCCCTTGTATCGCTATTCTTAATCCGTGAATCCCTTTATTCATTAACATACGATCCTCCCCTAATGTGAGTCTCGTAACGTCAACTACACGGACTCACTAAAAAATAGAACGCCCAATACGCTCTGATAATTTTTCTAATGCTGCAGTCCCTGCAACAGAATTACCGGATTGATCAAGCTCTGGCGACCAAACCGCAATCGTCATTTCACCCGGTACAATCGCAACAATACCGCCACCGACACCAGATTTACCCGGCATCCCTACACGGTAAGCAAATTCACCTGCGCCATCGTATAAACCACAAGTCGCAAGCAATGCATTTATGTGCTTACTTTTAGTCTGGCTGATAATTCTTTTTTTCGCGCCTAAAGGAAGCCCTTTATTTGCTAAATAGCTAAACGTTCTTGCTAAATCCACACAGCTCATCTTCAGTGCACAGTAACTAAAATAGTTAGTTAGCACTGGCATGACTTCATTTTCAAAGTTACCAAATGAACGCATCAAATAAGCAATCGATGCATTACGATCGCTATGCTGCATCTCTGAGCTTGCTACCACCTTGTCGTAAACAATATGTGGGTTGCACGATAGCTCTCGTACTAACTCAAGCATGCGGTATTGTGGCGCACATAAGCGGCTATGCAGCATGTCTGAGACAACAATGGCACCAGGGTTAATGAACGGGTTACGTGGAATACCTTTTTCTAGCTCTAGCTGGATCATTGAGTTAAAGGCTTGGCCTGATGGCTCTTTACCCACGCGTGACCATAGCTCCTCTGGCTCATATAGCGTCATGGCTAAGGTTAGCGATAACACCTTGGAGATCGATTGAATAGAAAAGCCTTCTTGACTATCACCAGCTTGGATAATTTCACCATCGTTGTAACACACAGCGATACCCAATTTTTCAGCCGGAACAGTGGCTAAAGCAGGAATATAATCAGCAACTTTTCCCTGACCAATCAGAGGTCTCACTTCTTCTAACACTTCATTTAGTAATGCTGCGGTAGGCTTCATATTTCTTTCTCCAAGGGCAAAAAAGCCAACACGAGGTTGGCTTTTTAATCAATTCTATACTGCTTGCTAAGATCGATAAAATCTCTCTAATTTAAGCAAAGCATGCTGAATGGCGATTACTCAGTACGCTCGTACTTCATATCCCAAACACCGTGACCTAAGCGGTGACCACGCGCTTCGAACTTGGTTAATGGACGATCTTCTGGACGTGCAATGTAAGGACCATCAGTTGCCGTGTTACGGTAACCTGGTGCTGCATCCATCACTTCAACCATGTGCTCTGCGTAGTTTTCCCAGTCTGTTGCCATATGGAAAATACCACCAATTTTAAGCTTCTTACGTAGCATTTCAGCAAATTCAGGCTGAACGATACGACGCTTATGGTGACGCGCTTTGTGCCAAGGATCTGGGAAGAATAGTTGTACTGTGTCTAGGCTACCGTCTGGGATCATGTGCTCAAACACTTCCACACCGTCGTGACACATTACACGTAGGTTAGTTAAACCTGCTTCTTCAGCCCCCATTAGACACGCCCCCACACCTGGGCTATGTACTTCGATACCGATGAAGTTTTTCTCAGGGGCATTTTTCGCCATTTCAACTAATGATGCGCCCATACCAAAACCGATTTCAAGAACAACTGGTGCTTCACGGTTGTATACTTCTTTCCAGTCCAGCATTTGCTTGGCGAAATCAATACCCATAGTTGGCCAGTTGTTTTCCATCGCATTTTCTTGGCCTTTAGTTAAACGGCCTTCACGACGAACAAAGCTACGGATCTTACGAACCAGCTTGCCATCTTCGGTAAATTCAGTCAGGGTCACTTCGCCTGACTTCTTTGAAACTTCGCTCATGCTAACTATCCAAACAAAAAAGAAACGGAACGGCATTATCCAAAGTTATAGACTCAATTCAAGTCTATCGATTGCGACAATAGCCAGTTTATGGTGCAATCTTGTCCAAAATAGACAATAAATAACGCTGCACCTCCGCTTGCAGTATAAGTGATTGCACTGGCGGACACCAATTTTCACCTCGCAGCAAAAATAACAAAATCGTTGCTTGTCATTAAACAAAGTACCGAATTTCTTCGTACTGCCAGTGATAAGTCACACCCCAACCGTAAAGTGAGCACAACATTGAGTACGTCATTTTCCGATGCCATCTTAGCGTGGTACGACAAATTCGGCCGTAAAACCCTACCTTGGCAACAAAATAAAACCCCATACAAAGTTTGGCTATCAGAAATCATGCTGCAACAAACTCAAGTTGCCACCGTGATCCCCTACTTTGAACGCTTTATGGAACGCTTCCCAACGGTGCAAGACTTAGCCGCCGCCGAACAAGATGAAGTGCTACACCTATGGACTGGACTGGGCTACTACGCCCGTGCCCGTAACTTACACAAAGCGGCAAAAATGATCGTCAGCGATCATAACGGTGTTTTCCCAACGGATATTGATCAAGTTCAAGCCCTACCGGGCATTGGGCGATCAACAGCAGGAGCAGTGTTATCGCTGTCATTGGGTCAGCATCATCCAATTTTAGATGGGAACGTTAAACGCACACTTTCACGCTGTTACGCCGTTGAAGGTTGGCCGGGCAAGAAAACCGTTGAAAATACCTTATGGGAGATTGCTGAAACCAACACCCCAGCAGAAGGGGTTGAGCGTTATAACCAAGCCATGATGGACATGGGGGCGATGATTTGTACTCGCAGTAAACCCAAGTGTGAATTATGCCCGGTAAGCAACCAATGTCTCGCTTTAGCCCAACAACGACAAATGGATTTTCCTGACAAAAAACCGAAAAAGACCATGCCAGAGAAACAAACATGGTTCGCTATCTTGCAACATGGCAACAAGGTTTGGTTAGAGCAACGCCCACAAGTAGGGATTTGGGGAGGATTATGGTGTTTTCCACAACACGATAATGATGATTTAGTGCCGCTACTTGAAAAACAGCTCGGTCAACAACAAGACTTAATTCAAAGTAATCAGCAGTTAACCGCATTTCGCCACACATTTAGCCATTATCACCTTGATATTGTGCCTATGCTGTATGAGTTATCTGCCGAGCCTAACCTCATCAATGACAATGCAGGGCAATGGTATGATCTCGAAAATCCAGCAAAAATCGGTTTAGCAGCGCCAGTACAAAAAATATTAGAAAGCTTGGCATATCAGCTAGCCAACACAAAATAACCCTAATTTTTAGCCGTTTTATTCCTGTCAGTGACGCTAGATGCCCGTCACTGACTCTGGTATAACTAGATAATCATCACTCATTTTCGCTGGGCGTGACATTCAGCGAGCAAAAGTAAGGAATATTTCATGAGTCGTACTGTTTTTTGTGCTCGACTAAAACAAGAAGCTGAAGGTTTAGATTTTCAACTATACCCAGGTGAGCTAGGCCAACGTATTTTTGACAATATTTCTAAGCAAGCATGGGCTGAGTGGCAAGGTAAGCAAACCATGTTAATCAACGAGAAAAAGTTGAACATGATGAACCCAGAACACCGCCAATTGCTTGAAACTGAAATGGTGAAGTTTTTATTTGAAGGTCAAGACGTGGTAATCGACGGTTACACACCGCCAGAAAAGTAAAAATTCGTTACTGAGATTTCATCACGAATTAGTTTTAAATTGATGAAATCTCACAAATGAATATCAAAACAACATCACAACGAACAAAAAGCCAACAAACAACAACATTTATCATTTTTTCTTGAAAAAAGTGTTGACGAAAAGGCTGAAAACCCTTTTAATAGCGCCCCGTTGCCTCGATAGCTCAGTCGGTAGAGCAGAGGATTGAAAATCCTCGTGTCGGTGGTTCGATTCCGCCTCGAGGCACCATCACTTCCCTTTCGAAGTTTGGTGCAAGCAACCACAATCTGTTCCTCCTTAGTTCAGTCGGTAGAACGGCGGACTGTTAATCCGTATGTCGCTGGTTCAAGTCCAGCAGGAGGAGCCACTATTTAGTTTCTTGGCTCATTGAGCGGAGAAATAAAAAAGAATATAGTGTGCCGACTTAGCTCAGTAGGTAGAGCAACTGACTTGTAATCAGTAGGTCACCAGTTCGACTCCGGTAGTCGGCACCATTTATTCTCTTACTCACGTAAGAAATGCAAAACAACGATTAACTTCGTGTTTTTGCCTCGATAGCTCAGTCGGTAGAGCAGAGGATTGAAAATCCTCGTGTCGGTGGTTCGATTCCGCCTCGAGGCACCATATTCATCTCGCTTGATTTAATCAAGTAAGATAAAAGTACAATTCCTCCTTAGTTCAGTCGGTAGAACGGCGGACTGTTAATCCGTATGTCGCTGGTTCAAGTCCAGCAGGAGGAGCCAAATAAAGTGTGCCGACTTAGCTCAGTAGGTAGAGCAACTGACTTGTAATCAGTAGGTCACCAGTTCGACTCCGGTAGTCGGCACCATTTATTTTCTTACTCACGTAAGAATGCAAAAGTAGAGACTTAAGCATCACTACTTCTGCCTCGATAGCTCAGTCGGTAGAGCAGAGGATTGAAAATCCTCGTGTCGGTGGTTCGATTCCGCCTCGAGGCACCATATTCATCTCGCTTGATTTGTTCAAGTAAGATAAAAGTACGATTCCTCCTTAGTTCAGTCGGTAGAACGGCGGACTGTTAATCCGTATGTCGCTGGTTCAAGTCCAGCAGGAGGAGCCAGTTAAGAAACCTTGTCGTAAGACAAGGTTTTTTTTCGCCTGTCATTTGGATTAATCAATACGTTCAGTCATATTTCTTCCACTCACATCTCTTTAGTTCTCACTCCCCTCTCTCGCTTCGACTCTTTTTATCTTTCTGCTTTGTGCTTATTTCTCATTTTTATGCCATATTTTTCTCTTGAACAGGTGAAAACATCCCAAACTTAAGCTTCATAAATTCCTTATATTTATTCTCTTTTTCAGCCATAACATCACTGTAACCCTTAATAAAAGCTCACTTTTCAAACAAACGGGATAAAAAAGACAAGGTTGATAATTATTTGAAAAAAAAGCATTGACGAAAAGAGCGAAAACCTTTTTAATGCGCTCCGTTGCCTCGATAGCTCAGTCGGTAGAGCAGAGGATTGAAAATCCTCGTGTCGGTGGTTCGATTCCGCCTCGAGGCACCATCACTTCCCTTTCGAAGTTTGGTGCAAGCAACCACAATCTGTTCCTCCTTAGTTCAGTCGGTAGAACGGCGGACTGTTAATCCGTATGTCGCTGGTTCAAGTCCAGCAGGAGGAGCCACTATTTAGTTTCTTGGCTCATTGAGCGGAGAAATAAAAAAGAATATAGTGTGCCGACTTAGCTCAGTAGGTAGAGCAACTGACTTGTAATCAGTAGGTCACCAGTTCGACTCCGGTAGTCGGCACCATTTATTCTCTTACTCACGTAAGAAATGCAAAACAACGATTAACTTCGTGTTTTTGCCTCGATAGCTCAGTCGGTAGAGCAGAGGATTGAAAATCCTCGTGTCGGTGGTTCGATTCCGCCTCGAGGCACCATATTCATCTCGCTTGATTTAATCGAGTAAGATAAAAGTACAATTCCTCCTTAGTTCAGTCGGTAGAACGGCGGACTGTTAATCCGTATGTCGCTGGTTCAAGTCCAGCAGGAGGAGCCAAATAAAGTGTGCCGACTTAGCTCAGTAGGTAGAGCAACTGACTTGTAATCAGTAGGTCACCAGTTCGACTCCGGTAGTCGGCACCATTTATTTTCTTACTTTGGTAAGAATGCAAAAGTAGAGACTTAACCATCGCTACTTCTGCCTCGATAGCTCAGTCGGTAGAGCAGAGGATTGAAAATCCTCGTGTCGGTGGTTCGATTCCGCCTCGAGGCACCATATTAAAAAGTAACGTCTTTGACGTTATGACAAAAAGAACAAAACGTGCCGACTTAGCTCAGTAGGTAGAGCAACTGACTTGTAATCAGTAGGTCACCAGTTCGACTCCGGTAGTCGGCACCATCTTTTGAAACCTCATCTTTGATGAGGTTTTTTTTCATCTAAAGAAAATACCTCTTCAAAGTCATCACTCCCCTTTCAGACAGAAAAAAGCCCCGCTATATGAGCGAGGCTTTTTGCAATACCGATAGATTAACCACCCGTAAACATATTGGTGATCCAAGCGGCAGGTTTATTACTTGAACACTGCGCTTTTAATTGTCCATCTTTATCCCAAACCGGCAACGAAACACTACCGTTACAGTTAGGTGTTAATGTGCCATTAGCTTGCTTATCGTATTTCATAGTTGTGATCTGTTGTGGCCACGGCAATGTCAGTGGGGCTGGTTGCCTGCGAGTAAGATAATCAGCATAAATACGTAAAGCACCACTAGAGCCTGTTAAGCGCACTGGAGTGTTATCATCACGTCCAACCCATACTACCGCCACTTCATGACCATCAGCACCTGCAAACCAGCTATCTCGGTTCTTATCCGTTGTTCCGGTTTTACCAGCCAATTTTGCCGCGCTGAATTTACTTTGTAAGTAACGTGCGGTGCCTTGGCTAACGACACGCTTCATATCATACGTAGTGAGCCACGCAGCCTGCTCTGGCACTACCTGAGCTGCTTTCGGATAGTTCTGATAAAGAATTCTACCTTTCTGATCGACTACCGCTCGTAGCGCAGTTAAATCAGCTTTACGTCCACCACTGGTAATGGTCTGGAACATTTGTGCCACCTCATAAGGTGATAAAGTAAATGAACCAAGCAGAATTGATGGCAGTTTAGGAATTTCATCGCGATCAACACCCAATTTGCTCATGGTATTAATCACACTTCCCAGCCCAACTTTTAAACCAAGATTTACCGTTGGCACATTCAAAGAATTAGCTAACGCATAATAAAGTGGAACTTGGCCTCTAAACTTACGATCGTAATTTCGTGGACGCCATGTAGTGCCTTTGCTGCCGCGTAATACAATCGACTTATCATCCAAGCTTGTTGCTAAGTTAAATTTATTAGGCTCGCTTAATGCCGTTAAATAAACCGCAGGCTTGGCTAATGAGCCAATTTGACGGCTCGCATCTAACGCACGGTTAAAGCCTGCGTAACCTGGGCGACTACCACCGACAATAGCGCGTACTTCTCCGCTTAGGCGATCAACCACCACCATTGCCGTTTCAACTTTCAGCCCTGCTTTTTTATTGAGCTTTGGCACCATTGCAGCAATACTTTGCTCTGCTGATTGCTGTGATAATGGATCTAAAGTACTGAAGATACGAAGACCTTTACCTGACTTATAAATATCACCGACATCACGCTCAAGCTCTCGTTGTAATTGCTGGAAATAAGCAGGTTGACGACTAGCGATCTTCGGTGTCTTTTGTACACCTAATGGGCTTGAAGCTGCAGCTTCATATTCAGCTCCAGTAAGGGTGTTGTTTTTAAGCAGAAGGCTTAACACCAAATCACGACGCTCTAGCGTACGCTCTGGATGTCGCCAAGGGTTAAACTGAGAAGGCCCTTTCACCATGCCCACCAGCATGGCTAACTGTGCAGGTGTTAACTCATCCAATGGACGACCAAAATACAGTCTTGCTGCTAATGGGAAACCATGTACCTCTTTACCGCCATTTTGACCGAGATAGATTTCGTTAAGGTAAGCTTCTAATACCCGATCTTTGCTATAGCGATAATCAATGATCACGGCAATATAGGCTTCACGAACTTTACGCCATAGACTACGTTCACGGCTTAAAAATAAGTTCTTCGCTAGTTGCTGGGTTAAAGTACTACCACCTTGTACTGTGCGGCCTGCGCGTAAGTTAACGAACATGGCACGAATGATAGCTAACGGTGAAACACCATCATGTTGATAGAAATCTCTATCTTCCGTTGCCAGTAATGCATCAATTAATAACGGTGGGAATTCATCACGCTTCATAAAGATGCGCTGCTCATTGCCTGAAAGGCCAAGCATACCGAGCATTTTAGGTTCAATATTGAAATAACCTAACGAGCGATTAGTGGTTAAGTCTTTAATGCTTGCTAGGGTGTTACCAGAAAAAGTCAGCAACACATGACTTTTTTTCTCAGCCCCTTCAGGAAAATCAAACGGACGTCGGATCAATTCAATGCGAGTTGATGATGCTGAATATTCCCCGATACGGGTTGGTGTGCGCACTTTGTGGTATTTCAATAAATCTAATTCACGGCGCACATCCATAATACTAATGTGTTGATCAGGGCGAAGTGTTAACACGCGACCATAAACAACAGACGGTAAATCCCAAATTTGACCGTCCATTTTATTGCGCACAATCGTATCTAAATAAATCCCTACCACTAACATCGCAGCCACCACCACTAAACCAATTTTAAAGCCTAGCCAGCCAAGCTTTTTAAGCCATGGGCGATCTTTTTTGGTGGTCTTTTTGGTTTTCTTCGCAGGCGTTTTTTTTGCTGGAGCCTTTTTCGTCGCACTGGTTGCTGTACGCTTAGTTGGCTTTTTTTCGGTAGGTTTTGGTTTTACTGGTGTTTTTTTTCGAGGCGTCGTCGGCTTTTTCCCGCCACTGTCTTTCGGCGGTGCGACATGTTTGCTTGACTGTAGATGAGAAGACAACTTAATCATAATGCGTCAACTAATGTCATTCCTATATAAGATAGGAGCAAATAATACTGCTCCTATACATGTGATTTGATAATTATTGAACACTATACCTGATTATATATACAGGTCTATTGCTACATATATTTTTTCGTTTTGCGGGTTGGAATATGATTGGCGGGATCATCCGGCCATGGATGCTTAGGATAACGTCCTTTCATTTCCTTCTGCACTTCTTTGTATGAGCCCTGCCAAAATGCCGCTAAGTCTTGAGTTATTTGTAACGGTCGCTGTGCTGGAGATAACAACTCCAGTACTAATGCTACTTTGCCATTAGCAATACAAGGCGACGCTTTTTCACCAAACATTTCCTGTAATTTTACCGCAAGCACTGGCTGTTGTTGCTCATGATAACGGATCACTATATTAGACCCTGTTGGCACTTGATAATGCGTTGGCAGTAGCAAATCAATCTGTTGTTTTTTATCCCAACCTAAATATGCTTCTAAGGCAGCTAATACATCAACTTTCGCTACGCCTTTCATGGTCTTGATCCCACTCATATAAGGCAGTAACCATGTATCAGCTACCATGAGTAAACTCTCATCATCTAATGCAGGAAGGTTTAACTCAGGTAACCATCGTGTGGCACAACGGGCACGAGTTAAGAGTGAATGGGCTTTATCTGTCCAATTCAATACGCTTAACCCTTTACGCTTAATCGCATTCACCAAAGCTTCACTGGCAAGGGCTGGATCAGGCTCTGGCGCAATATCTCGACTTATAATTAGCTTACCGCAGTAAACACGATGTTCGGCACTTAATCGCCCTTTCTTATCATCCCAATCGAGCCAATCTTGCGCAGTGAAAAGTTCAGGATGCGCTTGCTGCAACTGTGTAATATCAACCGCAACAGCAGAGAAAACTCGGCTATCCCCTTGGCGTGTTTTGACCACATCGGCAACCACTAAGGTTTGCTCTGATGCTAAGCTCAGATCAACCTCTAGCATTACTCCTTGACCATTAGACAGCTGATAACGTCCATCATGATTACGGGTCATTGCTATACGATCCGGAAAGCCCGCTGCCAGTAATGCGCCTAACCATTGGTTATTCACCGTCAATGACGCACTCTTTACTTTGATATCTAGCTGTTGATGGAGCTTTTGCTGGGTTTGTATTGCTCGCTGACGATAATGCCCAGCTTTGGCAAGTTTCTGGCTTTCTAATAAATGTAGTTGGAATGCGAGATCTGGATTATCCATTGCTCGAGGCGGATCTTCGAGTAAAGCAATTAACATGACAGCCGTTGATAAGATTGTCGCATCGGATTGCTCACGATACAGCTCAAGCGCAAACGCTAAGATAGCGGCATGACGAGGCTCGGCACCTAAAGATTGAATTAATTGTCCACGCTCAGTTTGCTGCCCTCGACTGTCTATAGCGCCAAGTTGTACTAATAACTCACGAGATTGTTGCAAAGCAATGGCTGGCGGTAAATCTAACCACTGTAATTCAGCAGGATCGTTACAGCCCCATTGCACTAGCTCCATCGCTAATGAGGTTAGATCACTTCGCAAAATTTCAGGCTGTGGTGTGGCAGGTTGGCGTTGTAACTGCTCTTCACTGTACATGCGCAGACAAATACCCGCTTCTAATCGCCCAGCACGACCTGCTCGTTGCTCTGCCGACGATTGTGCAATACGTACTTGCTGTAAGCGACTGATCCCAGTTTTAGGATCCCACTGCGCAATTCGCTCTAAGCCGCTATCAACCACTAAGCGAATACCTTCAATGGTTAAACTGGTTTCCGCGATATTGGTTGCCAATACCACTTTACGTTGTCCATTGGTTGGTGCACTGATCGCTTGTTGCTGCTGCTCAATATTTAATTGACCATATAACGGGCAAAGCCATGTTTTGTTATCTAAACGTTCTTGCAGCAATTGCTGCAAACGTTTGATTTCACCGACACCGGGTAAGAACACCAGCACAGAGCCCTTTTCATTATCCAATAGCTGACAAATCGCTTGCGCCATTTTCTCAATCAGTTCACGGGGTTCAATAGTGCCGCTATAACGATATTCAACAGGGAAACAACGGCCTTGCGATTCGATATAACTCGCCTCTGGCAATAACGTCATCAGCTCTTGCTGCGATAAGGTTGCCGACATGACCAGCACCGTTAAATCATCACGCAGCGCTTGTTGTACTTCGAGTGCTAACGCCAATGCCGTATCGGCATGAATAGAGCGCTCATGAAATTCATCGAAGATCAGTAAATCAATGCCAGTGAGTTCAGGATCTTGCTGCAGCATTCGAGTCATCACCCCTTCGGTGACAATCTCAAGCTTGGTCTTAGCACTGACTTTGGTTTCACCACGAACCCGCAAGCCAACAGTTTCCCCAACTTTTTCTCCTAACTGACGCGCTAAAAAGCCGGCAATATTTCTTGCCGCTAAACGTCTTGGTTCTAACATCACAATACGTCCAGTAAAGGCTTTTTGCTGTAGTAATGAAAGAGGAAGATATGTTGATTTACCTGCGCCCGGAGGGGCTTTTAAAATCAATTGTGAGTGCGTGTTTAATGCTGCAAACAAGTCAGGTAAAACGTCTTCAATAGGGAGCTGTGACAATCTAGATACCTTATGTCATGATCGAATGAATCGGCTAATGCCAGTGCCTTTAAGTGCTATTGTAACGAAAAGGCAATTTATAACGAAAAACAATCATCAGCCATCGAGAGAACTATGAAATTTGCGCAACCTTTACAAGCAGGCAAACTTATTAAACGTTATAAGCGTTTTTTAGCCGATATTGAGCTTGATAATAATGAAGTTCGTACCATCCACTGTGCTAACACAGGTGCAATGACAGGCTGTGCCGAACCGAATAGCACTGTTTGGTATTCCACCTCAGATAACGCAAAACGTAAGTACCCTAATAGTTGGGAACTCACCCAAACACTCAATAATGATTGGATTTGTGTCAACACAGCACAAGCCAATCGATTAGTGGAAGAAGCGATTCGTAATGACGTAATTGATGAGCTAACAGGTTACACATCACTGCGAGCAGAAGTGAAATATGGTGCTGAAAATAGTCGTATTGATCTATTACTTGAATCAGAAACACGTCCACCCTGCTATATTGAAGTAAAAAGCGTCACCTTATTAGGGGAAAATAGACAAGGTTATTTCCCTGATGCTGTGACCACTCGTGGACAAAAACATTTGAGAGAGCTCACCGAAATGGTAGAGCAAGGCTACAGATCGGTACTATTTTTTGCAGTATTACATTCAGGAATTAATAGCGTTTCGGTCGCAGATCATATCGATCCGATATACGCCCAATTACTCAAACAAGCAGTAAAGGCAGGGGTTGAGGTTATCTGCTACAAAGCAGATCTCGATATAGAGCAAATAACACTGTCCAATTGTATAGAATTTCGTCACTCGAACTGAAAAGTGATGCTTTCTTCACATTGGTATAGAATTGAAGAAAGACAGTAATTGCCACAGCCAAACCTTTCTGCTATAGATACCGCCCAAAATTAACCAGTGACGGTTATTAGGTACATTAGGAGATGCTATATGCCAGAGACCAACGTTAAAAAATCACTAGGCATCCTGGCTATTGCTGGGGTTGAACCTTACCAGGAAAAAGCTGGTGAAGAGTATATGGGTGAAGCACAACGTGCCCACTTCCATAAGATTCTTTCAGCATGGCGTAATCAACTTCGTGAAGAAGTCGATCGTACAGTAAACCACATGCAAGACGAGGCAGCTAACTTCCCTGATCCTGTGGATCGTGCAGCTCAGGAAGAAGAATTCAGCCTTGAGTTACGTAACCGTGACCGTGAACGTAAACTGATCAAAAAGATCGAGAAAACATTGAAGCGCATTGAAGAAGATGATTTCGGCTTCTGTGATTCTTGTGGTATTGAGATCGGTATTCGTCGACTAGAAGCACGTCCAACTGCTGAACTTTGTATTGATTGTAAGACACTTGCAGAGATCAAAGAAAAGCAAATGGCTGGCTAATTACGTCGCCTGCGTTAATGCCTAATTTTAGAGGGAGCGAAAGCTCCCTCTTTCGTTTACACTAGCGTGCGATTTAATGTGGTGCACTTTTTTGCACCCTATCCATGTCGACCATAGCTTGCGCCCTGATCACGCTTAACCAGCCCACAGATTAGCTCGCACCAAACTGAATAAGGTTCTTGCATAAGAATCTTACTCAGTTTGGAGGATTTGCCTTGTTGCAGTACCCCTAGCTCTGGTCAACATACGTTAACGCCGTGCCTAACGCCCTATCAGGTGTAGGCAACTTTTTTGCTCATGATTTATGACACAGACGAACCAATATGTAGGACGCTTTGCGCCATCACCGTCAGGACCGCTTCATTTCGGCTCACTCATTGCTGCCTTGGGAAGTTACTTACAAGCTAAGTCACATCAAGGAAAATGGATAGTCAGAATTGAAGATCTTGATCCACCTCGAGAAATGCCCGGTGCTGCCGATGATATTCTGCGCACATTAGAAGCTTATGGCTTCTGTTGGGATGGTGAACTGATGTATCAAAGCCAACGTCATGATGCTTATCAAGGTCAAATCGACCAATGGTTAGCCCAAGGCGATGCTTATTATTGCCAGTGTAGTCGTAAAGCAATCAAAGAAGCTGGCGGTTTTTACCCAGGTACTTGTCGTCACCTCAATCAACAGCCAAAAGACAGTGCTGTGCGATTAAAAGTGGACACACCTATCGTTGCTTTCGATGATCAATTACATGGTCGAATCGCTCTGCCGGAATCACTGGCGGGAGAAGATTTTATCATTCGACGTCGAGACGGGTTATTTGCTTACAATCTTGCGGTGGTGCTCGATGATATCGAACAAGGGATCACTGAAGTTGTTCGTGGTGCTGATTTAATAGAACCAACAGGTCGTCAAATCGGTTTATACCAGCAACTTGGTCATACCCCTGTGAGTTACTTGCATTTACCGCTCGCTGTTACAGAAAACGGCAATAAGTTGTCGAAACAAAACCATGCGCCTGCGATTGATAAAACCAATCCGCGTCCAGCCTTGGTTGCAGCGCTACAGTTTTTAGGCCTTGCGCCACCAGCAGATCTTGCTGCACACACTGTAGAAGAAATTTTAATGTGGGGCGTTGCGCACTGGCAGCTAGATAAGCTACCAAAAACAACTGCCATCACACTAGCATTCTAAAATAGTCTGCCGTGATATATTATATACGGCTGTTTGTTGAACCAGATGCACATAATGGGGTGTATTATCTTTAATCGAGTAGCCAGCTTTTGCCGTAAAGTATTGAATCGCGACAGTAGTACTCGCGTTCCAGAGGAACAAACTTTGCAAGTTTACCAACGCCAAGAGCACAGCATTTCACGTAAAGATATCAGCGAAAATGCGCTGAAAGTACTATATCGTCTAAATAAAGCCGGTTACGACGCTTACTTAGTAGGTGGCGGCGTACGTGATTTACTGCTAGACAAACAACCAAAAGATTTTGATATTGCTACCAATGCAACGCCAGAAGAGATCAAAAAGCTGTTCCGTAACTGTCGTTTAATTGGTCGCCGTTTCCGTCTTGCCCATATCCTATTTGGTCGAGACATCATCGAAGTTGCCACTTTCCGTGGTCACCACTCCGATGCGCCAGTACAAGCCACAACCCCAAAAGACAGCAAACAGAAGCCACAAATTTCTTCACGCAACCGTGAAGGTATGCTACTTCGAGATAACGTCTATGGCACCATCGATGAAGATGCAGAACGCCGTGACTTTACTATCAATGCCCTGTACTACAGCGTCAAAGATTTCACTGTTACCGATTACGCAAACGGTGTTGAAGATTTAAATAATCGCATCGTACGCCTAATGGGTGATCCAGAAACCCGTTACCGTGAAGATCCTGTGCGTATGCTACGTGCAGTCCGTTTTGCGGTGAAACTGGACATGGACATTGATCCTGCAACAGCAGCACCAATCCAAGAGCTTTCATCATTACTGCAAGATATTCCTGCAGCGCGTTTGTTTGAAGAAAGTTTAAAACTGCTGCAATCAGGCCAAGGTTTAGAAACCTACCGCATGTTGCGTGAATACAACCTATTCCAGCAACTCTTCCCTATTTTGGCAGATCACTTTACCGAAGATCAAAGTAGCCAAACAGAGAAGATGATTGAGCATATCTTGGCATCAACGGATAAGCGTATTGCCGAAGATAAGCGAGTTAATCCTGCGTTTATCTATGCTGCAATGCTGTGGTATCCAATGATGATCCGCGCGGAAGAAGTCTCTTTTGCTAGCGGCTTATCGTTCTACGATGCCTTTATGGTGGCAAGTAACGATATTCTTGATGATCAAGTTCGCACCATTGCGATCCCACGCCGTCATACCACTACTGTACGTGATATTTGGCAGCAACAATTGCGCTTTGCCCGTCGCAGTGGGAAACGTGCCTTTAAGACCATGGAACATCCAAAGTTCCGCGCTGCCTACGATTTCTTAGAAATGCGTGCCCTATTTGAAGGTCATGACATTAAAGAGTTAGCGCAGTGGTGGGCTGAGTTCCAAAATGCCGATCGTAATCAACGCGGCAAAATGGTCATGAATGTCAATGAAGGTGGTAACCGCCGCCCACGTCGTCGCCGTCCTCAGCAACGTCGTAAAAAACCGCAGCCAAAATCATCATGATCCGAGCCTATATAGCGATTGGCAGTAACTTGGGCGATCCGATCGCCCAAGCTAATAGCGCCATTGATGCATTAAAAGCACATCCAGATATGACGGTGGTTGCCGTATCATCGCTGTACAGCAGTACCCCGATGGGACCACAAAACCAACCAGACTACATTAACGCCGTCGTCGCTATTGATACCGAATTAGCGCCGCTGGCTTTACTTGATCAAACCCAAGCAATTGAGCTTGAACATGGTCGAGTGCGCAAAGATGAACGTTGGGGACCAAGAACCTTGGATCTCGACATTCTGTTATATGGTGATCTTGAACACCATTGTGAACGTTTAACCGTTCCCCATTACGGCATGAAAGTACGTGAATTTGTACTTTATCCGTTAGCTGAGATCAGCCCTAAGTTAATCCTACCTGACAACACTTCTTTATCCACTCTATTGGATCAGGTAGACCTCAATGGCTTAGCTATCTGGCAAAAATAAAAAATCTATCAGGGCGAGGAGAAGCTATGAAGAAAATTACTATCAACGATCTCATGAAATGGAAGCAAGAAGGTCGTAAGTTCGCATCTGTTACCGCATACGATGCGAGTTTCGCTCAATTATTTGAGCAACAGGAAATGCCAGTTATGCTGGTTGGTGATTCTCTTGGCATGGTTTTACAAGGCCGTGAAGATACGCTTCCTGTGACGGTAGAAGATATTGCTTACCACACGCGTAGTGTTCGTGCGGGAAGCCCTAATGCATTACTGATGGCTGATATGCCATTTATGAGTTATGCAACACCAGAGCAAGCTTGCGAAAACGCAGCTAAGCTAATGCGAGCTGGTGCAAACATGGTCAAACTAGAAGGCGGCGCATGGCTAGCAGATACCATTTCTATGCTAGCTGAACGTGCCGTTCCTGTGTGTGCTCACCTTGGTTTAACCCCGCAATCTGTTAACATTTTCGGCGGTTACAAAGTCCAAGGTCGTGATATCGATAAAGCCGAGCAAATGGTCAAAGACGCTATCGTCTTAAAAAATGCTGGCGCTCAAATCATTGTACTTGAGTGTGTTCCTGCAAGCCTTGCTGAGCGCATTACCAAAGCGGTTGATATTCCCGTCATCGGCATTGGTGCTGGTAATAGCACCGATGGTCAAATTCTAGTTATGCACGATATGTTCGGTATTTCTGCTAACTACATGCCGAAGTTTTCAAAGAACTTCCTTGCAGAAACTGGCGACATGCGTGAGGCCGTCACTAAATATATTAAAGATGTTGAAACGGGTGAATTCCCAGGACCTCAACATACTTTTGAATAAGGAATAAGAGATGCAAACATTCGCCGAAATTGCCCCACTAAGAGAGCAAATTCGTACCTGGCGCCGTGAGGGTCGTCGTATCGCTTTTGTTCCAACTATGGGTAACTTGCATGAAGGCCACTTAACGCTAATGCGTAAAGCGCGCAAACATGCCGATGTTGTTGTTGCTAGTATCTTTGTTAATCCAATGCAGTTTGATAAAGCTGAAGATCTTCAAACGTACCCGCGTACGCTGGAAGAAGATATTGCCAAACTGCATGAGCAAAACATGGTTGATGTGGTGTTTACACCAACACCAGAGATCATGTATCCAGCAGGTATTGAGAACCAAACTTTTGTTGAAGTTCCAGGCCTATCTAGCATCCTTGAAGGCGAACTGCGTCCAGGTCACTTCCGTGGCGTGGCAACCATCGTTAATAAACTGTTTAATATTGTTCAGCCTGATGTTGCCTGTTTTGGCGAGAAAGATTTCCAACAGTTGGCATTAATTCGTCAAATGGTGATCGATTTAGCGTTAGACATCAAAATCGTTGGCGTACCAACTGTGCGTGAAATGGATGGCTTAGCTATGAGCTCACGCAACGGTAAACTAACCGTTGACGAGCGCCAACGTGCACCTGTGATCGCTCGTACTATGCGTTGGATCAGCAGCCAAATGCGTGGTGGTCGTACTGATTATGATGAGCTAGTGATTGATGCCAATGATCAATTACGTGCAGCCGGTCTACAACCTGACAAGTGCTTTATTCGCGATGCCGTTACCCTACTGCCAGTGACAGAAGAGACCCAACATGCGGTGATCTTAATGTCTTCTCAATTGGGTAAAGTACGCCTGATCGACAACCAAGTGGTCGATTTAGGTCCAACACAAAACTCAGATGAAGATGTGGCTGAATAAGCATTAATGCATAAGCAAAAAAATACCGCTCACATGAGCGGTATTTTTTTATCTTTTTTCTTTGGTTGCCTGTTATGAGCGTAAACCAATACCACGAGAAATTAAGTAATACGCCACACTATAAAGCGCGATAACAAACACACTTAACACCGCAAAAGAAGTACCAATCGCAACATCGGATACCCCTAAGAAGCCATAACGGAACGCATTGACCATGTAGACGATTGGGTTAATTTTCGAAACGCCTTGCCAAAACTCAGGCAATAGATTGATCGAATAAAACACCCCACCCAGATAGGTTAATGGCGTTAGGACAAAGGTCGGAATAATACTGATATCATCAAAGGTACGAGCAAATACCGCATTAATTAAACCGCCGAGTGAAAACACGATCGATGTCATCACTACGGTTGCGATAATCACCCCAATATACGCAATATGCAGTGGTACAAACAACAACGATACAATCGTCACTAGCGTTCCCACAGCTAAACCTCGCAGCACACCACCACCGACATAGCCTGCAATAATGATGTAATTCGGTACCGGTGCGACCAATAACTCTTCGATGTTATGCTGAAACTTAGCGCTGAAAAATGAGGATGCCACATTCGAGTAAGAGTTGGTGATCACCGACATCATGATCAAACCAGGAACGATATACGCCATATAGCTAAAGCCTTCCATATCACCAATGCGGCTACCAATTAAGTTACCGAAGATAATGAAATACAAGGTCATGGTGATCGCTGGCGGCACTAAGGTTTGCACCCAAATACGAGTAAAACGATGGATCTCTTTGGTGATCAAACTCTTAAATGCGATCCAGTATTGCTTCTTCACGCCTCTACTCCTTCTTTCTTCGCTTCCGCTTGATTGACCAGCGTGACAAATAGCTCTTCTAAGCGATTACTCTTATTACGCATCGATTTCACCGCAATGCCCTGCTCAGATAATTGAGTGAAAACAGGATTTAAACTTTCGCCCTTTTTCAGCTCAACTTCCAATGTGGTGCTATCGACTAACTGGCTGTTCATGCCTGTTAATTGTGGTGCTTGGGTTTGTGACTCAATATCTAAAATGAACGTTTCTAGTTCTAATTTACCCAGTAAGTCTTTCATCGACGTGTGCTCAATCAACTCACCGTGATTAATAATGCCAATGTTACGACACAGCATTTCTGCTTCTTCAAGGTAGTGAGTAGTTAAAATGATCGTCACTCCTTCTTGATTGATTTTGCGTAAAAACGCCCACATCGAACGACGTAATTCAATATCAACCCCAGCGGTTGGCTCATCTAAAATCAGCAGCTTTGGCTCATGCATTAATGCCCGTGCGATCATTAAACGACGCTTCATACCACCGGATAAATTACGCGCACGTTCACTACGCTTACCCCATAAATCAAGTTGAGAAAGGTATTTTTTAGCACGCTCTTTAGCCACCGAACGCTCAACTCCGTAGTAACCCGCTTGGTTCACCACTATCTGCTCAACCGTTTCAAATGGGTTAAAATTAAACTCTTGTGGCACTAAACCTAGCTGATTTTTCGCATCAACTTTTTCACTATCAAGGTCATAGCCAAAGATTTTCACCGAACCAGAAGTTTTGTTCACTAACGAGCTAATAATGCCAATCGTGGTAGATTTTCCTGCGCCATTTGGCCCTAAAAGCGCAAAAAAGTCGCCTTCAGTCACGGTTAAGTTCATGTTTTTAAGCGCTTTCACACCGCCATTGTAAGTTTTTCTTACACTTTTTATTTCTAAAGCGTTCATAAATTGCGCTCTTTCTGTTACAAAAATAAAAGGAATTATTACTGATTTATCACTAATCCGATTTGCTACCAGCTCAGCTTGTGTATAGTAAGGAACATATCAATATAAGGTATCATCATGGCAGATATTAAGCAGCTCTTCGCAAACAACCTATCTTGGTCAGAGAACATTAAAAATGAAGATCCTGACTACTTTACCGAATTAGCAAAAGGACAACATCCTCAATACCTTTGGATTGGTTGTTCTGACAGCCGTGTTCCTGCAGAACGTCTAACAGGACTGGTTTCAGGTGAGCTATTCGTTCACCGTAACGTAGCAAACCAAGTTATCCATACCGACTTAAACTGTTTATCAGTAGTGCAGTATGCCGTTGATGTTTTAAAAGTTAAACACATCATTGTTTGTGGTCACTATGGTTGTGGTGGTGTGACAGCCGCCATTGAGAATCCACAACTTGGTCTTATCAATAACTGGCTACTTCACATTCGCGACCTTTATCTAAAACACCGCTCAGATCTAGGCGCGCTACCTCGTCAAGAGTGGGATGATAAGCTATCTGAAATCAACGTCGCTTCCCAGGTTTATAACCTAGGTAACTCTACGATCCTACAACAAGCTTGGGAGCGTGGTCAGGAAGTGAAAATTCACGGTTGGATCTACGGTACAAGTAATGGTGTGCTTAAAGATCTTGGCGTGACATCAACCAGCCGCGAAACACTCGAAGTGGGTTATCAAGCTGCGATGGCATCACTGCTACCGCCACTGGAAAAATCGATTGAAGAACATATTGCTGAAAAAGCAGAATAATCTTGTTGATTAAATAGAAAAAAAGCGACCATCAGGTCGCTTTTTTATTATTCCTGTACCGGTACCACTTTACCAATGTAAGGTAAGTGACGGTATTTCTGAGCATAGTCGATACCTACACCCACAACGAATTCATCTGGGATCACAAAGCCGTACCAATCTACTTTCACGTCTACTTCACGGCGTTCTGGCTTATCAAGTAGCGTACAAATACGAATAGACTTAGGCTCACGTAGCGATAGAATTTCACATACTTTGCTTAGAGTATTACCAGTATCGATAATATCTTCAACCAGCAGTACATCTTTACCTTTAATGTCATCATCCAGATCTTTTAGGATGCGAACATCACGGCTACTTTCCATAGTATTACCGTAGCTTGATGCAGTCATAAAATCGACTTCATGTGGCAATTCAATCGCACGTGCTAGATCAGCCATGAAAACAAAAGAACCACGTAGTAAACCCACCATCACTAAATCAGTTGAGTCTTTGTAGCATTCAGTGATCTGCTTACCTAGCTCTTTTACACGTTCCTGAACTTCCTGCTCAGAAATCATTACTTCAATTGTATGTTTCATTTTCTTCTCCATTAGTGCAACGGCACTAGCCACAAGGCTACTTCTTTCAAAGGAATCGCATTGTACCACTCATTAGAAATAATGGTTATTTAATCAATAGTGTCAATTATACGAAACACATCACTGAGTAATTATTTGCCGAACAGTTGTTTATTATGTAAGCTAGCCTTATTAAAGCAGATGCATAACTGAATTTTATACTTAGGCTAGGGATGATTAATTATGGATACGATTACCAAAAAAACTCGTACGCGTCTTTCACCGGAGAAAAGAAGACAGCAACTTCTTGATTACTCACTAGAAGTTTTCGCAAGAAGAGGTATTGGTCGTGCAGGTCACGCTGATATTGCGGAAATGGCAAACGTTTCCGTTGCTACTGTATTCAATTATTTTCCAACCCGAGAAGCACTGGTTGAACAAGTATTAGTTGAAGTTGAAAACGAGTTTAGTGCATTACTTGAAGAATGCCTTGGTGATAAAAACAGGACACTGCACGAGCGTCTAACTTGCATTAGTCACAACCTTATCGATACCGTTTTAGAGCAACAAGATTGGATCAAAGTGTGGTTTGAATGGAGTACTTCTGTACGTGATGAAGTATGGCCACAATTTGTTGAAACTAACCGTAATAATCTACACAAAGTGCGTGATGCTTTTTCTCAAGCCATTGATAATGGTGAGATCAAAACAGAGCAAACTGCAGATGACTTAGCCAAATTACTGCACGGCATTTGCTACGTACTTTATATCCAAGCTAATTTACTGCCAGATCAAACAGCACTACATCAACAAGCAGAAACTTACCTTGAAGCATTAGCACTGACTCGCTAATAAAATCCCATAAGTAAAAGGCCAGCATCATGCTGGCCTTTTTCATATCTATATTCTTTGACTTTGTAATTAACGCAACTTACGCGACTGCAAAAACAACAGGCTGATGCGGTTCAACATCCACCGCCACACGATCGCCGATATTCATCAATGAGTGTGAATTAACAATCAATTGATGACCAGAGAAGTCAACCGTATAACGACAGCTATCGCCCATAAATTGTTGTTCGATAATTTCCCCATCACCATCCTGCTGCAAGCTTACACGTAGGTTCTGAGGGCGTAACAACCAATCAACGGAAGTATCATCCGCCAGTAAGGTTTCATTCGATGCTAGCGCTAATTCACCCAATGGTGTCAGTAAGCGGTTTTGATTTTTCACTGTGGCTGGTAAGTAAGAACCTGTACCTAAGAAGTCAGCGACAAAACGACTGCTTGGCTGATAGTAAAGCTCCGTCGCCGTACCAAACTGTTCAATCACACCGTTATTCATCACCGCCATTTTATCGGCAAAAGCAAAAGCCTCTTCACGACTGTGAGTTACGAAAATAGCAGTAACACCTTGAGCTTTGAAAATCTTACGAATATCACGGATCAAACTATGGCGTACTTGAGTATCAATATTTGAAAACGGCTCATCAAGTAAGATTAAATCAGGCTCACACGCCAGTGCTCGTGCAATCGCCACACGCTGTTGCTGACCACCAGACAATTGGTGAGGGTAACGATCTGCAAGCCCTGTTAAGTGAACCAATTCCAACATCTCTTGGATCTTGGCTGCAATACGTGGCTTTTCCCAATGGCGCAAACCAAACGCGATATTTTGCGCCACCGTAAGATGTGGAAACAATGCATAGTCTTGAAAGATCATGCCAATATTACGTTTCTCTGGCGGTTGCCACTGATGTTCATCAACAATCGTACGCTCGTTGATCGACATATAACCTTGCTCTAATGGCAGTAGGCCAGCAATCGCTTTTAATAACGTTGTCTTACCGCAACCACTGGCGCCAAGCAAGCAGACAATCTCACCTGAATTAACCGCTAACGATAAGTCTTTTAACACTGGCTGACCATGGTAACTACAGGTTAAGCCACTGACAGATAATGCATGTTTCATTAGTTCTTTTGCTCCAAAGATCGGTTAACCAACACCAAAGGGATCAACCCTACCGCCACCAGTAAAATCGCAGGTAATGCGGCGATTTCTAACTGCTCATCAGAGGCGAAATTAAATACATACGTCGCTAAGGTTTCAAAGTTAAATGGACGTAATAACAGTGCCGCGTTGAGCTCTTTCATCGACTCAATAAACACCAATAAACCCGCAATTAAACAGCCACGACGTATCAACGGTAAATGGACTTTTCTCAACATTGCCGTTGAGCCATATCCCATGGTTTTTGAGGCCATATCTAACGATGGCGATATTTTGGTTAAGCTAGTTTCAATACTGCCAATCGCAACAGCGGCAAAACGGACAACAAAGGCAAATACAATCGCGAAAATAGTGCCTGAGAAGATAAGTCCTGGACGACCTAAACCTAAACTAATCGCAATATCATTAACAAGGTGATCCATACTGGTTAGTGGGATCATCACCCCAATCGCCAAAACCGTTCCCGGTACCGCATAACCCAGTGACGATAAGCGAATTGGCATTTGACTTAAGCCTTTGCCATCTAAGCGGCGGTAAAAATTCACTAATAGTCCTAAGATCACCGCAATCACGGCTGCCGATACCGAGACTAATAAACTATTAATGCTGTATTGCTGAAATTCTGGCGTCCAACTCTGACTGAAATAATCAACCGCGTAATAACCTAATTGCAGTACCGGTAGAATGAAGGCACTGCCGACTAAACTCCAACACCACACCAAGGCAAACCACTTTTTCCAACCCGTTAGCTGATATTTATAATCGCCATCGTTATCACATTGATGTTGGAACATCTTCTGTTTACGACGACTAAAACGCTCACTGCTGATCAAAAAGAAAATCACCAACAACATAATCGCGGAGATTTTTGCCGCTGCATACAAGTTCGAGTAACCCAACCATGTATCGTATACCGCCGTGGTTAAGGTATTGACCGCAAAATAACTAACGGTGCCAAAATCCCCTAGTGCTTCCATTGCGACCAGAGACACACCTACCGCGATGGCAGGGCGCGCTAATGGCAATGAGATACGACGGAAACTTTCCCAAGGGGTACAACGTAGCAAACGTGCTGATTGCAATAGACTCACGCTTTGTTCCATAAACGCTGCACGAACTAATAAATAGATATAAGGATAAAGCACTAAAGCGAGGACAAAACACGCCCCACCAAGGGTACGTAGATCAGGAAACCAATAATCACTAACGTGCTGCCAACCGAAAATATCGCGCAGGAAAATCTGGATAGGGCCAGCGTAATCAAACCAGTTAGTGTAGAGATAACCGACGATATAACCTGGCATCGCCAGGGGAAGTACAAGCGCCCATTGCAGGATTTTTTCTCCCGGTAAGCGACACATTGCCATAAACCAGGCAGCAGGAAGACCAAAACAAAGAGAAAGCAGTACCGTACCAATAACAAGACCAACCGTGTTGAAGGCATAGGTTGGCATCACCGTATTAAGCAAATGACTAAACACATCATCTGAATTGCCCATTGCGGTAACAAATATCGCTAAAATAGGAAAAACCAGCAGCAGAGCAAACGTCCAACTACCGGTCTTCCAGAACAAAAACTTTTCTTTCATTTACTACTACTTAGTATTTTTTCAATATCTTTAGCCATCATCCGCATCGGCTAGATTCTGTCCCCATATTCCTTAAATGGGAAAGGGAAACTACCACAACTTATTGCAAAACTTACCAAGCACAATGTAAAAATGGGGCTTAGCGCCCCATTTATTTTGTAACTAATTACAGATCAAACTTCACTTCATCCAACAGTTTAGTCGCTGCATTGTGGTACTGAGCAATTTCATCTAGTGATACATCGTCAGCTTTGAAGTCACCCCAAGATGCCACAAGCTCTGAACGCTTCACACCATCTTTTACTGGGTACTCGTAGTTCACTTCTGCATACATTTCTTGTGCTTTATCAGAAGTTAGGAATTCCATTAACTTAAGTGCGTTGTCTTTGTTTGGCGCGTATTTCGCCATTGCCATACCACTTACGTTAACGTGTGTACCTTTGCTCTCTTGACCTGGGAAGTTAATGTAAACTGCTTCTGCCCATGCTTTTTGGTTTTCATCGTTAACCATTTTACCTAGGTAGTAGCTGTTACCAATTGCCAGATCACATAGACCTTCTTTCACAGCTTGTACTTGCGCACGGTCATTACCTTGTGGCTTACGCGCAAGGTTCGCTTTCACGCCTTCAAGCCATACTTTGGTTTCTGCTTCACCGTAATGCGCGATCATTGATGATACTAATGAAACATTGTAAGGGTGTTTACCAGAGCGAGTACAAATCTTACCTTTCCACTCAGGCTTCGCTAAATCGCTGTAATCAAAAGATGCTGGTAGCTTACCTACACGATCTTTTGATGAATAAACGTTACGAGAACGCAATGTTAGAGCAAACCACTCATCTTCGTTATCACGGAACTGAGCAGGTACATTGCTATCAATCACTTTGCTATCAACAGCTTGAACTAGCTTCTTATCTGAAAGCTCAACCAAGCGGCTAATATCTGTTGTTAATACAACGTCTGCTGGGCTGTACTCACCTTCTTGTTGTAGTTTTTCTGCAATACCTTGTTTAGCAAATTTCACATTAACTTTAATACCTGTTTCTTTTGTGAACTCGTTAAACATAGGCTCAACTAAGAAAGGTTGACGGTATGAATAAACATTTACCTCTTCAGCCGCAGTGGCAACTTGAGGAGCGGCTAAACCCATAAGGATGGCAGGAGCTAAAAGCTTTTTCATTGATTATTCCCTTAAACGCAAAATGTAATGATAATGTTTCTCAATAACATTCATTATACGCAAAAGACTTCCCTTCGCAATCTAGCCGTTACAAATTTTTACAATCAAAAATAAAAATCGCCACCTATCTCTAGGTGGCGATTTTTTATCTATAAAGTAATTAGTTACTTATATTTTATTTCACGCTAACAAATTCTGGGTAAGCATCAACACCACAATCGTGTGAGTCCATACCTTCTAATTCTTCTTCTTCTGTTACACGGATACCAATTGTTGCTTTTAGCACGCCCCATACCGCAAAGCTTGCAGCAAATACCCAACCGAAGATAACAGCAGCACCAAATAACTGCGTCATAAAGCTGGCATCAGCGTTACTAAATGGCACTACCATTAGACCAAATAGACCACACACACCGTGTACAGAGATTGCACCTACAGGATCATCAATCTTCACTTTATCTAGTGCGATGATACTAAATACAACCAATGCACCTGCAACCACACCAATAATTACCGCTGCAACTGGTGATGGAGATAAAGGATCTGCGGTAATAGCAACTAGACCTGCTAATGCACCGTTCAATACCATGGTTAAATCAGCTTTACCCCATGTTGTTTTACATACTGCCAATGCTGCAATCGCACCTGCTGCCGCTGCTGCATTGGTATTTAGGAAGATTTGACCTACTGCCGTTGCGTTCTCAAAGTCAGACACCATTAACTGAGAACCACCATTGAAACCAAACCAACCGAACCACAGAATAAATGTACCTAGTGTCGCAAGTGGCATGTTTGAACCAGGAATTGGGTAAATTTCACCGTTTTTACCGTACTTACCTTTACGCGCACCAAGCAGTAATACGCCCGCTAATGCCGCAGCAGCACCTGCCATGTGAACAATACCTGAGCCTGCAAAATCACTAAAACCTGCTTCTGATAAGAAACCACCGCCCCATGTCCAGTAACCTTCAACCGGATAGATAAATGCCGTTAGCACTACAGAGAAAATAAGGAATGACCATAGCTTCATACGCTCAGCAACCGCCCCTGATACCACAGACATTGCTGTTGCAACGAATACCACTTGGAAGAAGAAGTCAGATTCTAGTGAGTGATCAGCCCCTTCTGCTTGGGTACCAATTAAAGTACCAAATGACGGTAACCAGCCACCAGCACCGTTATCAACGTACATGATGTTGTAACCCACTAGCAGGTACATAGTACAAGCGATAGCATATAAGCAAATGTTTTTAGTTAAGATTTCTGTGGTATTTTTAGATCGAACAAGACCTGCTTCTAACATTGCAAATCCAGCTGCCATCCACATTACTAATGCTCCAGACATCAAAAAGAAAAAGGTGTCTAGCGCATAACGCAATTCTGTTACTGTTGTTGATAATTCCATGGTCGTCTTCCCCTAATAACCCTAATTCATCAATTTGTTACGTTTACGATCTACAGCGCTTCAGTATCAACTTCACCTGTACGGATACGTACTGCGTGTTCAAGGTCATAAACAAAAATTTTTCCATCACCGATTTTGCCGGTTTGCGCAGCATTGCTGATCGCTTCAACAATGGCATCCAAGTTCTGGGCTTGTGTGGCAATTTCAATTTTCACCTTAGGCAGAAAATCCACCTGATATTCAGCACCACGGTACAATTCGGTGTGTCCTTTCTGTCGGCCAAATCCTTTGACTTCCGAGACAGTCATACCTTCAACACCGACATCAGCTAATGCTTCACGTACATCGTCTAACTTAAATGGCTTAATAATGGCGTTAATGATCTTCATTGCTAGCTCCTCAAATACCCAATCCTTGATGTTTACACTTATTTAACAAACAAGCATTATGCCAATATTTATTTTCCCGAATATTCAATAACTTATAAATTTAAGGACAAATAAACGAAAAAAGGCTGCACTATTACAGTGCAGCCTTTTCACTAACATGAAGCATAAATATGTTTTCTATCAATGACGCTTTTTTAACACGATTTCCCGTTTAAAAACGCTGGATAAAAGCACGCCACCCTTCAAGAACTTGTGCTAGATCTTCAAATCCACATACAGATAAACTTTCTTCATCATAAAAGTGCAGATCTTCTTCAAAATCTTCTTCTTCCTCTAAAAACAAATAATTAGCTTGAACTAATGCTTCATTATCTTGCAGAGAAAGGGTCAGCTCTTCACCGACTAAACGCCATTCTTGGCTACTATTTTTCATTGCACTAAGTTGATCCATGATCAGATCAAGCTTATCGGTATCTTTACCTATCTCATCAATGATCCAGCGCCCCAGAACTTCATGTCCCATAGAAAAAATAGCGTGGTAAGTACCGTCCAAGGTATTTTTTTTAAATTCGTAATCCATACCTTTCGTTCCTCATAGGTGATCTTGTTGCGATGAAGCTGATCAACTGCCAGCCCTTACGCTTGTCGCCCATTGTCAGGATCTTCTCAATAAATGCAACTCAATAGCGCTATATTCAACAAATCGTGATACACCATAGAACAACAAAGAGAAATGTATTCAATCGGTTCGTATGAAAGGCCCAAATTATGAAAATTATTATTGCTCCTGATTCTTACAAAGAAAGCTTAACGGCAATGGACGTGGCAACGGCGATTGAAAACGGTTTTCGCCAAGTAATACCGAACGCTGAATACATTAAGTTGCCAATGGCTGATGGCGGTGAAGGTACTGTGCAATCACTGGTTGATGCCAGCAACGGCACCATCATTGAGCATTCAGTAACCGGGCCGTTAGGTGAACAAGTCAATGGCTTCTTCGGTTTAATGGGTGACGGTAAAACCGCCATTATCGAAATGGCTGCCGCATCAGGTTTACACCTTGTGAGCCCAGAGCGACGCAACCCAATGTTGACCACCAGCTTTGGTACTGGTGAGCTCATTCTTGCCGCATTAGATCAAGGCGTTAAACACATCATCATCGGCATTGGCGGTAGTGCCACTAACGATGGTGGTATAGGCATGGCGCAAGCATTAGGTATACGTTTTCTCGATGAAAATAATAAGCAAATTAGCTATGGCGGTGGTGCATTAGATCGCTTACAACGTATTGATATGAGCAATATTGATCCTCGCTTAAGATCTGTAAAGCTCGACGTAGCGTGTGATGTTGATAACCCATTGTGTGGAGAAAAAGGCGCGTCGCAAGTCTTTGGTCCTCAAAAAGGTGCAACGCCTGAAATGGTCACTCAACTCGATAATAACCTTGCCCATTATGCTGAAATCATTAAGCGTAACTTAGGTAAAGATGTAAAAGATATCGCTGGCGCAGGAGCGGCTGGCGGTATGGGAGCAGCTTTGCTAGGGCTGTTTAATGCCCAATTACGTCCTGGCATTGAGATTGTCATGGATGCCGTTAACTTAGCAGATGTACTAAAAGACGCTGATCTAGTGATCACCGGTGAAGGCCGCATTGATAGTCAAACCATTCACGGCAAAACACCGATTGGTGTGGCACGTACTGCAAAACGTTTTAACAAACCAGTGATTGGTATTGCGGGCTCTTTATCTTACGACTGCAATGTCGTTCATGAACATGGTATTGATGCCGTATTCAGTGTGGTTCCACGCTCGGTTAGCCTAGCGGAAGCGCTATCAGAAGCAGCAATCAACGTTGAGCTAACCGCACGTAATGTGGCAGCCATTTATGCTCTAGCTCGCTAATACGAATAAGGAACAAAAACGCCTCGAACTTATCATAAGTCGAGGCGTTTTTTATTATTTAATCAGCAACTAGATACAATACTAAGCAGGCTGTTGAATGATCACTTCGTCCGCTTTCTTAGTGTAATCTTCCATACGGTGGAAGTTTAAGTAACGGTAAGTATCCGCCGCTGTTGCATCAATTTGCTTAGCATACTCTAGGTATTCTTCCTTCGTTGGAATACGACCTAAAATCGCACCTACTGCTGCAAGTTCAGCTGAAGATAGGTAAACATTAGCACCTGTACCTAAACGGTTCGGGAAGTTACGGGTTGATGTCGACATCACCGTCGCTTTATCTGCAACACGTGCTTGGTTACCCATACACAGTGAACATCCCGGTGTTTCGATACGAACCCCAGCACGACCAAAGATACCGTAGTAGCCTTCTTCCGTTAGCTGATCTTTATCCATCTTCGTTGGTGGTGCGACCCATAGACGCGTATCTAGCTGACCACCGAATTTCTCAAGCAGTTTACCTGCTGCACGGAAGTGGCCAATGTTCGTCATACATGAACCGATGAACACTTCATCAATTTGTGTACCTTGAACGTCAGACAGTAAACGCGCATCATCCGGATCGTTTGGCGCACATAGAATTGGCTGATCAATCTCTGCCAGATCAATTTCAATCACGTGAGCATATTCTGCATCGCTATCTGCGGTCATTAGCTCAGGGGTTGCTAACCACTCTTCCATTGCGGTAATACGACGCTCAATGGTACGACGATCGCCATACCCTTCAGAGATCATCCACTTCAGCATCACGATGTTTGAGTTTAAGTACTCGGCAATCGATTCTTCAGAAAGCTTAACGGTACAACCTGCCGCACTTCGCTCTGCCGATGCATCTGATAGCTCAAATGCTTGCTCAACCGTTAGGTGCTCAACACCTTCGATCTCAAGTACTCGACCAGAGAATTCGTTGATCTTACCTGCTTTCTCAACCGTCAGTAGACCTTGCTGAATCGCGTAATACGGGATCGCATGAACCAGATCACGTAGCGTGATCCCTTCTTGCATCTCACCTTTAAAACGAACCAAGATTGATTCAGGCATATCCAACGGCATAACACCTGTTGCAGCAGCAAAGGCGACAAGGCCAGAACCTGCAGGGAATGAAATACCTAATGGGAAACGGGTATGTGAATCGCCACCTGTACCTACAGTATCAGGAAGTAGCATACGGTTTAACCATGAGTGAATAACACCATCACCTGGGCGAAGTGATACACCACCACGGTTCATAATGAAATCAGGTAAGGTATGATGCGTATTTACATCAATCGGTTTTGGATAAGCTGATGTGTGACAGAACGACTGCATCGTAAGTTCTGCTGAGAAACCAAGGCACGCTAAGTCTTTTAACTCATCACGAGTCATAGGACCGGTAGTATCTTGCGAACCTACCGTTGTCATCTTAGGCTCACAGTAAGTGCCAGGGCGAACGCCTTCAACACCACAAGCTTTACCTACCATCTTCTGAGCAAGCGTGTAACCTTTACCGCTATCTTCTACTGCCACTGGGCGACGGAAAATATCCGATGATGGTAAACCTAATGATTGACGAGCACGATCAGTCAGACCACGTCCGATGATCAATGGAATACGACCACCTGCACGTACTTCATCAATCAGTACATCGGTTTTTAGCTCAAAGGTAGACACAAGCTCATCGCTATCGTGACGACGTACTTCACCTTTAAATGGGTACACATCAATCACATCACCCATTGCCAGTTTCGTTACGTCCACCTCAATTGGTAGTGCGCCAGCATCTTCCATGGTATTGAAGAAGATAGGTGCGATCTTACCACCTAGTACATAACCACCCGCACGCTTGTTCGGTACATAAGGAATATCATCCCCCATAAACCAAAGCACTGAGTTCGTTGCAGACTTACGAGATGAACCCGTACCCACAACATCACCCACGTATACTAATTGGTGACCTTTTTCTTTTAGCGCTTCGATTTGTTTAATTGGACCCACAGAGCCCGCTTGATCCGGCACGATGCCATCACGCTCATTCTTTAGCATCGCTAGTGCGTGTAATGGAATATCAGGGCGAGACCATGCATCAGGTGCAGGTGATAAGTCATCGGTATTGGTTTCACCTGTCACTTTAAAGACAGTTAACGTGATTTTTTCAGCCAGTGCAGGTTTTGATAAGAACCACTCAGCATCAGCCCATGATTGTAGAACTTGTTGAGCAAATGCATTTCCAGCTTTCGCTTTTTCTTCTACATCGTAGAACGCATCAAACATCAGTAACGTATGAGAGAGTGCTTTAACAGCAATAGGCGCAAGTGATTCATCATCAAGCAATGCAATTAATGGTTCGATGTTGTAACCACCTTGCATTGTACCAAGCAATTCAGCCGCTTTTTCTTTACTGACGAGTGGCGATTGCGCTTCACCTTTAGTGATAGCAGTAAGGAAACCAGCTTTGACATAAGCGGCTTCATCAACACCAGGGGGAATACGATTTTCGAGTAAATCTAGTAGAACACTTTCTTCACCTGCTGGCGGGTTCTTTAATAACTCAACAAGAGCGGCAACTTGTTCAGCATCCAATGGTTTAGCAACAACCCCTTCAGCAGCACGCTCTTCGACGTGTTTACGGTAGGCTTCAAGCACGACATATTCCTCATATTACGGCCTAGCTCTAGCGGCTAGACATCCTTGGAAGTAAATGATCTCTGGATTCTTATCAATCTTGTTTTGCCAAATACCTTCTGAGCAAAAACCATTTAGTAGAGATCAGATCTGTATAAACATCATACCATTTTTAACGTTAAGTTAAAAACTACTGCTTTTTTACAACATTCACATTTTAGAAAGAATCTTGTTTATAACTTCAATTCCAATTTCGCATTAAATATCCATTTTAGTGAGCTAATTCACTAAAGTTTTGCAACATACAAGCAGATACATAAATGCGTATTTTACATTCACCGAAAAATGGCATTACCGTTACTCCTACGGTGAGATCATTGCTCATAAATATAAGTCGCTTTATGAACTACAAACATTTAAGTATCAAAACCAAACTGATACTCGCAATTACCCTTGCTGTATTAGCCTCAACCGCTTTAGTCAGTATCATTAGCCAAAGTAAGGTTCGTGATGCCATTTCCACTCGTATCTTAGATCTAGAGCTCCCTGCGATCCTGCATCAGATCCGAAACAATGTTGAAAAAGAAGTCACACAAATCCAATCTGCAGCCGAACAACTAGCAAATAATAGCTATGTCATTGAAAGTGTATTAAGCGATAAAGCACCACAAGATAAATCACGCTTAGTACAAGAATTACAAAACATTCAAAGCCAATATCATCTGTTAGATGTGTCAATCGCTAACCGTCATAATGGCGACTACTGGAATCAAAACGGCTTTTTACGCCAATTAACACCACAGCAAGACCCATGGTTTTATGATGCAATTAAGAGTAATCAAGCCCGCACACTCAGCATTTTTAGAGAAAATAATGGTGAGGTAAAACTGTTTGTTAATTACCAACAAACCCACGGCGATACCCTTGCTGGCTTATCAAAATCGCTCAATGATATGGCAAGCTTTATTAGCCAATTCAAAATTGAAGAGACTGGATTTGTTTATTTAGTTGACGGTCGTGGCACAGTAAAGATCCACCGAGATAACAACATGATGCTAAATAACAACTCTATCACCACGTTGTTTAACTCCAACATCGCATCTAAATTATTAAATAAGCAAAGTTTCAGTGTGGTAGAAACCCTAAATAACAACGAAGAAGTGTTCTTAGCATCTAGTTATATTCCAGCCATGGATTGGTATGTCATTGGTGAGCTGCCGAAAAAAGAGGCCTATGCTGCACTCACCCACATTCGTAATCAAGTGATACTCCTTACCTGTGTGATTGCTGCAATTTTCATTGTAATTGCTATCTTCCTTGCCAGCAGTATTACTCGCCCGATCCAAAGACTAGCTGCAATGTTTAAAGACTTAGGTGAAGGTGATGGCGATCTACGCCACCGTTTAACTGTGGAAGGTAATGATGAACTTGCACAGCTATCAGCAGGCTTTAATGGCTTTATCGGTAAAATTCACCACTCGGTAACAGAAGTCGCCGAAACCGGTAACTCACTCCGCCAAGCTGCCGAGTCTGTGGCTCATCAAGCACAAATGACGCTCGATAACAGCCATAGTCAACGCGACCGAACCCTACAAGTTGTCACCGCGATTAATGAAATGGGTGCAACAGTCAATGAAATTGCCAGCAATGCCGCCCTAGCTGCTGAATCTACCCAACAGGCGGAGCAACAAACCCATGATGGTCAAACCGTCGTTGGACAAGCCCGCAACACCATCAATCAATTATCATCTGATATTAGCCAAGTCAGTGAAGTGATTGATTCTCTGGCAAGTAACACCCAATCAATTGGCAGCATTTTGGATGTGATCCGAGGGATCTCAGAGCAAACCAATTTACTTGCGTTAAATGCTGCCATTGAAGCAGCACGAGCAGGAGAACAAGGTCGTGGATTTGCAGTGGTTGCCGATGAAGTACGAAGCCTTGCTAGCCGAACAGCTGATTCAACCGATGAAATTCAAGCAATGATCAACCGACTTCAACAAGAAGCCTCTAATGCAGTGACAGCGATGGAGCAAAGTCGCCAACTATCAGAAGATGGTGTCTCAGCTTCAGATCAAGCATCTACCGCATTGATTGCGATTTCTGAGCGAATTAGCTTAATTGCCGATATGAATACCCAAGTGGCTACTGCGACAGAAGAGCAATCTACCGTGGTACAAGATATCAATTGCAATATTGAAGAGATCAACGAAACAACTCAAATGACCGCAGATACTGCCGCACAATTGGCCGATTCAAGCCAAGAGCTACGTCAGCTATCGCAACGTCTAGATCATATGGTTGGTACGTTTAAGTTGTAATGGCGAACAAAAAAATCTAGATAACAAAAAAGCGCCCTGAGGCGCTTTTTTTATTGTCATAAAAAGTAGTAATTACTTCTTACGCTTAACTGCTTTTGCATTTGGAAGGTCAGTGATAGAGCCTTCAAATACTTCTGCTGCAAGACCAACAGATTCGTGTAGTGTTGGGTGAGCGTGGATAGTTAATGCGATATCTTCAGCATCACAACCCATCTCGATCGCTAGACCGATTTCACCTAGTAGTTCACCACCGTTAGTACCAACGATAGCACCACCGATCACACGATGCGTGTCTTTGTCGAAGATCATCTTCGTCATACCGTCAGCACAGTCAGATGCGATTGCACGACCTGATGCAGCCCATGGGAAAGTCGCAACTTCGTAGTTGATACCTTCTGCTTTCGCTTCTTTTTCAGTCTTACCAACCCAAGCAACTTCTGGCTCAGTGTAAGCAATTGAAGGAATAACTTTAGGATCGAAGTAGTGCTTCTTACCAGAAATAACTTCAGCTGCTACGTGGCCTTCATGCACACCTTTGTGAGCAAGCATAGGTTGACCTACGATATCGCCGATAGCGTGGATGTGAGAAACATTGGTACGCATTTGCTTATCAACATTGATGAAGCCACGCTCGTCAACATTGATGCCCGCTTTCTCAGCGTCAATCAGTTTACCGTTTGGTACACGACCGATAGCAACAAGAACAGCATCGTAACGTACAGGCTCAGCAGGTGCTTTCTTGCCTTCCATTGTTACGTAGATACCGTCTTCTTTTGCTTCAACTGCTGTTACTTTCGTTTCAAGCATCAGGTTGAATTTCTTCTCGATACGCTTAGTAAATACTTTAACGATATCTTTATCGGCAGCTGGGATCACTTGATCGAACATTTCAACAACGTCGATTTGAGAACCTAGTGCGTGGTAAACCGTACCCATTTCAAGACCGATGATACCACCGCCCATTACAAGCAGCTTCTCAGGTACTTCTTTTAGCTCAAGCGCATCAGTTGAATCCCAAATACGTGGATCGTGATGAGGAATGAACGGAAGTTCAATTGGACGAGAACCCGCAGCTACGATAGCGTTATCGAAGTTAACAGTCGTTTGACCGTCAGCACCTTCAACAACAATCGTGTTAGGACCAGTAAATTTACCGTAACCGTTAACAACGTTAACTTTACGCATCTTAGCCATACCGCCAAGACCGCCAGTTAGCTGAGTAATTACCTTATCTTTCCACAGACGGATCTTGTTGATGTCAGTTTGTGGTTCGCCAAAAACAACGCCGTGCTCAGCCATTGCTTTTGCTTCTTCGATAACTTTCGCTACGTGAAGTAGTGCTTTCGATGGGATACAACCCACGTTAAGACATACGCCACCTAGTGTGTTGAATTTTTCAATTAGAACCGTATCTAGACCTAAGTCAGCGCAACGGAATGCAGCAGAGTAACCCGCAGGGCCTGAACCCAACACCACTACCTGGGCTTTAATTTCTTTACTCATTATGACCTCGTTGTAAGTCTTATATCCCTAACAAGCTATCAGGTAACTTTTACGTATTTATATACGTTTATCTTTCAGATGAATAACAAGTCTACAGACCTGTTAACAAGGTGAAAAATAAATTACCGCAGCCTGTGAGCTACACAACAATTCCATGCCTACGCATTGTAGGCATGGCGTTGTGGATGTGAAACCTTATAGTACTAAACGGCGAATGTCAGATAGACAACCATTTAGGTAAGTGATGAAGCGTGCACCTTCAGCACCATCAATCACACGGTGATCGTATGATAGTGATAGTGGAAGCTGTAGACGCGGTTCAAACTCTTTACCGTTCCATACAGGTTTCATTTCAGACTTAGATACACCTAGGATACCTACTTCTGGTGCGTTCACGATTGGTGTGAATGCAGTACCACCTAAGCCACCAAGGCTAGAGATAGTGAAACAGCCGCCTTGCATGTCAGATGCAGTTAGCTTACCAGCACGTGCTTTCTTAGAAACAGCCATTAGCTCTTCAGATAGCTCGTAGATACCTTTCTTGTTCACATCTTTAAATACAGGAACAACTAGACCGTTTGGCGTATCTACTGCGATACCGATGTTCACGTATTTCTTCAGGATCAAGCTCTCACCATCGTCAGATAGAGAAGAGTTGAATGAAGGGAATGCTTCAAGTGCTTTAGCAGCCGCTTTCATGATGAACACAAGTGGAGTGATCTTCATGCCAGAGTCTTTCTTCGCTTCAATCGCGTTTTGCTCTTTACGGAATGCTTCAAGCGCAGTGATGTCTGCGTTATCCCACTGTGTAACGTGAGGGATCATTACCCAGTTACGGTGTAGGTTCGCACCAGAGATCTTCTTAATGCGAGATAGTGGCTTAACTTCAGTCTCACCAAACTTGCTGAAATCAACTTTCGGCCAAGGTAGTAGACCAAGCGCTGCGCCATCGCCTTTACCTGATGCACCAGCACCAGACTCAAGACGCTTAAGTGCATCTTTAACGAAGTTTTGAACGTCTTCTTTAAGAACGCGGTTCTTACGGCCAGTACCTTTAACTTTCGCAAGGTTAACACCGAACTCACGTGCTAGACGGCGAACAACTGGTGATGCGTGTGCGTATTCGTTGTTTTCAACGAACTCACCTGTTGCTGCAGGCACTTCAGCTTTTGCTGGAGCCGCCGCAGGTGCTGCTGCAGGAGCAGGCGCTGCCGCTTGAGCTACAGGAGCAGCTGCAGGTGCTGCACCAGCAACCTCAAATACCATGATTAGTGAGCCAGTAGAAACCTTGTCGCCTTCTGCGATCTTGATTTCTTTAACTGTGCCAGCGAATGGTGCTGGTACTTCCATAGAAGCCTTGTCACCTTCAACCGTGATTAGAGATTGCTCTTCTTCCACTGTATCGCCAACAGCTACCATGATTTCAGTAACTTCTACTTCGTCGCCACCGATATCTGGAACGTTAACTTCTTTCGATGCAGATGCCGCAGGTGCTGCTGGAGCAGGCGCTGCCGCTTGAGCTACCGGTGCTGCTGCAGGTGCAGAACCAGCCACTTCAAATACCATGATTAGAGAACCAGTAGAAACCTTGTCGCCTTCTGCGATTTTGATTTCTTTAACTGTACCAGCGAACGGTGCAGGAACTTCCATAGAAGCCTTGTCACCTTCAACAGTAATTAGAGATTGCTCTTCTTCTACTGTATCGCCAACAGATACCATGATTTCAGTACATTCAACTTCATCACCACCGATATCTGGAACGTGAACTTCTTTCAGTTCAGCCGCTGCAGCTGGAGCTGGAGCAGCAGGCGCTGCTTCAGCCGCAGGAGCAGGTGCAGCGTCAGCTGCACCCTCGGCTTCGAAAATCATGATTAGAGAACCAGTAGAAACCGTGTCGCCTTCAGCAACTTTGATTTCTTTAACGATACCCGCTTGAGAAGCAGGAACTTCCATTGAAGCTTTATCGCCTTCAACAGTGATCAGTGATTGCTCTTCTTCAACCTTGTCGCCAACGCTAACAAGGATCTCAGTTACTTCAACCTCATCCGCACCGATGTCTGGTACATTAATTTCGATTGCCATTTTTGTTTTGCCTCTTATGCGTATAGCGGGTTGATCTTGTCAGCGTCGATGTCGAACTTAGCAATTGCGTCTACAACTACAGAGCTATCGATATCGCCACGTTTAGCTAGTTCAGAAAGTGCAGCTACAACTACGTAACCTGCGTTCACTTCGAAGTGACGACGTAGGTTTGCACGGCTGTCAGAACGACCGAAACCGTCAGTACCAAGAACCTTGAAAGATTCTGATGGCATGAATGCACGTACTTGCTCAGCGTAGTTCTTCATGTAGTCAGTTGCAGCGATTGCAGGCTCAGAACCCATAGCTGTTGTTAGGTAAGGCACCTTCTTCTCAGCCGTTGGGTGAAGCATGTTGTAACGCTCACAATCTTGACCATCACGAGTCAGTTCGTTGAATGATGTTACAGAGTAAACATCAGACGCTACACCGTACTCTGCGCTTAGGATCTCAGCCGCTTTACGTACTTCGTTCATGATAGTACCAGAGCTCATTAGCTGAACTTTAGCTTTATCACCAGCGTGAGACTCAAGCTTGTAAATACCCTTACGAATGCCTTCTTCAGCGCCTTCTGGCATTGCTGGCATTGCGTAGTTTTCGTTCATCACTGTTAGGTAGTAGTAAATGTTTTCTTGGTTCTCACCGTACATACGGCGGATACCATCTTGCATGATTACTGCTAGCTCGTAAGCGAATGTTGGGTCGTAAGAAATACAGTTAGGTACTGTGTTTGCAAGAATGTGGCTGTGGCCATCTTCGTGCTGTAGACCTTCACCGTTCAGTGTTGTACGACCTGCAGTAGCACCTAATAGGAAGCCACGTGCTTGTTGGTCACCTGCTAGCCATGCCATGTCACCAATACGTTGGAAACCGAACATTGAGTAGTAGATGTAGAATGGGATCATTGGAAGATCGTTGGTGCTGTAAGATGTTGCAGCAGCAACCCAAGATGCCATTGAACCTAGTTCGTTGATACCTTCTTGCAGTACCTGACCAGATGTCGCTTCTTTGTAGAAAGAAACGATGCCTTTATCTTCTGGCGTGTAAGTTTGACCTTCAGGGTTGTAGATACCAACCTGACGGAACAGACCTTCCATACCGAATGTACGTGCTTCGTCACAGATAATTGGAACGATGTTCTTACCGATCGCTTTATCTTTAAGAAGAATGTTTAGCGCACGAACGTAAGCCATAGTAGTTGAGATTTCACGCTTCTGCTCAGTAAGTAGTGGCGCAAATGCTTCAAGCTCAGGCACTTGGAATTCTTGAGTAAACTTAGGATTACGCTTAGGTGTGTAACCGTGTAGCGCATCACGACGAGCGTGTAGGTAGTTAAACTCAGCAGAGCCTTCTTCTAGTTTTAGGTAAGGCAGAGACTTAATTTCTTCGTCAGAAATTAGATCTTGTAGACCTAGACGATCACGTAGGTATTGAACGTGAGTCATGTCCATCTTCTTAACACCGTGAGCGATGTTCTTACCTTCAGCTGCTTCACCCATGCCGTAACCTTTAACAGTCTTAGCTAGGATCACAGTTGGCTTACCGCTTGTTTCTTTTGCATTGTTAAATGCAGCAAATAGTTTCGAAGAATCGTGACCACCACGCTTCAGCTCGAAGATTTGCTCATCAGTCATGTCAGAAACAAGTGCTGCAGTTTCTGGGTACTTACCAAAGAAGTGCTCACGTACGTATGCACCATCTTTAGATTTGAATGTTTGGTAGTCACCGTCGATAGTCTCGTTCATAAGCTGTAGAAGCTTACCAGACGTATCTTTCGCTAATAGTGCATCCCAGTTGTTGCCCCAGATAACCTTAACAACGTTCCAGCCAGCACCTTTAAATAGACCTTCAAGCTCTTGAATGATCTTACCGTTACCCATTACTGGGCCGTCTAGACGCTGTAGGTTACAGTTGATTAGGAAACATAGGTTGTCTAGTTTCTCACGCGCAGCGAAAGAAATAGCACCACGTGATTCTGGCTCATCCATCTCACCATCGCCCAAGAACGCATATACGCGCTGAGCAGAAGTATCTTTAAGACCACGGCCTTCAAGGTACTTAAGGAAACGAGCTTGGTAGATCGCAGAAATTGGACCTAGACCCATAGATACAGTTGGGAACTGCCAGAATTCAGGCATTAGTTTAGGGTGTGGGTATGAAGGAATACCTTTACCATCAACTTCTTGACGGAAGTTATCTAGCTGCTCTTCAGTTAGACGACCTTCAACAAACGCACGAGAGTAAATCCCTGGAGAGATGTGACCTTGGTAGTACACTAAGTCGCCGCCATCAACGTCGTTAGGCGCACGGAAGAAGTGGTTGAAACATACTTCGTAGAAAGCAGATGCAGACTGGTAAGAAGCCATGTGGCCACCTAGGTCTAAATCTTTCTTAGAAGCACGTAGAACGATCATGATTGCGTTCCAACGGATGATAGAACGGATACGACGCTCTAATGTTACATCACCTGGGTATGCTGGTTCTTGTGCTGCTGGAATTGTGTTGATGTAGTTCGTTGTGATGCCAGTTGGCATATCAACACCATCTAAACGAGCTTTTTCTAACACTGTTTCAAGTAAGAACTGTGCGCGTTCTACACCTTCTTCACGGACAACTGATTCAAGTGCTTCTAGCCAATCTTGAGTTTCCAGTACATCCACGTCATTTTTCATGACTTCAGACATGCGATCTATCCTTTCGTTGATAATCTACTAACAATGTCGCGACTAGGTTAAGCATTAAATTAGGGATGCTTTACTCTAGCCCGTCCTTGCGTTGTTGAATCCGACGAAGAGAGCGTTCACGTCTGCTATCTTCACGCGATAAATCCAACAAGGTTTCCTCGATGTAAGCCAAATGTGCGTGCGATGCTTCACGGGCCTTTTCTGGTTCACCAGAAACAATCGCCTGCACAATATTAGCTCGGTGCTTTCTTACTTTCTCCACCACTTCAGGTCGGCGGTTTAGGAGTTCGAAATTTTGTAATACGTTTTGCTCAAGCAGTGGCGCTAAGCTGCGAATAATATGGAGCAACACCACGTTATGAGCCGATTCTGTTACCGCAATCAGATATTGCATCACAGCAGCAGCTTCAGCCGGTAAATCTCCTTGCTGCTGCGCATCTTGAATACGCTGATGACAATCTCGAATACGTTCAAAATCTTCGTCGTTACCTCGCAATGCCGCAAAATAAGAGGCTAACCCCTCAAGCGCATGGCGAGATTCCAATAAATCTAATTGTGTTTCCGGATGAGTCGCTAACAGATCCAATAAAGGCTCTGAAAAACTTTGCCACAACTTCTCTTTAACGAAAGTTCCGCCTCCTTGGCGACGAGTGAGCAAATGTTTTGCCTCTAAGCGTTGGATCGCTTCACGAACGGACGGACGGGAAACATCGAATTGTTTTGCCAACTCTCGCTCTGGAGGTAATTGCTGACCCGGAGATAAAATCCCTTCGAGGATCAAGCGCTCCAACTCCTGCTCAATTGCATCGGAAAGCTTAGGTTGTCTAATGCGTTTATAAGTCATTTTTATCGACGCTTCTTGTATAAAACCCGTTTCATAAAGTCCGAATCATCGGATAATTGGTATTACCAATTAATTTATAGCAGCAAAGTGTACAGAAATAATCGAGGATGTCCACATACAACTTGATTGAAATCATAGAATGCAGTTGGTTTTAACAAAATTTTAAAATCCTGACTTATTACTAATACATTAGTCATTCAAAGCCAGATACAGGAAGGTAACGAAAAGTATGACAAATAAGAAGGGAAGTTATGGAAATTGGTCTTACCAATTTGACCAATTTCCATACGTAAATAAAACTTTAGTCTAATAACTATGCTTTTAAAGCGCTTTTTTATATCTTAACCAATCAAAAGACAGCCCAGGATCTGTCTTACGAACAGGCGCAATGAACTCATGACCTGTAACACGCTCTCGTGTAATCGCTGGATACCTAGACATCAACATTTGAGTCAATTTGGTTAAAATTTGGTATTGCTCATCGGTGTAAGGGATATTATCCGTCCCTTCTAACTCAATACCAATCGAAAAATCATTACACTTATCACGATTTTCAAATTTAGATACGCCAGCATGCCATGCCCGTTGGTTAAATGGCACAAACTGCACTATCTCACCATCTCGGCGGATCAAACAGTGAGCAGAGACTCGAAATTGATGAATGATTTCAAAATAGGGATCATCGTGGGGGTTTAATTTCCCCGTGAACAATTGCTCAATGTAAGGGCCACCGAACTTTCCCGGTGGCAGACTAATGTTATGCACCACCAGCAACGACATTTCATCTGCTGGTCGAGCATCACAAAAAGGTGACGGGACATGCCTTGCCGTTGTTACCCAATGATCATCATTAATCATTAACGTCATAGTTCACCTTCATCTCTATTGAGTCACTAAAATTAGATTGGAAGATAAAGTATCGCTAGCTTATAGCCAAAAGCCAATATCCTCTCATCGCTTTCACCTATCACAGCAATAGATATAATCACGGTTAACATGGGATTAACCCTTCTTTACTTTATCCCTACACTATCTCACGGTATGATTTAGCCATGATCCGCAGCATAGTTTGGCTGCAAAACCTGTAATGGATACCGCATTAGATATGGAACACAAACACGACAGCAGTGCTCGCCTTGCTTACCTTAAACAACTATTACCTTTAGAAATCACCCGTACTGTCGCAGATACGCTACGTGAAGATCTTGGTGGCGAAATCGATCCTAACCTCGACATTACCGCAGGGTTGATTCCAGCCGATAGCCAAGGAGTAGCGACCATTATTACCCGTGAACACGGTGTGTTCTGCGGCAAAATGTGGGCTGATGAAGTGTTTAAACAATTAGGTGGTGAAGTCACCATTGAATGGCACTTAGAAGATGGTGACATAGTCGAGCCAAATCAAACCTTGTGTACCCTATCTGGCCCTTCTCGCATTCTGTTAACTGGCGAACGTAATGCGATGAACTTTATCCAAACCCTGTCAGGCTGTGCCACCTTAACCGCACAATATGTTAAGCAGCTTGAAGGTACTAATACTCGTTTGCTTGATACCCGTAAAACCATTCCGGGGCTTCGCAGCGCACTAAAATATGCAGTAACCTGTGGCGGCGGTTTTAATCACCGTATTGGGGTGTTTGATGCGTACCTTATTAAAGAAAACCACATCATTGCTTGTGGCGGTATTAAGCAAGCCATTACCACAGCCAAGCAACTAAATCCAAACAAACCAGTTGAAGTGGAAACCGAAAGCCTTGATGAGCTAAAACAAGCCATTGAAGCAGGCGCTGACATTGTAATGCTGGATAACTTTACCTTAGAGATGATGCGTGAAGCCGTAGCATTTAACAAAGGGCGAGTGGCATTAGAAAACTCAGGTGATATTACTCTAAGCAATATCCGAGAATGTGCAGAAACAGGCGTTGATTATATTTCGGTAGGCGCACTGACTAAGCACGTCAAAGCCATGGATCTTTCCATGCGTTTCAAATAAAGGTGTTCTAAATAATACACTCAAGCATATAACTTGCCTTAACAGAGTTATATGACCCTTTTATTTAACTAATACATCTATTTATAAAGAAAGAGAAGAATAACTACTGATTTTTCTCTTTCTATCTCACATCTTACTGAATTTTATAAAAATCAAATGTAATTACGCGCGGTTACTCGCTTTGAATATTGCAACTTATGCAACACTCAATATTTTTTTTTAACCCGCACCGAGCTATCTCTTTTTCGTTATTCACTCTAACAGTAAAGCCTCTATCCTGAACTTAATTCCATTCGCGAATTTATGAAGTTAACTCATTTATTATTTTGTTACTTAAGGACAGAGAAATGAAAAAACAACAGGGTTTTACTCTTATTGAATTGATGATCGTGGTAGCGATTATCGGTGTGCTTTCAGCTATAGCTATCCCAGCATATAAAAATTATGTTACCAAAGGAGAACTTGCATCTGCAGTAGCTACAATGAAAGCTCTTATTACTCCAACTGAACTATATATCCAAGAGAATGGTGATATTGCATCAGGGACTGCAGTTGCTTCTGCAGCAGGAACAACTGGCTCTGAAAATACTCTAGGTACAATTTCATTCACTGGTACCAACGAACTACAATTTCTATTTAATAGCACTAGCTCCGTTAATAATGCTACCGTAACTTTAACTCGTAATGCCGATACAGGATGGGCTTGTTCTATTTCTGGTGCAACAGCCACTGTTGATGGATGTAGTTAATATTTATGCAAACCAATCTCGCTTCCATTTTGGCTCAAGCTAGTTTAATTAGCCCAGAGCAAGAGCAACAAGTGGTCGAGTTTGTGACGGCGGAAGGGATTAACGTCCCGACCGCCTTAACCCGTTTAGGGATATTAAGCGACATAGATTTAGCCGATAACTTGGCGAATTTATTTGGCTTACAAAAAGTCGATGTTCACCACTACGACTACGATGGTTGTTGCCAAAGTGTTTACCAACGTGAATTAGTATTGCGCCACCGCGCCCTACCATTAACCCAAGATGCTAACAGTCTATTTTTAGGTGTCAGCGATCCCACCAATATGGATGCGCAAGATGAGTTTCGTTTTGCGGTAGGTAAAACCGTTGAGTTTCTAATTTTAGAAAACAAACAGTTAGAATCAGCCATTCGCCGTGTTTACGGTAGCGATATTGGTGAAACCAGCCACAGCAAACAAGTCAGTGATGCCGATTTAGGTGAACTGGTTGATATTAACGATACAGAGCTTGATGAAGCGACAGATTTAACCCAAGACAGCGCTCCTGTTACCCGTTACATCAACCAAGTGTTATTAGATGCTGTGCGTCGAAAAGCGTCCGATATTCACTTTGAACCCTACGAGCATAATTATCGTATTCGTTTTCGCTGTGACGGTATTTTGCATCAGCACTTAACTCCACCAGCAAGTTTATCACGCCGTTTGTCCACTCGTTTAAAGGTCATGTCGAAGCTCAACATTGCCGAGCGTCGCCAACCGCAAGATGGACGTATTAAGCTAAAGCTATCAGATACCTTAGCAATAGATTTACGTGTTTCTACCCTGCCAACACTGTGGGGAGAAAAAGTGGTACTGCGGATATTAGATAGCTCTTCGGCGAACCTTGATATCAATATTTTGGGTTATAACGATAAGCAAAAATCTGATTATTTAACTGCCCTTGAACGCCCACAAGGAATGATATTAATCACCGGTCCTACAGGTAGCGGTAAAACTGTTTCGCTTTATACCGGGCTAAATATTTTAAATACCGATGAGCGCAATATTTCTACTGCTGAAGATCCGGTGGAAATTAACTTACCCGGCATTAACCAAGTACAAATTAATCAGCAAGTGGGTTTAAGTTTTGCCGATGCGCTGCGTTCATTTCTGCGCCAAGACCCTGACATCGTGATGGTTGGTGAGATCCGTGATTTAGAAACCGCCTCTATTGCAGTAAAAGCGGCGCAAACCGGACACTTAGTGTTATCAACCCTGCATACGAACTCTGCTGCCGAAACCATTACCCGTTTAACTAACATGGGAGTGGAAGATTTTAACCTTGCATCATCGCTGAGCTTAATCATTGCCCAGCGCCTTGCCCGCCGTTTATGTAAAAGCTGTAAACACCCTCACCCGCTAGATGAAATCACTTGCCAGCGTTTAAACGTGCCATTGAATACCACGGTTTATCAAGCCAATAATGCAGGTTGTGATGATTGTAATAAAGGCTATGCCGGACGTGTTGGTATTTATGAAGTAATGGTATTTAGTCGCGAAATAGCCGAAGCCTTAATGGCGAATGCCACTGCATTACAACTAGAAGATATTGCTGTTAAACAAGGCATGCAGCGCTTAAAAGATTCAGGTGTTGAGAAGTTGCTTGAAGGCGTAACTAGCCTATCTGAACTGCAACGTGTATTACAGCTTTAACAATAGTTTTCTTTTGATATGGATATTAATAGAGAGTCCCGCTTATGAGTACAGCTGCCACTAAAATTCGCTATTACAACTGGCGTGGAACCAACCAAGCAGGGCGTAAAGTTTCAGGCACCACATTAGGCTTTCAAGAACAAGAAGTTCGCCAACAACTGCTTGAACAAAAGATCATTATTAAGAAAATAAAGAAAACCTCTCCTTCGATTTTGGCAAAAATGCGCGACCAAATGAAAGGGGAAGATATAACAGCAGTCACCCGCCAGCTTGCCACCATGATTGAATCAGGTGTTCCCGTTGTTCAGGCACTGCAATTAATGGCGAGCAGTTATAACAAAGCTGAAATGCGCGCCACCTTATTGCAAATCACCGCCCAAGTGGAATCGGGCGCATCCCTATCAAGCGCCATGCGCTCTAGCTCGCCACTATTTGATAAATTCTTCTGTGATTTGGTCGCAACTGGTGAGCAAACTGGTCACCTCGGACAAGTCTTTGCCCGTATTGCGGTTTACCGTGAAAAAAACGAAGCAATGCGTAAAAAAGTCATCAAAGCCATGATTTACCCATCTATGGTTATGTTAACGGCTGTGCTCGTCACCGTTCTAATGCTGGTTTTTGTTATCCCGCAATTTGCAGCCATATTCAAAAGTTTCAATACAGAATTGCCTCTTTTTACTCAATTTGTCATGCATGCATCAGATTTTCTGATTGCCTATGGCACCTATATGGCAATAGGAATTGCATCGATTGTTTTCCTCTACCGTTATTTTTACAAGAAATCTGACGATTTTCGTTATAAATCCAATAAATTCGTGTTAAAGCTTCCTATCTTTGGTGATGTATTACTCAAAGCAACCATTGCCCGTTTTGCCCGCACTTTAGCGACCACCTTTATGGCAGGTATTCCGCTGCTATCAGGTATCCAATCAGCAGGAAGAACCTGTGGCAACTTATACATTGAAAGAGCCATTGAAGAAGTTTATGAAAGTACCGCTGGCGGTATGCCTTTGTATTTAGCCCTGCGTCAATCAGGTGTTTTTCCAGAGCTGATGCTGCAAATGGTGATGATCGGTGAAGAATCAGGTGCACTCGATGACATGCTCAATAAAATGGCGCAAATCTATGAATCAGATGTCGATAATACCGTTGATAACCTTGGGCAAATTTTAGAGCCTTTCATCATCATTATTCTAGGTGGCTTGATCGGTGGCCTACTAGTGGCGATGTATATGCCAATATTCACCTTAATGAGTGTAATGGGTTAATTCTTTTTTACTTATCTTCCCTTCCATCGGCTAGGATCACCTAGCCGATTGCCTTACAATAACTTCATCATTTTTAAGAGATCCTCTCATGGCAGTACTTGATTATTACCCTTGGCTTTACCCTCTTTTTGCCGTTATTTTTGGTTTACTTGTCGGTAGCTTTTTAAATGTGGTGATCTATCGCCTGCCTATCATGATGGAGCGTCAATGGCGTAAGGAATGCCAAGAGTGTTTTCCTGAAATCAACGCAGAGAAAGACGACAGTGTATTTAATTTAAGTGTCCCACGTTCACGCTGCCCGCACTGTAATCACGCCATTAGCGCGCTAGAAAATATTCCAGTGATCAGTTGGCTCGTACTCGGTGGTAAATGCAAAGAATGCAAAGCACCGATCAGTAAACGCTACCCTGCCATTGAGTTACTGACAGCCGCTATGAGCTTAACCGTATCATTAATGTTGCCACCATCATGGTGGTCACTGGCAGTGATCTTTTTTACCTTCGCATTAATCGCGCTAACCTTTATCGATATCGATAAAATGCTACTACCCGATCAAATCACCTTGCCATTAATGTGGACGGGTATCTTATTGTCGGTAGCTGGTATTAGCCCTGTATCCCTAACCGATTCAGTGATCGGTGCGATGGCAGGTTATTTATCACTGTGGAGTGTGTTCTGGGTATTTAAACTGCTGACTAAAAAAGATGGCATGGGCTATGGTGACTTCAAACTACTTGCCGCATTAGGTGCATGGCTTGGCTGGCAATTACTGCCTTTCGTTGTGTTATTATCATCTCTTGTCGGTGCGCTATGTGGTCTTGTATTACTTAAAATGCAAGACGCAGATAACCAAACCCCATTCTCATTTGGTCCTTACCTTGCGATTGCTGGGTGGATCGCAATGCTTTGGGGCGCACCAATCATCGACTGGTATTTAACATCATACTTAGGAATGTAATAAATGAGCCTTGTTATTGGCCTAACCGGTGGTATTGGTAGCGGTAAAACCACAGTTGCTAACCTTTTTGCAGACACCTATGGCATCGATATTATTGATGCTGATATTGTCGCTCGAGAAGTGGTTGAACCCAACACCTTTGGCCTAAATGCCATTATTGAAAAGTGCGGCAAAGAGATCTTACTTGAAGATGGTACGTTAAATCGTTCCAAGTTACGTGATGCTATTTTTAGTCAACCAGAGCTAAAGACATGGCTGAACAATTTACTTCATCCATTGATCCGCGAAAAAATGCAGCAAGACATAACCCAAAGCCAATCCCCTTATTGCCTTTTGGTTGTGCCCCTGATGGTGGAAAATAATCTGCAAACCATGACTCACCGTTTACTGGTTGTTGATGTGGACGAACAGGTACAAATAGAGCGTACCCAACAACGTGATAATGTCTCTATTGAGCAGATCAAAAACATTTTAGCGAGCCAAGCTTCTCGCAAGCAACGACTTGATGCCGCTGATGATGTCATCACTAACAATGGCGATAATAAAGCCCTTGTTTCGCAAGTAGAGCAACTTCACCTGCAATATCTCAAAATGAGCCAAGATCAGTAGTAATATTTTGTCTAACCACTGATAATTCTTATTCTTAACTTGGTTCCTGTTTGGTAATCCCCTTATGCAAACTTCGCAAATCACGCGCTATGAACACCCTTTAACGGAGAAAGTCCGTATCTATTTACGTCTTGATTATCTCTTGCGACAAATGCAGCACAGCAGTAACCAAAACGATCCGTGGCAATATAAAATCTTCTTTAATGCGCTGTTTGATTTGCTAGAGATCCTTGATCAAGTCCAAGTAAAAACTGATCTAGCCAAAGACATTGATAAACAGCGCCAACAACTCAAAAGCTGGCTCAATATCGATGGTGTCGATGAATATGCACTACAGCAAATGATCGATGCGATGGAGCAAGCACACAAAGCCCTAATTTCATCACCACGTTTAGGTCAAAGCCTGCGAGAAGATCGTTTCCTTTCTAGTATTAAACAACGTTTTTCTATCCCAGGTGGTAGCTGTTGTTTCGATCTCCCTTCACTGCATCACTGGCTACACCTGCCTAATGATGAAAAGCAAAGTGCGATGAAAGCATGGCTTGGTGAGTTAGACGAACTTCAAGATGCCTTAAACCTGTGGCTAAAGTTGATTCGAGAAACAGCGCAATATAAAACCCATCATGCCCGTAATGGCTTCTTCCAATACGATGCTGAAGATGCCTGTTTACTAAGGCTAGAAATTTGCGCTGAAGACGGCGTTTATCCTATGATATCGGGACACCGTAATCGCTTTGCTATCCGTTTTTCACCTTTTACTGAAGGTGAACCTGTAGCAAGTGATCTTGAATTCAAACTAGCTATTTGCTGAGGTTTTTGTGTCTCAATCTACAACCAATACCAACGACAAAATCACTGTCGTGAAGTGTCCAACCTGTAAAACTGATGTGGTATGGGGTGAGCAGAGTCCATTTCGTCCTTTTTGCTGTAAGCGTTGCCAACTTATCGATTTAGGTGAATGGGCAGACGAAGAAAAATCAATTCCAGGCGCACCAGATCTATCTGATTCTGATGGCTGGTCTGAAGATATGGGTTACTAATAGCATGGATAAAAAGCAAATCTGGATTGCTGCGGGCATTATTTTAGATAGCGATAAAAAGCGAATCTTTATTACTCGACGTGCAGATAAAGCCCATCAAGGCGGATTCTGGGAGTTTGCTGGCGGTAAGGTCGAAGCAGGCGAAACCGCAGAGCAAGCGGTGATCCGTGAATTACATGAAGAAGTCGGCATTGATGCAACTAAGGTTGAACCTTTTATTGCCCTTGCTCATGACTACCCAGATAAATCACTCAAGTTTGATTTCTTTCTAATCCAGCAATTTAATGGTGAAGCTTTTGGTAAAGAGGGACAACCGGGCGAATGGGTTGCAATTAACCAACTCGCAGAATATGCCTTCCCAGAAGCTAATACCCCAGTACTTGAAAAAATCCAACGCTGTTTCGCTTAATCATTGACTTACAAATAAGTCAGTTAACGCGAAAAGTAAGCAACAAAAAAGTCGCCCGAGAGCGACTTTTTTCTTATCAGGATAAAACCTTAGCTGATCTTACCGTGACATTGCTTGTACTTCTTGCCTGAACCACAAGGACAAGGCTCATTACGACCTACTTTGCGCTCTTCACGCTCGTAAGTACCTTGAGACTCACCTGCTTCTTGTGATGATTCATCAACAATTTGGTTTTCAGCACTTTGATGCTCGAACTGTTGGCGACGTGCTAGCATTTCTGCCATTTGACGACGCTCTTCTTCCATGCGATCAACTTCTTCTTGCTGCTGTACACGAACCTTACTTAGGATCGAGATAACATCGCTCTTCAAGTTATCAAGCATTTCTTCAAACAGTTCAAACGACTCACGCTTGTACTCTTGTTTCGGGTTCTTCTGTGCGTAACCACGTAGGTGAATACCTTGACGCAGATGATCCATTGCCGCTAGGTGTTCTTTCCATAGCGTATCAAGGTTCTGCAGCATCACTGTTTTCTCGAAGTTACGTAACACTTCAGCACCCACAACAGATTCTTTCTCGCGGTATACTTCTAGTGCTTTCTCTACGATACGCTCACGTAGCGCTTCTTCGTAAAGTTTGTCTTCAGTATCAAGCCAGTGCTGGATAGGAAGCTCAAGATCGTAATCTTCTTTCAGACGCGTTTCTAAGCCTTCGATATCCCACATTTCCTCAAGTGATTGAGGTGGAATGTAGCTATCCATCAATGCGTTTAGTACGTCTTCGCGGTTATGCTCGATCATTTCGCTGATATCATCAGCTTGCATTAACTCATCACGCAGTTCGTAAACCACTTTACGTTGGTCATTCGCTACGTCATCAAATTCAAGCAGCTGCTTACGAATATCAAAGTTACGACCTTCAACTTTACGTTGTGCGTTTTCAATCGCTTTTGATACCCATGGGTGCTCAATCGCTTCACCTTCTTCCATACCAAGCTTCTTCATCATGCCTGATACACGATCTGAAGCGAAGATACGCATTAAGCCATCTTCCATCGATAGGTAGAAACGCGATGAACCAGCATCACCCTGACGACCTGCACGACCACGTAACTGGTTATCGATACGACGAGATTCGTGACGCTCAGTACCAATAATGTGTAGACCACCAGAAGCTAAAACAGCGTCGTGTTTTTCTTGCCACTTCGCTTTAATGTTCGCGATTTGCTCTTCTGTTGGGTTGTCTAATTTCTCAACATCCGTCTTCCACGAACCACCTAGCATGATATCGGTACCACGACCTGCCATGTTAGTTGCGATAGTTACCGCACCTGGCGCACCCGCTTCTGCAATGATATCCGCTTCTTTTTCGTGGAATTTAGCATTCAGTACGTTGTGCTTAATGCCTTCTTTCTTAAGTGCATTAGATAACAGCTCAGATTTTTCAATCGATACTGTACCTACAAGACATGGCTGACCATTGCCTACGCGCTCTTTGATATCTTGGCTAATTGCTGCGAATTTCTCAGCTTCAGTCATGTAGACTAAATCGCCGTTATCGATACGTGCCATAGGACGGTTAGTTGGAAGTACAACTGTATCTAGACCATAGATAGACTGAAATTCAAACGCTTCAGTATCTGCCGTACCTGTCATACCAGAAAGTTTTTCGTATAAACGGAAGTAGTTCTGGAATGTGATAGAGGCTAGCGTTTGGTTTTCATTTTGGATCTTCACGCCTTCTTTCGCTTCAACCGCTTGGTGAAGACCTTCAGACCAACGACGACCTGGCATTGTACGACCAGTGTGTTCGTCAACGATGATAACTTCGTCGTCTTGAACGATGTAATCAACGTCTTTTTCAAATAGTACGTGTGCACGTAAGCCAGCATTAACGTGGTGTAGCAAGCTAATGTTCGCAGGTGAGTACAGGGTATCATGCTCAGCCATCAAGCCATTTTTGATTAATAGCTCTTCAACGAACTCTTGACCATTTTCAGTTAAGTGCGCTTGTTTTGATTTTTCATCAACGGTGTAGTGACCTTCACCACGGTATTCTTCGCTGTCTTCTTTATCTTGGCGAACAAGTTGTGGGATCAGTGCGTTAACTTTGATGTACATTTCAGAGCTATCTTCAGCAGGGCCTGAAATGATAAGAGGGGTACGTGCTTCATCGATTAAGATTGAGTCAACCTCATCGACAACAGCGAAGAAGCGTTCACGTTGAACACGATCTTCTGGGCGGAATGCCATGTTATCGCGCAAGTAGTCAAAGCCAAACTCATTGTTTGTACCGTAAAGTACATCAGCAGCATAAGCTTCTTTCTTAGCATGTGGTGCCATGTTAGGTACGTTTACACCAACAGTCATGCCTAGGAATTCGAATAACGCACGGTTAGTTTCGGCGTCACGTGCCGCAAGGTAGTCGTTCACTGTTACGATGTGAACACCTTTACCTGTTAGGGCATTCAGGTATGAAGGCAAGGTAGCTGTTAAGGTTTTACCTTCACCTGTACGCATTTCTGCAATTTTACAGTCATTCAGTACCATACCGCCTAGCAGCTGGACATCGAAGTGACGCATACCGTAAATACGTTTTGATGCTTCACGAACTGTCGCGAAGGCTTCCGGTAATAGTTGATCTAGCGTTTCGCCTTGATCTAAACGCTCACGAAATTCAGCTGTTTTTGCTTGCAGCTCATGATCTTGCAGGCTTTCAAATTGAGGTTCTAGCTTATTGATTTGATCAACAATTTTGCGCATACGACGCAGAGTGCGGTCGTTACGGCTACCGATAATTTTAGTCAGTAGTTTTGATAACATGGCGATGCCGTTTTCTCTTTGTTATATCAGCGTTCTATTGCTGAATCGCTTAATCTTGGTTTCATTCTCTGGGGGACCTTAAGCAATCCCTGTCCCACTAGAATCGCCACAATGGTGACTAAGAGGATATTCCTGAAACTGTGTAGTACCTGATATTGCGTCGAACAGTTCTTTTTTCAAGGGTTGTTTTGTAATAACCGTAAACAATGAAGAGGAAAAACTATTGATCACTTAATTACAGCGAATTAAGTCACAACGCGAACAGGCACATCTTTCCAGATATATTAACCTATATGAATGATATAATAAGTCATAATAGTGTCATCGCCTATGGGAAAAGCGGCCAGAGCGCTTTTTATATTCGCAAAATTAGGATCATATCCGCAAATTTTTACTCTATCTGACTGCATTACCTAGGATCACAAGCCATGAGAGATCATCGTCCGCAAACTACTGGTGATATTTTAGAAGAAACTGGACTTAATAATATTCAGCAACGCGCGATTGCATTAAGCCAGCTAAATAAAGCAGTAAAACAACATGTCAATGGTGCCGAGCATTGTCGGGTGAGTAATTACCGTCATGGGATATTGATCATTGAAACTGCCTCTGCGGCATGGTCGATGCGACTCAATTATGAACGTCATCAACTGATCATGAAGCTAAGAGAAAAGCTGTTACCCAAATTGCAAGACATTGAAATCAAGGTCAACCCCGCACTTGCTGCGATTCAAGAGCAAAAACAGAATAAGATCCCTGATATTGTGCAAAAACCAATTTCTGATGTAGCCGCACAACACTTATTAGCAACTGCGGCAACTGCACCAGATAAAGTAAAAAAGCGATTAGAACGGCTGGCACAATTAGCTATGAAGAAAAGACAGTAATGAATAGATACAAAAACGCCGAACATGAAGTTCGGCGTTTTTTAATTCTTGCATCGCAATGGTATTAAGCGAGAACCATACCTGGTTGAGCAAAAGTAACCGGTACTTGCTGCTCATCTTCAAAGGTAGACCACTCGTAAGCTTCTTGATCTGCCAATACTGCACGTAACAACTTGTTATTTAACGCATGTCCTGACTTGTAAGCGCGCATTTCACCAATGATGTTATGACCACACATGTATAAGTCACCAATGGCGTCTAATACTTTGTGGGTTACTAACTCATTGTCAAAACGTAAGCCGTCATCATTCAGGATGCGGTAATCGTCCAGTACGATAGCATTATCGAAACTACCACCTAAACATAAGTTTTGTGATTGTAGATATTCGATATCACGCATGAAACCAAAGGTACGCGCGCGGCTAATGTTTTTAACAAAAGACTGGCTTGAAAAATCTAACACTAGACGCTGCTGATCTGATTCAATCGCAGGGTGGTTAAACTCGATAGCAAAATCTAGACGGAAACCGTTGTAAGGAACGAGCTCCGCCCACTTGTCGCCATCTTCAATGCGAACAGGCTTTTTGATTCGAAGAAAACGCTTTGGCGTATTCAACGTTTCAATACCCGCAGATTGAAGCAGGTAGATAAATGGGCTCGCACTACCATCCATAATTGGGATTTCTGGTGCGTTTACTTCGATAATAACATTATCGATACCCATACCTGCTAGTGCTGCATTCAAGTGCTCAACCGTAGAAATACGCACGCCCTCTTCATTTACAAGAGCTGTACATAGCATGGTATCGCGGACAGAATCTGCATTAGCAGGGAAATCCACAGGTGGATTTAGATCCGTGCGACGATAAATCACGCCAGTATTAGCGGCCGCAGGACGTAGAGTAAGCGTCACTTTACGCCCAGAGTGGAGACCCACACCGGTCGTTTGCACAATGCTTTTAAGTGTACGTTGTCTGATCATCTGCTCATATCTCAACTGTTAAACAAACTTTTGTTATAAAGCAACTAAGCTAAATAAAACCCATTATCAACTATTAATCTGCGAAATGGGTATAAATAATACCATAAGCTACTAAATATCCAAAATAATTTGCAAATAAGATAAATCAGTGCCTTCGAATAATCTCAAAAGGCACCGCTAATTAACTGATTAACTTATGCTTCAAGTAAAATGGTTATCATATAAATATGACACTTCCTTTTTACTTTTCGCGTTAAAGCAGTTTTACCCTATTAACTATAGATATTAATCAGCTTGTTTACGTAAAAACGCAGGAATATCTAAGTAATCATGATCAGCTTGTGGCTTAGCCGCAGTCGCTTGACCATCATTGTTAGTTACTGTTTTCTCTTCTGCAGCAACAGTTTTTTCTTGTGCTACAGCAGCTTGAACAGGCTTAGATGATGTTACTAGCGTAATGTCTGGCTTCACTTCTTTGCCGATACCTGTTGCAACTACAGTTACACGTAGTTCATCAGTCATCTCTGGGTCTAGAGAAGTACCGATAACAACAGTTGCGTTGTCAGATGCGAATGCTTTCACTGTGTTACCCACAGTTTCAAATTCGTCTAGACGCATATCCATACCAGCAGTGATGTTAACAAGAACACCACGAGCACCAGCTAGATCGATATCTTCAAGAAGTGGACTTGAAATAGCCATTTCAGCCGCTTCTTCAGCACGGTCATCACCAGAAGCAACACCACTACCCATCATCGCATGACCCATTTCAGACATCACTGTACGAACGTCAGCAAAGTCGACGTTGATCATACCAGGACGCGTAATTAGTTCTGCAATACCTTGAACAGCGTTCTTAAGAACGTCGTTTGCTTTTGCAAATGCGTCAAGTAGGGTGATACCACGACCAAGTACTTTAAGTAGCTTTTCGTTTGGAATCGTAATTAATGAGTCAACGTGCTTAGAAAGCTCATCGATACCTTGCTCAGCAAAAGCCATACGCTTCTTACCTTCGAAGCTAAATGGTTTAGTCACCACCGCAACAGTAAGAATACCTAGCTCTTTTGCCACTTCTGCAATGATTGGAGCAGCACCTGTACCAGTACCACCGCCCATACCCGCTGCAATGAAGATCATGTCAGAGCCTTCAAGCTCTTTCTTGATTGCTTCACGGTCTTCTAGCGCAGAATCACGACCCACTTGTGGGTTAGCACCCGCACCCAAACCTTTAGTGATATCACCACCGATTTGAATAACTGTACTTACGCTTGTTTTACGTAGGGCTTGTGCATCAGTGTTTACACTAATGAACTGAACGCCTTCGATAGATTCACGTACCATGTGATCGACAGCATTACCGCCGCCGCCGCCAACGCCAATGACCTTAATTACAGCTTCATCAGACATTTCCATCATCGGTTCAAACATGTGTTCTCTCCGTTATCCTGTTCGCATCAGGTTTAAAATTCTTTTTTTAACCAACCACTAATTCGAGAAAATAAACCAGAAACCGAACGTTTTGGCTCTAATTCATTTTCATCAAATGATTGACTGTCCTTTCCGTAGTGCAGTAATCCTACTGCGGTTGCGTAAGCTGGAGACTGAACATAGTCAGTCAATCCACTTAGCTCTAAAGGTTGACCAATACGCACTTGGTGACGGAAAACTCGCTCAGCGCACTCAGTTAAACCTTCCATTTGTGCAGCGCCCCCAGTTAGGACGATGCCCGCTGCTAAGTGGTGTTTAACACCCGCTTCACGCAACTGTTCTTGTACTGTTAACAGCTTTTGATTAACCAGCCCCAGCAATTCGCTGTAACGAGGCTCTATCACTTCTGCCAGTGTTTGGCTTTGCAAGCTGCGTGATGGTCGACCCCCCACACTAGGGACATCAACTTTGGCATCTTTACTCACCAATTCACTTAGCGCACAACCGTATTTCACTTTAATATCTTCAGCGTCACCCGGTGGTGTACCAAATGCATAAGCAATATCACTGGTAACCACATTACCAGCATACGGAATTACTTCCGCATGACGTAATGCGCCACCAGACCAAATAGCCAGATCCATCGTACCGCCGCCGATATCGACCACGCATACACCTAGCTCTCGCTCATCTGGTGTCAGCACAGCGTAGCTTGAGGCTAATCCTGAGAAAATCAGATGATCAACCGTAAGACCACAACGCTCTACTGCTTTCACGATGTTTTTCGCCATGTCATTGTGACACGTGATCAAATGAACGCTGGCTTCCATACGAACCCCAGACAAACCAACAGGGTTTTTAATGCCCTCTTGATAATCAATAGCAAATTCCTGAGGAATTACATGCAAAGTTCGTTGTTCATCGCTTAATTTTACTGACTTCGCCGTATGAATAACATTGTCGACGTCGTCTTGAGACACTTCTTTTTCAGAAATAGGCACCATGCCTTTTTCTGTTTGGCAACTAATATGTTTACCTGATAGCGACAGGTACACGGAACTGATTTGGCACTCAGCCATTAATTCAGCTTTATCAACAGCACGTTGAACTGACTTAACCACTGATTCGAGGTCATTCACCCCACCTTTGTCCATTCCGCGTGACGGACTACTTCCCATACCAATAACATTTACAGTGTTATCAGGCAGCACTTCCCCAACCAAAGCCGTAACTTCGGATGTGCCGATATCAAGACCAACGATAAGTTTTTGATCTGCAGCCTTAGTCATTAACACACGCTCTTATTTGGTAGCTGATGCATTAGCATCATGTTCCGGTATTGTTTTCCAACCCACAGCTGCGCCAGTATCGTAACGCAAATCCACATAATCTATCGGTTTACCCAGTTTTACTAGTTCTGGATAAATTTCAATAAAACGCTTAAGACGCTCCATTCGCGCCTCTTGACCTAACTTAAGCGTGATGCCATTCGATAACAGTATCCGCCAAGCCCGACGTTCATTTAATGATAACGACGCGATACTTAAGCCAGCGTTTTTCAATACGGGACGCATTTCTCGCAAGGCTGCTAATACCTCAGGACTACTTGCCTCAGGGCCAGATAGATTAGCAAGGTTTAAATCGGCAACTTGCTCAGCAGGCGCTTTAAATACTTGACCATCTGTGTTGACCAAATATTTATGATCCCATTGCGCTACTGGTTGGTTTTCTACAATGAAAACTTTTATTGTATCAGGCCATTGTTTACGTACAGAAGCATGGGCTACCCAAGGTAATGCTTCTATATGCGCCTGAATTGTATCCACATCTTGGGTCATAAAAGTACCAAGATGATCGATAGTTAATATTGCCTGGCGTACATTGTCTTTGGTTAGATAATGCAATTGCCCCTGAATCACTAATTGTGACAAAGGCAGTCGGTTTGTATCTGTCATCCAGTCCTTTGTTGCACTGAATAACCAAACCGTGAAACCAATGACAAAGATGAAAAACGCCAATCCTCCCCAGCGCGAACGCTTTTTCGGAGATGGGAGTACATGCTCTTGGTCTACGACTTCTTCAGTCATTGTTTACTATTCGCCTTACCATTTCAGCTTCACCCAACCTTTCGGTACAAATAAGCTGTCAGCTATCACAGGTATAATAAGCAAAGTTGAACGATTATACCGAGCAACTCGACCCACTCCAACACTCATTAGGCGTTTTCGACGCATAACCTGAGAATAATTTTGTGTATACCTACCCAAATATCGAAAAAAGTAGCATAACTGGCTATTGTGTAGACAATCTATAGCCAGTCATTACCATTTACTTACAGCTGAATGCTTGACGTTATAACAAACTTATACGTCTTTTTGCATGATCTCGATATTTAGCTTCATATCTGCAAGCTGACGCGCTATTTTGCCGACATCACCTGCACCTTGTGTCAAAACTAAATCATCATTTTGAATAATATTCGCCAAGACTGCGGGTAATTCTTCTTTTTCAGGTACGAAAATAGGATCAATCTTACCGCGAGAACGAATGGTTCGACATAAAGCTCGACCATCCGCACCAGCGATTGGTGCTTCGCCTGCTGCATAAACATCTAGCATCACTAGCACATCGACTTGATCCAGTACATTTGCAAAGTCATCGTATAAATCACGAGTACGGCTATAACGGTGCGGCTGGAAGATCATCACTAGGCGCTTATCTTCCCAACCAGCGCGTGCAGCTTTGATCGTTACATCTACTTCGCTTGGGTGGTGACCATAATCATCCACCAGCATCACTTTACCGTTGCCAGTTTCAAATTCACCTAAATGATCAAAACGACGACCTGTGCCTTCAAATTCAACCAAGGCACGTAAGATAGCATCATCATCAACGCCTTCTTCAGTTGCAACAGCAATTGCCGCTGTCGCATTCAATGCATTATGTTTGCCTGGAATATTTAACGTAATATCCAGCGCAGGTTTGCCTTTACGTAGTACTGTAAAGTGACCTTGTTGACCTGTTTGGGTGTAGTTAACTAAACGTACATCTGCGTCTTCTGCAAAACCATACGTCAGCATTGGACGACCCACTCGTGGTAATAATTCACGTACCACAGGATCATCAATACACATTACGGCTAAACCATAAAACGGTAAATTATGTAGGAAATCAATGAAGGTTTGCTTTAATACTTCAAAGTCACCGCCATAAGTGTCCATATGATCGGCTTCAATGTTAGTAACCACACACACCATAGGTTGTAGGTGCAAGAACGACGCATCACTTTCGTCCGCTTCTGCAATCAAATAACGGCTACAACCTAAACGAGCATTGGTACCTGCACTTTTCACTAAACCACCGTTAACAAACGTTGGATCGAGACCTGCTTCAGAATAAATTTGTGTCGTAAGTGCCGTCGTTGTGGTTTTACCATGTGTTCCCGCAATAGCAATACCATGACGGTAACGCATTAGCTCTGCCAACATTTCAGCACGGCGAACAACGGGAATACGTAGCTCTGTTGCCGCCATTAGCTCTGGGTTTTCTTTGCTAATAGCCGTTGATGCTACCACGACGCTTGCGCCTTGTACGTTTTCAGCTGAGTGGCCAAAGAAGATCTCTGCACCTTTTGCTGTTAGACGGTTAGTCACGGCATTAGGCGCAATATCAGAACCACTAATACGGTAGCCTTCGTTTACAAGCACTTCAGCGATACCGCTCATGCCTGCACCACCAATGCCAACAAAGTGAATTCGCTCTACACGGCGCATCTCAGGCACCATTGTACGAATTTTTGCTAATTGCTGGTTATCCAGTTTACTCATCACTTTGTTCCCGTCTTAATTTTTTGCTAGTGATTTGATCACAGTCGCCACACGTTCATCAGCATCAAGAATGGCAGCATCACGTGCTGCACATGCCATTTGCTCTAACGCATGACGATCTAATTGTTGTATTTCTTGAGCTAAACCTGACACGGTCAGATCCATTTGTTCAATCATTTTGGCTGCACCACACTGTACCAAATGATCAGCATTTAACGCTTGCTGGCGATCTTTATGCATAAATGGAACAAAAATAGCACCCACACCCGCTGCAGATAATTCTGAAACCGTTAATGCACCTGAACGACAAACTACAAGATCTGCCCAGCTGTAGGCTGCAGCAACATCATCGATGAACTCGGTGACTTTGTGTGGAGTAGAAGTTTGCTCGGTATAAGCTTGCTCAGTAGATTGTTGACTACCTTTACCAGCTTGATGCCAAATCGTCACGCTATCACCTAACACTTTTGCCACTTCTGGCATAGTTTGGTTCAAAATACGTGCACCTTGGCTGCCCCCCATCACTAGAATGCGAATAGGACCAGTGCGTTCAGCAAAACGCTCTGTAGGCGCAGGCAAGACAGTAACATCATGACGAACAGGGTTTCCCACCACTTCTTTGTTTGGGAATGCACCTGGAAAGGCTTGCAGTACTTTAGCTGCAATTTTTGATAGCCACTGGTTAGTTAAACCCGCAACTGCATTTTGCTCATGCAGTACAACGGGTACACCTGATAACCATGCAGCGACGCCGCCTGGGCCACTCACATAACCGCCCATACCAAGCACGACATCAGGTTGCCATGCTTTGATGTATTTACGAGCTTGTAAAATAGCGCCAACAATTTTAAAAGGAGCGGTCAGTAAGCGCAGTACACCTTGACCACGTAAGCCTTTCACTTTAATGAAATCAATTTCAATACCATGTTTTGGTACTAAATCGGCTTCCATACGATCTGCGGTACCTAGCCAGCGGATCTCCCAGCCTTCTTGCTGTAATTTTTGTGCAACGGCAAGCCCTGGAAAAACGTGACCACCAGTGCCACCTGCCATTACTAATAAACGTTTATTCTTTGTCATGAGCGTCTTTTTTATCGTTCTCTAATTGAGTAGGCTCATCAAGTAAAGCCTCTGGGTCAATCGCAATTTGCTCGACTGCACCATCCATATTATCTAGCGCTTCGTCATCCACTTCAGCTGGCTCGTCAGATTCAAATTTGGCAGCAATACGCTGCTCAAAATCGATACGGATCAAAATAGCAACAGCTGCTGCCATAATAAACAGACTGGAACCACCGTAACTGATCAACGGCAATGTTAGACCTTTTGTTGGAACAATGCCGGCTGCGGCACCTACGTTTACAAGGGTTTGGAATGCGAACCAAAAACCGAAACCAAACGCAAGGAAACCACCAAACAGCTGACCTGTTTCAAGACATTTACGTCCAATCATTAAGGCTTTGTAAACCAGTGCAAAAAGTAAGCAAAGCACCACAATCACACCAGCAAGTCCTAGCTCTTCTGCTAGTACGGCAAATACGAAGTCAGTATGTGCTTCAGGAAGGTAAGCCAATTTTTGAATCGAGTTACCAAGCCCTTGTCCAAACCATTCTCCACGACCAAACGCCATTAAGGATTGGGTTAGCTGATAACCACTGCCGTAAGGATCTTGCCATGGGTCGAGGAAAGATGTAACACGGCGCATACGGTAAGGTTCTAAAATGATCAAAAAGGCAATACCGACAAGGGCAGTACCTAGCATCATTAAGAATTGCCATAACTTGGCACCGGCGATAAAGAGCATGCCGACAGTACCAACAAACATCACCACGGATGAGCCTAAGTCAGGCTGCATCAACAATAGCACACACAGAATACCAAGTACGCCAAGCGGCTTTAAAAAGCCAATAAAAGTACCACGGACTTGGTTGTACTGACGAACAAGATAACCTGCGAGGAAAATAAACAGGGAAAGCTTTGCCACTTCAGCAGGCTGTAAGTTAAAAATACCTAGCGGGATCCAACGTGCGGCACCGTTAACTGAACGACCGATGATTAGCACGACAGCCAGTAAGACTATCGATATAAATAACATCGGTACACTTAATTGCCTCCATCTTGCTAATGGTACCTGCAATACAATAGCACCGATCACTAAAGCACCCAGCAAAAAGAATGCATGACGATAAGCAAAATAAAAAGGAATGCCAGTAAGGCGTGTCGCTACAGGTACAGAAGCCGATGTCACCATTACAAGGCCGGTGATCATCAATGCAATCGCAATCCAGACTAATTGGCGATCATACAAACAGGGCTTACTTGGTTTAACAAACCAGCCCCCCACTGCAGCGAATCCATTACGGATCATTTTAAACATTAACTATTTCCTGAAACCGAATCTTGTAACTTAATCGCTTGCTCAACAAACGCATCGCCACGTGCCATAAAGTTGGCAAATTGATCCCAACTGGCACAGGCAGGAGATAACAACACCATATCGCCAGATTGGACGCGATGGCTCACTTGCTCCATTGCTTCGCTCATCGTTTCAACACTGATAACGTTATTAGTTACATCATCAAATAAGTGTCGATCACGACCAAAGCTATAAAGCTGTACGTTTAAGTCAGCAAGAACCGGTTTTAGTTCACTAAACTCCGCACCTTTGCTATCACCACCCATTAATAGGTGCAATTTACCATCAAGCTGTAAACCATTTAATGCTGCTAAAGTACTTGCAAGGTTAGTGGCTTTTGAGTCATTGACCCAGCGTACACCATGACGATTAACCGCTAATTGGCAACGGTGAGCAAGACCTGTGTAATGCTGCATTGCACGGCATGATGCGTCACGCGAAATACCAGCTGCATCAGCAAGCGCTAATGCCGCTAAACAGTTCGCCACATTGTGACGACCCACTAAAGCAATATCAGCGACCGCCATTACTGCTTCACCGTTTACAGCTAACCACTCTTTACCATCGACTAAAACGATGCCATAAGCCTTGTCATCAAAGCCAAAACTTGTCATCTCACCATTAAAGTGAGCAGGCTTTGTGGCTAAATCATCACGATTGAACACAGCTAGCTTTGCGTGATCAAAAATACGCATTTTTGCTTGGCTGTATTGTGCTAACCCGCCAGGGTAGCGATCCATGTGATCTTCAGAAAGGTTAAGATAAACCGCTGCGGTTAATTCAAGAGAGGATGTGGTTTCTAGTTGAAAGCTAGAGAGCTCTAGCACATATAACTGATGTTGCTGCACTAGCATATCCAGCGCTGCAAAGCCGATATTGCCGCCAACACCGACATCAATACCCGCTTCTTTTGCCATTTCACCTACAAGGCTCGTTACGGTACTTTTACCATTAGAGCCTGTGATCGCAACGACAGGTTTATCCACTTCACGAGCAAATAGCTCAATATCACCAATGATTTCTACGCCCGCCTCAGCAGCGAGTACAAGCTCTGGCGTTGCTAATGCAATACCAGGGCTTGCAATGATCATGTCAGCGGACAATAGCCATTCGGTATTCCATTGCCCACTACATAACGCTACCGACTCAGGCAGTTGATCTTGGCCAGGTGGATTGTCACGGGTATCAATCACTTTGATGGTCAATGATTGCGGTAAACGCATTAAATGATTAACAACAGAGAGCCCTGTCATCCCTAGACCGATCACAACGACCGTATTCACACCAGCCAAGCCTTTCATTTTTAACGTACCTTAAGTGTTGCTAACGCAATCAATACCAACATCAGTGTAATAATCCAAAAACGCACGATAACTCGTGGCTCTGGCCAGCCTTTTAATTCGTAGTGGTGATGGATCGGTGCCATACGGAAAATACGTTGACCACGTAGTTTGTATGAGCCGACCTGTAGGATCACCGATACAGTTTCCATTACAAATACACCGCCCATGATCACCAGCAGTAGCTCTTGACGAACTAATACTGCAATCGTACCCAGTGCACCACCTAATGCTAGTGAGCCAACATCGCCCATAAAGACTTGTGCTGGGTAAGTGTTAAACCATAAGAAGCCAAGACCTGCACCAACGATAGCCGTACAAACAATCACTAACTCGCCAGCATCTTTGATATAAGGAATATGAAGGTATTCTGCGTAGTTAAAGTTACCTGTCGCCCATGCAATAAATGCAAGACCTGCTGATACCATTACGGTTGGCATGATTGCTAAGCCATCAAGACCATCGGTTAGGTTTACTGCGTTACTGGTACCAACAATCACAAAGTAAGTCATGATGATGTAGAACAGACCAAGCTGAGGCATTACATCTTTAAAGAAAGGCACTACCAATTGAGTAGCGGCTGTATCTTTACCATAAGCATATAGCGCAAAAGCAACGACTAATGCGATAGCTGACTGCCAGAAGTACTTCCAACGGGCGATCAAACCATCGGTATTTTTACGTACCACTTTACGGTAATCATCAACAAAACCCACAGCACCATAGCCAAGCATCACAACCAGCACAGCCCAAACATAAGGGTTAGCTAAGTCACACCATAGCAATACCGTGAAAGTGATCGCAGCAAGGATCATAATACCGCCCATGGTTGGCGTACCACGCTTGCTAAAGTGAGACTCCGGTCCTTCGTTACGCACAACCTGACCAATTTGCAGCATCTGCAAGCGGGCAATTAAACGAGGTCCCATCCATAACGAGAAAAGTAACGCTGTTAGAATACTCATGATCGCTCGGAACGTGAGGTACTCAAATAAGCGGAAAAACGGGATTGTTGACTGAAACTGTTCAGCTAACCAGTAAATCATTATTTATCATCCTGCAATGCTGCAATAACGTCTTCCATTTTCGAGCTTCTAGCGCCTTTTACAAGCACCGTCACTTGCTCAAAGTCTGGTTGACTAAAATGTTGTTGTAATTGTTGTTTAAGTAATGCGATCAGCGCTGTTTTATCGGTAAAGTGTTGCCCTTGGTTTAGTTCGCTAACCACGGCACTTGCACGACCAAACGTCATCACACAATCAAGCTGTTTTGCTTGCGCATATTCACCCACTTCACGGTGAAGATTATCGCTTTCCTCACCTAGCTCAGCCATATCTCCTAAGATGAAATAACGCTGACCTTGGAAATTGGCTAATACATCAATTGCGGCTTTTACTGCAGCAACACTGGCGTTATACGTATCATCAATCAGACGTAAACCCGCACGAGGCTCAGTAATATCTAAACGACCTTTCACGTTCGCCATAGTCTCTAGCCCAGCTTTCACTTCTGCAAGTGTTGCACCTAACGAAATAGTTAATGCTGCTGCTGCCAGTGCATTCGCCACATTGTGCATACCCGCCAGAGTTAGATTCACTTCAACCTTGCCAATCGGGGTGCACATTGTAAAACAGGCTAACCCTTGAGTGTTAATGTTTATCTGCTCGGCATGGTAGTCAGCGTCAGGTGCGGTTGCAGAGAAAGTAAGCACTTGATGCTGTGCAAGCAATGGCTGCCATAGCGGTAAGTCATTTGAATCAAGGTTAACAATAGCAATCCCACCATCACTTAACCCTTCGAAGATTTCACCTTTCGCTTTTGCCACACCTTTAAGTGAGCCAAAACCTTCCAGATGCGCTGCCGCCAAATTATTAATAAGCGCGACATCAGGCTTAACTAAATGAGTGGTATAAGAAATCTCTTGTTGGTGATTTGCACCAAGCTCGATCACAGCGTATTGGTACTCAGGCGTTAGACGCAGTAGCGTTAATGGTGCACCAATGTCGTTATTAAAGTTGCCCGCTGTCGCTAATACATTGCCTTTGGTTGCGAGAATAGCTGCAGACATTTCTTTTACTGTGGTTTTACCGCAGCTACCTGTTAGCGCTAATGTCTTTAAACCGTGTTTTTGAGCCATTTCCGCTTTTAGCCATGCGCCCATTTGCCCTAAAGCAATACGGGTATCTGTCACAACCAACTGAGGTAACTCGACAGGTAAGCGTTTACTTACCAACAGAGCTTTAGCACCGTTATCTTTCGCCGTTTGGCAAAAATCATGAGCATCAAAACGCTCGCCTTTTAAGGCAATAAACAGCGTTTCGGCAGAGATATTTCGCGTATCGGTTGATACCGCAGAAATTGATGTGTCCGCACCAATAAGCTCGGCATTTAATACCGATACAAGCTGACTTAATTGAACCTCAATCATGCCAATTCCTTTAATAATGCAGCAACCGTTTCACGGTCAGAATAATGGATCGTACGATCCGCTAGAATTTGATAATCCTCATGCCCTTTACCTGCCACTAAAATAATGTCTTGGTGAGAAGCATGAGTAAATGCATGGCGACAAGCCGTTGCACGATCGTGGATCACTGATGCAGATTGTGGCGCGTTTAGACCAGCCAACATATCTGCAATAATTGTCTTAGGATCTTCACTGCGAGGGTTATCATCAGTCAGAATAATTTGATCGGCAAGGCGCTCAGCAACCTCTGCCATCATTGGGCGTTTACCGCTATCGCGATCGCCACCACAACCAAAGATACACCATAGCTTTCCATCACAATGTACACGCAGAGCTTGCAATGCTTTTTCTAATGCATCTGGTGTGTGAGCATAATCGACCACCATCATCGCTTTGTCATTGGCTTGAAAAACTTCCATTCGACCAATCACCGCCTGTAGTTGCGGTGCTTTTTCAAGTAAATCAGCCATAGGATGACCTGTTGCTAATAACGTCGCCAATGCCAGCAATAAATTAGTGACATTAAATGAACCAACTAATGGTGCGGTAAATTTGCCTTGCCCCCAACTAGAATCAAAAGCAATGGTGACACCTTGGGTACTGAACTGCACCTCTGTTGCCCAAAGCTTTAAGCCCGTATGCTCAGCAACCGCCTCAGGTTCAATAGCAACGGCAACAGCATGCGTTAAGTCATGGAGCCACTTAGCACCGACAGCATCATCTGCATTAATGATCGGCACACCCGTATCATGCTCAGTAAACAAAGACTTCTTTGCATCAGCATAATTTTGCATGTTGCCATGATAATCAAGATGATCACGACTTAAATTAGTAAAAATACTCGCTTTGAAATGCAGATCACGTACTCGACCTTGAACAAGGCCATGAGAAGAGACTTCCATCGCTGCAAAATCAGCACCTTGCGCCACTAAACCCGCTAACGTTTGCTGGATCTCAATCGCACTACCCGTGGTATTTGCCGCAGGCTTTAGATCAGTAAGTAAACCATTACCTGTGGTCCCCATCACACCAGCTTTATAGCCAATAAGATTTGCCCATTGCGCTAATAATTGGCTGATCGTGGTTTTACCGTTAGTTCCCGTTACCGCATATAGTGCAAGTTGCTGATCTGGTTCACCATAGAAGCGCCCAGCAATCGAAGATAACTTTTGATTTAAATCCTGCAAGTAGACAATACAACTACCGTCTTGCAGCACAATATCACCATCTTGTGCAACACCATCAGCTTCTGCAATCACGGCAGCAGCACCAGCCTTAATTGCCGTTTCAATAAAACGACGACCATCAACCGTATGTCCTTTTACAGCAGCAAACAAGCTGCCTGCGGCAACTTGTCGGCTATCCAATGTTATCGCGCTAATCTGGCAATCAGTAAGTTCAAGAGGCAACTTATCTTTTGCTAACCAAGGTGATAACAGCATCTCTAATTTCATCATAATGCGTGACGATGCCATTATTTACGCTCCCTTATCGACTTTATGTAAGGTATTTGCATCAGGCGGCACGTTCAGAATTTGTAATGCACTACCTAACACTTTTGACAGAATTGGCGCAGCAACCGCACCACCATAGTAAACCTTACCTTTTGGCTCATTCACCATCACCACAATCGCTAAGCGCGGGTTACTGATCGGTGCAACACCCACGGTGTATGAGAAGTAATCATCACCATAACCACCAGCAATTGCCTTTTTAGCCGTACCCGTTTTCACACCAACACGGTAGCCAGGAACAGCTGCACGCCAACCACCGCCGCCACCGGCTTTGTCGGTTACAGATTCAATCATTAACAAGATTTTCTTAACGATCTTAGGATCAAGTACTTGCTCACCCGGTACCACTTTTTCCGTTTTTAAAATAGATAACGGTCGCTTGATACCGTAAGCACCTAGCGTTGTGTAAGCGTGAAGGAGCTGAAGTGGTGTTAACGATAAACCATAACCATAAGCAAAGGTTGCACGTTCAATATCAGACCAACGAGAACGGTTTGGAAAGTGGCCTGTTGTTTCACCAATTAAGTTAATGCCCGATGGCTCATCAAAGCCCACTTTACGATAAGTATCAATCAAGTAATCCACCGGCATCGCCAGTGATAACTTAGTCACACCAATGTTACTCGATTTTTGCAAGATACGTTGTACGGTTGCCATCGGCTCAATACGTGATACGTCAGTGATCACCTTGCTGCCTACTCGGAAATGCTTACCTGGGATCGAAATCAGCGTATGTTCATTCGCGATGCCATGCTTCATCGCAGTGTAAACAACAAATGGCTTCACCGTTGAGCCTGGCTCAAAGGTATCAGTGATCACACGGTTACGCATTTTGTACGGCTGGCGATCATCACGGTTATTCGGGTTGAAAGATGGCGCATTGACCATCGCGAGAATTTCACCCGTTCGCACATCAGAAATAGCAATACTAACGGACGTTGCTGGAATATCTAACACACCCTCTTTAGCTGCACGGTAAGCAACAGCCTGAATGCGTTGATCAATACTTAATTGCAACGGTTTGCCCGGCTGGCGTTTTTGTTGTGAGATATTTTCAACCACACGACCGTAGCGATCTTTACGCACTGTTCGGCGCCCCGGCTCCCCGGTTAACCAACCGTCATACGTTTTTTCAACACCATCAAGACCGTGACCATCAATACCTGTAAAACCAAGTAGATGGGCACTTACTTCACCCGATGGATAAAAACGACGAGATTCATCTTTAAGACCAATGCCTGGCAGTTTTAATTTATGGACATAGTTCGCCATCGCAGGGCTTACTTGGCGGGCAAGATAAATAAATTTACGTTTTTTCTTAGAATCTAATTCATGCAGTAGCCAACTACGGTCAAGACCTAATACATCAGCCAGTGCATGCCATCGTTCAACATCACTCAAACCGCCATGCTTAAAAATTTCAGAAGGGTTAGCGAATACAGCCTGAACAGGCACACTCACAGCTAACTGCTCACCATTTCTATCGGAAATAATACCGCGAGCTGAAGGCATTAGTTTAGTACGTAGTGAACGTGCGTCACCTTCTTGAATAAGGCGGCCCGGTTCAAGGACTTGGATATACGCGGCGCGAGCAATAAGGCCAAAGAAGCCTAACAAAACAAAAATACACACAACCGTGAAGCGCCATTTAATCAAGGGCTTTGCTTTTTTAGTTGCACTGTTCTTAGACTTCGAACGATTAAATAACTTCATATTATTGAATTACGACTTCACTATCGGCAGATGGACGTTGCATTTTGAGTTCAGTTTCTGCTAATCGTTCGATTCGACTGTGCTCTGCAAGTGAATTTTCTTCGAGGATTTGATTTCGCCATTCCACATCATAGCCTTCACGCTCAGTTAATAATTGCTCTTGTTTAACAATTTGTTGGCGTGTGTCGTGAGTGATATACACCACTGAAAGTGCCGATGCGAGAATAGCAAAGGTTAGAATGAGTGGAACAAGCCCGACTGTAACGAGATCTCGTCCAATCAGGCGTGCCAGATTCAATGATGATTCTGTAGGTTGTTTCATAGACGTTCAGCCAAACGCAGTACCGAGCTACGTGCTCGTGTATTATGACCTAACTCTGTTTGCGATGGTTTAATCGCTTTACCTACGGTTTTAAGCGCAGCACTGCCTAGTGCTTTAATTTGCTCTTCCGTTAACGGTAAACCGGCTGGCACTTCAGGGCCTTTACTTTCCTTACGGATAAAGCGTTTCACCATACGATCTTCTAGAGAGTGGAAGCTGATCACCGATAAGCGACCTTCAGGAGCTAAAATATTCACGGCACCATTTAAGGCTGTTTGGATTTCATCCAGCTCACTATTGATGTAAATACGAATAGCTTGGAAACTACGTGTTGCAGGGTGTTTATGCTTGTCTTTAAATGGTGAAACTTCAGCGATTAGGCTCGCTAACTGACGAGTACGTGTTAACGGCTCTTTTTCAGGATCTTCACGATGCTCAACAATGCCGCGAGCAATACGCTTAGCAAAACGTTCTTCACCAAACTCTTTTAGCACCCAAGCAATATCATCCGCTTCCGCTTCCGCCAACCATTCAGCGGCCGACTGACCTGATGTTGGATCCATTCGCATGTCTAGTGGGCCGTCACGCATAAAGCTAAAACCACGCTCAGCGTCATCTAACTGTGGTGACGACACCCCAAGATCGAGTAACACACCATCAACACGACCAATCAAGTCACGCTCTTCCATATATTTCTCCATACCAGAGAAAGGACCATGGATAATTTCAAAGCGCGGATCATTGATCTTCTGAGCTTCGGCAATGGCCTGAGGATCGCGATCAATACTGTATAGACGACCATTCTCACCTAACTGAGAAAGAATAAGGCGGCTATGTCCCCCACGGCCGAAGGTACCATCGATATAAATACCGTCAGGTTTAATTGCTAGTCCGTCTACAGATTCATGAAGTAAAACGGAAACGTGCTCAAATTGTTCAGACATAAATATAAGTTCAGCTAAAGTGAAAGCTCACTAAGGCGCGATGATTGTGCTAACGCGTCCTCAGCCTGAAGGTTGATATCGAGTTCAATTTGCTGTTGCCATAACACATCAGACCAAATTTCAAATTTATTGAGTTGGCCAACAAGCATGATTTTATCTTGTAAGTGAGCGTATTGTCGTAAGGTTGGTGAGAGTAAAATTCGTCCCTGTCCATCCATTTCACATTCACTTGCATGGCCAAGCAACAATCGTTGAATTCGGCGCTCTGCAGGGTGAAGGCTTGATAATGTCGCTAACTTCGCTTCTATGTGCTCCCATTCATTGATGGGATAAAGCAACAAGCAAGAAAACTGGTGATCAATAGTGCAAATGAATAAGCCGCCACATTGTTCGGTGATCCATTGTCGATAACGTTTCGGGATCGCTATGCGTCCTTTGCTATCAATAGATATCGATGTTGCGCCTCTTAGCATTTTTTAGTCCATTCCATGATACTAAAAATCAGTGATTGATACTGACTTTAGCAGAATAAAAACAGAGAGAATGAGACTGCACCACTTTTCCCCACAAATTCCCACCACAAAGTGTACGTATGAGACAAAAACGATGTCAAGCGCATGGCCTTAATTCAAACAGAGTTCTAACACTCCATTGTTTGCTATGCGTAATGTAATGCTTTTATGGGGGAATAAGACGAAAAAAAGGTGGTGTTTGTTATCCAAACACCACCTTCTCTAAATGTAGGGAGTCGGTCGATAAGCCGGGTTTTGTTCCGCTTGCGCGGCGGCAATCATTCATCTAGGTCTGCAATCGCTCACAGACTCAAGCAACCTACCCGTCCCCAACGCGGGCCGCGCCATTAGGGACCTATTTGGTCTTGCTCCGGGTGGAGTTTACCGTGCCACGAACTATTACTAGACGCGCGGTGCGCTCTTACCGCACCCTTTCACCCTTACCTGTGCCCCTGCGAAAATGGGCCATCGGCGGTTTACTCTCTGCTGCACTGGTCGTAGGCTTTCGCCCCCCAGACGTTATCTGGCACCCTGCCCTATGGAGCCCGGACTTTCCTCCCCTTCATCAGTCTCCCAAAGGACATCAATGAAGCAGCGATCACCTGACCAACTCCGAGGCGGATTGTATAAGACAACCATCACAGTTACCAGTGAAAAACGAAACAAAGTCACAGCATGAGCAAAAAAACAGCAAAAGCGTTTATTGCTCACGTAATTTCATCTTAATCGATGCACTTTTTTTATTCCCTTCTTCGCCATCTCAATTATTCGAGATGCTCTAACCCCCACTTGTACAGTGCGTTCTTCTTAGCACCGTGAATTTCAGCGGTTAGTGCCGCTGCTTTTTTCAATGGTAATTCTTTCGCAAGTAAACCCAGCGTACGCAATGCATCAGCAGGTAATTCATCTTTTTGTGCACGGTGACCTGCAACCAATACCACCATTTCACCACGTACTCGGTTACTGTCTTCAGCCAACCACTCAATTAACTCTCCTAGTGGTGCACCATGAATTGTTTCATAAGTTTTTGTTAACTCACGCGCTAATACTACTTGGCGTTCGGCACCAAGCACGGCTAACATATCACTCAGGGAATCATTAATGCGATGTGGCGATTCGTAGAAAATCAGTGTTCGTTCATCATTCGCTAACGCTTGAAAACAGTCTCGGCGACCTTTACTTTTGGGTGGTAAAAAGCCCTCAAAACTGAATCGGTCTGAAGGTAAACCAGCACCGCTCAAAGCAGTGATCACTGCACATGGGCCAGGTAATGGCACAACTTTAACACCCGCTTGACGACAGCGATTCACAAGATGATACCCTGGATCACTTATCAGCGGAGTACCAGCATCAGAGACCAACGCAATGCTAGTACCTGACTGAAGCTTCTCGATCAAAAAATCAGCTTTTTGCTGTTCGTTATGATCATGAAGCGCAAAGGTGCGGGTTGAGATAGAGAAATGGGATAACAAGCGTGATGTATGGCGAGTATCTTCAGCAGCAATCAAATCAACATTTGCTAATACGTCTAATGCTCGTTGGGTTATATCAGCCAAATTACCGATGGGTGTAGGTACGATGTACAACGTAGCAACATCAACCATGCTTGAATTGGTTTCACTCATTTGTCTTAGATCTCATCTGCAATTAATATCAAGAGTAATTTGTCACAGTTGAATGAATTCAATGCCCAATTTTACCCATAAGCGTAAAAGTGTATCACGACTGATGGCGCCTGTAGCCCTTGCTGTAGTTTTAGCAGGCTGTAGTACGCCAAACCTGTATAACCAACAGGCTCCGTTAACTGATATCACTGCGGCAGCCGCTCAAAGCTCAGCCGCTTACCTCAGTAAAGCTCAAGCCAGCAAAGGTGCCGAGCGCATTAACTGGGAAATTCTAGCTCTTAAAGCCATGATTGAAGAAGGCAAATGGCAGCAAGCTGACCAACAAATTGCCAAACTTTCACAACAATCAATGAGCCCATTGCAAATTGCTGAATGGCAACTTGCACGCGCAGCTGTGCGTTATCATCAAGGGCAATACCAAGAAGCACTAAACAGCTTAAATTTCCAACCATCTTGGCAGTTAACGAAGAGTCAATACCGACGCTATCACACTTTCCGTGCTGAATTATTAGATCAACTTAATCACCAATTTCAAGCCGCGCGTGAACGCAGTAAACTTGATTTCTACTTAAGTAATGATCAAAAAGCAGCAAACTGGAACAATCTATGGCATGACTTATCAGGCTATTCAAATACACAACTGAGTAATGCCAAAATTGGTAGCGATGAAAGTGTATTGAAAGGTTGGGTTGAATTAGCCATGTTGAAAAACAGTGCTGCTCGCCAACCTGGCAAACTAAAAGAAGCCGTGGAGCAATGGCTAAGCCAACATCCATACCATCCAGCTAATCAGTACTTACCGACTGAACTTGAAGCGGTGATGAACTTAAAAGCAATCAAACTTGATAACGTAGCGCTATTACTACCATTGTCAGGTCGTTTTGCTGCGCAAGGTAAAACCGTACGTGATGGCTTTGTTAATGCAATGATGGATGATGCTAGTCGTGGTACAGATACCGATCTGAATATCTACGATACTGAAGCAGAGCCAATGGCTTCGATCATGGCAAAACTACAACAAAACGGTACTCAGTTTGTTGTAGGTCCACTTCGTAAAGATAAGATCCTTGAGTTCCAACGTGATAACAACACGCACATCAATACATTGGCGCTAAACCTTCCACCAGAAATCAATAACAATCACCCGAATGCATGTTATTTTGCGCTATCACCTGAGCAAGATGCAGAGCAAGCGGCAGAGCGTATCTTTAATGAAGGTCATCGCAATCCGGTGGTATTGGTGCCAGGCAATAGCTATGGTCAACGTGTAAGCGCTGCATTTAATCAAGAATGGTCGAGCTTAAATAGCCAGCCAGCACAAGTGGTAACTTTTGGCTCTCGCGGTGAAATCCCACAGCAGATCCGTCAAGCATTTGGACGAGCTCCAGGTAGCCACACTGATGCGATCTACGTTATTGCCAGTAAAACAGAGTTAATGACCATCAAGCCATTTATTGAAGCGTCATTGCCTGCAAGTGGTAACCCACCACAAATTTACGTGAGCTCTCGTAGTAACTCAGACAATAAATCAAACTCTCCAGAGATCCGTGGTTTAGAAGTAGGGGATATTCCACTACTGATCAATCCACCTGCAGATTACATGGCGCGTTTCAATCAACTATGGCCAAATGAGGGAAATACCAGTATTCGTCTTCATGCCTTTGGTATGGATGCTTACCTGTTAAGCAAAGAGCTGCCACAAATGCGTACGATGAGTGATTACACCACTCAAGGCGCAACCGGTAAATTAAGTGCTGATAGCCAATGTGTTATTCATCGCCAAATTGACTGGGGTAAGTTCACAGCAGACGGTATTCAACCTGAATAAACGACAGCAAGGTCAAGCTTATGAACGGATGGCGGAGCAGTTTCTGTCTCGCCATCGTCTTAAGCTTGTTGAACGAAATTTTAGCTGTCGCAGCGGTGAAATAGATTTAATTATGCGACAGGGTAAATGTTTTGTTTTTATTGAAGTAAAATACCGAACACATCGCCATTTCGGTTCGGCTTCAGAAGCGGTGAATTGGCACAAACAACAGAAATTAAAACGCACCGCCCTTTTTTGGTTACAAAAAAATGGCTTTTCAATTGATCAAACGGAATGCCGATTTGATGTCGTGACAATTGAAGGTCAAGAACACCATATTGAGTGGCATACCAACATCTTAGTTGAAGGTTAATCATGCTAGATAGCATTCGTGAAAGTTTTACCGAAAGTATTCAAACTCAAATTGCCGCCGCAGAAGCTCTGCCAGATTCCATTTCCAAAGCAGCCCAAGTGATGGTGCAAAGCCTTTTAAACGGCAACAAAATTTTATGTTGTGGTAATGGTGGCTCAGCTGCTAACTCACAGCACTTTGCTTCTTGTTTAATCAACCGTTTTGAAACTGAACGTCCAAGCTTACCAGCATTAGCATTAACGGCAGATACTACGATCCTCACCGCTGTTGCTAACGACTACCACCATGATGAAGTGTTTTCAAAGCAAGTACGCGCTTTAGGTCAAGCCGGTGATATTTTATTTGTATTATCAACCAGTGGTAACAGTAAAAATATTATCAAAGCGATGGAAGCGGCACTAACACGTGATATGACCATTATTGCTCTAACAGGTAAAGATGGTGGTGAAATGGCTGGATTACTGGGCATACAAGATGTTGAGATCCGAATTCCCTCTCAGCGCACAGCCCGTATTCAAGAAGTGCATTTACTTACTGTACACTGCCTTTGTGATCTCATTGACCAAGTACTATTTCCCCATCACGAAGGATAAATCATGCGCTGGCTCACTCGCCTACTGATCGCTTTTGTCTTTGTATTACAAGGATGCTCAAGCTTTTCAACTCAAGATCCGCGTGATGTCGAACAACACTGGGATGATCAAAAAATAGAAATGGATGTTGCGGGAATGGCAAACAGTCGTCAATTTACCCGTACTGCTAGTATTAACAGTGTCTCTTTAGATGGTAATGTACTGCTGATAGGTCAAGTCACCTCTCCTACTGTTAAGGAGCAATTTGCCCAGCAAGTCAAACATATTGCTAACGTTGAACATGTCTATAACCAGCTAGAAGTCAGACCATTACTAGGTTTTGGCGACATCAGTTACGATGCTTGGCTGACCACCAAGGTAAAATCACAACTGATCGCAAGCAAACAGCTAACAGGTGCAGTGATCAAAGTGATCAGTGAAGGTGGAAAAGTTTATCTACTCGGCTATGTCACCCCTCGTCAAGGGGAGATTGCGGTTAACATTGCTCGTAATGTTGGTGGAGTGCAAAAGGTAGTTACGCTATTTGAGAAAAACCCAAATAGTTAAATAACAGCACTTTCTAAACATAAAAAAACGCAGCCTAGTGGCTGCGTTTTTCTTTGGTATCTACTTATTTCACAACACGTAGACTTGGACGACCACGAGGACGTGGTGGCTCATCATCTGGATCATCACTACCTACTGTTTCAGTTTCACTAACTACAGCAAATGGTGATGTTGATTCTGGAGCCTCATCAATCATATCTTCTGCTTCTTCAGCATCGTCAAAGACTGGCATATCTGTTTCGTAGCTAGGCTCTGGCTCAAACATCGTTCCTGCACCGTTTTCACGGGCATAGATAGCAAGCACAGCGTACATAGGTACGATAACAGAGTGTGGACGACCACTAAAACGCGCATTAAAGCTTACCGCTTCATTGCCAAGTTCTAAATTACCCACAGCGCGAGGAGCGATGTTTAGGATGATTTGACCATCACTCACAAACTCCATCGGCACTTTCACACCCGGTAATGTTGCATCAACAACAAGGTGTGGAGTGAGATCGTTATCCACTAACCAATCATAAAACGCGCGCAGTAGATAAGGTCGACGCGGCGTCATTTTTTCCATATCCATATTACTGGCCAGCTAAACGCATTTCACGTTCAGCTTCAGTTAATGAAGCAAGGAAAGAATCACGTTCAAATACACGTGTCATGTAAGTTTTAACTTCTTTTGCACCAGCGCCGCTTAGCTCAATACCCATTTCAGGTAAGCGCCATAACAGTGGAGCTAGGTAACAATCAACAAGGCTGAACTCGTCACTCATGAAGAATGGGAATTCTGCAAATACTGGTGCTAATGCAAGTAACTCTTCACGTAATTGCTTACGCGCTTTATCAGCTTCATCGGCAGAGCCAGTCTTGATCTTCTCAGCAAGTGAGTACCAGTTGCGCTCAACACGGTACATCATTAGACGGCTGTTACCACGAGCAACAGGGTAAACCGGCATTAGAGGTGGGTGAGGAAAACGCTCATCCAAGTACTCCATAATGATGTTCGCTTGGTATAGTGCTAATTCACGATCAACCAATGTTGGAACTGACTGATATGGGTTCAGCTCTAACAGATCTTCAGGTAGATTCAATGGATCAACCAATTCAATTTCAACACTAACACCTTTTTCGGCTAGTACGATACGCACCTGATGGCTGTAGATGTCTGAAGCATCAGAATACAGAGTCATCACAGAGCGTTTATTGGCAGCAACAGCCATCAACCCCTCCAGTATATTCAATACACAAAAAGCAATGGAGGCTTGAGCCCCCATTGCGAGATTCTTAACCCACTAGATTACCTTATCAGTGGACATCACGCCAATATTCTTTCTTCAACAATACAGTTAAAACAAAGAATACCGCAATAAAGCCCATCACCCACAAGCCCATATGCTGGCGCTCCAGCTTCATTGGCTCAGCAGAATAATCAAGGAAGTTAACCAAATCACGTACCATGTCATCGTATTCTTCGGCGTTTAACTCACCCGTGCCGTCAGATTCGATCCCCACGAACTCTTGAACTTGTTCACCGTCAATGGTTTTCATTTCGAATACTTTACGAGGAGCACCTTGCAATTCTTCAAGTACATGGGGCATACCGACACTTGGGAACACAAGGTTATTAACACCAAACGGACGACTCGGATCCGCATAGAAGGATCTTAGATAAGTATAGATCCAATCAGGACCACGTACGCGTGCAACCAAGGTTAAATCAGGTGCTGGGGCACCAAACGATGCCGCTGCGTATTCCGTTGAGATAGCATTGGTCATCAGATCACCAATCTTCGCGTTTTGATCGAAGATCAAATTCTCTTTCATCAAGGTTGGTGGAATACCCAAGTCTTCCGCAACACGCTCATAACGTTGGTACTGAGTAGAGTGACAACCTGAACAATAGTTCATGAATGTCTTTGCACCACGCTGTAATGACGCTTTATCACTTAAATCATTATTCGCCGCATCCAAAGGGACATTACTACCTGCTGCAAAAGCAAAGGTTGGTAGTACCGCCAGCAGCGCTACAATCCATTTTTTCATTTGAATGTCACCCTCTCTGGTAGCGGTTTTGTTGCTTCATTTTTACTGTAGAAGAACAATAAAATGAAGAACATAAAGTAAGCAAAGCTAAAGATCTGCGCAAGTAGTGTGTAAGTAGGTGTTGCTGGTAGCGCACCTAAAATACCTAATGCAATGAAGCTTACTGTGAACTGACAAATGTTAACGAAGTGCACTTTACTACGGTAACGGAACGAACGAACTTTACAGCGATCAAACCACGGTAATAGGAATAGGAAAACAATGGATGCTCCCATCGCTACCACACCCAACAACTTATCAGGAACTGCACGCAAAATGGCATAGAACGGTGTGAAATACCAAACTGGCGCAATGTGCTCTGGTGTTTTCAGTGGGTTTGCTGCTTCAAAGTTAGGCGGCTCAAGGAAGTAGCCTCCCATTTCTGGATTAAAGAAAATCACGTAGCTAAAGAAGAAAGCAAAGACAGCAACACCAACCATATCTTTTACCGTTCCATACGGATGGAATGGAATAGAATCAATGATGTCGTATTTCTTGCTGTAATACTCGTGGAATGGGAATTGAGTTTTATATCCTTCGCCTTTAGATCCCTTTGGTAATTTCGTATCAATACCATCAGGGTTGTTGGAACCCACTTCATGCAATGCCAAAATATGTAGCACAATCAAAAGCAGTAATACTATAGGTAATGCGATAACGTGAAGCGCAAAGAAACGGTTTAGGGTTGCGCCAGAGATCACGTAGTCACCACGGATCCAAAGCGTTAGATCATCACCGATCACAGGGATCGCACCAAACAGTGAAATGATAACCTGTGCACCCCAGTACGACATTTGCCCCCATGGTAGTAGATACCCCATGAAAGCTTCAGCCATCAGCACAAGGAAGATCAACATACCAAATAGCCACAATAGCTCGCGCGGCTTTTGGTATGAGCCGTAGATCAAACCACGGAACATGTGAAGGTAGATAACAACAAAAAATGCCGATGCACCTGTTGAATGCATATAACGCAGCAACCAACCGTATTCCACATCACGCATAATGTATTCGATCGACGCAAATGCGCCGTCACCAGATGGTACATAGTTCATGGTTAACCAAATCCCTGTCACGATCTGGTTAACTAAAACAAGCATGGCTAATGAACCGAAAATATACCAAAAGTTAAAGTTTTTCGGCATTGGATATTCTGAAACATGCTTTTTGTATGCATTCATTACAGGTAAGCGTTTTTCAATCCAACCAAATAGCGCTTCCATTATGCCACCTCCCCGTCAACACCCACTAAGATCGTGTTGTCATCTAAGAATTGATAAGGTGGGATCACTAAGTTCAATGGTGCTGGAACGCCAGCAAATACGCGTCCCGCCATATCAAATTTAGAACCGTGACATGGGCAGAAGAACCCTGATGATACGCCACTGACTTGTTCACTAAAGCTATCAGGTAAATAGGTCGGAGAGCAGCCTAGGTGTGTACAAATACCTACGGCCAAAAAGATTTCTGGCTTTACTGAACGGAAATTATTTTGTGCATATGATGGTTGCTGAGGCTCTTCAGATGAAGGATCTCGTAATTGTCCATCATGCGAATCTAGCTCTTTTAAAACGGCATCACTACGGCGAACAACCCATACAGGTTTACCACGCCACTCAACGCGAACCATTTGTCCATCTTCTAACTTACTAATATCAACTTCGACAGGGGCACCGGCTGCTTTTGCTTTCGCACTCGGATTCCATGATTTTATGAAAGGAACGGCGACAGCTGCGGCTCCTAGCCCACCAACAACCGAGGTTGTTGCGGTCAGAAAGCGACGTCGTCCTTTACTTACTGGCGCATTGCTCATCCAATATTCTCCCTTACTCCCGCTCTGGATTCTTATTATGTCCTTATGCGTCCCTGGAGCTACGGCTAACTTCCAACGAAAAGGTAACAGTAAAATTACAAATTTAAACTGATTCCAACATCAGAAGGATAAAGAAAAGGCTATATGTTGACAAGATAAAGCTACTTTTTAGCAACAAATGTGAGAGGCGCGTTCTTTTTTGTAACCAAATAGAAACATTGTTACTTAAAAGGCTTCAGTATTTATTACGAGAGGATAAACAGAAATGATCTTTATTGGAGGAAATTTATTGGTAACTTATTAATAAATAAAAAAAAGCCCAACCCGAAGGTTGAGCTTCCCGTACACAGTAACCAGATAAAATCTGGAGCGTAAAATTAACGCTTAGAGAACTGTGGACGACGACGTGCTTTACGTAGACCAACTTTCTTACGTTCAACGCAACGAGCGTCGCGAGTAACGTAGCCAGCTGCACGTAGAGCAGGACGTAGAGTTTCATCGTACTCCATAAGAGCGCGAGTGATACCGTGACGGATTGCACCAGATTGACCAGTGATACCACCACCTTTAACAGTGATGTATAGGTCTAGGTTCTCAGTCATTTCAACAAGCTCTAGAGGTTGACGAACAACCATACGCGCTGTTGGGCGGCCGAAGTATTCTTCGATGCTACGCTTGTTGATTACGATGTTACCAGTACCCGGTTTGATGAAAACGCGAGCAGCTGAGCTTTTGCGACGACCAGTGCCGTAGTATTGATTCTCTGCCATTGTCATTATTCCCAATTAGATGTCTAGTACTTTTGGCTGTTGTGCAGCGTGGTTGTGCTCAGTACCTGCGTAAACTTTAAGCTTACGGTACATAGCACGGCCTAGAGGACCTTTTGGAAGCATGCCTTTAACAGCAGTTTCAATAACCATTTCTGGTTTCTTGTCGATTAGCTTATCAAAGCTGATTGACTTAAGGCCGCCGATGTAGCCAGTGTGGTGGTGGTACATTTTGTCTGTACGCTTGTTACCAGTTACTGCTACTTTCTCAGCATTGATAACTACAATGTAGTCACCAGTGTCAACGTGTGGAGTGTACTCAGGCTTGTGCTTACCACGTAGACGAGATGCGATTTCAGTTGCTAGACGACCAAGAGTTTTACCTTCAGCGTCAACAACATACCAGTCACGTTTTACAGTTTCTGGTTTAGCAACGAAAGTTTTCATGCTAATTATTACCCAATTATTTAAATAGTTTCACTTACTAGAACCATCATATATTGATGATCCCTCTGTTAAGAGCCCAGTCATCACCCCTTCGAGTGGTTGGCACTCCTGGCTTTCGCCATCACAGGTACGGTGGGTCGCAAGATTATAGGGAAGGGTGTGGAAAAAATCACCTCTTTTCCTAAAAAAAAATGCTTTTTTTCTGATTAGCGAGAAATTAGGTCAAAAGCAGTCAATAAATCCTTATTATCCCTAATAACGTTATCTAATTATGTTTAATTCTCTAGGCTAAATGCGGCTTAGCAAGATAGTCATGGCTTTGCATTTCTGTCAGGCGTGAGCAACAACGTTTAAATTCAAACATGAGTCTCCCCTGCAGATAAAGCTGCTCCATCGGTACCGCTGCTGAAATTATCAAAGTAACGTTACGCTCATAGAATTCGTCAACCATGGCAATAAAACGTCTTGCTGCATCATCTTCTTGTACGGTAATTTGCGGTACGTTCGATAAAATCACCGTGTGATATAAACGTGCAATTTCCATATAATCGGTCTGGCTTCGCGCTGTTTGGCATAATTGATGAAAACTAAACTGAACAACCCCATCCGCTTCTCGCTCAGTCGTTAATTGTCGTCCATTAATCGTGATTGTTTTATGCTCATAACGAGGTGCTGTCGTGAGCTGCTCAAAATAACGTTTCAGATCAGACTTCGCACTTTCATCAAGTGGAAAGTGATAAATTTCGGCTTGCTCTAACGTACGCAAGCGATAATCAATACCCGCATCAACATTAACGATGTCACAGTGCTGCTCAATAAGCGCAATCGCAGGAAGAAAACGCGCACGTTGCAAACCATTTCGGTACAACTCCTGTGGCGGAATGTTGGATGTCGCAACTAGTGTGATCCCACGTTTAAACAGTGCTTCAAACAAGGTACCAAGGATCATGGCATCGGTAATATCTGAGACAAAAAACTCATCAAAACAAATAATATCGGTCTCTTGTTTAAACTTATCAGCAACATGTTCTAATGGATTTTCAATACCATCGAGTTGTTTTAACTCAGTATGGACGCGATGCATAAAACGGTGAAAGTGCATCCGCGATTTTCGATCAAAAGGCAAACATCCATAAAATGTATCAACAAGGTAAGTTTTCCCTCGCCCAACCCCGCCCCAAAAGTACAAACCTTTCACTGGCATGATATCTGCTTGATTGTGATTAGGTTTAAATATTCGTTGAAGAAATGACACTTTGGGTTCTGGTTTAGGTACTAGCATGCGATGGTATAAACCATCAAGATGGGAAACTGCATTCGCTTGTGCAGGATCAGCAAAGAAATCTGTTTGTTGTAAATCGAGTTGATACTTTTCTAATGGTGTCATCCTAAACACTACCTGTTTTATCCATGCTATCTCTTAATTATGAGAGGATAATCAGCAACATTGCTCTTACATCTTATTTATTGAGTACCATGTCGCTTAACCTCACGGTATAGTATCGCGACAGCCATTATTGATAAACATTGATACACAAGTATTAGTACATACTGATAAGTCACAAGGAGTTTATTCATGACTATGACTTGGATTAGCGCAATTATTATTTTTTTAGCAGGGATCCTTGTTGGTGCTCTTGCCGTTCGCCTTACAAACAAAAGCGTACAACAACAAAAATCGCTTAAAAAAGAGCTTGATAAATCTAAGTACGAGCTAGAACAGTTCCGCCAAGAGCTTGTTGATCATTTTGCCCGTAGCGCAGATTTACTCGACAACGTAGCGAAAGATTACAGTAAGCTCTATGAGCATATGGCAAAAACATCCACCGAGTTAATGCCTAACTTACCTGCACAAGATAATCCTTTTGCTAAACGTATCACTAGCTTAGAAGCTGTGAAAGACAACGCCAATGATGATGAAAACATTGAGCAACCGCCACGTGATTACGCTAATGGCGCAACAGGTTTATTTAAGGGCGAAAATACGAGTGTGACTGAAGAAGAGAAAGCCCAACTGCACGCAGAACCCAAAGCGAGCTAACCATCACATTATTCACAATCCACTCAATATTTATGCATCAAATAATGAGTGTAAGTGAACTTTAGCTCCGGTTTTTATGTCTTATTCGTACTTGTAAAACCGGAGTTCAGTAATGATTAAAAAACCTTTGCTTGTTTTTAGTGCGTTAGCATTAGGTATCAGTTCTGTTATTACCCCAGTAACGGCTACCGCGGCTCTGCCTGCGTCCGTAAACAACCAATCACTTCCTAGTCTTGCGCCTATGCTGGAGCAAGTCACACCAGCTGTCGTGAGTATTGCAGTTGAAGGTAAACATGTGTCAAAACAACGTTTACCGGAATCATTTCGTTATTTCTTTGGCCCTGATTTCCCATCAGAGCAGGTACAAGAACGCCCATTTAGAGGGCTTGGCTCTGGCGTGATTATTGATGCTAAGAAAGGTTATATTGTAACGAACCATCATGTTATTGATGGCGCAGATCAAATTGCAGTACAACTTTCTGATGGTCGTGAAATTGATGCCAAGTTAATTGGTAGTGATGCAATGTCTGATATTGCTCTACTACAAATCGACAAACCTGAAAACCTGACAGAAGTAAAACTCGCTAACTCAGATAAGCTGCGTGTCGGTGATTTTGCGGTCGCTATTGGTAACCCATTTGGGTTAGGCCAAACCGTAACCTCAGGGATTGTTTCTGCACTTGGTCGTAGTGGTTTGAATATCGAAAACTTTGAAAACTTCATTCAAACTGATGCGGCAATTAATAGCGGTAACTCAGGTGGGGCTTTGGTTAACCTTAACGGTGAACTGATCGGTATTAATACTGCGATTGTTGGTCCTAACGGCGGTAACGTCGGTATCGGTTTTGCAATCCCATCGAATATGGTGCAGAGCTTAACTGATCAAATATTGGAATTTGGTCAAGTTAAACGCGGTATTTTAGGTGTTCAAGGTGGTGAACTCACCGCTGAGCTTGCAAAAACCTTTGGTTACTCCACTAACCACGGTGCATTTGTAAACCAAGTTATGCCTGACTCTTCAGCTGAAAAAGCAGGATTAAAAGCTGGTGATATCATTACCGAAGTTAATGGTACACCAATTAAAACCTTTAGTGAGTTACGAGCAAAAATTGCCACTATGGGCGCGGGTAAGACCCTGACATTAGGTGTTATTCGTGACGGCAAGAAGCAAAACTTCGATGTTACCCTAAAAGCGGCAAGTGACAATAAAGTGAAGGCTGATAACCTCCACCCAAGTTTAGCCGGAGCTGAATTTACCAATACGACAGCTTCCGATAAAGTGAAAGGCGTGAAAGTATCACAGCTCGATGAACGCTCAATTGCAGCCCGTTATGGTCTCCAAAAAGGCGATATCATCATTGGTTTAAACCGTAAGAAGATTAATAACCTTGGTGAATTGCGTAAAGCACTAGAAGAAAAGCCAAGCGTGCTCGCAATGGAAGTCAAACGTGGTGATAACGTATTGTACCTGATCATTCGATAATCTTACGTTTCTTCTATCATGTCATACAAAGTCAGGGCGATCTTAGCCCTGACTTTATTATTGGTCTCAATGAGTAGGAATGGTATTCTCCTTGCCATTATTCTCCCATTTTCTATTAAGGACTCTTGATGTTGGCATTTCTTGGTCGCTCTATTCTTCTCGGCCTTATCACAGCAGCTGTCATTCTGGTTGCTGTACCAAGTTTACGTCCATCATCTCCAGTGTCTTTACCTCAACTTGATGATGCACCCACGCCATTATCTTTTAACTATGCCGTTAAACGTGCCTCACCTGCTGTTGTTAACATCTATAACCGCCGCTATGAAGATGACACCTCGAAACCAGATCCTGAGCTTATTACCCAAGGTCTTGGCTCGGGTGTGATCATGAGTGATAAGGGCTATATCGTCACTAACTACCATGTAGTAGCAAATGCAGATCAAGTGATCGTTGCACTACAAGATGGACGCATTTTAAATGCTCAGTTGATCGGCTTGGATCAACTAACGGATCTAGCGGTTTTAAAAATTCATGCTGATAACTTACCTGTGATCCCAGTCAACCCAGAATACAAAGCAACAGTGGGTGATGTGGTACTAGCTATCGGTAACCCATACAACTTAGGTCAAACCACCACTTTTGGTATTATTTCTGCTACGGGTCGCTCTGGTATGAGCTTCTATGGCCCTCAAGACTTCCTGCAAACCGATGCTGCAATCAACCGTGGTAATTCCGGTGGTGCACTAGTCAATACTCGTGGTGAGCTTGTGGGTATTAATACCGCCTCTTTCCAACAAGCCACAAATATTGAAACTTATGGGATCTCTTTTGCGATTCCTTACCAACTAACTATTAAGATCATGAAAAAGCTGATCGCCGATGGGCGCGTGATCCGTGGTTGGATTGGGATTGAAGGACGTGAAATTAATCCTGTTATGGCACGCCTTTATGATGCGAACCAAGTCAACGGCATCATTGTGATCGGTATGAATCCAAATGGTCCCGCCGTAAAAGCTGGCTTTAAAAAGAATGATGTCGTGATTGAGATTGATGGTAAGCAAGTAACCAATGTACAAAGTGTTAGGGATATTGTCACTGACATACGCCCAGGCACAAGTGTAAATGTGAAGATCTTGCGTGATGGTAAGCCTATGATCATTCCAGTGAAAGTGGCTAACCGCCCGGCATCTGAAAACAAACCAATGCCAATGCGATAAGCACCAAGTTCAAGATATAAAAAAACGCCTCACAATGTGAGGCGTTTTTGTTATCAGAGCTTAAATAATCAATTAAGCAGAGATACGTTCGATGTTCATGCCTAATGCACTGAACTTCTCTTCAATGAACTCGTAGCCACGGTCGATATGGTAAATACGATCAACGATTGTCTCGCCTTTTGCAATGCTACCAGCAATGACAAGACTTGCTGATGCACGTAGATCCGTCGCCATTACCTGAGCACCACTTAAACCGTCAGTATCACCACAAATTACAGTATTACCTTCGATTTCAGCATGAGCCCCCATACGAATTAGTTCAGGAATGTGCATGAAACGGTTTTCAAAAATCGTTTCAGTGATGATGCCTGTACCTTTCGCAACTAGGTTAAGTAGTGAGAATTGCGCTTGCATATCTGTTGGGAAACCTGGGTGTGGTGCTGTGCGGATGTTTACCGCTGTTAGCTCACGATCAGTCATATCTAAGCTGATCCAGTCATCACCACTTTCAACTACTGCGCCAGCTTCTTCTAGCTTAGCTAGTACTGCTTCCATTAGTTCAGGCTTGGTATTACGACAAACAATCTTACCGCCAGAAACAGCAGCAGCAACAAGGAAAGTACCCGTTTCAATACGATCAGCTACCACTTCATGGTAACCACCGCCTAAACGCTCAACACCTTCGATGGTAATCGTTGCTGTACCTGCACCTGTGATTTTTGCACCCAGTGCATTCAAAAATGCTGCAGTATCTTCAATTTCAGGCTCACGTGCCGCGTTTTCAATAACCGTTGTACCTTCAGCTAAGGTTGCTGCAGACATGATTGTTACTGTTGCGCCAACGCTCACTTTATCCATTACGATATGTGCGCCTTTTAGACGACCATCAACGGTAGCTTTAACGTAACCTTCGTCTAACGTGATCGTTGCACCTAATTGCTCTAAACCTACAATGTGTAGATCAACAGGGCGTGCACCGATAGCACAACCACCAGGTAGTGACACTTGGCCTTGACCAAAACGCGCAACTAGAGGGCCTAATGCCCAAATCGACGCACGCATGGTTTTTACTAAATCATAAGGTGCACAAAACTCGTTAACGTCACTCGCATCAATATGCACAGAGCCATTACGCGATACTTTAACGCCTAGGCGAGAAAGCAGCTCCATTGTGGTGTCGATATCACGTAGCTTTGGCACATTCGCGATTTCTACAGGCTCTTCAGCAAGCAAAGCGGCAAATAAAATCGGCAATGCGGCATTCTTTGCGCCAGAAATGGACACTTCACCGCTTAGTGGACCACCGCCCTGAATACGAAACTTCTGCATCATTTACCTCGTTATAACGACATTAACTTCTTATCACGCGCCCACTCTTCTGGCGTGTATGTTTTGATAGTTAACGCATGAATGTCGTTTGCTGCAATTCGATCCATTAATGGACCATAAATAGTTTGTTGTTTTTTAACTCGGCTCATGCCGTCAAAAAGTGTACCCACTGCAATCACTTCGTAGTGGCTACCTTCACCTTTAACGATCACTTCATCAAGATCTAAGGCGGTTTCTAGAATTTGTTTAATCTCAGAGATTTCCACAAGCTATCCTCGCTACAACTCACTTCATGCAAGTTGCTAATATAGGTTCAACATGGCTCAAGCGTAATAATGTTTTTAACTGCTCGGGCACATTAAGCAGTGTGAAGTCACATCCTGCGCTGCTTAACTGTTGGTGAAGATGTAATAGCATCACCATGCCAGCTGAGTCTACCCGACTCAAGCCACCTAGATCGAGCGATACCTTGTTTGAATCAGGCATCCACTCTTTTCTACGTAGCCAAAAGGCTGGCACTGTGTCACGTTCTAAACAACCTGACAAGCAATATTGGTCATTACCGAGAGCTTGCCAACTGATCTTATCCTCAGACATGATCATTTTTTCTCGATCTGAATCGGCTTAGCAGCAAGATCGCGTAGGCTCTGCGTTACCGCATCAATACCTTTAGTACGAAGCTCACCACTCCATTCGCTTTGTTTAGTCGAAATCATACTGACTCCTTCAGCGACCATGTCAAATCCTTGCCATTCTTTTGTCTTTTTGTTCAAACGTAGTTTGAAATCAAGACGAATAGGTGGACGTTGAGGATCGATGATATCTACACGAACAGAAACAATGCTACGATCAGCAGGAATTGGTTTCGCAGGTTCAATCTGAATTTTTTGGTTGGTGTATTGAGTTAAAACTTGTGCGTAAGAAGCCACAAGGTAGTCTGTGAATGCTTTAGTGAATGCATCACGCTGTGCCACCGTTGCTTTCTTTAGGTTATTGTTACCTAACACTTTATAAGCAGCATAACGCGCATTGATGTATGGCAGTAATTCCTGCTTAACAATAATACGTAATTCTTCTGGGTTTGCTTGGATCTTTGGTTGTTCAGCTTTTAAAGTTTGAAATAGCTTCGCTGACACTTTATCCATCATGGTGTATGGATTAGTTTGATCTACTGTTGCAGCTTGAGCCAACATTGGTAGGGCAAGAAAAGCCAGCATTAGGCATCGTAAAAATTTCATGGGTGCTCCTAGTCTTTTTTGTCACCGCCAATGCTATAAAGCACTTGGCCAATCATATCTTCTAATACTAACGCAGATTTAGTGTCTTCAATAAGATCACCGTTATGTAGCATATCCACATCTTCATCAACAAATCCTGGTGAAATACCAAGATACTGCTCACCTAATAAACCTGAAGTTAAGATAGAGGCTGAGCTAGTTTCAGGAAAGTAACCAAACTTTTTGTTAATCGCTAACGTCACCATTGGAACATAGGTTTCTTTATCCAAGGTAATTGCCGTTACTTCACCAACAGTCACGCCACCTACTTTCACAGGTGAACGTACTTTTAAACCGCCAATATTATCGAAATGTGCTTTTAAGGTGTATGTTTCACTGCTGCCAAAGTTTTGCACATTCGCTACTTTGAATGCTAATACCAATAATGCAGCAATGCCGGCTAGCATAAATACGCCAACCCATAATTCTAGTCGTTTATTTTGTTGCATGCTTTTATCCACTTAATCTGTTTTGCCACGCCGACAACGATGTCGACAATCCTTTTTACCTAGCTGCCAAACATCAGCGCGGTCAAAATAAAATCTAAGCCCAAAACGGCGAGTGATGAATTAACAACGGTGCGTGTTGTCGCTCGGCTGATCCCTTCAGAGGTTGGCACCGCATCGTAACCGTTAAAGACTGCAATCCAAGTTACTGTGATTGCAAAGACAACAGCTTTAATAATGCTATTACCAATGTCATAGCTAAAGTTCACCGATGATTGCATCACGGACCAGAAACTACCGTAATCAATCCCTTTCCAGTCAACACCAACGATCTGTGCCCCCCATAAGCCGACCACACTGAACATTAATGCTAACAATGGCATCGAGATCACTCCCGCCCAAAAACGTGGGGCAATCACACGACGTAGTGGATCAACCGCCATCATCTCCATACTAGAAAGCTGCTCTGTGGCTTTCATCAAACCAATTTCAGCGGTCAAAGCAGAGCCTGCACGTCCAGCGAACAATAACGCAGTGACAACAGGTCCTAACTCACGTAATAGTGATAACGCTACCATCTGACCTAAACTGGTTTCAGCACCAAAATCTGCCAGCACGATATAGCCTTGCAGACTCAATACCATGCCAATAAACAGACCTGACACTAAAATAATCGCCATTGATAACACACCTACTGAGTAGAGTTGCTTCATCAATAACGGAAACATTTTTATAGGTTGAGGCTTACTGACCAATGCCCCAAACAACATGAGCGTTGCCCGCCCCATGGTTTGGCATTTATCAATACCGCTTCGCCCTATACGAGCTATAGCATTAACAATCATTTTGCTCATTATCCATGTAATTACCGATGTATCTGACACATCGAGCTAAATGCTTAACCAAAGAGATCTTGTTCTAACGGCTGAGCGGGGAATTTAAATGGTACTGGTCCATCAGCATCACCATCAAGGAACTGACGAACCCGAGGATCGGGATTATCACGTAGCTCTTGTGGCGTACCACTACCGATAATCTTTCCGCCCGATAGCAGGTAAACATAATCAGCAATACTCATCACTTCAGGCACATCGTGTGAAACCACCACTGATGTCATACCCAATGCTTTATTTAAGCTACTGATCAATTCAACCAGCACACCCATGGTGATCGGATCTTGACCAACAAACGGCTCATCGTACATCATCAACTCTGGATCAAGAGCAATGGCACGCGCCAATGCTGCACGACGTGCCATACCACCTGATAGCTCATTCGGCATTAATTCTGCCGCCCCTCGTAAGCCAACCGCTTCAAGCTTTAATAGCACTAAACTGCGCAGTAAGTCTTCCGGTAAATCGGTGTGCTCTCGTAGTGGAAATGCAACGTTATCAAACACATTCATATCGGTAAAAAGCGCGCCCGATTGAAATAGCATGCTCATACGTTTACGTGCTTGATACAAATCACGTCGACTTAACGTTGGTATATTCCATTCATCAAACCAAACCTCACCTTTTTCTGGTGTGATTTGACCGCCAATCAAGCGTAATAATGTGGTTTTACCAATCCCCGATGGCCCCATGATAGCGGTGACTTTTCCTCTTGGCACATCAAGGGAGATATCATCAAAAATGTATCGTTCACCACGAGAAAAAGTAAGATTTTTAATCGAAACCAGTATATCGCTTTTAGCCATTGCTTCGTATTCGCCTCTATTTACTGGTGATTCTTTATGAAATACCGATAATTATTTTAAAAATCAGCCAACTAAAAATTAATCACATAAAAACTCTCATCATTATGTGAAGAAATATTATAGCCGACGATGATAAGGAGAATAAATCACCAACTCAAGTTAGTCGGCTTATCTCCCAGCTATTTTTGTTTATTTAACAATCATTGCAGCGGCTTTCATCAATAGGTATCCCTATTTATCTCTTCCGCTATGCCTTTAGTTTTATTTCAACCTATAATTGTACGCTATTCATAATATTCAAAAAACCAGATAAAAAGAGTGTGCTTTACAAGCCTAAGATAAGAAATTCATCTTATTTGCTATTTTCACATCTAAATGCAGCGAATGAGAGAATTAGTCATTTGTTATACTTCCCTTTTGCGTTGCTAACCGTCAAAATTAGCCGCAAAGATCAAATACGACTTAACGATTGATTCACTTCCATCGTTCCAACGTGCCATTTTTAAAAGGGATTAGAATGCTCGAAGCCATTGTGTTGCTCTGTGTAGGGTTAGTTTTATTAGTGTGGAGTGCAGACAGGCTTGTCTATGGTGCAGCCGCACTTGCACGCAATTTTGGGGTTGCGCCACTTGTGATCGGTATGACTATCCTCGCAATGGGCTCATCGGCTCCTGAAATGATGGTTTCAGCCACAGCAGCACTTGCAGGCAAAACAGATACTGCAGTCGGTAACGTACTGGGCTCTAACATTGCCAATATTGCTCTTATTTTAGGTATCACTGCGCTACTTAAACCGCTTTCTATCAGCTCTACGATTATTCGCCGTGAATTGCCTTTAATGCTAGGTGTTACTGTTATTGCTGGCTTATTGCTATGGGATAACTACCTAGGACGCATGGAAGGTGCTTTCCTTGCCGTCCTATTTGTTCTGTTCCTGCTTGCGATGCTGAAAATTAGTCGCGCAAGTAAAAACGATCCCTTAATGGAAAACCAAGAGGAAGAAATTCCAACAGGTGTTAGTAACTCGTCAGCATTAATTTGGGTCTTTATTGGTTTAGGTCTACTACTTTACTCATCAGATATGGTGGTAGAGTCAGCAGTTACTATCGCTAAATACTTTGGTATGAGTGATTTAGTAATTGGTTTAACCATTATTGCTGTTGGTACTAGCTTGCCAGAATTAGCTGCTTCCATCGCTAGTATCTACAAAGGTGAAGATGATATGGCGGTAGGTAATATTATCGGCTCCAACGTCTTTAATATCCTTGCTGTGATGGGGATCCCGGGTCTTCTTAATCCATCCGTATTAAGCCCACTTGCGATGAGCCGTGATTTTTATGTCATGTTAGCGCTCTCTGTATTGCTATTGCTGATGGCTCTTGGTAAACGTCGTCGTATCAATCGTGTTGAAGGTGGTATTTTGGTTATTTGCTTTATTGCCTACCAAGCCTACCTATTCTTAAACGTTTCCGCATAATGGAGAATTTTCAGATGTCTCGCTCCTTTGACTTTTGTCGTCATGGTAAACAAGTGTTGGATATAGAAATCCAAGCACTACAAAACATCAGCCATTACATTGACGACAGTTTTCATCAAGCCTGTCAGCTCGTCTTAGACTGCCAAGGTAAAGTCATTGTGATGGGAATGGGAAAATCTGGTCATATCGGGCGTAAATTAGCAGCAACGCTAGCCAGTACTGGTACGCCTGCCTTTTTTGTTCATCCAGGAGAAGCCAGCCACGGCGATCTGGGGATGATCAAACAAGAAGACATCGTTATCGCGATCTCCAACTCCGGTGAAGCCTCTGAAATAATTGCTCTTTTACCTGTTATTAAACGCCTAGGTATTCCTATGATCAGCATGACAGGTAAACCAAACTCCAGCATGGCGAAAATGGCGATTGTGAATTTACAAATCACCGTTGAAAAAGAAGCCTGTCCACTGAACTTAGCACCGACATCGAGCACCACTGCAACACTTGTGATGGGTGATGCCTTAGCCATTTCTGTAATGGAAGCCCGTGGCTTTACTGCTGATGATTTTGCTCTCTCTCATCCAGGTGGTGCATTAGGACGTAAATTATTAATGCGCATTGCTGATGTCATGCATAGTGGTGAAATGCTGCCTATTATTGAAGAAACTGCCAGCATCAAAGATGCTTTACTTGAGATCTCACGAAAAGGCTTAGGTATGACTGCTATAGTCAATGCTCAGCAAGAGCTAAGTGGCATCTTCACCGATGGTGATTTACGTCGCCTACTTGATAAACATATTGATATTCATACCACGAGTATTGGTGATGTCATGTCACGTAACCCACAAACGATCTCCCCTCAGTTACTGGCAGCAGAAGGCCTAAAAATCATGGAGGATCGTAAAATTAATGGGTTATTGGTGACCGAAAATAATCAACTTGTTGGGGCGCTCAACATGCATGATTTATTAAAAGCAGGCGTGATGTAGTAGCATACGCAGGCAAATTGCGTAACGCATAAGAATAATGAAATATGATAAAGGCTTAAGTCTATGACTTTAAAAAGGCTACTCTATGTACTTCTCGCAGTATTTTGTGCATGGTTAGGCTATTACCAACTAGAACAGCATTGGCAAAAAGAAAATCAGGTGAAGCCTGATGATGAAAAGCCAGTCTTTATTGGTAATGATATTAGCAATACAACATTTGATCTTTCAGGTATCCGCAGTTACCAGATCGACTCTGATCATCTTGAATACTTTGAGAAAAGTGGTCAAACCGATTTTGTTAAACCTGTACTGTGGGTATTTAAGGACGGCAGTAATGCGGAATGGCGTATTAGCGCAAATACCGCCATGTTAGACAACAAAAACATTCTGAACCTTCATGGCAATGTACGTATGTTTAACTTATTGCCAGATTCAGATATTCAAGTGATCAAAACCGATAACTTGCAATTGAATATTGAAACGCAAGATTTTAATACTCAAGACCACGTCACCATTACCGGCCCCGCTTTCCAAAACCAAGGCGACGGTATGACAGGTAATATGAAGCGTAAAGTAGCTAAACTCTTAAAGAATGTGAAAAGTAGATATGAACCGAATCAAAATTAGTGCTCTACTATGCTTATTATGTGTCAGCGCACCGTCTTGGGCATTAAAAAGTGATACTAAACAACCTATTAATATTGACTCTGATAGCCAAGAAATCGATGTACAAAACAACATCGCTACCTTTACTGGCAATGTAAAACTGCGCCAAGGCACCATTGATATTCGTGCTAACAAAGTTGTGGTAACACGACCTAACAGTCAATCTAAAGATCAAACCATTGTCGCTTATGGTAACCCTGCCACCTTCCATCAAATCATGGATGACGGTAAACCTATCGACGGTGAAGCGCTAAAAATGCGTTATGAAACCAAAACCGAATTCTTGAAGATGACAGACAAAGCGGTTTTAAACCAAGACGGCAGTGAGATTAAAGGTAACGTCATCACTTATAAAATTGATGAACAGCGTTTAGTCGCGAAAAGTGGCGATAATGAGCGTGTTACTACGGTCATCCAACCAAATCAATTGAACAATAACAAGAAATAAACAGTATCTATGGCTATTCTAAAAGCTGAACACCTCGCAAAGAGCTACAACGGACGTAAAGTTGTTTCTGATGTTAGCCTTGAGGTTGAATCTGGAAAAATTGTGGGCCTACTCGGTCCAAACGGTGCTGGTAAAACGACATCGTTTTATATGATTGTGGGTCTTGTTGCTCGCGATGAAGGAAGCATCACTATTGATGGTGAAGATATTAGCCTTCAACCTATGCATAATCGTTCACGCATGGGTATTGGTTATCTTCCTCAGGAAGCATCCATCTTCCGCCGTTTAAGTGTTTACGATAACTTAATGGCGGTACTACAGACCCGTAAAGAGTTAACTAAAGAACAGCGCCAAGACAAAGCTGAAGATTTGTTAGATGAATTTAATATTCAGCATATTCGTAACAGCTTAGGTCAGGCACTTTCTGGTGGTGAACGACGCCGTGTCGAAATTGCACGAGCACTTGCCGCTAACCCAAAATTTATTTTACTTGATGAGCCTTTTGCTGGTGTTGACCCAATCTCCGTGATCGACATCAAAAAGATCATTGAACATTTACGTGATCGTGGGCTTGGTGTCTTAATAACAGACCATAATGTAAGGGAAACACTTGATGTCTGTGAACATGCGTATATCGTAAGTCAAGGGCATCTTATTGCGAATGGTACACCTGAGCACGTTCTTAACGATGAACATGTTAAACGTGTTTACCTAGGTGATCAGTTCCGTCTATAACCCACAGATAGGTCTGCGATTGAAGAAAAAGCCACAGTATAAAAATAATAACGACAAGGTATATCTACGTTAATGAAAACTTCGCTCCAGCTTAAGCTAGGCCAACAACTGGCCATGACGCCGCAGCTACAGCAAGCCATTCGACTGCTGCAGCTTTCCACTTTGGATCTCCAACAGGAAATCCAAGAAGCACTCGATGGTAACCCATTGTTAGAGCTGGAAGAGAATGAAGATCTTTCTACAACGGACGATAAAACTGCGGCTGATTCAGCAAAAGATGACGTATCAGACAATATTGATGACATTGAAAGTTTTGATACTGCCGATGTCATTGAAACCCATGAAATGCCAGAAGATCTTCCTGTCGATACGACATGGGATGATGTCTACAGCGCAGGCACTGGTAACACAGGCATTGCCCTTGATGATGATGTGCCTGTTTATCAAGGCGAAACCACGGAATCACTTCAAGATTACCTAATGTGGCAAGTTCACTTGACCCCATTTAGTGAAACCGATCTCGCCATCGCCACAGCCATCATTGATGCAGTTGACGAGAAAGGTTACCTTTCTTGTTCTACTGAAGACATTTTGGATAGTTTTGAAGATGAAGAAATCGAACTTGATGAAGTAGAAGCCGTATTGAAACGCGTTCAACAGTTCGATCCTCTCGGTGTGGCTTCACGTAACTTACAAGAGTGTTTATTACTCCAATTAGCAACCTACCCATCAGATACTCAGTGGCTCGCAGAAGCAAAAATGCTGTTAACCGAGCATATTGATCTACTGGGTAATCGTGATTACCGCCAGTTAATGCGTGATACCAAATTAAAAGAGTCCGATCTCAAAGCGATAATGGCACTGATCCACTCGCTTGATCCTCGCCCAGGTAATCGCGTGATCAGTACAGATACAGAGTACGTGGTGCCTGATGTATCTGTATTTAAAGACCACGGCAAATGGGTCGTCACTATCAATCCAGATAGCGTGCCACGCATCAAGGTTAACGAACAATACGCTGCGCTGAGCAAAAATACGCGCAATAGTGCTGATAGCCAATTCATTCGTACTCACCTTCAAGATGCGAAATGGCTGATCAAAAGCTTAGAAAGCCGAAATGAAACATTACTTAAAGTGGCTCGCTGCATTGTCGAACATCAGCAAGACTTCTTTGAGTATGGCGAAGAAGCGATGAAACCTATGGTGTTAAATGACATCGCGCTTGCCGTAGAAATGCATGAATCCACCATATCTCGAGTAACTACGCAGAAATACATGCATACACCTCGAGGTATTTTTGAATTGAAATACTTCTTCTCAAGTCATGTCAGTACGGATAACGGTGGCGAATGTTCGTCGACTGCGATCCGCGCACTGGTGAAGAAACTTGTTGCTGCTGAAAACCAAGCGAAGCCATTAAGTGATAGCAAAATTGCCACACTGCTAGCTGAGCAAGGGATCATGGTTGCAAGGCGTACTATCGCTAAGTACCGTGAATCTCTAGGTATTCCGCCATCGAATCAGCGAAAACGTCTGATCTAAACTACTCGTTCAGATCCAACAAAAGGAAGATGTCTATGCAAATCAATATTACAGGGCACCATGTTGATGTAACCGATTCTCTACGTGAGTATGTCTTAGCCAAGTTTGAAAAACTTGAACGCTTCTTCGATAAAATCAATAATGTGCAAGTCATTCTTAATGTTGAAAAACTTCAGCAAATTGCAGAAGCTACCCTGCATATTAACGCAGGGGAAATCCACGCAAAGGCGGATTCTGAAAATATGTATGCCGCGATTGATGAATTGACTGATAAACTCGTTCGCCAATTAAACAAACACAAAGATAAGCTCAACAGCCACTAACTATGCAACTTAGTCATGTATTGAGCCTGGACTGCACAAAAAGTGCAGTCCCTTGCTCCAGCAAAAAGCGCGCACTAGAACTTATTAGTGAGATCGCTGCTGCTCATCTAGATCAAAATCCACAACCTTTATTTGAATGTATGCTCAACCGTGAAAAGATGGGCACTACAGGCATTGGTAATGGTATTGCTATCCCACATGGACGTATCAGTAACAGCGAACAAGCTGTTGCCGTATTAGTTCAGTGCCAAGAGCCGATTGATTTTGATGCGATAGATAACCAACCCGTTGATCTGCTGTTCGCTCTTTTTGTTCCAGAAGATCAATGTAAAGAACACCTTAAAACCCTTGCAAGCATGGCTGAGAAACTCGGCAATAAGCAAGTGTGTAAACAGCTTCGTAATGCCAAAAACGATCAAGAGCTGTATCAGATCCTAACCGATGAATCATAATCTCCTGCTTCATATCCCTAATTCCGAGGTAAATAAACCATGATGTTGATGGTTGTCAGTGGCCGCTCTGGTTCTGGAAAATCTGTCGCCCTACGTGTACTAGAAGATCTCGGCTATTACTGTGTCGATAATCTTCCTGTTAATCTGCTACCGCAGTTTATTCGCGATATCGCCCATACCGAGCAAGACATTGCTGTTAGCATTGATGTTCGCAACATGCCGCAACAACCAGGTGAAGTAGAACGTATTCTAAAATCTCTGGAAAAAGACATTGATGTGAATGTTATTTTTCTTGATGCCGACGATAAAGAATTGGTGAAACGCTACAGCGAAACACGTCGCTTACATCCTTTGTCTCGCCAGAATATGACGCTAGAGCAAGCAATCACCACAGAGCACCAACTGCTAGGCGATCTCAAAGAGCATGCAGATCTGGTGATCGACACCACTAACAAATCTATTCATGATTTAAGCGAAACAGTACGATCTCGTGTGTTAGGTAGAGAAGCCAAAGAACTGATTCTGGTGTTTGAATCATTCGGCTTTAAACATGGTTTACCCTCAGATGCCGACTACGTATTTGATGTGCGTTTCTTGCCAAACCCTCACTGGGTACCGGAATTAAAACCGCAAACCGGGCTAGACCAAGGTGTTAAAGATTTTCTATCCAGCCATAGTGAAGTCAACCAGCTAAATTACCAAATCCGCAATTTCATCGAAACTTGGCTACCAATGCTGGAGAAAAACAACCGCAGTTATGTCACTGTTGCCATTGGCTGTACTGGCGGTCAACATCGCTCTGTTTATATTGCGCAATCTCTTGCAGATTACTTTGAGCATCAAGGGCAACAAGTCCAAGTTCGCCACCGCACATTAGAAGAGAAACGATGACAGTCCAACGCGAATTATTCATTAAAAACCGCTTAGGCTTACACGCACGCGCTGCCATTAAACTGGTTGAGCTAGCACAAAGCTTTAGTGCCGTGATCACCGTCAGTAACGACGATGTATCAGCCACTGCCGACAGTGTAATGGGGCTTTTAATGCTTGATTCTGCACAAGGCCAAAAAATTATGGTTAGCGCAGAAGGTGATGATGAAACCGCTGCACTAGAAGCCATTTCTGCATTAATCGAAGCTGGATTTGATGAAGAGAGTTAATGCTCTCTTTATCATATGACGATAAAATAGCTTACCGTATCTCTACTCTATGTTTCTTATACGTAAAAACTCTCGAACACATCTAAAATTCCGCTCCGATTACCGCTATTATTAATAACTCTGTAGGCAACAGGCGATAACTTTTCGTTTTAAGCGCCAAGCAATTGTATATACCGCATGTGTCTGAGGGATAAATTCACTGTTCAGACGTAAATCATATGAGACAAAAGCTAGGTTATTACGTTAAAATTCAGCTTATTGCGCCATCAAAATATAAGTGGGCCTAATACCTATGGCGGATGTATTAGAACAAGATCAAACCCATCAACGACTTCAAGAAGTTAATACAGCTTTAGAAAATGGCATGTTTGTCCATGTTCGCCGACTCCTACAAGATATGGAGCCGGAGGATATTGCTCATCTATTAGAAGCCTCACCTCCTAAAGAGCGTCAAGTGCTATGGCAACTGACGGATCCGGAAGAGCAAGGTGAGATCCTTGATGAACTGTCTGAAGATGTAAAAGATGGCATCGTCTCGCAAATGGAGCCAGAAAAACTGGCAGCTGTTACCGAGGGGATGGAAACCGATGACGTTGCTTACGTATTACGTAGCCTTCCTGATGATCGCTATCAAGAAGTACTGGCACAAATGGATGCCACCGATCGTCATCGTATCGAAAAAGCGTTAGCGTATCCTGAAGATACCGCTGGCGGTATGATGAGTACCGATTTCATTACCATTCGTGGTGATGTAACCGCAGATGTGGTTTTACGTTACCTACGTATGCGCGGTGAGCTTCCTGAAGCTACCGATGCACTCTATGTGGTTGATGAAAATGAAGCTCTGATCGGTCATTTATCACTGGCAAGCCTGATCACAACGCAACCTGATGTTGAGATCAAAGACGTGATGGAAGATGCCGATGAAGCGATCCCTGTTGATATGGCTGACAGTGAAATTGCCAACCTGTTTGAACGCCGTAATTGGGTATCAGCGCCAGTTGTCGATGAAAATAATCACCTGTTAGGTCGTATTACCATCGATGACGTGGTTGATATTATCCGTGAAGAAGCTGAACACTCAATGATGAGTATGGCGGGTATGGATGATGACGAAGATACCTTTGCACCTGTTATTAAATCGGCAAAAAGTCGTAGTATTTGGTTAGGTGTTAACGTACTAACTGCCTTGGCTGCAGCCTCTGTTTCCAACATGTTTGAAAACACTTTACAGCAGATGGCGACCGTTGCCGTATTAATGACTATCGTACCTTCTATGGGTGGTGTTGCAGGTAACCAAACAGTAGCGCTGGTTATTCGTGGTTTAGCGGTCGGTCACATTGGTGATACCAACACCCGTTGGTTGCTGAGTAAAGAAGCCCGAGTCGGTTTAATTAATGGCTTTGTATGGGCTTTAATTATTGGTGCCGTGGTGGTGATATGGAAAGGCAGTTTAATGCTCGGTGCCATTATGGCAGGAGCAATGCTAGCTAACTTATTTGTCGCAGGGGTGGCTGGGGTATTGATCCCAATTGGCTTGAAGAAGCTCAAGATAGATCCAGCGCTTGCTGGCGGTATGGCATTAACTACCTGTACCGATATTGTCGGCTTAATGGTGTTCCTTGGCCTTGCCACTATCTTTATCACGCCATAACAGATGATGACATTCATCAGATAAACAAAAAGCCCGGATCAATGATTCGGGCTTTCTTCTTTTACCGCTTACTCTTTACTGCGACAAGTATTACTCACCAGCAATCTTCATTGAATCTAGCAACATAGAACCAGTTAAGATCTGGCTGCGTGTTTCCGTATCATTACCAATCGCCACAATGTTTTGCATCATATCTTTAAGGTTACCCGCAATAGTGATCTCTGATACTGGGAATTGGATCTGACCATTTTCAACCCAGAAACCTGCCGCACCACGAGAATAATCACCTGTGACAATGTTCACGCCCTGACCCATTAACTCGGTGACTAATAAACCACGATCCATCTTCTTCAGCATTTGCTCGAAGCTTTCACCGGTCGATTTCACCATCCAGTTATGAATACCACCAGCATGACCTGTTGGCTGCATATTCATTTTACGAGCAGCATAGCTAGTTAGAAGATAAGTCTGTAACACACCATCTGTAATGATTTCACGATCATAAGTCGCTAAACCTTCGCTATCAAACGGGGTACTTGCCATCCCACGCAAGATATGTGGGCGCTCGCTAATATCTAACCATTCTGGAAAGATTTGCTCGCCTAACTTATCAACTAAAAACGACGATTTACGGTATAGGTTAGCGCCGCTAATCCCCATCACAAGATGACCAAACAAACCCGTTGCTACATCAGCAGCAAACATCACAGGTGCTTCACGGGTTGTTAGTTTTTGTGCATCAACACGGCCTACAGTACGCTCTGCCGCATGACGACCCACACGCTCTGGCGTCCATAAATCCGATGCAATGCGAGAAGTGGTGTAGCTGTAGTCACGCTCCATCTCACCATTTTTGCCTTCCGCTATCACACAACAGCTAATGCTGTGACGGCTAGATGCGTAACTTGCCAACATGCCATGACTGTTACCGTAAACACGCACACCATAATGGCTATCGTAACTTGCACCATCACTTTGCTTAATACGAGGATCGTACGCTAGTGCGGCTTCTTCTGCGGCAATGGCAATCGATGCTGCGCGATCAGGCTCTGGCTCATCAGGATGGAAAAGATCCAGATCAGGAATATCACGCGCCATTAGCTCTTTCGGGCCAGGACCTGCAAACGGATCTTCTGACGTATAATTGGCAATATCTAGTGCCGCTGCCACCGTTTGAGCAATCGCCGCTTCACTGAGATCTGATGTTGATGCACTGCCCTTGCGATTTCCGCGATAAACAGTGATCCCCAATGCGCCATCACTATTAAATTCAACATTTTCAACATCACACATACGTGTAGAGACGCTGATCCCTGTTGTTTTGTTAATGGCTACTTCGGCGGCATCCGCTTGTTTACCGGCGACTTCTAGCGCTTTCGCGACAGCGGCTTCCAGTTCAACTCGCTGCTGGGCTACCTGTTCTCTTACGTCCATACAATCACTTAAGGTTAGGGTTTTGCTTATTGGTTATAGAATAATGTAATTTACGCCCAAAATCGTTATTAAACTGATAAAATAGAGCTATTGATAGTGTTAGTGAGCCCATTATGAGCCGTAAAAACAAAAAAGCCCCTTGGGATGAAGAAGAGGAAATCATCTGGGTTAGTAAATCCGAGATGAAACGCGACATGGATGCGCTACAAAAAATTGGTGAAGAGTTAGTGGAATTAAAGCCTAATGCTCTTGCTAAAATGCCTCTCGATGACGACATGATGGCTGCGGTAAAAGATGCGCAGCGCTTCAACAAAGAAGCACGTCGTCGTCAGCTTCAATACATCGGTAAGCAAATGCGCTTAATCGATATTGAGCCAATCCAAGCGGCATTAGACAAGCTACGTAACAAGCACTCTCAGCACACTGTTGCGCTGAAAAAGCTTGAACAAAAGCGTGATAAGCTAATTGAAAATGGCGACAGCATGATCAACGCCATTTTAGTTGATCACCCAGATGCTGATCGTCAGCACTTGCGCCAACTTGTTCGTACAGCGACCAAAGAAAAGGCACAGGAAAAACCAGGTAAAGCTTACCGCGAGATTTTCCAATACCTTAAATCTTTATACCTAGAAGACTAAGTCAGTCTTAAGCTAGATAATAAAGAAAACAAAAAAAGCCAGCAAATTTTTGCTGGCTTTTTCTTTATCACGATAACAACAGGCTTTATTCAGTACCGCCCACTGTCATTGAATCGATTTTCAGTGTCGGCTGACCCACACCAACAGGAACGCTTTGACCTGCTTTACCACACACACCAACACCACGATCGATATCTAAATCATTACCAACCATAGAGACTTGCTGCATGGCTTCAATACCACTACCAATTAAGGTTGCCCCTTTGATTGGGCGAGTGATCTTACCGTTTTCAATTAAGTAAGCTTCAGATGCAGAGAACACAAACTTACCAGAGGTAATATCAACCTGACCACCACCAAAGTTTGGCGCATAAATACCTTTCTTCACGCTTGAGATGATCTCTTCTGGCGTATGCTCACCCGGTAGCATGTAAGTATTTGTCATACGCGGCATAGGTAAGTGTGCGTAAGATTCACGGCGACCGTTACCTGTCGGTGCGACACCCATTAGACGAGCATTAAGCTTATCTTGCATGTAGCCTTTTAGCTTACCGCCTTCTACCAATACATTGTATTGCGCAGGTGTTCCTTCATCATCGATGTTTAATGAACCACGACGATCAACCAAGGTACCATCATCCACAATTGTACATAGCGATGACGTCACTTGCTCACCAAGCTGACCTGAGAACATGGATGAACCTTTACGGTTAAAGTCACCTTCTAAACCATGACCAACCGCTTCGTGCAATAGCACACCTGGCCATCCAGCGCCTAATACCACAGGCATAGTGCCCGCAGGTGCCGCTTCTGCTTCAAGGTTCACTAGAGCTTGGCGAATCGCTTCATCAGCAAAGTGCAGCGCTTGGCTCTTACCATCCGTTTCAACTAAAAACGCTTCGTAGCCATAACGACCACCGCCACCTGCACTACCACGCTCACGCTTGTCACCTTTTTCTACTAATACGCTGATTGATAAGCGAACCAATGGACGAATATCGGCAGCGTAAGTGCCATCAAGGGCGGCCACTAATACTTCTTCGTATACACCATTAATGCTAACAGACACTTCTGTTACCAATGGCTCTTTAGTACGAATGTAGCGATCGATCTCTTCCAACAATGCGATTTTTTGGAATTTATCTAAGCTACCCAGAGGGTTAACTGGCGCATAAATGCCTGATGTGGTTAATGGGCTAAAGGTTTGTACTTTGCCATTACCGCCTTGGCGCACAATACCACGTGCCGCTTTCGCACTTTGAGTTAAGGCTAATTGATTAATTTGATCTGAATAGGCAAAACCGGTTTTCTCACCAGCAACTGCGCGTACACCAACACCACGATCGATATTAAATGAACCATCTTTAATGATGCTGTCTTCCAGCACTAGAGACTCATGCCAGCAAGATTGGAAATAAATATCAGCATAATCCACATCTCTTGCGGCAATGATACCTAAGATGTTGTGCAGTTCATCACGGCCCAGACCTGATTGGTCTAGCATGGTATTTTCTACGGTGTTAAGGGTCATTAATTTGCTCTTAAATTATTTAGCGCGGTTGAACACAAAATTTAGCGTGTTCAGCAACTGGCATATTAGCGCGGATCTTTGCAGATAATTGTAAATCAATATTGGCAGTCAGAACACCTGTGCCTTGCTGCTGACAGGCAACAATTTGTCCCCAAGGATCAATTATCATCGAATGTCCCCAGGTTTCTCGCTTCTCATTGTGCTCTCCCCATTGCGCTGCCGCAATCACCCAACACTGAGTTTCAATCGCACGAGCACGCAGTAACACTTCCCAATGGGCTTTACCTGTGAGTTTAGTAAAGGCGGCTGGTATCACGATGATATCGGCACCTTGAGCACGTAATTCGCTATACAGCGCAGGGAAACGGACGTCATAGCAAATCGACATACCGATGTTACCGTAAGGCGTCGTAACAACTTTAATCTCATCACCTGCTTTGAATGTATCTGACTCACGGTAGCTATGGTGCTTATCTGCAACATCCACATCAAACATATGCAGTTTACTGTAATGCTCTTTTAACTGACCTTTATCATCATAAAGTAGGCTAGTTGAAGTGATTGTGCCGTCAGGCTGAAGAATGGGCATAGAGCCTAACAGTAGCCAAATTCCCAATTTACCCGCAAGCTCCGAGAGCGCAGTTTGCATCGGGCCATCATTTAAAGGCTCAGCCCATTGCTGGTAATCTTCTTTGCTACCAAATACCAGTGTATTTTCTGGCGTAACTACTAGTTTAGCGCCTTGTAGCTGAAGTCCTTTCACCTTCTTTTTTAACTTACTTAAGTTATGCTCAGGATCGGCTCCCGAATTCATTTGTACTAAACCAATCTTCGCCATGAAATGCTCCCTGAACTATACCTAATAACATTAAGCTTTCGCTAAATAACAAATCGTAATACCTTGTTGTACCACTGATAGAAATTAACGCAACTGATTCATTCTAAAGCTATTCTTCTGGTACTGAATATTCACCGGATAATCGTGAACGCTCAAGCACTTTGGGTGCATCAATCGGCCCTGTCACTTGGTAATTCACTTGGGTGATCACATCTAAAACAGGCGATAACACCGTTGAAATCGCAAACACATACAAAGCTGTTTGTGGTGCAACCGCAAAGGCCGTTAATACCGGTAAACCTGAGGTGAAATCGGGGATAAATTTCACATTGGCATCCACCGTTTCATTAATCAAATTGACCTTACCTTTAATATACATATCTCCTGCCAGTGCCTGCATTTTGATATTGTCACTATGGAAAATACCTTGCTTGATCACACCCGCCCCTTGGATATAGTTAAACGCTAAGCCATTATCAAACACGCCTGAGAAATCGAGCTGCATCTTACGAATAATCGAATCTAGACTAAACAACCCCAATAATCGCCCAGCACCAAATGCGCCACTCACTAACCCTTTACCAATATCAGTGGTCACTTTGCCATTTAGCGTGCGTCGCTCCATCGCCCAAGGCGAGCCTAACCACGATGATGACACCTGAGTATTAAATGATGCATTTTGCACACCACCTTCAATACCAAAACGATGAAGCAGATCAGAGCTGTTTTTACCTTTTACCGTAAAATCGAGATCGGTATGGTTGCGATCATCTTTAAAAGCCCAACGACCATTGGCGTCTAAACTGATATTACCAGCACTGACTGATAGTTTTTGCAGTGTTAATGCATTCGGTGATTTAGTAATGGCTGCGCTCACTTGCCCTAATCGATAACCTTGTAACCACGCATCAGAAACCGTCAGATCAATGGCTGGGATCGAAGCCATAATATGACGATCAGCATCTGTCACCATTGGTGATGATAATCGCTTTGTTTGCTCTATTTTACTCGGCTCGCCTGTCGTTACCGTCGCTGTAGCAGAAGCGTCTGATTGCTTATCCCATTGCGGAACATTGATATGTAAGCGTTTGAAAATCGCATTCACCGCCCCTTTCATATCCCAAGTGATATAACCCGCTGCTTGGCGACTATCCACTTTCAAAGACCACTGATGACCATGGCGAGCAACTAAATCCACATCGTTCCACACTAAACTACCCAGTGTTAACTGCTTCACCTTTGCCGTGATCTTATTCGGGATCGGCCAAGTAAAATCATGACTAACAGACGTGTTATTTGAACTTGATTGCTGCCATGTACTCGCCAGTGTAATCCAAGGATCAATATCAAAGGTGTTGGTATCAACACTCACCACATGACCGATCCCTAATGCTGACTTCAGATCTTTTTTCCCTATCATCAAATCACTGCTGGCAAGCTGAGGGGTACCATTAATAAGATTAATATGCGCTTGGTAAGCCGCATCCGGTAACTGTAATTGCCCATTAAGCCCTTGAGCATCACCGTCTACATTTACCGTCATAAACTGTGACTGATTAAGCTTAGGTTGATGATGCAATGGATAAGGTAAATCACTCTTGATATGTGCAAGCGGCAATACGCTTTTCACCTTATAAGTAAAATTATCACCGTTTAAATCAACTTGTACTGCGCTATTCCAAGCACTGGTTCCAGATAAATAGTGAGATAATTGCATCGGAATATAAGGTTTTAAATCAGCCACTTGCCAATCACCAGCGATATCAACATTCACTCGATAATTATCACTGGCTACGGTATTGCCTGTAAAACCTAGGGTAATGGGCTGCTGCAATAATTTTCCGGTTAACCCTTTAGCTTCAATTTTTGCGTTATCAAAGGATAAGCTGCCTTTCGTATGCTCCACCGTCAGTGGTGGCGTTGCTAAATCAATACGATTATTGTTAAAGAAAACCTCGCCTTTCGCATCGACATCGCTACCATCAAACGGAATATCGAGGTTTAATTTGGCGCTAACCGGTCCATCAACCGCAACCGTTTGTAACGCACTTCCCACCGAATCGGCTAATGGTGTTGCTAGCATATAATCAGTGACATCTTTACCCTGTGCAGCAATATCAAGGGCCAACTTTAAGTGTCCATCTTCTGCTAATTTCGCATCACCGATGACATTCGAGCCTATCGCAGACATGGTTTTGACATGGCTGGCGTTGATCGTCATCCGATCATTCTTAAACCCTAAATCCAGATCTAAATCAGTCAGTAATGGCCAATGAGGATCAAATTGAAATTTTGCCTTTTTCAGCGGCACATCCACTTTAAAAATGCCGTCATGCTTCGGGTATGGGAAGGTATTAAGCGGTCCGAACCACAGTAATTTGGCATCGTTAACTATGCCGCCTTTAATCGCTGTTGCTAAGTAGTGAGTTAACTTATTACCCAGTGCAGGGCGAGGTAAATAACGCCATGTTTGTCCAGCATCTTTTACTGATGCTTCACCATAAAAGGCTAACCATGTCGGCGCATTGGTATAAAAATCGAGTCTAAATTGACCTTTTGCTTGGAGATCAGGAGTCACGACATTAAGTTTATCACTCCACAATGTGGTGGTGTTTTCATCGTGATACCAGTTGGCATGGATATCCGCTTTATGAATATTAAGCGGTTTAGGAAACACAGTGCCATACGGCAGCGCATCATCATCCACTCGTAAAGCTACTGTCCCTTTTGTTGTATCACCGACAACATGCGCATTTAATTTATTGATCCCTGGCAATAACTGCCATTGCTTAAAAGCTAAATCATCGACATTAAACGAAAAATGTGGCGCTTGTTTAGTGCCACCAGCAACACGAATATTTGTGACTAACCCTGTCGGTTGTAATTGCTTAATTGCTTCTGTCGCACTACTGGTTTTTGGCAGAAATGAGATTAATGGCAATAAGCGTTCTAACTCAATATTGGTTAACGTCGCTTTCCAATCCGTTAATTGCAGCTTTTTATCTAAAGCAAATTGCGCTGCAATATCAAATTGAGGCCAAGCAATATCATCCGTCGCAAGATCAAATTGCTCGGTATCAACTCGCCATACTTGTTGCTGTGCATTGTTATACTCTGGCTGTAATGTGACAACGCCATCATGAATCACTATTTGATGTGGTTTCTTATTCGTTGCCCAATCGATATGACTATTAGCCAATTGCAGCGTGGCTGACTGAATCTTACCGTGATCTAACGTTAGCCATGCCTGCAAGCCAATGCTGCTATCGGTAATATCCGCCACACCAGCGAACTTTTTATTTAGCCAAGGCGTCACTGAAATATCTTGGCCTTTTAGATACACAATGCCACTCAAGCTAGGTAAACCGCCGTCTTCCGTTACATCTAGACGTACTTCAATTTTCCCCAACTGACTATTAACAACCCCGATACTCCCTTGGGCTAAATGACGACCATCATCGTTACGCCAATTCAGTTGCTTGATCGCAAGTTGGACTAACTTGCCAGACGGAGAAGGTACAGTGATCGTGGCATCTTTTAAGATCACATCATCAATGCGAGTAAAGAAAAGTTGCTCTAAACGCTTGCTAAGGGATACATCTGAAGAAGAGGTTGCAGAGGGGCTGTCTGGTAGTTGAGTGACATCAAAATCAAACTGCGCAATTTGCACCGTTTTAAAAACAGGTCGAAAGGTCAGAACTGAGCGCCAAAAATCAAAGTAAATCTCTGAGCGTCCTACTTCAACCAAAGGCTTATTATCAGCATGTTCAGCAACAGAAAGCTGAGTTAAGGTTATTTCAGGACCGGCTGGACGCCAATGCCCCTCAATATGCGATGCTGATATCTGTGTATGTGTTTGCTGTGACAGCCACTGCGTAAGTGGCTGACGATAATTATCAATATGGGGAAGCAACAAGCGTATTGCGCTGATCAAAACCGCCAGTGTTACCGCGCCAATGACCACAAACCACAATATACCCCGTAAGAGTTTTACGAGTATGCGATTCACTTACTGCTCCCCATCGCGCCCATTACATCATAACCACATCAAACTGCTCTTGATTGTATAGTGGCTCTGGCTTGATCTTCACTTGCTTACCAATAAACACTTCCAACTCAGCCAATGCATGGGACTCATCACCCGTTAATGCATCACCCACAGCAGATGACACATAGACAATGAATCGATCGGCGTCGTAAGCACGATTGACCCGGGTAATTTCACGTAGGATTTCATAACAAACGCTTTCGACCGTTTTCACTGTGCCACGTCCATCACAAGAAGGGCAAGTGCCACATAACACATGCTCAATGCTCTCACGGGTACGCTTACGGGTCATCTCAACCAAGCCTAATTGCGTAAAACCATTAATATTGGTTTTTACGCGATCATACGATAGGGCTTGCTCAAGCGCTTGCAGCACTCGACGCTGATGCTCATCGGACACCATATCGATAAAGTCGATAATGATAATGCCGCCTAAATTACGTAAACGTAGCTGACGAGCAATCGCTTTGGTCGCCTCAATGTTGGTATTGAAGATCGTTTCATCTAAATTACGACGACCAACAAATGCCCCAGTATTGATATCAATGGTGGTCATGGCTTCGGTTTGATCAATGATCAAATAGCCACCGGATTTCATCTCAACTTTACGATCTAGCGAGCGCTGAATTTCAGACTCGGTATCATAAAGATCAAAGATCGGCTGCTCACCTGAATAATATTCAATATTTTCGGTAACTTCTGGTACGAACTCATCAGTAAATTCTTTCAGCTTTTCAAACGATAAGCGCGAATCCACTTTGATGTTATCAATTTCTGTGCCGACAAAATCACGTAAAATACGCTGCGCTAAACCTAGCTCACCGTATAGCATTGAACGTGGCTTATATTTCGCACGACGCTCTAACACTTTACGCCATAAGTGCTTCAAAAATGCCGCATCTTGCGCCACTTCATCAGTATTCGCCCCTTCAGCAGCAGTACGAATAATAAAGCCACCCAAATCGTCGCAATGTTTCATTACGGCTTTTTTCAGGCGATCTCGCTCTTTTTCACTTTCAATGCGCTGAGAAACACCAACATGGCTTGCGCCCGGCATGAAAACTAAATAACGCGATGGCAAAGTAATGTCGGTAGTTAAACGAGCCCCTTTGGTACCCAACGGATCTTTAACCACTTGCACGACAATGTCTTGTCCTTGGCGTACTAGCTCTGAAATATCGCGAACCTGAAACTGTTTCTTCTCGTTTTCAGCCACACATTCAGTATGAGGAACGATATCAGACGCATGTAAAAATGCCGCTTTCTCTAATCCAATATCGACAAAAGCTGCCTGCATACCGGGTAATACTCGGCTTACACGCCCTTTGTAAATATTTCCGACGATACCGCGTTTCGATTCACGTTCAATGTGGATCTCTTGCAATACGCCATGTTCAATCATTGCGACACGAGTTTCACTCGGTGTCACATTGATCAGCAGCTCAGTGCTCATGGTTGCCTCTACTTATAACTTTAAAAAATCTTGTAACAGGATGTCGGTTTCCACTAAAGGTAACCCCATCACCGCATAAAAACTGCCATCAATACGTTCAACGAATTTGCCACCTAAACCCTGAATGCCATAGCTTCCCGCTTTATCCTGCGGTTCACCACTCTGCCAATATTTTTTGATTTCGTTATCTGACAAAGTCTTGAACCACACTTGGGTGATGACTAGCTTGGTTTCTACACGTGTTTTCGTTGCAACGGTTACTGCTGTCATCACTTGATGCTGACGACCTGACAACAGTTTCAGCATACGCTCTGCATCCTGAAAATCGACTGGTTTTTCCAATATTTGCTGATCTGCAACAACAATTGTATCCGATCCTAATACGGGTAAATCTTGTGCTGCTGCTTGAACTCCTGCTCGCGCTTTATCTCGTGATAAACGCTGAACATATGCCTCAGGACTTTCACCTTGCTGGTGACACTCTTCCACATCCACCACAACACGTTCAAAGTGGTAACCCAGTTGAGCTAATAATTCCATTCGACGAGGCGAACCTGAAGCAAGATATAATTGAATTGCAGACATGTTACACCTCTAATCTGTTATTTATACTTTAAATACATTTAATTATAAATAAGGGGAATACCAAATTGGCTTCCCCTTATTTCATATTACTAACGAATCGAGAACTTACGACGTATTCGTCGAAGTAATAAGAACAACCAAGGCCATAAGATAAAGTTTAATAATACCGCCCATAGTTGCTGTGGCTCAAAGCTCACATTTGATACTAAATATTCAGCCCAAAACTCGATTAACTTACCAGCTAATGAGAGTAAGGCAAAAACAATCGCCTGCTGGCCTAATGAAAGATTACGTAACACTCTAAAGTTAAGAGCAACAATGTACGCAATCACCGACATCATTAAGCCTCGCACACCGAGGGTGGAACCTAAAATCAGATCCCACAACAGACCAATGATCAGTGCCGTACCTACGTTTACACGATGCGGTAGTGCCAATACCCAATAACAGGTGATCAGCAATACCCATGATGGACGGAACGGCTCCAACTCCCCCGGCCACGGTGCTGCTTGCAGTACCAGAGCAAAAACAAAAGAAAGCCAAATCCAAATTCGGCCATGTGCTTGGCTAGTTGACATCCGTCACCTCATTGGTTGGCTTTTTCTGCTCAGTAGGCGCTGTAGTGCCTGTGGTTGCGGGTTTAGGCTCAGTTGCAGGTGCTAACGTTGATGTCGCACTTGATACTGCTGAAGCTTCAGCCGCTGGCGTTTCTGCCATTTTCTCACGAGATGTTGGCCACACTAATAATAAGTAACGTAAACGGTCAAATTGCACCGTTGGCTTTGCCATAATTTGGGCAAATGGGCGCTTATTATCAAACGAGAACTCGGTGACGCGAGCAACCGGATACCCTTCAGGATAACGACCACCTAAGCCTGAACTCACCAGTAGATCACCTACACGAATGTCGGTACTACTAGGCACATGCTCTAACTGAATTTCATCACTTTTACCTGTACCTGTTGCAATAACACGGATGTCATTACGCACCACTTGAACAGGGATCGCATGAGTAGGATCTATCAATAGCAATACACGACTATTATGGGCACCAACATAAGATACCTGACCAACAATACCTTTATCGTTAATTACAGGCTGGCCTTCATAAACCCCATCGACACGCCCTTTATCAATCATCACTTGATGACTATAAGGATCAGAATCAACAGCCATGACTTCTGCGATCATCTTACGTTCACCACGTACAAACGGTGAACCTAATAAATTTCTTAAACGCTGATTTTCTTGCTGTAATTGATCAAGCAATAGCACATTACTTTTCATCATCAGCAAATCACGCTTCAACGCTTTGTTTTCAGCCAATAATTGCTTGTGTGAACTCATTTGCCCATTCAGGCCATCCAATAATTCACGAGGTAAATTAGCAGCATATTGAAGCGGAGCGATTGCTGAGTTCAGGAAATAACGAACATTGGCAAAAGCATCAAGACGACTATCGGCTAGCATTAAGCTAGCCGATAGTAATATGGCAAGAAACAGGCGTAATTGCAGAGATGGGCCTCTGCCAAATATAGGTTTCATCTAACACTATGACCTGTTTTATAGAATACTAACGCAGGCATTATTCTTCGCTGAAGAGATCGCCACCGTGCATATCAATCATTTCTAACGCCTTACCGCCACCACGAGCCACACATGTTAGTGGATCTTCAGCAACAACCACAGGAATCCCTGTTTCTTCTGTTAATAGACGGTCTAAATCACGTAGTAGTGCACCACCACCAGTAAGTACCATACCACGCTCTGAAATATCAGAAGCTAGCTCTGGTGGACACTGCTCTAGTGCAACCATCACTGCAGATACAATACCTGTTAATGGCTCTTGTAGTGCTTCTAGAATTTCATTTGAATTTAACGTAAAGCTACGAGGTACACCTTCAGCAAGGTTACGACCACGCACTTCAATTTCACGAACTTCATCGCCAGGGTAAGCAGAACCGATTTCATGCTTAATACGCTCAGCCGTTGCTTCACCAATTAAGCTACCGTAGTTACGACGTACGTAGTTAATTACAGCTTCATCAAAACGGTCACCACCGATGCGTACAGATGATGAGTAAACCACGCCATTCAGCGAGATAACTGCAACTTCTGTTGTACCACCACCGATATCGATCACCATAGAACCTGTTGCTTCAGATACTGGCATACCAGCACCAATAGCTGCCGCCATTGGCTCATCGATTAAATATACTTCACGTGCACCAGCACCTTGTGCTGATTCACGGATAGCACGGCGTTCTACTTGCGTTGAACCACAAGGAACAGCAACAAGTACACGTGGGCTTGGGCGAAGGATGCTATTGTCATGCACTTGCTTAATGAAATGCTGTAACATTTTTTCAGTTACATAGAAGTCAGCAATTACACCGTCTTTCATTGGACGGATAGCAGCGATATTACCCGGAGTACGACCAAGCATTAATTTAGCGTCATGACCTACCGCAGCAACACTTTTTGTTGCGCCTGCACGATCTTGACGGATTGCAACTACAGATGGTTCATCTAGAACGATGCCCTGTCCTTTGACATAAATAAGGGTGTTGGCAGTACCCAAGTCAATAGACAGGTCATTAGAAAACATGCCACGAAGTTTTTTAAACATAGTCTTCGGCTAATCCTGAAAGCTCAAAATTCGTTAAATTGCACTAAATGTACCAAGCGCTAGACACTGAAACAAGGCAAGGATTGTCAAACCTGCCACAGATTTGCAATTTATTTGCACTAAGGCTTAATTTAGCCCTTTTTCACCTCGATAAACGATGCGATCACTGCCCCGATATACGCCAAAAGTGACCACTGCAGATGGATCCTCATCCCCTAACTCTCGCCAATTGTAAGTGAGCCAAGGTTGGTATTCTTTATTGTTTTGACTACAACCTATATCAACTGGAGCATCATCGGCTATACGCAACCAAAAACGGGTTTGTTGTTTTTTATATTTATCAGGCGGAGAAAGATGAGGGTGCGCTTCAATTTGATCAGTTTCGCCCACCATAACTGTGCCAGTATTACCCAATGTTAATATCGATGTATTACTCGCATCAGCAGGATGTAACGCCACCTTACAGAAATAGTTACTGTTATATTTAGAGCCGCTATCAGCATCATGTGTGACAAACTCTGTCCCATTCCAGTGTTCAATGTTAAGCGGAATAGTGACAGCTTTATCAAATGGGCTAATCGCATCACTCAATACCATACGTCCATAATGTAAATTAGGTGCTGTCTCAAAAGGGGCAACCTGTTTACTATCAACTTCATCGGTTGCATCGGTTATGGTATTTCGGATAGAAATAGGATCATGATGCGAAGATATATACCCGCCCCAACGACTATTCGATTCATCCCAAGGCCCATCTTCAACAGTAGTTAATGGACTTGCTATCACAGGTTTTCGTTTTAATAACCACACCTGTTCAATGTCACTATTCCAGCGCCCTTTAAAGCTGTGATCTGTTGAACTTGTAATATGATGATACGAGAAACGATCATTTAAGCTATTTAATGATGGAGATTCATAGACCATCAGAGCAACTTCGGCCTGATAATCAGGAATAAAACCATTGTAGTTCTCGACCTGATCACCCAATGCATTTTTCGCTTTGATCATCAGATCAGCATTAAATGGCTGACTGAGATAAGCAAACTCATTATGCCCGTCAGGGTAGGTAAAACGATTAGGTTGGATCTCTAAATACTTTGGATAAAAACGTCCAAGATGGCGATAGCCTTGGTTAATCGTCATGTCTAAATATGGCGCTTTAGCATCAGCTTGTAAGCGAACACTACCCACTTCACTCCACGACAAGTCGCTAAACACTAGCTCATCGGTATGGCTTTGTTGTACCGTCCCTTGCAGCACACCAGGCTTACCATCAACTGGTGTTACCGATACCGTATTCGGAATAGATAGCTCGACATCTGCAATAGGTGCATCTGATTTAAAGAAATTTTGTGTTGTTTGTGCCGAGCACAACTGATCCGTTGTCTGTATAGATGCGGTCCCCGAGCCATCCACTTGCCAAACAAGCGGTTTCACAGTCACTTTAAACGGATCGCCAGCTGCGACAAAACCAACACCTGATGATGATGTGCCATCACTTTGCTTGTCCGGACATACTGCAAATGTCCACGGACGAGCATGCACTTCAACAGAGCCTTCTAATTGTGTCCAATCAGCAAAACTTTTCGGTAACGTACCTGACGGTAAAATATCGCAACCGTTAGATACTGAGCAGTTAGGATCAGCAAGTTTTAAATCAACAATACCAGCATCGGGATATCGTAATGAAAATTCCGCGCTCCCATTTAGGAAAGCAAACGTTTCTTGCTCGGTTTGCCAATCACTGCTGCTGGCTTTTAACGCTACGTCGCCATTGCCTTTCGTTGACGGTTGTAAAAAAGCACTCGAAATACTTAGTCGTTTATTTCCGTTATAACCTGTTGCAACTGTCGCTTCATCATTCTCACAAGCTAATGCTTTTATTTTTACCGCTGTAGGCTTACCCGCAATCACTTTCACCGGACTTGGTTCAAAACCAAATTTAAACGGCACAAAAGTATAACTACCATTGACTGTATTGGTTGAAGGTGAATTATCTAATTGCCCCGTGACCGCAATATTGCCGATGTAACCATGGCTTTTTAATCGCAGCTGACCAATACCATTAACGATATTAACACTAGCCTCTTCCGAGACATCTTTATATGGCATGTCACTATCGGTTGGAAACCACGATGCTTTTCCTACCTCTGTAATATTGGTTGTTATAGACACGCTGCCAGAGTAAGTATCAGCCAATGTTCCATCTTCTTTTTTGACACGGAACGTCACAGGTAAATAATCACAAGTTAATGAAAACGCCGTTTCAGGTTCGATTTCTAATATGTAATTATCTGGTGGATTAATACAAATACCATCACCTTTAATAACGCTTTGAGAGTCAAGACGTAAATTTCTTGCAGTTACCGCACCTTTAAAGGTAATTTTACGTTGAGAATTTAAATCAGAATAGGTAGCAGAAAAAATCACATTACCTTTAGAGTATAAATATGCGCTGATTTCAGAATCCCCATTAACTCGAATTGATGATGGTATATAATCCCCTCCGTTAGGATCTCCATCTTCATTCACACCAAAAAAATATAACTGTTCTGGCTTACCGTTAATATTCACATTACCACTTAACTCAGCTTCTTTAAAATAAACCTCTGACTTACTTTCACTACTTTCAACTTTAATATTTGCATTATAAGACAGTAATTTTTTTATAGTATACTCACCCGTTTTTAATATGAGAGTAGCTCCATTATCAACCTGAACAACATTATAATTACCAGGCTTTAGAGGGTAATCATTATTCTTATCAGAATGAGTCACATTGCCTAAATCGATTTCTGGTAACGATTTTAGTATTTTCTTCCCTACTATTAATTTAGGATCTAATTCACATTTCCATTGATTATTATCATTGCGACACGTTCTATTACTAATATTATTGTCATACTTATATTTTTTAAATCCTAACTTTGGTTGCTCATCATCACTGAATTTAATATGTGCACCATTATTACCCATCATAATAAGTGTACTATCAGCATAATGAGACTGTGCTACGCTTGGGAAATACTCACAATAATCATCAGTTAACGGTGGCAAACTCAGCTTTTTAGCAAAAGCCAAGAAACCTACTTTTTCATTAGTGTGTCTTCTGCTAGAAATATTTGTACTCTCAGAAATATCTTCATCAATAACGAAACTAACGTCTCTATCTGTAAGAGCACAGCGACGCAACCAACCGCCTTGACCACCTTTTCGCTCTAACTTTCCACCAATAACAAAGGGTAAAGCATCATAGCGTTGCTGAAAGCCATTGCTACCATCACAAGCCACTTTTAACGGCGTATCACCAGTTGCACGAGGAACACTACCTTTAGAAAACTCATATTGATAACCGCCAGATAAACCAGAAGCTGGCTCACTGACAAGGTAGGCTATTTTTTCTGTTTTAGGGAATGATTTATCATCATCGGGAACATCATCACGTTCAACTCGTGTAATTTCTAAACCTAATTTTAGTTGTGTGGCTGTAATATTATGTACTGCCGATGTAAACCAACGATTATTATTTCGTGTTTGTACTTCTGAAAGAACGATCGGAGATTCGGAAAAAGAAAAATCACTAATGTTTACATTTTTATAAGCTGGTTTTGAACCCTCTCCATCACCCGCATATCTTCCTGTATTAATAAAACCAGCGTAAATTTTATGACCGTCATCAAGTATCAGCTCACCAGGTTCCATAACAAAATAACTAATGCTCATCATCAGTTCTTTATTTAATTTAATATCATCATCTAACGGGGCAGAAAACTGCTTTATAGTGAAACTATCTTTCGTCACATTAAGTAAAGAAACGGTTTGAGGTCTATCTGCATCTGGATTATTTGCAGGGATCGTTGGCATTAAGAAAACAAGTGGCGTTTGGCTATATTGCTTTTTAAACTGAATCGTACAACCATTTACACTGTTTGATAAATGGCATTTATCCGTTGCTGAATACTCATAATGACCAAATTCATATTCGCCAGCATTAACCTGAAAAGCAATCAGCGTAGAAAACAAAAATAATAATACAGTTTGAAAGCACGCTTTCATAAAAATCCCTTTAAGCAATAACTCAGAGTACCTAAATGCCCTGTAGATATCTAACAGGTTTCATATTAATATTTTAATTATTAACAAAGCAAACATCTACTGTTAGATCTAATAATTACCCATAAAAAAAGCCGAGAGCTCACGCTCTCGGCTTTTTGAATAATAAATGTGATTTATTGGTAATCTACAGAAGGGATTCCAGGCTCATCTCTGTACAATATGCGATCATTGCCACGGAAAACACCGAAGGTAATAATAGCTGAAGGATCTTCATCCCCTAATTGTCGCCAGTTATAACGCAGCCAAGGTTGATTTACATTAGTACCAAAACATTCAACCTTATTCTTACCTTGTTGCTTAGGTTTGGATGTTTCAAGTCGTTGCCATAGTCGTATCTGTTGTTTGTAAACAGGAATGCTACTGTCCACACCGTAACCTTTCACGTTACTTGGCTCAGCCATAAAACTGCCTGAGAGCGCTTCACCAGCAACGATATTGTCGCTACCTGATGTTTTTGCTGAGCTTTTAGCATCACTAGGAGTAATGCTAACAAGCTGACGACAGTAATTAGCACCATCAAACCGCGAGCTTGAGTCATTAGTGCTTTCAACAAACTCACTGCCATCCCAATATTCGACTCGCAGCGGCACAGCCAACGGTTTACTCATATCACCGCCAACACTCTCTAATACCATACGTCCGTATCGTAGATCGTTATCACCAACCTTAGCCCCATCATCATTGACATTCTCGCCAGACCAAGTCACTTTATCTGGTCGCGTTTTTTGATGTACACGTAGTTGCCACTCACGAAACGGACCATCTTCCTTAGTGGTCGTGGTGTTTACATAGTGTCGTGGAACAATAAGATTTGATGATGAATACCTAACTTCCGCGTAGCCTTCGTTACCTTTACTCCAAGGATCAATCATTGGAGTCGATAATCGATTATTACCATGACTTTGTTTTAATCGATCAGCAATAGATGAATAACTGCCTTCGTTATTGCCCGTTTTAAATTCAAATTGACTCTGAAACTCTGGGCTAAACAAAAGATAGTTTTTCACCGGATTATTAGCGCTATTAAATGCATTAATCACAAAGCTCGCTTCAAAAGGCTGATCCATATAGGTAAATTTACTGATAGCAGGTTTTACATCATTCTGAGAGAAAGCAAAATATTCAGGATAAAAACGACCTATATGGCGCTTACTCTTATCAACATTGTTACCTCTCTCTATGTAATTTTCCATTCCAACTGTTAGCCAGATACTGCCTACTTCTGACCATGAATTACCTTTAACTAAGATCCCTTTAAGTCTTGTATCAATAGTTTGTGAGCCAGCTTTATATGCCCCCATCACGCCTTTATTTGGAGTATGCAAGCTTGCAGACAATGTAATGCCACTGCCCATTCCTGGCGCATCAGAAGCTAAGAAGTTTTCTGTTACTGAATAACCACAATAATCTTGGTTAGACACATCAATAACGCCAGACTTGTTTGTACCTGTTTGCCAAACTAATGGCTTTAATAACAAATCAAAGTTGTTACCAGCAAAGGTATAACCTTCACCCTTATCTTTGTAATATGCGGTACCATTTGCTAGTCGAAATTCATTTTTGCCATTAAAAGTTAATGGGCAAATTGCAAACATCCACGGTCTTGCATTAATAGCAACAGATCCGGTTAATCCATTAGGAAGCTGCTTACGCAACGCTTTTGCCTCTTTGGTTTTGTTTGACGTTAAGAAGCAATTACTGCCAGTACAATTTGGATCAGAGACATGCCATATAATCACGCCAGCGTCGCGGTATCGTAAAGTCAGAGGCTCAGATATTCCTTTATTAAATTCTACTTTTGCCTGTTTAGAAGCACCTGTTGATGGATCTATATGTATCCCTTTCACTATTTCTACTGTGATAGGATCATTAGGATCTGCTGCCTTTTTCGGAGCTTGATATTGCGTTGAAAAGTCTAATAGTTTTGTACCACTATAATTTTCAATCGGCTTAATATTCGTACCCGTAGTGCAAGTCATAGCGGTAATTTTTGCAGGGAAATTTTTACCTGCCACAATATTGTGACCATCATTAAGATCTATAGAGAAGCCACCAGGAATAAAGGTGTAATTACCTTCTGGTGCATCACCTGCCATAAACTCAATACTTGCCGTTATTTTCAACGTCTCTGCGCCATTTGGTAATACCCAAATAACTGCATGTTGATTTTTTGCTGGCAACGTAAATGTATGAGTACCTGCAGTAAACTTATGAGATGATGCTAGCGCTGAATTATCAGCCCAAATGCCACCTGTTGACGAGGTAATATTAACCGTAATATCACCGTCAAATTCTTTAGTACCATCCTCTGATGTCACATTAAAATCAACTTGCTGGGCATGACATAACGTCTTGGTGACTTCTGTCGGTGTGATTGTAAGTTCAAATTCAGGTTCAGGCTCAGGGTCAAAACAGGCACTGCTACCGATAATCTCAGTTTCTAAGTTATTCACATCACCTGTCATAGTGATATCAGGCGCTGTTACCGCACCGGTAATACGAGTGATCTGGTTATCCAAACCGTCACTCATTGTAAGATTACGCTCAGAGTAAATTAAACCGGTAATCTGACTACCTTTATTTAACTCAACATAGTCATGAAGAATGTCATTCACAGGTTTCAAATCATGAACAACAATAAACAGATCATCTGCAATTCCAGATAAAGGTTTAATGGTTGAACTAATTAAGCTCATTTTTTTTACATGGACAGTTGAGCCTGTTGGGAAGGTGATATTTTCTTTACTTAAATTAATAGTGTTGAACCAAAATACAGTTCTGTTTCCAAAATCTCTCTGTGATTGTAAATCACCATCATCAACAGCAGGCCATGTATCTAATACTTGTTTCTTGGCAAATAAGCTTGGATACGACTGGGCTGTATAACACTTTTCACCATTACAATAATTATTTTCACCCGCCGTCGAGTTAATTGTATTGAAACCAATATAGCGTTTGCCTTCTTTTAACGCTGAACCTTTAATTAATATGTTATGGCTAGCATTTAATGCACCAGTAGAGCTTTGCCATGTCTGTGCAGGCCCAGGGAATACATTACAAACTTCTTCGGATGCACGACGTTGAAAAGCCATAAAACCCACGATTTCATTAGCATGTTGACGCTCTGGGTTCTTATTTTCATTTAAGTCTTCATCATTAACGAAACTCACCTCAAGAACATCTTTCCCCGGCTTTTGCTGATTTTTACATAAACGGATCCAGCCTCCATTAGGACCTAAGCGGGAGTTTTTAGATGCGATCACTAAAATAGGGTTCTCAGATTGTGCAGAAAAATCAAAATCACTACCTTTTAAATCGGTAAAGCCTGCACATTGCTCTTTAATCGGCTTAGTGATTTTTTCAATACCTTTATAATCACCATTTAATGTATTTGGTGTTTCTGCTGGACCTAAAGCAAACTGTAAACCTTTATATAAGCCACTACCTTCTACTAATAAATAACCAATCGTTACATCATGATTCAGCACATATTTGGTTTCAGAGCTATCAACCCCTAAATAAAAGCGCCCATCATGGCTTGTACCTTGATTTATACTTCCACGAATAATAAAAGGCGTTATCCAATCCAACTCTGTACCACTTGGTGTAATTGCATAGTGCTTATTTCTTGGTTGAATTTCTGCAATGCCGCCAGGTTTCTTACTTTTAAATCCACTAGGAATGTTAACGGGTGTTACTTTCCCATCTTCAATTAATGGTTCAAGTTCATCATAATTAATATCACCTTTACCCGTTTGAAACTTAGGATCTTTAGCATCCAGTTGTTTATTTACTGTCAGTTCTGCGGCAGTAATACGACCATTATTACCTAATGCAATAGTGCCTTTCTCCATCGCAAAATAGGTAATTTTACGCATTGGAATACGATATAAAGTATAGGTTTTATCTTTAAAGTGATGCCATTTCATTTTCCATGAAGACCATGTTCCCCATAAGCTATCCTCATCTTCTAAACGAATTGAACTCGATACTATTGGGTAAACCTGACGTACACCAAATGCGTATGTATTACCTTTTTTATAAATACGAGTAATTTTTAATGACGATGGAGCATCGCGACCATTATCTGTAATGGTCGGCATAAGAAAGATTAAAGGTTTAGTAGTAAACTCTTTATTTAAAACAATTTCACACTCATTATTAATACAGCCATTAGATTGCGATATATCACTTTGACCAAAATCGAAAACAGGTCCGTCATCGCTAGCATAAGCCGTTCCCATTAACATCATCAAAGTGAAAAAAGAAACAAAAATCTTACTCATTCTAACCCTTTCGCCCATACTTCTTGGGTGCGCGTCATTGCTACGTTATTACTACCGCAGGTAGCTGTACTTTCTAGTCGATATTCAGTAACAGAAGGCTTTCCTGAAATCTTTATTTGTTTAGTCGTGCACTGTATTTTTTCGACTTTGCATCCCGTTTGAAACTGAGGCATTTCTTTTGTTATCTCTTCTGCTGAATAATTTTTACAAGCAGTAACGTCACTTTCTAATGGTTTACCTAGAGGGAAAAGCTTGGTTAATACCACTTCATTAGCGGAATGCGCGGTAAACCATGCCCGTGTACCGAGAACTTCTTTCGTAGTCATGGTTTGGCTGGATGTACCAATTTTTGTCATCACCATTGCCATCAACCCCATCACGACAATGACGAATAGCACGATCATTAAGCCACTACCACGCTGCTTTTTATAACTGCTATAAGACATTCATCACCTGCACACTGTGGTTATAATCCGACTTTTCTTGGGTTCGTTGATCTAAGTATTGAATGGAGAAAAGAGCAATTGCACTGCTATTTAATCCTGCTGATTGTACTTCTGGCGTAAAGGTATCAATATTATCTGCCATTAATACGCCATCCCCATCATTAACACGTCTAACAATAGTTGAACCTTGCTGACAGTAACTGATCTTATCTTTATACAAATATAAGCGTTTACCCGGAGAGGCTGTTGTTATTGGCGACGTTAAGCTTAATTGATACGGTTCATTCGCATTGGTTGGCTTGGCGATCCCATTGACTTTGATCGTGTTGTTTTGATACTGCTCGAAAGATGCAAAACCAACCGCAACCAAGTTGTCTTTATTTTCCCAATTGGCGGAATAATTCAATGGCGATATCGCAATGCTTGAACTGTTATTGGGTAAATTTGCGTAATACACAGCAGGGGCGATAATCGGATAGAAACTTAAACAGCCACCACTAGTATTCAAACTATTCGGGGCTGCATGGCGAATTTCTTTGGTCATCCTCGCAACGAGAAAACGGGCTTGTGACTGTAGGCGTTCACGATCAACGGTATTGGTATAACCTTTTACACCTATCGCAATATAGCTACCGATCCCAATCATAATGATTGATAACACTACGATTGCTATCACCATTTCAAACAGGGTAAAACCACGAGGTTTCGTCATTAGTAATTCCCCCGATATGCAATGTAGTCGTAACTACCATAGCGCCCTGCATCTACTTTCACTGTGATTTTTTTAAGTTTTGGCTCAGGCTTTAGCTCTTGATTTAGCTGTTCTAGATTAGGGCGAACATATTCAACCTTAATAACAGCAAAAATATGTTGATAATTCGCAGTATCAAGACTAGGTATTAGTGCAATTAATGTATTTGGAAATTTACTACGATCAATATTGTGTAAATCTTCATATCCATAACATTGTTCTATAGTTCCCCAACAACCAATAAAATCATCAACATCATTTGAGTTTTCAGGATTAGACTTCTCAGAAGGCGTGTCGGGACCTAATGATATAGGAAGTGGTTGAGGGGTGATTCTTTTCCCTGTCGCTGAACAATAAATGAATTTATTATTTTGATCGTTCTCACCACAGCGATAAACACTATCACCATTGGGGTCTGATTTTTCATCAAACTGACGCGCTAAAATTTCATTGAAAATAGCATCCGCTATCGCTGCAGATCGGGCTTGATAATGAGGTACAGCAGAACGTTCAACTTGAGGAAAAAGAAAGCTTACTAAGGTGATCATCGCTATCGCCAGCAAGACAATGGTGATGATCCCTTCAATTAAGGTAAAACCTCGTTGTTTAATGTAAGTATTCACTTACCACATACCTCATTATCTTGCTTTTTATACACATAGCCTTGGCTATTAATGCAAATACTGGCGGTTTGTTTATTCTTTGCTGTAATAGTAATGGTACAACCGTTAGTACACACTAACGCTGCGCTTGACGCAGACCCACTGGCTGGCTGTCCAAGCAAGTTAAAATACAAAATAGATGCTGGCGGCTCAGCTTTAGTTAGGGCAAAGGTGGTATTGGTTTGAGCTTCACGCAAGCTATCATCACTTTCAGTGACCGTTGGTTCACACACACCTAAACAGCTATTTGTCACCTTTAATGGCAAGCTATGCCCTTGCATTGCAGAGATTTGAATTTGGCGAATAACCGAAATCGCCTGATCACGCGTTAGCTGTGCATCAAATTCACTACGTCCAGAGAAACGAGCAGCCGCCGTGGCACTAATAATGCCAATAATCACGATCACCATAATTAATTCGACGAGGGTAAAACCTTGTTGCTGCTTCACATTACCACCTAAACGTTAATCATTTGTGCTTATTATGTAATTTATCAGATTTATACAAAAAAGGCGCAGCCGAATGACTGCGCCTTTTTAAACAATGAGTTAATTATTCACAATCATTAACTTTAACTGTTGCTACCGATGAAGAAGTTGCAGCAGTGTAAGTTACAGAACACTTAGTAGTACTAGCTTTATCTGCTTGATTTTTCAATGTATAAGAAATTGATGCACCAGCAGTCTCACCACCAGTAGCCCCATTAACAGGAGCCCACTCAGTTGAATCTGACTCTAACCCTTTAACTGCAAGAGCAATACCTGTTGAGCTCGCTGTTGGGTAACCAAAAATTGTTTTAATACCATCGACATCTTTAACTATATCAGAACTTTCTACACCATTAATTGCCGCTTTACCGTAAACAATGCCCGCTGCGCCTTGAATTGAACCTTTTAACCCCTGAAGCGATGCATTACGCGCATCATTTTGAAGGTTCATAAATTTAGGTGCTGCAGTTACAGCCAAAATACCAAGAATAACAATTACTACTACTAACTCAATTAGAGTAAAACCTTGTTGCTTTTTCATAAATTACTCACAAAATAAAATATACTTGATTACTTACATGCATCAGCAGGTATTGAAATAGTTGGCGATTCACCATTAGCTGAAGCTTCTTTGTAGCTAACGTAACAATTTTTTGGAATAGCCGTTACATCATAATTTTTAAAGGTAAAAATTCTTACTGCAGTTGCACCAGCACCCGAAATATCATTGTTCCATTCACTGATATCTGCCATAGCATTCACAATACCGTCATTAGTTGGATAACCAAACTTAGTTTGAATATCAGTCCCCGTACCAGAACTTACAGCACCAGATGTTGACTCAATCCCTTTGATTGCTGCCTTACCGTAAACGATACCAGATGCACCTTGAAGTGCACCTTTTAGACCTTGTAACGATGCATGACGAGCATCACCTTGTAAATTCATAAACTTAGGTGCAGCAGTAACAGCTAAAATACCTAGAATGACAATCACTACCACTAACTCAATTAGGGTAAAACCATTTTGACGCTTCATATTGACTCCAATGAAACCTTAACTAACTATTTAAATTAATCACACTTCGTGACAGTTACTGTTGCAGCTGATGTTGATGTAGCTTGTGCATAAGTCACATAACATTTTGCTTGTGTGTTATCAGCTTTCTGATTTGCAAACGTGTATGAAATTGTATTGCTTACTGCATCTTTAGGCTGAAACGCTTTCCATTCTGTATTACCACTGTGCAAGCCATTAACAATTAAGCTTAACGATGCAGATGTTGCATCAGGATAACCTTCGGTTAACTCTAATGTACCACCAGCAACACTGATCGCACCATCACCTGACTCTTGCCCTTTTACTGCAGCTTTACCATAAGCGATACCAGCAGCACCTTGAATAGCACCTTTAAGGCCCTCGAGTGATGCATTACGAGCATCAGTCTGTAAGTTCATAAACTTAGGCGCTGCAGTCACCGCTAGAATGCCAAGGATGACAATAACTACTACCAGCTCAATAAGCGTAAAACCCTTTTGATGTTTCATATAGATTCCCTTCTTTATTTCAAATCTACTTCAACGCGGCCCACTGCCGGTTTATAAGTAAAAGAATGTCCGGCTAATGGGTTCACTTCACCAGAACTATTTTTACTAGCAGATGCTAGCTGATAATAACGACACTGTTTATCGGCACCAGTGCCTTCAACGGTGACGAAAAATAAATCTTTGCTGTTTACCAAATCATCACGGGAAATGGTTGCTAATGGCGGGTTTTGCATTAGCTCCTGCAATAAATCTAAACAGTCATTGGCTGTCATATCGACGGCACTCAAGGTTGCACTACTGTTTAATGCAAACGGGTAACCTGGTCGAATGTTTAGCGTGGTATCTTCTTTAGTGAGTTTGAACTCAGTACCATCGTAGTCGACAATATTATTATTGCCACTATCAACTGGGCGACCATACGCTTCCCATTGCGCTCTTGCCGAAATTACAGCGGTGGCAAACCCACCTGTCATCCCTTCGATCGCTGATTGTTTCGCTTGATCGGTGATATTCATAAACCGAGGTAATGCGGTAGCCGCTAAAATCCCCAGTACAATAATCACAACGACTAATTCAATTAACGAAAAGCCGGCGTGTTTCTTCATTTCCCTATCCTTACAACTGTAAAAAACTCGACACTAAAGCGACAAATTACTGGCAATGTGTATTCTGTCATTAATATAAAATATTGCCAATTTTTTATTGATGCCTATGTCATATAAACATGAATTATAAGCCACTGAATCGTCTGATTTTCTATAACTAAATACGTTATATTCTGGCTTTTCTATTCCATTTGATAATAAAGACCATATTTTTGGACAGTCTAAGTCGCCATTTTTGTACACAACAGGCCAACCAAGCGAAGTATACGAAAAAGGAATTCCAGCTACCTTGTCATGCTGTGGTTTATTGTTTAATTCCCAGTTCTGACGCAGGTTTACAGCACCTTGATACAGGTTGTTTCGGGTCAAATCTAGCTGCACTAACTTGGCATTTTTGTGTACTTGATTCCATTCGTATAACAAAACGCTAATTAAGACCAATGTCACAATAGCCCATGAAATATTTTGTAACCTTTTTGCGTGCTGTAATTCACGATCCCTTAGCGACATCGAGCATTCCCCACATCGGCAAGAAGATACCCAGTGCTAATAGCAGCACCATACCAGCCACAACCACTAGCATGATCGGTTCGATTCTGGCGGTTAACGTCTTTAAATCGTACTCAACTTCCCGATCATAAAAATCTGCCACTTCCAGTAGCAAGTCATCAACTTGACCCGTTTCTTCACCAACTGCAATCATTTGTAGTACGAGAGGGGTAAATACGCCAGATTTTGTCGCGGTGCGAGCAATACTGCTACCGCTCTCAATGCCCTGCTTCATTTCAACTAAGCGGTTTTCTAAGAAACGGTTACCTAAAGACTCCGCTGCCATTTGAATAGCTTGGTTTAGCGGCACACCTGCACGGATCATTAATGAAAACGTTCGCGCAAAACGTGCCATCTGAGCACGATTGACAATTGAACCGGTAATTGGCATTCGTAATCGCCAGTTATCCCACTTTTCTGCCCCTTTGGGTGTATTACGCCACAACCGAATACCGAGCCAAGTAGCAAATGACACCCCGATCATCACGGGCCAGTAATGAACAAAGAAATTCGACGTACCGATCAGCACTCGAGTCGGCCATGGCAATTCAACACCAAAACGAGAGAACATGGAGGCAAACTGCGGGATCACCTTGGTATTTAAGATCCCCATTGCGATCACGATAGCGGTTAATACAAACGTGGGATAACGCATCGCCGATTTGATTTGGCGACGGGTTTTCATCTCTTGCTCGTAGTAGTTAGCGAGTTGCAATAACACCTGATCAAGGCGACCAGTATTTTCACCAACATGGATCATCGAAATGAAGAGACGTGAAAATACCCGAGGATGCTGCTGCATAGATGCTGATAATGCCAAACCATTAGTCAGATCTTGTGTTACCTCTTCTAAGGTCGTTTTTAATAACGGGTGACTGGCACTTTGTGATAACCCTTTAAACGCGCGCAATAGCGGCACACCAGCTTTGGTTAAGCTATAAAGCTGACGACAGAAGATCACCAAAATTTCTAGTGGTAATTGCGCCTGAAACAACGAGCTTAAATCAAAGGCTTGGCTTTTACTTTTAGCATGAGTCTCACGGATCTCTAGTGGGATCACACCTTGACGCATTAACAGATCCGCCGCTGCATTCGGGCTCGATGCTTCAATCGTTCCTTGCTTTAACTGGCCTTTATCACCGCGACCTCGGTAGCTGAACACTGCCATTTTTCGTCTCTACTACTTAAGATCGTCCATGATTTCTCCTTCACCTAGGAGCAATACTTCATCAATACTGGTTTTGCCTGCTAAAGCGAGCTCCATTGCTGATTCAACAAGCGGTTTATAGCCTTCACTGTTACGTGCTAATTGGGTAAATAGCACTGCATTGTTTTGGCGCAGCGCATCCATCATTTCTTGGCGCATTTCTAATAGTTCAAACACACCAATACGCCCTTTGTAGCCGGTAAAGTTACAGCTGTGACAACCACGCCCACGACGGAATACGTGGTTGTTGTAAAATGGAAAACGTGTTTCTAACCATGCCTTTTGGCCGGATTCTAACGGCGCATCTTCACCACAATCACTACAAATACGACGCACTAATCGCTGTGCTAATACTGCACGCACTGCACTTGCAACCAAATACCCCGGTGCTTCCATGTCGATCATACGCAGCGCACTATCAACAGCATCGTTGGTATGCAGTGTAGATAACACTAAGTGGCCGGTTAATGCTGATCGTAGGCCAATCTCAACGGTTTCCTGATCACGCATCTCACCAATAAGGATGACATCAGGATCCTGACGTAAAAAGGTACGTAAGATCGATGAGAACGTGAGACCAATTTTGCTGTTTACCTGAACTTGGTTAACACGCGGCAAACGGTATTCCACTGGATCTTCTGCGGTGATCAGTTTCTTACCCGGCTTGTTTAACTCACTCAATGCGCCATAAAGCGTGGTTGTTTTACCTGAACCTGTTGGACCTGTTACCAAAATCATCCCGTGAGGACGTTTTAGCTGACGACGAAAACGTTGCACGATGTCATCGGGCATACCAATCTCATCAAGGCTTAAAATACCCGCCGATTGATCAAGCAAACGCATTACCACTGATTCGCCATGTTGGATTGGCATGGTAGAAATACGCACATCAACCGAGCGGTTTCGTACCATCATGTTAAAACGTCCATCTTGAGGTAGACGCTTTTCAGAAATATCCAGACCACTCATGAGCTTCAAACGTAATACCAGCGCCGCTGAAATACTGCTCTCATCAATTACGTTTTCATGTAAGACACCATCAATACGTTGGCGGATACGCAATACGTCTGCATCAGGCTCAATGTGGATATCCGACGCACCTACTTGCACCGCATCTTCAAACAATGAATTGATCAGTTTAACTACTGTCACTTCTTCATTGTCGGTCTCTTCCATACCAAAGGTGAAAGTATGGTGATCTTGGTGCTCTGCTTTTAATTGCTCGGCAAATGACGCAATTTCTTGGGTTCGACGATAGTAGCGATCGAACGCTGCTAACAACTGACGCTCTGGAGCAATCACTAACTCCACTCGGTATTGACTCAGCTGATCAAACACCGCTTCTTGCGCTGCTAAGTCAGCCGGATCACTCATAGCAACACGTACGGTGTCACCGTGTTTGCCCAGCACTAAGGCACGCAAACGACGGGCGTTTACTTCCGAGAGTAAGCCTACACTGTCGCTATCTACTTGTACTCGCGTCAAATCGACTAGTGGAACATCTAGCTGACGTGCTAAGAACTGCAGCATCTGCTGTTCAGTAAGGAAACCGAGATTAATTAAGGTATCACCGAGCTTACGACCGGTTGATTGCTGTTTCGTTAATGCTTGTTCTAGTTGTTGCTGAGTAATGATATTTTCATCAACCAGAAGATCGCCTAAGCGTTTACGTAATCGAATTTGCATCGGCTAGCTCCTATGCTGAGTTAATGCAGCTAAACGCTGCTGAATAAACTGTTGAGATGACGCTGAAATATTGCCAAGTTGTAAGGCTTTACGGTAAGACTCAACGGCTTTTTTCATATCACCACTACGATCTTGAGCAATGGCTAAACCCATCCACCAGCGACCATCAAACGAGGCAACACGCACTAATTGCTGATAGCTGTTCAATGCCACTGCGTTATTATTTAGCTTTTGTGCTAATGCACCACGCATCGCTAAATACTGGGTATTCATCGTGCCGCTTTTATCATTAAGTACAGCCAATGCCGCTTGGTTTTGTGACTCATTAACTAATAACTTCGCCAACGTTAAACGTAATTCTGGTTGATTCGGCTGTTTTGCTAAGCCCTTTTCAAGTGTAGCAATCGCTTCTCGCACCTCACCACGACCGTAATACAAGGCGGCTAAACGCTGTCTTGCCATGATCCAATCAGGGCGATAATTCAGCGCCGCTTCTAAATTCATCACCGCTTGCTTGCTGTCTTCTTGCTCTAGTGCTTTTTCTGCATTTAAGTATTCCACTTGCGCTAACTCATTAGGGGTTAACGCAACGGTTTGAATAGACAGTTCACTTTTTACAGGCGCAGGTGCTGGTGCTTGATGTACAACCGTTTTAGCTTTTTTCTCGTGCTTCACTTCTGCTAAAGCGCGCTCATAGCCACTCTCATAGCCTTGATCATAAGAGCTTTGTAATTCTTTTTGCTCTTCTTCACTTTCTAGTGAAGCTTGAGCAACGGGCATATCAGCAAGCTCGGCTGGCACTGATTTTTGCGCAACCTGACGTGCAGTTTGTGGCACAGATTCTGCTTTTTTCACAGCAGTAGACTCTGCATGAACAAGTGCTATTGGCTGCTCACTGACTGCTGGCTGACGTTTGGCCCTCATCAGATTGCTCAATCGCAGGTTGAGTTGCTTCGCCTTGTACAATGGTTGATTGCGCAACGAGTTCTGGCTGTTGCAAAATAGGCTCAGCAGAAACACTGGTTTCAGCCATTGCAGGACTGACTACGCTATCAGGCTGACTGAACCACCACACCACAGTGCTTAAGGCTAATCCACAGCATCCAAATGCCGCCCACTTAGGCCATACTGACTTCGGCACAGGTGCAATATCAGCTGCACGTAATGGTGAGCCTTTCTGGGTCACAGACGATAATTTAACTTGGCTCAACTCATTAAGTCGGCGATTTAATTCACTCATGAATGACTCCATCCCCATAACACAGGAAACGACCATTTGGGCTGGCTTGCCCCTAAGGTATCCCGAATTGCCATGAGAACTTCTTTCTTACTAACGATATATTTTTGCTCACAAAACGTCGCAAGCAGCGATTTATGACATAACTGATTAATTAATCTTGGTACGCCATTACTCGAACGCCAAATCGCACGGCATAACGGCACACTAAACACCATGTCGGTATAGCCCGCTTGATGTAAGCGATGCTTTATATAAGCAATGGTTTCAGCCAAGGTTAATGGGCGCAATACGGCACGAAAGGTGATCCGCTGGCGCAACTGACGCAATTGGTGCTGCGCCAAACGCTGATCAAGCTCTGGCTGTCCAAGCAGCACAATATGCAATAATTTCGCTTGCTCGGTTTCTAAATTTCCGAGCAGACGAATGGCTTCTAATGCATCATCAGGCAAGGCTTGGGCTTCATCTAATAACACCACCACCGATTGCCCTTTTAAACGACGGGTGATCAACTCATCTTGAATTTGCTCGGTGAGCAATACAGGATCACGGCTAGGAGTTAGGTTTAGCTCTTTTGCCAGCGCCCGTTTTAATTCGGTGCCATTGCTGGCTGGCGTCGGCAAATAAGCCAGATCAAAATGCTCGGGAAGTTGGGTCATTAACATACGACACACTAAGGTTTTACCTGTCCCCACTTCTCCTGATACCTGTGTGATCCCTTCCCCCATAGAAAGTGCTGCCAGCACAGTTTGAATCGCTTCAATGTGCGATGGCAGCGCATGAAAAAGGGATGTATTTGGCGTTAGGGCAAAAGGTTGCTGACTAAAACCAAAATGCTCGATATACATGGTTTACCCTTCTTCAGGGAACCATTCGTTGATCAGTGCGCGAGAACGTTCGATCTCTTGCTTCCACGTGTTATCAGTCACCACAGTTGGTTTAAGCAAGATCACAAGTTCAGTTTTCTTCTTCACTTTATTGATTTGACGGAACAAGTTACCTAAGCCAGGGATATCACCCAATAGTGGTACTTTTGATACTTGATCATTCACTGTCGATTTCATCAAACCACCGATCACCACCACGTCACCTGTGCGAGCATGAATGATAGAATCAGATTCGCGGATCGTACTTTTCGCCAATGGCAGTACCATAGGTTTTGCCGTACCCACCTCAATGGTTTTGGTTTCGTTCTGTACATCAACAACCGCAGGATGAACATGCAGTAACACACCGCCTTGATCGTCGATTTGTGGTGTCACATCTAACGAAATACCCGAGAAGAACGGTGTTAATGACACATCTGGTGCTACGTTATTGTTATCACCTGATACGTTACTGCTTGAAACATCAGTCACAAAGTATTCATCGCCACCCACTTTGATCACAGCTTTCTGGTTATTTGCTGCCGTGACACGTGGGCTAGATAGCACGTTCAAGTCACCTTGAGTAGATAGGAAGCTCATCACTGTGCTGAAGTTACCATCAGAGATCGTAATGTTGGTTTGACCGCCTAACAGATCAGAGATCGCATTACCGCCCGGTAAGGTTTCAGCAATAGCAGCTGTTCCCATAGTGATACCGGTACCGCCAATACTTGCAGTCAGGTTGTTCCAGTTGATCCCTTGTTGGTAACTATCATCAAGCGTCACTTCCATGATCTTGGCTTCAAGTACCACTTGGCGCTTCAGGCGCTTTTGCGACATGCCCAAGAACTCTTTGACTTCACGTAATTCATTCGGGAACGCACGCACTGAGATCAAACCCGCTTGTGGTGAAACCATCACATTGCGACCATCACCTGAGCCAATCATGCCACTCACAACTTTTTCAAGCTGTACCCAGAAATCACTGTCAGAAGTGGTTTCAATCGTGGTACCACCCGTAGTGGTATTACCGTTACTTGATGTGCTGTTATTATCACTGTCATCACTTGACGATGAGCTACTCTCACTATCAGCAATAGAGCCAGAAGTGATAGAGGTTAATGATTTGCCTTTACGCTGTAGCTGTAAGTAATCAACAGGGATCACTTCAGTACGTAATGTTGCAGGGAAAACCTGAATAATATTGCCTTTACGGGTGGTGTTATAACCGTAAATATCCGATGCAACGTTTAACACTTCATCAAGCGTTACATCGTTTAATTTCATGGTGATACGACCGCTAACACCTGGGTGGATAACGATATTAAAAGGCGTACCTTTTACTAAACTGGTAAAAAATGCACTGGCTTCAACATTTTTTGCGTTCACACGAAAACGCTTCTCTAATGAAGAATTAACCGGGTTGATGCCACCATCTAATGACGGCATAAGATCAGCATTGACCGCTGAAGGTAGTTCCATTAACGGACGGCTATTAGCTTCATTGGCTGCTTCATTTAAAGCTTGTTTGATTTCAGTTGGGTTTTGATGCCCCATAGAACAACCAGCCAAGGATGCTATGACAACCCCCAGAAGAATTCGACGCATATATTTTTTAACCTTTAATTCGTTCGTATGTTTTCAGCAAATAACGCCAAATGCCACTTCTTGCCGCCTCGGCTTAAAGTGACACTACTATCTGAGACATGAGTGAGGGTATAACCGTTAACTCGACCGCCAAGACTCACCACTTCACCATTTAAAATGACCGAGCACTGCGCTCCATCACAAATGATGCTTTGTAATTGAGGTAATCGTGGTTGCCCTTTTACTTGGCTTTTACTGCTCGCTACCCAGCCCAATGGCGCTGTGGGATCTTGGGCTGCATTCACACTTACCGAACCAAGGCTCAATAATAATGCTGCCGTCCATGCAAATTTTTTATCCACCAATAAAGTCCTTACTCTCACCTAAGGTATATACCTCGAGTTCAACCTTCGCCCATGGATATTCATCAACTTGGTAGTTCAGGCTACGCCAGTAATACTTAACAGGTAAGGCTTCCAATTTGTTTAAGTAATTCACCACATCGAAGTAACGCCCTTTAAACGTTAATCGTACAGGGTGAACGAAATACCCTTGATCGTCACCACTCACTAACTGAGACGATGGCATTGATGTCATTGAATCTAACTTCAATGATGAGCTATGGCGCAAAACTTGTTCCAATAATCCCGCCATTTGAACTGGAGAGATCAAACTGCCAATTTTATCTTCAAGCTGCTGGGTTAAAATCGCATCTTGTTGACGATATTGTGCGAGTTTTTGGTTAATTTCTTTGTCAGGATCTTGTTTAAGCTTACGGTTAGCAACAATCAGCTGATTTTGCGCTGTGACTAAATTATTCTTGGTATCCATTAGATTGGTTTTCACAGACTGCGCCGTTTGCATTTGTGGCTCAATCACGAGCATGTAACCAATAAATACAATGCCAAACCAACCCGTAATAGCGATCAACCATTGTTCACGAACAGATAACGCTGCAAATCGTTGACTTAATTCATTCCACGTCATCATTGAGCGCTCTCCTTAATGATTTTACGCTCAGCCTGTAATTGGAACGTCACTATGTTCTTGTCGTTACGCCCTAACGTCATCTTTTGGAATCGACGCTCAGCTAAAGATGGGTAAGCTTTAAATGCACCAACCCAACGTGGCACCGCATCAGGATTACGCGCTAGGCCACTTAAATCCATTGACTGTCCAGATACATAAATACGTTGCAAAGAGATATCACCGCTAGCAGCATCTGCCAGTTGCTTAAGTACGCCTGCATAACCGACACGAAGACTCTCATCATGCTCTTCAATCACTTTTAATGTGGCGCGCTTAGCTTCTAATTCTTTCATCAAAGCTTTTGATTCATTCACTTTCAAAGGATCAGAGAACAATGCCGCGACCTGTGCACGAGCATGATCCAGCTTTTGCTGTTCTTCACTTAACAGTGATGCTTGATGTGCGAGTTCTTTTTCTATAATGCTGTTTTGCCAGCTGTTCCAGCCAGCCCACGCCGCAAATAAGACAATTAACACCAGCCAACTTGCGACTATATTCGATAACGTCATCCACTGCTTAGTGGGCAGTAGATTATCGGAATACAGATTGATAATGGCATCTTTAGGACGCTGTAATGCAGCCCAACCAAGCCTTGCTGCATTGGTATCAATCGCAGGATCAATCTCTTGGATCGCTTGAACACTGATATTTAGACGTTTATTCAGCTCTTCAGCTAAAGTCTGGTTATCTTCATTATCACAACTTACGATCAATTGGCTGATCGGATTACTACGTAGCTGCGCACTAATGAAGTCTAATGAGCGTTGCAATTCCAACGCCAAATTGTCTAATTGAAAACTGCCACCATCTAATGCTTGGCGATCAACCAATGGCAAAGTAAAGCCACGCAATTGACGTTGAAAGCACAAGGTTTGCTCATTAAATGCCGTTAGCTGCAAGTTACCATCCGCATCGGCATGGAGAATAAGTTGGCTGCGATTAGGATCGGAAAAACGGCTCCACGCAATATCTTCCGTAGTTATATCAACAACATGACAACCTAATTCATGACAGGTTAGTACAATATTGGTGATCAACTGGCGTGACGCAACAAAGACCTGTAGACGATCTTTTATTGCAGCAGGAAAACCATCGGCAATGAGCTCACTTGGGGAGTCATTCACCAGATCTTTAACAAGGAAAGGCAACGCAGTTGAAAGCTCATCTGCGCTAATTTCTGGCTTATCGATCACCAGACTCTGATAAAGCCCATGGCCTAATACCAGTTTAAGATCGCATCCTGATAATTGATGCTGGGTGATCAAATGGCGTGCAGCATCGCTCCAATCTGAAACGTTAGATACACCCATGCGATCAACAACAAAGTGATCGGTTTTAGCCTGAACAAAGACAACCGTGTCAGTATAAAAAACTAAAGCAGCGGACGGGTGAAAACTCGTTCGCTGAAAAAGCTTAGAAAATACGTGTTTCATAGACGACCAGAAAAAAGACTATACATCCTGTATGATGCTTTATTGATAAGATTAGCAGCTACTAATGGCAGACCCAATAATATACGATAATTTTATTGATAAACATCACTTAATTAACCTAACGTTAATAATTAATGTAATTTTTTATTATCATTTCTAAGAAAAAAAAACAGCCATAGAAATCATAAAAGAATATCTTCTTTGGCAAATAAACGCCCTTGTCCTGCTGCAACCCCTAATTGTTTTAACACTTCCCATTCTTTGTAAGTTTCAACACCTACAGCGATGACTTGGACATTCAAGTTTTCACACGCACCTAACATACTTCTCACAAAGAGCTGATTTTCTTGACGTTTATTTATGTCTCGAACTAAGCCTCGGTGAAGTTTAATGTAATCGGCTTTCACTTCTTTAATATAGTGAGTACTAACAATAGTTCGACCAGCTTGATCTATGGCTAACTTACAACCCATTCCCACCAACTTTTTCAACACAGGTCGTAAGGCATCAAGGTGTTTTACCAGCAAGCTTTCAGATACTTCAAACATCACATTATTTAATAATGGACGTGGCGCTTGTAATAATTCATTCACTAACCATTTAATAAATGTTTTATCCATTAATGAATAAACACTAATATTTATTGAATACACTTCTGGCGTTGATTCTCTTTTTAATAGTGAAATTATTTGTGTAATCACAGCCTTATCAAATCGCTGATTAAATCCAACCTGATTAATATAAGGGATAAAATGCGATGCTTTTATTAATTCACCACGTTCATCTTTAATTCGCGCTAATATTTCACGGCTTATTACAGCCTCATTTTGCGCTTTAAGCACTGGTTGCTGATATAACAGAGGACCGCCTTGCGTTAAAATGCGATCAAATAAAGTTCGCCAACGCACACTACCACGATCATCTTCCCAATTATTTTCTTTAATAAAACTATTCCAACTGTTTGAACCTTGTAATTGCGCACTACGCAAAGCGGTATCGGCTTCATCCATAATACGGCCACGGCGCTCGCCACCATGGAAATAAGTCACCCCAATATGGCACCAATTATCACGTTCCATTGATAACGGAGGGGATAAACGCTCAACCGCATTTAATAATTGGTTGGTAAACAGTTTCACTTCTTTGACTGATTGCTGCGGGATCAATATGGCGAACTCGGCATCATAGTAACGAGACAGCATGGTGTCAGGAAAACGTTGAATAAAGTTAGATAAGATAATACTGATCTCTTGGATGAACTCATCTGCATTTTGTTTACCTTCTTCGGCAATGGTTTCTTCCCAGTCCGACAAGCGCATCAGTATCACCGCACCATGATTATCAGGCTCTTGCAGCATGGATTTAAGACGGCTATCAAACAGTACGCGGTTGGCTGCTCCCGTTAACTGATCTAAGAAAGTATGAGTACGGATAAAGGTGTCAAATCGGCTTCGCTCTTGACGCGCATCCTTTAACTCTTTGATCAATTGATCCATCGCTAAGCTGGCAGTTCCGGGCCATTCATAATCATTACCAATGGCGTAATCATCCACTTTTCCTGCCAAAATCATTCGCCCACGGGTTTCTAATAACTCAGAGCCCCGCAACTGCAATTTCAACCAACGTACCCCTTGTACTAAGCCGAAAATAACAATCCCCATCGCCAAACTAATAAACGACATCGCGCCTAACGAATAAGTAAATTCGGCATAAGGGGGGATCGACTCTATCGTCACTTTATACTGAGGGTTAAGCTGAAGTTGGTATTCACTATCATAGAGGATATTGGGATCAGGCAGGAGTTCTAACCCTTTGTAGGAATACACCACACCTTGAGGACTAGCGACAGTCAGTTGGACAACATTGCTTGATTTGAGCAGTTTAGGCAGCCAGCGAGACATGGATGCGCCACCTTGCGGATCGGAAAGCTCTTGGTCGATCACCTCGACCACCCCATTTAAGTAATGGGTTAAATAATCTTGCCCAAGTTTACGAAAGCTCAGTGCACCGCCAATGAAGATGATGAATATGGCACAAATAACGATCATGGTAACAAAAGCAACTAACCGATTGGTTAATTTCATCCCTGAAGCTTTTCTCATAATATCCTAACTCTAAGCACGATAATTTAACGGAGCCTTCGTTCATTGACGGCTCTTTCTTATTATGAAGATTTTTTACCTAAATGGTAACTTATTCAATAACATCACATTTAGACAGACTATTCTCATTGCCAAAGTTACGTTACAGTGAGCAAAACATACTCTACCGCATGATAAAACGATAAACATCGCATTATGCCTAAAAGGACCAAGGAAAGGTTATCACTATGGACTGGATCACCTGTACCAAAAGTTTTGTGACTGTTATCCAGCACGGCTCACTGTCTCAAGCAGCAAAACATCTTGAGATCTCTAATTCAGCCTTATCAAAACGTTTATCATGGCTAGAGCAGCAATTAGGGGTTCAATTACTCAAACGCACGACTCGCCATTTATCAATGACAGAGGCAGGCGATACCTTTTTCCACCGTAGTTTGATGTTATTAGATCAGTGGCAGCAACTCCTGACAGAAACAACCGCGACAAACAGTGATATTCACGGCAATTTACGTATTGGCTCATCACTGACAGCTGGTGATCAATTCTTGATCCAAGCTATCACTACATTCAGTCACCTTTATCCAAAAGTGAATATCGCTTTGCATTCCGCGACCTTTGGTCAACTACCTGATTTAAATTTAGATATCATTATCAGCCCTAAAATCGATGATTTTAACTCTGCCAGTTATATCGCCACGCCATTGTTTGAAACCCAAGCCCGTTTTTATGCCTCTCCTGATTATTTGGAACAGCACGATCCTTTATTGCTCCCCGAGCAACTGTCTCAGCACAATTGCTTATTATTAGGGAGTAATCACCACCAGCAAGACTATGTCTTTGATAATGGAAGTGTATTGCGCTTACAAGGCAACTTCCTTACCGCTAATCCAGCCGCTTTACTCGCTAGTGCAGAAGCTGGAATGGGATTGATCTTAACATCACCAGATCATGTACAACATGCCCTCAATAGCGGTTTACTGATCCCTGTTCTGCCACAATTAACCTTGCCTAAGCAGACAATCTTCGCCTATTACCCAAAACTTCACTATCAACATGAAAAAACTAAACGTTTTATCGATGTGATAAAGCAATCGACAAATAATCCTCCCCCAAAATCATCGATATAAAAAAAAGCAGCGTTAAACGCTGCTTCTTACTATTCATATCGGATTGATTAGAACGGAATGTCGTCATCAAAATCCATTGGTGGCTCATTGTACTGCGGTTGAGGTGCAGGTTGTTGAGCAGGTGCTTGTTGTTGCTGCTGTTGTGGTGCGTAGCTTTGTGCTGCAGGCTGTTGAGGTTGACCCCAACCACCTTGTTGTTGCTGACCGCCACCCATAGGTTGGTTACCTTGGTTTTGACGACCACCAAGCATTTGCATCGTACCATTAAAGCCTTGAACAACCACTTCAGTTGTGTACTGATCTTGACCTTGTTGGTTCTGCCACTTACGGGTTTGTAGTTGACCTTCAATGTATACTTGAGAGCCTTTACGTAGGTATTCGCCAGCTACTTCAGCTAACTTACCGTATAGAGCTACGCGGTGCCATTCGGTTTTTTCACGCTGCTCACCCGTATTCTTATCACGCCATGATTCTGATGTCGCAATGGTAATATTCGCTACCGCACCGCCGTTTGGCATGTAACGGACTTCAGGATCATTTCCTAAGTTACCGACTAAGATAACCTTATTAATGCCACGACTGGCCATAGTTCACTCCAAATCTGATCACGCACTATTCGATTCAAATAGCTCAGTTAATCAAAGTTTATACTCAATCGCGCAGTTTATCATGGTGCCAGTATTTTTCCATCGCCCAAGTACTAGACGATAAAATCTCAACTCACAATTTCGTGATTCCGCACCTATATCCCTTTACATTACAAGGTTTAATGTTATGCCTGTGTAAAAATGTCATTTTTCTGACACTTTTATAAAATTATTCGATATGATTAATTTTATAAAGCATATTTGTCATATAAAAAGAATAATATTATTTATTTTCTGAACCAGAAATAAACTTTTTATTCCATTGAAAAATAGTTTATCTGTTTGTAACACTATGATTTTATGACTATCATTACTTAGCTTCTAACTTTGAGAGGCAAGATACATTTATTATCTTGAGGTTGTAGCAAAATGGTAACTAAAGAGTATAAAGGCGTATCAAAATTTACTTCCTATCGTTATTTCTTAGTGGATTAATATAATTGTTACTTCAAAGATAAATACTCTTTAAATTTTCGTTGATCAGCTAAGCACTTTGGGAGCTTTAAACCTAAGGGCGGTAGCGTGTTTAAATCTGAGAATCAAAAAGACATGCGTGAAAAAATAGGACTGCTATTATTCTCTGGCTGCATGGCATTTCCTGTATGGGCCAACCCCCTACATGTAAAAGTCACACCTTTTGTCTTCTCTAAGTATTTAGTCAATGACAACATCACTCAAGTACCCAAAGATCCTATTTCATCGCCAATAATCGAGCTAACACCTGGCTTTATTATTAACGGCGAAAAGAGTACCAATACTTACGATCTAACCTATTACGCTAAAAAAGCGACATACCTAGACAGCAAGCAAGACGATTACACCGATCATAATTTAGAGCTTGATATCGAACAGCATTTCACAATGCGTAATAAAATAAAGTTCAAATATCAATATATTAAATCTCATGATGGACGTGCTGATATTCGCGATGATCTACTGCCCTATGTCACAGAGCCAGTTAAATACGACGCACAGCACGGTATGCTCGATTATATCTATGGCGCACAATGGGCTCGTGGGCGATTAGAATTTGGCGCAGGCTTTAATACCAAACGGTTTAAAAATTATCGTCACTTACCAGGTGCCGCTGATTTATCATCAACCCGTTTTGATGACTTCAATGACATCCTACTCGAAGGCCAATTTACTTATCGTCCCTCAGATGTCAGTGAATTTTTTGTCCGCGTAGAAAACCAAGACCGTACTTATTTATACAACCGTTTTGCCGATAGCACGCTTGATAACAACACCAGTTATTTCTTTCTTGGCACCAAACTTGGGATCAATAAAGATACTCATGGTTCATTAATGTTAGGTTGGCAAAATAAAAGCTTTAGCCAACCAGACCGTCCTGCATTTAGTGGTTTATCATGGCGTGGGGATTTCTTTTGGTCCCCAGTTAAACACTCGACCTTTAGCTTAGAAACAAAGCGAGAAATTCTCGATCCTGATGCTAAAAACGATTATCGCAAAGAAACTTATTACAATTTTGCCTGGAAACATTTTTGGCTTAATCGTCTGTACAGCGAACTTAAGGCAGACTACTTAACCGATGAATATACCAGTGGCTTGAGAACCGATAAAACAACCGGTTATGAAGCCTCTATTGGCTATGTATTTAGAAATTACTTAACCTTTGTCACGGGATGGACAAAAGAAAGTAATCGCTCCACGGTGCCAGAAAACGATTACGACCAAAATATTGTGTATTTTTCCGCTAATTTTAAATTGGATTCACTATGATAAATAAACTAAAAATGTGTTTGTGCTTCCTATTCCTCACATTGACAACACATGTCTATGCCGCACAAATTGATACTGCACATTACCTTTTATCGCCTGGTGATAAGATCCAAATTAAAGTCTATGGCGAAGACAATTTAACCTTTAATGAACTGCTTATTCCTGAGAGTGGCCAGATCAATTACCCCTATTTAGGTTCGGTAACTGTCGCAGGTAAAACCTTGACCCAAGTGAAAGATGAAATCACCCATGGCTTAAAAGGTGATTACTTACTCGATCCTAAAGTGATGGTGAATCTGCTTAACTTCAAGCAAATCTATGTTGGTGGCGAAGTCAGACGCCCAGGCGGTTATGAATACCAACCTAATTTAAGTGTAGAGAAAGCAGTGGCGCTCGCAGGTGGTTTCACTGATCGCGCAGACACTGACGATATCACGATTAAAGATGCGAACAATAAACTGAAAACAGATGATGCCAGCATCAATATGGAAGTTGAACCCGGTGATATCATCGTTGTGGGACAAAGCTTTTTCTAATTTTTATTGAGTTAAATTAATATGTTATTTAAATCACCAGAAGAGTTGGTTGTAAAAGACGAAACGATTAATTTCTCTAAATATTTTAATCGCATTAAAAGTAATTGGATTTGGATTATCTTAGTTACAGCAATTTTCGCTACGCTGGCTTTTCTAAAATCACCGATCTCGACCAATACCTATTCTGCAACATCGACGTTAATGATCGATGCAACGCCACCTAAGCCGATTTCGCTGCAAAACTTACCGAACTACGATCCAACCCAAAAAGAGTTCTACGCCACACAATATGCTTTATTACGATCTAATGTAATTGCAGAAAAAGTGATTAAGAATTTAGATTTAACTAACAACCCAGACTTTATGGGTGTGCCTAAATCTAATCATCCTTCACTGAAATCACGTATTAAGCAGTGGTTGATTGACTTTAAGCAGCCATCAGATGGCAGTGTTGAAGTAGATCAAAGCCTTACTCACACCACACCAGCAGAGTTGAAAGCACTGCAAATTTTCGCTAAGGGCTTACTTATCACACCAATCGATAAAACTCAGTTGGTGATGATCACTTACACCTCAAAAGATCCCTCTTTAGCGGCAAACATTGCTAATGCTGTTGGTCAGGCATATATCAATTACTACATTGATATTAATGAAGAAAGTAATAAAAAAGCCTCTGTTTGGCTGACTTCTCGTTTAACTGAACTAAAAAAACAGTTAAGTGATTCAGAAAAAAAACTGACCGATTACTTAGCCAAAGAGCAACTAGTTAATACCATTGCTGTTGATGAACTGGCTAATAGTGAACTCATCAATTTAACTAACCGTTTAGCGGCGATTACAGATAAACGCGTACAAACAGAATCGCTATACACCACCCTACGTGGTACTCGCCATTTAAGTTACAACCAAATTGATGCCATCAGCGAGATCTCTAACCACCCACAAATCCGCGATATCACCAATGCGGAAACCGATGCTGAAAATGTGGTCGCTGAGCTATCAAAACGCTACGGTCCTAAACACGAAAAAATGCTTGAAGCGGAATCGCAACTAGCCGCTATTCGTGCCCGTAAAGATCGTATGTTGAAGCGCCTCGTTGAGGGCGTGAAAAAAGAACTTGAAAGTAACCAACGTCAAGAACGTGAAATTAAAGAAGAGATCGAAAAGAAAAAAGAACAGTTCCAATCGTTAGCCGTTAAGAAAGTACACTATCAAGCACTACAGCAAGATGTTGATACAAATAAACAGCTATTAAAGGCCTTCTTAGAGCGTCAAAAAGCGACCATTGCAACAGAGAACTACAAAGACTCAATTGCGCACTTTACCGATTACGCATTAAAAGCGTACCCATCTGGTCCAAATATTAAGAAGAATGTACTGATCGCGAGTATCGTTGGCTTAATGCTTTCGTTTTGTGCACTGTTTGCAATCCAATTTTTTGATACCACGGTCGAATCATCAGAAGAGTTTGAGCGTTATTTCCCACTGTTCTCGTTAGGTAATATTCCATTTATTAAGCGCCTAGCGAAAAAGAAAATACCGATTGATGAAGATGCGTTAAATGCTAAAGAAAAGCCGATGTTCTTCGAAGGCATTCGCAATGTACGTACCGCGTTAAACCTTGCGATCACAGACGATCAACGCACAATTATGATCACTTCAGCTTTAGCTAAAGAAGGGAAAACAACGCTAGCAACTAACCTTGCTCGCTCCCTTGCACAATCAGAGAAAGTTGCGCTAGTACAGGTTGATTTACATAACCAAGGTACAGCCTTATCTGCCCCTCAAGGCTTAAGTGAGATATTAAAAGGCAAAGCAACGCTTAGCGATGTGATGACAAAATCTAACCAGAATAATTTTGTGATGATCCCAGCCGGTGAGCCTGTTTCCGATCCCCAAGAATTATTGTCATCTCCACGCTTCACTGCACTTTTAGACGATCTAAAACAGCAGTTTGATAAGGTGATCATTGATACACCAGCAAGCTTGATCACCAGTGATGCATTTATCGTTGCAAAAGCCGCAGACGTGATTTTATTAACCGTTTCGGCAAATAAAACCAAACGTAATGATGTCGAACAAACACTGCATAAATTTAACGCTTATGAGTTAAACATTGATGGTGTTGTGATTAATAAAGTGCTGTAAGGCTTCTTTTTATAAGGTTTAGCCAGTCATCACCCGTGATGGCTGGCTTCAAATAACACTATGCTTGAGATAAAAAAAGATACAGCCATAGGGTTAGTGGCCTCTTTCCTCATTACATCAGCGCTGGTTTGGAATACCTTTCTAGGATCTGCAGCCGCAGCATTATTTTTGCTCGTCGGTGGTGGTGTCGTTATCTTTCACCTCCATCGCACCCTATTAGGCACCCAATATAATTGGATGGTGATGGTGTATCCGGTATTGGCGGTACTCTCGACCTTATGGTCACAATACCCAGCAGATACCTTTCGTGCAGCAATCCAGTTCCTGCTAACCACCATCATTGGTATTGCGGTTGTTTACAACATCAAAAAGGAACACTTTTTCGTTGGTTTGTCTGCCAGTGTCATCATTATTATGGCATTGAGTTTGGTTTCAAATCGTGTTGAAACCAATGGTATGACAGGAGAAACCGTTTTAATCGGCTACCTTGGTAGTAAAAACTTTCTCGCACAAACCGCCTCTATTGGCTTTTTTGTCGGGTTCGGTTTGTTCTATACCTTAGCAAAAACAAAAGTGGAAAAACTGATAGGTATTCTGTCGCTATTATTTTCTATCGCTGTTCTACTAAAAGCCAAATCCTTAGGGGCAACGGTGACCTCCTTTGGCTCTATTTTTCTCTGTTTTTGCTTATATCACTTTTCTCATTCACCACTCACACAACGCGCACAAAAGGCCATACTGAACCTTATTTATTTTCTTGCGATGTGTGTGATTATTTTCGTCTATGTCGTCTTTGGTACACCTGAATTCAATCACTTTATGATTGATATCGGTAAAGATCCAACCCTGACAAGTCGAACGCTGATCTGGGCAGAAGGCGCAAAAGCCATCGCACAGGCTCCCATCTTAGGTGCAGGCTATAACGCCATCTTCCAAATCGGTAACCCTATTGGTGAAGCAGTATGGAAAATCGGGTTAGTTCCGCCAGGCGTCGGGTTCAACTTCCACAATATGTTTGTGCATTGGACCGTACACTTTGGTTATGTCGGACTGATCATTTACCTGCTGATACTAGCGCGACTGCTTTATAACATCCGTTTAATCGCTTGCGGACACTTTGAAAAAAGAGATTTTATCCCAGTCGCTTATTTTGTGTTTTTCATTTCAAGAAGCGTGCTAGAAGTAGATTGGTTCTCCCAATTCACTATCGCGCATGTCATGTATTGTTATTGTTGGATAGAGCTTGAAAGTAGCGCTCAGAAGGCAAAGCAATTAAATAAAAAAGGTACAATCTCATGAAAACAGTGGCTATTTTTGGTGGTTCAGGCTTTATTGCCTCCCATTACATCAAGAAATATATTGCTGAAGGTGTAAAGGTTTATTCGATTGATATTCGAGAACCTAAAGTGCGTCACGACGAAGTCACTTACATTACTCATGATGTTAGAAACCTCGATGGTTTAGTGATTGATGAGCCGATTGATTGTATCTACAACTTTGCCGCAGTTCACACCACACCGGGACATCCAACCCACGAGTATTACGAAACCAACATTGCAGGTGCTAACTCGGTTTGTCAGTTTGCTGAGCGTAATAACATTAAAGAAATTGTCTTCACTAGTTCAATTTCGCCATACGGCCCGGGTGAAGAGCAAAAAGATGAAAACAGCCCATTAACGCCAAATTCTGCCTACGGCTATTCAAAAATGTTAGCAGAGCAAATCCACAAAGCATGGCTTGAACGCAATAGTGAGCATCAACTAACTATCGTTCGCCCAGCTGTTGTCTTTGGCCCTGGTGAAGGCGGTAACTTTACTCGCCTTGCTGCAATGATGCGCAAAGGTTTCTTTGTCTACCCAGGCCGTAAAGACACCATTAAGGCGTGCATCTATGTGGAAGATTTGATCTTTGCCATTGAAGCAGCACGCGCAACAGAAAATAACTTTGAATTGTTTAACGGTGCTTACCCTGAGCGTTACACCCTAGAGCAAATCATTGAAGCCTTTAAAGCTGAGCATTTCCCAGATGTGAAAGTGTACATGGTGCCAAAATTTGTAGTACTTGGTGCTGCGAAGTTACTGCAAATCGTGAACTTCCTAAACGTAGGTATTCACCCTGATCGTGTCATGAAACTGATCCGCTCAACCAATGTTTACCCTGGCTGGTTAGTTGAAAACCACATCGAACTACCAGGCAACCTACAAACAGCGTTAGCACGTTGGTCTAAAGACACTGACGGTAAATTCGACTAATTACCGCATCAATGCGGCAAGTGTTCTCGCTTGTCGCATTATTTTCCTGAGAGCCTCTCTCTTAGATATCAACATCAAAGAACATCCCTATGTCTAAGTCATCCATATCCGGTATGTTATGGCTGTTTTCAAGTAAGCTATTTCCGCCGATCATTAACTTCGCTGTATTTACTTATACGGCGAGAATACTGGCTCCAGAAGACTTTGGTTTAGTCGCCTTAGCACTATCCATTATCTACATTATTTCAAGTTTTCTGCCCTCGGGCTGGCAGAGCGCCATCGTTAAATACCAAGAGTTTGGCAAGCGAGAATTTAGTACCATTTTAGCGTTTCTGACGTTATGCGGCCTCGCTTTTGCACTGATCGCTTGTTTTGTCATTTCCTTAAATCTTTTTAGCTTTCAGTCTCAGGTGTTTAATCTCGCTTTCTATTTAATGGCAATAAAAATGCCCTTCGATGCGGCAGGCCATACTCTCACGTTTATGTTAGTCCGTGAGCAAAAATACAAAGCCTTGGGTTATCGCACTATCTTAGGCGCCATGGTTTCAGCCGTTACCATTCTTAGTTTGCTTTACTTTGATTTTAATATCTGGGCACTGGTGTTATCGCAAACCATTATTTCGATTTTCAACTTGGTTGCTGTCTACATTCCGACTCGAAAAATGCTGGGCTGGTCATTTCGCTGGGGCTTAATTAAAGAAACGTGGGAATTTGGTTTATATAACACCTTAATCACAACCGTTGAGAGTATTTCTACCCACTTTGAATCCTTTGTGATTGGTAGCAACATCGGTAAATACGATTTAGGCTTTTTCAATATTGCCAAACGGTTATCGAATATCATCAACGATATCTTAACTGGCACGTCTTATGACATGTCATTGCCATATTTATCGAACAGCCAAAACGATCAACAAAGTTTGCAACGGGCGATCCGCCAAGCTTTATTCATTACAGGCGCGATCACTTCACCACTGTTTGTGTATGGCTTTATCTATTCTGAGACGATCTTTAATTTCTTGTTCTCTGAAAAATGGATCACTTCAGCAGGTTACTTCCAATTTTTCTGTATCGCATTTTTGTTTATCTCATACAGCATGATCAACAAAACTGCGATCATCGTGACTAACCGATCACGTTTGTGGTTCCGAGTACAAATGATCATTGCAGCCATTTATCTGCCGACATTGTACTTTGCCTCAACCATTAATATTCATGCGGTACTGTGGAGCTTCTTAGGTGTTAATGCGCTGTATTTCTTCACCTCGACCTACTTGGTGACCAGTGAAATTAAAACCTCGTTTTACCGTTATTTAAAAAGTTTATGGCCTATTTACAGTGCATTAGGTATCACCGCATTTGCGGCAATGCATCTGCCTTTAATGCCGTTTAATAACGAATTTTTCAATTTGTGCTTTAGCGCCATTCTCTTTTTAAGCTGTTATGTCGTGTTGTTGCTCCTATTTTCACGACACTTTTTATCGATTGATTTATCCAATAAAAAAATCACCTTCCGACAGTGATTTCTGCTTTTTAACTAAGACTTAAAGGTAATATTTTGAGCTGTTTAATTATCATTCCTTGTTTAAACGAAGCTGATCATATTGGTGATCTTTTAACGCATTTTTCTCCATCATTAACAGACAACAGTAAACTGGTTGTGGTTGATGGTGGCAGCCATGACGGCACTCAAGAAATCGTGGAGCGTTGGTCTGAAAAAGATGATCACATTGTATTGCTTCACAACCCAGATAAGATCCAAAGTGCGGCAATGAACTTAGCCGTGGATCAATTTGGTGATGATTATGAATACTTCATCCGTATTGATGCCCATGGTCAATACCCAGAAGATTTCATTACCACTTTGCTCGCTGAAGCTGAAAAACACCAAGCGGATTCTGTTGTTGTCAGTATGTACACCGAAGGCCATACGCCTTTTCAAGTATCAGCAGCTATCGCGCAAAACTCCAAACTGGGCAATGGTGGCTCACCACACCGCAACGCACAAAACGATGGTAAATGGGTTGAGCATGGTCACCATGCATTAATGAAAATATCTGCTTACCGCGCAGTGGGTGGCTATGATGAAACATTTGTTGCCAATGAAGATGCAGAGCTGGATAAGCGTTTAACCGATGCCGGTTATAAAATTTGGCTAACCGGTCAAACGGACATGACTTACTTTCCTCGTAAAACGCCAGAATCGCTATTTAAGCAATACTACAACTACGGCAAAGGTCGTGCTGCTAACTGTATTAAGCACAACACGATCCCGAAACTGCGCCAGTTGATCCCATTATCTGTCGTGCCTGTATTGTTAATGGCGTTACTACTTGGTGAATGGCACTTTATCTTCGCGCTGCCTGCACTACTATGGATTGCGGCCTGTTTACTCGTAGGTGCTACAGGTAAATCTGAGCAGTTCCCACTCAGTGCTAAGCTTTCAGGGATCCCAGCTATGATCATGCACTTTGGCTGGTCACTAGGCTTTTGTGCAGCCTTGATCTTCCCTGCCTTAAGAAGGAAGCCTGTTCATGATTGATCCTAATGTAATTACGATCGGTTTATGTACTTATCATCGCCAAGAAGTGACAGACACGCTCGATAGCTTGGCAAAGATCGCAATCCCTGATGGTAAGCAAATTCAAATCGTGATCGCCGATAACTCAGTTGAGGCAAATTCAAAAACCTTAATTGAAGGTTATGCTGCTCAATCACCATTAGCGATCCACTACCTACATGCACCTGCATCTAATATATCGATTGCCCGTAATGCCTGCTTGGAGTGGGCATTAGATCATAGTCAATATTTGATCTTCCTTGATGATGACGAGTTTGTAGTAGAGAACTGGCTCAGCGCGCACTTAGATACTGCACAGCGTGAACAAGCAGATGTGGTGATTGGCCCGGTATTGGGTATTTACCCAGAACAAGCACCTGAATGGGTAAAAGCGCTCGACTTACAATCGGTAAAAGAGCCAATCATCGCACCGAGTGGCAAAATTGAAACTGCTAATTCCGGTAATACCTTAATCAACCTTGATTTTATTCGTCAGCACCCACTGCGCTTTGATTTGGAATATGGTCGCTCTGGTGGTGAAGACTCGATATTCTTTCGTCAGCTAACCATGCAAGGCGGCACTATTGCCTTTTCCGAGCAGGCTGAAGCCTCTGAACATGTACCACTAGCACGCACTGAATATGACTGGCTCTATCAGCGTCGTTTTCGCAGCGGGCAAACCCACGGCAAGATGTTACTACTCGATAACCCAAGCCCCTTCAATCGCTTAAAGCAAATATTGCTTGCTGGTGCTAAAGCGGGGTTCAGTTACATCTATGCGTTGCGCTTCATTAACCAAGAAACCAGCCAAAAGTATTTTTGGAAGTTGCGCGTTGCGCTACACCTTGGTGTGGTGAGTGGTTTATTTGGTAAACAGCATTTAACCCAATACGGTGACACTCACTGATCTGTTCGATTTTATTCGTGGCTAAATTATGAAAAGAGTTCTGCTCACAACCTTAACTACGGGCTCACGTATGGCGACATTCTGCCAATGTATTGAGAGCCTACAGCAGCAAAATATCAACAATACATTTAGCGTTGATATTTTGGTTGTTGAAAATAATCAAACTCACCATCAAGCCGTGGTTGAAGCGATTGCTAATTATCAGCATGCGCCTTTTACCATTCATCATCTGCTTGAAACCACCGCGGGCATTCCTTTCGCACGTAATAACGCACTACGCTTTGGTCAAGAGCAAGGCTTTGATTATTTAGCCTTTGTAGATGATGACGCGATTGCTGATCCAAACTGGATCCAAACTCTATTTGCCGCCTTACAAAACAATCAGGTGCAAGTGACCACTGGGCCACAATTTCCGATTTATCCCGACAACACAGAAACCTTGTACACCGCAGCCAATGTTTACCATGAACGTAAACTTGCTGATGGTGCCGAGCTTACTTGGGCGGCAACCAATAACGTATTACTTGATCTGAACTTCTTTGCACAAAACCAATTAGCGTTTAATAACAAGCTAATTTTCGGTGGTGAAGATAAGGCATTGTTCCAACAAGTGGGTCGTCATGGTGGCAAGATCTTATGGGTACAAAACGCGATCATTAGTGAGTTCATTAGCCCTGAGCGTCTTAATGTGAAATGGGCGCTCAAACGTCGTTTCCGTATTGGTGCCACCGAGCTTCAAATTGAATCTTGCATTAATCCACCAGCGAAAAGCTATGCACGCTGTCTATTCAAAGGCTCAGCATATTTAGCCAAAGGCGCACTGATGTTACTGCCAGATGCCTTGCTGCCAAATCGAAGCATTCTCAATTCCTTAGGCGATCTTGTTCATGGCTGTGGCTTCTTCTATGGCTTCTTTGCCAACGTTAAAAGCTACACTTGATCTGAATTATTAAGAGATACCCATACATGGCGAATCCAATCCAAGTTTCCGTGGTCATGGCAGCATGGAACTCAGCTCAATTTATTACTCAAGCCATTGATTCTGTTTTACAACAAACCGGCGTTGAGCTTGAAGTGTTAGTGGTCGATGATGCCTCAACCGACAATACGGTTGAAGTAGTCAGCAAACATCCTGATCCTCGAGTAAAAGTGATCACCAGCGAGCAAAATGGTGGACCAGGCGCGGCACGAAATATAGGCTTTCAAGCCGCTCAAGGGGAATGGATTGCAGTGGTCGATTCTGACGATGCAATGAAACCAGAACGCCTTGCTACCATGCTAAAAATGGCAGCGGATGATACCGATATCATTATCGATAACTTCTGTGAACAAATGCCAGATGGCAAACAAACCGCAGCGATTTATAACCATGCAGAACTACCTGTAGGTACATTTAGCCTTGCTCATCTCATTGCAACCAATCTAATGTTCAGTGATGTGCATTCGACAGGCTATGTTAAACCTCTATTTCGCAATGCGTTTATCAAACAACATCAAGTGCGTTACTGGCCTGAAGTGAAGATTGGCGAAGACTATTATTTCTTAGCTAACTGCTTAGCCTTTGGCGCTAAAGCCCAAGTTGTCGATTACTGTGGTTACATTTATACCATCCGTGAAGGATCTATTTCCCGTGTCATTAATATCGAGCATATCGATACTTTACTGAAATATGACACTCAATTAGTTAATAGCTTTAACTTTGATGCTGACGCAACGAAAGCTCAACAATATCGCACTCAAAATATGCACACAGCACGTAAATATTTAGAGATTGTTGCCAAGCTAAAGCACAAAGATCTTTCAGCATTTATCGACATGATTAAATACCCGCAGTCGGCGTTGTTGTTATCGCTACCCGTGAAAAAACGCCTTAATAAAGTGCTTAACAAATAAAGGTCTGTTATGAAAAAAACTCTTCTCGCTAGCGCATTGGTTTTATTTTCTGGATACACCTATGCAGCACAATATGCCACTGCATCTCATACGGTAGATAAACAAGATAAACACCTTATCTGGGCTGATGAATTTAATACAGGAACGCGTCCAAATCCTGATGATTGGACCTACGAAACCAAGTTTGTTCGTAACCAAGAAGATCAGTACTACACCACCAGTAGTAAGAACTCGCGTATTAAGAACGGTAACTTGGTGATTGAAGCGCTGAAAGAAACTGTGCCTAATGCCGATTACGATCCTAAAGGTACTGATTGGCACCAGCAACGCAAATACGCTTATTACACTTCTGCGAGTTTAACTACAGCAGGTAAGCATTCTTGGATACATAAACGTGTAGAAGTGCGTGCGAAATTACCGCAAGGGCGTGGCACATGGCCTGCTATTTGGCTACTGGGTGACAACATTAAAACCGTTGGCTGGCCTGATTGTGGTGAAATCGACATCATGGAATACGTCGGCTACAACCCTCACTTTGCTTATTCCACGACCCATAAATCCGATCGTAACCAGACATTAGGTAACGCAATACCTGGTGTGATCCAAGATGACAAACTTGAAGATGGCTTTCATACCTATGCGACCGAGTGGGACGATAATGAAGTACGTTTCTATTACGACGGTAAGTTGTATCACACTCAGCAACGTAACGGTGAAGCGTGGCCATTTAATAAGCCTATGTACTTAATTTTGAACTTGGCTATTGGCGGTGGCTGGGGTGGTCAACAAGGTATTGACGACTCGATCTTCCCACAGAAATTCTTAATTGATTACGTTCGCGTGTATGATTTGAAATAAAACAAATTAAAAAGCCTTTATCTATTAAATAATAAAGGCTTTATTTACTCTTTTTATCCTCTCAATTACGAAACAATAATTACAGATAACGTGATTATTCTGAATCGATATTAGGACACATTATGATTAAAAAATGTCTTTTCCCTGCCGCTGGCTACGGCACACGCTTTTTACCAGCAACCAAATCAATGCCAAAAGAAATGATGCCAGTGGTCAACAAACCACTGATTGAATACGGTGTTGATGAAGCGATCCAAGCAGGTATGAACCGTATTTGTATCGTTACAGGCCGTGGTAAAAACACATTAATGGATCACTTCGATAAGAACTACGAGCTAGAGCATCAAATTAGCGGTACGAATAAAGAAGAATTGCTCGTTGATATTCGTGACATCATTGATTCAGCTTACTTCACTTACATCCGTCAGCGTGAAATGAAGGGTCTAGGTCATGCTATCTTAACAGGCCGTGAGCTTGTAGGTAATGAACCATTTGCAGTAGTCCTTGCCGATGATCTTTGTGTAACAGATGAAGAGCAACAAGGTGTACTAGCGCAAATGGCTGAGCTGTATAAGCAATTCCGCTGCTCTATTGTAGCCGTTGAAGAAGTGCCAGAAGAAGAGACCCACAAGTACGGTGTGATTTCAGGTCAAATGCTACGTGATGACTTATTCCGCGTAGATAACATGGTTGAAAAACCAGAGCCAGGTACAGCGCCAAGCAACCTAGCAATCATCGGTCGTTACATTCTAACGCCTGATATCTTCGATATCATTGAACAAACAGAGCCGGGTAAAGGCGGTGAAATTCAAATTACCGATGCCCTAATGCAACAAGCACAAACAGGCTGTGTATTAGCTTACAAATTTAAAGGTAAGCGTTTTGACTGTGGTAGCGTTGAAGGTTACATCGATGCAACCAACTACTGCTTTGAACATGTTTACAATAAAGGTAAACACAAAGAGTTGGCAAAACAGCAAACTGGCAAGAAATAACCACAGAATCCCGCTTAACTGCGGGATTTTTTTTATCCAAATTACTGTGTTTTTAATCAGTATTTTTTGCTCATTGTGATCGACTATGAAATACTAACCGTTCTTATAAATAAAAGAATCATCACTGATATGGATAACATCGAAGTCAGGGGTGCCCGCACCCATAACCTTAAAAATATCAACCTAACGATCCCTCGCGATAAGCTTATCGTTATCACAGGGTTATCAGGCTCGGGAAAATCTTCTCTGGCTTTCGATACCTTGTATGCTGAAGGACAACGTCGTTATGTTGAATCTCTTTCTGCCTACGCCCGTCAGTTTTTATCCTTAATGGAAAAACCTGATGTTGACCATATTGAAGGGCTTTCACCTGCCATTTCCATCGAGCAGAAGTCCACCTCACACAACCCACGCTCAACCGTCGGTACTATCACAGAGATCTACGACTACCTGCGTTTATTGTATGCACGTGTAGGTGAGCCTCGCTGTCCAACCCATGATATTACGCTTGCGGCACAAACTGTTAGCCAGATGGTCGATCAAGTATTAGCCATACCTGAAGGTAGTAAGCTGATGCTACTGGCACCTATCATTAAAGAGCGTAAAGGTGAGCACGTTAAGACGCTAGCGAACTTAGCCGCACAAGGTTATATCCGTGCCCGTATTGATGGTGAGGTATGCGATCTTTCCGATCCACCAACATTAGAACTTCATAAAAAACACACTATCGAGGTCGTGGTTGATCGTTTCAAAGTTCGTGACGATCTTCAGATCCGTTTAGCCGAATCATTTGAAACTGCGTTAGAGCTTTCAGGTGGTACTGTAGTGATTGCGCCAATGTCTGATGAAGAAGGCGAAGAGCAAGTTTTCTCAGCTAACTTTGCCTGTCCGCATTGTGGCTACAGCATGCAAGAGTTAGAGCCTCGCCTGTTCTCGTTTAACAACCCAGCAGGTGCCTGTGGCACTTGTGATGGTTTAGGGGTACAACAATACTTCGATCCTGCACGTGTGGTTCAAAACGGTGAACTCAGTTTATCTGGTGGTGCGATCCGAGGCTGGGATAAACGAAATTTCTATTATTTCCAAATGCTCAAATCCTTATCTGAGCATTACAAATTCGATGTTGAAGCACCTTTTGATTCGCTGCCAAAGAAAGTCAAAGAAGTGATTTTGAACGGCTCGGGTACTACCGATATCGAATTTAAATACATCAACGATCGTGGTGATATTACCGTAAGACGCCATCCATTTGAGGGGATCCTCAATAATATGGAACGTCGTTACCGTGAAACTGAATCAAACTCAGTACGTGAAGAATTATCCAAGTTTGTTTCCACTAAGCCTTGTTCAAGCTGTCATGGTTCACGCCTACGTCAAGAAGCTCGCCATGTGTTTATCGGTGAGACTAACTTGCCACAAATCTGTGAAATGAGTATTAGCGGCGCACACCAATTCTTTGATGAGTTAACCTTAACCGGTCAACGTGCGCAAATTGCCGAGAAGATCTTAAAAGAGATCAACGAGCGTTTAAGTTTCTTAATCAATGTCGGCTTAAACTACCTAAGTCTGTCTCGTAGCGCAGATACCTTATCTGGTGGTGAAGCACAGCGTATTCGTCTTGCTAGCCAAATCGGTGCAGGACTTGTTGGCGTCATGTACGTATTAGATGAGCCATCCATTGGTCTCCACCAGCGTGATAACGAACGATTACTCAACACACTTATCCATCTGCGTGATCTAGGCAATACCGTGATTGTGGTCGAGCACGATGAAGATGCTATTCGTGCCGCTGATTACGTGATTGATATTGGTCCGGGCGCAGGTGTACATGGTGGTAATATCATCGCGCAAGGTGGCGTTAAAGATATCTTAAAATCAAAAGAATCATTAACAGGCCAATACCTCAGCGGTAAAAAAGCGATTGAAATCCCTGCTGAGCGCACACCATTTGATCCTGAAAAAACAGTTAAACTATTAGGTGCTACGGGTAACAACCTAAAAGATGTCAATGTTGAAATTCCTGTTGGTTTGTTTACTTGTATTACCGGTGTTTCTGGCTCAGGCAAATCAACGCTTATTAACGATACGTTCTTTGAAATCGCCCATCATAAATTAAATGGCGCAACGACTGGGACCCCAGCACCGTACCGTGAGATCCAAGATCTAGAGCATTTTGATAAAGTTATCGACATAAACCAAAGCCCAATAGGTCGTACCCCGCGTTCAAATCCAGCGACTTATACGGGGATTTTCACCCCAATCCGTGAGCTATTCTCTGGTACTCAAGAAGCACGTTCTCGCGGCTATAAACCAGGGCGATTTAGCTTTAACGTTCGTGGTGGTCGCTGTGAAGCATGCCAAGGTGATGGTGTTATTAAGGTTGAAATGCATTTCTTACCTGATGTTTATGTGCCTTGTGATGCTTGTAAAGGGAAGCGCTATAACCGCGAAACGCTAGAGATCCGCTATAAAGGTAAAACCATTGATGAAGTGTTAGAGCTCACGGTGGAAGATGCTCGAGAATTCTTTGATCCGGTTCCCGCTATTGCAAGAAAGTTACAAACCTTAATGGATGTTGGTTTATCGTATATCCGTTTAGGTCAAGCTGCGACAACATTATCTGGCGGTGAGGCACAGCGTGTGAAATTGGCCAAAGAGTTATCTAAACGAGATACTGGTAAAACGCTTTATATTCTTGATGAACCAACCACAGGTTTACACTTCCACGACATTCAGCAGCTACTAACGGTACTGCATAAACTGCGTGATAAAGGTAATACTATCGTGGTGATCGAACATAACTTAGATGTAATTAAAACGGCCGACTGGATCATCGATCTTGGTCCTGAAGGCGGTAGTGGTGGTGGTGAAATTATCGCAACAGGCACCCCAGAAGCTGTGGCTAAAGTGAAGGGCTCACACACAGCAAGGTTCCTTAAACCGCTGCTAGGTTAGACTATGAAAACACGTTAATATATTAAAACAGGCTGATATTGATCAGCCTGTTTGCTTATTCATACTCAGGAACAACCATGACAGTGTTACAACTCGAAGGCACCAGACTCGAGCAGAAACGGATTTCAAAACCCTTAGTACGCTATTTTCTTGCGACAATTGGGATCATCTTTATTGTTGCAATGCACTATTTCCAACATAATCCAGGCGGCTCAGGGCTTGAGCTCTCATTTAACGCTGCAGTTTGGATCCCTTTTAGCTTCGCTATCTCTTTTGGCTTACTTGAAATTTGTCGCCAACAAATCTGGCGTTATTCTCGTCTGACACTTTTGCTATTTGCTTGCTGTGTACTGCTAACTCTCCCTGTTTTTTATCCTAATGCCGATGCTGGTGCAGCGTTTAATCGCTTGTTTACCTTGTGGGCTGGATTTCTGTTTTTTGTCAGCTTGCAACAGTTCGTGTTCACTCACCAACAGCGCCAACGTTTGTTGTGGTTTATTTTACTCGGTGTACTGATTGAAGCGGTGTTTGCGTGGTATCAATACCTTTGGATCCCAGCAAAGAATCCTATCGGCTACGACACTATCGCTAACCGACCTTATGGTATTTTTCAACAACCGAATGTAATGGCGAGCTTTCTTGCAACAGGTTTAGTGATTGGCACTTACCTGTTAGCACGTATTCCGCTATATCGTGGTAAGTGGTCATGGCTACATGTCATATTACTCATAACCCCTGTCCTCACTATTCCGATGTTAGTGGTGTTGAACTCTCGTACCGGCTGGTTAGGTGCAATTATTGGTGTAGCACTAATGCTGCCATATTTACGTCGCTTTGCTGCCAAACAAGTACAACGCTTATGGTTATTGATGATTGCATTAAGCTTGAGCCTTGCTTGGAATATTTCATCAACTGAAAACTGGGCACCAAAAGAAAACAGTACCAGTTTAGAAAGTTTGAGAGCAATCCATTTCCCACAAGCCTATGAGATGTTTACCACTAAACCTCTCACTGGTTATGGCTATGGAAAGTTTGAAGCTGCTTACATCACTCAAACTGCGCTGTGGCACAATGAAGATCCAACACAACACGCAGGTGTTCCAAGTTTAGATCACCCACATAACGAATTACTTTTCTGGGCAGATGAAGGCGGTATTGTGCCACTTATCGGCTTATTGCTTGCTGCATTTGCGGTAATGGTAAAAATAAGAAAAGCGCCTAATGGCACCCAGTTAGCCTTAATAGGATTATTTTTCCCTATCGTATTGCACACACAATTAGAGTACCCGTTCTACCACTCTTTAGTTCATTGGCTGAGCTTTATCATCCTTATTTTTTGGGTTGATAACCTCACAGCGAAATACCATAAACGCTCCCTACAATACGTATTAGGATTAAAAGTTTTCGCACTGATCACTCCAATTTTCATTTCAAGCTTTATGGTAACAACGCTGTATTCTGGCTGGCAGCTCACCAAGTTTGAAACAACTCGACCTGTAAACATCGACTATCTACTTAAGGTGAATAACCCATGGTCGTGGAAAAACCGTTTTGATTGGGACTTACAACTTACCCAACTGCAACTTGGTATTGGTAGCGATAAACCAGCGCTGATTGAAGACTATATTCAATGGGCAACCGAAAAAGCCAAAGCGTGGCCGCGACCAGCACTGTATCAAAACCTGATCCTTGCTTACGATGCCCTCGGCAACAAAGAGCAAGCATCACAAATCAGAGATGAAGCGCTGTTCTTATTTCCTGATTTAGATTTTGAGCAGCAAACCAGCCAAGCAAATACAACGTCTGCGGCGAAATAACCATAAAAAATGGCTACCCACTCGGTAGCCATTTTTATTTACTCATCAATAGATTATTTCAATGTGGTTTCTAGCGCTTTTAAGCACAGCGCAACATTTTCACTTCTTGCACCATAGCCCATCAAACCGATACGCCACGCTTTTCCAGCCAACGCACCTAATCCTGCGCCGATTTCTAAGTTGTAGCGTTGCAACAATTCATTGCGAACCTCAGCATCATCAACACCGTCAGGAATATAAACAGCATTGAGTTGTGGTAATCGTGACGCTTCTGCTACCACAAATTGGATTCCTAATTTTTCAAGTCCTGCTTTAAGCTCTTCATGGGCATTACGATGGCGCTGCCACGCATTTTCTAAGCCTTCATTATGCAGCAGTACTAACGCTTCATGCAGCGCATATAGACTATTTACAGGTGCGGTATGGTGATAGCTACGCTTGCCTTCACCACTCCAATAACCTAATACTAAACTTTGATCTAAAAACCAGCTTTGCACTTTGGTTTTACGTTGCTGGATTTTATCAATCGCTTTTTGGGAAAACGTTAACGGCGATAACCCCGGCGTACAAGACAAACACTTTTGACTACCAGAATAGACCGCATCTAATTGCCATTCATCCACCAGCAATGGCACACCACCGAGAGATGTCACCGCATCAACGATGGTTAAACAATCATGTTTACGGGCAATTTCAGCCAGTGTTTTCGCATCACTCAATGCGCCAGTTGAAGTTTCCGCATGAACAAAAGCGACAATTTTAATATCAGGATTATCTTGTAATGCTTGCTCAACAAGATCGGGAGATACTGGCGTCCCCCATTCATTATCAACCACAACTGCTATACCACCACAGCGCTCAACATTTTCACGCATACGCTCGCCAAAAACACCATTACGGCACACTAACACCTTATCGCCAGGCTCAACGAGATTAACAAAACACGCTTCCATCCCTGCACTGCCCGGCGCAGAAACAGCAATAGTGAATGGATTTTTGGTTTGAAATGCATATTGCAGTAGCTGTTTTAACTCATCCATCATGCCGATAAACAAGGGATCTAAATGGCCTACCGTTGGTCGACTGAGTGCTTGTAATACTTGCGGGTAAATATCTGAAGGCCCCGGCCCCATCAGTGTTCTATGTGGCGGAATAAAACTGGTAATTGTCATTATTTTGCTCCGTAAAGTCATAGTCCCTATAGATATTTTTTGTATGGAACGGGTTGCTATCGTTTTAAGAGTATTAGAGCCTTTTCATTGACGCAAGAGTCGATGTCGCATCCCTTACGCACAGTTGCTTAATTTTAAATGTAAATTATTTGTCACATAACATTTGACAAAAGGGTTACAAATCTTATTCAATGAGATGATAATTTATTCAAGCTTTTATGTGCTTGTATAGGGTTACAGCAATACGGAAGAGGAGCGTTACCTAGGTATCATAATGACAGGGCCCCACCCTATAGCCATTATGAGAGGGAGAGTAACGCCGAGGTATGACTTATTCGGGGATTAAGTTATATCGGCTATGAAGGTTGAATCCTTCTAGCTGTCACCACGCTCAACAATGAATGTGGTGGGGAGCTTCTGGGTAAGTGCACTTAATTCACTTCTCACGCTCTCCTGACAGGATGTCGGGAATACTCCCAGACAAATAGCCTACCTTATAATTTGTTTATGATTCAGGGAGAATATAATGGACTACTCTACAGCAAATTCAGCACCGCCATCATCAATCACTGTTGCCAAATTTGGTGGCACTAGCGTTGCAGACTTCACCGCAATGAGTCGCAGTGCGGCCATTGTTACCGCAAATCCGGCAACAAAAATTGTTCTGATCAGCGCCTGTTCTGGCGTAACGAACCTTTTAGTTGAACTCGCTAATGGTGTCAGTAATGCTGATGAACGTCAGCAACGATTACAGCAACTGACACAAACACACCAAGATGTGCTTGATCAACTTAAGCAACCATCAAGTATTCAAGATGCGATTTACAGCCTACTTGATAACGTAGCAACACTTGCTGAACAAGCCGCTGTTGCAACATCTGCACAATTAACCGATCAAATCGTGAGCCACGGTGAGCTGCTTTCAACCTACCTTTTCACGCAAATTTTAGTTGAGCTAAACGCGCCAGCAGTACGTGTCGATATTCGTCCAATTATGCGTACCGATGATCAATTTGGAAAAGCAGTACCTCAGCCAGAGCAAATTAAACAACTGGCGGAAACACAATTATTACCATTGCTTGAAAATAGTATTGTCGTTTCACAAGGCTTTATCGGCTCAAATAGCCAAGGGATCACGACAACTTTAGGTCGTGGTGGGAGTGACTATAGTGCCGCATTAATTGCAGAAGCCGTCAGTGCATCCACCCTTGAGATCTGGACTGACGTACCGGGAATGTACACCACCGATCCTCGTATCACCCCAGCTGCACAACCTATTAAAGAGATCAGCTTTAGTGAAGCCTCTGAAATGGCAAATTTTGGTGCTAAGATCCTTCATCCATCAACCTTAGTGCCAGCTATTCGCCAGCAGATCCCTGTCTTTGTCGGCTCATCAAAAGCACCAGAGCAAGGTGGTACATGGATCCGCAAATCGGTAGAAGATGCACCACTATTTCGAGCATTAGCGCTACGTGCTAACCAAACCATGGTGACACTCACCAGCCTGAATATGTTCCATGCTTATGGCTTCTTAGCCGAAGTATTCCGTATTCTCGCTGAGCACAAAATCTCCGTTGATTTGATTACCACATCAGAGGTCAGTGTGTCACTCACCCTAGATCAAACCGATACGGGTGGCGGTGCACCAACACTTCCACTTAAAGCTGTTGAAGAGCTAAGCCAATTATGCCGTGTCGAAGTTGAGCAAGGTTTATCACTGGTTGCACTCATTGGTAACCAAATGAGTGATACTAAAGGCTCTGCAAAAGATATTTTTGGCGCACTAGAAGATCATAACCTGCGTATGATTTGTTACGGCGCAAGCCCACACAACCTATGTTTCTTAATCAATGAAGATGAAGCAAAAGACGTCGTTCGTACATTACACGCCTCTTTACTGGAATAACCCATTCCAAGCACACAAATCTTAAATAAACAAAAAGGCGCATTAAGCGCCTTTTTTATTCATATCGATTTAGGAATTACAGATTTGGCCCAAGCCATTTTTCAGCTTCGATCAAATCCCAGCCTTTACGATCAGCATAACTTTCAAGCTGATCTTGTTGGATCTGCGCCACCGCAAAGTAACGTGAATCAGGATGAGAGAAATACCAACCTGATACGGAAGCGCCAGGGTACATGGCATAACTGGTAGTTAATGACATACCAATATTCTCTTCCACCTTCATCAGCTCCCACAACGGTCCTTTTTCAGTATGCTCAGGGCAAGCAGGGTAACCCGGTGCAGGTCGAATACCTTGGTACTTCTCACGGATCAAATCTTCATTTGATAAGTTTTCATCCGCTGCATAACCCCAAATTTCTTTACGCACTCGCTCATGAAGGTATTCAGCGAACGCTTCTGCTAAACGATCGGCAACGGCTTGGATCATGATGGCATTATAGTCATCACCTTGGGCTTTATACTCGTCCGCCAACTCACGCTCACCAATACCACCTGTAACCGCAAAGGCGCCAATCCAATCGAGTTTGCCCGATCCTTTTGGCGCAATATAATCGGAAATACAGTAGTTAAAGCCTTTAGGTTTCTCTGTTTGCTGACGCAAATTATGCAGCACGGTGGCAACTTCGGTACGTGATTCATCGGTGTATACTTCAATATCATCCCCAACGCTTGCCGCAGGGAACAAACCACACATACCACGCGCTTTTAATAAGCCTTCGTTCTCAACACGATCAAGCAACTCATTAGCATCAGCAAATAAACGTTTCGCTTCTTCACCCACTTCTTCATGTTCAAAGATCTTCGGATATTTTCCTACTAACGACCATGTCATAAAGAATGGCGTCCAATCTATATAATTACGTAGTGTTGCAATATCAAAGTCATCGAAAACATGAATACCCGGTTTAACTGGCACTGGCGGTGTATACGCATCCCAATCAATCGCCACTTTATTAGCACGTGCTTTTTCTAAAGTAACAGGCTTAGTACGTGGACGCTTACGCGCATGCTGTTCACGTACAATGTCATAATCAGCTTGCAGCTTTTCAACAAACCCCGGCTTCAATGTATCTGATAACAATGAAGAGCACACACCTACCGCACGTGACGCGTTATTTACGTATACCACAGGCTGATTGTAGTTCTGCTCAATTTTCACTGCTGTGTGTGCTTTAGAAGTGGTAGCACCACCAATCAATAATGGTAGATCAAAGCCTAAACGCTCCATCTCTTTGGCAACATGCACCATTTCATCCAGTGATGGAGTGATCAAACCCGATAGACCGATAATGTCGACGTTTTCTTCTTGAGCAACTTTTAAGATCTTTTCGCAAGGCACCATGACACCAAGATCAATGATCTCATAGTTATTACACTGCAATACCACGCCAACAATGTTCTTACCAATATCGTGAACATCGCCTTTTACTGTTGCCAATAAGATCTTCCCGTTCGATGAGCCAGCTTGTTTTTCAGCATTAATAAAAGGTTCTAAATGGGCTACGGCTTGTTTCATTACACGGGCTGATTTCACCACCTGTGGTAAGAACATCTTCCCTTCGCCAAACAGATCACCGACCACGTTCATGCCATCCATTAAAGGGCCTTCGATCACCTCTAACGGTTTAGTCGCATTTACACGAGCTTCTTCTGTATCTTGAACAATAAACTCAGTGATCCCTTTAACAAGCGCATGTTCTAAACGCTTTTCTACCGCCCACGTTCGCCACTCAAGCGCAGATGCATCTTCTTCTTTGCCTACACCTTTATCTGCATATTCAGCAGCAATATCTAACAGGCGCTCTGTTCCATCATTACGACGGTTAAGCACCACATCTTCTACCGCTTCTCGCAACTTATCTGGAACGTTATCGTAGATCTCAAGCTGGCCTGCGTTAACGATCCCCATATCCATGCCGTTTTTGAAACAGTGATAAAGGAACACAGCGTGAATAGCTTCACGGACATAGTTATTGCCACGGAAGGAGAAAGAAACATTAGATACGCCACCCGAAATCATCGCATACGGCAGATCTCGTTTAATATCAGCAACGGCTTCAATGAAATCCACCGCATAGTTATTGTGCTCTTCAATACCTGTAGCTACAGCGAAAATATTCGGATCGAAAATAATGTCTTCTGGTGGGAAACCAACTTCATCTACTAAGATACGATAGGCTTTGGTACAAATTTCCAGTTTACGTTCACGGGTTTCAGCCTGACCGACTTCATCAAACGCCATCACGATAACCGCAGCACCATAACGACGGATCAATTTCGCCTGCTCAACAAATTTCTCTTTGCCTTCTTTAAGCGAAATGGAGTTAACAATCCCCTTACCTTGAATACATTTCAGACCAGCCTCAATCACTTCCCACTTAGAAGAATCGACCATGATTGGCACTTTAGAAATTTCTGGCTCAGACGCACACAGATTTAAAAATCGTACCATGCACGCTTCGGCATCAAGCATGCCTTCATCCATATTAATATCGATGATTTGGGCACCATTCTCGACTTGCTGGCGTGCAACATCTAATGCTTCGTCATATAGCTCTTCTTTGATCAAACGTTTAAAACGCGCAGAGCCCGTGACGTTTGTACGCTCACCGACGTTCACAAAGAGGGTTTCTTTTTCAATGGTTAATGGCTCTAACCCAGATAAACGACACGCTACATTGATATCAGGTAAGGCACGTGGTTTTACATTTTCAACCGCTTGCGCCATTTGGCGAATATGCTCAGGCGTCGTACCACAACAACCACCAATCAAATTTAAAAAGCCGCTTTCAGCCCACTCTTTAACGTGTTCTGCCATCTCTTCAGGAGAAAGATCATATTCACCAAACGCATTTGGTAAACCCGCATTCGGGTGAGCTGAAACATAGGTTTCAGAAATACGAGAAAGCTCTTCAACATAAGGACGAAGCTCATCAGGACCAAGCGCACAGTTCAAACCAAAAGAGAGCGGTTTAATGTGACGTAATGAGTTATAAAACGCCTCGGTAGTTTGACCTGAAAGGGTACGTCCTGACGCATCGGTGATAGTGCCTGAGATCATAACAGGAAGTATGATGCCCATTTCTTCAAACACGCAATCAACGGCAAATGCACAGGCCTTAGCGTTCAATGTATCAAAGATAGTTTCAATCAAAATCAGATCCGAGCCGCCCTTAATAAGCGCACGGGTTGATTCAGAATAGGCTTCAACAAGCTCGTCAAAAGAGACATTACGATAACCAGGATCGTTAACATCAGGCGAGATAGAACAAGTACGGTTGGTTGGACCTAACACACCGGCAACATAACGCGGTTTATCAGGTGTTTTTGCTGTCCATTCATCAGCAGCAGCACGAGCAAGACGCGCGGCTTCAAAGTTGATTTCAGCACTCAACGATTCCATGTCGTAATCCGCCATGGCAATGGTTGTTGCATTAAAGGTGTTGGTTTCTAAAATATCCGCCCCAGCTTCAAGGTAGGAAAGGTGAATATCTTTAATAAGTTGAGGCTGAGTTAAAACCAGAAGATCATTATTGCCTTTCAGATCAGAGTGCCAATCAGCAAAGCGCTGACCGCGATAATCCTCTTCTTCAAGTTTATAACCTTGGATCATGGTGCCCATGCCACCATCGATGATCAATATTTGCTGCTCTAACCGCTTATGCAGTAATTCCTTGCTGTTTAACACTACATTACATCCTTATAATCCATTACAGCTTTGTAACATCCTACCACACTTCAATTCGTGATAAAGAAAGCTAAAGATAATTTCGACAACAAAAGCATTTCAAAATAAAACAAATTATCAGTAGCCATTCAGATCTGATGGTTTTACTATTTCGTCACAAATTTCCTAACAACTTAACCAATCTAGAGGTCACGCATGTCGGTCTATAGCACGCTCTGCTTTCTGGCTGCAGCAGCAATGCTTATTGCTTTTGTAAACAGTAAAATAGGTAAAATGCAAACCACCATAGCCATCACAGCAGGCTCATTGATCCTGTCACTGTTGATCATCATTGCCGGTCACAATGGTTGGTTCCACCTTGAAGATATTGCTGCAACACAAATCAGCAAAATCAACTTCGAAGATTTCCTACTAAAAGGTATTTTAGGCTTTCTACTTTTTGCAGGCGGGTTAGGTATTAAACTCCCTCACTTAGAAGATCAGAAATGGGAAATCACTGTTTTAGCACTGGGTGCCACGCTTTTCTCAACCTTCTTTATTGGTTTCAGTTTATGGGGAATTTGTCAGTTAATCGGCATTCAGCTTGATCTGATCTACTGTTTACTCTTCGGTGCTTTAATTTCACCAACCGACCCAATAGCAGTATTAGCCATCGTTAAGAAAATGAATGCGCCTCGTCGTATTTCTACTCAAATCGAGGGCGAGTCTTTATTTAATGACGGCTTTGGCTTAGTCATCTTCGTCACTATGTTTACCATTGCTTTTGGTGATACAGCACCAACTGTAATGGGTGTCACTCAGCTATTCCTCCAAGAAGCAATTGGCGGCATTGCCTACGGTTTCATTCTTGGCCTTATTTTCCACTACCTTATTAGCTCAACCAACGATCACTCAATGGAGCTACTACTCACCATAGGTATTCCAAGCGCAGGCTATGCTTTTGCAGAAGTTATCCATGTATCAGGTCCATTAGCAATGGTGGTATCGGGTATCATGATTGGTAACTGGACTCGCTACATTGGTTTTTCCAAAGAAAGTGAAGAGCACCTCGATCACTTCTGGGAATTAGTTGATGAGTTCTTAAATGGTGTGTTGTTCCTATTGATCGGTATGACCATGCTTGACTTCAGCTTCCACCAAGAAGACTGGGTTCTAATGGCAATTGCCATCCCACTTGTTTTAGTTAGCCGTTACTTAAGTATTCAGCTCCCTTACTTAGGCTTTAGCCGTTACCGTCAATACAACCCAATGTCAGTGAAAATCCTAACATGGGGTGGCTTACGCGGCGGCTTAGCCCTAGCGATGGCGATGGCTATTCCAGCTGGGGTTATGGTGATCCCAGAAAAAGGCATTGATGTACGCGAGATCATCCTAGTAATGACTTATGCTGTAGTGGTGTTCTCTATTCTTATCCAAGGTTCAACAATCACACCATTAATTGAAAAAGCCAAAGTATGGGAACTACAGAATAAGTAACTCATACGTACCGAGACAAAAAAGCCTGCATATCACGCAGGCTTTTTTATTATTCATCTTTAGTGAAACTATCTTCAGAGAAGTGATCCAAATCATATGGCGTTTGCTGGTAAACACAATAATTCAACCAATTACTAAAGAGTAAATGTCCATGGCTGCGCCAGCTGGCAATCGGTGGATTTGATGGCTCATTATCAGGGTAATAATTTACAGGAACTGCAGGCTCCATACCTTGCTCAGTATCACGCACAAATTCATTATGTAGCGTATCTACATCATACTCAGGATGACCTGTCACAAACACATTACGCTTATCTTTAGTTGCCGCTAAATACACCCCTGCAACCTCTGAAGTTGCTAAAATATCCAGATCCGTATGCTGAGTTAAATACTCTGGAGAAAAGTCGGCATAACGAGAGTGAGGAGCAAAAAATGTATCATCAAAACCACGCAAGATAGGGTGATGATTATCATGAATGCGATGTTGATAAACCCCCGAAAGCTTCTCTTTTCGAGTCCGTTTAGGCAAATCATACAACAGCTTTAAACCTGCTTGTGCCGCCCAACAAACAAACATCGTTGATGTCACATGATCCCTCGCCCAATTCATGATGATTTGAATTTCTTCCCAATACAAAACATCTTCAAATTGCACTAAACCAAGCGGAGCGCCTGTCACTATCAAGCCATCAAAGTTACGATTTTTTACCATCTCAAACTGACGGTAAAAAGTGTCTAAATGCTCTTTCGGCGTATTCTTTGTTGGTCGATTATCAATACGCAGTAACTCAACATCCACTTGCAGCGGGCTATTGGATAATAAACGTAGAAATTGTGTTTCCGTCTCAATTTTCTTTGGCATTAAATTCAACAATAACACCTTCAATGGACGGATCCCCTGACTCGCAGCACGCTTCTCTGTCATCACAAAGATATTTTCACTACGTAGAATATCAGTAGCAGGTAAGCGATCAGGTATTTTTATTGGCATCTTTGTTGACTCCTTTCCACATAAGATTTTTAGCCATCTAAACTTCCATTCAAGTTATAGAAAAAATCAAATAGACGCAAGTTCATAACGAAAGAATAACAGAGTCAATACGCGAATAAAGAAAGAACAAAAAACTAAAGAAGTAATTAAAGGTAAAAAAGCAAGAGCTAGAAACGAAAAAACCCAGCCATAGGCTGGGTTTTAGAAAGAGATTTAGCGATGTCCTACTCTCACATGGGGAGGCCCCACACTACCATCGGCGCTACAACGTTTCACTTCTGAGTTCGGCATGGGATCAGGTGGGACCGCTGTGCTATGGTCGCTAAACAAATTAATGGTGCTAGTACCCAGATTTGAACTGGGGACCTCACCCTTACCAAGGGTGCGCTCTACCAACTGAGCCATACCAGCACACAAAGCTTTTATGAACTTGCTTTAGCAAATTCTAAAATTCAAAGCCTGGCGATGTCCTACTCTCACATGGGGAGGCCCCACACTACCATCGGCGCTATTACGTTTCACTACTGAGTTCGGCATGGGATCAGGTGGGTCCATAATGCTATAGTCGCCAAGCAAATTCTTTATTTACTTTCAGTTTTTTAAAAACTGAAGGCAAAAGTAATCTTGAAAAGCTGATTCTCAAACACACGTTCAAGTGTTCTTGGAGTCCGTATTAAAACCCCTTGGGTGTTGTATGGTTAAGCCTCACGGGCAATTAGTATCGGTTAGCTCAATGCCTCGCAGCACTTACACACCCGACCTATCAACGTTGTAGTCTTCAACAACCCTTTAGAGACCTTAAAGGTCTAGGGATGACTCATCTTGAGGCTCGCTTCCCGCTTAGATGCTTTCAGCGGTTATCGATTCCGAACTTAGCTACCGGGCAATGCGTCTGGCGACACAACCCGAACACCAGCGGTTCGTCCACTCCGGTCCTCTCGTACTAGGAGCAGCCCCTCTCAATCATCCAACGCCCACGGCAGATAGGGACCGAACTGTCTCACGACGTTCTAAACCCAGCTCGCGTACCACTTTAAATGGCGAACAGCCATACCCTTGGGACCGACTTCAGCCCCAGGATGTGATGAGCCGACATCGAGGTGCCAAACACCGCCGTCGATATGAACTCTTGGGCGGTATCAGCCTGTTATCCCCGGAGTACCTTTTATCCGTTGAGCGATGGCCCTTCCATTCAGAACCACCGGATCACTATGACCTGCTTTCGCACCTGCTCGACTTGTCAGTCTCGCAGTCAAGCGGGCTTATGCCATTGCACTAACCTCACGATGTCCGACCGTGATTAGCCCACCTTCGTGCTCCTCCGTTACTCTTTGGGAGGAGACCGCCCCAGTCAAACTACCCACCAGGCACTGTCCGTAACCCCGATAAGGGGTCGACGTTAGAACATCAAGCATACAAGGGTGGTATTTCAAGGACGACTCCATAACCGCTAGCGCGATTATTTCACAGTCTCCCACCTATCCTACACATGTAGGGTCAATGTTCAGTGCCAAGCTATAGTAAAGGTTCACGGGGTCTTTCCGTCTAGCCGCGGGGACGCAGCATCTTCACTGCGATTTCAATTTCACTGAGTCTCGGGTGGAGACAGCGTGGCCATCATTACGCCATTCGTGCAGGTCGGAACTTACCCGACAAGGAATTTCGCTACCTTAGGACCGTTATAGTTACGGCCGCCGTTTACCGGGGCTTCGATCAAGAGCTTCGACCGAAGTCTAACCCCATCAATTAACCTTCCGGCACCGGGCAGGCGTCACACCGTATACGTCATCTTTCGATTTTGCACAGTGCTGTGTTTTTAATAAACAGTTGCAGCCACCTGGTATCTGCGACTCCCGACAGCTTAGAGAGCAAGTCTCATCACCGCTAGGAGCGTACCTTCTCCCGAAGTTACGGTACCATTTTGCCTAGTTCCTTCACCCGAGTTCTCTCAAGCGCCTTGGTATTCTCTACCTGATCACCTGTGTCGGTTTGGGGTACGATTCCTTATAATCTGAAGCTTAGAAGCTTTTCCCGGAAGCATGGCATCAATGACTTCATCACCGTAGTGACTCGACATCGTATCTCAGCCTTAAGATGGTCCGGATTTGCCTAAACCATCAGCCTACATACTTGGACCTGGACAACCGTCGCCAGGCTCACCTAGCCTTCTCCGTCCCTCCATCGCAATTATAAGAAGTACGGGAATATTAACCCGTTTCCCATCGACTACGCCTTTCGGCCTCGCCTTAGGGGTCGACTTACCCTGCCCCGATTAACGTTGGACAGGAACCCTTGATCTTCCGGCGAGGGAGTTTTTCACTCCCTTTATCGTTACTCATGTCAGCATTCGCACTTCTGATACCTCCAGCGAGCTTTACAACTCACCTTCAACGGCTTACAGAACGCTCCCCTACCCAATGGCAAAAGTACATTGCCGCAGCTTCGGTGTATAGCTTAGCCCCGTTAAATCTTCCGCGCAGGCCGACTCGACCAGTGAGCTATTACGCTTTCTTTAAATGATGGCTGCTTCTAAGCCAACATCCTGGCTGTCTGAGCCTTCCCACATCGTTTCCCACTTAGCTATAACTTTGGGACCTTAGCTGGCGGTCTGGGTTGTTTCCCTCTTCACGACGGACGTTAGCACCCGCCGTGTGTCTCCCGGATAGTACTTACTGGTATTCGGAGTTTGCAAAGGGTTGGTAAGTCGGGATGACCCCCTAGCCTTAACAGTGCTCTACCCCCAGTAGTATTCGTCCGAGGCGCTACCTAAATAGCTTTCGGGGAGAACCAGCTATCTCCGAGTTTGATTGGCCTTTCACCCCTAGCCACAAGTCATCCGCTAATTTTTCAACATTAGTCGGTTCGGTCCTCCAGTAAGTGTTACCTCACCTTCAACCTGCCCATGGCTAGATCACTCGGTTTCGGGTCTAATCCTAGCAACTATGACGCCCAGTTAAGACTCGGTTTCCCTACGGCTCCCCTAAACGGTTAACCTTGCTACTAAAATTAAGTCGCTGACCCATTATACAAAAGGTACGCAGTCACCCAACAAGTGGGCTCCTACTGCTTGTACGTACACGGTTTCAGGTTCTATTTCACTCCCCTCACAGGGGTTCTTTTCGCCTTTCCCTCACGGTACTGGTTCACTATCGGTCAGTCAGGAGTATTTAGCCTTGGAGGATGGTCCCCCCATATTCAGACAAGATAACACGTGTCCCGTCCTACTCGTTTTCACTGATAAGATGTTGTCGGTTACGGGGCTATCACCCTGTATCGCGGAACTTTCCAGAACCTTCACCTAACATCAAACTAGCTTAAGGGCTAATCCGGTTTCGCTCGCCGCTACTACCGGAATCTCGGTTGATTTCTCTTCCTCGGGGTACTTAGATGTTTCAGTTCCCCCGGTTCGCCTCGTGCTGCTATGTATTCACAACACGATACTTACTTATGTAAGTGGGTTTCCCCATTCGGAAATCCCAGAGTCACCGGTTTTTACTACCTCATCTGGGCTTATCGCAAGTTAATACGTCCTTCATCGCCTCTGACTGCCAAGGCATCCACCGTGTACGCTTAGTCACTTAACCATACAACCCCAAGAGGTTTCGTATGTTCAAACAACCAAGGTTTATGTCTCTCCTCTTCGATCAAAAAGAGCGAGACGTTGGTTTTTCGCCGGACTCGATACAAGACACTTGAATGTGTATTGTTTTGAGAACTCGTTTTCATCTTTCGATGAAAACTATAAATCAATCTATTCGATTGAATTTACTAGTCAGCTTTCCAGATTGTTAAAGAACATTGTGTTTATCATTCGATATCCACTTTCTAATTACACTTTAATAATGTATTTAGAAAGTGGTGGAGCTATGCGGGATCGAACCGCAGACCTCCTGCGTGCAAGGCAGGCGCTCTCCCAGCTGAGCTATAACCCCATCGATGGTGGGCGATACCGGGCTCGAACCAGTGACCCCCTCCTTGTAAGGGAGGTGCTCTCCCAACTGAGCTAATCGCCCATCGTTTTACTTCTGATGAAAGAAGTGGCGTCCCGTAGGGGAGTCGAACCCCTGTTACCGCCGTGAAAGGGCGGTGTCCTAGGCCTCTAGACGAACGGGACTAAGTATTTCTAAGCTTTGGGAAGCTTAGATTTGTTCTCTACATTTTAACCAGGCAATCTGTGTGGACACTACATTAAACAGTTAAGTCTTTAGGTAAGGAGGTGATCCAGCCCCAGGTTCCCCTAGGGCTACCTTGTTACGACTTCACCCCAGTCATGAACCACACCGTGGTAAACGCCCTCCCGAAGGTTAAGCTATCTACTTCTGGTGCAGCCCACTCCCATGGTGTGACGGGCGGTGTGTACAAGGCCCGGGAACGTATTCACCGTGACATTCTGATTCACGATTACTAGCGATTCCGACTTCATGGAGTCGAGTTGCAGACTCCAATCCGGACTACGACGTACTTTATGGGATTCGCTCACTCTCGCGAGTTGGCAGCCCTCTGTATACGCCATTGTAGCACGTGTGTAGCCCTACTCGTAAGGGCCATGATGACTTGACGTCGTCCCCACCTTCCTCCGGTTTATCACCGGCAGTCTCCCTGGAGTTCCCACCCGAAGTGCTGGCAAACAAGGATAAGGGTTGCGCTCGTTGCGGGACTTAACCCAACATTTCACAACACGAGCTGACGACAGCCATGCAGCACCTGTCTCAGAGTTCCCGAAGGCACCAAAGCATCTCTGCTAAGTTCTCTGGATGTCAAGAGTAGGTAAGGTTCTTCGCGTTGCATCGAATTAAACCACATGCTCCACCGCTTGTGCGGGCCCCCGTCAATTCATTTGAGTTTTAATCTTGCGACCGTACTCCCCAGGCGGTCTACTTAACGCGTTAGCTCCGAAAGCCACGGCTCAAGGCCACAACCTCCAAGTAGACATCGTTTACGGCGTGGACTACCAGGGTATCTAATCCTGTTTGCTCCCCACGCTTTCGCATCTGAGCGTCAGTCTTTGTCCAGGGGCCGCCTTCGCCACCGGTATTCCTTCAGATCTCTACGCATTTCACCGCTACACCTGAAATTCTACCCCCTCTACAAGACTCTAGTCTGCCAGTTCAAAATGCTGTTCCGAGGTTGAGCCCCGGGCTTTCACATCTTGCTTAACAGACCGCCTGCATGCGCTTTACGCCCAGTAATTCCGATTAACGCTCGCACCCTCCGTATTACCGCGGCTGCTGGCACGGAGTTAGCCGGTGCTTCTTCTGTAGGTAACGTCAAACAATGCCGCTATTAACGACACTGCCTTCCTCCCTACTGAAAGTACTTTACAACCCGAAGGCCTTCTTCATACACGCGGCATGGCTGCATCAGGGTTTCCCCATTGTGCAATATTCCCCACTGCTGCCTCCCGTAGGAGTCTGGACCGTGTCTCAGTTCCAGTGTGGCTGATCATCCTCTCAGACCAGCTAGGGATCGTTGCCTTGGTGAGCCATTACCTCACCAACAAGCTAATCCCACCTGGGCTAATCCTGACGCGAGAGGCCCGAAGGTCCCCCTCTTTGCTCCGAAGAGATTATGCGGTATTAGCTATCGTTTCCAATAGTTATCCCCCACATCAGGGCATATTCCCAGGCATTACTCACCCGTCCGCCGCTCGCCGCCCTTAACGTTCCCCGAAGGTTCAGTTAAGTCGCTGCCGCTCGACTTGCATGTGTTAGGCCTGCCGCCAGCGTTCAATCTGAGCCATGATCAAACTCTTCAATTAAAGTTTTGTTGGTCTTTCGACCGGCTCAATGAATACTGTTAATTCATCATAAATGATGAATGAATTGACTGTGCTGATACCCCTCTTTATATAAAGAGGTATCAAATTGGTCACTAGTATCATTGATAAATCTTTTTGACTAATCATTCAACGAGTGCCCACACAGATTGCATGGTCAAATTGTTAAAGAACGTTGACTTTCAATGCCTTAGCGCTTTGCGCTTCAGCAAGTCAGGTGGCGTATAATACGCTTATCTGATATTCAGTCAAGACAAAATTCTCATCTTTTTAATCAGTTGGTTAAAAAGTGAAAACCTTCTTTTGACCTCGCTCACATTCCAATCAGTGGGAGCGAATAAAAGCCCGTTCTGATGAACGGGCTTTCTAATTTTAAGCCTGGCGATGTCCTACTCTCACATGGGGAGGCCCCACACTACCATCGGCGCTATTACGTTTCACTACTGAGTTCGGCATGGGATCAGGTGGGTCCATAATGCTATGGTCGCCAAGCAAATTCGTTACAATCTTGAAAAGCTGATTCTCAAACACACGTTCAAGTGTTCTTGGAGTCCGTATAAAACCCCTTGGGTGTTGTATGGTTAAGCCTCACGGGCAATTAGTATCGGTTAGCTCAATGCCTCGCAGCACTTACACACCCGACCTATCAACGTTGTAGTCTTCAACAACCCTTTAGAGACCTTAAAGGTCTAGGGATGACTCATCTTGAGGCTCGCTTCCCGCTTAGATGCTTTCAGCGGTTATCGATTCCGAACTTAGCTACCGGGCAATGCGTCTGGCGACACAACCCGAACACCAGCGGTTCGTCCACTCCGGTCCTCTCGTACTAGGAGCAGCCCCTCTCAATCATCCAACGCCCACGGCAGATAGGGACCGAACTGTCTCACGACGTTCTAAACCCAGCTCGCGTACCACTTTAAATGGCGAACAGCCATACCCTTGGGACCGACTTCAGCCCCAGGATGTGATGAGCCGACATCGAGGTGCCAAACACCGCCGTCGATATGAACTCTTGGGCGGTATCAGCCTGTTATCCCCGGAGTACCTTTTATCCGTTGAGCGATGGCCCTTCCATTCAGAACCACCGGATCACTATGACCTGCTTTCGCACCTGCTCGACTTGTCAGTCTCGCAGTCAAGCGGGCTTATGCCATTGCACTAACCTCACGATGTCCGACCGTGATTAGCCCACCTTCGTGCTCCTCCGTTACTCTTTGGGAGGAGACCGCCCCAGATCAAACTACCCACCAGGCACTGTCCGTAACCCCGATAAGGGGTCGACGTTAGAACATCAAGCATACAAGGGTGGTATTTCAAGGACGACTCCATAACCGCTAGCGCGATTATTTCACAGTCTCCCACCTATCCTACACATGTAGGGTCAATGTTCAGTGCCAAGCTATAGTAAAGGTTCACGGGGTCTTTCCGTCTAGCCGCGGGGACGCAGCATCTTCACTGCGATTTCAATTTCACTGAGTCTCGGGTGGAGACAGCGTGGCCATCATTACGCCATTCGTGCAGGTCGGAACTTACCCGACAAGGAATTTCGCTACCTTAGGACCGTTATAGTTACGGCCGCCGTTTACCGGGGCTTCGATCAAGAGCTTCGACCGAAGTCTAACCCCATCAATTAACCTTCCGGCACCGGGCAGGCGTCACACCGTATACGTCATCTTTCGATTTTGCACAGTGCTGTGTTTTTAATAAACAGTTGCAGCCACCTGGTATCTGCGACTCCCGGCAGCTTAGAGAGCAAGTCTCATCACCGCTAGGAGCGTACCTTCTCCCGAAGTTACGGTACCATTTTGCCTAGTTCCTTCACCCGAGTTCTCTCAAGCGCCTTGGTATTCTCTACCTGATCACCTGTGTCGGTTTGGGGTACGATTCCTTATAATCTGAAGCTTAGAAGCTTTTCCCGGAAGCATGGCATCAATGACTTCACTGCCGTAGCAGCTCGACATCGTATCTCAGCCTTAAGATGGTCCGGATTTGCCTAAACCATCAGCCTACATACTTGGACCTGGACAACCGTCGCCAGGCTCACCTAGCCTTCTCCGTCCCTCCATCGCAATTATAAGAAGTACGGGAATATTAACCCGTTTCCCATCGACTACGCCTTTCGGCCTCGCCTTAGGGGTCGACTTACCCTGCCCCGATTAACGTTGGACAGGAACCCTTGATCTTCCGGCGAGGGAGTTTTTCACTCCCTTTATCGTTACTCATGTCAGCATTCGCACTTCTGATACCTCCAGCGAGCTTTACAACTCACCTTCAACGGCTTACAGAACGCTCCCCTACCCAATGGCAAAAGTACATTGCCGCAGCTTCGGTGTATAGCTTAGCCCCGTTAAATCTTCCGCGCAGGCCGACTCGACCAGTGAGCTATTACGCTTTCTTTAAATGATGGCTGCTTCTAAGCCAACATCCTGGCTGTCTGAGCCTTCCCACATCGTTTCCCACTTAGCTATAACTTTGGGACCTTAGCTGGCGGTCTGGGTTGTTTCCCTCTTCACGACGGACGTTAGCACCCGCCGTGTGTCTCCCGGATAGTACTTACTGGTATTCGGAGTTTGCAAAGGGTTGGTAAGTCGGGATGACCCCCTAGCCTTAACAGTGCTCTACCCCCAGTAGTATTCGTCCGAGGCGCTACCTAAATAGCTTTCGGGGAGAACCAGCTATCTCCGAGTTTGATTGGCCTTTCACCCCTAGCCACAAGTCATCCGCTAATTTTTCAACATTAGTCGGTTCGGTCCTCCAGTAAGTGTTACCTCACCTTCAACCTGCCCATGGCTAGATCACTCGGTTTCGGGTCTAATCCTAGCAACTATGACGCCCAGTTAAGACTCGGTTTCCCTACGGCTCCCCTAAACGGTTAACCTTGCTACTAAAATTAAGTCGCTGACCCATTATACAAAAGGTACGCAGTCACCCAACAAGTGGGCTCCTACTGCTTGTACGTACACGGTTTCAGGTTCTATTTCACTCCCCTCACAGGGGTTCTTTTCGCCTTTCCCTCACGGTACTGGTTCACTATCGGTCAGTCAGGAGTATTTAGCCTTGGAGGATGGTCCCCCCATATTCAGACAAGATAACACGTGTCCCGTCCTACTCGTTTTCACTGATAAGATGTTGTCGGTTACGGGGCTATCACCCTGTATCGCGGAACTTTCCAGAACCTTCACCTAACATCAAACTAGCTTAAGGGCTAATCCGGTTTCGCTCGCCGCTACTGCCGGAATCTCGGTTGATTTCTCTTCCTCGGGGTACTTAGATGTTTCAGTTCCCCCGGTTCGCCTCGTGCTGCTATGTATTCACAACACGATACTTACTTATGTAAGTGGGTTTCCCCATTCGGAAATCCCAGAGTCACCGGTTTTTACTACCTCATCTGGGCTTATCGCAAGTTAATACGTCCTTCATCGCCTCTGACTGCCAAGGCATCCACCGTGTACGCTTAGTCACTTAACCATACAACCCCAAGAGGTTTCACTCTTAGTCTTCACTTAAAAAGTGAAATAAGTTGGTCAAACAACCAAGGTTTATGTCTAACACTTCGATCAAGAAAGTATTAAACGTTGGTTTTTCGCCGGACTCGATACAAGACACTTGAATGTGTATTGTTTTGAGAACTCGTTTTCATCTTTCGATGAAAACTATAAATCAATCTATTCGATTGAATTTACTAGTCAGCTTTCCAGATTGTTAAAGAGCATTGTGTTTATCGTTAGATAACCACTTTTTAAAAACACTCAAGAGAATGTGTTTAAAGAGTGGTGGAGCTATGCGGGATCGAACCGCAGACCTCCTGCGTGCAAGGCAGGCGCTCTCCCAGCTGAGCTATAACCCCAACGATATAAAAGACTAAAAACCGCCACTTTCATCTGAGAGAAAGTGGTGGGTCTGAGTGGACTTGAACCACCGACCTCACCCTTATCAGGGGTGCGCTCTAACCACCTGAGCTACAGACCCAAGTCTTTTTGCGTTCTTTACTATTAACCAAGCAATCTGTGTGGACACTACATTAAACAGTAAGTCTTTAGGTAAGGAGGTGATCCAGCCCCAGGTTCCCCTAGGGCTACCTTGTTACGACTTCACCCCAGTCATGAACCACACCGTGGTAAACGCCCTCCCGAAGGTTAAGCTATCTACTTCTGGTGCAGCCCACTCCCATGGTGTGACGGGCGGTGTGTACAAGGCCCGGGAACGTATTCACCGTGACATTCTGATTCACGATTACTAGCGATTCCGACTTCATGGAGTCGAGTTGCAGACTCCAATCCGGACTACGACGTACTTTATGGGATTCGCTCACTCTCGCGAGTTGGCAGCCCTCTGTATACGCCATTGTAGCACGTGTGTAGCCCTACTCGTAAGGGCCATGATGACTTGACGTCGTCCCCACCTTCCTCCGGTTTATCACCGGCAGTCTCCCTGGAGTTCCCACCCGAAGTGCTGGCAAACAAGGATAAGGGTTGCGCTCGTTGCGGGACTTAACCCAACATTTCACAACACGAGCTGACGACAGCCATGCAGCACCTGTCTCAGAGTTCCCGAAGGCACCAAAGCATCTCTGCTAAGTTCTCTGGATGTCAAGAGTAGGTAAGGTTCTTCGCGTTGCATCGAATTAAACCACATGCTCCACCGCTTGTGCGGGCCCCCGTCAATTCATTTGAGTTTTAATCTTGCGACCGTACTCCCCAGGCGGTCTACTTAACGCGTTAGCTCCGAAAGCCACGGCTCAAGGCCACAACCTCCAAGTAGACATCGTTTACGGCGTGGACTACCAGGGTATCTAATCCTGTTTGCTCCCCACGCTTTCGCATCTGAGCGTCAGTCTTTGTCCAGGGGCCGCCTTCGCCACCGGTATTCCTTCAGATCTCTACGCATTTCACCGCTACACCTGAAATTCTACCCCCCTCTACAAGACTCTAGTCTGCCAGTTCAAAATGCTGTTCCGAGGTTGAGCCCCGGGCTTTCACATCTTGCTTAACAGACCGCCTGCATGCGCTTTACGCCCAGTAATTCCGATTAACGCTCGCACCCTCCGTATTACCGCGGCTGCTGGCACGGAGTTAGCCGGTGCTTCTTCTGTAGGTAACGTCAAACAATGCCGCTATTAACGACACTGCCTTCCTCCCTACTGAAAGTACTTTACAACCCGAAGGCCTTCTTCATACACGCGGCATGGCTGCATCAGGGTTTCCCCCATTGTGCAATATTCCCCACTGCTGCCTCCCGTAGGAGTCTGGACCGTGTCTCAGTTCCAGTGTGGCTGATCATCCTCTCAGACCAGCTAGGGATCGTTGCCTTGGTGAGCCATTACCTCACCAACAAGCTAATCCCACCTGGGCTAATCCTGACGCGAGAGGCCCGAAGGTCCCCCTCTTTGCTCCGAAGAGATTATGCGGTATTAGCTATCGTTTCCAATAGTTATCCCCCACATCAGGGCATATTCCCAGGCATTACTCACCCGTCCGCCGCTCGCCGCCCTTAACGTTCCCCGAAGGTTCAGTTAAGTCGCTGCCGCTCGACTTGCATGTGTTAGGCCTGCCGCCAGCGTTCAATCTGAGCCATGATCAAACTCTTCAATTAAAGTTTTGTTGGTCTTTCGACCGGCTCAATGAATACTGTTAATTCATCATAAATGATGAATGAATTGACTGTGCTGATACCCCTCTTTATATAAAGAGGTGAATCAAATTGGTCACTAGTATCATTGATAAATCTTTTTGACTAATCATTCAACGAGTGCCCACACAGATTGCATGGTCAAATTGTTAAAGAACAATACTGATTTCGTTGCTTGCCAGTGGCTCGCTCCGTGTCAGTGAGGTCGCATTATAGGAGCTAAATTGGAGATGACAAGCATAAAATTCACAAAAACATTTAAGTGTTTAGTATTTACCCAATATCGCTTTTAACGCTGCTTTTTAATGCTTTCACTCTATTGGAATATGCATTTCACGTATTCAATTTTAGTTGCGAATTGCAAAAACAATCTTCTTTTAATCACGTTCTAATATAACCAGTCTTAAAAATTCGTATTTTTCTTACTTCGGTGTCACTAAAACATGGCATTAAGTTTGAATCATTTTATCTAATCGCACCATGGAGCCGAATGATGAAGACGATTGGTTATGTGATCCCTTGTTTCCCCACTTTATCTGAAACTTTTACAGGGGTTGAAATGCGGGCGATGGCTGCAATTGGCCATCAAATCATTCCTTTCTCATTCGTTAAAGGACAGCATTACCAACAAGCTGATATCCCTCTCATGAAGCAATGCAGCTATTCGTCAAGCTTGCCCTATTACAGCTTTCGTCACATTCCTTATGCTTTTCGGTGTTTGCCTTTTATTTCTCAACAACACGAATTTGGTCGATTAGCCTTGATCCGCCAAGGATTACAATTGGCATTGTGGGCTGATCATCATCACTGCCAACACCTTCATGCACATTTTGCCTGGCACAGTGCTGCCATTGCGATAGTTGCAGCTAAAACACTTAATATTCCAGTGTCGTTTGTCGGTCATGGTGCCGATATTTATGCCGGCCCTCAGGATTTGCTCGCCAAGCTGGCACATTGCCAATTTTGCTGTGCTGTAACTAAAGCAATGCATGCACACTTACAGCCACAAACAGATACGCCTGTTCATTATTTACCCTGTGGTATTGAAGAGCAAAACTATCCCTTGTTAACTGAAGATTGGCATCCATCTGAACGCTTTCTCTTTATTGGACGTTTGGTAGAAAAAAAAGGCGTGATGACGCTACTACAAGCATTGCTGCAATTAAAGCATCCTATCAAGGTCGATATTGTCGGTGACGGCCCGCTGAAAGCGCAGTTAGCTTGGTTCTGCGAACAACACCAATTAACCAATGTTGTTTCTTTTTTAGGGAGCCAAGATGCCAATTGGCTTCGCTCCCATGCCGAACGCTATCAAGGCTTAATCGCCCCTTTTACGATTGCTGCTAATGGGGATACGGATACCGGACCTTTGGTATTAAAAGAGGCATTAGCACTCGGGCTTCCTATTATTACAACGAACCTTGATGGTTGCTGCGAAATTTTACCCCCTGATATTGGGATCATGGTGGATAGGGATTCGCCAGAACAGCTAGCTCATGCCATTACTCGCCACCAGCAACACACTCACCAAGCATTGCTGAAACAAAGAGAGTTAGGGTATCGCCACGTCATGCAACATTTCACTGCCGAGATTCAAGCAAAACGGTTATCGCAATGGATTGAAGCATTATGAAAACCTTTAAGGTTGTGGCGATTTACGGCATTGGGCTGGTTTTCTGTAAATTGATAGGGCTAGCACTGCAACCTTATGTCACATCCCAACTCGGGCTCGAAAATTACGGTAAACTGGATGTGCTATTGGTACTCACCACACTGCTGTCACTCCTCATCACTCTTGGTGTCATCGATGGGGTATATCGTTTTTATCATGATGACTCACAACCTGAGCGTTTACTTGGGCAAGCATTATGGCAAGTTTCACTATGCGGCTTGATACTCACCAGTTTGCTACTGTTTTTAAGTCCACAGTTTCAAACATTACTCCCCGGTCCCCCTCCATTATTTGCATTTAATTGCTTTATTTATACGATTTTTCTCAATGCACTCAATGCTATTCCATTAGCCAAGTTACGCATTGATGATAATGCGACACGCTTTATTACCGTCCAGGTTATTGTCGCACTGGTACAAGCTGGCCTAATTTTATCCTTGGTTCGCACATGGGGAGTAAATGGCATTGCTTTCGCTGGACTTCTTGCCCAATTGATTGGCAGTGTATTGTTATACCAACAATGGCCGAAGCCTAGCTTGAGTTTAAATGTCACCTTATTGAAATATGGAGTGATACTGACAATCTCAGGTCTACTTGGTTTTATTTCTTTAGGGGCTGAGCGCTGGGCAATCGCCCATTATTTAGGAGTGGATGCGGTATCGCCTTACGCTATTGCGATGCAGTGGGGAGTTGCAGCCAGTTTATTCATTGAGCCTTTCTCTCTCTGGTGGTTTCCCAAACGATTTAGTTTGGTAAATAGTGAAGAGCAAAAACAACAACTGGCTAATATTACGATATTAGCCTGTCAGCTTTGTATATTAGTTGCGGCTGCAATTATTTTATGTGGTCCCAGTTTTTTACGCTTTTGGCTTGAACCTGCCTTTCATTACAGCAGTATTTTGATCCCGTTTATTGCGCTTTGGTTAATGCTTAAAGGTTGCTGTACTTTTTTAAATGTTGGCTGCTATTACCATGAGCATGGCAAAGGCATTTTAATGATCAATAGCCTCTCAACACTGCTCTCACTGCTGGTATTTATTTTTATTCTTCCGATGTTTGATATTTTAGTGCTGATATATTGTGGGATCAGTATTCAAGCATTGCGCTTAGTGATTTTTTATTTATATAGCCAATACCATCTACCATTATCGTACCCTCTTCCTTCATTGTTTTTGAGCTTCGCTTTGATCTGCTTACTCTGTTTTTGTCAGCAATATCAGCTCACTTTTTTACTCATGATTTTAACAGCACTGCTCTGTTTTCAAGTGTACTGGCCTTGGCGTCATTATTGTCACTACCGTGATGTCTTGCGGGGGCTTCAGCCATGACAAAAACCAAACAAGTGATCATTGCTTTTATAGCAACAATGAGTAGTTTTGCTATTAGCCAATACACTCTAAAACATTATTTCGCTTTACTCGGGGTACTTGCCATCCCCTTTGTGATCAAACGTGCTTTTCTATTGTGTATTTGGTTTATTTTATTTTCTTACTTTCGGTTACATGAGGCGATGCCATGGCTAGAGCCTTTTAAGATCCCTCAATTATTGGCATTGGCTTGTCTTGCAGGATTAAGTTGGCAAGTTTGGTTTAATTTTAGTAGCTTCCAATGGCATCCATTACATACTTGGCTACTCATTTTTGCGTTATGGGTCGCTATTTGCTGTGTATTGGCATCTAACCGCACAGAATCATTCGAAATGCTCACTGGCAACTTTTCTAAAATTGTATTAATGGTGTTTGCTATTAGCTTGCTGCCGACAAATATCAATCAATTAAAACGTATCCCTTTATTGCTGATCTTATGTGGCTTATTAATTGCTTTTTTTACCCTATATAACAAAGTACATGGTATAGGGTTAGTCGAAGTGACCCGAGTCACGATTGGACGAGAGTTTGGCTCGATGCTTGGGGATCCTAATGATCTTTCCTTAGTTTTACTCTTCCCACTCTCATTTACCTTAGTCTATATATTTAATTCATCTCGCTTCATAAAATGCTTAGCGATCGCAGCGACATTAATGTTACTAGCTGGCATTACAGTGACTGAAAGTCGTGGTGGGCAATTAGGTGTGATCAGTGTAATTTTTATGGCCATCTTATTACACAGCAAAAATATCGTGATGCCTATGGTCATTACTGCTGTTGGGATCATTATACTGTTCGCTGCCGCAGGGCTTGAAAATCGGTTTGTATCAAGTGCAAGTTCAGGCACGATTGATGAATCTGCAATGGGACGTATTCATGCTTGGGTAGCCGCTATTTTAATGGCCGTTGATAACCCAATGACTGGGGTGGGATTAGGTAATTTCTATAATAATTATTTCTTTTACACCTTACATTGGGATAAAAAAAATCACGCTGTCCATAGCTCATGGTTTGAAATTTTGTCAGAAAATGGCTTCGTCGGCTTATTATTCTTTGCCATTTTAGTCGTTAAAACATTTCAGCTCAGTTACCGCCTTCTTCATCGGTTAAAACACAGCAACTATCAACCACTCGCTGAAGGTTTATGGCTAGGTATGATTTCCTTTTCTGTCAGTGGGACTTTTCTTACCCAAGGCACAACCTGGCCATTCTACATTTTACTCAGTTTGTTAATCGCAACAGATCGATTGTCACAAGACACCACCCAACTTTACCGACATCCACAACATACAGGTTCTTGATATGGAATTTCTGGTTTTTGGCGAGGATTGGGGACGTCATCCATCGAGTAGCCAACATTTACTGTCACTCATCGCTAAGCAATACCCAGTGTATTGGATAAACTCGATTGGCTTACGGCAACCACAAATAAACATCACAGATCTCAAACGCATAAGTGAAAAGATCGGCGCATTTTTATTTTCAACGAACATCCGACCAAATACGCTTTCAGCTGCCGCAATAAAAAAGGTGATCAAACCTCTCGTTTGGCCATTGGCAACCAATCCAATTATCAAGCGATTCAACCACTGCCTATTGACCAGACAGATCCCCGCTAAAAAACATTTTCGGATTATTTGGATCGCGCTCCCTAGTGCGGTTGATTATCTTGATCTGTGCCAAGCCGATATGATCATTTATTACTGTGGTGATGATTTCTCAGCTCTCTCAGGGGTCGATCATAACAAAACGACACAAGCTGAACTGACATTAATTGATCAAGCCGATCTTATCTATCTTGCCAATCAACAGCTAATGCCGCACTTTCCAGCCACTAAAACCGTTTATCTTCCTCACGGCGTTGATCTCAACTTATTTCAATCTCCAACACATTGTCCACCAGCGATCCAACAAGATCGTCCTAGTATTGGCTTTTATGGTAGCTTAAACACTTGGCTCGATTATGCGTTGTTAGAGTATCTTGCCAAGCAACGTCCTGATATCCAGTTCTATTTCATTGGTCACAAAGAATGTCGCCAAGCAGAGCTCTTGCAAAATAAAAATATCCAGATCCTACCGGCAGTACCTCACCATCAACTTGTTAATTATCTCCAGCACTGGAGTATTGCGATTCTACCTTTCGTTGATAACCGCCAAATCCAAGCATGCAATCCGCTAAAATTACGAGAATATTTAGCCGCAGGGTGTCCGGTGATCAGTAGCCACTATCAAGCTGCAAACGACTATGCTCCGCCGGTGATCATTGCCAAGACCCCCCAACAGTGGCTTGATGCGATTGATCACATTTTGCAATTTAGCTCAGAGCAACGGGCTCTCTATAAACAATCTGCTCATCAGCGTGTACAGGGGGAGAGTTGGCAACAACGTGTAGAGCAGATCCTCAATCAAATCCAAACGATCCGCTGCCAACATCACAAATAGGTAAAATCCTTACATCAGGCACTCTTTTTGCACCCTTTTTTATACACACAGCAAAAAGAGAATTTGTGATGATGCGAATGCTTTATCTAATCATAGTGATAGGGTTGGTTGGGTGTGCCAATTCTCCTCAATCAAATAATCAATTAGAACTATTTTTTAGCGCGGAACAAATCACATTAACCGCAGAGCAACGGCGAAAAATCATCCAGTTTTTTGACACCTACTCTTATAACAACATCACGGTTATCGTAGGCCCAGCCAAGCTTAATAATAAATTTGAAGCATTGCTTCATAGTCAGAAACGCATGCAAAACATTGAGTCGATTGCTCATGAACGCCAAATTCCCTTAACCTTGGAGTACTCCCCAAACATAACCGCTAATACACTGCTCCTTCGGAGTAACTAGTTACATGCGTCACCTACTCATTACTCGGCTCTATCCATTACTGTATGGGTTATGGCTACATCGCTATTTATTAATATTACCGATCCTTATCATGCCTTTTTTGATGACCATTGGTGGTTTTCTCAAAACCAAATATTACTACTCTGAAACAACAATTTTGGTCCAAGAAGCAGCGTTACTGAATCCCTTTTTAGAAGATCTTTCTATTTCAATGAATATTCAACAAAGGATCAAAGCACTACAAGTAGTGATCCAAAGTCAATCAACACTAGCAACCGTGATCGAAGAATTAAACATGGTACCCAACAATAGCCCAAAGCAGGTCAAAGCTATCGCAGCGCAGCTAGAACAAGGCATCAATTTAGAGTTAACAGGCAATGATCTGGTTCAGATGAGTTTGATTTGGCGTAACCCTGAAGAAATACCGCAAATACTCACGGTACTATCACGGATCTTTCTAGAGAAACTACGGGCTCCGGGGCGCGCCTCTATTGATAACTCCGAAGTCTTTCTTCAAAAACAACTCACTACCACCCAAAAAGATTTGGAATTAGCCGAAAGTGCATTGGCAAGCTTTAAAGCTAAAAACGCAGATAATCTTCCACTACTGCAAGGTGTGAATGTTGATACTAGTATTAAATTAACGAGGCAGATAAACGAATCAGAATTGGCCTTACTCCACGCCAAAAGTAAGCGTGACAGCATGTATAAAACACTCATCAACACCAATCCAGTAATAGGTAAGCTAGAGCAAGAAATTGTCATTGCTGAAGCTGAGTTAGTGGTATTACGTGCCAGCTATACAGACAAACACTCATCCATCAAAAACGTGCTTCGACGCTTAGATCGTTTAAAGCAAGAGCGCACTCGTCAGGTCGAATTACAACAATCACTGACACCCGCTCAAATCGATAGCCTCTGGCAACGTCTCGCTAATAGCTCTCAAGATCCTGAAAATAAAACACAGCCTATATTACTCAGCCAGTTCGAAGCCCTACAGCAAGCAGAATCTGAAATTGATGCCATTAATCAAGAGCTATTACTCCTCAAAGAACAAGCAGCAACCATTATTAGTAAACGGGTTGAATTTGCAGAGCTAGAGAAAAAGCTCACCAGCTTGGAGCGAAACTATAAAGTGAAATCGACTATTTATAACCAGTTACTCGAACGTTATGAAATGGCACGAGTCACAGGTCATCTCGGTCGTTTTGAAGAGCCTGATAAATTAAAAATTATAGATAAACCGACAGTACCGAAATCACCGCAGAACTGGCCTTGGTGGATGAATTTCGCTTTCGGTATTGTACTTGGCACTGTGGTTTCACTATTTCTGGTTGGAGTAACCATTCTTTTTGATACGCGGTTATATCAATCCAATCATATTCACCAATTAATCTCTTACCCGATTTTGGTGCGTATTCCTTATTTTTCAAAGGAGCTAGAGGATGGTTAGAACGCTACAAATCGTCCAACATCTTCGTCCCGGCGGGCTAGAAAAACTCGTACTAAATCTTGTACGCTTTGCTTCGCCTCATCATCATGTCTACATTGCATCACTCGAAGGCAACCTCTTGGCCTCCATAAAAGCATGGCCCGAATTAGCCATGTTTAAAGATAAGCTCATCTTTTTAAATAAGCCACAAGGCGTGCATCTCAAAACAGCCTATCAACTACGCAAAGTGATCCAAGAGTTCAATATCACGACCATTCATAGTCATCACCTAGGTCCTTTACTTTACAGTCGGCTAGCACTCATTGGGCTAAATCGCGCTCATATCCACACCGAACATGACAGCTGGCATTTACAAGATCCAAAACAAAAAAACATGACGCGTTGGCTACTCAAAAGTAAAAACATCGCTCTAGTGGCCGATGCCCCTAGTGTAGCTAAAGATCTGCAACAACTCCTTGGACGAGCCGCAAATCACATTATTTATAATGGTATCGACTGCCACTTTTTTTGTATTGGCGATCAAACCCAAGCTCGACACTATCTCAATTTACCTCAAGACGGCACTTTCATTGGCTGTGCTGGGCGCTTAGTCAGTGAAAAAGGCATCGATACCATGATCCATGCTCTTTCTTCACTTCCTGCACAATATCAATTAGTGGTTGCAGGTGATGGTTATGAATCACTGAATCTAAAACAGCTTGCAAGGCAGCTTGGAGTAGCAACACGGATCCAGTGGCTCGGTTATTGTGAGGATATGCGATATTTCTATCGAGCAATTAACGTATTTTGTATGCCATCTCGTCATGAAGGACTACCGCTAGCATTACTTGAAGCCCAAGCCAGTGGTAAACCGATTGTCGCTACCCGTATTGGTGCCATCCCTGATTTTACTTACCCAGATAGCAGCCAGCTTGTGTTACCCGATGATCCCAAACAGCTTTCACAAGCACTTCAGCACGTCATCACTCAAAACATCTGCGAACATAAAATTGCCCAATTTATACAACAGTTTGCCGATGTAAGAACCATGACAGCCGCTTACGAAGCGCTAGGGAGATAATTATGGCAATAAGTTGGCTGCTCCTTCTTATTCTTACTCTGATCATTATCTATCACCACATCATCTATAGTGCTGTCATGGTGTGGTATGGACGTCATTTAAAAAGAAAAATTGTCACGATTGAACCCAACAGTTTTCCCGCTATTGCCATCATCATTCCAGCTTATAATGAGGCCGCCCACATCAACGATAAGTTAGCAAATTTATTAATGCTCGATTATCCCGCAGATAAACTGTTTATTTTTATTTGCTGTGATGGCTGCTGTGATGATACCGCCAAGATTTGCCAACAATGGCAAAGTCAGTTCCAACGAGCCAATATTCATTTTCAACTACAAATCAGTACCAGTAATAAAGGGAAATTAGCTCGCCTCAATCAATTAATGACCATGGCGCAACCTTATGCCGAGTTAGTCGCTTTAAGTGATGTATCAGCACTCATTTCCATTGATGCCCTCAAGCAAGCTATTCATAGTTTTAACGATCCGAAAGTTGGTGCCATCACCGGCAATTACCTTATTTATAATGGCAATACCGGTGAGCAACAGTATTGGTCTTGGCAGAATAATATGCGCTTTGCTGAGTCACATTTAGGTAGCGTTATCGGTGGTAATGGGGCGTTTTATATTATGCGAACGCGATTATTTCAGCCGTTACCTCATGACACCATTAACGATGATTTCATGTTACCGATGCAGGTACTCAAGCAAGGCTACACCGTGATTTATAACGAGTGCATTAACAGTATTGAACTCGATATCAGCAGTGATGAAGAAACACATCAACGACGACAACGCATTGGCGCTGGTAACTTACAGCAACTGATCCGCTGTCGATTTGTATTTAACCTCCACCAGCCAGGGGTCAAATGGCTATTTGCTTCAGGTAAGGGGTTGAGAACACTCATGCCTTTTATCCTGATCATTTATTTAGGTTTAACACTTTATCTTGCTAGCCAAGGTTCATCTTTCGCACTATGGCTAACCGGTATCCAATGTGTCGGATACGGTTTAGCCGCATTGCCATTGATAGGCGTAAAACACACCTTTTTAGATAAACTGCATTACCTGATCGGAGGTTACCTCTCATCTTTTATTGGTATGGTGCGTTATCTCTTTGGTCAATTTAAGCATGGCTGGAAAAATAAGCCGCCAATTCATCATTACCAAAATACCAGCACACTCATCCTCAAACGCTTTTTTGATATTGTTCTAAGCTGTATAGGTCTGTTATTAACACTGCCTTTATGGCCTTTTATTGCTCTACTCATACGTTTGGACTCAAAAGGCGATATTTTCTATCGTCAAGTACGGGTCGGACAGATCAATGATGAACATATTATGCTGTTCTCGATGTTGAAATTTCGCACCATGCAGCCCAATGCAGAAGCTGAAAGTGGTGCCGTATGGTCACGTAAAAATGATCCCAGAATCACCCGAATAGGGTGCTTTTTACGTGATACCCGACTTGATGAACTTCCCCAGTTTATCAATGTGATAAAAGGCGACATGTCACTGATAGGTCCTCGTCCTGAACGTCCTGAGCTATGTGGTAGTTTGCAAAATGCATTGCCATTCTACCTTGAGCGAACTCGAGGTTTACGCCCGGGGATCACAGGTCTTGCCCAAGTCAATCAGGGGTACGACAGTTGTATTGAAGACGTAAAAGCAAAGATAGCATGGGATTATGCTTACTCAGTGGCATTAGCCTCGCCATTACAATGGCTTAGAATGGACTGCTATATTTTGCTCAAAACGGCATACATTATGGTTACAAGACGTGGACAATAATTGGCACAACCTTTGAATTACATTTATTAAAATAGACAATAAGGAACACCTTATGTTCGCTTCTTCTAATTCGGTGATTGCGATAACGTTACAAGATGAGTTTGATGCTCAGCGAGCTAAAGAGCTTGAAAAAGAGTTTGATGCTCTTAGCCAAACCGAACGCATGGAATTAGTGATCGATATGACAAAAGTGCAATTCATTGACTCATGCGGCATTGGTGCCATTGTCTTTTTATATAAACGTTTAAAAAGCCGTGGACGTCGTTTACGCCTACTTAATGTGAATGGACAACCAAGGGAGCTGATGCAAATGCTACGGATTGATAAAGTCATTCCGCTGATCACATCAGCTGAATTAACATGATGAATAGTAACCATCGGTGTATTTTCCTTTTTCTTATCGCACTACTTGCTGGCTGTAGCAACTCATTTTGGCCTGCACCTGGTGAAGTCCCATTGCCACCCGCACAACAAGCTCAACTACGTCTACTCGAACATCACCGTTTTGAAATGCAATTATTGGCAGTACGTGGTGCAAAGCATTGTTTACCAGGTCAATACATCACACTTGAAAACCTCTACCGCAAAGCACGAGAAGAAGCCTTATCGGGGTTTGTTAAAGATGCAGAAATCACCTTACTCAAATATCAAACGCAAAATGCAGTGATTCAAGAACAAATGGATTGGTTGGAATATCACACCTTATGTCTTGATCCACATTACTCAGAAGTGGAACTTAAAGAACGCTTCTTACTTTATATGGCCGTTGATAATCAATTTGCGTTAAATAAAACAGAACTGCTGCCTGAATATAAAAAATCATTACTTTACGCAGCTGAAATTATCAAACGCCAAGAACACTGGCTACTTCAACTCATTGGTTATACCGATAGCCAAGGCGGTACACAGAGTAATTATTACCTAGGTTTAGCCAGAGCGAATACCGTTAAAGACTTCCTCGTCGAAAATGGCGTCAATACCAATCAAATCAGTGTCACAAGCATGGGAGAAAGCCAAGCCATCGGTGATAACACGCTCACGAAACAATTAAGTAACCGTAAAGTAGAAGCAAGAGTCTTGGTTGAACATCACGCCCAGTCTATTCATCGTGTTTTTGATATTAAGGACTGGCATGCAATTCGAGACGGCCTATGATCCGTATTCTCTGTCTTCTTCTTTTCTTAACCAACGTTGCAATAGCTGCAGAGAGTACAACGACTCTAACAGCCGGTGATCGCATTTTCATTTTTGTACCGGGAGAAAAAACCTTTACTGAAGACTTTATTATTGATGATCACGGCAAAATTCAACTACCAGAAGTAGGAGCCGTGACCATTGCCGATCTCACTATTGCAGACGCTGAGCGTAAAATTAAACAAAGCTTATCAGTGGTTTTCCGAAACCTCGATGATTTTAAACTTACCCTCAAAGAGCAGCTCATCCGTATTCATGTCCTCGGTTACGTCGAAGAGCCTGGTACGGTTTCTCTAAAACCCAATAGCAATGTCCAGCTGGCAATAGCGGCGGCAGGAGGAGCAAGGCCAGGTGCACAGCTAGATAAATTTGTGATTACACAAAATGAAGTACAACGTAGTTTCAACTATAAAAAATACTTAGATACAGGTGATATATCATCGCTGCCAATCCTCTCTAATGGCGACACCGTGTTTGTGCCAGTCTCTCCACTACTTGGCAATATTGAAGTAGACTTTGATGCTGCTGCCATTCAAAACGCAGGGGATGCAAATGAGCGAAACGGATTAACTTTATTTGGTGAGGTAAGAAATCCGGGAACATTTAGCTATAAACCTGAAATGAATGTTGTCGATGCCTTAATGCGAGCTGATGGAGTAACCCGTTATGCCGATGTCACAAAAATCCGTGTTGTAACCGATAACAAACCCTATCAATTTGATTTAAAAACCTACCTCGATACTGGTGATGAAACCATGTTGCCACCAGTACAGCCCGGAACAACAATTTTTGCCCCAATTGAAGTCGACGATATCAGTACCACGGCAAGAACCGTTTTTGTAATGGGAGAAGTAAAGGCTGCTGGCCCTTATGAGATCGGAAAAGAAACCAAGTTTATTGATGTTTTAGCCAATGCCGGTGGACCAACCCGTTTTGCCGATACCACACAAATCAAAATCCTCAGTGAAACGGAAGCGCCTATTATTATCAATCTCGTCGAGTTTACAAAAAATCCGCAAAACTACCATGTTCCACTCATGAAGACGGGTGATGTCATCTTTGTTCCTGAAAAAACCACCGTCAATGAAAAATCTTGGCTCAAAATTACGGAAGACCGCTCCATAAAGATCATTGGCGCAGTCAACGTTCCGGGGCGTTATGAATGGAGCCCTGCGATGGATTTTATGGATCTACTCGCTCACGCAGAAGGGCCGACAAAACGAGCCAATCTGAGCAATATCCGGTTAATTGTCGAAGATGAAGACATCACCAACGGCCATGATGTTTCCTTTTTCAATCTACAAACTTTCATCAAACAGGGCAGTCCGAAACGGCTATTGCCGCCACTTTCTGCCGGCATGACCATTATTGTCGATGAATTACCAGATGATCCCAGTGATAACAAAGCCAGTTGGCTGCGCCAATCACCTAAAGATTCTATCTATGTTTTCGGCTCGATTGGTGCTCCCGGTCGTTATGCTTTTAATGATGAACAAGGATTTTTAGATATTCTTGCCGCTGCTGATGGACCCAATAATGAAGCCGATCTACAAGAGATCTTGATCACCCATCGTAATGGAACCACAAGCCAAGTAAGCCAATTAGATCTCGCGGAGTATTTTAAAACAGGTGATGAGTCTGCATTACCTAAAGTGGTACCTGGAGACGTTATTTACATCCCTAAAACGAAAAAGCCATCAGATCACAGTGCAATCAAAATTATAGGTGCCGTATACGAGCCAGGACGGTTTAACTTCAATCACAAACTGACTTTTCTTGATCTCCTCTCTATGGCTGGCGGCCCTAAAGAAAAAGCCAATATGTCAAACATCCGAATTGTTCGGCTTCCTGATCCCAAACAGCCTAGCGATATCGGGCACCAAGTGATCTTCTTTGATCTAGAAAACTTTATTAAAGAAGGTCACCCAGATAAAAAGCTGCCAAAGATAAAGGCGGGCGATACCATCATTGTTGATGAGCAGCCACATGATCCCAGTGACAATAAGTCCAGCTGGCTACGTCAATCAGCTAAAGATTCCATTTATATTTTTGGTGCCGTAGGTGCCCCGGGGCGCTACGCTTTTAATAAAGAGCAGGGCTTTCTTGATATTCTTTCTGCGGCCGATGGGCCGATTGGGGATGCGGATTTACAAGAGTTATTGATCACCCATCGTAACGGCCAAAAAACCCGAGTTACCCACCTTGATCTTGCTAAATATTTTGAAACTGGCAATGAAAAACTACTCCCCAAGGTTCTGCCAGGCGATGTCATTTATGTTCCACAGACGCTAAAAGCCAAAGATGATAAAACAGTGATGGTGATCGGCTCCGTAAAGGGACCTGGACGCTTTAAATGGAATAAAAAACTAACCTTTTTAGAGATCTTCGCCTTAGCGGGAGGCCCTCTAGAAACGGCAAACCTCAGTAGTATTCGGATCATCAAAAAAAATAAAAATGATCCTAACAGTATTATTTATTTCGATTTAGAAAAGTTCATAGATAGAGGCGGTAACTTTGCTGGACTGCCGATTATCAGGCCCGGTGACACCATCATGGTCGATGAACTGCCTCATGATCCGACTGATAACAAATCCACTTGGATCAGACAAAACGCTGAAGAATCCATTTATGTCTTTGGTGCAGTTAACGCCCCTGGAAGATATGCATTCAATGAGGAGTTAAGCTTTTTAGATATTCTCGCCGCCGCTGATGGCCCCGATAAAGATGCCAATCTACAACAAATAAAAATCAGTCACCGTAATGGTACACATGCCGATGTCACCACTTTAAATCTCACCCTTTATTTTGAAACCGGTGACGAAAGCCTGATCCCTAAAGTTGTACCCGGTGACGTTATTTACATCCCACAGCGAGATGGAGACTGGCTCGATAAACCAGCCGATCGTGTCGTCAGATTAATGGGAGAAGTCAAAAAACCCGGTCGCTACTCATTTAATAGCCAGATGTCATTATTAGATCTACTCGCAGAGGCTGGAGGGCCAACCGATAAAGCGTATATCGACAAAATCATGATCGTCAATGCGTCGTGCTGTGGCGATAAAAGCCAGACTTTCAGTTTGCGTGATTACATCAAACATCCAGCAGATACTCCGATCCCAATGCTTCGCCCAGGAGATACGGTATATGTGCCAAATGAAGAAGATTCAACAACCGCACTTTTGCGTCAGGGATTGCAAGATGCCTTTAGCCTTGTCACAACATTACTCGTAATAGGAGCGGCATTATGAAACCCTGGCTAAGCGAGGAAATGGAACACCTATTCCAGCAGATCCATCAATTGCAGCTAAGGATCATCTGTATCGCTAATTGCAATCAAAAATGCGGTAGCTCAACTATGAGTTATTGGCTCGCTGAGCGCTGCTCTGAAAACCAAACCAAGGTCTTATTGATCGATTTAGATCTTTCCGGATCTGGTCAGGGGTACGATCCTATCCACTGGGAAACCGATAACAAAAATAAAGAGCAATCTTTGATCGTCAAGCATCAATATTTAGATATATTGCCTCAACCAGAAGATCAATCAACCGTCCTGACCTTACGCCAACCTCATAAACTCCGTTATCTACTGCAATATTGGCAGCAGCAATACCACTATATTATTTGTGATACTGGCAATATTAATACCGCTAACTGGCGCAACCTCCCTGCGGTAAATATCGCCAATGCCAGTGATGGGATCCTACTTTGCTTGTCAGCAGCCAAAACAACAGAAAGTCAGTTACTGACAAGCATTGCCAAACTTGAAAAGAGTAACTGCAACATCATAGGGATCATTATTAATGATCAATTTAATCCAACGCTAGCCCAACGATTATTAAAAAGCATGAACTCAAAAGCGTGGTGGTTACCTGAAAAAATAAGAAACAAGATCACCACAATACTTAATAAAAGTCAGCTGTTACAAGGAAAGTACCAATGATCCATCAGATCCTTTTCAAACAAACATTTAGCTTAAATTACGACAATCTAAAAACCATGCGTCAGTGGTTAAGAATACAAAGTTACAAACTCAATTTAAGCTATGAGCTCAGCCAACACATCATCCTCGTTTGCAATGAATATTGCGTAAACTTACTCGTACATCAAAACAACACAGCTAGCCATGTCGAATTAAAATATGGATTACGTAACAATCAAGCAAGGTTTGAAATCATCGACAATGGTTCATATTGGAATGAGATGGAAGATAAAATACAGTCAGCTACATTACCAGAAGAGCCAACGTGCAATAAATTAGGACTAGCATTAATAAACACCTATTTTCCTGATTTTAAATACTTTATTTCAAATAATAGAAATATTATCCGATTTAGTATTCCGCGCTTAAAAGCTAAACCCCAGCTCTTAATTGTTGATGACAGCCCGAGCCAATTAGCCTTATTCGCCACATTTCTGCGTCATCACTACCAGCTAATTTTATTTAGTAAGCCCTGTGAAGCACTAGAATGGTTAACACACAGTCGCTGTGATATGGTGATCACCGACTTACATATGCCAGATATTGACGGCTTTACCTTTAGAGATAAAGTCACTCAGCTCCAAGACTGCCAATCACTGCCTTTTATCTTCATTTCTGGTGACAACAAAGACACCACATTACTCGAAGCTGCCAGAGCTGGCATAGACGATTACCTAACAAAACCCTTAGAGAAAGAAAAACTGCTCACTATATTAAAACGGGTATTTAAACGTCACAGTATTCTTGCTTCAGTTTTTGAAAAGCAATTACTTGATCAAATGACCCCATATCAAGCAGAGCTACCAAAAAAAATTACGGTTCGAGACATTACAATCAATATTGAGCAATACCCTGTAAACCAAGGTGATTTTCTACTTTATCGAAAACCCAAAAGTACCGCTCCAGCAATGATCATACTCGGTGATAACATGGGACATGGGCCATTAGCGAGAGCAAACGGGATAGGTTGGTTTGGTTATATTGCAGGGTTACTGGATGCAGGAATCGAAACACCCGAAGAGATCTGTCATATTCTCAATCATCAGCTCATATCAGCAAGAAAAAATCGCCACATGATCTGCCTAATGATCATCACAATAGATAACGAAAATAACTTAAAAATATATAATGCAGGCATGCCCTCAGCATTGAAAATAAGCCATAAAGACACATGCTATCTTGAAGAAAATATCGGTTTATTAGGTATTAACCCACAACTTCTCATCAAACCTAAAAGTATTACTCTCACATCAAATATTAGTGTTCATTGCTATAGCGATGGGTTATTTACTAAGCCAATAACAACCCATTTTCTTGAACGACTAAGTCATAAGACAACAATACAGCGTCATGAAAAAATATGGGCAAACCCACAACAATCAACTATCGATGATAAAACACTGATCAGCATTTATCGGTAGTCTCGCGATTAACGCCATAAGCAGACGCTAAAATCGACCACCGCTGTATACCACTAAAGTTGTTCGTAACTTGAATATAGCTATATTTAGAACATGCTTGCCATTCTTTATTGGTCATAGAATCAAAACAAAGAATATACCACACCAATTTTGGCCACTCATAAGTCTCAACTAACCAACGTGAATCAACAAGTCGAGATAAATCACCAACCTGAGTACCAATAACAGGGATACCATTCGCCATCGCTTCTAACGCAGCCATAGGTAAGCCTTCAGCACGGGACGGGATCAACAACAAATCCAATTGATTCCAATTACCCGACATATCTTCAACTGCACCATGCCATTTAACATTGGAATAACTCGCCAATAAATTCGCTTCTTCGCCATCACCAAAAACATGAAATTGAATGGTCGGGCACTGATTAGATAGCTGTAGATAACGATCTATCCCTTTAACGTGACATAAACGTCCAACAAACCCCACTTGCAAAATTTTATGTCGACTACGAAAAAGAAAAGGGGGGATCGCATGAATAAAATTATTTAATACAGAACATGGAAAAGGAACTTTAGACTTAATGTCGTCACTCACCGCAAAATTAACGGAAAGAAAACTGGTATAGCGATTTAACTGCTCATAAAAAGCAAGGCGACCGATTAAAAATTCCCCAGCATGAAAAGTAGTTAGCACCTTACATCGACGGAAAAGTTTTAAACATCTGGCCCAAAGAGAAGATTTATAGCCATGGGCGTGGATCACATCATCAGATTTAAACAAGAATAATAAAGAAAAGAAACCGGGTGCTACGATGTAATCAACCTGATTATTATCAAGGAGACGATAAAGCGGGTGATGATCAACATGAGAAAGGAAAATAACTTTGAAAGGAACTTTTTTCTCTCGAATTAATAAAGACAGTTGCAAGACATGGCTTTCAATACCACCAAAACCAGAACTATCTAACATTAAATAAAGCATATTCTCCTCAGTGTGACATCAACACACTGAAAAAGGATGCAAAAAAAAAGCCGAGTCTAAAGACTCGGCTTCTTTTTTTATTTAACGGCTATTGCTTATTCAGCAGCAGCTTCTTCCTGAGCTTCAGGACGGTCAACTAACTCGATGTAAGCCATAGGAGCTTTATCACCAGCACGGAAACCGCACTTCATGATACGAGTGTAACCACCAGGACGCTTAGCAAAGCGTGGACCTAGTTCGTTAAATAGTTTCGCAACAACTTCGTTGTCACGAGTACGAGCGAATGCAAGACGACGGTTAGCAACACTGTCAGTCTTAGCTAGGGTAATCAAAGGCTCAATTACGCGACGTAGCTCTTTTGCTTTAGGCAGGGTAGTCTTAATTAATTCGTGACGTACCAGAGAGCTAGCCATGTTGCTGAACATCGCTTTACGATGACTGCTGTTGCGGTTGAGTTGACGACCACTCTTACGATGGCGCATGACCTAATCCTTCTAACTAGATATCAGTAAACTATTAATCTTCAGCGATTGACGCTGGCGGCCAATTTTCTAGGCGCATACCTAGAGATAGACCACGAGAAGCCAATACATCTTTAATTTCTGTTAAAGACTTCTTACCAAGGTTTGGCGTTTTAAGAAGCTCAACCTCAGTACGCTGAACAAGATCACCGATGTAGTGGATCGCTTCTGCTTTCAGACAGTTAGCAGAGCGAACAGTTAGTTCAAGATCGTCTACAGGACGCAGTAGGATCGGATCGAACTCCGGCTTCTCTTCTTTCTCTTCTGGAACTCGTACATCGCGAAGATCTACGAATGCATCCAATTGCTCAGCAAGAATAGTTGCTGCACGACGGATAGCTTCCTCAGGATCAAGTGTACCGTTAGTCTCCATATCGATTACTAGCTTGTCTAAGTCAGTGCGTTGTTCAACGCGAGCTGCTTCAACAGCGTAAGCAATACGGTCAACTGGGCTGTAAGTAGCGTCTACTAACAGACGGCCAATTGGACGCTCATCTTCTTCAGTGTGAATACGAGCAGATGCTGGTACATAGCCACGACCACGTTCTACCTTGATGCGCATGCTTAATTCAGCATTGTCATCAGTAATGTGGCAGATTACGTGTTCTGGGTTCGCAATCTCAACATCACCATCATGGGTGATGTCACCTGCAACAACAGGGCCTGCACCAGATTTGTTCAGAGTAAGAATAACTTCATCTTTACCCTCAACCTTAACGGCTAGACCTTTAAGGTTTAGAAGAATTTCAAGGATATCCTCCTGAACGCCTTCTTTGGTGCTGTACTCATGTAACACACCGTCGATTTCAACTTCTGTTACAGCACAACCTGGCATAGAAGATAGTAAAATACGACGAAGAGCGTTTCCTAAAGTGTGGCCAAAACCACGCTCTAATGGCTCTAGAGTTACTTTTGCGTGTGTCGTGCTAACTTGTTCGATGTCAACAAGACGCGGCTTAAGAAATTCTGTTACAGAACCCTGCATTGTGTCCTCTCTTAACTGTAGCCTTACTTAGAGTAAAGCTCGACGATCAGGTGTTCGTTGATGTCGGCAGACAAATCAGAACGTTCTGGAAGACGCTTGAACGTACCTTCCATCTTGCTGCTGTCTACTTCGACCCAAGTCGGTAGTTCACGCTGTGTAGCAACTTCTAGAGCTGCTTTGATGCGTGCTTGGTTCTTAGCTTTCTCACGAATGCTAACAACGTCGTTTGCCGCTACCTTGAAAGAAGGAACGTTTACGACTTGACCGTTTACTAGGATCGCTTTGTGGCTTACCAACTGACGTGCTTCTGCGCGAGTTGCGCCAAAGCCCATGCGGTAAACTACGTTATCTAGACGACCTTCAAGAAGCTGAAGCAGGTTCTCACCTGTGTTACCCTTGATGCGGGCAGCTGTCTTGTAGTAGTTACGGAATTGTTTTTCTAGTACGCCATACGTACGACGAACTTTCTGCTTCTCACGAAGCTGAACGCCGTAATCAGATAGACGACCACGACGAGCACCATGTTGGCCCGGCGCGTTATCAATTTTACACTTGGTATCAATCGCGCGTACACCAGACTTAAGGAATAAGTCAGTGCCTTCGCGACGGCTAAGCTTCAGCTTAGGACCCAAATATCTTGCCATTTTTCTTTCTCCAAATTCCTAGAAACGAAACGTTATACGCGACGTTTCTTAGGTGGACGACAACCGTTGTGAGGGATCGGAGTCGCATCAACAATGTTAGTGATACGGAAACCCGCTGCGTTTAGAGCACGGATTGTAGACTCACGACCTGGACCAGGGCCCTTAACCATAACTTCTAGGTTCTTAACGCCGTATTCTTTAGCCATTTCACCACAACGCTCTGCAGCAACCTGTGCAGCGAACGGAGTAGATTTACGAGAACCACGGAAACCTGAACCACCTGCAGTAGCCCAAGATAGAGCATTACCTTGACGGTCTGTAATGGTTACGATTGTGTTGTTGAAAGAAGCGTGGATGTGCGCAACGCCATCAGCTACTTGCTTGCGTACGCGCTTACGAGCGCGTGTAGGTTGTTTTGCCATTGTACTCTACCTTATCCGATTATTTTTTGATCGGCTTGCGCGGACCCTTACGAGTGCGAGCGTTGGTTTTAGTACGCTGTCCACGTAGAGGTAGACTGCGACGGTGACGAAGACCACGGTAACAACCAAGATCCATTAGGCGCTTGATGTTCATGGAAATTTCACGACGAAGATCACCTTCTACAGTGTACTTAGCTACACCATCACGCAGTAGATCGATCTGCTCTTCAGTTAGTTCACTGATCTTAACATCTTCAGCAATACCCGTTTCAGCTAGGATAGCTTTTGAACGAGTCTTACCAATGCCGTAGATCGCAGTAAGTGCGATAACAGCATGTTTCTGATCAGGAATGTTAATGCCTGCAATACGGGCCACTATTCACTCCTAGTACTTTACAAGAATAACCGCTGCAGAGCCCGTTTAGGATACGCAGCGGTGAACAATTCTTTTGCACATAACAAAAGATGGTTGGCTAATGTAGCCAACCTATCTTCAATTTGCAAGAAATATTTCTGCTAATTAGCCTTGGCGTTGTTTATGCTTTGGCTCACTGCAAATCACACGCACAACACCGTTGCGCTTGATAACTTTACAGTTACGGCAGATTTTCTTAACGGAAGCACGAACTTTCATTGCTAAACTCCGTAAAATGGAAAACTAACTTAGCGGCCATAGCCTTTAAGGTTAGCCTTTTTCAAAACTGACTCATATTGTTGAGACATCAAATGTGTCTGAACTTGAGCCATGAAATCCATAATAACAACGACTACGATAAGTAGGGAAGTACCGCCAAAATAGAAGCGAACATTCCATGCTATCATCATGAACTCGGGGATCAGACAGATAAACGTAATATACAACGCACCCGCAAGAGTTAAACGTGTCATTACTTTATCTATATATTTTGCGGTCTGTTCACCCGGGCGTATACCAGGTATGAATGCCCCAGACTTCTTCAAGTTATCAGCTGTCTCGCGAGGGTTGAAAACCAACGCAGTATAGAAGAAACAGAAGAATATAATTGCAGCAGCATAAAGCATTACATATAAAGGTTGACCAGGACTTAGAGCAAGTGAGATATCACTTAACCAACCTAGACCTTCACTTTGACCAAACCACTGAGCCAGCGTTCCTGGAAAAAGAATAATACTCGATGCAAAAATTGCTGGAATAACACCTGCCATGTTGATTTTCAACGGTAGGTGTGTGCTTTGCGCAGCAAAAACACGTCGACCTTGTTGGCGTTTAGCGTAGTTAACGACGATACGACGCTGACCACGTTCCATAAACACAACAAAGTAAATAACAGCAAATGATATAACCGCAATTAACAGTAGAAGAAGTACGTGCAATTCACCTTGACGCGCTTGCTCTACGGTCTGTCCAATCGCTGGCGGTAAACCTGCAACGATACCAGTGAAAATAATCAATGAAATACCGTTACCAATACCACGCTCGGTAATTTGCTCACCTAACCACATTAAGAACATGGTACCAGTAACCAAACTAACCACTGCAACAAAGTAGAAACTAGGGCCTGGATTATGTACAAGCCCTGGAATCATACTTGGTAACCCCGTTGCAATACCAATTGCTTGGAAGGTTGCCAAAACAAGCGTACCGTATCGGGTGTACTGACTAATCTTACGACGGCCAGCCTCACCTTCTTTCTTCAACTCAGCTAATGCTGGATGAACTACTGTTAGCAACTGGACAATAATCGATGCCGAAATATACGGCATAATGCCCAGCGCTAGAATAGAAGCACGCGAGAGTGCACCACCAGAGAACATGTTAAACATTTCAATGATGGTACCCTTTTGCTGTTCGAACAGACTGGCAAGTACAGCAGCGTCAATACCAGGAATAGGAACAAAGGAACCCGCTCTAAATATTAAGATCGCACCTAATACGAATAAAAGGCGTGACTTAAGCTCTGCTAGGCCACCTTGTGCGCTACGAAAATCTTGTCCTGGTTGTTTAGCCATCTGTACCTCATCCTCGAGTTAATTATTCCTCGATTTTACCGCCAGCAGCTTCGATAGCAGCTTTAGCGCCTTTAGTAACGCGTAGGCCTTTCACTGTTACTGAACGAGCGATCTCACCAGAAAGTACAACTTTCACGAACTTAACGTCCTTAGTGATAACATTCGCAGCTTTTAGTGTTTCTAGGCTTACTACGTCACCTTCAACTTTCGCTAGCTCTGCTAGACGAACTTCAGCTGTTACAAGGCTCTTACGTGATGTAAAACCGAATTTTGGTAGACGCTGTTTCAAAGGCATTTGACCGCCTTCGAAGCCTGGACGTACTGAACCACCTGAACGTGATTTCTGACCTTTGTGACCACGGCCACAAGTTTTACCCAGACCTGAACCGATACCACGACCTACGCGCTTCGCAGAAGGCTTAGAACCCGCAGCCGGTGATAGAGTATTCAAACGCATTCTGATTACTCCTCAACTTTAACCATGTAGTAAACTTTGTTGATCATGCCGCGTACGCAAGCAGTATCTTCAAGTTCAACAGTGTGGTTGATGCGACGAAGGCCTAGGCCACGCAAAGTAGCTTTATGCTTCGGTAGACGACCGATAGAGCTCTTTGTTTGGGTTACTTTAATAGTTTTAGCCATGTCGATTACTCCAGAATTTCTTTAACAGAAAGACCACGCTTAGCTGCGATCATTTCTGGAGAGTTCATTCCACTTAGACCGTCAATTGTTGCGCGAACAACGTTGATTGGGTTAGTAGAACCGTATGCTTTAGCTAGAACGTTACGGATACCCGCAACTTCTAGTACTGCACGCATTGCACCACCCGCGATGATACCTGTACCTTCAGACGCTGGTTGCATGTAAACTTTAGAACCAGTGTGAACGCCCTTAACAGGGTGGTATAGAGTACCTTCGTTGATTGCAACTGTAACCATGTTACGGCGTGCTTTTTCCATCGCTTTCTGGATTGCAGCAGGAACTTCACGTGCCTTACCGTAACCAAAACCGATGCGACCGTTACCGTCACCAACTACAGTTAGTGCAGTAAAGCTGAAAATACGACCACCTTTAACCGTTTTTGAAACACGGTTAACAGCGATCAGTTTTTCATGCAAATCTGATTGTGTTTTTTCGTTAGCCATCTTCCGCCTACCTTAGAATTTCAGACCAGCTTCACGAGCAGCTTCTGCTAGTGCAGCGATACGGCCGTGGTATTGGAAACCAGAACGATCGAATGCAACGTTAAGGATGCCTTTTTCAATCGCGCGCTCAGCAATAGCTTTACCTACAGCTGTAGCAGCGTCTTTGTTACCAGTGCTCTTAACTTGCTCACGGATCGCTTTTTCTACGGTAGAAGCGGCTGCGATAACCTCAGAGCCGTTTGGTGCGATTACCTGAGCGTACACGTGACGTGGAGTACGGTGTACAACTAGGCGAGTTGCGCCCAGTTCAGCAATCTTACGACGTGCTCGGGTCGCACGACGGATACGAGATGCTTTCTTATCCATAGTGTTACCTTACTTCTTCTTAGCTTCTTTAGTACGCACAACTTCGTCGGCGTAACGAACACCTTTACCTTTGTAAGGTTCAGGGCTACGGTAAGCGCGAATATCAGCAGCTACTTGACCTACAACCTGCTTATCAGTACCAGTAAGTACGATTTCAGTTTGTGATGGACATTCAGCTTTGATACCTGCTGGAAGTTCGTGCTCAACTGGATGAGAGAAACCTAGAGTTAGAGCTACTGCATTGCCTTTGATAGCAGCACGGTAACCTACACCCTTAAGAGTCAGCTTCTTAGTGAAGCCTTCAGTAACACCAACAACCATGTTGTTAACTAGTGCACGTGCAGTACCTGCTTGTGCCCAAGCTTTTTCGAATCCTTCACGAGGACCGAAAGTAACTTTGTTCTCTTCCAAAGTTAGAACTACTGCTTCGTGGATAGAACGAACTGCTTCGCCCTTACTACCTTTAACAGTAATTTCCTGACCGTTAAGTTTAACTTCTACGCCGGCAGGAATAACTACAGGTGCTTTTGCAACACGAGACATATCCTACTCCTATTATGCTACGTAGCAGATAATCTCACCGCCAAGACCCGCTTTGCGTGCAGCGCGGTCGGTCATTAGACCCTTGGAAGTGGAAACAACAGCAATACCAAGGCCACCCATCACTGATGGTAGCGCATCTTTTTTCTTGTAGATGCGTAGACCAGGACGTGATACACGTTGGATTTGCTCAATAACTGGGTTAGCTTCGAAGTACTTAAGTGTAACTTCTAGCTCAGGCTTAACTTCACCTGTTACAGTGTAGTCAGCCACATAACCTTCTTCTTTTAATAGAGCAGCGATTGCTACTTTAAGCTTAGAAGATGGCATTTTAACAGCAACTTTTTTCGCTGCCTGACCGTTACGAAGACGGGTCAGCATATCCGAAATCGGATCTTGCATGCTCATAAGTTAATACTCCGTGATTCTGAATTGCTTACTGGATTACCAGCTTGCTTTACGTAGACCCGGAATCTCGCCTTTCATGCAAGCTTCACGAACCTTGATACGGCTAAGACCGAACTTACGTAGGTAGCCGTGTGGACGTCCAGTCTGGTTACAGCGATTACGCTGACGAGACTTCGCAGAATCACGTGGTAGTGACTGAAGCTTAAGCACTGCATTCCAGCGATCTTCTTCAGACGCATTCACGTCGCTAATTAGAGCTTTTAGCGCTGCACGCTTTTCAGCGAACTTAGCTACTAGCTTGGCACGTTTAGCTTCGCGTGCCTTCATAGATTCTTTAGCCATTAGTAACCCTTACTTTTACTTACGGAATGGGAAGTTAAAAGCAGACAGCAGAGCTAGAGCTTCTTCGTCAGACTTAGCAGAAGTTGTAACAGTGATGTCTAAACCACGTACACGATCTACTTTATCGAAATCGATTTCTGGGAAGATGATCTGCTCACGAACGCCCATGCTGTAGTTACCACGACCATCGAATGACTTAGGGTTTAAACCACGGAAGTCACGAATACGTGGAACAGCAATTGAAATTAGACGGTCGAAAAAGTCCCACATACGCTCGCCACGTAAGGTTACTTTACAGCCAATAGGGTAGCCCTCACGGATCTTAAAGCCTGCAACTGACTTACGTGCTACAGTGATTAGCGGCTTCTGACCTGAAATTGCAGTCATGTCAGCAGCAGCATTCTCTAGCAGCTTCTTGTCGTTGATAGCTTCGCCCACACCCATGTTAAGTGTGATCTTTTCGATCCTTGGGACTTGCATGATACTCTTGTATTCAAACTTTTCAGAAAGCTCTTTTACAACAGTCTCTTTGTAGTAATCATGCAGTTTCGCCATAGTACTACTCCAAACTTACTTAATAGTTTCGCCAGTCGACTTGAAGAAACGAACTTTTTTGCCGTCTTCAAATCGGAAGCCTACACGGTCCGCTTTACCTTGACCGTTAACGATAGCAACATTAGACGCATCGATAGCAGCTTCCTGCTCAACGATACCGCCCTGAACACCCATTGCCGGAACTGGCTTCTGGTGTTTCTTAACCATGTTGATACCTTCAACGATAACTTTACCGGTTGCTAGAACCTTAGTTACTTTACCAGTCTTGCCTTTGTCTTTACCAGCAAGAATGATAACTTCGTCGTTTTGACGGATTTTAGCTGCCATTATAGTCGCTCCTTAAAGTACTTCTGGCGCTAGTGAAACAATCTTCATGAATTTCGCTGTACGAAGTTCACGAGTCACTGGGCCGAAGATACGAGTACCGATAGGTTGCTCAGTAGTGTTGTTCAACAATACGCAAGCATTACGGTCAAAGCGAATGACAGAGCCATCTTGACGACGAACGCCTTTACGGGTGCGTACAACCACCGCTTTCAGTACATCACCTTTCTTAACTTTACCGCGAGGAATTGCTTCCTTAACAGTAACCTTGATGATGTCACCGATATGTGCATAGCGACGGTGAGAACCACCCAGAACCTTAATACACATTACGCTACGTGCGCCGGAGTTATCCGCTGCATCAAGCATACTTTGCATTTGGATCATGTTAGTGCTCCGCTAATTTTTAAAACATCTAGACCCAATACGAGTCGATATGCCTTTTCTTCAAAGGCGGCGAATAATAACACCATTTTCGACCGATGGGTAGATAAAAAAATGAACGGCCCCAAATTTTTTCGGGGCCGCTAACTTATATAGCTGTTAAGTACGTATTAGATACGTGCTTTTTCAACTACTCGTACCAGTGTCCAAGACTTAGTCTTAGATAGTGGACGACACTCGCGAACCTCAACAGTGTCGCCTAGGCCACACTCGTTGTTTTCGTCATGTGCGTGAAGCTTAGTTGTACGCTTGATGAACTTACCGTAGATTGGGTGTTTCACCATACGCTCAATAGCAACAACAATAGACTTATCGCCCTTGTCGCTAACTACACGACCAAGCTGAGTACGGATTTTCTCGCTCATTATGCGCCAGCCTTCTCAGTCAGAACGGTTTTAACACGTGCGATATCACGACGTACAGTTTTTAGGTTGTGAGTCTGCTGTAGCTGACCAGTTGCAGCTTGCATACGCAAGTTGAACTGTTCGCGAAGTAGATTCACAAGCTCTGCATTCAGTTCTTCAACGCTTTTCGCGCGTAGATCTTGTGCATTCATCACATCACCGCCTTAATTACGAATGTTGTTTTGATTGGTAGCTTACGTGCAGCAAGGTTAAATGCTTCACGTGCTAGAGATTCAGAAACACCATTCATTTCGTATAGAACTTTACCTGGTTGAACTTGAGCAACCCAGTATGCCACACTACCCTTACCTTTACCTTGACGAACTTCAAGAGGCTTAGATGTGATTGGTTTGTCTGGGAATACACGAATCCAGATTTGGCCCTGACGTTTGATATGACGAGTCATAGCACGACGTGCAGCTTCGATTTGACGAGCTGTTAGGCGACCACGGCCTACAGCTTTAAGACCAAATTGACCAAAGCTTACTTCAGTACCGTTCGCTAGACCGCGGTTACGACCTTTAAAGGCCTTGCGGAATTTAGTGCGTTTTGGTTGCAGCATCAATAAACTCCTTATTTACGGCTTTTGCGCTGCTTCTTAGGCTTGTCAGCCTTTGGCTCTACTGCGTTAGCAGCTGGCATACCGCCTAGAACTTCACCTTTGAAGATCCAAACTTTAACGCCGATAACACCGTATTGGGTGTGAGCCGAAGAAGTTGCGTAATCAATGTCAGCACGTAGAGTGTGTAGAGGCACACGGCCTTCACGGTACCACTCAGTACGTGCGATTTCAGCGCCGCCTAGACGACCGCTTACTTCAACTTTGATACCTTTAGCGCCAAGACGCATAGCGTTCTGAACTGCACGCTTCATAGCGCGACGGAACATAACACGACGCTCTAGCTGAGACGCGATGCTGTCTGCTACTAGTTGACCGTCTAGTTCTGGCTTACGTACTTCAGCGATGTTGATCTGAGCTGGAACGCCCGCGATCTTCGCAACTGCTGCACGTAGTTTCTCTACGTCTTCACCTTTCTTACCGATTACTACGCCTGGACGAGCAGTGTGAATAGTCACACGGATGCTCTTAGCAGGACGCTCGATAACGATGCGTGATAGAGATGCTTTTGCTAGTTCCTTAGTAAGGAACTGGCGTACCTTGAAATCGCCGTCTAGGTTGTCAGCGAACTCTTGGCTGTTAGCAAACCAAGTGGTATTCCAAGGCTTAACGATGCCTAAACGAATACCATTAGGATGTACTTTCTGACCCATTGCTTTCTCTCCTAGTCTCTTAGCGGTCTGCTACAACAACAGTGATGTGGCTAGAACGCTTCAAGATGCGATCGGCACGGCCTTTTGCACGAGGCATAATACGCTTCATGGTAGGACCTTCGTCAACGAAGATTTTAGCAACATTAAGATCATCAATGTCTGCGCCTTCGTTGTGTTCTGCGTTAGCGATAGCTGACTCTAGAACTTTCTTGATTAAATCAGCAGCTTTTTTGTTGCTGAAGTTTAGAATTTCTAGAGCTTGAGCAACTGGCTTACCGCGCAGTTGATCTGCAACCAAACGAGCTTTTTGCGGCGAAATGCGAGCAAAGCGATGTTTAGCGATAGCTTCCATTACCTACTCCTTAGCGCTTTTTAGCTTTCTTATCCGCAGCGTGGCCACGGTAAGTGCGTGTTGGTGCAAATTCGCCTAGCTTGTGACCGATCATTTCTTCAGAAACGAAAACAGGTACGTGCTGACGACCATTATGGACAGCGATGGTCAAACCGATCATCTGAGGGATGATCATTGAGCGACGGGACCAAGTCTTAACAGGCTTCTTGTCACCGCTTTCCAACGCTTTCTCTACCTTCTTCAGCAAGTGTAGGTCAATAAATGGACCTTTCTTGAGAGAACGTGGCATGGCGTATCCTCTTTATAATTACTTGTTACGACGACGTACGATGTACTTGTCGGTACGCTTGTTCTTACGAGTCTTGTAACCCTTAGTTGGAACACCCCAAGGTGTAACTGGGTGACGACCGCCTGATGTACGACCTTCACCACCACCGTGTGGGTGATCTACTGGGTTCATTACAACACCACGTACAGTTGGACGAACACCGCGCCAGCGGTTAGCACCAGCTTTACCTAGCTCGCGTAGCATGTGTTCAGCATTACCAACTTCACCTAGAGTCGCACGACCTTCAGCAAGAACTTTACGCATTTCACCAGAACGTAGACGTAGAGTCACATATGTGCCTGCACGTGCAATGATCTGAGCGTATGCACCAGCTGAACGAGCCAGCTGAGCACCTTTACCAGGCTTAAGTTCAACACAGTGTACTGTTGAACCTACTGGGATGTTGCGCATTGGTAGAGTGTTACCAACTTTGATTGCAGCATCTTCGCCAGACTGGATCATATCACCAGCTTGTAGACCTTTAGGTGCAATGATGTAGCGGCGCTCACCGTCTTTGTAAAGAACTAGAGCAATGTTTGCGCTACGGTTTGGATCGTATTCTAGACGCTCAACTTTCGCTGGGATGCCATCTTTAGTACGTTTGAAGTCGATTAGACGGTAATGTTGTTTGTTACCACCACCGATGTGACGTACTGTGATACGACCGTTATTGTTACGACCACCAGTCTTAGAGTTTTTCTCTAGTAGTGGTGCGTACGGCTTACCCTTATGCAGGTCAGAGTTAACCACTTTAACTACGTGGCGACGACCTGGGGAAGTCGGCTTACATTTTACAATAGCCATTCTTCTTTGCTCCTAGCCTTACTCTGCACTACCAGCGAAGTCGATGTCTTGACCTTCTTTCAAGATAACGTACGCTTTCTTCACGTCTGAACGACGGCCTTGGCGCATACCTTGACGCTTGGTCTTACCCTTAGTGATAAGAGTATTTACAGACTTAACTTCAACCTCGAACAGTTTCTCAACTGCTGCTTTGATCTCTTTCTTAGTTGCTGTCAATGCTACTTTGAAAACGATAGTGTTAGCGTTTTCTGCAGCCATTGATGCTTTTTCAGAGATGTGCGGAGCACGTAGAACTTTTAAAATACGCTCTTCAGTGATCATGCTAGCATCTCCTCAACTGCTTTAACTGCTGCTGCAGTCATAACAACTTTATCGAAAGCGATTAAGCTAACTGGATCGATTGCCTTCGCATCACGTACGTCTACTTTGTATAGGTTACGTGCTGCTAGGAATAGATTTTCTTCTAGCTCACCAGTTACGATTAGTGCATCAGTTAGCTCAAGCTCTTTAAGCTTAGCTACTAGTGCTTTTGTCTTTGGTGCTTCTAGAGCAAAGTTATCAACAACGATTAGACGCTCTTGACGAACTAGCTCAGAAAGAATGCTCTTCATAGCACCGCGGTACATTTTCTTGTTTACTTTTTGGCTGTGATCCTGAGGACGAGCAGCGAAAGTAACACCACCAGTACGCCATAGCGGACTGCGGATTGTACCTGCACGAGCGCGGCCAGTACCTTTCTGACGCCATGGCTTAGCGCCACCGCCAGAAACGTCTGAACGAGTCTTCTGAGCACGAGTACCCTGACGAGCACCTGCTGCAAAAGCAACAACTACTTGGTGTACAAGCGCTTCATTGAAATCACGCCCAAAAGTAGTTTCGGAGACAGTTAGCGCGTCAGCGCCTTTGACTACCAATTCCATTACTAACTCCTCGACGTTACGCTTTAACAGCTGGTTTAACGATCACGTTGCCGCCAGTTGCGCCAGGGACTGCACCTTTGATAAGAAGCAGATTGCGCTCAGCGTCAACACGTACGATCTCTAGGTTTTGAGTCGTTACACGCTCAGCACCCATGTGACCAGCCATTTTCTTGCCTTTAAATACGCGACCTGGAGTTTGACATTGGCCAATTGAACCCGGAGCACGGTGAGACAAGGAGTTACCATGTGTCATATCTTGAGTACGGAAGTTCCAGCGCTTAACAGCACCTTGGAAACCTTTACCCTTAGATGTACCAGTAACGTCTACTTTTTTGATATCGTTGAATAGTTCAACATTTAGCTCAGCGCCAACTGCAAACTCTTCACTGTTTTCTAGACGGAATTCCCAAAGACCGCGACCAGCTTCTACACCTGCTTTCGCAAAGTGACCAGCTTCTGGCTTAGATACGCGGTTAGCTTTCTTAGAACCAGTTGTTACTTGAATAGCGTTGTAGCCGTCAGTTTCTACAGATTTAACCTGAGTAACGCGGTTAGCTTCAACTTCAACAACAGTAACTGGAATAGAAACGCCATCTTCGGTAAAGATGCGGGTCATGCCCACTTTACGACCGATTAGACCAATCATTCTCTTATTCTCCCTTAACCTAGGCTGATCTGTACGTCAACGCCAGCAGCTAGATCTAGACGCATAAGAGCATCAACAGTTTTGTCTGTAGGCTCAACGATGTCGATAAGGCGCTTGTGAGTACGGATTTCGTACTGGTCACGTGCGTCCTTATTAACGTGTGGAGAAATAAGAACAGTGAAACGCTCTTTGCGAGTTGGTAGAGGGATTGGACCCTTAACCTGTGCGCCAGTACGCTTAGCTGTTTCAACGATTTCCGCAGTTGACTGATCGATCAGACGGTGATCGAACGCCTTTAGGCGGATACGAATACGTTGGTTCTGCATTAGACAGAGCTCCAAATAAAAATTACACAAACAATATCGCCACTCACGCTCGTAAGGACGAGGGAATGTCGATTGATTTATGTGAACGTAGCATCCCTATCGGATGCATTGTCAGTCAATTTAATGACTGCGAACATAAGTCAGAGTATTCATTATGAAACATACCCGGTTAAACCTGCAGTACATCTCTCCTCAACGCTTATTGGTTCACAACTGCACTTACGAGACTTACTCTCGGGCAGTGGCGAGCATTATACAGATCACATTATTGAATACAAGCCTTGTTTAATCCTTAGGCAGAAATAATTCTATAATCCTTTAATATCAGATAATTATATTTTGAAAACAATTCAATCTAATGACGAGTATCACTGTTCATCAACAATCTGAGCCTGATTATAGTTTTCGATCCCCATCATCTTGATCAGACCCAACTGGGTTTCTAACCAATCAACATGTTCTTCCTCATCATCGAGAATAGTCAAAAACAGATCTCGTGACACATAATCACGAATATTTTCTGCATAAGCGATAGCATCTCGCAGATCTGGAATCGCATCCATTTCCAGTGCTAAATCGCATTCCAACATTTCTTTTGTATCTTCACCTATATTCAATTTGCCAAGATCTTGCAGATTAGGAAGTCCTTCCAAAAACAAAATTCGCTCTATCAATAAATCAGCGTGTTTCATTTCATCAATAGATTCATGATATTCCTTATCCGCTAAATGCTTTAGTCCCCAATCTTTATACATCCTTGCATGTAAGAAATATTGGTTAATAGCGATAAGCTCGTTACCAAGAATGGTATTTAGATATTGAATAATTTTTGGATCTGCTTTCATAGACTCTCCCCTATTCATTTTTAAAGAATAGAAGTGCTAGAGCTTGTGTCAAAAGCAAGTGTGTCTGAAATGGAAGATTCAATCATGAATCTTACTTGGTAGAGGAGTGATTGTTTGAAGAATATGTTTAGCTTGCCTAATACATTTACCACATTGAGAGCCCAAAGGCGTTAATTGCCTAAGCACACGAATGTCGGTCACATTAAACTCATTAGCGAGTTTAACGATTTTCTTATCAGATATTGCATGGCATAAGCAAACATACATAACTAATCGTTAAATCTTTGTCAGTCATACTCATTAGCATAGAGCCTAATATCAGATTTTGGCTAATGTCGTTATAACTATTGTGATCTTTCAGATACGAAAAAGGGAGCCGAAGCTCCCTTTCTCTGTACGTAAGTACTAAGTGTTATTAAGCAATGATAGTTGCAACAACACCAGCACCAACTGTACGGCCACCTTCACGGATAGCAAAACGTAGACCTTCGTCCATCGCGATTGGCGCGATTAGAGTAACAGTCATAGAGATGTTATCACCAGGCATTACCATTTCTACGCCTTCTGGTAGCTCGATAGTACCAGTTACGTCAGTTGTACGGAAGTAGAACTGTGGACGGTAACCTTTGAAGAATGGAGTGTGACGACCACCTTCATCTTTAGACAGAACGTAGATTTCTGAAGTGAAAGTTGTGTGTGGAGTGATTGAACCAGGCTTAGCTAGTACTTGACCACGCTCAACTTCGTCACGCTTAGTACCACGTAGTAGAACACCAACGTTCTCACCAGCACGGCCTTCGTCAAGAAGCTTACGGAACATCTCAACACCAGTACAAGTAGTCTTTGTAGTTGGCTTAATACCAACGATTTCTACTTCGTCACCTACAGTGATGATACCTTGCTCAACACGACCTGTTACTACTGTACCACGGCCTTGGATTGAGAATACGTCTTCGATTGGAAGGATGAACGGACGATCGATCGCACGCTCTGGCTCTGGGATGTAAGAATCTAGAGCTTCAGCTAGTTCGATGATCTTAGCTTCCCACTGCTCTTCGCCGTTTAGTGCGCCAAGTGCAGAACCCATGATTACTGGGCAGTCGTCGCCTGGGAATTCGTACTCAGATAGAAGTTCACGAACTTCCATTTCTACTAGTTCTAGTAGTTCTTCGTCATCAACCATGTCACACTTGTTCATGAACACGATGATGTAAGGGATACCAACCTGGCGACCAAGTAGGATGTGCTCACGAGTTTGTGGCATTGGACCGTCAGTTGCAGCAACAACTAGGATACCACCGTCCATTTGAGCAGCACCAGTGATCATGTTTTTAACGTAATCGGCGTGTCCAGGACAGTCAACGTGTGCGTAGTGACGAGTTGGAGTATCGTACTCTACGTGAGAAGTAGAGATTGTGATACCGCGCTCACGCTCTTCTGGAGCGTTATCGATAGATGCGAAGTCACGAGCAGCACCACCGTACACTTTAGCAAGTGTAGTACAGATAGCAGCAGTTAGAGTAGTTTTACCGTGGTCAACGTGGCCGATAGTACCAACGTTTACGTGCGGTTTTACGCGTTCAAATTTTTCTTTAGACACAATCGTGTTCCTTCCTAGTTAAGATACGTCCCCTACTAGGTCGGGGACGGCTCTGAAGTTTGTATTTTATGCGCCAATAGCCATTGACGCAATAATGAAATTAAGTACGTTCTGCAATAATTTTGTCAGTAGCATTCTTTGGCATTTCAGCATATTCGCTAAATTCCATAGAATAAGACGCACGGCCTTGTGTTGCTGAGCGTAAATCTGTTGCATACCCGAACATGGCAGATAGAGGAACTTGTGCACGAATGATCTTCACACCCGCATTACCTTCGTCCATACCTTCGATCATGCCGCGACGACGGTTAAGGTCACCAACAACATCACCCATCCATTCTTCAGGAGTAGTAACTTCAACTTTCATCATAGGTTCAAGAAGAACAGGGTTAGCTTGAAGCGCACCTTGTCTTAATGCCATTGAACCTGCGATTTTAAATGCGATTTCGTTAGAATCCACGTCGTGGAACGAACCGTCGAACAAGGTCGCTTTAACGTCAACCATTGGGTAGCCTGCAAGCACGCCACTCTTCATTTGCTCTTCGATACCTGTAGCTGCCGCCGTAATAAATTCTTTTGGCACACTACCGTTCACGATTTCATCTACAAATACAAAGCCTTCGCCTGGCTCAGTTGGCTCTAAACGTAACCATACGTGACCATATTGGTTACGACCGCCAGTTTCACCAGCTTGACGAATAAATTTGCCTTCAACTTCAGTTGTACCACGAATACTTTCACGGTAAGCAACTTGTGGGTTACCCACATTACAGTCGACGCTAAATTCACGCTTCATACGATCAACGATGATATCAAGGTGAAGCTCACCCATACCAGAGATTAACGTCTGGCCTGATTCATCATCAATTTCGACACGGAAAGATGGATCTTCTGCTGCTAGTTTTTCTAGCGCGATTGCCATCTTGTCCTGATCTGCTGTTGAACGTGGTTCAACAACGATCTGAATAACTGGCTCAGGGAAATCCATGCGCTCCAGGATCACTTTATGATTCTGATCACACAGGGTATCACCTGTTGTCGCAAATTTAAGACCAATGGCAGCAGCGATATCGCCCGCACGCACTTCTTTGATCTCTTCTCGTTTATTCGCATGCATTTGTACAATACGACCTAAACGTTCGCGTTTTTCTTTGATGGTGTTGTAAACAGTATCACCTGAATTTACGACACCAGAGTAAACACGCATGAAAGTTAACGTACCTACAAACGGGTCTGTTGCAATTTTGAATGCTAGTGCTGCAAATGGTTCTTTGTCATCAGAATGACGCTCAACAGCGTTACCGTTTTCATCTTCACCAGTAATTGCTTTTACTTCTGTAGGCGAAGGAAGGTAGTCAACAACGGCATCAAGTACTGCTTGTACACCTTTGTTCTTAAATGCAGAACCACAGGTAGCAACTACGATTTCGTTGTTTAATGTACGTTGACGAAGACCTGCCTTAATTTCTTCTTCAGACAGCTCACCTTCTTCAAGGTATTTATCCATTAGTTCGTCATTTGCTTCTGCAGCTGACTCAACTAAGTTCATGCGCCACTCTTCTGCTTCTTCTAACAAATCAGCAGGAATGTCTTCATAGGTAAAACTAGTACCTTGATCAGCATCTGACCAGTTAATGGCCTTCATTTTGATCAGGTCAATTACACCTTTAAATTCATCTTCAGAGCCAATATTCAATTGAATAGGCACTGGGTTTGCGCCAAGACGGTTTTTAATTTGCTCGATTACGCGTAGGAAATCGGCACCTGTACGGTCCATCTTGTTAACGAAAACCATACGTGGAACTTCGTATCTATCAGCTTGACGCCATACAGTCTCAGACTGAGGCTCTACACCTGAAGAACCACAGAACACAACAACAGCACCATCAAGTACGCGCAGTGAACGTTCAACTTCAATAGTAAAGTCTACGTGTCCAGGGGTATCGATGATATTGATTCGGTGCTCGTCGAACTGGCTATCCATACCACGCCAAAAAGTGGTAGTTGCAGCAGAGGTGATCGTGATGCCACGTTCTTGCTCCTGCTCCATCCAGTCCATAGTAGCAGCGCCGTCGTGTACTTCACCAATCTTATGAGATATGCCTGTGTAAAACAGGATACGCTCGGTAGTAGTTGTTTTACCGGCGTCAACGTGAGCACAGATACCGATGTTACGGTAGCGCTCGATAGGCGTTTTGCGAGCCACGGTTGTATCCTCTTACTAAGGTGAACCTTAGAGTATGGTTTAGGCACAGCAGGTAAACCTGCTGTGCCCAATTTTTAATTACCGAGTAGGTATGATTACCAACGGTAATGTGCGAACGCTTTGTTCGCGTCTGCCATACGGTGAACGTCTTCACGTTTCTTAACAGCAGAACCTTTGTTGTCAGCTGCATCTAGCATTTCGCCTGCAAGACGCTGAGCCATAGATTTTTCACCACGCTTACGCGCAGCTTCAACCAACCAACGCATAGCTAGTGCGTTACGACGTACTGGACGTACTTCTACAGGCACCTGGTAAGTTGAACCACCCACACGGCGAGACTTAACTTCTACCGCTGGACGTACATTTTCAAGAGCTTTTTCGAATACAGCTAGGTGTTCTTCACCAGAACGCTCAGCCATAGTGTCTAGTGCAGAGTAAACGATTTTTTCTGCAGTAGATTTCTTACCGTCAACCATTAGGATGTTAACGAATTTTGCCAGCAATTCTGATTTGAATTTAGGATCTGGAAGGATCTTACGCTGACCGATTACGCGACGACGTGGCATGGAAATTCTCCGTTGTCTTCTTCAGGTTATCCAAAACTTTTCAGTTTCTTCAAAATTAAATAATTTTAGTGTTTGGCCTTACTTAACGGAATCCATTAAGACTTAGGACGCTTCACACCGTACTTAGAACGACCTTGTTTACGGTCATTTACGCCAGCACAGTCTAGTGCGCCGCGAACTGTGTGGTAACGTACACCTGGAAGGTCTTTAACACGACCACCACGGATAAGAACAACTGAGTGCTCTTGAAGGTTGTGGCCTTCACCGCCGATGTATGAAGTTACTTCGAAACCGTTAGTTAAACGAACACGACATACTTTACGTAGTGCTGAGTTTGGTTTCTTAGGAGTAGTAGTATATACGCGAGTACATACACCACGCTTTTGTGGGCACGCTTCTAGTGCAGGCACGTTGCTTTTTACAACTTGCTTAGCACGTGGCTTACGTACCAACTGGTTAATAGTTGCCATTAAATAGCTCCTGAATATTACTTTCGTAAATGGTGAAAAATCTGCCTCCCAACAACAGGAGGACGCGAAATTTTAGGCATCGCACCCAAAGGTGTCAAGATCTAACCAACGATCAATCAAGTGATCATTTCTTAAACAATCGCTTTTTTGCCGCTTTTAGGGTGGGTGTCTTAGTAAATTAAGCCCATTTCATATGCTTATCGTGCTTAACAGTTAGTGCAACAAAGCCTTTATAATCAATAAGATTAAGATCTTTATCACACTTATCTTGCAAGCCTCGCGCAATGACATCAGCTTCTAATAAATAAATTTTTATTCCGGTGTTTTTTATTGCCGCTAAATCTTTATTTTTTACCAATCCTGCGACAACTGCATCTTCTAACAGCAATATTTCATCGCCCGCAGTTACACATGCGAGACATTGCGTTAAAGAATGACTTTGAAACGGTGAACGAGTAACGGTATGAAGCATGACGACCTCAAAAGGTAAGAAGTTGACGACATTGATGCATTTTTTCTACAAGTGCTTGTTTTTCTAATGCAGTAACATCTATCAGCAAATCATCAACGGTTAAACCACGGGCTTCAAGTGATTCAGCGCTAACATACACGTTCTCAATGTCGTAAAGCTCAAGCATTTTAAAGGTCGCGATATAATCACGGCTTAAGATCGCTTGTGGCTGTTGCTGTTTCAGTAACTGAAACACACCATCATCAATAAAAAACAGCTCTAGTTCTTCAGTATAAGCCGAGCTTGCCAATACAGCATCTAGCCCTTCTCGCCCACTGTTACTTCCATGCGGTGACGTTCTAAAAACAAATCCAAGTGAATTCATAGCATTACCACTAAAATTGAATAACACGATCGGCGGTTAACATTACTTCTGCTAACCCACCGAGACCGGCTTGCTCAAATCCTTCAGCAAGGTTTGCTGAACCCAATTGATTTTGCTCTGCTTCTTGCTCACCAACAATGCCACGACGAAGTGCTGCTGCAACACACGTTTGTAATTCAACTTGATGCGCTTTACCCAATTGCTGCCATGCTGCAACTAAGTCAAATTCATCTGAAGCTGGTGCTGTTAACGCTGAACCATTTTGCACACCATCTTGATAGAAGAAAACACGTTGCAGTTTGTGCCCTTCCTCTATCAGCGCTTGTGCAAATTGGTATGCAGAACGCGACGTTTGACTACCATAAACAGGGCCATTTACCACGATAGCGTAAGTTAAACTCACTTCTCACCGTCCTCTGTTTTACGCTGACGGATATACAAGTACACAGTGTGCTTTGAAATATTTAAACGATCTGCAACACGGTTGATGGCATCTTTAATATCGAAGATGCCTTTATCAAACAGCTCCATCACAATTTGACGGTTCTTAGCGTTGTTCGATACGTTCTTATCGGCATTAATCTCTTCGATAGTACGCTCAACAGTTTGATCAACAAGTTCATCAACGTCACTAGCAAAGTTAACGCTAGATGCCGCTTGTTTAGCTTCATCTGTTGGCATAAACGATTGTAGGATCTGTGAAAATGGCGCATCTAAGTTAACGTTAATGCACAATAGACCAATGATGTTGTTGTCACCGTTTCGGATTGCAATGGTGATCGATTTCATTAAATCACCACCTTTAGCACGGGTAAAATAAGCGCGAGAGAAGTTGCGTTCAGAGCCTTCAATATCACGTAACATGCGCAATGCAAGATCAGTAATTGGCGAGCCAACTTTACGACCTGTATTCTCACCATTAGCGATTTTAATTGCTGAAGTGTTGAGATCGGCTAATGAGTGCAGCACGATTTCACAAAACGGACCAATCAGTGCAGCTAAACCATCAACGACAGCTTCGTAAGAACGAAGAATAATATAATCATGCTCAGAGAAGATTCGGCTATCGACGATATCACTGTCGACCATCACCTCTGAACCAAAGTTATCAGTAGAAACCACTATTCAATCTTCCATGCTGCAATCAAGACTATTTATACAATTTATGCATCCAGCATAAGTATTAAATAGAATCAATAAAAATTAAAATATTGCTAGTAAGTTTATCAGATAATTAAAAAGAAAAGACCCGACATATGTCGGGTCTTGGTATTTATCAACGTTTTTATTGGCAAATAATGCTCAATTATTGCGTTTTTGTCTCAGCCGCTGCTGGCTTTTCAGCTGGTGCCGCTGCAGGTTTTGCAGTCTTGTCACCTTTAATACCTAGTAGCTCAACTTCAAATACTAGTGTTGAGTTAGCAGGAATGCTTGGATTCGCCTGTGCGCCGTAAGCTAGTTGTGGCGGAATAACAAATTCAAACTTAGAACCAACAGGCATTAGCTGAACACCTTCAGTCCAACCAGGGATCACTTGATTTAGTGGGAAAGTTGCTGGTTGGTTACGTTGGTATGAGCTATCAAATACTGTACCGTCAGTTAGCATACCCTTGTAGTGTACTTCAACTGTGTCAGTTGCCGTTGGCTTAGGACCTGTACCTTCTTTTTCAATCTTGTACATTAGGCCAGATTTCGTCGTTACTACACCTGCTTCTTTCGCAAATTTAGCACGGAACTCTTCACCTGCTTTTACATTTTTAGCCGCTTCTTCTTTTGCTTTCTCTTCAACGATCTTCGCAACACGTTGATCTAGCTCTTGAAGTGCTTGCTGAGTTTGCTCAGGTGTTAGACGGCTCTTACCTGCAAATACATCTTCAACACCTTGAAGTACGTCTTGACGGTTTAGATCTAAGCCAAGCTCTTTTTGTTGATCAAGGTTAGCTGATAGGTATTGAGCAAGTGACGCACCGATTGCGTATGCTGCTTTCTGATCTTCAGTTTTGAATTCAACTTTTGCATCTTCAGCAGCTGGAGCTTTAGCAGCAACCTGCTCTACTTTCGCAGGTTCTGCAGGCTTGTTAGTGTCTGCTTTATTATCATCCTGACAACCAACAGCTAGAAAAATTGTTGCTGCCAATACAGACATCTTTAGAACAGGTTTCATGTATTTCTCCATCAGTCATTGAGGCAATGCCTCATTTTTTAACTGTACTTTTTAGTATGAGTATGAAAATAAAGTTATATCAATATACTACTAGCATCTGATTAAGTAACTGTAAAAGATTTGTCAGTTCAGTTATTTAATCGGACTAATTTACTCTACTAGTTACCCTATGCAAGCGGAACCGCAGCTTAATGTATAAAACTATTTTTTCATTTAGTTTGTTTTTATTTACTTTGACCCTAAGCGGCTGCTTTTTTTCCGGTTCCGAAGTCCAACGTTGGCAATTAGCCCCGCAAGGCAGTACCAGTTTCAGCCTTAGCCGCGACGGTCGTTTTGCACTTGTTAGCGCAATCGAACAAGGTATCGTGCTATGGGACTTACAGCAAAACAAAAAGTTAGCGGATTTCGGTTCTCAAGATCAACATCACAATACTGTGATAACTAGCCAAATATCAGACAATAAACGCTTTGCCATTACGGCAACTGCACAAAACTTTGCGACTTGGGATCTTGGTTGGTCACAAGCGCAAGGGTTGTGGTCTATTTCTGACGGTACCATTAGAGACGTCGCTATTGCTAATAATGGCGACGACGTTTTATTAGCGCTAAGTAATGGTAAGGCCTTGTTTATCAATATTAGCACAGGACGCAGACTTGAGTTTCTCGCCCACCACGAGAAAGTAAACAGCGTTGCGTTATCCCCAAATGGTCACTATGCACTTTCAGGCGGTAACGATCATAATGCTTATTTATGGGATACACGTTCAGGGCAAATCTTGTACCACTTTCCTCATCAAAGCCGAATTACTCGTGTTGCCTTACAGCGTGATGGCAAATTTGCCCTAACAGCAGATGGGACAAATGAAGTTTTTATCTGGGATTTAACCAACGGCAAAAAAGTTTCAGAATTAGACATCAGCTTGCGTCAGCAGAACCTTTCAAGTGCGCGTTTTTCTGATAATGGCGAAATGGTGGCGACGGGGACTCCAGCGCGTAGAGTTGAGCTATGGCAAACGCAAACAGGAGAAAACCTTGGTAGTTGGAAAGCAGAACGCCTGCAAGATGCTCGACCTGCTACTGCGGTAGTGTATGATGTGGCTATTAGCCCAACAGGTGAGGTGATATCTGGCTCGTCTTCCGGATTTGCCCAAGCCTGGTCAACCAATTGAAAACGACCATGACTGAGATTGAACAATTACAACACCGTATTGATGAGCTTGAGATGAAACAAGCGTTCCAAGAGCAAACTATTGATGATCTTAATGAAGCGCTCACTAAACAGCAGTTCATGATTGATAAAATGGAAGTTCAATTGCGATTTTTAGTGGGTAAAGTCAAAGGGATGCAAACATCCAATATGGCAACAGAATCCGAAGAAACACCACCGCCACATTACTAATCTACATATATCGAAAACAAAAAAAGGAAGCCTTAGCTTCCTTTTTTCTTATATCGTTAAGCGATATTAGTGAGAGCAGCAACCGCCCTTCTCTTCACCACCGCAGCAACCTTCGTCACCGTGGTCGTGATCGCCACAACCGCCTTCGCCGCCACAACAGCCGCCACCTTGGTGTAGGTGACCGTGAGCGATTTCTTCTTCAGTTGCAGCACGTACAGCAACAACTTCCACGTCAAAACCTAGCGTTTGACCAGCAAGCATGTGGTTACCGTCAACAACAACGAAATCACCATCAACTTCTGTTACTTCTACTGGGATTGGACCTTGGTCAGTATCTGCTAAGAAACGCATGCCAACAGTGATCTCGTCAACGCCTTGGAATACGTTTGCAGGAACACGTTGAACCATTTCTTCCATGTGCTCACCGTAAGCTTCAGCAGGAGCAACAGTAACTTCGAACTTGTCGCCAGCTACATGGCCTTCAAGCGCTTTTTCAAGGCCAGGAATTAGGTTGTTATGACCGTGAAGGTAATCAAGTGGAGCTTCAACTGTTGATTGATCTACAACTACACCATCTTCAGTTTTCACTTGGTAAGCAAGGCTTACTACTGTGTCTTTAGCGACTTTCATGTTTACTCCAAAATTTGAGCTTGGGGTGATAAGTTTTGAGCGACATCATACAGGATAATATGGCTATGATGCCAATATCGCATTTAGTCAGGTTTAAAAACACCTATCACTTGTTGTTTGGTCGTTGAAGAAAGCTGTTCACTTTCGTTTACAGATTGTGGTGCTCGGGTATCACTATGATCACACGCAACGCACTCAACATGTTCAACATCATCTTGCTGCCACCAGCGTAAGGTATCGATGGCTTGGCAGCTCGGGCACTTGGCACCCGCTATAAATCGTTTTTTTATCATCCGGTTCTATCCTTGATCAGATACTTGCATCAAGCGATGTTAATCCCAACCATGGTGACGTTCTTGTTCGCCACGCATTTCTCGGTCGAAGATTTCTTCTAACTCTTTACGCGCTTCTTTTTGCCGTGAAGCTAAGTTGACTTCTTCGCTATGCTGCGGCAATAAATCGCGTAATGCTTGTGTATCTATTTTGCGAAAGTGCGCTTCAGCACGTTTTGCTTTATACGGATGCATACCCAGTGATATGAGGGCTTGTCGGCCTAAATCAAGAGCACCAGCGAAAGTTTCACGGGAAAAACACTCAACGCCTTGGCTTAGTAGTTGATGTGCTTCTACTCGACTTCTCGCTCTGGCTAAGATTTTTAAGTGTGGGAAATGCTGCTGACAAAGCGCGACCACTTCCATCACTTCAGTGGGTGCATCGGTACATATAATAATAGCTTCTGCTTTATCAGCGCCTGCCGAACGTAACAGATCAAGTTGAGTAGCATCGCCATAAAACACTTTATAACCAAACTTACGTAGAAACTGAATTTGGCTCGGATCTCGTTCTAGCACCGTCACTTTGATTTTATTAGAGAACAGTAATCGCCCGATCACCTGACCAAAACGACCAAATCCCGTAATAATGACCCGAGGAGAGCGATCAACCACATCGGTTTCAGGCTCTGGCTCGACTTCAGCTTGGAAACCACGAATATACCAACGGTTTTGTAGCGTTAATACGAGCGGTGTTGTCATCATCGACAAACTCACCACCACTAGCAAGAACGCAAGCAGCTGAGCATCTAATAGCCCTTCAGTACGTGCAGCGGTAAACAATACAAACGCAAATTCACCACCTTGACTTAATATCGCGGCCATTTGACTACGCGATTTTGCGCGAACACCGAAAATACGAGCCAGTAGGTATAATACGCCTCCTTTCACTGCCACTAACGCAAGCACTGCCGCAAGAATTTGCAATGGGTATTGCCATAGCAAACCAAGATTTACAACCATCCCTACAGAAATAAAGAACAAGCCCAGTAATAGACCTTTAAATGGCTCAATCGCTATTTCTAGTTCGTGGCGGTATTCACTCTCAGCCAATAACACCCCGGCTAAGAATGCCCCTAATGCCATTGAGAGTCCGAACGCTTGCATAATCAGTGCAATACCTAACACCAGCAAAAGAGCGGCGACATTAAATAGTTCACGTACGCCACTCATTACCACATAGCGAAACAGTGGGCGCAGTAAGAAATGTCCACCTACTAATAGCAATGCAATGCCGCCTAGCATCCATACGACATCATTCCAACTACCACCTTCACCACCAGCGAGCGCTGGCAATAACGCCAACATTGGGATCACCGCGATATCTTGAAACAATAAGACGGCAAACCCTGATTGACCCGTATCACTGCCCGATAATTGTTGCTCTTCAATTACTCGCAGTGCAATTGCAGTAGAAGATAGTGCTAACCCCATACCGATAACAGCCGCATCTCGCCACGTGATCGTCGGCAATAATCCAGCAAAGCTCATGACAATACCTGCAATCACAATGCTGGTGATCACCACTTGGCTGCCACCTAAACCGAGAATGGGCTTTCGCATCTGCCATAGCTTTTTGGGGTTTAGCTCTAAACCAATTAAAAACAGTAATAGCACCACACCAAATTCTGAGAAATGCAAAATGGCATCAACGTCGGAAATTAAAGCGAGCCCCCAAGGGCCAATAATGATCCCGGCGATCAGATACCCCAAAACAGAGCCTAATCCGAGTTTTTGCGCTAACGGCACAGCAATAATGGCAGCAGAAAGAAAGACCACACTTAGCACTAAAAAATCATTGGTCATGATGTCCTCCTTTCTTTCGATCTAATCGAGGCTCAATAATAAGGGGATTCGCTAACCATGATTGATACGCACGAGCATGTTGTTTTAGCTCTTCTGCTGAAACTTTTCTTGCCCAGTGTAAAACTAACGGTGGCAACCAATGCATCTGGCAAAGATCAGCGCATATCTCAAACGGCCTTAATATCGTATCAATGCCATAACGGTTGTAACCATCAGGACTATAAGCCTCTGCGCCACCACCTGTGGTGACAACAGTCCGCCAATACTTGCCAGCGGTTTCATTACCATCACCATGAGCAAAGCCTTTACTCAGAACGCGATCAAACCACTCTTTTAATAGCGACGGGCAGGAATACATATAGATGGGATGCTGGAAAACAATCACATCATGGCTGGCGATCAATTCATGCTCAGCAACAACATCAATAAAGAAATCGGGGTAAGTGGCATATAAATCATGCACAGTCACGTTCCCTAATAGCTCGATGTCTTGCAACATGGTGCGATTAGCGATGGACTCATCCGGATCTGGATGAGCAAAAATAATCAGGACTGAAGGCAAGTTTTGTCGTGTCATAACATCCTTTGACATAGTTAACATTCATCATGTTCAACAAGTAATACTTCTCTCGATATTATTCCATCATACCTAATTGTTAACAAACATGATCTTTTAGTTAGCATTTATCCTTCAATGACTTCCCTTTATCGGCATGAGAGAAGTTAGCCAGTCTCTACGGTTTGAGTTAGACTTCCGCTCATAAGTCCAGTTTATTTTGTGGAGCGGGCACGACCCCGGCAATATTGATGATTGTCTTTTCAGATATGCAACTTCTTCGTGGCGGTAAAGTTTTACTCGAAAACGCCACTTCAACAATTCACCCTGGCGACAAAGTCGGTCTTGTCGGTAAAAATGGTTGTGGTAAATCCACCCTGTTCGCTTTACTGAAAAATGAACTCAGCTTAGATGCAGGTAACTGCCAATTCCCGAATAACTGGGAAATGGCGTGGGTGGCTCAGGAAACCCCAGCGCTTGAGCGTGCTGCCATTGAATATGTGATTGATGGCGATCGTGAATACCGTGAGCTTGAACGTCAACTACAAGCAGCAGAAGCGGCAGACAACGGTACATTAGTGGCCGAGCTGCACGGCAAACTCGATGCTATCGGTGGTTACAGCATTAATGCCCGTGCTGCAGAATTGCTTGACGGTTTAGGCTTCTCACAACACCAAATGCATTGGAATCTTACCCAGTTCTCGGGTGGTTGGCGTATGCGCTTAAACTTGGCGCAAGCTTTATTATGCCGCTCTGATCTATTGCTACTCGATGAGCCAACCAACCACTTAGATTTAGATGCGGTAATGTGGCTAGAAAAATGGCTCCAAAGCTACCGTGGCACACTGGTGCTGATCTCTCATGACCGTGACTTCCTCGATCCTGTGGTTAACCGCATCATTCACATCGAAAACCAAACCATGCACAGTTACACAGGTAACTACTCATCGTTTGAAGTGCAGCGTTCAGAAAAACTGATCTTGCAACAAGCTATGTTCCAGAAACAGCAAAAGCAAATGGCTCACATGCAGTCATACATTGAGCGTTTCCGTTACAAAGCCAGTAAAGCACGCCAAGCACAAAGCCGTATTAAAGCCCTTGAACGTATGGAAAAAGTGCTACCAGCACAGTTTGATAACCCATTTAGCTTTGAGTTTCGTGAACCAAGCGCCCTGCCCAATCCTATTTTAATGATGGATCAAGTGGCGGCAGGTTATGACGATTTACTGATCTTAGAGAAAATTCGTCTAAACCTCGTACCAGGTAGCCGTATTGGTCTACTCGGTCGAAACGGTGCAGGTAAGTCGACGCTGATCAAAATGCTAGCTGGTGAACTGCCAGCAAAAGCTGGTGATATGGCGTACTCGCAAGGAGTGAAGATTGGTTACTTTGCTCAGCACCAATTAGAAACACTCTACCTTGATGATACTCCAGTACAACACATGGCACGTATTGCGCCACAAGCGACTGAGCAACAACTGCGAGATTACTTAGGTAGTTTTGGCTTTAACGGTGATAAAGCATTAGAGAAAGTCGGTCCGTTCTCTGGCGGTGAAAAAGCCCGTTTAGTGTTAGCGCTGATTGTATGGCAACGCCCTAACCTCTTGCTACTCGATGAGCCAACCAACCACCTTGATTTAGATATGCGCCAAGCATTAACCCTTGCGCTGCAATCTTATGAAGGTGCTATGGTTATCGTCAGTCACGACCGTTATCTACTGCGTGCGACAACGGATGATTTATATCTGGTTCACGATCGCCAAGTTGTACCCTTTGATGGTGATTTAAATGACTACCATAAGTGGCTAACTGAGCAACAGCGTAATGAGCGTCGTGATCAACAAGCAGCTAAGCCAGAAACCAATAAAGACAACAGCGCAGCCTCTCGTAAAGAGCAAAAACGTTTAGAAGCAGAGTTTCGTAAACAAACTGCGCCTATTCGTAAAGAGATCACTAAGCTTGAAAAGCAAATGGACAAGCTCAACAGCATTATTGCCGATGCAGAAACAGCATTAAGTGATAGCAGCATTTACGAAGCAGAAAACAAAGCCCGTATGAACGAGCAACTCAAACTGCAAGGCGATGCGAAATCCGATCTTGAAGAAGTGGAAGTCGCTTGGATGGAGCTGCAAGAGCAACTTGAAGAGATGGAAAGCGAATTTAACGCCGAATAAATCTCACCAAAACAATCAACGCCAACGATCTGCTCGTTGGCGTTTTTATTTCTAACGGATGAATACGACAGTTGAAATCACAATCACTACCAAATCATGGTGACACAAGCAGCGGTTAATCCCCCCATCACCTGATTAAACCTAACGGTTCGTTTGACTGACGTTAACCAACGGCGGATCACCACTCCCATGATTGCCCACAATGAAACACAGAAAAAGCTCACTACTACAAACACAGCCACAATCATCAATACTGATGACCAATATTGCTCTCCATTGACAGCAAAGGTACTGATCGCAGTAGCCGCCATCATCCACGCTTTAGGGTTTACGTATTGAAATAACGCCGCCGCAAGGATCCCCATCGGGTTCGTATCAGGTTGAAACTGCGTATCTGTTACAGCCACTGCCGTCGCTATTTTCCATGCCAGATATAGCAGATAGCTACAACCTATCACTTTCAACACATCGTGCATCATGGGGTAACGTTCAAATATCACCCCAAGCCCTGCGGCAATAACCGTTAGCAGACTCGCCATACCCAAACTAATTCCCAGTAAATGCGGCACACTTCGCCAATAGCCAAAGTTAGCCCCAGATGCCGTGACCATCATATTGTTTGGCCCTGGTGTTCCTGTCATCAGTACGGCAAATAAAATCAAAGAGAGAATAGTTGTTCCTTCCACGCTGTATCCTTTATCAACACGAGTTATACATGCTCCAGATCCCTCTCACACCAAATTGTATCGATACAATTATTTAAATTTAGCGACAACGATAAAAACATCTGGAAATACGGTTAATTTGTGCGCACAATTTAACCTAACAAGGGAAGTTATTAAGATCAAAGGATTTATTGTCACCATGACAATCTTAAACATGACGCTTTCAAGCGAGAATAAAACCCCACTTTATCGCCAAATCGCTGACAACATTGCCGCAGCGATTGAACAAGGTGAGATCGGTGTAGGAAGTAAATTACCCACTCATCGAGCCCTTGCAGAACAATTGCAAGTGACGGTTGGTACAGTAACACGAGCCTATGCTGAAGCTGAGCGACGTCATTTGGTTGAAGCAAGAATTGGCGCAGGGACTTATGTCTGTGATAGCCGCCAATCCAATAGTTGGGTTTATCAAATTGAAGAAGTTGCACCGAGCGAGTGTAACTTTGGCTATAACATTCCACCTCGGTTTGATCGCAGTGACATGCTTAGTCAAGCGATGACAAATATCAGTGCTAAACCTGCCGAGCTCAACGAGATGATGCTATATCAGCCCCCTGAAGGTATTGAGAAACACCGCAAGATCGTATGCCAGTGGCTTAACCAACAAGGTATTGCTGTCTCACCCGAGCTAATGTATTTCACCTCAGGCGCTCAACATGCCGCAGAGCTGTTACTCAGCACTTTCTGTCGCGCAGGCGATACGGTTTTAGTCGAGCATGTCTGTTATCCGGGCTTTCTAACTCTGGCTAAACAACATGGGATCACCGTTAAAGGTGTTGAAATGGATGAAAGCGGTGTTTGCCCTAGAGCACTCGCTTCTGCTTGTCAGTTGTACCAACCACGTTTAATTTACTTAACGCCCACCCAGCAAAATCCAACATCCATTACAATGCCACTCTCTCGCCGTGAAGCCGTCATTAGCGTTTGCAAACAGCATAACGTGTTAATTGCAGAAGATGACATCAATGGATTACTCCCACTGTCGTCACCACCGCCATTGATCAACCTTGCACCTGAGCAAGTGATCCACATTGGTGGCTTGTCGAAATGTTTAGCACCAGGGCTACGTTTGGGTTATATCCAAGCGCCAAAACAGTGGCACCCCCACTTAAGTGCAGCATTGTATAATCACAGCTTGATGATAAGTCCTCTGCTATCGGCAATTGCGTGTGAGTTAATTACTCAGGGGCACGCCGATCGAGTGCTCGACACCATACGTAATGAAATAGAGCAAAGACAAAATCTTGTTCAGCATTATCTTGGTGAGTTTGCTATTACTACCCAAAAATACAGCTTTCATGTTTGGCTTAAACTGCCCGACTATTGGCGACTAACAGATTTCATTACCGCAGCAGAACAACATAATGTCATCGTAAAATCTGCAGAGCACTTTACCCCACCAGGTGGTACGATTATGCCCGCTGTACGGCTTGCGATAAGCTCACCAGCAAGTCAACAAACACTGATATTTGGACTTGAAATCTTGGCTGATTTACTGCGACAGCCACCGATGACAAGTCCATTCCCGTTGTAATAGAAAGGATGATTATGTCTTCATTTACTCCCGCATTTGGGCTTCAAAACCCACATATTCAAACCCTATTACCACGGTTTGTTCGTCGAGCACCTTTATTTACCCCGATCACTCAACGCATCGCCACACCAGATGACGACTTTCTTGATCTCGCATGGACAGCGCAACCTGAGCCAAGCAACAGCACCGAGCCTTTAATGATTTTATTTCATGGTTTAGAAGGTAGTTTCCATAGTCCTTACGCCAATGGCTTATTACATGCAGCGAAACAGCAAGGTTGGTTAGCAGTAATGATGCATTTTCGTGGCTGTAGTGAAGCGTTAAATAAGCAACCTCGAGGCTACCATTCAGGTGAAATTGAAGATGCGCGCTTTTTCATTACTTGGTTACGACAGCAATTTCCCTATCGTCCTTTTGTCGCGGTAGGCGTATCCCTAGGTGGTAATGTGTTAGTTAACTACCTTGCTCACTATGGTAATAAGAGTGAGCTTGTAGCGGCTCAAGCCATCTCTCCGCCACTGAACTTAGCTTCTTGCTCTGAGCGTATTCAGCAAGGCTTTTCTAAAGTTTATCAGCAGTATTTACTAAGCTCGATGAAACGCACGATGGCAAAGCGTATCGACCATCACCCAGATAAGATGCCCTTATCACAGCAAGCGTTAGATGAGATCAAAACCGTCTGGCAGTTCGATAATCTTATTACCGCACCATTACACGGTTTTCTTAATGCCAATGATTACTATCAACGCTGTAGTGGGATCAACCAACTTGAGAAAATAACCACACCTCTTAGGATCATCCATGCCAAAGACGATCCTTTTATGACTGAAGCGGTGATCCCCAAGCAGACATTACCGAATAATATTGAGTATGACTTATTAGAAAAAGGTGGCCATGTCGGCTTTGTAGGAGGCACTCTCTTTAAACCGCAATTTTGGCTCGAACACACAGTGCCGCAGTGGTTTGCCAAGCAGTTAAAGACATCCCAAGTAAAGCAACCACTGCCGATAACACTTCATGAAGTGGCAACCTAATGATCTGCTAATAATATTTTTGATAATATACAGAACACTGATGTCACACTGTAAACGAGGCTTTGGATGATCATCCCTTGGCAAGATATTGCGCCTGAAACACTCACAAATCTCATCGAGCAATTTGTTCTTCGTGAAGGAACAGATTATGGTGAAACAGAGATGAGTTTAGAAAGTAAAGTGAACGTGGTTCTCAACCAATTAAAGTCCGGTGAAGCCGTTATTGTCTTTTCTGAATTACATGAATCTGTCGACATAAAATTACGCAACCAATTGCAATAGTTTTTCCTGATCTGAGTCGTGATCCGAGAGTTACGACTCAAAACTTGCCTTTGTTAGCAGTTTCACTTTTCAACCCCCACATCCTTGTTAACTTGTAGTAACATTATCGTAAATCAGGTGATCTCCTTATTCCCTGACATCTCATTATCTTCCGATAATTAACAACGACAAGGTTAGTCATGTCTGCAAAACATCCTATCATTGCAGTAACCGGTTCATCAGGAGCAGGAACCACCACTACTTCTGAAGCTTTCCGTAAAATGTTCAATATGATGAACATCAATGCTGCATGGCTAGAAGGTGATAGCTTTCACCGCTTTACCCGCCCAGAAATGGATGCGGAAATTCGTAAAGCCAAAGAGCAAGGTCGCCATATCAGTTACTTTGGTGCAGAAGCTAATGACTTCGGCCAATTAGAGCAATTTTTCAAGCAATATGGTGAAGATGGTACAGGCCGTTTTCGTCGTTATCTTCACACCTTTGATGAAGCCGTTCCCTATAACCAAATGCCCGGTACGTTTACGCCATGGCAAAAGCTGGCAGAAAATACCGATTTACTTTTCTATGAAGGTTTACATGGTGGCGTCGTTGATGGGGATATTAACGTCGCGCAACATGTTGATTTACTGATCGGCATGGTACCGATCGTTAACCTTGAGTGGATCCAGAAGATCGTCCGTGATACCCGCGATCGTGGCCATTCACGTGAAGCGGTAATGGAGTCTATCGTTCGCTCGATGGACGACTACTTAAATTACTTAACACCTCAGTTCTCACGCACTCATATTAACTTCCAACGTGTTCCTACGGTTGATACCTCAAACCCTGTCAGTGCGAAAGGTATTCCAAGCCTTGATGAAAGCTTTGTGGTGATCCGTTTTCGTGGCTTAAAAAATGTCGACTTCCCTTACCTACTTGCAATGATCCAAGGCTCATTTATGTCGCGTCATAACACCCTTGTTGTCCCTGGTGGGAAGATGAGTTTTGCGATGGAACTGATCATGAGACCGCTGATCGAGCAGCTCATCAATACAGGTAAAATTAGCTAACATTAAAACCAATAAAAAAGGTTGGCGTAATGCCAACCTTTCTCTAATCAAACAAATATTAACGGCTTAAGCGCTGATCACTTCATAAGAATGCGTAAGCTCTACCCCTTTACCCAGCATCAAACATACCGAACAATATTTCTCTAATGAATCGGCAACAACATTCGCCACCGCAGATTCATCTAAATCAAAACCAGACACCACAAAATGCAGATTTGCTTGTGTAAATAAGCGTGGAGCTTGATCTCGGCGCTGGGCTGAAATTTGCACTTCACAACCGACAATATTTTGCGCTTGTGCTTTCAATCCACTGACAACATCGACTGAACTACAGCCACCAGCAGCCATCAATACGAGCTCCATTGGACTTGGGGCTTTATCGCCACCGTTGCCATCCATTACCACACTATGACCTGAGTTTGATTGACCTAAGAAAGTCATATCTTCTACCCATTTGACTCGGGATTGCATCGCTTAATCCTTATTTAGATGCCCAAAGATAACGACTAGTCTTATTGATAAATCTAATAATGTAAATCGATTTTGGTATCCCGTCCTCTTCGTGCTACAGACTCATTTTTACTTGCAAAAGCTGACCTGTTATTCGTGGTCAAATACCACTAATAGCAACTATCTCACCACGTTGTGATCCTGTGCACAGTTATCCATATCAAATGAGCGATTCTACTAGATCAATATCAAGAAAAAGGCGTAGAAAAAGGATACACTCTAACTTATTCAAGTTAGCTTGCAGCCCAGCGGCTGAATGGATACCCTGTCAGCAGACAGTTTTTTTTCCAGCATGGTGCTCGAAGAGAAAATGAATGCTGTTGGGCAACAAATGCAGAGGAAGTTAGTAATATGGTTCCAGGTAAACCGCAAACAGATCCAACTTTAGAGTGGTTTCTTTCCCATTGTCATATTCACAAGTACCCATCAAAAAGTACGCTGATCCACGCAGGTGAGAAAGCGGAAACTTTGTACTACATTGTGAAGGGTTCTGTTGCTGTACTAATCAAGGATGAAGAAGGTAAGGAAATGATCCTTTCTTACCTAAACCAAGGTGACTTTATTGGTGAGCTTGGCTTATTCGAAGAAGATCAAGAGCGTACTGCTTGGGTTCGCGCTAAGACTCCTTGTGAAGTAGCAGAAATTTCGTTTAAAAAATTCCGTCAGTTAATCCAAGTTAACCCTGACATTCTAATGCGTCTATCTGCTCAAATGGCTAGTCGTCTACAAGTGACGAGCCAAAAAGTAGGTGATTTAGCATTCCTAGACGTTACTGGTCGTATCGCACAAACATTGCTAAACCTAGCTAAACAGCCAGATGCAATGACGCACCCAGACGGCATGCAGATCAAGATCACTCGTCAAGAAATCGGTCAAATCGTTGGCTGTTCTCGTGAGACAGTAGGTCGTATTCTGAAGATGCTTGAAGAGCAGAACCTTATCTCTGCTCACGGTAAGACTATCGTTGTTTACGGTACACGTTAATTTAACGCTGTCATCGTATGAAAAAAGCCGCACACTGTTGCGGCTTTTTTAATGTCTTTTTAACTTTTCAAACAAGCATGAACCTGTTTTTTATCAAGCTTTGCTTCGTTAATTCTGGCACTATGCATGCAGTAAAAAAAGTAGCTAACATACTTTTTCATCTCTTCTTTCGCAGAGGTAATTTCATCACCACGCCCCATTTGTTTAAGTGCTATCTGCTGACACATGCTGTTGTAACGACTCAAGGTTTGGTTACATTCCTCGGTAGAGCTAAACTGCAAGCAACGCTTCGACTTCGCTTTATCACAAACCAGTGCATCACCATTTTGAGTTAACCATGAACGAGTACTATTGAGCATAAATGCAGTTTCAAAAGTGTTTTTAAAAGATTGATTTAACTGCTCATTATTAGCTAGTGTAAACTCACGCTTAGCAACAACGCGATCTTTATAAAGCAATTCAAATACCCAAGAACCACTGACTAACTCATAAGGTTCTGAAAACTGCCAAAGCGCCAAGTTTTTATCGTGTTTATACATGGTATCGGACCATGTTGATACCGTCGTTGCTTGCTCCGTTGCAGGGTTGACCAATTTAGGATGCGTCATACGCGCTGTAATAGGAAATGCCGTTTTTCCTTTCAGCTCATCACTGGCACCATCAGGGATCTCTACTGCATAACGAAACCCGATATATTGCCCAAGTTTCGGGATCACTAATTTATTGCTCGCCTTTACTGTATAAACAGCCCCAATTTGGCTGATCACACCAGCTTCTGAAATCGTCACCTTGGGTATATTGTTATCCACTGAAGATAAAGAGCTACATCCAGTCAATAATGATAATAACAGCCCTATTATTGTGTTCTTTCTAAGAGTCATATTACTTCCACCTAACAAAAAAGCACTGAAGAAAGAAATACTTATTGATAACTTTCTAACTAAAATAAAACATTAGATAATAAAGCAATGTGACATTTTTAACGTGCCGATAAGATCACAAATTGGCAATTAGACGCAAAATAAAATACCCAAAAGGAATAGCAAGGGCAGCCATAAATATTTCATCAATCCCATTCAAACTTTGTGTCTTTTATGAGAACAATTAATTTGTATTGTCTAAATTAAGTGCTACATTCTGCGTATTAATGGACTTTCTTTTTCTCGCGGTAATGGAATATGGATATCGAACGTTTTGCCCCGAATAGCTATACCACAGTACCTGGCGCTATCGCTCCTCAACCTACAACGATTGAGATGACAGGCTTTAGTGACCGTCGCTGTTACTTAGAGCAGCAAACAGGTTTACGTCGCTGCCCTGTTGAAGACAGTGGTATTTGGGGATCCCCCCTCGATAATTAACAGATTCAAAAAAAGCAGCCAAATGGCTGCTTTTTTATTAATACGTCGTTGTGGTTAGGAGTTATAGGTACTTTCAAAGATCTTATCTGCTGAAGCCTCAACAAAACCGGTATAGATCTCCCCATCCGGTTGTAAGTAGCGTTTAGCAAACTCATAGAAGCCACCAGGTACCTGCATATCACCATCACTAAAGGTAACAGACACTTTATCTGCCATGGTCGCTGATTGCTCTAACATCACTTTAGGATTGCCTTTTACCGCCCCTCCAGCTTGGTTAATGGCGAAACCACTGCATTCGAGAAAATGATTCACTTCGGCAATTTCGACAAATTGTTCTAGCTGGTTAATATCAATGGTGAAGTGATTCGCTCCATAACCGTGAGCTGCCACCCAACCTGCATATTCACTTTCTGCATTAAGAAAATGATACACCTCACTACTCAGTTGCCATGGTTTACCTTGATACAAAAAAGCTGGATCAGCAAAGTAGCCATCATCAACTTGATCAACCAGTTTGCGAACTTCGGTTTGCAATTCTGTTGAGCACAAGCCCAATTGCAACTCACTAATGAAAACCTTAGGCGCATTCGGATCAGGATGCTCAAAATGCTCAGCGTAGAGCTTTTTCTCTTTAAAATGGTAGCGTCCTTTTGGCTTATAGCCTACCGCAATAAAAGGTGCAGCTAACCTTGCCAGGCCACACTTAGGTAAACCAAAGGTGCGTAACGCAATATGATCATTGATTAGTGGCTCATCTTCTGTGAGTAACTGCCTAACACTCGACGCAGAAGGACATAAACGCTGGGTATAATCTTTCCATAACTCAGTAAATAATTGTTCCATGCTAGACAATCCTTACAGTTAATGATGAAGCTATCTCAAACGAATACCCGGTGATAATTGCTCAGGTAACACTGTTGATTCACCTTCCATTGATGCCATTGGATAGGCACAATAATCCGCTGCATAGTAAGCACTTGGACGTAAATTACCTGACGCTCCCGGACCACCAAATGGCGCATCACCACTGGCTCCCGTTAACTGACGATTTCGATTAACAATACCTGCTCGAATATGATCGATAAAATATTGCCATTCATTATCATCGGTAGAAACTAATCCAGCGGATAAACCATAGCGGGTGTTATTCGCCAACGTGACAGCTTGCGCAAGATCTTGATAGCGGATCACCTGTAATAATGGACCAAAGTATTCTTCGTCAGGTAATTTTTCGATCTTAGTGACATCGATAATCGCAGGGGTTACCACCGCCCCTTGACAACGCTTGGCTTCAACCAATATTACCCCACCGAGCGACGCTAATTGCTGTTGCGTTTGCACAATATTATCGGCGGCTTGACGGGAGATCTGCGGCCCCATAAACGGCGCTGGCTCGGCAAATGGTCCATCGACGACAATCGCTTTTGTTGCTTCAACTAACGCTGCCAGCAATGCATCCCCTTTACTACCCAGAGGTAAGTATAGACGTCGAGCACAAGTACAACGTTGCCCTGCACTAATAAAGGCTGATTGCAAAATAGTGTAGACCGTTGCATCAAGATCGCCATAAGCTTTGGAAATGACCATCGGGTTATTACCACCCATTTCAAGGGCTAGCATCTTGCCTGGCTGACCTGCAAATTGACGATGCAATAAATGCCCAGTATTGGCACTACCCGTAAATAACAAACCATCTATTTGTGGTGAAGATGCTAAAGCTTCTCCTGTTGCACGCCCACCTTGCACTAGATTAATTACCCCATCAGGCAGCCCTGCTTGTTGCCACAGTTTCATCACCACTTCTGCCGTCTTTGGCGTTAATTCAGACGGTTTAAACACCACCGTATTACCTGCCAGCAGTGCAGGGACGATATGACCATTAGGTAGATGACCGGGGAAATTGTAAGGACCAAATACCGCCATTACCCCAAGCGGCCTGTGACGCACTACCGCTGTTGTGCCAGAAATATCTTTTTCTCGCTGCCCCGTTCGCTCATGATAAGCCCTTAACGAGATAGCCACTTTGCCGACCATTGCCGCCGCTTCAGTGCGGGTTTCCCATAGCGGCTTTCCAGTTTCTTCAGCAATGGTTACGGCGATAGTTTCACTATTAGCTTTTACGAGCTCTGCAAATTGTTCAACAACGGCTTGACGCTCTACCAAGGTCGCATTTCGCCATTGGAGTAATGCGTGACGTGCAGCATCAACAGCATCGGTAACTTGCTCATCCGTTGCGGCTTTACCTTGCCAAATGACTTCATCCGTAAACGGGTTAAGTGATGACATGGCTTCACCAGCACCTGCTATCCATTGACCTGCAATCCATTGGCTCATACTCGTCTCCTACACATCGATTAATACATTTGTTATTGCTCGATAAAACGAACAAAGTCACCGTCTGTTACTGCTAATGCATCTGCCACTTGTTGACTTAACACCACACGCTGCGCTTTATCATCAATATCTAGCGGTGCTGCCACAGCTCTAAAATCACTAAATGATGTATTAGCCACTAAGCATTGTTGCTCACTCTCATGCTCGCCTACTTCGACTTGATAACGCTTGGAATGACGCACTGTCTCAACATTACGGACATCACATTCCACTGTCGGACCTGCATCAAAAATATCGACATAGCCTCGGCATGAGAAACCTTCATTCTCCAATAAACGTAACGCAGGGCGCGTATTGTCATGCACTTTCCCTATCACAGCTTGCGCTTCTTCGCTGAGTAAGTTGACGTAGATAGGTAATTTAGGCATCAAATCGGCAATAAAACCTTTAGCACCAATGCCCGTTAAGTAATCGGCGTGAATGAAATCAATCGAGAAAAAGTTCTTTTTAAGCCAGTGCCAAAATGGTGAATTACCCTCTTCATCTGATACGCCACGCATTTCTGCAAACACTACATCAGAAAAACGATGACGGTGCTCAGCCATCATTAAGAAGCGAGCTTTTGACAACAAGCGACCATTTAGCCCTTCACGCCAAGGTGGACGTAAGAAAAGAGTACAGAGCTCAGTATCACCCGTATAGTGATTACCCAGCGTTAGAATTTGCACCGTGTTATGCACCCCTAAACGACGTGAAGCATGGACCACTGTACTTAAATGATAATTATAGAAAGGCGCATCTAAACCAATAGCAGCTTCTATAGCTGTTGTACCTGCGATCTCACCCGTTTCGGTATCTTCCGCCACCATGAGATAGCCTTCATCACCAGGACTAGTAACATCTTTGGCAAAGCTTTTTTCTGAATGTGAAATCCGATTACGGAGCATTTCTTCGTTAACAGGAAGTGAGGTAAAACCATGACCAGACTCTTCAGCGCACTGCATCAGCGCAGAATAATCACGAGCCATAATAGGACGAATAACTAGCATCAAATTCCCTCCTGATGTTATTCGTGATATCGACAACTCACGAGATGGATAACAATGTGTTCCTAAGAGGAAATGGCAGTCAATCCAATGACTGCCAGTAAAGAGAAACGGCAGACTTACTCTGCGTTGTAAAGCGTGGCAATAGCACGTTCTAAACGCACCATCCCTTCATCGATGTCTGCTTTTTCAATCACCAGTGATGGAGTAAAACGTACCACGTTGGTGCCTGCCACTAACATCATTAAGCCTTCTTTTCCGGCTTCAACAAGAATGTCACGAGCACGACCTTGCCACTCGTCAGTTAGAGAAGCGCCAAGTAATAACCCTTTACCACGGAGCTCAGCAAAGATTGGGTATTTAGCATTGATAGCTGTCAGCCCTTCACGGAACCACTGCTCGCGTTGTTTAACCCCAGCTAGCACTTCAGGTTTACTCACTTCGTCAATCACTGCTTCTGCAACGGCACATGCCAATGGATTACCACCATACGTCGAGCCATGAGTACCCACTTTCAAATGCGCAGCAAGCTCAGTTGTTGTCAGCATAGCACCGATAGGAAAGCCGCCACCGAGCGACTTAGCCGTGGTTAAGATATCAGGCGTAACACCTAAACCTTGGTAAGCGTAAAAATCCCCTGTACGGCCATTACCTGTTTGGACTTCATCAAAAATCAGCAGTGCTTGGTGTTTATCACACAACTCACGCACACCTTGGACAAACTCAACGCTTGGGCTGACTAAGCCACCTTCACCTTGCAATGGCTCCATCATCACCGCACAGGTTTTCTCCGACATGATCTCAGCTAAAGCGGATAAGTCGTTATAAGGAATATGGGTGACCGCTTGAGGTTTTGGGCCGAAACCATCGGAATAGGCTTCTTGTCCCCCAACGGTAACGGTGAAGAAAGTACGGCCATGAAAGCCTTGATGAAAAGCGATAATTTGATCTTTTTCAGCACCAAATTTATCGACTGCATAACGACGTGCAAGCTTAAGTGCTGCCTCGTTAGCTTCAGCACCTGAGTTGGCAAAGAAGACTTTTTCCGCAAAACATAAATCCGTTAATTTTTTTGCTAAACGCAACGCGGGTTCATTGGTTAATACATTACTTAAATGCCATAACTTATCGGCTTGCGCTTTTAATGCGTTCACCATGATTGGATGGCAATGACCCAAGCAGCTCACCGCAATTCCACCAGCAAAATCGACATACTCGCGATCATGTTGATCCCATACTCGTGCTCCACTGCCACGTACAGGGATCTCCGCCATTGGTGAATAACAAGGCACCATCACCTCATCAAATAAATTACGTTCTACTCTCTGCTCTGTAGTCATCACATTATCCTTCTGTGTATAACGCTATAATCATAGTATTTACATTTTATTAACCTTTGCCAATAGCAGAATATTTTTTTTGCTATCTGGCAACACTGATATTTTTAATAAAACTGACATAGTTATGCGCTATCTCGGCAAATTTATTAACTCACAGAGACAAAAAGGTGTATTTCCTATCAGGAAACAAAAAGGATAGAGAAATATGCTAGTGAATAGCTTTGCAATTTCAATTAGAGAGGGAAACGTGTCTAAAAATTGTAGAGATGTGGATGATATCGCGATTTTAAGACAGATATTTTAACTAAAATCGCGATTATCTACTGTGATTAGCGTTTAAGAAAGTTCGCTAATAAGGCATGACCTTGCTCAGTCAGAATGCTTTCAGGATGAAATTGCACCCCTTCTAACGGCAATGTTTTATGAGCAATCCCCATGATTTCATCAAACTCACCCTCACGCTCGGTCCATGCCGTAATATCAAAGCAATCAGGTAAGGTTTCTTTCTTCACCACTAATGAGTGATAGCGGGTTACCGTTAATGGATTATTAAGCCCTGCAAACACACTGGTATCATTATGTTTTATCGGTGATGTTTTACCATGCATCACCTGTCTTGCCCGTACCACATCACCGCCAAATGCTTGAGCAAGTGATTGATGCCCTAAACATACTCCCAAAATCGGTAGTTTTCCGGCAAAGTATTCTATCGCTTGAAGTGAAATACCCGCTTCATTTGGGGTACATGGTCCCGGTGAAATCACTAAATGGGTCGGTGCTAATGCCTCTATGCCCGCGAGATCAATCTCATCGTTACGTACCACTTTAACCTCGGCACCTAACTCACAAAAGTATTGGTAGAGGTTATAGGTAAATGAATCATAGTTATCGATAATTAACAGCATGCTATAACAGAGACCTTTGATATTCTGCGCTCTATTGTGCAATACATCACTAGAAACGCAAACCATAAAAAAAGCAGAGCCAATGCCCTGCTTAATTTATCTATCGTTACTCGTTAGTAAGGGCGAGCAACAAAACCTACCGCTTGGTACGCTTTCTTCAATACTTCTGCCGCACGTGCAGACGCTTTTTCAGCACCTTGCTTCATTACGCTATCAAGGTATGCACGATCGCTACGGATACGTTGGTATTCAGCTTGTACCGGCTCAAGCATGGCAACCAGTGCTTCACCCACGTCTTTCTTAAATGGACCGTACATTTCAACGCCAGCGTATTGCGCTTCGATTTCAGCGAAGGTTTTGCCTGTTGCTGCTGAGTACAGACCCATTAGGTTTGAAATACCCGCTTTGTTTTCGATATCAAATGCGATGCGAGGCGGTGTTTCTGCATCTGTTTGTGCCTTGTTGATCTTCTTAATGATCGATTTAGGCTCTTCCAGCAGAGTGATCACGTTCTTACGGTTATCATCAGATTTCGACATTTTCTTCGTCGCATCTTGAAGGCTCATGACACGTGCACCCACAGTTGGGATGTAAGGTTCTGGTACTTGGAAGATTGGGCTCTCTTCAGTACCATAAATGTTGTTAAAGCGTGTTGCGATATCACGCGCAAGCTCTAAGTGTTGCTTCTGATCGCTACCTACAGGTACTTGGTGTGCGCCGTACAATAGAATGTCAGCAGCCATCAGTACTGGGTAGTCAAATAGACCAACGTTAACATCGTTAGCATGACGTGCAGATTTGTCTTTAAACTGCGTCATACGGCTTAGCTCACCCATTTGAGTGTAACAGTTAAGTAGCCAGCCTAATTGGGCATGCTCTGGTACATGAGATTGTACGAACAAGGTGCTCTTTTGTGGATCTACACCGACAGCTAAACAGATCGCTAAGGCATCTAATGTTGCTTCATGCAGCGCTTTAGGATCTTGGCGAACCGTCACCGCGTGCAGATCAACCACACAGTATTGGCAATCGTAATCGTCCTGCATCTGTTCCCACTGACGCAGCGCACCTAGGTAGTTACCAATACTTAATTCACCAGAAGGCTGTACGCCACTTAATACAATGGGTTTACTCATGATCAGACAATCCTGTTAATTTCTTTATTCATAGAAAAGCGAGAGTCAGGCTCCCGCTTTTTATCTTGTTGCCAGTGTACACTGGAATGTACTAGTCGCCTAGTTTAACCACATCCGCTAATTGCTTGAAGTGATCACAGACCACATCCGGCTCGCTATCTGCGATAGGTTGACCATAGTTATAACCATAAGTCAGCCCAAGGGAATGACATGTTGCCGCTTTTGCAGCCAAGATATCATTTCGTGAATCACCGACCATCAGCATTTCATTTGCAGCAATGTTATGTTTTTCCATTAACCAATGCAGCGCATACGGATCAGGCTTTTTCAGTGGGAAGGTATCACCACCAATCACATCGACAAAATACTCGCTGATGCCATGCTCTTCAAGTAGATGAGGAACAAATTGCGAAGGCTTATTGGTCACAATCGCCATTGGCATTCCCGCTTGATGAAACGCTGCCAATGTGGTTTTCACATCCGCATACAACGCGCTTTTCACATGACCACCTAGCTCGTAATAGTGATCAAATAACTGGCGAGCTTGTTTATGTAATTCAGGATCCAAAGCAGGATCAATGTCCACACTGCGGCTTAGCGAGCGACCAATTAAGATATCAGCGCCATTGCCAATCCAAGTGGTAACTTGCTCAACCGTCACCCCTTCACGACCAAGGTGACGCATAGTTTTATCTGCCGCATCTGCTAAATCTGGCACACTATCTAGCAAGGTGCCATCTAAATCAAATGCGATAAACTTGATGTTATCAAAAGCCATTAACACTTAGCCTCAGCTAATTCTGCGCGCATTTTATCAATCGCGACTTTGTAATCTGGTTCATTGAAAATCGCAGAGCCTGCAACAAACATATCGGCACCCGCTTCTGCAATTTCACGAATATTATCGACTTTCACACCGCCATCAATTTCAAGACGAATATCACGACCTGATGCATCAATACGCTTACGCACTTCACGTAGCTTATCTAATGTAGATGGAATGAAAGATTGACCACCAAAGCCTGGGTTTACTGACATTAATAAAATCATATCGACTTTATCCATGATGTAATCAAGGTAATGCAGTGGTGTTGCAGGGTTAAATACCACCCCCGCTTTACAGCCGTGTTCTTTGATTAACTGTAAGGTACGATCAATGTGCTCAGAAGCTTCAACATGGAAGGTGATCATTGAAGCGCCCGCTTTCGCAAAATCCGGAATAATGCTATCGACAGGCTTCACCATTAAGTGCACATCAATCGGTGCAGTAATGCCGTAATCACGCAATGCCTTACAGATCGGCGCACCAAAGGTAAGGTTAGGTACATAGTGATTATCCATCACATCAAAGTGGATCACATCAGCGCCTGCTGCGAGTACCTTTTCAACGTCTTCACCTAAACGTGCAAAGTCAGCCGATAAGATAGATGGAGCAATCAAAAAATCCTTCATGTTCTTGCCTCTATTCGATACAAAAAACCGGATACTTGGTTAACCAAGCCCAATAAATTGCAACAATTCTACCCGAACCATGAAACCTTGTCCCAATGGATTTATTTATTACTTCAGTTGGTCAAAATGATGAGACAGCTCACTATACTTAAGCTATGGCTATTGAAGAGAAATATGGATGAAAAAACAGGAGCAAGAAAAGCAGACGCTATTCTCTGTGATATACAGTGTGCTTGCCGCTTTGTTTGGTGTTCAATCTGACAAGAACTGTTATCAAGACTTCAAACAGCCAACCGCATGGCCATTTATTATTACCGGAATAATAATTATTGTGCTGATGGTAGGCGCAATCATCGCCGTCGCTCAGTGGGCAACGGCGAATATCTGATCATTCTTCTTCTGAAGAAAATTTCGCTGTCACAACTGAAGGCGTAAACAGAGCCAGTAACTCATCGACTTTGTTGCGGCCACTGCCATTGCGACTAATCGTACGTTTCACTTTCACTACAGACAGATCTGCGCCTGTGTATAAACGACGAGTTAGCGCCGTATCGTGGTTAGAAATGAGCACTGCAATATCACGCTCTTGTGCTGCTTTTTCTGCGACATCCGCCAAGGTTGCTTGATCATCTAAGCTAAAACCATTACCCGCATATGACGTAAAATTCGCCGTTGTCGATAACGGTGCGTAAGGTGGATCACAATACACAACACAACCTTTACGAGCACGAGAGAACGTTGCGGTATAGCTTTCACAAACAAACGTGGCACGTTTAGCTTTTTCAGAAAAATAACGCATTTCTTCTTCTGGGAAATACGGTTTTTTATACGAGCCAAACGGCACATTAAAGCCGCCTTTTTTGTTATAACGGCATAAGCCATTAAAACCATGACGGTTCATGTATAAGAAGTACAACGAGCGCTGATACGGATCATCACTGGCATTAAATTCTTCACGAATTTTTAAATACGCTTCTTTGTTATTGTATTCTGGCGTGAACAGTTTACGCGCATCTTCAATATAGCGCTCTGGCTCATTTTTGAGGATGTTGTAAAGATTGATCAGATCAGGGTTGATATCAGCCAGTAAGTAATGGTCATAGTCAGTATTTAGAAATACTGAACCCGCCCCAACAAAAGGCTCAACCAATTTACGCGCAGGCGGTAGATGTCGTTTAATATCCTCAACGAGAGAGTATTTACCTCCAGCCCATTTTAGGAATGCACGATGCTTTTTCATTAAGCTAACCCACCACCACTAGCAATATTGTCACGAAAGGTCGCGGATTGTACCTCATTTCTACCCTCGACTGATACCAATTCACGTAAATAACTGCCCTCATGGACTTATTTTAAACGTTCTATTTCTTGCTGGATTTTTTTATACGGTTTTGGCCATGGACGTAGAGCTTTTAAATCATTCGGTAATGCTCGGATTGCGGCACGTGCCTGCTTTACCGTTTTATAATCGCCAGAAATCACAATAAACCATATTTTGCCATCACGACGTGTTTTGTAGATAGCCGCGGAAGATTGCACCTTATTCTTTTTCACAAAGGCTTTAGTTTCATTCCAACTCATCGATGCAGACAATTGGATCGCATAATGACGTGAATTCTTCGCAAGCAATGATGTGGTATTTGCCAGCTCGATTTGGGTCGATTTCACAGGCTCTACATTAGGCTTAGTCACCTTGGTCGTTGCAGGTACTGTAGTATCTGCAGCAGTAGACTCTGTTTTCACCACTTTTTTTACAGCGGCTTTATCAGGCTGTGGGCTTGCTTCTGCTGGCTTATTTTTTCCAGCCTCTGTCGTAACAGAATCATCAGTTTTTTCAGATGACGTAACATTATTAGATTCAACAGGTTCAGGTTCTTAGCTCTGTTTTTACTTCTAACTCAGGCTCAGCAGAAAACTCTTTTGCCGCACTTTCACCTGTGCCACCCACACTTTGCTCATCTATCATGGCATCAACTAACTTTGATGGTACTACCATTCGCTGCGCTTCAGACTCTTGGCGACCCACCGTTAGCCCTTCACCATGAATAGGCATCGGCAAAGGTTTATTATCAATCACCGGATCAGTATCGTCACTTTGAGAAGTGCTTTCCGTTACCTGTGGTGTCAATGGTGTTGGTGTAGGCGTCAGCAATGAGATCGTTGTAGCTTGTGATTGATAGTAATCAATGCCAAACCAACCGACTACAGTTACTAACAAGAGTACCACCAGCCCAACCAGTAACTTCATTGGTGATAAGCGTGGTGATGAATGCGGTGAAACCGTACTTTTATCCGACGATGGCAGTTGTTGTAAAGCACCAGGTCGCGGCTGCGATGACGACAAGCGCTCTTTTAGCTCACGGCGATCGAAAGCGCCTAATTGCTCATCACCTAGTAACATCTCACTAAATTGACTGACTTCCTCCGCACTTAGCTCACTGATCTCAAGTTCAAGTAAAGCCATCCCTGAAACTTGGGCAATATCATGCAGAGGTTTGGTGATCGTATCTGGCTCTGCAAACAATAACATATTAATTTGCCATCCAAATCGCTCTTCCGTACTTCTGACTAATGCCCAAAGTTCTATCAATAATTCAGGTGCAAGAAATTGTGCATCATCAACGATGATAACAAGGTTTGTTTGTTCAGGAAGTAAGTGCTTGGCACTTTGCAATAACGAGTCTTGCTCGTTAAACATCGGATTAGCATTAAATTGCTTAAGCAAATTTGAACGCTGTTGGATCAGTGTTTGCCCTTCACTACAGCTTAGTAATGCTTGCTCTGCATCTTGAGCGTATTGCTCTAAATAACGATGTGCTAGCCAGGTTTTGCCTGAGCCTTGTATACCGGAGAGTAAAATAAGGTGTGAACTAAATCGGGTAATAAACTGTACCCGTGAAAGCAACTGGATCTGGCTATCCAGATCCATGTTTTTTGCTGCTAACGAACTACGCATGATTAATCACAACTTAGCGATTAATCACATCCTGCAATACCTCATGCGTCACATTAGACACGACTTCAGCACTGCCAATAGATGTCGGTAGAACTAATCGTAGCTGGCCTGATAATACTTTTTTATCACGCATCATATGCTTAATAAATTCATCAAAGCCCATTGCTTCAGGTGCAACGACAGGAAGCTTTGCTCGCTCATGCAGACGAATAATACGTGCTACATCGTCATCACTGATCAAGCCTTGTTTTGCTGCCGTTCTTGCTGCGAGAACTGTACCTGCCGACACCGCTTCACCGTGCAGCCAGTTTCCGTAGCCCATCTCAGCTTCAATCGCATGACCAAATGTATGACCTAGATTAAGTAAAGCGCGTACACCTGATTCTTTTTCGTCAGCTGCAACAACATCGGCCTTAATTTGGCAACAACGCGCAATGGCATAACACAAGGCATCGTTATCTAACGCTTGTAGGCGTTCAATGTTTTCTTCAAGCCAAACGAAAAAGTCGTGATCTGCAATAATGCCGTACTTGATCACTTCAGCCATGCCCGCTGCAAACTCACGTTCAGGCAACGTACGTAAACAATGGTTATCAATAACCACCGCTTTTGGCTGATAGAAAGCGCCTATCATGTTCTTACCCAATGGGTGATTCACTGCAGTTTTACCACCGACAGATGAGTCCACTTGAGAAAGTAACGTAGTAGGTACTTGAATAAAATCTACGCCACGTTGGTAACTTGCCGCAGCAAAGCCGACAACATCACCAATAACACCACCGCCTAATGCGACGATCACCACATCACGGCCATAATTACCATCAAGTAAAAATGTCATGATTTGATTAAAGGTATCTAACGTTTTGTATTGTTCACCATCAGGGAGAGAAAGTAGCGCCACTTGGCACTCTAATGAACTGATGGTATCCATTACCTGCTGTGCATACAGCGGAGCAACGGTTTCGTTACTGACCACTACGACCCGCTTTCCAGCAGGAATTGCAGATGCAAACAACGCCGAGTTGCAAAACAACTCGGCGCCGATTGAAATAGGGTAGCTTCTGTCACCTAAATTGACATTGATCCGTTCCATGGTCAGCTTCTCTCTTTAGTTGATTAACGCTCTTCCAGCATTTTGATGATTTGGTTAGCTACTACTTTCGCACTTTGATCATCAGTGCGAACAACGTAGTCTGCTACTTCTTCATACAATGGATTGCGCTCTTCTGCAAGTGCTTCCAGCACTTCGCGAGGCGTATCTGTTTGAAGTAGAGGACGCTTTTTATCGCGTTGAGTTCGAGCAAGTTGCTTCTCGATAGTCGTCTCTAGGTAAACGACGATACCACGAGCAGAAAGGCGATTACGGTTCTCTTTACTCTTAACAGAACCACCACCCGTTGCCAGAACAATACCTTGCTCTTGAGTTAGATCATCAATTACTGCTTCTTCGCGAACACGGAAACCGTCTTCACCTTCAACATCAAAAACCCAACTAATATCAGCACCTGTACGCTCTTCGATCACGGTATCTGAGTCAAAGAATTCCATATGCAGCTGCTGTGCAAGGTGTCTACCAATAGTGCTTTTGCCGGCACCCATTGGGCCGACTAAGAAAATATTTCGTTTTTCAGCCATTTTTAGCAATTTTACGCGCGGTTAATAAAACGACACCACCCGCAGGCTCTATGTATTGATAAGCCCGAGGCGCCAAGTTCCTCACATATAATTCGTGATAAGACAGAAAATTATCTCAGGTCTAACTGCCACATTGCAAGTGATAGTCACCCCCAATAGGTATTTTATTATGCCTGTCCTACCCAAAGAGGCCGCCATAATGGCTCAGCAATGGTCTAAGGTCAATCGTAATCACTTTGTTGATCTTCTTATCACTGAGCAAGACTATGACAAAACAACCAATATATCGCCCCATAAAAACAACGGATGGAACTATTTTCATAATTTTCCATCCGTCGCTTTAACAGTGTAGCCAAATTTTTATTGTTTGTTTCTCAGTACTAAAGACTACTGAAGAACAATTTTTGGTGTCACAAAGATCAGTAGTTCACGTTTACCCATTTGCTCCATCTTATGGCGGAACAGCGCGCCAAGCACAGGGATATCACCCAATACTGGTACTTTACGCGTTACATTGGTCATACTGTGTTGATAAATACCACCCAGCACAACAGTTTCACCATTATTGACTAGCACCTGAGTACCAATACGTTGAGTATCAATCGACACCGCCGTACCTTCACCGGTTGGGACATCTTCACCCTTGTTGTCTTGCGTTACTTCAAGATCTAACACTAACTTATCATCAGGCGTGATTTGAGGTGTCACCATCAAACTTAACACCGCCTTTTTAAATGAGACTGACGTTGCACCGCTTGATGAGGCTTCTAAGTAAGGGATTTCTGTACCCTGCTCGATATAAGCGGTTTTCTTATTCGTTGTCATCAAGCGTGGGCTTGAGATGATCTCGGCTTTATTTTCGGTTTGCAGTGCTGATAATTCTAAATCCAATAAGATATTACCCAACTTCGCCACCTGGAAAGCGATCGATGCCGCGCCTGCACTTGCTCCTAAATTAACGTTAAGGAAATCATCAACAGTTGCATCTTCACCTAGCAGACCAGAGCTTGCCAAGTTACCTTCAATTGAGCCACCGATAGTAGTATCACCATTGACTTTCGATACCCCCCAACGCACACCTAACTCATCAATATCACCTTCATTGATTGTCACAATACGCGCTTCAATTTGCACCTGTTTAACCGGGATATCTAATGACTCTACAATGTTTTTGATACTCGATATGTTATCTGAAATATCTTTAATAATAAGTGAGTTAGTACGCTCATCAACATGCAGAGAACCACGCTCAGACAACATACCTACGCCACTGGCTTTACCGCCTAATAACTCTGCAATATCAGTCGCTTTTGCGTAGTTCACTTGAATAAGCTCTGAGCGCAGATTTGAAAGCTCTTGCTGCTTACGCTTTGCTTCCATTACCTGATGCTCACTGGCTGTTAGCTCAGATTTAGGTGCAACCAGTAACACTGAGCCTCGTACACGTTTATCTAAATCTTTTGACTGTAGAATAATATCTAGCACTTGTGGCCATGGCACATCATCTAAACGCAACGTCACGTTACCGCTAACAGAATCAGAGACAACCAAGTTAAAGTCGTTGTAGTCAGCAATTAGCTGTAGCACATTACGTACTGGGATATCTTGGAAGTTAATGGAAATCGGCTTGCCTTTGTAATTGATTTTGGCATTCGATCCCGTCCCTGATACTGCTTTCTTCACAGCACGCTTTTCAATGATCACTTCTAAACGCTTACCGCGTAAGTTGTAATCATAATCGTAGCTCCCCTTCATATTGAACATAAGGCGTGCGCCTTTTGATACACGCATGGTTTCAATACTTTCAACAACGGTAGCGAAATCGACAACATCAAGGGTATAAACCATGTCATCTTTCAGCACAGTATCAAAGATATCTAACTGTAACTTATTGCCATTACGACGCAAATCCACTAACGATTGTGGCTTTTCCAGACGCACAGTTAGGACACCACGTCCTTTACCATCACGACGAAAATCAATTGCTTGAATTTGGTTATCTATCATCCCTGCCGCAGGCACAGCAGCCACACTAGGAAACGCCAATAATCCAACGCACAACAACCAAAGTGTTGCTAGATACTGGCGGCTTAACATCCACACATTCCCTTTCATAACTTATCCTTGATTACTGCTGAACTAGCGCCAGTTTCGTCGGGCGTTTAAGCCAACAACCTTTGCCATCTGGTAGCGTTTCTTCGATTTCAATTTCTTTATCACTAACGGTAACAACCTTGCCACGATTAAGACCAATATATTGTCCAGGCTTAATCTTCATTAATTCTCCTTCAGGCGTAAAAACCAGCCCCCAAAGTTGCTTGTTATTGCCGATAGCACCTTTCATCGATAATTTTTCTAAGGCGAATTCTTCTAGCTTACCTAATGGACGATCAAGCTGCGGCTGCCAACAAGCACCTGTTTCTTCTTTGGCAAGTAACTGCTCAGGAATAGGCTTAACAAACGGCACTCGTTTACTCGTCATCACGAACGTTTCGGCTTTAAACACAAATGAATCAGGTAACGGTTTTACCCGAGCCTTCGCTTCACTGTGTGTGGTAGCAATGAATTGCTCAACTGAATCATTATTGGCTTTACAGCCCACCAGACCAATAACAATAGGTAATAACCACAATAGTTTTTTCATTGGTTAGCCCTCATTACCGTTAGCATCATCACCGACATTGTGAGTTGGCGTTTTAAAGCGATAAGTCGTTGCTGAAACCTTTAGCGAGAGCGTCTCATCGGGCTCACCTAACGGCTTAACTCGCCCTAACTCAGCGTTGTTCAAATTAACGATACGAGGCAATCTTGCAATCGCTTCTGCAAACTTACCGATTTGTTCATAGCTTCCGGTTAACTGCATATTAATCGGCAGCTCGTAATACAATTCATGCTCAACACGTGGCGCCCATTTAATCGACTGGAACACCAAGCCGTTATTCACACCAATATCGTTAATACCTGATAGTAAGCTAGCGAGCTCTTGCTCTTCTGGCAGCTGTTCGATCATTTCATGGTAACGGCGATTGAGCTCTGCCACTTGTTCTTTAACACGTGGAAGTGCCGCTACCTGTGATGCTCGGCTAACCAATTGAGTTTTCAATGTCTGCTCTTTTTGCTTCATTTGCTCAAGCTGATCATTCATTGGGCTAACCCAATACCAATAGCCAAAGGCACTTAATGCTGCAGCTAAAATCAGTGCAACCAAACACTGCGGTAGTAAGGGCCATTCAGTGATTTCATCTAATTCTAATTCTTGCCAATCAGCCATTTACTTCCCCTTGCTTCCATTAGCTCTAGCGACTTTCTTGTCTTTCGGTTGCGCAAGAGAAGGATCTGTTAAATCAAACGATGCATTAAATTGAGACAACTGCTCAGACTGACTACCTTTAGTTGTCACTAATGAATGCATATCAACATTGATAAACCATTTCGACTGCTCAGCTGCACCCAGCAATGCCGCTAAGTGACCATTAGAATCACCCACCCCTTTAATCCCTACACGTTCGACATTGAGGTTCAGGGTTTCAAGATAAACGCCACCAGGAACAACATTCGGTAACTGATTTAATAGTTGTGTAACACGGTTTCGCGATTGCTGAATATCAGCGATCACATTCAAACGCAGTTGGATCGCTTTACGTTGTTCTTCTAGCTTCGGTAAAAAGGCCAAACGTTTTTCTAACAGATCAATTTCTTTTTGAAATTGTGCATTACGCGCTTGCTGTTGTTGCTGCTGTAAATCGAGATATTTAGCTACACCATAATTACCAAGGAAGGCTAAAAAAACAGCCGATGCAATCAGCCCCATAAAACGTTGTTTATGTTTTTTACGACGTTCTTCTCGCCAAGGAAGGAGGTTTAATTTATCTATCATGCCATCCCCCGCAATGCTAAACCGGTTGCCACTGCATATTGACTAGACATATCTGCAGGTAAGGTCAGTTTCTTTGGTTGCATAAAGTGTTCAAACGGTTTTACCCATACCACTTCTAGACCAACCAACTGTTTTAATAACGTTTCTGAAATCAAAGACTGACAACCACCGGCCAGCCACAAGCCTTTAATGCTGCAGCGAGGATGAGTTGAATTATAAAGTTGGATCTGACGTTTTAATTGCTCTGCAAATTGCTCCGTAAAACGTTCCACCTTATTTTCTTCATTTACTTCTTCTTGGAATGGATTGTCTTCAAACTGACCAGTACCAAAGCGAATTTCACGATGATAAGCATTGCTACCTTCTGGCTTCATACAAAATTCAGTATGGCGTTTACCGATATCAACCACACCCCACTGGGTATATTGACTACCTACTTCCGCTAAATATTCTGTTAGCCATAACAACGCATTCGTCTGCAACTCAACCACTGACGGTTTAAAGCCAACTTTCTTCAGCGCGGTAACACGGCTATCAATGGTTTCTTTGCGTGAGGCAAAAACCTGATATGGTGCAGTGGTTGCCGCTTCAGAGAAACGCTCACTCACCATTGGGTAATAATCAAACCACAGCTCTTCAACTGGGAATGGGGAAGCCGCTCCTAACGCTTGGACAATAGCGAACTCAGCCTCATCTTCATTGAGACTGGTATCAAGCTGAACGACTTTGCTGATCACAGCACTATCTGGTAAGGCTAAAGTAACGATCTTGGCTTGCCATGGCAGTTGTTTCTTTAATTGACGTATAGCTGACAACAAGGCTGTCGCATTTACACTATGCTGTTCGTTAATTACCGATTTGGTTAATTCAACCTCAGCATATGCAGTCAACTCAAACTGATCTTTTTTCTGCTGTAGCGCCACAGCTTTTATGCTATGACTGCCAATATCTACCCCAACACTTAATGGGTTCCGAAACATCCGTGTTATGCTCCCATGTGGCGAAAAAACAAACTATTTCGAATAAACACCATCAACGGCATTAATTTTCTTTTTGTTATCTTTATACTAGTAATTGAAAGATAATGGATAATGACAATTAGCACGATGGCGTAACGGGAAATCTCAAGTGAAGTTCATAAAGCGATTACTAATACTTGCATTAATTTGCATAATTCTTGGAGTTGGTACTATTTTTGGCTTTTATCTCTATGTAAAGCCAGACCTTCCAGATGTAGCAAAATTAAAAAATGTTGAACTGCAAACACCGATGCAGGTGTATAGCGCAGACGGTAAACTGATCTCACAGTTTGGTGAAAAACGACGTATCCCTCTGACATTAGATGAAATTCCTCTTCTAATGCGAGAAGCATTTATTGCAACTGAAGACAGTCGTTTTTATGAACATCCAGGGGTGGATCCTATCGGTATTGCCCGTGCTGCATTTGTTGTTCTAACGTCCGGCTCTGCACGCCAAGGTGCGAGTACCATCACCCAGCAGTTAGCACGTAACTTCTTCTTATCCAATGAAAAGAAGTTAATGCGTAAAGTAAAAGAAGCCTTTATTGCAATCCACATTGAAAAGCTGCTGACCAAGGATGAAATTCTTGACCTGTACTTGAATAAAATTTATCTCGGTTATCGCGCTTACGGTGTTGGGGCCGCTGCACAAGTTTACTTTGGTAAAAACGTTGATCAGCTAACACTGTCTGAAATTGCAGTGATTGCAGGCCTACCCAAAGCACCTTCAACTATGAACCCAATTTACTCCATTGACCGTGCAACCACACGTCGCAATGTAGTACTGATGCGTATGTTTGAAGAAGGCTACATCACCAAAGCACAAATGGATGCAGCACGCGCTGAGCCAATTGTTTCCCACTACCACGGTGCAGAAATTCAGTTATACGCACCGTATGTCGCTGAACGTGCTCGTGCATGGATGGTAAACCGCTACGGTGAAGCTGCTTACGAAAGAGGCATGAAGGTTTACACCACGATCAACAGTAAGCTTCAACTCGACGCACAACAAGCAGCAGTGAACAATCTATTAGCCTACGACCAACGCCATGGTTACCGTGGTCCTGTTGCGGTTATTTGGAAGCCGGGTCAAACGCCACTTAATGCTAATCAAATTGTTGATAAACTGAAAAACCAGCCAGTTTATGGTCAGCTAATTCCAGCTATCGTGACAAAAGTTGGTGAGAAAACAGCAAATATTGTGACGAAAAATGGTGATATTGCGGTTATCAACTGGAATGGCATGAGCTGGGCACGCAAGTTCATCTCTGACTCTCGCCAAGGCGTAGCGCCTAAAAAAGCCAGCGATATTCTAACTGCAGGTCAACAAATCTGGGTTCAGCATAAGCAAAGTGTAGTGAGTGATAAAGTTGATAACGCATCGGTATCAACCAGTGAATGGCTACTAAGCCAAACACCAGCGGTCAACACAGCTTTTGTTGCAATGTCGCCAAATAACGGTGCCGTACTGGCAATGGTTGGTGGTTTTAACTACGCACAAAGTAAGTTTAACCGTGCCACCCAATCTATCCGTCAGGTAGGTTCAGGTATTAAACCATTTATTTACTCAGCAGCGATTGAGAAAGGCTTAACACTTGCAACACTGATTAATGATGCGCCAATTACCAAGTGGGACAAGTGGCAAGGTAAAGCATGGCGTCCTAAGAATGCGGATGGTAAATACGGTGGTCCTACTCGTGCTCGTATTGGTCTAGCCCGTTCAATTAACGTGATGGCGATTCGTGCGCTACGTATTGCAGGACTAGATTTCACCATTGATTACCTCACTCGCTTTGGCTTTAAACGCTCAGATCTGCCTCGTGCAGAGCCTATTGCGCTAGGTGCAGGTAGTTTAACGCCACTTGAGCTAGTACAAGGTTACTCGGTATTTGCTAACGGTGGTTATGCCGTTGAACCGTTCTTAATTAACAAGGTTGATAACAATGATGACCAGTTAATTTACTACGCAGATCCAGCAATTGTATGTAACGACGCGTGCCAAGCGAAAAACCCACAAGCGAAGATGCAAGTGGCTATGGCTACAGCTGTTGAAGATCATAAATTAGATCAACCCGCTGACAGCACTAAGCCAGCTGAAACAGAAAAGCCTACGCTAGCTGATCTTGAAAAAGTGATCACGATCCCGCCAGTTCGCTACGCACCAGAGGTAATCAGTGAACAAAATGCATTCCTTGTCCGTGAAATGCTAAACAGTAACATCTGGGGTGAGCCTGGTAAGAGTTACGGTACAGGCTGGCGCGCAAAAGTGCTAAAACGTCATGATATTGGTGGTAAAACAGGTACAACCAACAATGCGAAAGATGCATGGTACACAGGTTTTGGTCCAAATATTGTGGCGACAACTTGGGTTGGTTTTGATGATCACCGTCGTGAGTTAGGCCGCACTAGCTGGAACAGCAATTTGGGTCAAAACCAAACAACAGGTGGTGAGTTCGGTGGTAATGCGGCACAACCAGCTTGGATTAGCTTCATGCGTCAGGCGCTGAAAAATACCCCTGAGCAAGAGAAGCAAATTCCTGATGATATCGTAAAAGTGCGCATCGACCGTGCAACAGGTCAGCTATCAAACCGTGATGATGCAAGCTCAATGTATGAGTATTTCATTAAAGGTACTGAACCAACACGCTCTGTACAGCAAGCAACATCTGAACGCCAATTTGATACTGAAACGGCTGAAGAGCTATTCTAAGTATCAATAAAAATGAAAAAAAAAGAGCGCTCATTGAGCGCTCTTTTTTTATCTCTTCACATATGGCGTTATGCTTGGGTGTGTTTAGCAAAGACCTCAGGCATTCTTTCTTTAATGACTTCCGCAAGCTTCTCGTAACGTGCTTTCAGCGGTGAACCCGGACGATAGGCTAAAGTGATCAAACGTGTTGGCTGTGGGTGCTCTGCTGCGATATAACACACGCCATCACGGCAATGCTCTTTCGGGCTTGCAAGCTGTGGCAACAAGGTGATCCCACTACCTGCCGCTACCATGTTACGCAGTGTCTCAAGGCTAGTTGCTTTAAAACGACCGTCATCACGCGCGCCTGCGGCAAAACAAAAGCCCAGTGCTTGATTACGTAAACAGTGACCATCTTCTAGCATCAATAAGCTTTCACCATGTAGCAGCGACATATCAATCTCTTTTTCCTGTGCCCATTTATGGGTTTCAGGCACCGCAATCATCATCGGCTCATCATAAAGAGGCAATTCAATGAATGGTTCGCTCTCTTTCACTGCAGCCAAGATGATGCAATCGAGTTTCCCTTCTTCCAACTGCTGAACAAGTTGATGAGTTTGCGCTTCATGTAAGAACAACTCTAAATCTGGAAAAGCTTCTTTTAAGGTTGGGATGATCTGCGGCAGCAAGTAAGGTCCCACCGTAGGAATAAAACCAATATGCAGTGGTCCTGACATGCTTTCGCCTTGAACACTAGCTAGTTCAGTTAAAATTTTGACTTCAAGCAACACTTTCTGCGCTTGAGCGACTAAACTCAATCCGGCGTCAGTAAATAGGACGCGACGGCTAGTTCTTTCTAATAATGAAACACCTAGCTCATCTTCCAACTTTCTAATTTGACCACTCAAAGTAGGTTGACTGACGTAACACGCTTCTGCTGCTTTACGAAAATGTTTGTGCTCGGAAAGAGCCACAAGGTATTCCAAATCACGAATATTCATAGTTCTTCTTACAATAGGAATTAACTATTAAAACCATAGCAGCAAACGATTGGAGCTATCAAGCGTAAAATCACATAATGGCTACATCAAAACGGAGCAAGCAGTTAAACACTCCGATTGCATCAAATTGAATTAATAGTTTTTAAGGATTTACATTATGTTCGCATCTAAAGAAGGTCAGGCTATTCCTCAAGTTACTTTCCACACTCGCCAAGGTGATCAGTGGGTTGACGTAACAACAGAAGAGCTTTTTGCTAATAAAACCGTTGTAGTATTTAGCCTACCTGGCGCATTCACTCCAACATGTTCTTCTAGCCACCTACCTCGTTACAACGAGCTTGCATCAGTATTTGCTGAAAACGGTGTTGACGACATTCTATGTGTATCAGTAAACGATACATTCGTAATGAATGCATGGAAAGCAGACCAAGAAGCTGAAAACATCACATTCATCCCAGATGGTAACGGTGAGTTTTCTAAAGGCATGGGCATGCTAGTTGAGAAAGACGACCTAGGTTTCGGTGCTCGTTCATGGCGTTACAGCATGCTAGTGAAAAACGGCGTAGTTGAAAAAATGTTCATCGAAAACGAAGAACCAGGCGACCCGTTCAACGTATCTGACGCAGACACTATGCTGAAGTACATCGCGCCTGAGCAAAAACTACAAGAATCAATCACAGTATTCTCTAAACCTGGTTGTCCTTTCTGTGCAAAAGCAAAACAGAACCTAATCGACAAAGGTCTACAATACGAAGAAATCATTCTTGGTAAAGATGCAACAACGGTTTCTCTACGTGCAGTATCTGGCCGTAGCACAGTTCCTCAAGTATTCATCGGTGGTAAGCACATCGGTGGTAGCGAAGAGCTAGAAGCATACCTAGGCTAATCGCCACACCAATAATAAGAAACAAAGCGGGCACTGACGCAAAGACGTCAGGCCCCACCCTGCACCACTCGGAGAAGTTACGATGAAAACCTTGAATGTTGATGTTGCTGTTATTGGCGGTGGTACTGCCGGTTTAGGTTCATACCGCGCAGCAAAAGCCCACACCGATAGCGTAGTCATGATTGAAGGCGGCCCTTACGGCACAACCTGTGCACGTGTTGGTTGTATGCCATCAAAATTACTAATTGCAGCAGCTGAAAGCGTTCATAACATTGAGAAAGCACCCGCATTTGGTGTGCATCCTCAAGGTGACATCGTGATCAATGGTCGTGAAGTGATGGACCGAGTAAAACGTGAACGTGACCGTTTCGTTGGTTTCGTCCTTGAAGGTGTAGATGAGATCCCTGCTGAAGATAAAATTTCTGGTTACGCTAAATTTTTAGATGATCACACCCTACAAGTCGATGATCACACTATCATTAATGCCAAACGCATTGTTATCGCGACTGGCTCTCGCCCTGCCTACCCTGGCGTATGGAACGAGCTAGGCGATCGTTTAGTGGTTAACGACGATGTATTTAACTGGGACGATTTACCAAACTCTGTTGCTGTATTTGGTCCTGGGGTTATTGGCTTAGAGCTAGGTCAATCACTAAACCGTTTAGGCGTAAACGTGACTATGTTTGGCCTTGGTGGTCAAGTTGGTCCTCTGACGGATCCTGAAGTAATGGCTTACGCTAACAAAGCCTTTAACGAAGAGTTTTACTTAGATCCAAACGTGCAAGTAGAAAGCATGAAGCGTGTTGGTGATCAGGTTGAAATTCAATATGTCACTAAATCAGGTGAGCTTGCTACGATTTTGGTTGATTACGTACTGGCTGCGACAGGTCGTCGTCCTAACGTTGATAACCTTAACATTGAGAGCACAAGCTTAGCATTGGATGAGCGCGGTGTACCAACAGCTGATTACTACACCATGCAAACCTCGGTAGATTCCATTTTCATCGCAGGTGATGCAAGCAATCAAATTCCATTGCTCCATGAAGCTGCAGACCAAGCGCGTATCGCAGGTGATAACGCAGGTCGCTTCCCTGAAATTCGTGCTGGTTTACGTCGCACTAAGATTTCAGCTGTTTTCACTGATCCGCAAATTGCGATGGTAGGTGAAACGTATAAAGAAATTACCGCTCGTCTCGGCACGTGCGGTTGTTTTGAAACAGGTACGGTTTCATTTGAGAACCAAGGTCGTTCACGTGTCATGCTACGTAACAAAGGTATGTTGCATGTATACGGTGAACAAGGCACAGGTCGCTTCCTTGGCGCTGAAATGATTGGTCCTGATGCAGAGCACCTAGCGCACCTATTAGCTTGGGCGCATCAAAATAAGATGACGGTAGCAGAAATGCTTGATATGCCTTTCTACCACCCAGTTATCGAAGAAGGTGTTCGTACTGCCCTACGTGATTTGAATGCGAAATTACGTTTAGGTCCAGATATGATCAAGCATTGTCTGGATTGTGGTCCAGGTTGCTAATCAACAGAACCTGCAGTCTTTGATTGGCAGAAACAAAACCACAACTACTCTCCAAATGAAAAAGCCCTCGTCATGAGGGCTTTTTTCTATCTCGCAAATGAATGCAATTAAGCAACGTTGACTGTCGGAATACGCTGCTCTTGATCCAATCGCACTTCAAGCGCGACTTCATCACAGGCATGCTGACGAGGACAGCGATCGCAATCTTTCATTACCTTCTCTGGCAATAAGGATTTCGATGTTGGAGTAAAGCCTCGCTTCATAAAGAACTCAGGTACACGGGTCAGAACAAAGACTTTCTTAATCGCCATTTGCTCGGCTTTTTCTAGTAAATGCTCAACAATGGCTTTACCTTGGCCTTGCTGTTGCCAACCAGCTTCAACACCTAAAGAGCGAATTTCCGCAAGCCCTGAATCATAAACATATAACGATGCACAACCTGTCACGACACCATGATGCTCAGCAACCGCAAACGAGCCAATATCACGCACTAACTCATTGCGATTACGCGGTAAGTTTTCGCCAAGCCCTGCCCAGTACACCACCATACCTTCAATCGCATCAAGATCAGTTAAGCGAGCACCACGTACTTTCACACTTGGCGAATAACGTTTCTCTAAGCGTTTTTCAGCCTGACCAATCGCATAATCCACTTGATTTGGTGCAACACCACCGAGCGCACAACGTTTATCTAAACACGATTCAATGGTCAGAATTGGATACACGTCGTCATCAATCACGTCAGAGAATTGCTTCATCTCTTCAAGTGATAACTCTTCTAGTGCGCAACCTTTAGCAATTGCTGCCACCACTGCCACACCAACAATATGGTGCGCTTCACGGAATGGAATCCCTTTTGCAACCAAGTAATCTGCAAGCTCTGTCGCATTAGAATAACCTTGCATAGCCGCTTCTAAAGTACGATCTTTGTTGACCTTGATACCATCGAAACACAGCGCTGCCATTTCCATACAGTCATGCCAGCTGTCTAGCGCATCAAACAAGCCTTCTTTGTCTTCTTGCATGTCTTTGTTGTATGCAAGCGGCAAGGCTTTGACCGTCATCATCATGCCAGTCATCGCACCATACACACGCCCACACTTACCACGGATAAGCTCTAATGCATCTGGATTTTTCTTCTGTGGCATCAAAGATGATCCTGATGTCACGGTATCGGCTAACTCAATAAAATTCGATTCACCTGAGTTGTAGAAGATCAAATCTTCAGCCATACGAGATAAGTGCAGCATAGAAATAGAAGCAGTGGACAGCAGCTCCATCACATGATCGCGATCAGAGACTGAATCTAAGCTGTTACGGGTTGCACGGTGGAAACCTAAACTGTGAGCCAACACTTCACGATCAATCGGATAAGCGGTACCCGCCAATGCGCCAGAGCCTAACGGACAGGTATCTAAACGACCGAGCGCATCAGTTAAACGAGAATAGTCACGCTCAAACATCTCAACATAAGCCAAACACCAATGGGCAAACGTCACAGGCTGAGCACGTTGCAAGTGAGTATAACCAGGCAATACGGTTGCTTGATGATCACGGGCCACCATCACCAATTGCTGTTGTAGGCGATCGAGCATCAACAATAATTGCTGACCTTGCTGACGACACCATAGTTTTAAATCGGTCGCTACCTGATCATTACGTGAACGTCCGGTATGAAGCTTCTTACCTAAATCACCGACTTTGGCAATCAGCTGTTGCTCGACCCAACTATGAATATCTTCCGCATCTGACTGTAAAATTTGCTCAGGATCTTCCATCACAGCAAGTTTTAGTTCATTCAATGCCAACTCAAGCTTTTGCTGCTCTTGCTCAGTTAATACATCGACCTGACGAAGGGCTTTAGACCATGCGATTGAGCCAACAATATCTTGCTCAGCAAGACGGTAGTCAAAGCGCAGTGAATCATTGAATTGTTTAAACCGTGTGTCAGCTGCCTGACTAAAACGTCCGCCCCATAATGCCATGGTACCTCTCCTTTGCTCTGCGTATCGACTTGCTTATCTTGTTATGGCGTGAATTCAACGGGGCGTAGGTAGGGAGCCCCGTTGAATGTATTACTGATTATTTCTTTTGGCTATTTAGCGCACGAATACGGCTTGCTAGCGAGTAAAGACGGATGAAACCACCAGCATGGCTGTGATCGTAAACCTCATCTTCACCGAAGGTTGCAAACTCTTCCGAGTACAAGCTGTTGGTTGAACGCTTCTGGATCACCGTCGCTTGACCTTTGTATAGCTTCACCACAACTTCACCGCTAACATCTTTTGCTAGCTCATCAGCTGCAGCAAGCAGAGACTGACACAATGGTGTGAACCAACGACCATCATAGATAAGGTGCGATGCTTTAAGACCCAATGTTTGGCGGAAATCGAAAGATTCTTTATCCAGTACTAGCTGCTCAACCGCACGTAGCGCTTCCATCATGATGGTGCCCCCAGGTGTTTCATAACAACCACGAGACTTCATACCAACCAGACGGTTTTCAACAATATCGATACGACCAACACCGTGCTCGATACCTTTTTCATTAAGGTAAGTCAGCACGTTGTATGGCGTCATTGCTTCACCATCAACGGCAACCACTTCACCTTGTTCAATCTTAAGTGTGACTGTTTCAGCTTGATCCGGTGCTTGCTCTGGATCTTTTGTCCAAACCCAACAGAGATCGTTTGGTGCGTTCCACGTATCTTCCAGCACCCCACCTTCTGTTGATACGTGCCAAGCATTCGCGTCACGAGAGTAAATTTTCTCCAGTGATGCAGTACATGGAATATTACGCTCAGCAAGGTAATCTAGCAGTGCTTCACGGCTACGTAGATCCCACTCACGCCAAGGTGCGATTACTTTTAATTGTGGTGCTAGTGCGGCAAATGCACCTTCAAAACGCACCTGATCATTACCTTTACCAGTACAACCGTGACACAGTGCATCGGCACCCACTTCTAATGCACATTCAACTTGTGCTTTAGCGATGATTGGACGTGCCATTGAAGTACCAAGCAGGTATTTACCTTCGTATACCGCACCTGTTTTAAGTGATGGGTAGATATAATCTTTTACCATCTCTTCTTTAAGATCGGCGATGTAACACGCTGACGCACCAGAAGCTAACGCTTTCTCTTCAATGCCTTCTAGCTCTTCTTCACCTTGACCCACATCTGCCACGAACGCGACAACTTCACAGTCATAGTTCTCTTTCAACCATGGAATAATGGCTGATGTATCTAAACCACCCGAATAAGCCAATACAACTTTATTTATCTTGCTCATGTGCTGCTCTCCTTCTCAGCCTTGCGGGTATTCCGTTCAGGCGATGTGCTTAATATTGCTAATTTAAAATTCAATTACAGAGTAAATTTGGTACCGATACTTTGCCCATCAAACAAAGAGGTTAACTTTTCAGGATAACGCCAACTCGCCACTTCAATTGGACGACCTAGGGCTTTGGCGGCATCGAAAGCTGCACGCACTTTGACAATCATGCCATCAGTGATCACCGCTTGTTCAATCAGCGATTCTGCTTCAACTTCAGTTAATGCGTCGATTAGGTGACCTTTACCGTCTAGTACACCACTCACATCAGACAATAGAACTAATTCACCATCAACGGCAGCAGCCACCGCAACAGCTGCTTGATCGGCATTCACATTCATTAACTCGCCCTGCGCATCTAAACCAATCGAGCTAATGATTGGCATATAACCTGATGCCATGATTTGAGTTACTAATGCACCATTACCCGGCTTAGCATTTCCTACTGACCCTAACTCAGGATCTAACTGTGAAACTTCACACAAACCACCATCAGCCAAACTTAGACCAACAGCTTTAACACCGGATTTGATCGCCTGACCTTGCAGCAGCTTGTTTGCCGTCCCAGCGAGTGCGCCAGCAATCACAGGAATTTGTTCACTTGGGGTAACACGTAAGCCCTGCTTTTTCACTGTTGGTAATTGCAGCTTTGCCATTAAATCGTCAACCAAATAGCCGCCGCCATGCACTAACATCAGTGGGCGATGAGAGTTTTCTTGATAAGCATTAATCGCTGAAAACAATTTTTCTAACGTTTCAGTACATGAAAGTACTGCACCACCTAACTTAATGACTAATGGAACCTGACTCATCATCGAACTCCTACACTAAAGCGGTTAATTGAGGGAAACCATTTCGAATATTTATGCATTGCATCGCTTGCGAAGAGGCACCTTTTAACAGGTTATCAATCGCAGACGTTAAAATAATGTGTTGACCATCCACCTGCCAGCCAATATCACAGAAGCAAGTCCCCACCACATTCTGTAGACGTGCCGCTTGTGTCCCTAAAAGACGTACTGCATGTTTATCTGCTGTAGATGCATATGCTAGGTTCAATGCTTCCGTTACCTGCTCTAGCGTAACGCCTTGTGCTAGCTTCGCTGTAATAGTTGCAAGAATGCCACGTTTAAAGTTGCCAAGATGAGGAGTAAAAATAACGTCGCGACCGAGATGAGTACTGATTTCAGGTTGGTGACGGTGAGAGAATAAACCATAAGCTTGCAGACTTACTTCGCAGAAACTGTTGGTCATGGTGGCTTTACGTCCAGCACCAGACACACCACTCACCGCATTGATCACTGGCCACTGCTCAGTATCAAGTAAACCCGCTTCAATAAGAGGCTTAAGTGCCAATTGCGATGCGGTTGGATAACAACCTGGTACAGCAATTAACTGTGCGCTAGCAATCGCTTCATGATTCCATTCAGCTAAACCATAAACTGCTTGCTCAAGCCAGTCTGAATATTGATGTTCAAAGCCATAGTACTGCGTATAGAAATCATCGCCCTTAACACGAAATGCACCTGATAAATCAAACACCTGACAGCCTTGTTCTAAAAAGTCAGCAGCGAGGTCATGACTCACTTGATGTGCGGTTGCCAGAAGTACGATATCTGCTTGTTTAGCTATTGCTTTGGGATCAACTAGCGGTTGCAACGGTAAATCAACAATACCTTTTAGTTGACCATGCAGCTCACTGAGCAACTTACCTGCATCAAGACTATTTTCAGAAACAAATAAACCAGCCAGCTCAAGGTGAGGATGTTGGGTGACCATTTTCGCAAGCTCAGCGCCGGTATAGCCGCTTGCACCGATAATTAGAGTATTTAACATTACAAATTCCATTTAAGTCTTGATGATAGTTGTCACCGTCAGGCGCAAAATTGGCTTTTATGTTTATATTTTTGCAGCAGTAACGTGTAACAAGGTGTGCTGAGAACAGCAATATGAGGGGCGCATTACGCACCAAGCGAAATATGACTTAGCGTCGTCGGAAGGTATGAGTAAAAAGCTTCGCTTGGTTCATGTGAAAACATCCTTAATTAACAATAGAGACCCGGCATTCCTTGCTCAGGTTACGGCTAATACAAAGCAAAAAAATATTCGTTTGCGTTGCATTTATATGTTTACTGGTTAATTTACGTACTGTCAACAATAAAGCCTTAAAAACACCTCTTTTGTTATCTTTTTTAAAACCATTTCATCATCTTTTTGTAACGTTTTGCATCATTCATCTATTTGACATGCGTTTCCGACAATATTATTACTAACCAATATTTGTTATCAAACGAGCAATAATGAAACAAAATTACAGACTTCAATCTAGTTTATGACCAAAATCAAAATGGCATGGTTTTAATGCCCGAAAATGTCATGATAGTTGACCTCAAAGTGAGATCACGGCTAGATTGTCTGTTAGATTGATAAATTGGATGTAACAAAATTACGAGATGGATGCGATATGAATGAGAAATACAGCACGTTAAAAAGTAACGTAAGTATGTTGGGCCACCTGCTCGGCAATACCATAAAAACGGCACACGGTGACGAACTGTTAGATAAAGTCGAAACTATTCGTAAATTATCAAAATCTGCGCATTCTGGTAATGAAGAAGATCGTGCAAAGCTCATTGATGAGCTACAAAACTTACCGGACGATCAATTACTTCCCGTTGCTCGTGCCTTTAGCCAATTCCTAAACCTCACGAATATTGCAGAGCAATACCACACCATTTCTCGCCAATGTGAAACCACATTATGTAGCCCTGGCGCACTCGACGAGTTATTCGATAAACTCAAAAATAATGATGTTAATCAGCTAGATTCTATCGAAGCGGTTCGTGAGCTAAATATCGATTTAGTATTAACCGCACACCCAACTGAAATTGCACGTCGTACCATGATCCACAAACTGGTACAGATCAACAAATGCCTATCTCAGCTTGAATTAAGCGAACTATCAACAGCAGAGCGTGCACGTGTAGAGCAGCGTTTAGAGCAGTTAATTGCTCAAGCATGGCACTCAGATGTTATTCGTCAGCAACGCCCGACACCGCTAGATGAAGCGAAATGGGGCTATGCGGTGATTGAAAACTCACTATGGCAAGCCGTACCTGAGTTCCTACGTTTATTTGATGAAAAACTGCAGCAGCACCTTGGGGAATCACTGCCTCTTGATGCATCACCAGTGACTTTCTCATCATGGATGGGCGGTGACCGTGACGGTAACCCATTTGTGACCTCAAATGTGACTCGCGAAGTACTGCTTCTTTCTCGCTGGAAAGCCGCTGATCTTTACCTGACTGATATTCAAGAGCTGATCAATGAACTTTCAATGGTTCAGTGTAATGAGAAAGTACGTGAATTAGCAGGCGAAGAGCATGAACCTTACCGTGCGATCTTAAAACAACTACGCTCTAAATTAACCCATACTCGCGATAACCTTGATGCCAAAATCAAAGGTCAAAAGCCAGGTTCAGATATTCTGATCCAAGACGTTGAAGAGCTATGGGAACCGCTTCACGCTTGTTACCAATCACTACATGAATGTGGCATGGCAATCATTGCTGATGGTCTGTTACTTGATACGCTACGTCGTATTAAGTGTTTCGGGGTTCACCTTGTTCGCCTTGATATTCGCCAAGAAAGTACTCGTCACTCAGATGTGATTTCTGAGCTAACGCGCTACTTAGGTTTAGGCGATTACGACCAATGGAGCGAGCAAGATAAAATTGCTTTCCTTGTTCGTGAGCTATCATCAAAACGTCCACTGCTTCCACGTGATTGGGAACCATCTCCAGAAGTTAAAGAAGTGATTGAAACCTGTAAGGCAATTGCAGAGCAATCTCGTGAAGCCTTAGGCGCATACGTTATTTCAATGGCCCGTACCGCTTCTGATGTATTAGCAGTGCACTTACTGCTACAAGAAGCTGGCTGCCCGTTCCGTATGGATGTGTGTCCATTATTCGAAACATTAGATGACTTAAATAATGGCGCTGATGTTATTGAACAACTACTGAACATCGACTGGTACCGTGGCTTTATTCAAAACCACCAAATGGTCATGATCGGTTACTCTGACTCAGCAAAAGATGCGGGTGTGATGTCAGCTGGCTGGGCACAGTACAGCGCAATGGAAAAACTGGTTGATGTGTGTGATAAAGCAGGCGTTGAAATTACCCTATTCCACGGTCGCGGCGGTAGTATCGGTCGTGGCGGTGCACCAGCACATGCAGCACTACTTTCTCAGCCACCACGCAGCCTAAAAGGTGGTCTACGTGTGACCGAGCAAGGCGAAATGATCCGCTTTAAGCTTGGCTTACCAGAAGTGGCTATTAATAGCTTGAGCCTGTACGCAGGTGCAACACTTGAAGCTAACCTATTACCACCACCTGAGCCAAAACAAGAATGGCGCGATCTGATGGACTCACTATCAGAGATCTCTTGTGAAGCCTACCGTAACGTTGTACGCGTTGATCCAGAGTTCGTCCCATACTTCCGCGCAGCAACTCCTGAGCTTGAATTAGGTAAACTACCGCTCGGTTCACGTCCTGCAAAACGTAACCCACAAGGTGGCGTTGAAAGCTTACGTGCTATCCCATGGATTTTCGCATGGAGTCAGAACCGCTTGCTACTGCCAGCATGGTTAGGTGCCGGTGAAGCGATTCAATACTCAATTGATAAAGGTCACGCTAAGTTGCTTGAAGAAATGTGTCGTGAATGGCCATTCTTCTCAACTCGTCTAGGCATGCTAGAGATGGTTTACACCAAAACCAATATTGAAATTGCGAAATACTATGATGAGCGTCTAACAGATGAAGCGCTATGGCCTTTAGGTCAAAAGCTACGTGATCAATTAGGGAAAGATATTAAAACAGTCCTTACTGTTGAAAATAACGATCACCTTATGGAGCAAGATCCTTGGGGTGCCGAGTCAATCCGATTACGTAACATTTATGTAGAACCACTTAACATGCTTCAAGCTGAGTTACTATATCGTACTCGTCAGCAGGAAGAACTGCCTTCTGAATTAGAAGAAGCATTAATGGTTACGATTGCAGGTATTGCGACTGGTATGCGTAATACAGGCTAAAATATAATGCTGATCACAAAGGGCCTTTTTAAAGGCCCTTTTTTTCAACTTATTTATCGATATGTTAAGAAAAATCTTTTTTGTCTCACTTATGATACAGCATTATGTTTCTTAATAAGGCTATGATAGTTGTACTTCGATATGAGCAATGATGAATATTTTTTATTCATAATTTAGTGGTACCGGCTTTTTATTGCCGTCGAAGTAATGTCACAAGATAATAATTTTGCAAGCTCGTTTAACAGATAATTCATATTGAAGTATCGATATTGAGCAAATTAATGATATTGTATGCGGTCTCAACCAAACTGTAAGACCTTAAGATTATAAATAAAAAACGCCATTACGAAGCGTTAGTAATCAAGTTTGGTTGTTGTTTTTATTTGACGTATTTAACGGATAGAAGAGATGTCACTACCACACGTAATTTTAACCGTGCTAAGCAATCGAGAAGCAACGGGTTATGATATAACAAAAGAGTTTTCTCATAGTATTGGCTACTTTTGGAAAGCGAGCCACCAACAGGTGTATCGTGAACTAAATAAGATGGCTGCTAACGATCAAGTAACATGTCGCCTCGAGCCTCAAGAAGGTAAACCGGATCGTAAAGTCTATGCCATCACCGATGCGGGTCGCCAAGCACTATTTAATTGGTTCGAAGAGCCAGCACGCAATCCAACTACTCGTGATGAGTTTTCAGCAAAACTACTCGTTTGTGGTGTTCACAATTCACTACCAATGCAACAACAATTAGCTGCATTGATCGATGAATCTCACACCCTGATCAGTCATTACAAAGAACTAGAAAAGCTCCACTTTAGCGATTACAAATCAATGGATCGCCAACAGCGTCTAGATCGTTTAACGCTTCGTCGTGGTTTACATAACCGTCAAGCGTGGATTGACTGGGCTGAAGAAGTACTTGCAGAACTAAAAGATATGGATGCAGATAATAGCCCTGTTGCTATTTACTAAGCACCTTATCCATGACTAATAATAAACCGCCGTTTTTACGGCGGTTTTTTTATGTCATTTATTAATAGGCGTTCATTGCTATTTACGATAAATAAAGCGCACAAAAAAGCCTGCTGGTGCAGGCTTTCTGTTAAGTGCTTCTAACTATGATATGTCACGGTTAAAGTAGAGAAGCTAAGCGGTTAATATCTGATAACAATGCTCCAGCGGTAACATCGCGCCCAGCACCAGGGCCTCGGATCACTAATGGGTTATCGCGATACCAATGGCTTTCAATCGCAAAGATATTATCGCAAGGCAGTAAATTCGCTAACGCATGCTCTTGAGCTAATGCCTCAACTCCTACATGGGCTTTACCGTGACGATCTAAGCGCGCCACATAACGTAATACCTTCTCTTCCTCACGGGCGCTTTCTAAGCGCTCAGCGAGGATTTCATCTAACAAAGCCGCTTGTTCAAAAAACTGTTCAACAGGCAGCAAAGCCAACGCTTCAGGCACTAAGCTTTCTACTTTCACATGTTCAGGCTCAATATCAAGACCTGATTCACGAGCAAGGATCACCAGCTTACGCATCACATCACTGCCATCTAAATCATGTCGAGGATCCGGCTCAGTTAAGCCTTGCTGCCACGCTTGCTCGACCAATTCAGAAAAAGGCACACTGCCATCATATTGCTGAAACAGCCATGACAGTGTGCCCGAGAAAATACCGGATACCGCAATGATCTGATCACCGCTTTCACGTAAATCACGGACGGTATGATTCACCGGCAATCCTGCGCCAACAGTTGCGTTATAAAGCCAATGACGACTACTTTTAGCAAAGGCGTCAATCACTGCATGGTAGTCTTGGCTACTTGCCGAGCCCGCAACTTTATTAGCAGAAATCAAATGCAAACCATGCTCGGCAATTTCAGGGTAGCGTTTTGATAACTCACAACTTGCAGTCACATCAAGGACTATCACATCGTCATAATCAGCATTAGCAATCTGAGAGAAGAGCTCATCATCTTGATATTCAATCGCTTCTTGCTCAAATTGAGTTAATGCTAATTGTGGCTCAATGCCATCAAAGTTAACCCATTGACGACGACTATCTAACACGCCAATCAAGGTAAAACTAATGCCGTGACGTTTTTCTAGCGCAGCTTTTTCTCGCTCAAACAATTCTAGCCAGCGGCTGCCAATATTGCCTTTACCACAGAGCACTAAACCAACACGCTTTTGTGCTTGAAATAATGCTTGGTGAATACCTTTAACTAACGGCTCTGTTTCAACCTGACGTAGTACAGCAACCAGACTCAACCCAGATTCTGCTTCAGTCATAAACTCTACAGGCAAGCCTTTTAACTGCTGATAAAAGCCATGGCAATGAATAGGATTATTGGTCACCCCTGCTCCCACAGCAGCCACCATTGAGAAACCTTCACGTAAACGTAATTCGGCAGGCATACCACTGTCTTGCAGCAAGCTAAGTACCCCATTGACGACTTCATGAGTATAAGCCAGCATAATACGGCCTTTACTCAGCTCAAGGCTCTGTGCCAGTGGGACTAACTGATGACGTGAAAGTAAACGTTCAAGATCTTCTTGCACATGCTCAACATCCATCCCACGAGGAACATCAACCTCAATGAGACACACATCATCTAATGAAGAAACAATCTTAGCGCCACGCCCTGAAGCTAATACGCGTTCAACTCGGGTTGAACCTGATTCTGGTTGATGGCTACAACGCAGCATCAAATCAATCGCACTTTGTGCTACTGGCTGTAAAGTGCGGCTATGCAATACGGGAGCAGCCAAACGGGCTAACTCATTAGCTTCATCTAGTCTTAGCAAAGGCAATAAACACGCATCATTCACTTTGCGAGGATCGGCACTGTACACCCCAGCAACATCACTCCAGATCGTTACTTTTACAACATCAGCTAACGCACCGATGATCGTCGCTGAATAGTCAGAACCATTGCGACCTAATAAAACGGTTTCACCTTGGGTATTTTGTGCCATAAACCCGGTGATCACTAAACGATGATGGTTATGTTGTGCAATTTGCTGTTGGAGTAATGGTTTTGAAGCTCGGCTATCCACTTCAGGTTGTGCAGCGTGCTCTGCTCGTAAAAATAAACGAGAATCCAAATATTTTGCCGCAAGATCACGTTGGCTCAAAAGTGCTGCTAATAAGCGAGCAGACCACACCTCACCAAAACCTTGGATCGTACTCCGCTCTGCTCGGTTAATAGCACTTTCACCATAGCGGGCAATGGTAGCTAAATCATCATGCAACTGTTGGATCAATAATTCAGCTGTTGGTTGAACAATTAAGGCTTCAATAAGTTGTTGCTGATAGCTGCGAAGCGACAACAAGGTTTCATGTGCTTGACGTCCATCTATCTCTAATTGCTCTAGCCATAATATTAATTGGTTAGTCGTTTTTCCTGCTGCCGATACCACAATGAGATCATTAGTATCTGAATATTCAGCAAGAATATCAGCCACTCGGCGATAGCACTCAGGATCAGCTAAGCTACTACCCCCAAATTTATGTAATTGGCGTGATGCTTGAGTCATTAATGCGCCTCCGCAGCCAGATTAAAGGCTTGCTCTAAATCTGCCACCAAGTCACGGGGATCTTCTAAGCCAACAGAAAGACGTAACAGTGACGTCGAAATACCCGCTTCTGCTTGTGCTTCATCAGACATTGCACGGTGAGTCATGCTTGATGGATGGGCAATTAAACTCTCTGTTCCACCTAATGATTCTGCCAATGAAAACAGTTTTAATTCTTTCACGAACACTTCCAACTGCGCTTGGCTACCCGCGAATTCAAAACTCATCATTGAGCCAAAGCCTTTTTGCTGACGCTTGGCAATATCGTGTCCTGGGTGCGATGGCAAACTTGGGTGATAAATCGTCCCAACCATAGCTTGCTGTTGTAAATACCCCAGCACTGCCACACCATTTTCTTCATGCATTCTCATTCGTGGTGCTAACGTTCTTAGTCCACGCAAGGTTAAGTAAGCATCAAATGGGGCTCCAGTCGCACCAATACAGTTTGCCCACCATGCGATATTTTCTGCAACATCGGCATCTTTAGAGATCAACACACCACCGACCACATCTGAGTGTCCGTTAAGGTATTTAGTGGTTGAATGCACAACAAAATCTGCACCTAGTGCGATAGGCTGTTGCAGTAAAGGAGAAAGGAAGGTGTTATCCACGGCGACTAAGCAACCAACTTCTTTGGCTTGCTGACACAGTGCGGTGATATCAACCACACGCACTAGAGGGTTTGATGGAGTTTCAACCCAGATTAATTTCGGCTTTTTCGCTAACGCAGCAGCCAGTACTTCTTGATCGGACTGATCGACAAACTCGACCTTAAAGTCACCTTTATTAGCGCGAGTATTAAATAAACGGTAGGTGCCACCATAACAATCATGAGGAGCCACAATTAAGTCATCTGGGCCAAGTAATGCCGTTACCAATAAATTCATTGCCGCCGTACCACAACTGGTCACCACGCCACCAGCACCGCCTTCTAATTCACTTAATGCATCAGCAAGCGTATTACGGGTTGGGTTACCTGAGCGAGAATAATCATATTGTGGCACTTCCCCAAAAGCAGGAAAGCTATAGGTCGATGTTAAATAAATCGGTGGGACGACAGCATGGTACTGTGAATCACTATCGATGCCTGTTCTCACTGCAATTGTCGCCAGTCGCTTATCACTCATAATAACATTCCTTGTCGGGGAGGCTTGATCCCAAATAATAAATTTATAACAACTTTAACCACAACAAAACAAGACGTCAACACATCTAGACGTCTATATGTCTTTGCTTATGGCGGTAAATCCCGCTAAAATTCAGCCATAACAAAAAAACAGTGCTCACCTTAGTGTTATTTTTCTGTTCAATACGGGACAAAACCGCGATGTTGACGTAATATCGCCGCCCTACAATCCCGTTGCTAACAGAGGGTGTCGCTCCTGTTACCACATCATTAACCCAATATCGCTGAGAAGGTAAAACATGGCTGAGTGGAATGGCGAATATATTAGCCCTTACGCAGAACACGGTAAGAAAAACGAACAAGTAAAGAAAATTACTGTTTCGATTCCATTGAAGGTGCTTAAAATTCTTACTGATGAACGTACTCGTCGTCAGGTGAACAACCTACGCCACGCGACCAATAGTGAGCTACTTTGTGAAGCTTTCCTTCATGCTTACACAGGTCAGCCATTACCAACGGATGACGATATTCGTAAAGATCGCCCAGATGATCTACCCGCAGAAGCGAAAGCGCTAATGGATGAAATGGGGATCAGCTACGACGACATTAATGAATAATTTCATTACTGACTATGTATACTAAAAAACCAGCTGCATGGCTGGTTTTTATTTATTAAAATAGCGAGTTGCTGAACTACACTTCCATGTAACCCATTGGCATTTCAATACGTGCAACACCTGAGTCAATCGCCGCTTGTGCTACCGCTTTTGCAACCCGAGGTAATAAACGCGGATCCATTGGCTTTGGAATAATATACTCTCGCCCAAATGCTAAGTGCGATACACCAGATGCATCCAATACCGATTGCGGTACTGGCTCTTTCGCTAATTCACGAATTGCGTTTACCGCCGCCAACTTCATTTCATCATTAATTTGGCTCGCACGCACATCTAATGCACCACGGAAAATAAACGGAAAACATAAAACATTATTCACCTGATTAGGATAATCAGAGCGCCCTGTTCCCATAATTAAGTCTTGCCGAACTTGATGTGCCAATGCAGGCTTAATTTCAGGATCGGGGTTTGAACACGCAAACACAATCGGGTTTTCAGCCATTAATGCCAGAGCTTCAGGAGCTAATAAGTCCGGTCCTGATACGCCAACGAAAATATCAGCGCCTGCAATCACATCTTCTAAGGTGCGCTTATCAGTATTATTGGCAAACAGCTGTTTGTATTCATTAATGTCATCACGACGGGTATGAATGACCCCTTTGCGATCCAGCATGTAGATTTTCTCACGCTGCGCGCCGCACTTAATAAGTAGCTCCATACAAGCAATCGCTGCTGCGCCTGCGCCTAAACACACAATCACAGCTTCACCGATCGTTTTTCCTTGAAGCTCTAATGCATTTAGCATACCTGCCGCTGTAACAATGGCAGTACCATGTTGATCATCATGAAAGACAGGGACATTGCAGCGCTCAATTAAGCGTTGCTCGATCTCAAAACAGTCTGGCGCTTTAATATCTTCTAAGTTAATACCGCCAAACGTGTCAGCAATATTAGCCACCGTATCAACGAACTCATCAATCGTGCGATGCTTGACTTCAATATCAATCGAATCAATACCGGCAAAACGTTTAAACAGTAGCGATTTTCCTTCCATAACAGGTTTAGAAGCCAGTGGGCCTAAATTACCTAAACCTAAAATCGCAGTACCATTGGTGATCACCGCAACCATATTGCCTTTCGCTGTGTACTTATAGACGTTATCAGCATCTTGGGCGATTTCTCTTACGGGCTCAGCCACACCTGGGCTATATGCGAGCGCAAGATCATTAACCGTATTAGCAGGCTTGGTCAGTTCAACAGAAATTTTCCCTGGGACAGGAAGTGAGTGGTAATCGAGAGCTTGTTGACGGAAGTCTTCAGTCATAGTGATATTTGAGCCTCAGCGCTGACATTTATAATGGCAAACTACATGTGTAATTCGTATTTGTTATTAAATAATATGCCATTAAGTATCAATTTCCCAGCTCACGAAGAACAAGAGTAATACATTTAAGTAACAGTTATACCAAGAGTATTTTATAAAGACATAAAAAAAGGGATGCTTACGCATCCCTTTTTTCTAAATTCATCTGGCAAATGATTACTTGCTAGAAAGCGCACCGAAACGCTTGTTGAATTTGTCGATACGACCACCAGAGCTAACTTGACGTTGCTTACCAGTGTAGAATGGGTGACACTTGTCGCATACATCAAGGTTGATGTCTTTACCCATAGTAGAGTTAAATACGAAAGTGTTGCCACAAGAACAACGTGCGTTTACTGCTGTGTACTCTGGGTGAATACCTTGTTTCATGGGATAACCTCAAAATTAAGGCCGTGTCGCTCTCCCGATCCAAAGCCGGGCACCACACGTCGTTAAAAAATATCTTGCCACATTATGCGACAAATCAGGCGGCGTATAATAATCAATCATCTCACGGAGATCAACAGAGAGAAGGCTTTTTCAGCGCTGTATTTCTTCTCTGATCTTAGACAACTTCCCCTTCTCGTTCTTAACAAGGCTTATCGAGTTTCACTCGGTCTGGTATTATTCACTACACGCTCAATGACTGCAGTAGATTATGATCCCAAACATCGCCCGTGTGGCCCTTCCTGTTCCGCTAGATAAAACCTTTGATTATCTAATTAAATCTGATGACATGCCTGTGATCGGAGGACGTGTACAGGTGCCATTTGGTCGCCAGCGATTAATAGGGATTGTGACAGCACTGACCGATCATTCCGACTTTCCACTCGAGCAACTCAAAGCCGTACAGAAAGTCATTGATAAAGCACCGCTATGGATGCCGCCATTATTCGATTTGCTTAAATGGGCAAGCCAATACTATCAATATCCACTTGGTGACACCCTTGCCAATGCCATGCCTGCGCTGCTACGTAAAGGGCGTGAAGCATCACAAGCGACGTTAAAATTTTGGGCACTAACGGAAGCAGGTAAAGCACAACCGCTTAACGGTCTCACCCGTGCTCCCAAACAAGCTCAGCTACTGCGTTTATTACAAAATGGTCCTGTGAGTCATGACAGCTTATTAAATGAAGATGTCAGCTCTGCAACCTTAAAAGCTGTTAGCAATAAGGGCTGGATTATCGAGCAACAACAGCAGCAAAAAGATAAAAATTGGCACCAGAACTTTGCAGTTACAGAAGAAAAACCGCGCTTAAATGAAGAGCAAGCCTTAGCAATTGCCACCGTTAACAGCAATCCGAATTTTGGTTGTTATCTACTTCAAGGTGTCACAGGCTCAGGCAAAACCGAAGTTTATCTTAACTTGTTAGAGCCTGTACTGGCGGCAGGTAAACAAGCCCTTATTCTAGTGCCAGAAATCGGCCTAACCCCGCAGACGATTAACCGCTTTCGTCGTCGCTTCAATGTGCCACTAGAGACAGTGCACTCAGGGCTCAACGACAGCGAGCGTATGGCGGCATGGCTCGCTGGTCGTGATAACCAAGCCGGGATCATCATTGGTACTCGCTCAGCATTATTCACCCCATTTGCCAACTTAGGCATCATCATTGTCGATGAAGAGCATGACGCCTCTTACAAACAACAAGATAGCCTGCGCTACCATGCCCGCGATTTAGCCGTGATGCGCGCTAACAAAGAAAACATTCCAGTTGTATTAGGCTCTGCAACGCCAGCACTGGAAACCTTACATAATGCGAAAACCGCAAAATATCATCATTTAACCCTGACCAAACGTGCGGGTAATGCTCAATTAGCGCGTCATGGGGTGATTGATGTCAAAGGCCTATACCTTGATGCGGGATTGTCTGCACCACTGATTGCCGAGATGCGAAAACATTTAAATGCAGGCAATCAAGTGATGTTATTTCTTAATCGCAGAGGTTTCTCGCCAGCGATGATGTGTCACGAATGTGGCTGGATTGCAGAATGTCCTCGTTGTGATGCGTACTACACCTTACATCAACAGTCGGGGGAATTACGCTGCCACCACTGTGCAACACAGCGCCCTATCATGCCGCAATGTGAACAATGTGGCTCAACCCAATTGCTGCCTGTTGGTGTAGGTACTGAGCAACTTGAAAATCAATTAGCAACCCTGTTTCCTGAATTTAAGACCGTGCGTATTGATCGCGATAGTACCCGTCGTAAAGGGGCGTTAGAAAACTACCTTGAAGCGATCAAAAATAACGAATACCAAATTCTGATCGGTACCCAAATGCTGGCGAAAGGTCACCACTTTCCGAATGTCACATTGGTCGCCTTAATTGATGTCGATAGTGCGCTGTTTAGTAATGATTTTCGTGCATCAGAGCGTTTAGCACAGCTTTTTATTCAAGTAGCGGGACGTGCAGGACGTGCAAGCAAACCCGGTGAAGTATTATTACAAACCCACCACCCAGATCATCAGCTTTTACAGTCACTGCTACATAAAGGCTATGGCGTATTCTCGCAAGCGGCATTAACCGAGCGCAAACAAGCCATGCTACCTCCTTACACTCATTTAGTGTTAGTACGAGCAGAAGCCAATGACAGCGATACCGTGTGTCAATTATTACAACAAATTCGTGGGATCTTTGAATCAAGCCCAGTCTACGATCAGGACTGCTGCGTATTGGGGCCAAATCCTGCACCATTGGCTCGTCGTGCTGGGCGTTACCGCTGGCAATTGATTTTACAAACCCCGAACCGTAAAGCATTACAACAGATTTTAAGCATAGCGAAACCCGCTATCCAATTGTTACCGTTAGCAAAAAAGGTACGCTGGTCGATTGATGTTGAGCCGCAAGATTTAACTTAAAACAAACAATGCGACAAGGCTCACATAGCGAATGTAATTAATGCTAATTGGAGCATGTTTAATCCTATTCATACATTCTACAATATGAATAGGATTGACATATTTCAGTCAGTTACTGCTTGGTTGGTTGTTATCGTTGTTACTTTGACACTGAATCCACCAGCCGCATAATAAGAGAGATATAGATAAAAGAGGAAAGCAATATGGCGACAATGAAGGATGTTGCCCAGCTAGCCGGAGTCTCAACTGCAACCGTTTCTCGTGCGTTGATGAATCCGGAAAAAGTATCTGCCTCAACCCGTAAAAAAGTTGAGCAGGCTGTCATGGAAGCTGGCTATTCACCAAACTCGCTTGCGCGTAATTTACGTCGCAATGAGTCAAAAACTATCGTAACTATCGTTCCAGACATTTGTGACCCTTACTTCACTGAAATTATTCGCGGTATTGAAGAAGCTGCAATGGAGTATGGTTACTTAGTATTACTTGGTGATAGTGGTCAACAGAAAAAACGTGAAAATTCATTCGTGAATCTCGTTTTCACCAAACAAGCTGATGGCATGCTACTGCTCGGTACTGATCTACCTTTCGATGTTAGTAAGCCAGAGCAAAAGAACCTGCCTCCACTAGTCATGGCATGTGAATATGCGCCAGAGCTTGAATTGCCAACTATCCATATTGATAACCTCACCGCAGCCTTTGAAGCGGTTAATTATCTGACTCAAATGGGCCATAAGCGTATCGCGCAAATTACTGGTCCTGATCAAGCACCATTATCTCAATTCCGTCATCAAGGCTACCAACAAGCCTTGCGTCGTGGCGGTATTACGCTAAACCCTGCTTATACCGTAAAAGGTGACTTTACTTTTGCAGCAGGTGCCCGTGCAGTGACGGCACTATTATCATTACCAGAACCACCAACGGCTCTATTCTGTCATTCTGATGTGATGGCCATTGGTGCTATGCAGCAAGCAAAACGTTTAGGTCTGCGTGTACCGCAAGATATCTCTATTGTCGGCTTTGATGACATTCAATTTGCCGAATATTGCGACCCACCATTAACCACGGTTTCTCAGCCTCGTTACGAAATCGGTCGTCAAGCCATGTTAATGCTGCTTGAAGTCCTCAAAGGTAAAGAAGTTCAAGCTGGCTCTCGTCTGCTCGATGCCAAGTTAGTGATCCGTGAAAGTGCCGCGCCACCATCACGCTAGTAGTAAAAAAGGCTGTGAGCTTATGAAATAACCATAAGTTCACAGTTTTTGCACGCTCCTGACCTTAACCCTTGCTTTATTAGTGATAAAAACTAGTCAGTCTCATTCCAAATTTGTAACATAGAGGCCTGTCCTTCTCTCAACGTATTTGTCTATCATCGTGGCCACTAAAGATTATGTAAAGCGCGGACGCTCGCCGAAACCGGCAAATAAGAAAAGTAGTCCTAGTCGTAAAAAAGCCCCTGCTCCTTCTGGTTTTCCTACCAAATGGGCCGTTACTGCTGTTGTTTTAGTGTTTGGACTGATCTCTGGTTTATTCTTCCTATCTGGCACTGATGTTCCTGAGAAACCCGCACCTAAAGATGACATCCCAACAATTGTGAAACCACAACCTGTTGATGCAGTGAAAAAGCCAGCACAGAAAGAAGTGTTACCGCCAAAACCTGAAGAGAAATGGCGCTACATTCATGAACTAGAAAACAAAAAAGTTATCGTGCCAGACGAGTTAGATAACCAACGAGTGCAACCTGTTAAAAAAGAGCCTGAGCATAAGCCCGCTCCTGCTAAGAAAACAGAGCCGGCACATATAAAAACAACTGAGCCTGCACACAAACCCGCAGAAAAAACGGTAGAAACAACAAAACCTGCCGAGAAAAAAGCAGAGCCAGCCTCTACCGTTCGCTACGTGTTGCAATGTGGTGCTTACCGTAAGAAGTCCCAAGCAGATGAGCGTAAAGCACAAATTGCATTCCAAGGCCTTAACAGCCAGCTAAAGGTCAGCAGTGATGCAAAAGGTACTTGGTATCGCGTGGTATTAGGCCCTTACTCTCAAAAGAGCAGTGCTGAAAAAGACAAAGCGAAGCTACAAAGTAGCGGTGTTTCCCCTTGTGGTATTTGGCATTGGGAATAACGCGCTAGTTTCTCTCTCATCACAAGAAGGACGTGCTTAGGTACGTCCTTTTTTTATGTATTTCTCACGTAATAATCGTGACCAATTCATAGTTAACACTTGAAAAGCCCTTCCGTCATCCCCAGATCTTTTAACATTAACGATACCGGCTATGCCGGCGCAGAACCAGAGAGGTTTACCCCGTGACAACTATTGTATCTGTACGTCGAAACGGAAAAGTCGTGATTGCTGGTGATGGCCAAGTTTCACTTGGTAATACAGTAATGAAAGGCAACGCACGTAAAGTTCGCCGTCTATATAACAATAAAGTACTGGCAGGTTTTGCTGGCGGTACCGCTGATGCATTCACATTATTCGAGCGTTTTGAGCGTAAGCTTGAGATGCACCAAGGTCATCTTCTTAAATCGGCTGTTGAGCTTGCGAAAGATTGGCGTACTGACCGCGCCCTACGTAAGCTAGAAGCACTACTTGCTGTTGCTGATGAAACAGGCTCTTTAATTATCACTGGTAACGGTGATGTGGTTCAGCCTGAGCACGATTTAATTGCGATTGGCTCTGGCGGTAACTTCGCCCAAGCTGCAGCCACGGCACTACTAGAAAATACTGATTTAGGTGCCCGTGAAATTGCAGAAAAAGCCCTAAATATTGCTGGTGATATTTGTGTGTTCACTAACCACAATCACACCATTGAAGAACTAGAAACTAAGTAAGGAAGTTGTAATGTCTGAGATGACTCCTCGCGAAATCGTCCATGAGTTAGACCGTCACATTATCGGTCAAGACAAAGCGAAGCGTGCTGTTGCGATTGCACTACGTAACCGCTGGCGTCGCATGCAACTTCCAGAAGAGTTGCGTGTAGAAGTAACACCAAAGAACATTCTAATGATTGGTCCAACCGGTGTGGGTAAAACTGAGATTGCTCGCCGTTTAGCAAAACTTGCAAATGCACCTTTCATTAAAGTAGAAGCAACAAAATTCACCGAAGTGGGTTATGTTGGTAAAGAAGTCGAAACGATCATCCGTGACTTAACGGATGTGGCGGTAAAAATGACCCATCAGCAAGCGACGGAAAAAGTACGCTTCCGCGCTGAGGAATTAGCTGAAGAGCGTATTCTTGATGTGCTATTACCACCAGCACGCGATGCTTGGGGTCAAAACGAAGCCAGCGAAAGCGAATCATCTACTCGTCAATCTTTCCGTAAGAAATTACGTGAAGGTAAGCTAGACGATAAAGAAATTGAAATGGATATTGCAGCCCCACAAATGGGTGTAGAGATCATGGCACCTCCTGGTATGGAAGAAATGACCAACCAGCTACAGGGTATGTTCCAAAACTTAGCAGGCAATACCACCAAAAAGCGCAAGATGAAGATCAAAGACGCGCTAAAAGCAGCAACTGAAGAAGAAGCAGCAAAACTAGTAAACCAAGAAGAGCTAAAAGAGCAAGCTATTCACGCGGTTGAAAACAACGGCATCGTCTTTATCGATGAGATCGATAAGATCTGTAAGCGTGGTGAATCGTCAGGCCCAGATGTTTCTCGTGAAGGTGTACAGCGTGATCTACTACCATTAGTCGAAGGCAGCACGGTATCAACCAAGCACGGTATGGTGAAAACTGACCACATTCTGTTTGTAGCATCCGGTGCATTCCAAGTCGCTAAACCATCGGATTTGATCCCAGAGCTGCAAGGTCGTCTACCTATTCGTGTTGAGCTTGAAGCGCTAACCAGCAACGACTTCAAACGCATTCTAACCGAGCCAAATGCCTCTCTAACTGAGCAGTACAAAGCATTAATGGCAACAGAATCGGTAGAAATTGAATTCTCAGCTGATGGTATCGATAGCCTAGCCGATGCTGCATGGCAGGTGAATGAGCGTACTGAGAACATTGGTGCTCGTCGTCTTCACACTGTGATGGAGCGTCTAATGGAAGAGATCTCTTACGATGCGAGCGAGAAATCAGGTGAGAAATTCACAATCGATGCTGCATACGTGAAAGAGCGTCTTGGTGAGTTCGTACAAGATGAAGATCTAAGCCGTTTTATTCTTTAATAAAACCGCCTATCACGATACAAAAACGGTGCCCTGCTGCACCGTTTTTTTATTCTAAAATGACTATTCGTAGGATAAATTTGCGCACTGTCAAATTTCAGCCATAATAGCAATCCACTCATTATTTAAGTATATAGATTATGAAATCGTCTTCTTCACTCGCAGTTTGGTTAGATGCTGCAAGACCAAAAACCTTGCCTCTAGCCATCGCATCAATTGTGTGCGGTAGCGCAGTGGCAGGATGGCATGGAAGTTTTTCTGCTCTAGTTGCAGCGCTCGCTTTGTTAACCGCCCTTTTGCTGCAAATCCTTTCTAACCTTGCCAACGACTACGGTGATGCGGTGAAAGGTACAGATAACGATGATCGTTTGGGGCCTCAGCGTGCTATCCAGTCAGGCTTAGTTACCCCACAAGCCATGCGTAAGGCTATGATCGTCAATATCATTCTTACTGCCATCAGTGGTTTATCGCTGATTTTTATCGCCTGTAATAACCCTCATGACATTATTGGCTTCATGCTGTTAGGTGTACTCGCTATCATCGCATCTATCGCTTATACCGTGGGTAACAAACCTTATGGTTACCGTGGCTTAGGCGATTTATCTGTCTTGATCTTCTTCGGTTGGCTTGGTGTTGCAGGTACTTATTACTTACAAGCAGGCAGTATTGATTCTGTGATCATGCTACCGGCTACTGCTTGTGGTTTATTGGCTGTTGGCGTTTTAAACATTAATAATCTACGTGATATTGATAATGACCGCGCTTGTGGCAAACAAACGTTAGTCGTACGTATGGGACCGGAATGGGGCCGTAAATACCACCTGTTTCTATTATCTGCGAGCGTGGTTTGTTTGACACTTTTTGCGCTTTTCGAAACCAAATCATTGTTTGGTTGGCTGTTTGTACTGAGCGTGCCATTGCTTTATAAGCACGGTCGCGCGGTTTACTACTCAAAAGACGGTGCTGAACTTCGACCAATGATGGCAACCATGGTCAAATGTGCCCTGCTCACTAATTTATTGTTTGCTATCGGGATCATCCTGTCATAAATCATTTTTGCGAATTGCAATGACAGATCAAGTGGTTATAATTTCAACAAGGCTCAATAGATGCAATCATCACAATGGGCCTTGTTAATTTTCATTCATTTTACTTCGTCAAATAAGAAGCCCGCTTATGGAATACAATACTTCTGAACTGTGTGATATCTATCTCGAACAAGTTGATGTCGTTGAACCCATGTTCAGCTCTTACGGTGGCCGCAGCTCCTTTGGCGGACAAATTACTACGGTCAAATGCTTTGAAGATAACGGGGTTATCCGCGAAGTATTAGAGCAACCGGGGGCTGGTCGTGTGTTATTAGTCGATGGTGGCGGCTCTCTGCGCCGTGCATTAATCGATATTGATTTAGCCCATCTGGCACAAGAAAATGAATGGGAAGGCTTGATTGTCTACGGCTGTGTTCGCCATGTTGATGAGCTTGATGAGTTAGATTTGGGCATCCAAGCCTTAGCCTCTATCCCAGTTGGTGCCGATCAGCGTGATATTGGAGAAGTGGATGTTGCTGTGAACTTTGGTGGCGTGACCTTCTTACCAGAAGATCATATCTATGCTGATAACACTGGCGTTATTCTTTCACCAGAGCCATTAGATATCGACTAATCGATTATCAACCGCTAGATAAAATTACGGCCCGGTATGTTGTCGTTCCTGAAAACAACATACCAAGCCGAAAACCGAAACAGATAAACTGAAATCAGTATTATTCTACGTGTTCCATTTTGCCAAGCAGTGTGCGAACGCGCTCTTGCCATGCATTGTGATCGTTACGTAGTTTGTCATTTTCTTCAGCTAGACCTTGGCGACCGTTACGTAGCTCTTGTGCTTCCATCGCTAGGTTTTCATTCTTTTCTTTTAGTTCGTCAATTTCCATTTGTAGGATAGAAATTGTATCAATTGCCATCTGAACTTTGGCTTCTAGTTGTTCTAACATTTCAAGAGACATATTGTTTACCTGATCTAAGCCCGTATGCAGCATTAATCATTAAGTGCCTACGAGCGGGTTAAATTCATTCTTGCCTATTCTAGCGAGGCAACGAGTATCTGGCATCCACAATTCTAATGCTTTTAGGCAAACGGATGAAAATCACACAAGTCTGATATGATTTTTGCAAAGTGGACCGACATATTCGTCCACTGAGACAACCAAATAAAGTGAGAAGTTCATTTTTTAATGGGTTATCTTTCCTTTTCTTGCATTATTCCCTGTCAAAAAATGACTAATGAGCACGTCATCGTGTCATCACATATCCTGCACTCTATTTATATCGTAATTTGTGCACACTGTTTAGACCCAATCTCACTTATCACGCGATTTTTATCATCATAGGTCTGCGACAATGGTTCGCTTTCCGCTTACGCTCCTTTGCCTGAATGATTTAAAATCCTCATCTTTTGACTAATTTGCAATTGTTGATAAACGCGTAACGCTTTAACAATACAGCTATCTTTATAGTTAGTAATAACAAGAATACACAGCAAGGATCCCACCATGACGACTGAACGAAAGTATATTATTGCACTGGATCAAGGCACCACCAGCTCACGAACTGTGGTCCTGGATCATGATGCAAATATCATTTGTTCATCACAGCGAGAATTTAGCCAAATCTACCCTAAGGCAGGTTGGGTTGAGCACGATCCTCTGGAAGTTTATGCGACACAATACTCCACCATGACCGAAGCGTTAGCCCACGCGGGTATTCAAACAGATCAGGTGGCAGCCATTGGTATCACCAACCAACGTGAAACCACCATTGTCTGGAATAAGAAAACCGGTAAGCCCGTTTATAACGCCATTGTGTGGCAATGCCGCCGAACGGCAGAGATCTGCAAAGAGCTAAAAGAGCAAGGGCTAGAAGATTACGTGCGAGACAATACCGGGCTTGTGATCGACCCTTACTTCTCAGGTACCAAAATCAAATGGATCCTTGATAACGTTGCAGGCGCTCGTGAGCAAGCAGAAGCGGGCAATCTTCTATTCGGTACTGTTGATACTTGGCTAATTTGGAAAATGACCCAAGGTCGTGTCCATGTTACCGATTACACCAATGCGTCACGCACCATGCTATTTAACATCAATAGCCTTGAGTGGGATCTACATTTACTCGATAGCTTAAACATCCCGCTATCGATGATGCCGAAAGTGAAGCCCTCATCAGAAGTCTACGGTAAAACCAATATCGGTGGTAAAGGTGGTACACGTATTCCCATTGCAGGTATCGCAGGCGATCAACAAGCCGCACTATTTGGACAAATGTGTGTCTCTCCCGGTCAAGCCAAAAACACCTACGGTACAGGCTGCTTTTTATTGATGAATACTGGCAAAGAAAAAGTCAGCTCAGAGCACGGCTTGCTTACCACGTTAGCCTGTGGTCCTAAAGGCGATGTCGCTTACGCCTTAGAAGGTGCAGTATTTATGGGTGGCGCATCCATTCAATGGCTCCGTGATGAGATGAAACTGCTGCATGATGCCAGTGAATCAGAAGCCTTAGCGCTTAAAGTAGGCTCTGCCAATGGGGTTTACATTGTGCCAGCCTTTACCGGTTTAGGTGCGCCTTATTGGGATCCTTATGCGCGCGGCACCATTGTCGGTTTAACCCGAGGTGTCAATGCTAACCATATCATTCGCGCTACATTGGAAAGCATTGCTTATCAAACCCGTGATGTTTTAGATGCCATGCAAGCAGACTCAAATATTGCACTGGATACCTTATACGTTGACGGTGGCGCAGTCGCAAATAACTTCTTAATGCAATTCCAAGCCGATATTCTTGCTACCGAAGTCCATCGTCCAGTAGTCACCGAAGTGACAGCATTAGGTGCTGCTTACCTTGCAGGGCTCGCGATTGGCTTTTGGCAAAGCATTGATGAATTGCAGCATAAAGCTCAGCTCGATCGCCAATTTATTCCTTGCCAAGATGAGGCTAAACGTCAGCATCGTTACCGTGGCTGGCAACGCGCGGTAGAGTGTGCCAAAGGCTGGGCACTCGATGAAGAAGCCAACATTGATTAACCCCTTACCACCAAGCCGATACTTCCGTGTCGGCTTTCTCATTTAAATACCACTAAGATCATTGAAACTAAGCTTGATGTATTTTGCGCAATCGTTTCACTAACGCTTGTGGTAAACTCCGCCTAGTTTAATTACCTACTCGATTTTATATCTGGAGTTCTCATGAAACGCGATTTAGCAATGGCATTTTCACGTGTTACGGAAGGCGCTGCTCTTGCTGGCCACAAATGGCTGGGCCGTGGTGATAAAAACGCTGCAGACAACGCAGCCGTTGAAGTAATGCGCATCCTTCTCAACCAAACGGAGATCAGTGGCGAAATCGTAATTGGTGAAGGTGAGATTGATGAAGCGCCAATGCTCTACATTGGTGAAAAAGTCGGTTTTGGCGGTGACGAGGTCGATATTGCAGTCGATCCGATTGAAGGCACTCGCATGACGGCAATGGGTCAAAACAATGCCCTTGCGGTGCTGGCTGCTGGTGAAAAAGGCAGCTTTCTAAAAGCCCCTGACATGTACATGGAAAAGTTAGTTGTCGGCCCTTGTGCTAAAGGCGTGATTGATCTTGATAAACCATTAGCAGATAACCTAACAGCCATTGCCCAAGCTCTAGGTAAATCACTGCAAGATCTCGTTGTGATCACCCTAGCTAAGCCTCGCCACGATGATGTTATTAAACAAATGCAAAACATGGGCGTTCGCGTTTTTGCTGTGCCTGATGGCGATGTTGCGGCATCTATCTTAACGTGTATGCCAGATAGCGAAGTTGACGTGATGTACTGTATTGGTGGCGCACCAGAAGGTGTCGTATCAGCGGCCGCTATCCGTGCCCTTGGTGGTGATATGCAAGCTCGCCTGCTTCCTCGCCATGAAGTGAAAGGTGATAATGAAGAAAATCGCCAATTAGGAGAAATGGAAATTCGTCGCTGCCATGAAATGGGGATCGAGCCTCGTACCCTACTTCGCATCGAAGACATGGCAAAAAGCGATAACGTAATTTTCGCTGGAACAGGGATTACCAAAGGCGATTTACTTGAAGGCATTCACCGTCAAGGCAATATCGCAACCACAGAAACCCTGCTGATCCGAGGTCAATGCCGTACTATCCGTCGCATTAAATCGACACACTACCTCGATCGTAAAGATGATGTTGTGAAGCCTCACATTATCTAATCGCACTTCTTACTCTGTTAAAAAGCGTACTTCGGTGCGCTTTTTCTCCCCCTTATCTCAATGCTAAGAAGCGAAATCCTCACCAATCATTAGAATTGTAAAGTGATTGCTTTATTTAATAAGCTGATCCCATAATACCTAGAAAGATAAGTATGTAGGTAGCTATGAAAACCATCGAAAAAATTCTCTATCACCTAAAAAGTGAAGGACCTGTCACAGCCAAAGTGCTTGCTGAAAAGTTTGAGCTCACCACCATGGGTATCCGCCAGCATTTACAAGGTTTAGAAGAAGATGGGTTAGTGGATTTTACCGATGTAAAAGTCAAAGTCGGTCGTCCAACCAGACACTGGCAGCTAACAGAGAAAGGGCATCGACGCTTTGCTGATCGCCACCATGATTTAGCCGTACATATGTTAGAGTCAGTGGAAGATCTGTTTGGTAAAGCCGGTCTTGATCAAGTAATAGCAAAACGCGAACAACAGACCTATTTACATTATCAACAAGCACTATCGTCGTGTGAAAATCTCGACGACAAGCTTGCACGCCTTGCCCAATTACGTGCTCAAGACGGGTATATGGCAGAGCTTATCACCACCGAAAATGGCTACACCTTAGTTGAGAACCACTGTCCTATTTGTCGAGCAGCACAGCATTGCCCAACATTATGCCAATCGGAGCTGACTGTCTTTCAACGGTTATTGGGAGATGACGTCAGTATTGAACGTCAAGAGCATATTATCTCAGGTCAACGGCGCTGCACTTATCGAATAACATTATCGAATTAGGAGGCCATTATGGCTGATTGGATTCCTGCTCAAGTTATTGCAAATCGCCATTGGAATAAAGACTTATTCAGTTTGTCACTACAGGCAAACATTGAACCCTTCAAAGCCGGGCAATTTACCAAGCTCGGTTTAGAAATTGATGGGCAAATGATCCAACGGGCCTATTCGTTTGTTAACCCTCCTCAACAGCCAGTAATAGATATTTATGCCACTCGGGTAAGCGAAGGGCTACTCTCACCGCGATTACATGCATTAACCGCTGGCGATACTGTATTTATTTCAGCCCGTGCCAATGGCTTCTTTACCTTAGATGAAGTGCCACAAGGGGATCATCTTTGGTTACTGGCAACAGGTACTGCAATTGGCCCTTATCTATCGATTCTACGCCAAGGCGATGTCTGGCATCGTTTTCGCAAAATAGTCCTCATTCATGCGGTACGCTTCGCTACCGATCTCAGCTATCAAGCAGAAATCACTCAACTCAAACAACAATACGGTGATCAGCTTATTGTGCAGCCTTTTGTTAGCCGAGAGCCTTCACCTCTGTGTTTAACCGGACGAATCCCTCAAGCCATAGCTGATGGGCAACTTGAACGCCATGTCGGCCTGATATTACAACCAGAGCAGAGCCAAATCATGATCTGTGGTAATCCAGAAATGGTTCGTGACACCAAGCAAGCACTCGAAGCGCGAGGGTTTATAAAGAACTTACGCCGCAAACCCGGGCAAATTACTATGGAGCATTACTGGTAATAAATTATCGTTATAAACCTGTATCAGATAGGAGATATTTACGCATAAAAATATGCGCATCTCCTATCATTCTCACCCCTAAGACACCGCAATGCGTATCCTCCGATATAATGAAAGGAGTTGCACTTACGGAGTGAGTTATGGAAACGCTACCTGATTTTGATGAGCTGGCAAAGTTGGCACAAGACGATCCAGAAAAGTTTGAACAACTACGCCAACAATTAATTGAAGAAACCATTAATCAAGCCAATAACGGTATGCAGCCACGCCTTAAAGCGCAACAAAGCCACATCGACTTAATCATCAGCCGTGGTAAAAATCCCCTCCATACCACCATGTTGCTGCGTGATGAATTGCAACGCCAACTTGCTCGTTTCGCCCAAACCCTCCAACAACCTAGCGCCCAAGAAAACGCAGTGATCACCCCTATCTCTTCCCATCCAAAACAATTAGATAATGCAGATAAAAGCTCTCTTTAAAGCGGCTCTCGCAAGAAATTAACTATATTTTGAAATAATTTGAAATTATGAGTTCACTTTTTGCCTTGAAAAAGGTACAACCGAGCTCATTAATGATTTTGGACAGTAAAAATGAACCATTCTTGGTATATTTTTACTAAATCAAGTTAAGTTAATTACATCATTTAAATTTGGAGAAAAGCTATGCGCCATCCTGTGGTTATGGGTAACTGGAAGCTAAACGGTAGCAAGGAAATGGTCTCTGGCCTTATCAAAGGTCTTGATGCAGCACTTAACGGTGTTGAAGGTGTTGATGTAGCCATCGCTCCACCAGTAATGTACTTGGATCTAGCAGAGCAGCTACTAAGCAAAGCTAACAGCAAAATCATCCTAGGCTCACAAAACGTTGATCTACACAACAACGGTGCATTCACAGGTGATATCTCTCCTGCAATGCTTAAAGAATTCGGTGCTAGCCACATCATCATCGGTCACTCTGAGCGTCGTGAATACCACAACGAATCAGACGAGTTCGTAGCTAAGAAATTCGCATTCCTAAAAGAAAACGGCCTAACTCCTGTACTATGTATCGGTGAGTCAGAAGCACAAAACGAAGCAGGCGAAACTGTTGCTGTATGTGCTCGTCAAATCGACGCTGTTATCAATACTCAAGGTGTTGAAGCACTAAACGGTGCAATCATCGCTTACGAACCAATCTGGGCTATCGGTACTGGTAAAGCAGCAACTGCTGATGATGCACAACGCATCCACGCTGCTATCCGTGCTCACATCGCTGAGAAGAGCGAAGAAGTAGCGAAGAACGTTGTTATCCAATACGGCGGTTCTGTTAAGCCTGAAAACGCAGCAGCATACTTCGCACAACCAGACATCGACGGTGCTCTAGTTGGTGGCGCAGCACTTGATGCTGAAAGCTTTGCAGCTATCGCTAAAGCAGCAGCTGAAGCGAAAAACTAATCATTCTTGTTGATTAGCCTAAGAGGTCACCTACGGGTGGCCTTTTTGTTTTTACCAGCAAATAAATCCTATATATTGCTGATTTCAGGCAATAAAAAAGGCCGATAATTATCGACCTTTTCTTTTTTATCACACAGTAGGTGCGTCTATTAGAACAGCTTCTCAGCTAATTCGTATAGATCGTTACGTACTGGGCGACGCATATTTTCAATCGCATCAATGATGTCGTGGTGAACCAGTTTTTCACACTGAATACCCACACAACGACCACCTTCACCTTGCTGAAGAAGTTCGACTGCGTATGCACCCATGCGAGATGCTAGTACGCGGTCAAACGCTGTTGGTTGACCACCACGTTGAATGTGACCAAGTACTGTTGCACGAGTCTCACGACCCGTTTCTTTTTCAATGTACTTAGCTAGTTCATTCACGTCAGTCATCAGCTCAGTAATAGCGATAATTGCGTGTTTCTTACCTTTCGCAATACCTTCGTGGATATGCTTAAGTAGTTTTTCTTTATCTAGGCCAGTTTCAGGTGTGATGATGTACTCACAACCACCAGCAATCGCAGACATTAGCGTTAGATCACCACAGTGGCGACCCATCACTTCTACGATAGAGATACGTTGGTGTGAAGATGATGTATCACGTAAACGGTCGATCGCATCGATAACTGTGTTCATTGCAGTCATGTAACCGATAGTGTAATCAGTACCTGCAACGTCATTATCGATAGTGCCAGGAAGACCGATACATGGGTAACCCATCTCAGTTAACTTCTTCGCACCCATGTATGAACCGTCACCACCAATTACTACTAACGCGTCAATGCCGTGCAGTTTTAGGTTCTCAATCGCTTTTTCACGAACTTCCACTTCACGGAATTCAGGAAAACGCGCAGAGCCTAGGAATGTACCGCCTTTGTTGATCACATCAGATACACTTTTACGATCTAGCTTTTCGATACAGTTGTTATAAAGACCTTGGTAGCCATCATAAATACCGTAAACTTCTAGACCTTCAGTCAACGCTGCACGAACTACGCCGCGAACCGCTGCATTCATACCAGGTGCGTCACCACCACTGGTCAAAACACCAATCTTCTTAATCATGGTTACCCTCTGACTTTGGGAATTGAAAAATCAAATCCGACACGATATACCGAGGTTCCCCAACTCGATACTACACGCGATAGGTTGTACGTGTAAAAACTGAAACTTTCCTACTTATGTAGGAGTATTACAATTTTGATAAAAAATTTTGTTGATTCATATCACGCAAGGCTGGGATTCCAACAAGCTTATTTTTACACACAAACTAACGTTATCTCTTTCATTTTCAACTGACATTACTACATTATCAGTCCGTTTTTATTCGTGTACTTGCTGATCCAAATGCCTATGCTGTGTTCAATATCACGCAGTATAGCCGTTTTATGGTGACAATTAATAACAAAACCTACGAGAAAATACGATCGTCATGATGATTTTTTTATGAAAGCATGATCACTTGCGCTGAAAATCAAAAAAAAGCCATAACAGATGTTATGGCTTTTTTATTTTATATATTGAAATCAAATACTCAGTGCGCTTTTTTCTCAAGCTTCATAAAGTGTTTTTCAGCTTGCTGTTGTTTTAATTCAGCAAATTTCACTTTTTGCGCAGGAGTTAAAATATTCAGCATTTGATGGCGTTGTTTTAATCGCTCAACACGATGCTCAGCTTGTTTCTCTGACATTTGCTCAACTAGTTGGCGTACCGCTTGCTCATCAAAATTATCAGCCAGTACCAATTTTTCTAATGCTTTATGATCCGCCTGCATTTCGCTGCGATTGGCTAGGCGATCTTTTTTCATCGTTTCACGATTGTGCTCACGCAGTGCCTTCATTTCAGACTTTTGTGCATCAGTTAGCTCTAACTGTTTAAAAAGACTACGCTCACCATGATGCCCTTTCATTTCATGAGAGCCCGGTGCGGCAAATGCTGACATTGAACCTAACACCATTGGTACTGCAATCGCCATCATCATTGTTTTCTTGAACATCTTCATGCTTATCTCTCCAGCTATTAGGGTGCGGCAAGCTATGCCGTTTGCTTGGTAGTAATCATAACGGCTAGCAAGTAAAGCGCTGTCGAGTAAACGTAAAGCTAAGTAAAGCTATTACAGGGAAACTTGGCGTTAAGGCTGACATTAGCGATACTAGCCTCATTATCTAATCTGCATTTCTATCTCTCATAGGATGACACATGGCGAAAATTTTACTGGTCGATGATGACGTTGAACTCACCGCATTATTAAAAGATATCTTAGAGTTAGAAGGCTTTGACGTGGTTGAAGCCAATAATGGTCAACAAGGATTAGAAAAGGTTGATAGCAGCATCGATCTCATTTTGCTTGATGTCATGATGCCAGTGATGAACGGTACTGAAATGCTCCGCCGCCTGCGAGAATCCCACACCACCCCAGTAATGATGCTCACAGCTAAAGGTGATGAAATTGATCGCGTACTAGGGTTAGAGCTCGGTGCTGATGATTATCTGCCTAAACCGTTCAGTGATCGTGAACTATTGGCACGTATGCGTGCAGTACTGCGTCGTACCCAAGGTAATAATGATAAAGCAGCCAATAAAGCGGATAAGTTAACCTATCAAGACATTGTTATTTATCCCGGTCGACAAGAAGTGTTTTGCCATGATCAAGCGATTGAAATGACAGGCACAGAGCTTGCGCTGCTGAGCTATTTTGTTCAACACCCAGGGCAAATTGTCGCTAAAGAAACCTTAAGTTTAGAAGTGCTTGGAAAACGCCTAGCCCAGTTTGATCGCGCTATCGATATGCATGTGTCTAACATTCGTAAAAAACTTCCCGAGCGTGTCGATGGCAAACCGAGGATCAAAACACTGCGTGGAAAAGGTTACTTATTGGTAGAGGAAGCCTAATGAAATTTCCGGGGATCACCAGTCTATACGGCCGTATCTTTGCTATCTTTTGGTTCACGTTATTTGTGGTCGTAGTAACGATTGTACTGCTATTTCAACTCGACCCTCGTAGCGGGCAAGCGATCCCCGAGCCACACTTAAAGCGGTTGGAAAACACCGCCGATAATGTTTCTCAAGCGCTCACCTATCCACGTCATGATAATTTTAAACGCTTGTCTTTTGATCAGAAAATCCGCCGCTTAACCAAGCGTCGAGACAGCCATGATGATCAAATCTACTTCACCACGATTGATGGCGATATCATCGCACCACAAAAACATACTAAAGCACTACGAAACTTTATTACGGTGTCAGATAATCCTGCGTCACCTAAACAGCGCCTTTACGGTCGCTGGATGATGGCAGGTCCTTTTGCTGTCAACACCCCCAACGGTGATATCTATATGTATAACGGCACCGTGTGGCGAGGTGCACCACCATTTATCATTCAAATATTAGATAAACCCTTTAAATTGCTGCTAGTTACCATGCTGGTCAGCACCCCATTTTTATTATGGCTAGCATGGGCTGTCACCCGTCCAGCCAGACGGTTACAAGATGCCGCAGAGCGTGTCGCACAAGGGGAATTTACCGCTGATCCTAACTTAGAAACCGGACCTCGCGAATTCAAACAAGCCGGTGCGAGCTTTAATCAAATGGTTGGGGCATTAAATACCATGATCAGTGGGCAACAGCGTTTACTGTCTGATATCTCCCATGAGCTTCGCTCTCCTCTTACTCGCTTGCGCATGGCAACAGCGCTTGCCCAACGCAAGCAAGGGAGCAGTAAAGAATTAAGCCGAATCGATACCGAAGCAGAGCGACTAGAAACCATGATTGGTGAGTTATTAGAGCTCTCGCGTATGCAGGTAAATAGCCATCAACAAAACGAGCAACTTGATTGCCATACGTTATGGTATGAAATGCTAGAGGATGCGAAATTTGAAGCCGAGCAATGCCATAAAACGTTGCGTTATAACACACTGCAAGATTGGCCTATCACAGGTAATCCAAACCTATTGATCAGCGCCCTTGAGAACGTTATTCGTAACGCGATCAAATATGGCAATAACATCATTGAACTCCATTTTTCAGTGCAGCAACACCTGCTCACCATTACCATTGACGATAATGGTGAAGGCGTGCCTGAAGCCGAATTAGACGATATTTTCCGCCCCTTTTATCGCGTTTCCACTGCCCGCGATCGTGATAGTGGCGGTACAGGGTTAGGGCTTGCCATTACAGAAAGCGCTATCCGCCAGCATCGCGGTACCATTGAAGCAAAACAAAGTCCAATTGGCGGGTTAAATATCACGATTACACTGCCGTTATGTCGTTAAACTAGATAAAACAGGCTTGATTTTTACCTTTACGTTTCGCCTGATACATTGCCATATCTGCTTGGTGCATCAGCTCTTCAAGTGTGACTTCACCATTGAAGCAACACCCACCAATGCTTGAGTGGATATGAATATATGTATCAGGTGCAACTTCAAAAGGGCAGCCTAACAGTTGTTGCAACGAAGCCGCATATTGCTCAGGGCTTTCTAAATGTTTCGCTGAAGATAGCAACACCGCAAATTCATCCCCACCTAAACGCGCCAACAATGCCTGTTTGCCAAACACTTTACGCATTATCGATGCCATGTGGATCAGCACCTTATCTCCAGTCGCATGACCATATTGATCATTGATTGGCTTAAAATCATCTAAATCGATATAGAGCAAACACGCTGATTTTTCATCATGCATACAGCTTTCAAGCATCAAATTGGCTTGGTTTACAAAGGCCATGCGATTAACAAGCTCAGTTAAACCATCATGATGCGCTAGCACATTGATCCGTTGGTTATTGATATGCTCTTTTAATTGATAACGGGCAAACCAATAAGATAAAACTAAACTCAAAATAATCGCGATATACACCAAGGTTTGATGATGTTCGATCGCCTTAATGAAGTCACCGCGTTTATCAAAAGCAACAAAAGAAATTAGCTTCCACGCCGTCGAATTATTTTCCGTTACATGATATTCCTGAAAACAGTAAGGATTAACCCGCCCAACCGCCCCCACAGATTCAATGGTCATCACGCCTTTCGACGTCTCTATTTGCCCCGACTGCATTGCTTGGATTGGTACTTCCAATTCAGGGAACTGCTGATAAATCGTTTGATCCTTTTTACCAGCAAACATAAAGGCGAATTCTTTTTCAGGGTATAAATTGTTATACAGAAAATACCCATCACTGTTGACTAACATATAGTTAGTCCCACTATTAAGATTGAATAAACCTAGCCCTTCCATTAAATACTTGGCTAAATAGTTGATGATCACAATCCCTTGTTTATTACCCTTTTTATCAAATACCGGAGAAGATAAACGGATCATCGGTTTATAAGGCACTTCGATAGCACCATGTTCAATATTTAAATCCAGTGGCGAGATGTAAATACCCTTATGCTGCAATTTAGCGGCTTCTTTAAAATAATAGCGATGCCTTTTCTGCTGCAATCCATTCGGCGGCACAATCAAAGCTCGACCATCGTTAAAATTGACGCGAACGACTTCATTACCCTCTAAATCGAGATAACGCATTTGATCGTAGATCTCTTTTCGTTGACTGACCGATTTTAATGCTTCTGAAAAACGGGCAAGTAATAACGCCTTTTCAGCCTTATTTTCCAATGCCATCACCCGAAATATTTCATGGTTAATCGCAATATCGGAAAGCAACGCGGTTTCTCTCACCACAGAGCCTATAACCACTTGAATATAGTTTTTCTTACCTACCAATAATGCTTTTTGCTGCACTTGAATATTGCTTTTACGTCGCTCAAGATCAGATTGTGAATCAAAATAAAAAATCGATATAAACACCGTCAACAATAATAAAAATATCAACGTAAAGCGGACAAAGAAAAACTTGTATTCAGCAATAGTCAGATTTTTCATAGCAAGAAAGGTAAATTACACATAAGCAAAAAAAGGCTGCCGAGTATGCCTAATAGCGATACAAAAATCACAACAATTAATTTTATCGTTATTAACAATAACCTTTATTATTCTCAGTTTGCTTGTTCGAGCTGTGCTTGTCACAATGCACTATCTTTTGCGTTAATGAAGCGATGAGCTATGTTTGATATTGCGTTATATGAACCAGAAATTGCCCCAAATACTGGCAATATTATTCGTCTAAGTGCCAACTGTGGCGCAAACTTGCACTTAATTGAGCCATTAGGTTTTGATCTTGATGAAAAGAAAGTGCGTCGTGCCGGATTGGACTACCATGATTTAGCCCATGTCCATCGCCATAAAGACTTCGCCGCTTTCATGGAAGCAATGCAAGGTCGTCGTATTTTTGCCTGCACGACAAAAACCACCAACTTCCATACTAACGCAAAGTTCGAACAAGGTGATGTGCTGTTATTTGGCCCTGAAACCCGTGGCTTGCCAGCTGAGTTCATTGCCAGCCTTCCGCTTGAACAGCGCTTACGTATTCCAATGCAACCAGATAGCCGTAGCCTCAACCTATCAAATGCAGTCGCTATCATTTCATTTGAAGCATGGCGTCAAATGGGCTTTAACGGCGCGGTATAAAAACAAAAAAGGCGATCAAATGATCGCCTTTTTCAAATCTTGTGTTTCAAGCAATATCGTCAAATACCATCACCTTGCGTGAAGGTTTGGGATGAGCCATTAAATTGCTGATCCATATCCATTGATGGCTTATCAGTACTTGGTCGACCCACCACTTTTGCTGGAATACCTGCAACAGTGGTATGCGCAGGCACTGGATTTAATACCACAGAGCAAGAACCAATTTTCGCCCCTTCGCCCACTTCAATATTACCCAGCACTTTCGCACCAGCACCAATCATCACACCTTCACGAATTTTCGGGTGACGATCACCGCCTTCTTTACCAGTACCACCCAGCGTCACGTCTTGCAAAATCGAGACATCGTTTTCAACCACGGCAGTTTCGCCGATCACAATTCCCGTTGCATGGTCAAACATGATCCCTCGGCCAATTTTCGCTGCCGGATGCACATCCACCTGACACGCGACTGAGATTTGGTTTTGTAGATACACAGCTAATGCTTTTCGATCTTGTTTCCATAACCAGTTTGCAACACGGTAGCCCTGTAGCGCATGGCAACCTTTTAAATACAGTAGTGGGATAGAATACATTTCAATCGCCGGATCGCGCTCAACGACAGCACGAATATCACAAGAAGCCGCTTCAACAATATTACAATCACTGGCAAAGGCTTCTTCAATCACTTCTCGCACAGCCATCGCTGGCATTGATGGTGTGGCTAATTTGTTGGCTAAGATATAACTCAATGCAGAGGCTAAATCATCATGCTTAATAATGGTGGCGTGATAAAAACTCGCCAGCATAGGTTCATGCTCTGACTGCTCGCGTGCTTCCTGCTTGATCGCTTGCCAAAGCTGGTGTTGTTGACATTGCTTCACGTCACCCTCTGCTACTTAATGTATTCTATTTATAACTATACTTAATTGGTCAGGTATTACTTTAACCTGATTGCAAAAAAAAACAACGCGAGCCGAGGCTCGCGTTATTGAAACAGTAGATAATAAGGCACTTACCTTTGATATCTTGCTGTTATTCGTATTTTTTCTCGCGTGCTAACAATTCTTTAGCCGCTTCACGGGCATCTTTACCTTGATAAAGAACTTGGTAAATTTGCTCAGTGATTGGCATCTCAACACCGTTACGTTTCGCTAATTGCCAAACTTCTTTGGTATTACGATACCCTTCAACAACTTGACCAATATCTTGCTGTGCTTGCTCAACGCTTTTACCAGCACCTAATGCTAAACCAAATCGACGGTTACGTGATTGGTTATCTGTACATGTCAGCACAAGATCGCCAAGGCCAGCCATGCCCATAAAAGTTTCAGGCTGTGCACCTAAGGCGGCACCAAGGCGGCACATTTCAGCAAGACCACGAGTAATTAACGCTGTACGCGCATTAGCACCAAAGCCAATACCATCAGACATACCCGCACCAATGGCGATAACATTTTTCACTGCGCCACCTAATTGCATGCCGATAAAGTCATTGTTGCTATACACCCTAAAGGTTTTATCACAATGAATTTTTTCTTGAAGATCGGCAACAAATTCAGCATCAGGAGAGGCAACTGAAATCGCAGTTGGTAAACCCGCAGCCAACTCTTGCGCAAATGTTGGCCCTGATAACACCGCAAGCGGTACATCACTGCCTAACGCATCAACCGCAACATCTTTTAGTAAACGCCCAGTTTCAGGTTCAAGCCCTTTGGTTGCCCAACAGATACGAGAATCAGAACGTAGGAACGGTTTAACTTGCGATAACACCATACCAAAAACATGACTTGGTACTACAACAAGGATGTCACGACTGCCTTCCACTGCATCTTGTAAGTTTGACGTTACAATCAATGAATCAGGAAAGCGCACACCAGGAAGAAACGCTTCATTGGCACGATCAATTTCCAACTGTGCCATGTGCTCAGGCTCATGGCCCCACAAAATGACGTTTGCGCCATTTCGAGATAGTGCAATCGCCAGTGCGGTACCGTAGGATCCTGCACCCAGCACGGCCATTGAAATCGTATTATTCGCGTTCTTAGTCATAATTGTTACTTTGCTTATTAAGCTTCTGCGTTTGCTTCAGCTTGGTTTTGTAGGTAGTTCATGAACAACGCATCAAAGTTAACTGGTGCTAGGTTCAATTGTGGGAACGTACCTTTAACCACTAAGCTTGAGATAGTTTCACGAGCGTATGGGAATAGGATATTTGGACAGAACGCACCTAGACAATGTGCTAGTTGTGGCGCTTCCATACCTGCAACAGTGAAAATACCACCTTGTTGTACTTCACATAGGAATGCATTTTCTTCTGCGTTCTTAACTGTCACAGTTAGACGAAGCACAACTTCGTAAACACCTTCAGCTAGTTCACGGCTTTGAGTATCAAGATCTAATTTCACATCTGGGTTCCATTCTTTTTGGAACATGTCAGGTGAGTTTGGCGCTTCAAAAGAAACGTCTTTTAGGAAGATACGTTGAATTTGGAAGTTTTGTTGTGCTTCTGTATTTGCTGCTTCAGCCATTTCCGGAGTCCTTTTTTATACTCGTCAATACGAGATTGAATACGCCAGCCATCGTGCTAACCACAGGCTGTATTAAATAAATAGCGGCAGCGTGTTTACCCTACCGCAAAATATGTGCGACTTACTTTTTACCTTTGCTTTTTACTAGCGGTAAATTCGCTTCGTTCCATGCAATTAAGCCATCTTTTAGAACGTTAACGTTAGTAAAGCCTGCTTTACTTAGGTCATCTGCCGCTGTTTGTGCAGTTTGACCTGTCTTACATACCACTATAATTGGGGCTGATTTATGTTTTTCAAGCTCACCAAGGTTTTGTTCTTTAATTTGGCTTGGTAAAGCGTGAAGTGAGCCCGCAATATGACCTTTACGGTATTCATCACGAGAGCGAATATCAACAAATACACCCTCTTCACGGTTTACTAATACTGTCGCATCATTAATGCCAATGACTTTGTAAGTTGCTGTTTTTTCTTTCACCATTGAACCAATGATGGCAACAACTAAACCCACCCACACTAAAGATAAAATCGGATTACTTGTAAAAAAATCAATATATTGTTGCATTTGCTTCGCTCTGCTTCATGGCTGACTCGCAACCAAGATTAACGGGATTTTTAAAAGATTTTGAGTATACCGTTGTTACCTGTCATGTACAGCACACGGTATTGATTCCGCGCTTCAACTCACTTGTTGACGTAAATAAGTCAGCGCACGCCTCAGTATAAAAGCTAATCACAGCCTTACCTATTAATGAAATAGAAAAAAACTGTGATCTAGGACTTACACTCGAGACAATAAATGCATATATTTTGTCGAATAGGTCACAATACGTTCGACGCTTAGTTTGATCTTCTCCTACAGTTTCACCTAAGTTCTGTAGTAAAATTACGTCAAAGGATATTGCAATTACCTTAGATCTGCCTCTGAATTAGGCATTTAAGGCAATTGATATAGATTTATTTTATTCGAAGAGGGACAGGACATGTCTGCGAAGAAACCACTTGCACTTGTTATTCTAGATGGTTGGGGCTACCGCGAAGATAATGCGGATAACGCTATTGCTAACGCTAATACGCCAGTAATGGATGAGCTACTAGCTCATAGTCCTAATACCCTAATTTCAGCTTCAGGTATCGATGTTGGCCTACCAGATGGTCAAATGGGTAACTCTGAAGTAGGTCACACCAACATTGGTGCTGGTCGTGTGGTATACCAAGATCTTACTCGTATCACTAAAGCGATCAGCGACGGTGAATTCTTCGAAAACGCGGCACTGGTTTCTGCTATCGATAAAGCAGTAAACGCAGGTAAAGCGGTTCATATCTTAGGTCTTCTATCTCCAGGTGGCGTACACAGCCACGAAGATCACATTGCTGCAGCCATTGAAATGGCAGCAAAACGTGGTGCAGAGAAGATCTACCTTCACGCATTCCTAGATGGTCGTGATACTCCACCTCGTAGCGCGAAAAATTCACTAGTTCGTTTCAATGAGCTATTTGAAAAACTAGGTAAAGGTCGTACTGCTTCTCTTATCGGTCGTTACTACGCTATGGACCGCGATAACAACTGGGATCGCGTTGAACAAGCATACAACCTACTAACTGCAGCTAAAGCTGAATACACAGTAGCAAACGCGGTTGATGGTCTAGCGGCAGCTTACGAGCGTGACGAAAACGATGAATTCGTTAAAGCAACAGAAATCCGTGCTGAAGGCCAAGAAGCAGCAATCATGGAAGATGGCGATAGCGTTATTTTCATGAACTACCGTGCTGACCGTGCTCGTGAAATCACCCGTGCATTCGAGCCAAGCTTCACTGCATTTGAGCGTGCACAGTTCCCTCAACTATCTGATTTCGTAATGCTAACGCAATACGCTGCAGACATTGAGCTAACAACAGCATTCCCACCTGCAAGCCTAGATAACACGCTAGGTGAGTGGCTATCGAAGAAAGGCAAAAAGCAGCTACGTATCTCTGAAACAGAGAAATACGCACACGTTACTTTCTTCTTCAACGGTGGTGTTGAAAATGAGTTTGACGGTGAATCACGCCAGCTTGTTGCTTCACCAAAAGTAGCAACTTACGATCTACAACCTGAAATGAGCGCACCAGAGCTAACTGAAAAGCTTGTTGCAGCAATCAAAGGCGGTGAATTTGACATGATCATCTGTAACTACCCTAACGGTGATATGGTTGGTCACACAGGTGTTTACGATGCAGCAGTAAAAGCTTGTGAAGCACTAGATACTTGCCTAGGTAAAGTAGTCGCTGCAATCAAAGAAGCTGACGGTCAACTATTAATCACGGCTGACCACGGTAACGCAGAAATGATGGTTGATCCGGCAACCGGCGGTATCCACACTGCGCACACTAACCTACCAGTACCACTGATTTACGTAGGTGGTAAAGACTTAGAGCTTAAGTCTGGTGGTAAGCTGTCAGATCTTGCACCAACGATGCTTTCACTAACAGATATGGAAATCCCTGCAGAGATGTCTGGTCAGGTGCTATACAATCTGAAATAATTATCTCCATGCGAGATATGATTAGAAAACATCTAAACAAAAAAATCCGCGCCAGTGCATTATGCACTGGCGCTTTACTATGCATGGCATTTGCCGTTCCATGTGCAGCGTCCAGTCAAAACCAGCTCGACGGCGTAAAACAGGAAATCTCACGTCAAAAAAGTCAACTGGCAAGCAAGCAAAAGAAATTCGATGGCTTGCAACAAGAGTTAAAAAAACACGAACTGAACATTGCCAAAGCAGCAAATAATATTCATGCGACTAACAATCAATTAGCCACCATTAAGCGTTCGATTGATAAATTAAACAAGGAACAAGCAGCACTAGAGCAAAAGCAACAGCAACAAAAGGCAGTTGTCGCTTCCCTACTCAATGCTCAGTATCGTCAAGGCCAAGACAGTGATATCGCCAGCCTCCTTAGCGGTGAAGATTCAACTCGTCTTGATCGCATGACCACCTATGCAGAGCACATCAGTAAAGCTCGTGTCGAAGCCATTGACGCCCTCGATGCCACGCAAACTGAAATTCAAATGAAAGTGCATGAGCTTAAAGAGCAAAAAACAGAGCAACAACAAGCACTCAATACGCTTAAACAGCAAAAACAAACGCTCGATCAACAACAGCAATCACGTCAGCAAACGCTGACAACGATCAAAAAGCAGATCGCCAGTGATAATGAAGATCTTGCTGAGCTACAAGCCAACGAAAAACGCATGATTACGGCAATTGCCAAAGCCAAAGCAGAAGCAGAGCGCCGTGCCCGTGAAGAAGCGGCACGTATTGCCCGTGAAAAAGCAGCAGCAGAAGCTCGAATTAAAGCGGCGAAAGAAGCCAAAGAGCGCGCAGCAGCAGAAGCTGAAGCCCGTGAGATTGATCGCCAATATGCCAGCCAAAATGCACGTGTGCCGATGGATGGCCTTGCTCGTCATAAAGGCAAACTGTATTGGCCAGTTAAAGGACCTATCCTGCATAACTATGGCTCACTGCAGCGTGGGCAGTTGCATTGGAAAGGCATGGTATTTAGTAAGCCACTCGGCAGTCAGGTTCGAGCAATATACTCAGGTCGGATCATCTTTGCGGATTGGCTACGAGGCTACGGTTTGATGATCGGTATCGATCACGGTAAAGGTGACATGAGTTTCTATGGCTACAACCAAACCCTACTGAAAAAAGTCGGTGATACGGTTCAAGCCGGTGAGCCTATTGCCCTTGTGGGTGACAGTGGTGGTCAGGAGCAGCCTAGCCTCTACTTTGAAATCCGCCGGAAAGGTCAGCCAATCAATCCAAAACCTTGGCTGAACTAAGCGCAATATCAACATAAACAAAAAAGGTTGGCGATATCACTATCCCAACCTTTTTTATTAACGGTTATTTTCGGGCAACCTTAACGATCTGCTTGCTGCTCTTTTTGCTTATAGTACTGCTTTAGTCCTTCAACACGCTCACGTCCCATTGGTGTCGCTAACGGCCTCACAATATTCAATATTTGGATCACGCCTTTATAAATCACGGTTGGCGTAATTTTCGCACCAACAACCTGCGTGGTTTGATAACTGATCCAACTCGATGCCACCATCAATAAAGTATCGGCTAAGGTTTTTAGATCGTCATCATCAATATCAACCAGACCACCTTCTTTTAAGCTCTGCATCAACACCGCAATATTACTGCGTAACTGTACCTGTGCAGCAAGGTACTTCTGTTGCAACTCGGGATCACGACGCAAAATATCCGGTAAGTTGGCGTAAAAGAAGCGATAACGCCACATCAGTAAAAACATCGCATCTAAGTAACTCAACAAGCTTTCTGTACTTTCTGCTTCACTGCGAGGTTGAAAACTCACTTGCAAATCCGTTGCATACAAATCGAAAATGCTATGAATAATTTGCTCTTTATTGCGAAAGTGATAGTAAAGGTTACCCGGACTTATCGCTAAATCAGCAGCAATATGGTTGGTTGTTACGTTTGGCTCACCATTGTCGTTAAATAACGCTAATGCCGCATGAATAATTCTGTCTCGGGTTTTCATTTCATTGACTTCCTTCGCCCTTCTGCTGCATATAATGTTATCATAAGTTAACGTTTTTTTGGCTTGTCGCTCTATAACTACAAGCCGTTATTTCATCAATGAAGGATTTCTCCCATGATAATTGTGACTGGCGGCGCCGGTATGATCGGCAGCAACATCGTAAAAGCCCTCAACGAGCAAGGTTGTAACGATATTTTAGTGGTGGATAACCTCAAAGACGGCACTAAGTTTGCTAATCTTGTCGATTTAGATATTGCTGATTACATGGATAAAGAAGACTTTATCACCCAAATCATGGCAGGTGATGAGTTTGGTCACATTGATGCTATCTTCCATGAAGGTGCTTGCTCTGCAACCACTGAATGGGACGGTAAATACATGATGCTAAACAACTATGAATACTCAAAAGAGCTATTACATTATTGTTTAGAGCGTGAAATTCCATTCCTCTACGCCTCTTCTGCCGCAACCTATGGTGGCCGAGATCATGACTTCATTGAAGAAAAGCCTTATGAAGGTGCGCTAAACGTCTACGGTTACTCAAAACAGCAATTTGATAACTACGTACGCCGTATTTGGCAAGATGCTGAAGCACATGGCGAGAAACTCTCTCAGATCACTGGTTTCCGTTACTTCAACGTATATGGTCCTCGTGAGCAACACAAAGGCAGCATGGCTTCTGTCGCTTTCCATCTCAACAGCCAAATCAACGCTGGCAGTAACCCTAAACTGTTTGAAGGATCTGAGGGCTTCAAACGTGATTTCGTCTATGTTGGTGACGTTTGCAAAATGAACCTATGGTTCCTAGAAAATGGCGTATCAGGCATTTTTAACTGCGGTACAGGCAACGCTGAGTCTTTCCAAGCTGTCGCTGATGCTGTCGTAAAATTCCACGGTAAAGGTGAGGTAGAGTCGGTTCCATTCCCTGAGCACTTAAAAGGGCGCTACCAAGCTTATACACAAGCCGATCTCACCAAAGTACGTGCAGCAGGTTACCCTGAACCGTTTAAATCAGTAGCCGAAGGCGTTGCTGAATACATGGCTATTTTAAATAAATAATAACGATATGATTGATAACCATTACGACAAACAAGCCTATAACCCACAGTTTGAGTGGTCGTTTTTACATCCTAAATACTGGGGAACGTGGCTTGCAGTATTGCTGGCATCATTTTTTTGCTTATTGCCACATAAGATACGTCACGCTATTGCTAGTACCTTTGCTAAACAAGCGATCAAGCTTAATAGTAAAGCGAATCACCGCGCACGTGTAAATTTGCAAATGTGCTTTCCAGAAAAAACAGAGGCTGAGCGTGAAGCTATTTTGCTGCAAAGCATCACCACTGCAGGTACGTTTTTACTGGGCTTTGCCTCATTAAGTGTGCGCAGCAAATTCTGGTTAGAAAACAATACTGTGATCCGTGGAATGGAGAACCTCACCACACTGACCGATCAACAGCAAAGTGTGATCTTATTGGTTCCGCATACGTGGGCAATTGATATTCCAGCAGTACTGCTCGCATCACGTGGTTTGCCTGTTTCTGCTATGGCGAAAAAGCAGAAAAACCCGGTCTCAGACTGGTTGATGCATCGTCAACGCGTGCAATACGGTGGTCGTGTTTATGAACGAAGCGGTGGCATCAAGCCATTTATCAAATCAATTCGTGAAGGATACTTAGGTTATTACCTACCCGATGAAGATCTTGGCCCTGAGCACAGTGTCTTTGTTGATTTCTTCGGTACCACTAAAGCAACGATGTCCGGTCTTGGCCGACTGTCGAAACTCAGCCGTTCAAAGATTGTTCCACTGTTTGCGATGTACAACAGCGAGACGGGCAAATATGAATTAGATTTTTACCCCGCTCTGCCTTTTCCTAGTGAAACAGAAGAGCAAGATGCCCGCATGATGAACGAATGTATTGAGCAATACGTTGGTGAACGTCCAGAACAATATATGTGGATTCTGCGTTTATTGAAAACACGTCCGAATAGTGATGAGAATCCGTATGAACGATAATAAATTAATGGCTAATTTAGCCAATTTTCTAATTTTACTTCCGATACTTTGGATTTTTACAGGGTTATTTCACTTTGATAACGGTGATAAAATTCTGGTTATACTAACTCTTATTTCAGCTTTAGCTTCAGCAATTAAGTACAATAAAGCAATTATTATTGATAACTTAAAGAGTCGCTATATTTGGATAATGTATGGCCTTTTATTAATATCAGTCATGGCTGATGCATTACACTTATATAATCCAATAAACTTAAGAGCAATTGCTATAATTTGTGTTTTATTAACATTTTTTCCATATCAATTAGTCACAAGAAAAACATTAATCCTTGCCATTTTTTTAGGTTGTATTAATAGTTTATTCTTTGTCTGCAAGTTCACCTATCTAACTCCTGTAGCACGATATTATTGGCCTATAAATGCTATCCCATTTGCAACTTATATTTGTTTTATTGCTGCTATCACTTTTGTTTTATTACTCACCAGCCGTACCATTAAAGAGAAAACCATACTTGTTTTAACGCTAGCTATTTCCATCATTAGTATAGCTTTAACTGAAACTCGAGGTGCTTTAGTGGCATTATTGCCAACTTTACTTGCCATTTATTTCTACTTTTCACACCAAAGAAAAACACTTAAACGAAATATAATCATTAGTATTTTCATTGTTGGCCTAACTTCTGTTGCACTATATCCAATCGTAAAAGAAAGAATTATTCAAACACATCAGGAAATCACTCAAATCGATGATGGTAATACAGATACGTCTATCGGCTTAAGATTAAACTTTTGGAAAGCGGGTGTTCATCTAATTGAGAAATCACCATTTATTGGGTATGGTGAGAATTATTTTTCTCAATTAGATCTTCTTGCAAAAGAAAAAGTTATTATCCCAGCAGCCGCTAGCTATAAGCCACCACACTTTCATAATCAGTTCATCGATATAACGGTTAAATGTGGACTCATTGGATTAACAACTTTGCTATTTATCGTATTAGTGCCTATCAAATTAATAAATAACAAATCATCTAATGATGCACTAATAACCTATTCCTTAATTTCCATATTAATACTATCAGGACTAACTGATGTTCCTTTCTTCCATAAACAAATATTCATAATCTTTTTTATATCAATTGGGATTTTAATAGGAAAAGATCGTTGTAATAAAATAAAAAAGGGGCTTTAGAGCCCCTTTTCTTCAATAAATTTAATATATTTTTTTCCTATCGCTTCAGAGCAAAATGTATTTTTTATTGCAGAGCTATCAATCTCAGTAGTATCTAATAAAATATCATCAACTCTTGATGCAATTTTATCTGCATCATAACTATCAATTAAGTATTTATTTAAATGATTTACCAGTATTTCTGAAGGCCCTGTTGGACAATTAGTACTCATTACATGAGTACCCAGAATCAAAGCCTCGATCAATACAGTCGGCAAGCCTTCGTAAATTGATGTTAATATCAGAAGTTTTGCTCTTTTTATTATTGGATACGGATTTTGACAAAATGGATATATAATAACTTTATGGTTAATACCTAATTCTTTTGCACTTTCAGTGATTTTATCTTTTAATTTACCTTGCCCTATAATTACAAGAGAAATATCACTTTTTAATCTAGCTATTGTTTCTAGCAATAAAAATACATTTTTTTGCTTCTCAAGACGTCCAACAAAAACAATATAATTATCAGGTAAATAATAAACAGGCTCTTGTTCAGCTTGTTCAATTATCTTATCCACATTAAAAGGGTTATAAATAGTAGAAACGGATAAATAACTACCTATCGCATGCTTTTCTACGAAATTTTTGATCCCATGAGAAACACAAACAATGTGTTTCCCCTTAATCTTATTGGTAAAACGTCTTTTAAATTTTAATTTTTTAAACCAATTTTTATTATTATATGAATACTCATCAGAGTTATGAATACAATGAATTAACCTTCTATCATCAATAAAAGAAATAATATCATTCGTCTCACCATGCACGGAAAAAATAGTGTTAAATGGCTCATCGCTTTCTAGTCTATTTAAATATGATAAAAATGGTTGAACATATTTACTGGCTTCACGATAAGAAATATTTTTTTCGAAACCAATATTATGATGAATCACATTTTTAGGTAGCACTAATTCCTGATCACCATTCAATGTGATCAACTCACAACGATGCCCCATCAATGCTAGTGTCTCTGCTAGGCGTAACGTGACAACTTGAACACCTTCTACTTTAAGATCTCTAAGGAAAAAACCAATCCTCATATCAATGCCTTTAAGATATACTCTCGAGCTTGCTCAAGATCTTTCCATTTAAACTCATGAACATAAACACTATCATTATCGAAATATGGCTTCCGATTTATGATACTTTGTGAATATTTAGCTAAAGGTTTCCATTCTTCATAATTCTGCATATTATAACGATACACCCCAATAATAGGTTTATCAATCGCTGTTCCCATATGCACTACAGCGGTATCAGGTGTAAAAGTAAAATCAGCAATATCAATAATTGCTAGTGACATCTCAAAACAAGCTTTATATGCGGGTGAAATCACTCGTGGATCATTCATATCACGCAATAGTGAAGATATAAATTTTTCTTCATTAGGTGTCGGGATAATTACCAATAAATCCTCAGGATATTCCTTACGCCATTTTTCAAGCAAATGTTTAGCTTCATTAAATGAGAATTTTCTGTATTTACCCGAGCCGAATAAGTTGATAGCTACAACATTCTCATGCGGAATTTTATCTATTAAATCACGTATACATTTCAGCTCTTTACTAAAATCAGGCACTGGTAACAATTTCGGAAAATCAATCTCTTTAGAAATCAGTAATTGTGCCGCTGCAGAATACCGTTCTTTGAAATGATTAAATCTAGCATCAATATTCACATCAAATAAATTATATTTCTCTTTATTAAACCCCATATAATGAGAAGCTTGTAGCCTTGATGAAACATATAAATCTTTATGACTATAATGAGTACCAAGATCGACAAAAAGATCAAACTTACCTGCATATTCTTTAATTATATTATTTAAATTTGATTTATTATAAATAATATATTCATCTGCAGGAGAAGACTTTTCCAACCACTCTTTTGTAGTATTCCCTGTTAATACAGAAATATGAATATCAGGGCGATATTTCTTTAACAAAGAAATAAAACCACCACACATGATGGCATCACCGAGTTTGTTATCCCAACGCAATAGCAAAATTCTTTTTATTTTTTTTGCATCAAAATTATCATCACTTAATCTCTTATCATACTTTTTCTTATAAAAATTAAGTTTTAACAATTTAATACTATTTCTTACTAATCGCCACTTTGCTTTTACTTTCTTTTTTAATTTCATATCAAAATCCAAAATAGCATTACAATTTCTCTTACTTTCAAACAATTCAAGTTAAAAAATAATATACTTAACTTAAATATTACCAACTATCACATGACTAACGTGAAATAAGATTTGTAATACCCGTCATAAACAAAGTATAAACACGAAAAAAAGTCTTTTTAACTCTCACATTGATATCATTAATTTTATTTTTTCTATTACCGATAGTCGATGTTTTTGCATTCCCCGGCTTTACCGGAGATGGCTCTAGACCGTAAATCGCTTGCTTATGCAAATAGGAATTTCTAATAAACACATCAACAGGTAAAATCATCTCCTGACTTGTGTCTATAAATCTCTGTGCACACCGTGGTGATATGATATAACCGGTTGTACATTGAGGAACTTTTAAAAATTTGACTAACTTAATCCCTTGATTATTCTCAACGGTAAAAAAGCGTCGAGTTCGCCAAGGCTCAATTCGAATAAATCCATATTTCTCAATCCACTGATACGCCTGTTGGATCAAGAAGGTAAATTTATCACTTAAGATAAAATCATCCTCTAAAACAACAATTGGCTGATCTAGCTCAACAGCTTTCTCCCATGCTAGAAGGTGGCTTGCATAACAGCCTAATTCACCTGGTAAAGCACTACGACCTCTGTGCAAGATAAATTTAGCTTCATTGTAACGACGAAGTAACGGATGCTCACCTAATCGCCCATCAACAGCATCTAAAATCTCATACTCGATATTGTTTTGCTCCAATACCTGCATCGCTTTTCTTCTTCTTTCTGTTGATGTTGCTAGACTTATAAGCAACACTTTCATTGTTCCTGAACTCATCAATTATGGTTCCATTTTCTCAACTGCCCAAGCCATATATATCCTTGTCAGGACGTACCAATATGGTGAAAATACTTATACAGATATCTCTTCAGAACATCTATTTTATTGTGTATTGTAACCGATAAATATATGGTCGATCACTTATCTCTATATTCACGTACTTTAATGCCATTTTTATTCACTGAGTTCACCAATGAAAATCATGATAATAAGCTCCTATCAGGATGCTTGGAACAGCGTTAGACCCGAAGCCGAAATGTGTATCGAAATGGTCAAGCAAGGCCATGACGTCACTATTATCACCCAAGGTGATGCACCTTATGTCGAGCGCTTTCGTGAAGCAGGTATTACGGTTATTGATTGCTACCCAAGTCGTAAAATTTGCTTTAAAACCATCAAGACCATTCGTCATGAACTGCGTCAACACCATTATGATGTGGTGTATGCGCTAAATTCCAAGACTATTCCGAATGCAGCATTTGCTTGTATTGGTTTCCCTGATACAAAACTTATCAGCTACCGTGGCACGGTTGGCGGTATTTATCGTCATGATCCTTCATCATACTTAACCCATCTTCATCCTCGCGTGAATGGGATTTCTTGTGTCGCAGAAGCGGTTGCAGAATCCGTGAGAAGCGTTGTTAAGTTAGCACCTGAAAAAGTCCAAACCATTTATAAAGGTCACGACTTAGCTTGGTATCAAGCAGATGCTCTGCCGCGAGAGCAACTAGGCTTAACCGATGATGATATTATTGTTACCTGTGTTGCCAACGCACGTAAATCCAAAGGCGTTCATGTTCTACTAGATGCGGCTAAGCAATTAGCCGATATCGAAAATCTGCATCTGGTACTTGTAGGCCGTGATATGGATACAGAAGAAAATGACCAATTGGCAGCGGCGAGTGGTATGCAAGATCGTATTCACTTTTTAGGTTATCGTTCTGATGTGCCTGAAATCATGGCGACATCCGATATCCAAGTACAACCATCAATTAGCGGTGAAGGTCTCCCTAAAACCATTATTGAAGCGATGGCGATGGCAAAACCGTCGGTTGTGACGACCACTGGTGGCAGTAAAGAGCTGGTAGAAGAAGGTAAAACTGGATTTGTGGTTGAAACCAATGATCCTCAAGCATTAGCTGATAAAATTAAGCTATTAGCGCACTCAAAAGAAACCCGAATTGAAATGGGAAAAAATGCACAACAACGCTTACAAACACATTTTTCAATTCAAGAAACAACCAAGCAACAGCTGAACTTCTTTCAAAACGTATAAATCAACGGTTGTAATGTGAAAATATTAATTATTGGCCCATCTTGGGTTGGCGACATGGTGATGTCGCAATGCCTTTATACCGAGCTTAAAAAGCTTCACCCTGAAGCCATCATAGATGTCATGGCACCGGGCTGGTGTAAGCCTGTACTTGAACGTATGCCGGAAATCAATCAAGCGATTGAAATGCCGCTTGGACATGGCGATCTCAATCTATTTGCTCGCTACCAATTAGGGAAAATTCTGCGTGATGACAACTATGATCATGCGTATGTTTTACCTAACTCTGCCAAATCCGCATTAGTACCGCTGTTTGCAAAAATCCCAGTTCGTACCGGCTGGAAAGGCGAGATGCGTTATGGCTTACTCAATGATCTACGCAACAACAAAAAAGCATTCAATTTGATGATTGAGCGTTATATTGCGCTGGCCCATCCGGCAAATGAAATGACAGGCTCTGGCTGTTTAACAGACATGCCATATCCTAAGCTCACCATTGATGCCACAGCACAAAATGATGCGTTAACTAAGTTCGGTTTAAACCGAGAAAGAACGGTAATTGGCTTATGTCCCGGTGCTGAATTTGGTCCAGCAAAACGTTGGCCTGAGCAACATTTTGCAAAAGCTGCCGCAACGCTGATAGAACAAGGTAACCAAGTATGGTTATTTGGCTCCGCCAAAGATCGTGAAGTGACCGATAAAATCAAAGCGAGCCTGCCACAGGAAATGCAAGCGCATTGCCAAAATCTTGCTGGTAATACGTCTTTAATCGAGGCGATTGATTTACTTGCTGCCTGTACAACCGTCGTTAGTAATGACTCTGGTCTGATGCACATTTCAGCCGCTGTTGGCTGTAATATCGTAGCATTATACGGTTCAACATCACCAGGTTATACGCCACCATTGGCAGAGCATGTTGAAGTCTTGCATACCGATATCAGCTGTCGTCCGTGCTTTAAACGAGAGTGCCCATTAGGTCATTTGAAGTGTTTAACCGAGCTGACTCCCGATTTAGTGGTTAATGCGATCAATAAGTTACAACAAGCGTAAGTGAATATGTTACTTAGAATCGTTTACACCCTACTGCTTGCTTTCGTTTCCCCGTTACTTCTGTTTGGGCTATACAAACACAAGCCGGGGAAGCCTCGTTTTGGCGAACGTTGGAAAGAGCATTTTGGTTTTACGCCAGCCATTAATGGTAAAAGTCCTATTTGGATCCATGCCGCATCGGTTGGAGAATCTATTGCGATCACCCCTCTTATCAAAGCGCTAAAAGAGCAATATCCAACACAAGCCATCGTGGTTACGACCACCACCAGCACAGGTGCAGAGCAAATAGCTAAGTTAGGCGATTTGGTCGAGCACCGCTACATGCCAATTGATTTTGCTTGGTGTGTACAAGGTTTTCTAAACGCAGTAAACCCCAAGCTGATGTTGATTGTTGAAAAAGAGCTATGGCTCAACACGCTAGCAACCGTTAAAAAACAGCACATTCCAATTGTGATCGCCAATGCTCGCTTATCTGAGCGCTCGGCAAAGCGTTACCAATCAGCGACATTTTTTACCAAGCCTCTGCTCAAAAACGTTGATAGCATTCTTTGTCTTCATCAGGACGATGCACAGCGTTTTATCGATATTGGTGCGACCAAAGAGAAGGTTACGGTAACTGGATCGATTAAATACGATCTTACTATCGCACCTACGGTTTTCGAGCATGCGACACAACTGCGATCTCAACTAGGTCAAACGCGCCCAGTGTTGATCGCAGCGAGCACTCATAAAGGTGAAGATGAGCAAGTCTTTAGTGCGTTTAAAACCATATTGCAGCACAACGAAAATGCATTACTCATCATCGTTCCTCGCCACCCTGAACGCTTCAATGATGTTGAAATAATGGCAAAAGAGCAGTTCCTGTTATCCGTTCATCGACGTACAGATAAAGAGCCATTTGCACCACAGAGCCAAGTCTATTTGGCCGATACTATGGGTGAAATGCTATTACTGTTGGCTAGCAGTGATGTAACGTTTATGGGAGGCAGTTTGATCGGAAATAAAGTCGGTGGACATAACCTACTAGAACCTGCAGCCGTTGCTAAACCAGCTATAACAGGGCCTAGCTACTACAACTTTATCGATATTACAGAGCAACTACTTCAAGCGAATGCCATTGAGATCTGCCAAGATAGCGCTGAGTTAGCCAAGCAAGTAATAGCCCTGTTTGATAACCCAGAACGTCAGCAAGTGATGGGAGAAAACGGTAAAAAAGTGGTAGAACAAAATCAAGGCGCTGTACAACGCACCATTGATAGTATTACCAACTACCTACATTAAATACGTAGCGATGAGGTCAATTCTCATCGCTCGTTTATCACTAACTATCACCTTGATAGCCATCGCATAGCGCTTGCCAGTCTTGTGGCTGCCATTGAATATTGCGCTTCTTTACTTCTTTGATAAATGAGCGCTCTAAGCGGGCGAGATTGTCTTTTTTCCAACTATCTCCCGGTTGCTGGTAACACTTATCAAAATCAATCAGCCAAACTTGCTGATCCATATCAAGCAAGATGTTATGGGCATTTAAGTCTGTGTGACAAACCTGCAAGTCATGCATTTTACGGATCATGACGCCAATTTGATGCCAAACCGAACTTGGCAAAGAGGATTCGATAAGTAACGCAACGAGATCGCGACTATGAGGAATTTTCTCAACCAAAATATCGGCACGATAAACACAGCCTTTCTTTTCTGCTTTTGCAGCAACAGGACGAGGAACGTTGACTCCCTCTTCTCGTAATACTTTTAACAGCATTAATTCAGCATAACTGCGGGTCTTCTCCCAACCAGTAAACCAATAGCTATCACTCACCAGCTTACCAAACAAGCCACCACGACGGTAATGACGTAATGCCATTTCCATCTTATCGCCAGCAACAAACCAAGTGGTGCCTCGCCCTTGTGCCGAGCCGACAATTGCATTTTGTTGACGCCAAAAATCAATATCGAAGCAACAATGCGGATCGACAGTTAAATAGTTGTCATCAAACCATATCATTTGCTGTTCATGGCTAATTTTCTGCACTGCTGTCTTTCTCCTGTCTATTTTGGTTTATTTTACAATTACCAGCACTAACTGCATAATTCGCTGACCACTTTTTATTAGGTATCACTATGGCTTTGTTTACTACTGCGCCTCAATCCATCTGTATTTTACGCCTATCAGCCATTGGCGATGTTTGTCATGCGATCGCTGTAGTACAAGCCATCCAAAAACATTGGCCCGAAACCAGTATTACATGGGTGGTAGGCAAAACAGAAGCTCAGCTTGTAAGTACACTGCCTAATATCAAGGTGGTTAGTTTTGATAAAAAAGCAGGCTGGCAAGGGATCAAAACGGTATGGCATACTTTGAAAGATCAAAAGTTTGATGCCCTACTCGATATGCAAGTCGCACTGCGTGCTAGCCTGTTATCTTTAGGTATTAAAGCTCGCTATAAAGTGGGTTTTTCACGTCAAAGAGCCAAAGAAGGTCAATGGCTATTTACCAATAAAAAACTACCGCAAACCAATGCTCCCCATGTTCTTGATAATTTTGCTGAGTTTGCACGCTATCTTGGCGTACCGTTTACTGAGCCACATTGGCATATCCCACTATCGAGTGAAGACATTGCCTTTGCACAGCAACATATCAATAAACCGACATTAATCATCTCACCAGCAGCAAGTAAGGATGAGCGAAACTGGCTGACTGAACGCTATGCTGCCGTTGCCGATCATGCTGTTGAGAAGGGATTAAAGGTGATCCTATGTGGCTCACCGACGCAACGAGAGCAAGCCTTGGGTGAATCGATCATACAACATTGTCATCACCCTATTACTAACCTTATTGGTAAAACAAGCCTGATCCAATTAACTGCACTGCTAAAATACGCAACCGTAGTTATTGCACCTGACTCAGGCCCAGCCCATTTAGCCACAACACAAGGCACACCAGTGATCGGTTTATACGGGCACAGTAATCCAACACGCACAGGACCTTACCTTAGCCAACAAAATGTGGTGAGTGTGTATCAACAATTTGCAGAAAAACATTACGGTAAACCCGTCTCAGAGCTTCCTTGGGGTGCTCGAATAAAAGGCAGTGATATTATGACTGCGATTTCCGTTGATGATGTGATCACGCAACTTGATACCATCATCGACTCAGCAACTTTGACTCAATCACAGTGAGAAGACAATGAACCAGCAAAACACCACACCAAGCCTTGCTGTGGCACTGATTGTTAAAAATGAAGCCAAGCATCTGGCAGCATGTTTAGACTCAGTAAAAGATTGGGTTGATGAAATCGTGATCCTTGATTCGGGCAGTAACGATGAAACCGAAACCATTGCCCGTCAATATACCGATAAATTTTTTATCAGTAATGGTTGGCCTGGCTTTGGGCTGCAACGTCAACAAGCACAAACCTTTGTCGAAAGTGATTACATATTATGGCTTGATGCTGACGAACGAGTAACGCCAGAGCTACGTCAGTCTATTCAACAGGCTATTGCAAAGAACCAGCATAATACGGTTTATCAAGTCAATCGTCTTAGCACCGCATTTGGCAAATTTATTCATCACTCTGGTTGGCATCCTGATTGGATTTCTCGCTTACATCGCCGTAATGAAACCCAATATAATGACGTCAAAGTACATGAATCTATTGTGATCCCTGCTAATGGCAAAGTTGAAAAGCTAAGTGGTAATTTAGAACATTACACTTTTGAAGATTTCTTTGAATTTCAACGCAAACAACAAAAGTATGCTGAGCTTTGGGCTGAAGAAAAGTATTTAAAAGGCAAAAAGTCATCGATTGCCTCTGCTGTTATTCACTCAATATTTAGCTTTATTCGAACTTACATTCTTAAAGCGGGATTTTTAGATGGTAAGCATGGGTTCATCATTGCTTGTATAAATGCCCAATACGTCCTAAATAAATACTTAGGCCTTCACCTTAAGCACAAGAAGTAACGACTATTATGACAACTCGAGTAATTTACCCTGGTACTTTCGATCCTATTACTAACGGTCATTTAGACTTAATTGAACGAGCAGCGGCAATGTTTGATCATGTGATTGTTGGCGTTGCTTTCAATCCCAGTAAAAAACCGCTGTTTGATCTTAATGAACGTGTAGAGCTAGCGAGTAAAATTACAGCGCATTTGAATAATGTAGAAATTGTTGGCTTCTCTGGACTATTGGTCGATTTCGCCAAAGAGCACAACGCTAACATTCTAGTGCGTGGTCTTCGTGCGGTATCCGATTTTGAGTACGAGTTTCAGTTAGCCAATATGAATCGTCGCTTGATGCCAGAGTTAGAAACCGTCTTCTTGACCCCAGCTGAAGAGAACTCATTCATTTCTTCAACCATAGTTAAAGAAGTTGCACTACATAAAGGTGATGTTAGTCAGTTTGTTGATCCACTGATCACCACTGCATTATTGGAAAAGTTCGCTAAATAGACATTAAAAAAGGCGCTGAGTGCGCCTTTTTTATTACTTTTGATAATACTCGCGATACCAATCAACAAAGGCTTTTACACCTTCTTTGACTTTCACTTGAGGCTTATAGCCCGTCGCTTTAAATAAATCTTCAGTATCAGCGTACGTCATGTAAACATCACCCGGTTGCATGTCCATGAAGTTTTTCTTCGCTTCCATACCTAGCGCTTCTTCTAACGCTTCAATGTAATCCATCAGCTTTACAGGGCTGCCATGACCGATGTTATACACTCGATAAGGTGCAGAGCTGGTTGCTGGTGAGCCCGCTTCTACCGTCCAATCAGCATTAGGCTGCGGGATCACATCTTGAATACGCATCACACCTTCAACGATATCATCGATGTAAGTAAAATCACGACGCATATCGCCATGGTTGTACACATCAATCTCTTTCCCTTCCATGATTGCATTGGTGAATTTAAACAATGCCATGTCTGGACGTCCCCATGGACCATAAACGGTAAAGAAACGTAGGCCTGTGGTTGGTACGCCATAAAGGTGCGAATAGGTATGTGCCATTAACTCATTGGATTTCTTCGTCGCTGCATACAAAGATATTGGGTGATCAACGCTATCTGCCGTATTAAATGGCGTCTTATGATTTAAGCCATATACTGAGCTTGAAGAGGCATAAACAAGATGCTCAACCTTGTTATGACGGCAACCTTCTAAAATCGTTAGATGTCCAACCAAATTACTATCAGCGTACGCCAGTGGATTATCAATTGAGTAACGCACCCCCGCTTGTGCTGCGAGATGGATCACACGGTTAAATTGCTGCTCAGCAAAGAGATCCGCAATACCATCACGATCGGCTAAATCTAATTCAATGAAGGTAAAGTTAGAATGAGCAATACGGGATAAACGTGCTTGCTTGAGTGAGACGTCATAGTAATCGTTAAGATTATCGATACCGACTACTTGATGGCCTTGGGCACATAAACGCTCTGTCACTGCGCTACCAATAAAACCAGCCACGCCGGTAACAAGATATTTCATACTTTTATCCTCAATAACGCATCATGCAGCGTTACTCAACCTGAAAACTGCGAGCATAATAACATTTTAGCTCAATCAACGAAGGGAAATCCTAAGCAAACCGACTCAATAAATATGATGGTTAGGTTAACTAAAATCGAACCTACTTCTGGCAATCAACACAAAATACTGTCGCTCGTTGACCGATTTTAGCCTCACTTAACGGCTTGCCACACTTTGGACAAGGTTTACCGGCCTTACCATACACCTGCAGCTCTTGTGCAAAATAGCCAGGTTTTCCGTCTGCATTTTTAAAATCTTTTAATGTCGTGCCGCCCTGTTTAATGGCAAAGGCTAATACCGATTTGATCTCTGCCACCAGCTTAGTCATACGAGCAAGTGAGATTTTTCCAGCGGCACGTTTAGGGTGAATACCTGCGGCAAACAAAGATTCATTGGCATAAATATTACCAACACCAACAACCACATGATTATCCATAATAAATTGTTTTATTGCGGTACGTTTCCCTTGGGCCTTTTGATACAAATATTCCACGTTAAATTCGTCGCTCAACGGCTCTGGACCCATTTTCTCAAGCACAGGGTGTGTTACCCCTTTCTCTTCCCATAACCACGCACCAAAGCGCCTAGGATCGTTATAACGCAGTACTTCGCCACTCGTTAGCACCAAATCAACATGATCATGTTTTTCTACCGGGGTTCCTACGGGCAAAACACGTAAACTGCCAGACATGCCTAAATGCACTATGGCATAGCCAGCATCGGTTTCTAACAGCAAGTATTTAGCTCTTCGAGTTACCCTGCGGATCACTTGTCCCTCAATCGCTTTGATGGTGTCAGGAATAGGCCAGCGCAGTCGAGGGTTACGAATAACGATTTCTTTTACAGTTTGATCAACGACATGAGGACTGATCCCCATTCGACTTACTTCTACTTCTGGTAATTCAGGCATGACTCATCTCGTTTTATTTGTTATTTGATAAAGATGTCGGGAACAGATAATCGGCAGCAACCGACACAGCGACCCAATGTTGACCATTATTAAACAGCCAAAATTTGGGCAAGGCATACACGGTTAATCGAATAGGCTCTGCTTGCTGCTCCCCCCACACTTCCACGGTTTGCGGTGGTGGTAGCTGTAAACTCAGCTTTGATATTGTTGCTTCATCCACCACAGTGCCTTGTAGATGTTGCCAACGTTGTACTAATTCACTGGCTGAAATCGATAAGCTAGACGAGCTTTGCCACTGCCCGTTACTTTGCTTAAGCGTGAAAGAAGGGAAAACAACACGCTGAATCACAAGATCAGGCGAGAGGACAAAAACAGTATTAGGAATCTGGCTAGCTTGCTCGGTAACAACCTGTGTCACCGCTTCTTTAGGTGCAAATCGTTCGCGAAGTAAATCTGGCAATTTAATTATCGCGATAAAACACAGCACACCAATGATGATAATGTTATTCCAGCCACGTCGAGTTAAGCGCATTCATCCATTCCTGTCTTATCTTAATGAGAATAAAGATAACACTGGTTAAGTCGTTGCACCATTGGCTGATAAATAACGAACAGAAAAGTCGTTAGTGAAGGGAAATTGGAAAGTAGCAGATATAAAAAAACCCAGCGAGGCTGGGTTTTTATCAAAGAGTGATAAAACCAATTACTTGATTTTAGCTTCTTTGTAAAGCACGTGCTGGCGAACTACTGGATCAAATTTCTTGATCTCAAATTTGCCTGGCATGTTGCGCTTGTTCTTGTCGGTAGTGTAGAAGTGGCCTGTACCAGCAGATGATACTAGACGGATCTTCTCACGAATGCCTTTAGCCATTCTTCAAATCCTCTTAAACGTTCTCACCGCGAGCACGCATTTCACCAAGAACGACATCAATGCCTTTCTTATCGATGATACGCATGCCTTTCGCAGAAAGGCGTAGTTTAACGAAGCGTTTTTCGCTTTCTACCCAGAAACGATGAGTTTGCAGGTTCGGCAGAAAACGACGCTTGGTGGCATTACGTGCGTGTGAACGGTTGTTACCCGTTACAGGACGCTTACCAGTTACTTGGCATACTCGGGACATTACTGTCTTCTCCAAATCGTTTCAGCTCGATATCTACTGTGGAAAATTCACTGCAAAAAAATATTTCACAGATAACCACAGCTATCAAAGGTCGCGCATTATACTAAGTCAAAACCAGTTGCTCAAGTCCCGAGCAGATTCTTTCTCACTTTTTTAACGAAACTTTGGCTATTTTATAGCCAACCACGCTCAGCGAAAGAGACAATCTCCCCGTCACCAATAACAAAATGATCAAGAACACGAATATCGACCAAAGCCAGCGAATCGCTGATTTTGCGGGTTATTCGACGGTCTGCCTGACTAGGTTCAGCGACGCCTGACGGGTGATTATGCGCTAAAATGAGCGCCGCTGCATTAAGTTCTAGCGATCTTTTTACAACTTCACGTGGATAAACGCTCGCGCAATCGATAGTTCCTTCAAATAATGTCTCTCCGTTGATCACCCGATGTTGGTTGTCTAGAAACAGGATATAAAAGGCTTCTCGGTGTTTATCTCGCAATTTTTGCGCCAAATATCGACGGGTATTTTGCGGACTAGTGAGCACATCATCTTTTTTTAAAGTTTCTTCTAAATATCGTTCGCCTAACGCCAAAACGGCCTGTAAAAGTGCAAATTTTGCAGGTCCCAATCCTTTCATCTGGCAAAATATCTGTTTTTCAGCCCCTAGCAGCGAACGCAACGAGCCAAACTCATCGAGCAAATGGGTGGCTAATTCCAAAGCATTCATCCCTTGGGTGCCGGTGCGTAAAAAAATGGCTAATAATTCAGCATCAGTTAATGCATCTGAACCATGAGATAATAATTTCTCTCGTGGTCGTGACGCTTCTGGCAATTGCTTAAGTGACATAACCTCTCCCTTTGGTATGCCATAAGCAAAACAGCTACGACTAATTTCACAACCAAGATAAATGAGGTTTGAGAAAATCTTCACAACACTAACGTAATCGACAAAAATCACAGTGCTCAAATTGCGAGAAACACAGTATTCTATCGCCGCAAGAGTTGATCCCAAGCGATGATCACAAACCACTTTGATGGTATCTTGTTGCCAATTTTATAGCCCCAAGAGACAGGCAGACTGATGCAAACACTGGCAGGAAAAAAAATCCTTCTCGGCATTAGCGGCGGTATCGCTGCTTACAAATGTGCAGAGCTCACTCGACGCTTAATCGAGCGTGGCGCACAAGTTCATGTGGTAATGACCAAGGCAGCCAAAGAGTTTATTACCCCACTCACAATGCAAGCCGTATCAGGCCACCCTGTCGCTGATAGCTTACTTGATCCATCAGCAGAAGCCTCTATGGGGCACATTGAGTTGGCAAAATGGGCTGATCTTGTCTTACTGGCTCCTGCGACTGCTGACTTAATTGCTCGCGTGAGCGCTGGCATGGGTAACGATTTACTCTCAACCCTATGTCTTGCTACTGATGCCCCTATTGCGGTAGCACCTGCGATGAATCAACAGATGTACCGAAACATTGCTACCCAAGAGAATATCGCTACGTTAAAGCGCCGAGGTTTTCATATTTGGGGACCTGCAAGCGGTGAGCAAGCCTGTGGCGATGTTGGTCCTGGTCGCATGTTAGAGCCAATGCAACTCGTTCACTTATGTGAAGACTTCTTCCTGCCGCAAGACCTTAGTGATCTAAACATTGTGGTGACGGCAGGTCCAACCCGAGAAGCGATTGATCCGGTACGTTATTTAAGTAACTACAGCTCAGGGAAGATGGGTTATGCCATAGCTCAAGCTGCCGCTAAACGTGGTGCAAATGTCACGCTGATCAGTGGCCCTGTTAACCTAACGACACCCAATGGGGTTAGTCGCGTTGATGTTAAAAGCGCACAAGAGATGCACCAAGCCGCATTAGAACATGCGGTAGACAACCACATTTTTATTGCTTGTGCGGCTGTTGCTGATTTTCGTCCAGCTCACGTTGCTGAGCAGAAAATGAAAAAGCAAGATGGTCATGATGAGATGGTAATTCAACTTGTGAAGAATCCTGACATCGTGGCAAGCGTTGCCGCTCTCACAGACAGTCGTCCATTTACGGTTGGCTTTGCCGCTGAAACCCAAAATGTGGAGCAATATGCCCGTGGCAAACTGGCAAATAAAAATCTTGATGTGATTTGTGCTAACGATGTATCAGTTCAAGGACAAGGCTTTAACAGCGATAGCAACGCCCTACATCTGTATTGGCCTAACGGAGATAAAGCCTTACCACTGGCGGCAAAATCCGAGCTTGGGCTGCAATTAATCAATGAAATTGTTAATCTTTACCAACAAGCGAACCACTAGAGCTAACTATGAATAGTATCGATCTTAAAATTCTTGACCCTCGTGTCGGTAACGAATTTCCACTACCCGCTTACGCGACTGAAGGCTCTGCTGGCCTTGATTTACGTGCATGTCTAGATGAAGCCCTAACAGTCGCACCGGGTGAAACTCACCTTGTTCCGACGGGCCTTGCTATTCACATTGGCGATCCAAACCTTGCAGCAACCATTTTGCCACGTTCAGGTTTAGGTCATAAACACGGCATCGTATTAGGGAACCTTGTTGGCTTAATTGACTCTGATTACCAAGGTCAACTTATGGTATCAGTGTGGAACCGTGGTGATACTACATTTACCATTGAGCCTGGCGATCGCATAGCTCAGCTGGTATTCCTCCCTGTAGTACAAGCGCAATTTAATATCGTTGAAGATTTTAATAGCACCGAGCGTGGTGAAGGTGGCTTTGGTCATTCAGGCCGTAGCTAGTCCTATTGATGTTAAAAAAGCGTGATCTGGTAAGTCTTGTATTATCCATTTTGATGATAAGATGAGCACCACGTATGACAGCAAAAGCGCAAGCATTTTCGCCTGCGCTTTTTTTGCGGATAAAAGTTCATACATTTCTATTGCGCTACTTTTCACAACGCCAAGGCATCGCTAAGATAGGCGGGTTTCACACTGTCCATGGACAGTCTCATTTTGTAAAGGAACGATAAATTCATGGCAGGCACCAAAAAGAACAATCGCCGCGAAGAAATACTTCAGTGCTTAGCGCACATGCTGGAGTCGAATCAAGGCAGTCAACGTATCACCACTAAAATGCTAGCCGCGAATGTTGGAGTCTCAGAAGCCGCACTCTACCGCCATTTCCCAAGCAAAGCGCGTATGTTTGAAGGCTTAATTGAATTTATCGAAGATTCAATTACCACGCGCATTAACCGCATTTTAGATGACGAAAAAGATACGCTGAATCGCTTACGTATGGTGATGCAGTTCATTCTAATGTTTGCTGAGCGTAACCCAGGCCTGACTCGTATCATGACGGGCCATGCTCTGATGTTTGAACAAGATCGTCTTCAATCTCGTATTAATCAACTGTTCGAACGTGTTGAATCTCAGCTTCGCCAGATCTTAAAAGAGCGTAAATTACGTGAAGGTAAAGGCTTTCCAATTGATGAGTCAGTTTTAGCAGCACAGCTTCTAGGTCAAGTAGAAGGCAGCTTAAACCGCTACGTTCGCTCAAGCTTTAAGTACAAGCCAACAGCAAACTTTGATGATTACTGGACGCTATTAAGCGCACAGCTAAACTAATCAAGCCTAGCAACAAACAAAAAAGCGAGAGCCTTAGCCCTCGCTTTTTTATTATTCATTACAAATGTTGTTACACACCGAACTCTGCACGGTACGCTTTTACCGCTTCAAGGTGTTGCTCCATACCCGCTTGCTCAGAAAGGTATGTCACCACATCGCCTAGCGAGACAATCGAAATCACCGCACAACCAAAATCACGCTCAACTTCTTGAATTGCTGATAGCTCACCTTGACCTTTTTCTTGACGATCAATAGCAACCAGCACACCCGCTAAATCTGCGCCATTCGCTTTAATGATTTCCATGGATTCACGAATTGCTGTACCAGCAGTGATCACGTCATCGACTAACATGATACGGCCTTCTAGCGCACTACCGACTAAGTTGCCACCTTCACCATGGTTTTTAGCCTCTTTACGGTTAAAACAGTATGGCGTGTCTACATCGTGATGATCAGCCAGCGCAACCGCCGTTGTTGTTGCAATTGGAATACCTTTGTAGGCAGGGCCAAATAACACATCAAATTCAATCTTGGCATCAACCAAAGCTTCAGCATAAAAACGACCAAGACGCGCTAAGTCGCGACCGGTATTAAATAAGCCAGCATTAAAGAAATACGGGCTCTTACGACCGGATTTCAGTGTGAACTCACCAAATTTCAATACGCCTTTCTCTAGGGCAAATTCGATGAACTGACGCTGATATGCTTTCATTGTGTCTCCTTAAACTACTTCTCTGTGTTTTAACAATGTACCTGTTACCTAAACTTATGCTTTGGTAACCACCAAAACAGACATGCACTCCGCACGGAACTCTGCTTTAGGCAAAAAAAAGCGGTTCCCAATAGGAACCGCTTAAAAATTAATTTTCCAACGCTTGTTTCTGCATTGAAATAATGTCGTTAATGCCGTCTTTCGCTAACGCCAGCATTGCTAGTAATTCTTCGTGACTGAAAGCTTCACCCTCGGCAGTGCCTTGGATTTCAATCATCTTACCTTCTTCAGTCATCACCACGTTCATGTCGGTTTCAGCCGCTGAATCTTCAAGGTATTCCAAATCGCAAATTGGCTCACCGTTGTAAATACCAACAGAAACCGCAGCAACCATCCCTTTTAGTGGATTCTTTTTGATCATGCCTTTTTCTAGCATGTAGTTGATAGCATCAACCAGTGCCACCATCGCACCAGTAATAGATGCCGTGCGTGTGCCACCATCGGCTTGGATCACATCACAGTCAACCGTGATCATCTGCTCACCTAGCACTTCCAGATCAACCGCTGCTCGTAAGCTACGTGCGATTAGACGTTGGATCTCCATCGTACGGCCACCTTGCTTACCGTTCGCTGCTTCACGACGATTACGAGTGTGAGTAGCACGTGGCAACATGCCGTATTCAGCTGTCACCCAACCTTGGCCTTTACCTTTTAGCCAACGCGGAACATTTTCTTCTACACTCGCCGTACAAATAACTTTGGTATTGCCAAACTCGACCAGTACTGAACCTTCAGCATGAGCCGTGTATTGACGAGTAATAGTGATTGGACGAACTTGATTCGCACTTCTTCCGCTTGGACGCATCGGGATTTCCCTTTGGCTGGATGATATTAACCGGCGATTATAGCGATAACTCAATCCCAGTGCACGAGAAAACGATTACGTAAACCGACAAACAGTAGCCCCTCGATGCCAATATCGCATATAATCTCTACACCCGGTAACGACGCACCTCGTTCTTTATTATCAAGACTTATCGTGGGTAACGGTAAGTTAGTCGTCGCACCATTCACAACTTTAAGGTTCACAAGCCATGATCCATAGTATGACTGCGTATGCCCGTCGCGAAATTAAAGGCGATTGGGGTACAGCTGTGTGGGAAATCCGCTCAGTAAACCAGCGTTATCTTGAAACTTACATTCGTATGCCTGAGCAATTCCGTAGCTTAGAGCCCGTATTACGTGAGCGTTTCCGTAAACGTCTTGCTCGCGGTAAGGTTGAGTGTAACCTACGTTTTGAAGCCAACATTGCAGCAAACACTGAGCTAACCATCAATGAAGAGTTAGCAAAACAAGTGATTCACGCTGCGAAATGGGTAAAAGAGACTGCTGGTGAAGGTAACATCGGCCCATTCCAAGTACTTAACTGGCCGGGTGTGATGGAAGCACCAGAGCAAGATCTCGATACAATCAACAAAGATCTACTGGCTGGGTTTGAATTAGCTATTGATGATTTCATCGCGGCACGTGCTAGCGAAGGTGAAAACATGAAGCAGCTGATCGACCAACGTCTTGATGCGATTTCTGCAGAAGCGACCAAAGTTCGCAGCATGATGCCAGAGATCATCAACTGGCAGCGTGAGCGCATTATGTCTCGCCTAGAAGAAGCCAAAGTTGACCTTGATGCTAACCGTATTGAACAAGAGCTGATCATGCTAGCGCAAAAGAGCGATGTCGCAGAAGAGCTAGATCGCCTAGATTCTCACGTCAAAGAAACCCAGAAAATCTTGGCTAAAGGTGGCGCTTGTGGCCGTCGTTTAGACTTTATGATGCAAGAGTTCAACCGTGAATCGAACACCCTTGCATCTAAATCGATCAATACCGAAGTGACTGCTTCTGCTGTAGAGCTAAAAGTATTGATTGAACAGATGCGCGAACAAATTCAGAACATCGAATAACTGTCATCGTTTTAACATCAAGGGAGCTTAGGCTTCCTTGATGATTTATATATAAATAGCTTCCGTTATGAAAATCCCATCAAAGCCAACTAGGCTTAAGCTATATTCAGCAAAAAGATGAATTTTCCAACAACTAGCTAATTTCAATTATGCGCAGATCATGATAATCTTCGCGCCCTTCTATCACTGAGTGAAAATAGGCAATGAGCAAAGGTACTCTATACATCGTGTCGGCCCCAAGCGGTGCTGGTAAATCAAGTCTGATTAATGCCCTTCTTGAAACTAACCCGACCTATGACATGAAAGTATCCGTGTCCCATACCACTCGCGGCATGCGCCCGGGCGAAGAGCACGGTGTTCATTACAATTTCGTTAGCGTAGAAGAATTTACTGACTTGGTAGAACAAGGTGCATTCCTTGAACATGCGGAAGTATTCGGCAACTACTATGGCACTTCACGTCCATGGATCGAAGCGCAATTAGCAAAAGGTATCGACGTATTCCTTGATATCGATTGGCAAGGTGCGCGTCAAATTCGCAAACTGATGCCAGCGGCTAAGAGCATCTTCATCCTACCACCATCAAAAGAAGAACTAGAGCGTCGTCTAAATACACGCGGTCAAGACAGCGAAACTGTTATTGCCCGCCGTATGCAAGAAGCACGTTCTGAGATCTCTCATTTCGATGAATACGATTACGTTATCGTTAATGACGATTTCGATGTTGCTTTAATTGATTTTAAGGCAATTATTCGTGCAGAACGATTGAAGCAAGACAAGCAAGCTGCTAAATATAAAAGCATGTTGTCTGCACTACTAGCAGATCAGTAAGTTATTTTGTACAATTTTCAATCCTAATTTATATAACCACTGGAGTCCTCCATGGCACGCGTAACCGTTCAAGACGCTGTTGATAAAATTGGCAACCGTTTCGATCTGATCCAAATTGCTGCTCGCCGCGCACGTCAAATGCAAACAGGCGGTAAGGATCCACTGGTTCCTGAAGAAAACGACAAGTACACAGTAATTGCACTTCGTGAAATCGAAGAAGGTCTAATTACTAAAGATATCCTAGATGCTCGCGAGCGTCAGGAACTGCAAGAGCAAGAAGCTGCAGAACTAGCAGCAGTTAGTGCTATTGCTGGCGACCACCGTTAATCAGGGAACCGGGCGAATTGTATCTTTTTGATAGCCTGAAAGAAGTCGCAATCGAGTACCTGCCAGAGCCTCAACTAGAGGCTCTTCGGCAGGCTTTTCTCGTTGCTCGCGACGCACACGAAGGGCAAACTCGCTCCACTGGCGAGCCTTATATTATCCACCCCGTTGCGGTTGCTCGCATCTTGGCGGAAATGCGTCTCGATATTGAAACGCTCATGGCGGCATTGCTTCATGACGTTATCGAAGATACCGAGGTCACCAAGGAAGATCTTGCCAGCCGTTTTGGCGACACTGTTGCTGAACTGGTCGATGGCGTATCGAAACTTGATAAATTAAAGTTTCGCGATCGTAAGGAAGCACAAGCTGAAAACTTCCGCAAAATGATCATGGCCATGGCGCATGACATTCGCGTAATTTTAATTAAGCTAGCTGACCGTACCCACAATATGCGAACCCTTGGCGCACTGCGTCCAGATAAGCGTCGTCGTATTGCCCGCGAAACCCTTGAAATATTCTCTCCTCTTGCCCACCGTCTGGGTATTCATAACATCAAATCTGAACTTGAAGAGCTTGGCTTTGAAGCGTTATACCCAAATCGCTACCGTGTATTAAAACAAGTTGTAGCAGCGGCACGTGGTAACCGTAAAGAGATGATCAATAAAATTCACGCTGAAATTGAGGGTCGCCTCAGTGATGCGGGAATTAATGCTACCGTATTAGGTCGCGAGAAAAATTTGTACTCCATCTATAACAAGATGAAGAACAAAGAGCAGCGTTTCCACTCCATCATGGATATCTATGCATTCCGTGTGCTTGTGAGTGATTTAGATACCTGCTACCGCGTATTAGGACAAGTACATAACCTGTACAAACCGCGTCCTAGCCGCATGAAAGACTATATTGCAATCCCGAAAGCCAATGGCTATCAATCACTGCATACCTCGCTTGTTGGCCCTCATGGTGTTCCTGTTGAAGTACAAATTCGTACCGAAGACATGGATCAAATGGCAGACAAAGGTGTTGCTGCGCACTGGACCTACAAAGATGGCGAAAGCTCAGGTACTACCGCGCAAGTAAAAGCCCAGCGTTGGATGCAAAGCTTACTTGAACTTCAACAAAGTGCAGGTAGCTCATTTGAATTTATTGAGAACGTAAAATCCGATCTCTTCCCAGATGAGATTTACGTTTTCACCCCGAAAGGCCGTATCGTTGAATTGCCTGTTGGCGCAACGGCGGTAGATTTCGCTTACGCAGTACATACCGATGTCGGTAATGCTTGTGTCGGCTCTCGCGTAGATCGCCAGCCTTACCCATTAAGTAAGCCGCTGAAAAACGGTCAAACCATTGAAATTATCAGTGCTCCTGGGGCACGTCCGAATGCGGCATGGTTAAACTATGTTGTGACTTCTCGTGCGCGCACTAAGATCCGTCAAGTACTGAAAACCATGCGTCGTGATGAATCGATCACTCTCGGTCGTCGTCTACTCAATCATGCACTTGGTGGCGCTAGCCTTGATAGTATCGCCAGTGAAAACGTCACTAAGGTGCTAACTGATCTTAAACTCAATTCAATAGAAGATCTTCTCGCTGAAATTGGTTTGGGTGAAGTAATGAGTGTGGTGATCGCCCGTCGTTTCTTAGGTAATGCTGATGAGCTAACACCAAAAGAAAATGACCGTCGCCTACCGATCCAAGGTGCTGATGGTATTCTGCTCACCTTTGCTAACTGTTGTCACCCAATCCATGGCGATCCAATTATTGCCCATGTGAGCCCGGGTAAAGGTTTGGTTATTCACCGTGAAGAATGTGCCAATGTTCGTGGTTATCGAAAAGAACCCGATAAGTACATGGCGGTGGAGTGGAGTGAAGATTTCGATCAAGAATTTGTCACTTGTTTGAAAGTCGATATGCAAAACCACCAAGGTGCCTTAGCCGATCTAACGAATACCATTGCAGCTACAGGCTCTAATATCCAAGGCTTAGCAACGGAAGAAAAAGACGGTCGCTTGTACACCATCACAGTGAAGCTCACCACACGTAGCCGAATTCACTTGGCTAACATTATGCGTCGCATTCGAATTATGCCTAATGTTGTGCGTGTCGCTCGCCAGAAAAACTAGCTTTTAACGCTCAGTTTTCATCATCAAAACGCCCTTTATTGGGCGTTTTGTGTATTTGGCAATAAAGCCTTATTATCATCCACCTATCTCTATTATTTATTTTCTTAGGTAATCTCCATGACCCCAGATCGTTTTCAACGTATCCATGAAGTATTGGCAACACGTCAGCCCGATCTGACGGTATGTATGGAAGAAGTCCATAAGCCGAATAATGTCTCAGCTATCATTCGCACTGCTGATGCGGTTGGTGTTCACAAAGTCCATGCGGTTTGGCCTAAAGAAGGCATGCGTGTACTAAGCCACACCTCAGCTGGTGCTCGAAACTGGGTTGAATTAGACACTCACGATTCGATGGTGGAAGCTGTTCAAACGTTAAAAGATCAAGGCATGCAAGTACTTGCAACTAACCTGTCAGACACCGCCATTGATTTTCGTGAAGTGGATTACACCAAACCGACAGCGATCATTTTAGGTGGCGAGAAAAACGGGATCACTGCCGAAGCGCTTTCACTGGCAGATCAAGATATCATTATCCCAATGGTTGGCATGGTACAGTCATTAAATGTATCGGTAGCCAGTGCACTGATTTTGTATGAAGCACAACGCCAACGCCAAAATGCAGGTATGTATGAGCGTGAGAAAACCTTGCTGCCTGATGATGTCGTCAACCGTATTTTGTTTGAACGAGGCCACCCTGTGCTCGCAAAAGTTGCGAAGCAAAAAGGCTTACCATATCCACAATTAGATGATGAAGGTCAGATTGTGGCAGATGAAACATGGTGGGCTGCAATGCAAGCGAAAAAGGTGAAAACACGCCAACTTGTAACAGATAAGGACGAGTAATGAGTGGACAACTCCTCAATACCATATCGCTAGGTGAACTCTCTGGCGTTGGAGCAAAAATGGCAGAAAAGCTGGAAAAGATTGGGCTTAACAACGTCCAAGATTTGCTGTTTCATTTGCCACTGCGCTATGAGGATCGCACTCGTATTTGGCCAATTAACCGTGCCATGCCGGGGCAACATCTCACCGTTCAAGGTGAAGTCCACCATACCAGTATTACTTTCGGTAAGCGTAAAATGCTGGCGGTAAAAATCGGTGATGGTACTGGTTCGGTAACCCTGCGCTTTTTTAACTTCAATGCGGCGATGAAAAATAGCTTCGCTGAAGGTAAACAAGTTAAAGCCTATGGCGAAATTAAAGGCAGTAAATTCGGTCTTGAAATCATTCACCCTGATTACCGTATTTTCTCAGAGCCGACCGAGCTCAGCGTTGAAGAAACCTTAACGCCTGTGTATCCAACCACTGATGGCTTACGCCAACTGACGCTACGTAACTTGACTGATCAAGCGCTCAACTTGCTTGATAAAGCCGCTGTCACTGAGCTACTGCCAGAAGGTTTATACGACCGTCAAATGACCCTCGCCCAAGCACTGCGTTTAATGCATCGTCCAACGCCTGATATTTCTCTCGATCAACTGGACGCAGGTAAACACCCTGCTCAACATCGTTTGATTTTAGAAGAGCTACTAGCGCAAAATTTATCAATGCTGGCACTGCGTAGCAAAGGGCAACAACATAATGCTTGGCCGCTTGCCGCGAAAGATACCTTAAAGCAACAACTACTCGATAGTCTGCCTTTCTCACCAACAGGTGCTCAGCAGCGCGTGGTGGCAGATATTGAAACCGATCTTGCCAAAGCCCAACCTATGATGCGTTTAGTGCAAGGTGATGTGGGCTCAGGTAAAACCTTGGTCGCCGCACTTGCAGCGCTACGTGCCATTGAGCATGGCTATCAAGTGGCATTAATGGCCCCCACTGAATTGCTGGCAGAGCAACATGCGATCAACTTTGCCAATTGGCTTAATCCGATGGGAATCCAGGTTGGTTGGCTGGCAGGTAAGCTAAAAGGGAAAGCCCGTGAAACCGAGCTAACTCGTATTGCTAGCGGCGAAGTAAAAATGGTGGTCGGCACCCATGCGCTGTTCCAAGATCACGTAAAGTTCGACAACTTAGCTTTAGTCATCATTGATGAACAACACCGCTTTGGTGTCCATCAACGTTTAGAGCTACGTGAAAAAGGCGCCAATGACGGACGCTATCCACACCAACTGGTGATGACGGCAACACCGATCCCTCGCACATTAGCCATGACAGCTTATGCTGATATGGACACCTCGATCATTGATGAACTGCCTCCTGGGCGAACACCGATCCAAACTGTGGCGTTGCCTGATGCTCGTCGTGCAGAAATCATTGAGCGTATTCGCTCAGCTTGTCTTAACGAAGGTCGCCAAGCTTATTGGGTCTGTACGTTAATTGATGAATCTGAAGTCCTAGAAGCACAAGCCGCTTCTGATACCGCTGATGAACTGACAGGCTTACTGCCAGATCTGAAAATTGGCTTGGTACACGGGCGAATGAAGGCACAAGAAAAGCAAGCTGTGATGGCAAGTTTTAAAGCTGGCGAGCTTGATTTGCTGGTTGCGACAACGGTAATTGAAGTGGGCGTTGATGTGCCCAATGCAAGCTTGATGGTCATTGAAAATCCTGAGCGTTTAGGTTTAGCACAGCTGCATCAGCTTCGTGGGCGTGTTGGTCGAGGCAAAGTGGCGAGTCACTGTGTCCTGCTTTATCACGCACCGCTATCGAAAACCGCACAAAAGCGTTTAGGCGTACTACGTGAAAGTAGCGATGGTTTTGTGATTGCTCAACGTGACTTAGAAATTCGTGGCCCCGGTGAGTTACTTGGCACAAAACAAACCGGTATTGCTGAATTTAAAGTTGCCGATCTTATCCGCGACCAATACTTAATTCCCCAAGTACAAAAACTGGCGCGTTATATTCACGATAACTACCCTGATAACGCCAAAGCAATTATTGACCGCTGGCTAGGTCAGCGAGAAAACTACTCCAACGCCTAATTACCAGTACAACAAAAAGCCCACAGCGAGCAACTCACTGTGGGCTTTTTCTATTCTATGCTGTGCAGGTTTACAGCTTTAGCTTATGTAGCGGTAAGGTCACTTCAACACGTAGACCGCCTTCACTACGGTTACGGACTAAAATCACCCCATCATGTTGATCCACAATTCGCTTCACAATCGCTAAACCTAAACCTGTTCCTTCCGCTTCACTGCCTCGAGCTGAATCACCGCGAGTTAATGGCTGGAACATTTTCGTCACCTGATCAGGCGCAATACCCGGACCATCATCTTCGACACAGAACCATGCGGATTTGCGATCTACAGACGCACCACTTGAGATTTTCACCCAACCATTACCATAGCGTTGCGCGTTCACCACAAGGTTCGCGACGGCACGTTTTAGCGCAACTGCGTTTGCTGACACCGTACCTGGGATCTCACCTAATTGTTGCTCTATGGTTTTGCTATATCCACCTTCAGTATGCGCAACATCAAGCAGCAAGGTATTGAGATCTAACTCTTCTTCTTCCTGCTTCTTGGTCGACTTTAGATAATCCATAAACTGACTGATGATCGCATTACACTCTTCAGTATCAGTGATCATCGATTCCGCTAAATAACTATCTTCAGGAGACATCATTTCTGTTGCCAAGCGAATACGGGTTAATGGCGTTCGTAAATCATGACTAACACCTGCCATTAACAATGCGCGATCTTCTTCTAGCTGCTTAATGCCCTGCGACATCTGATTAAATGCTTTCGTTACCGAGCGAATTTCCGATGCGCCTTGCTCCGGAAGTTGTGGTGGTGTTTCCCCACGCCCTACCATTAATGCTGCTTGCTCAAGCTCCATCAACGGGCGGTTTTGGATCCGAATAAATAACCAGCCGCCAGCAATCACAAGAAAGGCAATGATCAGGCTATAGCGAAATAGCGGAGCAAAGTCTTCTTCTTGTAATTCTGATAGCGGTACTCGCATTAAGAAATTCGGCATTGCATCGGTTTTAAGCCACAAGACATAGCTGTCAGCACCGAGCAGCAAACGAACATCGGTTGGCGAACCAAGATCTTTGGTCATCTGCTCACTGAGATAACCGATATGCATCGCATCATCGAAAGGTTTGGCGGCTTCACTATTAGGGGCAATTAAGGTTAACCCTAACTCTTCTAATAATTTGCGACGTAGAGGACGGTCAAGATGAACACATTGATCATCAGGCATTGCCAATTCATCATTAAGCATCAACTTCACTTCATAAGATAAGATACGGTTGAATTGCTGGATGCTTGGCAATAAGGCGTAATTGACGATGGTCAGATACGAAAAAATCTGGCTTGCGATAAGCAAGCCAGCTAGAAGAATTAACGTTCGACCAAAGGTACTTTTTGGCGATAAACGCATGGCTTACGCCTCACGACCGTCAGGAACAAATACGTAACCTAAGCCCCACACGGTTTGAATGTAGCGAGGACGGCTTGGATCTTCTTCCACCATACGACGTAGACGTGAGATCTGTACGTCGATAGAACGTTCCATTGCAGAGTACTCACGACCGCGCGCCATATTCATTAGCTTGTCACGAGACATTGGCTCACGGGCATTGGTAACCAGTGCTTTCAATACTGCAAACTCGCCGGATGTCAGTGGCATTGGAACATCACCACGGAACATTTCGCGAGTGCCTAAGTTTAGGCGGAACTCGCCAAACTCAATCATCTTACTATCAACACTCGGTGCGCCCGGTGCTTCAATGGTTTGACGACGTAATACAGCACGAATACGTGCTAGCAGCTCACGAGGATTAAATGGTTTTGGCAGATAATCATCTGCACCCACTTCAAGACCCACAATACGATCAACCTCATCGCCTTTTGCTGTTAGCATCAAAATAGGCAACATGTTGTTCGCATTACGTAAGCGGCGACAAATTGATAAACCATCTTCACCTGGTAGCATTAAATCCAATACCATTAAGTGAAAAGTTTCGCGAGCTAATAAGCGATCCATTTGTTCGCCATTCGCTACACTTCGAACCTGAAATCCTTGCTCAGATAAATAACGTTCCAATAGTGCGCGTAAACGCATGTCATCATCAACAACCAGAACTTTGTAATTTTCTTGCATAATCCACCTTCAGCGGTCGAGGTCTTGAGCTTTTGCCGTAGTGTACGTCAGCTCACTGAACAGACTCAGAATTTCCTGCGTTTTTTTCAGGCAAATATGTAACAGAGTATGTATATGCGCTTTATGCGCTAGATACGCGTTTGAGTCAATTAAGTAATCATAAAATCGCTAAAATGATGTGAAAACTAGGGTTGCATCATAGATAAATATCACCTAAAAGCCTCAAGTGCTTGTTACATCTTATTTTAATATCTTCATATATTGAAACCTACCGCGACAATTTATTATTGCGCTTATTGACCCATAAGGATAAGCGTTAGATCATCGCCCTATTTCTCATTCACGCCATGTTATAAGGATAGCCATGAGAACCAACCTAGTGACACGTGAAGGTTACAATAAATTAAAACAAGAGCTCGACTTCTTATGGCGTGAAGAGCGCCCAGAAGTCACCAAGAAAGTCACATGGGCCGCGAGCCTAGGTGATAGATCAGAGAACGCTGATTATCAATACAATAAGAAACGCTTACGTGAAATCGACCGACGAGTGCGCTTTTTACGTAAACGTCTTGATGTATTAAAAGTGATTGATTACTCGCCGCAACAAGATGGCAAAGTGTTCTTTGGTGCATGGGTAGAAATTGAAAACGACGACGGCGATCAGAAAACATTTCGCATCGTTGGCCCTGACGAAATTTACGGTCGTAACGACTATATCTCGATTGATTCCCCTATGGCACGTGCACTGCTTAGCAAAGAAGTAGATGACGATATTGTTGTGACCACACCGCTTGGTAAAAAAGAATGGTTTATTAATGACATTCGCTATGACACCCATGCTGAGTAATTAACAATACTCTTACTCCATTTATAGAAGCTGCCAGCGATGCTCGCAGCTTCTTTCTTTTATGCTGTTTTTTCTGCTCACTGACACACTCTTAACACCTGCAAACTTGCTACCCTCACCGGGAGACGTAGAATGTAAGCTTAACGATAAACAAGAGATATCTACGGATGAGCAACTCTATCAATCAGCTGATTGCCAGCGAACTGAATGTTCGTAACGAACAAATCAATGCAGCAGTCACACTGCTCGATGATGGTAACACCGTGCCTTTTATTGCCCGTTACCGTAAAGAAGTTACAGGCGGATTGGATGACACCCAACTTCGTACTTTAGAATCACGCCTTGGTTACCTTCGTGAACTCGATGACCGTCGTCAAGTGATCCTAAAATCCATTACCGAACAAGGTAAAATGACCCCAGCGCTAGAAGCTGAAATCAAGAGCGCAGACAGCAAAACGCGCCTTGAAGATCTGTACTTGCCTTACAAGCCTAAGCGCCGCACTAAAGGTCAAATTGCCATTGAAGCCGGTATTGAACCACTGGCTGATCTACTTTGGAGCCAACCAGATAACAATCCAGAGCAAGCTGCCGAACAATTCTTAAATCCAGAACAAGGCTTTGCAGATACCAAAGCGGTACTAGATGGTGCACGTGCCATTTTAATGGAGCGCTTTGCTGAAGACGCTGCACTACTTGAGAAAATCCGTCGCCATTTAACAAGCCAAGCAGAGCTAACGTCTCGTGTGGTTGAAGGCAAAGAGCATGACGGCGCGAAATTTAAAGATTACTTTGAATACAACGAGCCACTAAAAAACATTCCATCGCACCGTGCCCTCGCACTGTTCCGTGGTCGTAACGAAGGCTTCTTACAATTAGCCCTTAATGCCGACCCAAGCCAAGAAGAAGGTGTGCGTGGCTCTTACTGTGAAGTCATTATCGCCGATCATTACGGTGTGAAACTGGGTACGGCTGCAGCCGATCTATGGCGCAAACAAGTCATTAGCTGGGCATGGCGCATTAAGATCTTAATGCACATGGAAACCGAGCTAATGAGTGCCCTGCGTGAAAAAGCCGAAGATGGCGCAATGCAGGTTTTCGCTGATAACTTAAAAGATCTGTTAATGGCAGCGCCAGCAGGTCCTCGCGTCACTCTTGCCCTTGACCCCGGTTTACGTACAGGTAGCAAGATTGCTGTTGTCGATGAAACCGGTAAGTTACTTGATACCGCAACTATCTACCCACACCAACCACACAACAAAATTGCTGAATCAAGCAAAGTGGTTTTAGCCTTCATTGCGAAATACAACGTCAGCTTAATTGCGATTGGTAACGGTACTGCTTCACGTGAAACAGATGCGTTTGTCGCCAAGCTACTTAAAGATAATAACCTTAAAGTACAAAGCGTCATGGTGAGCGAAGCGGGTGCTTCGGTATACTCAGCATCAGAGCTTGCGGCTAACGAGTTCCCTAACCTAGACGTATCTATTCGTGGTGCGGTATCTATCGGTCGTCGTCTCCAAGATCCACTAGCAGAGCTCGTGAAGATTGATCCTAAGTCTATCGGTGTTGGCCAATACCAGCACGATGTTAGCCAAAGCATGCTCGCTAAACGTCTAGATGCGGTAGTTGAAGACTGTGTAAACGCCGTGGGTGTGGATGTAAATACCGCATCAGCTGCACTACTGACACGGGTCGCAGGTTTAAACGCAACCATTGCACAGAACATCGTGAACTACCGTGATGAAAATGGTCGCTTTGATGCGCGTACGGCACTGAAAAAAGTGGCGCGCTTAGGGCCTAAAGCCTTTGAGCAATGTGCTGGTTTCTTACGTATCATGAACGGCAAAAACCCACTTGATAGCTCTGCGGTTCACCCTGAATCTTATGCGGTGGTTAAAGCGATTTCTGCGGCAAACAACAAGCCTGTGGATGCCATCATTGGTAACACCGACTTTCTGCGTAGCCTGAAAGCGGCTGACTACACCGATGCAGACTTCGGTTTACCAACCGTGACCGACATCATTAGCGAGCTTGATAAGCCAGGTCGTGACCCTCGTCCTGAGTTTAAAACCGCGACCTTTGCTGAAGGCGTAAATGAAGTCAAAGATCTGATCCCGGGCATGGTGCTAGAAGGTGTGATCACTAACGTGACGAACTTCGGTGCTTTTGTCGATGTCGGTGTGCACCAAGATGGCTTAGTCCATATTTCTGCGCTATCGGATAAGTTTGTTTCTGACCCACGTGAAGTGGTTAAAGCGGGTGATATTGTTAAAGTCAAAGTGATGGAAGTGGATTTACAGCGCAAGCGTATTGGTATGTCGATGCGTCTGTCTGATGAACCGGGTCAAGAAAAGCCAGCGCGTCAACCTCGTGATAATGCGCCACGCCCTGCTCGCCAATCACAACCAACACGTCAACGTGATAACGGTAATGCTGCAATGGGCGGTGCGTTTGCAGCAGCCTTTGCTAATGCTAAGAAAAAATAAGTAGACGCCTTATTTATAAACGAAAAAGCCAGACCTGATGTCTGGCTTTGTTTTATCTGGCGGAAAATCAAATCACCTGCAAATATTCCGTCGGTGGGTTCGGCACACTAGCTTGGGCATACTTAAACGCGACGACACCTTTAGTGCGCTCATTTTGATTAATTCTATCTAACTGCTCAAGCAACTCTCGCGGCAATTTAATGTGCATGCTATAGCCAAGCGCACTGTCTTTATCGAGATAGTTACTAGCAGATAACACCTCAATAAAGCGGGCTATATCGTCTTGATAGCCCTTTAATATCTCATCTTCTTGCTGTTCGTAAGTGGGGTGCTCACTAGGATCCCAACTTGGCTTTTTAAGTTGCTTCTCTTCACTCGACAGCGGCTTTTCACCTGCGGCAGCACTGCTTTGGGTTAACGGCACAATTTTTTCTCGCACTCGGTTATCCCACGCAACTTGATCTGTTGGCGGATTGACCGTGGTTGCTAATGGCACGCCACCAGCTTGTAGAGGAGAAATATTCATTATGCCGTTACATCATCAACGTAATCACTAAGTGGTTATAATTTAATCATAACGATAATTCGGCTGATCCAACAGACTCTTTACAAATAAATTGCTGCACCACCGAAATAAATTCCTCAGGGTGAGAAATAAACGGCGCATGTGACGCAGACTGAAAGATATAGCTTGATGACTGTGGGCACAGCTTAGTTATCACAGCCTCTGTTTTAACGGGCACTAACCCATCTAAACGCCCGTACATACGAAGCCAAGGTTGCGTCAGTTGTGACAACTGTTCACGCTGATCAACGGTTTCTAATAACCGTAATCCTAGTGCTAACGCTGTTGGATCTGGCATAGGGCGTTCCAGTACTGCTTGCTTTAAGTTCTTTATATCTTGGCGTGCGGTTGGGCTTCCCATCGCTTGCAGTGCCAAAAAGCGTTCAACCGTTAAGGTAAAATCAGACGCTAACTGTGACTGGAAATTAATAAGAACATCTGATTTGATCCCTCGCCACTTTTCTCGCTCCATAAAGCTCGGCGAGCTGGCTAAGGTTATTAATTGCGTTACACGCTCAGGTGCCATCAGTGCCGCTTGGGTTGCCACTAAACCACCGAGAGACCAACCTAACCACGTTGCTTGCAAAGGGGCTTGCGTCAATACCGTTTGAGTAATCTCAACCAATGACTCAGCACTTACCTCCCCACTGTTACCATAGCCCGGTAAGTCACACCAATGCACCGTGAAGTGCTCAGCTAAGGCTGGGATCACATCTTGCCATACCGCACCATTCATTCCCCAGCCATGAATGAGAACCAGATCCGAGCCTTGACCTTTACTGTGCCAATCAAGCATTACCGCCATTACACTTCCTTATTCGGTTTTTTGAGGTTTTGTTTATGATGCCAAAAAACATCACAGCTTGGCTATCTCGCACCAGTCGTAAACTGTTATTTCGCCACTGTAGCTTATGCCAGTTACCACTTGAGCCCAATGATGACTATTGGTGCCAGCATTGCCTCAACCATTTCCCATCATCACCTTATTGCCATCGCTGTGGCACCAGCACGTTTAAAAATGTGGAGTACTGTGGTTTATGTTTAGCCGAGCCACCTCCTTGGCATCGACTTTACCGTCTAGGTGAATATCAACCGCCACTACAACAGCTCATTAGCCAATATAAATTCGGAAAAAAGTTTTGGCTGGCAAAACCATTAGCGCGGCAACTCGCTAAACAGATCGCAGAGCCTGCCCCGTTATTATTACCCGTTCCACTTCACCGCAGACGTTACTGGCAACGCGGTTTCAATCAAAGCCACTATCTTGCTCTCGTACTTGCCAAAGAGCTTGGCAGTGAGGTTAACCATCATGTACTAAAGCGACGCCGTCATACACCAGCACAAAAAGCGCTGACCAAACAGCAACGAAAAACCAATCTTGCCAATGCGTTTTCAATTCAAGATATCGCACTACCCGAGCATGTTGCGATTGTTGATGATGTAGTAACAACAGGCACAACCGTCAGCTTACTGACCCAATTACTGTTACGTAAAGGCGTCAAGAAAGTCGATATCATTGCTGTCTGCCATACAGAAAAGCCTATGTAGCCATCACTTATAACAAAAAAGTCGCGCATTCTGATGCAAAACGTGGTCAAATTAAAAATGCTAATATTAAGGGATGATAGAACGTCTCTCTAAGAGTAGAATAGAGAAAACTTACTAAATAGGTCAGGTATTACGTCGTGTCAATGATCACTATTTCTGAAAGCGCTCAACAGCACTTCGGCAAGCTTCTTGCCCAACAGCCTGAGGGCACTAATATCCGTGTTTTTGTTGTAAACCCAGGCACACAAAGTGCTGAGTGTGGCGTATCCTACTGCCCACCAGAAGCGGTTGAAGCAAGTGACACTGAAATTAAACTAGAACTATTTTCTGCCTTTATTGATGAGCTAAGCCTGCCATTTCTAGCAGATGCAGAAATCGATTTTGTTACTGACAAAATGGGCTCTCAACTTACGCTTAAAGCACCAAATGCAAAAGTGCGTAAAGTGGCTGACGATGCACCACTAATGGAGCGCGTAGATTACGTGATCCAAACTCAGGTTAACCCACAACTTGCAGGTCATGGTGGTCACGTATCACTGTCTGAAATCACTGAAGATGGTATTGCTATCTTACAATTCGGTGGTGGTTGTAACGGTTGTTCAATGGTAGATGTCACGCTGAAAGAAGGCATTGAGAAAGAGCTACTAGCACAATTTGAAGGTGAGCTAACAGGTGTGCGTGATATTACCGATCACGCCCGTGGTGAGCACTCTTACTACTAATTCAGCCCTGAATAGTAGACATCAAAAAGCCGCATCTTAGTGCGGCTTTTTAGTCTCTGCGAAGAAGCATGAGGATTTTACAATAAAGTTAACGTCACTTTTCGACGTCCCCAACGCTTAGCAGCGCGGATATCTTTACCCATGTAAATATCAATCTTGTTGCGCCAACGGTGATGCATTTTATCTAACACCACATATTCGCCAGGTAAACCCGATATCTTTACTTTGCTTCCTCGTTTTAATCCTTTACGCAGTAAATCACGTGATACTGCGATCGCTTTCATCCCTGGTTTTAACCTATCTCCCCACGCAGCAATGCTAGGGTTTGAGTTTGTCTGTGCCCTAACAGAGTTATACGCTGTGGCTGTCACATGCATTTTTTTAGGTTTTGCAGCATAACTGCTCACGCTAAACATCAACGCAATAGTCAGTAAGAAATAAGCAAGAATATTCTTTTTCATATCCATCACCCGGCTAAAAAGTGCTCGCATTTTAACCAAAACAGATATCAATTTAACAGCATTTTTTGCTTAAATTTAATACAAATCTGACATTTTCAATCTAACTTACTGTTTTATAGCAGGAGATAAAAAAATATTTTTTCTCCACTGATAACCGAAAACCACCGCTAACGTGATGCAACGTAGTGCCATAAATCCTAACATCGCAGCCCATAATGCGTGGTTGCCATAACTATCTAGTAACCACCAAATGGCAAAAAAACCACAAGTCGCGACAAACATGCTATTACGCATCGCGCGCCCACGTGTTGCACCAACAAAGATCCCATCAAGCAAGAAACACCACATCGCCACTAACGGTACAGCAGCAAGCCATGGCAAATAAATATCAGCTTCAGCTTGCACTGCGGGCAGATCGGAAATCAAACTGACAATACGATCTCCTGCTAAAGAAAATACCAATGTTAGTATCACCGAGATGATAAAACTCCAAAACGTAGTGGTAATTAAATAGCGTTCAAGCTGATCGCGATTGTTTGCCCCTACAGCTTTACCAACGAGCGCTTCCATCGCATAAGCAAAACCATCCATTGCATAAGACACTAACATTAGAAAACTCATCAACACCGCATTCGCTGCCACCACGTTATCGCCTAACGTTGCCCCTTGGAATGTCATGAAAGTAAAAGTGGCTTGCAAACATAAACTACGCAGAAAGATATCGCGATTCAGTTTAAGTAATCGTCCCATGCCATGACGAACTGTACTGATCTTTTCTTTTAATGGGGGCAACGCATGTGCTAACCATTGGCGAGAAACAAACCATAAACCCAGCAACATACCACTGTAGTCCGCAAGAACAGAAGCCGCAGCAGCACCTTGAACTTTCCAGCCAAAACCCAACACAAACAACACATCTAAAACGATATTGACAAGGTTGGTGACAATAAGCAGCCACATTGGCAACTTGGCGTTTTGTGCCCCCAGCAACCACCCCATAATAACGAAGTTCGCCAGCGCCGCAGGTGCACCCCAAATACGAATAGAGAAATATTGCTCGGCGTAAACTTTGACTTCGCTGCTAGCATCACTGAAATGGAAAATCATACTGCTAACAGGCTGATGCAGTGCAATAAGAAGGAAGGCAAATAACCATGCCAGCGCGATCCCTTGGACAAAAATCGCCGCTTGCGCATGTTTATCTTTACGACCAAAAGCTTGGGCGGTGATCCCAGTAGTCGCCATACGTAGAAAGCCTAACAGCCAAAACGTTACGTTGATCATGGTGCCACCGACAGCAACGCCACCGAGATACCATGACTTATCAAGGTGCCCGATCACCGCAGCATCCACCAGCCCTAATAACGGTACGGTGATATTGGAAAGCACCATCGGCAACGCCAGTGCAAACACCTGATAATGTAATGATTTGTCTTTTAACGCTGTTAGCACGTACTACCTCTATCGCAATAAAACGGGTTAAACAGCGTGATAGTTTAACCAGATGATAGAGGCGGCAACAGCCTTATGTTTTTAAAAACTAAAGAGCTATGACTAAGATGCATTAACCATATAAAGGTAATAACCAATGATCAGCTAATAGCACCACAAACAAAGCAAGTAAGTGCCAGATAGAATATTTAAAGGTTGCCCAAGCATGGCCTTCACTATCAGCAAATTTTAGCTTCAATGCATAAGCAATAAAGCCAAGGTTGAGTACGCTACTACCGACTAAATACAGCCAACCACTCATACTGGTTAACCAAGGTAGCAGTCCAACCGCAAATAAGATCAGGGTATAGAGCAACACCATGGTTTTGGTGTATTCGATACCATGGGTAACAGGCAGCATTGGAATGCCCGCTTTAGCGTAGTCATCACGACGATGGATCGCTAATGCCCAAAAATGCGGAGGCGTCCACGCAAAGACTAACATCACTAAGAGAAATGCATGAGGATCGAGCTGCCCCGTCACCGCAGTCCAGCCCAACAGTGGCGGTGCTGCTCCTGCTAAGCCACCAATCACGATGTTTTGTGGCGTTGCATGTTTTAACCACACAGTATAAATCAGTGCATAACCGACTAAACTTGCCATTGTCAGCCACGCCGTTAAAGCGTTAAGCATCAGCAATAAAGCAAAGCCGATTAGCATTAAACTGGTCGCAAAAACCACGGCTTTCCATGTTTCAATCCGTCCTTTCGCCAATGGTCGATGATAGGTACGTGCCATTTGAGCATCAAAACGGCGATCTAATACATGGTTAAACGCAGCCGCTGCCGCTGACTGTAAGCCGATCCCGGCAAGCCCCAAAATCACCGCATCCGCAGGTGGAATACCTTGTACAGCAAGACACATTCCCACTAATGCCGTGAGCAGTAACATCGCCACCACTTTAGGTTTAGTCATGGTGAGATAATCACGCCACAGTGCAACTGCTGGTGTTCGGGCTCGACGAGTATGAAGGAGTTCTGATTTAGCCATGAGTACTGCCCTCCGATGCAAAATACTTCATTTCTAACGAGCAACGACAATCGCAAACAAGGCGATAGCAGGTCGTTACTAACGCTATCAGTAATAGCAATCCAACCAGGTTATGTGTCACTGCGACCGATAACGGTAAACTAGCCACCACATTGGTGACACCTAATGTCACTTGTAGCGATAGAAAAGCGATGAGCCATAAACTATAACGTCGCAATGGTGGCTTAAACCAAAGTAATACCACTAACATCAAGACGACGGCTGTCGCAATCATCGCTCCGATACGATGCGCAACATGAATAGACACTCGCTGCGCATAATCCAATACCCCGTATTCATAACTGCTGTGCGGTGGCTGGATCAATTCAAACGCACTGGCTTGGAAATTCCCTTGCCAATCGCCCTCACAAATCGGTAATTGAGTACAAACCACAGCCGCATAGTTGGCGGCGGTCCATCCTCCTAAAGCGATTTGCCCGATCACGATGAATAATGCAGCAATAGCTAATGTTCTTAAGCTAGTTAAATACTTAGCCGATAGCGATAAATTGAGGGTTAAGCCATGGTGGTAAAATAAAGGCTTAGGTTGAATACGCAGCCTTAGAAGCCACAGTAGCGACACCGTCGTAAATCCGCCGAGCAAATGCCCCATCACCACCACTGGCATTAGTTGCATAGTAACCGTCCACATCCCTAACAGCGCTTGAAAGCACACCACCATCAATAACAGGCTAGGCAAGAGTTTCGGGCGACCTTTTCGACACCACGCCATTACCGCTATAGCAAGGATCAATAAACCAAGACTTCCTGCAATGTAGCGATGGATCATCTCATTCCATGCTTTAGTTGGTTCAACTGGGGTCTCAGGAAAAGCCGCCTGCGCAGTTTGTAACTCAGCTTGCGTTTGTGGCACAGACATAAAACCGTAGCACCCAGGCCAATCAGGACAACCTAATCCAGCGTCGGTTAATCGGGTATAAGCGCCTAGCCCGACGACCAACAATGACAGAATAAAGGCACCAGAAACTAAGAAATAAAACGGTTTATCTTTTTGCGCTTTATGCATAATCATTCCCCGTCATATCTTGTTAGTTAGCCAATCTTCGAGACTTTTAGCAGTCTTTTTAGATCTTTTAGAATATCTTTACCTTGCGTAAGAATTGCTTGTTGTTCAGTTACCAATGGATAAGCCATCATCACATTGCCATTAGGGTCGGCAATATAAACCGCATTAAAGCCATACTCTGAGTTTTCAAATTGATGAAGCTCGCTATCATCGCTGTTATAACGCTCAATACCAGTTAATGATGGCGGTGTCGGTAAAGTCTGATTTTGTGGTGCCACTAACAACACACTTTTAACTCGATCTTGATAGGCCCCCACCGCTATCGGGATCTGCTGTAGGTGAAACAGTGCCCCTTCACATCCTTCATCACACAGCTGAGGTAACCAATAAACCAACTGCCACGTATCGGGTTTTGCTAACCACTGTGCGCTGATCGGCGGAGTTATCAACTCCCCTCTATTGGTCACCCCTCCGGTGTACCAGTTTTGATTTAATATGACTTTCGCCAGCACCACAGGCAGTAGAAACATCACGCCTAATAACACCAATACCTGATATTTTTTCATTAGTCGCTCTCCCTTAATAACCACCATCCCGCCATCCCAAGTACCGCAAATGCCATCACAAACCATTGCATGGCATAGCCATAATGCTTGTCTGCTTTCATCACTACGGGTTGCCAATTTTGCTGAAGTGCAACAGGATTTGTTGCTGAGATCTGAATCACCCAAGTCGGTAAATGGCGATCTAATACTGTTGCGAGTTCAGTTAACTCAATATTTTGTACACGCAGTGGCCACTGTGTTGGTGCGACCTCTTGCTTGAGTGTTAACAATGATGAGGCTGGAGCAATGATGCCAGTAATGGTTTGCTCCCCATGAAAAGTGGGGAGCACTGGCAACATTTCACGATACGGAGGTGCAGCAAGCCAACCAAGGTTGACCAATAACCAACGTTCTTGGCTTCTAAAAGGCAAGTAAAGGTGATAGCCCACTCGCCCATTATTGAGTTGGTTATCCAATAAAATAGGACGACTATTATCAAACACCCCGACCAATGACACCCTGTGCCATAGTGGTGCTGTGGGTAATAACGTAAGATCGGAGATAGCCGTACTTTCAGCGGTTTCTTCAACCTGTTGCTGTAATTTGAGTTTTTCAGCCCCTCGGCTTAATTGCCAAAAACCTAATTTTCCCAACATAGCGACAATGACGAAGGTAAAAACAACAAAAGCCATTTTTCGCATTGATTTTCCTCCATCCTTATTGGCTGAAACCGCTATCCTTAAATAAGCGTTTAATTTCTTATCAAACCCACCTTAAAAGGATGTTTTATGTTGATAAAAATACTGCTTATTAGCTTATTACTGGTGATCATCATTAGCCTGTTTAAGGCTCTCCCTGTCATGTTAAAAGGTCAATCTTCTCGTCCTATGTCCCACTATTTAGGTTGGCGTATCGGACTCTCTGTGCTTGCTTTTATGTTGATTGTTATTGCGCTCTTAACGGGTGTTATCACCCCAAATCCTCGCCCATATTAACTCGCATTAAATGATATAAACGAAGATAAATAGCCCTAGCCATACCACATCAACAAAGTGCCAGTACCAAGCACCCGCTTGAAATGCAAAATGATGTTTAGGGGTAAAATGTCCTTTTAAAATACGACACCAAACGATAAATAAGATGATCGCTCCTAAGGTGACGTGAACTCCATGAAATCCCGTCAACATAAAGAAAGTATTACCGTAAATCCCCGCATCTAAACGCAAGTTCATGTCTTCATAAGCATGGACATATTCCACCCCTTGTAAGTACACAAACACCGCGCCCAACAATACCGTAAGCAATAGCAGCAACTTCAGTCGAGGACGATTATTTTGCTCTAATGCGGTATGAGCAAAATGTAGAGTAACCGATGATGTCAGCAATAAAATGGTGTTATACAGTGGCAAACCAATCGGTCCCATGGCTTGAGTTTCCGTACCATCAGGCGTTTTAAGCAACGGCCACATAGCAACAAAGTCTGGCCATAACACGGCATTGGTCATGGCGTTATTACTTGCACCACCAAGCCATGGCACCGCAATCATTCGGGCATAAAATAACGCACCAAAGAAAGCCGCGAAGAACATCACTTCAGAGAAAATAAACCAGCTCATCCCTTGACGAAACGAGCGATCCATTTGTGCACTATAAAGCCCGCCCATGGACTCTCGGATCACATCCCGAAACCAACCAATCAGCATAAATAAAATGAGCCCTACACCTGCCAGTAAGATCCAAGGGCCTTGACCGCCAAACAGATCCCCGACAGTCGCACCAGCACCTAAAGCTATAAGAAATAAGGCAATTGCCCCTACTATGGGCCATGCGCTTTCATCGGGCACATAATATTTCGTTGTTGGCGGTAAGTTATCGGTTTCACTATAGGGCTTTGACATTATCCACCTCACTGTGTTGCTCAGCCGTTGGGTTATCCATGGCAACGTTAAACAGGGTGTAAGCTAACGTCAGTGTTTCTATCTCTTTCGGCAAGTCAGGATCGATATAGAACACCAACGGCAATTCTGCATTTTCACCACCCTCTAAAGGCTGATGGTTAAAACAAAAACATTCGATTTTATTGAAGTATTTCGCCGCCACGCCCGGTGTTACCGAAGGCACAGCTTGTCCGATAGTCGCGACTTTATTTAAATTTTTCGCATCATATTTGATGATTTTCGTCTCACCAGGATGCACTGTGATTTGCTTTACCTGTGGGGTGAATTGCCACTTCACCCCCGGATTGATGTAAGCAACAAATTCCACTGTGACTTCTCGACTGGTATCAATCCGATCACTGGTTTCTGTTGGGGTTGTCGCTGTCTTTCCGTTGATCCCAGTAATATCGCAAAACACGTCATAGAGAGGCACCAATGCAAATGCAAAGCCAAACATGCCAATAGATGCAAAGATGAGTCCTAACAATGACCGACGCTTTTTCGGCTCGCTCATAGTGCCTCCTAAGGATCAATCTTGGGTGGTGTCGAGAAGGTGTGGTATGGCGCTGGAGACGGTACTGTCCACTCCAACCCTTCAGCCCCTTCCCAAGGTTTTGCAGCCGCTTTCTCACCACCTCGAATACACTTGAACAATACTGCTAAGAAAATAAGTTGGGATGCGCCAAATAAGAACCCACCAATACTCACCACTGCATTAATATCAGCAAATTGCAGCGCATAATCAGGAATACGGCGTGGCATACCCGCCAGCCCTAAGAAGTGCATTGGGAAGAAAAGAATGTTGACCGAAATCAGTGAGCACCAAAAATGCCATTTGGCTAGACGCTCATCGAACATATGCCCTGTCCATTTAGGTAGCCAGTAATAGGCAGCTGCCATAATCGAGAAAATCGCTCCCGATACCAGCACATAATGGAAATGTGCCACCACAAAATAGGTATCGTGGTATTGGAAATCCGCAGGTGTGATCGCCAGCATCAGCCCAGAAAAACCACCGATGGTGAATAGAACGATAAAGGCCAGTGCAAATAACATCGGCACTTCAAAGGTTAACGAGCCTCGCCACATGGTCGCGACCCAGTTAAAGACTTTTACCCCGGTGGGCACCGAGATCAACATGGTGCAATACATGAAAAACAGCTCAGCAGCGACCGGCATCCCAGTGGTAAACATATGGTGTGCCCACACCAAAAAGCTAAGCCCAGCAATGGATGCAGTGGCGTACACCATTGAGCTATAACCAAACAGCTTTTTGCGTGAAAATGCAGGGATAATGGCTGAAATGATACCGAAACTCGGTAAAATCATGATGTAGACTTCAGGGTGACCAAAGAACCAGAAAATATGCTGGAACATGACCGGATCGCCACCACCAGCAGCATCAAAAAAGCTGGTACCAAAGTATTTATCAGTCAGTACCATGGTTACGGCCCCTGCAAGTACTGGCATCACCGCAATCAATAAAAATGCTGTAATCAACCATGTCCAAACAAACAGTGGCATTTTCATATACGTCATACCCGGTGCGCGCATATTTACAATGGTCACCACCACGTTAATCGCCCCCATGATGGAGCTGATCCCCATAATATGAATAGCAAAGACGAATAAACCTGTACTGGCTGGGCTATACGTGGTTGAAAGCGGCGCGTAGAAAGTCCAACCAAAGTTAGGACCGCCTCCTTCCATAAAAAGAGATGCCAACAATAAAGAAAATGCGAAAGGTAAGATCCAAAAGCTCCAGTTATTCATCCTTGGCAGTGCCATATCAGGCGCTCCAATCATCATTGGGATCATCCAGTTCGCAAGCCCAGTAAAGGCTGGCATCACCGCCCCAAACACCATGATCAAACCATGTACAGTGGTCATTTGATTAAAGAAATTAGGCTCAACAAGCTGTAATCCAGGCTGGAATAATTCAGCACGGATCACCATCGCCATTGCGCCACCAACAAAGAACATGGTTAAGCTGAACAACAGATACAGTGTGCCAATGTCTTTATGATTAGTGGTAAACAGCCAGCGTTTTAAGCCCTTTGCTGGGTGATGCTCATGATGTTCATGCTCGGTTTCTGTATGGCCAGCAGTATCTATTTCGGCTTCTTGTCGCATCATATCCGTCATGCTCCTACTCCTTATAATTGCTGGCCATTTTTAATTGCTTGTACTTCCGCAGCTTGAATCACTTCACCAGTATCATTACCCCACGCATTACGCTCGTAAGTGATAACAGCTGCGAGCTCTTTCAAACTCAGCTGAGGTCCAAACGCCTGCATTGCGGTACCATTTTTGCCATGTACCACAACACTGATATGCTCTAACTTACGTTTTGGATCGACCGATACCCCCTCTCCAGCTAATGCAGGGAATGCCCCCGGAATACCTTGACCATTGGCTTGATGACACATAGCGCAACGAGCGGTATAGGTTTTCTCACCTAAACTCATTAACTCATCCATGGTCATTTCCATATCCAGTAGCCGTTGCTCTTCTTCCTTAGCTTTACGTTGGGTGATCTTCGTTTGTTGTAGCCATTCCTCATATTCGGCTTGCGGTTTAGCAATCACCACAATCGGCATAAAGCCATGATCTTTTCCGCACAATTCGGCACACTGACCACGATAAATTCCGGGCTCATCTATCCGAGTCCACGCTTCATTGATAAAGCCGGGATTAGCATCTTTTTTCACCGCGAACGCAGGTACCCACCATGAATGGATCACATCTTGCGAGGTAATAAGAAATCTTACTTTTTGTCCGACAGGAAGGACTAACGGGTAATCCACTTCAAGTAAGTAGTTATCACGCTTTTGACGCTGGTTACTGATCTGCTCAGCACTGGTGGCAAGGTGGGAATAATATTCAACGTCTTGATCGAAATAGCTGTAATGCCATTTCCATTGCGAGCCAGTAACCAAAATGGTGACATCAGATTTAGTGGTATCTTCCATTGCGATTAAGGTCTTAGTGGCAGGTACCGCCATTGCAATGAGAATAATGAAAGGGATCACCGTCCAGATAATTTCGACTTTAGTACTTTCATGAAACGAAGCAGGTTTTGCCCCTTTGGATTTTCGGTGATGGAAAATTGCCCAAAACATCGCACCGAACACCACGACACCAATAGCGATACAGATATAGAGAATGGTCATATGAAGACCATAAACTTCCTGACTTACCGCCGTCACACCCGGTGTCATGTTCAGTTGCATGGTTTCTGCCATCAAAGGCAGTGAGAAAAATACACCCGCACTTCCTGCGATCAATGAACGAATCATCGCCCTGACCTCCCCTGTCATTCAAATATACAAAAATGAACGATTTCTATGTGGCTCAGATGCTTCGGCTAATCTAGTTATTTCTCTTTGCCATCAGGTGTGGCTTTATTTTTATGATTTGAAGCATTTTCAAATAGCACATACCAACACATAAAAATGTCTCGATATATTTAACGTAGGCAGGATTTGTAAATAACGCAAAGAATCAACGTCAAAAAAACAACTAACAAAAAAGTAGATAACACATTGAAATATAGATACAAACAACCCCATCAACACACGTTTTTTTAATATCTATAGATCCGCTTAAGAATGGATAACAAGCAGTAATAACAGCTGTTTTTTTAGTGTTTTTATAGTTTCAAATGAACAAGTACAGGGGTTAGACGGTATTTCATACTCGGCATTTTTGCGAGCCAACGCTGCCAAACACGCCAGCGAGGACAGGTCGTATCTAACGGACTATAACAACGAACTAATTCCGCCCAAGGTAGCCAATTTAGCACCTGCTGAGCGGGATCACGGTAACCATGTTGATATTCACTACAGCCCATTTTTTTCGCTAGCGGACTATGGCAAAGATCGCCTGCAACGACGATACATATCTCGATATTGCTAAAACGACAGCCTATTTTTTGTAAAAATGCCGCTAACTGCTGCGAATTACAATTTAATAAAGCGTGATCGCACAATAGCATCATGGGTACATTAGTCATTTTAGGCAGTCGCTTTAGCCAATCAAACTCTAACGCTGAGCCAGTTTTTAAGGTGTAGCGATCGCTGCGATGAAATAGTTTTTCTCGCCACAACAGGTTTTCATCAGTATCTAACTCAAACCAACGGCAACGTCCGTTATCAAGACGGTAAAATCGGGTATCTAGCCCTGCACCTACATTGATGATTAATCCTTGGGGATGACGAGTAAGAAAATGTCGAACTTGATGATCACATTGCAGAGTCAATGTGGCATGCAATAATTGACGTTGAGGAACGTCTTGATTGACACAATCAGGCACGAGATAACACTGACGACACGCTGCAGCCGCCACAGGATCATAAATCAATCCATCATCGGCTAAGCTTTCACGGCTGCGATACCATAGCGGTTGAAGCAAATCAGCAGGTATTATGTAGCGATCTACTTTCGTCATTATCATCCTCTCCTTACAATTAATCAGATGATAATAGTTATCAGTTAGATTTGCAAAGTTACCTTCGCGGTTTTTAGATAATAAAAAAGCGCAGCTTGCGCCACGCTTTTCTGTTTCACTCAATCCGTCGTTCTTAACCCATCACATCCAATCGGCGTTGCGGATCACGCCAACGGCAATACCTTCAATGGTTAAGCTTTGATGTTCTAAATCAACTTCAATTGGTGAAAACTCTTCGTTTTCCGCATGAAGTAAGACTTTTGAGCCTTTTTTATCAAGACGCTTTACTGTCACGTCGTCGTCAACACGAGCAACCACAACCTGACCGTTATGCACATCTTGGGTTTTATGCACAGCTAATAAATCGCCATCCATAATACCGATGTTCTTCATACTCATGCCATTTACACGCAGTAAAAAATCAGCACGAGGTTTAAATAACATAGGATCGACTTCGTAATGCGCTTCAACATGCTCTTGCGCTAAAATCGGCTCACCAGCGGCAACACGACCAATCAATGGCAGCCCTTGCTCTTCTGGCTCTTCCTCTGTTACCAATAGGCGAATACCACGTGATGCACCCGGAATAATTTCCAGAACTTCTTTACGTGCTAACGCTTTTAAATGTTCTTCTGCCGCATTCGCTGAGCGAAAACCCAATTCACGTGCAATTTCGGCACGTGTTGGTGGCATACCTGTTTCATCTATCTTTGCTTTGATCAAATCAAAGACTTGTTGTTGGCGTAATGTCAACGGCTTCATGAGTCACCTGTCTTTTTATACAGTTCACTGTGAGTATATCCAGTGTTACCCCACATTAAAAGGCAATTGTTTACGAAAACACCAATTTGATCAGTTATTCAAAGCAATTTAACTTTGCCGAACTAAATTATCTCAACACTATCGCAAAAAATAATAATTCAAGCATAATCAATTAGATTTGACGCACTGGTCGTGCCAGATTGTTTTTTGCACCGAAAATTGGCAAAAAATAGACCATAAAAGACCATAAATAATGATAATTTAAATGTTATCTGCCGTATTTTAGCAGCATGAAATCAAGCATTTTCTGCTATCCTTGCGGCGCATTAAGATTCTGAGGCTCGTTATAAATATGTCACGTTGGCAGAAATTTTATCAACAGTTATTAAAGTTGCCACTTTCTATCCTTGTAAAACCTGCAACTATTCCCTCTGATCCCGTGGCGGATTTGGAGTTAGATTTAGAACGACCTATCGTCTACATCTTACCGTACTGTTCAAACACCGACTTGTTAACGCTACGCAATAGCGCTAAGGCACTAGGTTTGCCTGATCCGCTATCTAAGCTAGAAATTAACGGTCAAAGTTTTCCACGTTTTGTCTTTGTTGCTGAAGGTCCAAGTGTGTTTGGCTCAACGAGTGCGCTGCCTCAAGAGTCAATCGAACTCTTTACTGAGTTACTTGAGCAACACAAACAAGATCCTGAGTTAAATATTCAGCTTATTCCTGCTTCTATCTTATGGGGACGCGCACCAGGAAAAGAATCCAAGCGCAAACCAGCATTACGTCCGCTTAATGGTCCAGCAAAATTCTGGGCAATTCTCAGCCATGGTCGTGACTGCTTAATTCGCTTAAGCACGCCGGTATCACTGCGTTACATGGCCGATCATCACGGTACTGATGATGCTATCGCGCAGAAATTAGCACGTGTAGCTAAGATCCATTTCTCTCGCCAACAAATTGCGGCATCAGGTCCTCGTTTACCTGATCGTCAACAGCTATTCAAACGCTTACTTGAATCAAAAGCGATTGATAAAGTCGTACAAGAAGAAGCGATCAGCCGCCAAGTACCAGTCGAGAAAGTACGCAAAGAAGCCATTGGTATGATGGAAGAAATTGCTGCGGATTTCTCATACCCATTGATCAAAAACGGTGAACGTTTCCTACGTTGGTTATGGACTAAGCTATACCAAGGCTTAAACATCAAAGGGGCGCAACGCGTACGTCGCTTAGCACAAGATGGTCATGAAATCGTATATGTGCCTTGTCACCGTAGCCACATGGACTACCTGCTGCTTTCTTACGTGCTATATAACGAAGGTTTAGTGCCACCGCACATTGCCGCAGGTATTAACTTAAACTTCTTCCCTGCAGGCCCTATTTTCCGCCGTGGTGGTGCATTCTTTATTCGTCGTAGCTTCCGTGGTGATCGCCTGTACTCAACAGTATTCCGTGAATACTTATCAGAGCTATTTACTAAAGGTTATTCCGTTGAGTACTTCAGTGAAGGTGGTCGCTCTCGTACAGGTCGTCTGCTTCCTGCCAAAACAGGTATGCTTTCAATGACGATTCAAGCGATGCTACGTGGCCTTAACCGCCCGGTTACGCTTGTGCCTGTGTACATCGGTTATGAGCATGTAATGGAAGTAGGTACCTATGCCAAAGAGCTACAAGGTAAGCGCAAAGAAAAAGAAAATGCCGGCCAAGTGCTACGAACTTTACGTAAATTACGCAATTTAGGCGAAGGTTACGTGAACTTTGGTGAGCCAATTCCACTTAACCAATACCTCAACGATAACGTACCAGAGTGGCACAAAGAGATTAACCCTATCGAGCCACAAAAGCCGACATGGTTAAACCCTGTGGTTAATGACCTAGCCGTTAAAATGATGACGCATATTAACGATGCGGCAGCCACTAACGCCATGACACTTTGCGCCCTTGCGTTGCTCTCATCTCGCCAACGTGCATTAAGTCGTGAAGTACTAGAGCAGCAGATCGAATGCTACCTTGAGCTACTGCGTAATACGCCATACTCAAGCGAATGTACGACCCCCAAAGAAAGTGCTGAGCAAATGGTTGATCACGCCATTGCGATGGATAAATTCGTGGTAGAGCGTGATAAGTTAGGCGATATTATCTCGCTTGATCGTCAGCAATCGATTTTGATGACCTACTACCGCAATAACATCATTCACTTGTTTGCGTTGCCATCATTGATTGCCCACATCGTCGTACAGCAGCAAAGCCTGACGAACGATGAGATCCATGAGCAGGTAGAGTTACTCTACCCATTCTTGAAAGCAGAGTTATTCTTACGTTTTGATGAAGAGCAACTGAATACTGAAATTGATAAGATCATTGATGAGCTAGTACGTCAGCGTCTACTTCTTAACGATGGCATTAATATCTCAATCAATAGCACCCGTATTCGCTCATTACAGCTACTTGCACGTACGATTTCAGAAACCCTGCAACGCTATGCGATCACTTTAACGCTACTGCGCGCAGAGCCTGAAATGGCGAAAGATGACTTAGAGCAACACAGCCAAGTATTAGCACAGCGTCTAAGCCGTCTACACGGTATTAATGCGCCTGAGTTCTTCGACAAAGGTGTATTCAGTAGCTTAGTGAAAACATTACGCAGTGAAGGCTACTTGAACAGTGAATGTCACGCAGTCTCTCGCCCGGTTGAGAATCTGGCAAATCTTCTTACATCGCTAGTATCACCAGAAGTGAACCTCACCATTCAAGCGGTAATGCAGCCAGATGACGGTAAAGAAGAAGAACTAACAGCAGAGACACAAGCGTAATTAACCCTAGTGTTCTGATATAAAAAAAGCGCCTTGAAGGCGCTTTTTTCTTGCTCATTTTCAGTGTTATAAGCAAACACTCAATACAATACCTAAGCAGACAATCATGCCGAAGTAATTGTTATTCAAAAAGGCACGGAAACAGCTTTCTCGTTGACGCTCTTTGATCAACATTTGCTGATAAACAAACAAACATGATGCTAATAATAAGCACCAATAGAACACCTGCCCTAATTGCAACACCATGCCCACAGCGATCAATAACCCAAGCGTTGCCAGTTGCAGCACACCAATGATTAATTTATCGAAGCGACCAAATAAAATCGCCGTGGATTTAATGCCAACTTTTAAATCATCATCACGATCAACCATCGCATACTGAGTGTCGTAAGCAATCGTCCACAAAATATTTGCTGCAAACAACAACCATGCACTCACCGATAAATTGCCTGCTTGCGCAGCGTAGGCCATTGGGATTGACCAACCAAATGCCACACCTAATACCAACTGCGGTAAGTGAGTGTAACGCTTCATAAACGGATAACTTGATGCTAATAGCAGCCCCACCACAGACAACATGATGGTTAATGTGTTCATCGTCAGAACCAGTAAAAACGAGACCAGTACTAATAAGAAAAACAGCCCTAACGCTTCACGCTCCGATACTTTTCCCGACGGCATTGGGCGATGCTTAGTACGTTTAACATGGCCATCAAAATTACGATCAGCAAAATCGTTGATCACACACCCTGCTGCACGCATAAAAATCACACCAAGCACAAACACCACTAAGACATTGATATTTGGCATCCCATCTGCAGCCAAAAACAGCGCCCATAAGGTTGGCCATAACAATAAAAGACTGCCTATTGGGCGGTCAAAACGTGCTAATTGCCAAAACGCTCTGGCCTTGGTCATTTCTAACATGGGTTATTTCCTTGCATAAACTGGTGAGCCATCTAAAAACAATTCCGCCACCAGCAGGGGTTTTTCATTGATCCATAATCGTGAACGACGCGCCCAAATCGGTCGCTCGGGCATACCTAACTTTGCGATTTCCAATGCATCACGACGTGCATTCGAACCATTAAAAACACGATATCCAAGGGGATTGGTGCCAAGCTCTGCGAGATCACTTTCCTCACCACATAACGTCGAGGTTGGAATTAACGTGCGCGCATAAACCCAAGATTGTTGATCACCTTGCAACATAACCGTACGCTCAAGGCAATCACTCATGCCAAGCAGTGTTCGCTCTGATAGTGACAACTCACCATTGTTCACTATTTTTTGCTCTAAAACTGTGACCGAGAAAACACGGCAGTGAGCAGCAAAACGGCGAGATAGAGAGTCAGACTCTAATAACCAATGCCCGACAGAGCTTCCTTCTAATGCCCATTCAACGGCGGGATACCATACAGCACCTTCAAGTAACGGACTATATAACTGCTTGAATTCCGACATGTTCTCACTACTTAATCAACGAACTCGTGATCGATAACACTTGGTTGAATGCGGTTAATTTATTAACATAATGATCTGCTATTGTAGCAAGCTGTAACCAGTACGAATATCGTTACTGTGAAAAGATTACACCTGTTTCTCACAAACTACGTGGACAACATAAGTATAATGATGAAATTATCTGCTTTTGCGACAGCACTAACGCTTGTTGGCTTGCTTCAAAGCCCCATTGCAGTGGCATCCCCCAGTGAAGAAGTCGCAAGCCAGCCTCAGATCACCTACTACACCTTAGAGCCTGATATCACCACCAACTATGTGACTCAAGGTAAACGACTCGGTTATATTCGTTTGCAAATTGATCTAATGATCAGAGATCAAAAGCACTTAGCGGAAATTGAATACCATACTCCATTGATCCGTGACGCCATCATAGAAATTGTGAGCAAGCAGCCAGAAGCGAAAATTAAATCGCTCGCAGGTCGTGAAGAAATTCGTAGAGCTTGCCAAGATCAAGTCAATCGACTGCTGCTGGCAGAGACCCGTCAACAGCCTGTTGCTGAATTACTCTTTACCAAGTTCCTTTACCAGTAACATCACTTTGGTGATATCGTTAAAGCGAACATTGCCGCTTTAACGATATTTCTAGTATTAAGCCTGACGTGGCGGATTAATTTTTGCGTCAAAAAACGCAATCACACAGCCAGTCAATAAGCCAAATAGGTGCGCCATATTCGCAATAGATGTTCCCATCGGCTCAGCAAAACCAATCACCAACCATACCAGCATGAAGATCACATAAGAGCGCGCAATCACCAAACCTCGTTGAGGTGCTAACCAGCCCATCCACCAGATATAGCCCATTAATGCGTATACCACGCCAGACAAACCACCAAAATTAGGGCCATCTAGCCAGAACTGACCAAAACCTGAAACTAATGAAGACAATAAGAAGATCTGCACCAGTTTAGCAGAGCCACTGTGGCGCTCAATTTGTCCACCTAGTAACCACCACCATAGGCAGTTAAAAATGACATGAATTGGTGAGAAATGCAGAAGTGCATGGGAGAAGTAACGCCATAGTTCCCATTGATCGCCATTCATAAAGGGAAAATGAAGCCATTCAAATAAGGTACTTTCAAACCCTAACAACCATAAGCCATAAATCACTAGCGAAGCGACCATGACCAGTAAGGTAAAAGGCCCCGCTTGTGCTTTAACCATCTTGATCAAACTGGGATTGTTGTAATGAAATTTGGCAGTGCGGCTTTCCGCAACCTGCCATGATGCGGCTTGGTACTTTTTATTGGTAGGATCTTGCAAAAAGGCATTCAGCTCAGCTTCGGCTTCCACCAGATACTGCTCATCTGCCAGCCATAATGCAAATTTACCCTCTGGCTCTGGCGCCATGGAGATCTCAATCCCCCGATAGGCCATATAGTCGATAAAAGCCTGGGCTTGTCGAGGGTTATAGAATCCCGCTAAGCGATACATAATGATGACCTTATCTGTCAGAAAAAATGTCTAAACCAAGATCTATCATTATCTCATACGAGATACCACTATAAAGCAGTTTATGCTTGGATCATCGGCAATGCCGCACGACGCCATGCTTCAAAGCCACCATCTAAGCTATAAACATTCTCATAGCCTTGATTGATCAAATACTGCGCTGCACCTTGACTGCTAATACCGTGATAACACATCACGATCACAGGTTGTTCAAACTCCACCTCATCCATCCAGCTCACCATAGTGTCATTTGTTAAATGAAAGGCTTGCTCGGGATGCGCTAAGGCGAACGACTGGGGATCACGAATATCAACTAACACCGCTTGGCTGTCTGCCTGCTGTAGTAATTCGTAAGCTTGCTCTACTGAAATGTGCTGAAACTGTTCCATGAATTTCCTTTGACTGACTTTAGGTTATCTCTCTATCGATCCTTACTGTTGTTATTATCAGATCGACAGGGTTAAACATAGGATCCTTTTAACACGATCCTGACGCTTGAATCACGCTTTCGCGCTAACCGAGCCATTATACCTCAGCTTATGATGAATATATTCCATCAGAAAATTACGGTTTATCCACATTTTCCGAAGCCAATAACAAAACAACTTTCAAGTGAAGACAAGGGCTTGCCGTCGATCTTACCCACAACATGAACACAAAGTGTTCATCTGTGGAAAAATCTGTGAATTGCGTTGATAATGTGTTTTGCTAAAAAAGGATCCACTATATGTAGATCGGATCCGATCATAAGTTGTGGATAAGATATTCTTTAATACACAGAGATACTCACAATAGTGACGGTTATCTCATTATTTTCAATACCCTAGCGAGCTGTTATTACTCGCATCTCACAAGACTTAGTTACTCACTGATTAGCCGGATCTTCAGGCACAAAAAAACCGACACTCAGGTCGGCTTTTCTCATTGCTAAACTGCGATCATGGATCAATAAAAATCGCCCACGGCATCTTTTAGCTTTTTCATCGCATTTTTTTCTAGCTGACGAATACGCTCAGCAGACACACCATAATTATCCGCTAAATCCTGTAAGGTCGACTTATCATCATCTAACCAGCGTGAGCGAACAATGTGTTGGCTACGCTCATCAAGGCTGGCTAATGCCTGTGATAAACGGTTATTAGCATGGTTTTCCCAGTTATTCTCTTCGTAGGTCAGTGCCACATCAGAGCTTTTATCTTCAAGGAAATATGCTGGTGCCATCGGTGCTGAATCACGATCGTCATCATCGTTCTGCATTTCAAAGGTCGGATCTTGCGCCGCTAAGCGCGATTCCATTTCTCGTACTTCTTCAGGCTCAACACCCAGTTGCTCAGCAACCATGTTAACTTCTTCGTTGTTGAACCAACCTAAACGTTTTTTCGACTTACGTAGGTTGAAGAATAATTTGCGCTGAGATTTGGTGGTTGCCACTTTCACAATACGCCAGTTACGCAAAACGTATTCGTGAATTTCTGCTTTGATCCAATGCACTGCAAATGAAACTAAGCGAACCCCAACTTCAGGGTTAAAACGTTTCACCGCTTTCATTAAACCAATATTGCCTTCTTGAATAAGATCAGCAATCGGCAGGCCGTAACCAGAATAACCTCGAGCAATATGCACAACGAAGCGCAGATGCGACATTACCAATGCTTTCGCAGCGTTAATATCATCATCGTAATGCAGACGTTCAGCTAACTCTTTCTCACGTTCTGGCGTGAGCATGGGATAACGGTTTACGGTCTGAATATAACTATCCAAACTGTCCGTTGATACCAGAGCCATTGCAGACATCTCTTTTGACATTCAAAGACCTCGCGTGTTTTGTACTATTTTTGTTCTATCGTAACGATAAATAAACGCCAACTTACGTTACGTGAACCTGCAATAATGCCTGTAAACATAGTCCAATTGCAAGCCGAAGCGCAAATGAATATGAATTACAGGCATCATTAATCAATAAAGCTGTATCGAAACTGATATAAACGACAATTTACACCGGCTCGATCTCCTTTAGGTGACGTCCAGCAGATAATCTTGCTGCTAGTAAGCCTAAAAACGCTGCTAGCATAACCATAATTAAGCTCTCATCCCAGCTCAATCCGATCATTCTAAAATTGCTGCCATAGAGGTTAGCCAGCTTTGCAACCGCTTCATCAAGCAATAGCGTTACCACTGCTGTTAAGATCCACGCAATCACAGCGGCAATTAAGCCATACCAAACACCAACATAAAGATAAGGACGTAGGATGTAGCTGTCTGTTGCGCCCACCATCTTCATCACTTGGATTTCATCTTTATGACTCAGTACTTGTAGGCGCAGGGTATTACCCACAATCAAAAAGACCGCAAATAGCATCAAGCCAGACATTAGCATTGCCAGTGTGATCGCTAAATCTTGAATTGCGGCTAAACGCTGTAGCCAATCACTGTCTAATCGTACTTCGTTCACCATTGGCTCTTTGCCTAGCTTGTCAGCAAGAGCACGGGCTTGAACATCACTTTGCCAATCAGGCGCAGGTTTAACAATGATCACCGCTGGCAGTGGGTTATCTTTAGCATCAAACAAGCTCAGTGCTTTTTCAAAACCGCCATGAGCACGAAACTCTTCTAACCCTTGTGCGGCTGAAATATATTGAACACTTTCGGTTTCTGGCCACTTTTTAATGCTGTCAGCAAAGGCTTCACCGTCACTATCACTGACCTTGTTATTCAGGTAAACGGTGATTTGACTTGGGTTTTGCCAAGAATCAGCCACTACAGTGATGTTCTTTGCCATTAGGTAGAAGGTACACGGTAGCGTAAGGGCAAAAGCCAATACCGCTAGGGTTAAAAAGTTACCTAATGGGCGACGGAACATGTCTCTTAAAGCTGCTCCACCTTGCTGGCGATGAATCGCAAAGAAACCGGTCGATTTACGCGCCATGACTCAACTCCCTTAGGTTTCCTTTTTGTAGATCTAAGCGACGATAATCTCGGCTCGCTAGTAATGATGTATCGTGGGTTGCCATTAATACGGTTACCCCAACACGATTAAATTCTTCAAACAAGCGCAATACTTGTTGTGATAGTTCAGGGTCTAGGTTACCGGTTGGCTCATCGGCAAGCAGTAACATAGGTTTGTTCACAACAGCGCGAGCAATACCCACACGCTGTTGCTCACCACCAGACAGCTGGATTGGCAAACACTTGGCTTTATCCAACAGTCCGACTTTATCAAGCGCCGCACACACGCGACGCTTGATGTCATTTTCCGGCACTTGCTCAACACGTAATGGCAATGCAACGTTGTCGTACACACTGCGATCCATCAGTAGCTTGTGATCTTGGAAAATAATGCCGATATTGCGGCGCAGAAACGGGATCTGCTTATTAGGTAAACGCGTGATGTCATGGCCGTTAAACCAGATCTGACCATCACTTGGGCGTTCTAAAGCACAAATTAATTTCAGCAGGGTACTTTTACCGGCACCTGAGTGACCGGTTAAAAAAGCCATGTCTGCTGGACGTAGATGGAAATCTACTTTCTGTAGGGCTTGCCTACCGCCACGATAAGCTTTACTTACCTGCTGAAATCGAATCACGCTTTATTCCTCATCGCTAAATAACGCTTCAATAAACTCATCTGCTGCAAATGGACGGAGATCGTCAATGCCCTCACCGATACCGATGTAACGAATAGGAATATTAAACTGATCTGCAATAGCGAAAATTACGCCACCTTTTGCTGTGCCGTCCAATTTGGTGATGGTGATCCCCGATACCGGAGCCACATCACTGAACAACTTAGCTTGGCTGATCGCATTTTGGCCGGTGCCCGCATCCACTGTTAGCATAATTTCATGAGGGGCATCGATATCCACCTTCTTCATTACGCGAACAATCTTACGCAGCTCTTCCATTAGGTTGCCTTTGTTTTGCAAGCGACCTGCTGTATCGGCAATCACCACATCAATGTTCTTCGCTTTTGCCGATTCAATGGCATCGAAGATCACTGAAGCACTGTCAGCACCAGTATGCTGTGCCACTACAGGGACGTGGTTACGCTCACCCCATACTTGCAGCTGTTCAACAGCCGCCGCACGGAACGTATCACCTGCCGCCAACATGACGGATTTACCTTCAGATTGGAATTGCTTCGCTAGCTTACCGATAGTGGTGGTTTTACCAACACCATTAACGCCTACCATTAAGATGACATACGGCTTCTTGCTCGTATCAACAACCAAAGGCTGCTCGACTTTGCTTAGCATGTCTGCCAATTCATCTTTTAGTAAACCATAGAGGGCTTCGCCATCTTTAAGTTCCTTTCGAGATGCTTTATCGGTCAGATTTTCGATAATTTTCAGCGTGGTATCCATGCCGACATCTGCAATCAATAGCTGCTCTTCCAGCTCTTCAAACAGTTCGTCATCGATTTTCTTACCGCTAAATAGGCCGAAGAAACCTGCACCAAAATTGGTCTTGGTTTTCTTTAAACCACGCATTAGGCGGGCAAAGAAGCCTTCAGATTTTGGCTTTTCTTGCTCAACTGGCTTAACTTCTACTACCTCAGGGGCAGTTTCATTTTCAGCCTCTGTTTGCGCAGTTAGCTCTGCCTCGTCTTCTTTTGCATCTTTACTTGGTGCTGATGGCTCAAGCTCTGATGAAACTTCTGGCGCTTCCGTTACCGTTTCTTCAACAACGTGCGTTTTTTCAGCGTCATTTACTTGCAACGTCTCTGCCAATTCGACATCATCAGTCTTAGCAATCTTCTCTTGCTCTGCTGCAGCTAAGTCGTCAGTTTGAACATCTTCATTATGCTCAACTTTCGCTGTTGCCTCGTCAGAGGAATGTGTTGATTCAGGGCTTTCTGTAGCCCCATCGACTACTGATTGTTCAGTAGTTTGTTCCTTTTGAGCATCGTTATCTTCAGAGCCAAATCCGAGCCATGAAAATAATCCGCGTTTCTTTTTTTCTGCCATTGGCGAATCCTAGCGCTTGATTGGTACAATTTGCAGCCTAAAAACAGGTGTATACTATCATTTTCTCAACGGTCAAAAAAATCTATGACGCAGCGTAGACAACAAACAACTCGCAAACCACAAAATAATCGTCCTGGCGGGTTCGTTCGCATCATTAGCGGACAATGGCGTGGACGCAAATTACCCGTTCATGATGTCGAAGGACTACGTCCGACCACAGACCGTGTAAAAGAAACACTTTTCAACTGGTTAGCGCAAGACATTTATCAATCTAAATGCCTTGATCTGTTCGCTGGTAGCGGCGGTTTAAGTTTTGAAGCTCTTTCTCGTGGTGCAGAAAGCGTCACGATGCTTGAACTGGACAAAAAAGCGGCCAATCAATTGGAGCAAAATTTAAAAACCGTTGGTGCAACAAATGCGACAGTGGTTAATGGTGACAGCTTAGCGTTTCTGTCACAACCAGGCAGTGCACATGATTTAATCTTTATTGATCCTCCTTTTAGAAAAGATCTTATTCAAGATGTGATCACCGCATTGGAAAACAACGGCTGGCTTGCTCCCCATGCAATGATCTATATTGAAGCCGAAAAGGAATTAGGCAACCTGATAACGCCAAGCCATTGGCACCTGCACCGTGAAAAAACAGCAGGACAGGTTTGCTATCGCTTATTTGCTAGAGAGGAACCATGAAGGCATTAATACTTATCGCTAAACTCGCCATCGCTTTTGTTTGGCTAGTACTATTGGTCAATATTGTTCACCCATTCCCTGGCGTGGCAGCCATGGCGTTATATATCATGACCGCATTCTTGTTTATGATGCACGGCCTGCAAATGCTGATTTTTATCGGCGCATTTGGCGATAAAATTAATATGTCCGGTTGGGAGAAGTGGTCGATACTTATCTTTGGTATCTTCGCCCTACTCGATATCCGCCGCAAGCACATGATGTGACATAGAATAGAACAAAAAAGCGAACTCACAAGTTCGCTTTTTTATTGTCTTGTAACCAATGATTAATGCTGGTCGCGATCGCATTGGCAATTCCAGCACAATTCAAATTGCCCTTGATTGACTTCACCACACTGACTACAACACCAATCGTGATAATCATTACGTTGGTAATCACTCACAATCACTTGCGCTCGTTGCCATTGCCACGGTGAAACCCACACCTTCACTTCGACCACATTAGCCGGAAGCTCACCTATTGCAGCACCTAAAGCTTCTCCCGTTAAGCGTGTTTGTACCCCTTCGCTTTCTAATAAGCCTTTTACACTGTGTGCTTCAAGACTATTACTCGCGCTATATATACATTGCCATTGCTCAGACATGGGAACTCCTCAAATGACACTTTCGCTACAGCGCAAGCACTGATCCCACAAACAGCCCTTGAGCAATAAAATACGTCGACATAATGATCGCAGTTGAAGCGGTAAATTCTTGTTTGAAACGATTAATCGCCAATGTCAGATCCGATAGCACAAACAACACCGCCCCTACCACAGCTAACAATGCTGCTTGGCTGTGAGATAACAACCAAAATTGCCCAGCGGCAAAAGCCATCAACATGATCACGCTCATGTATAGCGCAACGGGCGCTTGTAGCTTCCCTAAATAAGGTAACAAGAGTAGAAACACCACAATACCAATCGCTATACACAATGCCAGTAGCCACCAGCCCACATGCCCTTGCCATTGACTCGCAAACGCTGCAGTGTAAACGACATGAGCGAGAAAAAAACTGATTAACCCCGCCATAAATCGATCTTGTGGCAACATCAGATAAATGTCCCCCAGCACCGAGAAACATAACCCAACAACAATTGCCCAATAATAAAAACTTGGCGCACCACTCCATAAACAAGCGATCACCATCAACACGACCGTGAGCGGCTTACTGACATAGAACAGCCAACGAGGGCCCCGATAAGCAGCCATGATATGGAGCACTGCTAATAAAATAATACATAACCACATAAGTGACGATTCACGTTCCTTTTCGTAGCTCTTGTAACAGTGACTAAATATCACGGCTTTTGCCATCTCAATAATCGGAAATTCTTCACTCCGAGATCACAAAGCCTACAAAAGCTAACATCACGAACAACTAAACAATACAAAGCAAACGTTTACTTTTCTTGTGTAGCGTTTTCCTGCCATTTTAATAAAGATACCTAAAAACCATAACCTTCTTCATTTAAGAATCGTCATCAAAAAAACCAAACACTGCTTTGAAAAACAACACTTTAAAAACAAAAAGATAATATCAATAGCCGTTAAAATGTAAAATATACGCTTTGAGTATGCGATATTTCCAATAAAAAACACCACTCAATAGAGCTATTGGAAATATTAAGTAAGAAATTCATTAGATTTGGTTATATAGCAAAGCTTTAATAAACAAATTAATTACTAATAAGTTGCCATACTCAAAACATTGAACAAATAAGCCATGTTTTAACAGCTAAAATTCCCAACAGATAAGAAAAGAACAAGAAAAAAAACACCAAAACCAATAAAAACAGCAACTTAAAATCGATAAAAAACCACAAAGACAACGTTAAACAGTTTTAAAAGGTAAGAAAAACACTGTTTATTTGACTGTTTGAAGCCTTTATCATGATATAAAAATGTTTTTATCTTGATTTTGACGCCATCATATTGCTTAAGCGGTAAAAAAAATGTTATTCTTTTTGTCAAGCTAAACTGTTAACAAAAAAAAGGATGACAATATGTTCACATCTTCTCAAAAACAAGGACTTATGATGATTGCTGTAGTCGTTGGCCTAATGACACTACCAATTCTCTACTAAAAGAATTACTCAATTCAAAAAAATAGCGCCTTTTGGCGCCATTTTTTTATCTGCTTCACACCCACCTTCCTTAATTGCACCAAATAACAACAACTTCTCCGTTTTAGCGCAAAATAAAACCCGATGTATTTCTACACCGGGCTTGAATAAAAACAGGGGAATTTAGTGCTTAGAGCTTAATATGGTGCCAATTTACGGTATAAAACCATATTGCGGCTAATGTAAAACCACAAAGCAAGGTAATGGCAACACCCCATACCAAGCGACTGCTGCGTGGTGCTAACTCCTTTTCACACCAATCACACAGTTGAATAAATTCATCACTTGAATCAACGGATTCATCCGATGACGTAAAGCGTTGATTCAGTTCAGCGATCTTTTCTAGTGTCATTAACACATCATGGGGTAAACGATCTTCACAACTGCCAATCAATTGCTGAAGATCAGAACCTTTGGCGTGATAATGGTGACGTAATAAATCTTCAATACGTCGTGAACGATCAATTACTTGCTCAATATCGACCATGAGCCCACTCCTTGTTGATGCCTTATATTTACCTTACAACTAAAGTGCCAATATGCAAGATAGCTTACGTAAAGTTATCTTATTTTTGTTACGGTTAGATCACGCTTTTCTACCCATTGATTAGTGATATCTCCCTGATTGTGAATAATAACCAGCAAGACTGTCTTTCATCTTTCAAGGAGTAAGCCTTATGCCAACAGGGATCATTGTGGCAATTTGCATTCTATTTATCTTCTCATTTGGCTATTTCATTTTTAGCTATCGCCGCCATACATTAGGACTTGATGCACCAGAGCGAAAACTGGATGTCATGATCCTTGATAAGCAAAGTAATAAGGTTATCGGCGCTCACCCAGGTGAAGAAGATGAAGAATATTGGATTTACGTTGAGCCCGTTGCCGGAGGTCCAAAACGTGAATTTATGGTCGGTATCCATTATTACCACGCCCTAAACCCAGGCGATAAAGGCACCATGACTTATCGTGGTCACCAGTTCATGCATTTTGCGCTACAGCGTGATTAAACATTAAATAATAAAAAAGCCTGACAGTGTCAGGCTTTTTCTATTTATGGCACCAGCCATGCAGTTTTGGTACTGCGGCTTAATAGCCAACTGGTCGCAAAGGCTAACCCACCCGCCACCAGCGTCCAGAAAGGAATGGCGATAAGTGGATTAGCAAAGTACCAATCGTAATTGCGCACAGGCCATAAAAAGATCGGATGGAGCAGATAGATCCCCAAGCTATGACGGCTAATAACCGACAACCTTTCACGGCTTGTATCACCCAATTTATCACTTATATAACGACATAAAACAAACACGCCAGCAGCAGCAATCGCGGTATTGATTGTCTTATAAGATAGCCAGCGCCCAATTTTATATTCGCCAGCGGTTAAGCTATGACTCACCACCATATAATCTGTGATCAACAGTGCTACTACCGCTAATGGGATCAGCAATACCATTGGCGGCCAGTGATACTTATACAAGCAATAACCCAAGATCAAATAGCCACTGTAAAGCAGGTAAGTTTCACTCCACAGCCCATCAATATGGAATAGGTACGAGGCGGTGATCACCAGCCATACCATGACCACACCTTTCACTTGCCCCGGCTCCATACGCTGAATTGCCCATTGATAGAAAGGCACAATTAAATACAACGGAATAAAATAATAGAAGAAACCCAGGTGATAATAAGTTTCATGAAAAGGCATGTCTGTTAGTAGCTTCCAACTGGTCGCAAAGTTGGTGCCTGAAGCGGAAAACGCAGAGAAGAACGCATAAAACACTGACCACACCACAAACGGGATCAGCACTTTACCAACTCGACGTTTTAAATAGTAACGTCCTTCAAAAGGACGCTCATCACTGAGCATTAAGGCCCCAGTGATCATAATAAATACCGGTACCGCCCAACGGCTAAAACTGTTAAAGGTGATCGCTGTGATCCACTCCCAATCAGGTATTTGTCCTAATTGTTCCCGATAAGGACCTAAAACATGGATCACCACGACAGCAACGGCAGCAACTACCCGCAGCAGATCAAAATACCAAACCTTTTCTCTCATCACCTTTCCCTCTGATACAAAAAAGAGGAATTATCGACATCATTGATATCAATAACTCCTCTTTAAATATAACAGGGGATCAATAACATGTATTGAGTAAGCGTGGTGCTTTTAATATTACTGACAGCACACTGATATGCTAACCCTCGTTAATAAACTTATGGTTGTTGACGAGTTGCCGCCAATACGATTTCACGGATACATAAGTTTTGTGGCTGGTTGTAAGCATAGCTAATCGCATTAGCGATATCTTGAGGTGCAATCACACCGCCCATGCCTTCTTTCCACTCTTCATAACCTGCTTTAATCGCATCGCTGGTAGTGTGGCTAAGTAGCTCTGTTTCTACTGCACCCGGTGCGATAGTGATAAAGCGAACATTATCATCCGCCACTTCTTCACGAATATTTTCAGTGATCGCATGTACCGCAAATTTAGTACCGCAGTAAGCAGCATGGTTAGGGAATGTCTTACGACCTGCAATGGAGCTAATGTTAATCACAGTACCGTGTTTACGTGACTTCATACCAGATAGCACAGCGTGAATACCGTTCAACATCCCCATCACGTTAACGTTGAACATACTCTGCCATTCTGCTGGATCTTGCTCATCAGCTAAACCAAGTAGCATGACACCTGCGTTGTTAATCAAACAATCCACAGGACCAAACTTCGCTTCTGCTTCTTCGATCGCTGCTTTTACCGCTGCAACATCAGTGATATCCACTTGACGACATAAGGTATTAGGTAAGTTCATTGCTTCCATGCGTTCTACACGACGCGCAAGTAATAATAATGGGTAGCCTTCAGCTGACAGTTGACGCGCTGTCGCTTCACCAATACCTGAACTTGCACCTGTAATAACAACTAAAGATTTAGACATAAGACTTTCCTACTTTGGTAATGCGAAAAAGATTCAACAGGCCGGCATGTTGTTGATGGATTCACTATAGGCGCAATTACGCTAACTGAAAAATATCGTTTTCTTAGGCTTATCATTAAAAAAAACTATGGATAACGGGCAAATGTCATTGGTTTATCTAATCACCTTCATCCCACTGATTATTCACCCAACCAATATTTAACAATCATTTAATAATTTTGTTTATTTGAATTTTAAAAGTGATAAAAATCGTACATTTACATTTGGACACACTTTAACATTGATTTTACATGAAACAACAGGATAACATCTTGACTACAAAGCAGTACCCATTGACGGGATAAAAACTACAACGGAGGTAGTGATGCACTCATCGGCTTCACAACAACAGCAACCTAAAAAGACGTTTTTTACGCGTTTTCTCGATACGGTGGAATGGTTAGGTAACCTATTACCCCACCCAATTACCCTTTTTGCTATTTTCTGTGTTGCGATCTTAGTCGCTTCAGGTATTGCCGGTTACTTTGGCGTTTCTGTTATCGATCCTCGCCCTGAAGGTGCACCCGGTCGTGCCGCTGACGGGATGATCCATGTGGTCAGCCTACTTAATGCTGAAGGTCTACAACTTATCGTGGCAAACCTAGTGAAAAACTTCACTGGCTTTGCACCATTAGGTACTGTACTGGTTGCCATGCTAGGTGTGGCGATTGCAGAACATTCTGGTCTATTATCTTCTGCGATGCGTGGTTTGGTAATGGGCGCATCTCGTCGTATGGTAACGCTGGTCGTAGTATTTGCAGGTATCATCTCTAACACCGCTTCTGAGCTTGGTTACGTGGTTCTTATTCCTCTTGCAGCCATGCTATTCCACTCACTAGGCCGTCACCCATTAGCCGGTCTTGCCGCCGCTTTTGCTGGTGTATCTGGTGGTTACAGCGCCAACTTACTACTAGGTACAGTTGATCCACTGCTATCGGGTATTACCCAGACTGCAGCACAAATGATCGATCCTAATTACATTGTTGGCCCAGAAGTGAACTGGTACTTCATGTTTGCTTCTACCTTTGCGATCACCATCATGGGTGCATTCGTTACTGAGAAAATCGTTGAGCCAAAACTAGGCAAATACGATGCAGCAGAAGCTAGCGATGATTTAAGCCAAGATAAAATGGGCAAACTGACTGCGCTTGAAAAGAAAGGTTTGAAAGCGGCGGGTCTTGCAGCACTAGCTGTTGCAGCACTGCTAGCACTGACGATTGTGCCTGCTGACGGTATTCTACGTAACCCACAAACTGGTTTAGTGGCAGGCTCTCCGTTCCTTAAAGGTATCGTGGCATTTATCTTCGTGTTCTTCGCAATTCCAGGCTTTGTTTACGGTAAAGTGGTTGGCACGATGAAGAACGACCGTGATGTGATCAACGCGATGTCACTATCGATGTCATCAATGGGTATGTACATTGTACTGGTGTTCTTCGCAGCACAATTCGTAGCCTTCTTTAAGTGGACGAACTTTGGTCAAGTATTCGCAGTTGGTGGTGCAGATTTCCTCCAATCGATTGGTTTAACCGGTCCTGCGCTATTCTTTGCGTTCATTCTAATGTGTGGCTTTATCAACCTGATGATTGGTTCAGCATCTGCACAGTGGGCAGTAACCGCACCTATCTTTATTCCAATGCTAATGCTGGTAGGTTATGCGCCTGAAACGATCCAAGCGGCATACCGTATCGGTGATTCAGTAACCAATATCATCACACCAATGATGAGCTACTTCGGTATGATCCTAGCCGTAGCAACCCGTTACCAGAAGAACCTTGGTCTAGGTACGCTGATCTCAACCATGCTGCCATACTCAATTGTCTTTATCATTGGCTGGAGCATCATGTTCTACGTATGGGTGTTCGTATTGGGTATCCCAGTCGGTCCCGGCGCTAATACTTACTACAACATCGCTGGTTAACCACCTATCCTTTTTTAGCCGGACATGATGTCCGGCTTTTTTTATCCCCATTTCCCGCTAAATCCTATTGCTGTGATAACCTGCCTGCTTAGCATCATAGAAGGTTACTTACGATGGATTTACGACTACTACGCTTTTTCATTGCAGTTTATGAAGAGAAAAACATTACCCTTGCAGCAGAGCGCTGTTTTGTGTCTCAACCGTCGATTTCCAACGGTATTAAGCAACTAGAGCAAGAGCTGAATACGGTACTGTTCCTACGCCATAAAAAAGGGGTCGATGTTACCGATGAAGCCCACTACTTATATCCATTAGCGATCCGTTTACTCAATGATGTGAATACTCTGCCGCAATTGTTCCAACAGCGTACTGAGCGATTACCGTTAACCTTGGCGAACTTCCCCGATCTCAGCCAAAGCCAGCTGGCGAAGGTGTTTGCGACCCTACACCACAACATTGCCAACTTATCGCTCGAATTGGTTGATCATGACAAACCAGCAGATGCACGCTTAACCCTTGATATGTTCAAGGCTGAAGATGAGATCTTCTTACCGCTATGGGATGAAGACTATGTGTTATGCATGTTGCCCGATCACCCTCTTGCGAGCTTAACATCTGTCTCGCCCGAGCAATTGCACCAGCATGATTTTATTGAATGCCCACCTTGCGAAGCCCACCAGCAAACCATAGGTTTACTCGCTTGTGACGGTTTATCCGTTAATCTCATGGCAAAGGCTGAGCATAAAACCCAAGTCATGCACTTGGTACAAGCAGGACTCGGCATTTCGTTTCTCCCAACAGGCGTGCTAGAAAGTGCCAATCAACTGGTGACAGTACCGTTAGAGGGGCCACGCATGTTCCGCCGTTTAGGGCTGTGTTATCCCGCCAGCAAAACCTTAAACCCAGCCCTTTCTGAATGTATTAAAGTGCTGAGCCAAAGCGTGACCGCAAACCAAGCAGAAAAAGGTTAAATTTTTCCTATCACACTGATAAGAAAAACCGACTGTAACTGTTGCCTTGCTAGTTTTATTCTTGTGACATCGGTCACTTAGTTCTAGTTATAGGTAGTTTTATGAGTACAGCAGCAAATTCTCGAGCACTTGTCGTTGAAGGCGGCGCCATGCGCGGTATTTTTGCTAGCGGTGTACTTGATGCCTTTTTAGAAAATAACTACTTGGATTTCGACTTCGCCATTGGTGTTTCAGCCGGAGCCACTAACTTAATTGGCTTTTTATGTGGGCACTATGGCCGCAGCCATAAAATCATTACCGAGTACTCTCGTGATCCTGAGTTTATTAACTTCTCACGCTTTACTCATGGTGGTCACCTGACCGATATTGATTGGCTATGGCGCACCAGCACTCGTCATTTACCACTTAATTTGTACAAATATGAGCAACGCCAAATTCCTTTATTTGCCACTACAACAAATCTGGAAACAGGTGATGCTGAATACATTGAAGTGACACGCAATAATCTGACACCGGTGATGGAAGCAACCTGTGCCTTACCCATCGCTTATCGCCATAACCCTACTATTAATGGCGTAGCAATGAGTGATGGTGGTGTCGCAGATTCGATCCCTGTGATTGAAGCCTATCGCCGTGGCGCCCGTGATATTACTGTCGTGCTATCAAAACCTTTAGGTTTCCATAAACCTGAAACTAAAATGCCGTGGTTAATTAAATCCATGTTCCACGACCATCCTGCATTTGCAGAAGCGGTGCTAAAACGAGCAAAGCGTTATAACGCTGCACTTGATTTTATTAATCATCCTCCTAGAGATTGTAAAATCACCGTGGTTGCGCCTAATAGCGATTTTCAAGTGGGACGCCTTACTCGCAACCTCGATAAACTTGAGCATGGTTATGCGATGGGGAAAGATGCGGGTAATCGCCTATGTGGGATCACCCCTTGCTACGGTAAAAACTGCCATGGTGATTTAATCGCAGCCTAATAATAAAGACTTATTAAAGCCATCTGACAATTGCCGAATCCTGTCAGGTGGCTTTTTTTTCGCTCATTCAAACCAATAGCAAAAGCCTATTGGTTTGATAGAACCTAACAGTTATACCTATCACCAAAGATTACCTATACTAGCTCCATCAACGTAAAGGCAGGGTCCTTTACCTAACAAATTTATCGAATGAGTGAGGAAAGCAGTATGACGAGCGAAATGAATTTAATTGGTCTTGATACCCAAAAAGCACAAGCTTTGGCTGCAGACCTTAATAAACTCTTAGCTGATTACCAAGTGCTTTACATGAATACCCGTGGTTACCACTGGAACATTAAAGGCCAACAATTTTTTGAACTTCATGTGAAGTTTGAAGAGATCTACACCGATCTTCAGCTAAAAATCGATGAATTAGCAGAGCGTATCTTAACCTTAGGCTATACCCCAGATCACAGCTTTAGCAGTTACTTAGCCGCAAGCGATATTAAAGAGCATCGCAATGCAACAGAAGGGACTGAATGTGTTGAAGGCTTAGTGAATGGTTTTAGTATTCTACTTCGCTTAGAGCGCCAAATCTTGGCAGAAGCGGGTGATGCTAACGATGAAGGTACCGCTGCATTGATGGGTGATTACATTCGTGAGCAAGAAAAATTGCTATGGATGCTTAATGCTTACCGTCAATAAGTTGCAATAACAAATCCTAAAGCGGGTATGAATTTAGTCAGCTCATACCTTGCTCTTTTCGCATCGTAGCCTCGGTGCGAAGCCCTCTGACTCACACTTATAACATTACGATTCCTATTTGGGGGTGAGACTACATAGCCCCCTTTTTTTAACGTTTTAAGTTCACTGCCGTGCACTTATCCGCCCAATCGACCGCAGCTAAATAACTTTCACGCACCACTTCTTCTTTGATCCCTAACACCTGACAACAGATTGATACTCGTGTCCAATCCGCAGTGCAAAATGCATCAACCACATCCAGTAATAAACCTAAACGCCCATTGCGCTGTAACAGTGCCGATTTAATTTCCGGTTGTAATTGGATCATATCAAGCAAGCTATCTAACGAGTTATCAAGCAGTGCATCTAACAGTGAGAACATGCCGGCTAAGAACGCCTGCTCGGAGCGTAATCCAATGCCCCCTTTGGTCACCATTAATTCGCACATTTTGGCACGGAGTAATGACAGCGAATACAGCTCTTTAGGCTTATCTAATGCCGCATGGGCTGTTGCCACCACACCAATAAATAAGCGTAAGTTATCCTCACCTAGATAGACTAATGCTTGGCGAAAAGAGCTTATCGGCGTGCGGAGACGTTTCGTTACGGTATTCACATAGCGCAGCAATAAATACGATAAAGACACGTCACTGCTGATGATTTTCTCTATTCGAGCAAAATCCACCGGATCATGGGCAATTTCATGCAATAGCTGCACTGTTGTGAGTTCTGATGGTGCGACTTTACGGCTTTTCAGCACTTCAGGTTTACTAAAGAAATAGCCTTGGAACAGATGAAAACCCGCCGCTTGCGCTTGGGCGTAATCATCGTAAGTCTCTACTTTTTCAGCTAAGAATTTGGCTTTTAAATGCTGATTATCACGCACGTATTGGCATGATGCTTCAACGCCCAACGCCAGTAAATCTAATTTAATTACCGAAATATAAGGCAGGAATCGCTGCCACTCTGGGCAGCAATCAAAATCATCAAGGGCAAAGACATAGCCTTTTTGATGAAGGTGTTTGACGGCGCTTAATAACTCATCACTAGGACTACAGCTTTCAAGAATTTCAATCACTACCTTATCTTTAGGCAGTAACAGTGGCATCAACTCAATTAAGCAGTGTTGAGGAAAATTAATGAAGTTGCGCTGACCTTTGCAGGAACGGTTATCCCCGATAGCCATGTAATTTTCCATGACTAAACGGCATGTCGCTTCATTCGCATCGATATCAGGGAAAGCATTACTTTCACCATCTCGAAATAACAGTTCGTAGCCAATCGTCTGCTGTTTGCGATTAAAAATTGGCTGACGAGCAACATAGGAATACATCAAACTCTTCCTTTATTCTTCATCACATATTAAGCCCTAGCCAAGGCCAATAACGCACCACAACCAATAAACATGGAACCAAACAAGCGATTTAAGCGTGTCATCACCGTGGTTGAGCGAATATAGCGAGTAAAACGCGATGCTAACAGCACGTAAAATAACATTACACAACCATCAACCACTAATGTCGTGATACCTAAGATCAATAATTGAGGTAACTGAGGTGCTAACGGATTGATAAATTGAGGAAATAACGCCACTAAAAATACAATCGTTTTAGGATTAGTTAAATTGACAAAAATCGCCCGTTTAAACAATGTCGTCGCCGATACCGTGATATCACGATCAGCCAGTGACAGTGCAGATTTCTCACGCCATTTTTGAATACCTAACCAAACTAAATATATCGCACCCAGCCACTTGATCACGGTAAATGCTAATTCTGAGCCAGCAACAATCGCACCGAGCCCAACACCGACTAAAATAATATGGACAGCCATGCCAAGCTGTAAGCCGATAATGGATGCTAATGACTTACGCCAGCCGTAAACCATGCCATTACTGATCGAATTAACGGTACCAGAGCCAGGGGCAAAACTAAACACAATTGCGGCTAACAAGTAAGCCAACCAAACATCAATGCTCATTTGATCTCTGTGAAGTATTTATGACATTTATAAATTGCGTTTATAACCTGATCTGAGTATGTAAAGCAATATGGCAATACTTATTCTGATAAGGAGAAATAAGGTATACTGTGCAAAGTAACACGCTTACCTATTCAACAGAATCACTACGTCATCATTTACTGTGATGCTTGCCCAAACAGATAATGCCGGACACGCTTTAATGACTTGCCAACCTTCAACTTGTACCACCTTCTCACAAGAAGAACACTTCCCCCACACAATGACTACCGCTATCAATGAAATGTGGCAACAACGTCACGAAGGACGCTTTACTGGGGTTAAGCAATGTGAGTTAGGTTGGGTCAGTTTAACGCCTGGACACAGTGATAAAGTGATTGTGGTGGTCAATGGCCGAGTTGAAACCTACTGGAAATACCAAGAGCTGTTTTATGATCTGATCCAGCAAGGCTACCATGTGTACTCACTCGATCACCGTGGTCAAGGGGTGTCAGATCGCTTAGTCGAAGATAAAGAGATGGGCTATGTCGAGCAGTTTGATGATTATGTTGACGATCTCAATTTGTTCGTGGAGAACATCGTCAAGCCCCAAGGGTATAAGCAACATTTCATTTTAGGTCACTCCATGGGAGGCGCCATTACCAGTTTATTGCTTGCCCGTTACCCTCAACTCTTTGATCGCGCCGTCCTCAGTGCCCCTATGCACGGCATTTATGTTAAGCCTTATCTCAAGCCATTCGCTGAAGCACTCATTGGGATCACCGAGCTCTTTTCTCGTACCCCACGATATGCCATTGGGCAAAAGCCTTATTATGTCAAACCGTTTGATGGCAACTTACTCACCCACAGTGAAGTGCGCTATCAATGGTTTCGTGAACTGTATGATCAAAAGCCCGCATTACGTATCGGTGGCGCCACCAATCACTGGGTATGGGAAAGCATCAAAGCTTCACGTCAGGCAATAAAACAAGCAAGCAATATCACGATCCCTGTGCTGTTACTGCAAGGTAGTGAAGATAAAATCGTTGATAATGCTTGCCAAGTTCGCTTTAGCCAAGCGGTTAATCAAGGGCAAGGTCAGTGTAATTTTCACATCATTCAAGGCTCTCGCCACGAGATCTTATTTGAAAGCGATCCAATGCGTAACCAAGCATTAGCCGCCATCATGCACCATTTCGCTTAGTCTGTTAAAAGCTTGCCGCTTTTATCAAGTCAGATAAAAGCGGAAGTCTAAATATCCTACTTTAGCCTCTTTTTTCGTCATAAAGCTGATCTAGAATGAGTACTCCCTCTGGCATTCACTATACCCGTTTCGCCTGTTTTACTATCGAGAGTTCACATGTTTAAAATTGTTGCTTCAGATCTAGATGGCACCCTGCTTACCCCTGCTCACAAAATTGCCCCTTACACCCAAGACGTGCTTCAGCGTCTCCATCAGCAAGATAAACACTTTGTATTTGCCACCGGTCGTCATCATATTGATGTCGCTGAAATGCGTGAAAAATTAGGTATTCCTGCTTATATGATCACCTCAAATGGTGCTTGTGTGCATGATGCTGAGGGCAACCTTGTGTTCCAACAATCGTTAAGCCCAGAGGTGATCCGCAGTGTGGTTGCAATGGCAAAACACGATCCTGATCTGCACATTCACATGTATCAAGGCGATCGCTGGATGCTAAACCATGAAAATGAAGCATTGCGTGATTTCCACGATAGCTTTAGCTACCACCTTTACGATGTCGAAAACCCACCCACAGAGAATGTGTTAAAGGTATTCCTAACCCGTGACGACCAAGATCACGACAAGCTCGTAAAATGGGAACAAGCGTTTAACGAAAGCTTTGGTGATAAAGCGAACATTGCATTCTCAACCCCTTGGTGTTTAGAAGTGATGGATGCAGGTGTATCCAAAGGGGATGCACTGGCAGCCGTCGCGAAAGCGCTTAACATGACGCTGGCAGACTGCATTGCTTTTGGTGATGGTATGAATGATGTAGAGATGCTGTCAATGGCAGGTAAAGGTCTGATCATGGGCACATCTCACGACAAAGTGAAGCAAGCACTTCCTAACAATGAAATCATTGGCTCTAGTGCCGATGAAGCAGTTGCTCACTACCTTGAAGCACATTTATTAGCATAAGTGCTCATCGATCAAAAAAAGCTGCCTCGCGCAGCTTTTTTTAGGCTTTTTATGATTTTTTAGCGTCTTAAAATTGCCCTGTCATAGTCAGAATTTCCTGCCATTGCGCTTCAGTTACAGGCATCACACTTAAGCGACTGCCTTTTTGCACTAATGGCATTTCAGCTAACGCCGGATTGGCTTTCATGCGCTTTAAGCTGACTAAGCGTAAATGACGTTGATACTCAATATCGACCATAAACCAACGAGGGTTGTTAGGATCGGATTTTGGGTCAAAATACGGGCTTTCGGGATCAAACTGAAAATGATCCGGATACGATGCTTTCGTTACCGTTGCAATGCCCACCACCCCAACATCCTTACATGATGAGTGATAAATGAAGATCTGATCTCCCAATTTAACGTCATCACGTAACATATTACGGGCTTGATAGTTTCTCACCCCTTCCCAAGGTGAAACTTTCATCTGCTTTAGGGTGTCTATAGAAAATGTGTCTGGTTCTGTTTTGAATAACCAATAGGCCATTTTGTTATACCACGATTGCCAACTTCCTCATGAATTTGAGCCTACCATAGAGAGAATAAAATGACAGTTTCACGGTTACCCCTTGCCCTTATTTTTGCAGCCACCACCTTAACAGGCTGTGCCAGCTGGTTACCAAGCAGCTTGAGTTTTGGCAGTGATGACAGCAATGCAAATTGGGTCGGTGAATATCAAAGTGCGCCAGAAATGGGCTTAATTACCCATTTAAGTTTAAAAGGTGATCACAGTGCCACCACCACCTATCAATACACCAATGGCGATCCAAGTTTAGAAGAAAAAGGCAGCTGGCAAGCAGTGAATAATACCCAGTTGCAAGTAGATATGACCTCACACCATGGGCTTAATAGTGAGCGTATTTATACCTTTGATCCAAGCAAGCAACAGCTAACGGCAACAGAAGAAACCGTCAATGGTCAGAAATACCATTTAGGTACCAACGGTTTGGTACTGACTAAGCAAGATTAACGGCTCACAACCGTGACTTAACGGTAAAATGTATGCCACACTTCGCATGTCTTTGAGGTTAGGAGAAATACCCATGTCATGCCCTCGCTGTGGCTTTCAACACAACTGTATCTGCGAGTATGAGCCAACACTACAATGCTCGGCTCACTTTGTTTTATTAACCCATCCTCGCGAACTCAATAAAGACACCAATACCGGCAAACTGATGGTCAATAGTTTGCCTCATTGCCGTGTAGATGTATGGCAGCGCACCGAGCCGCCAGCACAGCTAATTGAGCAACTGCGCGATCCCCGTTATCACGCTTATTTAGTTTTCCCAAGCGATGATGAGCATCCCAGTGTGACACTCGCTTCAACATCCAAGGGCACCATTCCCCTGTTTATTATTCTTGATGCGACATGGCAAGAAGCAAAGAAAATAGTACGAAAAAGCCCGTGGCTCAGTGCGCTACCACGCTTAGCATTAACCCCGCAGCAAGCATCTAATTACGCGCTGAGACGCAATCAGCAAACGGGGAATCTTTGTACTTGTGAGGTCGGCATCAGCTTACTTGATGCACTGCAATTAGCCGATGAAGCGACCCAATTACAGCATTATTTCGATGCATTCATTACGACTTTCCATGCAGATAAAAGTGGTCACATCAAAAGCTTGTAATACATTCAGCAGCTTACGTTCACTGTTTTTGTAATATGAGTTTTCGTGCTTTCTTTTCTTATCGAATAAGCTCAAATTACACTCAATATTTAAACACTGTATTTTTAGTGAAGAAATAAGATGAAAACGAAGATCCTTGCTCTGACAGTGATCCTGTCTACTTTAGGTCTAGCAGGCTGTGCAGCCAACCCTTACGGTAATGCTTACAATGTTAACGATGCACGCCAAATGCAAGAAGTGTATTACGGCACAGTGCTACGTACTCAGGGTGTGACACTAAATGGTAATGGTAACGGTATTGGTACCCTTGCTGGCGGTGCGATTGGTGGCATCCTTGGCTCTGGTGTAGGCGGTGGTACTGGCTCACAAATCGCGGCCATCGGTGGCGCACTATTAGGCGGTTACCTAGGTAACGAAGCAGGTAATGAAGTGACTAAGCGTAATGGCGTCAACCTAACCATTAAGCTAGATAGTGGTCGTACCGTTTCTATTGTTCAGCAGGTGAACCCTAACGTGCTATTCCACGCTGGTGAGCGCGTACAAATCAACATCTCAGCGGATGGTACTTCCCGCGTCACCCCAGCATAAAGCAAAGAAATAGAAAAAGGCGCTCAATAGCGCCTTTTTTATTGTCTCTTTATATCAACACTTATCATCAACCACAGTGATCGTGGGCGCGTTGATCAAATTCATATTGTCAGGTGTGTCTGCTTCTTTATGGTTATCTTCGCTATGACAAATAGTAAAGTAGCCATCAAGCTTCACCGGCTTTAAGACATAAGGGCAAATCCCTTTTTGCCAAATTCGCTTATGTAATTGATACAGCTTATGTCGCCATCCACCCGCCGCATTATCATTATTGTCGGCAGACCCCTTGTCCGGGACTGACTTTTCTGCGCCAGCGGCTAAATCCGTATATATGACATAACAATGGCTATCTAAGATCTGCTTTTGCGATAAACCTGATAGATCTTTAAGTGAAAAGACCATCATGCCCATATTGAGTTGTAATTTACTGCCAGCCCAATCACTCCAAAAATGATTGCCTAACGCCAGCTTTTTCATATCTATTGGGTAGCGATACCAAGATTCTGGTGACGATAACGCACTCACAATGCCCTTTTCAGTTGCAGTGGGGTAGCCATTAGCAATTGAAATACCATCAACCGTAGCAGTGAGTGCTGTCTCTTTACCTTCAACCATGGCTTTAGCATTAACGGTTGCAGCTGTTGATTGCAATGTACCTGCCAGTTGATGTAAATCAGCTTTACGCGCATCTGATTGTATTTGCATAAATTTAGGCACTGCGACTACCGCGAGAATACCTAAAATCACAATCACAACTACGAGTTCAATCAGTGTAAAGCCTAATTTGTTTTTCACACTCAACGTCTACCAAAATACAAATATACCTTATGGGAATAATATTATATTTTAGCGGTGATATGAAAATATTTGATTATTTTTATTACAAAAAATGATTAAAAAAATCATTCATATTCCATTTAAACTTAATGAAAAATGAACACCTTATTTAACTACAAACCACATCGGTCAAAATAAAAGCGTTTTTTTACTCAAAAACAGCTGATTTTCGCTTTTAAGCAAAACTTAACCCCCATGTAGAAAAAAATAAATATCATACAAAAGGCATTTAACTGCACTAATTATGCATAATTATATTTTCCATATTCACTTTTTAAGCAGTTTTTATGTGATAAATCTTACCCAGTGATATCCGCAAGCTATTGTTATTACGAGTCATTATAATAATGCATAGAACTCTAATGAGTTATGCAGTCGACTTATTGTCGAAAATGACTGATCGAATAACGATACTGTTTTCCATATTTAGCACTAAAAATGGAACGTTTCATTCCGAAATTAACGTTTTTTTTTCATCAAAACAGTCGCATTATACACCTCGTTCAAGGGGCAAATGATTTCGCCCTCATATATAACTCTTAAACGTTAAGATTTATATATGAGTTATTTTTTAATTACTTCCCCCAATTAGAAAATAATAAGTAATAAGTTTAACGTTATTATTGAAATCACCTTTGAACATATTAATTGAATATCACGATAACAATTAAATCTTTATTAATTGTTATTATCTTTTAATCATAGGTGAATATATGTCATCAGATACTAGCACTAAAAAAATGGGTCTAGTCGGATTAACTGTTCTTGTAGCAGTTAATATGATGGGTTCAGGTATTATTATGCTACCAGCGAGCTTGGCTCAAGTTGGTGCAATCTCAATGCTATCTTGGGTAGTTACAGCATTAGGTGCAATGTGTATTGCTTACACGTTCGCTAAATGTGGTGCTTTCTGTAAACGTTCTGGCGGCATGTCAGCTTACGCGGAAGAAGCTCACGGCAAATCATCTTTCTTTATCTCTTCTTACACATACTACGTATGTCTTGTAATTAGTTGTGTAGCAATCGCCGTATCAGCTGTTGGTTACATCAAACCATTCATGCCTTGGTTAGATACACCAATGCACACTTTCTTCGGTGTGTGTGCAATCCTTATTCTAACTATGGTTGCTAACTTCGGTGGTCCTAAGATCACAGGTCAAATCTCAGCATTCACTGTTTGGGGTATCATCCTACCTGTACTAGGTCTATCAATCATCGGTTGGTGGTGGTTCGATCCACAAACTTTCATGAGCGCATGGAACCCACACCACGACACTACAATGCACTCTGTATCTTCAGGTATCGCACTGACTTTATGGGCATTCCTAGGTATTGAATCTGCGGGTGCTAACTCTGATGCAGTTGAAAACCCAGAGCGTAACGTACCACTAGCCGTTCTATTCGGTACAGGTTTCGCAGCGGTTATCTACATTGCTTCTACTGGTGTTATCCAAGGTATTATTCCTAACGCAGAACTAGCAGCATCTACTGCACCATTTGGCCTAGTATTTAGCCACATGTTTAACCCAACAGTAGGTAACATCGTTACACTAGCAGCAGTAATCGCATGTATCGGTTCGCTACTAGGTTGGCAGTTCACCAACGCTCAAGTATCTAAAGCTGCGGCAGATGAAGGTCTATTCCCTAAAATCTTCGCTAAAACAAACAAAGCAGGTGCGCCAATCGCTGGTATGTTAATCATGTTAGTTGCTGAACTTGCACTAGCGATGATGACAATTTCTCCAGACTTGATTAACCAGTTCAATGCGCTACTAAACCTAGCAGTATTTATCAACATGGTGCCTTACATCCTATCTATGACAGGTCTGGAAGTAATGCTACGCAAAAACATGGTTACACCAAAGCAATACCGCTTAGGCGCTGTTGTGGGTACGTTAGCAGTTATCTACAGTATCTACGGTGTATACGCTTGTGGTGCAACAGCAGTATTCGGCGGCACTATCTTGACTCTATTCGGTTACATCTTCTACGGCTTCATTGCTGCTCGTGATGTAAAAGAAGTAGAAGCTAAATAATTAAAGATTTAATAAATTCGATATTAAAGAAATTTATTAATAACAACCTAAAGGGATACGGGAATAAATAAAAATACGTCTCTTATTAAAATTCAAAATTAATAACCGACATTATTTATTCCCCTCCTGAAATATTCGGCACGACGTTTAATCACTACATAATTTTTATGTTGCGGACTTTCGTACCTGCCAACCAATCATTTTATTCAGGCGTTATTATGAACAATAGTACTAATAAAATGCGTGCACTCGTTATCGAGCACCAAAACATTATTCCAAACAGCTACGCTGACCGCGCGACTAAATCTCTTATTAAAGAGCTTTCTGACCGCACTATCGAAATCGTAACAGCAACTTCATACGAAGATGCACGTGCAGTAATCATGGCTTCTCAAATCGACAGCCTTGTACTTGCACTAGACAAAACTGAAGAGCAGATTGTTCAATCTCACGAAGAAGTTGATCTGTTAGCAGCACTACAAGCACGTCAACCAGAAGTGCCAGTATTCCTACTAGCAGAACGCGCACGTACTTCTATCCTAAACAACCGCCAGCTAATGGAACGTGTTGATGAGTGTTACTCAGTACTAGAAGACACTGCAGACTTCGTTGCAGGCCGTATCGTTGCAGCAATGCGTCGTTACCGCTCACAAGTGCTACCTCCTTTCATGAAAGCGATGATGCACTACAACGACATCCACGAGTACTCATGGTCTGCGCCTGGTCACCAAGGTGGTATCGGTTTCACTAAGACACCTGCTGGTAACCAGTTCTACAAGTTCTTCGGTGAGAACCTATTCCGTACAGATATGGGTATCGAACGTGCTTCTCTAGGTTCACTACTTGACCACAGCGGCGCATTCAAAGATTCAGAAGTTGAAGCATCTAAGATCTTCGGTGCACACCAATCTTACTCAGGTATCGTTGGTACTTCAGGTTCTAACCGTACAATCATGCAAGCATGTTTGAAAGATGACGACATCGCGATCATTGACCGTAACTGTCACAAATCAATCGAGCAAGGTCTGATCCTAACTGGCGCACGACCAATCTACATGGTTCCTAGCCGTAACTGCTACGGTATCATCGGTCCAATCAGCCAAGCTCAAATGAGCAAAGAAGGCATTGCTAAGAAAGCTGACGCTGCTGAAATCGCATTCAACGCTGATGAGAAGAAAGCAAGCTACGCTGTAGTAACTAACTGTACTTACGACGGTCTATGTTACCACTCAGAAGTGACTGAATCGCTACTAGCTGATAGCTCTAGCCGTATTCACATGGACGAAGCATGGTTCGGTTACGCTCGCTTCAACCCTATCTACAAGGGTCACTTTGCGATGCGTGGCGATGCGAAAGACCACGAAGGTCCAACAGTATTTGCGACTCACTCAACTCACAAGTTATTGAACGCACTATCTCAAGCTTCATACATCCACGTACGTAACGGTGAAGATGCAATCGACTTCGATCGCTTCAACCAAGCATACATGATGCACACATCTACATCGCCTCTATACGCAATCTGTGCGTCTAACGACATTGCGGCGAACATGATGAAGGGCGAGAGTGGTAAGACACTAACTGACGAAGTAAACCGCGAAGCGATCATCTTCCGTCAAAACATGCGTCAGCTATTCAACGACTACACAAGCGAAAACGACTGGTTCTTCAAGCCTTGGAACGCAGAAACTGTTACTGAAACTAACGGTGACAAAGTGAAGTTTGAAGATGCTTCTGTTGAAGCGCTAATGACTATCCAAGAAAACTGGAAACTAAACCCAGGCGACAAATGGCACGGTTTCGACGAGATCGACAATGACTGGTGTATGCTTGATCCAATCAAGGTTAGCCTACTAACTCCAGGACTTGACGACAAAGGTAACTTCCTAGAAACAGGTGTACCTGCAGCACTAGTTACTGCATACCTAAGCCGTTTCGGTATCGTACCTACTCGTACTACTGACTTCCAAGTAATGTTCCTATTCTCAATGGGTATTACTAAAGGTAAACGTGACACATTGATCAACACACTGTTGTCATTCAAGCGTCACTACGATGCGAACGCATCACTAGAAACCATTCTTCCAGAGCTAGTTGAATCTGCTCCAGAAGTTTACAAAGGTCTTGGTCTGAAAGATCTAGGTAACAAGATGTTTGAATACCTAGTACGTCACAACCCAAGCCAAGTACTAAACAAAGCTTACTCTACTCTTCCAGAAATGGACATGAAACCACGTACTGCTTACCAGCACATCGTGTCTAACGAAGTAGAGCTAGTACCATCGGATAAACTAGAAGGTCGTGTTGCAGCGCACTCAGTGATCCCTTACCCACCAGGCATCCCAATGCTAATGGGTGGTGAGAACTTCGGTGACGAAACAAGTCCTCAAATCCAGTACTTGAAAGCACTAGAAGCTTGGGATGCTGAATTCCCTGGTTTCGAACACGAAACAGAAGGTGCAGAGATCGAGAACGGTAAATACCACGTTCTATGTATCAAAAAATAAGCACTCGAATCGAATAATTCGATAACGTGACTACCCTAAATCCCCGCTCTTTGAGTGGGGATTTTTTTATTACTTACGACGACCCATACACTTTTCACCTATCCTATCCTTCAAACAGATAACCCCCTACCGATAGAAATCACAGGCAATAAAAAAGGCCGATATCACTATCGACCTCTTCACTACCTTAATGCTTAAGCATACTGCCCTGCTACATAACCTGAGCTCCATGCCCATTGGAAGTTATAGCCACCAAGCCAGCCACTGACATCCATCACTTCACCAGCAAAGAACAAACCTTTTACTTTCTTCGCTTCCATGGTTTTCGATGACAACTCATCAGTATCAACACCACCCAGTGTCACCTCTGCGGTGCGGTAGCCTTCAGTACCATTAGGGGCAATTTGCCATTGGTGGAAATATTCACTCAATAACGCAAGCTCTTTATGATTAAGCTGCTTTAACGGCTTATCTTCTACATCACCACGTTCAATCAAGGCTTCAATTAAACGCTTTGGCAATAAGCGAGACAGCGAGTTCTTTAAGCTTTGGTTTGGATGTGCTTCACGCATCTCATTGAGTGTATCTGCCAAGGTTAAATGTGGCAGTAAGTCTGCAGTGATCTTTTGTCCCGGCTTCCAGTATGACGATACCTGTAAGATCACAGGGCCTGACAAACCACGGTGGGTAAACAGTAAATTTTCTTTAAACGAGGTGCCATCTTCAGTTTCCACCACGGCTGGCACTGCAATACCAGATAAATCTGCTAACGCTTCTTTATCTTCAACATGCAACGTAAACGGCACAAGACCAGCAGTCGTTGGGATCATTTTCAAGCCAAACTGCTCAGCAATTTGATAACCAAATGGGGTTGCACCCAGTTTCGGCATGGATAAACCACCGGTTGCTACCACCAGCGATTCACAACTGACGGTGTCAGTATTAAACCCTAGAGTAAATCCAGATTCAGTCTTTTCAATACTATGAACATCCACTTGGTAACGCTGAGCAATATTTGGCATATCGCATTCAGCCAACAGCATTTGGACAATGTCTTTGGCGGAATCTAAGCAAAATAGCTGGCCATGATCGCGCTCTTCATAATCAATCCCATGCTGGCATACCATGCCAATAAAATCCCATTGGGTGTATTGAGATAGCGCAGATTTCACAAAATGCGGATTACGGCAAACATAGTTGTTCGCAGCCACATCCATATTGGTAAAGTTACAACGACCGCCACCTGAGATCAGGATTTTACGCCCTGGCTTCTTACCGTGATCGACCACTAATACAGAGCGACCACGCTTGCCAGCTTCTGCTGCACACATCAGCCCAGCCGCGCCAGCGCCAATAATGACGACATCGTATTTATTTGCCATGAATTACTCTCTGCCTTTCAAAAACACCAAGGAAAAACGAAAAAAGGATGCTAAACGCTAGCATCCTTTCTCTCTTGCGGCGGCTATTTTACCTACCTAATGGCGTAATACCAACCGTAATAATTTATCCTTACGCTTGCTGAACCCGCTCAATCGACGCCATGGCTGTGGCTGCCGCTTGTGGAATATCCAAGGTAGTGGTTGGGAACGCAAAGTCCGCACCGTGTGAGTGAACGATCTCCACAATTTTCAACATCACATCTTGTTGTACATCTTTATAGCGGATCCATTCCACGGTTTTAGTGAAGGTATACACCAAGATATTCAGCGATGAAGCACCATAAGTATCAAAGCTCACGATCAAGGTCTGACGGGTATCAATATCAGGGTGATTTTGCAGCATGGATTTAATATCACGCACAACATCTCCAACTACCGCTGCGTCACAGTAACGTAGACCGACACTTTGCTTAATACGGCGATTGAGCATACGAGAGGCGTTTTCTACCACCACTGAGCTAAATACCGAGTTCGGCACATACAAAGGACGCTTATCAAAGGTGCGGATAATGGTCATACGAAAACCAATTTTCTCTACCGTGCCTTCTATTTGGCGATCTGGGCTTCGGATCCAATCACCGACTTTAAATGGGCGATCAAAATACAGCATCATGCCACCGAAGAAATTAGCCAGTAGATCTTTGGCTGCCATACCGACCACTAAACCACCGACACCACCAAAGGTTAATAAACCCGATAAGCTCAAGCCGAGGTTTTGCATGGCAATTAAGCCACCAAACACCATTACGATCAGGCGTAATATCTTGGAAATCGCATTCACCGTGGTCGCATCACGCTGCGGACGGTTTTCCAATATGGTGTGCTCCATATTGGCAATTAGGCGAAACAGGGTCCAAACAATCGTCCAGATGATCAATAAATGGCGGATTGTTGATAATGAACTGCTGGAATACGTGGTTAAATTATCGACCAGAATGCCCAGTGACAGTAAGCCAGGCCATACCCAAATACATAAGGTGATTGGCGCACGAATAGCACTGATCAGCGCGTCATCCCAAATAAACTGGCTCTTTTCTGCCACGGAAGACAAACGACGTGATAATAGGATCCATCCACCCCATAACACCGAGCTTAATAGTAACAATAAGCCGATGTTATACATCCAATCGACAGATGCGCCTTTCTCTAAAGACGCCCACCAATGCATGAATTTTTCCATACCTTTCTGTTTCTCTATAGTTAGCGCAATGCATAAAAATAGGCTATGTGCATAGCCTATCAGTCATTATATATCGAGATCATACTAAACATCAGGCACAGCGCAAAGCCAGCCTAAAAGGTAGGTTTTTAGGTATCAGTCGAAGAGAGATCAGTAACCGAGGAAAGCCACAGCAAAAATCGAGATAAAGAAAGCAATCACAAAGGTACTGGCAAGGATGAAAAGTTTGCGCACTTTAATGCATTTAGCCATGAAGACCGGATCATGATGCTTTTTATATTGCTCACTACGAATATAGTGAAATAAGCGGATTTGCTTGCTGACATTACCTTGAGAAGAAAAAAAACCGCGTCCATCAACTTGTTGATAAAGCAAAGGATCGCACTCTCTCATCACTGCCAGCAAAGTACGTAATGTACTGATATAACGAGAAGTATTAACCACCGCCACTAAAAATAGCGCGAAAAGAAATGCATCACTACTCATCTTTTACTCTCCCAAAAATTTGATGATTCACTCACCGGGAGACAAGGGAGCCAAATTGGCTCCCTATCAATATTAGGCTTGTGAATCCATAACAGATGTAGACTCTGCTTTTGCCATTGCTGCTAAATCTTTATCAATAAAGAATAGTGCTTTACCGTCTTCACCGACTAATTCAATTTTGTCTAACACGCCTTTGAATAGCTTTTCTTCTTCGTGTTGCTCTGCCACATACCACTGCAAGAAGTTAAAAGTTGAGTAATCTTGCGTCGTGAATGCAACATGTGCTAACTCGTTAATTTTCTTGGTGATTAACTGCTCATGTTCATAAGTTTCACGGAACACATCACCTAACGAAGCAAACTCATGTTTAGGCGCTTCAATTGTACCTAAAATTGGCATGGCACCAGTTTCACTTACATAAGTAAACAAACGCTGCATGTGCTCCATTTCTTCAGCGGCATGGGCACGTAGAAACTCCGCAGCACCTTCAAAACCTTTATCTTCACACCATGCGCTCATTTGCAGGTACAGGTTTGAAGAGAAAAATTCCAAATTGATTTGCTCGTTTAGGTTATCCACCATAGCCTTGGCTAACATTGCACTACTCCTGTTTGTTTAAGTGTAATCAAGACATTGTCACTGCGCATTGTTTAGAATGCAACTAACGTAAAAAAAATACTGAGATAATTATCTTTAATTTTCATAAGATACGAAAATAACAACAAAAACGCTTTGTTGTTTGTGAAAAATAATTTACCGCAAAATACGCAACAAGATGCGACCAAACCGATATTTTTGCTCCATACTCAGTGCTACTATGAATCAAACCAATGAAGATGGAGTGTCAGCTAATGGTCTACAAACATATCCTTGCCGCCATTGATTTATCAGAAGATAGTGAAATCTTAGTCCAGAAAGCCGCACAACTTGCGCAAGCCTTGGATGCCAAATTATCGCTGATCCACATCGATGTAGATTATGCCGATCTCTACACTGGGCTGATTGATATTAATTTAGCAGAAATGCACGAACGTGCTGAAAGTGATGCTCAAGTGCAACTTCATCGTTTAGCACAAGAAGCCCATTATCCTGTTGCCCATACTTTGGTTGGCAGTGGCGATCTGAGTGAAGAAATTTGCAATGCGATTAAAAACCTAGATATCGACTTAGTGATCTGTGGTCACCATCAAGATTTCTGGAGCAAAATCCTATCTTCTACCCGTCAGCTATTAAGCCGCACTCCTGTCGACTTACTGATGGTACCGCTAAAATAATCCGACTTGTCATCCAGCAGCCAGATCCTTTGGCTGCTGCTCATACCTGTTACTTTCCGCTGTCACTGCCGTAGGCGATAACATTATCTTTGGTTACACTGAGCATCCTTAATTGATTGAACGGATGTTGTAACGAATGGGATATTTATCTGCTATCACCCTGTTGTGGGCGTTTTCTTTTAGCTTAATTGGCGTCTACCTTGCTGGTCAGGTTGATCCTTGGTTCTCCGTTCTCACCCGTGTCAGCCTTGCCGCACTCGTCTTTTTGCCATTTCTGCGCTTTAAACATATTCAGCCCAAATTAGCCCTCAAACTCATGGTCATTGGCGCGTTCCAACTTGGCATTATGTACTGCTTTTATTACCAATCTTTCTTGTATCTCACCGTACCTGAAGTGCTGCTATTTACCATTTTCACGCCGATTTACGTCACCTTGATTTATGATGCGCTGCACAAGCAGTTCTCACCTTGGTATCTATTAACGGCTGCCATTGCCGTACTGGGTGCCGCCGTTATTAAGTTTGAAGGCATTAACCAAGACTTCATCATTGGCTTTTTCATCGTTCAAGGCGCTAACCTGTGTTTTGCCATCGGACAAGTTGGCTATAAACGTATTATGGAACAAGAGAGCGCAGATCTACCGCAGCATACGGTGTTCGGTTGGTTCTACATCGGCGCAATTTGTGTCGCACTGCCGATGTTTCTACTATTTGGTAATACCGCAAAATTGCCAACCACAGACGTGCAATGGGGCGTGTTGATTTATCTTGGAGTCATTGCATCAGGCGTCGGTTATTTCATTTGGAATAAAGGGGCTACCCAAGTCAATGCGGGCGCACTGGCAATCATGAATAACGCATTAGTCCCTGCAGGATTGATTGTGAACATTGTGATTTGGAATCGAGATGTGGATTACCCGCGCTTACTTATCGGCGGTATCATTATCATGTTGTCACTGTGGATCAACGAAACTTGGGTTAAACGCAAAGCACAAGCTACCGCTTAATCCCCCTACTTCAGAGACAAAAAAGCCAGCATCAACACTGGCTTTTTAATGAATATTTATTACTTAGATAAAAGCAAACGCATCAGCAAACATGTGTTCGCGCTGGGCACCTTTCTCATTGCAGAAACGCTCACGCGCCGCACCTGCCATTTCAAAACGACCACACACATAGATGTCGTACGCTGATAGGCAAACAAAATCTTCTGCTACCGCATCCAATACGTTACCGACTTTGCCTGACCAATTTGCAGGAGCATTTTCAACCACTGGCACATAGGTAATGTTGCCGTGTTTTGCTGCTAAGGCCTGCATCTCTTCATTCGCATACAGCTGATCGATACCACGACCGCCCCAGTAAACGAAGATAGGCTGAGTTAAACCACGACTAATGCCGTTATCAAGCATGCTACGGATATAAGAAAAACCAGTACCACCTGCGATCATCAGTAGTGGACGCTCACTTTCATGGCGCAGCCATGCTTCACCGTGGGCTGCATCAACCACGACAGGCTCATTGCAATCTAATGCTGCTTTCATCGCTTCTACGACTTCTAATGCATACGCATTTTGCTCTGCCGCACCAATATGTAGCTCAAGCTCGCCTTCACGGCATGGGCTACTAGCAATTGAAAATGGACGTTTATCTTTCTCGCCCATTACCGCAAGCAGGTATTGTCCCGCTTTGAAATCAATCGCCTGCTCAGGCTTTAACAAAATGCGATACGTGTTCGCGGCTAAGGGTTGTACTGACTTTACTTCGCACTGGATAGACATGGTTTTCCTCTAGTCTAACGTTAACACCAAGTCACTTTCCGCTACCGCTTGGCAGGTAAAAATCCATCCTTCCGCTTGTTCTTTTTCAGTGAGCATTGGCGCTAACTGATAACTCACTTCACCGGATGTTTTACGGCACATACACATTGCACATGCCCCTACCTGACAGCGATTGGGAAAAGTAATGCCTGCGTCGAGCGCTGCTTGTAATACCGTTTGCTGCGTTGACGCAGTAAAGGTGATGTTGTTTGGCAACAGGCGTACTTGATACATAATTTTCTCTTACTACTGACTATTTGAAGCAGCAATAAATAATACTCACTCTACCGCTCAGTATAGCGATAAACCGTTACTTCTCGATCCCAAGTTGGTCCCAGATCGCATCTATTCTCGCGACAACTTGTGGATTCTTAACGATTGGGTTGCCCCATTCGCGTGCCACAGCATCAGGCCATTTATTAGTCGCATCTAATCCTAGCTTACTACTTTGGTCTAATGTTGACGCTAGCTGTACCGTATCACGGCTAGGATCCATACGTGTAGTGATCGCCCAAATAACATCGTTCCAATCACGCACGTTGACGTCTTGATCACACAAGATGACAAATTTTGCATCACTAAACTGCGCCATGAAGTCCCAAACACCTTGCATCACACGTTGCGCTTGATCTGCTTCGGTATTGGTAATACTTACAATCGCCATCTGCTGCTTACTTGCCGTCGGTAATTCAATATCAATGATCTCAGGGTAAGCGTCACGCAAAGCAGCAATGCCCGCTTCAACATCAAATTGCTCATCATATTTGGCTGCAATCAATGGTGTACTAGCAAGCTCAGCGTCCCATTTCACTGTTGCATCTAAGCCCATTTTAGAGCCAAGTCCAACCACAGGCGAAGCAAAATCTAACGAGTCAATTGGGGTGTTATCAATGAACAAGGTATCACGTACTGGCTCCATGTGAGTTGTCATCGCAGACACCACACTATCCCAATTACGAGCATCGACACTTTCATCACACACAACCACATACTTGGTGTACATGAACTGACGCAAGAAAGACCACACACCCATCATCACACGCTTTGCATGACCCGGATATTGCTTTTTCATCGTCACCACCGCCATGCGGTATGAACAACCTTCTGGTGGCAGGTAGAAATCAACGATCTCAGGAAATTGCTTTTGCAAAATCGGCACAAAAACTTCATTGAGTGCCACACCTAATACCGCAGGCTCATCGGGCGGACGACCAGTGTAAGTACTGTGATAAATCGGATCGTTACGCATGGTGATATGCGTGATGGTAAAGACGTGATGACGCTCTTTCTCGTTATAGTAACCCGTGTGATCGCCATAAGGACCTTCATCAGCAAACTCTTCAGGATCGATATAGCCTTCCATGACAATTTCAGCGCTTGCTGGCACATCTAAGTCATTGGTTAAACTTTTCACCACTTCAGTACGACGCCCACGCAGTAAGCCTGCAAAAGCATATTCAGATAAGGTATCTGGAATTGGCGTTACTGCGCCTAAAATCGTAGCAGGATCGGCACCAAAGGCGACCGTAATTGGGAATCTCTCACCCGGATGAGTTTCCATCCATTCACGTAAATCAAGCGCACCACCACGGTGAGCAAGCCAACGCATGATCACTTTGTTTTTCGCAATTTTTTGCTGACGATAAATTCCTAAGTTTTGGCGTTTTTTATGTGGGCCTTTCGTAATAGTTAAGCCCCATGTTAGCAATGGTGCCACATCATCAGGCCAACAGCTCATCACTGGGATTTTATCTAAATCAACCTCATCACCTTGCCACACAATTTCTTGGCACGGAGCATTACGCAGGCGTTTTACTGGCATGTTCAGCACTTGCTTAAATGCAGGGATCTTATCTAACGCTTCACGAAAACCACGAGGTGGCTCGGGCTCTTTTAAATACGCTAATAATTTACCAACTTCGCGCAGCTCTTTAACTTCTGTGCGCCCCATTCCCATCGCCACACGCTGTGGCGTACCAAACAAGTTGGCAAGCACTGGCATGTTGTAACCAATAGGATTTTCAAACAAAAGCGCAGGGCCACCAGCACGTAAAGTGCGATCGCTAATTTCTGTTATTTCTTGATCGGGATCGACTGCTTGCTTAATTCGCTTCAATTGCCCGTTCTGCTCTAAATAAGCAATGAAGTCTCGCAGATCCTTGAATTTCATATCTGATACCACGATTGAGCTACGCCATAACCGAAAATAACAGCGTAGTGATGAGAATGATTTTCGCTAGTATAACCAGTTGTAGAGGCTAAAACACCCGTTCTGCGGTCTAATTTCGCCACAAGATGTTTCAATTAAGCTGGCTATAACCCTAGTAAATAAAAGGGTTAAGGTTTAATTGCAGACACAGAGCCCATCGATAACAACTCTTCGATATGAGCACTCAGCTCGGGATCACTGCTGACAGTTAAGAGTTGCTGTAACCAGTGACTATGACCTTGCTTAAGCAAGTGAGGCGTGATCAACAAACGTTCTATTTCATTACCTAACTGGTTCTGTAAAAAGGTTTTGGCTGTATCTGGCAATGGCTTAAAACTGGTTAAAGCACGGTATGCAGGCTCTTTTAAAGAAGGGTTAGCCGTGGCTGCAATTAATTGGTTTACCACAAAATCAGAAGCCGTATTTTGAGATAAACGGTTTAATTCCGCCAAGCTGTATTGATCGGTACGGCGACGCCATAACACATCATATAACTTCGCATCATTAGAGTGTGCCGCTAAGGTGGCTAAGATGCTGTTATCTGGCAACCAAATCAGCTGAGGATCAGAATGAAATTGCTCAACTAGCGCATTAATCGCTGGCGGAGATAATTGCGGGATCGCACGTGCTATCACTTGGCTACGCTTCTGCTGCTGCTCTAAATCACCTTTTAGCCATTCAGATAACGTCAGTTTTCCACGCTCTAAGTTAATCACAGCACGCTGGCTCACTAAGTCTTTTTTCCATTCACGCAGCAGTCCGTTAGCTTGATTACTATAAAAGAAAGCCATGCGGCTAACGGTATAACCATCCCCTTGCTCGGTAATAGTAAACGGTGATTGTCGCTTCGCTTGAATTTTCAGCCATGCAATACGAGCGGTGTTAAAACTGCCAACTTCGCTAGCGTATTTGATCAATTGGCTACGAGCAACTTCTTGAGTTAATGGCGGGAGCTGATCAAGCAAAATTTCCAATGACTGAAAATCACTGTGATCATAATAAGGTTTGAGCGCTTCAATGTGAGCGACAAATTGTGGCATTTGCTTAATATGCTGGATTTTCGCTTCAGTTATTTCTGTTGCTGCAACAGGCTGTAATGCCGTGGCGATCAGCAAGCCTAACGCACACCAATGTCGTAACATAACGCCTCCCTAGCGAAATAACACGCTGCTTCCTTGCCCATACCATCGCAGTACAAGGTGATTTGTGTCAATAAAAAACGCCGCCCGTAGGCGACGTTTTCAAAATCTGTGACTCAGTACAGCGAATTATGATTTCTGACGACGCATCGCATCAAAGAATTCATCGTTAGTCTTCGTCATTGATAGTTTATCAATTAAGAATTCCATGCTGTCAGTTTCGCTCATTGGGTGAACGATCTTACGTAGGATCCACATCTTCTGTAGCTCATCAGCTTTCGCCAATAGCTCTTCACGACGAGTACCAGAGCGGTTGATATCGATAGCAGGGAATACACGTTTCTCAGCGATCTTGCGAGAAAGGTGAAGTTCCATGTTACCTGTACCTTTGAATTCTTCGTAGATAACTTCATCCATCTTAGAGCCAGTATCTACTAGCGCTGTTGCGATGATAGTTAAGCTACCGCCTTCTTCTACGTTACGTGCAGCACCGAAGAAACGCTTAGGACGGTGTAGCGCATTAGCATCAACACCACCGGTTAGTACCTTACCAGATGAAGGAATAACGGTGTTGTATGCACGTGCTAGACGTGTAATTGAGTCAAGTAGGATAACCACATCTTTCTTGTGCTCAACCAGACGTTTTGCTTTTTCAATTACCATTTCTGCCACTTGTACGTGACGAGATGCTGGCTCATCGAACGTTGATGCAATCACTTCACCTTTAACTAGGCGCTGCATCTCTGTTACTTCTTCAGGACGTTCGTCGATAAGCAATACCATCAACTCACACTCAGGGTGGTTGTGGGCAATACTTTGCGCAATGTTTTGAAGTAGCATAGTTTTACCCGCTTTTGGCGGAGCAACGATCAGACCACGTTGGCCTTTACCGATTGGTGATGCTAAATCAAGAACACGTGCGGTGATGTCTTCTGTAGAGCCGTTACCACGCTCCATACGCATACGAGAGTTTGCATGTAGCGGTGTAAGGTTTTCAAATAGGATCTTGTTGCGGGCGTTGTCTGGCTTGTCGTAGTTTACTTCGTTAACTTTCAGCAGTGCGAAGTAACGTTCGCCGTCTTTCGGTGGACGGATTTTTCCGGCAATAGTATCGCCAGTACGAAGGTTAAAACGACGGATTTGACTCGGAGATACGTAAATATCATCTGGGCCTGCAAGGTAAGAACTATCTGCGCTACGTAGGAAGCCGAAGCCATCTTGTAAAATTTCTAGAACACCATCGCCAAAAATATCCTCACCACTTTTCGCATGTTGCTTGAGGATGGAGAAGATGATGTCTTGCTTTCTCAAGCGGGCAAGGTTTTCTAATCCTAAACTTTCGCCAAGTGCAACCAACTTAGAAATCGGTTGGCTCTTCAGTTCTGTAAGGTTCATAGTGGTGGGTTTCTTGTCTGTCAAAATCGGGGTTCTATATTAGTTGAGATAAAGATGACCATTAGGGCTTGGTCAAGAAATGAACGAAAATGTAATTTCTGTGCGCTAAGGTAACACTAAACGTTCTATCCGTCTAGCATAGACGTTAGACAAACCATGCACAACTTAGAAATTGTCCATGGTTTGTAATAATTGCACTTAAAGGTTCGCGTCTAGGAATTCTTTAAGCTGAGTTTTCGACAATGCACCAACTTTCGTTGCCGCTACACCACCGTCTTTGAACAGTAGTAATGTCGGGATACCACGAATACCAAATTTTGGTGGGGTACCCGCATTCTGATCGATATTTAATTTACCGATAGTCAGTTTGCCTTCGTATTCATCAGCGATTTCGTCAAGAATCGGGGCAATCATTTTACATGGACCACACCATTCAGCCCAAAAATCGACTAATACAGGGCCAGCAGCATTGATAACATCAGTGTCAAAACTCGCATCTGTAAGCTGCACAATCTTGTCGCTCATCTTCCACTCCAACAGTTGATTTTGTTAGCCGATCTTATTTTGACCAGCAAATCGATCTCCTATTTGAATGGAATACGTTTCGTATTGCAACCCTAAGCTGATATTCTATAGCAATGAAGACGACTCACATCACAGAGCAGAAATTTGCCGAGCTAGGGTTAAACCCTCTAGTTTTAAAAGGATTGGAAGATAAAGGGTTCCATAATTGTACCCCGATCCAAGCCTTGGCATTGCCAGTTATGCTCTCTGGCCACGACATTGCGGGACAGGCTCAAACAGGTACGGGTAAAACCATTGCCTTCCTAACCGCTACTTTTAACCACTTACTGGAGACTGCAGCGCCTGCGCATCGCAAAACCAATCAACCGCGTGCCATTATCATGGCGCCAACGCGTGAATTGGCGATCCAAATTTATAACGACGCATCTTCTCTGATTGCGAGCACAGGTCTTAAGGCTGGTCTTGCTTACGGCGGCGAACCTTACGAGAAGCAAAAAGCGATCCTTGATGAAGGCGTAGATATCTTGATCGGTACGTGTGGCCGTATTATTGATTTCTACAAACAGCGCGTTATTGAGCTAAATAGCATTCAAGTTGTTGTGCTTGATGAAGCTGATCGCATGTTCGATCTTGGCTTTATTAAAGACATCCGCTTCTTGTTCCGCCGTATGCCAGCACCAACTGAGCGTTTAAGCTTATTGTTCTCAGCAACTCTATCATACCGAGTGAAAGAGCTTGCGTTTGAACACATGAATAGCCCTGAAAGCGTGATTGTTGAGCCTGAGCAAAAAACAGGTCACCGCATTCAAGAAGAGCTGTTCTACCCTTCAAACCAAGAAAAAATGCGTTTGCTACAAACGTTAATCGAAGAAGAATGGCCAGAACGTGCAATTATCTTCGCTAACACTAAGCACCGCTGTGAAGATATTTGGGGTCACCTTGCTGCTGACGGTCACCGTGTTGGTCTTTTGACTGGCGATGTACCACAGAAAAAACGTGAGCGTATCCTTGATCAATTCACAAAAGGTGATATTGATATCTTAGTGGCGACTGACGTTGCAGCCCGTGGTCTACATATTCCTGCAGTAACGCATGTATTTAACTACGATCTGCCAGACGATGCAGAAGATTACGTACACCGCATAGGTCGTACTGGTCGTGCAGGCGCAAGCGGTCACTCTATCAGCTTTGCTTGTGAAGAATATGCGATTAACTTACCGGCGATCGAAACCTACATCGAACACGGTATTCCACAATCAAAATATGATTCCGATGCATTGCTAGAAGATCTACCAGCTCCGATCCGCTTACAGCGTAATCCGCGCCAAGGTAGTCGCCGTAATACTCAACGCCAAGGCCAAGGTCAGGGGCAACAACGTTCGCGTAATAATCGCCGTCGTCCCCAAAACAATAAGCCTGCATAATAATTAGAAGTAACTATGTCTATGGAAAGAAATTCAGTATCACCGCTTTATGCCGCTATCGATTTAGGCTCAAACAGTTTCCACATGTGGATCGTGCGCGAAGTGAATGGCAGTGTTCAGACGTTGGCAAAAATTAAACGTAAAGTGCGTTTAGCTGCCGGTCTTAACAGCCAGAACGTACTCAGTGAAGAAGCGATGCAGCGCGGTCTAGACTGCTTAGCGCTATTTGCCGAACGCTTACAAGATATCAAAGCAGATCATATCCGTATCGTCGGTACAGCTGCGCTACGCACAGCGGTGAACGCAGAAGAATTTCTTTCCAAGGCGAAAACGATCCTTGGTTATCCGGTCAACATTATTCCCGGTGAAGAAGAAGCCCGCATTATCTATCAAGGTGTAGCGCATACCTCTGGTGGTAGTGATAAACGCTTAGTGGTCGATATTGGTGGCGCCAGTACCGAAGTGATCATCGGTGAAGGGTTTGATTCAAGTGCCCTTACTAGCCTTAAAATTGGCTGTGTCACTTGGCTGGAGCGCTACTTTAAAGATCGCAGCTTGACCTCTGCAAACTTCGATGCAGCGATCAATGGTGCAAAAGAAGCCATTGAACCTATCATCAACCGTTACACTGCGCTGGGCTGGGAAAGCTGTGTGGGTGCCAGTGGTACCGTTCAAGCACTACAAGAAATCATGCTTGCACAAGGGATGGATGAAATTATCACCCTGCAAAAGCTAAAGCGTTTACAACGTCAAGCGATGCAATATGAACGTCTAGAAGATCTTGATATTGAAGGTCTCACCCTTGAACGTGCCTTGGTATTCCCTAGTGGTTTGTCGATTTTAATCGCACTATTTGAGTCATTAAAAATCGAATCTATGACCTTAGCCGGTGGCGCACTGCGTGAAGGTATGGTGTATGAAATGATGGATCAAATGCGTCATCATGATGTCTGTACCCGTACCATTGAGAGTGTCCAACAACGCTTCCAAATTGATACCGAACATGCCGATATTGTCAACGACATGGCAATGTCGATGTTAAGCCAATGCCCTAATTGGCAACTTGAACCACAAGCACAAAACATCTTGGAAGCGGCAGTAAAACTGCACGAAATCGGCGCCAGCATTGAGTTTAAGAAAAGCGCAGAGCATGCGGCTTATCTAATCAAGCACCTTGATTTACCTGGTTTTACCCGTGCGCAGCGTAACTTGCTGGCTGAGATCTTGCGTCGTTACACAGGGCCGCTTACCAGCTTACCTGAACAACATGCGTTATCAGCGCAAAGTGCAGCCCGTTTACTGCGTCTATTACGTATTGCGGTGATTGTTTGTCATCGTCGTGATACCTGCTGTTTACCGCCATTTAGCCTGCAAGTTGACGGGGAAAAAATCACCCTGCTATTGCCTGCCAAATGGTTGATCAACAACCCACTGACCCGCAGTGAACTGCACCAAGAAGCGACCCGTCAAACTGACATGGGTTGGCCAATGGTAGTAACGTCACAAGACTAAGTATCAAATACGATCAAAAAAGGCTCCGTTAGGAGCCTTTTCTTTATCTCAATTAGTGTTAGAAAATATCAGCGTTAACAACCATCTTCTTGAGTAGAAATTTTCTTAGATAGCACTTGCTGAGTGCCTTCATCCATTTTGGCAGAATAATATGCAAAGCACTTATCTTGCAGGGTTTTACCTTGCGGTATGATTGCCAACGACCAGCCATCCGTCTCAGGAAACACCTTACCAGGGCGAATTTGATCAATCACACAGAACTCAGCATCAGTACAAGGTGTTGTCTCAACCTTATCTTGACTAGAACCTTTTGCGGTACCTAAGTACTTAAAATCCTGCGTCATGATCGTCATCAATCCATCATGATCATCACCTGCTGTCCACTTAGCACGCGGCACACCAAAGTAGCTAAAGATTTTATTACCATCCACATCGACTTCTACACCGTATTGGTGCTCTTTGCCTTGCATAATGGCTTTGTATTCCACCAAATCAATCACGGTACGCAAACTACCAGCAATGCCGTTTAGCGACGCTTTGGTTGCATCTGATGAAATAGATAAAAATCGCGGGGCTGCAGTGACGGCGAGAATGCCTAAAATGACAATCACGATAACCAATTCGATGAGGCTAAATCCTTTTGACTGGCGAGTTATCACCCCGTATCTATCCATGAATACTGCTCTCTACACTAATTGCATGCAGCAAGTGACCATCCTCAGTCACTCACTGCACGTGTTACATTAACCTGTAATACCGCTATGACGCAGCATTGCATCTAGCTCTGGCTCTCGACCACGGAAGCGTTTGAATAGCGCCATTGGCTCTTCACTACCACCTTGCTCAAGGATACAAGTTAAGAAGTCTTGTCCTGTTAGCGGATTGAAAATTCCTTCCTCTTCAAAGCGTGAGAACGCATCAGAAGACAATAATTCCGCCCACAAGTAGCTGTAATAGCCTGCGCTGTAGCCACCAGCAAAAATATGACTAAAGCTGTGTGGGAAGCGTCCCCATTCTGGGCTTGGTACTACAGATACACGAGATTTCACTTTAAATAAGGTATCTAACACCTGTGCACCCACTTCTGGATCGTATTCGGTGTATAGCGTGAAATCGAACAGACCAAACTCAAGCTGACGTAGAATAAACATCGCTGATTGGAAGTTCTTCGCCGCCAGCATCTTATCCAGCATTGCTTTTGGCAGTGGCTCGCCTGTTTCATAATGACCAGAAATAAACGCTAGCGCTTCCTCTTCCCAACACCAATTTTCTAAGAACTGGCTTGGTAGCTCTACCGCATCCCATGGCACACCGTTGATACCCGAAACGGCTGCAACATCCACTTGCGTTAACATGTGGTGGATACCGTGACCTGTTTCGTGGAATAAGGTTACCACCTCATTATGGGTAAATAGCGCAGGCTTATCACCCACAGGACGGTTAAAGTTACAGGTTAGGTAAGCGACTGGCGTTTGTAAGCTACCGTCAATACGTGTACGACGTACCACACATTCATCCATCCATGCACCGCCACGCTTGTGCTCACGAGCGTAGAGATCAAGGTAGAAACTGCCACGTAGTGTGCCTTTATTGTCGAAGATATCGTAAAACTTCACCGACTCATGCCACACTTCCACACCATCACGCTGTTTGATCTCAAGACCAAATACACGCTTAAGCACTTCAAATAGACCAGCTACCACTTTCTTCTCAGGAAAATATGGGCGAAGCTCTTCATCCGAAATGCTGTAACGGTGTTGTTTTAACTTCTCTGAGTAGTATGCAAAATCCCACGGCTCTAATGTTTCAACACCGAACTCGTTACGAGCATAGTCACGAAGCTCAGCCACTTCACGCTCACCTTGTGGTTTCGCGCGATCAGCTAAATCATTTAAAAAGCCAAGTACTTGCTCTGTGGATTCCGCCATTTTTGTTGCCAGTGATTTTTCACTGTAGCTATTAAAACCAAGCATACGTGCAAGCTCATGGCTTAGTTTTAACTTCTCAGCAATCACTTCGGTATTATCGAACTCACCAGCATTAGGACCACGATCTGATGCACGGGTACCGAACGCTTCATACATTTCAGCACGTAGCTCACGATTATCACAGTAGGTCATAACTGGCAGGTAAGATGGCATATCTAGGGTAAATAAATAGCCCTCTTCGCCTTTCGCTTCTGCGTTAGCTTTTGCTGCGAGCAATACTGACTCAGGTAGACCGCTTAGCTGCTCAACATCTGTGATCACTTTGCTCCACGCCATGGTGGCATCAAGTACATTGTTGCTGAACTTAGAAGATAGCTCAGATAAACGCTTGCTGATCTCACCGTAGCGAGCTTGCTCTTGAGCTGGCAAACCAATACCTGATAGCTCAAATTCTTTTAAGGCATCTTTGATTGATTTTTGCTGTGCTTTGCTAAGCTCAGCAAATTTGTCGCTTGCTTTTAGTGCTTTATACGCTTCGTATAAGCCTTTGTGCTGACCTAGCCAAGTGCTGTAATCAGACAGTAATGGTAGGCAACTTTCATACGCTTCACGCAGCTCAGGGCTGTTTTTCACCCCGTTCAGGTGTCCAACCGGTGACCAGATACGACTTAAGCGATCATCCGTTTCAGCTAATGGCGCACAAATGGTTTCCCACGTCGGCTCTGCCATTTCCATCAATACGGATTCAACGTTTTCACGGCAATCTGCAATGGCTTTTTCTACCGCAGGTTTAATGTGCTCAGGTTTGATGTGAGCAAACGGTGGCAAATCTGTCATCGTCAATAATGGGTTGGACATAAGCGTTTCCTTTATTTTTATCTTATTCTTAACATGCGCCCACCATGGGTAAATTTCAATCCTTAGCGCTATTTACGGAGTGAAAATTATTAGCAATACGGCATTTCACATCCAATGAAAAACCGAAAGCGTCGCACCATAGTTGGATAATAGTTGAGAATTAACGATAATACGGCGCTATAACCCTTCCTTTATATACTGATAGAGACTGATTTCATGCTGAGTTATCGTCACAGCTTCCACGCAGGCAACCATGCCGATGTGGTTAAACACATTGTTCAAAGCTTAATTCTGGATGCACTCAAGCAAAAAGATAAACCTTTCGTCTATCACGATACCCACTCTGGTGTTGGTCGTTACGATCTACAAGATGAGCGCAGCGAAAAAACCGGTGAGTTTAAGCAAGGTATCGCCCGTATTTGGTCTCGTGATGATATGCCAGCAGAAATTGCTAGCTACATTGAGGCAATCAAAGCCCTAAACGACGGTGAAGAGTTACGTTACTACCCAGGTTCACCAAAAGTGGCACGAGCGCAAATCCGCGACCAAGACCGCATGGTGTTAACTGAGCTACACCCAAGTGATTTCCCACTGTTACTGCAAGAGTTCCGTGGCGATCGCCAAGTAAAAATCTACAAAGAAGATGCGTTTGCTCGCCTAAAAGCCAGCTTGCCGCCAAAAGAGCGTCGTGGTGTGGTACTTATTGATCCCCCTTACGAGCTAAAGCACGAATACCAAGATGTAGTAAAAGCGATCAAGCAAAGCCACCAGCGTTGGGCAACGGGTACCTATGCGATTTGGTACCCTGTGGTTTATCGCGAGACCATCGATAAGATGCTCCAAGGTTTAAAAGATCTAGAGATCCGTAAAATCCTGCAAATCGAATTAGGTGTCGAACCTGATAGTGAAGAGCGTGGCATGACAGCATCAGGCATGATTGTGATCAACCCACCATGGAAGCTGGAAAGCCAAATGCGTGAAATTCTGCCTTGGTTACAACAAGCGATTGCACCCAATCATGGTCATCACACCGTTGAATGGATTGTGCCAGAGTAAGCCGTTCACCCCAGCAAAATATAGGCGGAGCCCTCCGCCTGTATCAAATAATTCGTGCCACAATCCCAATTCTCGATGAATTTATAGCAAATCAATCGTATTTTTCGATTTTAAAACCTCGTCAGACACCCCAATCTTTATTACACTAGGTCAATAGCTCGTATTGAACATCAAAAAGAATTAACGGAGTAAAGTCATGGCAAAGCATTTTGATTACATCTGTATCGGCGGTGGTAGCGGCGGTATTGCATCGGCAAACCGTGCTGCAATGTATGGTGCGAAAGTAGCGCTTATCGAAGCAAAAGCACTGGGCGGTACATGTGTAAACGTGGGTTGTGTGCCTAAAAAAGTCATGTGGCACGGCGCTCAAATCGCTGAAGCTATGCACCTTTACGCAAAAGATTACGGCTTCAATGTCGATGTGAAAGGGTTTGACTGGAGCAAATTGGTTGAAAGCCGTGAAGCATACATCAGCCGTATCCACACTTCTTACGACAACGTACTAGGCAATAACAAAGTTGAAGTGATCAACGGTTTTGCCCATTTCGTTGACGAGAAAACAGTAGAAGTTAACGGTGAGCACTACACGGCTGATCACATTCTTATTGCTGTTGGTGGTCGTCCATCCATTCCTGCCATCCAAGGCGCACACTACGGTATCGACTCTAACGGTTTCTTTGAACTAAAAGAACAACCAAAACGTGCCGCTATCATTGGTGCAGGTTATATCGCAGTTGAAATCGCAGGTGTATTAAATGCACTAGGTACAGATACTCATCTGTTCGTACGTAAAGAATCACCATTACGTAGCTTCGATCCAATGATTGTAGATACGCTAGTTGAAGTGATGGCAGCTGAAGGTCCATCACTACATACGCACTCTGTGCCAAAAGAAGTAGTGAAAGAAAAAGACGGCTCAATCACGCTGTACTTTGAAAACGGTGAATCACACAACACTGACGTACTGATCTGGGCTATCGGTCGTGAGCCAACCACTGATGCTATTAACCTAGCCGCTGCGGGTGTGGAAACCAATAACCGTGGTTTCATCAAAGTCGATGAATACCAACAAACTAACGTTCCTGGTATCTACTGTGTCGGCGATATCATGGAAGGTGGTATCGAGCTAACACCTGTTGCTGTTAAAGCAGGTCGCCAGCTTTCTGAGCGTCTATTTAACAACAAACCTGATGCGAAGATGGACTACAAATTAGTTCCAACAGTGGTATTTAGTCACCCACCAATCGGTACTATCGGTCTTACTGAAGCGGAAGCGATTGAGCAATACGGCGAAGAAAACGTGAAAGTGTACAAGTCAGGCTTCACAGCAATGTACACAGCGGTTACTGCGCACCGTCAACCATGTAAGATGAAGCTGATCTGTGCCGGCGATGACGAGAAAGTAGTCGGTCTACACGGTATTGGTTTCGCGGTTGACGAAATGATCCAAGGCTTTGGTGTCGCGATGAAGATGGGCGCAACGAAAGCTGATTTTGATAGCGTTGTGGCTATTCACCCAACAGGCTCAGAGGAATTCGTTACCATGCGCTAAGCATTAAAACGAACCTAATATAGATAAGGCGATGTAGTGAAATACATCGCCTTTTTTTATGGTCTTACTTTTATCAACGATACCGGAATAGCTCAGCTTAAAAGCGTATTTTTACTTATCAACATACACCGCCAAATCATTAGAAAAACTAATATCAAAACACTAGTTTTTTTCATTTTTCACGCTAATAAAAATACCTATAATGGCGCGCATCGAAACACGACCGAATGCCTATATATCTCAGGGTTGGGCGAAGGTTGTACAGTAAAAAACAGCTTAAACTTTATAGGTAATTCCATGACTCGCATCGTAAATAAAATTGTTGCTCTATACACTCCAGCTTTTTCTTCTCTATACAAAAGCGGCAACAACAAGTAAGACATTACACTTCTTACTGAAGAAATGAATTTAGAAAAGGGCTTTGAACAGCAGTTGTTCAAAGCCCTTTTTGCAATAGCTAGATTGATTGTCTCTATACCACTTTCAATATCTGTAGGCTAAGTGGCGAGACTTACCATAAATTACAGGCTTGTGCCTTTGCATTGGCAATGCTGTAGTACTTTCCTTTTAGAATGTAGTGACCATCATTTTTGATCCCTTCGATTTTGACCCATTTATTACGACCAAATCGTGCCTTTACAGGAACGCCTACCGCAAAGCGTTTACCTGATTGGTACTTCGCCACATAGAAAGCATCTCTTACTCTAAAGATATAACCATCGCGACCGCAAATAGCTGCACGTTCAACGCGTCCTTTTTGTCGAGCGCCCCATTCACCCCAATCTCCCCACTTATCTGCTTGTGCAGGAAGAGATGTCATCGCCATTAACCCCAGTAACACGCCAACAACCGCTTTTTTCATGGTAAACCTCAACAAAAAGTAAACTCTTGAGTTTATTTTTATAGTAAGTCAGCACGAAAGAAAACAAATAAAAAACATTGTTTTCTTGTTTATCGAATGAGATCACAATTATTCGCTAGCCGTCATACACATAAAACAAGTGAATATAGTGCTATTTATTCGTGAGTCAGATCACTTATTTCACCCCTAAAATTAACTAAAAGCTAAAACTAGCGTGATCTCCATACTTTTTATAGGTGATTTCTCATCAATAAAGGTGATCAACGTCACCTTTTTACATCTATTAGCTTTTTTTACTTTTTATAACCAACTGATTAAAAACATTTAAGTTCTTTTATCTGCTTTATTTTTGCTCAAGATCTCACTCTTTTTCACTGCGATTTTCTAAGCCAAATAATTCTCGCAAGATGATTACAAGCCTAAACAATTTAATTTTTAAGCCACAAATCAGCCCCAGCCTGAACGCATAGTGCGCTTTATTTAACAAAGGAAATTAAGCATGAAAAAGATTCTAACTCTAAGCATCCTACCTATCGTATTCGCATCAAGTGCATTTGCCGGCTCTTCCTATGTCACAGGTAATGTGCAGTTCCATACCGATGCACAACCTAATGCTACATCTACCCTTGAGGCTGGACATACCTTTGATACAGGCACCACCATTTTGACTGAGTTTGATGGCATCTCTTTAGGTAAATACGACGACGATACGATTCAAGACGCGCGTGAAGGTTATTCCCCTTACATCACATTAGGCATTGAGCAAAGCTACGCGTTTAATGATCATCTATGGGTGGCGATTGGTTATCACCATTTAATCAATAACGGTGAAACGGTACAGGAGCGCCCTTTAGTGAAAATTGGTTATAACTTCGATAATGGCATTTCAATCAGTAACCGAACGCGCTATCACTTTGTGAAAGACGGTGAAGATCAAATTCGTTTTGATAACCGCATTAGCTATAGTGCAACAGAACAGCTCGCACTGAGTTATAACAATGTCTATGTACGAAATGATGGGGATGCTGATAACTCAATGGATCACGAGCTTCGTGCCACTTGGACTCGTCTAGGTGTTCAGCCTTACTTTGAGTATCGCAATCAAGGAAATGGTACCGATAATACTAATAATGCTTTTGTCTTCGGTGCATCTTACGTTTTCTGATCATAACGACATCGTTTTATTCAGACGAAAAAAAACACCGCACAAAGGCGGTGTTTTTAAAATCTTTCAAAGCTTAGTGATGGTGGTGATGATCGTGACCACAGCTACAACTTGGTGCGACGACACTTTGGATCTGCGTTAAGGTAATTTGTTTTAGCAACTCTTCAGTGCTGATGGTATTAAGTAAGTGCATATTCTCTGCATTTACTGCCATCGCATCGTTAATTTCACGCTGCTTGCTAACAACTGCAATCATTTTTTGGCTGATCTCAGCTGGTAATGAAAACTCACGGATCACTTTCATTTCATTACTGCGAGTATCTACCGCCATCATATTTAATGTCAGTGTTGTTGTATCTTCTGCAGGTTGCGCAAAAAATTCATCAGGGATCACGGCTGCATTAAACTGAATATCAAAAGCAAGCTCACCTAATTTCAGTACTACTAAACAGCCGCCATTTTCAGTACTTAATACACCAAACTCAGCACCTGATTGAGATAGTAATTGTTGCTCATCTTCAGTGATGTTTTCTAAACCGATGAATACAACGTTCGTCATATCATTGCGGAACATTTCCAGAACAGCACCATCTCCCGCTGCAAATGGGTGGTTTTCAATAATTTGACCAACGTGAAAATGATTATGATGTTGTTCTGTCATGGCAAACCTCAATAGTTCGATAAAGTCATAATTCAGCTTAGGCGGAAAATACAACATGTCATGTAATGAATTCATTATAACCATTACAAATAGAAATATAATGGCATTAAAAACAAAAACACTATTACTTATTGGTAATAATATTGCAGATATGAAAGCGCGTTAAAAAATAGTGAGAATAAAAACGCAACCACTAGCTATAACAAAAAATGGAGTAACACTATGATATTTATAACCTTAACCGACAGTAAATCTATTTATTAACACTCGATAACGAATAAAAACAAAAAATATCTACATAAGTAACCATTTTTTACTAGCTATCTATTCCATGTTTAGATCAAAAAATGTAATCTCTCTCTCCTTAAATATGAAAAACTAGTGAATAGTTATTCTTATCATACCTATGGGATTCCCCCATTTATTCGGCAGTTTCTATCAGTAGGTTGTAAATCGAGATGCAAGAACAAGCAGCAGCACCACCACCAAAAAGCCCAATTAACAATTGGCTTATGTTCCTGATCCCATCCTTAATTGGTGTGTTCCTATTTATGGCACCGATTAATTTCAATGGTGACATTACAATCCCTATCGCTGTTTTAGCGAAAACCATTCAAGCTCAGTTCGAAAATTCACTGACATCTATTGTGACGGGCGTGATCAGCTTTACTGCGATTATGTCGATCATCACTAAAGTGTTTAAGCCAGGTTTTATTACTCGTAACGGTTTTTTAAATGGCTTACTCAACCCATCACCAATGTGGTTTATCGTGCAACAGCTTGGTGCTATTTTTGCTGTAATGGCTTACTTTAATGTCGGCCCTGAGATGTTCCGCACTGACGCTACCGGTGGTTTGGTATTAAACGATCTGCTACCTGTTCTGTTCTCCGTCTTTATTTTTGCAGGCTTACTGCTGCCACTACTGCTGAATTTTGGTTTGCTGGAATTTTTCGGCACTCTGTTTACTCGCATCATGCGCCCTATTTTTGGTCTTCCAGGGCGCTCATCAGTTAACTGTATTGCATCATGGTTAGGTGATGGCTCGGTAGGTGTACTACTGACCAGTAAACAGTACGAATCAGGTATGTACACTCAACGTGAAGCAGCGATCATTGGTACTACTTTCTCAGCTGTCTCTATCACATTTAGCTTGGTTGTGATTGCGCAAGTTAACCTAGAACACATGTTTGTACCGTTCTACTTAACGGTGTGTTTAGCAGGTTTAGTCGCAGCTGTTATTGTGCCTCGTCTGCCGCCGTTATCACGTAAGAAAGATATCTACATTGATGGCACAAAAGAGAGCAAACACGATGAAAGCGTACCGCAAGGTCACAACGTTATTTCTTACGGTTTAGAACAAGCACTGAAGAAAGCTGCTGAAGTGAAAAGCATTCCTGCGATTGCGTTAGATGGCGTGAAAAACGCAGTCGACATGGTGTTTGGTGTACTACCTGTTGTCATGGCAATTGGTACTATTGCGCTGGTAATTGCAGAGAACACACCACTGTTTGATTACCTTGGCATGCCATTTATTCCGTTCTTAGAATTGCTGCACATTCCTGAAGCGGAAGCAGCGTCAAAGACGATTGTGGTTGGTTTTGCAGATATGTTCTTGCCATCTATTTTGGCATCAACCATTGAAAGTGACATGACCCGTTTCATCATCGCAGCAATGTCAGTCACTCAGCTTATTTACATGTCTGAAATTGGTGCACTGCTTATCGGTAGTAAAGTACCTGTTAAAGCGTGGGAGCTATTTGTAATTTTCATCCTACGTACACTGGTGACTTTACCTGTGATTGCAGGCATGGCACACCTACTGTTTTAAGCAAAGGTACAAACAAAAAGGCGACCAATGGTCGCCTTTTTTTCGTCTAAATATTGAATAAAGATCAAACTTTTGAATTATACCGTATAGCTGATTTTCGTTAGCACTATCACATTTTATAAAATTTAATATTCACCCAAAGTATAAGCAGATTATTGCAATTGCTTTTATCTTTCCTCTCGATAATATGCCGCCAAACACCACCTAACCACTTGTTTTTTATAGGTGTGATTAGGCACAAACTTAATATGCATATTGTTTAAGGATATTAAAAAATGCAATTTAAACTGTCTCTTGTTGCAGCATCCCTTCTTGCTACGCTAACTCTTACTGGCTGTAACGACGATTCATCTTCGACAACTACACAACCAGAAATTGAAAAACCATCTCCAGAGACGGGTACTCCTACACCGGATAATAGCGCAATCACCATCAAAGCTATCGACGGTTACCTAGCAAATGCTGAAATTTGTATTGATCGCAACAACAATAATGCTTGTGATACAGATGAAAAGTTAACGGTTAAAACAGACAAAAACGGTGAAGCAAAAATTAGCAAAGCAGACGCTAAATTCAACATCATCGTATCTGCAAAAGCATCGGTTACAAGTGACTCAGATAAGAGTGGTAAGTTAGGCAACGACTTCCAATACATCGTTTCTGCAAGCGATAACGCTGAAAATAAAACGATTTCTGTAACGCCTTTTACTACAATGGCACACACAAAAAACATCACATTAGAAGCACTGGCTAGCGAGCTAAATCTGCCACTCAACACCATTGCTGGTGATTATGTTGCACAAAAAGAAAATGACGAAAATGCACAAAAAGTGCATGCGATCGCACGTTCAATTACAACAACACTCCCAACCACCATCGCTGCTATCAATGCTGATAAACTCGTTAAAACAACTGCAGACATCAGCAAGATCTTAGATGATAAAATTAATAACAAAGAAGATCTGAACAACATCAACATTGAGTTTGATGAAAAAGGCCAAGCGGTAAGTAAAGAAATTTACACCACGGCAAGTTACTTTGCTGTTGGCGAAGAAATGTGGGCAGTAAGCTTAAATAAAGCATACGCTACCGAAGAAGGTATTGATTACGCAAAAGTTATTTTTGCTAACACACTAGAAATGACACGCTACAATACAAATGAAACATCGACAGGTGAATTTACTATCAATGGTGATGCTATTGTCTCTGATGGTGAAGCAGATACCTTCATCTACATGACTCATGACGTATCATTAGCCGTACCACAAAATGACGGTGATTTAATCCTGTGGAGTAAGAAAGATCTGCGCGATAAAGAAGCCGTTTACGCTGAAACATTTGCCAATAAGACGTTCTTCTACATTGCTGACGATTCAACAAGCTATAATCCAGATCCAATGATGGCAAAAATGCACTTTAATGCTGATAAAGTGACGATTGAAGAAGCTGGTGAATCAATGGAGCTTAGCTGGGCAATCCAAGGTGAAAATCTATTTATCGACTTCCCTGAAGGCGACAACGATATGAACTTTAAGATTATCGCTAAAGATCGCAACTTACTGATCACAGAAGACAGCACAGTTAAAAACATGTTTGGTATGTTTGTCGCTAACGAAGCACTAGCAAAAGATCTACTTACAAAGTGGAAAGCATCAAGCAACTAACAGCAATAGAAAATCAAAAAAGGCGACCATCGGTCGCCTTTTTACTCTCTATATCAGCTATTAACCTTTATAGATTTTCGGGTTAAACACATCACGTAGCCAATCACCTAATAAGTTAATCACCAGCACCAATACCACCAGCACAATGCCAGGGAATGCGGTGATCCACCATTGGCCTGAGAAAATGTATTTAAAGCCAATGCTGATAAGCGAGCCCAGTGATGGCTGATCTACTGGTAAACCTAAACCTAAGAATGACAGTGCCGCTTCTGACATAATGGCATTCGCCACCTGCACCGTTGAAATAACGAGAATAGGTGATAAACAGTTTGGCAGAATATGACGGAACATAATACGTGGCGCTCTAAAGCCCATGACTTTTGCCGCTTCAACATACTCTTTCTTCTTCTCAGCCAGTACTGATGCACGTACGGTACGCGCATACTGTGGCCACTCAGCAATACCAATGATCACCACCAGCATGATCACAGCATATTGAGCATAGGTTTCAGCTCCTAGCGCCGTTCTGAAAATCGCAGAAACAATGATCGCCACCATCATGGTTGAGAACGATAACTGCACATCAGCCACACGCATTAAGAAGCTATCAACGCGTCCACCGAAGTAACCAGCCGTCAAACCAATCACGATACCTAACGTCATCTGCAGTGCAACTGCCAGCAAACCAATGGTTAATGATAAGCGAGCGCCGTAAAGAATAGTGGAGAAAATATCACGCCCTTGATCGTCAGTACCGAGCAGGAAGTTTTCATCACCGTCTTCCATCCAAGAAGGCGGCAATTCTGAATCCATAATGTCGATAGATGACAGATCATAAGGGTTAGTCGGTGCAATAAATGGCGCAAATAATGCCGCCGTAGCAAAACTTAGAAAGACCGCGAAACAAACCATCGCTACCTTGTCTTTCTTAAAATAATACAGAAAATCCGAGTTTTTAAAGCGCTCCCAACGGCTTGGCGCAGCTAGTGTATTACTCATGATTTACTCTCCCTTGCCAGTCAGGTTTACAGTCGGGTTAACCAATCCATAGAGCAAATCAACAATGGTATTAGTTACAACGAAAATCAGTCCTACAAAAATCACGTAAGCCGTAATTAATGGGGTATCGACACGGTTAATCGCATCTAAAAATAGCAGTCCAGTCCCCGGCCATTGGAAAACACTTTCGGTCAAAATGGTATAGGCAATCATGGTACCGATCTGCACCCCGCCAACCGTTAGTACAGGCAGCATGGTGTTCTTCAATGCGTGTTGGTAGTAAACCTTTTTCATCGGTAAGCCTTTGGCTTTGGCAAACTTGATGTATTCAGAGCTCAATACTTCCAGCATTTCTGAACGCACTAAACGAATAAATAGCGGCAGCATAATAGACGCTAACGCCACACATGGCAGAACTAAGTGTTTCAAACCATCAACAGTGAAATAACCTGAATCCCAACCGAAGTAATTGGCAGTTTCACCACGCCCAAACGACGGTAACCAGCCCAGCTCAATAGAGAAGATGTACATCAGCATGATCGCGGTGAGGAAAACAGGAATAGATATACCGATACTACTGAACGCCATAATGGCTTTAGTGAACACACTATTAGGATGGATGGCGGAATAAACCCCAAGCGGAATTGAGACCACAATAATGATCATAGTGGCGCCAAATACCAGCTCAAGCGTTGCCACCAGTTTGTCTAAAATCACCTCAGTGGCGGGCTTTTTAAATGTGTAAGACGTACCTAAGTCGCCTTGCACAGCGTTAGATAAAAATCGGCTATATTTGGTGATAAACGGATCGTTAAGTCCTAAATCATCACGTAATTGTTGTCGTTCAGCTTCTGATACAGATTGCCCCACCAACTCACGTAATGGGTCGCCAAGGTTATCTTGGATGGCAAATGCCACCAAACTGATCACAAACATCACTATCAGTGCCTGATACAGGCGCTTGACCAGAAACGTAAACATTCCCTACCCCTTCTCTTTCTTCCTGAAAAAGTGCCGGAGCAAGCTCCGGCACTGTTGCTTTCATTGCTATTTTACTTACTTCTCATCAACCACAAGATCGCCGAAGTAAGGCATTTCCATTGGGTTTACAATATCAGCAGCGTGAACGTTGGAACGTGCACCCCATGACAGACTCTGCCAATGTAGCGGAACAAATGCTGCTTCGTTATAAAGCGTCGCTTCCACTTTTTGTAGCATTGCTTTACGTTTCGCAGGATCCGTTTCTACGTTCGCTGCCTCCACTAACTTATCGACTTCTGGGTTTGAGTAAAAACCACAGTTGTACTGGCCTTGACCCGTTTCTTCGTTACGCGTCATGGTTAAGAACTCAGTCATGTTGGCAGAATCTTCGGTATCAGCGTGCCAACCAATCATCAGCATATCTGCCGCACACTTATCAAACTCAGGCCAGTATTGCGCTTTTGGCATGGTCTTAAGATCAACCTTAATACCGATCTTCGATAGCATTGCCGCTACAGCTTGTGCCACTTTGGCATCGTTCACATAACGGTTGTTTGGCGCTAGCATGGTTAGGGTAAAGCCATCGGCATAACCCGCTTCTTTCATTAAGGCTTTCGCTTTCTTCACGTCATAACGTGGCACTAGGCTTTCATCATGACCTTGGTAACCCGCAGGGCTTTGTTGACCCGCAGTGGTTGCAAAACCTTTCATGATTTTCTTCACGATACCTTCGTTATTAATTGCATGAACAATCGCTTGGCGCACGCGTACATCTTTCAGTGCCTCATTGCTGTTTTGGTTCATTTGGAAGGTAATGATACGGGTACCCGGTTGCGTCACCAGCTCAACACCATCGGCTTCTTTCAAACGGTTGTGATCATTTGGTGCGACATGGTCAATCATATCGACACCGCCTGATAGCAAGGCAGCTAGACGTGTCGCATCTTCTTTAATTGGCAGCAGTGTTAACTTATCAACGTTACCTTTTGATGCTTTGTCCCAGTAATCAGCGTTACGAGTAAACTCAACCTTTACCCCTTGCTCACGCTCGGTGACGATAAACGGACCAGTACCAGAAAGGTTGGTCGATGCAAATGAGTTACCGTGTTTCGCAATTTCTGCCTTATCTTTACCGTCTGCTGTTTTACCGCTGTAGAATTTGCTGTCCATAGGGAAAATGTAAGTCGCAGTTTGCAGCACCAGTGGATAAGTCCCTTTTGAGATCAGATCAACCGTGTAGTCGTCCACTTTCTTCATTTCCGCATACGGGTCGAAGATCTTTTTAAAGTCAGCAGAGTCTTGCAGACGATTAAACGTCCACACCACATCGTCGGCAGTGAGAGGATTACCAGAATGGAATTTCACCCCTTGGCGCAATTTGAAACGGAAGGTGTGATCATCAAGACGCTCCCAGCTTTGTGCTAGGCGTGGCTCAAATTCCATGTCTTGTGTAAAACGCACAAGAGGATCGAAGACCATATGAGAAAGCTGTAGCGTACCGCCTGATAGTTGCTCATGAGGGTCAAGTGAAACAGGATCTGATGCATAACCTAATTTGATCTCAGCCGCTGTTGCACTAAAACTTAAACCCGCGGCCATTAATGCTACGGCTAATTTACTCTTGATGGTTTTCATTGCATAACTCCTTTATGCACGGGACCTCTCCCGCGAGTTGTTTGTGAAGACGGATTAAGCGCTTTTTAATCCATTTTGACTAATTCCCTTAAACTCAGGCATTAGTGAAATTAAGTGTTGGCTGTACGCATGTTGTGGCGAGGTAAATAACTGCTCGGTTGGCGCCACTTCTAACAAGGTGCCCTTTTGCATCACCCCAATGCGATCACACATCTGGCGGATCACTGGCAAATCGTGGCTAATAAACAACATGGTAAGGTTGAGCTCATCTTGCAGATCTTTTAACAAGTTCAGGATCTGAGCCTGTACTGATACATCGAGTGCAGAAGTTGGCTCATCACAAATCAGCAGACGAGGACGTGTAGCCAACGCGCGAGCAATGGAAATACGTTGACGCTGACCGCCTGAAAACTCGTGTGGATACTTCACCCCAGCGGCACGTCCTAAGCCGACATGATCCAATAAGTCATGTACGATTTGGCGTGTCTGCGCTTCGTTCTCGGTCAGTTTGTGGAAACGAATAGGCTCAGCAATGATGTCGAAAATACGCATCCTTGGGTTCATCGACGTATACGGATTTTGGAATACCATCTGCATTTGACGACGCAACGGACGACGCTCGGACTCACTCTTCAGCGACGTTAAATCAATGCCTTCAAATGTCACTTTGCCTTCATTCGGTGGATATAAACCTGCGATCACGCGGGCAATGGTCGATTTACCTGAACCGGATTCACCTACCAGACCAAAAGTTTCCCCTTCAAAAACTTGAAAGCTCACATCATTGTTGGCTTGCACATATTCACGACGGCTTTCAAACAGTGAATCTTTAGTGATAAAACGCAGGCTTACGTTTTCTACATTTAACAACGCACCTGAATAATCACGTTGCTCTTGGCGTTGACCTAACCAGTGATTTTTCACATCCAGCGGTGGTGTTTCTTCTGCTTTTTCGATGTAACTAACAAGTGGAAAACGCTTTAATTTGATATCAGAGCGCGGCACTGCTGAGATCAAACTTTGAGTATATGGATGCTCTGGACGGTGAAGTACTTGCTCGGTTGTACCAAACTCCACCAGATCGCCGCGATACATCACCGCTACACGATCAGTCACATTCGACACCACGCCCATATCGTGCGTCACCAACATACAGCCGACGTTCTTCTGCACACATAAATCACGGATAAGGGTTAAGATCTGATCTTGAATCGACACATCCAGTGCCGTGGTTGGCTCATCGGCAATGATGAGATCCGGCTCTCCAGCAAGTGCAATCGCAATCACCACACGTTGGCGCATACCACCAGAAAATTGATGTGGATACTGTTTAATACGCAGCTCAGGTTGTGGGATACCTACCTGCTCCATCAAGGTTAACGCACGCTTGTACGCTTCTTGCTGAGTAACTTTTAAGTTGGTTACGATAGTTTCTGTAAGCTGTTGTTCCACCGTAAAGAGTGGGTTTAGCGACGTCATTGGATCTTGGAAAATAAATCCAATTTTGGCACCACGTACCTGACGCATTTGCTCCGGCGTTAGCCCAGAAATTTTGGTTCCATCAAGATACACATCACCACTGGCGATTTGCCCTGGAGGACTTAGCAGATCAATAACGGCATTACCTACCGTCGACTTACCTGCACCAGATTCACCCACCACACCCACAATCTCACCACGCTCAATAGAGAACGACAGTGATTTAACCGCAGCATGTATACCGTGACGGGATGGATATTCTATCCGAAGGTTTTTTACTTCTAGTAAAGCCATGACCGACCCCAATTGCTTGGCAGGCTCCTGCCAATATAAAAACTTGAATCCTTTCCATGCCAGCATAATCAGCTATCAGCATGCTCGCCTATCAATCTGTCAAAAATTTTACACAAAAGCAACATAGCAAAGTAAAAAACTATAACCAACCCAATTAATCGAATAACTATTCATTTTGATTTAGATCAAAAATAACATCCCACTATCAATAAAAAGCTACACTAACAGTCTTTTTAATAAGTAAATTCAATAATATTTAGTAATAAACATAAGTTTCATTAAACAAAATAAAATATATAAATGAATAAAATATCACTTAACTCATCTTTGTTATTTTACATAAATACAACATAATCTAATTAAACTTTAATTTTTAACCTAAAAAACCAATAAATAATCAATAGAGCAGTTTTTAAAACTATACATAGCGATAAGATGCAAAATGTAACACTAAGAAGAAGTAAAAAAATTTAACAGCGACAGGAAGCGCAAAAGATAAATAGAGCTAAACAAGTAGCGGTAGAGGATAAAGAAAATATCTACTTATTAGTGATATAAAAAAGCAATGAGATAGCAGAATAAAGGTAAAACACGTATTTAATACACAGCCATTTTCATTACTAAAAGGAATACCAAAAAGTTCTAAAGAAGGATTAAGATGGCAAGGTTTTCTACAGACGAAAAAAAACCGTATCTTTCGATACGGTTCTTAATAGTCGTCGGCGAAGAGCGAGATTCTAATAGCTGGGAACCCCCGACCCTCTGAGCTATGCACAATAAGCCTGATCTGCATGTACTTTTCTACAGGCGAAAAAAAACCGTATCTTTCGATACGGTTTTCTTAATGGTGGTCGGTGAAGAGGGATTCGAACCCCCGACCCTCTGGTCCCAAACCAGATGCGCTACCAAACTGCGCTATTCACCGACAATGTTTTAGGCTTTTAATGCCAAGGTCTCTTAATAAGATAACCTAAATAATGGGGTGGCTAACGAGGCTTGAACTCGCGACAACCGGAATCACAATCCGGGACTCTACCAACTGAGCTATAGCCACCATTGTAAGTGGTCGGTGAAGAGGGATTCGAACCCCCGACCCTCTGGTCCCAAACCAGATGCGCTACCAAACTGCGCTATTCACCGACTTAATTCTGTGTGCTTGTAAACAAGCGGGCTTTTAAAGCCAGAAAGCTGATAACATCAACTCTCTATAATATGGGGTGGCTAACGAGACTTGAACTCGCGACAACCGGAATCACAATCCGGGACTCTACCAACTGAGCTATAGCCACCATTGTTTTTTACTACCTTCCGCCAATACGACCATTTGGTAATGGTGCGCCCGAAAGGATTCGAACCTTCGGCCTTTGGCTCCGGAGGCCAACGCTCTATCCAGCTGAGCTACGGGCGCCTTGCCCTATCGACGGGGGTGAATATTACGGATCAGAGCGCCTCTCGGCAAGTGTTTTTTTTCATTTTTATTTTACTCGCTGATTTTATGTCCAAATAACTATTGATTCGTATCATACAAATACAGCTCACTAGTTTGATCCTATGTCACAACTCGATATACTAACCAAGAAATAACAATTTGATCATTTTAAAAACATTCGCCGTACTATTTCAACATTAGCCACGAGTGAAGATAACAGCAACTAAAAATACAATTTGGAAGTATAAGGTGAGCACCATGGATTTTTCTTTTCGACACTATTTATTCGCTGCTGTAGCTGCATTCGCCGTTGCTGGTACTGCAGTAGCCACAGACATGTCTGATGAAGCAATTGCTGAGCGTATCAAACCGGTTGGCGCTTTATACCTTGAAGGCGAAGCCCCAGCAGTTGAAGTCGCGGCGGGTCCTCGTAGCGGTGATGCTGTTTACAACACCTTTTGTACAGCATGTCATACCTCTGGTGTGATGGGCGCACCGAAAAAAGGTGTTGCTGGTGATTGGACAGAGCGTCTAGCTAAAGGTAAAGACGTGTTAGCTGATCATGCGATTAATGGTTTTAACGCTATGCCAGCGAAAGGCTCTTGTATGGACTGTAGCGATGAAGAGATCGTTGCTGCTATTGATCACATGATTGCAGGTCTATAAAACAACACCTCCAAACATTATATAAAGAAGAGGGAGCATCATTGATACTCCCTCTTCTATTTAATTCGCTCTATTTACGCTGCGTTACTTCTTATTGAACATTGCACGAATATTAGCGATGTGCGCTTGGCCTTTGTGCATGCGCTCTTCTGCAGTCACTGGCTTACGCTCACTCTCCCACTCCAAATCATCTTGTGGTAATTCATATAAGAAGCGGCTTGGTTCAGGTTTGATTAACTCACCAAACTGACGACGCTCTTTACATAAGGTAAACGTTAACTCACGTTGGGCGCGAGTGATACCTACATAAGCTAAGCGACGCTCTTCATCAACATTGTCTTCATCAATGCTAGTTTGGTGTGGCAAGATCCCTTCTTCAGTACCCACTAAGAATACATAAGGAAACTCCAGACCTTTTGATGCATGCAATGTCATGAGCTGAACTTGATCGGCATCATCATCATCTTCACCACGCTCCATCATGTCACGCAGAGTCAGACGTTGAACCACCTCTTTTAAGGTTTTCTCTTCTTTATCATAGTTATCACCCTCTAAATCAGCCGTGATCCAACTATATAAGTCAGAAACGTTCTTCATTCGCATTTCAGCCGCTTTAGGGCTAGCAGAGGTTTCGTATAACCAATCTTCGTAATGAATATCGCGCACCAGCTGGCGTACCGCTGAAACCGTATCACCACGCTCTGCATTATCTGCGAGCTGGTTGATCCAGTGGGTAAAGCGCTGCAGTGATTCTAAACCACGCCCAGAAAGATGCTGCTCTAATCCCATTTCAAAACTGGCAGCAAACAAGCTCTTACCGCGCATGTTGGCGTAAGTACCGAGCTTTTCTAGTGTCACAGGGCCTATCTCACGGCGTGGAGTATTCACGATACGTAAGAACGCATTGTCATCATCAAGGTTTGTCAAAAGACGTAAGTACGCCATGATGTCTTTGATCTCTGAGCGAGAGAAGAACGACGTACCGCCTGAGATCTTATAAGGAATACGGTTTTGCATCAGCGACTTTTCAAATAAGCGTGACTGATGGTTACCACGGTATAAGATCGCATAGTCTTTATAAGCGGTGTTATTCATGAAGCGATGCGCAATCAATTCACCGACAACTTTCTCAGCTTCATGCTCTTCATTCTTAGCGGTAATGACTTTTAACATCGCACCGTCAGGAATTTCAGAAAACAACGCTTTTTCAAACAAGTGCGGGTTGTTGGCAATCAAGATATTCGCAGTACGCAGTATACGACTGGTTGAGCGATAATTTTGCTCCAGCTTGATCACTTTTAAGCTTGGAAAGTCTTTGTTGAGCAAGGCCAAGTTTTCAGGCTGTGCACCACGCCATGAATAAATCGACTGATCATCATCACCCACCACAGTAAAGCGAGAACGCTCACCCACTAGCAATTTCACAAACAAGTACTGGCTGGTGTTGGTATCTTGATACTCATCCACCAGCAAGTAACGAATACGGTTTTGCCAATGCTTACGTACTTCTTCGTTATCACGTAGCAGCAATACTGGCATCAAAATCAAATCATCAAAATCCAGCGCGTTATACGCCTTCATTTGTCGCTGATACATCTCATAGCAATGGGCAAATAACTGATCGCGTTCACTACGAGCACGAGCAGCAGCGTCTGCTGGCGACAACATGTCATTTTTCCAATTAGAAATCGATGACAGCAGAAGCTTGAGTAAATCTTTATCGCCTTCCAGTTCGTCTTCCGTCAGCTCTTTAAGCAGTGCCATTTGGTCTTGATCATCAAACAACGAAAAACTGGCTTTTAAACCCAGATGCTTATATTCACGACGAATGATGTTGAGACCTAAGGTGTGGAAGGTCGATACCATTAATCCTTTGGCTTCTTGGCGACCTAAGGTTTGCCCTACACGCTCTTTCATTTCACGTGCGGCTTTATTGGTAAAGGTCAACGCTGCAATATTTCGTGCTTTGTAATCACACTTTTGTACAAGATACGCAATCTTATTCGTGATCACACGGGTTTTACCCGAGCCAGCACCAGCTAGCACCAAGCAGGGTCCAGAGACGTATTTTACTGCTTCTGTTTGCCTTGGGTTCAGTTTCATTCGTTATCCTGACACTCATTTGTAAAAAGTGCATGTTAATGCATTTTATATATAGGGTTATTCAATATATGAATAATAAAACCCAAACCAATCACTAATAATCATATCAATTGGTTAACAATTCTTTTTAAGCATAATTCCGTTCACCGTACCTTTTAAATAAAAGGTGGGGTTTTTATGCGAAAAATAACCGTTTTATCTTTAAACGGCTATCATAGGTTACAAAATATGTAATTAGTGGTTACTCTATTGTAAATTCAATAATTTGAATATTTCACGTTAAGTTATATCGCTTAAAATTTAGGAGTTTTCATGCGGAAAATCGCAAAATTGGCCATGGTTGTCAGTATGGCACTATGGGTATCAGCTTGTGATCAAAATGCAGCAGATCCCTCTGCTCAACAAGCAGCAAAAAGTATTCCTGTTGGTACCATTGCTATCACATCGCACCCACAAGAAATCCGCGTGGAGCTACCTGGTCGAAGCAAAGCTTACCTTGAGGCAGAAGTACGTCCTCAGGTTTCAGGCATCATTACCGATCGTGGCTTTACTGAAGGTCGTGACGTTAAAAAAGGTCAGTCTCTTTATAATATCGACTCTGCCAGTTACAACGCTGCTTACTTAAGCGCAAAAGCGGAATTAGCGAAAGCACAAGCAACATTAGATTCAGCGAAAGCACTGGCTATCCGTAGTAAAAAACTAGTAGAACGCGGTGCGATCAGCAAGCAAACCTACGATGATAACCAAGCAGCTTACAAAGTGGCTATCGCTAGCCTTGAAGTAGCTAAAGCGAACGTCAATAAAGCTAAGATTGATCTCGATTATACCAAAGTTAAAGCGCCAATTTCAGGTCGTATTGGTCAATCTTCTGTAACGCCTGGTGCATTGGTCAATGCGGGGCAATCGCAAGTATTAGCTACTATTCAACAGCTAGATCCTATCAACATTGATATCGCCCAATCGAGTGCACAACTTCTACGTTTAAAAGCAGCATTAAAGCAAGGTCAGCTTCAAGCAAGTCAGAATGCTGATGTTGAATTGATCTTAGAAGACGGTACGGTTTATCAACACCACGGTGTGCTGCAATTTGCGGAAGTGAACGTCGATCCAAACACTGGCTCTGTCACGTTACGTGCAGAATTTCCAAACCCAGAAGGGATCTTACTGCCGGGTATGTACGTACGCGCAGTACTAAATACAGGTACCGATCCAAAAGCCATCATGGTGCCGCAAAAAGCGGTAACGCGTAATAGTAAAGGTCAAGCAACCGTCATGGTCGTTAACGCTGAGAACAAAGTAGAGTCTCGCACTGTGACAACTGCGCAGGTGATTGATAACCAATGGCGTATTACTGATGGCTTAAAAGATGGCGACCAAGTGATTGTCGATGGCCTACAAAAAGTGCGTCCGGGTGCTTTAGTGAAGCCAACCCTAGCTAACAATTCGCAACCTCAAAAGTAGAGATAAGATATGGCTCGTTTCTTTATCGATCGCCCTATTTTTGCTTGGGTGATCGCGATAATCGTGATGCTTGCCGGGGTACTGTCAATTATCAAATTGCCAGTGTCTCAGTATCCAAGTATCGCACCGCCGACCGTGGTGATCAGCGCTAACTACCCTGGCGCAAACGCAAAAACCATGGAAGACACAGTGACACAGGTGATCGAGCAGCGCATGACAGGTATCGACCACCTGCGTTACTTATCATCCACCAGTGATAGCTTTGGTAATACCCAAATTACCCTAACCTTTAACGCGGAAGCAGATCCTGATATTGCTCAGGTTCAGGTGCAGAATAAACTGCAAGCCGCTCTACCATTGCTACCAATGGAAGTGCAGCAGCAAGGTGTAAAGGTTAACAAAGCTAGCTCATCATTCTTAATGGTTGTCGGCTTCTATTCTGAAGATGGCTCAATGGATAAGAACGATATTTCGGACTACATCAGTTCGAACGTTGCCGATCCAATGAGCCGTGTAGCAGGCGTGGGTGAAATCACCACCTTTGGTGCTCAGTACGCAATGCGTATATGGTTAGATCCGCTAAAACTGACCAAATACAACCTGACCAGTATTGATGTGATTGCAGCAATCAAAGAGCAAAATGCCCAGATCTCAGCAGGCCAACTGGGTGCTTCACCATCAATGCCAGGCCAAGAGCTTAACGCCACAGTATCAGCGCAAAGCCGCTTGCAAACCCCTGAAGAGTTTAAAAACATCATTGTTAAATCAGACTCAGCAGGTGCAACCGTACGTCTAGGTGATGTGGCGCGCGTTGAACTAGGTGCAGAAGATTACTCCGTACAAGTGTTCTACAACGGCAAACCTGCCAGTGGTTTAGGTATTAAGCTAGCAACAGGTGCTAACGCCCTTGCGACAGCAGAAGCAGTAAAAGCCAAAGTAGAAGAATTAAAACCTTTCTTCCCAGAAGGGCTAACTGCTGTTTACCCGTACGACACGACGCCATTCGTTGAAAAATCAATTGAAGGGGTTGTTCATACGCTGTTTGAAGCTGTAATACTGGTATTTCTTATCATGTACCTGTTCTTACAGAACTTCCGTGCAACCTTGATCCCAACCATTGCAGTCCCTGTTGTTTTATTAGGTACCTTTGCGGTGCTTTCGATGGCAGGGTTTTCTATCAACACCCTAACCATGTTTGCAATGGTACTTGCCATCGGCTTGCTAGTTGATGATGCCATCGTGGTGGTAGAGAACGTTGAACGTGTCATGCATGAAGAAGGCTTAAGTGCCGTTGAAGCAACACGAAAATCAATGGATCAAATCACTGGTGCACTGGTCGGTATCGCCTTAACGCTATCTGCGGTATTCGTACCAATGGCATTTATGTCGGGCTCTACCGGTGTGATCTACCGTCAGTTCTCGATAACCATTGTAACGGCAATGTCACTGTCAGTATTGGTTGCGGTGATCTTAACGCCAGCCCTTTGTGCGACCATGCTAAAACCGGTTGAACATGGTGAGAAGAAAGGTTTCTTCGGTTGGTTTAACCGCACGTTTGATAACTTAACCTCACGTTATGAAGCAAGCGTTGCGGCAATGATCAAACGCTCTATTCGCGTCATGTTGATCTTCCTTGGCCTAACCGTTGCTGTAGGTTGGATGTTCAACAAAATGCCAACGTCATTCCTACCAGATGAAGATCAGGGGATCTTGTTTAGCCAAGCTATCTTGCCGGTAAACTCTACCCAAGAGCAAACCCAAGAAGTGATGGATAAAGTCTCTGATTTCTACCTCAATGATGAAAAAGACACCGTAGCAAGTGTGTTTAGCGTATCTGGCTTTAGTTTCGCTGGTAGTGGTCAGAACATGGGTATGGCATTTATCAGCTTAAAAGATTGGTCAGATCGCCAATTACCGGGCATGGATGTGAAATCGGTCGTAGCTCGTTCGATGGCATACTTCCAGCAGATCAAAAATGCCATGGTGTTCTCGTTTGCCCCACCAGCGGTTGTTGAGCTAGGTACGGCAAGTGGTTTTGATTTCTATCTCCAAGATAGAAGTGGTCAAGGCCACGATAAACTGATCGCCGCTCGTAACCAGTTACTCGGCATGACAGCACAAAATCCGAACCTTGTCGGTGTACGTCCGAATGGTCAGGAAGATGCGCCGATGTACCAAATCAATGTTGACCAAGCGAAGATCCGCGCACTGGGTATTGATATTCAATCAGTAAACCAAGTGCTAGGGACTGCTTGGGGTAGTTCGTACGTTAATGACTTCATCGACCGTGGACGTGTTAAGAAAGTCTTCGTTCAAGGTGATGCAGAATACCGTATGAAGCCTACCGACTTAGATACTTGGTATGTACGTAATAACCAAGGTGAAATGGTACCCTTCTCTGCCTTTGCAACCGGTGAATGGAAATACGCATCACCTCGTCTAGAGCGTTTCAACGCCACACCTGCGGTTAACATCCAAGGTGGCGTAGTGCCAGGTTACAGTACAGGTCAGGCAATGCTTGATATTGAAGAGATGGTAAAACAATTACCACCGGGCTTTGGTATCGAATGGAACGGCTTATCTTATGAAGAACGACTATCAGGTAACCAAGCACCAATGCTGTATGCATTGTCTATCTTGGTGGTATTCCTGGTACTTGCAGCCCTTTATGAAAGCTGGTCTGTACCATTTGCTGTCGTGCTGGTTGTACCGCTAGGTATTATCGGTGCTCTACTGGCAATGAACGGTCGTGGTATGCCTAACGACGTATTCTTCCAAGTAGGTCTATTAACCACCGTTGGCTTAGCAACTAAGAACGCCATCTTGATTGTAGAATTTGCCAAAGAATACTACGAAAAAGGCGCAGGACTAGTAGAAGCAACACTGCATGCTGTGCGTGTGCGTTTACGTCCGATCATCATGACATCCCTTGCCTTCGGTTTAGGTGTTGTGCCATTGGCAATAAGCTCTGGTGTAGGTTCAGGTGGTAAGAATGCCATTGGTACTGCAGTACTCGGTGGTATGTTAAGTTCTACCTTCTTAGGTATCTTCTTTATTCCGATTTTCTTCGTCGTGGTTGAACGTATTTTCAGTCGCAAAAAGAAGAAAAATGCAGAAGAAAATAAAGAGTCATTAACTGAACAACACTAATAAGTGAAGTGAAACAATTAATAAGCGCATACCTCAGGTATGCGCTTTTTTTTGCTTAGTTATTTAGCACGACTTCTATACTTATAACATTAAGGCAATAAACAAAAAGCACTTATTTGCTAAAAGCATAAACAACCACAATAAAATAAAAAATATAGTTCAAAAGTCTAATTTAAAACTTGCGCATCAAGGATGACAATCTACAATAATGAACGATCGTTCATTCATTTCACATCCAAATATAATTGCCATTATGAATGAGAAAAAACAACGTATATTGGCAGCAGCAGAAAAGCTTCTCGCAGAATTCGGCTTTCATGGTCTTTCGATGCAAATGGTCGCAAAAGAAGCCAACGTCGCCGCAGGTACGATTTACCGTTACTTTAACGATAAAGAAGACCTACTCAACCAATTACATGATCACATTTTAAGTTATATCGCAGCACAGATAAGTCACAACATTGTTGATAGCATGCCGATCAAGCAACGTTATCGCACCATGTGGCTTAACTTATGGCACATGACAATCAATGGTGATGCCCCGTTAATCATTCGGGGACAGTTCCAAAGCCTGCCATGCCGAAATAAACAAGATCAAAAGCGCTTAAGCCAGAAACTCTTTTCTCCCGTTGCAACTATGTTTAATGATGGAAAAGCGTGTGGCTTATTTAAGGATCTCGATAACGAGGTACTAAGCGTATTAAGTCTTGAAACGAGTTGTAATTTAGCTCGTCGGCAAATTAATCGTAGGTTAGAGATCAGTGATGACGAAATTGAAGCCGTTATCAATGCCTCTTGGGACGCTATCACTCTGCATTAATATCGCTAAACCGGAGCAAACCTAACAATGAAAAAGTGGATAGTAGTGTTACTTCTCGTCCTCCTGTTATTTGGGAGTGTCATTGGTTTCAACTTATTCAAACAGAAGAAAATTGCTGAATACATGGCAAACATGCCAGAGCCAAACTACCCAGTAACTTCGGTTACGACGAAGGGCGAGAACTGGTACCCTGCGATCCAAGCCATTGGTTTCATCGAGCCCGTTCAAGGTGTGACGCTAACGTCTGAAGCATCAGGTGTTATCAGCAAAATCGCTTTTGAATCAGGTCAACGTGTTAAAGCGGGTCAAGAGTTGGTATCGATCAACTCCAATGTTGAAGTCGCAAGCCTGCAAAGTACCAAAGCTAAACTGCCTGCGGTTGAAGCGACGTACAAACGCTACCAAGATCTTTACCGTAAAGGCTCAGTGTCTAAATCTAACCTTGATGAAGCACAAGCAAACTACCGTGCCCTTGTTGCTCAAATTAAATCGTTAGAAGAGTCAATTCAACGTCGTGATATCGTTGCACCGTTTGATGGTGAAGTAGGTCTACGTAACGTTTACCTTGGTCAATACATTCAACCAGGTACACAAATCGTACGCCTAGAAGATACCCGTACCATGCGTTTTCGTTTCACCGTACCGCAAACCGATATTTCTAAGATCCAAATCGGTCAAACGGTAGATATCAATGTTGACGCTTACCAAGACATCGATTTCAAAGGCCAAATCACAGCAATCGAGCCTGCGGTTAACGCGCAAACGGGTTTAGTACAAGTTCAAGCCGATATCCCTAACAGTGGCGGTAAGCTACGTAGCGGTATGTTTGCTCGTGCACGTGTGATCCTGCCAACCATTAGCGATCAAATTATCGTGCCACAAACAGCGATCACCTACACCCTATACGGTGACACGGTTTACGTACTAAAAGAAGTTGATGGCAAATTACGTGCTATTCAAACAGTGGTGACCACAGGTCAAAACCACGGTAACAAAGTGCGCATTCTTTCAGGCATTAAAGCTGGCGAGCAAATCGTTACCACAGGTCAAATTCGTCTAAGTAACAAATCGCTAGTGCATGTTGTTGAAAATGATGCACTTAAAGCTCCAGCAGTAACACCACTGCTGTAATTGGAGAACTCTCGTTATGCGCTTTACTGATATTTTTATCAGACGCCCCGTCCTCGCAATTTCGATCAGCTTACTGATCGCATTGCTTGGCTTTCAGGCGATATTCAAAATGCAGGTTCGACAGTATCCAGAAATGACCAACACCGTAGTAACGGTCAGTACCGCATACTATGGTGCCAGTGCAGATCTGATGCAGGGCTTTATTACTCAGCCCTTAGAACAGGCCATTGCCCAAGCCGATAATATTGACTACATCACCGCACAAAGTACGCTGGGGATGTCGACAATCACGGTACAAATGAAACTGAATACCAATCCGAACGCAGCCTTGGCTGACGTTTTGGCGAAGGTAAACTCGGTTCGTTCGCAGTTACCAACAGAAACCCAAGATCCAACCATCACCCTATCAACCGGTGGTGATACGGGTGTGCTTTACTTAGGTTTCACCAGTAAGAGCTTGAACTCTAGTCAGATCACTGACTACATCGAGCGTGTGGTTAAGCCGCAGCTATTTACGGTTAACGGCGTATCGAAAGTTGATATGTACGGTGGTGTTCCTTACGCGCTACGTGTTTGGTTAGATCCACAGAAAATGGCGGCATTTAACCTATCAGCAAGCGATGTTATTCAAGTCCTAAAGGCGAATAACTACCAATCTGCGGTAGGTCAGGTGAACAATGACTTTGTACTCTACAACGGTAGTGCAGATACCCAGTCAAACAGCCCTGAAACACTAGAAAAGCTGGTTGTAACCAGTAAAGATGGTCAAGTGACCCGTCTTGGTGATATCGCGAAAGTCACACTATCAAAAAGTAGTGATAGCTACCGCGCAACAGCAAATGGTCAAGAAGCCGTGGTAGCTGCAATTCAAGCAGCACCAAGTGCGAACCCAATTAACATCGCAGCCGATGTTATTAAACTGCTCCCAACCATTGAGCGTAACATGCCAAGCACCATCAAGATGACGGTGATGTACGACTCAACGATTGCGATCAACGACTCTATTCATGAGGTAATTAAAACTATCCTTGAAGCAGCGGTGATTGTATTGGTGGTGATCGCGCTATTTATCGGCTCACTACGTTCTGTGCTGATCCCTATCATCACTATTCCACTATCACTTGTTGGTGTGGCGCTGGTGATGCAGCTATTTGGCTTCTCGTGGAACTTGATGACGCTACTGGCGATGGTACTTGCCATCGGTCTGGTAGTAGATGACGCCATCGTGGTACTTGAAAACGTTGAGCGTCATATGAAGATGGGAGAAAGCCCTTTCCGTGCTGCCATTATTGGTACTCGTGAAATCGCGATTCCAGTTATCTCCATGACTATCGCGCTAGGTGCAGTATACGCGCCAATCGCATTAATGGGCGGCTTAACTGGCTCGCTATTTAAAGAGTTTGCATTAACACTAGCGGGTGCCGTATTTATCTCAGGGATCATCGCACTGACATTATCACCGATGATGTGTGCGCACTTCCTAAAAGAAAATGCTGCTCCAAATAAATTCGAACAAGCCGTACACCGCTTCTTAGATCGCCTAACGCTACGTTACGAGAAAATGCTAGGCGGCATCATGAACATGCGCCCTGTGGTTATCGTGTTTGCGGTATGTGCATTCGCAAGTCTGCCATTCTTGTTCAAATTTATTCCAAGTGAACTGGCTCCTGCTGAAGATAATGGCGTAGTGGTATTCCAAGGTAATGCGCCATCAAACGCAAACTTGGACTTCATTGAAGACACTATGAACCAAGTCAACAAGGTACTAACAGAGCAAAAGAGCGTGGAATACGCGCAGGTATTCTCAGGTATTCCTGCTGCCAACCAAGCGTTTGGTCTAGCGACCTTGAAACCTTGGAGTGAGCGTACTGAAAGCCAAGCAGAAGTGGCTAATGACGTAGCGAAGAAAATCAAAGACATTCCTCAAATGTCGGTTGCTGCGTTCCAAATGCCAAGCTTGCCAGGTGCGGGCGGCGGCTTCCCTGTTCAGTTCGTGATCACCACTCCGAACAACTTTAAGAGCTTGTTCCAAGTGGCTTCTGAGATGCTAACGAAAGTGAAAGATAACCCGATGTTTGTTTACTCGGATCTGAACTTGAAGTACGACTCAGCTGACATGAAGATCAATATCAACAAAGACAAAGCAGGCGCTTACGGTGTGACGATGCAATCTATCGGTAACACACTAAGTACCATGTTGGCAGGCGGTGACATTAACCGCGTTGATATCTTAGGTCGTTCATACAAGGTGATCCCACAAGTTGAACGTAAGAACCGTTTCAATCCAAACGATTTAAACAACTACTACGTGAAAACCAATACAGGCGATCTGATCCCACTAGGTAGCTTAGTAACCATCAAGGTGACATCAACACCACCAACGTTACCAAGCTTTAACCAACAAAACGCAGCAACCATCAGTGGCGTATTAGCCCCTGGTACATCAATTGGTGATGCGGTGAGTTGGTTAAATACGGAAGCGGCGAAAGTACTGCCTAAAGGTTATAGCTACAACTACCTAGGCGAGAGCCGTCAGTACGTAACAGAAGGTAATGCACTATACGCAACCTTTGGTTTAGCATTGGCTGTTATCTTCCTCGTATTGGCTATTCAGTTTGAATCGCTACGTGATCCACTGGTTATTCTAGTGTCGGTTCCTCTGGCTATTTGTGGTGCGTTGATCGCACTGGCATGGGGTGCAACGACCTTGAATATCTACTCGCAGATAGGTCTTATCACCCTGATAGGCTTGATCACTAAACACGGTATCTTGATTTGTGAGGTGGCAAAAGAAGAGCAGCTATTCCACGGTAAGAATCGCTTAGAAGCGGTCATGGAAGCCGCGAAGATCCGTCTTCGTCCAATCCTAATGACCACATGTGCGATGATTGCAGGTCTGATCCCACTACTTTACGCATCAGGCGCAGGTGCTGCCTCTCGCTTTAGTATTGGTATTGTTATCGTTGCAGGTCTTTCAATTGGTACGCTATTTACCTTGTTTGTTCTGCCAGTTATCTATACATTCCTAGCAAGCGAACACAAACCGCTACCTGTTTTCGTTGAAGATGACGATGCGACAGATAGCCATTTCTAAGTAAATAGAGAAATGTAAAAAGGGCGCTGGAATTTCCGCGCCCTTTTATTTTACGATTACAATAACAGAATAAAGATTCTCGCAACGGAGTAAGCGAATCATGTTTGATCCAAAAAAGCTTGAGCAAGTAGCTAAGCAAATTCAAGACGCGATGCCACAGCCAGTTAAAGATCTAGGCAACGACGTTGAGCAAAAAGTACGTCAGGTGATCCAATCACAGTTGGGTAAACTAGATGTTGTTAACCGTGAAGAGTTTGAAGTACAAACTCAAGTGCTACTACGCACACGTCAAAAGCTAAACGAGCTAGAGCACAAAATGGCAGAGCTTGAAGCGAAACTGTCTGCTGAAGACAAAAGCGACAACGCATAATCGGTTATTCCAGATACTAAAAAGCCCGGTATTCACCGGGCTTTTCTATTTATTCGCTTACGCTGACATTAACCGCCTACTGCGATTTTCTTCATGTCTTTCATGTAACCACGTAGCTCTTTACCAATCACTTCAACTGGGTGATTACGTAGTGCTTCGTTCACCTCAATTAGCTTCTGGTTATCAGCAAAGTTAGATGTTTCACCTAATCCTTTACCAATCACATCTGTACCAACTTTAGGCATAAACTGATCACGCAGTAATGGCGTTGCTACGTTTGCAAATAGGTAGTTACCGTACTCTGCGGTATCAGAGATAACCACGTTCATTTCGTACAAACGCTTACGTGCAATGGTGTTCGCGATAAGCGGTAGTTCGTGTAGTGATTCGTAGTATGCAGACTCATCAATGATGCCTGATGCAGTCATTGCTTCAAATGCTAGTTCAACACCCGCACGTACCATAGCAACCATCAAGATACCGTTATCAAAGTACTCTTGCTCGCTAATTTGAAGATCAGATGCTGGGTAGTTTTCAAATTGCGTTTCAGCGGTTTCGCCACGCCAACTAAGTAGATCCGCATCATCATTTGCCCAATCAGCCATCATGGTACTAGAGAAGTGACCAGAGATAATGTCATCCATGTGCTTGTTGTAAAGTGGACGCATCAGATCTTTTAGCTCTTCAGACAGATCAAACGCTTTTACTTTTGCAGGGTTTGATAAACGATCCATCATGTGAGATACACCACCAAACTTCAGTGCTTCAGTGATCGTTTCCCAACCATACTGTAGCAGTTTGCCCGCGTACTCAGGTGCAATACCATCAGCAATCATCTTCTCGTAACATACGATAGAGCCAGCTTGTAGCATACCACAAAGAATAGTTTGCTCACCCATTAGATCAGATTTAACTTCAGCAACAAATGACGACTCTAGTACGCCTGCACGATGACCGCCCGTTGCTGCCGCCCATGCTTTAGCAATTTCAAGACCATCGCCTTGTGGATCATTTTCAGGGTGAACGGCGATCAGTGTTGGAACACCGAAGCCACGCTTGTACTCTTCACGTACTTCAGTACCCGGACACTTAGGTGCTACCATAACAACGGTTAAGTCTTTACGGATTTGCATGCCCTCTTCAACGATGTTGAAACCGTGAGAGTAACCAAGAGCTGCACCTTGCTTCATCAGTGGCATTACTGTTTCAACCACATTGGTGTGCTGCTTATCAGGGGTAAGGTTTACCACTAGATCTGCTTGTGGGATCAGTTGCTCGTAGCTACCTACTTCAAACCCATTCTCTTTCGCGTTTTTAAATGATTGACGTTGCTCATCAATCGCCGCTTGGCGCAATGCATAAGATACATCCAGACCTGAATCACGCATATTCAGACCTTGGTTTAGACCTTGCGCACCACAACCTACGATCACCACTTTTTTACCTTTTAGGTAATCAGCTTCAGTTGCAAACTCAGCACGATCCATAAAACGACAACGACCTAGTTGATCTAACTGCTGACGTAGGTTCAGGGTATTAAAATAATTAGCCATAACAACAAACTCCGTGAAAATATATCCTTGGGTCGACATCTTTACTGTCGAATAACCTGATAGTAGATCAGGTAATTTGTTGCGCAAAGTGCTATATTCACAACAACTAATTGCAAATTATGCAACATGGACGATGAATATTAAAAATCTGCAACTATTTCTTCACCTTTGTGAATCCCATAACTTCAGCCAAACTGCACAGGCCATGCACATCAGCCCTTCCGCTTTAAGTCGTGTCATTCAACGCTTAGAGGAAGACTTAGGGCAAACCTTGTTTATTCGTGATAATCGTAGTGTCGAGCTCACCCTCGCAGGAAAAAAGCTCCTTCCTGTCGCCTCTTTAATTGTGAGTAATTGGTTTGAAGTGAAAAGTGAATTGCAGGAAGAGCATTCTCAGCTACAAGGAAAGTTAACCCTGTTTTGCTCAGTTACCGCCAGTTATAGCCACTTGCCAACCATTCTTAATAAGTTTCGTGTCATCTATCCACATATCGAAATCCAACTGCAAACAGGCGATCCGGCATTGGCTATTGATAAAGTGCTTTCTGATGAAGTTGATATCGCCATTGCTGCTAAGCCCGACAATTTACCGCCTAAATTAACTTACATCGAAGTTGATCAAATCCAAATGTCGCTGATCAGCCCAATAATTTCGTCCCCTACGCTACAAAAAAGCTTAAACCATGATCCAGATTGGAAATCTTTACCCTTTATACTGCCAGAATCGGGGCCAGCGCGAACTCGTGCTGATAAATGGTTTAAGAAAAAGAAAATAACCCCCTCTATTTATGCCCAAATATCAGGACATGAGGCCATTGTCAGTATGGTTGCGCTAGGATGTGGTGTTGGAATTGCGCCAGATGTGGTAATAAATAACAGTCCTGTCAGCGACAAGGTTCAACGATTTAGTACCGAATCAATCGAACCTATGAGTTTAGGTTTGTGTTGTAAACAATCTCGCGAACAAGAACCTCTATTACATGCTTTGCTACAACTTTTTCATGACAGTTATTCAGAGAGCTTACTTTAGCTCTCTTGTACATTTTTCAAGGAACAACAGTAGTGCCAAAACCAATCTTAACGCATTCATATTGCGCTGATTTCTATGCAGATCATGGTTACCAATTTTTAAAAACATTAGCTCAAGCGCATTCTATTCCAGATAACCTCGTCATTTTTTCTGTCATGCACAGCTACGAAGGCTCACTGCCTTATATCAACGTGCTAGCAGAGCTCGCTGACAAGCTAGTATTTATTCCCAAAGATGCCACGCTTGGTGCTACTCCCGACCTACTAACCACCATCAGCACGATCCCCCATTGCCACGTTGTCTCGACTCAAAACAATAAAGCCTACTTAAGAGATCCCGCACACTGTGAAGCTCTTATCCGTCAATACGTTGATGCAGATACCCCTTTTCTGATCCTCGATCACGGTGGCTACTTCTCTTATGCTATTTCGCATATTTGTGAAACTTTCCAAGAGCAATGTATTGGCATTACCGAGCTAACCGCTAATGGACTACAAAAATACCTCGATAAACCACTCTCTAAACCGTTAGTTTCCGTCTCTCATCTTAGTATTAAAATGCCGGCTGACTTTGAAGCATCAGAGTGTATCGTTCATTATTCCGATCAAATCTTACGTGAAGAGTTTGGTCTAAAAATCAATAACTCAGGATTTCTAAAAGTGGGAGTGATTGGCGCAGGTAACCTCGGTCGAGGAGTGATCAAACACTTAAAAGCAAAAGGCATTACCAATATTCATGTAGCCGATTTCGATCCCCGTAAACTTACCCAATTTCCCAGAGATGGTATTCACGCATGCTCAATCAACCATCTCGTTGAACACTGTAATATGTTGTTCTGCTGCACTGGTAATCAATCTATTACCCCTGAAATGATAGATAACCTATCGCAACCCATGTTTATTAGTACTGTTACCTCCGCAGATGACGAGCTTCACTTACCCGATCTATTAGCAAATGGTGTACTGAGAGAAGTACACTCGAATGCACTCACCAAAGAATATAAAAACAAACAAGGTCATAGTGTGTATCTACTGGCAGGTGGAGAGTCAGCGAATACCCCTTTTAAAACAGGCATGGGCGATCCTACTCTCTATTTATTTGAAGCCGCCCATATGCTTGCAGGTTTAAAACTGCTTGATAATCCCCATCAGTTTAAGCGTGGTATACAAGCACTCTCAGAAAAAGACGAGATGATGATTGCAGAGCAGTGGTTAAGGCATTTTTATCACTACATCTAATTATCTATCACGTTAACTCGAATCAAGCCTCATCGCAGTTATGAGGCTTTTTTTACATCACCACTAAATAGAAAAAAGCCCCGACATTTCTGACGAGGCTTTAAAATGATAGACATGGATAAGGCTTAGGTTTCAAGCTTAATACACTCAATTATTGATACAGTGAAATCAGTTGCTATTGCTAAAACACAAACGCAAAAAAAGCCTCGTCATTTCTGACGAGGCTTTTGAAGATGGCAGGGGTGGAGAGATTCGAACTCCCAACACGCGGATTTGGAATCCGCTGCTCTGCCAATTGGAGCTACACCCCTGTAGTTCGTGTTTAACGAGACGACGCTCAAATAAAGTGGCGGAGCGGACGGGACTCGAACCCGCGACCCCCGGCGTGACAGGCCGGTATTCTAACCAACTGAACTACCGCTCCACACGGAGATAAAACGTTCGTTTTATCCGATACCTGTCGTTCAGAACAAGCATCTTATCTTTTTTGCTTTCATCTTTTTCTTAAAAAGATGAAAACGAATAGGAAGCCTGGCGATGTCCTACTCTCACATGGGGAGGCCCCACACTACCATCGGCGCTATTACGTTTCACTACTGAGTTCGGCATGGGATCAGGTGGGTCCATAATGCTATGGTCGCCAAGCAAATTCTTTATTTACTTTCAGTTTTTAAAAAACTGAAGGCAAAAGTAATCTTAGAAAGCTGATTCTCAAACACACGTTCAAGTGTTCTTGGAGTCCGTATAAAACCCCTTGGGTGTTGTATGGTTAAGCCTCACGGGCAATTAGTATCGGTTAGCTCAATGCCTCACAGCACTTACACACCCGACCTATCAACGTTGTAGTCTTCAACAACCCTTTAGAGACCTTAAAGGTCTAGGGATGACTCATCTTGAGGCTCGCTTCCCGCTTAGATGCTTTCAGCGGTTATCGATTCCGAACTTAGCTACCGGGCAATGCGTCTGGCGACACAACCCGAACACCAGCGGTTCGTCCACTCCGGTCCTCTCGTACTAGGAGCAGCCCCTCTCAATCATCCAACGCCCACGGCAGATAGGGACCGAACTGTCTCACGACGTTCTAAACCCAGCTCGCGTACCACTTTAAATGGCGAACAGCCATACCCTTGGGACCGACTTCAGCCCCAGGATGTGATGAGCCGACATCGAGGTGCCAAACACCGCCGTCGATATGAACTCTTGGGCGGTATCAGCCTGTTATCCCCGGAGTACCTTTTATCCGTTGAGCGATGGCCCTTCCATTCAGAACCACCGGATCACTATGACCTGCTTTCGCACCTGCTCGAATTGTCATTCTCGCAGTCAAGCGGGCTTATGCCATTGCACTAACCTCACGATGTCCGACCGTGATTAGCCCACCTTCGTGCTCCTCCGTTACTCTTTGGGAGGAGACCGCCCCAGTCAAACTACCCACCAGGCACTGTCCGTAACCCCGATAAGGGGTCGACGTTAGAACATCAAGCATACAAGGGTGGTATTTCAAGGACGACTCCATAACCGCTAGCGCGATTATTTCACAGTCTCCCACCTATCCTACACATGTAGGGTCAATGTTCAGTGCCAAGCTATAGTAAAGGTTCACGGGGTCTTTCCGTCTAGCCGCGGGGACGCAGCATCTTCACTGCGATTTCAATTTCACTGAGTCTCGGGTGGAGACAGCGTGGCCATCATTACGCCATTCGTGCAGGTCGGAACTTACCCGACAAGGAATTTCGCTACCTTAGGACCGTTATAGTTACGGCCGCCGTTTACCGGGGCTTCGATCAAGAGCTTCGACCGAAGTCTAACCCCATCAATTAACCTTCCGGCACCGGGCAGGCGTCACACCGTATACGTCATCTTTCGATTTTGCACAGTGCTGTGTTTTTAATAAACAGTTGCAGCCACCTGGTATCTGCGACTCCCGACAGCTTAGAGAGCAAGTCTCATCACCGCTAGGAGCGTACCTTCTCCCGAAGTTACGGTACCATTTTGCCTAGTTCCTTCACCCGAGTTCTCTCAAGCGCCTTGGTATTCTCTACCTGATCACCTGTGTCGGTTTGGGGTACGATTCCTTATAATCTGAAGCTTAGAAGCTTTTCCCGGAAGCATGGCATCAATGACTTCATCACCGTAGTGACTCGACATCGTATCTCAGCCTTAAGATGGTCCGGATTTGCCTAAACCATCAGCCTACATACTTGGACCTGGACAACCGTCGCCAGGCTCACCTAGCCTTCTCCGTCCCTCCATCGCAATTATAAGAAGTACGGGAATATTAACCCGTTTCCCATCGACTACGCCTTTCGGCCTCGCCTTAGGGGTCGACTTACCCTGCCCCGATTAACGTTGGACAGGAACCCTTGATCTTCCGGCGAGGGAGTTTTTCACTCCCTTTATCGTTACTCATGTCAGCATTCGCACTTCTGATACCTCCAGCAAGCTTTACAACTCACCTTCAACGGCTTACAGAACGCTCCCCTACCCAATACGAAAATCGCATTGCCGCAGCTTCGGTGTATAGCTTAGCCCCGTTAAATCTTCCGCGCAGGCCGACTCGACCAGTGAGCTATTACGCTTTCTTTAAATGATGGCTGCTTCTAAGCCAACATCCTGGCTGTCTGAGCCTTCCCACATCGTTTCCCACTTAGCTATAACTTTGGGACCTTAGCTGGCGGTCTGGGTTGTTTCCCTCTTCACGACGGACGTTAGCACCCGCCGTGTGTCTCCCGGATAGTACTTACTGGTATTCGGAGTTTGCAAAGGGTTGGTAAGTCGGGATGACCCCCTAGCCTTAACAGTGCTCTACCCCCAGTAGTATTCGTCCGAGGCGCTACCTAAATAGCTTTCGGGGAGAACCAGCTATCTCCGAGTTTGATTGGCCTTTCACCCCTAGCCACAAGTCATCCGCTAATTTTTCAACATTAGTCGGTTCGGTCCTCCAGTAAGTGTTACCTCACCTTCAACCTGCCCATGGCTAGATCACTCGGTTTCGGGTCTAATCCTAGCAACTATGACGCCCAGTTAAGACTCGGTTTCCCTACGGCTCCCCTAAACGGTTAACCTTGCTACTAAAATTAAGTCGCTGACCCATTATACAAAAGGTACGCAGTCACCCAACAAGTGGGCTCCTACTGCTTGTACGTACACGGTTTCAGGTTCTATTTCACTCCCCTCACAGGGGTTCTTTTCGCCTTTCCCTCACGGTACTGGTTCACTATCGGTCAGTCAGGAGTATTTAGCCTTGGAGGATGGTCCCCCCATATTCAGACAAGATAACACGTGTCCCGTCCTACTCGTTTTCACTGATAAGATGTTGTCGGTTACGGGGCTATCACCCTGTATCGCGGAACTTTCCAGAACCTTCACCTAACATCAAACTAGCTTAAGGGCTAATCCGGTTTCGCTCGCCGCTACTACCGGAATCTCGGTTGATTTCTCTTCCTCGGGGTACTTAGATGTTTCAGTTCCCCCGGTTCGCCTCGTGCTGCTATGTATTCACAACACGATACTTACTTATGTAAGTGGGTTTCCCCATTCGGAAATCCCAGAGTCACCGGTTTTTACTACCTCATCTGGGCTTATCGCAAGTTAATACGTCCTTCATCGCCTCTGACTGCCAAGGCATCCACCGTGTACGCTTAGTCACTTAACCATACAACCCCAAGAGGTTTCGTATGTTCAAACAACCAAGGTTTATGTCTCTGATAAGGAGACGTTGGTTTTTCGCCGGACTCGATACAAGACACTTGAATGTGTATTGTTTTGAGAACTCGTTTTCATCTTTCGATGAAAACTATAAATCAATCTATTCGATTGAATTTACTAGTCAGCTTTCCAGATTGTTAAAGAGCATAACGCAAAAGCGTTAATCAATAACGATGTCATTAATTAGCACTTTCGCTATTTTTCTAAAACCATTTCACCAAGCAATCTGTGTGGACACTGCATTCAACAGTTAAGTCTTTAGGTAAGGAGGTGATCCAGCCCCAGGTTCCCCTAGGGCTACCTTGTTACGACTTCACCCCAGTCATGAACCACACCGTGGTAAACGCCCTCCCGAAGGTTAAGCTATCTACTTCTGGTGCAGCCCACTCCCATGGTGTGACGGGCGGTGTGTACAAGGCCCGGGAACGTATTCACCGTGACATTCTGATTCACGATTACTAGCGATTCCGACTTCATGGAGTCGAGTTGCAGACTCCAATCCGGACTACGACGTACTTTATGGGATTCGCTCACTCTCGCGAGTTGGCAGCCCTCTGTATACGCCATTGTAGCACGTGTGTAGCCCTACTCGTAAGGGCCATGATGACTTGACGTCGTCCCCACCTTCCTCCGGTTTATCACCGGCAGTCTCCCTGGAGTTCCCACCCGAAGTGCTGGCAAACAAGGATAAGGGTTGCGCTCGTTGCGGGACTTAACCCAACATTTCACAACACGAGCTGACGACAGCCATGCAGCACCTGTCTCAGAGTTCCCGAAGGCACCAATCCATCTCTGGAAAGTTCTCTGGATGTCAAGAGTAGGTAAGGTTCTTCGCGTTGCATCGAATTAAACCACATGCTCCACCGCTTGTGCGGGCCCCCGTCAATTCATTTGAGTTTTAATCTTGCGACCGTACTCCCCAGGCGGTCTACTTAACGCGTTAGCTCCGAAAGCCACGGCTCAAGGCCACAACCTCCAAGTAGACATCGTTTACGGCGTGGACTACCAGGGTATCTAATCCTGTTTGCTCCCCACGCTTTCGCATCTGAGCGTCAGTCTTTGTCCAGGGGGCCGCCTTCGCCACCGGTATTCCTTCAGATCTCTACGCATTTCACCGCTACACCTGAAATTCTACCCCCCTCTACAAGACTCTAGTCTGCCAGTTCAAAATGCTGTTCCGAGGTTGAGCCCCGGGCTTTCACATCTTGCTTAACAGACCGCCTGCATGCGCTTTACGCCCAGTAATTCCGATTAACGCTCGCACCCTCCGTATTACCGCGGCTGCTGGCACGGAGTTAGCCGGTGCTTCTTCTGTAGGTAACGTCAAACAATGCCGTTATTAACGACACTGCCTTCCTCCCTACTGAAAGTACTTTACAACCCGAAGGCCTTCTTCATACACGCGGCATGGCTGCATCAGGGTTCCCCCCATTGTGCAATATTCCCCACTGCTGCCTCCCGTAGGAGTCTGGACCGTGTCTCAGTTCCAGTGTGGCTGATCATCCTCTCAGACCAGCTAGGGATCGTTGCCTTGGTGAGCCATTACCTCACCAACAAGCTAATCCCACCTGGGCTAATCCTGACGCGAGAGGCCCGAAGGTCCCCTCTTTGCTCCGAAGAGATTATGCGGTATTAGCTATCGTTTCCAATAGTTATCCCCCACATCAGGGCATATTCCCAGGCATTACTCACCCGTCCGCCGCTCGCCGCCCTTAACGTCCCCCGAAGGTTCAGTTAAGTCGCTGCCGCTCGACTTGCATGTGTTAGGCCTGCCGCCAGCGTTCAATCTGAGCCATGATCAAACTCTTCAATTAAAGTTTTGTTGGTCTTTCGACCGGCTCAATGAATACTGTTAATTCATCATAAATGATGAATGAATTGACTGTGCTGATACTTACGTATCAAATTGGTCACTAGTATCATTGATAAATCTTTTTGACTAATCATTCAACGAGTGCCCACACAGATTGCATGGTCAAATTGTTAAAGAACAACCTTCAGCGAAACTAAAACTTTTAAACCGTTTCAAGCTTTCGTTGAAGTGGATGGCCATTCTAACGAAATAAGTTTTGGTGTCAAACACTTTTTCAACTTATTTTCTTAAATCTTTCATCCTATCGTCACAAACCGAAATCCTTATTGGAAGCCGTTGCCGTGTCGATGAGGCGGCATTATAGGGACAAAACAAGGCTTAGCAAGTAATAATTCACTTTTCTTAAAAAAAAGGCACTTTTAGATCAAAAAGCAATCAACCTTCTATTTTCTGCATCCTTGTTGCTTAAACACTTGAGTAAATTCGCTCACTTTTTGCCAATCGGTGTATTCAACTTCTTTGGTTGTATCTGTTTCACCACCAGTAATTTTCATAATGAGCTTAATCATGGTGCGATCAAAGAAGTTATAACGTGGATATCTCAGTGCTCCTGCAAAAACCCCAATCAGTGCAGGTTGCCATGGTGACTTGATTAAGAACTTCTTAATGTATGCACTTCCCTCTGGGGTATCTTTACCTTCTTTGCGCGCTGTCAGGTTCACACAAAAGAAAGCGACATTATCTTGTGATAATTGTGCTTGGTATTTATTGATAAAAGCGTAGAGCTTCTTATTAAAGTGACCATAACGAATAGAAGCCCCAACCAGTACACGATCATAAGCGCTAAAATCCACGTTAGGCTCATCATGGATATTCATATACTCACAGCTGTACTGTTCACCTAGCGCTTGCTCGATATGGTTAAAAATTTTCTTGGTTTGCCCTTCACAACTGGAAAACAGAAATAAGACCTTTTCCATAAGTACCTCTTTAGTTACGCCAGAACGTCGGCGTAAACAAAACTAATAGTGTAAAGACTTCTAATCGTCCAAATAACATGGAGATGATTAATATCCACTTTGCAGAATCGTTGATTTCGCCAAAATGGACAGCGACTTCTCCTAAGCCCGGGCCTAAGTTATTCAATGTCGCCGCAACGGCAGAGAATGCGGTCAGTTCATCAAGCCCTGTTGCAATCAGTGCCAACATACAAATTACAAACACAAGCGCATAAGCAGAGAAGAATCCCCATACCGCATCAACAACACGTTGTGGGAGTGCTTTATTACCTAACTTAATAGTGTATACCGCTCTTGGGTGTACAAGACGTTTTAGTTCACGTACCCCTTGCAGTGAAAGTAATAAAATTCGGATCACTTTCATCCCACCACCGGTTGAACCTGCACATCCACCTATAAAAGAGGAGAATAAAAGCAGTACTGGCAAAAACAATGGCCAGTCGGAAAAACCTGTGGTCGTAAATCCTGCGGTGGTAGATATCGATACCGTTTGGAATAGTGCTTGATCAAACGCTGTAAAGTAAGAGTCGTACGGGCTGTGTTTAATAAGTAGACCGAAACAGATGGCAAACAAAATAAACTGTACTCCAAGAAAAGCTCTGAACTCTGGATCACGCCAATAGGTTTTCAAATGCACGCCACCATTACCAAAGGCGGCAAAGTGCAACGAGAAGTTACAGGCTGAGATTAACAAGAACACCACGGTGATCATGTTAATAGTTGGGCTGTTGAAATACCCCATACTAGCATCATGGGTTGAGAAGCCACCAATCGCAATGGTTGAGAAACTATGGGAAATCGCATCAAAGCCTGACATCCCAGCGAGCCAAAACGCAAAGGCGCAGCTTACGGTTAATGCTAGATAGATGTACCACAAGGTTTTGGCTGTTTCCGCAATACGGGGAGTCATCTTACTGTCTTTGACCGGACCTGGAATTTCAGCACGGTAAAGCTGCATACCACCGATCCCAAGCACTGGCAAAATAGCCACTGCTAATACGATGATACCCATACCACCAAACCACTGTAGTAGCTGGCGGTAAAACAAAATCGCTTTTGGCAGGTGATCAAGACCAACGATAACGGTGGCCCCTGTGGTTGTCAGTGCGGAAAAGGATTCAAAAAAGGAGTCGGCAACAGACAAATCAGGGGTTTTCGATAACAAGAAAGGGATTGCACCAGCACTACCGATAACCACCCAGAACAACACGACAATCAGAAAGCCGTCTCGGGCTTTTAATTCATGACGATGTCGTCTATTTGGCAACCAAAGTGAAGCACCACCAGCAATAAGAATAAAGAACGTAACAACAAACGGGAAACCCGCACCATCACGATAAATTAATGCCACCAATGCGGGAATAAGCATGGTGACACTAAAGAGTGCGAGCAACAGCCCGACGATTCGAATAATTGAACGAAATTGCATGGCCTAAACGGCTCTCACCTTAAATATAGAGAAATAACTACGACGCTGAGGCTGCAATAATGCGCCCGCCACTACGATTGGTTAATTTGGCACAAAACTCATCCACTATACGACTATCTAGCTCGATCTGCATAGTGACTTGATTACCATAATCAGCATGTAATTGTGTGCCGTTGTATTCACTTAATAGCGACTCAACCAAAGACACCTGATTATATTCACAACTGAGCTGAAGTTCTGACGTGATCACTTTCTGTTTTGTTTCTAATCGTGTCAGTGCTTGTTGTACACCACCACCATAAGCTTTTACTAAGCCACCTGTCCCTAAACGGATCCCGCCATAGTAACGTGTTACAACAGCAGTGATTTCACCTACACCAGAGCCTGTTAGCTGAGCAAGAATAGGCTTACCTGCCGTCCCCGATGGCTCACCGTCATCACTAAAGCCCCACTTCATGGAATCTGTTGGACGCCCTGCGACAAATGCCCAACAATTATGGCGGGCATCATGATGACGTTCTTTGATCTGCTGAACGAACTGTTTTGCCGCTTCTATATTAGGGGTATGCGCTAAATAAGTAATAAAGCGACTTTTCTTGATCTCTTCTTCAAATACCACATCTGCGGTAGGAACAAGATAAGGTTCTGAATTCGACATTATTAACGCCTTAGTGAAAAAGGGGTGGCAGGATACCACATTCCTTTCTATCTCGTATCGATGACATCAAAGCCACTATTTTCAACTCACACAAAATTCCAACCTGTATTGAAGTTGAGTCACCCACCACAAATGTTAAACAAATGTTTAAATTAATGTTTGAATTTGTTTCTAACAGAGTTCACACTTAAACCATACCTACAACAGGTCAAACCAGTTAAATCACACCCTGATCCAGCGCAGACTGGAAGATATGGAGATAGAACATGATTTACCAAGGTGAAACCCTATCTGTAAGCTATCTGGAAGATGGTATCGCAGAGCTCAGCCTGAATGCCCAAGGCCCAGTGAACAAATTCAATATTTCGACATTGGAAAGTTTTAACCAAGCGCTGAACACTTTGTACCAACAACCAGATTTAAAAGGACTTATTATTACCTCAGCCAAAGATGCCTTTATCGTCGGTGCTGATATTACTGAGTTCCTCGGTTTATTTGCTAAACCCGAAGCCGAGCTCTCTCAATGGCTCTCTCATGCCAACGATATCTTTAATAAGCTAGAAGATCTGCCCGTGCCAACGCTCTCTGCGATTAATGGCTATGCATTAGGTGGTGGCTGTGAGTGTGTACTCGCTACTGACTTTCGAGTTGCTGATACCCAAGCTCGTATTGGGCTGCCTGAAACGAAATTAGGTATCATGCCCGGCTTTGGTGGCACAGTAAGGCTACCACGTTTGATTGGCGCAGATTCTGCCATGGAGATCATTACCGCAGGCAAAGATAAAAAAGCCCAAGATGCATTAAAGCTAGGGCTCGTTGATGCCGTTGTTGAACCCGATAATTTAAAATGTGCCGCTCTTGCGATGATCAAAAGTGCCATTGACGGCAAACTTGATTGGCAACAACGTCGCCAGCAAAAACAAGCACCATTAGGTTTAAATAAAATCGAAGCCACCATGAGCTTTACCACCGCAAAAGGCATGGTAGCGAAAGTCGCTGGCAAACATTACCCAGCACCAATGGCTGCTGTGACAGCCATCGAGCAAGCTGCCCGTTGCTCACGCGATGAAGCTCTTGCCATCGAAAACCAGCACTTTGTGAAACTGGCCAAAACCGATGTCGCTGAAGCGTTAGTGAGCATCTTCCTCAACGATCAATACATTAAGAGTCAAGCAAAAAAGGCGACGAAAGTAGCCAAACCCACCGATCATGTAATGGTATTAGGTGCAGGTATTATGGGCGGCGGTATCGCCTATCAATCTGCCTTAAAAGGCACGCCTGTACTTATGAAAGACATTGCCGAAGCATCACTGACATTGGGAATGACGGAAGCGGCAAAATTACTGAATAAAAAACTCGAACGAGGCCGTATTGATGGGTTAACCATGGCATCGGTGCTTTCCTCTATTACCCCTAGCCTACATTATGCTGGTGCTGACAGTGTCGATGTCGTCGTCGAAGCCGTGGTTGAAAACCCGAAAGTCAAAGCTGCGGTATTAGCAGATGTCGAATCACAGGTTAGCGATGATACCGTGATCGCCTCTAATACCTCCACCATCCCTATTAACCTACTGGCACAATCACTCAAACGTCCGGAAAACTTCTGTGGGATGCACTTTTTCAACCCTGTACATCGCATGCCATTGGTAGAAATCATTCGTGGTGAAAAAACATCACAACAAACGATCGATCGTATTGTCGCTTATGCAGCGAAAATGGGGAAATCCCCTATCGTCGTCAATGATTGCCCAGGATTCTTTGTTAACCGCGTACTGTTCCCTTATTTCGCTGGCTTTAGCTTATTACTCCAAGACGGTGCTGATTTCGTTCAAGTCGATAACGTAATGGAAAAGCAATTTGGCTGGCCGATGGGTCCTGCTTATCTCCTTGATGTAGTGGGTATTGATACCGCTCACCATGCACAAACCGTGATGGCAGAAGGTTTCCCCGATCGTATGGGGAAAAACGGCAAAGATGCCATTGATGTAATGTTTGAAGCGCAACGTTTTGGTCAGAAAAACGAGATCGGCTTTTTCAGCTATTCGCTCGATAGAAAAGGCAAGCCTAAAAAATCTCTCTCAGAGGATGCGCATGCACTGTTAGCGCCTGTCAGTAAGCCACAAACTGAATTTGAGAGTGACGCCATCATTGCACGTATGATGATCCCTATGATTAACGAAGTTGTACGCTGTTTAGAAGAAAACATTATTGCCACGCCAGCAGAAGCTGATATGGCATTGGTATATGGCTTGGGCTTCCCTCCTTTCCGTGGTGGTGTATTCCGCTACCTTGATAGCTTAGGACTGGCAAACTACGTTGCGCTTGCCGATCACTATGCTCACCTTGGTGCGCTATATGAAGTACCGCAAGGATTAAGAGAAAAAGCCGCCCAAGGCGAAACCTACTATAACCACACCGCCAACCTGAACGCTTAAGGATGAGGAGATAACTATGAATAACGTCGTAATTGTTGATTGCATCCGTACCCCAATGGGGCGTTCAAAAGGTGGTGCTTATCGTAATGTTCGAGCAGAAGATCTCTCTGCCCATTTAATGAAAGGCTTACTTGAACGCAACCCGCAACTGGATCCAAATAATATTGAAGATATCTACTGGGGCTGTGTGCAACAAACCTTAGAGCAAGGTTTTAACATCGCCCGCAATGCCGCACTACTGGCAGGTATTCCACATTCGGTCGGTGCGACGACCGTCAACCGTTTATGTGGCTCATCGATGCAAGCACTGCATGATGCAACCCGTGCGATCATGGTTGGCGATGCACAAACCTGCATCATTGGGGGGGTTGAACACATGGGTCATGTACCAATGAACCATGGCGTGGATTTCCACCCGGGTCTTTCAAAATCTGTCGCTAAAGCGGCAGGCATGATGGGCTTAACCGCAGAAATGCTCGGACGTATGCATGGGATCAGCCGAGAAATGCAAGATGCCTTTGCTGCACGCTCCCACCAACGTGCTCATGCTGCCACCCTTGAAGGGCGATTTAATAACGAAATCTTTGCCACTGAAGGGCATGATAAAGATGGCATTTTAAGACGCTTTGAAACCGATGAAGTGATCCGTCCTGAAACCACGGTTGAAGCACTTAGCCAATTGCGCCCGGTGTTTGATCCAGTTAATGGCACAGTAACCGCAGGTTCATCCTCCGCCCTTTCCGATGGCGCTTCAGCCATGCTTATTATGAGTGAGCGACATGCCCGAGATTTAGGGCTGCGTATTCGTGCACGTGTTAAATCCATGGCAGTGGCTGGTTGCGATCCCTCAATAATGGGTTACGGACCAGTTCCTGCCACTCAAAAAGCATTAAAGCGAGCTGGTATCACCATGGATGATATTGGCATGGTTGAGCTTAACGAAGCCTTTGCAGCCCAATCTCTGCCTTGTGCTAAAGATTTAGGACTACTTGATAAGATGGATGAAAAGGTCAATCTTAACGGCGGTGCGATTGCCTTAGGTCATCCATTAGGTTGTTCTGGTTCTCGGATCTCAACAACCTTGATCAACTTAATGGAAAATCATGATGTTGAACTTGGCCTTGCTACCATGTGTATCGGCCTTGGCCAAGGCATTGCCACCGTATTTGAACGTGTTGATTGATCCAGTCTAAAGCTTCATAGATAAAAAGCTTACCCATCACGGTAAGCTTTTTCATTTCCACTTTATCTTTTCTTCTTTTATGACTCTCAACTAAGCTATCTCACTAAAAGATAAAAGAAATACAGCAAATCTATGTTTAGCGTGCATAGATACCATGATTAAGTTTCATTTTATTCATCCCCCTTAACCGATATACACTTAGCCTATATTCACTGTCGAGCATGAATTTACCGGAGCATCGCTATGTTTAAAGCATTAGTACTAGAACAAGAAGATAAAAAAACACTTGCAGGTATTCGCCAACTTGAGACATCAGATCTCCCTGAAGGTGATGTGTTAATTGATGTTGATTATTCTTCACTAAACTACAAAGATGGTTTAGCTATTACTGGTAAAGGTCGTATTGTTCGTCAGTTCCCAATGGTTCCAGGTATCGACTTAACAGGTACTGTGGCTGAATCATCAGATGATCGCTACAAAGCAGGTGACAAAGTTGTCCTAACTGGCTGGGGCGTGGGTGAAGGTCACTGGGGTGGCATGGCTGAAAAAGCACGCCTTAACGCTGATTGGTTAGTGCCACTACCGCAAAAGTTCGATGGCAAGCAAGCGATGATGATCGGTACTGCTGGTTTAACCGCAATGCTATGTGTTCAAGCTATTGTTGATGCCGATGTAAAACCAGAAGACGGTGAAATCCTAGTAACAGGTGCGAGCGGCGGTGTTGGCTCAGTAGCCGTTACCTTACTATCTCAACTTGGCTATAAAGTAGCAGCAGTAACAGGCCGTGCAGAAGTAAACGGTGAACTACTTAAAAAGCTAGGCGCAACAACCATCATTGAGCGTAGCGTATTTGAAGAGCCAGCTCGCCCACTAGATAAACAACTATGGGCTGGTGCTATCGATACCGTAGGTAGCAAGGTACTAGCAAAAGTACTAAGCCAAATTAACTACAATGGCGCAGTGGCTATTTGTGGTCTGGCTGGCGGTTTTGATTTACCAACCACAGTAATGCCATTTATTCTTCGTAACGTTCGCCTACAAGGTGTTGACTCAGTAATGTGTCCATTCGAGAAACGCCAACAAGCATGGCAACGTCTATCTGAGCTACTACCAGCAAGCTACTTTGAACAAGCATGTCGTGAAGTAGCACTAGAAGAAGTAGCAGAGTGCGCAGAGGCGATCACTAATGGTCAAATCACAGGCCGTGTTGTGATCAAGCTATAATCCACTCACCGATTGATATAAATAAGGTCAGCATCATGCTGACCTTTTTATTGCCTGCTATTTAATTAATCCCATATCGTGAATACGCGATTCAATTAACCGGCTACATTCTTCTTTGATGATGTTACGCAGCCAGATCTGCGAAGCGGAATGCTCACACCGTGAATGCCAAATTAATGAATAATCAAATGGCTTAAACTCGAACGGTAACGGCTTCACCACCAAGTTATAACGCTCTGCCACTAAATACGCTAAATCCGCAGGAACGGTAATAATCAATGGCATTTGTTTGATCACCGCCAATGCCGCTTCCAAATGGTATGCTCGCAGCACCATCTTACGTTCAGGATAACCACGTAGCGCATCATCTATCAGTGATTTCACCCCATCACTGATCGCAATCATCGCATGGGGATAGGTTAAGTAATCATCCAACGTTAGCGGCTGATCAGCCAATGGATGATCTTCTGCCAGCAAACAAAATACACTCACTAAACCTAACTGCTCATGACAAAGCGGTTCAACCGGCCCAACAGGTCGGCAAATCGCCATATCACAACCATCACTGGTTAACTGCTCTAATAAGTGATCGTGCTGCAATGGCGCGAACTCTAAGGAAATATTCGGTGCTTCTTGATAAACACGAGGCAATGCAAACGGCAAGATGGTTTGCATCGCATAGTCCGTTGTGGCGATCTTAAAATGCTGATCACATAGGCTTGGCTGAAAATCATTCGGCGTTAGCAAAATGCGTAACGACTCTAATGGATCGTTTAACTGCTCATTGATTTCCAACGCACGTTGGGTTGGGATCAATGCTTGCCCTTGGCGAGTAAACAAAGGATCACGTAATAAATCTCTTAAACGCCCCAGTACCCGACTCATTGCCGACTGACTGAGGTTTAACCGAACCGCAGCGCGACTCACACTGCCTTCATCCAACAGAACTTTGAGTGCAACTAATAAATTTAAGTCACGACGATAAACTTCTTCTAATTCCATTAGGCTCTCAAGAACTCAGAATTAATCAAATAGAGAAATATTATGGCGGGATAGATAAAAAAAATCCCGCTTAAATTGCGGGAAAACCCAAGTGATGGGTGTGTTGGTTATGAATGAATTAATTTTCTTCTTCAAATTCAGTGTCATTGGTCAGTTCAAACCAAAGCCCAAGTGCTGCTGAAAACAACCCACCGATAGCAAAAATACCCATTTGCTCTGGGGTGGTCAGCATAATTGCACAGAATGAAATGAAGCACAGTACTGCATAAATTGTCAGTCTATCCGTTGATGTCAGCATACTACTTCCCCCTAATCCTTCAGAAAGAAACGTTAACAACATGTTAATTACGTTACACAGTATATCTTGATTTGCCAAGTGTTATTGATTAATTCTTGTCCATAAGTATGATCTGACGCTTACTAATAAGATGTGTATGTTATGACTGCTATTTTTGATAATCCAACTCATAGCCTAGAAGCGCAAGGACTACGCTGCCCTGAGCCAGTAATGATGGTTCGTAAAACGGTAAGGAAAATGGCCGAAGGCGAAACCCTATTGGTATTGGCTGACGATCCGTCAACCACGCGTGATATTCCTAGCTTCTGCCGTTTCATGGATCACACGCTGCTTGCAGCAGATACAGAAAGCGTCCCTTATCGCTTTTTGATCCAAAAAGGCGCGAACTAAACACTAATACTGAATAAAGCAAAAGGCAGCCATCTGGCTGCCTTTTTAATATCGATGACCTTTATTGCAATAACAAAAGCACACTACACATCATTCATCTTCTGACGTATTGCTTCAAGCTCATGGTGTAAATCACGTATTTCTTTTTTCATCGGTATGACGTAACGAAGTCGTACCAAGGAATCAATAGCAAGGTATAACGTCACTATTGCGCCTACGACCATCGGCAGCCACATATCGGTCAAAGCCATACCTAACACATTCAGCACCAATGCAAAGTGAAACAACCAACATTGGCTTTTAGGTGAAATCGCGAGAAACCGAGCCATACTCCCTCCTGCAATTTAAACAAAGAAACGCACTACGTTTATTCGCTTTCACTCTAGCACTTCTGACGATAAGGTTCTTATGTAGCAATCACAATTCATTATGAATCACTGCAACATCAGCCGTTATGGCTAAGCGATAGTTTCATGTGAAACACTTAATCGCTTATATGTATTTACATACCAAAACCGGCAGCCACCGCAAGGAATAAAAATAGCGCAGCTGTTACTTTTCGGATCAAACCCAGCGGCATTTTTTCAGCGGATAATTTACCAATTAATACAACAGGCACATTCGCCAATAACATACCAATAGTAGTGCCAAGTACCACCCACATTAATGCATCGTGGTATTTCGCCCCTAGCATGGTGGTCGCGATTTGGGTTTTATCACCAATTTCAGCAATAAAGAATGCGATAAAGCTAGCGATAAATGGTCCACGATTCGATAGCTTTTCATCATCATCGAGTTTATCAGGGATCAATATCCAGCCTGCCATCAGCACAAAACTCACCACCAATACCCACTTTAATACTTCAGGGGTTAAGTAATCCGCAATGGCAACACCAAGCCACGCAGCTAAAGCATGATTAACAATGGTCGCAAGAAAAATGGCACTTATAATAGGAATGGGGTTGCGATATCGACTAGCAAGCAGTAGGGATAATAATTGAGTCTTGTCCCCTATTTCGGCTAGAGCGACAGACGTAATAGAAATAGCTAAAACACTCACAACATACTCTCTGGGGTGGGAATAATTGATACCAATAGCAAAACATACACTCCCACCCCGGTTTGTGTTGTTTGCCGTTGGTCTTGCCAAATTTATCGCGTTGGATAAATCATAATTACCACGAAGATTTTGCTTCGATTATGTTGATAATTATCTCGCAAGGTGCGAGAGGCTACTCCCCAAAGGAAAGATAAGTCTAACAAAGAAAAGGATAAAATTTAACCTTTAATTAGCCTTTTATAAATACAAAAACGGCGAGCCTAAGCTCGCCGTTTATTTACGTTAACCGTAATATTAACCTAGTGGAGATAGAATGATCTCTACACGACGGTTTTGTGCACGGCCATTCTCAGTGCTGTTTGAAGCAATTGGATTTGCTTCGCCACGACCTTGAGATACCACACGGTTAGCATTTACACCTTGACGGATTAGGTAGTTAGCTACTGCGTCTGCACGTACTTGAGATAAACGAAGGTTGTAAGATTCTGCGCCTTTGCTATCTGTGAAACCTAGTACGTTTAATTGTGTTTTTTCGTACTCTTTAGCAACTAACGCTACGTTGTGTAGCGCGTTCATTGCACGATCATTTAGGTTAGCCTGATCGAAACCAAAAGTGATTTCATTTGGCATGTTTAGAATGATGTTATTACCGTCACGAGTAACACTGATACCAGAAGATGCTAGCTGCTGACGTAGTTTCGCTTCTTGCACATCCATGTAGTAACCGATACCGCCACCTAGTGCAGCACCCGCTGCGGCACCGATAAGTGCACCTTTACCACGGTCGTGCTTACTAGAAGAAGCCACACCAATTGCCGCACCAGCAAGTGCACCAATGATTGAACCGCCAGTGCCTTTCGCTGTTTGTGATTCACCAGTGTATGGGTTCACTGTTGAACAGCCAGCCATAGTTACAGAAGCGACAACAGAAATCACTGCCGCACGCACCCACTTTTTAGATGCCATTGCTTTATTTTGAGCCATCTTTTTAAGTATCCGTATGCTCGATATAGAATCGATAAATTAGAAATTTATTATACTGGCAATAACAGCCAGAAATATTTGTCGCATATTGTAATCAACAACGCTATATGAGGCATCAAGAGAATGTAAAAATTCCCTTAATTCAAAACAAAACTGCATGAACGTGGAAGAATTTTGGTAAATCCCCTTAAAGATGTGTAAAAAACACGCACTGCCCCTACTCGCCTCAGGGCTGGCGAGGTATACTGGATTATTACTCTTTTTAATCCACTAATCTCGCGAAGCTGACAATGCAGAAATACGATATTAAAACCTTTCAGGGCATGATCCTCGCGCTGCAGGATTACTGGGGCCAACAAGGTTGTACTATTGTGCAACCACTAGACATGGAAGTGGGCGCAGGTACTTCTCACCCAATGACATGTTTACGTGCTCTAGGTCCAGAACCAATTGCAGCAGCGTATGTACAACCATCTCGCCGCCCAACTGACGGTCGTTACGGTGAAAACCCTAACCGTCTACAGCACTACTACCAGTTCCAAGTGATGCTAAAGCCATCACCTGACAACATTCAAGAACTGTACTTAGGCTCATTAGAAGTACTAGGTATCGACACTAAAGTGCACGACATCCGTTTCGTTGAAGACAACTGGGAAAACCCAACATTGGGTGCTTGGGGTCTTGGCTGGGAAGTTTGGCTAAACGGCATGGAAGTAACACAGTTTACTTACTTCCAGCAGGTTGGTGGCCTTGAGTGTAAACCTGTAACAGGTGAAATCACTTACGGTATCGAGCGTCTTGCTATGTACATCCAGAACGTTGATTCTGTGTACGATCTAGTGTGGACAGATGGCCCTCTAGGTAAAGTGACTTACGGTGATATCTTCCACCAAAACGAAGTTGAGCAATCAACTTACAACTTCGAACACGCCGACGTCGATTTCCTATTCACATTCTTCGACCAATGTGAAAAAGAAGCAACGCAACTACTAGAGCTAGAGCAACCTCTACCATTGCCAGCTTACGAGCGTATTTTGAAAGCAGCACACGCATTTAACCTATTAGATGCACGTAAAGCGATCTCAGTAACTGAACGTCAACGTTACATTCTGCGTATCCGCAACTTAACGAAACAAGTTGCTGAAGCTTACTACGCATCTCGTGAAGCACTTGGCTTCCCAATGTGTAAAAAAGACAAGTAAGGGATCGCCATGACACAGAAGAATTTCTTAATCGAGCTAGGTACTGAAGAGCTACCACCAAAAGCACTACGTACTCTAGCTGAAGCTTTTGCTGCTAACTTTGAAGCAGAGCTAAAAGCGGCAGATCTACCGCATGATGGTATCAAGTGGTATGCAGCACCTCGCCGTTTAGCACTTAAAGTAACAGGCCTTGCTGAAAACCAACCTGATAAAGTAGTTGAAAAGCGCGGTCCTGCTATCGCTTCAGCATTTGATGCCGACGGTAACCCAACCAAGGCAGCACAAGGCTGGGCTCGTGGTAACGGTATTACTGTTGACCAAGCTGAGCGCATGGTAACAGACAAAGGCGAATGGCTACTGTTCAAGCAAGAAGTAAAAGGCCAACCGGCACAAACACTACTTCCTGAACTAGCAGCAGCAGCTCTTGCTAAGCTACCTATCCCACGTCCAATGCGTTGGGGTGACAAAGAAACGCAATTTATCCGTCCAGTGAAAACACTGACCATGCTATTGGGTGACGAGCTAGTTGAAGGCACTATCTTAGGTGTAGCTTCTGCACGTACTATCCGTGGTCACCGTTTTATGGGTGAAGCTGAATTTACTATCGACAATGCTGATCAATACCCTGCAATCCTAGAAGAGCGCGGTAAAGTGATGGCTGACTATGACGCACGTAAAGCAATCATTGTTGCTGACGCGCAGAAAGCAGCACAAGCTGTTGGCGGTACAGCCGATCTAGAAGACGATTTAGTTGAAGAAGTGACCTCTCTTGTTGAATGGCCTGTAGTACTAACAGCTTCATTTGAAGAGAAGTTCCTAAAAGTGCCTTCTGAAGCTTTGGTTTACACCATGAAAGGCGATCAGAAGTACTTCCCTGTTTACGATGCTGAAGGCAAGCTTGTACCTAAGTTCATCTTCGTATCAAACATCATCTCTAACGATCCAAGCCAAATCATCTCAGGTAACGAGAAAGTTGTTCGTCCTCGTCTAGCAGATGCTGAGTTCTTCTTTAACACTGACCTTAAGAGCAAGTTGATTGATCGCCTTCCTCAACTAGAGACTGCGATTTTCCAACAGCAACTAGGTACGATTAAAGATAAAACTGATCGCATTACAGAGCTTGCTGGCTACATTGCTGACAAGATCGGTGCAGACGTTGATAACGCGAAGCGTGCAGGTCTACTGGCGAAATGTGACCTAATGACATCGATGGTATTTGAATTTACAGATACGCAAGGTGTAATGGGTATGCACTACGCACGTCACGATGGCGAGCAAGAAGATGTAGCACTAGCGCTAAACGAGCAATACATGCCTCGTTTCGCAGGTGACCAACTACCAAGCACACCAGTATCATCAGCAGTCGCGATGGCTGATAAGCTAGATACAATTGTAGGTATCTTCGGTATCGGTCAAGCGCCAAAAGGCAGTGACCCATTTGCCCTACGTCGTGCATCACTAGGTGTACTACGTATTATCGTTGAAAACGGCTACGATCTAGACCTTGTTGATCTTGTTGCTAAAGCGCACTCACTATTCGGTGATAAGCTAACTAACAACAATGTAGATTCTGACGTTATCGAATTCATGTTAGGTCGTTTCCGTGCATGGTATCAAGATGCTGGCTTTAGCATTGATGTTATCCAAGCCGTACTTGCGATGCACCCAACACAACCGGCTGACTTTGATAAGCGTGTGAAAGCAGTAAGCCACTTCCGTGAGCTTGATGCAGCAGAATCACTAGCAGCAGCGAACAAGCGTGTTGGTAACATCCTTGCGAAATTCGACGGTGAGCTACCGACTACGGTTGATAACAGCCTACTTGTCGAAGCGGCTGAAAAAGAGCTAGCAGAGAAAGTAACCGCTGTTGTTGCTGCGCTTGAACCAGTATTTGCTGCTGGTGACTACCAAACAGCACTAACAGAGCTGGCATCACTACGTGAGCCTGTTGATGCTTTCTTCGATAACGTAATGGTAATGGCTGATGACGAGAAACTAAAAGTTAACCGTCTAGCACTGCTTAACCTACTACGTAACCAATTCTTGAAAGTAGCAGATATCTCTCTACTTCAAAAATAAGGTTAACTGACGTTATCTAAAACCACGCTCCGGCGTGGTTTTTTTTCGCCTATCTTCTGCTATCTCTTGCGTATGTTTCATGTGGAACATTTTTTAACTTTCAATAACGTCACATATAGCCACTTTACGCTCCAAGAAATACACCACTCTGATCAACACAAATGAATGTGATTACAACTTTCTCTTAACCTGACAATACGTTATGTTACGCTCAATAAGCCATCATCTTGATAGCTCTTACATCAAAACTAAATATCGACACTGAGGTTGTAAACGTAATGGACTTTTCGCGCTTTGGTAATAAGTTTGCAGGCGATTCTGGGATCACCCTATTAATGCAAGATCTCAATGATGGACTCACCAATCCCGATGCCATCATGCTCGGAGGCGGAAATCCAGCGCAAATCCCAGCTATGAATCACTACTTTACTGAGCTATTAAAAGACATGGCAACCACAGGTGAGCTTACTGCGTCAATGACTAACTATGACGGTCCACAAGGTAAGGATCGCTTTCTAGATGCGCTTGCAGCACTGTTACAGCAACAATACGGTTGGGAAATTAGTGCTAAAAATATTGTCTTAACCAATGGCAGCCAAAGTGCGTTCTTTAGCTTATTTAACTTACTGGCAGGTGAATTTGAAAATGGCAAAAAGAAGAAAATATTACTGCCGTTATCACCAGAATACATCGGTTATGCCGATGCCGGTTTAAGCCCTGATATGTTTATCTCGTACCAACCTACGATCAGTATGTTGGAAGATGGCTTTTTTAAATACCATGTCGATTTTAGCAAACTCGTTATCGATGACAGCATCGCAGCCATTTGTGCCTCTCGCCCAACCAACCCAACAGGCAATGTACTGACAGATAAAGAAATCGAACATTTAGCAGCACTGGCTAAAGAGCACCAGATCCCGTTAATTATCGACAATGCTTACGGCTTACCCTTCCCTGATATTATCTTTGAAGAGGTAACACCATTTTGGGATGACAATACCATTCTGTGCATGAGCTTATCCAAGCTTGGGTTACCCGGTGTCCGCTGTGGCATCGTGATTGCTAATGAAGAGATGGTTACTGCTTTGTCTAACATCAATGGTATCGTCAATTTAGCACCTGGTAGTATTGGCCCTGCAGTAGCAACGAAAATGATCCACCAGCAAGAACTATTGCCACTAAGCCAAAACGTGATCAAGCCGTTTTATCATCAGAAAGTGCAACGTGCCGTTGAATTACTGCGCCAAGCTATTCCCGATCCTCGATTTAACATTCACAAACCTGAAGGTGCTATCTTCTTATGGCTATGGTTTGAAGGTTTGCCGATCACCACTAAGGTGCTTTATCAACGCTTAAAACAACGTGGCGTACTGATCGTGCCTGGTGAATATTTCTTTATCGGATTACAAGATGAGTGGGCACACAGCCATGAATGCTTACGCATGAACTATGTCCAAGATGATGAAGCAATGCAGCGTGGTATTACTATTATTGCTGAAGAAGTCGCTAAAGCTTACGCAGAGTAACCGCCCTTTTAGCTCGTATAGATAAATAAAAAAACGCCGCTAGTGATAGCGGCGTTTTTATTGAGCTTGAAAGACAAACTATACGTTTGTGCTACACAGCAATACTATACGTCGAGGTTAGCTACTTTCAGTGCGTTCTCTTCAATGAAGTTACGACGAGGTTCAACCTGATCACCCATTAGACAGGTAAACAGCTCATCTGCTGCAACAGCATCATTGATAGTTACTTGCATCATACGACGTGATTCAGGATCCATTGTTGTTTCCCAAAGTTGCTCTGGGTTCATCTCACCTAGACCTTTGTAGCGCTGTAGAGAAAGACCACGACGTGATTCTTTGTTTAGCCACTCCAATGCATCTTTAAAGCTTGAAACCGCTTGCTTACGCTCACCACGTTGAACAAATGCTGTATCTTCAAGTAACCCATCTAATGCTTCAGACAGATCAGCAATCTTCGCGTACTCTTTCGAGTTAAGCAAATCGAAGCTTAATAGGTATTCGTGATCAACACCGTGAGTACGTACAATCACTTTCGGCAAGAATACGTTATTTTCTTCATCACGGATGATCTCAGAGCTGTATAGACTCTCACCAGATTGCTTAGCGTTAAGAGCGGTGATCAATGGTGCTAACCATGCTTCAACTTTCGCTTCATCTGCCATCATTTCCGTTGTTAAACGAGGCTGGTAAACAAACTCATTAAGCATCAATGATGGGTAACGACGGCTCATACGATCGATAAGCTTCATGCCCGCATTGTATTGCGTTACTAATGCTTCTAGAGCTGCACCTGTAATTGCTGGCGCGCCATCGTTCGCAAATAGTGATGCGTTATCCAGTGCCAATGTTGTTTGGTACTGGTTCATATCTTCATCATCTTTGATGTATTGCTCTTGCTTACCCTTCTTCACTTTGTAAAGTGGTGGCTGTGCAATGTAGATATGACCACGCTCAATAAGCTCTGGCATTTGACGGTAGAAGAAGGTCAACAGTAGCGTACGAATGTGCGAACCATCGACATCGGCATCGGTCATGATGATGATGTTATGGTAGCGTAGCTTATCTGGGTTGTATTCGTCACGACCAATACCACAGCCCATTGCCGTGATCAGCGTTGCCACTTCTTGTGAAGATAGCATTTTGTCGAAACGTGCTTTTTCTACGTTAAGGATCTTACCTTTAAGCGGTAGGATTGCTTGGTTCTTGCGGTTACGGCCTTGCTTAGCAGAACCACCCGCAGAGTCACCCTCCACTATGTATAGTTCAGACACGGCAGGATCTTTTTCCTGACAGTCAGCAAGTTTACCTGGAAGACCCGCTAAATCTAACGCACCTTTACGACGTGTCATTTCACGCGCTTTACGTGCTGCTTCACGCGCACGTGATGCATCGATGATCTTAGTACAAACGGTTTTCGCATCTGCTGGGTTTTCTAATAAGAACTCAGCAAGCTTTTCGTTCATCGCAGATTCAACTGCAGCTTTCACTTCGCTTGAAACTAGCTTGTCTTTAGTCTGGCTAGAGAACTTAGGATCCGGCACTTTCACAGAGATAACGGCGGTTAAACCTTCACGGGCATCATCACCAGATGTCGCCGCTTTCGCTTTCTTCGAGTAGCCTTCTTTATCCATGAACGAGTTCAGCGTACGTGTTAACGCACCACGGAAACCCGCTAAGTGAGTACCACCATCACGCTGAGGGATATTGTTAGTAAAACAGAAAATGCTTTCTTGGAAACCGTCGTTCCACTGCATTGCAACTTCAACCGAAATACCGTCATCACGCTCACTATCAAAGTGGAATACTTTTGGATGGATCGGTGTCTTGTTACGGTTTAAGTGCTCGACGAATGCTTGAATACCGCCTTCGTACATGAAGTGATCGTGCTTACCTTCTTCACGCTCATCATTTAGTTTGATAGAAACGCCAGAGTTAAGGAAAGACAGCTCACGAAGACGTTTAGCTAGAATTTCGTATTGGAATTCGATATTTGTAAACGTTTCTTCACTTGGCCAGAAACGAATACGAGTACCAGTTTCATCGGTATCGCCAATCACCGCTAGTGGTGCATCAGGTACACCGTGACGGTAAACTTGCTGGTGAATATGACCACCACGTTTAATGGTTAGTTCTACTTTTTCAGACAGTGCGTTCACAACCGACACACCTACACCGTGTAGACCACCTGATACTTTGTATGAGTTATCATCGAACTTACCACCAGCGTGCAGTACCGTCATGATAACTTCAGCAGCAGATACACCTTCTTCTTCGTGTAGCTCTGTTGGAATACCACGGCCGTCATCGCTAACAGATACCGAACCATCTTCGTGGATGGTAACAATGATATCTTCACAGTGACCAGCAAGAGCTTCATCGATAGAGTTATCGACAACCTCAAAAACCATGTGGTGCAAGCCAGTACCATCATCAGTATCACCGATGTACATTCCTGGGCGCTTACGTACCGCATCGAGGCCTTTAAGCACCTTAATGCTTGATGAATCGTAATTGTTGGACATTGAGTTACTCTCGCTTTAATTATCCTGCGGTTATTTTACCGTGTTCCACATGGAACAGCTTGCCATTTTCATCGAGCATATCAGCAACTTGATCGTCACTAATGGCACTGATGAACACTTGGGCGTTAGTTTCCTTTAATCGCTGCGCTAGCAACGCTCGCCTGTGGCTATCCAATTCGGAAGCAAAATCATCAATAAGGTAAATACATTGTTTGCCAGTCGCTTCTGTTAAGTGCAAACCTTGCGCTAATCGCAAGGCACACACCATCAATTTCAGTTGTCCACGGGACAACACATCCTCAACAGGCGTACCGGCAACCTTTATCCGTAAATCGGCCTTATGTGGCCCACTTGCGGTATAACCAAGTTGGCAATCACGCTCAAAATTGCGCTTTAACAACTCGGCATAAGGTGTTTCTTTTTCCCAACCTCGGTAGTAACCAAGTTGAATTTCATATTCAGGGAGAAAAACCTGAAAAATCTCAGCGGCTTTTTCTTTTACCGCTGAAATATAATCTTGGCGCCATACACTAATTTGCTCAGCCAGCAGTGCTAACTCTTGATCCCAGTAACTGAGTTCACGGTAACTACGCGCGGTTTTGAGCAAGGCATTACGCTGTTTCGTTAATCGTTTTAAGCGGCTCCATGCATGATAGAACTTAGGTTCAACATGAAACACACCCCAATCAATAAACGCACGGCGGTATTTAGGTCCGCCGATCAATAAATCAAACCCTTCAGGGGTAATTAACTGTAATGGTAAAATCTGCGCAAGTTGTGCCACCTTCTGGTTTGGCTCCCCTGCAATTTTCACTTCCGTCGTACCATCACGTTTTTTATTTAACCCAATCGGCAACATCAATTGAGTTTGGTTATCCACCACTCGACCATGAATAAACAATTCACTTTGCTCGTGGCGGATCACTCGGCTAGTAAGATGGCTACGGAACGAACGTCCATGACCAAGGTAATGGATCGCTTCCAATACACTGGTTTTGCCACTGCCGTTAGCCCCGACTAAAAAATTAAATCCAGTCGCTAATGCCAAATCGCACGATTCAATATTTCGAAAATCGTGCACCATTAAACGAGTAAGTGCCATACCTATAGTCTGATAGGCATCACCACATACATGGCTTCATCGTTATTCGAGTCTTCAATTAATGACGGTGCATTGGCATCAGATAATGAAAGACGGACTTGATCGCATTTAAGGGTGTTTAATACATCCAACACATAGCTGACGTTGAAACCGATCTCTAAGCTATCGCCTTGGTAATCAACATCAAGAAACTCTTCTGCTTCTTCTTGCTCAGGGTTGTTAGCAGTAATACGCATTTCACCGTTTGATAAGTTAACACGTACACCACGGAATTTTTCATTCGATAAGATCGCCGCACGAGCAAACGCATTACGCATTTCTTCACAACCTGCTTCCACAAACTTAGTGCTATTTTGTGGCATAACACGACGGTAATCAGGGAATCGACCATCCACCAGCTTTGAAGTGAAAACAAAGTTATTCACGGTAGCGCGAATATTCGAGTTACCGATCTGAATGTTCACTTCCGCTTCTGGGTTATCAAACAGGCGCACCAACTCAAGTACCCCTTTACGCGGTACAATGATTTGTTTAGTTGGTAGCTCGTGGCCTGTGTTGATCGCACATACTGCCATACGGTGACCATCAGTTGCTACCGAACGTAAGTGCTGACCATCGGTTTCAAACAACATGCCGTTTAAGTAGTAACGCACATCTTGGTTAGCCATTGAAAATTGAGTGCTGTCGATAAGCTGGCGCATACGGCCTTGCTCTAAGGTGAATTCCACCTCGCTTTGCCAATCTTCAATATTCGGGAAATCAGCAGCGGGCAGTGTCGTTAAGGTATAACGGCTTCGACCAGAGCGGATCAGCACGCGATCACCTTCATAGCTCACCGAAATGGTTGCGCTACTTGGTAAACCACGGCAGATATCTAAAAACTTACGAGAAGGGACTGTCACTGCGCCTGATTCAAACTCACCATCAAGTGCTACTTTGGCAATCAGTTCAACTTCCAAGTCGGTGCCTGTCATCGACAAGCAACCGTCTTCTACTTTCAACAAGATATTACCTAAAATCGGTAATGAAGGACGGCCGCCCAAAGCAGCAGCAACCTGTTGTAAAGGCTTTAATAAGTGTTCGCGTTCGACGGAAAATTTCATATCAAGACGACAATGTTCTAATTAGGTTTGAATAATCTTCTTTAATATCGTGGCTTTCTTCACGTAGCTGTTCGATTTTACGACAAGCGTGAAGGACAGTCGTATGATCACGACCACCAAATGCATCACCGATTTCAGGAAGACTGTGGTTAGTCAGCTCTTTTGCCAGTGCCATCGCCATTTGACGTGGACGGGCTACACTACGAGAGCGACGTTTTGACAACATATCTGCCATCTTTATTTTATAGTATTCAGCAACGGTCTTCTGAATATTATCAATCGTGACTAGCTTCTCTTGCAGGGCTAATAAGTCACGCAGCGCTTCACGTACAAAATCAATGGTGATAGCCCGACCAGTAAAGTTGGCATTGGCGATCACACGGTTCAACGCCCCTTCTAGCTCACGTACATTCGAGCGAAGTCGTTTAGCAATAAAGAAAGCCACTTCGTCAGCCAGACGAATATTATGATCTTCTGCTTTCTTCATTAAAATCGCAACACGGGTTTCTAACTCAGGCGGTTCAATCGCAACCGTTAAACCCCAGCCGAAACGTGACTTCAGACGATCTTCTACCCCATTAATTTCACGCGGGTAACGGTCTGACGTCAGAATAATTTGTTGGTTGCCTTCAAGCAGTGCGTTAAAGGTATGGAAGAATTCTTCTTGAGAACGCTCTTTATTGGCAAAGAATTGAATATCATCGATAAGCAAGGCATCAACGCTACGGTAGTAACGCTTAAATTCTTCAATCGCATTGTTTTGTAAGGCTTTGACCATGTCCTGAACAAAACGTTCAGAGTGCATGTACACCACTTTGGCATTCGGCTTACGGTTAGCAATCGCGTTACCTACCGCATGTAACAGGTGAGTTTTACCCAAACCTGTACCGCCATATAAAAAGAGTGGGTTGTAAGCAGCACCAGGGTTATCTGCAACTTGACGACAAGCTGCTAAACCTAACTGGTTCGATTTACCTTCAACGAAATTATTGAAATTGTGTTTTGGATTAACATTAGAACGGTAACCGCCCTGCTGCGCTTCAGGTTGTACTGGTGACGGTGCAGGTTCATAGCTTGTTGGCGCGGATTGTTCTAAACGCGATTCCACCGTTTCAACCGCAGGTGCTGGCGCTAAGGTTGGCGCAACAGCTGGTTGTGATGGTGGCGGTACCGTCACCGGTTTACTACCGACTTCAAATCGTAGGATCGGTGCATCACTGCCGCAAAACTCGTTAAGCAGTCGATTGATATTATTAAGATACTTATCCCGCACCCAGTCCAATACAAAACGGTTAGGCGCAAACAATGTCAAAGTATGATCATTTAACTCGGCTTGAAGCGGGCGAACCCACATGCTGAATTCTGTCGCAGGGAGTTCTTCCTGAAGGCGTTGAAGGCACTGCAACCATAGCGAAGATGACAAGTTAGACTCCACACTTAATAAACAAAACACAAAAAGGGATATAATTTTATACCCGCGAGAAGAGGATCTCCAGTAAAGAGATCGCAGATCAAGTGAATAAGATCCAAGTTATACACACTGATCGCACAAAAAAGTGGAGATCAGCACAATTTAACCTGTTGTTACTCACAGTTATATTAACACAGCTAGGTAAAATAAATGCGCCTCATCACCTATTTATTGGCGTTTTTACCTAAATTTAGCGATATTTTTTCGCTCAATTATCATCCACAGGTAAAATGTTCCATTGTGGGTAACCTATTTACTCAAATATCCCCCAAACCAAGTATTTTTACTCTTCTAATCTTGTCGAAATCGTTCCATTTACTCACTTTTTAATATTCGCTTTCAATTCATCACTTTATATGGGAAAGATCTAAGCCCAAACATACCGTGACAGGTGATAGATCAAGCTAGAGCCGATTAAATAAGACAAAACAGCAATGATCAATGCGCATTTATCACAGAAAGCCCCACCCGATCACGACCGACTGCACGATCCTTTGCTAAAAAACGATTAAATTGATAGATGATCATCTAAGGATCCTTGCGCTTATGGCTACAAAACGTATAATTCAGCGCCCGTTGCTAGATGTAGGTATATTTATTGACTCTTTGAGGGTCAGTGATTACAATTCCGCCTCTTTGTTAGCGGTATTTGACTAATTTTTGTCAAACACTAGTAACGAACTTAAAAACTGATCAGTTAATTTAAGGTAACAAAATGACCAAACGCACTTTCCAACCAACTGTTCTTAAGCGTAAGCGTACTCACGGCTTCCGTGCACGTATGGCTACTAAGAACGGTCGTGCTGTAATCAATGCACGTCGCGCTAAAGGCCGTAAGCGTCTTTCTAAGTAATCTCGACGATTATTTTGAATAAGTTCGCTTTTTCTCGGGAGTTACGCTTGTTAACTCCCGAACATTACAAAACTGTCTTCCAGCAAGCTCATCGTGCTGGCTCACCTCACTTAACTATTCTTGCTCGTTCTAACGAACTAAACTGCCCCCGTCTTGGTCTGGCTGTTCCAAAAAAACAGATTAAGAATGCTGTCGACCGAAATCGCTTCAAACGTATCGTGCGTGAAAGTTTTCGTCTCAAACAACATCAGCTTCCAGCAAAAGATTTTGTAGTCATTGCCAAGAAATCAGCTAACGAGTTGAGCAACGAAGAACTCTTTAAGTTGTTAGATAAGTTATGGCATCGCCTGTCTCGCCCTTCGCGTGGCTAGTCGTAGGACTAGTCCGCTTTTACCAACTGGCAATAAGTCCGCTTCTTGGACCTCGCTGTCGTTTTACCCCTACCTGCTCTCAATATGCGATCGAAGCTGTAAAAATGCATGGAGCATTAAAAGGTTGTTGGTTAGCGGCGAAACGTCTATTAAAATGTCACCCTTTAAATAACGGTGGTTACGACCCCGTTCCGCCAACTAAGCATAACGACAGAGAACATTAACTATGGGTTCCCAACGTAATATTCTGTTAATTGCTCTACTTTTTGTCTCATTCTTACTTTTCCAACAATGGAATGCTGACAAAAACCCTCAGCCACAAGGCCAAGGTGTAGCGCAACAAGCCTCACAAAACAGTGATATCCCATCACATTCAGGTGAAGGTCAGCCTCTAACAGACCAAACTAGTTCACAAAACTTAATTACCATTAAAACGGATGTATTGGAATTAACAGTCGATACGCTTGGTGGTGATGTAGTTGATGCAAAACTTCTAAAATACAACAACACATTAGGTTCAAAAGACCCGTTTGTACTGCTTAGCGATACCAACGGTCACGATTACATTGCGCAATCTGGTCTTATTGGTCCAAATGGTGCTGACTCACAACAAAACGGTCGTGCGCAATACAGCGTGACTGCAAAAGATTTTGTAATGGGTCCTGAGCAAAACGAACTACGTGTACCAATGACATTTACTAAAGATGGCATTACTTACACTAAGACGTTCGTACTAAAACGTAACGATTATGCGGTTAACGTTGATTACACTGTAGCGAACAACACTGACAAAGCAGCAAGCGTACAAATGTATGCACAGCTTCGTCATAAGCTAAGTGATTCAGGCGGTAGCCTAACTATGCCTACTTACCTAGGTGGTGCATATTCTGCGAACGATACTAAGTACAAGAAATACAGCTTCGACGACATGAAGGACAAGAACCTTGATGTTGCTGCGAACGAAGGTTGGGCGGCGATCATGCAGCACTACTTTGTTTCTGCTTGGATCCCACGCGATGGCGCAGATCAAACGTCTCAAGTTTACTCTACAACTAGCAACGGTAACGGCTACATTGGCGTACGTATGCCAATCGAAACAGTTGCACCTGGTCAGAGTAAAGAAATTAAAGCAACACTTTGGGTAGGCCCTAAGCTGCAAAACGAAATGGCAGCGACAGCGAAAAACCTAAACCTAACTGTAGACTACGGTTGGTTATGGTTCATTGCGAGCCCACTACACAAGCTACTTTCATTTATTCACAGCATCGTGGGTAACTGGGGTATTGCTATCATCGTGCTAACCTTCATTGTTCGTGGTGCAATGTACCCACTAACAAAAGCGCAATACACGTCGATGGCTAAAATGCGTATGCTACAGCCTAAGATCCAAGAAATGCGCGAGCGTTTAGGCGATGACCGTCAACGCATGAGCCAAGAGATGATGGAGCTGTACAAGAAAGAGAAGGTAAACCCACTAGGTGGCTGTCTTCCAATCTTGCTACAGATGCCAATCTTCATTGCACTGTACTGGGCACTAATGGAATCAGTTGAATTGCGTCACGCGCCATTCTTCGGTTGGATCCATGACTTGTCAGCACAAGACCCGTACTACGTGCTACCTATCCTAATGGGTATCACTATGTTCTTTATCCAGAAGATGAGTCCGTCAACAGTGACTGACCCAATGCAGCAGAAGATCATGACCTTTATGCCGGTTATGTTTACGTTCTTCTTCCTGTTCTTCCCTTCAGGTCTAGTGCTTTACTGGTTAGTGTCAAACATCGTTACACTGATCCAGCAAACCATTATTTTCCGTCAACTAGAGAAAAAAGGCTTACACAGCAGTAAAAAAGCGAAGTAATCCACGCTAGTTAGCAAAAGGCGACCTCCGGGTCGCCTTTTTTATTTGCATTGCTCGGACGTGGCGCTGACTATAATTGGTTAAAATTTAATCTTTAGCTTGAGGCGTTCGTCACGACATTATGAATCCAGATTTAACGACAACAACAACCCCAGATTATGGTTGGTCATCATTTATCGCCACCCCTCTCCATGATTTACTGTCACTCATCCACGGTGTTGTCGGTAACTGGGGTGTCGCCATTATTATTCTGACCCTGATTGTCCGTGGCTTAATGTATCCGCTAACGAAAGCACAATATACTTCAATGGCCAAGATGCGTATGCTACAGCCAAAGCTGCAAGCATTACGTGAAAGCTATGGTGATGACCGTCAACGTATGAGCCAAGAAATGATGGCACTGTACAAGAAAGAGCAAATTAACCCATTAGGTGGCTGTTTGCCTTTACTGTTACAAATGCCGATCTTTATTGCGCTCTATACTGTATTGAATTTATCAACAGAGCTACGTAATGCGCCTTTCTTTGGTTGGATCCAAAACTTGTCAGCACAAGACCCATATTATGTACTACCGATCTTAATGGGGATCTCGATGTTCTTTATCCAAAAGAACAGCCCATCGACCGTTACCGATCCAATGCAGCAGAAGATCATGACCTTTATGCCTGTTATCTTTACGGTGTTCTTTTTGTTCTTCCCGGCAGGTCTCGTGCTGTATTGGCTCACTTCAAATATCGTTACCCTCATTCAGCAAACTATTATCTTCCGTCAGCTCGAAGCACAAGGCTTACATAGCCGAGATAAGTCGAAGTAACGTATCATTTGGACTAAGGCGGCTTTTTAGTCGCCTTTTTTATTTGCCTAATTAGGTGTTAGACACAACACTAGTTTACAATTGCCGTGTTTTTATCAAGCAAAGCCAAGGTTATGAATCAACACATCGATACTATTGTCGCTCAAGCGACACCGCCGGGTCGTGGTGGCGTCGGCATCATCCGCGTTTCAGGTCCTAAAGCCAAAGAGGTTGCGCTTGCTGTTGCAGGTCGCGAACTGAAAACTCGCTACGCTGAATACCTGCCATTTAAGAATGAAGATGGCACAGCACTCGATCAAGGCATCGCGCTATTCTTTAAAGGCCCGAACTCCTTTACTGGCGAAGATGTGTTGGAACTCCAAGGCCATGGTGGCCCGGTACTGATGGATATGATGATCCGTCGTATCTTAAAAATTGACGGTATTCGTGCCGCACGCCCAGGTGAGTTCTCTGAGCGTGCCTTTATGAACGACAAGCTCGACTTAGCGCAAGCAGAAGCGATTGCCGACCTAATCGATGCAAGCTCCGAAGAAGCCGCTAAGAGTGCGTTCAAATCGCTGCAAGGGGCATTTTCTACTAAGGTGAATAACCTTGTTGAAGCACTGATCCATTTACGCATCTACGTAGAAGCGGCGATTGATTTCCCTGAAGAAGAAATTGATTTTCTGTCTGACGGTAAAGTCAGTGGCGATCTCAATGGCATCATCGAGCGTCTTAACGATGTACGTAAAGAAGCTAACCAAGGCGCAATTATGCGTGAAGGGATGAAGGTGGTTATTGCTGGTCGTCCTAATGCGGGTAAATCTAGCCTGTTGAACGCGCTATCAGGTAAAGACAGCGCAATCGTTACTGACATTGCAGGTACGACTCGTGACGTACTGCGTGAGCACATCCACATTGATGGCATGCCGCTGCATATTATTGATACCGCAGGTCTTCGCGAAGCTTCTGATGAAGTAGAGCGTATTGGTATTGAGCGTGCATGGGATGAAATCGAACATGCTGATCGCGTACTATTTATGGTTGATAGCACCACCACAGATGCGACCGATCCTAAAGAGATCTGGCCTGACTTTATTGAGCGTCTACCTGCCGATATGGGCTTAACGGTGATCCGTAACAAAGCCGAATTAACAGGTGAGCAAACCGGTATTTGTCATGCTAACAACCCAACCCTAATTCGCCTATCAGCGCGCACAGGTGATGGTGTTGATGCACTGCGCGAACACCTAAAACAATGTATGGGTTTCTCAGGTACTACAGAAGGTGGTTTCATGGCGCGTCGTCGTCACCTAGATGCCCTAGAGCGTGCAGCTGAGCACCTTGATATTGGTAAAGAGCAGCTTGAAGGCTTTATGGCGGGTGAAATCCTTGCAGAAGAACTGCGTCTTGCCCAGCAGCACTTAAGTGAGATCACCGGTGAGTTTACCTCTGATGACTTACTTGGTCGTATCTTTACATCCTTCTGTATTGGTAAGTAAATACTAACCTTTTTTGACAGAAACAATAAAACGTCATATATCTTTGATATATGACGTTTTTTATTATTTTTTATCTTTGATTCACGCAGGTTTTGGGTAATTAATACTGATGTACTCAGGCTCTTCAATGCCCGCTTGCTGATTTAATACTCGGGTCAAAGCAAAATAGTAGTTAACTAACAAGTTAGTAAAACGCGGTAAGGTCTCTGGCACCTTTTTACCCGAAGCGTCCACTAACACGAGTTGACGTACAACCTTCTTCGCCAAGCTTCGACACTGATGCAGTTGTATTACCGGCCCAACACCACGAGGAAGAACAAAGCGTTTATTGCTATCACTAACCTGCTCACGGAAGTAATGATAATCAGCTTTAAGCTGTTCGATATCCACTTCAAAAATGCCACACTTCCCACGAATAGAGCCGTTTAAGTGAAAAATACGAGGCTGTAGCCACTCTAATGATTGACGTATTTCACCTTGTGCTAATTGCGATAACGCTAACCCAGTATAGGTACAAAGCTCATCCGTTAAGATCTCAAAATCACACAAAGGCGAGTCTTCAAAAATAAAAGGATAAGCTAACTCATCAATATCACCGGAATATTTTAACGTCATCGTGATCAGTCCTCTTTTACAGTTAGCAGTATTAATGAAACGATAAATAACTGTAATTGACAGTCAGATCAAAATCACTAACTATGTGCGCCATCTTTTGCTAGCCCAAGGAAGAGCGGTAAGCAGTCTTTATATGCTTTGCGATTAATGATTATGATGCGTCGATTTTTTCATCTCTTTTCACTTATCACAGCTTTTGTGATGTCTTTTCATGCTCATGCAATACAAGCAACCCGTTATCCATTAACCGTTACCGATGGCACGAACCAAACCGTTACCTTAAAACAGGCACCATTACGTGTGTCATCAAAAAGCATGTTTAGCGATCAAGTACTGATAGAGTTACTACCAGCCAACCAGATCACCAGTTTAAGTCGATTAAGCAAAGATCCCTCCTATTCCCTGATCGCAAGCAAGATCCCGGCTTCCATCCCTTTATTGGATCTCAATATAGAGCGCACGATTGCCAATAAACCGGATCTGCTTATTGCTGCAAACTGGAGCGATCAACAAAAAATAGAGGTTTTACGCCAAGCAGGTATCACCGTGTTTGTCTTTAACACCGTCTATAGTATTCACGATATCGAGAATAATATTCTGTTATTAGGCAAACTCGTTAACCAACCAGAACGAGCCCAACAACTGGTTAATGACATGAATACCAAACTAGCTACTGAGGTTATCAAACCAACGCACAGATTAACCGCTGTGGAATACACCCCATGGGGTGCAGCAAGTAATAAAGCCTCAACCATTAACACCATTATGACTCGTGCAGGCTTAAACAATGTCGTTGCCGATGTTCAAGGTGATCAGTACGGTCAAGTCCCTTTAGCAAAAGAGCAATTATTAGTCTTAAACCCTGATGTGATCATCATTCCTGGTACCTGTGATACAGACAATACCGATAACAGCAATGCGTTTCGCCAACAGCTATTAAATGATCCATCACTACAACAGCTTAAAGCGATCAAAAACAACAAGGTGGTTTGTTTACCGCAATCACTGCGCTCAACCGATAGCCAATACATTGTTGATGCGATCATCTACCTCAACCATCAGATTTATGGTGATAACAAGTAATGCCATGAAGACACTCGCCTCCTCGTATCAGTGGTTACTCACCTTCATTTTATTCATTGTAATACTAGCGATATACCTCTGTATCGGCTCGGTTTCGATACCGCTGCATGATGTTATTGGCTTATTACACGCCTACCTCGTTCATGGTAGCCAATATGCCGCCGAGCATTACCCTCTCGCCAATGCCATTATTGCGCATATTCGTCTACCGAGAGCCTGTGCAGCTATCCTTGCTGGTGGCGCACTCGCATTAGCGGGTGCGTGTAGCCAAGGGTTATTTAAAAACCCTTTAGCCAGCCCGGATATTCTTGGGATCAGTGCCGGTAGCAGCTTTGCTGCAGTACTTGCTATCGTGATGGGGATCAATGCCAGCAGCTTGGGGGGATTGCCGATATTTACCACAATGGGGGCTTTAGCCAGTGTCGCTTTGGTTTACCTCCTTGCCGCCAAATCAGCCCAACAAGGCCTGTTTATTATCTTGGCAGGACTCGCCGTATCGAGCCTACTCGGTGGCTTAACCATGGGGGTATTACTTACCGCTCAGCAGTATGAAGTCAGTGAGTTTGTGTTCTGGACCATGGGCGGATTAGATTCTCGGATCTGGCAACAATTACTCTGGCCAACCCCTATTATCATAGTAGCCGCAGTGATCTTGCTTCGTCACGGGCAAATATTAAACCTATTGGCATTAGGTGAGCAGAACGCCCATGGCATGGGAGTCAACGTAAAACGTACCCAATTACTATTACTCGGTTTAACCACATTATTAACCGCGATGGCTATTGCCGTGGCAGGCCCTATCGGCTTTATTGGTTTAATCGTACCGCATTTAGTCAGATTGGTATTAGGCCCAGATAACCGCCGATTATTACCATTTTCAGCCGTGTTCGGGGCACTGTTTCTATTACTTTGCGATTTATTTGCCAGAACCGTGATCGCTCCTCATGAATTAAAAACCGGGATCATCACTGCCGTGCTCGGTGGTATCTACTTTATTATTCTCTTGATCCGCAGTCAGTACAAAGGAATGACCCAATGAGTACGATCCTAGACGTGACACAATTGTCTTTAACTCAGGGTAATAAGATCTTACTCAATCAAATCGATTTCACACTTAATGCTGGCGAGCTGGTGGGAATCATCGGCCCAAATGGCGCAGGTAAAAGCACCCTACTAAAGTGTCTATCTGGCTATATCTCTCCTTCGAGTGGCAGCATTTCACTCCTCGGTAAACCGCTATCAAGTTATTCTCATCAAGGTCGCGCTCAGCATTTAAGCTACCTTCCTCAGCACAGCGAGCTCGCTTTTTCCTTTTTAGTTAAAGACGTAATTAGCTATGGCACCTTTAATAATCCCAATCCAAATAACGCCGATGAACTTGCCAAGGTCATTGCACAAACAAACATAGAAGATTTATTAAATCAATCACTTAACCAGTTATCTGGCGGAGAGCAACAACGAGTCCATTTCGCCCGTATTTTGCTGCAAAATGCCAATATAATGCTGCTTGATGAGCCCACTGCTAGCCTTGATATCGGCCATGAGTCCCAACTGATGAACATCATTACAGCCCAATGCCAGCAAGGAAAGACTGCGCTGGTGGCACTCCATAATCTCAATACTGCACTGGAGTTTTGCGATCGCTTATTACTGCTTCAACAAGGTGAACTGATCGCTTTCGACAGCCCAGAGCAGGTATTAACCCCAGCCCAATTACGCCAGCTTTATCACGATAATATTCGTATTTCACGTCATCCAGATAGCAATAAGCTTTATCTCACCCCATTAAGAAAATAGATCATTTTCTTCTCTATTTACCCACAAGGATCATCATTAATACACGATCACAAGCTTGTGATTAAAATATCAAGATCATGTGGGTAAGATCATCAAATCAATTTCATCCACAAAAATAAGATCACCATTCAATGATCGTCTATCTCCTTTATAAAACTGATCATTTGCTAAAAATACCCACACTTTTTCCTCTCATTACGAGTAAATTTGCTGGTGGATATCATGAAACCATAGATAAGTGTATAAATAGACGATAACCTAAGCCCCGTCGTAGGTATCATTGATCCAATAAGACCAACAATACCCAATGGTTCATCAGCTAGATCGTGTTTATCACGCACAAACTAGCGATTTCTCTCTATACAAAGGATAACTATGAGCACGCTTAGCCTAATTACAGGTAGCACTCTTGGTGGTGCGGAATATGTTGCCGATCATTTGGCTGAACTATTAGAAGATAATGGCCATCAAGCTGAAGTGATCAACCAAGCTGAATTCTCAAGCCTAAATCAAGACGATATTTGGCTGATCATCTGCTCAACCCACGGTGCAGGCGAATATCCAGATAACTTTTTACCGTTTGCCGAAGAGCTAGAGCAACAACAACCTGATCTTAGCGGTGTTACCTTTGCCGTTATTGGTCTTGGTGACAGTAATTACGATACTTTCTGTGCTGCTGGTAAGAAAATTGAAGGGCTACTGCTTTCATTAGGTGCAAATCAGCTTGGTGAGCGTCTTGATATTGATGTTTCATCAACACCAGTGCCTGAAGAACCAGCTGAAGAATGGTTTAATTCGTGGGTAAAGCTGCTTGATGCGTAAAAAAGCGTCAATTTTTACTCAGAATTATAACTAATTTCGATCTTTTTTCTGTGGATAACTATAGATCAAAACGGTGATCAACCCATAGTTATCCATTTAATAACTTATAGACCGCCCTCTCCCTGTGAATAAGTACCATTTTTGATCCCAGCCTATACCCGATCAGATCCAAGCTCCTCCACAATAAATGATCCTCGCTAAACACATGATCATTAGGATCATTTAACGGTTATCCACACGATCAGGTGATCTTAATAGTAGATCTAACAGAAGATCTCTTTAAAAAGATCTTATATATATTTAAAGAGCGTAATTACCCTGATCAAATGATCTTGATGAAAGATTCTCTCTTGCACAGAAAAAGGATAGAATGTCCGCCCTTTGCTCGAGTTAACTCACTGGCTATTTAAATACCTGAGGAAGTTCCATGTTTTACCAGGAAAAATTTGATGTCATCGTTGTGGGTGGTGGTCATGCTGGCACTGAAGCCGCATTGGCAGCAGCCCGAATGGGACAAAAAACCTTACTGTTGACCCATAATATCGATACGTTGGGCCAAATGTCGTGTAACCCAGCGATCGGCGGGATCGGGAAAGGACACCTGGTTAAAGAAGTTGATGCCCTGGGCGGTTTAATGGCAAAAGCCATTGATAAAGGCGGTATTCAATTCCGTACGCTGAACTCATCAAAAGGTCCAGCTGTACGTGCAACACGTGCACAAGCGGACCGTGCATTATATAAAGCAGCAGTACGTAACGTATTGGAAAACCAAGAAAACCTAATGATTTTCCAACAAGCAGTAACTGATCTGATTGTTGAAAATGACCGTGCTGCCGGCGTTGTAACGGAAATGGGACTAAAATTCCGTAGTAAAACCGTTGTGCTAACCGTAGGTACTTTCCTTGGCGGTAAGATCCATATCGGTCTAGAAAATTACAGTGGTGGTCGTACAGGTGATCCTGCATCAATCGCACTGGCGGATCGTTTACGTGAATTACCACTACGTGTCGATCGTCTAAAAACAGGTACACCGCCACGTATTGATGCTCGAAGCGTTGATTTTAGTGTGCTTGAAACCCAACATGGTGATAATCCAACCCCGACGTTCTCATTTATGGGTAAGCAATCGGATCATCCACGTCAGATCCCATGTTTCATTACTTACACCAATGAGCGTACTCATGAAGTGATCCGTAACAACTTGGATCGCAGCCCAATGTATGCGGGTATTATTGAAGGGATCGGTCCTCGTTACTGTCCGTCTATTGAAGATAAAGTGATGCGTTTTGCCGATAAAAACAGCCATCAAATCTTCATTGAGCCAGAAGGCTTAACGACTAATGAATTATATCCAAATGGTATCTCCACCAGCTTACCGTTTGATGTACAAATGCAAATTGTACGCTCGATGAAAGGCTTCGAGAACGCAACGATTGTGCGTCCTGGTTACGCGATTGAGTACGATTTCTTTGACCCACGCGATCTAAAACAAACCTTCGAGAACAAATACATCGATGGTCTATTCTTTGCCGGTCAAATCAACGGTACTACTGGTTACGAAGAAGCGGCAGCACAAGGTCTGATGGCGGGTATGAACGCAGCGCTTCAAGCACAAGATAAAGAAGGCTGGAGCCCTCGTCGTGACGAAGCTTACATGGGCGTATTGATCGACGATCTATCAACCATTGGTACTAAAGAGCCGTACCGAATGTTTACCTCTCGCGCCGAATACCGTCTATTATTGCGCGAAGATAATGCCGATCTACGTTTAACACCAAAAGGTCGCGAGCTAGGTTTAGTGGATGATGAGCGCTGGGCGCGTTTCAATCAGAAACTGGAAAACATGGAGCTTGAGCGTCAACGTTTAAAAGATATTTGGATCAATCCAAAATCAGATCATGTTGATGAGCTAAATAAGATCCTAAAAGCACCGATCACTCGTGAAGCAAGTGGTGAGGATCTTCTGCGTCGTCCAGAAGTAAGCTACGAGCAATTAACCGCAATTGAAACTTTTGCGCCAGCCCATGAAGATGTTGAAGCGCGCGAGCAAGTTGAAATTCAGGTGAAATACCAAGGTTACATCGATCGCCAACGTGAAGAAGTAGAAAAATCACTTCGCCATGAAAAAACTAAACTACCGTTTGATTTAGACTACAGCCAAGTTAAAGGTCTATCGAACGAAGTGGTAGCAAAGCTAACTGATGCAAAACCAGAATCTATTGGTATGGCATCGCGTATTTCAGGTATCACACCGGCTGCTATTTCTCTGTTACTTGTGTATCTAAAAAAGCACGGCTTGCTAAAAAAAGGTGAATAAGGGGTAAACAATGAAACAACGATTGGTACAACTTATCGCCCAAACTGACCTGCAGGTCACAGAACAGCAACTTGACCAGCTGATCGGTTATGTCGAACTGCTGCATAAGTGGAATAAAGCGTATAATCTGACTTCTGTCCGTGATCCTAACGAAATGTTAGTTAAACATATTATGGATAGTATTGTGGTCAGCAAGTATCTAGGTGGCACAAATTATATTGATGTCGGTACTGGTCCTGGTTTGCCAGGGATCCCGCTGGCTATTATGTGTCCTGATAAATCATTTACCTTGCTAGATAGCTTAGGTAAACGCATTCGCTTTATCCGCCAAGTGATCCATGAGCTGAAAATTACCAATGTGACACCGGTACAAAGTCGCGTTGAAGAATTTGAAGCTGAAGATGGCTTTGATGCAGTGTTAAGTCGTGCGTTTGCATCGATGGCTGATATGGTGAACTGGTGTCACCATCTACCAAAGTCTGGCGGTCAGTTCCTAGCATTGAAAGGCCAATACAACGAGCAAGAAGCGGCAGATCTGCCAGAGTGGTGCTCGGTTGTTGAGGTGAAATCTTTACAGGTTCCTGATTTAGAAGGCGAGCGTCATCTAGTAGTCTTAACGGCAAAGGATTAATTGTTGAGGTTTTCTTGTGGGAAGAATCATAGCAGTAGCTAATCAGAAAGGTGGTGTAGGTAAAACAACCACTTGTGTAAATTTGGCAGCATCATTGGCCGCCACCCAACGAAAAGTGTTGGTAATTGATCTCGATCCGCAAGGAAACGCGACCATGGCCAGTGGGGTTGATAAATACCAAGTTGACGCTACCGCTTATGATCTTCTGGTTGAAGAAAGCCCATTTAATGATGTTGTTATTAAAGACACCACTGGCGGTTATCATTTGATAGCCGCTAATGGTGATGTAACGGCGGCCGAAATCAAATTGATGGAAGTGTTTGCCCGTGAAGTACGTTTGCGCTCAGCGCTAGCAAACGTGCGTGATGATTACGATTATATTTTTATCGATTGTCCCCCATCTTTAAACCTTTTAACCATTAATGCTATGACGGCGGCTGATTCCGTATTAGTACCGATGCAATGTGAATACTTTGCATTAGAAGGCTTAACCGCATTAATGGATACCATCAGTAAACTGACTGCAGTGGTCAATAGCGAGCTTAAGATCGAAGGGTTACTCCGTACCATGTTTGATCCTCGCAATCGTCTTGCCAATGAAGTATCACAGCAGTTGAAAAAGCATTTTGGCGATAAGGTTTACCGTACCGTTATTCCACGTAATGTCCGCTTAGCAGAAGCGCCAAGCCATGGCCGCCCTGCAATGTATTACGACAAATATTCAAGTGGCGCTAAAGCGTATTTAGCCTTAGCCGGTGAAATGATCCGCCGCGACGAATTAGCATTACAAACTGTCACTCCAGTGGACGCATAAGGTTTTTCATGAATTTTAATAAACGTGGCCTCGGTAAAGGGCTAGATGCTTTGTTGTCAACCAGTGCGGTTGCACAAGCAAAGCAACATAACAATCAAATTGCTCCATCTGTTGAGGGGCAAACTGACGGTGAGTTACGAGAGCTGGCTATTGATGCGCTGCAATCAGGCCAATATCAACCTCGCAAATCCATGACAGAAGAAACTTTGGCTGAGTTGGCAGAATCGATCCGTGCTCAAGGTATTATTCAGCCAATCGTTGTTCGCCGTCTTGCTAACCAAGATTTTGAGATCATCGCAGGTGAGCGCCGTTGGCAAGCAGCTAAGCTTGCTGGTTTATCTAAAGTGCCTTGTTTAGTTAAGGCCGTTGATGATCGTGCTACTATGGCTATCGCATTGATTGAGAATATTCAGCGTGAAGATCTCAATGTCATCGAAGAAGCGGTTGCGCTTGCAAGACTTCAGCAAGAATTTTCACTGACTCATCAACAAATTGCTGATGCAGTGGGAAAATCACGTGCTGCTGTTTCTAACTTATTGCGTTTAAACCAATTAAGTGAGCCTGTAAAACAATTAGTTGAGCAAAAAAAGCTCGAAATGGGTCACGCAAGGGCTTTATTATCCCTTGATGAGCCGCAACAGTTACCTATAGCACAAAAAATTGTCAATAATTTGTTAACTGTTCGTGAAGCTGAAAAACTGGTTAAAACACTTTTAAACCCTATGGTACCGAAATCACCTAAGCCTATCAGTGAGCAAGTGGCATTGTTGCAAAATAGACTAACTGAGCGACTTGGCACCAAGGTGGCGATTAATCAAACCAAAAGTGGTAAAGGAAAGCTCGTTATTAACTTTGATCAACAAGACAAACTTGAGCAAATTATTGCAATGCTCGAGAAAAACATGTGATGTTAAATGTGTAAAATTTGTTAGAAATATAACATCATCGTGATCAAGTTAGAGTGTTGTAAAATCTAACTGTTTTTTTTGCTGCTATTTGATTGCAATCAATTTTATGAGTCGTATAATTTTCGCTGTTTTCCCAAGCACGGATCGTGTAAAGGAATGGACTCGAGGAACGAATACATGGTATCGACGCTAGCTAAACCGGGACGCCAATTGGCAAAACGGTTGCTGTTACTACAATCTGGCGTCGTGATAGCAACGGCATTAACGGCAGTTTTTGCTGTCAATGTTGACTGGGGAATCTCTGCATTGATTGGTGGCGGCATCTTCGTGATCGCCAATGCTGTCTTCGCAATGTGTGCCTTCATGTTTAGTGGTGCTAGGAAAGCACGATTAGTCATGGCGTCATTCTATGGCGGAGAAGTGCTAAAAATTCTTATCACAGTCATCCTTTTTGCCATTGCTTACCTGTATATAGGGGTGGAACTTGTTCCCCTCAAACTAACCTATTTGCTGGCCCTTGGTATTAATATTTTTGGACCGGTTTTATTCATTAACAACAACAAATAGGATGAGTTATGGCTGCGCCAGGTGAAGCGCTAACGCCGTCAAGCTACATTACTCACCACTTAACCAACTTATCAACCGATAAGCTAGGTTTAGCGAGTGAAGGTAGTTTCTGGGCGGTGCATATTGACAGCCTTTTCTTCTCTGTTTTGACCGGTTTAGCTTTTTTGTGGGTATTCCGTTCAGTTGCGAAGAAGGCGTCATCAGGAGTTCCAGGTAAATTACAATGTTTTGTTGAAATGGTGGTTGAATTCGTTGATACCAACGTAAAAGATACTTTCCATGGGCGCAATCCACTTGTGGCTCCGTTAGCACTGACGATTTTCTGTTGGGTACTGCTAATGAACATCATGGACTTAGTGCCAATTGATTTCATTCCGTATGCAGCAGCAAGCGTCGGGATCCCTTACATGAAAGTGGTTCCAAGTGCTGATGTTAACATCACCATGGCAATGGCGTTAGGCGTGTTCGCATTGATGATTTACTACAGCATCAAAGTGAAAGGGCTTAGCGGTTTTGCGAAAGAACTGGCTCTTCACCCGTTCAATCACCCAGTAATGATCCCGTTTAACCTACTTCTTGAAGTGGTATCGCTACTAGCGAAGCCAATTTCACTAGGTATGCGTCTATTCGGTAACATGTTTGCTGGTGAGGTGGTGTTTATCCTAATCGCGGCACTAATGCCGTGGTGGGCTCAATGGCTAGGCTCGGTACCGTGGGCTATTTTCCACATCCTGGTCATTACAATTCAAGCATTCGTATTCATGATGTTAACTATCGTGTACCTGTCTCAGGCACATGAAGACAATCATTAACGATTATTTGTAAACATTTTTATTATATGGCGCTTTCGCCGACAACTATAAACTGGAGATAGTGATGGAAACTTTACTAAGCTTTTCTGCGATTGCCGTGGGCATTATTGTAGGTCTTGCTTCCCTTGGTACAGCGATCGGCTTCGCACTTCTTGGTGGTAAGTTCCTTGAAGGTGCAGCACGTCAACCTGAAATGGCTCCAATGCTTCAAGTTAAGATGTTCATCATCGCTGGTCTACTTGATGCGGTACCAATGATCGGTATCGTAATCGCGCTGCTATTCACATTCGCAAACCCATTTGTTGGTCAGCTAGCTGGTTAATAAATCGTAGTGTCAGGTTTGCTTAAAACCTGACATTAAGTAGCAAATGGACTCTAGCAACCCTTTTTAAGGAGATGCGTTGTGAATATGAATGCAACTTTGCTGGGTCAGGCTATCGCTTTCTTCGCCTTCGTGGTGTTCTGCATGAAATATGTATGGCCACCAATTATGGAAGCGATTGAAGAACGTCAGAAAAAGATTGCTGACGGCTTGGCTGCCGCAGATCGCGCAGCCAAAGACCTTGACCTTGCACAAGCGAATGCTTCAGATCAACTTAAAGAAGCGAAACGCGCTGCGAGTGAGTTGATCGAGCAAGCAAACAAGCGTAAAGCTCAAATTATCGATGAAGCGAAAGCTGAAGCTCAAACTGAGCGTGAGAAGATTCTTGCGCAAGGTATGGCGGAAATTGAAGCTGAACGTAACCGTGCTCGTGATGAGTTAAGAAAACAAGTTGCAACTCTGGCTGTGATTGGTGCTGAGAAGATCATTGAACGTTCGATCGATGCGGACGCTCAAGCAGATATTCTTAACAAAGTCACTGCAGAACTGTAATTAAAGGGGCAAGCTTATGTCACAAATGACTACTATCGCACGCCCCTACGCTAAAGCAGCTTTTGACTTTGCGGTCGAGAAGAACGCACTAGCACAGTGGGCAGAAATGCTAACTTTCGCTAGTGAAGTAGCAAAAAATGACACTATGCAGGATGTGCTGGATAGCGGTTTTGCTGCTGAAAAGCTAACTGAGATTTTTGTTTCAGTATGCGGTGAGCAACTCGATGAATTTGGTCAAAACCTTTTAAAGGTAATGGCTGAAAATGGACGCCTTAAGGCGCTACCGGATGTCTGTGAAGAGTTTATGTTTATGAAAAATGAACATGAACACACCATCCAAGCAACAGTGGTTTCTGCCGTTGCTTTAGATGAGTCTCAACTAGACGCCATTAGCGCGAAACTTGAGCAGCGTTTAGCGCGTAAAGTTATGCTGACTTGCAGTGTAGACGAGACCCTGATTGCCGGGGTTGTAATTAGAGCTGGAGACCTTGTTATCGACAACTCTGTACGGGGCAAATTGAACCGTCTGAGCGATACTTTGCAGTCTTGATTTGGGGAATTGGAGCATGCAACTTAATTCCACGGAAATTAGCGCACTGATCAAGCAACGTATTGAAAACTTCAACGTTGTAAGTGAAGCGCGTAACGAAGGTACTATCGTTTCTGTAAGCGACGGTATTATTCGTATCCATGGCCTTGCTGACGTAATGCAAGGTGAAATGATTGAACTACCAGGCGGACTATACGCACTGGCACTTAACCTTGAGCGTGACTCGGTAGGTGCAGTTGTGATGGGCCCTTATGCTTCTCTACAGGAAGGCATGAAGGTAACCGGTACTGGTCGTATTCTTGAAGTACCTGTAGGTCCTGCGCTACTTGGTCGTGTTGTAAACACACTAGGTCAGCCAATCGACGGTAAAGGTCCAATTGAAACAGAGACATTCTCTCCTGTTGAAGTAATTGCACCGGGTGTAATCGATCGTAAATCTGTTGATCAACCAGTACAAACTGGTTACAAAGCAGTTGACTCAATGATCCCAATCGGCCGTGGCCAGCGTGAGCTGATCATCGGTGACCGTCAAACCGGTAAAACTGCGATGGCTATCGATGCCATCATCAACCAGAAAAACTCTGGTATCTACTCTGTGTATGTGGCTATTGGCCAGAAAGCTTCAACTATCGCTAACGTAGTTCGTAAGCTTGAAGAGCACGGCGCACTGGAAAACACCATCGTTGTTGTAGCATCAGCATCTGAAGCTGCTGCATTGCAATACCTAGCACCATACTCTGGTTGTGCGATGGGCGAATACTTCCGTGACCGCGGCGAAGATGCACTGATTGTATACGATGACCTGTCTAAGCAGGCTGTTGCTTACCGTCAAATCTCACTATTGCTTAAGCGTCCACCAGGTCGTGAAGCATTCCCTGGTGATGTTTTCTACCTTCACTCACGTCTTCTAGAGCGTGCTTCTCGTGTAAGCGAGCACTACGTTGAGAAATTCACTAACGGTGAAGTGAAAGGTCAAACAGGATCGCTAACGGCACTACCGATCATCGAAACCCAAGCGGGTGACGTATCGGCATTCGTACCGACTAACGTTATCTCTATCACTGATGGTCAGATCTTCCTACAAACAGAACTGTTCAACGCCGGTATTCGTCCAGCGGTTGACCCAGGTATCTCTGTATCTCGTGTAGGTGGTGCTGCCCAAACCAAGATCATCAAGAAACTGTCTGGTGGTATCCGTACCGCACTTGCACAGTACCGTGAACTAGCGGCATTCGCACAGTTCTCGTCTGACCTTGATGACGCAACGAAGAAACAGCTAGATCATGGTCAGAAAGTAACTGAACTGATGAAGCAAAAACAATACGCGCCAATGTCTGTATTTGAGCAAGCGGTTGTTATTTTTGCAGCTGAAAAAGGCTACTTGAATGATGTTGAGCTGACTAAGCTTGCTGATTTCGAAGCAGCGTTACTTTCTTACGCGAAAGGTCAGTTTGCTGAGCTAGTTGCTCAGATCGATGAAACGGGTGCTTGGAACGACGAAATCGCTGCGCAGTTCGCGAAACTGCTAGAAGATTTCAAAGCGACCCAGACTTGGTAATTGGTTGGTGATCGCTTGCGATCACCTTCTAACGGAGAGTAACGATGGCCGGCGCAAAAGAGATTCGTAACAAGATCGGTAGTGTTAAAAACACGCAAAAGATCACTAAAGCGATGGAAATGGTGGCTGCTTCTAAAATGCGTAAAACGCAAGAAGCGATGGAGTCATCACGTCCGTACGCACAAACTATGCGCAAAGTGATCGGTCATATCGCCCTTGGTAGCCTTGAGTATAAGCATCCTTATCTCGAAGAGCGTGAAGCCAAGCGCGTTGGTTACATCATTGTTTCAACTGACCGTGGTCTATGTGGTGGCTTGAATATTAACTTGTTCAAAAAAGCGATCACTGACATTAAGACATGGTCAGACAAAGGTGCAGAAGTTGATTTAGCGTTAATTGGCGCAAAAGCAACGGCATTCTTTAATAGCTACGGCGGTAACGTGTCAGCACAAGTATCAGGTCTTGGTGATTCACCAAGCGTTGATGAGCTGATTGGTACTGTTGGCGTCATGCTGAAGAAATATGATGAAGGCCAATTGGATCGCCTGTATGTGGTTTACAACAAGTTTGTAAACACCATGGTACAGGAACCAGTGATTGATCAATTGTTGCCTTTGCCTAAGTCAGAAGACGAAGAAATGCAGCGCAACCATTCTTGGGACTACATTTATGAGCCCGAGCCGAAAGCCCTACTTGATACCCTGTTGGTTCGCTATGCCGAATCACAAGTGTACCAAGGTGTGGTTGAGAACCTTGCCAGTGAGCAAGCGGCACGAATGGTAGCGATGAAAGCTGCAACAGATAATGCAGGTAATCTGATTGATGAACTGCAACTTGTGTACAACAAAGCTCGTCAGGCTGCGATCACACAAGAACTGTCAGAAATCGTTTCTGGCGCATCTGCTGTATAAGGCAAAGAATTAATAAGTTTAGAGGATTAACGATGGCTACAGGTAAGATCGTACAGATCATCGGTGCGGTAGTCGACGTAGAGTTTCCACAGGACTCTGTACCACAGGTATACGATGCCCTTCACGTTGATGCGAAAGAGAACGGTACGCTAGTACTTGAAGTTCAGCAGCAACTTGGTGGTGGTGTTGTTCGTGGTATCGCAATGGGTACTTCTGATGGTTTACGTCGTGGTTTGTCTGTTGAAAACACAGGCCGCCCTATTGAAGTACCAGTTGGTAACGCGACGCTAGGACGTATCATGAACGTACTAGGTCAACCAATTGATGAGTGTGGTGAGATCGGTGAGCAAGAGCGTTACGCTATTCACCGCGCAGCACCTAGCTACGAAGAACAATCAAACGTAACTGAACTACTAGAAACAGGCGTTAAGGTTATCGACCTTATCTGTCCATTCGCTAAGGGTGGTAAGATCGGTCTGTTTGGTGGTGCAGGTGTTGGTAAGACCGTTAACATGATGGAACTTATCAACAACATCGCCCTAAAACACTCAGGTTTATCTGTGTTTGCAGGTGTTGGTGAGCGTACTCGTGAAGGTAACGATTTCTACTTTGAAATGCAGGAAGCGGGTGTTGTTAACATCGAAAATCCTGAAGAGTCTAAAGTAGCAATGGTTTACGGCCAGATGAACGAGCCACCAGGTAACCGTCTACGTGTTGCTCTGACTGGTCTTACAATGGCAGAGCGCTTCCGTGATGAAGGTCGTGACGTACTGTTATTTATCGATAACATCTACCGTTACACCCTTGCAGGTACAGAAGTATCAGCACTTCTAGGTCGTATGCCATCTGCCGTAGGTTACCAGCCTACACTTGCAGAAGAGATGGGTGTACTTCAGGAGCGTATCACGTCAACGAAGACTGGTTCTATCACGTCTGTTCAGGCGGTATACGTACCTGCCGATGACTTGACTGACCCATCACCAGCAACGACGTTCGCGCACCTTGACGCAACAGTTGTACTTTCTCGTCAAATTGCATCGCTAGGTCTATACCCAGCTATCGACCCATTGGACTCTACTTCTCGTATGCTAGATCCATTGGTTGTTGGTCAAGAGCACTACGACATTGCGCGTGGCGTTCAGAGCCTACTTCAGCGTTACAAAGAGCTAAAAGACATCATTGCAATCCTAGGTATGGACGAGCTATCTGAAGAAGATAAGCAAGCTGTATCTCGTGCACGTAAGATTGAACGTTTCCTAACTCAGCCTTACCACGTTGCAGAAGTCTTCACTGGTGACCCAGGTATCTACGTATCGCTAAAAGATACGCTACGTAGCTTCAAGGGCCTACTAGCGGGTGAATACGACGATATCCCAGAGCAGGCATTTATGTACTGTGGTGCGATTGAAGACGTATTAGAAAACGCGAAGAAGCTGTAAGCTAATTAGGAGGCGACATGGCAGCGATAACTTTCCATCTGGAAGTAGTCAGTGCTGAGAAACGTCTGTTCTCTGGTCGTGCTGAAAATATTCAGGTAACGGGTAGCGAAGGTGAACTGGGTATTCACGCAGGTCACACCCCACTACTGACTGCTATCACCCCGGGCATGGTACGTATTACCAAGCAAGGTGGTGAGGAAGATGTGATTTATCTTTCTGGCGGTATGCTTGAAGTTCAGCCTGCTGCAGTGACGGTATTAGCCGATACTGCTATTCGTGGTGTCGATCTGGATGCCGCGAAAGCAGAAGAAGCGAAACGTCAAGCTGAGGAGCGAATCCATAATCAGCATGGCGATATTGACTTCGCGCAGGCAGCGAGTGATCTGGCGAAAGCCATTGCTCAGCTACGCGTTATTGAGTTAACAAAACGCGCACGCTAGTCTGACGCTAAAGAAAGCAAAAAAGCGACCATTTCGGTCGCTTTTTTTATATTTACTCTATTGTTACTTGTATGCTCTGAATAGACGAGAAACTGTATCCTGCTTATTTTATTTTTAGTAATGAACTAAATTGCGACGAGAGCATGTTATTTGTCGGTGAGAAATAAGCGCTAGCACTTAAAACTGTGCTAAGTAGGCGGTACAATAGAGAAAGATTATGAATTTATGCATCAAGAGGGATATCCCATCATGAGCTTTAGTGCTGTGATTTTAGCTGCGGGTAAAGGTACCCGCATGTATTCTAATTTGCCTAAAGTGCTTCACACTTTGGCAGGTAAGCCGATGGTTAAGCATGTGATTGACACATGTAATGATCTTGGTGCGCAAACTATTAACTTAGTTTACGGTCATGGTGGTGACAAGATGCAGCAAGTGTTAGCACAAGAAAGTGTTAACTGGGTGCTGCAAGCAGAGCAGTTAGGTACTGGTCATGCGGTTAATCAAGCAGTACCTAACCTTGCTGATGATGAGAAAGCATTAATTCTTTATGGTGATGTGCCACTTATTAGCGCACAAACACTTGAGAACTTACTTGATGCACAGCCTGACGGTGGTATTGCGCTGCTAACGGTTGTACTTGATGATCCAACGGGTTACGGTCGTATCGTTCGTCGTAACGGTCCTGTTGTTGCTATTGTTGAGCAAAAAGATGCAACTGAAGAGCAGAAGCTGATCAAAGAAATCAATACTGGTGTCATGGTTGCTAACGGTGGTGATTTGAAGCGCTGGTTATCTGCGCTTAAAAATGACAATGCGCAAGGTGAATACTACCTAACGGACATCATCGAAATTGCCCACAATGAAGGTCGTGCCGTTGAAGCGGTACATCCTGTGGCTGCGATTGAAGTGGAAGGGGTAAATAACCGCGTACAGCTTGCGCGTTTAGAGCGTGCTTTCCAAGCAATGCAGGCTGAACGCCTACTTGAGCAAGGTGTAATGTTACGCGATCCTGCTCGTTTTGATTTGCGTGGTGAACTTCAATGCGGTACTGACGTTGAAATCGATGTCAACGTGGTAATTGAAGGTAGTGTGAGCATTGGTGATAACGTGGTTATCGGTGCTGGCTGTGTACTAAAAGATTGTGAAATTGACGACAATACTGTGATCAGTCCGTATTCTGTGATTGAAGGTGCAACGGTGGGTGAATCTTGTACTGTAGGTCCATTTGCACGACTACGTCCAGGCACAGAGTTGCAAACACAAGCGCATGTAGGTAACTTCGTTGAAATGAAGCAGGCACGTTTAGGCGAAGGCTCAAAAGCGGGTCACTTAACTTACTTAGGCGATGCTGAAATTGGTGCTAACGTGAATATCGGTGCAGGTACCATTACTTGTAACTACGATGGCGCAAATAAGTTTAAAACTGAAATTGGTGATGATGTGTTTGTTGGCTCTGACACACAACTTATTGCACCAGTGAAAGTTGCAAGTGGTGCAACCATCGGTGCTGGCGCAACTATTAATCGTAATGTTGGCGAAGGTGAGTTAGTGATCACTCGCGCACCTGCTCGTACTATTCAAGGTTGGAAACGCCCAACAAAGAAATAATCATTGCTATTTTTGATTTTAAAAGCAGGCACCTTTTGCCTGCTTTTTTATTGTCTAAATATCTTTATGTATGACAGTTTTCTCCCTATTTTCTTCTGTCCGAAGTGGGCATTATGGTTATTTCGAGATAAAAATTATGCGCCATGTGCATATTTGTTATTGATCGATTAATTTTTAAAAAGCTATACTAAGTTTCAAATCGAAACTTAAAATATCATTTCAAAACTTATGTCTAAGCGTAATACTCAGCAACGTCGTCATGCTATTGCGGCGATGGTCAGTGCTGAAGGTGAAGTCAGTGTTGATGTATTGGCCAGCCATTTTTCTACTTCCGAAGTTACTATCCGTAAAGATCTCGCGGCATTAGAAAGCTCAGGTTTATTGTTGCGTCGTTATGGTGGTGCGATTTCAATGCCGAGTGAAATTGTCTCTACTGATTCTGCTGAAAAAGTTTCAGAACGAAAGCAAGCGATCGCATTAGCGGCTTCTGAGCTTATTCGCGATCACAATCGCATCATTGTTGATTGTGGTAGTACAACAGCAGCATTAATTAATTTGCTAGGCACTAAGCAAGGCTTGGTGGTAATGACTAACTCTTTGCAAGTAGCGAACGCATTAAATGCATTAGAAAACGAACCAACGCTGTTGATGACTGGTGGTACATGGGATCCCCACTCTGAGTCTTTCCAAGGCAAAGTCGCAGAATCAGTACTGCGATCTTACGATTTTGATCAGCTCTTTATTGGTGCGGATGGGATTGATATTGCTCGTGGTACAACGACTTTCAATGAGCTAACAGGATTAAGCCGGGTGATGGCTGAGGTATCGCGAGAAGTCGTGGTGATGATTGAGTCATGCAAGATTGGACGAAAAATTCCTAACTTAGAATTGGCATGGCAAGGAGTAAGTACGCTTATCACTGATGACGGCATGAGTGATGAAGATACAACAGCAATTGAGCAACAAGGCGTGCGAGTGATCCGTGCCTGTTGTGAACGATAACAAGTAGTAAAGGATAGACCGTTATGTGTGGGATTGTCGGTGCGGTAGCACAGCGTGATGTGGCAGAAATCTTAATCGAAGGTTTACGTCGTTTAGAATATCGTGGTTATGATTCAGCAGGTATTGCCGTTGTTGATGATCATCAGCTTCACCGTGTGCGACGAATGGGTAAAGTACAAGCCTTGGCTGAAGCCGTTGAGGCAACCCCGTTATTTGGTGGTACTGGTATAGCACATACGCGTTGGGCAACCCATGGTGAGCCATCAGAATCTAATGCTCACCCGCACACTTCTGGCGAACATATCGCTATTGTTCATAATGGTATTATTGAAAATCACCAAGCATTACGTGAGTTATTACAACAGCGTGGTTACGTATTTAGCTCGCAAACTGATACTGAAGTGATTGCTCACTTGGTTGAATGGGAACTGCGTTCTGCTACGTCGTTACTAGAAGCGGTACAGAAAACAGTAACACAATTAGAAGGTGCTTACGGCACTGTGGTGATGGATAGCCGCGATCCCGAGCGCATTGTAGTAGCACGCTCTGGCAGTCCGTTAGTGATTGGTTTGGGCGTGGGTGAGAACTTCATTGCTTCCGATCAGTTAGCGTTATTGAATGTGACGCGACGCTTTATGTTTTTAGAAGAAGGTGATGTGGCGGAAGTTACCCGTCGTTCTATTTCGGTATTCAATCAAGCCGGTGAGCAAATTGAGCGTGCGGTGACAGAATCGAATGTTCAACATGATGCGGCTGATAAAGGTGCTTTTCGCCACTATATGCAAAAAGAGATCTTTGAGCAGCCAAGTGCTTTGATCAACACCATGGAAGGCAGGATCAGCAATGATAAAGTGATCATTGAAAGTTTTGGCAGCGATGCGAAAACGATCTTTGATAAAGTCGAGCATATCCAGATCATTGCCTGTGGTACTTCATATAACGCGGGTATGGTCGCGCGTTACTGGTTTGAATCCATTGCTGGTATTAGTTGTGATGTTGAAATTGCTTCAGAGTTTCGATACCGCAAGTTTGTTACCAGACCAAACAGCTTATTGCTGACCTTATCTCAGTCTGGTGAAACGGCAGATACTTTAGCTGCCCTTCGATTAGCGCAAGAGAAAGGCTATATGGCGGCGATGACGATTTGTAACGTAGCTGGCTCATCATTGGTGCGTGAATCTGATTTAGTTTTTATGACTCGTGCAGGGGCTGAAATTGGAGTGGCATCGACCAAAGCTTTCACAACTCAACTGATTTCTTTATTGATGCTTGTGACCGCATTGGGTAAACAGCAAGGGAAAATTGACTCTCAAAAAGAGCGTCAAATTGTGCATGCCATGCAGCAATTACCTGTTTGCATTGAAAAAGCGCTAACCCTTGATAAGCCGATTGAGCTACTTGCAGAAGAATTTAGTGATAAACACCATGCGCTCTTTTTAGGTCGTGGTGAGTTCTACCCTATTGCGGTGGAAGCCTCATTGAAGCTTAAAGAGATCTCGTACATTCATGCTGAAGCGTATGCGGCTGGTGAGTTAAAACACGGCCCATTAGCACTGATTGATGCCGATATGCCTGTAATTGTGGTTGCGCCAACCAATGACTTATTGGAAAAGCTTAAATCCAATATTGAAGAAGTGCGGGCTCGCGGTGGTTTACTGTATGTCTTTGCTGATAGTGAAGCAGGTTTTGAGGCAACGGAAGGGATGAAAATCATCACTATGCCAAGTGTGGATGAAATTATTGCCCCTATTTTCTATACCATTCCGATGCAATTGCTGGCTTATCACGTTGCTTTAATTAAAGGAACTGATGTTGATCAGCCTCGGAATCTAGCAAAAGCGGTGACTGTTGAGTAATTAAAATTGACCATCATTGAAAAGACGCAGCAATGCGTCTTTTCTATTTTTTACGCCTAATCGTTTTGTTGCGAAATACAAAAATGTCTGTATTTCCATACGATGTGCAATTCAAATTAAGAATAATCTTCTACTCCTATCTTATCTGTTTGTTTTTAAAGTATAAAAAAAACTGACAAATTGGCTCGTCATCTGCAAAGCTGCAATAAGCATAATATTCTTCGCAGTGTGATTGGAGGAGAAGCATGACAGAGCCTAAGACCCAAATTGCTGCACGGATCAAAGAAGCAAGAGAGTGGAAAGGTTTGACTCAAGTGCATATGGCTCAGCAATTAAAAGTTGCGCGTCAAACCTATCTTGATTTGGAAACGGGAAAAACCGAGCCTAAGGTGCGTCTACTTTCTGAAATATCGGAAATTACAGAGCGTCCACTGACATGGTTTGTTTATGGTGATGAAGGAATAGAGATATTAGAAAGCGAATATAAAGAAGAGATTGATCGACTATTACAATTTTTCAGCCGCTTGCCTCACTCTGCTCGCCATATTATTTTGCAGCAATGTATTAATCTCGCCAGTTTTATGGCGGAGTACACACGTGCACTGACACATAAAAATAAATAAATTATCATCGATTTTGGTGTCTTATTTACTGTTCATTTGTGGTTTTTAATTGCCTTATTTTGTTTGCACTGATGATGGCTGGTCACACTTTTACATTGATGACCATAGACATATTTTGGGGTGAAGAATAACGTAGGAAATTCCTTAGATTTAATACGGTATTGATGTCTATTATGAGCGACGTACCCCCTACTAATAAGATAAATAATACCGACCAGCAAATGGCACAATTGGCGCTGAAAATTCGTGAAGCGCGAGAGTGGAAAGGGATCACCCAAGTAGCTATGGCGAAGCAGCTTGGTGTGGCTCGTCAGACGTACCTAGATCTAGAATCAGGTAAAACTGAGCCAAGAGTGTTGATGTTATTAAATATAGCTAAGATCACCGGACGGTCGCTGAGTTGGTTTCTTTATGATGACGGTAATCCCGAGTACGGTGATATTAACCGTTTATCGATGCTGTATGCGCAAATGCCTTCTCCATTGCGTTATAAGATGGTAGAGCAAAATATCAATTTGATCTCATCTTGCCTTGAATATGCACTTGATAAACATTAATAATTTAGTGTCTATAAATGAAAAAATAAAAAGCAGCATTCGCTGCTTTTTTATTTAAAGGCTCAAAGAGCTTTTATTGTGCTAAGAAAAACTTATAAGCTGGATTTTCCGTTTCATCTTTCCAGTGGTAGCCCAACTCTCGCAAATGACTGGTGAAAGACAGTAAATCTTTATCTTCTAATTCAAATCCACAAAGCACACGACCATAATCAGCACCGTGATTGCGGTAGTTAAACAAGCTGATATTCCAGCGGGTACCTAATGTCTTTAAGAAGCGAATAAGCGCGCCTGGGTATTCTGGGAATTCAAAGCTGTATAAACGCTCTTTTAATGGTTTTGATGGTCTGCCCCCAATCATATAGCGAACATGCACTTTCGCCATTTCATCATCGGACAGATCGACTACCGGATAGCCGCCTTTTCGTAGATCTTGGATGATGCCATCAAGTTCTTCTTGACCTTGCATTAAACGCACACCAACAAACACATTTGCCAGTGAATCATCGTTATAACGGTAGTTAAATTCGGTAACAGCACGTCCACCAATAAGGTGGCAGAAATCAAGAAAAGCACCAGGACGTTCAGGAATGGTGACGGCTAACAGCCCTTCTCGTTTTTCACCCAGCTCACAACGCTCAGACACATAACGTAAACCATGAAAGTTTAAGTTTGCACCTGATAAAATCGCAGCCAGTTGCTGATCTTTAAGTTGATGCAATTCTACGTACTTTTTAAGCCCTGCTAATGACAAAGCTCCTGAAGGCTCAGCTATCGCTCGGGTATCTTCAAAGATATCTTTAACCGCCGAGCAGATTTCATCACTGCTTACTGTCACCACATCATCAAGGTATTGCTGACATAAACGGAAGGTTTCGCTACCAATACGTTTTACTGCCACACCATCAGCAAACATACCGACTTGATCTAATGTGACGGGTTGGCCTGCATCAAGCGCTGCTTTTAAACAGGCTGAATCTTCAGCTTCGACCCCAACCACTTTAATTTCAGGTAAGAGTTGTTTTAAAAGCACGGCAACGCCTGCCGCTAAGCCGCCGCCACCAACAGGTACAAAAACATAATCGAGATGACCATTTTGCTGTACTAACTCAATACCAATGGTACCTTGTCCTGCAATCACCGATGGGTGATCGAAAGGCGGAATAAAGGTATAACCATGTTGTTCTGCAAGTTGTTCGGCATAGCCCTTAGCTTCATCAAAGTTACTGCCATGCAGCACCACATGCCCACCAAAACTGCGCACCGCATCAACTTTGATATCCGGTGTGGTGCGTGGCATCACAATCGTCGCTTTAACGCCAAGTTGCTGGCTTGATAAAGCTAAACCTTGTGCATGATTACCTGCTGATGCAGCAATAACACCTGCGGCTTTTTGCGACTCGGTGAGTTGCGACATCATGTTATAAGCGCCACGTAACTTAAATGAGTGAACCGGCTGGCGATCTTCTCGTTTTAGTTGGATCTGATTCGCTATCCTTGCGCTCAGACGAGACATATTTTGCAATGGGGTGACTTGCGCCACCTCATATACTGGCGCTCGAAGGATATTGCGAAGATAGTCGGCTCCGCTAAGTAGCACTTCATCCGTGGCCTGTTTCACTTCGCTCATGATGATTATCCTTCTAGTTTAGACTTATCGCGAACAGCGCCTTTATCAGCACTGGTCGCTAAGTTGGCATAAGCCTTAAGGGCAAAAGATACCTGACGTTCACGATCGACTGGCTTCCAACCGCGTTGCTCTGTTGCTTCACGACGTGCAGCTAGAGTTGCTTCATCAACGTTGAGCTCAATGCTACGGTTTGGAATATCAATTGCGATGATATCGCCATTTTCAATTAAGCCGATGGTGCCGCCATTTGCCGCTTCTGGTGAAACGTGACCAATGGAAAGACCGCTCGTTCCGCCAGAGAATCGACCATCAGTGATCAAGGCACATTCTTTACCTAAGCCCATAGATTTTAAGTAAGTGGTTGGGTAGAGCATTTCTTGCATGCCTGGACCGCCTTTTGGCCCTTCGTAACGAATAACCACCACATCGCCAGCTTTAACTTTGCCACCAAGGATCCCTTCTACCGCCGTCTCCTGGCTTTCAAAGACAATCGCAGGGCCGGTAAAGGTTAAACAGCTTTCATCAACTCCTGCGGTTTTAACGATACAGCCATCTAGCGCCATGTTGCCCGAAAGCACGGCAAGGCCACCATCTTGGCTAAAGGCAAATTCTTTACTACGAATACAGCCGTTTTCGCGATCATCATCAAGGGTTTCCCAGCGGCAATCTTGTGAGAATGCTTGTGTGGTTCGAATGCCAGCAGGGCCGGCGCGGAAGAAAGTTTTCACTGCTTCTGAGTCAGTCACTTTGATGTCGTATTGACGGAAACTTTCGGCAAAGGTTTCACCAAGCACGTTGTGACAGTCGCTATGGAATAAGCCGGCACGATCCAACTCACCAAGAATACTGTAAACACCGCCAGCACGGTGCACATCTTCCATGTGGTATTTCTGGGTAGATGGCGCCACTTTACACAGATGTGGCACACGGCGTGACATGCGATCGATGTCTGCCATGGTGAAGTCAACTTCGCCCTCTTGCGCTGCGGCTAATAGATGCAAAACGGTATTCGTTGAACCACCCATTGCGATATCAAGTGCCATCGCATTTTCAAAGGCTTTTTTATTGGCAATATTGCGTGGTAAGACGGTTTCATCGTCTTGCTCATAGTAACGCTTAGTGAGATCAACAATACGTTTACCCGCATTAATAAATAGCTGCTCACGATCAGCGTGGGTTGCCAGCATTGAGCCGTTACCTGGTTGGCTCAAACCAAGCGCCTCGGTTAAACAGTTCATGGAGTTCGCGGTAAACATCCCAGAACATGAACCACAAGTTGGGCATGCTGAACGTTCGATCTGCTCACTTTGCTCATCCGATACTGTTGGATCGGCACCTTGGATCATCGCATCAACCAAATCAAGTTTGATCACCTGCTCTGACAGCTTGGTTTTTCCCGCTTCCATTGGGCCACCCGACACAAAAATCACAGGAATATTAAGGCGCATTGACGCCATTAGCATTCCCGGAGTGATTTTGTCACAGTTCGAAATACACACCATGGCATCGGCACAGTGGGCATTAACCATGTATTCAACAGAATCTGAGATCAGCTCACGTGATGGCAGTGAATAGAGCATACCGCCATGACCCATTGCAATGCCGTCATCAACAGCAATGGTATTGAACTCTTTAGCAATACCGCCCGCTTCTTCAATTTGTTTGGCAACCAGCTGACCTAAATCTTTTAAGTGGACGTGACCTGGAACAAATTGGGTAAAGGAGTTAACAACAGCGATGATAGGCTTACCGAAATCTTCATCTTTTACGCCAGTGGCACGCCAAAGCGCACGAGCACCAGCCATATTTCGACCATGGGTTGTGGTAGCAGAACGGTATTTAGGCATAACAAAAAATCCTTTTTGAGCACTGCCACCAAGGTGCGGCGGCAGTTTTGATATATGTTGAGTGGCGATGAAGGGGGATTATTTCTCTGGGTAGACGTAATCTAGCCAGCCCCATTTGTCTTCTGTTTCACCATTAAACAAGCCGAAGTAAGCCGCTTGTAGCTCTTTCGTCACCGGTCCACGTTTACCAGAGCCGACTGTGATTTGATCCACACTGCGTACCGGTACGATTTCAGCAGCTGTACCTGTCATGAATATTTCATCGGCAAGGTAGAGCGCTTCGCGCGCAATATTTTCTTCACGCACTTCATAACCATGCTCTTTCGCTAAGATCATGATGGTGTCACGGGTAATCCCCGGTAAGATCGCACTGGTCGTTGGTGGAGTTGAAAGAACGCCATTACGCACTACAAAAATGTTCTCGCCAGCACCTTCAGATAGGTAACCATCTACACTTAGCGCAATACCTTCTGCATAACCGTGGCGACGAGCTTCACTACCAACCAATAATGAAGATAGGTAGTTACCACCTGCTTTTGCTGCAGTTGGAATAGTATTTGGCGCGGCACGATTCCAACTAGAAATCATGGCATCAACGCCATTTTCAAGTGCTTCTTCACCAAGGTAAGAGCCCCAAGGGAAAGCTGCAACGATCAGATCCATTTTAGTATTAACAGGAGGACACACACCTAGACCTACATTACCGACATAACCTAGTGGGCGAATGTAGGCAGAGTCTAGCTTGTTGACACGGATCGTTTCACGACAGATCTCCATGAGCGCATCACAGCTATATGGAATAGGGAAACGGTAAATCTTCGCTGAATTTAGCAAGCGATCCATGTGCTCTTTATGACGAAAAACAGCGGGGCCTTTCGGTGTGTTGTAACAACGGATCCCTTCAAAAACCGAGGTGCCGTAGTGCATCGCATGGGTTAGAACGTGAACATTAGCATCTGCCCAAGGCACGATTTCACCGTTAAACCAAATATAATCTGCAGTATTTGCCATGTTGAATTCCCTTCTAAAAATTTAATCCTGTAACTGTAGGTTTGATGTTTCGACTTCAATAACATCCCACAGTTTTTCAATTTGGTTGATAAGCGTTGTGATTGGACGATCACTATCGACGATAATTTCGATTCTGGCTATCTTGCTGTGATGATTTTGCGTGGCATCGACTTTCTTGATAATAAAACCACGGTGGCGGATCACACGTAAGATACGCTCAAGTAATACTGGCTTATCGTTTGCCGTAATGTTGAGTAAAAATCGTTCCATTAGGTATTCTCCAGCATATCTTGGTTTGCCGCCCCCGGCGGTACTAGCGGCCAGACATTTTCTTCTTCATCAATCAGTACATGTAGTAAATAGGCTGTTTTGCTCGCCAGCATTTCTTCAAGAGCTGGTGCGACTTCTTCTTTACGGGTGATGGTTTTACCCGGTATATCAAAAGCTTTCGCCAGCATTACAAAATCAGGGTTGTCATCTAAAATAGTTTCGCTGTGGCGACCATCGAAAAATAGTGATTGCCATTGGCGAACCATGCCTAAACGCTGGTTATTAATAAGCACGATTTTCACCGGAATATTGCGACGTTTCAGTGTGCCTAGCTCTTGTACGTTCATCATGAAAGAGCCATCACCGGTGATCAGAATCGATTGATCATCAGGACGAGCGACACTTGCTCCCATCGCTGCTGGCAAGCCAAAGCCCATGGTGCCAAGTCCAGCTGAAGTGATGTAGTTTTGTGGTGCACGAGGCTGAATATGCTGTGCTGCCCACATTTGATGCTGACCAACATCGGTCGAGATCATGCTGCTGTCAGGCATCATATCGGATAACTGTTTTAGCATTAGTGGTGCATAGATCAGATCGCCTGGATGGTCGTAACGCCATTTGCCTATTTTACGAACATGCTCGCTGTGGGTTAGCCAGCGGCTAATATCTTGGCTTAGTTCAAGCTGCGGTAAGATGACATTGATATCACCACGTAGTGGCGCATCAGCATGACGTAATTTGCTAAATTCTGCCGCATCAATATCGATATGAATAACCTTCGCGTGTGGAGCGAAAGTATCGAGTTTTCCAGTTACACGATCGTCAAAACGCGCACCCACCACGATCAATAAGTCTGCCTCTTGTACCACTAAGTTTGCCGCTTTGGTGCCGTGCATACCTAGCATACCTAGAAAGTGTGGATCATGACGTTCAATTGAGCCTAAGCCTTTGAGCGTACTCACTGATGGCATTGGGTTCAGCGCTAAAAACTGGCGTACAGTGTCTGTTGCGTGAGCAATTTGTACCCCGCCTCCGACATATAAAACTGGGCGATGACTTTGATCAAGTAGCTGTTGCGCAGCTTGAATGGCTTCTGCTGTCGTTGTCGGAATAGCAGGGCTATCAATAACTGGTAGTAATTCGGTAGGTGCTTGTGCAAGTTGCACATCTTTTGCTATATCGACAATAACTGGGCCTGGACGCCCTGCTTTTGCAACAACAAAGGCTTCAGCCAATGTAGGTGCAAGCTCGTTGATATCGGTCACTAGATAGCTGTGTTTGGTACACGATAGCGACATACCGATCACATCCATTTCTTGGAAAGCATCAGTACCAATATGAGAGCTAGCAACCTGTCCTGTGATGGCAACCAGTGGTACAGAATCCATAAAAGCATCTGCAAGACCGGTTACAAGGTTAGTTGCGCCAGGACCTGATGTTGCCATGCAGACTGCGACATCTTGTGTTGATCTTGCCATGCCGATGGCTGCCATTGCCGCCCCTTGTTCGTGGCGACAAAGAATGTGCTCAACACCGCCGTCATATAGTGCGTCATAAATTGGCATGATGGCACCGCCAGGGTAACCAAAAACGGTTTTTATCCCCTGCTGTTGTAGTGCTTGTACAACTAATTCTGCCCCTGTCATCGCAGCTCCTTGCTTGCTTTGATAGATAGTGTAGAAGTGATTAATTCACTCAAATCCATTTGTTGAAAAAAGCCCCCGAACTTCTCAGTGCGGGGGCTTTTTGTTTGCATTCTTTGCGCTATTTTACGCCAGCAAATCCCCGCTGCGGTGACAGAATCACCACAATGACGTTAATAATGAGTACTAGGGATGTTGTTGCTAAACGCATGTGTATTTGTCCAACTTTTGTTGTCTACTTGTTGCTATATGTTAGTGGTAACACAGACATCTATCGCATGACAAGCAAAAAGTGTGGTTTTTTTAGCAAACAAGCTGCATTTACAGGCATCTTATGAAACCCAAAAGCAATATTTCATTAACTAATGATTTTTTATCTCTGTGGGATGATGCATCGATGACACTTGCAATTGTTCATAGCCGAGCCTGTGTAGGTGTGCAGGCACCACCAGTTACGGTTGAAGTACATTTAAGTAATGGTTTGCCAAGTTTTACGTTAGTGGGGTTGCCTGAGACCACGGTCAAAGAGGCCAAAGATCGGGTTCGCAGCGCGATTATTAATGCTAACTTTGAGTTCCCTTCTCGGCGTATTACCGTCAACTTAGCCCCTGCTGATTTACCGAAAGAAGGCGGACGGTTTGATCTGCCCATCGCCCTCGGTATTCTTGCCGCTTCTGGGCAAATTCCGTCTGATAAGCTAAGCGATCATGAGTTTATTGGTGAGCTTGCACTCTCCGGTGAGTTGCGCCCTGTTAAAGGGGCTTTACCAGCGGCATTGGCGGCACTGAAAGCCAAACGTTGTTTTGTGGTGCCTGATCGCAATGGCGATCAAGTGGCGTTAGTGGGTAAAGAGATCCATAAATCAGCAGCAAGCTTACTGGCGGTTTGTGGTTATCTTTGTGGGCAACAACAATTAGGGTTGCAGTTTGCCGAGCATCGCAATCAAGCCGATGAGCATAATGATCGAGACATGCAAGATATTATCGGTCAGCAGCAAGGAAAGCGGGCGTTAGAAATAGCCGCTGCGGGCGGTCATAATTTACTGTTTTTAGGACCACCAGGAACGGGTAAAACCATGCTTGCCTCAAGGTTGTGTGATTTACTGCCGCCAATGAGTCATGAAGAAGCGCTAGAAACCGCAGCCGTTACTTCTCTTACTCAGCAATCATTACATCAAGGTAATTGGCTTAAACGCCCGTTTCGTACCCCGCACCATTCAAGTTCGATGGCGGCTTTAGTGGGTGGTGGCTCAGTGCCGAAACCGGGAGAAATTTCACTTGCTCACAACGGCTTACTGTTCTTAGATGAAATGCCCGAGTTTGAGCGCAAAGTACTAGACTCATTACGGGAGCCGCTTGAGTCCGGGCACATCGTGATTTCTCGCGCTAGCAGTAAAACCACCTTTCCTGCCCGCTTTCAGCTGATTGGCGCATTAAATCCGAGTCCGTCTGGTTATTATGATGGCAATCAAACACGTACTAATCCTCAAGCGATATTGCGCTATTTAAGCCGTTTGAGTGGACCATTACTTGATAGGTTTGATATGTCGATTGAGATCCCAGCCTTGCCTCGTGGCACATTAACCGAAGGTGGTGATCGGGGCGATACGACTGCCGTGATTAAGTCTCGGGTCGATCAGGCAAGAGAGCGAATGTTAGCGAGAAGTGGCAAAGTGAATGCGTTGCTATCAACCCGAGAGCTCGATCAACATTGTCCACTACAGCAAGCAGATGCGGCTTTTTTAGAAAACGCACTGCATCAGCTAGGGCTATCGATTAGGGCGTATCATCGGATTATTAAAGTGGCACGCACGATAGCGGATTTAGCTGGTGAAACCAGTATTGGTCGTGGGCATCTTGCTGAAGCATTGGGTTATCGTTCGATGGATAGGCTCTTAAAGCAGATCAATAGCCAAGTGGTGTAGCTAAGCGTAGTTATTAGGTAAGAAAAAAGGGCCGTTCGGCCCTTTTTGTAATATTGAGGTTGTGCGATTACTTTTTCAGTAAGTAGTTAACTAGCTCAAAGTACTCATCAGCAGATTTGATCTTACCGGTTTTCACTAGGTATTTGTTGTTAACTACCACAGCAGGCACGCCTGTTAGACCTGCATCCTCAAAGGCTTTATCAAAACGGCTCACCATAGAGTTAACGGCAAAGCTGTTGAATGCGCCATCAAACTCAGCAGCAGGAACACCTTCATCGATGAAGATTTGGCGTACTTCTTCTTCATTGCGTGGTGGTTTGTTTAGGGTGTGAATGCGGTTAAAGAACACTGGCACCATTTTATCTTGTACACCCAGTACTACAGACGTTGCGAACGCTTTGCTCATCACTTTGCCCATTGGACCACCCATGAAAGACACATGCATTTTTTGTAGCTTAGCATTTTCAGGTAGCTTCGTTTTTAGCTGCTTGATCATTGGCTCAAATTGGTAACAGTGTGGGCAGTACAATGAGAAGAACTCGGTCACAATAGGGGTTTCAGACTTAGGTTGATCGAGAACTTGGTAGTAATCGCCTTCTGTGAATTTTGCAGCATGTACAGAAAACGACAGTAATGCAGCGCTGGCTAACGTAAGTAACTTCTTGAACATTGGTATGACTCCCTGATTGTCCTTGTCATGGCTATAGATATAACCTGAGTTTTTATATTAATGATTGTTGTTATTACCACTGAGGCATAAGTTGCAATGGTGCTTCATTCAGTGATGCAATTTGTTCTTTAAATGCAAGTACTTGCCCTTCCCAATATTTTGCATCAGCAAACCATGGGAATGCACGTGGAAACGCAGGATCTTGCCAGCGTTTTGCTAACCATGCCATATAATGCACCATTCTAAGACCGCGTAAAGGCTCAATTAGTTGCAATTGGCGCTGATCAAACTCTGCAAATTCACCATACGCTTCTAATAAGGTATCAAGCTGAGCTAATTGATCGGCACGCTCACCGTTAAGTAGCATCCAAAGATCTTGGATTGCAGGACCATTACGGGCATCGTCAAGATCGACAAACAGTGGCTCATCACGCCAGAGAATATTCCCCGGGTGACAATCACCGTGAAGACGAATAGCTTGCCAATCCGTTGACCAATGTTGCTCAAGAACACTAATTAACGTATCAAGATCGGCGAAGAACGTGGTTTTTAGGTGATCGGGAATAAATGGGCTATTCGCCAATAATTGGCGAGGCTGATAAACGTACTCTTCCATTCCCATGGTGGGACGATATTTGAAAGCTTGGCGTTGCCCGACTTGGTGAATGCGGCCTAAATAGCGTCCTACCCATTCCAGTTGATCGAAATTATCAACTTCAAATTGGCGTCCACCGACACTTGGAAATAGCGCAAAGCGGTGACCATTGAAGTTATGTAGCGTTTGTCCATTGATCGCAATCGGTGCTGCTACAGGAATGTCGGCTTCCACTAACTCTTGGGTAAATTGATGCTCTTCGGCAATTTGCTCATTGCTCCAACGTCCAGAGCGATAGAATTTGGTGACGTAGCGCGCCCCATCTTCCGCTTTAAATTGGTAAACCCTATTTTCATAGCTGTTAAGTGCAAGTAATCCAGATTCTGCACGAACATCAATGCTATCTAATGCATCAAGTAGTAACTCGGGGGTGAGATCTGAAAAACAAAAATCGTTTTTTTCCATGGAGCAGCCCTAAAGACAGAGAGTAAGCCGCTAGTGTACCTTAATCTCTGTATTGCGAAATCAAAAGGGTCGTTACTCGACCCTTTCAAATAGTGTGTTTAGTCATTAGTTTAGCGAAGCTTACCAATAAATCGACTTTCTGTGCTTAACGAATGTTGCTCATCACCTTGGCCTGTTGAGAGCACAAAGCGAATGTTAATGATCGGCTCTTTTAAATCATAAGGATCGACCCCTAAGCTGATCGGCAAGCTCACAATATTACCGGCATCAACGGTGATCACTTGTGGGCCATACCATTGAATATCATCAATCCCTTCCGCAGTTAGGGTAAAGGTGGTGTCTTGTTGGAACTTATTGATGATTTTCAGGGTATAGGTATTTTCAATTAAGCCTTGGTCGTTTTCTTTAAACAGCTGGGTGCGATCGCGGATCACATCCAAACCCATTGGCTGAATAGTATTAAGTAATACGAAAAATAGCCCAATCATCGCCACCAGAACCGAGCCATAGCCGATTAATTTTGGGCGTAGGACTTCGGTTTTCTGCCCTGCTAATTGGTGCTCTGTAGTATAGTTGATCAACCCCTTTTCATAGCCCATTTTATCCATGGTTTGATCGCAGGCATCAACACAGGCACCACAGTTAATGCACTCGTATTGCATTCCTTCTCGAATATCGATGCCTGTTGGGCACACTTGGACACACAGGTTACAGTCAATACAGTCACCAAGCCCTTGCTCGGCAGGGTTCGTTTTACGAGAGCGGGGGCCGCGTTTCTCTCCTCGTCGAGTGTCATAACCGACAATGTAGCTGTCTTTATCAAACATGGCGGATTGAAAACGTGCATAAGGGCACATGTGGATACACACAATGGAGCGCATCCAGCCAGCGTTCACGTACGTACAAATGGTGAAAAAAAGTACCCAGAATGTTATCCAAGCCGACGACTGCCAAGTGAAGAACTCTACAAGCAGGGTTTTGATTGGGATGAAATAGCCAACAAAACTGAGTGCGGTAATAAGCGCAATCACCACCCATGCAATGTGTTTAAGGGTTTTACGCACAGCAAGGTTAAAGGTCAGGGGTAAAGCGTCTTGGCGACGACGTTTATTGGCAGCCCCTTCGAGTTTTTCTTCAAACCAAATATAGATAAACGTCCATACCGTTTGAGGACAGAAATAGCCGCACCAGACACGGCCAAGGAATGTTGTGATAAAAAATAACGCAAAGGCCGCAATCATAAACAGGAGTGCAAGCAAGGTGAGATCTTGCGGCCAGAACGTGGTGCCAAAGAAGTAGAATTGTTGATCATTAATATCAAGTAATACCGCTTGGCGACCATGGAAAGTGAGCCAAGGTAAGCCTAAAAAGAGCAGCATTAATAGGCTACCCATTCGTTGCCTTAACCGTTGATAAATCCCTTTTACTGCTCTGACGTAGAGTTGTTCACTTGGGTTGAAGCGATCTGCATTAATGACGGTTGTGGTAGGTTGTTTCTCGGCTGTGATGTCTTTTATTTTGATTTTATCAGCGCTCATAACATAGCATTCCTTGCGTGGCACGAAGTGTAATTGTTAATGGTTATCGTGCTTTGTTAATGGAATGATTGTAACGTATGGTGCTCTGTTGACCTAAAATCAGTGCCGAAATTGATGGTTTGGACACAAAAAAAGCCAGTGTGAAAACTGGCTTTTTGAATTATTGGGTGGCGCGTACGATAAGTATTGAGTTACTTAATGATACCGCGAGCACGTAAGATCGCTGTTTTGAAGTCATCTTCGCAATCTTTTGCAATACCAGGGATCATCGCATCTTTATCACTGTTACGCATTTTTAGATGGTAAATAAGTACATCATCAGTAAGTGATTCTAAAGGCCCTTCGTATTGGGCTTCTTTGGCAAGTTTTAGAATAAATTCCACCAAGTTTAGATCAGGATCTTTTTGCCACTCAGGGTGAATAAGTTCGATGAGCTCATTAACGCGATGCGTTTTCATAGTTACTCCGTGGTTCGGGCTGAGTAATCGTTACACGATTTAATTGTCATAGTTTTAATAGGGATAAACTATAACAAAGTCGGCAGGGATACAATCTGTTGTTATGCAGAGCAATGACAAAAGAAAGTAAAAAAAAGCAGCGGAGGCTGCTTTATAGAAATGTTTTATTTATGATCACGCTGTCTGTTGAGAAAGTGGTGATATCAGAGTTTGTTCATCAAACTGATCGCTTTTTAATGCGATATTAGTATTGGTTAATGAAACCTCAACCATGGCTGCTTTTTTCGTTTTAAAATGCGGCGCATGTGCAGTAGTGCGATAACGTGAAGGACTACGATGGGTACTTGCATACCTGACGGGAGATGCTGGTCGCATAAATCACCTATTGTCAGGCTCATCCTTGGCCGGAAGTTGTAAGCTGATAACTGAAGGGAAGATTCCCTACTGGGTTGACCCCATCCATCAGAATATCGCTTGGCTATTAATCAATTTGTGCTGAGAATAACAATAGCGATTTCAAAAGTCGAGCAAAAAGTAGCCAGTAAAATGCTAATATTGAAGCGTTGAGCCGGATGAATCAGCACAACGCAAAAAAATAACGGTATAAAGTTATTTAGCTCGATGTATTCACATTTGTTTATGTTGTAATACGCCGTTTGTGTTACACAGTCCATATTGTATGGAACATCCATATTATAAAAGAAAGCCTTGGGAGAGGATGTATGGAGCAGGAGCAGCGACGTATTGTTGCCAACCGAAACTTATCTTATCGATTAGCCGAATCTATCGGTCGTCGTATTTTGGCGGGCGAAACGGCACCAGGTGATATTTTGCCGGGTGAAGTCGAATTAGGTGAAATGTATGGTGTGAGCCGTACAGCTGTTCGTGAGGCAATCAAAATGTTGGCTGCCAAGGGAATGGTATTGCCTCGTCCGCGCATTGGTACGCGCGTGATGCCAAAAAAGAACTGGAATTACCTTGATCAAGATTTATTAGCTTGGTTAGATTTCGATGCAGATTCTGAGTTACTGACAGAATATCAACAAGCACGTTTGATGTTAGAGCCGGAAGCGGCTGCATTAGCTGCTATTCATGCAACTGATGAAGAGCGTCGAGAGTTGCAAGAGTTACTCGCAGAAATGCACCAAATGGGTGAGAACTTCGATCAAGAGCATTGGATTGAAGTGGATACGCGTTTCCATCAGTTGATCTATTTTGCTTCTGGTAATCACTTTATCAGTCCATTTGGTAACTTATTTAAAGCGGTGTTTGAAAATTACTTCCGTGTCGTAACACGTAAGCGTATTTTAAAACTTGATGCTCACCAGCAGATCGTCGATGGCATTATTGCCCGCGATCCTGATGCTGCACGACAAGCCACATTATCCTTATTAAATAAGTGATCAGAGAAACGGAGCTAAATGCTCCGTTTTTTATTGCTTACAATTTTTACTATCGGTAATACAAATATCACCAATCCTCTCTTGCTTATTTTCAGCTTACAAGTGTAAGCTGAGAGCATAATAACAAAGTCATGATGTCATGTCGGGTAGAGGAAGAAGATCAATGGGTAAAGCAGTCGCATCTGAATCAGGGTATTCAGTTGCCGAAGAAGCAGCAAACAGTATTAGTCATGGTATTGGCTTACTGTTTGGTTTGTTTGGTTTATATCTCTTGCTAGAGAAAGCATTTGCGCTGAATGCCGATACGTTAAGTATTGTGAGTTATACTGTCTATGCCGTGAGTATGATACTGCTCTATCTGGCATCCACCTTATATCACTCTGTCTCTTCAGTGAAAGCTAAACGGGCATTAAAGACTTTTGATCATTGTGCGATTTATTTGCTGATCGCTGGCACTTATACTCCTTTCTTATTAATAGCCTTACGCACCCCCTTGGCGATAGGGTTAATGACGGTGATTTGGGCTCTGGCGTTGATCGGAATTATTGCCAAAATTGCTTTTGTGTATCGGTTTAAAAAGCTCTCTTTGATCACCTATCTCACCATGGGATGGTTATCGCTGATTGTGATTTATCAATTGGCAATATCTCTTTCAACTGGTGGTTTGGTGCTACTGGCATTAGGTGGTGTTATCTACTCGCTGGGTGTGATTTTTTACGTTAATAAACGCATCCCTTACAACCATGCGATTTGGCATTTGTTTGTATTAGGTGGTTCGATTTGCCATTTCTGCGCGATTTATTTTTACGTTAATCCGGTGTCGTGATTTAAATATTTAAGATAAAAAAAGAGAGCGCACTGCGCTCTCTTTTGTTTTTATAGTTTAAATTAATCTCGCCAGAAAGCCGGAGAAAACACCACTAATACAGTTAGGATCTCTAAACGCCCCATCAACATCCCTAAACTTAATGTCCACTTAGACAGATCAGGCAAGCTGGCAAAGTTACCAGTAGGACCAATGATGTCACCCATACCCGGACCAACGTTCGCCACAGCTGTTACAGCACCAGTAATACTGGTGATCGGATCAAGTCCTTGCAGACCAAGTACTGCGGCAATAAAGATGATTGTCATTATAAACGTCAGTACTAAAGCGACTACTGAGCGGACAATTTCTTCTGTCACAGGACGCCCATTGTAACGTTGGATAAACAGCGCTGATGGGTGGATCGATTGCATGATTTGCTTACGTAATAAGGCAAAAGCGATCTGGAAACGGAAGATTTTAATACCGCCACTGGTTGAGCCTGAGCATGCACCCACTAATAGCGTGAAAGCAAAAATAATGCTTGGCAGTGGTCCCCATGCAGTGAAATCACCTAAGCCAAAACCTGTGGTTGTGACAACAGAAATAATGTTGAAAAACGACAAACGTAGCGCATCCATCACCGAATAATCTTTATTGAAGATCAAGCAGGCTGCCACAATCAAACTCGCGACGGTCACAAACAAGGCATAGCCTTTTACCTGTGCATCGCCAAATAAGGTTTTGGGATGACGCTTTTTCAACGCTTGGACGAACAGCAAAAATGGCAAACCACCTGCAAACATAAAGACAGTAGCAACCCACTGTGCGCTGTGCGAGAAGTGATTCATTGAGCCGTCTGAGGTTGAATATCCACCAGTCGAAATGGTAGTGAAAGCATGGTTAATAGCATCAAAGGTATTCATCCCTGCAAACATAAACGCAATGATACAAAGCAGGGTTAAAGTGAGATAAACATTAACGATATTCTTCGCTACGCTTTTGGTTCGTGGTGAGCTTTTATCTGACCAATCTGAAGATTCAGTTTGGAACAGACGCATACCACCGACGTTCAGCATCGGTAGAATAGCTACCGCCATTACGATGAAGCCCACCCCGCCTAACCACTGCAATGTTGAGCGCCACAACAGAATACTTGGTGCCATATCATCTAAACCACTTAACACTGTAGAGCCCGTGGTAGTGATCCCTGACATGGTTTCAAAGTAGGCATCAGTGAAGCTAATGTGGTTGATAAATACAAATGGCAAGGCGGCAAAGGCACTAGCAACGGTCCAAACCAAGGTGGTGATCAAAAACATATCACGCACACTGAGTTTGAATTCAGGTGTCTTGCCTAGGGTTAAAAATAAAAAGGCCACAGAGTGGGTGATCAATACCGCGGTAGCGAAATCAATAAACCCTTCAGTACCCGTAAAAAAGGCGACTAATGTCGGCACGTACATGAACAGGGCTAGCTTAGATAGCACTAACCCTAGAACAAACAGTATGGGACGATAATTAACCATGACAATTACAAGAAGAAAGGACTTGGTTGGAATAAGCGTTCAACATCAGGGATGTACTTCTTATCAACAAGGAACATCACTACGTGATCGTTTTGCTCAATCACGGTGCGATCGTGGGCAATTAATACTTCTTCGCCGCGTACGACTGCACCAATAGTAGTACCCGGTGGCAGCTTGATATCGCTGATCGCACGCCCTACCACTTTCGATGTGGTTGAGTCACCGTGAGCAATAGCTTCAATGGCTTCTGCCGCACCACGACGTAGTGACGATACGTTAACGATATCGGCTTTACGAACATGGGTTAACAGCGCTGAAATGGTTGCCTGTTGTGGTGAAATCGCAATATCAATGGTACCTCCTTGCACTAAATCGACGTAAGCACCACGCTGGATCAACACCATTACTTTCTTTGCGCCCATGCGTTTGGCTAGCATCGCCGACATGATATTGGCTTCATCATCGTTGGTCACAGCGATGAAGACATCGATCTGCTCGATATGCTCTTCACTCAACAGCTCTTGATCTGATGCATCACCACAGAAAACGATGGTGTTTTGCAGCATTTCAGACAAGTTCTCAGCACGTTCCTGATTTCTTTCAATCAGTTTAATGCTGTAGTTTTGCTCTAAACGACGCGCTAAACCGGCACCAACGTTACCACCACCGACAATCATCAAGCGTTTGTAAGGTTTCTCTAAGCGCTGGAGCTCACTCATAACTGAGCGAATATGATTACTGGCAGCGACAAAGAACACTTCATCGTCGGCTTCAATAATCGTAGTGCCTTGTGGGCGAATAGGCTTACCTTGACGGAAAATGGCTGCAACACGAGTATCGATATGCGGCATGTGCTCACGTAGTGCAGAGAGTGCGTTACCGACCAGTGGGCCACCGTAGTAGGCTTTTACTGCAACCAGGCCGACTTTGTCTTCAGCAAAACTGACGACCTGTAATGCTCCCGGGTACTCGATCAGTTTTTCAATGTAATCGGTCACCAACTCTTCTGGTGCGATTAAGTGATCGACAGGAACAGCATCGGATTGGAATAACTGCTCTTTTTCTCGCAAATATTCCGGAGAGCGGATACGTGCAACACGGTTAGGTGTATTAAACAAAGAAAACGCAATTTGACATGCGATCATGTTAGTTTCGTCGGAGTTCGTGACAGATACCAACATATCGGCGTCTTGTGCTCCTGCTTCACGCAAGGTGCGAGGGTGACTAGCAAAACCTTGTACAACACGAAGATCGTATTTGTCTTGCAGCTCACGTAGACGCTCGGGATCCTTATCAACGATAGTGATATCGTTATTCTCACCAACCAAGTTTTCAGCAAGAGTACCGCCAACTTGTCCGGCACCGAGAATAATAATTTTCATAGTCTATGCCTGATGTAATGCCTGTAGAGTTCCGTGTTTGAATAACAACGTTCTGATCGGCGTTATAAAGTACGAAAAAGCGGAATCTTGTCGCCAAGTTCCGCTTTTATTAAAAAAGAGTGCTTACTCTGCTTTTGTCAGTACTGCGTAGTAAAAACCATCCATTGCTTCTTCTCCGGGCAGAATTTGTCGACCCGGTTTCGCAGGATCGCTGCCAATTAATGTCGCATCTGATGTTCGTGCTAAGAAAGCTTTTACCTGATCGCAGTTTTCTTGTGGCGTAATAGAGCAAGTAGCGTAAACCAACGTACCACCCGGTTTTAATTGCAGCCACATTGCATCAAAGATTTCTGCCTGAAGTGTTGCCAGTGCCGCAATATCTTCACCACGACGTAGCCATTTGATATCTGGGTGACGACGGATAACACCGGTCGCTGAACATGGTGCATCCAGCAAAATGCGATCAAATTTATCGCCCTTCCACCATTGCTCTGGGTAGCGAGCATCAGCACACAGTACTGTCGCATCAAGGTTTAAACGCGCTAGGTTTTCATGCACACGCTTAAGACGGTTTTCATCACAATCAATGGCTACCACTTTAGTTGACGGCACATGTTCCATGATGTGAGCTGTTTTACCACCAGGGGCTGCACAGCAATCAAGGATTAACTCACCTGCTTGTGGTTGTAAGTAATCCACCGCCAACTGTGCAGCGGCATCTTGTACTGATACCCAACCATCACTAAAACCTGGTAGTTTGGTGACATCGCAAGGTGATACTAAACGTAGTGCGTCAGCCGCTTGTGGGTGCAACTCTGTCGCAATACCTTCGGCATCGAGCAGTGCACGGTAAGCATCACGGGTATTGTGCTGACGGTTTACGCGTAGCCACATTGGTGCTTTGGTGTTGTTAGCTTCACAAATTGCTTCAAATTGCTCAGGGTAGCTTTCTTTTAACAGTTTCAGCAGCCAACTTGGGTGACCTAATTTACCTGCGTCATGGCTGATCGCTTTGGCATCGAGCTCTTCTTGCTGACGCTGATAATTACGTAAGATCGCGTTAATAAGACCACGAAGTTGTGGCTTTTTAAGTGTTTTCGTCGCATTTACCGTTTCAGCAACTGCCGCGTGAGCGGGAATACGCATGTAACCTAGCTGGTACAAACCCACTAAAATAAGGTGGTGGAAAACACGTTGCTTACCTTTTAACGGCTTATCCATTAACGTTTGAGTGATGGACTCTAAACGTGGAAGCCAGCGAAGAACGCCATAACAGATCTCTTGCAATAAAGCGTGGTCACGCTCTCTGATATCTTGTTGCGCAGCGGGAAGCGCGGCGGATAATGACTGCCCTTGATCAACGACCTGATAAATAACTTTGGCCGCGGTGGCTCTTACATTCATAGCTGTTTCCTGAACACGCCGTTAGTGCTGGCGATAACAATATTGGAACTTAAAAAAGAAAAGCCAGTGACTGAACACTGGCCTTGGTGTTTATAGCTGAGTGCCAGGTTCGAACCATTCTCGACGCGAGTTTAGTAAATCCGCCGCTGACATGGCTTTTTTGCCTGGGGGTTGAAGCGAAATAAGGCGAAGTGCGCCATTACCTGTCGCGACCAAGATACCTTGTTTATCCGCAGATAAAATAGTACCTGGCGCTTTACCTTGGTTATCGGCTTCTACCGCTGTTTGCCATACTTTGACGTTTTGCTCTGCCACGGTGAAGTAGCTCATTGGCCAAGGGTTAAATGCACGCACACAACGCTCAATTGCAGCGGCATCCATTGTCCAATCAATCAAAGCTTCTTCTTTACTTAGCTTTTTGGCGTAGTTTGCTTGCTCATCGTCTTGTTTAACGGCAACAGCTGTGCCGTCTGCAATATCAGATAAACAATCAATAAGTGCATTAGGGCCAAGTTCAGCCAGTTTTTCATACATAGTGGCACTGGTATCTGTTGCTTCAATTGGCAAGGTTGCCACTTTTAGCATGTCGCCAGTATCAAGGCCGATGTCCATCTGCATGATGGTCACGCCGGTTTCGGTGTCACCTGCCCAAATCGAGCGTTGGATCGGTGCCGCACCACGCCAGCGAGGTAAAATAGAACCATGGACGTTAATACAACCTAAACGTGGTGTACCTAACACTTCTTGTGGCAATAATAGGCCGTAAGCGACAACGACCATGATGTCAGCATCAATTGCAGCTAGCTCTTGTTGTGCTTCTTCATTGCGTAGTGAAACAGGCTGGTAAACCGGAATATCATTTTCAAGTGCAATGGCTTTTACAGGACTTGCCGTTAGCTTTTTACCACGGCCTGCTGGGCGATCCGGTTGAGTGTAAACAGCAACAACGTCGTGCTGTGAAGACAACAACGCCGCCAAGTGACGGGCGGCGAAGTCAGGAGTACCGGCAAAAACGATGCGTAATGGTTTGCTCAAGGTAACCTCTAAATAATTAGTTTTTTTCGTTATGGCGTTTAATTTTTTCTAGTTTTTGTTTGATACGCTGACGCTTTAGCGGTGACAAGTAGTCCACAAATAGCTTACCAGCTAGGTGATCTAATTCATGTTGAATGCAAATAGCCAGCAGCTCGTCTGCGTCAAAGCTGATGGTATCACCGTTACGATCCAAGGCGGTCACGCTCACTTCAGCAGCACGCGGTACTAATGCACGTGCGCCAGGAACAGAAAGACAGCCTTCTTCAATCCCATCTTCACCACGTTTTTCAGTGATTTCTGGGTTGATCAGTACCATAGGTTGATCGCGGGTTTCAGAAGTATCAATCACCACAATACGTCGGTGAATATCAACTTGAGTTGCCGCAAGACCAATGCCTTCTTCGTCGTACATGGTTTCCAACATATCATCGATAATTGTTTGGATTTCAGGTGTTATTGCCTCAACAGGCTTTGCGACAGTACGTAGGCGCTCGTCCGGAAAGGTTAAAACTTGTAATACAGACATAAGGACTCGAATTCGTTAACGGTAACTAAAAATAAATCGCTGTTGGTCTAATTCTAGTCATTTTACAGATCAAATAACAGTACCGAATTTTTTGCTGTGGGCTAGGGATAAGGAAATGAAAAGCAGCATGGCACTATTTTATGATGAAAGGGATTAGTGTTAGCCGTTAGCAAACTTGACGTTATTGAGCTGCAACAGTTTTCTATAAATAGTGACGTGAACCGAAAAGCGCTTTTTGCTCATCGTTAAACAGTCGACATATCAACAAGCTAATGCCAGTCTGAGACGATAAACGTATTTTATTTGTTGTAAGGCGGAGCCTTACGATTCGGTTGTGTTATCCAAGGAAGCGATCTCATGAAGCAATTGGGCATTATTCTTAGCTTTATGCTTTTTATCCCCTCTCTGTTTGCTGCGCCATCCCCATTACTTAAAAAAGATATACCAGAAGTCTACATCGTTAAGAAAGGTGATACGTTATGGGATATTTCTGGGGTATTTCTCGAAAATCCATGGTCATGGCCACAATTGTGGGAAAAGAATAGCTACATTAAAAACCCTCACCTTATTTACCCTGGTGATCGCCTCCACCTTATCTGGGTTAATGGACAGCCAAAACTGAGTTTGAAAAAGCATGTAAAACTCTCGCCAAAAGCGCGAGTTATCCGTGATCCTATTACGACACTACCGGGATACTTAATGCTGGAGTACGTGGCTGAAAATAAATTGATCAGCCAAGAATCTGCTAAATCTCAGCCACAGGTGTTAGGTGCCAGTGATGAGCGTGGTTATCTTTCTGTCGGTGATATTGTTTGGGCTGATCAACCGTTAGCACCAACTACCCAATGGCGTGTTTACCGTATTGAAGAAACCTTTGAGCGTGACGATGCTGCAACGGAAACGCAACCTGCGGTTGAAGCGAAAGTGATGACGCTAAAAGAAATTGCAGATTTAACGGTAACAGCGGCAGATGAAACAACGAGTCAGCTACGTGTCGATACTTACCGTCAAGAAATCAGTCAAAATGATATTTTGTTACCGCTGCTTGTGAGTGGTGAGCCTAATTTATCGTTCTCACCATCAACGCCGCCAGAATCTATGACGGCTAACGTGATTGGTCAACTAGAAGGACGTAGTTATATTTCTAGTTTTGATGTTGTGGTGTTAGATCGTGGTCATTTAGATGGTGTGGAGTCGGGCTACGTATTTGATCTGTTTAAACCCGGCGCCAAAGTGCAAGGAAAAAAAGGCAGTTACCATTACAAAGATAATCCGTTTGCCGGCTCAACTCAGTTAGGTGAAATATCGGTCGGTAAGCTAATGGTATTGCGTCCTTATGAGCGTTTTAGTTTAGCGGTGGTGATGCAAAGTTTAGAGCCGTTTAAACCGGGGGTTATCGCGGTTCCTCCAACGCGATAAGTATTGATGACTAACGCACTCTACCCTTGGTTAGTGCTGGCGATGACTCCAACATTAGGGGGTCATCGCATTAATAAATTATTAAGTAAAATTTCTGCTGCTGACTGTATCACACTGCCGTTTGAACAATTACGTCAGTTAGGTCTGAGTGAGCAACAAGCCACTGCTATCACTTCACCAGATCAGCGTCGAATCGATCAAGTTTTGGCTTGGCATGAACGACCATTTCAACAAGTACTGACATTCGATTCCCCTCATTACCCTTATTTACTCAAACAAATCTCGTCACCGCCTCCCTTGCTGTTTGTTCGAGGGGATGCCTCCTATGTATCTCAGCCGCAAATTGCGATCATAGGCAGTCGTTCGGCATCCATTGATGGTAGAGAAGCGGCCTTCAATTTTGGTTATGCATTAGGGCAAGCGGATTACGTGGTGACCAGCGGTTTAGCTTTAGGAATAGATGGACAAGCGCATTTAGGAGCATTGAAATCCGGTGGTGCTACCATTGCAGTGCTAGGCTCTGGGTTAGATCAAATTTATCCGGCTCGGCATCGAAAGTTAGCCAATGATATTGTTGAGCAAGGAGCGTTAGTCTCAGAATTCTGGCCTGATGAAAAACCAAGGCCACAAAATTTTCCACGACGAAACCGAGTGATCAGTGGCTTATCGACCGGCGTATTAGTCGTAGAAGCAGCTGAAAAAAGTGGTTCACTCATCACCGCACGTTATGCGTTAGAGCAAGGGCGTGAAGTGTTTGCTATCCCGGGCTCTATCTATAACACGCAAAGTAAGGGCTGTAATGCCTTGATAAAATCCGGTGCTACACTGGTAGAAAGTCCCCTCGATATTTTTAATGAAGTAGGAACCCTTACTGAGTGCGCAATAAATAATCAAATAGGCTTGCCTTTGCCACAACCTGAAAATGAAGAATTGCCATTTCCAGCGCTGTTGGCTAACGTAGGCACCGAAGCAACACCCGTAGATGTAGTTGCTGAACGCTGTGAACAGCCTGTCCATGAAATATTAACCCAGCTATTAGAGTTGGAGTTACTTGGTTTGGTCAGTGCAGTGCCAGGTGGTTATATCAGAACGAGGAGGAGCGAGTCATGATGGACATTCTTATGTACCTGTTTGAGACTTACATCCAAAGTGATGCTGAGTTGATGTTTGATCAAGATGAACTTTCCGAAGAGTTAATTCGTGCAGGGTTCCATCAAGATGATATTTATAAAGCTCTTAGTTGGTTAGAACAACTGGCAGCGCTGCAAGAAACTGAGCATACCCCTTATGTGAATAACTGTGCAGCAACATCAATGCGTGTTTATACCGAGCAAGAGATGATCCGCATGGATGTGACTTGCCGTGGCTTCTTGATGTATCTTGAGCAAATCCATGTATTGAGTTCTGATACACGTGAAATGGTGATCGATCGTATTATGGAGCTCGATACCAATGAGTTTTCGTTAGATGATCTGAAATGGATCATCTTAATGGTACTCTTTAATGCGCCGGGCAATGAAACGGCGTATAGCCAAATGGAAGAGCTGCTATATGGTGCGGATGAAGAAGGCACCATTCATTAAACGCAACGGGCCATTAAGTGGCCCGTTATTGTATCTGCGATTTTTTTCTTGTTGAGCATACCCAATGACAACCAATAACACGCCTTTATTTTCAGCCCATGAACAAGCGTTAGCACACTCGCCTTGTCCACAGTGTGGTGGTGAGCTTGTGATGCGCTTTGGTAAGCGTGGTCCGTTTCTTGGCTGTGATCACTACCCAGCGTGTGATTACATTCAGCCATTAAATCACAATGATGGACATGTGGTGAAAGAGTTAGATATGCCTTGCCCTGAATGTGAAAGCCCGTTGGTTTTACGTCAAGGTCGTTATGGGATGTTTATTGGTTGTTCGGCATACCCTGCTTGTCATTATTTGGCATCAACGGAAAAGAAAGCGGAGAATACGGATGTTGAATGTCCTGAATGTCACAAAGGCCATTTAACGGAGCGTAAATCCCGTTATGGCAAAGTATTCTATGCCTGTGATCAGTATCCAAGTTGTCGTTTTGCGGTGAATAACAAACCTGTTGTTGGGACTTGCCAGCAATGTGGCTTTGGTTTGTTAATCGAAAAGAAATTAGCCAGTGGTGTGAGGCTGCAATGTGCTGATAGAAAATGCCATGCTTACCAAGAGCTTGAAAGCTTAGATAAAACAGAATAAAAAACAAAGCCTGCATAGATTGCAGGCTTTTTTGTCGGTTTTTATATAGGTGTATTTAACGAGGTAGCGCAGGGAAATCGTTCTCATCGAGTAAGCTCGATAACATGATCAAACGGTACTGCAGTTGCTCTGGGGTATCAGCACACACGTTAATGTGCCCCATTTTACGCCCTGCTCGTTTTTCTTTGCCGTACCAATGAACATGGCAACCTTCTTGGGCATAAACCGCATCAGGTACGCTGTCTAATCCTAAGATATTGATCATCGCACTTGGGCGAGTTAATTGCGTGTTGCCAAGTGGAAAGTCACATACCGCACGTAAATGGTTTTCAAATTGGCAGGTTTCAGCCCCTTGTTGTGTCCAGTGGCCTGAGTTATGAACCCGTGGTGCAATTTCGTTTACCAATAACTCACCATCAAGATCAAAAAACTCGATAGCTAACACGCCAACATAATCAAGGCTATTAGCGACGGCGCGGAACATGTTATCGGCTTGTGCTTGCAGTGGTGAGTCACCCACAATTGCGGTAGATAGGCTTAATACGCCATCAGTGTGAATATTCTCGGTTAAGTTAAATACTTGAATATCACCGTTACGATTACGCGCACCAATCAATGATACTTCACGTTGAAAAGGAATGAATTGCTCTGCCACAATCGCTTGATTAGCAGAATCGGCAATACATTGTGCCATTTCAAGCCAGATCGCATCAATTTGTGTGCTTTCTTTTAAGCGCCACTGCCCTTTACCGTCATAACCACCTAAGGCACTTTTTAGCACCAGCGGTAAGCCGATCTTTTCAATCGCTGTTAATAGATCAGCACGCTCACGGATCACATGGTATTTCGCATTTCGCACGCCTGCGTTATCCAGTAACGCTTTTTCAAGTCGGCGATCGCCACCTGCTTTAATTGCATCAGGCGTTGGGAAGAATTTTCCGCTAGCAGCGCAACTATCTAAAATATCGTGAGGAATGTGTTCAAATTCAGCGGTGATGGCATCAACTTCATTAATGGCTTGAGCTAAAGAGTCCGCCATAACCTGTAGGGTCAGTGGATGAACCACCTTATCGCTACCCACATCATAGGCAATCACATTGATGTTAAGCGGTGCGCCAGCCAGTGCCATCATACGGGCAAGTTGACCTGCTCCAAGGACGAGCACGTTATTCATTATGCGTCCTCAGCTGGATTTGGATTACTCAGTACGGTTTCTGTTTGCTCTTTACGGAAAGTATCAATGGCTGCAAGCACTTGCTCATCTTGCGTACCGATAATTTGTGCGGCTAATAGGCCAGCATTGGCAGCACCTGCATCACCAATCGCCAATGTACCTACTGCAATCCCCTTTGGCATTTGAACAATCGAAAGCAGTGAATCCATACCTTTTAGGGCGCGAGATTGTACTGGCACACCTAATACAGGCACGCTAGTAAAAGCGGCTGTCATACCTGGTAAGTGAGCCGCACCGCCAGCACCTGCGATGATCACTTTAATACCACGCTCTTGTGCACTTTCTGCGTATTCCGCCAGTAAATGCGGGGTGCGGTGAGCTGAAACGACCTTTGTCTCATAAGGAACATTGAAACGATCAAGCATCTCAGCGGCATGTTGCATAGTTGGCCAGTCAGATTTTGAACCCATGATTATTCCAACTTTCATCTCATTCTCCTTCAGGTCATAACTTAACATCGTGTTGATGTCGGCATTATACGGTGATTTATCGCAAAGGAAAACGTTTGCGTCATGAATATTGACTGTCTTATAACCTAGCATGGAGTTGTGACTAAGGAGTAGGTAGAATGATTTTGAGAAAGTAAAACAACAATATTTGCCAAAGAAGAAACGAGGATACTGTGGAGAATTTTGCTCAAGTTGTCGCTGCCTTAAAACAAGGTGAAGTGATCGGTTACCCAACCGAAGCGGTGTTTGGTGTTGGTTGCGATCCTGATAATCAACAAGCGGTTGAAAAATTATTAGAAATTAAACAGCGCCCTGTCGAAAAAGGGTTGATTTTGATCGCTGCTAATTATGAACAGTTATTGCCATACATAGATGAAAGCCAATTAACCGCAGAGCAAAAAGCGACAGTGATGGCAACGTGGCCAGGTCCTGTAACATGGGTTATGCCAACTAAAGCGAATGTGCCTGCATTTTTAACGGGCCAATTTACGACTATTGCGGTACGTGTGAGCGATCATTCATTAGTACAACGTCTATGTTTAGAGTTCGGTAAGCCAATTACCTCAACCAGCGCTAACCTAACAGGACAAGAGCCGGGCCGAACAGCGCAAGAAGTCGAGCAACAACTGGGCCATTGTCTAGCTGCGATCCTCCAAGGAGAAACGGGAGGACGTACCAATCCTTCTGAGATCCGTGATGCACGCAATGGCAATATCTTCCGTCAGGGGTAAATAGTATGGATAACCAAGTCGACAAACATGCGGTGAAATCCTTCTTGTTGGATTTACAAGATCGCATTTGCCAAGCATTAGAGCAGCAAGAAACCACAGTGTCATTTGAGCAAGACCAATGGCAACGTGAAGAAGGTGGTGGTGGTCGTAGCCGTGTATTACGTAACGGTGAGATCTTCGAGCAAGCAGGTGTGAACTTCTCTCATGTTTACGGTGCCGAAATGCCAGCTTCTGCTACTGCGCATCGCCCTGAACTTGCAGGCCGTCGCTTTGAAGCCATGGGCGTATCCTTGGTTATCCATCCTCGCAATCCTTATGTACCTACCTCTCATGCCAATGTCCGTTTCTTCATCGCAGAAAAAGACGGCGAAGCCCCTGTGTGGTGGTTTGGTGGTGGATTTGATCTCACCCCTTTTTACCCATTCGAAGAAGATTGCCAACATTGGCATGATACAGCGAAACAACTTTGTGCCCCGTTTGGTGATGAGGTGTATTCAGAGCATAAAGCGTGGTGCGATCAATACTTCTACCTACCACATCGCAATGAAACGCGTGGTGTGGGTGGTTTGTTCTTTGATGATCTCAATCAGTGGGGATTTGAAAAGAGCTTTGCTTACATGCAAGCGGTAGGCAATGGCTACATTAATGCTTACATGCCAATTGTAAAACAGCGTTATCACTTGCCTTATGGTGAACGTGAGCGAGAATTTCAGTTATATCGTCGTGGACGTTATGTTGAGTTTAACTTGGTTTACGATCGTGGCACCTTATTTGGTTTGCAAAGCGGTGGACGAACAGAATCGATTTTAATGTCGATGCCGCCATTAGCACGCTGGGAATACTGTTATGAGCCAGAGCCAAACTCAGCAGAAGCCCGTTTGTATCAAGATTTCTTAAAGCCGCGTGAGTGGTGAACAATCATTTAGCTCAGATCACGGAGTGATAGAGCCTGCTTATATAAAGAGAGAATTCGTATATGGATAAGTACGTCGTATTTGGTAACCCGATCGGACAAAGTAAATCTCCGTTCATTCATACCTTGTTTGCCCGTCAAACGAGCCAGCAGATGACATATACCAGCCAACTAGTAGCGCTTGATGGTTTCGTACAAGCGGCAGATGCATTTTTTAATGATGGCGGTAAAGGTTGTAACATCACGGTACCATTTAAAGAGCAAGCTTATCAATATGCGACCACCCTGACAGAACGTGCTCGTTTAGCTGGTGCTGTTAACACGCTTAAGAAACTAGATGATGGTGGCGTGCTAGGTGATAACACAGATGGCGAAGGTCTAGTACAAGATCTGATCAATCAACATGTCGAATTGAAAGATCAACGCATCTTATTATTAGGTGCAGGTGGTGCAGCCCGTGGTGTGATATTGCCTCTATTAGCACAGCAGCCTAAGCAACTGGTGATCGCTAACCGTACCTTGAGTAAAGCACAACAATTAGCAGAATTATTTTCAACTTACGGCAATGTAGCGGCATTAGAGCAAGCTGATCTTGAAAATCAAACCTTTGATGTGATCATCAATTCAACCTCAGCCAGTCTTTCAGGGGATGTACCTGCAATACCACCATCAGTGATTGGTGCGAATACCACTTGCTATGACATGGTGTATGGCTCAGCGATCACTTCTTTTAATCGTTGGGCGAAAGAGCACGGTGCTATCAAAACACTAGATGGGCTGGGTATGCTCGTTGGGCAAGCGGCAGAAAGCTTTATGTTATGGCGTGGACTTCGCCCTGGCGCAAAACAAGTACAGCGTGAATTACGCCGAACCTTACAAGAGTAAAAGTAATGAACCAAGATATTCTATTTTCAGATATTCAAGCGTGGGATGCTGTTCGCCAAGCGGTTAACTTTCCCGCCCAGCAAGCCGGCGCATTAATTACCTGCTGGGTAAGCCTTGAATGGTTACAAGCTCGCAGTGATAAATCGCTACAAGATGAAGCGGAAATTTTAGCGCAGTTCTCAGCTTATCGTTTCGATCTTGAAGAGTTAGCTGAAGAAATGATTGAAGATGAATGTTTTGATGATAATGGTGATGTCGTTATTGGCTAAGTCACTTAAATGATTATCGAGAGGCCTTATCGTTAGATAAGGCCTCTTTCTATTTATAGTGGCAGTTCTTCACAAAGATACTCATTTTTGAGTCGCACATAGTTATCTGCAGATTGCGATAAAAAGGCTTTTTCTTTATCTGTTAAAGGGCGGGCTTGTTTTGCAGGACTGCCAACATAAAGAAAACCAGAGGTGAGGCGTTTATTGGGTGGGACTACACTGCCTGCGCCAATGATCACATCATCTTCAATGACCGCACCATCTAAAATAATCGCACCTATACCGACTAATACTCGATGGCCGACTTGGCAGCCATGTAGCATAGCTTTATGTCCAACCGTCACATCATCGCCAATAATAAGTGGGAAACCATTGGGATGAGCATCACTAACACGACTAACGTGTAGCACACTACCATCTTGGATATTCGTGCGTTTACCAATAGTAATGTAATTCACATCACCACGCGCAGCGACTAAAGGCCAAATACTGGCATCATCAGCTAAGCGAACATCACCAATAATCACACTAGAAGGGTCAATAAAGACATTATTTCCTAATGTTGGAGTCATCGTTTTATAAGAGCGTAAAGGGCTTGGCATAACTATACCTATAATAATGCGTATTTATTAACCTAGAGTAGCGAATGTGATGGGTGAATTATAGTCAAAGTAAGGTGCATTGAGTGTTATTTGCTCGAGCGATTAAATATGTCAGAAATATTTCAATTTAGCCCTTGCCAATGTGATCGAACTCTCTATAATGCGACCTCACTGACACGGAGCAAGCCACTGGCTAGCAACGAAATCAGTATTGTTCTTTAACAATTTGACCATGCAATCTGTGTGGGCACTCGTTGAATGATTAGTCAAAAGATTTATCAATGATACTAGTGACCAATTGATACGTAAGTATCAGCACAGTCAATTCATTCATCATTTATGATGAATTAACAGTATTCATTGAGCCGGTCGAAAGACCAACAAAACTTTAATTGAAGAGTTTGATCATGGCTCAGATTGAACGCTGGCGGCAGGCCTAACACATGCAAGTCGAGCGGCAGCGACTTAACTGAACCTTCGGGGGACGTTAAGGGCGGCGAGCGGCGGACGGGTGAGTAATGCCTGGGAATATGCCCTGATGTGGGGGATAACTATTGGAAACGATAGCTAATACCGCATAATCTCTTCGGAGCAAAGAGGGGACCTTCGGGCCTCTCGCGTCAGGATTAGCCCAGGTGGGATTAGCTTGTTGGTGAGGTAATGGCTCACCAAGGCAACGATCCCTAGCTGGTCTGAGAGGATGATCAGCCACACTGGAACTGAGACACGGTCCAGACTCCTACGGGAGGCAGCAGTGGGGAATATTGCACAATGGGGAAACCCTGATGCAGCCATGCCGCGTGTATGAAGAAGGCCTTCGGGTTGTAAAGTACTTTCAGTAGGGAGGAAGGCAGTGTCGTTAATAGCGGCATTGTTTGACGTTACCTACAGAAGAAGCACCGGCTAACTCCGTGCCAGCAGCCGCGGTAATACGGAGGGTGCGAGCGTTAATCGGAATTACTGGGCGTAAAGCGCATGCAGGCGGTCTGTTAAGCAAGATGTGAAAGCCCGGGGCTCAACCTCGGAACAGCATTTTGAACTGGCAGACTAGAGTCTTGTAGAGGGGGGTAGAATTTCAGGTGTAGCGGTGAAATGCGTAGAGATCTGAAGGAATACCGGTGGCGAAGGCGGCCCCTGGACAAAGACTGACGCTCAGATGCGAAAGCGTGGGGAGCAAACAGGATTAGATACCCTGGTAGTCCACGCCGTAAACGATGTCTACTTGGAGGTTGTGGCCTTGAGCCGTGGCTTTCGGAGCTAACGCGTTAAGTAGACCGCCTGGGGAGTACGGTCGCAAGATTAAAACTCAAATGAATTGACGGGGGCCCGCACAAGCGGTGGAGCATGTGGTTTAATTCGATGCAACGCGAAGAACCTTACCTACTCTTGACATCCAGAGAACTTTCCAGAGATGGATTGGTGCCTTCGGGAACTCTGAGACAGGTGCTGCATGGCTGTCGTCAGCTCGTGTTGTGAAATGTTGGGTTAAGTCCCGCAACGAGCGCAACCCTTATCCTTGTTTGCCAGCACGTAAGGTGGGAACTCCAGGGAGACTGCCGGTGATAAACCGGAGGAAGGTGGGGACGACGTCAAGTCATCATGGCCCTTACGAGTAGGGCTACACACGTGCTACAATGGCGTATACAGAGGGCTGCCAACTCGCGAGAGTGAGCGAATCCCATAAAGTACGTCGTAGTCCGGATTGAGTCTGCAACTCGACTCCATGAAGTCGGAATCGCTAGTAATCGTGAATCAGAATGTCACGGTGAATACGTTCCCGGGCCTTGTACACACCGCCCGTCACACCATGGGAGTGGGCTGCACCAGAAGTAGATAGCTTAACCTTCGGAGGGCGTTTACCACGGTGTGGTTCATGACTGGGGTGAAGTCGTAACAAGGTAGCCCTAGGGGAACCTGGGGCTGGATCACCTCCTTACCTAAAGACTTAACTGTTGAAATGCAGTGTCCACACAGATTGCTTGGTGAAATAGTTTTAGAAAAATAGCGAAAGTGCTAATTAATGACATCCGTTATTGATTAACGCTTTTGCGTTATGCTCTTTAACAATCTGGAAAGCTGACTAGTAAATTCAATCGATAGATTGATTTATAGTTTTCATCGAAAGATGAAAACGAGTTCTCAAAACAATACACATTCAAGTGTCTTGTATCGAGTCCGGCGAAAAACCAACGTCTCCTTATCAGAGACATAAACCTTGGTTGTTTGACCAACTTATTTCACTTTTTAAGTGAAGACTAAGAGCGAAACCTCTTGGGGTTGTATGGTTAAGTGACTAAGCGTACACGGTGGATGCCTTGGCAGTCAGAGGCGATGAAGGACGTATTAACTTGCGATAAGCCCAGATGAGGTAGTAAAAACCGGTGACTCTGGGATTTCCGAATGGGGAAACCCACTTACATAAGTAAGTATCGTGTTGTGAATACATAGCAGCACGAGGCGAACCGGGGGAACTGAAACATCTAAGTACCCCGAGGAAGAGAAATCAACCGAGATTCCGGCAGTAGCGGCGAGCGAAACCGGATTAGCCCTTAAGCTAGTTTGATGTTAGGTGAAAGTTCTGGAAAGTTCTGCGATACAGGGTGATAGCCCCGTAACCGACAACATCTTATCAGTGAAAACGAGTAGGACGGGACACGTGTTATCTTGTCTGAATATGGGGGGACCATCCTCCAAGGCTAAATACTCCTGACTGACCGATAGTGAACCAGTACCGTGAGGGAAAGGCGAAAAGAACCCCTGTGAGGGGAGTGAAATAGAACCTGAAACCGTGTACGTACAAGCAGTAGGAGCCCACTTGTTGGGTGACTGCGTACCTTTTGTATAATGGGTCAGCGACTTAATTTTAGTAGCAAGGTTAACCGTTTAGGGGAGCCGTAGGGAAACCGAGTCTTAACTGGGCGATATAGTTGCTAGGATTAGACCCGAAACCGAGTGATCTAGCCATGGGCAGGTTGAAGGTGAGGTAACACTTACTGGAGGACCGAACCGACTAATGTTGAAAAATTAGCGGATGACTTGTGGCTAGGGGTGAAAGGCCAATCAAACTCGGAGATAGCTGGTTCTCCCCGAAAGCTATTTAGGTAGCGCCTCGGACGAATACTACTGGGGGTAGAGCACTGTTAAGGCTAGGGGGTCATCCCGACTTACCAACCCTTTGCAAACTCCGAATACCAGTAAGTACTATCCGGGAGACACACGGCGGGTGCTAACGTCCGTCGTGAAGAGGGAAACAACCCAGACCGCCAGCTAAGGTCCCAAAGTTATAGCTAAGTGGGAAACGATGTGGGAAGGCTCAGACAGCCAGGATGTTGGCTTAGAAGCAGCCATCATTTAAAGAAAGCGTAATAGCTCACTGGTCGAGTCGGCCTGCGCGGAAGATTTAACGGGGCTAAGCTATACACCGAAGCTGCGGCAATGTGCTTTTGCATATTGGGTAGGGGAGCGTTCTGTAAGCCGTTGAAGGTGAGTTGTAAAGCTCGCTGGAGGTATCAGAAGTGCGAATGCTGACATGAGTAACGATAAAGGGAGTGAAAAACTCCCTCGCCGGAAGATCAAGGGTTCCTGTCCAACGTTAATCGGGGCAGGGTAAGTCGACCCCTAAGGCGAGGCCGAAAGGCGTAGTCGATGGGAAACGGGTTAATATTCCCGTACTTCTTATAATTGCGATGGAGGGACGGAGAAGGCTAGGTGAGCCTGGCGACGGTTGTCCAGGTCCAAGTATGTAGGCTGATGGTTTAGGCAAATCCGGACCATCTTAAGGCTGAGATACGATGTCGAGCTGCTACGGCAGTGAAGTCATTGATGCCATGCTTCCGGGAAAAGCTTCTAAGCTTCAGATTATAAGGAATCGTACCCCAAACCGACACAGGTGATCAGGTAGAGAATACCAAGGCGCTTGAGAGAACTCGGGTGAAGGAACTAGGCAAAATGGTACCGTAACTTCGGGAGAAGGTACGCTCCTAGCGGTGATGAGACTTGCTCTCTAAGCTGCCGGGAGTCGCAGATACCAGGTGGCTGCAACTGTTTATTAAAAACACAGCACTGTGCAAAATCGAAAGATGACGTATACGGTGTGACGCCTGCCCGGTGCCGGAAGGTTAATTGATGGGGTTAGACTTCGGTCGAAGCTCTTGATCGAAGCCCCGGTAAACGGCGGCCGTAACTATAACGGTCCTAAGGTAGCGAAATTCCTTGTCGGGTAAGTTCCGACCTGCACGAATGGCGTAATGATGGCCACGCTGTCTCCACCCGAGACTCAGTGAAATTGAAATCGCAGTGAAGATGCTGCGTCCCCGCGGCTAGACGGAAAGACCCCGTGAACCTTTACTATAGCTTGGCACTGAACATTGACCCTACATGTGTAGGATAGGTGGGAGACTGTGAAATAATCGCGCTAGCGGTTATGGAGTCGTCCTTGAAATACCACCCTTGTATGCTTGATGTTCTAACGTCGACCCCTTATCGGGGTTACGGACAGTGCCTGGTGGGTAGTTTGACTGGGGCGGTCTCCTCCCAAAGAGTAACGGAGGAGCACGAAGGTGGGCTAATCACGGTCGGACATCGTGAGGTTAGTGCAATGGCATAAGCCCGCTTGACTGCGAGACTGACAAGTCGAGCAGGTGCGAAAAGCAGGTCATAGTGATCCGGTGGTTCTGAATGGAAGGGCCATCGCTCAACGGATAAAAGGTACTCCGGGGATAACAGGCTGATACCGCCCAAGAGTTCATATCGACGGCGGTGTTTGGCACCTCGATGTCGGCTCATCACATCCTGGGGCTGAAGTCGGTCCCAAGGGTATGGCTGTTCGCCATTTAAAGTGGTACGCGAGCTGGGTTTAGAACGTCGTGAGACAGTTCGGTCCCTATCTGCCGTGGGCGTTGGATGATTGAGAGGGGCTGCTCCTAGTACGAGAGGACCGGAGTGGACGAACCGCTGGTGTTCGGGTTGTGTCGCCAGACGCATTGCCCGGTAGCTAAGTTCGGAATCGATAACCGCTGAAAGCATCTAAGCGGGAAGCGAGCCTCAAGATGAGTCATCCCTAGACCTTTAAGGTCTCTAAAGGGTTGTTGAAGACTACAACGTTGATAGGTCGGGTGTGTAAGTGCTGTGAGGCATTGAGCTAACCGATACTAATTGCCCGTGAGGCTTAACCATACAACACCCAAGGGGTTTTTATACGGACTCCAAGAACACTTGAACGTGTGTTTGAGAATCAGCTTTTCAAGATTGTACCGAATTTGCTTGGCGACCATAGCATTATGGACCCACCTGATCCCATGCCGAACTCAGTAGTGAAACGTAATAGCGCCGATGGTAGTGTGGGGCCTCCCCATGTGAGAGTAGGACATCGCCAGGCTTCAAATTAGAAAGCCCGTTCATCAGAACGGGCTTTTATTCGCTCTCACTGATTGGAATGTGAGCGAGGTCAAAGAAGGTTTTCACTTTTTAACCAACCAATTAAAAGATGAGAATTTTGTCTTGACTGGATATCAGAAAAGCGTATTATACGCCACCTGACTTGCTGAAGCGGAATTTGCTAAGGCATTGAAAGTCAACGTTCTTTAACAATTTGACCATGCAATCTGTGTGGGCACTCGTTGAATGATTAGTCAAAAGATTTATCAATGATACTAGTGACCAATTTGATACTTCGGTATCAGCACAGTCAATTCATTCATCATTTATGATGAATTAACAGTATTCATTGAGCCGGTCGAAAGACCAACAAAACTTTAATTGAAGAGTTTGATCATGGCTCAGATTGAACGCTGGCGGCAGGCCTAACACATGCAAGTCGAGCGGCAGCGACTTAACTGAACCTTCGGGGAACGTTAAGGGCGGCGAGCGGCGGACGGGTGAGTAATGCCTGGGAATATGCCCTGATGTGGGGGATAACTATTGGAAACGATAGCTAATACCGCATAATCTCTTCGGAGCAAAGAGGGGACCTTCGGGCCTCTCGCGTCAGGATTAGCCCAGGTGGGATTAGCTTGTTGGTGAGGTAATGGCTCACCAAGGCAACGATCCCTAGCTGGTCTGAGAGGATGATCAGCCACACTGGAACTGAGACACGGTCCAGACTCCTACGGGAGGCAGCAGTGGGGAATATTGCACAATGGGGGAAACCCTGATGCAGCCATGCCGCGTGTATGAAGAAGGCCTTCGGGTTGTAAAAGTACTTTCAGTAGGGAGGAAGGCAGTGTCGTTAATAGCGGCATTGTTTGACGTTACCTACAGAAGAAGCACCGGCTAACTCCGTGCCAGCAGCCGCGGTAATACGGAGGGTGCGAGCGTTAATCGGAATTACTGGGCGTAAAGCGCATGCAGGCGGTCTGTTAAGCAAGATGTGAAAGCCCGGGGCTCAACCTCGGAACAGCATTTTGAACTGGCAGACTAGAGTCTTGTAGAGGGGGTAGAATTTCAGGTGTAGCGGTGAAATGCGTAGAGATCTGAAGGAATACCGGTGGCGAAGGCGGCCCCTGGACAAAGACTGACGCTCAGATGCGAAAGCGTGGGAGCAAACAGGATTAGATACCCTGGTAGTCCACGCCGTAAACGATGTCTACTTGGAGGTTGTGGCCTTGAGCCGTGGCTTTCGGAGCTAACGCGTTAAGTAGACCGCCTGGGGAGTACGGTCGCAAGATTAAAACTCAAATGAATTGACGGGGGCCCGCACAAGCGGTGGAGCATGTGGTTTAATTCGATGCAACGCGAAGAACCTTACCTACTCTTGACATCCAGAGAACTTAGCAGAGATGCTTTGGTGCCTTCGGGAACTCTGAGACAGGTGCTGCATGGCTGTCGTCAGCTCGTGTTGTGAAATGTTGGGTTAAGTCCCGCAACGAGCGCAACCCTTATCCTTGTTTGCCAGCACTTCGGGTGGGAACTCCAGGGAGACTGCCGGTGATAAACCGGAGGAAGGTGGGGACGACGTCAAGTCATCATGGCCCTTACGAGTAGGGCTACACACGTGCTACAATGGCGTATACAGAGGGCTGCCAACTCGCGAGAGTGAGCGAATCCCATAAAGTACGTCGTAGTCCGGATTGAGTCTGCAACTCGACTCCATGAAGTCGGAATCGCTAGTAATCGTGAATCAGAATGTCACGGTGAATACGTTCCCGGGCCTTGTACACACCGCCCGTCACACCATGGGAGTGGGCTGCACCAGAAGTAGATAGCTTAACCTTCGGAGGGCGTTTACCACGGTGTGGTTCATGACTGGGGTGAAGTCGTAACAAGGTAGCCCTAGGGGAACCTGGGGCTGGATCACCTCCTTACCTAAAGACTTAACTGTTTAATGCAGTGTCCACACAGATTGCTTGGTTAAAATGTAAGAGAGCCACTTATTGTTGCCCAACAACAGTAAGTATGAACATTGTCCCGTTCGTCTAGAGGCCTAGGACACCGCCCTTTCACGGCGGTAACAGGGGTTCGACTCCCCTACGGGACGCCAATGGGTCGTTAGCTCAGTTGGTAGAGCAGTTGACTTTTAATCAATTGGTCGCAGGTTCGAATCCTGCACGACCCACCATCTTCTCCTCGAAGATGTAAAACATCGGAGGGCGATTAGCTCAGTTGGGAGAGCACCTCCCTTACAAGGAGGGGGTCACTGGTTCGAGCCCGGTATCGCCCACCACTCTCTAAAAGTTTTCTGCACGGATTTCGCAGATTTAATGAAGAATCTCTTTATTAAGTCCGCATTCTTGTCGCCGAAAATCGTTAGAAAGTGGTTCGAAAGAAACACAATGCTCTTTAACAATCTGGAAAGCTGACTAGTAAATTCAATCAATAGATTGATTTATAGTTTTCATCGAAAGATGAAAACGAGTTCTCAAAACAATACACATTCAAGTGTCTTGTATCGAGTCCGGCGAAAACCAATGTCCTCTTATCAAGGACACAAACCTTGGTTGTTTGAACATACGAAACCTCTTGGGGTTGTATGGTTAAGTGACTAAGCGTACACGGTGGATGCCTTGGCAGTCAGAGGCGATGAAGGACGTATTAACTTGCGATAAGCCCAGATGAGGTAGTAAAACCGGTGACTCTGGGATTTCCGAATGGGAAACCCACTTACATAAGTAAGTATCGTGTTGTGAATACATAGCAGCACGAGGCGAACCGGGGAACTGAAACATCTAAGTACCCCGAGGAAGAGAAATCAACCGAGATTCCGGTAGTAGCGGCGAGCGAAACCGGATTAGCCCTTAAGCTAGTTTGATGTTAGGTGAAGGTTCTGGAAAGTTCCGCGATACAGGGTGATAGCCCCGTAACCGACAACATCTTATCAGTGAAAACGAGTAGGACGGGACACGTGTTATCTTGTCTGAATATGGGGGACCATCCTCCAAGGCTAAATACTCCTGACTGACCGATAGTGAACCAGTACCGTGAGGGAAAGGCGAAAAGAACCCCTGTGAGGGGAGTGAAATAGAACCTGAAACCGTGTACGTACAAGCAGTAGGAGCCCACTTGTTGGGTGACTGCGTACCTTTGTATAATGGGTCAGCGACTTAATTTTAGTAGCAAGGTTAACCGTTTAGGGGAGCCGTAGGGAAACCGAGTCTTAACTGGGCGTCATAGTTGCTAGGATTAGACCCGAAACCGAGTGATCTAGCCATGGGCAGGTTGAAGGTGAGGTAACACTTACTGGAGGACCGAACCGACTAATGTTGAAAAATTAGCGGATGACTTGTGGCTAGGGGTGAAAGGCCAATCAAACTCGGAGATAGCTGGTTCTCCCCGAAAGCTATTTAGGTAGCGCCTCGGACGAATACTACTGGGGGTAGAGCACTGTTAAGGCTAGGGGGTCATCCCGACTTACCAACCCTTTGCAAACTCCGAATACCAGTAAGTACTATCCGGGAGACACACGGCGGGTGCTAACGTCCGTCGTGAAGAGGGAAACAACCCAGACCGCCAGCTAAGGTCCCAAAGTTATAGCTAAGTGGGAAACGATGTGGGAAGGCTCAGACAGCCAGGATGTTGGCTTAGAAGCAGCCATCATTTAAAGAAAGCGTAATAGCTCACTGGTCGAGTCGGCCTGCGCGGAAGATTTAACGGGGCTAAGCTATACACCGAAGCTGCGGCAATGCGATTTAGCGTATTGGGTAGGGGAGCGTTCTGTAAGCCGTTGAAGGTGAGTTGTAAAGCTTGCTGGAGGTATCAGAAGTGCGAATGCTGACATGAGTAACGATAAAGGGAGTGAAAAACTCCCTCGCCGGAAGATCAAGGGTTCCTGTCCAACGTTAATCGGGGCAGGGTAAGTCGACCCCTAAGGCGAGGCCGAAAGGCGTAGTCGATGGGAAACGGGTTAATATTCCCGTACTTCTTATAATTGCGATGGAGGGACGGAGAAGGCTAGGTGAGCCTGGCGACGGTTGTCCAGGTCCAAGTATGTAGGCTGATGGTTTAGGCAAATCCGGACCATCTTAAGGCTGAGATACGATGTCGAGTCACTACGGTGATGAAGTCATTGATGCCATGCTTCCGGGAAAAGCTTCTAAGCTTCAGATTATAAGGAATCGTACCCCAAACCGACACAGGTGATCAGGTAGAGAATACCAAGGCGCTTGAGAGAACTCGGGTGAAGGAACTAGGCAAAATGGTACCGTAACTTCGGGAGAAGGTACGCTCCTAGCGGTGATGAGACTTGCTCTCTAAGCTGTCGGGAGTCGCAGATACCAGGTGGCTGCAACTGTTTATTAAAAACACAGCACTGTGCAAAATCGAAAGATGACGTATACGGTGTGACGCCTGCCCGGTGCCGGAAGGTTAATTGATGGGGTTAGACTTCGGTCGAAGCTCTTGATCGAAGCCCCGGTAAACGGCGGCCGTAACTATAACGGTCCTAAGGTAGCGAAATTCCTTGTCGGGTAAGTTCCGACCTGCACGAATGGCGTAATGATGGCCACGCTGTCTCCACCCGAGACTCAGTGAAATTGAAATCGCAGTGAAGATGCTGCGTCCCCGCGGCTAGACGGAAAGACCCCGTGAACCTTTACTATAGCTTGGCACTGAACATTGACCCTACATGTGTAGGATAGGTGGGAGACTGTGAAATAATCGCGCTAGCGGTTATGGAGTCGTCCTTGAAATACCACCCTTGTATGCTTGATGTTCTAACGTCGACCCCTTATCGGGGTTACGGACAGTGCCTGGTGGGTAGTTTGACTGGGGCGGTCTCCTCCCAAAGAGTAACGGAGGAGCACGAAGGTGGGCTAATCACGGTCGGACATCGTGAGGTTAGTGCAATGGCATAAGCCCGCTTGACTGCGAGACTGACAAGTCGAGCAGGTGCGAAAAGCAGGTCATAGTGATCCGGTGGTTCTGAATGGAAGGGCCATCGCTCAACGGATAAAAGGTACTCCGGGGATAACAGGCTGATACCGCCCAAGAGTTCATATCGACGGCGGTGTTTGGCACCTCGATGTCGGCTCATCACATCCTGGGGCTGAAGTCGGTCCCAAGGGTATGGCTGTTCGCCATTTAAAGTGGTACGCGAGCTGGGTTTAGAACGTCGTGAGACAGTTCGGTCCCTATCTGCCGTGGGCGTTGGATGATTGAGAGGGGCTGCTCCTAGTACGAGAGGACCGGAGTGGACGAACCGCTGGTGTTCGGGTTGTGTCGCCAGACGCATTGCCCGGTAGCTAAGTTCGGAATCGATAACCGCTGAAAGCATCTAAGCGGGAAGCGAGCCTCAAGATGAGTCATCCCTAGACCTTTAAGGTCTCTAAAGGGTTGTTGAAGACTACAACGTTGATAGGTCGGGTGTGTAAGTGCTGTGAGGCATTGAGCTAACCGATACTAATTGCCCGTGAGGCTTAACCATACAACACCCAAGGGGTTTTATACGGACTCCAAGAACACTTGAACGTGTGTTTGAGAATCAGCTTTTCAAGATTGTAACGAATTTGCTTGGCGACCATAGCATTATGGACCCACCTGATCCCATGCCGAACTCAGTAGTGAAACGTAATAGCGCCGATGGTAGTGTGGGGCCTCCCCATGTGAGAGTAGGACATCGCCAGGCTTCAATTAGAAAGCCCGTTCATCAGAACGGGCTTTTATTCGCTCTCACTGATTGGAATGTGAGCGAGGTCAAAGAAGGTTTTCACTTTTAACCAACCAATTAAAAAGATGAGAATTTTGTCTTGACTGGATATCAGAAAAGCGTATTATACGCCACCTGACTTGCTGAAGCGGAATTTGCTAAGGCATTGAAAGTCAACGTTCTTTAACAATTTGACCATGCAATCTGTGTGGGCACTCGTTGAATGATTAGTCAAAAGATTTATCAATGATACTAGTGACCAATTTGATACTTCGGTATCAGCACAGTCAATTCATTCATCATTTATGATGAATTAACAGTATTCATTGAGCCGGTCGAAAGACCAACAAAACTTTAATTGAAGAGTTTGATCATGGCTCAGATTGAACGCTGGCGGCAGGCCTAACACATGCAAGTCGAGCGGCAGCGACTTAACTGAACCTTCGGGGAACGTTAAGGGCGGCGAGCGGCGGACGGGTGAGTAATGCCTGGGAATATGCCCTGATGTGGGGGATAACTATTGGAAACGATAGCTAATACCGCATAATCTCTTCGGAGCAAAGAGGGGGACCTTCGGGCCTCTCGCGTCAGGATTAGCCCAGGTGGGATTAGCTTGTTGGTGAGGTAATGGCTCACCAAGGCAACGATCCCTAGCTGGTCTGAGAGGATGATCAGCCACACTGGAACTGAGACACGGTCCAGACTCCTACGGGAGGCAGCAGTGGGGAATATTGCACAATGGGGGAAACCCTGATGCAGCCATGCCGCGTGTATGAAGAAGGCCTTCGGGTTGTAAAGTACTTTCAGTAGGGAGGAAGGCAGTGTCGTTAATAGCGGCATTGTTTGACGTTACCTACAGAAGAAGCACCGGCTAACTCCGTGCCAGCAGCCGCGGTAATACGGAGGGTGCGAGCGTTAATCGGAATTACTGGGCGTAAAGCGCATGCAGGCGGTCTGTTAAGCAAGATGTGAAAGCCCGGGGCTCAACCTCGGAACAGCATTTTGAACTGGCAGACTAGAGTCTTGTAGAGGGGGTAGAATTTCAGGTGTAGCGGTGAAATGCGTAGAGATCTGAAGGAATACCGGTGGCGAAGGCGGCCCCTGGACAAAGACTGACGCTCAGATGCGAAAGCGTGGGGAGCAAACAGGATTAGATACCCTGGTAGTCCACGCCGTAAACGATGTCTACTTGGAGGTTGTGGCCTTGAGCCGTGGCTTTCGGAGCTAACGCGTTAAGTAGACCGCCTGGGGAGTACGGTCGCAAGATTAAAACTCAAATGAATTGACGGGGGCCCGCACAAGCGGTGGAGCATGTGGTTTAATTCGATGCAACGCGAAGAACCTTACCTACTCTTGACATCCAGAGAACTTTCCAGAGATGGATTGGTGCCTTCGGGAACTCTGAGACAGGTGCTGCATGGCTGTCGTCAGCTCGTGTTGTGAAATGTTGGGTTAAGTCCCGCAACGAGCGCAACCCTTATCCTTGTTTGCCAGCACGTAAGGTGGGAACTCCAGGGAGACTGCCGGTGATAAACCGGAGGAAGGTGGGGACGACGTCAAGTCATCATGGCCCTTACGAGTAGGGCTACACACGTGCTACAATGGCGTATACAGAGGGCTGCCAACTCGCGAGAGTGAGCGAATCCCATAAAGTACGTCGTAGTCCGGATTGAGTCTGCAACTCGACTCCATGAAGTCGGAATCGCTAGTAATCGTGAATCAGAATGTCACGGTGAATACGTTCCCGGGCCTTGTACACACCGCCCGTCACACCATGGGAGTGGGCTGCACCAGAAGTAGATAGCTTAACCTTCGGGAGGGCGTTTACCACGGTGTGGTTCATGACTGGGGTGAAGTCGTAACAAGGTAGCCCTAGGGGAACCTGGGGCTGGATCACCTCCTTACCTAAAGACTTAACTGTTGAATGCAGTGTCCACACAGATTGCTTGGTTAATAGTAAAGAACGCAAAAAGACTTGGGTCTGTAGCTCAGGTGGTTAGAGCGCACCCCTGATAAGGGTGAGGTCGGTGGTTCAAGTCCACTCAGACCCACCACTTTCTCCTCAGAAGAAAGTGGCGGTTTTAAGTCTTTTATATCGTTGGGGTTATAGCTCAGCTGGGAGAGCGCCTGCCTTGCACGCAGGAGGTCTGCGGTTCGATCCCGCATAGCTCCACCACTCTTTAAACACATTCTTATGAGTGTTTTTAAAAAGTGGTTATCTAACGATAAACACAATGCTCTTTAACAATCTGGAAAGCTGACTAGTAAATTCAATCAATAGATTGATTTATAGTTTTCATCGAAAGATGAAAACGAGTTCTCAAAACAATACACATTCAAGTGTCTTGTATCGAGTCCGGCGAAAACCAATGTCCTCTTATCAAGGACACAAACCTTGGTTGTTTGAACATACGAAACCTCTTGGGGTTGTATGGTTAAGTGACTAAGCGTACACGGTGGATGCCTTGGCAGTCAGAGGCGATGAAGGACGTATTAACTTGCGATAAGCCCAGATGAGGTAGTAAAAACCGGTGACTCTGGGATTTCCGAATGGGGAAACCCACTTACATAAGTAAGTATCGTGTTGTGAATACATAGCAGCACGAGGCGAACCGGGGAACTGAAACATCTAAGTACCCCGAGGAAGAGAAATCAACCGAGATTCCGGTAGTAGCGGCGAGCGAAACCGGATTAGCCCTTAAGCTAGTTTGATGTTAGGTGAAGGTTCTGGAAAGTTCCGCGATACAGGGTGATAGCCCCGTAACCGACAACATCTTATCAGTGAAAACGAGTAGGACGGGACACGTGTTATCTTGTCTGAATATGGGGGACCATCCTCCAAGGCTAAATACTCCTGACTGACCGATAGTGAACCAGTACCGTGAGGGAAAGGCGAAAAGAACCCCTGTGAGGGGAGTGAAATAGAACCTGAAACCGTGTACGTACAAGCAGTAGGAGCCCACTTGTTGGGTGACTGCGTACCTTTGTATAATGGGTCAGCGACTTAATTTTAGTAGCAAGGTTAACCGTTTAGGGGAGCCGTAGGGAAACCGAGTCTTAACTGGGCGTCATAGTTGCTAGGATTAGACCCGAAACCGAGTGATCTAGCCATGGGCAGGTTGAAGGTGAGGTAACACTTACTGGAGGACCGAACCGACTAATGTTGAAAAATTAGCGGATGACTTGTGGCTAGGGGTGAAAGGCCAATCAAACTCGGAGATAGCTGGTTCTCCCCGAAAGCTATTTAGGTAGCGCCTCGGACGAATACTACTGGGGGTAGAGCACTGTTAAGGCTAGGGGGTCATCCCGACTTACCAACCCTTTGCAAACTCCGAATACCAGTAAGTACTATCCGGGAGACACACGGCGGGTGCTAACGTCCGTCGTGAAGAGGGAAACAACCCAGACCGCCAGCTAAGGTCCCAAAGTTATAGCTAAGTGGGAAACGATGTGGGAAGGCTCAGACAGCCAGGATGTTGGCTTAGAAGCAGCCATCATTTAAAGAAAGCGTAATAGCTCACTGGTCGAGTCGGCCTGCGCGGAAGATTTAACGGGGCTAAGCTATACACCGAAGCTGCGGCAATGTACTTTGCACATTGGGTAGGGGAGCGTTCTGTAAGCCGTTGAAGGTGAGTTGTAAAGCTCGCTGGAGGTATCAGAAGTGCGAATGCTGACATGAGTAACGATAAAGGGAGTGAAAAACTCCCTCGCCGGAAGATCAAGGGTTCCTGTCCAACGTTAATCGGGGCAGGGTAAGTCGACCCCTAAGGCGAGGCCGAAAGGCGTAGTCGATGGGAAACGGGTTAATATTCCCGTACTTCTTATAATTGCGATGGAGGGACGGAGAAGGCTAGGTGAGCCTGGCGACGGTTGTCCAGGTCCAAGTATGTAGGCTGATGGTTTAGGCAAATCCGGACCATCTTAAGGCTGAGATACGATGTCGAGTCACTACGGTGATGAAGTCATTGATGCCATGCTTCCGGGAAAAGCTTCTAAGCTTCAGATTATAAGAAATCGTACCCCAAACCGACACAGGTGATCAGGTAGAGAATACCAAGGCGCTTGAGAGAACTCGGGTGAAGGAACTAGGCAAAATGGTACCGTAACTTCGGGAGAAGGTACGCTCCTAGCGGTGATGAGACTTGCTCTCTAAGCTGCCGGGAGTCGCAGATACCAGGTGGCTGCAACTGTTTATTAAAAACACAGCACTGTGCAAAATCGAAAGATGACGTATACGGTGTGACGCCTGCCCGGTGCCGGAAGGTTAATTGATGGGGTTAGACTTCGGTCGAAGCTCTTGATCGAAGCCCCGGTAAACGGCGGCCGTAACTATAACGGTCCTAAGGTAGCGAAATTCCTTGTCGGGTAAGTTCCGACCTGCACGAATGGCGTAATGATGGCCACGCTGTCTCCACCCGAGACTCAGTGAAATTGAAATCGCAGTGAAGATGCTGCGTCCCCGCGGCTAGACGGAAAGACCCCGTGAACCTTTACTATAGCTTGGCACTGAACATTGACCCTACATGTGTAGGATAGGTGGGAGACTGTGAAATAATCGCGCTAGCGGTTATAGAGTCGTCCTTGAAATACCACCCTTGTATGCTTGATGTTCTAACGTCGACCCCTTATCGGGGTTACGGACAGTGCCTGGTGGGTAGTTTGACTGGGGCGGTCTCCTCCCAAAGAGTAACGGAGGAGCACGAAGGTGGGCTAATCACGGTCGGACATCGTGAGGTTAGTGCAATGGCATAAGCCCGCTTGACTGCGAGACTGACAAGTCGAGCAGGTGCGAAAGCAGGTCATAGTGATCCGGTGGTTCTGAATGGAAGGGCCATCGCTCAACGGATAAAAGGTACTCCGGGGATAACAGGCTGATACCGCCCAAGAGTTCATATCGACGGCGGTGTTTGGCACCTCGATGTCGGCTCATCACATCCTGGGGCTGAAGTCGGTCCCAAGGGTATGGCTGTTCGCCATTTAAAGTGGTACGCGAGCTGGGTTTAGAACGTCGTGAGACAGTTCGGTCCCTATCTGCCGTGGGCGTTGGATGATTGAGAGGAGCTGCTCCTAGTACGAGAGGACCGGAGTGGACGAACCGCTGGTGTTCGGGTTGTGTCGCCAGACGCATTGCCCGGTAGCTAAGTTCGGAATCGATAACCGCTGAAAGCATCTAAGCGGGAAGCGAGCCTCAAGATGAGTCATCCCTAGACCTTTAAGGTCTCTAAAGGGTTGTTGAAGACTACAACGTTGATAGGTCGGGTGTGTAAGTGCTGTGAGGCATTGAGCTAACCGATACTAATTGCCCGTGAGGCTTAACCATACAACACCCAAGGGGTTTTATACGGACTCCAAGAACACTTGAACGTGTGTTTGAGAATCAGCTTTTCAAGATTGTACCGAATTTGCTTGGCGACCATAGCATTATGGACCCACCTGATCCCATGCCGAACTCAGTAGTGAAACGTAATAGCGCCGATGGTAGTGTGGGGCCTCCCCATGTGAGAGTAGGACATCGCCAGGCTTCAATTAAAAGGCCCGTTCTGATGAACGGGCTTTTATTTCGCTCCCGCTGATTGGAATGTGAGCGAGGTCAAAGAAGGTTTTCACTTTTAACCAACTGATTAAAAAGATGAGAATTTTGTCTTGACTGAATATCAGATAAGCGTATTATACGCCACCTGACTTGCTGAAGCGCAAAGCGCTAAGGCATTGAAAGTCAACGTTCTTTAATAATTTGACCATGCAATCTGTGTGGGCACTCGTTGAATGATTAGTCAAAAGATTTATCAATGATACTAGTGACCAATTGATACTTCGGTATCAGCACAGTCAATTCATTCATCATTTATGATGAATTAACAGTATTCATTGAGCCGGTCGAAAGACCACAAAAACTTTAATTGAAGAGTTTGATCATGGCTCAGATTGAACGCTGGCGGCAGGCCTAACACATGCAAGTCGAGCGGCAGCGACTTAACTGAACCTTCGGGGAACGTTAAGGGCGGCGAGCGGCGGACGGGTGAGTAATGCCTGGGAATATGCCCTGATGTGGGGGATAACTATTGGAAACGATAGCTAATACCGCATAATCTCTTCGGAGCAAAGAGGGGGACCTTCGGGCCTCTCGCGTCAGGATTAGCCCAGGTGGGATTAGCTTGTTGGTGAGGTAATGGCTCACCAAGGCAACGATCCCTAGCTGGTCTGAGAGGATGATCAGCCACACTGGAACTGAGACACGGTCCAGACTCCTACGGGAGGCAGCAGTGGGGAATATTGCACAATGGGGAAACCCTGATGCAGCCATGCCGCGTGTATGAAGAAGGCCTTCGGGTTGTAAAAGTACTTTCAGTAGGGAGGAAGGCAGTGTCGTTAATAGCGGCATTGTTTGACGTTACCTACAGAAGAAGCACCGGCTAACTCCGTGCCAGCAGCCGCGGTAATACGGAGGGTGCGAGCGTTAATCGGAATTACTGGGCGTAAAGCGCATGCAGGCGGTCTGTTAAGCAAGATGTGAAAGCCCGGGGCTCAACCTCGGAACAGCATTTTGAACTGGCAGACTAGAGTCTTGTAGAGGGGGGTAGAATTTCAGGTGTAGCGGTGAAATGCGTAGAGATCTGAAGGAATACCGGTGGCGAAGGCGGCCCCTGGACAAAGACTGACGCTCAGATGCGAAAGCGTGGGGAGCAAACAGGATTAGATACCCTGGTAGTCCACGCCGTAAACGATGTCTACTTGGAGGTTGTGGCCTTGAGCCGTGGCTTTCGGAGCTAACGCGTTAAGTAGACCGCCTGGGGAGTACGGTCGCAAGATTAAAACTCAAATGAATTGACGGGGGCCCGCACAAGCGGTGGAGCATGTGGTTTAATTCGATGCAACGCGAAGAACCTTACCTACTCTTGACATCCAGAGAACTTAGCAGAGATGCTTTGGTGCCTTCGGGAACTCTGAGACAGGTGCTGCATGGCTGTCGTCAGCTCGTGTTGTGAAATGTTGGGTTAAGTCCCGCAACGAGCGCAACCCTTATCCTTGTTTGCCAGCACTTCGGGTGGGAACTCCAGGAGACTGCCGGTGATAAACCGGAGGAAGGTGGGGACGACGTCAAGTCATCATGGCCCTTACGAGTAGGGCTACACACGTGCTACAATGGCGTATACAGAGGGCTGCCAACTCGCGAGAGTGAGCGAATCCCATAAAGTACGTCGTAGTCCGGATTGGAGTCTGCAACTCGACTCCATGAAGTCGGAATCGCTAGTAATCGTGAATCAGAATGTCACGGTGAATACGTTCCCGGGCCTTGTACACACCGCCCGTCACACCATGGGAGTGGGCTGCACCAGAAGTAGATAGCTTAACCTTCGGAGGGCGTTTACCACGGTGTGGTTCATGACTGGGGTGAAGTCGTAACAAGGTAGCCCTAGGGGAACCTGGGGCTGGATCACCTCCTTACCTAAAGACTTAACTGTTTAAATGCAGTGTCCACACAGATTGCTTGGTGAAATGATTTTAGAAAATAGCGAAAGTGCTAATTAATAACATTTGTTATTGATTAACGCTTTTGCGTTATGCTCTTTAACAATCTGGAAAGCTGACTAGTAAATTCAATCAATAGATTGATTTATAGTTTTCATCGAAAGATGAAAACGAGTTCTCAAAACAATACACATTCAAGTGTCTTGTATCGAGTCCGGCGAAAAACCAATGTCCTCTTATCAAGGACACAAACCTTGGTTGTTTGAACATACGAAACCTCTTGGGGTTGTATGGTTAAGTGACTAAGCGTACACGGTGGATGCCTTGGCAGTCAGAGGCGATGAAGGACGTATTAACTTGCGATAAGCCCAGATGAGGTAGTAAAAACCGGTGACTCTGGGATTTCCGAATGGGGAAACCCACTTACATAAGTAAGTATCGTGTTGTGAATACATAGCAGCACGAGGCGAACCGGGGGAACTGAAACATCTAAGTACCCCGAGGAAGAGAAATCAACCGAGATTCCGGTAGTAGCGGCGAGCGAAACCGGATTAGCCCTTAAGCTAGTTTGATGTTAGGTGAAGGTTCTGGAAAGTTCCGCGATACAGGGTGATAGCCCCGTAACCGACAACATCTTATCAGTGAAAACGAGTAGGACGGGACACGTGTTATCTTGTCTGAATATGGGGGGACCATCCTCCAAGGCTAAATACTCCTGACTGACCGATAGTGAACCAGTACCGTGAGGGAAAGGCGAAAAGAACCCCTGTGAGGGGAGTGAAATAGAACCTGAAACCGTGTACGTACAAGCAGTAGGAGCCCACTTGTTGGGTGACTGCGTACCTTTTGTATAATGGGTCAGCGACTTAATTTTAGTAGCAAGGTTAACCGTTTAGGGGAGCCGTAGGGAAACCGAGTCTTAACTGGGCGAATGAGTTGCTAGGATTAGACCCGAAACCGAGTGATCTAGCCATGGGCAGGTTGAAGGTGAGGTAACACTTACTGGAGGACCGAACCGACTAATGTTGAAAAATTAGCGGATGACTTGTGGCTAGGGGTGAAAGGCCAATCAAACTCGGAGATAGCTGGTTCTCCCCGAAAGCTATTTAGGTAGCGCCTCGGACGAATACTACTGGGGGTAGAGCACTGTTAAGGCTAGGGGGTCATCCCGACTTACCAACCCTTTGCAAACTCCGAATACCAGTAAGTACTATCCGGGAGACACACGGCGGGTGCTAACGTCCGTCGTGAAGAGGGAAACAACCCAGACCGCCAGCTAAGGTCCCAAAGTTATAGCTAAGTGGGAAACGATGTGGGAAGGCTCAGACAGCCAGGATGTTGGCTTAGAAGCAGCCATCATTTAAAGAAAGCGTAATAGCTCACTGGTCGAGTCGGCCTGCGCGGAAGATTTAACGGGGCTAAGCTATACACCGAAGCTGCGGCAATGCGATTTAGTTCATTGGGTAGGGGAGCGTTCTGTAAGCCGTTGAAGGTGAGTTGTAAAGCTTGCTGGAGGTATCAGAAGTGCGAATGCTGACATGAGTAACGATAAAGGGAGTGAAAAACTCCCTCGCCGGAAGATCAAGGGTTCCTGTCCAACGTTAATCGGGGCAGGGTAAGTCGACCCCTAAGGCGAGGCCGAAAGGCGTAGTCGATGGGAAACGGGTTAATATTCCCGTACTTCTTATAATTGCGATGGAGGGACGGAGAAGGCTAGGTGAGCCTGGCGACGGTTGTCCAGGTCCAAGTATGTAGGCTGATGGTTTAGGCAAATCCGGACCATCTTAAGGCTGAGATACGATGTCGAGTCACTACGGTGATGAAGTCATTGATGCCATGCTTCCGGGAAAAGCTTCTAAGCTTCAGATTATAAGGAATCGTACCCCAAACCGACACAGGTGATCAGGTAGAGAATACCAAGGCGCTTGAGAGAACTCGGGTGAAGGAACTAGGCAAAATGGTACCGTAACTTCGGGAGAAGGTACGCTCCTAGCGGTGATGAGACTTGCTCTCTAAGCTGTCGGGAGTCGCAGATACCAGGTGGCTGCAACTGTTTATTAAAAACACAGCACTGTGCAAAATCGAAAGATGACGTATACGGTGTGACGCCTGCCCGGTGCCGGAAGGTTAATTGATGGGGTTAGACTTCGGTCGAAGCTCTTGATCGAAGCCCCGGTAAACGGCGGCCGTAACTATAACGGTCCTAAGGTAGCGAAATTCCTTGTCGGGTAAGTTCCGACCTGCACGAATGGCGTAATGATGGCCACGCTGTCTCCACCCGAGACTCAGTGAAATTGAAATCGCAGTGAAGATGCTGCGTCCCCGCGGCTAGACGGAAAGACCCCGTGAACCTTTACTATAGCTTGGCACTGAACATTGACCCTACATGTGTAGGATAGGTGGGAGACTGTGAAATAATCGCGCTAGCGGTTATGGAGTCGTCCTTGAAATACCACCCTTGTATGCTTGATGTTCTAACGTCGACCCCTTATCGGGGTTACGGACAGTGCCTGGTGGGTAGTTTGACTGGGGCGGTCTCCTCCCAAAGAGTAACGGAGGAGCACGAAGGTGGGCTAATCACGGTCGGACATCGTGAGGTTAGTGCAATGGCATAAGCCCGCTTGACTGCGAGACTGACAAGTCGAGCAGGTGCGAAAGCAGGTCATAGTGATCCGGTGGTTCTGAATGGAAGGGCCATCGCTCAACGGATAAAAGGTACTCCGGGGATAACAGGCTGATACCGCCCAAGAGTTCATATCGACGGCGGTGTTTGGCACCTCGATGTCGGCTCATCACATCCTGGGGCTGAAGTCGGTCCCAAGGGTATGGCTGTTCGCCATTTAAAGTGGTACGCGAGCTGGGTTTAGAACGTCGTGAGACAGTTCGGTCCCTATCTGCCGTGGGCGTTGGATGATTGAGAGGGGCTGCTCCTAGTACGAGAGGACCGGAGTGGACGAACCGCTGGTGTTCGGGTTGTGTCGCCAGACGCATTGCCCGGTAGCTAAGTTCGGAATCGATAACCGCTGAAAGCATCTAAGCGGGAAGCGAGCCTCAAGATGAGTCATCCCTAGACCTTTAAGGTCTCTAAAGGGTTGTTGAAGACTACAACGTTGATAGGTCGGGTGTGTAAGTGCTGTGAGGCATTGAGCTAACCGATACTAATTGCCCGTGAGGCTTAACCATACAACACCCAAGGGGTTTTATACGGACTCCAAGAACACTTGAACGTGTGTTTGAGAATCAGCTTTTCAAGATTGTACCGAATTTGCTTGGCGACCATAGCATTATGGACCCACCTGATCCCATGCCGAACTCAGTAGTGAAACGTAATAGCGCCGATGGTAGTGTGGGGTCTCCCCATGTGAGAGTAGGACATCGCCAGGCTTCCTATTCGTTTTCATCTTTTTAAGAAAAAGATGAAAGCAAAAAAGATAAGATGCTTGTTCTGAACGACAGGTATCGGATAAAACGAACGTTTTATCTCCGTGTGGAGCGGTAGTTCAGTTGGTTAGAATACCGGCCTGTCACGCCGGGGGTCGCGGGTTCGAGTCCCGTCCGCTCCGCCACTTATTAAGAAGCCTCGCTAGAAATAGCGGGGCTTTTTTGCATTTATCGATTTAGACTTTTCGATTGTCTATAAAGCATGATTAAGATGCAGTTTTTTGAGTTTGATATAAATGATGGTATGTCGTGCTATTGGGTAAATTGCTATTTAAGTTTACGTATCCTAGATGTAAGACATAAAAAACCGCCTAATAGGCGGTTTTTTTATGTCTGCTAGTTAGCTTTTCATCATGATTTGGTAACCAACATAACATGCGGCGATACTGACAATAACGTTAAGCAAAATGTTTAAACCAGCTTTAAAAAAATCGCCTTGCTGCATAAGTACTACGTTATCCATTGAGAATGTTGAGAACGTAGTTAATGCACCTAGGAAGCCCAAGCCGATGATTGGTCGCCATGGCGCAGCTTCAATCATTCCTTGATTCAGTGCTGACATCAATAGCCCCATGATCAGGGAGCCCAGCACGTTTACGGTTAAAGTACCGTATGGGAAGCCACGGCCAAATAGCATTACGCATAGCTCAGAAATTAGGTATCGTGAGCAGGCACCGAATGCACCACCAAGCGCGATGAATCCTAGTAATAAATATTGGCTCATTGGGATCTCGTTTATATTTTCAGGTAATGATAGAAAGCGGTCATGATAATCGCTAGTTAGAAAGGTGAGAACTCTCCAATATTGCAATCATTGATTCATTCGAATATTAATTCGTCAGCCACATCGTTAGTTGTATAGCTACATTTATAGCATCATAATCATAATTATTGAATTTGTAATGAGCCTTAGCTCAAGGAGGCTAGATATGTCGCTTTACCAAACTGTGTTATTAGCGGTTAACCCTGAAGATAAAAATGCGCATAAATTGATGGTAAAAGCTGGCGTTATTGCTGAGCAGAATCACGCTGATTTACATGTTGCTTATGTTGAACCAGGGATTGGCAACGTCAGCTTTATTGATGTTGAAGTTGAATTACAAGAAGAGCATGACGCTATTGCTAAAAAGCGTATGAAAGAGTTGTCTGAACTCATTGCAGCTTCTTCTTACAAGGTTAAAGCGATTCATACTGCAGATGGTGATGTAGCTAAACATATTGAAGCCTTAGCCAAGGAGCTTAATGCGAACCTTGTGATCACTGGGTATCACAAATCGACTTTCCACCTTTTTGGTGACTTAAGCGATTCTTTAGCGAATCACCTTAATTGTGATGTATTAATTTCACAATAATCTTGAGCAATATGCTGAATGTAATAAGAAGCCGTGTTGATACACGGCTTTTTGTTATCTGTCACTTTTCACATTTTTTCTCAGTATAAAGGTTGTTGCGCTTTTACAGCTTCTCTATACTCGTTGCTACTTGTCGGAGTGCCATATGGCTGAGACCGCATTGCGGGATCCGTTGAACCTGATCAGGCTAATACCTGCGAAGGGAACAAGAGAATGTCTTCTGCTACATATCTTCTAGGATCACTGTACGCATCTGCATAGTTGTACATAAAGTACACACCTCTTGTTTACGCCCATCCGCCAAGCATTTTCCCCTACATTGAAAAATCAAGGAAACTGCTATGTCGAATCGCAAGCAAGCGAGACTGGAAGCGAAACAATTTATTGAATCATTAACTGTTCAGCCATACCCAAATTCACAAAAAGTGTATGTGCAGGGAAGTCGACCTGATCTTCGTGTACCTATGCGTGAAATTACTCTTGCTGATAGTTTGGTTGGTGGCAGTAAAGAATCCCCTATTTTTGAACCAAACGAACCTGTACGTGTTTACGATACTTCGGGTTTTTATACCGATCCGGATAAGACGATTGATATCTACAGTGGTTTGCCTACTGTTCGCGAACAATGGATTTTAGATCGTGACGATACAGAGCTCCTTGACGGTTTAAGTTCTGATTATGCTAACGAACGCTTAGATGATAAGACGTTAGATGATTTACGCTTTGGTGAACGTGCACCGATCCGCTGTGCAAAAGCAGGTAAGTGCGTGACACAACTTCACTATGCGCGCCAAGGTATTATTACTCCTGAGATGGAATATATCGCGATCCGTGAAAATATGGGGCGTGCGAAATACCGTGATGAAGTCTTGAATCAGCAACATCCAGGCATTAGCTTTGGTGCCAACTTACCAAAAGAAATTACCCCTGAGTTTGTGCGTCAAGAAGTGGCTGAAGGTCGCGCAATTATTCCTGCCAATATTAACCATCCAGAAACTGAGCCAATGATCATTGGCCGAAACTTCCTTGTTAAAGTGAATGCCAACATTGGTAACTCGGCAGTGAGTTCATCAATTGAAGAAGAAGTTGAGAAGCTTGTTTGGTCGACCCGTTGGGGCGGCGATACGGTAATGGATTTATCAACAGGTCGAAATATTCACGAAACCCGTGAATGGATCATTCGTAACAGCCCTGTTCCGATTGGTACGGTACCTATGTATCAAGCTCTTGAAAAAGTGAATGGTGTGGCTGAGAACCTTAACTGGGAAGTATTCCGTGACACATTACTAGAGCAAGCTGAGCAAGGGGTGGATTACTTCACTATCCATGCTGGTGTACTGCTTCGTTATGTACCAATGACGGCAAAACGCGTAACAGGCATTGTATCGCGTGGCGGCTCTATTATGGCCAAGTGGTGCTTGGCACACCATAAAGAAAGTTTCCTCTACGAGCACTTCCGTGAGATCTGTGAGATTTGTGCGCAATACGATATTTCACTATCACTGGGTGATGGCCTGCGTCCGGGATCCGTCGCTGATGCGAATGATGAAGCGCAGTTTAGTGAGCTACGTACCTTAGGTGAGTTGACGAAGATTGCATGGGAATACGATGTTCAGGTCATGATTGAAGGCCCTGGACACGTACCAATGCATATGATCAAAGAAAACATGGAAGAGCAGCTTGAGCATTGTCATGAAGCGCCATTCTATACCTTAGGCCCTCTAACTACCGATATTGCACCAGGCTATGATCATATTACCTCGGGCATTGGTGCAGCGATGATCGGTTGGTATGGTTGTGCAATGCTTTGTTACGTGACACCTAAAGAGCATTTAGGCTTACCTAATAAAGAAGATGTAAAAGTTGGTCTTATTACTTATAAGCTATGTGCTCATGCGGCAGATTTAGCCAAAGGGCATCCCGGTGCGCAAGTACGTGATAATGCCTTATCAAAAGCACGTTTTGAGTTTCGTTGGGAAGACCAATTTAACCTTGGTTTAGATCCTGAAACGGCGCGTGCATATCACGACGAAACCCTACCTCAAGAGTCTGGCAAAATTGCCCATTTCTGCTCAATGTGTGGTCCTAAATTCTGCTCAATGAAGATCTCTCAAGAAGTACGTGATTATGCAAAAGATCTTGAACGATCTGATGAGCTAGCAATCAAGCTATTAGACGATCCGTTAGAGGGCATGCAGCAAAAAGCACAAGAATTCCGTGAGAAAGGTAGCGAGCTTTATCACCCTGCGAAAGAGGAGTGCTAAATGAGCACATTAAGCTTACCGAAGGCTTTATCGCCCTTGGTGATGCATATTGAGCCCTTATTAGCCGCAGCTGCTGACTATCAGTTAGGTGAGCAAGTCACGCTGATGCCATCAAGCCAAGCTTGGGTTGAGGTATCAACATCATCGAGCATTAAACGAGTGGGCTTTGAACAAGCCTGCTCCACTGAGCTGATAGATTATGAGATCCAAGATCAATGGGGCTCTATCGATGCGAAACTCTCATCGCTCAAAGCAGAAGTACTGAAACGCCCAGACTTAGTAATTTGTGGCTTGCCAGTTAAGGGTGGCTATCTAGATATTTGGCATCATGATGGTGACGTGCGTTGCTGCTTTAGTGTTGAGTGTGGTGATCAAACACAACAGCGAGCGATGTTGTTGGCCGCTCTCGCGCTGAATTACCCATTGGAAGATGCATTAGTGCTAGCAAGAGCCTATGCCCAGTCAACTCAGATGGGCATTTGGCCAACCGAGCGTGATGCTTTCCCTGAAATCGTTTGTGCTAATTTTTCAAAGCTGTCAGATATTGGTTGGCAAGATCAATGTCAGCCAGTTGAAGCTTTTGCACCTGTTGATAGTGAGAAACTGACGTTATATCCGGTAGTGGATTCCGTCCAATGGGTTAAGCAGTTACTTGAGCTAAATGTTCAAACCACTCAGTTGCGGATCAAAGATCCGAATGCACAAGGCTTAGAGCAAGATGTTGCGCATGCGATTGCGTTAGGTCAGCAGGCCAATGCGCAGGTCTTTATTAATGACTATTGGCAACTGGCTATTGAGCATGGTGCTTTTGGGGTGCATTTGGGACAAGAAGATTTAGCTGTTGCTGATCTCAATGCTATTCAACAAGCCAACCTTCGCTTGGGGATCTCAACCCATGGGTATTACGAGATCCTACGTGCGATGGCATTTAATCCAAGTTACATCGCTCTCGGTCATATTTATCCAACCACAACCAAGCAAATGCCGTCATTACCGCAAGGTGTTCATCGCTTAAAGCTTTACCAACAATTGATTGGTAATGCGTTCCCAACCGTGGCCATTGGTGGCATTGATTTATCTCGTGTGCCAGTAGTTTGGAAAACTGGGGTGAGTAGCGTTGCGGTGGTACGTGCGATCACCCAGTCAAGCGAACCTGCTATTGCCGTTGAGCAACTCAAGCAGTGTTTAGCTAAGCGGGAGGTGGGGTATGACAACTGACACACTTTCTGATGACGCTTTTATTCGATATAACCGACAAATCATGCTGGAAGAAATGGGTGAGCAGGGGCAACTTGAGCTTAACAATGCCAAGGTACTGATCGTCGGAGCCGGTGGTTTAGGCTCAGCGGCAGCGATGTATCTCGCTGCTGCTGGTGTTGGTTTGCTGGTGATTGCAGATGATGATGTGGTTGAGTGTTCGAATTTGCAGCGTCAGGTGATTTATCGAGAAACCGATGTATCACTTAATAAAGCGCAAGCAGCCTGCGATCAGCTTTTAGCATTGAACCCATTGGTACGAACGCGTGCAGTAAAAGCCAAGCTTGCAGGTGTTCAACTTGCCATGGAAGTACAACAGGCTGATATTGTGCTCGATTGCAGTGACAACTGGGCGACTCGTTATGCCGTTAATCAAGCTTGTTATCAGCATCAAACACCATTAATTGCTGGTGCATCTATTGGTTGGCAAGGACAGTTACTGGCGTTTGATTTCAGGCAGATCTCACCGTGTTATCAATGCGTGTTTCCATTAAGTGCTGAAGCGCGGCCACAAGATCTAAATTGTCGTAGTAACGGCGTGATGGGACCTGTTGTGGCCACTATTGGAACGTTACAAGCGCTTAATGCGATCAAAGCTATCGCAGGTGTTGGTGAAGTTGGGTTTGGTTTACTGCAGCAATTTAATGGCTTAACAGGAAAATGGCAGCAGGTATCAATCGATACTGATTCTGGTTGCCCTGTATGTGGTCAGCAAGATCAAAGGGAGGTTGTGTAAATGGCTACCATGATAACTATCTGGCTGAACGATGAATCTATGTCTTGCGAGGCTGAGCAAACCGTCAATCAATTTGTTAAGCAGTTAGATTTACCCATACAAGGTACTGCGGTCGCGATAAATCAGCGAATTGTTGCAGCCAGTGAGTGGTCGACAACCGTCATTGCTGATGGCGATCAGATCGCGTTATTTCAAGCGATAGCAGGAGGCTAATATGTTGACTATTGCAGATAAAACATTCACATCGCGATTATTCACCGGAACAGGTAAATACGCCAATCGTGATGTCATGGCAGAATCGATTTTAGCAACAGGATCTGAGCTCGTGACGATGGCACTAAAGCGGGTCAATATTGCTGAGCGTGATGACGATATCTTAGCGCCATTGATCCAAGCTGGAGTGAATTTACTGCCTAATACGTCAGGGGCGAAAAATGCCAAAGAAGCGATCTTTGCTGCGCAGCTAGCCCGAGAAGCATTGGGGACGAATTGGCTAAAATTAGAAATTCACCCAGATCCGAAATACTTGATGCCCGATCCGATTGAAACGCTAAAAGCGGCAGAGCAGCTAGTAAAAGAAGGGTTTGTCGTACTGCCTTACTGTCATGCCGATCCTGTGCTTTGTAAGCGATTAGAAGAGGTAGGATGCGCTGCTGTGATGCCATTAGGTGCGCCTATTGGCACGAATAAAGGGATCGCTTCTCGCGATTTTCTGCACATTATTATCGATCAAGCGCAAGTACCTGTGGTGGTGGATGCGGGCATTGGTGCGCCTTCTCATGCTGCAGAAGCGATGGAAATGGGCGCAGATGCGGTATTGGTCAATACAGCTATTGCAGCGGCAAGTGATCCTATTGCAATGGGGCGAGCCTTTAAATTGGCCGTGGAAAGTGGTCGCATGGCCTATGAAGCGGGTCTTGCTGGTAAGGTGAACCATGCTATTGCATCAAGCCCATTAACGGCATTTCTTAATGAGTAAGGAGCCAGCATGAGCTTTGTGGATGTTTGGCAGCAAATGGCTTGGGATGATATCCGTTTGTCGATTTATGCCAAAACGGCTACCGATGTTGAGCGTGCTTTAGGCAAATCAAAGCGAGATTTAGAAGATTTTAAAGCTTTAATTTCACCTGCGGCAGAGCCTTACTTAGAGCAAATGGCACAAAGCTCTGCGATGCTAACGCGTCAGCGGTTTGGTCATACTATGAGTTTTTATGTGCCTTTATACCTTTCGAATCTGTGTGCCAATGCGTGTACCTATTGTGGTTTTTCGATGGAAAATCGCATTAAACGCCGTACCTTAGATAGGCAGGAAATAGAGCGAGAGTGTGAAGCAATAAAAGCACTAAATTTTGATAGTGTGTTACTGGTTACAGGTGAGCATCAAACCAAAGTCGGCATGAATTACTTTCGTGATGCGCTTCCTCAAATTAAACAGCACTTCAGTTATTTGGCAATGGAAGTACAGCCACTTGAGCAAGATGAGTATCAAGAGCTGCGACAACTTGGTCTAGATGCGGTGATGGTGTATCAAGAAACCTATAATGCGCCAACCTATGCGAAGCACCATTTACGAGGCAATAAAACCAATTTTGAATACCGCTTAGCGACCCCTGATCGGTTAGCAAAAGCAGGAATAGACAAGATTGGGATTGGGGCTTTGATCGGCATGGAAGAATGGCGCACGGATTGTTTTTTTGTTGCCAGTCACTTGGCTTATCTTGAGCGAACCTATTGGCAAAGCCGCTATTCGATTTCATTCCCACGTTTAAGACCCTGTACTGGTGGATTAGAGCCAAAATCTGTGATGACGGATCGCCAACTGGTGCAATTGATTTGTGCTTATCGGTTGTTTAATCCTGAAGTCGAGCTGTCGTTATCGACTCGAGAATCACCGCATTTTCGCGATAACGTATTGCCTTTGGGGATCACTAGTATGTCGGCGGGCTCTAAAACCCAACCGGGTGGATACGCCGATGACACACCAGAGCTAGAACAATTTGCGATCAGTGATGAACGCTCGGTCGCAGATGTCGCTACCGCGGTTAAGCAACAGGGGTTTGAAGTGGTGTGGAAAGATTGGCACCCTGCATACTCTGGATAAAAATAAAGCCAGTACCTGATGTGTACTGGCTTTTCTTTTTCTTATTTGAGCGTTAACGACTTAGCGGTGATGTTGCTTGTGTTAGCCATTCAAGATCACTACCTGTCAGCGATGGGCTGATCACGTTAAATACGGTTTGGTGATAGTTGTTAAGCCATGCAAGCTCTACGTCAGTTAGTAGCGTTGGCTCGATCAAACGCTTATCAATAGGCGCGCGCGTTAATGATTCAAAGCCCATCACGTTCATGTCACCTTGCGTTTCAATATCGACGACCAGTTCAAGGTTTTCGATACGAATACCAAATGCATCTGCACGGTAATAACCTGGCTCGTTAGATAATACCATCCCCGGCAGTAATGCTGTTGGGTTGTACATTTTTGCAATACGTTGCGGGCCTTCGTGAACACTTAAGAAGTGACCAACACCGTGACCTGTACCGTGATCATAATCAAAACCATACGCCCATAGGTGCTGACGCGCGAGTGCGTCAAGCTGAGAGCCTGTTGTGCCTTTCGGAAAACGTGCCGAAGCCAATGAAATATGACCTTTTAGTACTAATGTGAAGGCTTGTTTTACTTCATCGCCCGGGTTACCGATAGCGATAGTACGGGTGATATCGGTTGTGCCGTCTGGGTATTGACCGCCTGAGTCGACCAAGTAAACCGTATCCATTTGCAGCTTGCTTGGTTGCGGTTGGTTAATATGGTTGTAGTGACACATAGCCGCATTGCCAGCTGAGGCTGAAATCGTATCAAAGCTGACATCACGACAAGTTGGATCTTGCTGACGGAAGTGCCAAAGTTGATCGGAAAGTGCGGCTTCATCTAATAGATTGCCATCCGCAACTTGTGTATCAACCCATGCGAGGAATTTGGCAATAGCCACACCATCACGGATGTGACAGGCTTTCATACCAGCAATTTCAGTCGTGTTTTTCGCCGCTTTCGGTAATAGCGTTGGGTTTGCCGCTTCAATAAGTTGTGCGCCAGCATCCGTTAATTGCTGAGCCGCCCATGCGTTACTGTTCGCTGAATCAAACAGTACACGCTTGCCTGCAAATGCCGCTAAACCTGCTGCGAGTTGTTCAGGTTCACAGATATTTACCCCGTTACCGACATGTGCAGCAAAACCTTCTGGTAGGCGGTGGTGATCGATGTAGAAATTCACCGATGCATCGCTGTGGATCACCGCAGCTGATAGCAGAACGGGTAGACAATGCACATCATCACCACGGACATTGAGTAGCCAAGCAATGCTATCAAGTTGGCTTAAAAAGGCAGCGTCAGCTTTTTGCTTTTTAAGCAGTGCGGCAATTTGTTCACGCTTCTCTTCGCTTGATTGACCCACATACTCTAGCCCCATTAATTCGGCATCCGATAGTTTTGGTGCTGGGCGATCGAACCATAATTCATCAATTGGGTTTTCGTTAACCGCTACCAGATCTAACTCACCATCAAGAGTTGCGATAGTGTTTTTTAGCCATGCCGCACTGTGTAGGCGGTTATCAATGGCGATTTTGCTACCTGCGGCTAGATTTTCTAATGCCCATTGCACAGGTGGTTGCTCGATCAAATGGCAATATTCAAACACATCACCCGGCACTTGCTTGCGAACTTGCACAACATAACGACCATCAACAAACATGGCAGCACGGTCACGAGTGATCACGGCAGCACCTGCCGAGCCGGTGAAACCGGTTAACCAATGAAGGCGTTCGTTATGATCGGGAATGTACTCTCCAAGATATTCATCTTCATGAGGGATCAGTAGGGCATCGAGTTGCTCTGCTTCAAGCCACTGACGGATCTGCTCAATACGTTGTGCGATAACTGCTTGCATGTATAGGTCCTTGTCAAGAAACCACCATCGAAGGGTAGTTAGGTCAAATGTGCCTAAATAGCATCAGCAACACCGAGGTTATGCTAGGTGTCGTGATATTTTCAGCTATTCAGGCTTAATATTGTTACGTTAGCTTGTTTATCGATGCGCTTCAATTGTCTCAATAACAAATGACAGACTATTCATCACTCCAGCCGAGGGTTGACTGATAAACGTTAAAAGCTGGTGGATTCCAATTTGGAAAAGCGGTTTTGAAAATAAACCATTTTTATTCATTATGAGAAATCCGTAGACTTGCGCGATCATTTTTTAGGAACGCAGCATGACAACACCGAATTCACCTTCTGCCGATACTCGGCTTGTTGCCTTAATGGTAACTTTAGTCCTCTTTAGCCCTTTAGCGATTGATATTTATTTGCCGGCATTACCTGCAATGGCAAGTACGTTTCAGGTTGATCCGACTCGTGTGCAAGATACCGTCACTTGGTTCATGTTTAGCATGGGCTTAGGGCAGTTATTGGCAGGCCCATTAGCGGATCGTATTGGTCGTCGACCTATCGCCTTAGGCGGTATCGTGATCTACGGTTTTAGCTCGACCATGGCGTATTTAGCACAAAGCTTAGATCTGTTGTTGTTGGCACGTTTGCTACAAGGCTTCGGTGCGTGTGCGACTTCGGTTGCAGCGTTTGCGGCGGTTCGTGATAGTTTTGGTGCTGAAAAAAGCGGTCGTATGATCAGCTATTTAAACGGTGCGATTTGTTTTATTCCTGCGCTAGCTCCTCTTTTAGGCACTTGGCTAACTCACCATTTTGGCTGGCGTTCAAACTTTAGTTTTATGGCGGGCTTTGCTTTAGTTGCAGGTCTGTTTGTGGTGGCATTGTTTAGAGAAACACGTCCTGCACACTCGGATGTATCAGGTTCAACCATCAGTTTAAGTCGTTACTGGTCTGTGCTACGTGAACCGACGTTTTTATTTCATGCGTCGTTATGTATGTTAGCTATGGCTGTGATCTTAGCTTATGTCACATCAGCCCCAGTGTGGTTGATGAATCACCTTGGTCAAGACATGAACCAGTTTACAATGTGGTTTGGTATTAATGCGGCACTCAATATCATTGCTTGTATGATTGCGCCTAAGTTTATGGATCGCTTTGGTACTCGTCGTACATTACGTACTGGTTTGATTGTCTTAATGATCGCTGGCGCTATGATGTTGGTATTAAGCCCGCTACAACAAGCATGGGCATTTATGGTACCGATTTTTGTGTGCTCATTCGGTTTTGCATTTGTTTTAGGCTCTGCGGCAGGTAAGGCGTTGGCGCCGTTTGGCGATCGCGCTGGTACTGCAGCTGCGCTATTAGGTTTGTTCCAAATGAGTGGCTCCGGTGTAATGGTTAGCTTGCTGCAACGTTTAGATCTTTCGTCACCTATGTTGATGACATTGCAAATGTGGTTATTGGTTCCGGGGTTAGTCATTCTGGCATCGAAAATTGGGCGTCGTTGGCATCCTATTTCGGCAACGGTGAACGAATAAGTTTCTAAAGATGAAAAAGCCTGTCAGATGACAGGCTTTTTTCGTTTAAGGCTCGACGGTAACTGCTTTTTTCGTTTTCCATTGTTGGATGATTAAACCTGCAATGATCAACACTAATCCGATCAAAGTAGATGGATGAATGGTTTCGCCAATGATGGTGGCAAGCAGTAATAAAGAGATAAACGGAGAGATAAAAATCAGGTTACTTATCTTAGCCGTATTACGGGTTAACCGTAGGGCATTGAGCCATAAAACAAAGGTGATCCCCATTTCGAACAAACCAACATAAGTGACGGCAGCCCACCCTTGCCAAGGTACACTTTGCCAACCGCCAAGATACAAACTCAAGCCGATAGAAAATGGCAGTGAAACTAAAAAGCCCAGTAATAAGCCAAGGATTGGATCGGCAGTGTTTTTAGTATTTAAAATCCAATAGCCTGCCCATAACAGGGTCGAAAATAATGCTAACGCAACGCCTAATGGACTGGTGAAATTCAAGGCAGCAATATTGCCTTGAGTTGCAATCACCACCACACCGCCATATCCCAGTACGCAAGCAATCCAATCTTTACGTTGAATTTTTTGGCCGAGAAAAATGGCTGCCATTAAGGTTAAGGTGATCGCCCAACTGTAGTTGATGGGCTGTGCCTGTGAGGCGGGCAGCAATTCGTAGGCTTTAAATAGTACTAAGTAATAAGCAAAGGGATTTATCAGCCCAAGCGTGAGGTAATAGAGAGGACGCTTAATAAAAGTTTGTTTTAGCAGGTGGAGTGTCTTTTTGTAATAAGCAATAGCGATCAGTGCCAGTGCTGAAACCGTACTGGCGATCACCATCATTTGTACGGGTGAAAAGTAATCTAAAGTGATTTTAAAGGCGGTTGCGACAGTCGACCACAGTAACACTGCTCCCATGCCATAGCCCAAGGCGAGACGTTCGTTCATTACATTCCATTATTAAGCAAACGTGAAAAGAAAACAGTGTAGGAGATGATCATAAAGGAGAATAGCAAGGGCAATAACACCTTGTGATCGACTGCAAACAAATCTCTTTGTTTGTTGAATAAATATGGCGAGTTATGCTCGTTAGCTGGACATTTATCCAGTATCCTCTTAGCCTTATAACAGAAATAAACCGTCAGGAAGATAGAGTATTTACGATGGCAGAATGGTTAAGCGGTGGCGTTATCACGGCATTAGCAACATTGTTAGGGGCAACGGTTGCCAGTGTGATCACCGCATTCTGGTATAAAGGGCGATTTGAACAAACCTTGCAGTTAGTTGAGCAACAAGCAGAATCTGATGCACGTTTGGCACAAAGTCGAGAGCAGCAGCTACAAAGCCAATTAACTGAACGTAACCAAGAGCTGGAAGAGCTTGATGATGATCGTGACAGGCTGACCCATGAGATTCGTCAAATGCATGGTCGCTTAGCCGCCGCATTAGAGAAGATGCGCCATTTTGAAGCACTGCAAAATGAAAAGCAGTACTTATCAGAACAACTGGATAATGCCCGCTTAGCGAATGCGGGGTTAGAGGCCGATCTGCGTGAGCAAGATGCTCGCCATTTTGAAGAGCAAAAAGCCGCGGATGAAAAAATTAAGCTATTAGAAAATGCTGAAGAGCGTCTACGTATTCAATTTGAAAGTCTAGCTAATCGTCTGTTTGAGCAAAAAACACGAACCGTGGATGAGCAAAATAAGATGAGCTTAGAAACGCTTTTAAGCCCACTTAAAGAACAGCTTGAAGGGTTTAAAAAGCAGGTTAATGATAACTTTACCCAAGAGTCTCGTGAGCGTCATACGCTGGTGCATCAAATCAACAGTCTTAAACAGCTTAATGAGCAAATGGCACAAGAAGCCATTAACTTAACCCAAGCCTTAAAAGGAGATAACAAAGCCCAAGGTAACTGGGGCGAAGTGGTGTTGGCTCGGGTACTCTCTGATTCAGGACTTCGCGAAGGGCATGAGTATCAAACTCAGGTTAGTTTAGAAAATGAAGAGGGTAAGCGTTACCAACCCGATGTAGTGGTGCATTTACCACAACAAAAAGACGTCGTCGTGGATGCGAAAATGTCACTGGTAGCGTATGAGCGTTTCTTTAATGCTGACACCATTGCCGAGCGAGAGCTTGCCATGAGCGAGCACGTTGCTTCCATGCGTGCCCATATGCGAGGGCTAAGCCGAAAGGATTACCATCAATTGCATGGAATTCGTAGCCTTGATTATGTGTTGATGTTTATTCCCGTTGAACCTGCGTTTCAAGCCGCGATTGAAGCCGATCCTGCGCTTATTCGTGATGCGATGGATCTTAATATTATGCTGGTCAGTCCAACAACGTTATTAGTGGCATTACGTACTATTAATAACTTGTGGCGCAATGAAAGACAGAATCAAAACGCCAAAGAGATCGCAGAGCGTGCCAGTAAGCTTTATGACAAGCTACGCTTATTTGTAAACGACATGGAAGCCATGGGGCAGTCGTTAGAAAAAGCGAATCAAAGTTACCAAGGGGCGATGAATAAACTGGCAACAGGCCGTGGCAACGTGATCCGCCAAGCGGAAAGCTTTAAACAGCTAGGGGTTGAAGTGAAACGTGATATTAGTACTCCGCTGGTGGAAAAGTCACAATCTAACCTGACGGAATACCGAGGCTTTTCTCATATTACCGCGTCCTCGGAAGGGGATTTATCATAATGATGGGCAAAGCGCTTTGAGCAAAGAGCAACCATCAAGTACACTAAGCCCAGTTGAATAAATGAATTTAATACTGGTGACGTTGCGTAAGTAGACGCCAAGCGTCATCAGTATCTATAAACGGATTGAACATGACGGACACCACACAAGATACGACTCACTTTGGCTTCCGTACCGTCGCCAAAGAAGAGAAAGCAACCATGGTTGCTGAGGTTTTTCACTCGGTTGCAGCAAAGTACGACATCATGAACGATCTGATGTCGATGGGTATTCACCGCGTTTGGAAACGCTTCACCATTGATTGTAGTGGCGTTCGTAAAGGTCAACGTGTACTGGATTTAGGCGGTGGTACCGGTGATTTAACGGCGAAATTCTCACGTATCGTGGGTGAAACAGGTCAGGTTATTTTGGCTGATATCAACAACTCAATGTTGAAAGTTGGTCGTAGCAAACTGCGTGATAGCGGTATTGTGGGTAACGTGGGATATGTTCAAGCTAATGCGGAAGAGCTGCCGTTTCCTGACGATTACTTTGACTGTATTACTATCAGCTTCTGTTTACGTAACGTAACAGATAAAGAAAAAGCACTGCGCTCAATGTATCGCGTACTAAAACCAGGCGGTCGTTTATTAGTATTGGAATTCTCTAAGCCGATTTTAGAGCCATTATCAAAAGTCTACGATGCGTATTCATTCCACCTATTACCTAAAATGGGTGAAATCATTGCTAATGATGCTGAAAGTTACCGTTATCTTGCTGAATCTATCCGCATGCACCCTGATCAAGAAACCTTGAAAGGAATGATGGATGAAGCAGGTTTCGATCAAACAAGTTACTACAACCTAACGGGCGGTATTGTTGCCTTGCACCGTGGTTATAAGTTCTGAGGATCCTATGCCAATAGATGCGTTTGTTACCGGTGCGGTTGAAACAGCTCTGAATCAATTAATTAAAGATGATGCTGATAGTCAGCGTCGTCTTACTCGTTTACGTGGCAAAGTGATCAGCGTCAAGCTGAATGAATTTAATAAGACAATGTATTTTGTCTTTAGCCATCAAATTGATGTGCTGGCAGGATTTGAGGGTGAGGTTGATTGTCAATTAGCATTAAACCTGTCGGTTCTACCAGAATTGCGTCAACAAGCTAACCTAACGCAGTTGATCAAAGCAGATAAGCTAGCGCTGGACGGTGATCTGCAACTGGCACAGCATTTTTCCAGTTTGTTAAGCGGGTTAAAGCCTGATTTTGAGGACAAGTTATCAGAATATACTGGTGATGTAGTTGCTCATACTTTAGTCAGTAGTGTAAAGTCAGGCAGTCGATTTATTCGCCAAGGGATTAAAAATCGCCAACGCGACCTTGCTGAAGTGATCACTGAGGAATGGCGATTGTTACCACAGCCTTTAGAAATGATGCATTTCTGCGATCAAGTCGATGACTTGAAATCAGATGTAGCCCGTTTTGAAGCCCGATTGAACCAGTTACTTGAGCGATAAATTGGCAATGATGAGTTACTCAGAAATAAAACGGCTGTACCGTATTATTCAAGTACAACTGCGCTATGGCTTGGATGACTTTATCCCTGTTGATCCGCGCACTGAACTTCCAAAGAAACTTCGTAAATCGCTGTTTTGGATCAAAAACGAATATCCAGATAAACCACTGGGTGAGCGATTACGTTTAGCGTTGCAAGAGTTAGGTCCTGTTTGGATCAAATTCGGTCAAATGATGTCAACGCGTCGCGATTTGTTTCCACCGCATATCGCCGATCAACTGGCTCTGCTGCAAGATCAAGTTGAGCCATTCGATGGTAAGTTAGCGAAACGTACTATCGAGCAAGCATTAGGTGGGCCGTTAGAGCAATGGTTTGATGATTTCGATGAAGTGGCACTCGCTTCGGCATCGATTGCTCAAGTGCATACCGGCACATTAAAAGAAAACGGCAAAGAAATTGTTTTTAAAGTCATTCGTCCTGATATTAAGCCAATTATTGAGGCTGATATTAAGCTGATGTACAGGATGGCAGAGATAGTTTCTCGCCTCCAGCCAGAAGCAAGACGACTACGCCCTGTTGAAGTGGTCCGTGAATACGAAAAAACCTTGCTCGATGAGCTTGATTTAATGCGTGAAGCGGCCAATAGCATTCAACTCCGTCGTAACTTTGAAGGGGATGACACACTGTATGTACCGGAAGTTTATACCGATTACAGCAGTATTAATCTTCTTGTCATGGAACGTATTTATGGTATCCAAGTTTCTGACGTTGAGGGGCTAAAAGCGAACGGCACGGATTTAAAATTACTGTCTGAAAATGCGGTAAATATCTTCTTTACTCAGGTATTTCGTGACAGTTTTTTCCATGCTGATATGCATCCGGGTAATATTTTTGTCTCTTATGAGCACCCGGAAAATCCCCAATGGATCGCGTTAGATTGTGGCATTGTGGGGACGTTAAACCGAGAAGATAAGCGTTATTTGGCTGAAAATTTATTGGCTTTTTTTAATCGCGATTATCGTAAGGTTGCAGAATTACACGTCGATTCAGGCTGGGTTCCACATGATACCAATGTGGATGAGTTTGAATTTGCAATTCGTACTGTGTGTGAGCCTATTTTTGAGAAGCCACTGTGCGAAATTTCATTCGGTCATGTGTTGTTAAACCTGTTTAATACTGCTCGCCGTTTTAATATGGAAGTGCAACCACAACTGGTCCTATTACAAAAGACCTTGTTGTATGTTGAAGGCTTAGGACGCCAGTTGTATCCACAACTTGATTTGTGGGCAACAGCCAAGCCGTTCTTGGAAAACTGGATGTCGCGTCAAGTTGGCCCACAAGCCATTATTGAAGCGGTAAAAAGTAAAGCACCATTTTGGGCTGAAAAATTGCCTGAACTGCCAGAATTACTTTATGACAGCTTGCGCCAAGGCAAGGTAATGAATCAGCGGATCGATAAACTCTATGATAATTTCATGGAGAATAGACGCACTCATAACCAGGCAAGGTTCTATTTTGGTATCGGCGCCACTTTTATGGTGTGCGCTGCAATACTCTTTGGTGATCAAGTAGCGACTTACCCAGCAGTATCTGCCGGTGTCGGTGGTTTATTTTGGTTACTAGGATGGCGTACCTGCCGAAAATAATCGGTTTGGCTCTCGCCTATACTTATAGTTGCGTTGATAAACGCACTTTCGTTATTAACCACATAAAGCTGAGGTAAAACAAGCATGGGTGGTATCAGTATCTGGCAATTATTAATTATTGCCCTGATCATTGTTCTTCTGTTCGGAACGAAGAAACTTCGTACTCTAGGTGGTGACCTAGGTTCTGCAGTAAAAGGCTTCAAAAAAGCAATCAGCGATGATGAAGCTGCACCTGCTGCGAAAAAAGAGTCAGACAACAACGATGCTGACTTCGAGCAAAAGAAAATTGCTGACGAGAAAAAGCCAGCGGATCAGACTACAACTAGTCAAAAAGACAAAGAGCAGGTTTAACACGTGTTTGATATCGGGTTCTGGGAGTTAGTACTGATCTCCGTGGTGGGATTAGTAGTACTGGGGCCGGAACGTCTACCCGTTGCGATACGTACAGTGTCGCAGTGGATAGGTGCTGCTCGTAATATGGCAAACTCGGTTAAAGATGAACTATCGCAAGAACTGAAAATTCAGGAATTGCAGGCGAATCTGAAAAAAGCCGAGCAAATGGGGATGAAGGACTTAGCGCCGGAATTGCAAGACTCTGTGGATGAGCTTAAAAAAGCGGCTTCAGATGTTCAGCGCCCTTATGCTGATAAAAGCGAGCAAACCTCAGCAACGACTTCACACAAGCAGGAATAAATTACATCACTATGTCGACCGTCGAAGATACGCAGCCGCTATTTAGTCATTTACTTGAACTACGTACGCGACTACTGCGTTCTATGTTGAGCGTGCTGGTGGTTTTTCTGTGTTTAGTTTGGTTTGCCAATGATATCTATGCCTTCTTAGCTGCACCATTAGTAGAGCGTATGCCTGCTGGTGCGACCATGATTGCAACAGATGTGGCGTCGCCGTTCTTTACACCGATAAAACTGACTTTAGTTACCTCAGTGTTTATTGCTGTGCCAATGATTTTGTACCAAGTTTGGGCGTTTGTTGCGCCAGGTTTGTACAAGCACGAACGTAAGCTGATTATGCCACTGCTGTTTTCCAGCTCATTGCTGTTTTACGCAGGTGTCGCGTTTGCCTACTACGTTGTGTTCCCATTGGTCTTTAAGTTCTTTACCAGCGTTGCCCCACAAGGGGTAGAGGTGGCAACAGACATCGCAAATTATCTGGACTTCGTTCTGGCGCTATTTATGGCGTTTGGTATCGCTTTTGAAATTCCAGTGGCGATTATTCTGTTGTGTTGGACCGGTGCAACCGATCCTGAATCTCTACGTAGCAAACGTCCTTACATTATCGTAGGTGCGTTTGTCGTTGGTATGCTGTTAACACCGCCTGATATTGTTTCTCAGACCTTGTTGGCTGTACCTATGTGTTTATTGTTTGAAGTTGGCTTATTCTTCTCACGTTTCTATGTACGTGATCATGATGAGCTGGATGATACGGAAGAGCACGAAGAGCAACAGTAAATAGTACTTAGTACTATGTGATGATGAAAAAAACCGACCTAATCGTCGGTTTTTTTATATCTAAAATATGGGTTTGGTACAAAGCGAACAGGCTCTATATACTGAGCTTGTAGATATTGCTGCGCAGAGAATGGATAAACAGATGATAGATATTGGTGTGAACTTAACAAATAACCGTTTTGATAAAGATCGTGCGGACGTGATCACGCGAGCTCAAGCAGCGGGTGTGAAGCATTTAATTATTACGGGCACCAGTATTGAAGAGAGCATTGAGGCACAACAAATGGCGCAGCAATGGCCGCATTACTGTTATTCAACCGCAGGGGTTCATCCTCATGATGCAAAATCAGTGACTGATCTGTCGCTACCCGATATTCGTGCTTTAGCGGCAAAACTTGAAGTGGTGGCGATTGGCGAGTGTGGGCTTGATTTCAACCGTGACTTTTCCCCTCGTCCACAGCAAGAAGCAGTCTTTGAAGCGCAACTGGCTTTAGCGGCTGAGCTGAACATGCCAGTCTTTATGCATTGCCGTGATGCCCATGAACGTTTTATTGAAATCTTGACGCCTTGGCGAGATAAATTACCTGCGGCAGTACTGCATTGCTTTACAGGCTCTGAGCAAGAGCTAAAGGAATGCTTAGATCTTGATTTACACATAGGGGTTACTGGCTGGGTATGTGATGAGCGCCGAGGACAAGAGCTACGCGAAGTCGTACGCCATATTCCTGCAAGCCGTTTAATGATAGAAACCGACTGTCCGTACCTGCTCCCACGAGACTATCGTCCGAAACCAAAATCGAGTCGTAATGAGCCAAAGTTTTTACCACATATTGCTGCCGTGATCGCTGAGTGTCGTGGTGAAACCGCAGAGCAAGTCATTGCGCAGTCTTATGTTAATAGTCAGGCTTTTTTTTCGATTTAAGCCACATTCGTCAGTCTGAGTGATATTATCTAATCCTATTTTTTAGCGAGGAGTTTGTCGTGTCAGTATCTATTCAAGGTGCGTTTCCTGGTCGTCGTATGCGTCGTATGCGTAAGCATGACTTTAGCCGTCGTTTGATGGCGGAAAATCAACTATCAGTGAATGATTTGATTTATCCAATGTTTGTGTTGATGGGTAAAAATCGTCGTGAAACGGTAGAGTCGATGCCGGGTGTTGAGCGTCTATCGATTGATCTGCTACTGGAAGAAGCGGCATACCTTGCTAAGTTAGGCATTCCTGCGATTGCACTTTTTCCTGTGGTTTCACAAGATTTTAAATCAGAGTTAGCAGAAGAAGCTTACAACCCTGAAGGTTTAGTACAAACGGCAGTGCGCGCGCTGAAAACGCATGTGCCAGAGCTTGGCGTGATCACCGATATCGCTCTTGATCCGTTCACCATTCACGGTCAAGACGGCATCATCGATGATGAAGGTTACGTGCTAAACGACATCACGACAGAAGTTTTGATCAAGCAAGCATTGTCACACGCAGAAGCAGGTGCCGATGTGGTTGCACCATCAGATATGATGGATGGTCGTATTGGTGCGATTCGTGAAGCATTAGAAGAAGCGGGTCACATTAATACCCAAATCATGGCGTACTCTGCGAAATACGCTTCGAACTACTACGGTCCTTTCCGTGATGCTGTTGGCTCTTCTGGCAACCTAAAAGGTGGCGATAAGAAGACTTACCAAATGGATCCGGCAAACAGCGATGAAGCATTGCAAGAAGTGGCAATGGATATCAATGAAGGCGCTGACATGGTGATGGTGAAACCAGGTATGCCTTACCTTGATGTGGTTCGTCGTGTGAAGAGTGAGCTGCAAGTACCAACCTATGCTTACCAAGTGTCTGGCGAGTATGCGATGCACATGGCAGCGATTCAAAATGGCTGGCTTAAAGAGCGTGAAACCATTATGGAATCACTACTGTGCTTTAAGCGTGCAGGTGCGGATGGTATCCTAACCTACTTTGCGAAAACAGTCGCTGAGTGGTTAGCACAAGAAGGCGCAGCACGTGGCGAATGTCTAACGCAAAAGCCTGAATAAGCGATATTCCAAATACACAAAAAGCGAGCTTTGCTCGCTTTTTTATTGTCGTTTGAAAGCTGTTTTTTATGGCTTCACATTACGGTTGATCGGGTTTTGCAGTGAGATAAGGGTCTCAGTGGATTGCACTTCATCAATCGCTTGCAGCTTATCAATAAGCACATACTGTAACTCTTCAATTGAGCGGCACATCAATTTAACGAAGATGTTATAAGCTCCAGTGGTGTAATAGGCTTCAACCACTTCATCTAACTCATTTAGCTTGGCAAGGGCTGAGTGATAATCACGGGCAGCATTTAAGTTAATGCCAATAAAGCAGCAAACATCATAGCCCAATAATTTCGGGTTTATGATCACCTCGGTTCCGGTGATGATTTCCGCTGCGCGCATTTTCTCAACTCGCACATGTACAGTGGCAGGGCTTACGTTAAAGCGTTTCGCCATTTCAGCGTAAGGAATACGGGCGTCATTCATTAAGGCATTAAGAATATCGCGATCTAAATCATCGATACGAATGGATGGCGTCATAATCGTTCCTTTCACTACGCAGAAAATCGGGGTTTGTTGGCGTATCTTATACTTATCTGATGGTGTGATACCAGAGCAAAGGTACAATTGTAGTGCTATAATCCGCGCCTTATGATCGGGTGTGTGTTCACATCCAGATGTTGCTTTTATACCGGAGAATGCTGTGCAGCTTGCCTTAGTTTGTGAAGTTCCTGAACGTCAGTCTGAGTTAGATCAATTAGCCTCACGTTGGGGGTTAAGCCATGATGAAAATAGCTGTTTTGCGTTAGTGCTAACCGCTCAGCAGTTAGAGCTTCGTAAGTTAGATGAGCCAAAACTTGGCGCAGTATTTGTTGATTTAGTCAGTGGCGCAGTGGCACACCGTCGCAAATTTGGTGGTGGTCGAGGTCAGGCAATTGCGAAAGCGGTTGGCTTAAAAGGTGGAGTGAATCCTACCGTGCTTGATGCCACAGCAGGGCTTGGTCGTGATGCATTTGTGTTAGCAACACTGGGTTGTAAGGTTCAGTTAGTCGAGCGTCATCCTGTGGTCGCCGCATTGCTTGATGATGGTTTGATGCGCGCAAAAGCCGATCCTGAAATTGGCTCATGGGTTAGTGAGCGTATGCAGCTATTACATGCTTCTAGCCATGATGCTTTGGTGAACCTTGCTGAAGATCCAGATTTTGTAGCACCAGATGTGGTGTACCTTGATCCTATGTATCCGCATAAGAAAAAATCAGCGTTAGTGAAAAAAGAAATGCGCGTTTTCCAAACCTTAGTAGGTGCAGATTTAGATGCCGATGGTTTATTTGAGCCGGCTTATGCGCTAGCCACTAAACGAGTGGTAGTGAAACGCCCAGATTATGCTGAGTTTCTCGCTCAAGCGAAACCTTCAATGGCAATTGAGACCAAGAAAAACCGCTTTGATATTTACGTAAAAGCAGCAATGAAAGCCTAAGTGATTGTTACCAATAAATAGTTACAAATAGGGCAAATATAATCGCAATGCATCACTGGTATTACGAATCATTATCGTTTAATGTTGATGAAAAGGTTCGTTGTTGGCTAGAGGAGCATTCATGGCTAAGACCTTATGTAAATATCGCCGAGCAGAAATTGCCGATCAGTTTGCAACTATCAGTAAGATTGTGAGCGAGCCAAATTACATGTGTGCCAGTTGTACCCGTGTGGCGAGTGATAAAGAGTATTTGTGTAAACCTAGCCGTCTGACTAGCGCAGTAAAGGCTGCTCCTCGTCGTATTGCAAAGCTTGCTGTGCCGCCAGCTTCTCAGCCTACGGCTATCACAGCGCCTAATATTCATAATTTGCCAGCACCGACGGCTGTCGGGCAAAGTCATATTGAAATGGTATCTGTGATTGCAGAGGAAGCCTTAGAGCCTGATGGCTTAAAGCTAAAGCAAGCGAAAAAACTGAAGAAGTTAGCGAAGAAGAAAAATAAGCAGTTAAAAAAAGCGGCGAAAACCGTGAAAAAGTTTGAAAAGCAGCTAAAGAAAGCCAAAAAATCGCTGGGATTATAAATTCAGATCTAACAAAAAAGCCTCCATTCTGGGAGGCTTTTTTTATGGCTTCGTATATTAGTCAGCGTTTTTAATTAGTACAGCGGTCATTACGCATACAATTACTGAAATCACGATACCTGAAACAATTAACCAAGGAAGCATATCCATAGCTTAGTTATCCAAATGTTAAGGAAATGGAGATTCTATTGAAGCGTTTTTAAGCAATTATCACAATGGGATAGATATACCTTGAAATGGCTGTTTACATATAGAAACATTTAATTATTAAAAATGTTACTTATCTTTGATTTGGCGAAAAAAAAGCGTCCATTTCGGACGCTTTTTTAATGTTAGCTAGTGAAGCTTATTTGCTTGGTTGAGCTAATTCTAATGCTTGGCGAGAAGCGGCTGCGGCGCCTTGTTTGTCATCCAACTGCTCAAGTGTTGCCACTAGGTGAGCGTAGTCAGTCATGTCAGGACGTACTGCGACAGCTTTTTCAAAATGATCTTTGGCTTCTTGCCAGTTACCTTCAGCCATTAACATCTGACCAAGCGCACTGTGTGTCGCTGCATTGTTACCGTCATGGCGTAGTAACTCTTGTAACTTCACAATTGCAGGGTGGCGATCTGGCAAGTTTAGCTGAGGCACAAGGCTGATCAAACGCTCATCTTGGCTCTTCTTCAGCGCATCACGAAGAACAGGGTAAGCATCGTTATCGGCATGACGAGCCATCATTTGCTTGATGAAGCATGCCACGAGTGCTGGATTCTGTTTGTCTTTACGACCCATGTTGTTCCAGTAACCCACTAAACCATCAGTACCATTTTGTTGACCAAGGTACTGCATTTGACCGCATTGCGCTTGCTCATCAAGAGCAGCAGCTTCTTCTGCGGTGATCACGCCTGCTTTAGTAAGCTGAGGGATCAAAGTGAGTAGCGATTTCCAATCTTCAAGCTTTAAGTAGCACTCTTGCAGTAGACCTAGCACGATAGGATTACGAGCGTGCTCTTGTTGGACTTCTTGCAGAGTTGCTAGTGCTTGCTCAAATTGTTGTTGGCGAATTTGAAGCTTGGCACGGGTTAATGCCACTGCTAGGTTTTGACTATCTAATTCCGCAGCCTGTTTTAGGTACTCATCACGTTGTTCTGTTTTACCTAAGCCTTGTGCTGCTTCTGCGGCTGCTAGGTAGTTAAGCAATGGTGCATCGCTGTATTTAGCTGATTTTGCCAATAACTTCTCTGCAGGTTTCCAGTTACCTTCAGTGACTTTCAATAAGCCTTCTGAGGTTTGGATACGCGCTTTACGTACTTTACGACCACTGAACCAGCCGCGGGTTGAGCTACCAAGTGAGAACAGACGTTTTAGAATGAACTCAAGCAGTAAGAACACTGCAAATAACGCCACAATCAAAATGATCAGCGTTGTTAAACTCATTTCAATGGTTTGGTTTGCAGCTGAAATGAGAACATAACCTTGGTTACCTGCAAGCTCAGGACCTACCACGATGCCGGCGATCAGTGCGATAACCAATAACAATAATTTGATCATTATTTGGCCTCCACTGTGGTTTCCGTGCTGTAGGTTACCTTCGCTTTGTTCTCACCTGGGTTCTTCGTTTCAGCTGGCTGAGTTACTGTGGTTTCCAGCTTAGCTTGAGCTGGCTGTTCTGCCGCAGGCTTTTGCGCTGTTGGTGCTGGCTTTACCGCAGGTTTCGTTTGTTTAACCGGTTGTGCTGTATCACCAATGGTTGCCATCTTATTACGTAGCACTTGGTTCACTAATTTAGTGATCATTGGCTGAGATTGCAGTTGCTCAGGGTAGTTCACCGTGATTTGCTGTTGCGCGAGTTGATCAAGGCTCTTGATGAAGTTTTGTGTCAGAGGCGATGACATATCGTAGTATTGCTCAGCCCACTTCTTCGCTGTTTCTAGCGAAATCTTGTAAACCTCACCTTGCTCACGGTAAACCGCATTGATCGCTGTCTCTAGCTTATTTTTGATGTTTTGCTGTAAGTAGAAATCTTGTTTAGGTGATAGTAGTGGTACTACGTTGCCATCACGCTTACGGTAAGTAATGAAGTGATCGCCAAAGTTTTTCAGCGATGTCATTAGGTTTGTTTTCCAATCATCAACCGATTGGCTTACTGTTTTCGCTTGCTCTTCAGATTCTGCTTTCGGCAAGATAGCATTAGCAAGTGGTAGTGAATCAACCGTATTTTCTAAGCTTGTTAAGCGCAGTACTAGACCATCACGATCAACTGTTGTTAATGATTTCAGTGTAGTGATGTCGTTGCTCATTGCTTGACGAAGATTCTTCAAGCTTGGATCGTTAAGCTCTGCAATGCGATGATCAGCGGCTTCAAGTAGCAGGGTTGCACTGGTTACATCATGCTCAAGCCATAGTTTACGGCCAGCCATTTTCACTAAGTAGTCAGCTTCAGCCAGTAGCCAATCGTTAGGATTATTACCTTTTAGCTCAGCGACTGTAGTTTGTAGTGCATCAATGGATTTTTGCTGCTGGTTAAAGCTTGCTTCAGTACTGCGGAAACCACCGTTTATCATACCGATCGTTTCTTTTTGTTCGTTTTGCATAGCGGCTTTCATACCAGCAATTTGCTGTTGTAGCGCATCAATATGCTGTTGCTGCTGCAATCCTTGCTGATGACCGTGGTAGTACAGACCACCACCTAGCGCGAGAACTAATGCAATCGCAACCCAACCGGTTTTGCTACCTGATTTTTTTTCTGCTTTGTCAGCTTTTACAGGTGCTTTTGTTGGATTGGTTGTTGTTGATGAGTCTTTAGCAGGCGCTGCAGTTTGTGCGCTGGTTGGTTTGTCCTGCTTTGACTGTTCCGCTGCTTTATTGTTGTTAGATTTGTCTGTCATCCTAATTATTCCGTTTAGCTAAAGTTGCTTAGGAACGTGAACAGTGCGTGATTAGAAGCACTGCCCACGGTGGAAATATTCACAAAGCCAAGCGTTGCTGCTTGCTCTGCCACTCTTTGACTTGGGACGAGAAGGTGGCAATGGAAAAACCAAGTCAAATGTTGGGTTGGGATCTTCTGAGTTAAAAAAACCAGTTGCTCGGCACTGGTGATCACCAGAGTATCCACATGTTGATGTTGCCACTGTTGTATTAACTTCTCGCCATCGAGATCCAGCCAACATCGCTGATAAGTTTCGCAATAGTTAACTACGGCCTGACGTGCTGTTAGTGCCTGATGGATCAACTCTCTACCACCATTACCGCGTAAGATAAGGACATTACGACCAGCCATATTAGCCAGTTCGGGTAAGGCGAGTAAGCCTTCGCTATCACAGCGATGTGCTGGTGATGATACTTGTTGACCACTTAACTTTGTCAAAGTTGCGGCAGTTTTATGGCCAACTGCTATATAATGCACGTTTTTTGGCCATGCTGCACCTTGTGATATCAAGTAATCGTGCGCAAATGCCACCGCATGATGGCTGACTGCAATAATATAGTCACCAGCAGTTAATTCATTGAGTTGTCGCAATAATGATGGAAGTCCATCACCGACTTTTAAGGTTAACAGGGGTTGGGCAAGCGCGCTGATCGCCGTAGCATTCAGTTGCTCAGCCAATTGATAACAATCGGGAGCTGGGCGGGTGATCAGCACTGTCATTATGCGTTACCGTATAGGCGATCTAAGATCTCTTTTGCGCCATCTGCAAGAAGTTGATCGGCAAGGGTTGTACCTAGCTGCTCAGCTTGTGCAATAGGACCGCGAATTTCTGCACGAACAATCTTGCTACCGTCAGGCTCACCGACAAGGGCACGTAGCCAAATTTCATCACCTTCTAGTAGAGCATAACTACCGATTGGTACCTGACAACCACCTTGTAGACGGTTATTCATCGCACGCTCACACAAAACACGTGTCGCCGTTGGTTGGTGGTTAAGTGCATCAAGCAACTGACGTACACGGGTATCATCTAAACGACATTCGATACCTACAGCGCCTTGACCAACTGCTGGTAGGCTTGTTTCTGGGGCTATTTCGCTACGGATGCGATCGTCCATTTTCAAACGCTTAAGACCAGCACAGGCTAAGATAATGGCATCGTATTCGCCATCATCGAGTTTACGTAGGCGTGTATTCACATTACCACGCAGATCATTAACGATAAGATCAGGGCGTTGTGCTCGGATCTGACATTGACGACGTAAGCTCGATGTACCAACAATGGCACCTTGTGGTAGTTCGTCAATGTTGTTGTATTTATTTGACACAAATGCATCACGTGGATCTTCACGCTCACAGATGGTCACTAGGCCAAGGCCTTCAGGAAACTCGACAGGTACATCTTTCATTGAATGCACCGCGATATCAGCGCGGCCTTCAAGCATTGCTACTTCTAATTCTTTTACAAATAGACCTTTACCACCCACTTTTGCCAGTGGAGTGTCTAGGATGATGTCGCCTTTTGTCACCATTGGGACAAGTTCAACAACAATACCTGGATGTGCTTGCTCTAACTCTGCTTTTACGAATTCTGCTTGCCACATAGCCAGTGGGCTTTTACGTGTTGCAATGCGGATAGGTTGACTGGTCATAAGTATTGGGGATCCATATACAAGGTTATAATTCTTTTATTAGGCACATCGTACCATTAGCAACGTCTCGATGATAATTTGCTTGTTCCATTCGAGTATATGCATATTATTGTGTTGCTAATAGTTTAAAAAAATGTGATATTAATCACATCTACCTTAAATGATAAATTGATGATCTGCCATCGACTGGCGGTAACTCAGCATTGTACTAATTTGAGGTAACAGTTTAAGGATGAACCATACAGAATTGTTGCATTACCCCGGTTGGCATTATCTTTACCATGGGTATTAAAAGTGTTACATTGATCACGTTTTTGCTCATATTTAACACAGCCCTTATTTTCCTAATGGCAAAATTTGGGGTGCTTCAACGCTGGTAGCTCTTGGAAGAGTAATTTGCAAAATTATATTAAGACGCTGAAAGGCAGGCTTGATTCATTAACAGATGTTCGTATCGAACGAGCAAAGTTAGCGATGAGTGCTCAATCAGTGCAAGTGTTCGACTTGTTGCCTGTCTTACTTCATTACAATCACCCTGCATTACCTGGTTTTCTTGACCAACAGGTACCTCAAGGGATCGCGAAATTTGTTGTTAGCGATGTCCAACAACAGTTCGTGAATGATTGCGCCCATTCTGCCGACCTTTCGGTCGAACCTCTATTGCTTAACGATAACGAATGCCCTATCACTGGTTTGTATGCCATGGGTAGTACCTCGTCTATGGGGCAAAGCTTAACTAGCGATCTTGATATCTGGGTTTGTATCCGAACTTCACTTACCCCAGCTGAGCGTACCACGCTTGATAGCAAGTGCCGTCTCGTTTCTGAGTGGGCGATGGAGCAAGGTGTTGAAGCTAACTTCTTCTTAATTGATGAAAATCGATTCCGTCATAACTTCTCAGAAGCCATGACAGGTGAGAACTGTGGTTCGAGCCAGCATTTACTTTTATTAGACGAATTCTATCGCTCTGCTGTGTGTTTAGCGGGGCTGCCATTATTATGGTTTATGGTGCCGCCAGAAATGGAAGAGTGCTATGAACAATATGTGGCTTACATTGTTGAGCAAGAATATATCAATCTTGATGAGTGGATTGATTTTGGTGGCTTAACCCGTATTCCTGCTGAAGAATACTTTGGCTCTAGCTTGTGGCAGCTTTATAAAAGTATCGACTCACCTTATAAGTCGGTATTAAAAGCCATTTTGCTGGAAGCGTATTCTTGGGAATATCCACATACTCAGTTATTAAGCTTGGATGGTAAGCGTCGCTTCTTCGCCGAAGATCGCAGTGAATACTGCATGGATGCTTACTATTTAATGCTAGAAAAAGTCACGCGTTACCTTGAGCGTATTGACGATCACCGTCGTCTTGATCTGGTGCGTCGCTGTTTCTATTTAAAGACTCACGAAAAGTTGTCTCGTGAACCAAGTGCAGGCTCTGTGCCTTGGCGTCGCCGAGTGCTCAAACATTTAACCGAGCAATGGCAGTGGTCTGATAGCGTGATCAAAGAGCTTGATCACCGCCGTGATTGGAAAGTCGCGCAGGTTAAAGAAGCCCATAATGAGCTGCTTGATGCGTTAATGCTCAGTTATCGAAATCTTATCCGTTTTGCGCGCCGTAACAATATTACTTCTGCGATCAGCCCTGAAGATATCAGTATCTTGGCGCGTAAACTGTATGCGGCATTTGAGGTGCTGCCAGGTAAAGTGACGCTGCTTAATCCGCAAATTTCACCGGATTTACACGAAGAAGACATTACCTTTATTCAGGTGCCTGAAGGGCGTAGTAATGCTGCAGGTTGGTATTTGTATAAACAGCCGATTGACCCGTTTTTGATCATGGGACAACCTTCGCTGGAGCATAACCGCTATTTATCAAAATTAGTGGCGTGGAGTTATTTCAACGGCCTACTGACAGAATCCACTCACCTTCATACTGTAGTGCGTGATGCTGATTTTGATTTAGACAAACTGTATCAATTGGTCAGTGATATTCGTAACACTTTCCCAATTCGTCGTCCAAATCCAAGTTTGCAGGCGTTATCGAGCCCGTGTGAAATCCGTCAGTTAGGGTTGTTTATCAATTTAGAAAACGACCCAACAAACGAGTTAAAAAACCGCTCGGTACGGTTTGATTTTAAAACGACAGATATTTTCAGTTACGGTCCTGAGCAAAAATGCTTAGTCGGTAGTGTGGACTTAATCTACCGTAACTCGTGGAATGAAGTGCGTACGCTGAACTTTAGCGGTGACAATGCGATGTTAGATGCACTGAAAACCATGCTGGGCAAAATGCACCATGATGCGATCCCACCTGAAGCGGTTGATGTGTTCTGTTACAGCAAACACATGCGTGGTTTGATCCGTAACTTGGTGTACCAATTGGTGGCAGAATGCATTGAAATGCGTTTAAAGCCAGTAGAAGAAGAGAAACGTCGTCGATTTAAAGCGATCCGTATCGCTGAGGAAACCTTTGGCTTATTCTTTGAACGTCGTGGTGTATCGGTGCAACGTTTGGAAAACCCAGTGGATTTCTACAGCTGTATTTCATCGAATAAAGTCAGTGAAGTACCGCATGTGGTAATGGGTAAAATGGATGAGCCGCATCCACCACAGATTGTTGATGCGTACGCCAGTGAAGGTTTGATCCAATTCTTCTTTGAAGATTGTGAGCAGGGCTACAACATCTACATCTTAGATGAGACCAATCAGATGGAAGTGTATCGTCAGTGTAGTGGTAATAAAGATGAGATGGTGCATGGCGTGAACCGTTTTTATACTTCGGCGCAAGATCGCTTTAGTGCGACTAACTTTATTAACTTTAACTTGCCGCAGTTCTACGACATCGTACATAGCGATGATGGTAAGCTACAAGTATTGCCATTTAAGAGTGGGCAAGTGCCACGTAACAAGCCAGATCTTGGTGCGAACTCTACAGGCATGTTGAACAGTTAAGCCATATATTCGATCGTTTCTGCGATTTAAATGAAAAAGCCTTCACGACATGAAGGCTTTTTTTATAGGTATCTATTGCCGTGGCATAGGCAGATGGCATTACCAATCAACCGTTTCACCGGCGTGAACAGAACATTCACGTTTTAGTAGTGAAAATAGCTCTTCATCACTGCGGGTACAACGCCATTCGCTACCATTATATTTAAAGTGGTAACCGCCTGTTTTTGACGCTAGCCATAGCTCATGTAACGGCTCTTGGCGGTTAATAACGATTTGGCTGCGGTTAGCAAATTCTAGCGTTAGTACATTGCCTGTCGTCTCTGGCTCAATGTCAGCACCGGATTCATCGATACCTTCTTCGATTTGCATTAGTGCTAAATCGGCTAATTGGTGAAATTCAGTGTCATTCATCCTATTGTGTCCTATTGCTTTTCCTGTTCTTGGTGCGATTATAGAGGGCATTGGTTTGATAATCACTGGCTTTGAATTATGCGTAAAGGTTTATTAGCAATTTTTGTGTTGGCTACCGTAACATTAGTGGGTTGTGGACAGAGTGGAGCACTCTACATGCCGAAAGATGCACCACAGCAAGAACAAGCAAAGTAAAAGATAAATAAACACTGACATTGAACAGTGTGGCAATTGAAAGCAGCTACTCAACAGGGAAGATAAAACATTGGATCACTTTAATTACCAACAAAACGATCAGCTATGGGCTGAAGACGTACCATTGGCGCAATTAGCCGAGCAATATGGCACGCCACTTTATGTTTATTCTCGTGCAACGCTAGAGCGTCACTGGAAAGCCTTCGATGAAGCCGTTGCAACGCAGCCTCACCTTATTTGTTATGCGGTAAAAGCAAATTCTAATCTTGGCGTGCTGAATGTCTTAGCTCGTTTAGGTTCGGGCTTTGATATTGTGTCGCAAGGTGAGCTTGAGCGTGTGATTGCCGCTGGTGGCGATCCGGCGAAAGTGGTGTTCTCAGGTGTGGGTAAAACCTCTGCTGAGATGAAACGTGCACTTGAGTTAGGTATTAAGTGTTTCAATGTTGAATCAGAACCTGAACTAGAGCGTCTTAATCTGGTGGCAGAGCAATTAGGTGTGATTGCACCTATCTCACTGCGTATTAACCCAGATGTTGATGCTAAAACTCACCCTTATATTTCAACCGGTCTGCGTGATAACAAGTTTGGTATTGTCTTTGAGCGAGCGGTTGAAGTGTATCGTTTAGCGCACAGCTTGCCACACCTGAAAGTGGTGGGGATGGACTGTCATATTGGCTCTCAGCTTACCGAAATCACCCCGTTTATTGACGCGACAGATCGTCTATTAGCATTAGTTGATGAGCTAAAAGCCGAAGGGATTGCTATTGAACATCTCGATCTCGGTGGCGGTTTAGGGGTGACGTACAGCGACGAGCAACCACCACTTCCAGCCGATTATGCTAAAGCGCTATTGGGGCGTTTAGAAAACTACCCAGAGTTAGAGCTTATTTTTGAGCCGGGTCGTGCAATTGCGGCAAATGCAGGCGTTCTTCTGACTAAAGTCGAATTCCTAAAGCATACTGAGCATAAGAACTTTGCCATTGTCGATGCGGCAATGAACGATTTGATCCGCCCAACATTGTATTCTGCATGGCAAGACATTGTGCCGGTGATCCCGCGTCAAGGCGAAGCACAGGTGTATGACTTAGTGGGCCCTATTTGTGAAACCGGCGACTTTATTGGTAAAGATCGCAGCTTGTGTTTAGCGCAAGGTGATTTACTGGCGGTGCGTTCAGCGGGTGCATACGGTTTTGTGATGGCATCAAATTACAATACCCGTGCCCGTGCTGCAGAAGTGATGGTGGATGGTGAGCAAGTGCATCTCGTTCGTGAACGTGAAACGCTAGCGCAGTTGTGGCAACTAGAGCACATTGTTGAGTGATCATGGCTGCAACGAAGAATAAAAATTAAGGAACATCATGCAGATTAATTTTTCCAAAATGCATGGGTTAGGCAATGACTTTGTCGTTGTTGATTGCGTGACACAAAATGTATTTTTTTCACCAGATGCGATCCGCCGCTTAGCGGATCGCCATCGTGGTATTGGCTTTGATCAGCTATTAGTGGTTGAACCGCCTTACGATCCAGAAACCGATTTTCATTACCGTATCTTTAATGCTGACGGTAGTGAAGTAGAGCAGTGTGGTAATGGTGCCCGTTGTTTTGCGCGTTTTGTTTCGATGAAGGGCTTAACTAATAAATACCATATTTCAGTCAGTACTAAAGCGGGCAAAATGATCCTGAAACTTGAAAACGATAATCAAGTGACAGTGAACATGGGCGTGCCGATTTTTGAGCCAAATAAGATCCCGATGAAAGCCAAACAGGCTGAAAAAACCTATATATTACGTGTTGGTGATCAGACGCTGTTTTGTGGTGCCGCAAGTATGGGTAACCCTCATTGTGTCACCGTTGTGGATGATGTCGATACCGCAGATGTAGATACATTAGGTCCATTACTGGAATCTCATGAACGTTTTCCTGAGCGAGTAAACGCTGGCTTTATGCAGGTGCTGGATCGCAACAATGTACGCTTGCGAGTGTATGAACGTGGTGCAGGAGAGACACAAGCCTGTGGTAGCGGTGCTTGTGCGGCAGTAGCGATTGGCCGTATCCAAGGCTTGTTGGATGAAAATGTGAAAGTTTCACTGCCGGGTGGTGATTTACACATTCGTTGGGCAGGTGAAGGTAAACCATTATTTATGACCGGGCCTGCGGCACACGTTTTTGACGGACAGTTTAATCTATGACAACACTTTCTCAGCAAACTTGTTCATCAGGGGATGAATTGAACGAGGTGCTGAATGAGCAAACAGTACTCACTTATTTGCGAAATAATCCCACTTTTTTCTCACACCAAGCGGAATGGTTAAGTGAGGTGCGGATCCCCCATCAAGCTCGTGGTACGGTCTCTTTAGTCGATATTCAACTTGAGCGGCTGCGACTACGGATTGCTGAATTAGAGCAACAGCAAGCAACATTGCTAGCAAATGCTACGAAAAGTGGTGAATTGTCGGTGATGTTCTCGAATGCTCAAATACAATTATTACAATGCCATAATATCTATCAGGTACTCACCATTGTTGAAGCGTTAGCTGAGCAATTACAGTTGTCGGTTAGTCTGCGTTTGTTCGACACGGATGATGAACTGCTGTATTTAGCGCGTCACCGATTTAATGATTTTTATCGCTCTCGCTTGATGCAGGATCGCCCTTATTTAGGGCGTTTACGTCGTCCTGAGGCCGAATTACTGTTTGCTCATCCGCCCCAGTTAGGCTCATTCATTGTATTGCCATTAGGTCGCTCAGCTGCCAATGGGGTGTTGAGTTTCGCTAGTGCTGATGGTGGGCACTTTCAACCTGAGATGGATACCTTGTTTGTTGAGCAATTAGCGACAACCATTAGTCACCTGATAGAGCATTGGCAATATACCCGTGAGGTTATTGACTAGCTATGTTACCCCGCAATTTGGAACAACCCCTTGAGCGTTTCTACGAGTACTTACGTAGTGAGCGTGAACTCAGTTTACATACCCAACAAAACTACAAGCGCCAATTAACCCGTATTGCAGAGCAATTAGTCGAGTTAAAGGTAGAAAGCTGGCAGCAAGTCGATGCTGGTTGGGTACGTCAAATTGCCAGTAAAGGGATGCGTGATGGCTTAAAGGCCAGCAGTTTAGCCATGCGCCTTTCTGCATTGCGGAGTTTTTTTGATTTTCTGGTTCATCAAAACGTATTAAAAGCCAATCCTGCTAAGGGGGTTGCTGCGCCACGTAAATCGCGTCCATTGCCGAAAAACCTCGATGTTGATGAAATGAATCAACTGCTAGATGTAAATGAAGACGATCCCTTAGCTATCCGTGATCGAGCCATGATGGAGTTGATGTACGGTGCGGGTTTGCGTTTATCTGAATTAGTCGGTATCGATCTGCGTAATATTAGCCTGAGCAAAGGGGATTTACGGGTGATCGGTAAGGGTGATAAAGAACGTATTGTACCGTTTTCAGGGCTTGCTCGTGAGTGGGTAGCAAAGTGGCTAAAGGTTCGTGATTCAATCGCTCAAGCTGATGAACAAGCGCTATTTGTGTCTAAACTCGGACACCGTATTTCAACTCGTAATGTGCAAAAAAGGATGGCGGAATGGGGACAAAAACAGGCGGTATCAAGCCATATTAACCCTCATAAATTGCGTCATAGCTTTGCCACCCATATGCTCGAATCCAGTGGTGATCTTCGTGCGGTACAAGAATTGCTTGGACATGCGAATCTATCGACCACACAGATCTATACTCATTTGGATTTCCAACATTTGGCAAAAGTGTACGATGAAGCTCATCCTCGGGCGAAGAAACGTAGCAAGTAGTTGTCATTTTCAGCTAATTAAAGAGATATCATGCATTTTTACCGTCAATTAACGCCAATTCGTGCATTTTCCTTCGATCTTGACGATACCTTATATGACAATCGTCCGGTTATTGTACGGGTCGAAAAAGCGATGTTTATGTGGCTATCGCAGATAGTCTCGCCGCATGCGCTGAGTGATATTACTCCATGGGTGCGTTTGAAACAGCAATTGGCAGCCCTTGATCCCATGCTTAAGCATGATGTCAGTGCGTGGCGAGTGGAAACCATAAAGATTGGGTTAATGCAGCTTGGATTTCGTTTAAAACAAGCTGAAGCATTGGCACAACAAGGACTTGAGGTTGCACTTGAAGTGCGTAATCAAGTTGATGTTCCTGATGAAACGCATCGAGTATTGAAAGCGTTAAGTGCGCATTTTCCTTTAGTTGGGCTAACCAATGGCAATGTGGATGCAAAAAAAATTGGTTTAGCGCCGTATTTTGTCGAGGTGTTTCAAGCAGGGAAAGATGGTTTAGCCAAACCTGAAGCGGATTTATTTAACTTGGCGACACAGACACTACAGTTACCGGCATCTTCGATTTTACATGTGGGTGATCATCTAAAAACAGATGTTTATGGCGCGAAACTACATGGTTTTCAAGCCTGTTGGTTTAACGATCAAAATAAGCCCATTTTACAGCAATCGAAAGCACTGACGTTGCCTGATGTCGAGATCTCACAGCTCTCACAACTTCTGACGATAGTTGGACTAGAACAATAATAAAGTGGAATAAAAAAGGCGACCATCGGTCGCTTTTTTCATGTTTGGACTTGGTTAACAAGATGAATGTTGAGGAGTTTGGCGATTGAGAAAGTGATCTAATGAAAAGTTGCCCGCCCCCCAAATGATATTGACCAATAACATCATTCCCCATAGCTGGTGATCGTAAAATCCTTGCTCCCATAATACCGGGTAAGAGATCACGGCTATGGCATTGAACACGAAAAGTAATAGCGCCATTGGTCGAGTAAATAACCCTAGCGTAAGAAAAATAGGCACAATTACTTCAACGGCAGTACCAATATAGGCAGCCCATAGCCAAGGTATAAAGGGAACTTGGTACTCGTTTTCAAATAGGTATAAGGTGCTATCCCAGCTAGAAAACTTGATCATGCCCGATTGGAAAAAGACCCATGCCACCCATAGTCGTGTAAAGAGCAAAAGCACAGGGATCAGTGGCGTGGTTAAGCATGAAAATACGGGATCGATACGGCGAATAAAACTATCCATCGTTAGCCTCCAAGATATCGTCAACTAATTGGTACTGAAGTAAATAAGGTAGCTGCGCTAGCATGTCATCTGAGGCTTTATTGAGTGGTTTTTGCTGTTGGCAATGGATGAGTAGTGCGCCTAACTGGGCAGAAATACCTTGGGTGAAAATGTATCGGTTACGCTGCTGAATAAGGATGGTTTGCGGCTGATTAATATCTAACTCAGCAAAGGGATCGTTGTTAGCTGATGCTGTTGTTTGTGTTGTTTCCAACATCTCGTTTTGTACCAATTGCCATAATGCGCCAACGTTATAGGGGCTATTCATCACATAGGTTGCAGCTGGAATATGAAAATAATGGCGACCAAAAGCATCAAGATCATCACTGTTTTGCAGCTGTTGGAGTTTTTCTAATGGAAATTGATGCTGCTGGGTAGGCATGCGGCTTACGACATCTCGATACCATTCCAATTGCGCAAGATCGACCAGATAAGGCAAAGCTTTATTGACCGTTGGGCTTTTTGCGATCGTGACATGAAATCCTTCACCATACATGCTGACATCCCCTTCATTTAGTGGTGAATGAAGAATATGCAGCCTTGCTAATTGGACAAAACAATCATGTCCAATCATGGCTTTTACAGTGGGATACACGGCCGCTAAGATCTCTGTGAGACTAAGAATAAAATTATTACGATAAATTTGTAGTCGCTGCTCAGCACTAAAGTGGTTGGCATTGATCGCTTGAGATACCGAGCTATCTTGATATTGCAGGGCTTTGGCAAAGGATTGTTGGATGTGGTGAAGATCGTTCTTTACAGCATATTTCATGATGATGTTCTCGTTTAAGAATAACGTCAGCTTTAGCCGCTTCAGCGAGTAATCTTTCTAGTGGTGGTAAATCCGCATCCCATTCAATCAAGGTGGGAAAATGTTTACCATGTTGCTCTACCCATTGACGGTAAAGTTGCCACACGGGCTCACTTACAGGCTGGTTATGGGTGTCAATCCAGATCTCTCCTTGCTGAAAGTGTTTGACGGTAAAGCCTGCTAAGTGGATCTCTTTTACTGTTTCTGGGTTAATGGCATTTAAGTAGGTTTGGCAATCAAACTGATGGTTAAAGCTATTGACGTAAATGTTATTTAAATCCAATAACAAACCACATCCTGTGCGTTGTTGTACGGCGGTTAAAAATTCCCATTCAGGTATGACAGAATGTGCAAAGCTGAGATAACTGGATGGGTTCTCAATAAGTAGTTGTCGATTAAGTCGCTCTTGAACTTGTACTACTTTCTGACAAAAAAGATCTAACGCTTGTTCGGTATAAGGTAACGGCAGTAAATCATTAAAATATTGGCCGTCAATTGAACTCCAACTGAGGTGATCGGAAACCATGATTGGGTTTACGACTTCAATCAGTTGTTTGAGTTGTTTTATATGTTCAAGGTTAATCGGATCGGCAGAGCCCAGTGATAACCCAATACCATGACAGCTGATTGGGTAATGCTCCATGATTGTCATGAGTTGCTGATACTGCGGTGTATGGCGATTGAAAAAGTTTTCACTATGAATTTCTAACCAGCCCACGCTTGGCAACTGCTCGATAAAATCTTGATGATGCGGTGAGCGTAAGCCCACCCCAATCAGATCCGTTAACCTTGAGTCATTCATTTATGCTGACTCTGTAGAGCCACCGTGAAGGCGGGCACACATGCCTTTCGGTACTGCAATAAAGGCATCTTTTTGACCATCTACTTTTGATGTGCCAGCACAAGATGAGGTTTTGGTGGCACAGTCATTTTTTCCTGCTTTTGCTACGCCATAGCATTTTTCTTTCGCTTCTCCAGCCACGGCTGAGGTAGAGGCAACACTACCGGCTAATGCGATTAAACCTGTCATAGCAGATGCAAGTGCTAACTTGTTTACCTTATTCATAATACTTCCTCTTAATATTGGTCGGTGGTGACGAGACTTTCTTGGTTGGCGTTAAAACGCTCTTGTCTTATAGGAAAGGGGAAGTTGTCACTTTATTGCGAAAAAAAATTATAAAGATTGTAAATGGTAGAGTAAGTCAGGAAAGATGAAGATATCGAGGCAATCTTTTTTCGTGCTGTTATAATCATCACCATTGTATAAATAACCAGTAGATAGCGATGGACGTTTCACTCCTATTAGATGGGCTCAATGATAAACAAAGAGAAGCGGTGGCAGCACCGTTGGGTAACCACCTCGTACTAGCGGGTGCAGGCAGTGGTAAAACACGTGTGCTGGTTCATCGCATTGCTTGGTTGTTATCGGTAGAGCAAGCGTCACCGTACTCGATCATGTCGGTGACCTTTACCAATAAAGCGGCAGCAGAAATGCGTGGTCGTATTAATGAGTTAATGCAAGGCTCCAGTGCGGGGATGTGGAATGGTACTTTTCACGGCTTATGTCACCGCATGTTGCGTGCTCATTATCTTGATGCTCGTCTGCCTGAAGATTTCAATATCCTCGATTCTGACGATCAGATGCGTCTATTGCGCCGTTTGATCAAAGCGCAGAATTTAGATGAAAAACATTGGCCTGCCCGTCAAGCGGCGTGGTACATCAATGCCAAAAAAGATGAAGGCTTACGTCCTAAGCACGTCGAGACTTATAACGATCCGGTAGAGAAAACTTGGCTGCGTATTTATAGCGCTTACCAAGAAGCCTGTGATCGTGCCGGTATGGTAGATTTTGCCGAGTTATTGCTGCGATCTTACGAGTTATTGCGTGATAACAAGCATATTCGTGAACACTATCAAGCGCGCTTTAAGCATATTTTGGTGGACGAGTTCCAAGATACCAACAGCATTCAGTTTGCTTGGCTACGCTTAATGGCAGGGCCTGATTGCCATGTGATGATCGTCGGTGATGATGATCAGTCGATCTATGGTTGGCGTGGAGCGAAAGTAGAAAACATTCAACGTTTCTTAAATGAATTTAACGAAGCGTCGTCGATTTTCCTTGAGCAAAACTACCGCTCAACAGGTAATATTCTGAATGCAGCTAACGAACTTATCGCCAATAACAATGAGCGCATGGGTAAGAAGCTGTGGACCGAAGGCGGTGAAGGTGAGCCGATTTCGCTTTACTCTGCGTTTAACGAACTGGATGAAGCACGCTTTGCGGTGGGCAAAATCAAAGAGTGGCGTGATCAAGGCGGTAGCTTAAACGAAACGGCTTTCTTGTACCGTAGTAACGCTCAATCTCGCGTATTGGAAGAGGCTTTAATTCAAGCAGGTCTGCCGTATCGTATTTACGGTGGTATGCGCTTCTTCGAGCGCCAAGAAATCAAAGATGCGTTATCTTACATGCGTTTGATCTCAAACCGTAATGATGATGCGTCATTTGAGCGTGTGGTGAATACTCCAACCCGAGGTTTGGGTGATCGCACCTTAGAAACTATTCGCTTAGCAGCACGTGATCGTGGCTTAACCATGTGGCAAGCAAGTATTGCGTTGCTGGAAGAGCAAGTATTAGCGGGTCGTGCGGGTAATGCTCTACGTCGTTTTATTGAGCTGATTAATGCACTAGAAGACGACACCGCTGAATTGCCAATGTACCAACAAACGGATGAAGTGATCCGAAATTCCGGTTTACGTGCGATGTATGAGCAAGAAAAAGGTGAAAAAGCCCAAGCGCGTATTGAGAACTTAGAAGAATTGGTGACCGCGACCCGTCAGTTTGAGATCCCTGAAGAAGCTGAAGACATGAGCCCATTAGCGGCGTTCTTAGCCCATGCGGCGTTAGAAGCAGGTGATGGTCAGGCAGATGATTTTGAAGATGCGGTACAGCTGATGACTATGCACAGCGCCAAAGGTCTAGAGTTCCCTGTGGTCTTTATGGTTGGTGTGGAAGAGGGCATGTTCCCAAGTTCACGCACTACCGAAGAAGTGGGACGTTTAGAAGAAGAGCGTCGTTTGTGTTACGTGGGTATGACCCGTGCGATGCAAAAGCTGTATATCACCTATGCAGAAATGCGTCGTCTATACGGTAAAGATAACTTCCATAAACCATCACGCTTTATTCGTGAAATTCCCGAGCAGTTCGTAGAAGAAGTGCGAATGAAAGCGCAAGTATCACGTCCAGCCAGCAGTGGTCGTTTTAGCCAAGCGCAAGTCAATAACAACTTTAATGAGACGGGCTTTAATTTAGGTCAGCGTGTTGAGCATCCTAAATTTGGTGAAGGCACCATCATTAATTTTGAAGGCAGTGGCGCACAAAGTCGTGTGCAAGTTGCGTTTAATGGTGAAGGCATTAAATGGCTGGTGACCCAGTACGCGAAGCTAACACCAATGTAATAAATAGCGTTAAGCGAGTATTAACCGCTTAAATAAAACAAAGCCCAGCACATTTCGTTGCTGGGCTTTTTTGTGATTTTTTGATGATGGATACGTGGGATTATCGGCTGATCACTTTGCCTTCTCGACGTGGATCGGCGGCACCGGTGAGCTGCTCTGGAGCAATGCTAATGGCTTGAATACCCGAGTTCAGATCTTTGATTTGGGTTTTATAACCCAGTTTTTCGAGTTTCGGTGCCCACGCAGTTGCTGCGGTGTTTTGCTCTAATTCAAAGGTGCCAAAACGGTTATTCATGTTCGGTAGATTGATCGCTTGCTGTAAATCCATGCCCCAATCAATGTAAGCGACCAGCGTTTTGGCGACATAACCGATGATCTGGCTGCCACCCGGTGAGCCAATAGTCAGTACAGGCTGATTATCTTTCATCACTATTGTCGGTGTCATCGATGAGCGTGGACGCTTGCCCGGCTCAATGCGATTGGCAACAGGGACACCATCAATTTGGCTACGGAATGAGAAATCCGTGAGCTCGTTATTAAGTAAAAAACCACGAACCATCAAACGTGAGCCAAAGCTGTTTTCAATCGTAGAGGTGAGCGATACCACATTACCTTCTTTATCAACAATAGAGAGATGAGTGGTGGATGGCAGCTCAATCGCCTCATTACTCGTTTGTTTCTGCGCATGATTCCATGGTGGTGTGCCCGGTTCTACCTTGGTTAATGCTTGCTTGCCTTGTAGTAATGCTGCACGTTGCGTTATGTAAGTTGGATCTAATAAGCCACGGGTTGGCATGGGTACATAATCATTGTCAGCCATATAGCGACCACGATCGGCAAACGCAAGGCGTGAGGCATCACCAATTAAGCGCCAGCTTTCGGCATTATCAGCGCCTAATTTCGCCAGCGGATAATGGTTTAGCATTGCCAAGATTTGCCCTAAAGTGAGTGCACCAGAGCTTGGTGGCCCCATGCCACACACTTGATATTGACGATAAGGAGCACAAATAGGCTCTCGTTGTTTGACGCTATAGCTGGCAAGATCCATGGTATTTAATACCCCGGGATTGCCTTCTGCTTGCTGTACGGCTTCGACAATATCACGGGCAATATCACCCTGATAAAACGCTTTGGGGCCGTAATCAGCAATTTGGCGTAAGGTGTTAGCATAAGCTGGGTTTGTTAGCTTAGTGCCTGCTTTTATAGGGTTGCCATCATTATCAAAAAAGTAGGCTTTGGTTGCTGGAAAGCGACTTAAATACTGTGCATCTTGCTCAACCATTGCCGCTAATCGAGGGCTAACAATAAAGCCATCTTTTGCCAATTTAATCGCTGGTAAAAAGAGGCTCTTCCACGCTAATTTGCCGTACTGCTCGTGGCTTCGCCACAAAAGTTTAATGGTGCCCGGTGTGCCGACTGAGCGCCCACCGACAACTGCATCATAGAATTTTAGCGGTTTACCTTGATTGTCTTGAAACAAACGGGGAGTGGCAGCAAAAGGTGCGGTTTCTCGACCATCAAAGGTTGTCATTTGGTTGTTGTCGTTATCCCAATAAACCAAGAACCCACCGCCACCAATGCCCGACGATTGAGGCTCTACTAAGCCTAAAATCAATTGTGCAGTGATCATCGCATCCACTGCACTGCCGCCTTTACTTAAAACATCAGCTCCTGCTTCGCTGGCATATTTATTAGCAGTGGCGATCATCCATTCTTTACCCTTCACTAGCTGCTGAGATTGCTGACTAATGGCTGGCTCTGGCTCAATATTATCAGAGGCTTGCGATGCTTCATTGGCAAAAACAGGTAATGAAAAACAACAAGCACTCAATAACAGGGCAAAAGGTGGGGCAAACCTTGGCATAGATGATCCTTATGAGTGGGCTAAATGACGTAACTGAACACTATTTTATACTTTAAATTTATAGATTTAGGTAATAAAAATGAGAGATATATCATACATATCACATGATCTTTCACATCACGGTACTTTGCGGTGTCGTTTCACCCCAGAAGACTGTAAACGGTGAGTACGAATACCATCAACACTGAATAACAACAGGGCGAACCAAATACAGCCAAAGGTGATCCCATGCTCTAATTTAAACGGTTCTTGATAAAGAAAAATGGCGAGAATAAACATTAAACTTGGGCCAATATATTGAAAGAAACCTAAGGTCGAGAATTTCAATTTGGTGGCAGCGCCAGTAAAACACAGTAGCGGTAAGGTGGTCACAATCCCTGCGGCCAGTAAGAGTAGGTTTAGATTTAGTGGGTTTTGACCAAGATTGGCTGTAGGGCTATCAGTAATAAAGATAAGGTAAATGGCTGCTAGCGGTAGCAGCACACAAGTTTCAATAAAAAGACCGGTTTGAGCGTCAATATTGATTTTTTTACGGAGCAACCCATAAAAGCCAAAACTGATCGCAAGGGCAAAAGCAATCCAAGGGAGTGAGCCAAATTGGATCAGCTCGGCAATCACACCAATGGCAGCAATCAGTACCGCTCCCCATTGCAGCGGGCGTAATCTTTCCCCTAACACAAGCATTCCAAGCAACACGTTTAGCAGTGGGTTGATGTAATACCCTAAGCTGGCATCCAAAATATAATCGTTATTCACAGCCCAAATAAAAATGAGCCAATTACAGCCGACTAATAGAGCAGAGATGAGGAGCAAAAAGAGGGTTTGGGGCTGCTTTAAGATCGCGCTAACACGATGGCGTTGACGACCGATGATGATAAGCAGGGCGAGAAAAAAGAATGACCAAATCACCCGATGGCTAAGGATCTCCAAGGCAGTGACTTGTGATAGTGATTTGAAATAAATCGGTGCGATGCCCCACATGGTGTAGGCCGCAATGGCGAGAATAATGCCACGTTTGGCTAGATTGTTGTTCTCTTCCATGAAACTCCAAATCTAAAGTTGGTTAAATTTTATTCTTTAGCAGTATATATAGTGAAGTGGTGATTATTCCAGCATTTATTTTTATTGTGGGAGAAAAGGTTAGAGAAAAACAGGGCTGCGTTTTTCATTGATAGCCCAGTTAGTGCCTCGCATCAATGGGGGCTTTAGGTATAGAATGAACGCCCTGTTTAGCCAAGAGCCTTACCATGTCATCCGTTTGTCACAGTGAACCTTGTTCTGCGTTATCTGCTCCTTGTTGTGAATCTGTTCTCCAAGATGTTTTTGGTTACCAGCAATTTCGCGTGGGTCAACAGGATGTGATTGATGCCGTTAACCGTGATGAAGATTGTTTGGTGATCATGCCAACAGGCGGTGGTAAATCCTTGTGCTACCAGATCCCTGCTTTATTAAAAGAGGGAGTAACCTTGGTTATTTCCCCTTTGATCTCCTTGATGAAAGATCAGGTCGACCAACTCAAAGCCAATGGTGTTGCTGCCGCTTACATTAACTCCACCATGAGTCGTGATGACATTTTTGCGGTGTTTGAAGCGATGCAAGCCGGCAACGTGAAACTGGTGTATGTCTCACCGGAGCGCGTGTTAACCCACGACTTTATTGATCGCTTGCGTGATGTGCCGCTTGCCATGGTTGCCGTCGATGAAGCTCACTGTATTTCCCAATGGGGACATGATTTTAGACCTGAATATGCGGCGTTAGGATTGCTGAAGCAGTCGTTTGATAACCTGCCCGTGATGGCACTTACTGCGACCGCTGATGAAACTACCCGTCATGACATTATCCAGCGTTTAGGCTTATCGAAGCCCCATGAGTATTTGGGCAGTTTTGATCGTCCGAATATCCGTTACACCTTGTGGGAAAAGCACAAGCCGCTGACGCAAATCATTCGCTATATCGAAGGGATGCGAGGCCAATGCGGTATCATTTATTGTAATAGCCGTAAAAAGGTAGAGCAGATCAGCGAGAAGTTGCGAGACAATGGTATTCGTGCCGAAGCTTATCATGCAGGGCTTGAGCATGCCGAACGTGTACATGTGCAAGATGCTTTCCAACGTGATGATATTCATGTTGTGGTGGCTACCGTTGCCTTTGGTATGGGGATCAACAAACCCAATGTCCGTTTTGTGGTGCATTTTGATATTCCCCGTAATATCGAATCCTATTACCAAGAAACAGGGCGTGCTGGGCGTGATGGCTTACCAGCTGAAGCGGTCATGTTTTACGATCCTGCTGACTTAGCGTGGTTACGTCGCTGCTTAGATGAAAAGCCAGAAGGGCAACAAAAAGAGGTTGAGCGACATAAACTCAATGCGATGGGCGCTTTTGCCGAAGCGCAAACCTGCCGTCGTCAGGTGTTATTGCATTACTTTGGTGAGCACCGTGATGAGCCGTGTGGTAACTGCGATGTGTGTTTAGATCCGCCTAAGCGTTTCAATGCGGTGGAGGTGGCGCAAAAAGCGTTATCTTGTGTCTACCGTGTGCAGCAAAGCTTTGGTATTACTTACATTGTAGAAGTGCTACGTGGGATGCAAAACCAACGCATTCGAGAGCATGGGCATGACAAACTTAGCACCTATGGTATCGGTCGTGATTACAGCCATGAGTATTGGGTTAGTGTACTGCGACAGCTTATCCACCTTGGTTATCTAACTCAAAATATTAGTCGTAACTCGGTGTTGCAGCTAACGGAAAAAGCCCGTCCTTTATTGCGTGCAGAAGTCAGCTTAGAGCTTGCAGTACCTCGGCTAGATAACATTGCCCGTACGATGAAAGTGAACAAGTTGGTGAATCGTCAGTACGATAAAAAGCTCTTTGCCAAGTTGCGTAAATTGCGAAAAGCGATTGCTGACGAAGAAGATCTGCCACCATACGTGGTATTTAATGATGCCAGTCTAATGGAAATGGCAGAGCGATTACCGACATCAAACGGCGATTTTCTGGCTATAAATGGGGTTGGACAGCGTAAGCTTGAGAAATACGGTGAGGTGTTTCTTGGTTTGATCCGCGATCATATACTGGCGATTGATGAGCCACACTAAGCTGATAGCATAAAAGACAGGTATAAAAAAACCGGGCTCATGGTAAGCCCGGCTAGAATGCGTTAAAGAAACAGCCTTAATAGGGTGTTTGGTCACGACAAAACAGCTTGCGTATTTGGTGGAATATTCATTTCACCGGACTGCTAGGTCATGCGACGGGACTCGCGATAACGTGCTCTAGCAGCAGCCTAATAAGACCATGATGAGAAGTGGAATACTAGAGCAACCTTAACCTTTGTAATGCTAATTAACACTTGGTTACATCAAGGGCTAACAGGGATTGAAAGCCACTATTTAAAGCAATATACCCAAGTTACTTGGGTATAAATAGGAGTCATGATGACAGCAGTAACAAGTCACGTATTCGGTATTCGTCAGTTTGATCGCGACGCACGTTTTTTATCGATTAAAAGTCCTGAATTTGATTTCGATAGTTTTGATACGATCGCAGAATCTTTGTTACTCGCCATTGATGCGACTGTGGTGGAGAAAGAGAGTAATGCAGATCTGCATATTTGGTTGATTGATTTTGAAGGTTGTCGTTTGCTGTTAAAAGGTGAGCATTACAGCGGTGCGTTATGGCTTGAAGCCATGAGTGACGACGATGAAGAAACACTCACCTTTATTGCGAGCTTATTAAATTAATCTTTCTCGCAAGATCAAAAGCTAGGCAAGCAAGCTGGTTTCTGTATAATCGCCGACCTGGTCGTTGTTGGCGATAAAATGCTGGCAACAAAGTATGTTTGGGTTCCCTCCCCCCATTGACAAAAAGGTCTCACATGACGACTGCTTTATCTCAATCTAACGCAACACCTTCTTTTACTCCGCAACAACAACGTAAAGCTTTAGGCTACTTAGTGCTATTTCACCTGTTGGTGATCGCATCAAGTAACTACTTAGTGCAACTCCCGTTCACCGTATTTGGTTATCACACTACATGGGGCGCATTTACTTTTCCTTTTATCTTTCTTGCTACTGATTTAACTGTCCGGATTTTTGGAGCAGGCATGGCACGTAAGATCATTTTTCGCGTCATGATGCCCGCTTTAGTGGTGTCATATGTCCTTTCGGTCGTGTTTTTCCAAGGTGAATATCAAGGGTTAGGTCACTTAGGTGAGTTTAATTTGTTTGTTGCTCGTATTGCGATCGCAAGCTTTATGGCTTACTTGTTAGGGCAAATCTTAGATGTGTCGGTGTTTAACCGTCTACGTCAGTTAAAGCAATGGTGGGTAGCACCAACGGCTTCCACTATTTTTGGTAATGCCATTGATACCATCGCTTTTTTCGGTATTGCGTTTTACCACAGCCCAGATCCATTTATGGCAGAAAACTGGACGGAAATTGCGCTGGTGGATTACAGCTTTAAACTGATCATCAGCTTAGGTTTGTTTGTGCCGATGTACGGTGTCTTGCTCAATTACTTAATTGGTAAACTAACCGCAATATCGCCACAGCCTTTCGTGGCAGCGAAAACCAATCAATAATGGTTGGGATGAAATAAAGATTACCAAGCCGATCCCATGATCGGCTTTTTTCACTTCAATGATGGAGAACAACAACATGGATTTGCAGATAAGAGAAGCAAGCGTCGAAGAAGCCCTTGCGGTGCTCCATCGTATTGTGGAATTTGCCGCTCCTATTTCTTTGGCGGAGTTAACGACGCGTTTAGCAACCAAACCAGCTTTGATCTTAGTTGCTGAAAACCAACAACAGTTAGTTGGAGTGAAAATAGGTTATGCGCTAGATAAGCAAGTATTTTATAGCTGGCTTGGTGGTGTATTGCCTGCTGGGCGTGGTCACGGGGTGGCACAAGCATTGTTAGAAGCGCAAGAAGCCTGGGTTATTGAGCAGGGCTATCAACAACTCACGGTCAAATCGAGAAACCGCTTTCCTGCAATGGTGAGATTATTAATGCGAAATGGCTATCTTATTGAAGATATAGAAAAAAAAGAGGGAGTGCTGGATTATCGATTACACTTTCGCAAAGTATTGGTTAAAAAATAACGCCTAAATGACAATTATTCTCAATAAAGTACTTGCAAGTTAATTGAGAATGGTTATTATTAACGTGCAGTCAGGCGATAGGGATGGAACATAATCATATCGTTTTGATGGCACGACATTGCTCACATTGCTTCCAGTGTACTACAGCTAAGGTAGCGTGTTATTAGTGTAGGGCTGATAACCGAACACCACTTCTGCTGAGCGACGCCACATTACGTAGCGTCGCTTTTTCTTTTCTCGTCTTTTCCACTTGTTTGATCGTTTTTTCGGCTTTGATGCATGACTGACATTGATAGGATCGTCATAACATTTATCAACGTCATACCACGATAGATTTTCAGCTAACTCACGCTGTAAAAGCCTTTACTCGCTTAAAATTACCGCAATTCCTTTCGTTTTGGCGTTGTTACTAAGCAAATCGTCTGATTTTTATTGGATTATTAGGGGATAAAAGTTTATCCAAAGAAGGTTTTCCACAATGATTGATCAAATCGGGATCGAGGATCTAATTTGCCGCTAACGCATAAGTGTATGATAACAAATAAAATCATTCTAACTTTTTAAAATTACGCAAAAAACGATCAACTGGCATAAATTAAATACTAACAAAGTTATCCACAGAAAACGGAAGTGTTGTAGAAATCATTGGTTAACACTTGCCTCAGGGCATGGCATTCTATGAGTTATTGCATTTTTTCTGTCGCTCAGCGCCTAATATGGTCGATAATAGAGCTAACTTGAACGACTTATCGCTTGGATATAAGAATAACCCTATGGCAACTATTCCAGAAAATCCATTGATCCTGATTGATGGATCCTCATACCTTTATCGTGCTTACCATGCTGCACCTAATTTTACCAACTCAGACGGCGAGCCTACTGGCGCTGTTTATGGTGTCGTGAATATGCTGCGTAGCATGTTACGCCAGTTCTCAACAGAGCATATTGCGGTGATCTTCGATGCGAAAGGTAAAACTTTCCGTGATGATATGTTCCCTGAATATAAAGCTAATCGTCCTCCAATGCCGGATGATCTTCGTGGTCAGATCGAGCCTCTACATGCTGTGATCAAAGCCATGGGCTTACCGTTGATCTCGATTTCAGGTGTTGAAGCCGATGACGTGATTGGTACGCTGGCGACTCAAGCCTCACAGCAAGGCATGCCAGTACTCATCAGTACAGGCGATAAAGATATGGCGCAGCTGGTGGATCAAAATATTACCTTGATCAACACCATGACAGATGTAGTGATGGATCCTGCAGGGGTTGTGGATAAGTTTGGGATCGGTCCTGAGTTGATCATCGACTACCTGGCTCTGATGGGCGATAAAGTGGATAACATTCCAGGTGTCCCGGGCGTGGGTGAGAAAACCGCAAAAGCATTATTAACTGGCATCGGTGGTTTAGATGCGCTGTATGACAACTTAGATGACATTGCGCCGTTGGGTTTCCGTGGTTCTAAAACCATGGCAAAAAAGCTGCTTGATAATAAAGAAGCCGCTTACATGTCATACAAGCTTGCGACGATCAAATTAGATGTTGAGCTTGATGTTAAACCTGATGAACTACGTAAAGGTGTGCCAGATACTGACGCCTTAACTGAGTTGTTTGGTAAGTTGCAGTTCCGTCGTTGGCTAACCGAAATGTTAGAAGGTAGCGATGGCCGTATTGTTGCGGATGAACAATCTGGTAATGCACCTGCTGAGAAAAAAGCGGTTGCCCCAACCATTGATCGCAGTGGTTATGAAATCATTCTGGATGAAGCGGCTTTCAACGTATGGCTTGAACAACTAAAAGCAGCGAAAGCCTTTGCCTTTGATACTGAAACCGATGGTTTGGATTACATGACCGCCAATGTGGTCGGTGTCTCTTTTGCCATTGAAGAAGGTAAAGCGGCCTATGTGCCAGTGGCTCATGATTACCTTGATGCGCCAGCACAGCTTGATCGTGATTGGGTACTCGCTCAATTAAAACCGCTGCTTGAAGATCCAAACCAAGCCAAAATTGGTCAGAACTTAAAGTTTGATGCCAGCATTGTGGCGCGTTACGGCATTGAAATGCAGGGTATTGTGTTTGATACCATGCTGGAATCTTATGTCTTTAACAGTGTTGTTGGCCGCCATGATATGGATAGCCTAGCACTGCGTTATTTAGAGCATAAGAACATCAGCTTTGAAGAGATCGCCGGTAAAGGTAAAAAACAGCTTACGTTCAATCAGATCGATTTAGCGCAAGCAGGTCCTTATGCGGCAGAAGATGCTGATATTACTCTGCGTTTACACAATGCGTTATATCCAAAAGTGGAAGCTGACGACAAGCTTAAGCATGTTTTTGAAACTATTGAAATGCCATTAGTGCCTGTGCTTTCACGCATGGAGCGCACGGGTGTGTATGTCGATAGCATGTTACTTGGTGCTCAATCGACAGAAATTGCAGCACGTCTTGATGAGCTTGAGAAAAAAGCGTTTGAGCTCGCTGAGCAAGAATTTAATTTAAGCTCGCCAAAACAGCTGCAAGCGATCCTGTTCGAGAAGATGGGCTTACCGGTTCTGAAGAAAACCCCATCGGGTACACCTTCAACCAATGAAGAAGTGCTACAAGAGTTGGCGCTTGATTACCCATTGCCTAAGTTGATTTTAGAATATCGCGGACTTGCAAAACTGAAATCTACTTACACCGATAAACTACCTAAGATGGTTAACCCTGCAACGGGTCGAGTTCACACTTCTTACCATCAAGCTGTTACAGCAACAGGTCGTCTATCATCAAGCGATCCAAACCTGCAGAATATTCCAGTACGTAATGAAGAAGGCCGTCGTATTCGCCAAGCATTCGTAGCACAAAGTGGCTACAAGATCTTAGCGGTCGACTATTCACAAATTGAATTACGTATCATGGCACATTTATCAGGTGATAAAGCACTGCTGGATGCTTTCCGTCATGGTAAAGATATCCACGCTGCAACGGCTGCTGAAATCCTTGGCTTAGATATTGAGCAGGTAAGCAGTGAGCAACGTCGTCGTGCGAAAGCGATCAACTTTGGTTTGATTTATGGCATGAGTGCATTCGGTTTGGCGAAGCAGCTAGATATGGGACGTAACGAAGCGCAAGATTACATGAACGTGTACTTTGAGCGCTACCCAGGTGTGCTGGAGTACATGGAAAGCACTCGTAATACGGCGTCAGAAAAAGGTTATGTTGAGACGTTATTTGGTCGTCGTTTGTACTTGCCTGATATTAAGTCTCGTAATGGCCTACGTCGTAAAGCAGCAGAGCGTGCAGCGATTAACGCCCCAATGCAAGGTACGGCTGCCGACATTATTAAACTTGCGATGATTGCAGTTGATAATTGGGTACAGCAACAGCCTCAAGATGAAGTACGTTTATTAATGCAAGTACACGATGAATTGGTGTTTGAAGTCAAAGAATCAGCACTGGAATCGGTCACTGCTGAAGTGAAAGCATTGATGGAGCAAGCAGCTACATTAGACGTGCCATTGATCGCTGATGCAGGTTTCGGTGATAACTGGGATCAAGCGCACTAAGAACAAGTTGTAATCATCAAACTTATCATTAAATAGTCAGCCATTCGCTGGCTATTTTTTTTGTTAAAAATAAGCGCCCAATAAAAACGCAAATGTAAAATTTACTTACAACAAAGTGAAAAAAAACTACATCAAGGGGTTCCAAAAACTGCACATTTGATATACAGTTACAGACGTAGGGTACAGAGGTAAGATGTTCTATCTTTCAGACCTTTTGTTTCACGTTATTGGATTTGGCTGATTCAGCCGCCCTGGTCTCACTTTGGACCGGGGCGTTTTTTATTGGGCGCTAGTCAACTTTTCCACCTCGCTTCATCTCTCTCTTTTATTGTTTTCCTTCTTTATTACACCTGCCCGTTTTTGTACTATTTATCATCAATAAATAGACTAAATAGGTTTTTTACGAGCTATTTAGCCTGTTAATTACCCATTTTATATTTTTACTGATGATGATTTCGTTAGTTTTTTAGAGTAAATACTTTAAAAAATAAAAACAGGCGTTATACTAAATACAGCTTCTTGTTCATATTTGCTGTTAAGAGCTGGTGTGATTATCAACTCAGCAACAAATCCATGAAATAACCATTCCTGAACTTTTGGGAGTGGTTTTTTTTTGCTTATTTTTTTGGATGGCAGGTTTGTAATAAACTTCCAAAATAAAAATCAGCTTATTAACATTTTACGTTGTTATTTTGTTAAGAAAATAATGTGCTAATGAAAGCAAGGATAGAAAACATTTATATTGAGGCTGGGTAATATAACGGGTGGAGAGTCTCAAAAATTAGTGCAACTGGAGTCAGTTAAAGGGAAGGGATTGCGTCGTGAAGGGAAATCATTCATGGTCGTTGCACAAAACTAAAACGACCTCCTATTTCTCTCCCATTGCCCCACCATGATGGTGGGGAATTTTTCTAGCTCCTTCCTTAGAGCTAGGCATTTAAATCTTATTCTGCGTCATGCTCTGGGAATTCATCATCGCCAGCGGCAAGTACACGTTGACGCTCTAATTCTGGCGCATACCATTCATCAAGTTTGCGACGAACTTGATCCACACCGATACCTTTTAGTGAAGAGAAAGCTTCAACTTGCACATCACCACCGAATTCTAGTGTCATTTGGCGGATCTTTAGCACTTGTGCTTTACGCGCACCACTTTTCAGTTTGTCTGCTTTAGTAAGTAGTACTAATACTGGTAAACGGCTTTCAATTGCCCAACTGATCATCTGTTGGTCGAGATCTTTCATTGGGTGACGGATATCCATTAGTACCACTAGGCCTTGCAGACACTCACGGCGTTGCAGGTATTCACCTAGCGATTTTTGCCATTTTAACTTCATTTCAAGTGGTACTTGAGCAAAGCCATAGCCCGGTAAGTCGATCAAGTTACAGCCAGAAACAACTTCAAACATGTTGATCAGCTGAGTACGGCCTGGGGTTTTAGAAGTACGTGCAAGGTTCTTTTGATCCGTAATACGGTTTAGCGCACTTGATTTACCCGCATTGGAGCGACCAGCAAATGCGATCTCAACGCCTGCATCTTGTGGCAAGTGACGAATATCCGGTGCACTTGTGATAAAACTTGTATTTCTGTAGTTGAGAGGTTGATTCACTGTTAACTCCGTCAAGTCTTCATGTAGTCGACTGATTACTTTTATGTGAAATTGTGTAAAATATGTTAAACCGAGCTTGGTTTGTGGTCGTATTGTATACCATGTAACTAAGCATTACTTGTGGTAGTGGAAGCCCTATAATTATAAATGGAATGTCATGAAGAAATTAATATTAATATTAACCCTTCTTGCTAGTTATTCGGCGATGGCCGAAGAAGGCAATATCGAAGCAGGTAAAGCGAAAGCCGCAACGTGTGCAGCTTGTCACGGCACTGATGGTAACGCCGCAGCGATGCAGCAATACCCGAAACTGGCTGGACAACATCCTGCATACATTGAAAAACAATTGAAAGAGTTTAAGTTGGCAATGTCGACTGGCGGTAAACAAGGTCGTAACGATCCTGTGATGGGCGGTATGGTCGCAGCACTGACTGATCAAGATATGGCTGATCTTGCTGCTTATTTCTCTTCTTTGCCAATTTCAGATAACACCTCTTCTGAAGAGTCGATTGAAGTAGCACAACAGCTATACCGTTTTGGTGATGCCGAGCGTGGTGTTGCTGCCTGTATTGCTTGTCATGGCCCTCGTGGTAATGGCACTAGCTTATCTGGCTTCCCTAAGATTTCGGGTCAGAATGCAGAATATGTGAAACTTCAGCTTGAGAAATTCCGCTCTGGTGATCGTGCCAACGACATGAATGCGATGATGCGTTCAGTTGCTGCGAAGCTCAGTGATGAAGAGATTAATGCATTGTCGCAATATGTCGGTGGATTACATTAATCATCTTTAATACGATTTAAGAAAAGCAGCCAGATGGCTGCTTTTTTATTGTCGCTATGTTGCTGTTTTAATCGTTTTTCTCAACGTTTGTTCAGAGCCATTTTTTGTCTCTGTCTTATTTGCTTAACAGCTTGTGAGAGATCTGCCATTCGTGTAGGTTTATTTTGCTCTATTTTTTGTGCTTAAAAATGTAATCGTTATTAATAACAATGGGTTGCGTTAGATTGGTGTTTTTCACTATTTAAAGTGTGATATCGGCACATTGTTTCAAGAATAGATTAAGGTAAATTATCTCATGTCGACAGGGAGAGCGGCATTGGATGGAAGCGCTAGGATGGCATGAGCAGGATGCTCGAAGGATTCACAGGAAGTCTAGTTAGGATGACTAGGGTTGACGCAAGACGCGAATTGGATTGTCAGGACGACACTTAAGGATAAGGTTTGCAAAGACAAGATGTCTGAGCAATACAATGTACGAAATGGATAACGTACACACATGGATGGTGGCATTATTATCAGGAAGATAATGAGCGAAAGGGATCGCCAACTCAGGATGAGTTGAAACGCTACGGATAGGACAGGGAAGAGTAAAATTCATCAGGATGATGACGAACAACAAAGTTCGCAAGGAAAGCATCAATAACAAATGGAACTTTGCTTAACCGGGATGTTACACGCTAGTTAGGATTGACTAGAAAGAATATGGAGCCAGCGGCTTACATAGAGCGATAGGTGAAAACCTGTCGCTTTTTTCTTTTCTGAGCTTTGAAAACTTCTACTAACAGCAATTAACTTGCTGATCTTTTCTCTACCCGTATTTACAGATTAAATTGCACAATTAGTCAGCAAAACTACATCTTCATCGCAATTGGGTATAGAATAGCCCGTTCGATTTTACACCAGTTCCGATTTTGCTAATAATCGGCAACACCGGAGAGTGATCATGCAACCTTGTCCACTGTGTCATAGTGAACAGCATGTGTTATTTGCAGAAGATAAAAACCGTAGTTACTTTCGCTGTCAGCAATGTGCGTTGATTTTTGCCGATCCGAATGCACAACTTACGCCAGAGCAAGAAAAAGCGGTTTACGATCAGCATCAAAATAACCCTGAAGATATGGGGTATCGTCAATTTTTAAGCCGTGTCGCAACACCGCTTGTGGAACGCTTACCTGCTAGTGCCTCAGAGGGGCTAGATTTTGGTAGTGGTCCTGGTCCCACGCTTTCGATTATGTTGGAAGAAATGGGATATAATATGGCGATCTATGACCCGTATTTTGCACCGGATCCGAGTGTATTAACGCGTCAATATGACTTTGTCACTTGTACAGAGGCCATTGAACATTTTTATCAGCCTGCGAAGGAATGGGGGCTGCTGCTGAGTATGATCAAACCGGGCGGTTGGCTTGGTTTGATGACAAAGCTAGCAACCGATGCCGACGGTTTTAAACACTGGCATTATAAGAACGATCCAACCCACGTCAGCTTTTTTAGCCGTGATACGTTTCGCTTTTTAGCCAAACGTGATGGCTTAGAAGTTGAGTTTGTTGGTAATGATGTGATTTTGCTGAGGAAAACCCAGTAATGACCCGTAAGAAAAGAGGCCGTAAGGTTGGCTCTGAAGGCCCAGCGGTATACCGTGATAAAACCCCAAGCCAAATCGAGATTGAATCTCGTCAACGCCAAAAAGCACGTAAGCGTAAAGGCTTAAAAACTGGTAGCCGCCATTCTGCCGTTGAAGAAACAAAACAGCGTAATGCTGCACAGAAGAAAGACCCACGTTTAGGTAGTAAAAAACCAGTACCTTTGATTGTTGAGCCGAAAAAGCCAATGACCAAACAGCAACGTCGTCTCTCTGCTGAGCAAGAATTAGCGATGTTAGAAAACGATGCACAGCTAATGGTACTACTTGATCGCCTAGATGCAGGCGAGAAGTTAGGTGCAGGCTTGCAAAAACAAGTCGATCAAAAACTTGATCGCATCGAGCAGCTAATGAAGCAGCTTGGTTTAATGGAAGAAGATGAAGTTGAATTGTTCGAAGAAGACGATTACCGCCCAGCGGCGAAGTCGGACGATGATTTACTCGATCAATTTGAAAACATGGATTTAGATAAGTTCGGTAAGGAGTAACCGTTGCAGGATTTGACGCTTCTGCTTGTTATTGGTGGCACAATTGTGACCGCGCTTGGTATGTATGCTGGCTTTTTATTAGTTAAGCTATACCAACAAAATCAACGCCATAAAGTTTTTTTAGCCCGTGCTGAACAGCAACAAAAAGAGGCTATTGAAACGCGTAATAATACGATTTTAGAGAGCGTATTTGTTATTGCCGCAGCCACCAAACAAGGACAGTGTGATTTGTCTGAAGCGGCGATTCGTTTGTATAAGTTGATGGAAGCCTTGCAGGCTGATAAGAGCGTAGATTTTGCTGCGACTTATCCTGCAATTTATGAGCTATACGAGGTAGTGAAAGACATGCCTCGTGGTGAAGCCCGTCAACAAACAGAGAAACGTACACGGATGCGTTTTGATCTCGAGCGAATGAAAGCTGAGACTCGACTACAAGAGACCATTGCAGTAGAGCTCGACGCTATCCTGTCAACAAAGTCTTCATGATTTGATCTGAACGATTACAACCATCGCTGAATCTGATTAGGCGATGGTTGTATTGTCTTATAAACTGTCAGTGCTGAATGTGGTAATACGATAGGCACAGTTAACTCTTAATTCTCCCTACAATATTGGAAATATGTCATGTCAAATGAGCAGATTATTTGGGATCAGGCCCTGATTGAAAAATATAATTACTCAGGCCCGCGTTATACCTCTTACCCAACTGCGTTAGAGTTTAATGAAGCCTTTACCTCTGCTGAATTTGAGATGGCATGTAAGCAATATCCAGATCGTAAGCTATCGCTTTATATTCACATCCCGTTTTGTCATAAGCTTTGTTACTACTGTGGCTGTAATAAAATTATTACTCGCCACCAACACAAAGCCGACCAATACCTTGATGCGCTAGAGCAAGAGATCAAGCAACGTGCAACGCTACTAGGTGATCGCCAAGTAAGCCAATTGCACTGGGGCGGCGGTACACCGACTTTCTTAACAGCTGAGCAAATTAGCCGTTTAATGAACAGCCTACGTGCATCGTTTAATTTTGATGATGATGCAGAGATCAGTATTGAAGTTGACCCACGTGAAATTGAACTCGAGATTCTTGATCACTTACGCCGTGAAGGCTTTAACCGCCTAAGTATCGGGGTGCAAGATTTTAATAAAGACGTGCAAAAGCTAGTAAACCGTGAGCAAGACGAGCAGTTTATCTTTGCGATGGTTGAACGTGCGCGTGAACTGGGCTTCCGTTCAACTAATCTTGATTTGATTTACGGCTTACCACTGCAAAATCGCGAGGTGTTTGCTCAAACCCTAGAGCAAGTACTGACTATGAATCCTGGCCGTTTGTCGGTATTTAACTATGCCCACATGCCAAAACTGTTTGCAGCACAACGTAAGATCAGTGAAGAGTTATTACCTAGTGCCAAAGAAAAACTCGGTATTCTGCAAGACACCATTGCGACCCTAACTGGGGCTGGGTATCAGTTCATTGGTATGGATCACTTTGCAAAACCTGATGATGAGTTGGCGATTGCCCAGCGCGAAGGTATTTTGCACCGTAATTTCCAAGGTTACACCACTCAAGGTGAGTGTGATTTATTAGGGATGGGTGTGTCAGCCATTTCTATGATTGGTGATTGCTACGCGCAAAACCAAAAAGAGCTAAAGCATTACTACCGAGACATTGAAGAAAAACAAAACGCACTGTGGAAAGGAGTCTCGTTAGATGCAGATGACTTACTACGCCGTGAAGTGATTAAAGCACTTATTTGTAACTTCCAGCTAGATAAAAAAGCGATTGAAGCGGAATTTAGTATCGATTTCGATCAGTATTTTGCTGAAGATTTAGCGTTATTAAAAACCTTTATCAACGATGAGTTGGTATCAGTTGATGAACAACATATTTTTGTTGAACTGAAAGGTCGTTTATTGATCCGTAATATCTGTATGTGTTTCGATAAATACTTACGCGATCGTGCTCGTCAGCAACAGTTCTCACGCGTGATTTAATCTTATTAGATTAGCTGAAAAAGCCCCATTCCAGCACTGCTCGAATGGGGCTTTTGGTTATTTTGGGGTTGCTAATGCGATGGGCAATTAGCTACGTTTTGCTGCCATATCACGAAGGGCTTGTTTCTCACTCTCGGTTAAGAAAGCGATTTCTAAACCATTACGCTGTGCTTGTTCAATTTGTGCTTGGCTTAAACCAACAGCAGGCGCTGCTACTTCATATTCATAAGGTAACTCAATGCCTTCAACTGCAGGATCGTCAGTATTTAAGCTTGCTAAGATACCGTGTTCAAGGAAAGGCTTGATTGGGTGATCTTTAATGTTGCTGACGGTGCTGGTTTGAATGTTTGAGGTGATACACGACTCAATACCAATTTTATGCTCAGCCAAGTAATCCATTAACTTTGGATCTTGAATCGCTTTTACGCCATGACCAATACGTACTGCACCCAACTCGTTGATTGCTTGCCACATGCTTTCAGGGCCCGCTGCTTCACCTGCGTGAACCGTTACACGTAAGCCAGCATCACGTACTTGTTTAAAGTGAGTATTAAATTGCGTGCCCGGTTGACCTAATTCATCACCAGCTAGATCAATCGCAACCAGTTTATCTTTATGAGCTAACAGTGCGTCTAGCTCTTGCTGACAAGCATCAACGCCAAAGGTACGGCTCATAATACCGATCAGGTTAGCCTTGATACCAAAGTCACGACAGCCTGCATTAACGCCGTCAATTACCGCTTCAACCACACCCGCTACTGGCAGGTTATGTTTCATTGCCATGTAGTAAGGTGAGAAGCGTAGCTCTGCGTAATCAATTTGTGCTCGTAGGGCGTCTTCAACGTTTTCGTAAGCCACACGGCGACAAGCATCTAGATCACCCAGTACCGCAACACCCCAATCAAGTTTTGATAGGAAAGCGACTAAACTTGGCTCTGCTTCGACAATTTGAACGTGTGGACGTAAGCTTTCCAGATCATGACCTGGTAGCGTGATATTAAATTGCTGGCCTAATTCGAGGATGGTTTGAGGGCGAATATTGCCATCAAGGTGACGGTGAATGTCCGTCAAAGGAAGATGCTTGTTTATCATTATGGTTATTCCGGTGAAAACTGAGGGTTAAGTATAAGCAAAGTGTATAGCCTGAACATGATAGTTGCAGCTAAATGTGATCGTCTTCACCTGCAACTATCATCTAAGCTATAACGACTAATCGTTAATACCAAGCTCTTTTAGTTTTCGAGTCAGTGTATTTCTTCCCCAGCCCAATAATCGTGCGGCTTCTTGTTTGTGACCATGACTATGGTGCAACGCTGTTTCGAGTAAGATCTTCTCAAATTGTGGCAGTGCTTCACCGAGCAAGTTTTCATTGCCTTGTTGTAGGGCTTGTTTAGCCCAAACCTCTAAACCATGGTGCCAATGCTGTGTGTCTTGTTCCGATGAAGTGTGGCTTACCGGTGTTTCGAGTAATTCAGGCGGCAAATCATTAGGTAGCACTTCATTACTGCTTGCCATGACGGTTAACCAGCGACAGATATTTTCCAACTGACGAACGTTACCCGGCCAGTTAAGTGCTGCTAGTTGCTTGGTGGTGTCTGGGTGCAAGGTTTTGGCTTCAACCCCTAGTTCGTTAGAAGCACGTTGGAGAAAATGACGCGCCAGTTGTGGAATATCTTGGCGACGATCTTTGAGTGAGGGTAAATGAACACGAATGACATTCAGACGATGGAATAGATCTTCACGAAAATCACCTTCAGCCACTAATCGCTCTAAGTTTTGGTGGGTTGCGGCAATGATACGCACATCGACATTGACTGGAGAATGCCCACCGACACGATAGAACTGCCCGTCAGCTAACACTCGCAGTAAACGGGTTTGAATATCTAATGGCATGTCCCCGATTTCATCTAAAAACAGGGTGCCGCCATTGGCTTGTTCAAAGCGTCCTTGGCGAACACTATTCGCACCGGTAAATGCCCCTTTTTCATGACCAAATAGCTCTGATTCAATTAAGTCTTTTGGTATCGCTGCCATATTTAAGGCAATAAAAGCATTGCTGCTGCGAGGGCTGTGGCGATGCAGGGCATGGGCAACTAACTCTTTACCTGTGCCTGATTCACCGTTGATGAGCACGGAAATGGATGAGCGGGACAGACGACCAATCGCGCGAAAGACTTCCTGCATCGCGGGGGCTTCACCAATGATTTCAGGTACCGCTTTGGTTTCTGATTCTGGTTGCTGCTGGCGTTTTTGCTCTTGGCTATGACTAACAGCACGCTCCACGAGACTTACTGCTTCATCAATATCAAACGGTTTAGGCAAATATTCAAATGCGCCACGTTGATAAGCATTTACTGCAGCATCTAGATCGGAATGTGCTGTCATGATAATCACAGGTAATAGTGGGTAATCTTGCTGCAGTAATTTCAACAAGGTTAATCCATCCGTGCCCGGCATTTTGATGTCTGATACCAGTACATCAGGCACGCTACGCTCTAGCGCTTCAAGTACACTATCAGCATTGGCGAACGTTTCACATTTCATGCCAGCTGCCGTCAGGGTTTTTTCCATTACCCAGCGAATAGAGCTGTCGTCGTCAACAACCCAAATTAGTCCTTTGCTCATCCTTATCCTCCTGTAATTATTATTGTATTGGTAAATGGATAGTGAAGTTGGTGTGTCCTGGCCAGCTGATCACTTCGATTTTGCCATTATGTTGATCGATTAAATTTTGTGAAATGGAAAGCCCAAGTCCAGTGCCATCGGCATTACCCGTTACCATGGGATAAAACAAGGTATCTTGGATTTCTGCTGGGATACCGGGGCCATTATCGATAATTTCTATTTTGGCTGCGGTACGGGTGTATTTGCCTTGGATTAAGGCTTGGTGCGCGGTGCGTGTTTTGAGCTTAATAACGCCACCGCCTTGTTTTTTCAGTGCATGGGCAGCGTTACTGACAATATTTAGCAGGGCTTGTTCTAGTTGCTCGGCATCCATCTCAATATCGGGCAAGCTCGGATCGTAGTCTCGCTCAATGATGATATTGCTATCGTTTTCAAGGCAGACTAACTGTCGGACTTTTTCCAACACAAGATGGATGTTATCGACTTTTCTTATTCCAGGTCGCTGAGGGCCTAGTAACCTATCGACCAGATTACGCAGACGATCAGCTTGCTCAATGATCATCTGGGTGTATTCGGTATAGCTTGGATCGGGTAAGACTTTTTCCAGTAATTGTGCTGCGCCACGTAGTCCGCCTAGTGGATTTTTAATTTCATGGGCAAGGCCACGGACTAATTCTTTAGCGGCTTGTTGTTGAGCTAATTGGGTCTGCTCTTGACTGATACGGCGCTGTTGATCGATGGGCTTTAGTTCCAGCATCACGAACAGCTCTTTTTGCCATGAAATAGGGCTGGCATTTAAGCCGAGCAAGTAACGTTGCCCGTCAATGACAAAAGTGACATCACTATCAGCGAGACCTTGACCACTTTGCAGTGTGCCGGACAGTAAATCGAGATCAAGTGATGAGTGTTGTAATAGATCAGGCAAAACTGTGCCGAGTAGGCGACGCTTACTTGAAGATAAGAGTTGCTCTGCTGCAGGGTTTACGAATCTTATCGTGAGAGCTTCATCTAGCAGAAGCACAGCAGTAACAAGGTTATCAATAATTACAGGGGTAAATGCAGCAGTCACAATCAGCATCCTTGTTGATTACTACAACCATGATGATGGCTGTTTCGGTCAAATGCACCAGTTTGGTGCATTTGAGTGTAACCTGTTTATTGCTGATCGGGCACTGTTAATTGGTGAAACTGTGGGTTAGCGAGGCTGTACTGGCTTTGGCTTGTTTGCCTTCACTGTAGCTCGATGCAGATAAACAGTAATACTGTCTGATGATGCAATAACCTTGCCGCCTTTAACTAGTTGAATTTGTAGCTGGTGGCTACCACGATCAACGTTATCTAATGTCCAAGTGAGTTCAGTTTGAGGATCGCCTTTCACCATGCCATCTAGCACTAATTGCGCTTGGGTTTGGTTATTGAGTTTACTGTTGGTGACGGCATGAATATTGATGATACCTTCGTTATTACGAATGGTTTGTTCATGCATTGGCGAGACTAAACTGACGGTCGTAATGGTTTTTGCTGGCTCTTCTACCACGGCAACATCAGTGGTTTGAGCGGCAATGGTATCTGCGGTTTGTTCAATATTGCCACTGACTTCGGTCACGCTTAAAGGGTAAGCAGTGGCATCGGGCGTTTGAGGTTGATCGGTAAAATGCACCACGCCATTTTCATCTGTCCATGAGTAGATGGTAGAGGCTTGGGCTGAACTCGCGGCTGTCCATATTAGGGTAATAAGCACAGGACCGAGTGGCTTAAAAAAACGAGAGAGTTTCATCCGTTAACTCCAAGTTTGTTTGCACGATCCACAGTGGTCGTGAATAAGATACTTCATTGTCGTTGCTTTGTGAGTGACAACAAGATCAAAAAGGCCTGCTTGTGAAGCAGGCCTAAGTATTTCATGTTTAGTAATGAAGTGATTACTTAAACAGAGTAGTAAAGTTCAAACTCTAGTGGGTGTGTTGCCATGTTGATCTTCTGTACATCTTGAGATTTCAGATCGATGTAAGAATCGATGAAGTCATCAGAGAATACGCCACCAGAAGTTAGGAACTCACGATCTTCGTCTAGTGCTTGTAGTGCGCCTTGTAGCGATTCTGCCACTGTTGGGATTTCAGCTGCTTCTTCTGCTGGTAGGTCGTACAAGTCTTTATCCATAGCTTCGCCTGGGTGGATCTTGTTTTGGATACCGTCAAGACCAGCCATTAGCATTGCTGCGAAAGCTAGGTATGGGTTCGCTGCTGGATCACCGAAACGTACTTCGATACGACGTGCTTTCGGGCTTGGTACTACTGGAATACGGATAGACGCAGAACGGTTACGTGCTGAGTAAGCCAGCATAACAGGAGCTTCGAAACCAGGAACTAGACGCTTGTAAGAGTTAGTTGATGGGTTTGCGAATGCGTTGATTGCGCGTGCGTGCTTGATGATACCGCCGATGTAGTAAAGTGCAGTTTCAGAAAGGCCGCCGTACTTATCACCAGCAAATAGGTTAACACCGTCTTTTGCTAGCGATTGGTGAACGTGCATACCAGAACCGTTATCACCTACTAGTGGCTTAGGCATGAAAGTCGCTGTTTTACCGAATGCGTGTGCAACGTTGTGAACAACATACTTATAGATCTGAATTTCATCCGCTTTTGTTGTTAGCGTGTTGAAACGTGTAGCGATTTCGTTCTGACCTGCTGTTGCTACTTCGTGGTGGTGTGCTTCAACAACTAGACCCATTTCTTCCATGATTAGACACATAGCAGAACGGATATCTTGTGATGAATCAACTGGTGCTACTGGGAAGTAACCACCTTTAACGCCAGGACGGTGACCTTTGTTACCACCTTCGAAATCAGAACCTGTGTTCCATGCCGCTTCTACGTCATCAATCTTGAAGAAAGAGCCTGACATGTCAGTATTGAACTTCACATCGTCAAATAGGAAGAATTCTGGCTCTGGACCGATAAGTACAGTATCTGCGATACCTGTAGAGCGCATGAACTCTTCAGCACGCTTAGCAATTGAGCGAGGGTCACGGTCGTAACCTTGCATTGTAGCTGGCTCTAGAATATCACAACGGATATTTAGTGTAGCGTCTTCAGTAAATGGGTCTAGCACAGCACTTGATGCGTCAGGCATCATTACCATGTCTGATTCGTTGATACCCTTCCAACCTGCAACTGAAGAGCCATCGAACATTTTACCTTCTTCGAAGAAATCAGCATCAATTTGATGAGCTGGGATCGAGATATGCTGTTCTTTACCTTTCGTATCGGTAAAACGTAGGTCTACAAATTTAACTTCGTTTTCCTGGATCAGCGCTAGTACGTTTTCTACTGACATCTTGAGTAACCTCCGGTGTTATATAAGGGCATGGCCGCAAATCTATGTATTGCTCATCAATGAGAATGAGCAGAGCTGAATACTCTTTAGCTAAAACCATGCCAACTTTTAAAAGCCTTAAAAATGCGGTTTCTTGCGCATTTCTAAGACTTAATAAATCCATTCTTGCACTATTATGAAACATCAATGCACTGTTTTGGTGCGTTTTGGCTGTTATTAACAATAATAGAACATGCTTACTATCGCGATGTTAAAAATTATTGTCAATTCATAATGTTCCTAAAAAAGTGTTTTTTTATTGTTAAATGAGACTTATGTTCTGTCTGGGGAAGATTTTGCGTGAATTATGAAGAAAAGTCAGTTTTTAGGGGTATTTAGGGGCTGAATACAAGGTTTGGAAAAAATAAAATTTAGCAAAAAAGCGAGTAAAAATGCGGCTCTAGCGCATGGTCGAAAAAAAGCTGGTGATATAAATCACATATTTCGTGGGTTTTGGCGTAAAATCTGTTAGATTATGAGCCGTTTTTTTAATCAAGTAGCTTCTAGTCGAGATGCTGCATGTTCTGAGTGAATGTGAAACTAATGTCTAATCAACCGATCGATAAATTAAGAAATATCGCAATTATTGCTCACGTTGACCACGGTAAAACTACCCTGGTTGATAAACTTCTACAGCAGTCTGGCACGTTAGAGGGTCGCGGCGAAGCCGAAGAACGTGTGATGGATTCTAACGATATCGAGAAAGAGCGTGGCATTACCATCCTTGCTAAGAACACAGCAATTAACTGGAATGACTACCGCATCAACATCGTAGATACCCCAGGACACGCAGACTTCGGTGGTGAAGTTGAGCGTATCATGTCTATGGTTGACTCTGTATTGCTTATCGTTGACGCTGTTGACGGCCCAATGCCTCAAACACGTTTCGTAACGCAAAAAGCGTTCGCATACGGTCTTAAGCCAATCGTTGTAATCAACAAGATTGACCGTCCAGGTGCACGTCCTGAGTGGGTTATGGATCAAGTATTCGACCTATTCGACAACCTAGGTGCAACTGACGAACAGTTAGACTTCCAAGTGGTTTACGCATCAGCACTTAACGGCTGGGCAACACTAGAAGAAGGCGAAACTGGCGAGAACATGGAACCATTGTTCCAGTCTATCGTTGACAACGTAGCAGCGCCTGACGTTGACGTTGATGGCCCACTACAGATGCAAATCTCTCAGTTAGATTACAGCTCTTACGTTGGTGTTATCGGTGTTGCACGTATTACTCGTGGTTCTGTGAAAGCAAACCAACAAGTAACTATCGTAGGTGCTGACGGTTCTAAGCGTAACGGTAAAGTAGGTACTGTATTAGGTTACCTAGGTCTTGAGCGTCATGAAGTTGAAGAAGCGAAAGCGGGCGACATCATTGCAATCACAGGTCTTGGCGAGCTTAAGATTTCTGACACAATCTGTGATCAGAACTGTGTTGAAGCACTAACTCCACTTTCTGTTGATGAGCCAACAGTAACCATGACTTTCCAAGTAAACAACTCTCCGTTTGCTGGTAAAGAAGGTAAGTTCGTTACTTCACGTAACATCCTTGAGCGTCTTCAAAAAGAATTAGTACACAACGTTGCACTACGTGTTGAAGAAACTGAAGACCCAGATAAATTCCGCGTATCAGGTCGTGGTGAACTTCACCTATCTATCCTGATCGAAAACATGCGTCGTGAAGGCTACGAGCTAGCAGTATCACGTCCAGAAGTTATCATCAAAGAAGAAGACGGCCAGCTAATGGAACCGTTTGAAACTGTGACTATCGACGTGGTTGAAGAACACCAAGGCGGTATCATGGAGAACATCGGTCTTCGTAAAGGTGAGCTAACTGATATGGCACCAGATGGTAAAGGTCGTGTTCGCATGGACTTCATGATGCCTTCTCGTGGTCTGATCGGTTTCCAAACTGAGTTCATGACATTAACTTCAGGTTCAGGTCTTCTTTACCATACGTTTGATCACTACGGTCCACACAAAGGTGGTTCTATTGGTCAACGTAACAATGGCGTATTGATTTCTAACGCAACAGGTAAAGCACTGACTTACGCACTGTTTAACCTACAAGAGCGTGGTCGTCTATTCGCTGAGCACGCAGATGAAGTTTACGAAGGTCAGATCATCGGTATTCATAACCGTTCTAACGACCTAACAGTTAACTGTCTGAAAGGTAAGCAGCTAACAAACGTTCGTGCTTCTGGTACTGACGAAGCGCAAACTCTTTCTCCTGCTATCAAGTACACACTTGAGCAAGCACTAGAATTCATCGACAACGATGAGCTAGTAGAAGTGACGCCTGAAAGCATCCGTATTCGTAAGAAGCTTCTTACTGAAAACGATCGTAAGCGTGCAAGCCGTACTAAGTAATTACTGATCGCTGATCATTAATTCATAAACAATCCCTCGGTTGGTAACAATCGGGGGATTGTTGTATCTGGGATTTGAAAAAGACAGGTAGTAAAGTGAAAGCAGAAAGTAGGAGTAAGAAAGAGTGTGTCGCTTGAGAAAAGAAAGGAGTAGGCAGTGAGCCAACCTAAGTTGACTCACTATTGTTTGTGTTACTTTTTAAGGTGACCAATGAAGCGGTTAGATTCTGCAATCGCGCTATTCATATCACGGATTGCTTGTTGAATTTCACGTTGTAGTGAGTTGAATTCACCCTGTAGCGAGCCAATCGCTGCTGCATTTAAGTTATGCTTTAGGTATAACGTGTTGTCACGAAGCGTATCTAATACAGGCTCCATCTTTTGCTCTGCACGTTTCATTGCTGCTAGCATCTTTTGATATTGTGCTTTAGTTGCGCGTAGCTTGTTTGCACTATCACGTTTCAGCGTTGCACTCTTATAAAGCGCAAGTTCATCGTTCCATTCATCAAACAGTGCATCTGCCACATCTTCAATCGCAGCAATACGATCTTTTACTTTATTGACGGCAGCTTCGCTGTCTTTGTATTGATCGTTAACGTCGTTATAAGCGGCTTCTAATTCACCACCGTGAAAGTTATTTAATGCTTTTAGCCCTTCTAATGCGCTGGTAAATTGCTTCTGCGCATTTTGTTGTGCGGCATTTGCGTCTTCAACGCGATCAACCATGATGTCACGTTTATGGACGCCTACTTGCTCCATGGCGGAGTAGTAAGCAGACTGACAACCGGAAAGCAGGCTGACACTAAGTAAAATAGCGAGTAAATAAGGCATGTTATGCTCCTAGTAAGACATGCAGCGTTTGTTAACTATCAATCGACACAATGGGCGTAGTGCAAAAGTTGGATTGATAAGACGCAAAGAATGAATTGAGAGTAGACGGAATTTAATGTCTTTTCTTTAAATGTATATGATTAATAGAACAAAGTTATAAGGCAGACAACAAACAAATGGCGAAGTTGCAATTTGGTCCAAGAATCCGTCTGATGGTGGATTATTTTACGTATTTAATCCAGCGAGTGAATCATGATCGCTTAACCGTGACTGCAGGCTCTATGGCTTATGTGACATTATTGTCGTTAGTGCCATTGATCACGGTGGTGATATCTGCGCTATCTGCGATACCTGTTTTTGCTGGGCTTGGCGAGCAACTGCAAAATTTTGTGATTGAGAATTTTGTGCCTGCGGCGGGTGCGGTAGTGAAAACCTACCTCAGTGAGTTTGTTTCCAATGCGGGTAAGATGACTGCTGTAGGTGTTGCGGCTTTGTTTGTGGTCGCAATGATGTTGATTTCATCGATAGATACTTCCCTTAATTATATCTGGCGAATAAAAAAGAAACGTCGCTGGATCATTTCATTTTCTATCTATTGGATGATTTTGACCCTCGGACCGATTCTGTTAGGTTCTAGTATCGCGGTTAGCTCATACCTTGGCTCACTGGCATTACTGGAACATCAGGCGTTACATGGCGTATTACAACAGTCATTGCGCTGGTTTCCTTCCATGATGTCGAGCTTGGCATTTTTATTGCTGTATTTGTTAGTTCCTAATTGCAAAGTGACGTTTCGTCATGCCCTGATCGGCGGGTTAAGTGCCAGTATTTTATTTGAATTGAGTAAAAAAGGTTTTGCGATTTATTTGGCGCATTTCCATTCTTATCAAATGATTTATGGCGCACTGGCAGCCATTCCTATCTTATTTGTTTGGATCTATTTATGTTGGTGCATTGTGTTACTGGGAGCAGAAATTACGGCAAGTTTAGGTGAACGTGGTTTCTGGGAGCAATCGAGTCAGTTACCATTGCACCACGAAGATAAACCGCAGAGCGTTGAGCCGAGCAAGAAAGAGGAAGCGTAAATGATTGCACTGATCCAACGTGTAAGTGAAGCGAGCGTGACTGTTGATGGTCACATTACCGGAGCAATAGGTAAGGGCTTATTGGTACTGCTTGGTGTCGAAAAAGGTGACGATGAAGCAAAAGCGCAAAAGTTGCGTGATAAAGTTTTAGGTTATCGCGTCTTTAGCGATGACGATGGCAAGATGAATTTAAACGTGCAGCAAGCGGGTGGCAGCGTGTTGGTGGTTTCACAATTTACCTTAGCGGCAGACACCAAAAAAGGCATGCGTCCTGGTTTTTCAAGCGGTGCTGCACCCACTGAAGCTGAACGTCTTTACGAATACTTTGTCGAACAATGTAAGGCTAAAGAAATTCAAACTGAAACAGGTATTTTTGCTGCTGACATGCAAGTAGCATTGAATAACGATGGTCCTGTGACGTTCTGGCTACAAGTTTAACATAAGCAAATACTCCAAACCGAGAATGGAAAGAGAGGGAATTCATGTTTCGACTCGTGACGCCTCAAACAGATGAGCAACTGGCGAACTATTACCATTTTCGTTGGCGAATGCTACGAGAGCCTTGGCAGATGCCAAAAGGCTCTGAGCGTGATGCGTATGATGATTTGAGTGAGCATCGTATGATCATCAATAACCGTGATCAGGTGGTGGCGATTGGGCGTTTATATTTAACGCCTGACAATGAAGGGCAAGTGCGTTTTATGGCGGTTGATCCTGAGGTGCGCCATCATGGCCTTGGCGGTTTGATTTTAATGGCGCTGGAATCGCTTGCTCGGCAAGATGGTGCGAAGCGTATGGTGTGTAATGCGCGCGAAGATGCTATTCCGTTTTATTTAAAAAATGGTTTTGCCAGTGAGGGTGAGCTAAGTGATGAACGCGGTCCTGTTCGCCATCAGCAAATGCTTAAACATTTAGAGCCGCTTAATGAAGTGGTTCGCCATCCTGATTGGTGTCATGAGCTACAGACTTTGTGGCAACAGCAGATCCCGATCAGCGATAAGATGGGAATTAAAATCAACCAATACACGGGTTATCGGTTTGAAGTGAGTGCGCTATTTAACGCCAATTTAAACCCCAATGAGTTTATGTTCGCCGGGAGTATTTTCACGATGGCAACATTGGCTGGTTGGGGCTTTATTTGGTTATTGCTTAAAGAGCGTGGCTTGGAAGGCAATATCATCTTAGTCGATAGCCATATTCGTTATTCCTCTCCTGTGACTGAACGACCAAAAGCCGTCAGTACAGTGGAGAATTTACGTGGTGATATCGATCGTTTAGCTAAAGGTCGAAAAGGGCGCATCAGTGTCGATGTAAATGTTTATAGTGGCAATAATGTTGCTTCTTGTTTTACCGGTACTTACCTAATATTGCCATTACACGTTGAAAACGAATTCACTTCTCTTTGACCTGCTTGCCAACGACGCTCTAGTTGTTGGCAGTCTTCTTTTAATACCCATTCCATCTGTTGCTGTTTTGGCGTTGCTAAATCCCATTGGCTTGAGAGTGACAAGCTAAAGTGCTCATTACTGGCAAGCCAAGTGGGCACTGTAATTTTTCCTCGGTCTGCCGTGATATGTAGCGGTAACAGAGTTAATGTTTGATGATTATTAGCAAGATCACTGCTGTCTTTTGGCAATACTAAGTCGAGTAAATCGCTTTTTTTACTCCATTCTGAAAACAGCTGGGTTGGCGCAATGTTATCTAGCTGAATATCTCTAAATGTTAGATCAGCTTGTCCTGAAAGACTGTAGTTAAAGCTACGCTGATTATCAGCCAGGCCGTGTGCTTTCATGGTGCCATCTATCGCACCATTTAATGGCAAGGGAAGTCGTAGCCAACGATAAATCACATTAGCTGGTACGCTGTCATTGGTTACTGATAATTGCCAAGGCTTCCCTTTTTCCGCTAATTGAATTTCTCCATCAGCGGTTAGCATGCCATCAGTGAATGGCAAAACAAGCTTACTGACTTTCCAATCACCATTGTGACTACTCATCTCAGCAATGGGATCGGTGAAAATGATCTGATTGATACTGGCAAACCCGAGACTAGCTTGAATATCACCTTGCCATAGTCCCCATTTCTGGTTGTGTTTTAAAACCGTATTTTTCCCTTCGATATTAATTCCCGCTAGCTGGAAAGGCAGTGTGGTATCAGTGGAGGTGAGTTGTAGATTATTAATATCGACATCATCAATGGTGAACGTAGAAAGAGTTGATACCAACGCAAGTGCTTTCTCTTGCCAATGCGGTGGAAGTAGCCCCTTTAAACCAGACAAGGTGAGCGCTTTTAGCTTGATAGCATCAGGTGATAATGCACCATCGACACGCATATAACCCCCAAGCAATTGGGCAGAGATGCCTTGGCTAGTCATTAGCTCAGGGGTGAAGTGTAAATCGATGATTGGTTGCTCAAAAACAATATCTTGCCATTTAGCATTCGTCGCACTTACCGATAGGTGAGCATCATCTTGTTCCCAGTAGCTCTGCGGCCACGACCAATTTTCTAACGATAAATTAATGTTATCAGCAGCCCATGTCCTTTGCTCAATGCTGGTATCAAGCATGTCGGCACGCTTGATCACGATATGCTCAATAGGGGTAGCATCAATGATCCATTGCTCCCACGCTGGCAGTGGTTGTGATTGTTGCAGGTGTAATTGGGTAATAGTGATTTGATCAAGTGTGAGTTGCTGTGAGCGCTCATCATACTGGGCTTGTCCATTGAAGTTTGCGCGCTGCCACTGACCAGAATAACCCGATAAGTGCCACAGTTGCTGATCCTTTTTACCATTTAAAAGTACGTTATTAAGGCTGAGATGGTGCCATGTCATTTCAGGTGCACTTAATTGAAAGACGCCATCAAACTGTTTCCACCAAGGTAAATTAGTGCTGCGATATTGCCAGTTATCAAGCTGTAGCTGAGCATGCTTGATTGTCATGTTGGCGGTGTTGAGGTTGAGATCATTTATCGCTAGGCGATCAATGGATATATCGGATAAATGTTTAAAAGCACTGAGCTGTTGTGTATCCATTTCAATGCCATTGATAACCACATTCGCAAAGATGGTTTGTTTTAAAGCAAAAGAGCGAGATGATAGCGACAATGTGATGAGTTTAGCTGACAGTAATTGAGTTTGATTTTCTGTCAGTGTTGGATTGTGCAATATGACTTCCAATGGACGCTGAATGTCGTATTGAATGTCGGTATCCGTTAATTGGTAATCCGAGAACAAGGCCAATGCATGGTTGATAATAGGCGTGGCATGGCGGGTTTGTAAGAGCGTAATGAGGGCTGCTAAAGATAGACCTGACAAAAGTAATACTGTGACAATGACTTTGGCTATCCAACGCATAATTCATCCTTGAAAACCCATAAACGATATTAAGATAATTATTATCTATTATGAGGTTGGCGCAAATAGTACAGGTTGGCAAGTGGTGTCAGTTTGGTTTTCGTACAACATCATGGTGCAGTGCTAAGTAAGCAGAAAAAAGCCCCTAACAAGTAGGGGCTTGATATTGGATTTTAATCTAATTGCGGTCCTGCTTTTACTAAAGATTCGCCTTCTGCGGTATCGGTGTACTTTTCAAAGTTTGCGATAAAGCGACTGGCTAGATCTGTTGCTTTACTTTCCCATTGCAGTGGGTCGGTATAGGTATCGCGAGGATCTAAAATTTCAGGATCGACCCCAGGTAGCGCTGTTGGTACGGTGAGGTTGAAAATTGGAATTTGTTTGGTTGGCGCAGTATCAATCGAGCCATCTAAAATCGCATCGATAATGCCACGGGTATCTTGAATTGAAATACGTTTACCGGTGCCATTCCAGCCGGTATTAACCAAGTAGGCTTCAGCGCTTGCAGCTTCCATACGTTTGACCAAAACTTCTGCGTACTGAGTTGGATGCAAGGTCAGGAATGCATTACCAAAACAGGCAGAGAAGGTTGGGGTTGGCTCGTTAATACCACGCTCAGTGCCCGCCAATTTTGCGGTAAAGCCGGATAGGAAGTGATATTTGGTTTGTTCTGGGGTAAGTTTCGATACTGGCGGTAGCACGCCAAAAGCGTCTGCCGATAAAAAGATCACTTTATTCGCGTGACCACCTTTTGAAACCGGCTTAACGATATTATCGATATGATAGATCGGGTAAGACACTCGGGTGTTTTCTGTCTTCGAATTATCATTAAAATCGATAGAGCCATCACCGCGTACCGTCACGTTTTCTAATAACGCATCACGGCGAATGGCATTGTAGATATCAGGCTCAGCTTCTTTTGAGAGGTTGATGGTTTTGGCATAACAACCACCTTCGAAGTTGAATACACCGTTATCGTCCCAGCCATGCTCATCATCACCGATCAAGGCGCGTTTAGGATCTGTTGATAGGGTGGTTTTCCCAGTGCCTGATAGACCAAAGAATATTGCAACATCACCTGTTTCACCCATGTTGGCGGAGCAGTGCATAGAGGCGATGTCTTTTAGCGGTAAGAAGTAGTTCATCATCGCGAACATACCTTTTTTCATCTCACCACCGTACCAAGTACCGCCGATCAGCTGCATTTTTTCTGAAAGGTTAAACACGGTGAAGTTTTCGGAGTTCATGCCGTGCTCTTGCCACTTAGGGTTAGTACATTTGGAGCCGTTCATTATCACGAAGTCAGGCTCAAAGGAGGCGAGCTCTGCTTCAGTTGGACGAATAAACATATTTTTGACGAAGTGTGCTTGCCAAGCTACTTCAGTGATCACACGAATACATAAACGTGTATCTGGGTTAGCGCCACAATATCCATCTACCACAAAAAGACGCTTATTAGACAGTTGTGTCGTAACGAGGGCTTTTAGATCATTCCAAGCGCTTTGGCTTAAGGCTTTATTGTCATTTTTGCCTTGATCTGACCACCATAGGGTATCTTTCGTGGTGCCATCTTTCACAATAAATTTATCTTGTGGTGAACGACCAGTGAAGATCCCTGTATCGACAGCAACGGCACCTAATTCGGTGACAATGCCTTTCTCAAACCCTTTTAGTTCTGCTTTCGTTTCTTCTTCAAACAACATTTCGTAAGAAGGATTACGAATTACATCTGTAACATTGAGTATACCGTACTGGGATAGATCCATGTTTGTTGCAACCTTATTATCGACACACATCGTGTTCATTGGCGCTCCTTGGGTAAGATGTTGTTTAACTATTAACCATGCTAGCAACCATAAAGGGCTAAATCAGGGACATTCATCATAAAATAACCATATTTAAATTAAGGTTATTGAAAATGTGATTTTGGTGTTTTTTAGTTAGTTTACAGGGCGGTTAAACGATAAAGCTAGAGGGTAGAATTATTATTTTTGGTGAAAAAAGCAGCGGTTTTTAGTGGTTAACTTTCAGTGGATGGGAATGAAATTGATTTTTAGGTATAAAAAAACCGGCTGTTATGCCGGTTTTGTAATTATGTTTCATGCTTAATATGAAGCTAGAATTAATGTACTTGGCTGTCGTCTGCCTTCGTTGCGTTCTCACGAAGTGCTGCGATATCAATGCTGTCAAAGTCATAATCAGTACCACAGTAATCACAATGAAGTGATACTTTACCGTCTTCAGCTAAGATTTTTTCAATCTCATCTGGGTGTAGGCTGATCACTGCCGAACCACTACGCTCACGAGAGCAACCACACTCAAAAGAGACTTCTTGAGGTTCGAACACCTTTACCTCTTCTTGGTGGTATAAGCGGTACAATACATCTTGTGCAGCTAGACCAAATAGTTCTTCGTTTTTCACTGTTTCTGTGATGGTTTCTAGGTGCTCGAAGTCGCTTTCGCTACCTTGACCGTCAGGCATCACTTGAAGCAACATACCTGCCGCTTTTGGTTGACCTTCAAATTCACCTGTACGTAGCCAGATACGTGTTCTTAGCTGCTCAGAGTTTTTAAAGTATGCTTCTAAACATTCTGCAAGTGTGTCGCCTTCAAGACCAACAACGCCTTGGTAACGCTCGCCTTGAGTAGGGATGATAGTGATCACCATGTAGCCTTTACCCATTAGATCATGGATAGAGCCACCTTCTTTAATATCGCCTTCCCAACGTGCAACACCACGTAGCTTCTGGTTTTGATCGCCATTGATAACCGCAAGGCTAACTGGCCCATCACCTTGCACTTGCACGGTAATAGAGCCTTCGAACTTCAGTGTTGCTGTAAGTAGGCTAGTTGCAACAAGTAGTTCACCCAGCAGTGTTTTTACTGGTGCAGGGTATTCAGTGCTTGAGATGATTTGTTGGTAAGTATCACCAAGCTGTACTAATTCACCACGTACTGACACGCCATCAAATAGGTAACGGTTTAAATAATCTTTAGTCATTTTCTCTTTATCTCCAGCTGTGGTGCCAACCTTGCATCATGTTCGGTATTGCATCTAAATGCGTTATAACCAGTATTTAAATGAACAGGATAAATACTCATGGTGTCCAGCATTTGGCTTACTTGATATAAAGCACTTTGCTACTACCAACGAGAATTGATAAAGGCTGGCAACCTTTTATTCTGATGTGTTGATGTTTTTGAATCTCATGATGTCACGACGTTGTTTTTTATCTGGTCGTTTGATCGGACTCGGATTATCAAAAGCATTGAGTTTGCGCATTTGAGCATGGCGTTCCCGTAATTCAATACTTTGTGCTGTTTCTTGATACAGCAATTGTGCTTCCGGTGCACCACGGCGGGTATCAGAGATCTTTTCTATGATAACGGTTTTCTCATCGTTACCTTGGCGCAGTTTTATTTCTGCGCCGACTTCAACCATTTTACTTGGCTTAGAGCGTTGGCCGTTATATTGCACTTTACCACCGTCAATCATTGCACGAGCGACGGAGCGAGTTTTATAAAATCGGGCAGCCCATAGCCATTTATCAAGGCGAACCTGTTTAGGTTCTGATGTTGCTTGACCCATAACGGTTCCTTTATTTAAAGGGGCGATAAAATATCACATTGTCTTAATAGCGTCAGCTATCACTTATTTCTAATAAATGGTGATATTAATCGGGGTTTTCAATCATCCATCAGGAATTTATTACAAATAATCGTTAGTCTTTTAAGGGATTTTCTTTTTTTTACAAAGAATGAATAGCATTCAAGATGTTAAAAAGAGATCATATAAAACTGACTAACTATAACCCCTGTTTATATTGGGGGGATTTATACGATACCCGATATTCGTTAAATGGATTTCCACTATGCAAGTACCTACATGGTTGCCTTCGATGACCGCAAAGCGTCCGATTTCTCAGCGCGCACTTACTCGACTACTAACGTGGCTTCTAGTGGTGATTTTAGCGTGGATTTCTGGTCGTATTATGTGGATGTTACTCGCACCGCCAGCCACGGTTGCCCCATGGCAAGCTAAGTCAGTGAATGTTAGCGCGACTGAGTCAGGGGTAAATGTTGGCAATTTATTGTCGATGAATCTATTCGGCAAATATAGTGAACAGCCAAAGCCGGTAGAAACCACTGTCAAGAAAGATGCGCCACAGACACGATTGAGCCTGAAATTGGTAGGTGTCCTTGCTAGTACGAATCCAAAGGCTGCGTTTGCAGTGATCACCAATAATGGCAAACAAAATACGTATGCTGTGAATGAAGTGATTGATGGTACGCGTGTCACATTAAAAGCAGTTTATAACGATCGAGTTATCATTAGTAACAGCGGTCGTGATGAAACTGTCATGTTAGAAGGTTTAAAATTCTCAAAACCAACAGAGAGCGCAAGTCATACAGCGAAAACATCTGTTCGTGCAGAATCAACGGCGACGACGGGTGATGCTGAAAAGCTTGCTGAAATTAAGAAAAAGATCTTAGCCCAACCACAAACACTCTTTAGCTATATTCGTCTTTCTCAAGTGAAAAAAGGGGATGACGTTGAGGGTTACCGAGTGAATCCAGGTAAAGATAGAGTTTTATTTGATGCAGTGGGTCTAAAGCCGAATGATTTAGCTGTTGGTATTAATGGTAATAGCCTGACTGATCCAAGCGTAATGGCAAAACTATGGGCTGAACTATCATCAGCAACAGATTTTACTTTGACGGTTGAACGTGATGGTCAAGTACATGATATCCATATAGAGCTGCAATAAAAGACAGTGCCTAGCTTGAAATAAATATGCGATAAACGCAGGAGTTTTTTGTGAAAAAATTAATGGGGAAAAGCGCCCTGTGGTTAGCTGCAAGTAGCTTACTTTGTAGCTCGGCAATGGCTGATGAGCTAAGTGCCAATTTTAAAGGGACAGACATTCAAGAGTTCATCAATATTGTTGGACGTTCGCTTCATAAGACCATCATCATCGATCCTGCGGTTCGTGGTCAGGTAAACGTACGTAGTTACGACCTATTAAATGATGAGCAATACTACCGCTTCTTCCTTAACGTACTAGAAGTGTATGGTTTTGCTGTGGTCGAGATGGAAGATGGCGTGTTGAAAGTTATTCGTGATAAAGATGCGAAAACCTCAGCGATCCCTGTGGTTGGTGCTAACGACAGTAATGTTCCAGGCGATGCCGTAGTAACTCGTGTTATTGCCGTCAAGAATGTTTCTGTTCGTGAACTTTCCCCATTACTTCGCCAGCTAAATGATAATGCAGGTGCGGGTAACGTTGTGCACTACGATCCTGCCAATATCATCATGATCACAGGCCGTGCTGCGGTAGTTAATCGTCTTGCCGATATCATTGAACGTGTTGACCGTGCTGGTAACAAAGACATTACGGTTGTTTCTCTTAACAACGCATCTGCGGCTGAAATGGTACGTATTGTTGAAGCGCTAAATAAAAGTGCTGACGCCAAATCAACACCAGAGTTTTTGATCCCGAAAGTGGTGGCTGATGAGCGTACTAACTCAGTGCTGATTTCAGGTGATCCTAAAGTGCGTGAGCGTCTTAAAGCACTTATTCATAAGTTAGATAGAGAAATGGCAGCCAGCGGTAATAGCCGTGTTATCTATCTGAAATACGCAAAAGCAGAAGACATGGTCGATGTCCTTAAAGGGGTATCAGAAAATATCCAAGCGGCAAATAAGAGTAATACACCTCAAGCAGCTAAGAGTGGTTCGAGCAAAGATGAAGTGATGATTTCCGCGCATCCTGAGACAAATGCACTGATCATTTCTGCACCAAGTGATGTAATGAAACGTCTAGAGTCGATTATCTCTCAACTAGATATTCGCCGAGCACAGGTTCATATCGAAGCCATGATTGTAGAAGTACAAGAAGGTGCGGGTGTGGATTTTGGTGTGCAGTGGGGCTCACAAGATGGCGGTGTTATCCAGTTTGGTAACAGTGGTGCACCAATTGGTGGTTTGTTATCTGCGCAAGAGCAAGCGAAAGATAAAGTCACCACCCAAGAGCGTACCGATCCAAATACTGGTGAGCAATTACCGCCTATCGTGACTACAGAAAGTGGTGATTTAGCACCAATGGCAGCCTTCCTTGGTGGCGTGAAAGGTGCTGCTGCGGCTATCGCATTAGGTGATTGGACTGCATTAGTAACAGCGGTGCAAGCAAACCGAAACGTAAATGTACTTTCAACACCGAATATCACTGTGCTTGATAACCAAGAAGCTAACCTTTCGGTGGGTCAGGAAGTACCGGTTACGACAGGCTCACAAACAGGTTCAAACAACGATAATCCGTTTACCACGGTTGAGCGTAAAGATGTCGGTATTCAGCTGAAAGTGACGCCGCAAATTAACGAGGGTGACTCGGTTCAAATGAAGATTGAACAAGTCGTGTCACAAGTTGCTGATGCTAACGGTGCGGTTGATATTCGTTTTGATAAGCGTGAATTAAGCACATCAGTATTGGTAAAAGACGGCAATATGATTGCACTCGGTGGCTTGATGCAAGAGAAGACTCTTGAGTCAGAGCAGAAAGTGCCAATTTTAGGTGATATTCCCGTATTAGGTGCACTGTTCCGTTCAACTAACGATCAAACAGAAAAAACCAATCTAATGGTATTTATTCGTCCAACGATTTTACGTGACGGTATGAGTGCTGATGGTTTAACTCAGCGTAAGTACAACTACATTCGTGCTCAGCAATTATACCAAGCAGATAAAGGCATGCGTTTAATGGATGCTGATATGCCTGTATTGCCTAAGTACGGTGATGATATGGATCTGCCAGCAGAAGTGCGTGCCTTTGTTTCTCAGTTGGAGAAACACTAATGGCTGATGGGTTTTTAGAAACAGAATCAACGGTAACGTTCCGATTACCTTTCTCTTTTGCTAAACGCCACCATGTGGTGGTGGAAGCTGCCGAGCAAGGTTGGCAACTCTATTTCAGTGGACAACTTTCTGCTGCGGTACTTGCTGAAGTCCGTCGTGTGCTTGGTTGCTGTTTTACGCCCATTGAATTAAGTGAAAGTGAGTTTGAGCAGAAGTTAACAGAAGCCTACCAACGTGATTCATCGGAAGCGCGACAGTTAATGCAAGATTTAGGCTCTGACAGTGATGACTTCTTCTCTCTTGCTGAAGAGTTGCCTGAAACAGAAGATTTATTGGAATCGGAAGACGATGCGCCCATCATTAAATTGATCAATGCCATGTTGGCTGAAGCAATTAAAGAAGGTGCATCTGATATCCATATCGAGACCTTTGAAAAAGTGCTGTCGATCCGTTTTCGTATCGACGGCATGTTACGTGAAGTACTACAACCGAGCCGTAAACTAGCGCCGTTGTTAGTATCGCGTATTAAGGTAATGGCAAAGCTTGATATTGCAGAGAAACGTATTCCACAGGATGGTCGTATTTCATTGCGTATCGGTGGTCGTGCCGTGGATGTGCGTGTATCGACCATGCCATCTTCTCACGGCGAACGTGTGGTATTACGTCTGCTTGATAAAAACGCCACTCGTCTTGATCTGCATAGCCTGGGTATGACACCCAATAACCATGCGTCGTTTAGAAAAATCATCGAACGTCCACACGGTATTATCTTGGTCACAGGCCCGACAGGTTCTGGTAAATCCACCACGCTATATGCAGGCTTGCAAGAGCTTAACAGTGCAGAGCGCAATATCTTAACGGTTGAAGATCCAATTGAATTTGATATCGATGGTATTGGACAGACCCAAGTGAACAGCAAAGTGGATATGACGTTTGCTCGTGGCCTGCGTGCCATCCTTCGTCAAGATCCCGATGTGGTGATGATTGGTGAGATCCGTGATTTGGAAACCGCTGCGATTGCCGTTCAAGCGTCATTAACCGGTCACATGGTGTTATCAACCCTTCACACCAATACTGCGGTAGGTGCCATCACCCGTTTACGTGATATGGGAATTGAACCCTTCTTGGTGTCATCATCATTGCTTGGGGTATTAGCGCAGCGTCTTGTTCGTACCTTATGTTCTGATTGTCGTCAGCCTTATGAAGCCGATACCCAGCAGAAGAAACTGTTTAATCTCACGGAAGCCGATCAATTAACGCTGTATAAGCCGGGGGGTTGTGAGCACTGTAACCACAAAGGTTACCGTGGTCGTACTGGTATTCATGAGCTGTTGCTGGTGGATGAGCAAGTTCAAGAGTTGATCCATGGTGAGGCAGGCGAGCAAGCAATTGAAAAGTATGTTCGTCAAAATACGCCAAGTATTCGTGATGATGGCTTGAGTAAAGTGCGCCAAGGGATCACCACACTTGAAGAAGTGATGCGTGTAACTAAGGAGGGCTAATGGCGGCATTTGAATATAAAGCGTTAGATGCCAAAGGCCGACAGAAAAAAGGCGTTATTGAGGGCGATACCGCGCGTCAAGTGCGTCAGCAATTACGTGAAAAAGGCATGGTACCGATTGAGGTCAATCAAACCTCAGGTCAGAGCCGCAACAAAAATACGGCGAGTAAGAAATTCACCTTAAAACGTGGCATTAGTACCAATGAATTGGCGCTGATCACTCGACAGTTAGCCACATTGGTACAAGCGTCGATGCCATTAGAAGAGTGTTTAAAAGCGGTGGCAGAGCAAAATGAAAAGCCTCGCTTGAAGAATATCTTATTGGCTGTACGTTCACGGGTTGTTGAAGGTTACACCCTTGCTGATAGCATGGCAGAGTTTCCTCATATCTTCGATCAGCTGTTTCGTGCCATGGTGGCGGCAGGTGAAAAATCGGGTCACTTAGACACAATTTTAAACCGTTTAGCCGATTACACGGAAAACCGTCAGCAAATGCGCAGCAAGCTACAACAAGCGATGATTTACCCAATCATGCTGACATTAGTTGCGGTTTCTGTGGTGGCGTTTTTGCTGGCAACCGTAGTACCTAAAATCGTTGATCAGTTTGTACAAATGGGACAACAGCTACCGACCATTACTGAGGTGTTGTTAGCAGCGAGTAACTTTGTTCAAGAGTGGGGATTGATTGTGGTGTTGGTGATCGTTGCCATTATAACGTTGATCAAAACTGCTTTGAAGAAACCTAATTACCGAATGAAGTGGGATCGCGGCATTTTACGTTTGCCTGTGATTGGTAAAGTGGCGCGTGGTTTAAATACCTCACGTTTTGCACGAACCCTTTCGATTTGTACCTCGAGTGCCATTCCATTATTGGATGGAATGAAAGTGGCATCCGATGTCATGACGAACACATATGTAAATAAAAAGATTTTAGCGGCAGCAGATAACGTACGTGAAGGAGGAAGCCTTCGCGTATCGCTAGAGCAAACCAAATTGTTCCCCCCGATGATGCTACACATGATCGCCAGCGGTGAGCGAAGTGGTGAGTTAGAGCAAATGCTAACCCGCGCGGCAGATAACCAAGATCGCGATTTTGAATCGCTCGTTAATATGGCGCTTGGTGTATTTGAGCCATTATTGATTGTCGCAATGGCTGGGGTGGTAATGTTTATTGTTATCGCAACCCTGATGCCAATTATTGAACTGAACAACATGGTTGGGATGTAGTTTTACCTAGGAGGTTTTAATGCAACAAAAGCAACGTGGTTTTACCCTATTAGAAGTAATGGTGGTAATTGTTATCTTGGGCGTATTAGCAAGTTTAGTGGTACCCAATCTGTTAGGTAACAAAGAAAAAGCTGACCAACAAAAAGTGGTTACGGATATCAGTGCGCTGGAACAGTCTTTAGAAATGTACAAGTTAGATAACAGCGTCTACCCAACCACAGATCAAGGTTTAGAAGCATTGGTAACTAAGCCATCGTCTTCTCCTGAGCCTCGTAACTACCGTGACGGTGGCTACATTAAGCGTCTACCTAAAGATCCATGGGGTTATGAGTACCAATACGTAATGCCAGGTGAACACGGCCCAATTGATATTTTCAGCCTTGGTGCTGATGGTCAAGAAGGTGGTGACGGTGTGAATACAGACATCGGTAACTGGAACATGTTGGATTACAAGAATAAGTAGCAAGTAGAAATGATGAAGCGTAGTGCAGGTTTTACTCTCATTGAGATCATGTTGGTGTTGGTGTTGCTCGCAACCAGTGCGGTTGCGGTGATCTCGACATTGCCAGATAACAAACGTGATGAAGTGAAAGAGCAAGCAGTACGCTTTCATCATCTCGCACAATTGTTGGGCGAGGATGCAATGCTTAATGGTGTGGACTACGGCATTCGTGTTGAGCCACACCAATATAACTTTGTTCAATTAACCCAAGATGGCTGGCAACCACTGGAAGGAGCAAAGTTCTATACCGATGTGAAATTAGATAAAGCCATTACCGCTAACGTTGAAATCGGTGGTGCATGGAAAGACAAAGACCGCCTTTTTAAATCAGATTCCTTATTTAAAAATGAGGACTTATTTACAAAGTCAGACGAAGAAAAGAAAAAGATAAAACCGCAAATCGTGGTGATGGCGAGTGGTGAATACACCCCCTTCACCTTAAGTTTTGAGGTTGACGGTGAAAATCAGTTTTGGCGAGTCAGTGCTGATGAGGTGGGTAACTTGGTGTTACTGAAGCCAGGTGAAACATTAGAGCAGGCAACACAACGTGAAAAGTAAGCAAGGTTTTACCTTATTAGAAGTGTTAGTGGCATTAGCCATTTTTGCGGTTGCAGCCCTCAGTATTATGAAAGCAGTCAGTCAGCACATTAACACCTTAGGTTATTTAGAAGAGAAAACCTTTGCCGCAATGGTAGCGGATAACGAATTAGCGCAATTACATTTGAGTGGTCAGTACCCAAGTTCAAGTAAGACTGGTAAGTCGATGATGGCAGGGCGTGAGTGGTATTGGACTGTAAAAAGCGTGAAAACTCAGCAAGCATTATTGAAACAAATCGAGATCTCAGTGGCGAGTGATCCACAACGTGAACATTCAGTCATAACGGTAAAAACCTATGTCGCAAATTAATCATCGTTCTCAACAAGGGTTTACCTTACTTGAAGTGCTGGTGGCGATTGCGGTGTTTGCCATGTTGAGTCTCTCTGCGTATCAAGTGATGAATAACGTGATGCGCAGTGATGCCCAATCACAAGATCACAATCAACGACTGAAAGATATTCAACGCGCTACCATTATGATGGATAACGATTTTCGTCAAATCGTTGCTCGAAAAAGTCGTTTAGATGGTGAGCCGCCAAGTAATAAGCTACTTCAAGCTAGTGAATACTTACTTGATTCCAGCAGTGAAGGGATCATGTTTATTCGTTCTGGTTGGCAGAACCCACAGGCGATGTTTCCACGTGGCGACATTACCCGTGTTGGCTATCGTATCGAAGACGATAAGTTAGAGCGAGTATGGTTCCGCTACCCCGATACAGTGGTTGGTGAAAAACCATTAGTGAGAGTGCTGTTAACTGGCGTAACTGAACTTAAATTTGAGTTTTATTACGATAAGAAATGGCATGAGAAGTGGAATAAAGAAAGTACCTTGCCTGAAGGCATTAAAGTCATCATGACGTTAAAAGATTTGGGTGACATTGAGCGAATTTACCTTGTTCCAAGCTCGGCATTACCGAAAGAGTCGGAGCAAGAGCAATGATGAAGAAACAACGTGGTGTTGCACTGATTGTGGTGCTGTTGCTAGTAGCAATGATGAGCTTGATTGCGGTGCAAATGACAGGTCGCCTGCAGCATAACTTTCATCGTGTTGAAAACCAGATTCAACATCAGCAAGCCTACTGGTATAGCTTAGGGGTAGAGGCACTTGCTGCTAAAGGGTTAGCGCTGACTTTCAAAGACAGCAAGATCATTGATTTAACCCAGCCATGGGCGATTGAAGATAAAACCTATCCGTTAGATGGCGCTGTTGTCACAGGTAGCATGACGGACAAGCAAGCGTGTTTTAACATCAATGCATTAGGTGCGGTAAAGCCGGTCGCTGATGGTAGTCAGAAACCGTTTTTGGTGACGTACTTTCAAAACGTGATGATCGACAGTGGTGTTGATGATTATCAGGCGGAAGAAATTGCAGATTCAAGTTGGGAGTTTATTGACGAAAACTCAACGGTGCAATCAAGTTATGGTGGTGAAGATAGCACCTATGAAGGTTTTCAACCGGCTTACTTACCGCCTAACGGTTGGCTAGCTGATCGCAGTGAGTTACGTGCGATTAATGGCGTTAGTGCTGATATTTATAATCAAATAAAAGGCTTAGTCTGTGCTCTGCCAACCAAGGAATTTAAGCTTAACGTTAATACTATTACAGAGAAGCAAGCGGTATTGCTCTCAGCCTTATTTTCGCCAGAGCTGTCATTAGATCAGGCGCAGAAAATTATTAAAGATCGTGATGCGCGCAGTAAAGGCTGGGATAGCGTCGAAGACTTTATGAAGGTGCTACCGCAAGTCGATTCAAAAGAATCGGCCGATCAAAAGAAAAAAGAACAATATTTAACAGTAAGCAGTAACTATTTTTCATTAGATGCTGAGATACAAATAGATCGTGCCCGACTTCGTGCGGTGACGCTATTTAAACGAGATGATAATAACAAGGTGACGGTAGTGCGTCGCCATTATGGAGGAATCCGTGAGCGAATTTCTGACGATAAGGCTCAGTAGTCGGCCTGAGATGCCGGCACAATGGCTGGTCTGGTCGCCACAACAGAATGAGGTGATAGCATCTGGCCAATTGGCTGATATCACTCAATTAGATCAGTTAGTGGAATATGCGGGTTCTCGTCCAGTTTATGGTTTAGTCCCAACCAGTGAAATGCTATTAACCCAAGTCACTATTCCTGCAGGCAGTAGCCGCCAATTGACCGCCGTTTTACCTTATCTCTTAGAAGAAGAATTGGCGCAGGATGTGGACAACTTGCATGTGCAGCTGTTACGCCGTGAAGAAGACGTAGCAACGGTTGCCATTATTGAACATGAAAAGATGGAGCAATGGCTGGCTGCGTTTAAAGAGCGTGGCTTTGAGCTGAAAAAATTATTGCCTGATTGTTTATGTTTACCGTTATTCGATGATGGCTATAGTGCTGCTGAAATCGAAGGGCAATGGTTGATCCGTCAATCGGAAGTTATGGGTATTTGTGCAGAGACAAGCTGGTTAGATGCGTGGATCAGCGCACAAAAAGCGCCAACAGTATTGGCAACTGCAGAAGAAGACGATGAAGAATCCGAAGAAACTGAGTCCGAAGCGATTGAATCTGCCTCTTCAGAGTTAACTGCGCCACCAAGCCAAGTGGTTGTGTACCACTATACACCAGCACCAGAGGGGATCAGTGGGCGTTGGCAAGCGCAAACTCCTGAGCTTGTGATGCAATTATTAGCGCAAGGTGCGGCAGAGAGTAAAGTTAACTTACTTTCAGGGCCTTACAAACCACAAGCGGCTTGGCGTAAACATTTAAGACCGTGGCGTAAAGTGGCGATTGCAGCGAGCTTAGTCTTAGCTGCAATGGTAGGCCAACATGTAATGGAGTTGCAGCAATTAGAGCAACAAGCGAAAGCGTACCGCACTGAGAGTGAACGTATCTTCCGCCAAGTGTTGCCGCAGTTTAAGCGTATTCCATCGCAGAGCTACCTGAAAAACCAGATGAATGCAGCACTGAAAAGTTTAGGTGGTAAAGGTTCAGACAGTGGCATTTTAATGTGGTTAGGTGAGCTTAAGCCTGCGTTCTCACAAGTACCAAGCGTGAAGGTTGTAAACCTTAAATATGATCAAAATCGTGGAGAATTGCGCTTACAGGCAACTGCACCTGACTTCCAAGATTTTGAGAAATTACGCAGCGTGTTAACGAAAGAGTTTAACGTCGAGCAAGGTCAGCTAAGTAAAGAAGGTGGCTTAGTGAGCGGTGCCGTCGTGCTAAGGAGAAAAGCATAATGGCAGAGATCAAGTCATGGTGGAAAGCCCTGAGTCAGCGTGAGCAATACCTGATGCTTGGTGCTGGTGGAGCATTATTGCTCGCAATCTTGTATTGGGGTTTCTGGCAGCCATTAAATCAACGTACTGAGATGGCGCAAAGTCGTATCCAAAGTGAGCGTCAGCTTTTGTCGTGGGTAGAAGATAAAGCCAATAAAATTAATGCTTATAAGCGTGCTGGCGGTACGGTTAATGTCAGCGATAAAGGGCTTAACCAGGTGGTGAATGAAACCACTGAGCGCTTTAAAATTGAAGTGATCCGTATGCAACCGCGTAATGATGCAATTCAAGTGTGGGTAAAACCTGTCCCTTTTAATGCACTATTGAATTGGTTGTCTTACCTGCAAGATAACTTTGGCATTGAAACCCAATTTATTGATATTTCAAAAACCGATCAAAACGGCATGGTTGAAGTGAATCGCTTACAGTTAGGACGAGGTTAAGAGTGAAATTTAAACTCGCTATTGGCACAACATTTGGTTTGGTATTTATTGCCAGTGCGATTGCACACGTACCTGCAAACTGGGCGTGGCAACAAGCACCAAAAGTGGCAGGATTATCACTAACAGGTATTAAAGGGACGGTGTGGCAAGGCTCGGCTAGTCATTTGGTTTGGCAAAATCAAAACTTAGGTCAAGTGTCATGGGATATGTCTGTAGGTAGCCTGTTTACGGGCAAAGCGGCTTTTAATGTGCGTTTTGGTCAAGGCAGTGATATGCAATTACAGGGCAGTGGTACTGTGGGTTACAGTATGGCTGGGCCTTTTGCGAAAAAGCTATTGGTATCCGTACCAGTAGCAAATGCAATGAAGTATGCTAACGCCGCTGTACCTGTAACACTTACGGGTAACTTAGAGTTAACGGTTCGTGACTATGTTTATGCTGCGCCGTATTGTAAAACGTTAAATGCAACCTTGGCATGGGCAGAAGGTAGTGCGTCGTCCCCGATGGGCAATATCAATCCTGGACCTGTATTTGCAGATCTAAGCTGTCGGGAAGGTGTAATTGCAGCAAAAGCAGCGCAGTCATCTGCAGATGTTAGCAGTGATTGGCAAGCTCACCTTGCTAAGAATAACAGCTATACCTTATCAGGCTGGTTTAAGCCGGGAGCGACGTTCCCTGAGCAATTATCTCAGCAATTAAAATGGTTAGGTGAGCCTGACTCTAAAGGGCAATACAAGATCAATTACTCTGGTCGTCTGTGATCATAACATCGCATTTATGTGCATTCTGTAGTGGTTATTAATCACAAAGTTCATAGTAAGAGGCAGTCTATTTAGGCTGCCTCTTTATTTATGGCGACGTTTAGCTTTTAATGAAGCGTAGAGATAAAACAATATTCTTATTCGCGATAACTGAAATAGGGCTTTAAGATGGCGACAAGTAAAGAGAAACCTCAGATCTTATCTGCTGAGGTTGTAGCGCAATCTCGACTGTTTAAAATCGAATCGTTGGATTTACGGTTTTCAAATGGGGTTGAGCGAACTTACGAAAGAATGAAGCCAAGTGGTCGTCATGCGGTGCTTATTGTTCCCGTCACAGCGCAAGGTGACTTATTGTTGATCCGTGAGTACTCAGCAGGTACTGAGCGTTATGAGCTTGGTTTTCCTAAAGGACTCATTGATCAAGGTGAAACACCGATTGAAGCTGCAAATCGCGAATTGAAAGAAGAGATCGGTTTTGGTGCGAACAAGCTTCAGCCATTAAAAGAAGTGGTCTTAGCACCATCGTATTTCTCTAGCCGCATGACATTATTTTTAGCGCAAGATCTGTATCCAGAAAAACTGGAAGGGGACGAGCCAGAGCCGCTAGACATTGTTCGTTGGCCATTAGCCCAAGCAGAAGAGTTATTAACCCATGTTGATTTTGCCGAAGCTCGTAGCATTACCGCATTGTTTTTAGCGTTAAAGCAATTAGCTCGAGAGGAGTAAGGTATGGCGTATTCTCATTTACTGCCTGATGTGATTGATATAGCTCGTGCATCAGGACAGATTATTTTAGATATCTACCAGCGTGGTCAGTTTGAGAAACAGATCAAAGACGATAATACGCCAGTCACCAGTGCTGATATTGCTGCGCATAAATTAGTGATGAAGCGCTTAACAGAGTTAACGCCAGATATTCCTGTGTTATCGGAAGAAGATGCTGGGGTGCCTTTAGCGGAGCGTAGCCAATGGAAACGTTATTGGTTAGTTGATCCGCTTGATGGTACCCAAGAGTTCATTGCGGGTAGTGGTGACTTTGCGACAATCATTGCCTTGGTAGAAGACAATCGCCCAGTGATGGGGGTGGTGTATGCACCAGTTTCTGGTGTGTCGTACTACGCTTATGCCGATAAAGGGGCGTATAAGATCACCGCAGAAGGTGAGACGGTAAAACTGGCGACCCACCATCATGAAGAAAATACCAAATCTATCGTGGTGGCAATCAGCCGTCGACAAGATATTAGCTCAATTACCTCGCGCTTAGATCCAAGCTATAACTATGAGCTGGTGCCATTAGGCTCTGCGGCTTTAAAATCTTGCTTAGTGGCAGAAGGGGCAGTGGATTGTTATCTACGTTTAGGCCCGACAGGTGAGTGGGATACCGCAGCAACGCAATGCATTGTGGAAGAAGCGGGTGGTCGTATTCTCAATACTCATTTAACCCCGTTGTCTTACAATGAGCGTAATACGTTAGAGAATCCAAACTTTATTACCTTAGGTGATGAAGGTTTGCCGTGGGCTGAGATCTTAGAGCCGGATGATCGCATGATGAATGCCGATTAAAGAAAACCAAAAACGGAGCGACATCGCTCCGTTTTTTATTATCTGCTATTCAACTCGCCGTGATTAAAATAAACGGTTTAAGCCGTTAAGGGCTGCGACACGGTAGGCTTCCGCCATGGTTGGATAGTTAAAGGTGGTATTGACGAAGTAATCAATGGTATTGCCTTCGCCTTTTTGCTCCATGATCGCTTGTCCGATATGAATAATTTCTGCGGCACGTTCACCAAAACAGTGAATACCTAAGATCTCTTTGGTTTCTCGGTGAAATAAAATCTTTAAGCTTCCCACTTCCGTGCCAGCAATTTGCGCACGGGCAAGATGCTTAAATTGGGAACGCCCCACTTCATACGGCACTTTCTCTGCGGTTAATTGCTGCTCGGTTTTACCCACAGAGCTGATTTCAGGAATGGTGTAAATACCTGTTGGGATATGATCAATCAACTGACCTTGTGCTTGTCCTGTACTGATCGCTTGAGCAACAAATCGACCTTGATCATAAGCTGCACTAGCAAGGCTTGGGTAACCAATCACATCACCTACCGCATAAATATGATCGACATCGGTTTGATAACTGCGATTAACTTTGAGCTGTCCACGAGAGTCAGGAATTAGACCAACGTGCTCTAAGCCGAGTTTATCGGTATTACCTGTTCGACCGTTCGCGTAGAGCAAGCAATCGGCACGCATCTTCTTACCGGATTGAAAATGTAAGATCACACCGTCATCTGTGCCTTCAATATGCTCGAAAATCTCATCATTGCGGATCATCGCGCCATTGTTCCATAAGTGATAAGACAGCGAGTCGGAGATTTCATTATCAAGAAACTCAAGCAGGCGTTGACGGGTGTTAATTAAATCAACTTTGACTCCCAATCCTCGGAAGATAGAGGCATATTCACAGCCAATCACCCCTGCACCATAGATAATAATATGACGAGGATCGTGCTCTAAACGTAAGATGGAGTCGCTATCGTAGATACGTGAATGATCGAAATCAACGCCTTCAGGATGGTATGGACGAGATCCTGTGGCGATAATGAATTTATCAGCACTGTAATGCTCTAGACTGCCGTCAGTCGTAGTTACAGCGACTTCATGGCTAGCAATAAAGCGGGCTTCGCCATGAATGATCTGACACTGGTTGCGATCATAAAATCCCTGACGCATACGTGTTTGCTTATTCACTACCACTTCAGCATGGCCTAGAATTTGGCTAAAAGTACTATGCAGTGTGGAGTTATTTTTGCAGTACAGTGGGTTTTGGTTAAATTCAATAATACGACTGACCGCATGACGCAGTGCTTTTGATGGGATGGTGCCCCAGTGGGTACAGCCGCCACCGACACTGTCTTCGCGTTCAATGATAGCGACGTTGAAACCTGCCTTGGTCAATCCCATTGCCGCCCCTTCACCACCTGGGCCACTACCAATAATAATCACATCGAAATGACCGTTATTACTGTACTGCGTATCCGTCATCGTATTATTCCTATTTGGTTGGTAACATTTTTGCATCGTAAGTGTAACGATTTGTAATCAATAGGAGAATCAATAGATAGTCAGAGCTAGTGAGGGATCACGCTCTATTGCTTGTTGAACGTTATCAATGCCCGTGTTGGTACCCAGTTTTATCGTGATAGATTGTGAAGTCGATGATTAAATGATGTTAATCTAGCTTTGCGTGATGGGCTATGAGTCAGTACTATATGGCTTTTCTAACGCTGTTTATCTTTATGCAGCGTATGATGGTAAGAAAATAACAGAGAATCAGATGTCCATGGGGATCAGGGCTCAACAGAAAGAAAAAACTCGTCGTTCACTGATTGATGCTGCGTTTAGTCAGCTTAGTGCCGATAGAAGTTTTTCTAATTTAAGTTTACGAGAAGTGGCTCGTGAAGCTGGGATTGCCCCTACGTCGTTTTATCGTCATTTTAAAGACATGGATGAGTTAGGCTTAACAATGGTGGATGAAGGTGGTTTGATCCTTCGCCAGTTAATGCGACAAGCTCGCCAGCGTATTGCAACAGAAGGTAGTGTGATCCGTACCTCTGTTGAGACGTTTATGGAGTTTATCGAAAGTAGCCCTAACGTCTTTCGTCTACTATTACGTGAACGTTCCGGGACATCGACAGCATTTCGCGCCGCAGTGGCTCGTGAAATACAACATTTTGTCGCTGAACTAACCGAGTATCTTGAGGCCAAAACTGGGGTAACGCATGAAGAAGCGTATACCCAAGCAGAGGCATCAGTAACACTCGTCTTTAGCTCAGGGGCAGAAGCGTTAGATCTCGATAGTCATGCTCGTGCTGAGCATGCTGAAAGATTGATCATGCAATTAAGAATGATTGCAAAGGGTGCTTATTGGTACCGAAAAGAGCGTGAGCGTCGTGAGCTCAGGCAAAAACTATAACCTTATTTCGATTTTGTGGTGAAGGATATGGACAAGCAACAAGTTAAATCAGAGCGTAAAACTTTAGTTCTATCATTACTTGCTGGTGTGTGCGGTTACGCAACATGGTCAGTACTAACATCAAGCAGCGTGGCGTTTTCTATCTTCCCAGTGCTTGCTTTTGTGTTAGCCGTTTACTGTTTATACCAAGAATATTTACGTAAGCCGATGACGGAAGGCACGCCTGCGATTGCGACTGCGTGTTTCTTTGTGGGTGCATTTGGTTACTCTGCTTTCTTACGTGCAGCAATGCCGGAGATGGGCTCTAACTTCCTACCATTGATGATTGCGTTAGCATTACTATTTTGGGTTAGCTACAAAATGGGCATCATGGATAAAAAAGCGAAGCCAGAAGTAGAAGCAAAATAATCTTCAGTACGATAAAAAGTATGTAAGAAAAAAGGCGCATTCAGCGCCTTTTTTTATTCTCTGCAATAAGCGACTTATTTACGCTCTAGCAATACACCCGCTTCCATATGGTGGGTATATGGGAACTGATCAAACAGGGCAAAACGTGTAATACGGTGTGTTTCACCAAGAATATCTAAGTTTTCTTTTAGTGTTTCAGGGTTACACGAGATGTACATGATGCGATCATAACCTTGCACCATACGGCATGTGCCTTCATCCATGCCAGATCGCGGTGGATCAACAAAGATCGTGTTGCAATTGTAGCTCTGAAGATCCACATTTTGATCTTTCAAACGGCGAAATTCACGCTTGCCTTCCATTGCATCAGTAAAATCTTCCGCTGACATACGAATGATTTGCACGTTATCAATATTGTTCACAGCAATGTTGTATTGCGCAGAATCAACCGATGGCTTTGCAAGTTCGGTAGCTAGAACGCGTTCGAAGTTTTGTGCAAGAGCGAGAGAGAAGTTACCGTTACCACAGTAAAGCTCTAATAGATCGCCTTCACTGTCTTGAGTACAGTCTACTGCCCATTCAAGCATCTTCTGCGCTACTTCACCGTTAGGTTGGGTAAAGCTGTTCTCTACTTGCTTGTAAGTTAATGTGCGATCGTTAACTTTTAACTGTTCAATCACGTAGTCTTGATCAAGTACGATTTTCATCTTACGTGCACGACCAATGATGTTTAGCTTAAAGCCTTCATCGTTTAAGCGTTGCTTTAATTGCTTCGCTTCTGCTGTCCATTCATCATCTAGCTGACGGTGGTAAAGCATAGATACTAAGATCTCACCGCTGAGGGTAGATAGGAAATCAACTTGGAAAAGCTTGTGACGTAGTGCTTTGATAGGTTTGATCGCATCTACCAACATTGGCATTAAGTCATTGATCAAACGGCTTGCTGCAGGGAATTGATCAACACGGTATTTTTCACGTGTTTCTTGGTTGAACATGATGTAGAAAAGATCTTCACCTTCATGCCAAACACGGAATTCTGCACGCATACGGTAATGCTCTGCAGGGGAGGCAAACACCTCGAGTTCAGGAGTATCAAAATCAGCGAAAATGTTTTGAATACGCTCTGCCTTTTCATCCAACTGTTGCTGGTAATCAGCGGTGTTAAGGATGGTAGATGTCATAGTGTATGCCTCGACTGCTCAAAATAAGAGCGCAGATTTTATTGTATTGCCCCGTGATGTCCAGTGTTACGCCAAGAAAAAGTCTTTATCGCGTAATTTATTTATAACTAATAGCAAAGAAAGCTAGACATAAAACGCTTACATCTCTAGCATTTACGCTGCGCTGGTTAACCAGGATGGTACGGGAATACGGTGAAAATCCGTAACTGACGCGCAGCGGTAATAGAGAACGAACGCACATGGATGTCCTCCAAACACTGTTTTAACTGCATGATCAATATAGGATGTTGATCCAAGTGTAGTTGAGATGGGAAGTTGATGCCTAGGCGACCTTATCGGTCATGCTCTTAAGTCCGAATACCAACCAGCGGTAAAGCACTTTTGCTTTGTTATAAACGCGACTTAGGATTCTAAAATGAAAAAAACACTTTTGGCACTGGCGGTGACGTCGGTGTATTTCCCATCCTTTTCTTCCATTGCAGCAGACGATAAAACCCAAGCTGATGATGTCATGGTCGTTACGGCTAACCGTTTTGAGCAGCCTATTACTTCCGTTCTAGCCCCTTTTAATGTCGTTACCCGTCAAGACATTGATAAAGTACAAGCGAAAACACTGACCGAAGTGATCAGCTTATTACCGGGTGTGCAAGTGACTCAAAATGGTGGTCGAGGACAACTGGCCAGCATCATGGTACGTGGTACTAATTCTGATCAAGTATTGGTACTGGTCGATGGTATTCGTATGGCACGCGCGGCAAAAGGAGCGGTGGATTTTAACCAAATTCCACTGACACAAGTCGAGCGTATTGAATTTACCCGTGGTGCACGTGCCGCACTTTATGGCTCAGAAGCTATTGGTGGTGTGATCAATATTATTACGCTGGCTGACGTAGATACCCCTTCAAAAGCCAAACTGAATGTGGGCATTGGTAGTCATAATTACCAAGAAGCAAGTGCATCAGGGGCATATAAAGTCGGTGATAATGGCTTACTGCAAGTAGCAGCCGGCTATGAAGATGATGAAGGCTATAACGTTAAACCACAACCAGGTATCAATGATGGCGATAAGCATGGTTTTGGTAGCCGTAATGCGATGATTGCTTATCATCAGCGCTTTAGCGACACCTTGAAAGGTTTTGTCGCAACACGTTGGTATAAAAACCAATATCAATACGATAGCTCATACGTTGATTTCTACACTGGTGAGCCAGTACACCAATACATGCAATCTGAACCTGAGCTATTTGATTACAGCGCAGGATTGGATCTTGATTTAGGTCGATACCAATCAAAGATTATTGCCGATTACCAGCATCAAACGAATTACGATTACAACAAAGCAGCGACAACGACACCGGTTGTAGCAAGTCAAGATGAGAAATTCACGCAGCGTAATCTACAGTGGAATAACCATTTTACCGTTAACGATAATCTACAGTTAGTGGGTGGGGTTGATTGGCGCAAAGAGTCTTGGAAAGACAAGTTATCGACGGATGCATTTAGCCGTAATAATACAGGTGTCTACGGTATTGGTTTAGTGAACGTTAACGACTTTTCACTAGAATCAAGCTTGCGTTTAGATGATAACCAGCAATACGGTTCACAGTTTACTTATAATGTGGCTGGTGGTTGGTACATCACGGATGAAGTACAATTACGTACCTCATATGGCACTGCATTTAAAGCACCTAACTTATACCAGCTATATTCGCCTTCTTATGGTACTGACACGTTAATCCCTGAAAAATCAAAGAATGCTGAAATTGCCGTTGAAGCGAATTACAGTCTGATTGATTTAGCCGTAACGGGTTACCATATGGAAATTGATAACCTGATTGGCTTTAATAACACGTCTTGGAAGTACTATAACGAACCAGGAAAGAGCAAGATCAAAGGTATTGAGGTGGAAGCCGACTTTGATACCGGCTTTTTATCGCATCAGCTAAACTTTGACTTTAAAGATCCGCGTAATAGTAAAGGTGAACGTTTAGATCGCCGTGAGAAGTTCTCATTTAAGTGGGTTGGAACAGCAAGCTTTGGCGATCTTGATAGTGCGCTGACTTACCAATACCACGGTAAACGACCTGATCAATATGGTCCAACAGGTGAATTGCCTGCTTACGACACATGGGATCTTGCGCTGACTTACTGGTTACAGCCGAAGTTAGCACTCAAAGGTCGTGTTGCGAACTTACTGAATGAGCAGTATGAGACGGCGGGTGGTTATGAAATGCCGGGACGTACTTACTATACGAGCATCAATTACCAATTTTAATCTGTGAATATTTAAGACAAAGGCCGCTTCAATAGCGGTCTTTTTACTATGATGAAAAAAATAAATGTAATTATCAGTTGGTCGTCAGGTAAAGATGCTGCATTAACCTTATGGCGCTTACTCAATGATCCTCACTATAACGTCGTCGGGCTTTATACAACGTACGTCGGTGAGGAAGTGCCTTTTCAGGCCACTCCGATTGACGTGTTAAAAGAGCAAGCCAGGCTTATTGGCTTACCTTTGATCCTAATTGAGCTACCACAAGTGTTTCCTTCCAATGAGGTATATCAACAAACAGTGATCAATGGATTAAAAGCCAGTGGATTAAATATTCAGGCTGTCGCCTTTGGGGATATGTTCTGTAACGGTATTGCGGATTATCGAAAACAATATATAGAGCCAGAAGGGTGGCAATGTGTATTCCCGCTAATGGGAGAATCTAGCCATAAGTTAGCAACAGAGATGATCACAATTGGTATTAAAACCAAACTTGTGACAGTTGATACTAGCCAGTGTGGGGCTCAGTATTGTGGTCGATGGTTTGATCAAGAGTTACTTGAAGAATTGCCTGCTGATATTGATCCGTGTGGCGAGAATGGCGAGTTTCATTCCTTAGTGATGAATGCTCCTTATTTTCAAGCACCACTTGAGGTTGAATGGCAGGGAATAGATAAAACCGAACGATTTTATTATCAGCGCTATCAGTTAAGTGACAGGACAGTTTGCTCTGACTAGAGTTAGCAGTATCATGATAGGGAGTAATGTTCATTAGGTATGGTACGTGTGAAAAAGATTGTTATTTTTGATTCTGGTGTAGGTGGTTTATCTGTTTATAAAGAAATCTACGATCTTTTACCGCAAGTACAATATATCTACGCATTTGATAATGCCGCATTTCCGTATGGCGAGTTACCTGATGATGTTTTAATTGAGCGAACCAACTATATTGTCTCAACGTTAGTAGAGCAGTATCAGGCAGATTTAGTGGTGATTGCCTGTAATACAGCAAGTACCATTGTTCTTCCAACCTTACGCCAACATCTTGCCATCCCTGTTGTTGGTGTGGTTCCTGCCATAAAACCAGCCGCCAAGTTAAGCCAAACTAAAGTGATTGGTTTGTTGGCGACACCAGCTACTGTTAAACGCAGCTATACACAGCAGTTAATCTCCCAATTTGCTAGCGATTGTGAAGTGAAAATGATTGGCTCTACACGTTTGGTGGAAATGGCTGAGCAAAAACTACGTGGTGAAGCAATCTCACTGGACGAGTTAAGTGACATATTAGCGCCATGGCAGCAGCAAGTAGACAGTATCATTCTAGGCTGTACTCATTTCCCACTTATCAAAGATGAGATACAAGCTGTTTTAAATAATGATGTCTATATTGTTGACTCAGGCAAGGCTATTGCCAACCGTGTAGCTTCATTACTAGAGCTTACGGATGAAGATGTGAAGTGCAGAAATACACAGATTGAGAACGCTACATACAGCAGCGCCGCTACACAAAGTGTAACGGCGCTAAATAAGAGTTTAAAAGCAATGCACCTTGGTACTATTCAGTCTCTACAGTATCCGTATTTTTAGGTTCATTAGCTTCACGTACTTTCAGTGTACGTTGGCCATACTCTTTATTGTTTAATTGCTCGATTGCGCCGTCAGCATCTGCGCTATTCATTACCACAAAGCCAAACCCTCTACGTTTACCTGTACGCTTATCTTTCATTAGGCGTACAGCGAAAACATCACCGTGTTCAGCAAATAAGTTTTTAACGTCTGTCTCATTAGCACGATAAGGAAGGTTGCCGACATAAAGTGTTTTGCTGCTTTGAGAAGTTTCTGTTTCTGTTATTGAAGGTGTTTTAGCGTTTTGCATAAAGTTAAGTGCTAATCCAGTCAGTACAGCACCTAAAGCAAAGCTAATAGAGGATGGGATATGAATAAAGCTAAAGATTAAGGCACCGATAATAGCAATTGCTACAGCGGTTATTATGGTTTGGTTATTTGATTTCATATTTAATTAAGCTACATCGTCAAATGGAAGGAGAATGCGTTATTGTTTCTTTTAACATCGAACTCACAATGATATTACTTTCATTGAGTTGTAATTACTAGCGGGTGAACAACCAGTGGAGCAAATGTTGTAATTACAAGCATATCAATCACATTAGATGAAATAACAATCAAATACATTCTTTTTTTAAAAAAACACTTGTCAGAGTGATCGAAGTCTCTATAATGCCGCTCCATCGAAACGGGACACGAACAAACAACTGATCGAGTTCAAAGTTTTCAAGATGGCAATTTCGCCTCGTGATTAAATCTTTGGGATAGCCAAAGGTAGTCAAGAATAAGTTTTAAAGTTAAAAATTATTCTTGACTATAGTTAAAGGTTGAGTAGAATACGCAGCCCTAACCAACACGAAGTGTTGAGTAGTCATCGTTCTTTAACAATTTGACCATGCAATCTGTGTGGGCACTCGTTGAATGATTAGTCAAAAAGATTTATCAATGATACTAGTGACCAATTTGATACTTCGGTATCAGCACAGTCAATTCATTCATCATTTATGATGAATTAACAGTATTCATTGAGCCGGTCGAAAGACCACAAAAACTTTAATTGAAGAGTTTGATCATGGCTCAGATTGAACGCTGGCGGCAGGCCTAACACATGCAAGTCGAGCGGCAGCGACTTAACTGAACCTTCGGGGAACGTTAAGGGCGGCGAGCGGCGGACGGGTGAGTAATGCCTGGGAATATGCCCTGATGTGGGGGATAACTATTGGAAACGATAGCTAATACCGCATAATCTCTTCGGAGCAAAGAGGGGGACCTTCGGGCCTCTCGCGTCAGGATTAGCCCAGGTGGGATTAGCTTGTTGGTGAGGTAATGGCTCACCAAGGCAACGATCCCTAGCTGGTCTGAGAGGATGATCAGCCACACTGGAACTGAGACACGGTCCAGACTCCTACGGGAGGCAGCAGTGGGGAATATTGCACAATGGGGGAAACCCTGATGCAGCCATGCCGCGTGTATGAAGAAGGCCTTCGGGTTGTAAAGTACTTTCAGTAGGGAGGAAGGCAGTGTCGTTAATAGCGGCATTGTTTGACGTTACCTACAGAAGAAGCACCGGCTAACTCCGTGCCAGCAGCCGCGGTAATACGGAGGGTGCGAGCGTTAATCGGAATTACTGGGCGTAAAGCGCATGCAGGCGGTCTGTTAAGCAAGATGTGAAAGCCCGGGGCTCAACCTCGGAACAGCATTTTGAACTGGCAGACTAGAGTCTTGTAGAGGGGGGGTAGAATTTCAGGTGTAGCGGTGAAATGCGTAGAGATCTGAAGGAATACCGGTGGCGAAGGCGGCCCCCTGGACAAAGACTGACGCTCAGATGCGAAAGCGTGGGGAGCAAACAGGATTAGATACCCTGGTAGTCCACGCCGTAAACGATGTCTACTTGGAGGTTGTGGCCTTGAGCCGTGGCTTTCGGAGCTAACGCGTTAAGTAGACCGCCTGGGGAGTACGGTCGCAAGATTAAAACTCAAATGAATTGACGGGGGCCCGCACAAGCGGTGGAGCATGTGGTTTAATTCGATGCAACGCGAAGAACCTTACCTACTCTTGACATCCAGAGAACTTTCCAGAGATGGATTGGTGCCTTCGGGAACTCTGAGACAGGTGCTGCATGGCTGTCGTCAGCTCGTGTTGTGAAATGTTGGGTTAAGTCCCGCAACGAGCGCAACCCTTATCCTTGTTTGCCAGCACTTCGGGGGAACTCCAGGGAGACTGCCGGTGATAAACCGGAGGAAGGTGGGGACGACGTCAAGTCATCATGGCCCTTACGAGTAGGGCTACACACGTGCTACAATGGCGTATACAGAGGGCTGCCAACTTGCGAGTGAGCGAATCCCATAAAGTACGTCGTAGTCCGGATTGGAGTCTGCAACTCGACTCCATGAAGTCGGAATCGCTAGTAATCGTGAATCAGAATGTCACGGTGAATACGTTCCCGGGCCTTGTACACACCGCCCGTCACACCATGGGAGTGGGCTGCACCAGAAGTAGATAGCTTAACCTTCGGGAGGGCGTTTACCACGGTGTGGTTCATGACTGGGGTGAAGTCGTAACAAGGTAGCCCTAGGGGAACCTGGGGCTGGATCACCTCCTTACCTAAAGACTTACTGTTGAATGCAGTGTCCACACAGATTGCTTGGTTAAAATGTAAGAGAGCCACTTATTGTTGCCCAACAACAGTAAGTATGAACATTGTCCCGTTCGTCTAGAGGCCTAGGACACCGCCCTTTCACGGCGGTAACAGGGGTTCGACTCCCCTACGGGACGCCAATGGGTCGTTAGCTCAGTTGGTAGAGCAGTTGACTTTTAATCAATTGGTCGCAGGTTCGAATCCTGCACGACCCACCATCTTCTCCTCGAAGATGTAAAACATCGGAGGGCGATTAGCTCAGTTGGGAGAGCACCTCCCTTACAAGGAGGGGGTCACTGGTTCGAGCCCGGTATCGCCCACCACTTCTTATTGAAGTAAAACATTGGGGTTATAGCTCAGCTGGGAGAGCGCCTGCCTTGCACGCAGGAGGTCTGCGGTTCGATCCCGCATAGCTCCACCAATGTCCCGTTCGTCTAGAGGCCTAGGACACCGCCCTTTCACGGCGGTAACAGGGGTTCGACTCCCCTACGGGACGCCACTCTTTAAACGCATTCACTTGAGTGTTTTTAAAAAGTGGTTATCTAATGATAAACACAATGCTCTTTAACAATCTGGAAAGCTGACTAGTAAATTCAATCAATAGATTGATTTATAGTTTTCATCGAAAGATGAAAACGAGTTCTCAAAACAATACACATTCAAGTGTCTTGTATCGAGTCCGGCGAAAAACCAACGTCTCGCTCTTTTTGATCGAAGAGGAGAGACATAAACCTTGGTTGTTTGACCAACTTATTTCACTTTTTAAGTGAAGACTAAGAGTGAAACCTCTTGGGGTTGTATGGTTAAGTGACTAAGCGTACACGGTGGATGCCTTGGCAGTCAGAGGCGATGAAGGACGTATTAACTTGCGATAAGCCCAGATGAGGTAGTAAAAACCGGTGACTCTGGGATTTCCGAATGGGGAAACCCACTTACATAAGTAAGTATCGTGTTGTGAATACATAGCAACACGAGGCGAACCGGGGGAACTGAAACATCTAAGTACCCCGAGGAAGAGAAATCAACCGAGATTCCGGTAGTAGCGGCGAGCGAAACCGGATTAGCCCTTAAGCTAGTTTGATGTTAGGTGAAAGTTCTGGAAAGTTCTGCGATACAGGGTGATAGCCCCGTAACCGACAACATCTTATCAGTGAAAACGAGTAGGACGGGACACGTGTTATCTTGTCTGAATATGGGGGGACCATCCTCCAAGGCTAAATACTCCTGACTGACCGATAGTGAACCAGTACCGTGAGGGAAAGGCGAAAAGAACCCCTGTGAGGGGAGTGAAATAGAACCTGGAAACCGTGTACGTACAAGCAGTAGGAGCCCACTTGTTGGGTGACTGCGTACCTTTTGTATAATGGGTCAGCGACTTAATTTTAGTAGCAAGGTTAACCGTTTAGGGGAGCCGTAGGGAAACCGAGTCTTAACTGGGCGAATGAGTTGCTAGGATTAGACCCGAAACCGAGTGATCTAGCCATGGGCAGGTTGAAGGTGAGGTAACACTTACTGGAGGACCGAACCGACTAATGTTGAAAAATTAGCGGATGACTTGTGGCTAGGGGTGAAAGGCCAATCAAACTCGGAGATAGCTGGTTCTCCCCGAAAGCTATTTAGGTAGCGCCTCGGACGAATACTACTGGGGGTAGAGCACTGTTAAGGCTAGGGGGTCATCCCGACTTACCAACCCTTTGCAAACTCCGAATACCAGTAAGTACTATCCGGGAGACACACGGCGGGTGCTAACGTCCGTCGTGAAGAGGGAAACAACCCAGACCGCCAGCTAAGGTCCCAAAGTTATAGCTAAGTGGGAAACGATGTGGGAAGGCTCAGACAGCCAGGATGTTGGCTTAGAAGCAGCCATCATTTAAAGAAAGCGTAATAGCTCACTGGTCGAGTCGGCCTGCGCGGAAGATTTAACGGGGCTAAGCTATACACCGAAGCTGCGGCAATGAAGTTTACTTCCATTGGGTAGGGGAGCGTTCTGTAAGCCGTTGAAGGTGAGTTGTAAAGCTCGCTGGAGGTATCAGAAGTGCGAATGCTGACATGAGTAACGATAAAGGGAGTGAAAAACTCCCTCGCCGGAAGATCAAGGGTTCCTGTCCAACGTTAATCGGGGCAGGGTAAGTCGACCCCTAAGGCGAGGCCGAAAGGCGTAGTCGATGGGAAACGGGTTAATATTCCCGTACTTCTTATAATTGCGATGGAGGGACGGAGAAGGCTAGGTGAGCCTGGCGACGGTTGTCCAGGTCCAAGTATGTAGGCTGATGGTTTAGGCAAATCCGGACCATCTTAAGGCTGAGATACGATGTCGAGTCACTACGGTGATGAAGTCATTGATGCCATGCTTCCGGGAAAAGCTTCTAAGCTTCAGATTATAAGGAATCGTACCCCAAACCGACACAGGTGATCAGGTAGAGAATACCAAGGCGCTTGAGAGAACTCGGGTGAAGGAACTAGGCAAAATGGTACCGTAACTTCGGGAGAAGGTACGCTCCTAGCGGTGATGAGACTTGCTCTCTAAGCTGCCGGGAGTCGCAGATACCAGGTGGCTGCAACTGTTTATTAAAAACACAGCACTGTGCAAAATCGAAAGATGACGTATACGGTGTGACGCCTGCCCGGTGCCGGAAGGTTAATTGATGGGGTTAGCCGGTAACGCGAAGCTCTTGATCGAAGCCCCGGTAAACGGCGGCCGTAACTATAACGGTCCTAAGGTAGCGAAATTCCTTGTCGGGTAAGTTCCGACCTGCACGAATGGCGTAATGATGGCCACGCTGTCTCCACCCGAGACTCAGTGAAATTGAAATCGCAGTGAAGATGCTGCGTCCCCGCGGCTAGACGGAAAGACCCCGTGAACCTTTACTATAGCTTGGCACTGAACATTGACCCTACATGTGTAGGATAGGTGGGAGACTGTGAAATAATCGCGCTAGCGGTTATGGAGTCGTCCTTGAAATACCACCCTTGTATGCTTGATGTTCTAACGTCGACCCCTTATCGGGGTTACGGACAGTGCCTGGTGGGTAGTTTGACTGGGGCGGTCTCCTCCCAAAGAGTAACGGAGGAGCACGAAGGTGGGCTAATCACGGTCGGACATCGTGAGGTTAGTGCAATGGCATAAGCCCGCTTGACTGCGAGACTGGTCGAGCAGGTGCGAAAGCAGGTCATAGTGATCCGGTGGTTCTGAATGGAAGGGCCATCGCTCAACGGATAAAAGGTACTCCGGGGATAACAGGCTGATACCGCCCAAGAGTTCATATCGACGGCGGTGTTTGGCACCTCGATGTCGGCTCATCACATCCTGGGGCTGAAGTCGGTCCCAAGGGTATGGCTGTTCGCCATTTAAAGTGGTACGCGAGCTGGGTTTAGAACGTCGTGAGACAGTTCGGTCCCTATCTGCCGTGGGCGTTGGATGATTGAGAGGGGCTGCTCCTAGTACGAGAGGACCGGAGTGGACGAACCGCTGGTGTTCGGGTTGTGTCGCCAGACGCATTGCCCGGTAGCTAAGTTCGGAATCGATAACCGCTGAAAGCATCTAAGCGGGAAGCGAGCCTCAAGATGAGTCATCCCTAGACCTTTAAGGTCTCTAAAGGGTTGTTGAAGACTACAACGTTGATAGGTCGGGTGTGTAAGTGCTGTGAGGCATTGAGCTAACCGATACTAATTGCCCGTGAGGCTTAACCATACAACACCCAAGGGGTTTTATACGGACTCCAAGAACACTTGAACGTGTGTTTGAGAATCAGCTTTTCAAGATTGTACCGAATTTGCTTGGCGACCATAGCATTATGGACCCACCTGATCCCATGCCGAACTCAGTAGTGAAACGTAATAGCGCCGATGGTAGTGTGGGGCCTCCCCATGTGAGAGTAGGACATCGCCAGGCTTCAAATTAGAAAGCCCGTTCATCAGAACGGGCTTTTATTTCGCTCTCACTGATTGGAATGTGAGCGAGGTCAAAGAAGGTTTTCACTTTTTAACCAACCAATTAAAAAGATGAGAATTTTGTCTTGACTGAATATCAGAAAAGCGTAATATACGCCACCTGACTTGCTGAAGCGGAATTTGCTAAGGCATTGAAAGTCAACGTTCTTTAACAATTTGACCATGCAATCTGTGTGGGCACTCGTTGAATGATTAGTCAAAAGATTTATCAATGATACTAGTGACCAATTGATACTTCGGTATCAGCACAGTCAATTCATTCATCATTTATGATGAATTAACAGTATTCATTGAGCCGGTCGAAAGACCAACAAAACTTTAATTGAAGAGTTTGATCATGGCTCAGATTGAACGCTGGCGGCAGGCCTAACACATGCAAGTCGAGCGGCAGCGACTTAACTGAACCTTCGGGGAACGTTAAGGGCGGCGAGCGGCGGACGGGTGAGTAATGCCTGGGAATATGCCCTGATGTGGGGGATAACTATTGGAAACGATAGCTAATACCGCATAATCTCTTCGGAGCAAAGAGGGGGACCTTCGGGCCTCTCGCGTCAGGATTAGCCCAGGTGGGATTAGCTTGTTGGTGAGGTAATGGCTCACCAAGGCAACGATCCCTAGCTGGTCTGAGAGGATGATCAGCCACACTGGAACTGAGACACGGTCCAGACTCCTACGGGAGGCAGCAGTGGGGAATATTGCACAATGGGGGAAACCCTGATGCAGCCATGCCGCGTGTATGAAGAAGGCCTTCGGGTTGTAAAGTACTTTCAGTAGGGAGGAAGGCAGTGTCGTTAATAGCGGCATTGTTTGACGTTACCTACAGAAGAAGCACCGGCTAACTCCGTGCCAGCAGCCGCGGTAATACGGAGGGTGCGAGCGTTAATCGGAATTACTGGGCGTAAAGCGCATGCAGGCGGTCTGTTAAGCAAGATGTGAAAGCCCGGGGCTCAACCTCGGAACAGCATTTTGAACTGGCAGACTAGAGTCTTGTAGAGGGGGGTAGAATTTCAGGTGTAGCGGTGAAATGCGTAGAGATCTGAAGGAATACCGGTGGCGAAGGCGGCCCCCTGGACAAAGACTGACGCTCAGATGCGAAAGCGTGGGGAGCAAACAGGATTAGATACCCTGGTAGTCCACGCCGTAAACGATGTCTACTTGGAGGTTGTGGCCTTGAGCCGTGGCTTTCGGAGCTAACGCGTTAAGTAGACCGCCTGGGGAGTACGGTCGCAAGATTAAAACTCAAATGAATTGACGGGGGCCCGCACAAGCGGTGGAGCATGTGGTTTAATTCGATGCAACGCGAAGAACCTTACCTACTCTTGACATCCAGAGAACTTTCCAGAGATGGATTGGTGCCTTCGGGAACTCTGAGACAGGTGCTGCATGGCTGTCGTCAGCTCGTGTTGTGAAATGTTGGGTTAAGTCCCGCAACGAGCGCAACCCTTATCCTTGTTTGCCAGCACTTCGGGTGGGAACTCCAGGGAGACTGCCGGTGATAAACCGGAGGAAGGTGGGGACGACGTCAAGTCATCATGGCCCTTACGAGTAGGGCTACACACGTGCTACAATGGCGTATACAGAGGGCTGCCAACTTGCGAGAGTGAGCGAATCCCATAAAGTACGTCGTAGTCCGGATTGGAGTCTGCAACTCGACTCCATGAAGTCGGAATCGCTAGTAATCGTGAATCAGAATGTCACGGTGAATACGTTCCCGGGCCTTGTACACACCGCCCGTCACACCATGGGAGTGGGCTGCACCAGAAGTAGATAGCTTAACCTTCGGGAGGGCGTTTACCACGGTGTGGTTCATGACTGGGGTGAAGTCGTAACAAGGTAGCCCTAGGGGAACCTGGGGCTGGATCACCTCCTTACCTAAAGACTTAACTGTTGAATGCAGTGTCCACACAGATTGCTTGGTTAAAATGTAAGAGAGCCACTTATTGTTGCCCAACAACAGTAAGTATGAACATTGTCCCGTTCGTCTAGAGGCCTAGGACACCGCCCTTTCACGGCGGTAACAGGGGTTCGACTCCCCTACGGGACGCCAATGGGTCGTTAGCTCAGTTGGTAGAGCAGTTGACTTTTAATCAATTGGTCGCAGGTTCGAATCCTGCACGACCCACCATCTTCTCCTCGAAGATGTAAAACATCGGAGGGCGATTAGCTCAGTTGGGAGAGCACCTCCCTTACAAGGAGGGGGTCACTGGTTCGAGCCCGGTATCGCCCACCACTCTCTAAAAGTTTTCTGCACGGATTTCGCAGATTTAATGAAGAATCTCTTTATTAAGTCCGCATTCTTGTCGCCGAAAATCGTTAGAAAGTGGTTCGAAAGAAACACAATGCTCTTTAACAATCTGGAAAGCTGACTAGTAAATTCAATCAATAGATTGATTTATAGTTTTCATCGAAAGATGAAAACGAGTTCTCAAAACAATACACATTCAAGTGTCTTGTATCGAGTCCGGCGAAAAACCAATGTCCTCTTATCAAGGACACAAACCTTGGTTGTTTGAACATACGAAACCTCTTGGGGTTGTATGGTTAAGTGACTAAGCGTACACGGTGGATGCCTTGGCAGTCAGAGGCGATGAAGGACGTATTAACTTGCGATAAGCCCAGATGAGGTAGTAAAAACCGGTGACTCTGGGATTTCCGAATGGGGAAACCCACTTACATAAGTAAGTATCGTGTTGATGAATACATAGCAGCACGAGGCGAACCGGGGAACTGAAACATCTAAGTACCCCGAGGAAGAGAAATCAACCGAGATTCCGGTAGTAGCGGCGAGCGAAACCGGATTAGCCCTAGCTAGTTTGATGTTAGGTGAAGGTTCTGGAAAGTTCCGCGATACAGGGTGATAGCCCCGTAACCGACAACATCTTATCAGTGAAAACGAGTAGGACGGGACACGTGTTATCTTGTCTGAATATGGGGGACCATCCTCCAAGGCTAAATACTCCTGACTGACCGATAGTGAACCAGTACCGTGAGGGAAAGGCGAAAAGAACCCCTGTGAGGGGAGTGAAATAGAACCTGAAACCGTGTACGTACAAGCAGTAGGAGCCCACTTGTTGGGTGACTGCGTACCTTTGTATAATGGGTCAGCGACTTAATTTTAGTAGCAAGGTTAACCGTTTAGGGGAGCCGTAGGAAACCGAGTCTTAACTGGGCGTCATAGTTGCTAGGATTAGACCCGAAACCGAGTGATCTAGCCATGGGCAGGTTGAAGGTGAGGTAACACTTACTGGAGGACCGAACCGACTAATGTTGAAAAATTAGCGGATGACTTGTGGCTAGGGGTGAAAGGCCAATCAAACTCGGAGATAGCTGGTTCTCCCCGAAAGCTATTTAGGTAGCGCCTCGGACGAATACTACTGGGGGTAGAGCACTGTTAAGGCTAGGGGGTCATCCCGACTTACCAACCCTTTGCAAACTCCGAATACCAGTAAGTACTATCCGGGAGACACACGGCGGGTGCTAACGTCCGTCGTGAAGAGGAAACAACCCAGACCGCCAGCTAAGGTCCCAAAGTTATAGCTAAGTGGGAAACGATGTGGGAAGGCTCAGACAGCCAGGATGTTGGCTTAGAAGCAGCCATCATTTAAAGAAAGCGTAATAGCTCACTGGTCGAGTCGGCCTGCGCGGAAGATAAGCTAAGCTATACACCGAAGCTGCGGCAATGCGATTTAGCGTATTGGGTAGGGGAGCGTTCTGTAAGCCGTTGAAGGTGAGTTGTAAAGCTTGCTGGAGGTATCAGAAGTGCGAATGCTGACATGAGTAACGATAAAGGGAGTGAAAAACTCCCTCGCCGGAAGATCAAGGGTTCCTGTCCAACGTTAATCGGGGCAGTAAGTCGACCCCTAAGGCGAGGCCGAAAGGCGTAGTCGATGGGAAACGGGTTCCCGTACTTCTTATAATTGCGATGGAGGGACGGAGAAGGCTAGGTGAGCCTGGCGACGGTTGTCCAGGTCCAAGTATGTAGGCTGATGGTTTAGGCAAATCCGGACCATCTTAAGGCTGAGATACGATGTCGAGTCACTACGGTGATGAAGTCATTGATGCCATGCTTCCGGGAAAAGCTTCTAAGCTTCAGATTATAAGGAATCGTACCCCAAACCGACACAGGTGATCAGGTAGAGAATACCAAGGCGCTTGAGAGAACTCGGGTGAAGGAACTAGGCAAAATGGTACCGTAACTTCGGGAGAAGGTACGCTCCTAGCGGTGATGAGACTTGCTCTCTAAGCTGTCGGGAGTCGCAGATACCAGGTGGCTGCAACTGTTTATTAAAAACACAGCACTGTGCAAAATCGAAAGATGACGTATACGGTGTGACGCCTGCCCGGTGCCGGAAGGTTAATTGATGGGGTTAGACTTCGGTCGAAGCTCTTGATCGAAGCCCCGGTAAACGGCGGCCGTAACTATAACGGTCCTAAGGTAGCGAAATTCCTTGTCGGGTAAGTTCCGACCTGCACGAATGGCGTAATGATGGCCACGCTGCTCCACCCGAGACTCAGTGAAATTGAAATCGCAGTGAAGATGCTGCGTCCCCGCGGCTAGACGGAAAGACCCCGTGAACCTTTACTATAGCTTGGCACTGAACATTGACCCTACATGTGTAGGATAGGTGGGAGACTGTGAAATAATCGCGCTAGCGGTTATGGAGTCGTCCTTGAAATACCACCCTTGTATGCTTGATGTTCTAACGTCGACCCCTTATCGGGGTTACGGACAGTGCCTGGTGGGTAGTTTGACTGGGGCGGTCTCCTCCCAAAGAGTAACGGAGGAGCACGAAGGTGGGCTAATCACGGTCGGACATCGTGAGGTTAGTGCAATGGCATAAGCCCGCTTGACTGCGAGACTGACAAGTCGAGCAGGTGCGAAAAGCAGGTCATAGTGATCCGGTGGTTCTGAATGGAAGGGCCATCGCTCAACGGATAAAAGGTACTCCGGGGATAACAGGCTGATACCGCCCAAGAGTTCATATCGACGGCGGTGTTTGGCACCTCGATGTCGGCTCATCACATCCTGGGGCTGAAGTCGGTCCCAAGGGTATGGCTGTTCGCCATTTAAAGTGGTACGCGAGCTGGGTTTAGAACGTCGTGAGACAGTTCGGTCCCTATCTGCCGTGGGCGTTGGATGATTGAGAGGGGCTGCTCCTAGTACGAGAGGACCGGGTGGACGAACCGCTGGTGTTCGGGTTGTGTCGCCAGACGCATTGCCCGGTAGCTAAGTTCGGAATCGATAACCGCTGAAAGCATCTAAGCGGGAAGCGAGCCTCAAGATGAGTCATCCCTAGACCTTTAAGGTCTCTAAAGGGTTGTTGAAGACTACAACGTTGATAGGTCGGGTGTGTAAGTGCTGTGAGGCATTGAGCTAACCGATACTAATTGCCCGTGAGGCTTAACCATACAACACCCAAGGGGTTTTATACGGACTCCAAGAACACTTGAACGTGTGTTTGAGAATCAGCTTTTCAAGATTGTAACGAATTTGCTTGGCGACCATAGCATTATGGACCCACCTGATCCCATGCCGAACTCAGTAGTGAAACGTAATAGCGCCGATGGTAGTGTGGGGCCTCCCCATGTGAGAGTAGGACATCGCCAGGCTTCAATTAGAAAGCCCGTTCATCAGAACGGGCTTTTATTTCGCTCTCACTGATTGGAATGTGAGCGAGGTCAAAGAAGGTTTTCACTTTTTAACCAACCAATTAAAAAGATGAGAATTTTGTCTTGACTGGATATCAGAAAAGCGTATTATACGCCACCTGACTTGCTGAAGCGGAATTTGCTAAGGCATTGAAAGTCAACGTTCTTTAACAATTTGACCATGCAATCTGTGTGGGCACTCGTTGAATGATTAGTCAAAAGATTTATCAATGATACTAGTGACCAATTTGATACTTCGGTATCAGCACAGTCAATTCATTCATCATTTATGATGAATTAACAGTATTCATTGAGCCGGTCGAAAGACCAACAAAACTTTAATTGAAGAGTTTGATCATGGCTCAGATTGAACGCTGGCGGCAGGCCTAACACATGCAAGTCGAGCGGCAGCGACTTAACTGAACCTTCGGGGAACGTTAAGGGCGGCGAGCGGCGGACGGGTGAGTAATGCCTGGGAATATGCCCTGATGTGGGGGATAACTATTGGAAACGATAGCTAATACCGCATAATCTCTTCGGAGCAAAGAGGGGGACCTTCGGGCCTCTCGCGTCAGGATTAGCCCAGGTGGGATTAGCTTGTTGGTGAGGTAATGGCTCACCAAGGCAACGATCCCTAGCTGGTCTGAGAGGATGATCAGCCACACTGGAACTGAGACACGGTCCAGACTCCTACGGGAGGCAGCAGTGGGGAATATTGCACAATGGGGGAAACCCTGATGCAGCCATGCCGCGTGTATGAAGAAGGCCTTCGGGTTGTAAAGTACTTTCAGTAGGGAGGAAGGCAGTGTCGTTAATAACGGCATTGTTTGACGTTACCTACAGAAGAAGCACCGGCTAACTCCGTGCCAGCAGCCGCGGTAATACGGAGGGTGCGAGCGTTAATCGGAATTACTGGGCGTAAAGCGCATGCAGGCGGTCTGTTAAGCAAGATGTGAAAGCCCGGGGCTCAACCTCGGAACAGCATTTTGAACTGGCAGACTAGAGTCTTGTAGAGGGGGGTAGAATTTCAGGTGTAGCGGTGAAATGCGTAGAGATCTGAAGGAATACCGGTGGCGAAGGCGGCCCCTGGACAAAGACTGACGCTCAGATGCGAAAGCGTGGGGAGCAAACAGGATTAGATACCCTGGTAGTCCACGCCGTAAACGATGTCTACTTGGAGGTTGTGGCCTTGAGCCGTGGCTTTCGGAGCTAACGCGTTAAGTAGACCGCCTGGGGAGTACGGTCGCAAGATTAAAACTCAAATGAATTGACGGGGGCCCGCACAAGCGGTGGAGCATGTGGTTTAATTCGATGCAACGCGAAGAACCTTACCTACTCTTGACATCCAGAGAACTTAGCAGAGATGCTTTGGTGCCTTCGGGAACTCTGAGACAGGTGCTGCATGGCTGTCGTCAGCTCGTGTTGTGAAATGTTGGGTTAAGTCCCGCAACGAGCGCAACCCTTATCCTTGTTTGCCAGCACTTCGGGTGGGAACTCCAGGGAGACTGCCGGTGATAAACCGGAGGAAGGTGGGGACGACGTCAAGTCATCATGGCCCTTACGAGTAGGGCTACACACGTGCTACAATGGCGTATACAGAGGGCTGCCAACTCGCGAGAGTGAGCGAATCCCATAAAGTACGTCGTAGTCCGGATTGGAGTCTGCAACTCGACTCCATGAAGTCGGAATCGCTAGTAATCGTGAATCAGAATGTCACGGTGAATACGTTCCCGGGCCTTGTACACACCGCCCGTCACACCATGGGAGTGGGCTGCACCAGAAGTAGATAGCTTAACCTTCGGAGGGCGTTTACCACGGTGTGGTTCATGACTGGGGTGAAGTCGTAACAAGGTAGCCCTAGGGGAACCTGGGGCTGGATCACCTCCTTACCTAAAGACTTAACTGTTTAATGCAGTGTCCACACAGATTGCTTGGTTAAAATGTAAGAGAGCCACTTATTGTTGCCCAACAACAGTAAGTATGAACATTGTCCCGTTCGTCTAGAGGCTAGGACACCGCCCTTTCACGGCGGTAACAGGGGTTCGACTCCCCTACGGGACGCCAATGGGTCGTTAGCTCAGTTGGTAGAGCAGTTGACTTTTAATCAATTGGTCGCAGGTTCGAATCCTGCACGACCCACCATCTCCTCCTCGAAGATGTAAAACATCGGAGGGCGATTAGCTCAGTTGGGAGAGCACCTCCCTTACAAGGAGGGGGTCACTGGTTCGAGCCCGGTATCGCCCACCACTCTCTAAAAGTTTTCTGCACGGATTTCGCAGATTTAATGAAGAATCTCTTTATTAAGTCCGCATTCTTGTCGCCGAAAATCGTTAGAAAGTGGTTCGAAAGAAACACAATGCTCTTTAACAATCTGGAAAGCTGACTAGTAAATTCAATCAATAGATTGATTTATAGTTTTCATCGAAAGATGAAAACGAGTTCTCAAAACAATACACATTCAAGTGTCTTGTATCGAGTCCGGCGAAAACCAATGTCCTCTTATCAAGGACACAAACCTTGGTTGTTTGAACATACGAAACCTCTTGGGGTTGTATGGTTAAGTGACTAAGCGTACACGGTGGATGCCTTGGCAGTCAGAGGCGATGAAGGACGTATTAACTTGCGATAAGCCCAGATGAGGTAGTAAAAACCGGTGACTCTGGGATTTCCGAATGGGGAAACCCACTTACATAAGTAAGTATCGTGTTGTGAATACATAGCAGCACGAGGCGAACCGGGGAACTGAAACATCTAAGTACCCCGAGGAAGAGAAATCAACCGAGATTCCGGTAGTAGCGGCGAGCGAAACCGGATTAGCCCTTAAGCTAGTTTGATGTTAGGTGAAGGTTCTGGAAAGTTCCGCGATACAGGGTGATAGCCCCGTAACCGACAACATCTTATCAGTGAAAACGAGTAGGACGGGACACGTGTTATCTTGTCTGAATATGGGGGGACCATCCTCTAAGGCTAAATACTCCTGACTGACCGATAGTGAACCAGTACCGTGAGGGAAAGGCGAAAAGAACCCCTGTGAGGGGAGTGAAATAGAACCTGAAACCGTGTACGTACAAGCAGTAGGAGCCCACTTGTTGGGTGACTGCGTACCTTTGTATAATGGGTCAGCGACTTAATTTTAGTAGCAAGGTTAACCGTTTAGGGGAGCCGTAGGGAAACCGAGTCTTAACTGGGCGTCATAGTTGCTAGGATTAGACCCGAAACCGAGTGATCTAGCCATGGGCAGGTTGAAGGTGAGGTAACACTTACTGGAGGACCGAACCGACTAATGTTGAAAAATTAGCGGATGACTTGTGGCTAGGGGTGAAAGGCCAATCAAACTCGGAGATAGCTGGTTCTCCCCGAAAGCTATTTAGGTAGCGCCTCGGACGAATACTACTGGGGGTAGAGCACTGTTAAGGCTAGGGGTCATCCCGACTTACCAACCCTTTGCAAACTCCGAATACCAGTAAGTACTATCCGGGAGACACACGGCGGGTGCTAACGTCCGTCGTGAAGAGGGAAACAACCCAGACCGCCAGCTAAGGTCCCAAAGTTATAGCTAAGTGGGAAACGATGTGGGAAGGCTCAGACAGCCAGGATGTTGGCTTAGAAGCAGCCATCATTTAAAAGAAAGCGTAATAGCTCACTGGTCGAGTCGGCCTGCGCGGAAGATTTAACGGGGCTAAGCTATACACCGAAGCTGCGGCAATGTACTTTGCACATTGGGTGAGGGGAGCGTTCTGTAAGCCGTTGAAGGTGAGTTGTAAAGCTCGCTGGAGGTATCAGAAGTGCGAATGCTGACATGAGTAACGATAAAGGGAGTGAAAAACTCCCTCGCCGGAAGATCAAGGGTTCCTGTCCAACGTTAATCGGGGCAGGGTAAGTCGACCCCTAAGGCGAGGCCGAAAGGCGTAGTCGATGGGAAACGGGTTAATATTCCCGTACTTCTTATAATTGCGATGGAGGGACGGAGAAGGCTAGGTGAGCCTGGCGACGGTTGTCCAGGTCCAAGTACGTAGGCTGATGGTTTAGGCAAATCCGGACCATCTTAAGGCTGAGATACGATGTCGAGTCACTACGGTGATGAAGTCATTGATGCCATGCTTCCGGGAAAAGCTTCTAAGCTTCAGATTATAAGGAATCGTACCCCAAACCGACACAGGTGATCAGGTAGAGAATACCAAGGCGCTTGAGAGAACTCGGGTGAAGGAACTAGGCAAAATGGTACCGTAACTTCGGGAGAAGGTACGCTCCTAGCGGTGATGAGACTTGCTCTCTAAGCTGCCGGGAGTCGCAGATACCAGGTGGCTGCAACTGTTTATTAAAAACACAGCACTGTGCAAAATCGAAAGATGACGTATACGGTGTGACGCCTGCCCGGTGCCGGAAGGTTAATTGATGGGGTTAGACTTCGGTCGAAGCTCTTGATCGAAGCCCCGGTAAACGGCGGCCGTAACTATAACGGTCCTAAGGTAGCGAAATTCCTTGTCGGGTAAGTTCCGACCTGCACGAATGGCGTAATGATGGCCACGCTGTCTCCACCCGAGACTCAGTGAAATTGAAATCGCAGTGAAGATGCTGCGTCCCCGCGGCTAGACGGAAAGACCCCGTGAACCTTTACTATAGCTTGGCACTGAACATTGACCCTACATGTGTAGGATAGGTGGGAGACTGTGAAATAATCGCGCTAGCGGTTATGGAGTCGTCCTTGAAATACCACCCTTGTATGCTTGATGTTCTAACGTCGACCCCTTATCGGGGTTACGGACAGTGCCTGGTGGGTAGTTTGACTGGGGCGGTCTCCTCCCAAAGAGTAACGGAGGAGCACGAAGGTGGGCTAATCACGGTCGGACATCGTGAGGTTAGTGCAATGGCATAAGCCCGCTTGACTGCGAGACTGACAAGTCGAGCAGGTGCGAAAGCAGGTCATAGTGATCCGGTGGTTCTGAATGGAAGGGCCATCGCTCAACGGATAAAAGGTACTCCGGGGATAACAGGCTGATACCGCCCAAGAGTTCATATCGACGGCGGTGTTTGGCACCTCGATGTCGGCTCATCACATCCTGGGGCTGAAGTCGGTCCCAAGGGTATGGCTGTTCGCCATTTAAAGTGGTACGCGAGCTGGGTTTAGAACGTCGTGAGACAGTTCGGTCCCTATCTGCCGTGGGCGTTGGATGATTGAGAGGGGCTGCTCCTAGTACGAGAGGACCGGAGTGGACGAACCGCTGGTGTTCGGGTTGTGTCGCCAGACGCATTGCCCGGTAGCTAAGTTCGGAATCGATAACCGCTGAAAGCATCTAAGCGGGAAGCGAGCCTCAAGATGAGTCATCCCTAGACCTTTAAGGTCTCTAAAGGGTTGTTGAAGACTACAACGTTGATAGGTCGGGTGTGTAAGTGCTGTGAGGCATTGAGCTAACCGATACTAATTGCCCGTGAGGCTTAACCATACAACACCCAAGGGGTTTTATACGGACTCCAAGAACACTTGAACGTGTGTTTGAGAATCAGCTTTTCAAGATTGTACCGAATTTGCTTGGCGACCATAGCATTATGGATCCACCTGATCCCATGCCGAACTCAGTAGTGAAACGTAATAGCGCCGATGGTAGTGTGGGGCCTCCCCATGTGAGAGTAGGACATCGCCAGGCTTCAAATTAGAAAGCCCGTTCATCAGAACGGGCTTTTATTCGCTCTCACTGATTGGAATGTGAGCGAGGTCAAAAGAAGGTTTTCACTTTTTAACCAACCAATTAAAAAGATGAGAATTTTGTCTTGACTGGATATCAGAAAAGCGTATTATACGCCACCTGACTTGCTGAAGCGGAATTTGCTAAGGCATTGAAAGTCAACGTTCTTTAACAATTTGACCATGCAATCTGTGTGGGCACTCGTTGAATGATTAGTCAAAAGATTTATCAATGATACTAGTGACCAATTTGATACTTCGGTATCAGCACAGTCAATTCATTCATCATTTATGATGAATTAACAGTATTCATTGAGCCGGTCGAAAGACCAACAAAACTTTAATTGAAGAGTTTGATCATGGCTCAGATTGAACGCTGGCGGCAGGCCTAACACATGCAAGTCGAGCGGCAGCGACTTAACTGAACCTTCGGGGAACGTTAAGGGCGGCGAGCGGCGGACGGGTGAGTAATGCCTGGGAATATGCCCTGATGTGGGGGATAACTATTGGAAACGATAGCTAATACCGCATAATCTCTTCGGAGCAAAGAGGGGGACCTTCGGGCCTCTCGCGTCAGGATTAGCCCAGGTGGGATTAGCTTGTTGGTGAGGTAATGGCTCACCAAGGCAACGATCCCTAGCTGGTCTGAGAGGATGATCAGCCACACTGGAACTGAGACACGGTCCAGACTCCTACGGGAGGCAGCAGTGGGGAATATTGCACAATGGGGGAAACCCTGATGCAGCCATGCCGCGTGTATGAAGAAGGCCTTCGGGTTGTAAAGTACTTTCAGTAGGGAGGAAGGCAGTGTCGTTAATAGCGGCATTGTTTGACGTTACCTACAGAAGAAGCACCGGCTAACTCCGTGCCAGCAGCCGCGGTAATACGGAGGGTGCGAGCGTTAATCGGAATTACTGGGCGTAAAGCGCATGCAGGCGGTCTGTTAAGCAAGATGTGAAAGCCCGGGGCTCAACCTCGGAACAGCATTTTGAACTGGCAGACTAGAGTCTTGTAGAGGGGGTAGAATTTCAGGTGTAGCGGTGAAATGCGTAGAGATCTGAAGGAATACCGGTGGCGAAGGCGGCCCCTGGACAAAGACTGACGCTCAGATGCGAAAGCGTGGGGAGCAAACAGGATTAGATACCCTGGTAGTCCACGCCGTAAACGATGTCTACTTGGAGGTTGTGGCCTTGAGCCGTGGCTTTCGGAGCTAACGCGTTAAGTAGACCGCCTGGGAGTACGGTCGCAAGATTAAAACTCAAATGAATTGACGGGGGCCCGCACAAGCGGTGGAGCATGTGGTTTAATTCGATGCAACGCGAAGAACCTTACCTACTCTTGACATCCAGAGAACTTAGCAGAGATGCTTTGGTGCCTTCGGGAACTCTGAGACAGGTGCTGCATGGCTGTCGTCAGCTCGTGTTGTGAAATGTTGGGTTAAGTCCCGCAACGAGCGCAACCCTTATCCTTGTTTGCCAGCACTTCGGGTGGGAACTCCAGGAGACTGCCGGTGATAAACCGGAGGAAGGTGGGGACGACGTCAAGTCATCATGGCCCTTACGAGTAGGGCTACACACGTGCTACAATGGCGTATACAGAGGGCTGCCAACTCGCGAGAGTGAGCGAATCCCATAAAGTACGTCGTAGTCCGGATTGAGTCTGCAACTCGACTCCATGAAGTCGGAATCGCTAGTAATCGTGAATCAGAATGTCACGGTGAATACGTTCCCGGGCCTTGTACACACCGCCCGTCACACCATGGGAGTGGGCTGCACCAGAAGTAGATAGCTTAACCTTCGGGAGGGCGTTTACCACGGTGTGGTTCATGACTGGGGTGAAGTCGTAACAAGGTAGCCCTAGGGGAACCTGGGGCTGGATCACCTCCTTACCTAAAGACTTAACTGTTTAATGCAGTGTCCACACAGATTGCTTGGTTAAAATGTAGAGAGCCACTTATTGTTGCCCAACAACAGTAAGTATGAACATTGTCCCGTTCGTCTAGAGGCCTAGGACACCGCCCTTTCACGGCGGTAACAGGGGTTCGACTCCCCTACGGGACGCCAATGGGTCGTTAGCTCAGTTGGTAGAGCAGTTGACTTTTAATCAATTGGTCGCAGGTTCGAATCCTGCACGACCCACCATCTCCTCCTCGAAGATGTAAAACATCGGAGGGCGATTAGCTCAGTTGGGAGAGCACCTCCCTTACAAGGAGGGGGTCACTGGTTCGAGCCCGGTATCGCCCACCACTCTCTAAAAGTTTTCTGCACGGATTTCGCAGATTTAATGAAGAATCTCTTTATTAAGTCCGCATTCTTGTCGCCGAAAATCGTTAGAAAGTGGTTCGAAAGAAACACAATGCTCTTTAACAATCTGGAAAGCTGACTAGTAAATTCAATCGAATAGATTGATTTATAGTTTTCATCGAAAGATGAAAACGAGTTCTCAAAACAATACACATTCAAGTGTCTTGTATCGAGTCCGGCGAAAAACCAATGTCCTCTTATCAAGGACACAAACCTTGGTTGTTTGAACATACGAAACCTCTTGGGGTTGTATGGTTAAGTGACTAAGCGTACACGGTGGATGCCTTGGCAGTCAGAGGCGATGAAGGACGTATTAACTTGCGATAAGCCCAGATGAGGTAGTAAAAACCGGTGACTCTGGGATTTCCGAATGGGGAAACCCACTTACATAAGTAAGTATCGTGTTGTGAATACATAGCAGCACGAGGCGAACCGGGGAACTGAAACATCTAAGTACCCCGAGGAAGAGAAATCAACCGAGATTCCGGTAGTAGCGGCGAGCGAAACCGGATTAGCCCTTAAGCTAGTTTGATGTTAGGTGAAGGTTCTGGAAAGTTCCGCGATACAGGGTGATAGCCCCGTAACCGACAACATCTTATCAGTGAAAACGAGTAGGACGGGACACGTGTTATCTTGTCTGAATATGGGGGACCATCCTCCAAGGCTAAATACTCCTGACTGACCGATAGTGAACCAGTACCGTGAGGGAAAGGCGAAAAGAACCCCTGTGAGGGGAGTGAAATAGAACCTGAAACCGTGTACGTACAAGCAGTAGGAGCCCACTTGTTGGGTGACTGCGTACCTTTGTATAATGGGTCAGCGACTTAATTTTAGTAGCAAGGTTAACCGTTTAGGGGAGCCGTAGGGAAACCGAGTCTTAACTGGGCGTCATAGTTGCTAGGATTAGACCCGAAACCGAGTGATCTAGCCATGGGCAGGTTGAAGGTGAGGTAACACTTACTGGAGGACCGAACCGACTAATGTTGAAAAATTAGCGGATGACTTGTGGCTAGGGGTGAAAGGCCAATCAAACTCGGAGATAGCTGGTTCTCCCCGAAAGCTATTTAGGTAGCGCCTCGGACGAATACTACTGGGGGTAGAGCACTGTTAAGGCTAGGGGGTCATCCCGACTTACCAACCCTTTGCAAACTCCGAATACCAGTAAGTACTATCCGGGAGACACACGGCGGGTGCTAACGTCCGTCGTGAAGAGGGAAACAACCCAGACCGCCAGCTAAGGTCCCAAAGTTATAGCTAAGTGGGAAACGATGTGGGAAGGCTCAGACAGCCAGGATGTTGGCTTAGAAGCAGCCATCATTTAAAGAAAGCGTAATAGCTCACTGGTCGAGTCGGCCTGCGCGGAAGATTTAACGGGGCTAAGCTATACACCGAAGCTGCGGCAATGTACTTCGCATATTGGGTAGGGGAGCGTTCTGTAAGCCGTTGAAGGTGAGTTGTAAAGCTCGCTGGAGGTATCAGAAGTGCGAATGCTGACATGAGTAACGATAAAGGGAGTGAAAAACTCCCTCGCCGGAAGATCAAGGGTTCCTGTCCAACGTTAATCGGGGCAGGGTAAGTCGACCCCTAAGGCGAGGCCGAAAGGCGTAGTCGATGGGAAACGGGTTAATATTCCCGTACTTCTTATAATTGCGATGGAGGGACGGAGAAGGCTAGGTGAGCCTGGCGACGGTTGTCCAGGTCCAAGTATGTAGGCTGATGGTTTAGGCAAATCCGGACCATCCTAAGGCTGAGATACGATGTCGAGTCACTACGGTGATGAAGTCATTGATGCCATGCTTCCGGGAAAAGCTTCTAAGCTTCAGATTATAAGGAATCGTACCCCAAACCGACACAGGTGATCAGGTAGAGAATACCAAGGCGCTTGAGAGAACTCGGGTGAAGGAACTAGGCAAAATGGTACCGTAACTTCGGGAGAAGGTACGCTCCTAGCGGTGATGAGACTTGCTCTCTAAGCTGCCGGGAGTCGCAGATACCAGGTGGCTGCAACTGTTTATTAAAAACACAGCACTGTGCAAAATCGAAAGATGACGTATACGGTGTGACGCCTGCCCGGTGCCGGAAGGTTAATTGATGGGGTTAGACTTCGGTCGAAGCTCTTGATCGAAGCCCCGGTAAACGGCGGCCGTAACTATAACGGTCCTAAGGTAGCGAAATTCCTTGTCGGGTAAGTTCCGACCTGCACGAATGGCGTAATGATGGCCACGCTGTCTCCACCCGAGACTCAGTGAAATTGAAATCGCAGTGAAGATGCTGCGTCCCCGCGGCTAGACGGAAAGACCCCGTGAACCTTTACTATAGCTTGGCACTGAACATTGACCCTACATGTGTAGGATAGGTGGGAGACTGTGAAATAATCGCGCTAGCGGTTATGGAGTCGTCCTTGAAATACCACCCTTGTATGCTTGATGTTCTAACGTTGGCCCCTTATCGGGGTTACGGACAGTGCCTGGTGGGTAGTTTGACTGGGGCGGTCTCCTCCCAAAGAGTAACGGAGGAGCACGAAGGTGGGCTAATCACGGTCGGACATCGTGAGGTTAGTGCAATGGCATAAGCCCGCTTGACTGCGAGACTGACAAGTCGAGCAGGTGCGAAAAGCAGGTCATAGTGATCCGGTGGTTCTGAATGGAAGGGCCATCGCTCAACGGATAAAAGGTACTCCGGGGATAACAGGCTGATACCGCCCAAGAGTTCATATCGACGGCGGTGTTTGGCACCTCGATGTCGGCTCATCACATCCTGGGGCTGAAGTCGGTCCCAAGGGTATGGCTGTTCGCCATTTAAAGTGGTACGCGAGCTGGGTTTAGAACGTCGTGAGACAGTTCGGTCCCTATCTGCCGTGGGCGTTGGATGATTGAGAGGGGCTGCTCCTAGTACGAGAGGACCGGAGTGGACGAACCGCTGGTGTTCGGGTTGTGTCGCCAGACGCATTGCCCGGTAGCTAAGTTCGGAATCGATAACCGCTGAAAGCATCTAAGCGGGAAGCGAGCCTCAAGATGAGTCATCCCTAGACCTTTAAGGTCTCTAAAGGGTTGTTGAAGACTACAACGTTGATAGGTCGGGTGTGTAAGTGCTGTGAGGCATTGAGCTAACCGATACTAATTGCCCGTGAGGCTTAACCATACAACACCCAAGGGGTTTTATACGGACTCCAAGAACACTTGAACGTGTGTTTGAGAATCAGCTTTTCAAGATTGTACCGAATTTGCTTGGCGACCATAGCATTATGGACCCACCTGATCCCATGCCGAACTCAGTAGTGAAACGTAATAGCGCCGATGGTAGTGTGGGGCCTCCCCATGTGAGAGTAGGACATCGCCAGGCTTCAAATTTAAAAGGCCCGTTCTGATGAACGGGCCTTTTTTCGTTTTTCTCTTTCTAAAATAGTTTGCTGTAGCAAACTAGACCTACAGACCTACAGACCTACAGACCTACAGACCTACAGACCTACAGACCTACAGACCTACAGACCTACAGACCTACAGACCTACAGACCTACAGACCTACAGACCTACAGACCTACAGACCTACAGACCTACAGACCTACAGTTGAATTATCTAAATATAAAGAGAATAGATGCATCACTGTAGTAGATCACTACAGTGATGATAGATGGGTTGGTTTAAAGTATTTGGTTGAGGATATGATCGGCTTTTACACGACGAATACGTGTGATCAGTTTTTTTACTTGGGCTGGATAGCTATCTACTTTTTCGATTTGTTTATAACTACCGATAAGCTGAGTGTGTTCAAGAATACAATCCAATTCTTTTTGTTTTTGCTCTGCTAGTAATTGGTTCTTATCGTGAACAAGAATTGCATTTTCTAGATCTAATTTCCAAGCGCGTGGATTTAGGTTATTTCCCGTTACCAGCATGTATTGACGATCGACCCATATGCCTTTTAGGTGGAAGCTATTATTGTCATGTTTCCATAAGTAGATAGCTAATTGGCGGTGAGCGATAGCTGCTTCATTATGCTTGGCAAAGTTACGAAGGTTAACTTCATAAAGGTAAGGTAGCCCAGCAATGGTTTTAAACGGCTCTGATGGTGGAATATAAAAGTCATTTGCTGTTTTATCACCAACAACGATTGTCACTTTCACACCACGTTTCAGCGCTCGTTTTACTTCACGGCTTACGCTTCTTGGAAAATTGAAGTAAGGCGTACAAATTGTTAATTCTGATTGTGCACTCGCAATTAAAGTGCAGATATCTTGGTTTAGTTTGTTCTTTCGCTTACCTAGACCGATTAATGGCGTTAAACCTACTTCATTACTCGCAATTTCATCGGTTTCAAAGTGATAAGTGGCTTGTTGTAGTTCCGAACGTAGATCGCGAATGGCTGTGCGTAATGATTTTGTATCGGGACGATCAGCTTGTGCTAAACAATTTACAGCTTCACTTGAAACAAGCGTGTCTGTAATGAATTGCGCCATACTATCGGCTAGTTTTTCATTGCGAATTACATGGTAGCGGTCGTAACGGTAGCGATCGTGTTGAGCGAGGTACACATCATTTAAACTCGCACCGCTATAAATCACTTTATCGTCGATCACGAAACCTTTTAGGTGAAGTACGCCAAAAACTTCACGGTTTCTTACTGGTACGCCTAAGACTTCAATTTTATGAGTGTATTTTTCTGCATACTCACGATATAGCGCAGCATTACCATCTGATTGCTCAGCACCGATCAACCCTCGTTGAGCACGATGCCAGTCAACGAGTACTTTAATATCAAGTTCTGGATTGTGTTGCTTCGCTTCGTATAGAGCGGTAAGCACGCCTCTTCCTGCTTCGTCATCTTGAAGATAAAGAGCGACCAGATAAATACGCTTTTGAGCTGATTTTATTTCTTGATACAGACGCTCTCTAAATGAATTAGCATCAAAAAGAGTCTCTAAATTCTCGGGCTTGTGCGCAATACATGGCAGTTGCTCAATGCGCTGCCTGTTAGCAATAGCTGAATCCATTATCGCCTCGTTTACACGATCTTTAAGTAGATAAATTTAATTAGGGATGAATTATACCAGAAAAAAGGTGAAGTCAATGTATCTACCAACTGAGATATGACTTTACTAAAGACTACAAACTGGAACTTTGAACAAACACCATAGGAATGAGCTTCTTTCCGCTATTTGCATAGCGTAGAAAACGTTGCTTTATATTATTGGGCAGCTTTTCTATCTCAATGGTATCGAATCCGGATTTTTGGTATAGGTTTTCTAATTCTTGAAATGCAAAGCAGTAACAAGTTTTCTGCTGTATTTGACTATATGTTGCTTGGATAAGTTCATTAGCGATGCCTTTTAATCGATACTCAGGTAGAACTAGCATCCCTGTAAGCAATTGAACATCATCAATGAGTTTAAATCTGACACTTGCAATAATGCGGTTATTGTCCTCTGCCACCCAAATACACTCATCTCTTTTAGCTTTACCTGCGGGATAAAAGTCTTTGTAGAGTTTATTAACAAGAGGCAGACGAATAGGGTCTAGTTGGCGATAAATGCGTTCATTCATGGGAAAACACTGCGTTGTTGGGTGTGATCGGGTAATATAGTTTGAATATGTATTTAGAAGTATAAAGATTTGGTTGTGGATTAACATGAAAGTTTTACATGAGAGTGGGTTAGCGCCTTATCACACCTTTGGGATTGATGTTTCTGCTAAGTACATTGTAGAAGCATCAAGTGTTGAAGATTTTCTTTCAATTTGGCAAGACGAAATATATCAGGCAATCCCTAAGTTAGTTGTTGGTCAAGGAAGTAACTTACTTTTTTGTGAAGACTATCAGGGCGTGATTATTCTTAACCGTATCAAAGGTATTGATGTCGTCGAAACGGCTGAATATGTTGATTTGCATGTTGGTGGTGGTGAAGATTGGCATCAGTTTGTGGCTTGGACGGTTGATAATGGTTTTAACGGTCTTGAGAATTTAGCGTTGATCCCTGGCTGTGTTGGTTCATCTCCTATCCAGAATATTGGTGCTTATGGGGTAGAGCTAAAAGATGTGTGTCACTACGTGGATGTGTTAAATGTCCTAACGGGTGAATCTCAGCGTTTAATGGCTGAAGAATGCAATTTTGGTTACCGTGACTCTATCTTTAAGCATGAACTTAAAGATAGCCATATTATTACTGCTGTAGGTTTTCGTTTAGCGAAGGATTGGCAGCCGCAAATTAGTTATGGCCCATTAGCAAAGTTTTCTTTAGAGAGCGTTACTGCAAAAGAAATTTTTGATGAAGTGTGTTCTGTTCGTTGTGAAAAATTACCGGATCCTAAGGTAATGGGCAACGCAGGAAGCTTCTTCAAAAACCCGATTATTGGGCTAGCATCTCGCGATCGCCTTCTGTCTGAATTTCCCAATATGCCAAGTTATCCCGTTGATTCAGGACATTGTAAATTAGCGGCCGGTTGGCTGATTGATCAGTGTGGTTTGAAGGGATACCAAATTGGGGGGGCGAAAGTACATCCTCAACAGGCACTTGTTTTAACTAATACCGGTAATGCAACAGCTCTTGATGTGCTGCATTTAGCGCAATACGTCGTTGATACTGTCGCTGCAAAGTTTGATGTTGCACTGGAACATGAAGTGCGTTTCATGGCGCATGATGCGGAAACAAACTTACAAGAGATGCTTCAATGATCGATCACTCAACACGCTTGGCATTGATCCAATTACTCTCTGATGGTGAGTTTCATTCAGGTGAAAAGCTAGGGAACGATCTAGGGATCTCTCGAGCGGCGATAGCTAAGCAGATCAAAGTGATTCAAGATTGGGGACTTGATATTTTTCGAGTACAGGGCAAAGGTTATTGTCTTGCATCTCCGATTGAGTTACTCAACAAAGAAACGATTCTTACACAAAGCGATTGCGCTCATTTAGATCTGCTCCCTGTTATCGACTCTACCAATCAATATTTATTAGATAGGGTGGGACAATTACCGACTGGTAGTGTGTGTCTTGCAGAGTACCAACAAGCAGGACGTGGTCGTCGGGGGCGTCAGTGGCTATCGCCATTTGGTAGTAACTTATATCTTTCCATTTATTGGCGTTTAGACGCTGGCATGGCTGCTGCTATGGGGCTAAGTCTTGTTGTTGGTGTTGCAATCGCTGAAACATTACAGCAACTCGGTGCGCCAGATGTCCGAGTAAAATGGCCTAATGATATTTATTATAAAGATCAAAAGCTCGCAGGTATTTTAGTTGAAATGACAGGTCAGGCAGGTGATGCCGCCCATTTAGTGATTGGTATGGGGTTGAATGTAAGCATGCCAATTAAAGAGCAGACTGAAATAACCCAAGCTTGGACAAATCTGCAACAGGCTTGCCAAGCATTACCATCTCGCAATCAGTTAGCCGCACAACTTATCGCTCATTTAACACAGACGTTGATTGATTATGAGCAACAGGGCTTAACTGGTTTTGTTGAACGTTGGAACAAAATAGATAACTTTTTAAATCGTCCTGTGAAGTTATTAATTGGCGAGCGTACCGTAGCAGGGATTGCTCGTGGAATTGATACGCAAGGGGCATTGTTACTGGAAACTGATGAGGGTGTGACACCTTATATCGGTGGTGAAATCAGCCTTAGAGGTTGTTAATGCAATTATTAATTGAAGCGGGCAACACTTATGTGAAAGTTGCCTTATTAACAAAAGATGAACAAATCGAACAAATTGGCAAGTATCCAAGCCAAAAGCTTGAGCTTGTGCTTCAACCGCTACTTGAAGGGGATATTGAGCGAATTGTGTTTGCAAGTGTTGGACCGGTGGAAGTTGATAACACCATTCAGCGAATAGCACAATTGGCAAATATTCCAGTGATCCAGGTAAAAACAGCACGAGAAGATTTTGGTGTTACTAATGCATATAAAGAGTATCAATACCTCGGGATAGATCGTTGGTTAACGCTTGTTGCCATTCATCAACATTTTAACCAGTCAACAGTGATTGTTGATATTGGTACAGCATTAACGTTTGATGTGATGAGCGAGGCAGGGCAACACCTTGGTGGTTGGATAGTACCGGGTTACCAGTTAATGATGAAATCGGTATTAGATAATACTACTAAAGTGTTTTCAGATCATGACCACAGTGAGTCACTAGCATTAGCTGATAATACAGCAGATGGTTTGAAAAATGGTTGTCGTGCAGCATTAGTCGGTTTAATTGAATTTGGCTTAAAGCAAGCAGAAAAAGAACTCGGACAATCACCTGAGGTGATCTTATGTGGAGGAGGAGTACGCCACTTACCTAAAGACTGGTGTGCAGCTTTCCATCATCGTTCGGAATTAGTCTTAGAAGGCTTAGCCTTGTATGCGAAGCAACGATAATGTCCAATTTTACGACAATTAGAAAAAAAACAGTAAAAAAAACGAATTAGGGTATTGCAACAAAAATAATCATTATCTAGAATGCGCACCACTAACGCCGACTTAGCTCAGTAGGTAGAGCAACTGACTTGTAATCAGTAGGTCACCAGTTCGACTCCGGTAGTCGGCACCAGTTTTAAGAATTTCGGTGGGGTTCCCGAGTGGCCAAAGGGAGCAGATTGTAAATCTGCCGGCACTGCCTTCGAAGGTTCGAATCCTTCCCCCACCACCATTTTCAAATGTTTGAATAGCTCTACGAGAAACAAGATTGCGGGCATCGTATAATGGCTATTACCTCAGCCTTCCAAGCTGATGATGCGGGTTCGATTCCCGCTGCCCGCTCCACATTTCTTGTGTGCTGATATAGCTCAGTCGGTAGAGCGCACCCTTGGTAAGGGTGAGGTCGGCAGTTCAAATCTGCCTATCAGCACCACTCTCAAGTCCTATTTCATCCATTTGTTATATACTCAACAAACCCATGTTTGGTTGTGTGGTCGTAATGCCACTTAATACCGTGCCCAGAGGGACTATCCATGTCTAAAGAAAAATTTGAACGCGTAAAACCGCACGTAAACGTTGGTACTATCGGCCACGTTGACCACGGTAAAACTACTCTAACTGCTGCTATCTGTACTACACTTGCTAAAGTGTACGGTGGTGCTGCTCGTGACTTCGCATCTATCGATAACGCTCCAGAAGAGCGTGAGCGCGGTATCACAATCTCTACTTCTCACGTAGAGTACGATACTCCAACTCGTCACTACGCACACGTTGACTGTCCTGGACACGCCGATTACGTTAAAAACATGATCACTGGTGCTGCTCAAATGGACGGTGGTATCCTAGTTGTTGCTGCAACTGACGGTCCAATGCCACAAACTCGTGAGCACATCCTACTTGGTCGCCAGGTTGGTATCCCTTACATCATCGTGTTCATGAACAAGTGTGACATGGTTGATGACGAAGAACTACTAGAACTAGTAGAAATGGAAGTTCGTGAACTTCTATCTGAGTACGAATTCCCAGGCGACGACTGCCCAGTAATCATGGGTTCTGCACTTGGCGCACTAAACGGCGAAGAGCAGTGGGAAGCTAAGATCATCGAACTAGCTGAAGCTCTAGATTCTTACATCCCAGAGCCAGAGCGTGCGATCGATCGTCCGTTCATCCTTCCAATCGAAGACGTATTCTCAATCCAAGGCCGTGGTACAGTAGTAACTGGTCGTGTTGAGCAAGGTATCATCACTGTAGGTGACGAAGTAGAAATCGTTGGTATCAAGCCAACTACTAAGACTACTTGTACTGGTGTTGAGATGTTCCGTAAGCTTCTTGACGAAGGCCGTGCTGGTGAGAACGTTGGTGTTCTACTACGTGGTACTAAGCGTGACGAAGTTGAGCGTGGTCAAGTACTAGCTAAGCCTGGTTCAATCACTCCACACACAACTTTCACTTCAGAAATCTACGTTCTGTCTAAAGATGAAGGTGGTCGTCACACTCCATTCTTCAAAGGTTACCGTCCACAGTTCTACTTCCGTACAACTGACGTAACTGGTACTATCGAGCTACCAGAAGGCGTAGAAATGGTAATGCCTGGTGATAACATCTCTATGACTGTTACTCTAATCGCTCCTATCGCGATGGACGAAGGTCTACGTTTTGCTATCCGTGAAGGTGGCCGTACAGTTGGTGCTGGTGTTGTTGCAACTATCATTGCTTAAGTTGTTGCAAAGCCGTCGAATTTAATTTGACGACAGTACACAAAAAAGGGCATCATTTGATGCCCTTTTTCTACACTTTAATATAAAAACGTGTGTTTTTTGTCCAAGTGTTAGAAATGAAATTTCGTAAGATGAAGTTTTTTACTAATGTTATTAGAGGGTTACTCCTTTTTCTTCATCTAAGACCTCGCAATAGCGGGGTTATTTTCGTCTAAATTAAGACTAGTTACAGGTTGGTTGTATGAATGCGAATGCCGAAAACCAAGAAAGCGAAAGCAAAATGGATGGCCTGAAATGGGTCGTAGTTTTTGCTTTGCTAGCTGCTGCTGTGGTTGGTAATTACCTGTACAGTGATGTTTCTGTTGTGTTGCGCACATCTGCAGTAATTGCTCTTGTAGCCGTTGCTGGGATCACCGCTGCATTTACAGCAAAAGGTAAAGCCGCGATTCGTTTTGCAAGTGAGTCGCGCATGGAAGTCCGCAAGGTGGTATGGCCTACTCGTCAGGAAGCTACGCAGACAACCTTTATCGTTCTAGCAGTCACTGTAGTGATGGCGTTAGCCCTTTGGGGTATCGACGGCATTATGGTCCGTTTAGTGCGCCTAGTTACCGGCGTGTGAGGTAAGAATTCATGAGCGAAGCTCCAAAAAAACGATGGTATGTAGTACAGGCTTTTTCTGGTTTTGAAGGCCGAGTTGCACAGTCACTGCGCGAGCATATCAAAATGCACGGTATGGAAGAGCACTTTGATGAAGTTCTTGTACCTACTGAAGAAGTAGTTGAAGTACGTGCAGGCCAACGCCGCAAGAGCGAGCGTAAGTTCTTCCCTGGTTACGTGCTAGTAAACATGGTAATGAACGACGAAACATGGCACCTAGTACGCAGTATTCCACGTGTTATGGGCTTCATTGGCGGTACATCTGATCGTCCAGCTCCGATTTCTGATAAAGAAGCGGACGCGATCCTAAACCGTCTACAGCAAGCTAGTGAGTCTCCTGTTCATAAGACAGTATTTGAACCAGGTGAAGTGGTACGTGTGACTGATGGTCCATTTGCTGACTTCAATGGTACAATTGAATCAGTTGATTACGATAAGAGCCGTGTTAAGGTTTCTGTATCGATCTTTGGTCGTGCAACACCAGTAGAACTAGAGTTCGGTCAAGTCGAAAAGAACTGATCAAATTCTGTTCAAGTTGTATTGTCAGGGGCGTGGAATTAAGCTATAATTTCGCGCCCTTTCGTTAGACGGGGAGTCTGTTTGTTTAAAAATAGACGTTTGAACCCAAATTTAGGTAAATAGCAATGGCTAAAAAAGTAGAAGCTTACATCAAGCTGCAAGTTGCAGCTGGTATGGCAAACCCTAGTCCACCAGTTGGTCCAGCACTTGGTCAACACGGTGTTAACATCATGGAATTCTGTAAAGCGTTCAACGCTAAGACTGACTCTCTAGAGAAAGGTCTTCCAACTCCAGTTGTTATCACAGTATACAGCGACCGTTCTTTCACGTTCGTAACTAAGACTCCACCTGCAGCAGTTCTTCTGCTTAAAGCAGCTGGCCTTAAGTCTGGTTCAGGTCGTCCAAACACTGAGAAAGTAGGTACTGTAACTGACGCTCAGATCCAAGAGATCGCTGAGACTAAAGCTGCAGACATGACTGGTGCTGATATTGAAGCTATGAAGCGTTCAATTGCTGGTACTGCTCGCTCAATGGGCCTAGTGGTAGAGGGTTAATAAGATGGCTAAACTGACTAAGCGCATGCGCGTTATCCGTGAAAAAGTTGATGCTACTCGTGAGTACGAAATCAACGAAGCTGTTGCTCTTCTTAAAGAACTAGCTACTGCTAAATTCAATGAAAGCGTTGACGTTGCTGTTAACCTAGGCATTGATGCACGTAAATCTGACCAAAACGTACGTGGTGCAACTGTACTACCAAACGGTACTGGTCGTGATATCCGTGTTGCTGTGTTCACTCAAGGTGCTAACGCAGAAGCTGCTAAAGAAGCTGGTGCTGATCTAGTGGGTATGGAAGATCTTGCTGAGCAAGTTAAGAAAGGCGAAATGAACTTTGACGTAGTTATCGCATCTCCAGATGCAATGCGCGTTGTTGGTCAACTAGGTACTATCCTAGGTCCTCGCGGTCTTATGCCAAACCCTAAAGTTGGTACTGTAACTCCTAACGTTGCTGAAGCAGTTAAGAATGCTAAAGCTGGTCAGGTTCGTTACCGTAACGACAAAAACGGCATCATCCACACTACTATCGGTAAAGTGGACTTTGAAGCCGCTCAACTACAAGAGAACTTAGAAGCTCTTCTAGTTGCACTGAAGAAAGCTAAGCCTTCTTCAGCTAAAGGTACTTTCATTAAGAAAGTAAGCATCTCTACTACTATGGGTGCAGGCGTAGCGTTAGATCAGAACTCTCTGAAAACTAACGTAGCGTAATAATTTGCAGAAGCGATAAGTTAGTGTATAATTTGTCGCTTCCGAATTCGTGGCTGGGGCTAATTGCTTGCAGTTAGCCTCCGTCAAAGACCGTAGGTGTTCTTCGGAACTTAATAATTCACCTACGTAGACGGTGCCAGAACATGATTGATGTATGTCTTTCTTGGATCTGCGCCGTAAGACTCTCCTGCTATTTTGGCAGTGAGTGGTGTAAAACAATCCAGGAGCAAATCCAATGGCATTAAATCTTCAAGACAAAAAAGCAATTGTTGCTGAAGTCAACGAAGCTGCCAACGGTGCACTTTCTGCTGTTGTTGCTGACTCTCGCGGTGTTACTGTGGGTGCGATGACTACTTTACGTAAGCAAGCTCGTGAAGCTGGCGTATACGTGAAAGTTGTTCGTAACACACTAGCACGCCGTGCAGTTGAAGGTACTGATTTCGAATGTCTTAAAGACGTTTTCGTTGGTCCTTCACTAATCGGTTTCTCTAACGAGCACCCAGGTGCTGCAGCGCGTCTTTTCAAAGACTTCGCTAAAGAGAACAAAGATTTCGAGATCAAAGCTGCTGCATTTGAAGGCGCTGTTGCAAACGTTGAAGTACTAGCAACTCTACCAACTTACGACGAAGCTATCGCACGCCTAATGATGTGCATGAAAGAAGCGTCTGCTGGTAAACTTGTACGTACTATCGCTGCAGTACGTGATCAGAAAGAAGAAGCTGCTGCTTAATTGCAGAGTTTTATCTGATTACTATTTAAACTTATTGTTGACTTTTAAAGAGAATTGTTATGTCTATCACTAACGAGCAAATCCTAGACGCAGTTGCAGAAATGTCTGTAATGCAAGTTGTTGAACTAATCGAAGCTATGGAAGAGAAGTTCGGTGTTACTGCTGCAGCTGCAGTTGTAGCAGGCGGCGCAGCTGCAGAAGCAGCTGAAGAGCAAACTGAATTCGACGTAATCCTAACTGCTGCTGGCGCTAACAAAGTTGCTGTAATCAAAGCAGTACGTGGCGCAACTGGCCTAGGTCTTAAAGAAGCTAAAGCTGTAGTAGACGGCGCTCCAGCACCTCTAAAAGAAGGCGTTGAGAAAGCTGAAGCTGAAGCTCTTAAAGCTCAACTAGAAGAAGCTGGTGCTTCTGTTGAAATCAAATAATCATTATTTGATTTCCTAGCCTTTTAGGCTATTGGCTGGTGGCAAATTGCCACCGGCCTTTTTGCGCTGTAGGGTAGTGGTATTTTTCACCTTGTTTTGTATCCACTGTCTAGCAAAAAATGACTCTGATGTCACCGAGTCATTCCTACACATAAACAAAGTTTAGTCTCTACCCCCGTTTGTTTTGGGGTAGTTTGGATCACTTATCAGCGATCTGAGGAACCTATGGTTTACTCTTATACCGAGAAAAAGCGTATCCGTAAGGATTTTGGTAAGCGTCCGCAAGTTTTGGAAGCTCCATACTTGCTGTCGATCCAGCTTGATTCTTTCCAAAAATTTATCGAGCAGGATCCAGAAGGGCATTACGGTCTAGAAGCTGCCTTTCGCTCTGTTTTTCCAATCCAGAGCTATAACGGCAATTCCGAGCTGCAATACGTTAGCTATCGTCTCGGTGAGCCGGTCTTCGATGTTAAAGAATGTCAGATTCGTGGCGTAACTTATTCTGCTCCACTACGTGTGAAGCTACGTCTTGTCATGTACGATAAAGACGCGCCGGCTGGCACTGTAAAAGACATTAAAGAACAAGAAGTTTACATGGGCGAAATTCCGCTCATGACAGATAACGGTACATTCGTTATTAACGGTACCGAGAGGGTTATCGTATCCCAGCTACACCGTAGCCCGGGTGTCTTCTTCGACAGCGATAAGGGTAAGACCCACTCCTCAGGTAAAGTGTTATATAACGCTCGTGTAATCCCTTACCGTGGTTCATGGTTGGATTTCGAGTTCGATCCTAAGGATAGTGTATTCGTACGTATCGACCGTCGTCGTAAATTACCTGCGTCTATCATCCTTCGTGCACTTAACTACACAACAGATCAGATCCTTGACATGTTCTTCGAAAAAATTCATTTCGAAGTTCAGGGCAAGTCGCTTGTTATGGAGTTGGTACCGGATCGTCTACGTGGTGAAACTGCAAGCTTTGATATCGAAGCAAACGGCACTGTATACGTAGAGAAAGGTCGTCGCATCACTGCTCGTCACATTCGCCAATTAGGCAAAGACGGCGTTGATCACATCGAAGTACCTGTTGAATACATCGTTGGCAAGATCGCATCACGTGATTACATCGATGAAAATACTGGTGAACTGATTGTCGCGGCTAACCAGGAATTAAGCCTGGAAGCATTAGCACTTCTATCTCAGGCGGGTCACAAGTCTATCGACGTTCTATTTACGAACGATCTAGACCACGGTCCTTACATGTCAGATACACTACGTATCGACAACACAACTGACCGTTTAAGTGCATTGGTAGAAATCTACCGCATGATGCGCCCTGGCGAGCCACCAACACGTGAAGCAGCAGAGCAACTTTTCGAAAGCTTGTTCTTCTCTGAAGATCGTTACGATCTGTCTGCTGTTGGTCGTATGAAGTTCAACAGCTCTCTTCTTCGTGATGAGACAACTGGCCCAGGTACACTAGACCACGCTGACATCATTGATGTTATGCGTAAACTGATCGATATTCGTAACGGTAAAGGTGAAGTTGATGATATCGACCACCTAGGTAACCGTCGTATTCGTTCTGTTGGCGAAATGGCTGAAAACCAATTCCGCGTAGGTCTAGTACGTGTTGAGCGTGCTGTAAAAGAGCGTCTAAGCCTAGGCGATCTTGATGCAATCATGCCTCAAGACTTAATTAACGCTAAGCCTATTTCTGCGGCAGTAAAAGAGTTCTTTGGCTCTTCTCAGCTGTCTCAGTTTATGGACCAGAACAACCCACTGTCAGAAGTTACTCACAAACGTCGTATCTCGGCGCTTGGTCCAGGTGGTCTGACTCGTGAGCGTGCTGGCTTCGAAGTACGTGACGTACACGCGACTCACTACGGTCGCCTATGTCCTATCGAAACGCCTGAAGGTCCAAACATCGGTCTGATCAACTCGCTATCTGTATTTGCGCGTTGTAACCCTTACGGTTTCTTGGAAACACCTTACCGTAAAGTGGTAGACGGAAAAGTTTCAGAAGAAATCGAATACCTATCTGCAATTGAAGAAGGTCTATACGTTATTGCTCAGGCGAACGCCGCGCTTAACGAAGACGGTTCATTTGCTGACGAATTGATCACTGCTCGTCAGAAAGGTGATTCAGGTCTGCACCCACGTGACCATGTTCAGTACATGGACGTTGCAACTAACCAGGTTGTATCGGTGGCGGCATCTCTGATCCCGTTCCTAGAACACGATGATGCTAACCGTGCCCTAATGGGTGCGAACATGCAACGTCAGGCAGTTCCAACTATCCGTGCTGATAAGCCGCTAGTAGGTACTGGTATTGAGCGTCAAATCGGTGTCGATTCTGGTGTTACAGCTGTAGCTAAACGTGGTGGTACAGTTCAGTCTGTAGATGCTTCTCGTATCGTTATCAAAGTTAACGACGACGAGTTGATCCCTGGTGAAGCAGGTATCGACATCTACAACCTAACTAAGTACACACGTTCTAACCAGAACACATGTATTAACCAGCGTCCAACCGTGCTACCTGGCGAGCCAGTATCACGTGGTGATGTACTTGCTGATGGTCCTTCAACAGACCTTGGTGAGCTTGCGCTTGGTCAAAACATGCGTATCGCGTTCATGCCTTGGAACGGTTACAACTTCGAGGACTCCATCTTAGTTTCTGAGCGTGTAGTTCAGGAAGATCGTTTCACTACTATCCACATTCAAGAGCTTTCTTGTGTGGCACGTGACACGAAGCTGGGTTCTGAAGAAATTACTGCCGATATCCCTAACGTGGGTGAAGCAGCACTTTCTAAGTTGGACGAGTCAGGTATCGTTTACATCGGTGCTGAAGTGAAGGGTGGCGACATCCTAGTTGGTAAAGTGACACCTAAGGGTGAAACACAACTAACACCTGAAGAGAAGCTACTACGTGCGATCTTCGGTGAGAAAGCATCTGATGTTAAAGATTCATCTCTACGTGTTCCTGGTAGTGTGACTGGTACGATCATTGACGTACAAGTATTCACTCGTGATGGCGTTGAGAAAGACAAGCGTGCTCTTGAAATTGAAGAGATGCAGCTGAAAGAAGCGAAGAAAGATATCACAGAAGAATTCCAGATCCTTGAGGGTGGTCTTCTTGCTCGTGTTCGTACGCTTCTGCTATCTGCGGGTTACAGCGAAGACAAGATTGCTTCAATGAACCGCGATACACTATTCGCTGTTACGCTTGACGACGAAGCACTACAAAACCAATTGGAACAGCTTGCAGAGCAGTATGATGAACTGAAAGCTGAGTTCGATAAGAAGTTTGAATCTAAGCGTCGTAAGATCACTCAAGGTGATGACCTAGCGCCTGGTGTACTTAAGATTGTTAAAGTATACCTAGCTGTTAAGCGTCGCATCCAACCGGGTGATAAGATGGCGGGTCGTCACGGTAACAAGGGTGTAATCTCTAAGATCAACCCTGTTGAAGACATGCCTTACGATGAGAAAGGTCAAACGGTTGATATCGTTCTGAACCCACTGGGTGTACCTTCTCGTATGAACATCGGTCAGATCCTTGAGACTCACTTAGGTCTTGCGGCGAAAGGTATCGGTGACAAACTTAACGACATGCTGAAAGAGCAGCAGGAGTTACACAAGTTCCGTAACTTCCTACAGAAAGTTTACGATCTAGGCGATACTCGTCAGAAAGTAGACGTTGCTGCACTAACAGATGACGAAGTACGTACACTTGTACAAAACCTTCGTAAAGGTCTACCTATTGCAACACCTGTATTTGATGGTGCACCAGAAGCATCAATCAAAGAGTTGCTAAAACTGGGTGATCTACCAACATCTGGTCAGTTGAAGTTGTTTGATGGCCGTACTGGTGATGCATTTGAGCGTCCTGTAACTGTTGGTTACATGTACATGCTTAAGCTGAACCACTTGGTTGATGACAAGATGCACGCCCGTTCTACCGGTTCTTACAGCCTTGTTACTCAGCAGCCGCTGGGTGGTAAAGCTCAGTTCGGTGGTCAGCGTTTCGGTGAGATGGAAGTGTGGGCGCTTGAAGCATACGGCGCAGCATACACCCTTCAAGAAATGCTAACCGTTAAGTCGGATGACGTTAACGGCCGTACGAAGATGTATAAGAACATCGTTGACGGTGATCATCGTATGGAACCAGGTATGCCGGAATCATTCAACGTATTGTTGAAAGAAATCCGCTCGTTGGGTATTAACATCGAGCTGGAAGACGAGTAAGCCTAGGTTAGTCACCTATACTTATTAGTTACTCCGGTATAAATATGAAGGCGCCAGTAGACTGGCGCCTTTATGGGTCAACTCCTCACAGGAGCCGAATGTGAAAGACTTACTTAAGTTTCTGAAAGCACAACATAAGACCGAAGAATTTGATGCAATCAAAATCGGTCTAGCTTCACCTGACATGATCCGTTCATGGTCTTTTGGTGAAGTTAAGAAGCCAGAAACAATCAACTATCGTACCTTCAAGCCTGAGCGTGACGGTCTTTTCTGTGCACGTATCTTTGGCCCGGTAAAAGACTACGAGTGTCTTTGTGGCAAGTACAAGCGCCTGAAGCACCGTGGTGTTATCTGTGAAAAATGTGGTGTTGAAGTTACTCAGACCAAAGTACGTCGTGAGCGTATGGGTCACATTGAGCTTGCTTCACCTGTTGCTCACATCTGGTTCTTAAAGTCACTGCCATCTCGTATCGGTCTGTTAATGGACATGCCGCTACGTGATATCGAGCGTGTACTTTACTTTGAATCATATGTAGTAATCGAACCAGGTATGACCAACCTTGAGCGTAGCCAGCTGCTTTCTGAAGAGCAGTACTTGGATGCACTTGAAGAGTGGGGCGATGAGTTCGACGCTAAGATGGGCGCAGAAGCGGTTAAAGCACTTTTAGGTAACATGGACCTAAGCGCTGAAATCGAAAACATGCGTGAAGAGTTAGAAGAAACTAACTCTGAAACTAAGCGTAAGAAGCTAACTAAGCGTCTTAAGCTAGTTGAAGCTTTCCTACAGTCAGGTAACAACCCTGAGTGGATGATCCTGTCTGTACTGCCAGTTCTACCGCCGGATCTACGTCCGTTGGTACCACTAGACGGCGGCCGTTTCGCGACTTCAGATCTAAACGATCTTTACCGTCGTGTAATCAACCGTAACAACCGTCTGAAGCGTCTTTTAGACCTGGCTGCTCCTGATATTATCGTACGTAACGAAAAGCGTATGCTTCAGGAATCTGTTGATGCATTGCTAGATAACGGTCGTCGTGGCCGCGCTATCACTGGCTCTAACAAGCGTCCTCTGAAATCTCTTGCTGATATGATCAAGGGTAAACAAGGTCGTTTCCGTCAGAACCTTCTTGGTAAGCGTGTAGACTACTCTGGTCGTTCTGTTATCACAGTAGGTCCATACCTACGCCTGCATCAGTGTGGTCTTCCTAAGAAGATGGCACTAGAGCTATTTAAGCCATTCATCTACGGTAAGCTAGAGACTCGTGGTCTTGCGACGACAATCAAAGCTGCTAAGAAGATGGTTGAGCGTGAAGAAGCAGTCGTTTGGGATATCCTAGACGAAGTTATTCGCGAACACCCAGTAATGCTTAACCGTGCACCAACACTGCACCGTCTAGGTATTCAGGCGTTTGAACCAATCCTAATCGAAGGTAAAGCGATTCAGCTTCACCCACTTGTGTGTGCGGCATACAACGCCGACTTCGATGGTGACCAGATGGCGGTTCACTTGCCGTTGACTCTTGAAGCACAGCTAGAAGCACGTGCGCTTATGATGTCAACAAACAACATCCTTTCACCTGCATCAGGTGATCCGATCATCGTACCTTCTCAGGACGTTGTATTGGGTCTTTACTACATGACGCGTGAGAAAATCAACGCGAAAGGTGAAGGCATGTACCTTGCTGGACCAGCTGAAGCTGAGAAAGCATACCGTACTAAGATGGCAGAGCTTCACGCTCGCGTTAAAGTACGTATCACAGAATACGTGAAAGACGAGCAGGGTAACCTAGTTGAGAAAACTGAACTAGTTGATACTACTGTTGGTCGTGCAATGTTATGGCCTATCGTACCGAAAGGTCTGCCATACAGCCTTGTGAACACTGAAGCACTAGGTAAGAAGCAAATTTCTAAGCTTCTTAACACTTGTTACCGTGAATTGGGCATGAAAGATACTGTTATCTTCGCTGACCAAATCATGTACACAGGTTTTGCTTACGCTGCACTTTCTGGTGTATCTGTTGGTATCGACGATATGGTTGTACCTGCAGCTAAGTACACTAAGATCGCAGAAGCTGAAGCAGAAGTTGCTGAAATTCAAGAGCAGTTCCAGTCAGGTCTTGTAACTGCTGGTGAACGTTACAACAAAGTTATCGATATCTGGGCGACAGCGAACGAACAAGTTGCTAAAGCGATGATGGATAACCTGTCTTTCGATACTGTTATTAACCGTGACGGTGAAGAAGAGCAGCAAAAATCGTTCAACAGCGTATACATGATGGCCGACTCTGGTGCTCGTGGTTCTGCAGCTCAGATTCGTCAGCTTGCTGGTATGCGTGGTCTGATGGCTAAGCCGGATGGCTCAATCATCGAAACACCGATCACAGCGAACTTCCGTGAAGGTCTAAACGTACTACAGTACTTTATCTCTACTCACGGTGCTCGTAAGGGTCTTGCGGATACCGCACTTAAGACAGCGAACTCAGGTTACCTGACTCGTCGTCTAGTAGACGTTGCTCAAGACGTTGTTGTTACAACTGATGACTGTGGCACTCACGCTGGTATCACTATGATGCCTCTAATCGAGGGTGGTGATGTTAAAGAGCAACTAGGTGACCGCGTACTTGGTCGTGTTGTTGCTGAAGACGTTCTAAAACCTGGTACTGAAGAAGTTCTAGCACCTCGTAACACGCTTCTTGATGAGAAGTGGTGTGAGATCCTAGAAGCGAACTCTGTAGACCAAGTTAAAGTACGTTCTGTTGTAACGTGTGAGAATGACTTCGGTTGTTGTAAGTTCTGTTACGGTCGTGACCTTGCTCGCGGTCACTTGGTTAACGCTGGTGAAGCAGTGGGTGTTGTTGCTGCTCAGTCAATCGGTGAACCAGGTACACAGCTTACAATGCGTACGTTCCACATCGGTGGTGCGGCATCAGCAGCGGCAGCAGACAATAGCGTTGTAGTGAAAACTACAGGTTCTATGAAGCTGCACAATGCTAAGTTTGTAACCAACAATGCAGGTAAGCTTGTCGTAACATCTCGTGCTGCTGAATTAACCATCATTGATGAGTTCGGCCGTACTAAAGAGAACTACAAACTAACTTACGGTACGATCCTGAACAAGGGTGACGGTGCAGAAGTTGTTGCTGGTGAAACAGTAGCAAACTGGGAAGCGCACACCATGCCAATCATCACTGAAGTGGCAGGTCGCATCCAGTTCGTTGACATGATCGACGGCGTAACAGTTTCTCGTCAAACAGATGATCTAACTGGTCTATCTTCAAGCGAAGTAACTGATGCAGCAGCACGTCCAGCAGCAGGTAAAGATATGCGTCCAGCTATCAAACTTGTTGATGAAGATGGTAACGATGTAATGATCCCTGGTACTGAAATGCCAGCTCAATACTTCCTACCAGGTAAGGCGATTGTTCAGCTTGACGACGGCGCTATGGTTGGTATCGGTGATACGCTTGCACGTATCCCGCAAAAATCTGGCGGTAACAAGGATATCACGGGTGGTCTACCACGCGTTGCTGACTTGTTCGAAGCTCGTAAGCCTAAAGAGCCTGCGATCCTTGCTGAAATTACAGGTACTGTATCTTTCGGTAAAGAGACTAAAGGTAAGCGTCGTTTGATCATCACTCCAGCTGAAGGTCAACCGTACGAAGAGATGATCCTGAAGCACCGTCAGCTTAACGTTTTCGAAGGCGAAAAAGTTGAGAAGGGCGATGTAATTGCAGATGGTCCAGAAACTCCGCACGATATTCTACGTCTACGTGGCGTACACGCAGTAGCAGAATACATCGTGAACGAGGTTCAGGAAGTTTACCGTCTACAAGGCGTTAAGATTAACGATAAGCACATTGAAACTATCGTTCGTCAGATGCTACGTAAGGTAACTATCACAGCAGCAGGTGATTCTGAGTTCCTAGAAGGCGAGCAAGTTGAATTCTCTCGCGTAACGATTGCTAACCGTCAGCTTGAAGCTGAAGGTAAGACACCAGCAAGTTACTCTCGTGACTTACTAGGTATCACTAAAGCATCGCTTGCGACTGAGTCATTCATCTCAGCTGCATCGTTCCAGGAAACAACGCGCGTACTAACAGAAGCTGCGGTTTCTGGTAAGCGTGATGATCTACGTGGTCTGAAAGAAAACGTAATCGTGGGTCGTCTGATCCCTGCGGGTACTGGTTTCTCTTACCACCAACGTCGTCAACAGCAGCGTGACGTTGAGCTTGAGCCTGTAGCACCACAAGTGGATGCAGAGCAAGCTTCTCAAGATCTTGCAGCGCTACTAAACGCAGGTCTTAACGACGAGAATTAATTCTCAGCGTAATTGATTTAAAAGGCATCCTTCGGGGTGCCTTTTTTATTGCCTGTAATAAAGCAATTATCAAATAAATAGCTGGTGGATGCTTAAGATAAGAAGAACAAGAGAAGAGTTTATAATGAAGTGGCAGCATGGCGACGCTGCCACAATATTAAGGTTGGTGGTTTCTATGCGCCAGGCGGGCAGGATAGACTATCGCTGATGAGCTCAATGAGTTTATCTTCTAACCCAAAGCGAAGTTCCATAAGCTCACCGACTTTTGATAAATCATCATCAAAATGAGAGAGCAGATCATCATCCTTTATTGAATGGTATCGGTCATGGAAATTGAGCAGTGGATCGGTGGTTAGGGTAATTTTGGCGTAGAGTGCAGAAATTTCTTCGGTAGGTGAATAACCTGTTTGATGCCAGCGTTCCATTACGCTATCGTAAATTTTGAAGTGACCTGCTGATATGTAATCAACAAGGGCTTCATTAAATAACGTCAGTTGAGATGCGGTTGGAAGTTGGCGGTTTTTTGCCGCTTCAGTTGGGGAAAGACCTGCAAGTTTACAGTAATCGATAAGCAGTTGTTGACGCATCATCAGCCATTGATCAATGACGTCATTATGACCGCCCCATTCTTTTTTGACTTGTTCGAATTTACTAAGCATGAGCACGTCCTCATGATCTTGTCTGTATCGTGAAAGCGATAGACTTTGATCCTTCTCTTTATAAAGAGATCTCGTTATTCGGATAACTACTTCGTTTCAACTTTAGATTGCCAGTAATTAATAGCTCCTGCAAGGAAGAAAGTAATAAAAATGTTAAAAAATGAGAATTTGGCATATTGCTGCATTATTCAGAATGGAAAGATCTGGCTCGAAAATAAGGTGCTACCATTGCGAGATCCTGCTTGGTGTGATGAACATGCGTTATCGTGTCGCGTTATTGGGGCTTTTAATGAGTATCCTGTTTATTGGTTAGAGGCGAAAGCGGATGTTCCAGCTGATAACTTTTATAGTTTACGGGAATTACTCAATGTTGATCCGATGCTTTTTAATCTGGCAGGTCGTGCGCTGCAGTTATCTTACATGTTAAGCCAACAAGGCTTTTGTGGGCGTTGTGGCAGTAAGGCAGAGTTACACTCAGATCAATTAGCCATGCAATGCCAAGGCTGTGGCGCAATTGACTATCCTCGTGTATCGCCTTGTATCATTGTCGCAGTACGTAAAAATAAGCAGATTTTATTAGCGCAGCATCCACGCCATAAAACCGGTATGTACACGGTGATTGCAGGCTTTGTTGAAACCGGTGAAACCCTAGAGCAGTGTGTTGCTCGCGAAGTGCAGGAAGAGACTGGCATTAGGGTTAAGAATATTCAGTATTTTGGCAGCCAGCCGTGGGCGTTTCCTTCTAACCTTATGATGGGCTTTATTGCTGACTATGCGGGTGGCGAGATCAAACCTGATTATGAAGAGCTTACCGATGCAATATGGGCAGATGCGGCGCATTTACCTCCGCTTCCGCCACAAGGGACAATAGCACGTCGATTAATAGAGCATACATTGTCTGCTTCTACGACTAACCTGTAATTAATAACAATCAGACTTAACGTGTTATCGTATCGTTATTCCCTATTAATAGAATAAGATATGCTCTCTTTTGTTCTAAGTAATGAATGATACAATAAGCGCAGAATTTACCCATGGAGTCTCAAATGAGCGAATTAAAGAATGACCGCTACCTACGTGCGTTGTTAAAGCAGCCTGTTGATTACACACCGGTGTGGATGATGCGCCAAGCAGGTCGTTATCTACCAGAATACCGTGAAACACGTAGTGTTGCGGGTGACTTTATGTCGCTATGTAAGAATGCTGAGCTAGCAAGTGAAGTAACACTTCAGCCGCTTAAGCGTTTTCCGCTTGATGCTGCTATCTTGTTCTCAGATATCTTAACGATTCCTGATGCAATGGGTCTTGGCTTGTACTTTGAAGCGGGTGAAGGTCCTAAATTCCAACGTCCAATTAAGTGTAAAGCTGACGTTGAGAAGATCGGTTTACCGGATCCGGAAGGTGAACTGCAATACGTAATGAATGCTGTACGTCAAATCCGTCATGATCTACAAGGTGAAGTACCACTGATTGGTTTCTCTGGTAGCCCATGGACGCTGGCGACTTACATGGTTGAAGGTGGTAGCTCTAAAGCGTTCACTAAGATCAAAAAGATGATGTACGCAGAGCCGCAAACATTACACCTATTGCTAGATAAGTTAGCTGATAGCGTGACTGAGTACTTAAATGCGCAGATCAAAGCAGGTGCGCAAGCTGTCATGGTATTTGATACATGGGGCGGAGTATTAACGCCACGTGATTACAACGAGTTCTCGCTACGTTACATGCATAAGATTGTGGATGGCTTAATTCGTGAAAACGATGGTCGTCGTGTACCTGTGACGCTATTTACTAAAAATGGCGGCATGTGGCTTGAGCAAATCGCAGCAACAGGCTGTGATGGTGTAGGTCTAGACTGGACGATTGATATCGCAGAAGCGAAACGTCGTATCGGTGATAAAGTGGCTTTACAAGGTAACATGGATCCTTCTATCCTTTACGCACAACCTGAGCGTATTCGCCAAGAAGTTGCTTCTATCCTTGAAAGCTTTGGTGATGCAGGCACCGGCCATGTCTTTAACCTAGGTCACGGTATCCACTTAGATGTACCGCCTGAGAATGCAGGTGTGTTTGTTGATGCAGTACATGAGCTATCTAAGCCGTACCATAAGTCATATCAACACAGCGATGTGATTGAAAAAGAAACCCACGTGATTGCGTGGGTTTTTTTATATCTCAAGATTAATCGTTGGCGGCTAAATGCTGGTGGACGTATTGACGAATATAAGGGACGACATCAGCCTCAAACCACGGATTCTTTTTAAGCCAAATTGCATTGCGAGGTGATGGATGAGGCAACGGAATATAACGTGGTGCCCATTGCTGCCAGTGTTGTACGGTTTCCGTGAGCGTTTTTGGCTTATTGGGTAAATAGTAGTTTTGTGCGTATTGCCCGATCAGTAACGTCATTCCTATATTCGGCATGAGATCGAGTACAGACTGATGCCACTGCGGTGCGCACTCTGGGCGAGGCGGTAAATCCCCTGTTTTGCCTTTTCCTGGATAACACAATCCCATCGGCATGATGGCAATGCGCTCTGGGTTATAAAAGGTGTCTTTATCCAGCCCTAACCATTGCCGTAGACGATCACCGCTAGGATCATTAAATGGGATCCCTGTTTGATGAACTTTTAATCCTGGTGCTTGCCCGATAAGCAATAGCTTGGCGTTTGGGCTAAATTGAATCACTGGGAGCGGCTCAAGGTGATCTTTACAGATCTCGCAGCGTTTAATGAGATCGCATAAGTTATCAAATTGTGTCATTTAAATATTACCATTCAAAAATAGTTGCATTTTTAATATCCATCTTTGAAATCAATAAGATAATCTAGCTTTTGTTGCTGGTGGAAGCGTAGGTAATTGGTTTTAAATATCTCAACGACCTGTTCTGGAAAGCTTTCTGCTGCAATATGTGGCGTGATGCTGATCTTTGGATGATGCCAAAACAGATGATCTTCAGGGAGTGGTTCTTGTTTAAAGACATCTAAATAGGCATGAGCTAGGTGATTAGTATCAAGCGCTTTGATGAGATCACTTTCAATTACCGTATTGCCGCGACCGACATTAAAAAAGAGTGCTTGATGGCATCCTGACCAGATATTGCTGCTGAAAAGATCGCAGGTTTGCGCGGTAGCAGGCAAGGTTGAAACAATTATATCGGCATTCGTTAGTGCGTCACGTAGTTGCGTTATTGGGTAAATGGCATCAAATGCATTAGTAGGGCGTTCACCGCTTCGATTAACCCCGATAATGCGGCAGTTAAAGGCACTAGCGATAGTTGCTAAGGTGCAACCGATACTGCCTGTACCTATTATTGCCATGGTTTTTTCACTTAATGATTGGTATGGGATCGGTTGCCACAGTGCTTGCTGTTGTTGCTGCTGGTATTGTGGAAAATGGCGATAGTAGTTAAGACATTGACCCATCACATATTCCCCAATCAAGTGACCAAAACAGCCTTTAATATTGGTGAGTAAATAATCTTGGCGTAAATCTGGCTTGATCAAGGCATCAATCCCAGCAAATGTCGATTGTAACCATTTTAATTGGGTGAATTGATTGAGTTGGTTTGCGATCAAAGGAGGATCCGCTAGAATTACGCTAGCTTGCGAAGGATCCTCGGTTAAGCAAAGATCCGGTAATTGGGCTTGTGCCAATAATTCGGTATAACGTTGTTGTTGCTTAGATATTACTGAAACTTTGATCATGCTTTTCCTTTTGCCTTATCCGTTTATCAAGTAAACTTCACCCCAAATCACTACTGTAGATTATCCCATGCTAAAAAATCCGATCCAGTTACGTTTAGAAAAATTAGAACCATGGCAGCACCTGACTTTTATGGTGTCTTTATGTGAACGCATGTACCCAAACTACGTGTTTTTCTGTGCAGAAACGGAGTTTGCGGATTCACATAAATATCGAGTGATCCTAGACAGTATTTGGGAAATCCTGACGGTTAAAAATGCCAAGATCAACTTTGAGAACCAACTAGAGAAACTAGAAGACATGGTTCCAAGTGAAGATGATTTTGATATTTATGCGGTAAGCCCTGCGATTGATGCATGTGTGGCGTTGGCGGATCTTCTTCATGCGATGTTGGATCGTGATCTGATGATGGAAACAGTGATCAAATTAAGTGCGCTGTCGGTTGAGACTGTAGCGAATCTTGAGTACGCGCAAACGGGTATTGAAATCACTAACGATAATCAAAAAGAAAATGAAGCGGTATGTGCAGAGTGGGATACCCAGTGGGCTATCTTCCGTGCATTAAAAGCAGCTGAAACACGCGATATTGAATTGATCAAAGATTTGCGTGCAGAGCTACGTGATGAACCAGTGAGTAACATTGGTATCGAGCTGTAAGCGACGTTCTCTATTTATAAAAAAAGAGCCTAAGGGCTCTTTTTTTGTATCTAGGGAAAAATGATTTATTACCGAAATATATTTCGATATATAAGCAAAATAACGTATAAAAGATTACTAAATCTACAAATGTTTACCATTTGTATTGTTATGTTTGGTTTTTGTAAAGTTTATTGTTCTGGATTTAATGTTTAAAAGCAGTTTATATGACTGCTTGTTGGTTTAGGTTTGCACCATTCCACTTATTTTATTTTGGCTATTGTAATCCAATCCCATAGACGTTTATAACAGTAGCACGTCAAAACACATTGTTTATGGCAATAATGGTTTATTCACGAGGAGGGACAATGCATACACAATCAGCAATGACATTTGTTACCTGTTTCTGTGGCTGTAATATCACTGCACAATATGCAATGTGTGCGGACAATACACGTCAACTCCTCATGCTCTCTCTAACACGTATTTAGAGCTGGCAGCCTACATTTAAACATTACTGTCAGCTTGCGAAGAAGCTGATAGGCCTTTGAAATATTTCCCGTCTCGCTTCCTCCAAGCTGAAAGTCACAATCAAAGGAATACTATGTTAAGTGCACGCAATATAGCCGCTTTAGGCTTTATGACCTTCGCCATGTATTTGGGCGCAGGTAACCTAATTTTCCCTCCCTTTTTGGGCTACCAAGCAGGTGATAATTTCCTAAGTGGCATGCTGGGCTTTTTGCTTACAGGTGTGGGTTTACCTGCCATTGCACTGGTGATTGTCGCTTGGGTACGTGGTTCTGATAATTTAACAGCAGCACTACCTAAACCATTAGCAACTAGCTTTTGGGTCATGTTGTTCATTGTGATTGGTCCTGCGTTTATTATTCCGCGAACCATTACCGTGGCATATCAGTTTAGCTTAGCTCCGTTTATGGGGGATGCTGGACTTATTCCTTTCTCTGCCGCTTTCTGTGTTATTGCTATTTTATTCTCACTTTACCCGGGTAAGTTGGTGGATACATTAGGTAAGTGGTTAACACCTGTGTTGCTAACGATCCTAGGTGTGATGGCTATCACTGCGCTGTTATACCCATCAGGTTATGTGACAGATGCGACTGGTGCTTATGCGATAGGCGCGATGGCTGAAGGCTTAACCCAAGGTTATATGACTATGGATGCGTTAGGCTCGATTGGTTTTGGTTGGGTGATCTTCCGTGCCATTGAGGGAATGGGGGTTAAAGAGCCTAAAGCGATAGCTAAATACACCTTTATTGCAGCTTTAATGTATTCAAGTGCGATGGCGTTAGTGTATTTATCCTTGGCCTATATCGGTGTGACAAGTGAAGATCTTGGTTTGAACTTCACGAATGGTGGTGAGATCTTAACTGCGTTTACAAATGCTCACTTTGGTATGTTTGGTACGCTATTGCTAGGTATTGTGTTGGTATTGGCGTGTTTAACGACGGCGATTGGTGTGACAACTGCGGGCAGTGAGTTCTATAGTCGTACTTTTAAGCCTGTGACTTACCGTAAAAGTGTGATTGTGATTTTGGTGTTATCTGGGATCATTGCCAATGTAGGCTTATCACAGTTATTGAAAGTGACCTTGCCTGTAGTTGTGGCATTACATCCAATTGCGATTGCATTATTAATGATTGCACCGCTGCGCCATCAGTTATCACAAAATATGGTTTTGGCAACGCTAGCGGTAGCATTGGTGTTTGGCTGTATTGATGCCGCACATATTCTTGAAGCGATGCCTGCGCATATTGATCAAGTATTAGAAACGAATTTGCCGTTATATCATTATTACGCAGGCTGGATTTTACCAACAATGTTGACGCTGGTGGCTGGATTGGTGATGCATCGTGCTAGAGCGGGACGTCGAACGCTTGCCAAAGAGTGTTAACCACATTTTAGCGATAACAAAAAAGGGACCCGGAGGTCCCTTTTTTATGCTTAATGATTACTTGTCATCTTCATCATTATTTTCAATAACGCCGTGCTTTTTCTTCCACTTTTCCCAACGTTGGAAAGCCAGTTGCTGCATATCGGTGTTCTTATCAGCTTCATCGACAATCTCTTCGCCAACGAGGCTTTCAAAGATGTCTTCTAGGGTTACCAGACCTTGAACAGTACCGTATTCATCAACGATTAAGATCAGCTGGGAGCGTTCTTGCATCAGACGTTCAAAGGCTTTTGGTACACTGACGGTATTCATGATCACTGGAAGTGGACGCATTAGCGCTCCCAGTTCTTGACCGCCTTTACCTGCTTGGCTTTCAGCGAATAGCTCTAAGCGGTGTACGAAACCAACGATATTGTCGCTTTGCTCACTGTAAACCAGTGGGCGAGAGAACGGGCTGTCTTTATGCTTAGAGAGAAACTCATTAATGGTTTGCTCTGCATCGACACGGAACAATACCGGACGTGGTGTCATGATTTTTGTCACGCTGACATCACGGAATTGAAGCAGGTTGGTTAGGATTTTTGATTCACCTTCGCCTAATTCACCTGATTCGTGTGCAAGCAATGCCATTGCCGAGATTTCGTCACGCAGTTTTGGTTGTTCATGACCGCGAGATAGACGACGAGTAATTTGCTCTGAAACCCATACCAGTGGGATCAGCAGTAGTACCATCCAACGCAGCATGCTTGCCGTTAGTGGTGCAAGCTGGCGCCAGTACGTTGCACCAATGGTTTTTGGCACAATTTCAGACAGTAATAAGATACCAATGGTTAAGACACCAGAGAATACACCTAGCCATTCACTACCGAAAACGATAGTGGCTTGTGCACCTGCTGTTGCTGCACCAATGGTGTGAGCGATGGTGTTTAGTGTCAGAATAGAGGCTAATGGCCTGTCTATATTGTCTTTTAATGCCGTCAGTTTTGCCGCAGCAGGGTGGTTTTGCTGACGTAATGTGGCGATATAGCTTGGTGAAATACTAAGCAATACCGCTTCTAATACGGAACAAATAAACGAAACACCAATCGCAACGGTGATGTAAATCGTAAGGAGTACCATGTCAACCTATCAGTAAATTAGCGAATATTCGCTATATTAATCGGGGCTGGGCAGAATAAATACAACTGTTTTCATGTGGTTTTTAGTAACATTTTGTGAACTTGCGCTCAGATTGTGGTTAAAGAGTCCGCACCTGAGTCGATTAAAGCAGACAAACCTTTGCCACACGGGCTTCTTTTGAATTAGAGTTGTCCCGTCTTACGAAAAACCTTAGAAGGGAAACCTAATGAACAAGACCCAACTGATTGACCTGATCGCAGAAAAAGCGGATCTATCTAAAGCACAAGCTAAAGCAGCTTTGGAATCAACTCTTGACGGCATTACTGATGCGCTAAAAGAAGGTGACCAGGTTCAACTAATTGGCTTTGGTACATTTAAAGTAAACCACCGTGCAGCACGCACTGGCCGTAACCCACAAACAGGTGCTGAAATTCAAATTGCTGCAGCTAACGTTCCTGCGTTCGTTGCTGGTAAAGCACTTAAAGATGCATTGAAGTAATTGTGATTCCGCCAGAATGAGTATCTCGTCTGGCGGTTTTTTTTATGTCCCGAGTTTCATCACTTCTTATATCTCTTCTTCCTTTTGCCCTCTCTGGGTGTATCGCTGGTAACCTCGCTGACACTACTGCGCTACCTATCACTACCATCAATGTGGCTGAGCATCATGCTGACAGTACGGCTGTCTATTGGTATTCATCTCGTCAGGCGCAGCCTGAACGGCTTGGTGAGCGTGTTTACACTGACAAGCAAGGTGATTATCAAAGTGACTATCAATGGCAGTCAGGTAAGCTGATAACGCTGTTACAGCGGGGAACAAAGCGAGTGGATGGTCAGTTAGTGCCATTTTCATTGCAACTGCGTTTTGATAGCCAAGGCTTAGCTGTTTTTCAGCGTTATAAAGAAGCCGAGCATATTTTGCCTGTTACCATGAGTGAGATTGCGCTATTAAAGCAACGTAGTGATTTATTACGCCAGCGAATAGCAAGATTAGACAGAAAGCAGCAACGCTTTGTACAAGGCTATTGGCAACAGCAGCAGTTAATGTCTTGTGCAACACATCAGCCGTTACGTATTTCAGATCCTAATTTATTGTCTTTCTCTACCCCAAGGGGGTATTGGGCTGCTATTGGTAAAGAAAACAAAGGACGATTAACTGTCCAGCAAGTATTGCCACTGATAGATAGTCATAGCTGTTTGTATGCGCCCAAGCTGATTGAGCTAGCTGATTAATTCTCTGATAGAAAAGAAAAACGCGCTTAAGACAGCGCGTTTTGTACTCTGGGGGAAAGAGCGAGTTTATTGTTGCTCACGGGCAATAGCACGGTAGCCAATATCATCACGATGGAACATACCATCCCATGATATTTGTTTTGCCAGTGCATAAGCGCGTTGTTGAGCCTCTAGTACCGAGTCACCCATTGCGGTTGCACACAGCACACGACCACCGTTAGTGACGATATCGCCTTCATTGTTCGTTGTGCCAGCGTGGAAGACTTTCTCGCCTGCCACTTCTTGTTGTGGCAAACCTGAAATGACATCACCTTTGTTGTAGCTTGCAGGGTAGCCGCCCGCAGCCAATACAACACCGATAGAGGCACGTGGATCCCACTTTGATTCAACGGTATCGAGTTTTTCATCAATCGCCGCTAAACATAGCTCAACCAAATCAGACTGCATACGTAGCATGATTGGTTGGGTCTCAGGATCGCCAAAGCGACAGTTATATTCGATCACTTTTGGCGTACCATCGCTCATGATCATCAGGCCGGCATAAAGGAAACCTGTGTAAGGTGCGCCTTCTGCAGCCATACCTTCAACGGTTGGGTAGATCACTTCTTTCATCACACGAGCGTGGATTTCTTGTGTCACGACAGGGGCTGGAGAGTACGCACCCATACCGCCAGTGTTAGGGCCAGTATCGCCATTACCGACACGTTTATGATCTTGGCTGGTGGCCATAGGCAGAACGTTTTTACCGTCTACCATTACGATGAAACTGGCTTCTTCACCATCTAAGAATTCTTCGATAACTACACGGTGACCTGCTTCGCCAAAGGCATTGCCAGCTAACATGTCTCGTACTGCATCTTCCGCTTCTTGCTCGGTCATCGCAACGATAACGCCTTTACCTGCCGCTAAGCCGTCTGCTTTTACTACAATCGGTGCGCCTTTTTGCTTTAAGTAAGCAAGGGCAGGTTCGATTTCAGTAAAGTTTTGGTATTCCGCCGTTGGAATGTTGTGGCGTGCAAGAAAGTCTTTCGTAAATGCTTTAGATCCTTCAAGTTGAGCGGCTGCTTCTGTTGGGCCAAAAATAGGCAGCTTTGCTGCACGGAAGGCATCAACCACACCAATAACCAGTGGGGCTTCTGGGCCAACAATCGTCAGCGCAATCTGGTTGTTTTGCGCAAACTCAACTAACGCTGCAATATCTTCAACGCCAATTGCCACATTTTCTAGCTTTGGCTCTAATGCAGTACCTGCATTACCTGGTGCAATAAATACGGTTTCTACTTGCGGGTTTTGCGCAACTTTCCAGCCTAGTGCGTGCTCACGACCGCCATTACCAATGATCAGTACTTTCATCATGTTCCCTTTGCGTACAGTGATAATTTTAACGCCCTAAGCATAGACGATATCACAGTACACTTTGATTGATTCAATAGAAGACTAAGGCGCTAACCGACGTTAACGCCTTGCTGAATTAGTGACGGAAATGACGCATGCCCGTAAACACCATTGCCATGCAGTGTTCATCGGCTGCGGCAATCACTTCGTCATCACGCATTGAGCCACCCGGTTGGATAACACAGGTGATACCTGCTTCTGCTGCGGCATCAATACCATCACGGAATGGGAAGAAGGCATCAGATGCCATCACGCTGCCTGCGACTTCTAGGTTTTCGTCAGCAGCTTTAATGCCCGCAATTTTCGCAGAATACACGCGGCTCATTTGGCCTGCGCCGACACCAATGGTCATGTTACCTTTGGCGTAAACAATCGCATTTGATTTCACGTATTTCGCCACTTTCCAGCAAAATAGTGCATCACGTAGCTCTTCTTCTGTTGGTTGACGCTTGGTGACGACGGTTAAATCGCTTAGTGATACCATGCCTTGATCACGGTCTTGTACCAGTAAACCACCGTTTACTCGTTTAACGTCAAAGCCTGTAGTCTTAGTTGACCATTCGCCACACTCAAGTAGACGTAGGTTTTTCTTGGTTGCAACAACCGCTGCTGCTTCTGCTGATACTTTTGGTGCGATGATCACTTCAACGAATTGACGATCAACAATTGCTTGAGCCGTTGCTGCATCAAGCTCACCGTTAAATGCGATGATGCCGCCAAAAGCAGAGGTTGGGTCTGTTTTGTATGCGCGATCGTATGCTTCAAGCAAGTTAGCTCCCAGTGCAACACCACATGGATTAGCGTGTTTTACAATCACACATGCTGGTTGGTCGAACTCTTTCACACACTCAAGTGCCGCATCGGTATCTGCGATGTTGTTGTATGATAGTGCTTTACCTTGAAGTTGCGTTGCTGTTGCAACAGATGCTTCTTGTGGGTTGGCTTCAACATAGAATGCGGCTGCTTGGTGACTGTTTTCACCGTAGCGCATGTCTTGTTTTTTCTCGAACTGTTGGTTGAAAGTGCGTGGGAATTTAGATTCCTCGTCACCTTCTTTATTGTCACCGTATGATGGCACCATAGTACCGAAGTAGTTAGCAATCATACCGTCGTAAGCGGCTGTGTGTTCAAACGCAGAAATAGCTAAATCAAAACGGGTTGCGTGTGTTAGCGAACCATCGTTTGCGCTCATTTCAGTCAGTACGCGATCGTAATCGTGCGCATTAACCACGATAGTCACATCTTTGTGGTTTTTCGCTGCAGAACGAACCATTGTTGGACCACCAATATCGATGTTCTCAACGGCGTCTTCTAAGGTACAGCCAGCTTTAGCCACTGTTTCAGCGAATGGGTAAAGGTTAACGACTACCATATCGATAGGGTTGATGCCGTGTGTTTCCATCACTTCGTCATCGGTGCCACGACGACCTAATACGCCACCATGTACTTTCGGGTGAAGGGTTTTAACACGGCCATCCATCATTTCAGGGAAACCGGTGTAATCAGAAACTTCAGTGACTTGAATGTTTTTCTCGGCAAGTAAACGAGCGGTACCGCCAGTAGATAAGATTTCTACGCCGCGGTTGGCAAGAGCCTGTGCGAATTCCACAATACCTGTTTTGTCTGATACGCTGATCAGCGCACGGCGAATAGGACGAGCGTTTTCCATTGCTACTATCTCTTTTAATTACACGGTGAATAGAATATTTCCCAAGGCCAAGCTGAGGTTTACCAAATTGGGTTTGGGAAATATCCTGAGTTTCATCACATCTATGAAGAGGTGGTGACGGCAACAGCGATTTATCAATAATGGTCATTATGTGCGTAATGTGACCGTTATTTTACATGAATAGGAATATTACGCAAACGTTTGCTTTTGTGGTTGGTGGCAGGAGATAGCAGCAAGATGGCGATGTATTTAATTGGGCAATTAGCGAAGTTGTGCCAAGTCAGCAGTGACACATTACGGTTTTATGAGAAAAATAATTTGCTGCAACCGGCTGGACGTAGCGAGAGTGGTTATCGTTTATATAGTGAGGATAATCTATCGCGAGTGAAATTTATTTTGCGTGCGAAATCAATTGGTTTGAGTTTGGATGAAATTCGTGAATTGCTCGATATTCGCTTGGAAGCCAGTCAACATAGTTGCGCTGAAGTGAAAGCGATAACCCAGGCCAAGCTTGATGAAGTTGATATGAAGATAAAAGAGTTAACTCGCATCCGTACCGCATTAAAGAAGATCAATGATGCGTGTTGTGGTCATGTGGATGACAATGCGAGCCACTGTTCGATTTTAGGTGCCCTGAACGATAGTCGTGAGATCAATGAGCCTGCTATCGATGAACCTAAAGCATGCTGTTCAAGGCACGAGAAATCAGAGCATTAATTATTTGGTCGCTTCTTTTGCATTATGGATAGCATCTTTGGTGGTATCACGGAAGAAGTGACCAGTAGCACGGGTTGCATCACGGGTCGCATGGCCAATATCTCTGAAACCATCTTTAATATTTTGCTTGTCGCTGCTGGTACAACCTACTAATGGCAATGAAGCTATCAGCAGGATTGTTAAAACGCGTTTATTTAACATCTGAGATCCCTCAATAAAATTCTGATGCTTAGTGTAGCGTTTTTTTATCATGAACCAAGTTAAATTCATGTCATGAATATCTCGGCTCAGGGCATTATTTTTCATTAGGGCATTGCGAAATTTTGTGATAATTTCCAATCAATAACACGAATTAGAGATAAGGAAAGTCGATGTTAAAAGTGAATGAATATTTTGATGGCCAAGTAAAATCTGTGGGTTTTGAGTCTGCTGGCGATCATGCAAGTGTGGGTGTCATGGTACCGGGTGAATACACTTTTGGTACAGCAGCCCCGGAGCGTATGACTGTGGTTAAAGGTGCGCTGATTGTTAAGCTTCCAGGTCATGTTGACTGGGAAACTTACAATGCAGGTGATGACTTTGAAGTCCCTGGTGACAGTTCATTTAACGTGAAAGTTTTAGAAACAACAGCTTATCTTTGTGATTACCTATAATCGCAAGTAAGAAACAAAAAGCTTCGCTACGGCGGAGCTTTTTTTGTTTTTGAGTATGTTCATGTCATTAGGCCGAGCCACGCTCGATCAGCTGTGGCATTAAGATCAAACGCTGAACATTATCGTTATGATTGGTCATTTTTGCCAGTAATCGCTGTGCCGCTTTCTCGCCAATTTGCCTTGTTGGGGAGCTGATCATGGTCAATGCTGGTTGAGTTAACATCGCCTCTGGCGTGTCATCGAAGCCAATTACTCCTACTTGTTGACCGATATAGTTATCTTTTCCGACGCTTTTACCAACTCGTTGAATACCGTACATGGCACCGAGTGCAATCGCAGGGCGGTGGCATAACAGCGCTGTAATTTTAGGGTGCTGAGTCAGCAGTTGTTGAACACTATCTGCCGCTTGGCTTTGGTTATTGCCTGTCTCGACAACCCATTCATTTTTAAATGGTAATCCGTACTGCATTAATGTGGTGCAATAGCCGCCAATGCGCTCGGCACGGGTTAATGAATCACAAAATCCTCCCACATAGGCAATATGACGATGACCTTGCTCGATCAAATGTTGGGTTGCCATGACCGCTGCTTGGCTATTATCAGGGCCAATGTAATCGACCTCATTATTAACCGCTGCCCGAGCTAAACATACCGCAGGAATGCCGGCTTGCTTTGTCATTTCAAGCACTTGGCTGGTGGCTTCTCGCACAGGACTAAATGCGATACCCGCAACACCTTGTTGGATCATCGATTGCACACATTGGATCAACTTATCGGCTTGATGATTGGATTGAGCAAGAAACAACATATGATCGTGCTTTTCCAGTTCAGCACTTAATCCAGCGGTGACTTCGTTATAAAACGGATCCGTAATATCCGCTAAGATCAAACCGATCAAATTAGAGTGATGGGATCGTAAGTTGGCTGCAGCGTTATTTCGCACATAACCCAGTGCTTCAACCGCTTGATTGACTTTATTGATAGTCGATTCTGATATTCGCCCTTTATTGCTGAGCACCAGAGAGACGGTTGAAACAGAAACCCCCGCATATTCAGCGACATCGGTGATTTTTACTTTGGTTAACTTCGCCATTCGTTAGTTAATTACCCTGTTTTTATTTATTAATATAAAACGTTATCTCTGTGGTTTAGATATTAACAGGATCACATTTTTGAAAATGGCTTTTCATTCGAAATATGTTCCGTGATCTGTATACAGATAAAACTTGGTAAAACGTTTTATCATTTATTTCGTGATTCAGCAAAAGCGTTGGCAGAAGTTTAGAGCTCATCTTCGTCGACGTTTTTTTTCAGCAAAGTGATAAAACGTTTTACCACTTTGTTTTTGACGAAGATAAATCTGTGATTAGGTGACGATAATGTCTAAATCTGCAAATAAAACAACGCTGTGGGAATTTTTCCAAAGTCTAGGCAAAACCTTCATGTTGCCTGTAGCACTACTGGCGTTCTCCGGTATTTTACTCGGTATTGGTAGCTCGTTATCAAGTGCGGCGGTGAAAGAAAGCATGCCGTTCCTTGATAATACCGTGTTGCAATTGCTGTTTATGTGGATGACCAAAATCGGTTTAGTGGCGTTCATTTACTTACCGATCATGTTTGCTGTGGCGATCCCATTGGGCTTAGCCCGTGAAGAGAAAGGCGTGGCGGCTTTTGCCGGTTTCGTTGGTTATGCAGCCTTAAACTTATCAATTAACTTCTACCTAACGGTTGCTGGGGTATTGGGCAATGCGACAGAAGAAAAAGCCTACGGTGTAAAATCGATCCTTGGTATTGAGTCGATTGATACTGGTATTTTAGGGGCGGTGATCGTCGGTATTATCGTGGCGAAATTACATGCTCGCTTCTACACCTACAAAATGCCAGATGCATTAGCTTTCTTCGGTGGTGCTCGTTTTGTGCCTATTATTTCAACCCTAACGTTAGGTGTCGTGGGTCTATTAGTACCACTGATTTGGCCGTACTTTGCGATGGGAATTAATGGGATCGGTAGCTTGATCTCTCACTCAGGCCCATTTGGTCCATTCTTATTCGGTACTGGTGAGCGTCTGTTACTGCCATTTGGTCTGCATCACATTCTAGTGGCATTAGTTCGCTTTACTGAAGCGGGCGGTACGATGGATGTGTGTGGTAACACGGTAAGTGGTGCACTGAATATTTTCTACGCTGAGCTTTCTTGCTCTACAACTAATGGTTTCTCTAACTCAGCAACATCATTCTTATCACAAGGTAAAATGCCAGCATTTCTTGGTGGCTTACCGGGTGCAGCATTGGCAATGTACCACTGTGCACGTGTTGAAAATCGTAGCAAAGTAAAAGCGTTATTATTATCAGGTGTTGTGGCATGTATCGTCGGTGGTATCACTGAGCCGCTAGAGTTCTTGTTCTTATTCGTTGCGCCTGCGCTGTACTTTATCCATGCGATCCTAACCGGTATTGGTTTTATGGCGATGCACTTACTGGGTGTGACCATTGGTAATACAGACGGCAACATTATTGATTTCTTGATCTTCGGTGTACTGCAAGGCACTGCAACTAAGTGGTATTTAGTACCTGTCGTTGCTGCGGTATGGTTTGTGATGTACTACAGCGTGTTCCGCTTTGCGATCACTCGCTTTAATCTAAAAACACCGGGTCGAGAAGTGGCGGATGTGAAAGAAGAATTAGCGTTTGCTGAAGGTGGTGAGAAAACGACGGGTTATAAAGGTGACATTATTCTTAATGCACTCGGTGGTGCTGCGAATATCACCTCGCTTGATAACTGTATTACACGCTTACGTTTATCGGTTAATGATATGAGTTTGGTGAACGATGCGGTGTTAAAAGCGAACGGAGCTTTAGGTGTCGTCAAGCTCGATGAGCATAACCTGCAAGTCGTTATTGGGCCTCAGGTTCACATGGTGAAAAATGAAATGCAGAGTTTAATGCCAGCAACGGCATAAGGTTATGGCGGAGCCTAGTGCTCCGCTTTTCTGCTTTTGTATCTCTGTTTTAATTAGTTTCGAGAGGTTGTTATGTTTGATTTTTCGACCCCAGTTAACCGTTATGGTACTTACTGCACGCAGTGGGATTATGTCGAAGATCGCTTTGGTGAAGCTGACTTATTACCCTTTACCATTTCAGACATGGATTTCGCCATTGCCCCTTGTATTGAGCAAGCCTTATCTGAGCGTTTAGCACATGGGGTATTTGGCTATAGCCGTTGGAACCATGATGATTTTAAATCAGCGATCACAGGCTGGTTTGCTCGTCGTTATCATAGCCAAATCAATCTTGATCATATTGTCTATGGGCCATCAGTGATTTACATCATTGCGCAATTAGTGATGCAGTGGACCAAACAAGGTGAAGGTGTGCTTATTCACACTCCTGCTTATGATGCATTTGGCAATATGTTAGCGGCCAATGATCGTTTAATGCTAACTAGCCCGTTATTAAAAACGGCAGGTGGCAGTTATGAGATTGACTGGGTACAGTTTAAAGCACAAGCAGCTAAAGCTGAATGTAAGGTTTTGTTGTTGTGTAGCCCCCAAAACCCAACAGGGCGAGTATGGACTCGTGATGAGCTCAAGCGTATGGCGCAGATCTGTCAGCAACACCACGTGAAAGTGATCTCAGATGATATTCACATGGACATGGCATTTAACGATTATATTCCGTGGTCTGAAGTGGCTGTTGATGATAACTGGGCACTCGTTTCGTCTGGCTCTAAATCATTTAATATTCCAGCCCTAACTGGGGCGTATGGGTTTATCGCCAATGCCGAGGTGCGTGATCGTTACCTGACACAATTAAAAGCAGCTCATGGTTTATCATCACCCTCGATCCTTGGTGTGATTGGGCATATTGCCGCTTATAACCATGGTGAAGCATGGCTAGAGCGTTTAAAAGACTACCTGCAAGCAAACCTTCATTATGTGGCTGAGCAGCTTAATCAGGCGTTTCCAGAGCTTAATTATCAAGTGCCAGAAGGGACGTATTTAGCGTGGATCGACCTAACACCACTGAATATCGATATGGATGCGTTACAGCAACGTTTAATTCGTCATTACAAAGTAGCGATCATGCGTGGTGATACTTATGGCAAAGAAGGACAAGGCTATGTACGACTGAATGTCGGATGTCCTCGCAGTAAAGTTGAAACGGGTTTACAAGCACTGATTAGTGCATTGCATGACGTGACAAAATAACTATCTATTTGTGGTTGATAACGATAAGCAAGCTTCGCTACGGCGGAGCTTTTTTGTGTCTACTACGTGGTTAGTTTAAGTGATTGAGTGTTATATCAGTTACCTATAAGTATGATACTTTACGCATATATTGAAATTTAACAATTTATCTAATGAGAAAGCATTATAGTAAAGCTATTTAGCAAGGTTGATATCTAGTTAATCACACCTAACGTGTTGATTTATGCTGTTTAGAACCTAATTGATCTTGTGCGTTATAGAGAAAGTATTCACGACTAAACGTCATAAGTAGAATTAGGGAGGTTCTATGAATCTATCACTCACTCATGCTTCTATTAGTGCTAAAGCTTGGATCATTTGGCTGCTTTTTGCTATTGGCCTCATTACCATTTCTGTTTTAAATATTTCTTCGACCAATCAACACATGCGTGCCAATTATGAGCGTGGTATTAAGCAGATCGTTGAAGGGGCGGTTGGCGTGGTGAAGCATTATCATACCCTGAGTGCCAATGGCACGTTAAGCGAAGAAGAAGCACAAAAGCAGGCGTTAGCTGCAATCAATGCTATGCGCTTTGACGGTGGTAATTATATTTTCGGTGGGAACCGAGAAGGCTATCAAATCGCTACACGCTTTGATGAGATGATGGGAACAGACATTCTTTCATTAGAAGATGGCAATGGACGACGCTTTGTGGAAGAGCTTTACAGTGTTGGTAAGCAAGGGGGCGGCTTTGTTGATTACATGTGGAAGTCTTCATCTGATCCTAATCAGCTGATTTTAAAAACCAGTTATGCTGATTACTTTCACCCTTGGGGCTGGATGATTGGTGCAGGGATCAACATCAAAGCATTAAATAAAGATATCCAAGAAACCCAGTGGTTATCGTTTATCAATGTTGCTGTGATCTTGGTGGTACTGTCATTGTTTATGGTGTTCTTTATTCGCAGTATTACCCAGCCAATAAACAAAACCGTGGCGGCGATGCGTGATCTCTCTGTCGGTGAAGGCGATTTAACCCAACGCTTAAAAGAAGAAGGCAGTCCCGAGTTAATTGCATTAGCTAAACACTTTAACCGTTTTGTTAGCTCCATTCAGACCATCATGCATAGCATCAGTGATGCTGGCTCTCAGCTTACCCAATCTTCCCGTTGCCTCTCCCAATCTGTGTTATCCGTTGATGCTAATCTCAATCAGCAAAAAGAAGATACCGATCAGCTGGTGGGCTCAATGAGTGAAATGCTCACTGCGGTTGAAGAAATTGCAGGAAGAACGGTAGATGCCAGTGATTTTAGTGTTGAAGCGGCAAAACAAACCGAAGCGAGTAAAGCGATCATTCAACGTAATATTGAAGAGTCACAATTGTTGGCGTTAGATATTGGCGAAGCCAGCGAAGTGATTACCCAACTAGCCACAGATAGTCGTAATGTTGATACGGTCTTGGAAGTGATCAGAGGCATTGCAGAGCAAACCAATCTATTGGCACTTAATGCTGCAATAGAAGCGGCGAGGGCGGGTGAAGCAGGTCGAGGCTTTGCTGTGGTTGCAGATGAGGTAAGAACGCTGTCCCAGCGCACACAGGAGTCTACAGTAGAAATTCAAACCATTATTGAAAAGTTGCAAGAAGGGGCTGAAAAGGCGGTTTGTGTAATGAATAAAGGGGCTGAAAAAGCGAAAAATGCTTCTACCATTTCGGCATCAGCTGGTGAAGCGCTGAATTTGATTGTGGAAGAAGTTCATGCCATTCAGGGAATGAACGAGCAGATCTCTGCGGCGACAGAGCAACAGTCATTAACTGTAAATTGCATTAATCAAAATGTGTCGAGTTTAAATGACAGCTCAATCTCGCTCTCTTCAGAGTCGAGCCAGTTATCATCATCAAGCGAGGAACTAAATCAAATCTCAGAAGATCTGATGGTAACGATTCAGCGTTTTAAACTTCATTAAAACACCTAACGTTAAGATAATAAAAAAGCCATGCCTGGATAAACAGGGATGGCTTTTTTATCACAAACAAAGACGGCTAAGTCTTAGTTCATGCCATATTTCTTTAGCTTCTTACGTAGCGTACCACGGTTGATACCCATCATGGTTGCTGCGCGAGTTTGGTTACCGCGAGTGTACTGCATGATTGTATCTAGTAGTGGTTGTTCAACTTCTGCAAGCACAAGCTCGTACAGATCGTCGACTTCCTGACCATTTAATTGAGCAAGGTAGTTTTTAAGGGATGCCTTCACTGAATCACGTAGAGGTTTCTGTGTGATTTGGTCTTGTGAAGTTACAGTTGTTACTGTTAACGCTTCGGAAGTCAGATTTTGTTCGAACATAATTCTGTAAGCTCTTCTAGTATTTATGCAACGTTTTCGAAGTAGCCTTGCAGCGCATCAAGTTGCTGTTGAGCATCCTCGATTGCGTTGAAGGTCTGGCGGAAATCACCTGCAGGTGCATGCTCTTTCAAGTACCAAGACACGTGTTTACGTGCAATGCGCAGTCCTAAGTATTCACCGTAGAACTGGTGGAGTTCTTGAACATGCCCTAGCATTATTTCGCTAACCTCATCAATTGATGGTGCAGCGAGGTGTTCACCAGTTGTTAAGTAATGGTGGATTTCGCGAAAAATCCACGGCTTCCCTTGTGCAGGTCGGCCAATCATCAGAGCATCGGCACCCGTGTAATCGAGTACAAAGCGCGCTTTTTCTGGGCTATCGATATCACCGTTAGCGATAACCGGGATCGAGATGGCTTGTTTCACCGCTCTGATGTAGTCATATTCCGCTTCACCTTTGTACATACAAGCTTTGGTTCGACCATGAAGGGCGAGAGCTTGAATGCCACACTGTTCCGCGAGTTTGGCTATGTCGACACAGTTTCTATTTTCCAGGTCCCAGCCGGTACGCGTTTTCAGCGTTACCGGAACATCCACTGCATCAACAACGGTGCGAAGAATGTCTTCAACAAGGTCGGGATATTGCAGTAGCGCAGAGCCTGCTAATCTTTTGTTTACTTTCTTTGCTGGGCAACCCATGTTGATATCGATGATTTGCGCACCGTTTTCAACACTGAATTGTGCAGCTTCAGCCATCAACTTTGGATCAGCACCTGCGATCTGAACCGAACGAATGCCTGATTCACCTTCATGAACCATACGATTGAGCGATTTAGACGTCTTCCATAGATCTGGGTTCGACGACATCATCTCGCTAACAGCCATGCCAGCACCGTAGCGAAGGCATAACTCACGAAATGGCCGATCGGTCACACCCGCCATAGGCGCGACTATCAGCTGGTTTTTAAGTTGATAAGGACCGATTTGCAAAATGTCTCTACCTGACTGTGCCAGTAAGGGCGCGCATTTTACGCATTTTTTGCTCTGCTGAAAAGGCCAATAATTGAGCATGATGATTTTGTTTTTTAAAATCGTATGATTTTCAATCAATTGACCGTTTTATTTTATAAATAAAAATCAGCGGACGCGCTCTGAAAATGGGCTGATTATGCCTTACGGCCTGAGATACGACACCACTCTTCACGCGCTTGAACTGGATCTAACGCTAGTTCATCGCTGTAGTAAGTCGATACATCTTCTGCTTGGCTTTCTAGTACGCCAGAAATCGCTAGCTCGCCGCCATCTTTGATCAGGCTCTTGATCACAGGTGATAGCTCACGTAGTGGGCCTGCAAGAATGTTTGCCACCACGATATCGGCTTGGATGCCTTCAGGCTGATCTTTCGGTAGGTATAGCTCTAGCTTGTCAGATACGCCGTTACGCTCAGCATTATCACGAGAGGCTAAGATAGCTTGTGGGTCGATATCGATACCGATCACTTTTGCTGCGCCTAGTTTTAGTGCTGCAATAGCGAGGATGCCTGAACCACAACCAAAATCGATAACGGTTTTACCCGTTAGATTTTGACCGTCTAACCACTCAAGACACAGTGATGTTGTTGGGTGAGTACCGGTACCAAATGCTAGACCTGGGTCTAGTAGTACGTTTACCGCATCTGGCTCCGGTGCTTCACGCCAGCTTGGGCAGATCCATAGGCGACGACCGAAACGCATTGGGTGGAAGTTATCCATCCACTCACGTTCCCAGTCTTTATCTTCTAACTGCTCGATTTTGTAAGCGAAATCATCAGCAATTAGTGGGCTGTTTTTTAGCATGTTCAGCACGAAATCCATGTCGGCTTCAGCATCATACAAACCAATTACATCGGTATCACCCCAAAGGCGGGTTTCACCTGGCATAGGCTCGAACACTGGCGTGTCTTGTGCGTCAAGGAAAGTGACAGACAGAGCACCAGTCTCTTCCATTAGCATGTCGCCAATTGCTTCTGCGCTCTCTGCAGTTGCGTTCAGTTTAATTTGAATCCAAGGCATGGTTTATTCGCTTATTTTGTGACTACTTGAACATAGGGGGCGCAGTCTAGCATGAAATTTCACCAATCCCCATTGCCAGATGTCATTCTAGGGATAAAAAAAAGATAGTACCGAATGGCACTATCTTTAATGTAGTCGAGTTTTTCGCGCTAAATAGGCGCTTTTAGTCGCTCAATTGCGGTGTTTCTACTTTGGTAGGTTTTGCGTAGCTACCAATGATGAAAGCCAGTAATCCTAATATCAGCGTAGGCACAATTGCATGTACACCATTCATATCCGGCTTGCTCAGCGACAGTATGATGTAACTACTTAATCCCACTACCATGGAAGCAAATGCACCAGTTGCAGAAGCTTTTTTCCAGTATAAGCCGAGGACCAGTGGCCAGAGGAATACCGCTTGTAAGCTACCAAAGGCTAACAGGTTAAGCCAAATGATCATGTCGGGTGGATTCATCGCAGCAATAAATACTAAGCCAGAGAAAATACCGGTTACCCATAGTGATAATTTAGGCAGGCGTTTTTCAGCGTGTTCGTTAGTCGCAATACTTGGATTGATATAGTTGATATATAAATCTTTTAAGAGCGTTGCTGAGGCTTGGATCAACTGTGAATCGATGGTCGACATGATCGCTGCCATTGGACCGGCTAAGAACACCCCAGCAACCACTGGCGGTAGTACGGTGACCATTAAGGTTGGCATGATCTGATCGGGGCTGGCGATATCTGGCACGATAGCGCGACCTAATGCCCCCGCTAAGTGCATACCAAACATCAGTAGTGCCACCATGATGGTACTTAGCACCATGCCTTTGTGCAGTGAGTTACTGTCTTTGTAAGACATACAACGTACTGCGGCATGAGGCAGACCTATTACACCAAAGCAGACTAAAATCCAAAAGCTCAACATGAAAGGTTGGCTAAGAAAGTGATTTGGACCGTACGGAGTGATCAATGCTGGATCAATATCGTGTAATTTGGTCACCAAAGCACCTACACTGCCGCCAGCATGGACGATCCCGACCAGTAGGGCGATAGTACCGATGATCATCATTAAGCCTTGTAGGGTATCTGTCATGACCACCGCTCTAAAGCCACCGATGGTGGTATAGAGGCCGACAGTGATTGCAAAGATCATCAAGCCATGCATATAGGATAAACCTGTCACGGTTTGCAGTAATCGCGCCCCGCCAACAAACTGCACCACCATAGTACCGAAGAAGGCGAGTAGCAGTGACAATGAAGCAAAAATGACAACACCACGGTTTTTATAGCGGGCATATAAGATGTCATTAAGTGTTAGTGCATTGTGACGGCGGGCTTCAATGGCAAACTTTTTACCCAGCACACCTAAGGTGAGCCATGCAGCAGGCAATTGGATCATGGCAAGTAATACCCAGCCTAATCCCATTTTGTAAGCCGCACCGGGACCACCGATGAAGGTACTGGCACTGGCGTAAGTTGCGGCAAGGGTCATGGCAAGCACGAAGCCCCCCATGCTGCGACCACCGACCAAATATTCGGTCAGGAAGTTGCCTTTACCTTGAAAACGTCGGGTATAGAGTGCCATTGCGAATACAGCCGCAAGATAAAGCACTATCGGGATGATCAGTTGGCTATTCATCAGGTTCGTCGTGGTTAATATCTAAAGGAAGATCACGGTAGACGACTTTCACCATCACACCGCAAAGTACAGTAAACAGGATTGGGCCGACAATACATGACAGCAAGAACCAGAGTGGGAAGCCAAAATACAAGGTTGGCATACTTAGATCACCGATAGCAGGTGCTAAGCCGTAGGCGGATACGTACCACCATAGAAAATAAGCTAACGCTAGGGCTATCGCCCAATAAGCCTCTTTATGGGCTTGGCGATAACGTGCTGAGAGCGTTTTCATGCTGTATCTCCAGTGTTATCAAGAGTGTTACTACTCAATACAGTGTAGTGAACAGTAGAGTTGGTCAAAAAAGGTGGGCTATTGTGGCAAAAGATACTGTGTTATGCCATGTGAACAGATCAATCAGCAGGGATTGAAAGGCGGTAGTAAACAAAAAGGCTACCCGAAGGTAGCCTTTTAGCGCTGTAAGCAGGGCTTACTGAAGACCAAGTTTCTTCTCTAGGTAGTGAATGTTTGCACCACCTTTTTGGAAGTTCTCGTCTGCCATGATCGCTTGTTGTAGCGGTACGTTAGTCTTAATACCGTCAATGATCATTTCGCTTAGTGCGTTACGCATGCGAGAAATCGCAACATCGCGGTTTTCACCGTACGCAATCAACTTACCGATCATTGAATCGTAGTAAGGCGGTACTGTGTAACCTGTGTAGATGTGAGATTCCCAACGAATACCCATACCACCTGGCGCGTGGAAACGCTCGATAGTACCTGGGCAAGGTAGGAAACGCTCTGGATCTTCTGCGTTGATACGACATTCGATAGCATGGCCACGAATTTGAATATCACTTTGGCTGAAAGACAGTGGTTGACCTGCTGCAATACGTAACTGCTCTTTGATCAAATCAACGCCAGTGACCATTTCTGTTACTGGGTGTTCAACCTGAATACGGGTGTTCATTTCAATGAAGTAGAACTCACCGTTTTCGTATAGGAATTCAAACGTACCCGCACCACGGTAACCGATTTCGATACATGCACGAGTACAACGCTCACCGATGTACTTACGCATTTCTTCAGTAATACCCGGCGCTGGCGCTTCTTCTACCACTTTCTGGTGACGACGCTGCATAGAACAGTCACGCTCACCTAAGTGGATCGCACCGCCTTGACCGTCAGCTAAAACCTGTACTTCAATATGACGTGGGTTTTCAAGGTATTTCTCCATGTAAACCATGTCGTTATTGAAACAAGATTTTGCTTCCGCACGGGTCATTGCGATTGCTTCTGTTAGTTCGTTTTCGCCACGAACTACACGCATACCACGACCGCCGCCGCCACCAGAGGCTTTGATGATCACAGGGTAGCCAATACGCTTAGCGAAAGATTTGTTTTTCGCTTCGTCGTCATCAAGAGGACCGTCAGAGCCAGGTACACAAGGTACGCCTGCTTTTTTCATTGCCGTGATAGCAGAAACCTTGTCACCCATTAGGCGGATAGTTTCAGCTTTAGGACCCACGAAAATAAAACCAGAACGCTCAACTTGCTCAGCAAAGTCAGCATTTTCTGAAAGGAAACCGTAACCAGGGTGGATAGCTACAGCACCTGTGATTTCAGCAGCACTAATGATGCGTGGAATATTTAGGTAGCTGTCGATACCGCGAGCAGGACCAATACACACTGACTCGTCAGCAAGTAGAACGTGCTTAAGATCGCGGTCTGCAGTGGAGTGAACCGCTACAGTTTTGATACCTAGCTCTTTACAAGCGCGTAGGATACGAAGTGCAATTTCACCTCGGTTCGCAATTACTAATTTATCTAACATAGCCAGAGCCTCGATTACTCGATGATGATAAGAGGCTGATCGAATTCAATCGCATCGCCGTCTTCTGCAAGAATAGCGACAACTTTACCGGCTTTGTCTGCTTGGATTTGGTTCATCATCTTCATCGCTTCAACGATACATAGCGTGTCACCGATGTTGACAGATTGACCCACTTCTACAAATGATTTCGCTTCAGGGCTTGGAGAGCGGTAGAAAGTACCAACCATTGGAGAAAGTACAGAGTGGCCAGCTACTGGTGCCGCAGTTTCTGCTGCTGGAGCTGTCGCAACAGGTGCTGCTGGTGCTTCTACTGGTTGTGCTACTGCAGGCTGTGCTGGTGCAATTGGCGCTGCTGCGTATTGTTGTGGCATTACTGCTGTTGGTGCAACGCTACGGCTGATGCGTACAGACTCTTCACCTTCAGAAATTTCTAGTTCAGCAATACCTGATTCTTCTACAAGCTCGATTAGCTTCTTGATCTTACGAATATCCATTTATATTTCTCTTTTTATATTGTTCAGTTAGCTGTCTGCATGCAGGCGACGTACTGCTGCATTCAGGGCGAATTCATAACCGTCAGGGCCGAGGCCGCAAATCACACCTACTGCTTTATCAGAAAGGTAAGAGTGATGACGGAAGGGTTCACGGGCGTGGACGTTAGATAAGTGCACTTCAATAAACGGAATAGCGACACCGAGTAGCGCATCACGGATCGCAACGCTGGTGTGCGTGAAGGCTGCAGGATTGATGATGATAAAATCGATCTTGCCGTAGGCCTGATGAATTGCATCAATCAATACATGTTCCGCATTAGATTGAACGTGTTCTAACGCCACTCCTAATTGGGTAGCTTTAGCAGTGAGCCCATCAATAAGTTGATTGAGCGATTGATGGCCGTAATGACCCGGCTCTCGAAGACCTAATAGGTTTAGGTTAGGCCCATTAATTACTAAAATTCGTTTAACGGTCGACATCTTGACGTATTTTCACTTGTTTATGAGGTTAAACTCTAACAACTTGCAGACTTATGCAATTTTGTTTCCGTGTGTCCGTTTTTTTACTGCTAAACGTTCGTTGTTGAGCAATTATAGAGAATTCACCGCAAATCGCAGCAAAATACTGGTCTAATCACCACTTTTTTGTGCGAACACGTGTAAGCTGTAGTTGAGTGATTAGTCAAAATTAGACGTTTTATCTTACGACAAGTTCCCGCAACTAAGTGTAAGAATTTAGTGATAATTCTTCATATATTCATCTTATTCTCACAAGACGGAAATACAGTGACAGTAGTAACGAAAATCTGATGAATAAACCAACAATATTGCTGTCGATTTATTCTACATTGTGATCTTGGTGGCGCATTTTAGGTGAGTGAAGCTGGTGGTTTGCTGAATTAAATCGAGAAAACTAGCGAAAAAAATAAAAAAAGACCGCACTTGGCGGTCTTTTTGTTAGAAGTTGAAAAACGTGATTACATCACTTTTTGTTTCTCTTCAATCAAGCGCTCAACCACACTTGGATCGGCAAGGGTTGAAGTATCACCCAATGTTGCGGTATCGCCTGTGGCGATCTTACGCAGAATACGACGCATGATCTTACCTGAACGGGTTTTTGGTAGCGCATCTGTCCAGTGTAGGAAATCCGGTGTAGCAATTGGGCCGATTTCTTTACGTACCCAATCTTTGACTTCCTTATGAAGCTCTGCGCTTGGGATCTCGCCATCATTTAGTGTGATGTAAGCGTAGATCGCTTGGCCTTTAATTTCGTGTGGGACACCAACAATGGCAGCTTCTGCGATTTTATCGAAAGCGACTAATGCTGATTCGATTTCTGCTGTTCCCATACGGTGACCTGAAATATTCAGTACGTCATCCACACGCCCTGTGATCCAGTAGTAACCGTCTTCATCACGACGAGCACCGTCACCAGTGAAGTACATACCTTTAAAGGTTGAGAAGTAGGTTTGTTCGAAACGCTCATGATCGCCCCATAGGCTACGCATTTGACCCGGCCACGAATCGGTCATCACCAAGTTACCGTCTGTCGCACCGTCAAGGATGTTACCTACGTTATCGACCAATGCTGGCTGAACACCGAAGAATGGACGTGTCGCTGAGCCTGGTTTTAGTGCGGTAGCACCCGGTAGTGGGGTAATTAAGATCCCGCCCGTTTCTGTTTGCCACCAGGTATCTACGATAGGGCAGCGGTTATCACCGATAGTGCGGTGGTACCATTCCCATGCTTCAGGGTTAATTGGCTCGCCCACAGAGCCCATAATGCGCAGTGATGAGCGGTTAGTACCTTGAATCGCTTCATCACCTTTCGCCATTAAGGCACGAATAGCGGTAGGAGCGGTGTATAGAATGCTCACTTGGTGCTTATCAACCACTTCGCTCATGCGGCTGGTTGATGGGTAAGTCGGTACACCTTCAAATAGCACTGTGGTTGCGCCGTTTGCTAGTGGTCCGTATACCAAGTAGCTGTGACCTGTGATCCAACCAACATCGGCTGTACACCAGTACACATCACCTTCTTGGTAATCGAAAACATATTTGAACGTCATGGTGGCGTAAACAAGGTAACCACCAGTGGTGTGTAGAACGCCTTTTGGTTTACCTGTTGAACCTGAGGTGTAAAGAATAAAGAGTGGATCTTCTGCGTTCATTGGCTCTGGCGCACAATGGGTTGAGGCAACCGCTGTTGCTTCGTGCCACCACACATCACGCTCGTCTTGCCATGCAATCTCACCGCCAGTGCGTTTAAAGACAACCACTTTCTCTACGGTTGTTACATCAGGACTAGCTAATGCATCATCAACATTTTTCTTGAGTGGAACCGCACGACCACCACGTACGCCTTCATCTGCGGTAACGACGACTTTAGCGTTTGAATCGATAATACGACCCGCAAGTGCCTCAGGAGAGAAACCACCAAATACGATGGTGTGAACTGCACCGATACGGGTACATGCCAGCATTGCGATTGCCGCTTCTGCGATCATTGGCATGTAAAGACAAACAACATCACCCTTACGAACACCTTGGCTCTTTAGGGCATTAGCAAACTGACAAACTTCTTTGTGTAATTCATTGTAGGTGAGGGTTGCATCATCATTTGGATCATCACCTTCCCAGATGATAGCTGGTTGATCACCTTTGGTCGCTAAGTGGCGATCAATACAGTTAGCAGATACGTTTAGCTCACCGTCTTCAAACCATTTGATGCTGACGTGACCTGTATCGAATGAGGTATTTTTTACTTTGGTGAATGGCTTCATCCAATCAACAATTTGACCGTGTTCACGCCAAAAACCTTCAGGGTTTATCACCGATTGTTGGTACATCTCGCGGTATTGCTCTTCATTCACATGAGCTGTTTTTGCAATGGCCTCATTGACCGGATAAACATGAACCTCACTCATCTTATTCTCCTTGAGTTCTTATACTTCTGATGCTCCCTGCATACTTAGCCGATTGTTATAAGTAAGGGTAAGCAAACTGACTTGTTATAGTTGTTTTGTGCTGTGTATACGGTGTGCCATTTAGACCTTGTCTACAATTAGACTTTAGGATGAGAGAGCTGGATCAAAGGGTGGAAATGGGATTTACATGCTTTTTTCATGACAGTTTGTGCAGTGTTGTCCGTTCTTACCGCAAACCCTGTAGAGATAAATATAAGTGAGAGATTGCTCGCAAAATTTGAGTAACACTATGTGGATGTCGGGTTTAAATTGCGTTATCCCATTAGTTTAAGACGAGATATACGCCATAATATGTTGCTTTTTTATTCAACCTTTGTGCGAGATGTCTATGTTTAACCGTTCACCTTATAGTTGGAGCTCACAATATTTGTGGGGATTTTTCTTCTCATATGGCGTGTATCTGCCATTTTGGGCGATTTGGTTCAAACATATTGGAGTGAACGACTCTGATATTGGTCTTTTGCTTGGTTTAGGTTTTGCGGTTCGTTGTATTGCGAACTTAGTACTAACGCCACGTATTCACAAAGTTGAACATCTTATTCCGGCACTTCGAGGCTTTACTCTGCTGGGTCTCGTGGCTTGTATTATTTATATCGTTTGTGGCGGCAACCTTTGGGCGTTAGCGGCTGTCACCATCCTCTTTAATTTATCGGCGGGGCCTATTGTGCCGCTCTCTGATGCGATCGTTAACCATTATGCGAAAGGTGGGCATTTGGACTATGGGCGTACACGCTTATGGGGATCGCTCGCTTTTATCGCTGGCTCTACGGTGGTTGGGGTGCTCGCAAATCATTATGGCGCAGACATTATTCCTTGGGTGGCGTTATCAGGTTTAGCTTTCTCGCAAATCATGGCGGCGCGTAATCCCGCTATCATGCCAGTTGATAAAGAAACACAAGCGCAAGTACGTCCAGCGTTATGGGGGATTTTGCGCAATAGTGCGGTGATTAAGTTGATGGTGATCGCTGCCTTATTACAAGGTAGTCATGCCGCATATTATGGTTTTAGCTCGATTTACTGGCAGAAGATTGGTTTTGATGAATCGATGATCGGCTATTTATGGAGTTTCAGTGTTGCCGCAGAAGTGATGGTCTTTCTTGTTAGTAAGCGCTTATTTGCTGGTTGGTCAGTGAATAATATGTTCCGCTTAGCTGCCTTTGGGGTAATGGTGCGCTGGGGCTTAATGGCAACTCTTACCGATCAATGGCTGATGTTCCCAGTGCAAGCCTTACACGGCGTCACTTTTGCAGCAGCGCACTTAGCAACTATCCGTTATATCCAGCAGCAACCGAACAGCCATTCTGTGGCATTGCAGTCGCTTTATAATGCGATCCCACTAGGGGCGGTGATGGCGATTTTAACTTCTGCTAGTGGTTGGATGTACGGAAGTTGGGGTGCCAATGTGTTTTGGGTCATGGCGGCAATGGCATTGCCTGTTTTCTTTATTCGTATGACACCGACTCAGCAAGTCGCTACTGAATACCAAGCAAGTAAAGCATAGTAATTACTTACTTTTATACCCAAGTGAATTCAACTCAGTGATCTCGCTCTGAATCAGGCATCTTGAAGTCGCTTGGGTATATATGTTTAAAGCGCAGTCATATTGGCTGCGTTTTTTTATTGTTTGAGGATAAAAAAGTGATGCTCAGCATCTTACTGAGAGATCTGTGATCTGGCACGATTGAGTCTGTTGTAACAACTTGGTTACAGTGACTTATTGACGCAGTAAAGGATAGCGGATCATGATGCAGGGATGGGTGGTTATAGCGGTATCGTTGTTATACCTCGGGGTATTATTTGCCATTGCATGGTATGGCGATAAAAAAAGCCAATGGTTAGCTGGATGGCGACCGTGGATATACAGCCTATCTATTGCAGTTTATTGTACTTCTTGGACCTTCTTCGGCACGGTTGGGCAAGCCAGTCGTGATTTATGGTCTTTCTTACCTATCTACCTAGCACCGATTATTGTGTTTACCTTGGGCTGGAAAGTGCTGGCTCGATTGATCCTGATTGCGAAGCGTGAGCACATTACCTCGATTGCCGATTTTATCGCTGCGCGTTATGGCAAATCTCAAGGCTTAGCCATGCTAGTAACCGTGATTGCAGTGGTGGGGATTTTGCCTTATATCGCTTTGCAGCTGCGTGGTATCACGTTAGGGCTTGATCAAATAGCACCAGATTTTAGTCAGACGTTCAGCCAAGAAGGGCTCGATACCACTTGGATTGTCTCAGGTGCTCTGGCCTTGTTTACGATTTTATTTGGTACCCGACATATTGATTCTACCGAGCATCATCGTGGCATGATGATGGCGATTGCGTTTGAATCTATCGTCAAGCTAGTTGCTTTTCTCGCAGTGGGTATTTTTGCATTAAGTTTATTTCAAACCTCTACCAAACTTGATGATGTAGGTTGGCAATCACTTACTTACTCATCGTTGAATGTTGGCAGTTTATTGATCCATATGCTGCTTACCATGGCGGCGATTATCTGTTTGCCTCGTCAGTTTCATACCATAGTGGTAGAGAATCATTGCCAAAGTGACTTACATAAAGCCCGTTGGATTTTCCCGACTTACCTTTTTTTGATGGGGCTATTTGTGATCCCGCTTGCGCTCGTAGGGCAACAATTACTGCCGACGGTGTCTGCTGATACCTACGTGATCAATTTGCCGTTACAGCAAGGTGCCAACGCTATCGCACTGCTGGCATTTATTGGTGGCGCATCCGCAGCAACGGGGATGGTGATTGTGTCGACCATTGCACTGGCGATCATGATTTCTAATGATTTAGTCATGCCGCTGATGTTGCGTCGAGTACGGATTGGACAGCGAAATTTCGCCGCTTTTTCAGGGCTGCTACTCAACGTTCGCCGTGTGTTGATTGCGCTATTACTACTGGCTGCTTGGGGCTTTTATCATGTGCTAGATAACGTACATTCGTTATCTGCAATTGGTTTACTTTCTTTTGCCGCCATTGCTCAGTTTTCTCCTGCTTTACTCGGGGGAATTTATTGGCGTTTTGGTAATAAGAAAGGTGTGTATGCAGGGCTGATGGGCGGGATGACAATTTGGCTCATCACTATGATGAGCCAAACAGGCATGTTAGCGGGAGATGCTCAGAGTAACGTTCTATTGTGGTTATTAAGTTCGCCTCAGTTACCTATTTTACGCCACTTATCAGCGGTTGATTGGGGTATGTTACTCAGTTTGTGTGTGAATCTGGGGTTGTTTATCGGTGTGTCTTTAGTGACAAGATCATCTCTGACAGAGCGGCTACAAGCGGCCTCGTTTGTTGGTGCATCACTGGTTGAGGCTGAAGATGGTAGTTTGTATCAAACCCGTGTAACCGTCGCAGAGCTGGAAATGCTCGCGTCCCGCTTTGTGGGTCGAAAGCGCGTGCGTCATGCTTTCGCTCAATTTGCCGAGCAGCAAGGTGAAGGGTTGTCTCCTCAACAACAAGCATCGGCAGCCATGATCCGTCATACCGAGCGAGTGTTAGCGGGGGTTTTTGGTGCCTCTTCAGCAAGGTTAGTACTCACTTCTGCCTTGCAAGGAAGAAACATGCAATTAGAAGAAGTGGCAACGATTGTTGATGAGGCCTCTGAGCTATTTGATTTTAGCCGTGGACTATTACAAGGGGCGATTGAACACATTAGCCAAGGCATTGCGGTAGTGGATAAGCAATTACGTTTGGTTGCGTGGAATCAACGCTACTTAGAACTGTTTACCTTCCCTCCAGGTTTGATTCAAGTGGGGCGTCCGATCACAGATGTTATTCGCCATAATGCTGAACAAGGCTTGTGTGGCCCTGGCGATCCCGAAGCCCATGTTGCTAAACGGGTTGAGCATTTACAACGAGGAACCGCGCATACGTCATCACGTATTCGCCCTGATGGGCAAGTGATCGAAGTGCAAGGTAATCCGATGCCAGGTGGCGGTTTCGTCATGAGCTTTAGTGATATTACTGCGTTTAGGCAAGCGGAAGTGGCACTGAAAGAAGCCAATGAAAACCTTGAAGCGCGGGTGAAAGATCGTACCCAGCAGTTAGAACAACTAAACCGACGTTTGGTGGTGGCAACCCAACAAGCAGAGCAACAGGCGAAATCGAAAAGTCGCTTTTTAGCCGCCGTAAGCCACGACTTAATGCAGCCTCTTAATGCTGCGCGTTTGTTCTCATCATCATTAACCGAAGTCGCTGAAGGCAAAGAAAGTGCAAGGCTGGCTGCTCATATTGAAAGTGCGCTAGGGGCGGCAGAAGATTTGATCGGCGACTTATTGGATGTATCACGCTTAGAAGCAGGAAAACTGCAAACCCATATTGTGCCGTTTAAAGTCAGTGATGTGCTCAATACTTTATCGGCCGAGTTCAGTGCCTTGGCTAAAGAGCAAGGAATTGAGTTTGATGTGGTGAGTAGTAAGGCGGTGATCATCTCTGATGCCAAGTTGTTACGTCGTGCGTTACAGAATTTCCTCACCAATGCCTTTCGTTATAACCCTCATGGCAAAGTGTTATTGGGGGTAAGACGTAAAGGAGCACGTCTACACATTGAAGTATGGGATAACGGGCCGGGGATCCCGCCTGAAAAACAAGCCAATATTTTCGATGAGTTTACCCGTGTGGAGCAAACTGGGGCAGAGCACGGCTTAGGATTAGGCTTAGCCATTGCGCGTGGTATTTCACGGGTACTCGATCACCCATTGGATTTACGCTCATGGCAAGGACGCGGCACGGTGTTTTCGTTATCAGTGCCACTTGGCCACCCTGCCATGTTAGCGGTAACAAAACCATCAGCTAGTGAGACAAAAGCCCCATTAGCGGGATTAAAAGTGCTGTGTGTCGATAATGAAACCGATATTTTATTAGGCATGGAAACCTTATTAGCACGTTGGGGCTGTGAGGTGAAATTGGCTGAAAATTTGGTTGAGGCAATGAAGGCGTTAGATAACCAATGGCAACCTGATGTGGTGTTCAGCGATTATCACTTAGCGCATCAGCAAACAGGGCTTGAGGTGTTATTACAGTGTCGTTTAAGACTTGGCGATAGTTTTAAAGGGGTGGTGATCAGTGCTGATAGAATGACAGAAAACCAAGCAGCGATTCGAGGCCACGGTTTTGGTTTTATTAGTAAACCGGTCAAACCGTTGAAGTTGCGTTCAGTCTTAAACCAATGTTTAAAAGTGGAAGCCTAACCTAGCTTGCTTAGAAAAGAGAAGAAAGAAAAAGGCGGAGTCCAAAGGACTCCGCAAAAGCTAGGGAAGTATAGCTAAGGAGAAGTGATGGGTTGCTTAGTGATCTTGGGCAGCACCTGCACCTTGAGGGAAGCGGATAGATTCCACCATCTCTTGCACATCGTTAGGCACTTCAGCGGTAAACTTGTTGACCACAATAGCGACAACAAAGTTTAGACACATACCTAATGTACCGATGCCTTCAGGGCTAATACCAAAGAACCAGTTGTCAGGTGTACTTGCTGCCGGGTTAATAAACTTGAAGTAAATAATGTAAGCGGCAGTGAAAGTAATACCTGAAATCATGCCTGCAATTGCACCTTCTTTATTCATCTTCTTATAGAAAATGCCAAGGATAATTGCTGGGAAGAAAGATGCGGCGGCTAAGCCGAACGAGAAGGCTACTACCTGCGCCACAAAGCCTGGTGGGTTAATACCTAAGTAACCTGCACCGACAATCGCAATCGCAGCACCTATTCGGGCGGCGAGTAGCTCTTGCTTCTCACTCATGTTCGGCTTAAAGCCTTTCTTCAATAAATCGTGTGAAATGGACGTCGAGATCACCAGTAGTAAGCCTGCTGCAGTTGATAGTGCGGCTGCAAGACCACCTGCTGCTAATAGGGCGACTACCCAGTTTGGTAATTTCGCCAGCTCTGGGCTTGCTAATACAATGATGTCACGGTTGATGGTCATCTCGTTGCGATCATCGCCTGAGTAGAACATCTTGCCGTCATTGTTCTTATCTTCCCAAGCAACAAGACCCGTTTTTTCCCAGTTTTTCACCCAGCTCGGGGCTTGCTCGGCAGGAACACCTTTCATTTCAGGGCCGTTAATCGTATCGATCATATTGACACGAGCAAAGGCTGCAACTGCAGGGGCTGTTGTGTAAAGGATAGCGATAAAGACTAATGCCCAACCTGCTGATACACGAGCATCTTTTACTTTTGGTACGGTAAAGAAACGGATGATCACGTGTGGCAGACCTGCGGTACCGACCATCAGAGCGGCACAGATAAAGAACACATCAACCATGCTCTTAGATCCATCGGTGTAGGCTGTAAAGCCAAGTTCAGTGGTTAAGCCATCGAGTTTTTCAAGCAGATAAGTTTCAGAGCCATTAACGGTTGAGCCTAAGCCAAACTGTGGAATAGGCGAGCCTGTCATCATCAGAGAGGTGAAGATCGCTGGCACCATGAAGGCAAAGATAAGTACACAGTATTGAGCAACTTGGGTGTAGGTGATCCCTTTCATGCCCCCCATCACGGCATAGAAGAATACGATCCCCATCCCGATAATGATCCCCATGTTGATATCCACCTCAAGGAAACGCGCGAATACCACACCAACCCCACGCATCTGGCCTGCTACATAAGTGAATGAAACAAAAATGGCACAGAACACAGCCACCATGCGGGCAGTTTTGGAGTAGTAACGATCACCGATGAAATCTGGCACCGTGAATTTGCCAAATTTGCGTAAATAAGGGGCAAGGCAAAGGGCAAGGAGGACGTAACCACCGGTCCAACCCATCAGGTAAACACCACCGTCATAACCAATGAACGAGATGATCCCTGCCATTGAAATAAAGGATGCCGCTGACATCCAGTCTGCTGCGGTTGCCATGCCGTTAGCGACAGGGTGAACACCACCGCCTGCCACATAGAATTCACTGGTTGATCCAGCGCGAGCCCAAATCGCAATGCCGATATACAGAGCGAAGGTAATGCCGACCAAGATAAAGGTCCAAGTTTGAATATCCATATAACGTTTCCTTAATCTTCCTGAACGTTGAATTTACGGTCGAGTGCGTTCATGCGAACCACATAAACGAAGATCAGGGCAACGAATGTATAAATAGCCCCTTGTTGTGAAAACCAGAAACCTAATTTGAAGCCACCAATTTGAATGGTATTGAGAGCATCAACAAATAAGATCCCTGCGCCGTATGAAACAGCAAACCAGATTGCTAAAAGTGATCCCATGATGCTGAGATTTTGTTTCCAATAGGCTTGAGCTTGCTCCTTGGATGCGAACGCCATTGTTATCTCCTTCACGCATTATTAATACGAAATTTGTTGTTAATAAATTGTTACGAAAGAAACAATAGCAATGAAATTTCGTTCTATCAGTGCAACTTTAGTCGAGGCTAAAAAAGCAAAAACGCCCATATTCGGGCGTTTTTGTGAGGGATAAATCGCTTTTGAGGGTTAAATACCGATCATTGTTAGCCTAAAGTCTAACGTTTCATTCATCGAGGTCGAGTTGCTGGAGCAAAATAACGGCTTGGGTGCGATTTTTTACGTCTAGCTTGCGAAATATTGCTGTCATATGGGCTTTAATTGTCGCTTCAGAGACATTCAAATCATAAGCGATCTGCTTATTGAGTTGGCCGTCAGACAACATGCCTAACACTTTGTATTGCTGTGGGGTAAGCGTGGCAATTTTATCGGCTAAATCACGGTAAGCCTGATTGTTCTCACTGATGTTATCAGGAAAGAAGGGTTCGCCATCGAGTACTTGATTTAATGCAGAGATCAGCGCACGCATGTCGCTTGATTTTGGAATAAACCCAAACGCACCATGACTGTGCACTTGGCGGATCACTTTTTCCTCTTCACTGGCAGAGATCACTACCGTAGGAAGCTCTGGGTATTGTTGGCGTAATTGAATCAGCCCCGACATGCCATTGGCACCGGGCATCTTTAGATCGAGTAACAGTAAATCAACGTCGGGCTCTTTTTCGAGGAGAGAGAGTAATGAATCGAGCGAATCTGCTTCAAGAAGGTTTGCACCGCTAATCGCCATGTGGACAGATTGGAACAGGGCATTTCGAAACAGAGGGTGATCATCGGCGATAACGATTGTGTGCTGAGCTTCCATAGCAGTACTTTATTTTTGTTATTAATATGCTAACGCTAGCATGGCAAATATGACTGCGCAATTTTCATACCATAAAGATCAGATATTGATCCTCTCTCGCTCGTCTTGCGTGTAACTCAGCACAGTTTTTTGTTAAATGCGCCTATTTTTATAAAGATATTGGGTGCAATGATTATTGGATGTGTAGCGCTTGTTGGCGTAGGTGTTCACTAAAGTCATTGGCATCCATAAAGCCAGTAACTTGTGCTTGGGGAGCTGTTTCTCCCTTGCTATCCCAAAACAATAAGGTTGGAAAACCAATGACATTGAGCTGTTGCATTAATGCCAGATCTTGTGGGGTATTGGCTGTGACATTCGCTTCTAACAAGGTGTACTGATTGAGCTGTTTAGCCACTTCAGGTGCAGGAAAAATTTCTTTTTTATAAGCGATACAAGGGGTACACCAATCGGCAGTGACATCCAACAGTACCGGCTGATGCTGACTCGCAGCTTCTGCTAAGGCTAATTCCAAATCATCAATAGAGTGAACGGCAATAAAGGTTGGCGTTGGAGTTAGACTTGCTTGGCGCTCTAAATGTTTAATCGTCGTAAAAAGGAAAATAGAGCAAAGACCGATGATGATCCCAAGCCCAATACTGTAGAGCCCTTTATAAGGGATTGGGTGTCGGCAAATAAACCAGAGAGTGACGCAAGATAATAGAATGCAAATTATCGTTATAGCCATGATTATCGGGTAATTCGTTAATAACATCATAGTGATAACTCTTGTGTCTGTGATTTGTTATTAGCTTAGCAAGAAATTCTTATTATTGGCGTAGGGTATGTCAAAGTTAGGACAAAAAAAAGATTGCCCGAGAGCAATCTTTTTAAGTCTGGTATCACAGGTTGTATTTACAGTAAGAAGCCACCGAAGATAAAACCTAGTGCAACAGAAGTGAAAATAGTGACCACGCCTGGAATAAAGAATGGGTGGTTAAACACAAGGTTACCGATACGCGTTGAGCCAGTATCATCCATCTCAACGGCTGCAAGTAGCGTTGGGTAGGTTGGCAATACGAACAGCGCACTAACTGCTGCAAATGAAGCAATCATTGTTAGCGGTGCAACACCAATGGCTAATGCCGCTGGCATCAGTGCCGTAGTGGTTGCGCCTTGTGAGTAAAGTAGCATTGAAGCAAAGAATAAGATCAGCGCTAGCATCCATGGGTAATCGCTAAGTAGAGAGCCTGCGAACTCCTTAATGCCATCAACGTGTGCGTTAACAAATGTTGAGCCAAGCCATGCTACACCCAGTACACAGATACATGCTGTCATACCAGAGCGGAATGTTGGTGCTGATGCAATTTTTGATGCATCAATCTTACATAACCAAACGGTTGCAGCAGCTGCTGTTAGCATCACCGACATGATTGCTTCGTTACGACCTAGTGTAGGGTTATCAATCAAGCCGATTGAGTGAGAAATCGCAGCGGCATAACACACCACGAAAATAATCGCAGCTAGGAAGATGTAAGTAGCGCGTTTTGCTTCTGGTTTGATTTCACGGCGAGTAGTGTTTTCTTGGCTGACTAAGCCTTTTGCTAGACGCTCTTGGTAAATAGGATCGTCTTTTAGTTCGCAACCCATGAAGTTCGCAACGAATGCACCCACCATACAAGCGATAAAGGTGGTTGGAATACAAATAGCGAGCAGAGTAATGTAGCTCACACCGATAGGCTCAAGAATACCTGAGAAAAACACGACGGCAGCAGAAATTGGGGAAGCCGTGATCGCAATTTGTGAAGCGATAACAGCAATAGAAAGAGGACGTGAAGGACGAATGCCTTGACCTTTTGCCACTTCAGCAATCACAGGTAGAGTTGAGAATGCTGTGTGTCCTGTACCTGCCATCACGGTCATTAAGTAAGTCACGATTGGCGCATAGAAGGTAATACGTTTAGGATTTTTACGCAGGAAATCTTCTGCCAGTTGAACTAACCAGTCCATACCGCCAGCAACTTGCATGGCAGCAATGGCGGTGATCACTGACATGATAATTAAGATCACATCAACAGGGATGAATGATTGGCTAGTGGGTACACCCAGTACCAATGACAACACAATAACACCTGCACCACCGGCAAAGCCAATACCGATGCCGCCGATCCTTGCCCCTAAAAAGATAAAGGCAAGCACGACAAAGAGTTCGATTCCCGTCATAGATTTTTTTCCTGTATGAAAGTTAAAAATATAAGTTAAAAATAAAAAAGATGAGGTAAAAACAAAAAAATTCACAAAAAAAAGCGGATCCTCGAGTGAAAATCCGCTTATTTCTCAGAGAGCGAAACGCTTAGCTGTAGCGTTGTGCTTTGTATTGAGGGTGCATTAAGTTTTCGATAGAGAAGATATCATCTAATTGCTCTTCAGTCAGTAGACCGCGCTCTAGAACCACTTCACGTACGCTCTTACCTGTTTCTGCACAGATCTTACCAACGATATCGCCTTCGTGGTGACCAATGAATGGGTTTAGGTAAGTTACAATACCGATAGAGTTAAACACGTAGCTTTCACATACGTCTTTATTCACCGTGATACCTTCGATGCACTTATCACGTAGGTTGATACATGCATTCTTAAGTAGGCTGATTGATTCAAACAGTGCTTGACCAATCACTGGCTCCATCACGTTTAGCTGAAGCTGACCTGCTTCTGCTGCAAAAGTAACAGTTGTGTCGTTACCGATCACTTTAAAGCAAACTTGGTTAACCACTTCAGGAATAACTGGGTTTACTTTAGCTGGCATGATAGACGAGCCTGCTTGCATTTCTGGTAGGTTGATTTCGTTCAAACCAGCACGAGGACCAGAAGACAGTAGACGTAGATCGTTACAAATCTTAGATAGTTTCACTGCAGTACGTTTTAGCGCACCGTGAACCATGACGTAAGCACCACAGTCAGAGGTTGCTTCAATCAGATCTTCAGCAGGAGTTACAGGTAGACCAGTAATTTCTGCAAGGCGTTGAACTGCAAGGTGTTGGTAACCTGTTGCAGCATTTAGGCCTGTACCGATAGCCGTTGCACCTAGGTTCACTTCAAGTAGTAATTGCGCCGTGTACTGAAGGTTTTTGATCTCTTCTTTTAGCAATACGCTGTAAGCGTGGAACTCTTGACCTACTGTCATAGGTACTGCGTCTTGCAGCTGAGTACGACCCATTTTTAGGATGCTAGCAAACTCAGTTGCTTTCACATCGAATGAGGTTTTTAGGTAGTCTAATGCTTCAAGCATGTTGATGATGCTGTTGTAGACAGCAACACGGAAACCTGTTGGGTAAGCACAGTTAGTTGATTGTGATTTGTTGACGTGATCGTTCGGGTTAACGATGTCATATTCGCCTTTCTCTTTGCCCATCAGCTCAAGAGCAAGGTTTGCAATCACTTCGTTGGTGTTCATGTTAACAGAAGTACCCGCACCACCTTGGTATACATCAGATGGGAACTGATCCATACACTTGCCTGTTTCAAGGATAAGATCACAAGCTTGAACGATGTAGTTACCCACTTCAGAAGGGATTGCGCCTAATTCTTTGTTAGCCATTGCTGCTGCTTTCTTAGTGAAAACCATGCCGCGAACAAATTCAGGTACGTCAGAAATAGTCGTGCTAGAAATATTAAAGTTTTCGATTGCACGTAGAGTGTGGATACCCCAGTAAGCGTCAGCAGGAACGTGACGTTCACCTAGAAGATCTTCTTCGATTCGAGTTGCAACATTGAGTGCTGCTTCATTATTTTTTTCAAGATCAATCATCTGAGACATAATATAGCCCTTTGGGAATCTTTTAATAAAATCAATAAATAAGCCAACTATTTAAGCAAAGAATCCGTTTCGCTAAGTTGAAGCAAGATGATCGTACCTGACACCTTAATTGATGCTGATAATACTCCCCTGATTGCCTAAAAACATAATCCAGATCACTTTTTAAAACGACCTGTAAATATTTGCACGGAAACGCGATCAAACTCACAAAAGTTGTTAATAAACAGAGGGTAAATCTGATGAAAAATGAATATAAATAACAAAATATGAACAACCGCTCAGATGGAGTATCTGATTTTTTCGACAATATTCAAATTTAAATACGGAATCATTTGTTAACGATTTTTTATCGTTCTTGGCTCGGTATTTAAATCACAAACATGCAATACTGTAGCCTGTTGCTCAGTCGGACTGGGCTCACAAGAAGACATAGAAAAGAAGAGGTTCGTCGTGTTCCCGATATTAATGCTGCTATTTATCGCTGTGCCAATGATTGAGATTGGCTTATTTATTCAAGTGGGCGGCTTTTTAGGCTTTTGGCCGACCATGATGTTGGTCTTTATCACCGCTGTGGTTGGTGCATCGTTAGTGCGCAGTCAAGGTTTGGCGACATTGATGTCGGTGCAAAGCAAGATGCAGCAAGGCGAAATGCCAGCACAAGAAATTGTTGAAGGTGTGCTATTGGCGGTTGCCGGTGTTCTACTATTAACACCTGGATTTATGACGGACACCTTAGGCATGTGTATTCTACTGCCTCACATTCGCGCTAAGTTAGCACAACAATTAATGCAGCGAGTGAAAGTACAGAGTAACTTTAATCAATTTGGTGGTGGTTTCCATTCTGATTTTGGTGGTCATTCGCAAGGGCCATTTAATCATCATAATGACAATGGTGATGTGTTTGATGGTGAGTTTGAACGTAAAGATGATCAAAATGATAACCAGCAAAACCCACGTTTAAAGTAAGTGTTTATCCAGTTGGCATATAAAAAGTTATTAATAAAAAAGGCAGCGTTCGCTGCCTTTTTTATATTCACACTATTCATATTTTATGAAGAGGTAAATGTCGCTAATATCGTTGATTTTCGTAATCTACGTGCATATAAATAAGCACCAATACCACCAATGACGTTAGCAATCGCAATCCCTATAAATAGCCCTTCAGTACCGTAATAAAGGCTTCCTAGCCACGCACTAGGTAGCATAAAACCAAACAAACGCAGTAGATTCCAAATTAATGCATTAACGGTTTTATGTAAGGCATTCAGTGCGCTGATCAACAACATACACACTGCTTGTAAGCCATAACTGGCTGGCACAACCAATAAATAATGCCATAGCTGTGCTCGTACGGTGGCGTCTTGAGAAAATAGTGCTGCCAATGGCATGCTCAATGGCACCATGGCAATAAAGATCAGTAATTGGAACAAAATCGCAAAGCGCATTGCAGTAAACAAGGCTTTAAAAGCCCGTTCGGGTTGGTTGGCACCAAGGTTTTGCGCCATAAACGGCATTAATGCCGAGCCTAACGCCATCATGCCGATCACCAAAATCGATTCAATACGCATTGCTGCGCCAAATGCCGCCACAGAGGCGGTGCCTTGTGTGGCCAGTAATGTCATCAACAGTGCGCTAGATAGTGGGTTTAGCGCATTAGAAAGCCCAGCGGGTGCGCCAATTTGTAATATTTGCTGCCAATCGGCTTTTAATTTGCGAAAGACAGGCACAGTTAGCAGTTTTTCACGGCGATGAAGCAAATACAGTGACGCTGTTAATGCGACAGCCCAGCTAATACCACTGGAAATTGCCGCCCCTTTTACGCCTAGCTCTGGAAAGGGACCATAACCAAAGATCAACAAAGGATCGAGAATGCCATTGATAAGGCCCGCCATGATCATGATCTTGGCTGGGCTTTTCGCATCCCCTGTGGCGCGTATTGCGCTGTTACCTGTCATTGGGATCACCAGCAGTGGAATAGCGATGTACCATACCGTCATGTACTCATGGATGATCGGCAATAAATCAGGGCTAGCCCCCATTAAAGTAAATAATGGGTCGATGGTAACAAAGCCGAGACTTGAGCCAAGCACCATTAGAATAACAGCGAGCAATAATCCATGGGTGGTGAGCCTTGCTGCACTTTGGGTATCACCACTACCTAATAAACGACCAATGCTGGTGGAGATCCCCACACTCATGCCCATGGTGATGCAGTTAAGACCAAACGTGACAGGAAAAGTAAAACTTACCGCGGCTAACGCATTGGTACCGAGTAAGGAAATAAAAAAGGTATCAACCAGATTAAACATCAAAATAGCGATCATACCGAACAGCATTGGCACGGCTAAACGGCGCAAAGCATCTGGGATCGGATCGGATAATAAGCCGTGTTTATCGGGCTTGGTGTTGTTTTCCATGGCGGTCTCATTGTAAGGATGCTTGCATACCCTAATGCAAAGAATGTGATCGGGCAAAAGTTCTCAAATAAATAATGAAAAAAAATCACGTAAAGCCTTGGGTTCTGACTTCTTTGACCCAACATGTTTAGGTAATAGAAAAGTCACCAAACAAAAGTTTGGCTGTACTTTACGTATGGAAATTACCAATTATCAGGAGAGACGACCGATGAATATTCGTCCTTTACACGACCGCGTTATCGTTGAGCGCCAAGAAGTTGAATCAAAGTCTGCGGGCGGTATTGTACTAACTGGCTCAGCTGCTGAAAAATCGACTCGCGGCAAAGTACTTGCAGTAGGCAAAGGTCGTATTTTAGAAAATGGTTCTGTTCAGCCACTTGACGTTAAAGTTGGCGACACTGTTATCTTCGCTGAAGGCTACGGCACTAAGACTGAAAAGATCGACGGCAAAGAAGTTCTAATCATGTCTGAAAACGACATCATGGCAATCGTTGAATAATCCGATCACCTCGAATTAAAAATTAAGAAAGGAAACACAAGATGGCTGCTAAAGACGTTAAATTTGGTAACGACGCACGAATTAAAATGCTAGAAGGTGTCAACATTCTAGCTGACGCAGTAAAAGTAACATTAGGTCCTAAAGGCCGTAACGTTGTACTAGATAAATCATTTGGTGCACCAACTATCACTAAAGACGGTGTATCTGTAGCGCGTGAAATTGAGCTGGAAGACAAGTTCCAGAACATGGGCGCACAAATGGTAAAAGAAGTGGCATCACAAGCAAACGATGCTGCTGGTGACGGTACAACAACTGCAACAGTACTTGCACAAGCGATCATTAAAGAAGGTCTGAAAGCGGTAGCTGCGGGCATGAACCCTATGGATCTGAAACGTGGTATCGACAAAGCTGTTGTTGCTGCTGTTGAAGAGCTAAAAGCGCTATCTGTACCATGTGCAGACACCAAAGCAATCGCACAAGTAGGTACGATTTCTGCGAACTCTGATGCGACTGTTGGTAATCTAATCGCTGAAGCGATGGAAAAAGTAGGCCGCGACGGTGTTATCACTGTTGAAGAAGGTCAAGCACTTCAAGACGAACTAGACGTTGTTGAAGGTATGCAGTTCGACCGTGGTTACCTATCTCCATACTTCATCAACAACCAAGAAGCGGGCTCTGTGGATCTAGAAAGTCCATTTATCCTATTGGTTGATAAGAAAGTATCTAATATCCGTGAACTACTTCCTGCACTAGAAGGCGTTGCTAAAGCATCTCGTCCTCTACTGATCATTGCAGAAGATGTTGAAGGCGAAGCGCTAGCAACACTGGTTGTGAACAACATGCGCGGCATCGTGAAAGTGGCTGCTGTTAAAGCACCTGGTTTCGGTGATCGTCGTAAAGCAATGCTACAAGATATCGCAGTTCTAACTGCTGGTACTGTGATTTCTGAAGAAATCGGTCTAGAGCTAGAGAAAGTTCAGCTAGAAGATCTTGGTCAAGCTAAGCGTGTAACTATCACTAAAGAAACAACAACAATCATCGACGGTTCTGGTGAAGAAGCGATGATTCAAGGTCGCGTAGCGCAAATTCGTCAACAAATCGAAGATGCGACTTCTGACTACGACAAAGAAAAACTTCAAGAGCGTGTAGCTAAACTTGCTGGCGGCGTAGCTGTTATCAAAGTTGGTGCAGCAACTGAAGTTGAAATGAAAGAGAAGAAAGACCGCGTAGAAGATGCATTACATGCAACTCGCGCTGCGGTTGAAGAAGGTGTTGTAGCAGGTGGTGGTGTTGCACTTATCCGTGCGGCATCTAAAGTGGCTGGCCTTACTGGTGATAACGAAGAGCAAAACGTAGGTATTCGCGTAGCACTTCGTGCGATGGAAGCACCTATTCGTCAAATCACTAAGAATGCTGGTGACGAAGAATCTGTTGTTGCTAACAACGTTAAAGCTGGCGATGCGAACTACGGTTACAATGCGGCAACTGGCGAGTACGGCGATATGATCGAGATGGGTATCCTAGACCCAACAAAAGTAACTCGTTCAGCACTTCAGTTCGCAGCATCGGTAGCTGGTCTTATGATCACAACAGAAGCAATGGTTACTGACAAGCCTTCAGATACGCCTTCAATGCCAGATATGGGTGGCATGGGCGGTATGGGTGGCATGGGCGGTATGATGTAAGCCATTCATAACGTTAGAGATCTTCTCTAAGTTATTCTTAAAGCCGAGCGTAATGCTCGGCTTTTTTATACCTGAAAAAAGACGGGATCTAAACCACGATATTGTTGTTATGTTTGTACATGGTTCACTTGGAATATTCCTCAGAAAGCTGTACATGAATTAAATTCAGCAAAAACAATGAGTTATATGTTGTATGTGCGTTCCAATTAAAAATTTAGAAACTGTACACCTATTAGCTGATTACTTCACCAAAAGCTGTACTCGATTGTAAGTTGAAATGGCGATATAAACAGAATCTGAATTCGAGCAAGTATTGATAAAAACGAGGTTAATTTTTGATGTACTGCTTTATTGGTTAATTTTGTATTTTAGATATAAATTAAGCTATTTAATGTCCAGCTTTATATTTGCTATTTTATTATCTCTATATTGATAAATAACTTAAAGATTACTATTTTGTATTTTGTAGTAAATATGCAAATCAATAATATAATCAGCTTTTAGATATTTAATTGTGATTTATATGATCGTTTGTATTGCGGTTATCAATTGTTATTTTATTAGGTTGATTACAGGCTTTCTCGCTTGGTTCTTTTTGCCAGTAACTTCATAAGGTTAAGTATTCGTTGTGATGGCTTTTTTGTGAGATCAGGTTCTTGATAGGTATGTCTTGTACTGAGTTCATCGGGTAAAAAGCGTGAAAAGCTGTACAAAATAAATACTGATTAAAAATCAATGGGTTATTTTTATCTGTGGCTTTGTGTTAAGTTTTTTGTTAACTGTGTACATAAAAGAGCTGTTTTCTCTATATATTGCTGTACCTTTTTGAAGGGGTAAGGTGGTGTGTTTTCAGATTTGTTGATAATAGGAGGTAAGGGAGAGAGGTGTTTTATAGAAAGATAAAAGCAATACCCCTGATGTTTTATATCAGAGGTACTATTGTTTGTACTATTACGCCAGATGCGCTTTATTTAATTCCACCCAAGCAGCCATAAAGCAGACAATAAAAGACTGCACAAAACCACGTAAGTCTTCATCACCTTGTACTAAGACATCATCAGCATTGGCTTCCATGTTAAAAGAGACAGAGCGCTCTTTAATGCTAAAGAAGACACGTCCGACTAATACCAAGTTTTCGCCGTTGTTATCTGGGTTATAAACTAATCCTGTGGCAATTTTATCGTGCTCTTCAACCGGTAAAGCGCTGAACGCTAGCTTTTCAGCACCTTCAAAGCCAAAACCCGCATATTGTTTACCTTGGCTGTCTTGTTTAAGTAATTGCTCGATAATTTGTGTATATGTCGCAACAGCCTCTTCTGGAACGTCTTGAGTATTTACCTGCCCCATATCAAATGGTTGGTCATCTTCTACCATTACAACGCCATAGGTAAAATCTGTCATGCTTTAATCCTTTGATTTTTCATCTGATCATTATGTTGTGATGAACTACGTTAACGTAATTTGAGGTTGGTCGATAGCATTTATCTGTACATGAGTGGTGGGGTGTTTTGATGATCACACTTATTAGGTGTCATGCTTTTAAAAATGACTGCAAAAGCGTCGAATTATTCAGTTATGACGGTTATGCACTCAATAAGCTGTTACTTACTAACATTAGTGTTAATAGAAAAATATATCTTTAGAGTAGTCATGAGATTAATGCGTTAGTTTACTTGGAAAAAAGCGTAAAAAGCTGCACAAATTTAAATTGTTTATAATCAATGATTTAGGGGTGGTAAAGGGAGTGTTTATTTAGCGGTGTGATTTGTGCATCTTTTTGCTGTATTTGATGTGAAAAGCTGAACTTTGCTGATATTAAAGCAGCCTCTTTATGTTATTAATAAGAAGCTGCTTTATTATGTTACTGATTTAGTTGGAATCTTTTGTTTTTATTGGCATTTTTCTCAATGTATTCGATGATCATGCCTGCAATGTCTTTACCTGTCGCTGCTTCAATCCCTTCTAGACCTGGTGATGAGTTCACCTCCATGATCAGTGGACCACGATTAGAACGCAATAAATCAACACCAGCTACGCTTAATCCCATTGCTTTTGCTGCCGCAATGGCGGTTTTACGCTCTTCGGGCGTAATGCGGATCAGTGAGGCACTACCACCACGATGAAGGTTAGATCGAAACTCCCCTTCAGCGGCTTGGCGCTTCATGGATGCAATGACTTTATCACCGATAACGAAGCAGCGAATATCAGCGCCGCCAGCTTCTTTGATGTATTCCTGCACCATGATATTCGCTTTTAATCCCATAAAAGCTTCAATGACGCTTTCAGCGGCTTTTTGTGTCTCAGCCAATACCACGCCAATGCCTTGCGTACCTTCAAGCAGCTTAATCACCAGTGGCGCACCACCAACCATTTTGATCAGATCGGGCACATCATCAGGTTTACTTGCAAAGCCTGTAATTGGCATGCCAACACCCTTACGACTTAATAGTTGTAGTGAGCGAAGTTTGTCACGAGATCGCGAAATCGCAATGGATTGGTTTACAGGGAAAACGCCCATCATTTCAAACTGACGTAGTACTGAACAACCATAAAAAGTGATGTCAGATCCGATACGAGGAATGATGGCATCAAACCCTGCTAAATCATTACCTTCAAAATGGATAGAAGGCTGAACAGAGTTGATATTCATATAACAGCGTAGCGCATTAATGATAACGGCTTCATGTCCTCGTTGCTCACAAGCTTCAACAAGGCGACGGGTAGAGTATAGGTTAGCGTTTTGCGACAAAATGCCAATTTTCATTGCGTTACTCGCGACAAATAAAAAAGGATAGTCAACAACCTAAAGTTTGGCGAACTTAAAATATAAGGTTGCTGTATGAGCGGCGACTATGCGCTTAAAACGCTAAAAAATCGATAGGTGTGAAGATGATTTTTTTTAATGAGATAGAGTGATTTTATTTATCAATCAACTAAAAAGATCATGATTTTCTTTTTAATGCATTTAAAAGTAATATGGTTATGCATTTGCTTTGTGGGTATTTTCCTTTAAAAGCTGTACGCTGTATTTATTTTCTTTTAATACAATACCTTACAAAAGGTTCGTGGTGTTTCTTTTAGTATCTGAGTTTGCGTGTTCATCTTTTAGGTGTACTTTTATTAAAAAGGTGAGCAATGCGAGGTGTGGGTATAAAAAAAGACGATTCAATCGTCTTTTTTATTGGATAACTGTTTTTATCTTCTATTCGAGCAGTAAATCGAGGGGGGTTTTACTTGCTCGTCCACCAATTTCTCGGGTGAGTTTAGGGACTAAATAACCGGATACTTGAGTGATTAAGCCTGCCATTAATTGGCGTGCGGTTTCGTCATCGACCATAAAGTGTGCCGCCCCTTGTACACGGTCTAATACATGAAGGTAATAAGGCTGAATACCTGCATCAAATAAGGCTTCACTGAGATCGGTGAGCGCAGCTACTGAGTCATTAACGCCTTTTAGCAGTACACCTTGGTTCAGTAAGGTGACATTGGCTTGTTTTAGCTTCTGCATTGCTGTGGTTAGCGCATCATCGATTTCGTTAGCATGATTAATATGAGTCACCAAAATCGTTTGTAGACGCGTCTCAGCCAGTATTTGGCATAAAGCATCGGTAATACGGTTAGGGATCACGACAGGCAGTCTGCTGTGGATACGCAGACGCTTGATATGAGGGATTGCTGCAATATGTTCAATCAGCCATTGGAGTTCGTGATCTTTAGCCATTAACGGGTCGCCGCCAGATAAAATCACTTCATTAATTTCTGGGTGCTTTGCTATGTACTCAAGGCTTTGTTGCCACTGACGTTTATTGCCTTTGTTGTCGTTATAAGGGAAGTGGCGACGAAAACAATAACGGCAGTTAACGGCACAGCCACCTTTGACTATCAGTAAAACGCGGTTGTGATATTTATGCAGTAAACCAGGGATTTCATTTTGCTGCTCTTCAAGCGGATCGACAGAGTAGCCTTGGTGTACTTCGAATTCTTGCGCTAACGGTAAAATTTGGCGTAAAAGTGGATCATAAGGGTTGCCGATTTCCATTTTATCAACAAAGCTCAATGGAACACGGAGCGCAAATAGCTTCCTTGCAGCGAGGCCATTTTCCCATGGTGTGGGATCAATTTTGAGCAATTTTAGTAAAGTAAATGGATCAGATATCGCATTCGATAGATCATTCAGCCAGTTTTGCTCAACAGATGGCGCGTTTAGGGGTATGATATGCGACATTAAATACAACTCGAAGATGTTAAGAGGATTAGAATGGCGTCTTTCAGCACCAATGAATTCCGCGGCGGAATGAAAATTATGCTAGATAATGAACCATGTGTCATTATCGAAAACGAATTTGTTAAGCCTGGTAAAGGCCAAGCGTTCAACCGCGTACGAATCCGTAAACTAATTTCTGGTAAAGTTCTTGAGAAGACTTTCAAATCAGGTGAATCAGTTGAAGCTGCGGACGTAATCGATACTGATCTTGATTACCTATACAACGACGGTGAATTCTACCACTTCATGAACAACGAAACGTTTGAGCAAATCGCTGCTGACGTTAAAGCTGTTGGTGAGAATGCTAAGTGGTTAGTTGAGAACAACACTTGTACGCTAACACTTTGGAACGGTAACCCAATCGCTGTTACTCCACCAAACTTTGTTGAGCTAGAAGTAACTGAGACAGATCCTGGTCTTAAAGGTGATACTCAAGGTACTGGCGGTAAACCAGCAACACTAAGCACTGGTGCTGTTGTTCGTGTACCTCTATTCATCGCTATTGGCGAAGTGATCAAAGTTGACACTCGTTCAGGTGAATACGTAAGCCGCGTTAAGTAATTAATGGGTTTATATCGTTATTAAGTTAACGAAGAAAGAAGGTCGCTAAGCGGCCTTTTTTTGTGTCTGTTAGCTCGTGTTTGAAAGCGAAGGGTACGTTGTTCTGATAATAAAAAAGCACCGACTAGCGGTGCTTTTTAAGATCTTCTTTTGATTAAATCATGAAGACGAAGATGATCGATAACGCAGTGATTAAAAACGCTAATGCGTAACACACGACTTTACCAACAACGCCGGCATGAATTTTTAAATCATGCATACCGTGGTGAACACGGTGCATGGCATGCCACATTGGTAGCGATAGGGTTGCAATAACAAATAGCGCACCGATAAAGCTTGTTGCGAAATCCGCAGCACGATCGTATGTCATTGCTTCAGGGCTGATCACACCTAGTGGTACTAAGATACCTAAGACTAAAATCGTCACAGGGGTGATCATTGCAAACCAAGTACCGCCTGCACCAAACAGACTCCACCAAACTGGCTCGTCAGAACGTTTAGGATGTAAATTAACCACGCCGGACTCCTTAAACAATAGCTAGAACAAACAGGGTAATAACAGCAACTACCGCCCACTGAGCAAGAACGATGATCTTCTTATCAAGCTTCTTGCCTTTGATGCGAATAGGCACAACCTGCGGCATCATGTTGAAGTAGGTAAATGCGTGGAATAGGCTACCTGCTAGAGCAAGAATATTCAGGATAATCACTACAGGATTTGCCATGAAATTTAGCCATGTTTGCCATGCTTCAGGACCTTTTACTAGGCTACCTAAACCGAAAGTTAAGCAGATAGTAAAGAAGATCAAAGGTAGTACAGTTGCTTCACGGATCATGTAGAAGCGATAGAAAGAGCTATCTTTCCACCATGTACGCTTCATCTCACGAACGTAAGGTTTACGGTTGCTCATCCTTATGCCTCCATCGGTTTGATCATCGCAATAACGAAATCTTTAGAAGATTCCACTTTGCCTTGGTTTACAGCTGCGGCTGGATCAACATTCTTCGGACATACTTCAGAGCAGTAACCAACGAATGTACAACCCCAAGCACCGTTTTCACCGTTGATCAGCTCCATACGCTCATCTTTACCATTGTCACGGCTATCAAGGTTGTAGCGGTGAGCAAGGGTTAGCGCAGCAGGGCCAATAAACTCTGGGTTTAAACCAAACTGAGGACAAGCGGCGTAGCATAGACCACAGTTGATACAGCCAGCAAATTGCTTGTATTTCGCTAATTGCTCAGGCGTTTGTAGGTTCGTGCCGTCTTCCGGTGTACGATCGTTGCCAATGATGTATGGCTTGATTGCTTCAAGACGCTCAATAAATGGTGTCATATCAACAATTAAGTCTTTCTCAATTGCGAAGTTCGCTAATGGCTCGATTTTCACGCCGTTAGGGTAGTCACGTAAGAAGCTCTTACAAGCAAGCTTTGGTACGCCGTTTACCATCATGCCGCAAGAGCCACAGATAGCCATACGACAAGACCAACGGTAAGACAGATCTTTATCTAGGTGATCTTTAATGTAACCAAGTGCATCAAGAACAGACATGGTTTCATTGAAAGGTACTTCGAATTTCTCAAGGTACGGTTCTGCGTCTTTTGCTGGGTCATAACGCAGAATTTCAACCAGTTGAATGCGATTTGCTGACATTATGCCTGTTCCTCTTGTTGCTCAGTTACTGCTGGTGCTTCGGTCGCATCTTTTGCTGCCGCTTCTTCTGCTGCAGCACCGTATAGACGTGCTTTTGGTTGCGACTTAGTGATAGTGACGTTGCTGTAATCAATGATTGGCGCATCGCCATTGTTGTAGAACGCTAAGGTGTGTTTTAGGAAGTTCACATCATCACGCTCGGTACAACCGTCATCAAGGCGTTGGTGTGCACCACGAGACTCTTTACGATTGATCGCAGAGTGCGCCATTGCTTCAGCCACTTCTAGGCCGTAACCCACTTCGATTGCGTATAGCAGATCAGTGTTGAATACTTTGCCTTTATCTTTGATAGAGATGTGCTTGTAGCGCTCTTTTAGCTCAGCAAGTTTCTCAATCGTTGCTTGCATCAAATCTTCTTGGCGGTAGATACCACAACCTGCTTCCATGGTGTGACCCATTTCAGTGCGGATATCAGCCCAGTTCTCGTCGCCTTCTTGTGCCATTAGGCCATCGATACGCGCTTGAACAGCATCGATTTGTGCATTGATAGAAGCGTCGTCCCAGCCTTTAAATTCAGCGGCATGTTTCACGGCGTTTTCACCCGCAACACGACCAAATACCACGAACTCAGCCAGTGAGTTAGAACCTAGACGGTTAGCACCGTGAAGACCCACAGAGGCACATTCACCTACTGCAAATAGACCTTTAATGCGTGTTTCACAGTGGGCGTCAGTTTCAATACCACCCATGGTGTAGTGTACGGTTGGGCGAATTGGAATTGGCTCTTTTGCAGGATCGACGTTGACGTAAGCTTTTGCCAGCTCACAGATAAACGGTAGACGCTCATGCAAGTACTCTTCACCTAGGTGGCGAAGATCAAGGTGTACCACATCACCTAGAGGGTGCTTGATGGTGTTACCTTTTTGTTGTTCATGCCAGAAAGCCTGTGACACTTTGTCACGAGGACCTAATTCCATATATTTGTTTTTTGGCTGGCCGACTGGTGTTTCAGGGCCCATACCGTAGTCTTGTAGGTAACGGTAACCGTTTTTGTTTACGATAATACCGCCTTCACCACGACAACCTTCTGTCATCAGGATACCTGTACCTGGAAGACCTGTTGGGTGGTACTGAACAAATTCCATGTCACGTAGAGGTACGCCATGACGGTAAGCCATTGCCATACCATCACCGGTTACGATACCGCCGTTAGTGTTACAGTGGTAAACACGACCAGCGCCACCGGTAGCTAGGATCACTGATTTTGCTTTAATGCAGATCAGTTCGCCTTCAGACATGTGGATCGCGATAAGGCCTTGTACTTCACCTTCTTCAACCAGAAGATCAACCACGAAGTATTCGTCAAAACGTTTGATTTGAGAGTACTTAATAGATGTTTGGAATAGGGTGTGTAGCATGTGGAAGCCTGTTTTATCAGCGGCAAACCATGTACGCTCAACTTTCATACCACCGAAACGACGAACGTTTACTTCACCGTTTTCTTTACGGCTCCATGGGCAGCCCCATTGTTCCATTTGGATCATTTCGCGCGTTGCGTTCTCAACGAAATATTCCACAACGTCCTGTTCACATAACCAGTCACCACCGCCAACGGTATCGTTGAAGTGGTTATCTAGGCTATCTTCGTCCTTGATCACGGCAGCAGAGCCACCTTCCGCCGCAACGGTGTGCGAACGCATTGGGTACACTTTTGAGATCAGTGCAATTTCTAGTTCTGGGTTAGCTTCTGCAGCAGCGATGGCAGAACGTAGGCCTGCACCACCTGCGCCGATTACAGCGATATCTGTGGTAATAGTCTTCACAGCTATCCTCCGAAGGTAAGACGGTAAAAAAACTAAAAAGATGCGGTCAACGCATCTTTCCTTGAAATCCTGAGCGCATTCTATGAAACCTTGTTATTAGATAAATTGATTTAGACGCAAGTTTTTACCGAAACAGTCAAAAAATGTAAGAAGATTACAAATGATGTGAGATTTGTCACAATTGATCATGTTTTTAAATTGTTTATCTCTTTGTATTTATTGGTTTTTATGTTTCTTAAATGTTAATTAAATCCGGTTTCAATAAAACTTAAAAGGTGTAGAGGGGGGATTAACAAAGTGATAGATAAGGATAAACTGGTATTAATGGGTTGATTGTTTGATAGCAGAGAAAAAGCGGTAAGGTGGGAGCTAAAGGCATATTTTTACTGATGGTATCGCGATTTTTTATTCATAATGTATTCATATCTCCCGTAAAAAAGAGAAAACCAAAGGAATAAGCGACGTCTATTCCTGAGCTCTGATAAAATAATGCCATTGTCACTATTTCATGAAAGAAGAAACGTTATGTCTACTTGGCAACCTACGGCCTCGATTGCGCAATTAAAACAACGCGCTCATTTATTAGCAGTTATTCGTCAGTTTTTTGCTGAACGTGAGGTGATGGAAGTCGATACGCCAGCCATGAGCCAAGCGACCGTGACTGATATTCACTTGCATACTTTTCAAACCGAGTTTGTAGGGCCGGGTTATGCTGATGGGCAAACGTTATATTTAATGACCAGCCCTGAATTTCACATGAAACGACTGCTTTCTGCTGGCAGTGGCGCGATTTACCAGATCTGTAAGTCATTTCGAAATGAAGAATCAGGCCGTTACCATAATCCAGAATTCACCATGTTAGAGTGGTATCGCCCGAACTTTGATCATCACTTATTAATGGATGAGATGGACGATTTGCTGCAATTGGTATTAGGTTGTGGTGCAGCAGAGAAAATGACGTATCAACAAGCCTTTATTGATCAACTTGGGGTGTGTCCTTTAACAGGCTCAATGGCAGAACTTAAAGTTGCTGCGGCAACCCTTGGATTGTCAGATATTGCTGAGCCAGAAGAAGATCGCGATACCTTATTACAGCTGTTATTCAGTATCGGTGTTGAAGGTAAAATTGGTCAGCAAGTACCAGCATTTGTGTATGACTTTCCTGCCTCACAAGCGGCATTAGCACAAATCAATCCAACCGATCACCGTGTCGCTGAGCGTTTTGAAGTGTATTTCAAAGGCATTGAATTGGCGAACGGCTTTCATGAACTTGCCAATGGCGATGAGCAATTACAGCGCTTTGAACAAGATAACCAAAAACGGATTGAGATGGGGTTACAGTCGCAACCTATTGATATGAATCTTGTTAATGCACTGCGTGCTGGTTTCCCTGATTGTGCCGGAGTGGCGTTAGGGATTGATCGCTTGATCATGCTAGCAATGGGTCTTGATCATATTGAGAAAGTCACTGCCTTTCCGATTGATCGCGCATAACTTACAGCCAGCTTGAAACACTACGTTTCTGAAGACACAAAAAAGCACGGTATTAACCGTGCTTTTTCATATAAGGTAAATCAAGCTGATACATCTGAGTCTAGTTGAACAGTCAGAGGGAACGGTATCAGGGCGACCGCAGATTTACCTAAAACCGCTTATATTCATTGAGATAGTCAGCAAGTAGGATTTCAAGGCGTCTTATCTTTAGCTCATAAATATAGATAATTTAGCACTTAAATGCAAATGGTTATCACTATTGTTTGTTGGGCAGTCTATTCAACAATAATTCGAGCATTAATCGGCTGTACTGGTCGGTTGTTGTTACCCATGATTTGATTTAGTTTCTCGGTTTGATCTTTTGAGCTGTATTGGGGTGTTTCTAATACAAACCAGCGAACACCTTCAGTACATGGTGGTGTCGTTAGTGAACCATTGAATTGATAATACTCACGTTCACGAGGAAGAAGGTTATTCGGGCTCAGATCATCGCTGAAGTCGATGGTATTACCTTTAGTTGGGATGTTTTTGAGTAAAGAGCTAAGAGCATTGTTCTCACGTAGGCCGTTTTCAAACATCACAGCAATAACCGCAATATTGCCGTTATCATCCATATTCACAAAATGTGCTTCTAATGGATATTGTTTACCATCGATATAGTTTTCAGACGGTGTATGGAAGTGAAACTGCTTTAAGGTATAGGTATCCCCATCGACAATTAGCTTATTATCACCGCTGACCTTTGCTTCCACAGTATGACCGTTATTGGTGATACTGGTGATTTTACCGTTGTACTCAATACGCAGCGGCGCAAGGTTAGCTTGGAGTGCTGAAGTAATGTTTATTGGGCTTTGGTTTTTACCTAAACCACAGAGAGGATAACTGTCAGACCAATGTACGTTACTGTCACCGTAGCCCCAATCAGCCGCTTGTGCAGATAGAGATGTTCCTGCAAGCAGGGCCAAAAGAAGGGCAGATGTTTTTTTTATCATGGGAGTACCTTTGTCGTATTGCGTCATTGAGAGAAAGCGCTGCTCGTTTAGATGGACAGATTATTATCTGAAATAACGATGTTTATTCTATTTAGGTATGATGGTAAGTCGAATGCGATAGAAAGGAAAATCAGATTATCTTTTTTGCGGGTTCAAAATTTTAGAATCTAGGAAGTAGTGCTGAATCTTCAGTGCAATAGCGGTAAGAAAATGGAGCTATCTGCGATTGAGATACGTATCGTGTATTTAAGGTAATAAAAAAGGGCTGTGTTCAGCCCTTTTTCTATTGTTTGTTAAATCACTGCTCTGAAGTGATCTGCTCAGCGTAAGGTTGACCCATATGTGTCGTTTGTAGTGGTTTCATCTCTTCTACAAAACGGATAGTGTCTTTCGGGAACAGGTTGATCACTGTTGAACCAAGCTTAAAGCGACCCATTTCTTCGCCTTTTTTCAGCACAATGGCTTCAGTACCTGTTTCTGGGTAGTCCCAACGACGTACTTCTGGACCTGTTGGTGGTGTTACCGTACCAGCCCATGTGGTTTCGATACTACCAACGATAGTTGCACCAACAAGAATTTGTGCCAATGGACCAAACTCAGTATCAAAAATACAGACGACACGCTCATTACGTGCAAATAGGTTTGGTACATTTTCCGCTGTTAGCGGGTTAACCGAGAATAAATCACCTGGTACATAAATCATCTGGCGCAGAGTACCGTCGCATGGCATGTGCACGCGGTGGTAATCACTTGGTGATAGGTAAAGTGTTGCGAAGTCACCACCGATGAATTCGTCTGCTAGGGTTTTATCGCCACCTAATAGTTCACAAGCATCGAAGTAGTGACCTTTTGCTTGAAAGAGGCGACCTTCTTTAATTGGCCCCAGTTGGCTTACACAAGCATCAGCTGGGTGGCTAATAATGCGAGCATCGCCATTAATAGGACGAGCGCCATCTTTTAATTCACGAACAAAGAAAGCATTAAAGGTTGGGTAAGCGGCTGGATCGGGATTGCGTGCTTCCGCCATATCAACATTGTATTGTTTGATGAACCAGCGAATGATCGCAGTGGTTACTTTACCGCCTTCTAATGAAGCCAGTTTTCCCACTAAACGCGTTAGCGCATGCTTTGGCGTGCAATATTGCAGACCAATCTTAATCTTATCTAGCACAATTAATCTTCCGAAAAATATCACTTAATCAATAGTCTAGTTATTCTTTTGATGTTCGTGAGAATAACCCGAACAGGCAATGATACCTAACTCTTTAGGGAAAGTCAGTTTATCTGCGTCAGTGGAGAAGGTTTTGAGAGGAGATTCAAAGGATAAGGAGATCCCCTAAGTGCGCAGAGATACGCACTTAGGGTAAGTATTTAATCGGGTTTATTGCGAGAGAACTGACGGTTAGCGATGTTTTCCGACATGCTATCAATGATCTTATGATAGCTGTTAAAGCGCTCTTCACTGATCTCGCCTTTCTCGACGGCTTCACGAAGAATACAGCCAGGATCGTCTTTGTGTTTACAGTCGCGGAACTTACAACCACCAAGATAATCTTCAAACTCAATAAAGGCTTCGGTTACTTGCTCTGGCTCTAAGTGCCATAAACCAAACTCACGTACTCCAGGTGAGTCGATCAGATCGCCACCTTCAGCAAAGTGATACAGGCGCGCTGCAGTGGTGGTGTGTTGACCTAAACCCGAGTTTTCAGAAATGTCACCGACATCTGCGTCGACTTCTGGCATTAGCGCATTCACCATACTTGATTTACCCACGCCAGATTGACCGGCGAAAATGCTCGTATGATCTTTCAAATCTTGTTTTAAGCCATCAAGTCCTTCACCTGTATTGGTGCTGACTAAACGAACGTGGTAGCCAATTTTCTCGTAAAGAGATAGGGTTTCTTCGACTGCTTTACGCTCTTCAGGATTCAGTAGATCGACTTTATTAACCACAATAAGCGGTTTAATACCGATAGTTTCTGCGGCAATAATGTAACGGTCGATAATATTTAGCGATAACTCAGGTAAAATCGCTGACACAATCACAATGCGATCGACATTGGCTGCTACGGCCTTTACACCGTCATAGTAATCAGGACGAGTTAGCATGGATTGACGCTCATGTACGGCTTCAACCACTCCGGCAATACCTTGCAAAGTTTCTACACCAGGACGCCATACTACGCGATCGCCAGACACGAGGCTTTGGATGCTACGACGAAGGTTGCATCGGTGAATAATGCCTGTTTCAGGATCTTCTACATCAGCATGTTGGCCGAAGCGCGTGATCACAAGCCCTTCTCGCGCACTTTCCAATAGGGCTTCATCCCATTGGACTTCATCTTTATCGCGATTAAGGCGTTTATTTTGGTTTGAGCGAACGCGTCGGCTCTGACCTTTAGTTAGCTTTTTCTTTTTTGCCACAAGAATATCGTTCAGTTTGGTTAGCTTTCGGTATTATCATACATGGTTTAGTCACAAAATAGGCAATATCGAATGACAATCAGCGATAAGAATCTTATTTGGATCGATCTGGAGATGACAGGTTTAGATCCAGAAACCCATAAAATCATTGAAATAGCGACGATTGTTACTGATCCTCAACTCAATATTTTAGCTGAAGGGCCAGTACTTGCGATTCATCAATCGGAACAAGAGCTCGCAAAAATGGATGACTGGTGTACGAATACACACACGAATAGTGGTTTAGTTGATCGCATTCGTAAAAGTACCGTAACCGAGCAACAAGCGGTAGCACAGACGATTGCATTTTTAGAACAATGGGTGCCTAAAGGCGCTTCACCTATTTGTGGTAACAGTATTGGTCAAGATCGTCGCTTCTTGTATAAGCATATGCCAGAGCTTGAGCAATACTTTCATTACCGCTATTTAGATGTGAGTACGCTAAAAGAATTAACCCGTCGCTGGAAACCTGAGCTATTAGATGGTTTTAGTAAAAAGGGCAGCCACTTAGCACTAGATGATATTCGCGACTCAATTGATGAATTACGCTACTATCGAGAGAATATTTTTACAATTTGATGCTTAAATCAGCACTTAAAAAAGAAAATTCTTTTTTTTCTTCAGAACCCTTGCATCAGTAAATTTTAGTCGTATAATGCGCAGCCTCGAAAGGAGATAACGTGTTTGTTTCCTTTCGATAAAAATCGGACGCGGGGTGGAGCAGCTTGGTAGCTCGTCGGGCTCATAACCCGAAGGTCGTTGGTTCAAATCCGGCCCCCGCAACCAATGCGACACTAGCTCAGCTGGTAGAGCGCAACCTTGCCAAGGTTGAGGTCACGAGTTCGAACCTCGTGTGTCGCTCCAAATTGATATTCATGGCTATGGCGGTGAATAAAAATAGTTGTCACCCAACTTAAAACAGGTGCAAAATCGGACGCGGGGTGGAGCAGCTTGGTAGCTCGTCGGGCTCATAACCCGAAGGTCGTTGGTTCAAATCCGGCCCCCGCAACCAATGCGACACTAGCTCAGCTGGTAGAGCGCAACCTTGCCAAGGTTGAGGTCACGAGTTCGAACCTCGTGTGTCGCTCCAAATTGATATTCATGGCTACGGCGGTGAATAAAAATAGTTGTCACCCAACTTAAAATAGGTGCAAAATCGGACGCGGGGTGGAGCAGCTTGGTAGCTCGTCGGGCTCATAACCCGAAGGTCGTTGGTTCAAATCCGGCCCCCGCAACCACTTGCGACACTAGCTCAGCTGGTAGAGCGCAACCTTGCCAAGGTTGAGGTCACGAGTTCGAACCTCGTGTGTCGCTCCAAATTGAAATTCATGGCTACGGCGGTGAATGAAAATAGTTGTCACCCAACTTAAAATAGGTGCAAAATCGGACGCGGGGTGGAGCAGCTTGGTAGCTCGTCGGGCTCATAACCCGAAGGTCGTTGGTTCAAATCCGGCCCCCGCAACCACTGCGACACTAGCTCAGCTGGTAGAGCGCAACCTTGCCAAGGTTGAGGTCACGAGTTCGAACCTCGTGTGTCGCTCCAAATTGAAATTCATGGCTACGGCGGTGAATAAAAATAGTTGTCACCCAACTTAAAACAGGTGCAAAATCGGACGCGGGGTGGAGCAGCTTGGTAGCTCGTCGGGCTCATAACCCGAAGGTCGTTGGTTCAAATCCGGCCCCCGCAACCACTGCGACACTAGCTCAGCTGGTAGAGCGCAACCTTGCCAAGGTTGAGGTCACGAGTTCGAACCTCGTGTGTCGCTCCAAATTGAAATTCATGGCTACGGCGGTGAATAAAATAGTTGTCACCCAACTTAAAACAGGTGCAAAATCGGACGCGGGGTGGAGCAGCTTGGTAGCTCGTCGGGCTCATAACCCGAAGGTCGTTGGTTCAAATCCGGCCCCCGCAACCACTTGCGACACTAGCTCAGCTGGTAGAGCGCAACCTTGCCAAGGTTGAGGTCACGAGTTCGAACCTCGTGTGTCGCTCCAATTTGATAGTTCACGGTGAAAACGGTGAACGTTAGGTGAAAGACCTAGCTATGCGACACTAGCTCAGCTGGTAGAGCGCAACCTTGCCAAGGTTGAGGTCACGAGTTCGAACCTCGTGTGTCGCTCCAATTTGATAGTTCACGGTGAAAACGGTGAACGTTAGGTGAAAGACCTAGTTATGCGACACTAGCTCAGCTGGTAGAGCGCAACCTTGCCAAGGTTGAGGTCACGAGTTCGAACCTCGTGTGTCGCTCCAATTTGATAGTTCACGGTGAAAACGGTGAACGTTAGGTGAAAGACCTAGTTATGCGACACTAGCTCAGCTGGTAGAGCGCAACCTTGCCAAGGTTGAGGTCACGAGTTCGAACCTCGTGTGTCGCTCCAATTTGATAGTTCACGGTGAAAGCGGTGAACGTTAGGTGAAAGACCTAGCTTATGCGACACTAGCTCAGCTGGTAGAGCGCAACCTTGCCAAGGTTGAGGTCACGAGTTCGAACCTCGTGTGTCGCTCCAATTTGATAGTTCACGGTGAAAACGGTGAACGTTAGGTGAAAGACCTAGCTATGCGACACTAGCTCAGCTGGTAGAGCGCAACCTTGCCAAGGTTGAGGTCACGAGTTCGAACCTCGTGTGTCGCTCCAATTTTATACTTAACCAACAGGTTGAGTTCATCATCGACTTGTTCGATGAACTATTGCTGTGAAGTAATAGTCCTAATGTAGTATTCCTGGGGTATTCGATTACCGATATCATCAGTGTACTGCTTCAAGTGTTTCTAGTTTCGACTACGAAGCCCACTTAGAAGCGATCGGCTTCGACAACATCTTTTATTTTGTATTGCAACCTTTTATAAGGTTGTTTTGCTGTCTCAGCAAAATACAACGTATGTCATGTTGTTTTATCACGCTGTAAAGGCGTACGCTCTTTTCCTTAGTTATGGTTATAAATCAGTAATGTTGATACCGCATTGCTGTACAGCTTTTAGCTTAAATGGCTTTGAGTTGGGTCATTAATCTCAGTTTAGCGTAGTATTTCACCGTTATATCACAATAGAATTAACAGAGTTATCCACACTATTGTTTCTGTGGGTAAGTTGGTTGATTAGATGTGCTGAGGATATGTGAGTAACTTTGAAATGTTATTTGAATAGTGTTTAATTAACATTATTCACAGTGAGTTGTTAACGTTTTAACTGTATGTTTTAAATGAATAATTGGCGTATTTATACCGACTTTTCAACAGTTGGTCTTTGGTATGCATCTTTGGGATAACTATCTTAATTATGTTATCCACTCCCTGTGTTTAATCTTTATCTATCCCCATAGTATTTACCTCCCTTTAAAAGTTTTCCACATATCCCCCGTATGACTTATGCATCTCGTGGTAATCCTTTCTCGATGATCCGTACTAAGCGTTTGGTTTTAGTCGGTAATATTTCTAGTTCACTTTGCGCTTTTTTGAGCTCTTGTTGCTCTAATGCCCACTTGATATGGATATCGAGTAAATCACTTAAACCTTGCCTTATTGAAAGTGCTTCAATGATCTCTGATTGATAAGGGGCGTTACCAAGTGCAATGGTGATATTTCTTAACCATTGAAGGTGACCAATACGGCGTATTGCTGAGCCTTCGGTATTTTTTAAGAAGGTTTGTTCATCCCACGCATATAAGGTAAGCAGATCTTGTTGATATAAGCTATCTCGACAATGGTAGTCATCTTCATTGGTTAGCTGGCCATGACGATTTACAGGGCATACAAGTTGGCAGTCATCACAACCGTAAATACGATTGCCCATTGCTGTGCGATATTGCTCTGGGATCACGCCATCAAACTCAATGGTGAGGTATGAGATACAACGACGTGAATCGATGATCCCTTCTTCGACAATAGCTCCGGTTGGGCAGCTGGTGATACAAGCCACGCATTTACCGCATTGCTCTTTGGCTGGAATATCAATAGGTAGCGGAATATCTACCAATAACTCACCTAAGAAGAACCATGAACCTGCTTGCTCGTTCAAGATCAGTGAGTGTTTCCCTGTCCATCCTAGTCCCGCTTTTTGCGCTAAAGGACGTTCTAAGATTGGCGCAGAATCAACAAAAGGTCGGCAGCCAAATTGACCAACCACTTGTTCGATACGTTGGCCTAGTTGTTTTAGGCGGCTGCGGATCAATTTGTGGTAATCACGACCTAATGAATAGCGACTAATATAGGCTTTGTGCGGTTGCTTTAAGGTTTGAGCAAACCCAGCATCCGGTGGAAGGTAATTCATTCTCACACTGATCACGCGAATGGTTCCCGGTAACAGTTCTGCAGGGCGCGCACGCATCATGCCATGGCGTGCCATCCAATCCATTTCACCGTGATAACCAGCATCGATCCAGCGCTGTAGCTCTGCTTCGTGTTGTGACAAATCAATATCGCTGATGCCGACTTGCTGAAAGCCAAGCTCTTGTCCCCAAGTTTTGATTTGATCAGCAAGCTGTTGATAATCGATAGTCATAACCGAGCTCTGTATTGCGCTAAATGAAAGGGGGCGCATTCTAGCATATTCCTGTTGGGATCATAGGGGGATCTACGACAGGTGAATGGGAGAGTTACCTCAGAAGTGAAGGAATTAGACAAATAAAATTAACTATTCTTATTTTGGGTTAAGTATAGTTGTTGCTAGGTTGAAAAGGTCATTATTCATGAAGATCATCCATGCTATTCCTCAAGCACTGTTTCTTTCCGATCAAGTTAAGCAAGGTGAAAAAAAACTTGCTGCACAACATGCGATCACTCTGTACCAATTAATGGAATCAGCAGGACAAGCTGTTTTTGAGCTTATTAGTTCGTTATATCCTCAGTGTTCAGCACTATTGGTGTGCTGTGGTAAAGGAAATAATGGCGGTGATGGCTATGTCGTTGCGCGATTAGCACAGCAAGCAGGACTAAACGTTACTGTTTGGGAGATGGAAACGGTCGAGCGTTTATCGTCTGATGCGACAAAGGCTCGACAGCGCTGGCTTGCGACTTGCGGCAATACTATTAAAGAGGCTCCCTTTGATCAGTATGATTTAATCATCGATGCCTTACTTGGCATTGGTATTCATGGCGCGCCTCGTTTAGATATTGCTGAGCGTATCATTTGGATTAACCAGCAAAAAACACCTATTATTGCCGTCGATGTACCTTCAGGTTTGTGTTCTGATACTGGGGCGGTGTTAGGAGAGGTCATTAAGGCTTCACAAACATTGTCGTTTATCGGCTTTAAACAGGGATTGGTAACAGGGCAAGCCGCACAATATTGTGGTGAGCGTTATTTTTCATCTCTCGATGTCGGTGAAGATTTATCTCAAATAACGTCTCCATCAGCATTGCATGTTACCGCTGCTATGGTACTTCCGTTATTACCCATTCGCTCTCGTGTTGGACATAAAGGCTCTTATGGGCGCGTGTTATGTGTGGGGGGAGTTCATGGTATGGCGGGGGCGATAAGGCTATGTGCGGAGGCTTGTGCCCGTACTGGTGCTGGGCTTACTTCTGTCGTTACAGAACCTGACAATGTATTGTCAATTGTCACTGCCAGACCTGAGATAATGGCGGTAGGCTGGCAAGAAGAGTCAAATGAAGTCTATGACAGATTAGCTTGGGCTGATGTTTTAGTGTTGGGGCCTGGACTTGGCACGTCGCCATGGAGCAAAGCCTTGTTTGCAAGTTGTCATCATACCGATAAGCCCTGTGTGGTTGATGCGGATGGGATTAACTTACTGGCGAGTGCGCCTGATTTTAGAGTGAATCGCATTATTACGCCTCATCCTGGCGAAGCGGCGCGGTTATTGAATGTGTCTGTTGCGGATATCGAAGCGGATCGTTTTTCTGCGATCAAGCAGTTGCAACAAAACTACGGTGGTGTGGTGGTTCTAAAAGGGGCTGGCACACTGATCTATGATGGTGAAACATTGTGGGTATGCACGAGCGGAAATCCAGGAATGGCGACTGGCGGGATGGGTGACGTGTTATCGGGTATTATAGGAGCCTTGCTTGGTCAAGGTCTAAGTTTGGTTGAAGCGGCTTATGCTGGTGTATGGATCCATGCTCAAGCTGCAGATTTGTGTGCGCAAAGCGGAGAGCGTGGTATGCTGGCATCCGATTTATTTCCGTTTATTCGTCAACTAATCAATCCAAGATAAAAACCATGCAAACATTTGAAACTTTTCTTGCTGATGAGCAGGCAACTGTAGATTTTGGCCTTAAGCTGGCTAAAGCCTGTACGCAACAAACAACGATTTATCTTCATGGCGATCTGGGCGCAGGTAAAACCACATTTAGTCGTGGCTTTATTCGTGCATTAGGTCATCAAGGTAATGTTAAGAGTCCAACCTATACTCTAGTTGAACCTTATGATCTTGCTCCTTGGCAAGTGTATCATTTTGATTTGTATCGTCTTGCAGATCCTGAAGAATTAGAATTTATGGGAATTCGTGATTATTTCACCCATGATGCTATTTGCTTAGTGGAATGGCCTGAAAAAGGGGAAGGTTTATTACCTCAACCTGATCTTGAATTAGAAATGTGTTATCACGGTGAGCAGAGGAAAGTATTGATCCGCGCTAAGACGGAATATGGCGCAACATTGATCAATCATTTGAAGTTGAGTTAATTAGGATGGCGTTACGGACGTATTTAAAGCTCCTTGTCGTAGGAGCAGGGGTAGTTAGTTCAACCTCCGTTTTTGCAAATGAACTAAAGGGAGTGAGAATTTGGCCTGCACCAGATGAAACACGTGTTGTGTTAGATCTGCAAAGTAAGGCGGATTATTCTCATTTCTCGTTAGCGGGGCCTTCTCGTTTAGTGGTGGATTTAAAAGACACCTCAATTAAAACTAAACTGCCTATTACCGTTAATAAAAGCGATATTTTAACCAAAGTTCGTAAAAGTACTGCGCCTGAAAAAGGGGCTACACGACTGGTTTTTGAAATTAAGCGTGGTGTAACGCCGAAAATCTTTTCTTTGTCGCCAACAGGCAACTACGGATACCGTCTGGTTTTAGACATTCCAAATGGTAGTGCGAAAACTGTCGGCGCTAAAGAAGAGAAAGCAGAAGAGCAAGCGACCGCCAATAACTTAGCCAAGTTGCCGTCAGGTACTGCTGATATCGTGGTTGCTGTCGATGCGGGCCACGGTGGTGACGATCCTGGTTCGATTGGTCCAACACGTAAATACGAAAAGAACGTGACATTAGCGGTCGCGAAAAAGTTAGCAGCTAAAATCAATGCTACAACAGGTATGCGTGCGGTACTAACGCGTCGCGGTGATTACTTTGTTCCGCTAGGTAAGCGTTCTGAAATTGCGCGTAAGAATAAAGCCCTACTTTTAGTTTCTATTCACGCTGATGGCTTTACGAAACCGCAACCTCGTGGCGCATCGGTATGGGTGTTAAATACCCGTCGTGCGAACACTGAAATTGGTCGTTGGTTAGAGCAAAGCGAGAAACAATCAGAGCTACTTGGCGGTGGTGATGTATTGTCTAACAACACCAAAGATAAGTACCTTGGTCGTGCAGTACTCGATTTGCAGTTTAGTTACTCGCAAAAAGAAGGTTACGATGTGGCTAGTCGCGTGCTTCGTGAATTACGAAAAGTAGCACGTCTACATAAAACATCACCGCAGTACGCAAGTTTGGCTGTCTTAAAGTCTCCGGATATTCCATCGCTATTGGTTGAAACGGGCTTTATTACGAACCCAACGGAAGAGCGCTTACTAAATACTGCGTCTCACCAAAACCAATTAGCGAATGCCGTGTACAAAGGTGTACTACAGTATTTTGAAGCGAATCCACCGGAAGGAACATTGTTTGCGTCACGCCTGAAAGGCAAAGGCAGTAAACACAAGGTGACCTCAGGTCAATCTCTGAGTGGGATTGCGCAGAAATACGGGGTATCGATGGCATCAATCAAGGCGGCGAATAACCTGAAATCAAATTCAGTGAATATTGGTCAAGTGTTGATTATTCCAAGTAACATTAAAACGGCGTCGACTTCGGCGCCTGTTAAGGCCGCTACCCCGTCGACCGCTGCAAAATCGACATCAAGTGTGAAGTCATCGGCTTCGACAAAAGTTGTTGTGCATAAAGTGGCGCGTGGTGAGTATTTAGGTAAGATTGCACAGAAATATGGTGTTACCATGAGTAGCATCCGTCAGCTCAATAACCTTAAATCAGATAATGTCATGCTTGGACAGAAACTGAAAATTGCAGTACCTGCACCTAAATACGTGCACCATAAGGTTCAGCGTGGTGAGTTTTTGAGTAAGATTGCGGATAAATATGGTGTATCAGTTGCAACTATTCGTGCAACGAATAAGCTACGTTCTGATAAACTAGCTGTAGGACAGACGCTAATCATTCCAAGAAGTTAATTATGCCGATTCAGATTTTACCCGCTCGGCTGGCTAACCAGATTGCAGCGGGTGAAGTTGTTGAACGCCCTGCTTCTGTAGTCAAAGAGCTTGTTGAAAACAGTTTAGATGCCGGTGCAACTCGGATCGATATTGATATCGAAAAGGGAGGCAGCCGGCTTATTCGTATTCGTGATAATGGAAAAGGGATCCCTAAAGACGAACTCAGTCTTGCCCTTAGCCGTCATGCCACCTCCAAAATTACTACCCTTGATGATCTAGAAGCGATCGTAAGCTTAGGCTTTCGGGGTGAAGCGCTTGCCAGTATCAGCTCTGTTTCTCGTTTAACCTTAACTTCGCGCACTGAAGCGCAAGAAGAAGCGTGGTCAGCTTATGCTGAAGGGCGAGATATGGAAGTGCAGCTAAAACCTGCCGCTCATCCGGTAGGGACAACCCTAGAAGTTCTCGATCTTTTCTTCAATACGCCAGCTCGCCGTAAGTTTTTAAGAACAGAAAAAACCGAATTTAATCATATTGATGAATTAATCAAACGTATCGCATTAAGCCGTTTTGATGTTGCTATCACATTGCGTCATAACGGCAAGATCATTCGTCAATATCGCGCGGCACAAACGGATATTCAAAAAGAGCGTCGTTTAGCCACAGCTTGTGGCTCTGGCTTTTTACAGCATGCTTTGGTGGTGGAATTAGCGCATGGTGATTTAAAACTCTCTGGTTGGGTGTGTAGCTCACAAGGTGCACGTGCACAGAATGATATTCAGTATTGTTATGTCAATGGGCGGATGATGAAAGATAAGCTGATCAATCATGCGATCCGTCAGGCGTATGAATCGAGCTTACGAGCTGATCAATATGCCGCATACGTGCTTTATATTGATGTCGATCCACATCAAGTGGATGTCAATGTGCATCCTGCTAAACATGAAGTGCGTTTTCATCAAGCGCGCTTAGTGCATGATTTTATCTACCAAGCTTTGCAAAGTGCGCTTCAACAAGGCGCGTTAGAAGAAGAGCAGCATTATTATCAATCGCCGACTCGTGCCAGTGCACAGAGTATTGAAGTGGATGAAGATGGTGTGGTGATTGAGCCGTTATCTCAAGTCACGCAGCGTGTAGCACAAGCTATTGACGCAACGCCGGATTATCCTAATAAGTTGCCAGCAGCACAGTGGCAAAGCGAAGTATCATCACAAGCTGCTTATGTTGATGAATATGATACTGGTAGGGAATCGTCTCCAAGTATTGTTGCGCGCTCTCAATCCGATAGCACTTTTCATTCAACGCCTTACCAATCATCGCAACGAGAGTCTCGTCGTTATGATCGTGATACAGGTGAATCTCGTAGCAGTAGTTATGAAAGTCGAAGCTATGCAGCTACAAGCCAAGCTAAATCAGCATCTTCATCACGCCCTGTGCAACCTGAAGGGCCGACGCCTGCGGAGATTAAAGCTTATCAACAGTTATTAGAAACTGAAGCGCCAGCGGAAACACAACAGACTATACCTGAAACTCGACCTTCGGAATCTCATGTTGCAGAGCCCCGTCGTGAGTGGCAAGCCACAGCCCCGCAGCCAGTGGCATCGGTGAAGCAAAATGCCATTGGTGGTAAAGCAACAGGGTTAGGTAAAGCATTGTGTTTGGTCAATGAGCGTTATTTATTGATGCATCAAGATCCGCAAGTCGTTTTACTTTCGTTAGATAAAGCTGAACATTTGCGTTACATCGGACAGTTTCGTTTAGCGCAGACGGAAGGGTTAAAACCACAGCCTTTGCTGATCCCATTATCCGTTCCGGTAGAGCGTGATTTAATTGCGTGTGCCGAGCAACATGCTACGTTACTTAAGCAACTTGGTATTCAACTGAAAGCAAAAGGAAAAAATGGCATTATAATTATGTCTGTTTGTATGCCTTTAAGGCAGCAAAACCTTCAACAGTTGATCCCAAATTTGTTAACCTATCTGCTGGCGGTCAGTGAAGATCAAGAAGCCCAAGGGTGGGGCAAGTTATTAAATTGGTTAGCTGAACAATGTATTAGCACAGTGGCAAATTACAGTTTGTCGCAAGCGATCCAGCTAGTCTCTGAATTAGAGCAACTATGGGGGGAGCAATTGGCAGAACATCAAAGCCAGTTACTTCGACCGGTAGATATGCAAGTAGCAATAGAAGCATTTAAATACTATGACTAAGCCACAACCTCAAGCCATTTTTTTAATGGGACCAACAGCATCAGGTAAAACGGATCTTGCGATCCGTTTACGAGAAGCGCTGCCAGTTGAGTTGATAAGTGTTGATTCTGCCCTTATTTACAAAGGGATGGATATCGGTACAGCAAAGCCTGATGCGCATGAACTTGCATTAGCACCACACCGTTTGATCGATATTCGTGATCCAGCGCAAAGTTATTCGGCTGCAGACTTCCGTGCTGATGCACTGAAAGAAATGGCTGATATAGTTGCAGCAGGGCGAATTCCTTTATTAGTTGGTGGTACTATGTTGTACTACAAGGCTTTATTGGAAGGTTTATCGCCTTTACCTGCTGCAGATCTTGAGGTTCGCGCAGGCATTGAACGAGATGCGGCTGAGTTTGGATGGCAAGCATTACATGATGAATTAGTAAGGATTGATCCTGTTGCTGGCGCAAGAATTCATCCAAATGATCCTCAGCGATTGTCTCGTGCATTGGAAGTTTTCCGTATTTCGGGTAAAACTTTAACTGAGTTAACAAAAACTCAAGGTGAATCCTTACCTTACAAGGTTCACCAATTTGCAATAGCTCCCATGGACAGGGCTGTACTGCATCAGCGCATTGAACTTAGGTTTAATAAGATGATCGAGGCAGGTTTTGAGCAGGAAGTGCGTGCGTTGCACGAGCGTGGTGATCTTCACCTAGAACTTCCTTCTATCCGCTGTGTTGGTTATCGCCAGATGTGGGAATATTTGGACGGGAATTATGACTTAGATGAAGCGGTGTTCCGTGGTATCTGTGCTACCCGTCAATTGGCAAAGCGTCAAATCACCTGGCTTCGCGGTTGGAAAGATTTGACCTGGTTGGATAGTAGTGATGTGGATTCCGCGTTACAAACAGTCACAAACTCAGTTAGATGTGATGTTTAATTAACGTGTATACTCTGAACTGCTTTGCGTATTTTTAGTTTTTGTTCGTTGCTAATACAACTACAAACAAATAAGGAAAAGAAATAATGGCTAAGGGGCAATCTCTGCAAGACCCGTTTTTAAATGCGCTGCGTCGTGAACGAATTCCGGTCTCTATTTACTTGGTAAACGGTATCAAACTACAAGGCCAAATTGAGTCTTTTGATCAGTTTGTGATCCTACTTAAAAACACCGTAAACCAAATGGTATACAAGCATGCGATTTCAACAGTGGTTCCTGCTCGTCCAGTGAATCACCACCATGCAGGTGATCGTCCAGCAGGTGCTGAGCGACCAGAAAAAACTGAAGAATAATATTCTTCCATAAGGAGTTAATTGCTTGTTTGACCGTTATGAAGCTGGTGAACAGGCGATTCTTGTCCATATTAACTTCACGCAAGAAGGGGAATGGGAAGATCTCAGCGAATTTGAAATGCTGGTCTCCTCGGCTGGAGTCAATACACTACATGTTGTAACAGGTAGCCGTAAGACTCCGCACCCTAAGTATTATGTGGGTGAAGGTAAAGCGCAGGAAATTGCCGACGCGGTAAGAACAGCGGAAGCTGACATCGTTATCTTTAATCACTCCTTGTCTCCCGCTCAAGAGCGTAACTTGGAGCAAATCTGCCAATGTCGTGTACTTGATAGAACAGGTTTGATCTTAGATATTTTTGCCCAACGTGCACGCACCCATGAGGGTAAGTTGCAAGTTGAGTTAGCACAGTTACGTCATATCTCAACCCGATTGATTCGTGGTTGGACTCACCTTGAGAGACAAAAGGGTGGTATTGGTCTGCGTGGACCTGGTGAAACGCAGCTGGAAACAGATAGACGTTTATTGCGAGAACGAATTAAAACAATTCTACGTCGTTTAGAGAAAGTAGCTAAACAGCGTGATCAGGGAAGACGAGCACGTAATCGTGCAGAAATTCCAACGATCTCATTAGTGGGATATACCAACGCAGGTAAATCAACACTCTTCAATCGGATCACCGATGCGGGGGTTTACGCCGCCGATCAACTGTTTGCAACCCTAGATCCAACACTACGTAAAATTGAAGTCGCAGATGTGGGTACTGCTATTTTGGCAGATACTGTGGGCTTTATTCGACATCTTCCTCATGATCTAGTGGCAGCATTTAAAGCTACCCTAAAAGAAACGCAAGAAGCAGATTTATTGCTTCATGTGGTTGATGCGAGTGATGATCGCTTTCGTGAAAACATTGAAGCGGTAGAAACGGTATTAGAAGAAATCGACGCAGGTGAAGTACCAGCGCTGGTTGTCATGAATAAGATTGATAACTTAGAGCACGCTGAACCGCGTATTGAACGAGATGATGAAGGTGTTCCTCGTCGAGTTTGGGTTTCAGCCATGGAAGGACAAGGCATCGACTTGTTGTTCCAAGCATTAACCGAGCGTCTATCAGGCACGATGGTAGCGCATACTTTGCGTATTCCACCTGAGATGATTGGTCGTATTCGCAGTAAGTTTTATCAGCTTGGATGTATTTTGCGAGAAGAATATGAATCAGATGGCTATCTGATGATTGATATTCGTTTACCTTTGGCGGAATGGTCTCGGTTACAAAAAAGAGAAAGTACTTCGTTAGATGACTTTATCGTTGCTTAATGGATTGCTAGAGTAATAAAAACTGTCGTCATATCATATTGATGGAGTTCTATAATGGCGTGGAATGAGCCTGGAAACAACGGCGGCCGTGATGATAAAGACCCTTGGGGTAATAACAATCGCGGTGGACGTGAACAAGGACCACCTGATCTCGATGAAGTTTTTTCAAAACTAAGTCGTAAAGTCGGTGGTGTGTTTGGAAATAAAAAAGGACCGAGTGGCAGTGGTAGTGCTGTTGGCTTGGGAGCTGTAGCTGTGTTAGCAGCGGCAGTTTGGGGGTTTTCTGGTTTCTATACTATCGGCGAAGCGGAACAAGGTGTTGTGCTACGTTTTGGTAAAGTAGAGAAAGAAGTTCAACCGGGTCTGAACTGGAAACCAACCTTTATCGACGAAGTTATTCCTGTCAACGTTCAGGCAATTCGTTCTCTTCGTGCATCAGGTTTGATGTTAACGAAAGACGAAAACGTATTGAAAGTTGAAATGGATGTTCAGTACCGCGTTGATAATGCAGAAAAATACCTGTTTAGCGTGACAAATGCCGATGACAGTTTGCGCCAAGCAACAGATTCAGCATTACGTGCTGTTATTGGTGATTCAACCATGGATCAGGCATTGACGACGGGTCGTCAAACAATCCGTGCGAATACTCAAGCAGCGATTGATAAAATCATTGCAAAATACGACATGGGTATCCGTGTTGTTGATGTGAACTTCCAGTCTGCTCGTCCGCCAGAAGCGGTGAAAGATGCATTCGATGATGCGATTGCAGCACGAGAAGATGAAGAGCGTTTCGTTCGTGAAGCAGAAGCCTACAGTAACGACATTTTGCCAAAAGCAACGGGTCGTGCTGAGCGTCTGAAGAATGAAGCAGAAGGTTATTCTGAGCGTGTAGTTAATGGCGCACTGGGTGACGTAGCACAGTTTGATAAGTTGCTACCTCAATACCTAGCAGCTAAAGACGTAACACGTGAGCGTTTATACCTAGATACGATGGAACGCGTTTACAGCAATACAAGCAAAGTATTGATCGATACTAAATCTGGCGATAGCAACAACATGATGTATATCCCATTGGATAAACTGATGAGTCAGTCTAACCAAGCGGTGAAGCAGCAAGGTAGTTCAGACCGATTAGATGGTATTGAGTTAGAAAAAGTGGAAACTCCAACTCCAGTCGCACCAGCTCCACGAGCTGAAACTGGCCGTCAAGGGAGATATTAATTATGCGTAAGTTAATGATCCCAGTAGTAGTGATTTTTATTGCTCTATTATTGATGTCAATGTTTGTGGTGAAGGAAGGCGAGCGTGGTATCGTGGTGCGTTTCGGTCGTATCTTAAAAGATAACAATACTGAAGTAGCTCGTATTTACGAACCTGGTTTGCACTTTAAGGTGCCTGTGTTTGACCGTGTACACGATCTTGATGCACGTATCCAAACCATGGATGATCAAGCTGACCGTTTCTTAACAGCTGAGAAAAAAGACGTAATCATTGATACCTATGTTAAATGGCGTATCAAAGATTTTGGCAAATACTATCTAGCAACAGGTGGTGGTAATACATCGACTGCTGAAACACTGTTAAAGCGTAAAGTTGTTGATAGCCTACGTGCTGAAATCGGTGCGAAAGAAATTAAGCAGATCGTTTCTGGTAAAGATAGCGGTGCGAATGCTGCGAAAGATAAGTCTGATGTTGCACAAACGAAAGCAGCTCAAGCTGCATTAGATGTGATTGAAGGCGTAGTACCAGTTAAAGAAGTTGAAGGTCAACGTGATCAAATCATGGAAGACGTACTTAATGAAACCCGCGATAGCGCGAAAGATTTAGGTATTGAAGTGGTTGATTTCCGTATTAAGAAAATCAACTTACCGGATGAGATCAGTGAGTCTATCTACCGCCGTATGCGCGCAGAGCGTGAATCGGTTGCGCGTAGTTACCGCTCTCAAGGTCGTCAACGTGCTGAAGAATTACGTGCACGTTCAGAGTTAGAAGTGGCAACAATTCTTTCTGAAGCGAAGCGTAAAGCACAGGTTATCCGTGGTGACGCGGATGCGAAAGCGGCTGAGATTTACTCTAAAGCTTATAGTCAAAACCCAGAGTTCTACAGCTTCTGGCGTTCACTAAAAGCTTACGAGAAGAGTTTCAACTCGAAGAACGATGTATTAGTTGTTGATCCTAACAATGAATTCTTTAAGTACATGAATCATTCAGAGCTTAAAGCAAACTAACGTATCAGAACTGATATAAGTGATTGTAAAGACAAGGTTTCGGCCTTGTCTTTTTTTATGGGATAAAAAGAGCATGTCGAACACAATTTGGATGGCATTAGGACTTGTGTTGGTGGTTGAAGGGCTTGGTCCATTATTGGCACCTCGCGGCTGGCGAGAAATGGTTAGCCAGTTAAGCCAACAAAATGATAATACTTTGCGACGTATTGGCGGCTGTTTAGTCGTTGCAGGAACTGTTATTGCGTATATGATGTATAGACAGATGTAAAATACATAAGCACACAATCGTGACAGTTAGCTTGCAGAAATGTTCCATATGGCTAAAAAATGACTGCAAGGTGAATGTTAAGGTGCTAGAATCCCTTTTTAACTACTGATAGATGAAGAAAGATGGCAAATAATGTAGTCGTTCTTGGCACCCAATGGGGTGACGAAGGTAAAGGTAAAATCGTTGACCTACTGACCGAAGATGCAAAATATGTGGTTCGCTACCAAGGCGGTCACAATGCTGGTCACACCCTAGTTATTGACGGTGAGAAAACTGTTCTTCACCTGATCCCATCAGGTATCCTACGAGACAATGTTAAATGCATCATCGGTAACGGTGTTGTGCTTTCTCCTGATGCACTTATGAAAGAAATGGGTCCACTAGAAGAGCGTGGTATCCCTGTTCGTGAGCGTCTATTCCTGTCAGAAGCTTGTCCACTTATTCTTCCTTACCACATTGCTCTTGACCAAGCACGTGAAGCAGCTCGTGGTAAAAAAGCTATCGGTACAACTGGTCGTGGTATCGGTCCTGCATACGAAGATAAAGTTGCACGTCGCGGTCTTCGCGTTGGCGATCTTTTCAATAAAGAAGCGTTTGCAGAGAAGCTTAAAGAAGTGATGGCTTACCACAACTTCCAACTTGAGCACTACTACAATGCTGAGCCTGTAAGCTACGAAGCTGTACTTGAAGGTGTGATGGCACAAGCTGATATCCTAACTTCAATGGTTATCGACGTAACTAAAGAACTTGATGACGCACGTCTACGTGGCGACAAGATCATGTTCGAAGGTGCACAAGGTACACTGCTTGATATCGACCACGGTACTTACCCGTACGTAACTTCTTCTAACACAACTGCTGGTGGTGTTGCTGCTGGTTCTGGTTTCGGTCCTCGTCACCTAGGTTACATTCTAGGTATTGCGAAAGCTTACTGTACTCGTGTTGGTGCAGGTCCTTTCCCGACTGAGCTATACGATGGTCTAGACAAGCAAGATCCAGTAGGTAAGCACCTAGGTACTGTTGGCCACGAGTTTGGTGCAACAACGGGTCGTCTACGTCGTACAGGTTGGTTCGATGCTGTTGCTATGCGTCGTGCGGTACAAATCAACTCTATCTCTGGTTTCTGTCTAACTAAGCTAGACGTACTAGATGGTCTAGAAGAGCTAAAAATCTGTACTGCGTACAAGACTAAGACTGGCGAGATCCTAGAAGTATCTCCAATGGCTGCTGACGAGTACGAAGGTCTAGAGCTTGTTTATGAAACAATGCCAGGCTGGAGTGAGAAGACTTTCGGTGTTAAATCACTAGAAGAGCTTCCACAAGCAGCACTAGATTACATCGCTCGTATCGAAGAGCTAACTGGTGTGCCAATTGATATTATCTCTACAGGTCCTGACCGTAACGAGACAATCATCAAGGTTCACCCATACGGTGAATAATCACTGATGTGAATTTGATAAAAACCAGCTTTCGAGCTGGTTTTTTTATGCCTGTTGCACAGATGAAGCATAATGCTGGAATTATGGGAGCAAGATCATCACGGCGAGAACGAAGTTAGCTAAAGTCTTTTGGTGATACGTCGATAAAGAATTATTCCTTAACCTGAGATCATGATAATGACGAAGCTTCCAATATTGCTTTTGGTCAGCCATTTATTGCTGCCTTCAGCTTATGCATTAAATGATGTGGGTGATGCTGTACCTGTTTATACCGATGACGAACTCATCAAGTTATTTGCAACCAATCAACATCTGCAAAAGGTAAAAGCAGATGATTGCCAATTAGTACAAGATATTAAAGCCCGCGCCGAGCGAGTTGAATCACCGTCTTATCAGTTTTTATATGGTGATATGTTAGCGTGGGGCGTTTGTGTCCCGAAAGACATTGAACAAGGCTTGTATTACATGCGTGAAGCCGCGCAGCAAGGATCGCCAGTTGCCTTGGAGCAGTTAGGACGTTATTACTCTCGTGGTATTTTACTGCAGCAAGATAGAGAGCGTGCTATCCCTTATCTTCGAGAGGCGGCAGCTCTGGGTAATATTAAGGCTCGATTGCAATTAGCTGAGCTATTGGTCTCAGATCATGGTAGCCCATTGGACTATGAAGATGCCTATCGCTGGTTGTATCAAACTACAACGGATAACCAATCTTTGTATCGTCAGCTTAAAAATTTACGCCATCGATTAGAGCAAAGAATGCCAGAGAATATTATTGCCCGAGCAAAGCAGCGCTCGACGCTATGGTAAGTATGGTTTCAATTGTTCAAGGTAGTAAAAAGCACAGCATAAGCTGTGCTTTTTTGTTTGACTTAAGAAGCTCTTAATATAAATTACAAAATCTTATGAGGACCAAAGCATTCGTAGTGAATACGATCTTCACTAACGCCTAATGCTAGTAGTTGCTTGGCGATGCTTTGCATGAAGCCAACAGGACCACAGAAGTAGAATTGCATCTTATCATCAGCAAGTTGTGCTGCCACTTTGCTAAGATCCATGAGTCCGTGGTAATCATAATCTTCAGCAGGAAGATCAGTATCAAGTGGTGCATTATACCAAGTCAGATATTGGATGTGAGCATGGTTTTCTGCTAGGGCTTTAACCTGTTTTTTGTAAGCATGCTGCACGCCATTTTCAGTAGCATGTAGCCAGTTAACAGGCGCTTGATGTTCGGTTAATGATTCAAGCATTGAAAGGGTTGGTGTTAAGCCGACACCTGCTGAAATTAAGGTCACAGGTGTTTCTGGTGTGACGTCTAAGAAGAAATCGCCAGCAGGTGCTGCGAGCATGATTTTATCGCCAATATTGATGTGATCATGTAGGTAGTTAGAGACCTTACCTTGAGCTTCACGCTTCACTGAAATACGGTACTGATCGTCTTGTGGTGCTGAAGATAAGCTGTATTGGCGAATTTCTTGGTTTTCTAGCTCATCGGCATTGAGATAAATCCCTAAGTATTGCCCCGGTTTGTAGTTCGCCACTTTACCGCCATCAGCTGGCTTAAAGGTAAAGCTGGTAATGTGTTCGCTGTCTTGCTGTTTGTTGGTCACGATAAACTCACGAGTACCACGCCAGCCACCTTCTTTATTGTTATTTTCTTGATAGATCTCTTCTTCACGATTAATAAAGATATTTGCTAGCACCCCATAAGCTTCACCCCATGCATCAAGCACTTCTTGTCCTGGTGATAACAGTTCATCAATGGTCGCCAATAGGTGAGTCCCAACAATGTCGTATTGCTCTGCAGTGATCAAAAAACTGGTGTGCTTATGAGCAATTTTTTCAACGGCAGGTAGTAGTACAGCGAGGTTGTCGATGTTATTAGCGTAGGCACATACCGCATTAAACAGCGCTTCTTGCTGACGAGAGGCAATATTGCCATCGCTAGTATGTTGGTTGCTCATGTTAAAAATGTCTTTTAGCTCGGGATTGTGGCTAAACATACGTTGATAAAAATGCTGTGTAACAACAGGGCCTGCTTCTGTAATGACAGGGGCTGTTGCTTTCACTATATCGATCGTTTTTTGACTAAGCATGAGCGCTTCCTTTAAAGGTGTATTTATAATATATGTTATAAGTTGTATCTGATCTGTATCTTTTAGTCAATAAGAAGATTAAAATAACAGCAGGAGGGACGATTGTGCAGTTAACCAGTTTTACCGATTATGGCCTACGCGCCTTGATATATCTTGCATCTTTGCCTGAAGGCGAATTAGCAAGTATTACAAAAGTGACTGAAACGTATAATGTGTCACGTAACCATATGGTTAAAATTATCAATAAATTAGGTCAACTTGGCTATGTTGAAACGGTACGCGGAAAGAATGGCGGTATTCGTTTAGGTATGCCTGCAAGAGCGATCATTATTGGTGATGTTGTGCGTGCTATCGAGCCATTACAAATTGTTAATTGCAGCGCTGACTTTTGTCATATAACACCTGCGTGTCGATTAAAGGGCATATTGGCAAATGCACGAGAAGCATTTTTAGCCGAGTTAGATCGCCATACTTTGTTAAGTTTGGTGGAAGATAACGCCCCCTTGCTGGATTTGTTAAATAGCTCTAACCAGTGATAGTTGATCATTTGGTATATATTCAGTTTGTTTATTCCTCCCAAAATTTAGTGGAACAGCAATGTTATTAAGGCTGTTCCCGTCTGATCACCTAAGAGCCAGATATACTTCAGGTATAGCTTGGCCTACAGGAAAAATATATGTCTAAAGGTACTACCGATTTACCGGTCGACCCTTTTCGCGATCGCGAAGCATCTAATTATGAAAACCCGATCCCAAGCCGTGAACATTTACTAGAAGTGATTCGTGGTTTTAGTACCCCGGTGAGTCGTGACCAGTTGTTTGCTGAGCTTAAGCTAGAAGGTGATGACCACTATGAAGGCTTACGTCGTCGCTTACGTGCGATGGAGCGTGATGGCCAATTAATTTATACGCGTCGTCAATGTTATGCATTGCCGGAGCGTCTTGATTTGATCAAAGGTTACGTGATTGGCCACCGTGAAGGTTTTGGCTTTTTACGTCCAGAAGGTTCATTAGGTAAAGATGACGATTTGTTATTACCTAATCACCAAATGCGCAGTGTATTGCATGGCGATTACATTTTGGCGCAAGCGGCAGGCGAAGATAAGCGCGGTCGTAAAGAAGCACGTGTAGTGCGTGTGCTGCAAGAAACCAAAGCACAAATTGTTGGCCGTTACTTCTTAGAAGACGGCATGGGCTATGTTGTGCCTGATGATTCTCGTATTGCGCAAGATATCATTATCCCGAAAGATGGCCGTTTAGGCGCACGTATGGGTAATGTTGTGGTAGTTGAGATCAATCAGCGTGCAACACGTCAACATAATGCAGTAGGTAGCATCGTTGAAGTACTGGGTGAAAACATGGCACCGGGTATGGAGATTGATATCGCATTACGTACTCATGATATTCCTCATGAATGGCCGTCAGAAGTTGAAAAAGAAATTAAAAATCTGACTGAAGAAGTGCCAGAGGAAGCGAAACAAGGTCGTGTGGATTTACGTCAATTACCATTAGTAACCATTGATGGTGAAGATGCACGTGACTTTGATGATGCGGTTTACTGTGAGCGCAACACCGATGGTGGCTGGCGTTTATGGGTTGCGATTGCTGATGTGAGCTACTATGTTCGTCCAAAATCAGCATTGGATAACGAAGCGGTGAAGCGTGGTAACTCGGTTTACTTCCCATCACAAGTGATCCCAATGTTGCCTGAAGTGCTATCTAACGGTTTATGTTCATTAAACCCACAAGTGGATCGCTTGTGTATGGTGTGTGAAATGAACATTTCAGAAACCGGTGAGCTAACAGGCTACAAGCACTACGAAGCGGTAATGAATTCACATGCCCGTTTAACTTACACCAAAGTAAGTAAAATGTTGGACGGTGATGAAGAGCTACGTGCTCGTTATGAGCCATTAGTGCCGCACCTTGAAGAGCTGTACAGCATGTATAAAGTGCTGAAATCAGCACGTGAAGAGCGTGGTGCGATTGAATTTGAAACGGTAGAAACCCAGTTCATCTTCAATGCGGATCGTAAGATCGATCGTATCGTGCCGGCAGTGCGTAACGATGCTCACAAGATCATCGAAGAATGTATGATTTTGGCAAACATTGCTTCAGCACGTTTTGTTGAAAAGGCCAAAGAACCTGCATTGTACCGTGTTCACGATACACCGGGAGAAGAGCGCCTACAGGGCTTTCGTGATTTCTTAGGTGAGCTAAGCTTACAACTTGGTGGTGGTTTAGAGCCAACACCTAAAGATTACGCAGAGCTTGCGCATGCAATCCAAGAGCGTACTGATCGTGAATTAATTCAAACCATGCTGTTACGCTCAATGAAGCAGGCAGTTTATCAAGGTGACAATATTGGTCACTTTGGTTTGGCATTGACTGAATACGCGCACTTTACCTCGCCAATTCGTCGTTACCCAGATTTAACCTTGCACCGTGCGATTAAATACTTAATTGCTAAGCAAGCAGGTAATACTGGTCGCAGTACTGCAACCGGTGGTTTCCATTACTCATTTGATGAAATAGATGCATTAGGTGAGCAATGTTCGATGACCGAGCGTCGTGCTGATGATGCAACCCGTGATGTGTCAGATTGGCTAAAATGTGAATACATGCAAGATCACTTAGGTGATGCATTTGAAGGCGTGATTGCCAATGTGACGGGCTTTGGTTTCTTTGTGCGCTTAAACGAGCTGAACATTGATGGCTTGGTACACATTTCAAACCTTGCGAACGATTACTACCAGTATGATCCAATTGGTCAGCGTCTGGTGGGTGATAGCTCAGGTGTTGTTTATCGCTTAGGCGATACCGTCAAAGTGAAAGTCGCATCAATTAACTTAAATGATCGCCAAATTGACTTTGATATTATTGGCTCAGAGCGTAAACAACGTGGTGCAGGTAAAACGGCGAAAGGTCGTGAGAAAAAGCAGCGTTTACGTAAAGCTGACGGTCTTCGTCGTCAAAGCATGAAAGTGTATAAAGTTGAAGGCGGTGAAGCGAAACCTGAAGAGCGCATTGAAGCAAAACGCGAACGTTCATCGGTACGCAAAAAGTTAAAAGAAGGCGCTATTCCTTTGGCTGACGAGAAGAAAAAGCCGAAGAAGAAAAAGCGCGGTAAGTCGGATGAAAAGCCGACCACAGAGCGTAAAAGAAGACCGACGAAAGCACGTAAGAAGAAAAAATCGCGTGCAGGTAAAGCAGAACGAGCAGCAAAGAAGAATAGTAACTCATGAGTAATGAAATGATTTTCGGCATCCATGCCGTTAAAGCCGTATTAGCTTCTGATCCAGCGCGCTTTATTGAAGTGTTTGCGCTAAAAGGCCGTCAAGATGAGCGCCTAATGCCAGTGATCAACGAGCTACAAATGCTGGGTATTACGATTCAAGAAGCTGGTCGTAAAGCCCTTGATGACAAAGTGAAAGGTGCTTCTCACCAAGGTATCGTTGCCCGTGTTCGTCCTGGTAAACAATACAACGAGAACGATCTTGATGACTTGCTTGCTGGTAAAGAAAACCCGCTGCTATTGATCCTAGATGGCGTAACCGATCCGCATAACCTAGGTGCGTGTTTACGTAATGCAGATGCTGCAGGTGCAATTGCTGTTGTGGTACCAAAAGATCGCTCAGCGCAGCTTAACGCGACTGCAAGTAAAGTAGCATGTGGCGCAGCTGAAATTGTTCCGCTAGTACGTGTGACGAATTTGGCGCGTACCATGCGTGCACTACAAGAGAAAGGCGTATGGATTGTGGGTACAGCAGGTGAAGCGACACATGATATTTACCACAGCAAACTAACAGGCCCTCTTGCTATCGTAATGGGCGCGGAAGGTGAAGGCATGCGCCGTTTAACCCGTGAAACCTGTGACGACTTGATCAAAATCCCTATGGCGGGTTCGGTATCAAGCCTTAATGTTTCTGTGGCATCTGGTATTTGCTTATTTGAAGCTGTACGTCAGCGTAGCTAACAGTATCGTTGCTCACATAGAGTGAGATAGCGTGATAAACACCCTTGTTCAAGAGATTGGATAAGGGTGTTTTTGTTGGTCTGTACAAACAGTCAAGATAACTTGCCAGCTGAGCGTAAAAACCTCGGTAGGTTGAGTAGAATTGTCTTGCTTCGGTTGATCATTCTCTGTACTATCCGTTGTCCAAATTCTCGGTTCTTTTTTTAGTTCCTTGCTTCCCCAGGATAACCGAGCCGTTAAGGGAAGCTGAATAATCCGTAAGGAGCAACCAATGCGTCATTACGAAATCGTATTCATGGTGCACCCTGATCAAAGCGAGCAAGTTGCTGGCATGATCGAGCGTTACACTGCTGCTATCAAAGATTCTGGTGGTCAAATTCACCGTCTAGAAGATTGGGGTCGTCGTCAAATGGCTTACCCAATCAACAAACTGCACAAAGCACACTACGTTCTAATGAACGTTGAAGCTGAGCAGTCTGTAGTTGACGAGCTTGAGTCAAACTTCCGCTTCAACGACGCAGTGATCCGTAACATGATCATGCGTACTAAAGGCGCTATCACTGAGCCATCTCCAATGATGAAGGCTAAAGAAGAGCGTTTCACTAAGCGTGAAGATCGTGCAGAAGCACAATCTGAAGGCGAAGCAGCTGCTGAGTAATTTGTATCAATGACCAATCGTCTGGAGTTAGTTGGCACTATTGCTAAAGAACCCAAACGAAGCCAATCTCCTGCGGGCATTTCTCATTGTCACTTTGTGCTTGAGCATCGCTCGATACAACAGGAAGCCGGCTTACCACGTCAAGTATATTGTTATATTAACGTGGTAGTCAGCGGCAACGGTCAACAAGTACTCACTCAAGATTTAGCTATCGGAAGCAATGTTAAGGTAGGAGGTTTTATCTCTTATCAAACCGGCCGAAATGGCATTGGTAAATTAGTATTGCATGCCGATCACATTGACATAATTTAGATCAGGAGATAGCCCATGGCTCGTTTCTTCCGTCGTCGTAAATTCTGCCGTTTCACTGCAGAAGGCGTACAAGAGATTGACTACAAAGACGTAGCAACTCTAAAAAACTACATCACTGAAGCTGGTAAAATCGTACCTAGCCGTATCACTGGTACTCGCGCTAAATACCAACGTCAGCTAGCTCGCGCTATCAAGCGTTCTCGTTACCTAGCACTTCTACCATACACTGACAAGCATCAGTAATCGGTAGTAGTTTTTAGACTTTTATAGAGGACAAGATAATGCAAGTTATTCTACTTGATAAAATCGCTAACCTAGGTGGCCTTGGCGACCAAGTTAACGTTAAAGCTGGCTACGCTCGTAACTTCCTTATCCCACAAGCTAAGGCAGTAATGGCAACTAAAGCTAACGTTGAAATGTTCGAAGCACGTCGTGCAGAGCTAGAAGCTAAAGTTGCTGAGCAACAAGCTGCTGCTCAAGCTCGCGCTGAAGCATTAAACGCTCTAGAAGCAGTAGTTATCGCTTCTAAAGCTGGTGACGAAGGTAAACTATTCGGTTCTATCGGTACTCGTGACATCGCTGACGCTGTAACTGCAGCTGGCGTTTCACTAGTTAAGAGCGAAGTACGTCTACCTGAAGGTGCACTACGTACTACTGGCGAATTCGAAGTTAGCGTTCAGCTAAACTCTGATGTATTCGCAACTGTTAAACTAAACGTTGTTGCTGCAGAGTAATAGCTTTTAGCTTTAATAGAAAAAAACCAGCCTTCGGGCTGGTTTTTTTGTATCTGCATTTCGGCAAACCTTCAGCTGTCTCGTACTGATTACATGCTATAGATCAAGCTGACAATTGTACTGGAATCGAAATTCTTCATGTTGGCTGGTACCCAAGTGTAATAGGTATAGTTAAAGCCAACACTTAAGCCTAGATTATCGGTAATGGAATTGGTGACAGACAAATCGTTTTGGATTGTGGTGTTACTTTTACCTGCGACCACATTGATTTTATTGTCCAGTGTTAAGGTTTTCAGTGGCTTCCATGACATGGTGACAGAGCTTTGTAATACCCCTTCATTCACCACTTCTGGTTTGACAATATCACCATCAATTTCATCCAGATTCGGATCTTGGTGACGAAAGCCCGGACCGATATCGATCAAGGTTTGGAAAGTCTCGTAGCTAAATAAGCGGTAACCGATACCGGCAGAGACTAAAGAATCCACATAGTAAGGACCATAACGGTCATCAATATAACTACCATTGGCATATAGGTAGTAACCATCTCGGATCATCATTTGGGATTTTAGATTAGTCGAGATTTTACGCTTATCTTCTTCACCGTTTTTCTTCGCCATTAACAGACTGGTATCGGCATCGGTTTTGTAACGTCCGTTGATGTATTCCAGATTGTAATTAGCATTTAAGGTTTGTGAATCGGAGTTGCCTGCTAGTGAGGTAAAGCCTAAGCCAACTTCACTTTTAAAATGCGTGGGCGAGGTATCTTCAGTGTCTTGATCGTCAGCAGCATAAGCTGCCGTATTGGCAAGCAGCAATAAAGTCAGTAGGTATCTTGCCAAAGTTCCTCCCACGGCAGGTCGTCGAATAAGCATGATTGATGATAAGCATTGTGCGTCCGCATTCTAACTCAAATTTGTCAGCTTTTGGTTAGGAATCGTTGTGTTCAACTACCAGTTAATTCAAAAAGGCGCATAATTAATAGCAGAGAGGTTTGATAAGAGTCATACGTTTATGACTGCTCAGATCCGAATGGATGAGGTATACTAATACGCTTCATTCTTGTTCTTGGCTAATGCGCAATTTCTATGGCAGATAATAGTAAACCGAAAAAACCTAAAGATAACCAAATGGACGCCATTAAGATGCCGCCTCATTCACTAGAGGCTGAGCAATCTGTTCTTGGTGGTTTGATGTTGGATAACGAAAAGTGGGACATGGTCGCTGAAAAAGTGGTGGCTAATGATTTCTACAGTCGTCCACACCGGATTATCTTTCAGGCTACGGCTGCACTATTAGAAGCCGGCCAACCGTTAGATTTAATTACCTTATCTGAGCACCTAGAGCAATCTAGTACGCTTGATGATGTCGGTGGCTTTGCTTATTTAGCAGAGCTTGCGAAAAATACTCCGTCTGCGGCAAATATCTTAGCCTATGCTGATATTGTGCGTGAGCGTGCACTTATTCGTGACATGATTGGTGTAGCGAACGAAATTGCAGATGCTGGTTATGATCCTCAAGGCCGCACCAGTGAAGATTTGCTGGATATGGCGGAGAGTAAAGTTTTTGCGATTGCGGAACAACGTACTAACGATAAAGAAGGTCCGCAAAACGTTGATACGATCTTGGAAAAGACGTTAGAGCGTATCGAGATCTTATACCAATCCCCACAAGATGGTGTCACCGGTGTATCTACAGGCTTTACTGATCTGAATAAGAAAACCGCAGGCTTGCAAGGTTCAGATTTGATCATTGTGGCAGCGCGTCCATCAATGGGTAAAACCACTTTTGCGATGAACTTGTGTGAAAACGCTGCGATGGAGCAAGAAAAGCCAGTGCTTATCTTCTCATTAGAGATGCCCGCAGAGCAGATCATGATGCGTATGTTAGCGTCACTATCACGCGTCGACCAAACTAAAATTCGTACCGGTCAATTAGATGATGAAGACTGGGCACGTATTTCATCAACAATGGGTATTCTGATGGAGAAGAAGAATATGTACATTGATGATAGTTCTGGTCTGACACCGACGGAAGTTCGCTCTCGTGCACGTCGTATTGCCCGTGATAATGGTGGTTTAAGCCTTATCATGATCGATTACCTTCAGCTTATGCGTGTGCCGGGTCTGCAAGATAACCGTACTTTAGAGATTGCCGAGATCTCTCGCTCATTAAAAGCTCTTGCGAAAGAATTAAACGTCCCGGTTGTTGCGCTATCGCAGCTTAACCGATCGTTGGAGCAACGTGCCGATAAACGCCCTGTTAACTCAGACTTACGTGAATCCGGTGCGATCGAGCAGGATGCCGACTTAATCATGTTTATTTATCGTGATGAGGTTTATCACGAAGACAGTGCCCTAAAAGGGATCGCTGAAATTATTTTAGGTAAGCAACGTAATGGTCCTATCGGTACTGTGCGTTTGACCTTCCAGGGCCAGTTCTCTCGCTTTGATAACTATGCTGGCCCAGCTTACGACGAAGAGTAAGCGTTAGAATATTATTTAGGATTTTGGATGAAAGCTGCAACCGCGCATATAGATACCGACGCTTTGGCTCATAACCTGAGCCAGATCCGTCAACAAGCACCGAACAGTAAAATTTTAGCGGTCGTTAAAGCAAACGCTTATGGACATGGACTACTGCGAGTAGCCCAAAGCCTGACTAATGTTGATGCCTATGGTGTTGCACGTATTGAGGAAGCCTTAATGTTACGTGCAGGTGGTGTGGTAAAACCTATCTTGTTATTAGAAGGTTTCTACGCACCAAGTGATTTGCCAGTCTTAGTGACCAATAATATTCATACTGTGGTGCACTCCATTGAGCAATTGGAAGCATTAGAGCAAGCCGAGCTCGATAGCCAAGTGAAAGTATGGGTAAAAATTGATACTGGTATGCACCGTTTAGGTGTGCGTCCTGAAGATCTAACTGATTTTATGGCACGCTTAAATGCCTGTGAAAATGTTGCAAAACCGCTACGTTTTATTAGCCACTTTGGCAATGCTGATGATTTAAGCTCAGACATTACATTGCAGCAGTTAGACACCTTCTTAAACTTAACTAAAGATTACCAAGGTGAACGATCGCTAGCGGCATCTGCGGGTATTCTGGCATGGCCTGATAGCCAACTTGAATGGATCCGCCCAGGGATCATCATGTACGGTGTGTCACCTTTTAATGAGCCTGAGCGTTATGCATCGGCTTATGATTTAAAGCCAGTAATGACATTGACCTCAAGTATTATTGCGGTTCGCGATGTGAAGAAAGGGGAAAAAGTCGGTTACGGTGGTATCTGGACCAGTGAGCGAGACACCAAAATGGGTGTGATTGCGATTGGTTACGGTGATGGTTACCCACGTTCAGCACCCAATGGCACACCCGTTTTGGTTAATGGGCGTATTGTACCAATGGCAGGTCGTGTTTCTATGGATATGCTAACGGTAGATTTAGGCCCTGATGCGCAAGATAAAGTCGGTGATACTGCCATTTTATGGGGTGAAGGGTTACCTGCTGAAATCGTTGCAGAGCACATTGGCACCATTGCTTATGAGCTTATTACAAAATTAACCCCACGAGTTGCGATGGCATACACATAACAACTCAGCGTTGGACGATTTGTTTTAATGGAAGAAAGAAAAATAAAAGCCGTGGCAATTGCCGCGGCTTTGTTGGTTTCAGCGGACATTCATGCTGAAAATGAACAAGTAGATATTCATGCATCGCCTAAGTCAGAAACATCGGATTCTGACATTGCAGCAGTGCCGTTTATGTTTTCCACCGATAGTATGGGGCTTTCTGCTGGTGTTGCTGGCGTTGTAAAAAAAGCAGGGCAACCTCAAGCATCATTATTAGGGGCTGGACTGGTGACAGATAAAGGCACTTGGATGACCTATTTAGGTGCTTACAATTATGCTCTATCACCGGATAACCGTTGGTTATTTGGCGCAGAGTTCTACAGTGGTGATTATAAAGATTTTAATTACTACGTTGGTAAAGCAGCACAGAATAACTCCCGTGCAGACGAAATGATCATTGCCGATGCGCAAGAAGCACTGCATCAATTAAGTGCCCGTTATATATTGCCTATCGGACAAGCTAGGCATGATCCAATCAAAGCAGCACTGTACCCATCACGTAAACTCACTGGTCACACACCTTGGGAAAGTGGCGTTTCATCGATAGATTTTCGTCCTTTTTATCAAGCACGTAAGTTTGCAAATAACACTCAACTTCCTCCTTCTGATTTTGCCGCTAACGATAGTGTCTGGGGCTTAGAAACCCGTTTTGAGTGGAATAACCAAGATCGCAGTGCTAATCCGACACAAGGGAGTAAAACTCAGATTAAGCTGACTTATGCCCCTGATACTTCCGATCAAACAAGCTGGTGGAAGTGGGAGCTTAACCAAAGCTGGTATTGGGATTTAGGTAAATGGGACAACCTATTTGATCAGCAAGTATTTGCATTTAACGTTTATACCGCAGATACACCTAGTTGGAATAACACTGATGCTGAGCATGGTTATCACCGCCCACCTGAATATGCAGGGGTAAAGCTAGGCGGTTTATATCGCTTGCGTAGCTATCAAACTGGACGCTTTGTTGGACGCTCTGCCATTAGCTACAGCGCAGAATATCGAGTGATGCCTGAATGGCAACCTCTAGGTGATTGGCCTGTGTTTAATTGGTACGACGTGCCTTGGTGGCAGTGGGTCGCATTTGCTGATGTAGGGCGAGTGGCTGACAGTTATAACTTATCTGAGCTGCACTCGAGCATGAAATGGAGTGCAGGTGGTGCGGTGCGATTCCAAGTTGAAGGGGTCGTTGTACGTACTGAAATGGCGTGGGGTAATGAAGAAAGTATCTTCAGAGTAATGGTTAACCAACCGTTTTAATGAATAGAAAGCGCAGCTTATTGATGAAGATAAGCTGCGCTTTTGTGTTTTTATTCACCTTGAATAGTGATCACGACACGGCGAGCACCACCATGATCACGGTGCTCACCTAAGTAAATACCTTGCCATGTTCCTAGAGCTAAGCGTCCTTGTGAAATAGGAATAGAAATACTGTTACCAAGCAATGAGCTTTTGATATGCGCTGGCATGTCATCATCACCTTCATAAGTATGTTGGTAATAGGGAGCGCGCTCTGGCACAAAACGGTTAAAGTGTTGCTCCATATCGTAACGAACCGTCGGATCAGCATTTTCGTTTATGCTCAGGCTAGCTGAGGTGTGTTGAATGAAACAATGCACCAATCCTACCGTTAAAGGTCGGATCTCAGTTAAATGTTGCTCTATTTCGTTAGTGATCAGGTGAAAACCACGCTTTTGAGGAGTAAGATTAATTGTTTTTTGATACCACATGGCTATTTACCTATAGGTTTAACCTTTTAGTTTAATTAGTTATTCGCATTATTACATTGATGCGAAATACAGGTATGATGCATTCAAGTTTTCGTGATTGAACGCAATGACGAACAATGCCTTTCGTCGCATTATCACGAGTGATCAAAAAATTATAAAGAAGCCTTTATCATAGGCTAACGAGCATAAATCGGGGATCTTTCGCAGGAACACTATGAGAGCGGAAGATGAACATAACAAAATTAGGATATTTTTATGTTGAAGAACATCAACCCAACGCAAACCCAAGCGTGGCAAGATCTAACCGCACACTTTGAACAAGCTCAAGATTTCCAACTTAGCGACTTATTCGCCAATGATAATGCGCGCTTCTCTAAGTTTTCTGCGCAATTTGGCTCAGATATCCTAGTCGATTACTCGAAAAACCTGATCACTGAAGAAACCCTAACTAAGCTATTTGCGCTTGCTAAAGAGACTGAGCTAGATGCTGCGATTGCTGATATGTTCAGTGGCGCGAAAATTAACCGCACAGAAGATCGCGCAGTACTTCACGTAGCATTGCGTAACCGCAGCAACACGCCAATCATGGTTGATGGTGAAGATGTAATGCCAGCTGTGAATGCGGTACTTGAGAAGATGAAGTCTTTCTCAGAGCGCATCATTAGCGGTGAGTGGAAAGGTTACACAGGTAAAGAAATTACAGATATCGTTAACATCGGTATCGGTGGTTCAGATCTTGGCCCTTACATGGTGTCTGAAGCACTAGGTGCTTACAAAACTCGCCTAAACATGCACTTTGTATCTAACGTTGATGGCACACACATTGCTGAAACGCTAAAAGATCTTAATCCAGAAACAACGCTATTCCTAATCGCATCTAAAACCTTCACAACGCAAGAGACCATGACTAATGCACTATCTGCACGTGATTGGTTCCTAGCAAAAGCTGAAGATAAAGCCCACGTTGCTAAGCACTTTGCTGCGCTTTCAACTAATGGTGAAGCAGTCGCTGAATTTGGTATCGATACTGACAACATGTTCGAGTTCTGGGACTGGGTTGGTGGTCGTTACTCTCTATGGTCAGCAATCGGCCTATCAATTTGTCTAGCTGTAGGTTTTGATAACTTCGTTGCGCTACTAGACGGTGGTCATGCGATGGATAAGCATTTCGCAGAAGCACCACTAGAGCAAAAACTACCTGTGATCCTTGCGCTTATCGGTATTTGGTACAACAACTTCCACGGTGCGGAAACAGAAGCGATCCTACCGTACGACCAATACATGCACCGTTTTGCTGCATACTTCCAGCAAGGTAACATGGAATCAAACGGTAAATATGTTGACCGTGGTGGTAACCCTGTAGATTACCAAACAGGCCCAATCATCTGGGGTGAGCCTGGTACAAACGGTCAGCACGCGTTCTACCAGCTAATTCACCAAGGTACAAAACTGATCCCATGTGATTTCATTGCACCTGCAATTAGCCACAACCCACTGGGCGATCACCATCCAAAACTAATGGCTAACTTCTTCGCACAAACAGAAGCATTAGCATTTGGTAAGAGCCGTGAGCAAGTTGAAGCTGAGTTTATTGCTGCAGGTAAGTCACTAGAAGATGTGAAAGATCTGGTTGAATTTAAAGTGTTTGAAGGTAACCGTCCAACAAACTCAATCTTGGTGAAAGAAATCACGCCTTACACACTAGGTGCGTTGATTGCACTATACGAGCACAAGATCTTCACTCAAGGTGTAATTTGGAACATCTTCAGCTTTGATCAGTGGGGCGTAGAACTTGGTAAGCAGTTAGCAAACCAAATCTTACCTGAGCTAAACAACGCTGAAACTATTGCAAGCCACGACAGCTCAACAAATGGTTTGATCAATGCATTCAAACAATGGCGCTCATAAGCCTAAATTAATGAACTGATAAATAAAAACGCCGCTAATTAGCGGCGTTTTTTTATCATCTTAGCAATGGCTATTACAGTGCAACAACTTCGCTAGCTTGTGGACCTTTCTGACCATCAGTCACGATAAACTCAACACTTTGGCCTTCGCGTAAGGTTCGGCGTCCCTGAGCTTGGATCGCGCTGAAGTGTACAAACACATCTTTACCATCCGCGCCAGAAATGAAACCAAAGCCTTTGTCATCGTTGAACCATTTTACGGTTCCAGTCAGTTTACTCATGTACGTCTTTCCCTTTTAGACAAATAATATGCAGTCATCGCTTATCAATAGGTGACAAGGTGCGTATGACGATATCTAGTCTAGACCGAATTAAAGGTGATGAGTAGTCTTTTATTTAAGAATTAGGGTATTAATAAAGTGCTTAATAAATAAAGACATAGGCAGGATAAGCACAATCAACCAGTCGTTAGTGGATTGTGCAGCAGAGTAATGCAGTGAGAGCGAAAAATCAGTCGAAGCAAATTTCGATATAAGCTTTGCCATATTTAGAATCAAACGGCATTAAAATAATTGCGTTGTCGCACTTATGAGTAATGGTATGCCCTTTGCCAGATACAACCGCTGGCGTTGCCATATCAAAATCATAGCCACTTTCAGCGAGTGTACGTTTAGCGCCACCTGTCACCATATTAGTAATTTCACCCACCATATCGGTGACATCTTCATTGATACCAGCAGGGCGCTCGCCAAGCATGCGTTGCATGATCTCAAGGGCTAATTCCTGTTCAAAGGTGATCGACATAGAGCCTTTGGTTTTTGGACCAATCATGCCAATTAATCCGGAGACATCACCACGGGCAATTTCATCTTTCTTTAATCTTGGCTTTTGCGGTGTCATCGGCATTGATGCCATGGTATTGAGCACATTGATCAGTGAAGCAAGAAAAGGGTTAATAAACTCTGCGCGCATAATAATCTTTAGACTGTTAGTTAAGGTTAAATGACTGGTTTACTTGGTTTGGCACTTCTCACAAACACCATGGCTCTCAACAACGTGATGATTGATCTTAAAGCCAAATTTTTCTGATTTTTGACGAAGTAGTTTTGCGAGTTCATCGTCATGACATTCTTCTACACAACCACATTCATCACAAATTAACAGTTGTGAGCAGTGATCGGCATGGCCGAGAACACAACATGCAATATAGCTGTTGGTAGACTCGACTTTGTGAATAAAGCCCTGTGCTAAGAGAAAATCTAAAGCACGATAAATTGTTGGTGGTTTTGCCTGTGGCTCAGAGATCTTAAGGAGATCGAGTAATTCATAAGCACTAACAGAACTGTGGTGCTCAATGATCAACGCTAACACTTTTAAACGTTGTGGCGTCAGCCTAACACCTCGTTCTTCACAGAGCTGTTGTGCTTTGGCTAATAGTTGGGCTTGATCCGCCATAGAACCTCAAAAAAACAACAATAACGTTCTTATTTTATCACAGCCACCCTGAAACTTACCGTAACTTAGTGATGAAGCTGTAATAAGCAGTAAGATTTCGTGTTGATGATCACGGAACGGGAGAAATAAGAATAACTAAAGGGGAGGTTATTACATTAGTGATTGCGATGACTCGAAATATTCCTTTTAGACTTGTTTTACTTCTGTTCGTCATTTTTTGTCTGTGAGTCATTGAGTGATAAAAATCAACTATTACTCCGTGGTAATAATCTTTTGTGTTTTGGTTGTATTGTGTGTTTTTGGGTAATTGTTAATATAGCGCCATCGAAACGTGAGATGCGTTTATTCATAATTATAAATTAGAAGGTTTACCGATGAACACCATGATCAAAGCAACACTGACAGCCGCTATTATTGCTACTTCTTTTACAGCTTCTGCAAAAGATGGCGCATTTACAGGTAACGTACAATTTGATGCACCACAAAATACAGCGACATCAGCATGCCACTATGCTGTAAATGGTACAGCAGATAAATCACACTCAGGTATTGTGATCACAACAGCGAATACAAAAATGACGTTTGCTGAGAAGCTACTATCAGCAGCGGATAAGTAATTTATCCTCTAAATGTAATAAATTTTTCTTTTAATAAATACTGTTATCCTCATTGTAATAATGACGTAGCATCAATTAGAAAATAATAAAAATAACCTGATGCTGTGCGAAGCTAGCTTTTAAAATCCCCGTTTACGGTAGCGACGTCATAAGATGAGCTAACAATATTCGTGAATGCATACATTATTTATTGGAGATCTAACATGACATGTTTTATGAACAAGTTCGTTGCGTTATATAAGCCAGTATTTGCTGACATGTATAAAAGCGAGAATATGACAAAATAACAGCAACATGCTTTTAAATAGAAACTGTAAGTGAAGGGCTTTGGACTACGTTCAAGGCCCTTTTCGTTTTAGGGGCGTTATTCGATAGTGTTTCGTATATGGGTTCCCCTTTGGCTCTACGGCGTTTTAGGGTAGAATCCGCTTTCTTCAGAATACGCCTTACATTGTGTCCTATATTATTGAGCGATCTTATCGTGAAGTAGATACGTAAATAGGGGGTAAGGTTCTGAACTTAATACGTAAACCAATCCAAACAGGGTATAAAAATGACAAATGTTGTAGACGAGACAATGAAAAATAACTTGTCAACTCAAAGTGTTACAGGCGATTTTCCAATGCAGCGTTTTTCTGTCGCACCGATGCTGGATTGGACCGACCGCCACTGTCGTTACTTCCACCGTATTATGAGTAAAGAAGCATTGTTGTACACCGAAATGGTAACAACAGGTGCAATTATTCATGGTAAAGGTGATTTTCTTGCTTATAACGAGGAAGAGCACCCAGTCGCGCTGCAACTAGGTGGTTCAAACCCAATTGATTTGGCGCGTTGTGCAAAACTAGCGCAAGAGCGTGGCTATGATGAAATTAACCTAAATGTAGGTTGTCCGTCAGATCGTGTTCAAAACGGTATGTTTGGTGCATGTTTAATGGGTGAAGCTGAACTAGTGGCGCAGTGTGTCACAGCAATGCGTGATGTGGTTGATATTCCTGTTACTGTGAAAACCCGTATTGGTATTGATGATCAAGATTCTTACGAGTTCTTGAAAGACTTTATCCATGTTGTGTCAGAAAAAGGTGGCTGTGATAACTTTACTATCCACGCGCGTAAAGCATGGTTAAGTGGTTTAAGCCCTAAAGAAAACCGTGAAATTCCGCCACTGGATTACCCTCGTGTTTACCAACTAAAGCAAGATTTTGCTCATTTAACCATGGCTATCAATGGTGGCATTAAAACCTTTGAAGAAATGGAAGAGCATCTAAAACATATGGATGGTGTGATGGTAGGTCGTGAAGCGTACCAAAGCCCATACTTAATGGCTGAAGTAGATCAACGTTTATTCGGTAGCGATCGCCCTGTGATGAAACGTCGTGAAGTGGTTGAAGCGATGTACCCATACATTGAAAAGCAATTGGCGAACGGCTCGTATCTAGGTCATATCACGCGCCATATGCTGGGTTTATTCCAAAACATGCCGGGTGCACGTCAATGGCGTCGCCACATCAGTGAGAATGCACACAAACCGGGAGCGGGTATTGAAGTGGTACAACAAGCTCTTGATAAAATCCCAGCGCATTTAGATGTGTAACTCGTTGGTGAAAATCACTATTAATGAGTGAGTTTTACTAAGTTATAAGTAGAAGGCTGATCCATTTGGGTTAGCCTTTTTTATATCTTAATGAAAATAAAGGGATTAATTCTAGCTCTTGGTTGGCGTGGTTTGTGCAATATACATTGGTAACAAAGGTTAATCGTGTTCTCTGTTACTTGTTTTTGTCGCTCTAAATGAGTCATGTAAAAGTAATGAGGGTGAAATTAAGGATAAGGGGTAAGTGATGTTTGAGTTTCTATTTTTACTAACTTTCGCATTCGTGTTGGTTTTTACTGGTGTCAGCATTATAGGCATGATGATCGCAGTGGCTGCCGGATTTGCCATTATGGCAGTGGTCGGCATGTTGGGATTAGTGATTAAATTATTACCTTGGATTTTGCTGATTGCGGTGGTGATTTGGTTAGTACGAGATAATAAAGAAGTACAAAATTACAAAGAACGTTTGTCTCGTAGTCGTCGTTACTGATTGCACTAATGTTATTATCGATATGATATTTTGATGAAAACACTACCGATAAAATAATAAATAGTTGTTTTTGATATCTTCAGCTCAAAAAGATGATCAAAATAGATAAGAGCAGTGTTTTTTTACTGTTTCTGGTATAGTTTCGCCGTTTTAAAAATTATTAATGATGAAGAGCGGAGACTCGGCATGAAAAAAGTAATGCTTTCAGTTGCAGCAGCAGTAGCATTAGCGTCAGCTGTACCAGCACAAGCAGATACCCTTCTAGGCGTTAAAGTGGGTGCTGATGCATGGTTTGCCAACGCTAAAGTTGATGGCAACAAAAGTGATGACACATCTGGTTCTTACTACGCATCAATTGAACATTTTATCCCACTAGTACCTAACTTTATGGTTCGTTACAACAATATCGACACGGGTAATGTTGCATTTGAACAAAGTGATTTAACGGCGTACTACGAAATTTTGGATAACGATCTTGTTGCGTTAGATCTTGGTGTAACAGTTTCTAAATTTGGTAGCGTGAAGCTAAACAATGATGATCGTTTCAGTGATTGGCAGCCAACATTGTACGGTAATGCAGAGATCGGTATTCCAGCAACGCCACTAACGGTATTTGCTCAAGCAAACGCAGGTAACTTTGACGGCACACGCCTATTTGACGGCCAAGCGGGTGTAAAATACACCATTGGTTTAGTGGCTGCAGATCTAAACATCCGTGGTGGTTACCGCATGATGGATTACGATTTTGATAAAGCGAAAAATACTGGCGACGTTGATTTAGATGGCTGGTTCGCAGGTGTTGAAGTCGACTTCTAAGTTTTCTTAAGCTAACGAATGAATAAAAACCACGACACTGTCGTGGTTTTTTTATTGGCTGTTTTTAGGATTTTGTACCATTTTTAAATGTGAGCAATCGATCTTTTAGACTGAGCCAAGATAAGTGGCAGCAGGATAGGGAGTAAGGTTATGACGCTAACTGAGCTAAAGCACCTTTATGCTACCCAAGAGTTAGTTGAAGCCGTGGTAGAGCCCTCCATTGGTGATGGTTACATTGTTGAATTTCGTCATCGTCGTGGGGGATTAGTGCCATTAACAGACGGAGCAGGAAGTGAACGCTGTTACAGTGATATTGATAGTGCAACACAACAAGCATTCGAGGTTGGATTTCATCAAGTTAGGATCGCTGACGAGTATTAAAATAAGTAAAAATACCTACCCAATAAAAGCGAGATAATAGCTGTTATCTCGCTTTTGTTTTTTTATTAACCTTTAAAAAGGTTATAAAACATTCTTATCTATTCTTTCTTGTTATTTAATGAAATGGCTAATCTAACAGTACGCAATGAATAGGGATCGTCGTGTCATGTTAGTGAAGGAATTATCGGCTTTAGCCAGTCCACTCAATGATCAACAAATGGATCAACTGAAACAAGCTGCGGCAGCATCGTCGCCACAACAGCTTGCGTGGATCAGTGGCTACTTTTGGGGATTAAGCCAAACCCAACCGCAAACGGCTGCAGATCCTGCAGCACAAAATAATGTACTGGCTGCAGCAAAACCAGCCGGTAAACTCACCATCATTTATGCCTCGCAAACAGGTAATGCTAAGGGCGTAGCTGAAGCATTAAAAGAAGAAGCAGAAGCGGCTGATATCGCAGTGCAACTTTTCTCTGCGGGCGATTATAAAGGTAAAAACTTAGCGAAAGAAACGCATGTCATCATCGTGGCCTCTACCCACGGTGAAGGTGAAGCACCTGATGATGCGATTGAATTACATGAGTTTTTACAATCGAAAAAAGCACCTAAATTACCAGAGCTGAAATACGCGGTCATTGGTTTAGGTGACTCAAGCTACGAGTTCTTCTGTCAAACAGCAAAAGACTTTGATAGCTACCTTGGCAAACTTGGCGCGCAGCCAATGCTTGAGCGTCTCGATTGTGACGTTGATTATGAAGCGTCTGCTGCTGAGTGGCGTCAAAAAGCGTTAGCAAAAACCAAAGAAACCTTATCAACTGGTGAAGCTGAAGTGGTTCAGTTGCCTGTGGGGCAAAAGCCAGCGGCAGTCTCTTCTTATAATAAACAAAATCCATTTACTGCCAGCTTATCGGTAAGCCAAAAGATCACTGGACGTAACTCAGGTAAAGATGTTCGTCACATTGAAATTGATTTAGAAGAATCAGGTCTTACTTATCAGCCGGGTGATGCATTAGGCGTGTGGTATGACAATGATCCACAACTGGTTGATGCAATTATCGCAAAGCTCGGTTTAGATACTGATAGTACGCTAGAGGTTGATGGCGCATCTATCAGCCTGCGTGAAGCACTTATCAGCAAATACGAAATTACCGCTTCTAACCCACAGTTTGTGACTAAATACGCCGAGCTTTCAGGCAGTAAAAAGCTAGAAAAGTTGGTGGCTGATCGTGAAAAACTGCGCGAGTACTCTGCGAAAACACAAATCATTGATGTTTTAGGTGAGAAGAAAACAGCTTTAACCGTAGAGCAACTAACAGGCTTACTCCGTCGTCTAACTCCACGTTTATATTCTATCGCTTCAAGCCAAGAAGAAGTGGGTGAAGAAGTACACCTAACAGTTGGTGTAGTTGAATATGCGCAAGGTGAAGAACAACGCCAAGGCGGTGCATCAAGCTTCTTAGCCCAGCGTTTAGAAGAAGGCGGTGAAGTAAAAGTCTTTGTTGAAACCAACAATAACTTCAAGCTGCCGGTTGATGATAATACCCCAGTGATCATGATTGGTCCGGGTACCGGTATTGCGCCATTCCGTGCTTTTGTTCAAGAGCGTGATAATCGTGAAGCACAGGGTAAGAACTGGTTATTCTTTGGCGACCGCACTTTCACTGAAGATTTCTTATATCAAGTTGAATGGCAGAAATACTTAAAAGATGGCGTGGTGACGCAAATTGATGTGGCATTTAGCCGTGATCAAGCTGAGAAAGTCTATGTTCAACACCGCATTTTAGAGCAAGCTGCACAAGTGTGGCAGTGGCTACAAGATGGCGCACATGTCTATGTGTGTGGTGATGCTAACCAAATGGCAAAAGATGTTCATCAAGCGCTGATCACAGTGATTGAGCAACAAGGCAATAAAACGCGCGAGCAGGCTGAGCAGTATCTAAATGATCTGCGTAAGGATAAGCGCTATCAAAGGGATGTGTACTAATGACTGATCAAAAATTATCAGATAACGAACGTCTAAAGCGCGAGAGTAATTTTCTTCGCGGGACTATTGAGCAGGATCTGGGCGATCGTATGACCGGTGGTTTTACGGCTGATAACTTCCAGTTGATCCGTTTCCACGGTATGTACCAGCAAGATGACCGTGATATCCGTGCCGAGCGTGCTAAACAAAAATTAGAGCCACTGCATAATGTGATGTTACGTGCACGTATGCCGGGCGGTATTATCACGCCTAAGCAGTGGTTAGCGATTGATAAGTTTGCTGATGAGCACACTTCTTACGGCAGTATCCGTTTAACTACTCGTCAAACTTTTCAGTTTCATGGGGTGTTAAAGCCGAATATTAAATTGATGCACCAAACGCTAAACAGTATTGGGATTGATTCCATTGCTACAGCGGGTGATGTTAACCGCAACGTGCTATGTACGACTAACCCTGTAGAATCTGAACTGCACCAAGAAGCTTACGAGTGGGCGAAAAAGATCAGTGAACATCTACTGCCAAAAACACGAGCTTATGCAGAAATCTGGTTAGATGGTGAAAAGCTAGAAACAACCGATGAAGAGCCTATTTTAGGCAGCACTTACCTGCCGCGTAAGTTTAAAACCACGGTAGTGATCCCGCCGCAGAATGATGTTGATGTCCATGCTAACGATCTTAACTTTGTGGCGATTGCCGATAACGGCAAGTTAGTGGGTTTTAACGTGTTAGTTGGTGGTGGTTTGGCGATGACTCACGGTGATCACTCAACCTATCCTCGTCGTGCCGATGACTTTGGTTTTATTCCATTAGAGAAAACATTAGATGTAGCAGCGGCTGTTGTCACTACTCAGCGTGATTGGGGTAACCGTTCAAACCGTAAGAATGCAAAAACCAAGTACACCTTAGATCGTGTTGGCAGTGATGTATTTAAAGCGGAAGTTGAAAAACGTGCGGGTGTGAAGTTTGAAGACAGTCGCCCATATGAGTTCACGGATCGTGGTGATCGCATTGGTTGGGTTGAAGGTATCGACGGTAAGCATCACCTAGCACTATTTATTGAAAACGGTCGTTTACTTGATTACCCAAATAAGCCTTTAAAAACCGGTGTTGCTGAAATTGCTAAAGTGCATAAAGGCGATTTTCGTATGACGGCTAACCAAAACTTAATTGTTGCGGGTGTGTTAGCGAAAGACAAAAAGAAGATCGAAAAGATCGCACGTGATCATGGTTTGATTGATGACGGTGTCAGTGAGCAGCGTAAAAACTCCATGGCGTGTGTATCACTTCCAACTTGTCCGTTAGCAATGGCAGAAGCAGAGCGTTTCTTACCTGAGTTTGTAACCGATGTTGAAGGCATTTTGGAAAAACACGGTTTAGAGAAAGATGAAAACATCATTTTGCGTGTGACTGGCTGTCCGAATGGTTGTGGTCGAGCGATGTTGGCGGAAATTGGTCTCGTTGGTAAAGCGCCAGGGCGTTATAACCTGCACTTAGGCGGTAACCGTAATGGTACTCGTGTACCTAAGATGTACCGTGAAAATATTACCGTAGCACAAATCATGGATGAAATTGACGGGTTAGTCAGTCGTTGGTCGACAGAGCGTCAAGAAGGCGAAGATTTTGGTGATTTCACTATTCGTGCTGGCATCATTGAAGAAGTAAAAGTATCGAAGAGGGATTTCTATGGCTAAATTTCAACTGGCTGAGTTACTTGAGCTGCCTAAAGTGAGTCAAATTATTCAGCTGGCTGAAATTAATGCCGCGCTGGAGGAGATGACGGCAGAGCAGCGAGTGAGCTGGGCACTAGAAAACCTTGAAGGTGAGTTTGCGTTAGCATCAAGCTTTGGTATCCAATCGGCTGTTATGCTGCATTTGGTGACCAATATAAAACAAGATATTCCGGTGGTATTAACCGATACAGGTTATTTATTCCCAGAAACCTATCAGTTCATTGATAGCTTAACCAAGCAGTTAGATCTCAACCTGCATGTTTACAGCGCCAAACAAAGTGCGGCATGGCAGGAAGCACGTTACGGTCAATTATGGCTGCAAGGTGTGGATGGCATTAAGCAATATAACCGACTTAATAAAGTTGAGCCGATGCACCGTGCGTTAGATGAGCTTCAAGTAAAAACGTGGTTCTCAGGGCTGCGCCGTGAACAATCAAGCTCTCGTGCCACACTGCCTGTACTTGCTATCCAAAATGGTCGTTTTAAGTTCCTGCCATTAATTGATTGGAGTAATGAGCAAATCGATCAGTACCTTAAACAGTACGCTTTGCCTTACCACCCATTAAAAGCGCAGGGATACTTATCGGTTGGTGATGTGCATACCACCGAGAAATGGCAGCCGGGGATGAAAGAAGAAGAGACACGTTTCTTTGGTCTTAAGCGCGAATGTGGTTTGCATGAAGACAACGATACTGAATCTGATGGTTCTGGTATCTGATCCCTCCTATTCATTGCGATAAAATAAAAGGGCGAGAATATCTCGCCCTTTTGCTTTTTTAAATAAAGCCAGTTGTTATTTCGCAGTCACAGGGGCTGATGATGTTACTGGACCCCAAATATTATTCAATGCGCCAACAAGTTCATGGCTTGCACCACGCTCGCTTAAGAATTGAGTCACGATAGGTGCGAATTGATTAACCATGCCAGGATTCATACCCAGTAGTGAGAACACTTTATCGATGTTCTCTTTAGTACCAAGTAACTGACCTAAACCTAGCGGTAATGATTCAGTTAGCTTTTCTGCACCAGGAATTAATTTGGTTAGCTCTTGGCTTTGTGGGCCAGTTAGCTCACTGGCTGCCATGCTTAATAGTGCGCCTGCACCGCCCGCAGCTTGCTCTGGTTTAACACCAAGACCCGTTACTAATGCTTGAGTTAATGGGTTTTCAGCAATTTGGGTAGCGACTTGATCGGATTTCTCTCCCCCTAGCGCATTCGATAGATCGGTAAGGCTGAATGCGTGGCTCATCGCGCTAGTTGATAATAAAGCGCTAGCGATGACAGTTGTTAAGATACGACGTTTTTCCATGGGGTACTCCTTCATTGAGCTATCACTATCCTAGTGTAGTTATAATTTTAGTAATGATTGCCTATTTAAAACGATGATGGCGACTGAATCTAGCCTGAAAACTGTGTTTTCACTTAATAAACACTGTTCGATAGATATAAAAAAACGACGCCGAAGCGTCGTTTTTTAAGAAGAAGCAATATCTTATAGGATATCTAGTAGCTCAACTTCGAATACTAGTGCAGCGAATGGAGGAATTGCAGCACCTGCGCCACGCTCACCGTATGCTAGGTTTTGTGGGATGTATAGTTTCCACTTAGAGCCTACAGGCATCATTTGTAGAGCTTCAACCCAACCAGCGATAACGCCAGTTACTGGGAATTCTGCAGGTTGACCACGAGAAACAGAGCTGTCAAAAACAGTACCGTCTGTTAGCATACCGTGGTAGTGCACGCGTACTTGTTTGTCAGAAGTTGGGATTTCGCCGTTACCTTCAACTAGAACTTCGTATTGAAGACCAGAATCAGTTACAGTAACTTCTGCACGCTGTGCATTTTCTGCTAGGAATGCTTCGCCTTCAGCAGCTGCTAGTTTAGCTTGAGCTTGACGTGCTTCGTCTGCTTTTGTGTGAAGTTCACGTAGTGCATTGTTGATTTCATCAACTTCGATTTCTGGCATTTCGCCAGCAAGAGAAGCTGCGATACCCTTAGCAATTGCTGCTACGTTTAGGCCTTCAAGACCGCTTTGAGCTAGTTGTTGGCCCATTTGAAGACCAATACCGTAGCTTGCTTTAGACTCAACTGTATCTAGTTTAACGTCAGACATTATCGTCATCTCTTAATGTAGAATGAATTAAAGCAAGCAGGATAACAGTTTCGCCCCTCATGGGTAAACGTTTGTAACCATTATTCGCAAATTGCGTGACATATGAAGCTCTGGAGTGCTGTATATGGGACAGGCCAAACGCCGTTCGAAAACAAAACAAGCGTCACAACGACGCAGTGTGAATTTTAATATCTCAGGGATCACCGGAAAATGTCGCCAGCTTAAAGAAGGTGTGAGCCATACTTGGCATCGTTTTCCACGTTTCCATCGCTGGGCTCTGATGATCCTAGTACCGATTTTTGTTGCGGTATTGATGTTGCCATCATCGGCACAACTAGAGCAGGATGATAGTCCTGCAACCTCAGTTCGTCGTGATATTCAGCTTGATCTTGGTGGCGTCACTGATACTCAAACAACAACGAATGTGACTGGTGGTACGACATCAAATGGTGTAGCTAATACTGTGGTGAGCCAACCTACCGATGTGGTATTAGATACGGCTGATGTCACAGAAGATAAGCGTATGAAAGCGGTGGGTGGCTTGGAAGATAATGGTCCAGCCCCTGAGAAAAAACCTAAGCTGCAAAGAATTTACCCTCTTAATGGTGGTAAAGCATATGTGATTGATGTGGCTACGCAAAAGCCAGTGGCAACGACACCAGCAAAGCCGACATCATCTAGTTCATTGAAATCAAACCCATCCACAGCGAGCCAACCTAAAGCAGCCGCTTCTGCAGGTCAGTGGGTAAGTTATAAAGTACCAGCGGGTAAAACATTAGCCAGTGTATTTAGAGATCGCTCATTGCCGTTATCTGATTTGTTCGCTATTGCGAAAGTAGAAGGTGCGGGTAAGCCGATCAGTAACGTACAGGCAGGTCAAATGCTGACATACCGTGTGAACAGTAATGGTCAAATTGATGGTTTGAAGATTGATGGTAATGGAATTTCAGCGACTTATTACCGTCGTAGTAATGGTGGTTATTACCGTCAATAAGCCATACCTAAAGACAAGATTAAAAAAGCCCACTTCGGTTAACTGAAGTGGGCTTTTTCTATTTTTACGCTCTATTTTCTATATTGATATAGGAGCTTAAGAGTTCATTGGCGCTAATTGTTTACGTTTGGGTTTCGGCATCATTGGCAGAATGATCAATAAAATACCGAATAGGGTGAGTGCATCTAAACTTTCGTTAAACCAAACCCAGCCAAAGATGGCGACAAATATCAGTCCTGAATATTCCGCAAGCCCGATTTGATGGGTTTCACTTTGGCGATAAGCCATGACCACACAGCCTTGATAGCCCAACGTAAATAGGGCGCTGGCTGCAATTAAGCCAAGGTTTTCCATCGATATTGGTTGCCAGAAATACCATGCTAACGGTGTAGCGACCGGAAGCGATAATACACAAGTCCAAAATAGCGTGGTCGCAACACTTTGAGATTCTGGCAGTTTACGTACCAAGACATTGTAAAGTGCCAATGTGGTTGCTGTACCTAATGCTGCAATGGCTGCCCAGTGAAATTGGGTTGGACGTAATACAATCAGAATACCAATAAAGCCAATCGCAGTGGCTATTACTTTGTTTTTGCTAGGATGCTCACCTAATAACAGCATAGATAATGGGATCATCAGCAGAGGCGCGGCATAAAACAATGCATTCGCTGTTGCTAAAGGTAGGTAAGTCAGCGCAACCAATAACATTGAGCTTCCTGCTAACACTAAGTAAGCTCGGATTGTATTGATCTTCCAACTCCCTACAGTTCGTTTAGGCTTAGCTTGCGATAACCATAGCGGCAGAATGATCACTAAGCTCAATATTTGGCGAAGAAACATGTATTGAAAAGGGTGAACTTCGCCATTGAGTAGCTTGACTGCCACATCAGAAAGCGAGGCAGATAAGTTGCCGAATACGAGTAATATAATTCCCAGTGAAACGGCACTTAATTTCATCTTGGCTGACCTAGCGTTAGAATCATATCGACATGTGGAATGCCATCTTCAAGATACATCTCAGAGGTTTGCTCGAACCCATGTTGACGATAAAAATGAATGAGATGCTCTTGCGCTCCGATCTCAATCGTTGCATTAGGCCAAAGACGGGCAGCGTTGGCGAGTCCTTGTTTTATGAGTTCATGACCGATGCCATTACCACGTGCTTCTTGTGCCGTAACGACACGACCAATGCTGACGTTATCGTAAGTAAGCCCCGGGCGTAATAAGCGTAAGTAGGCGATCAGTTTGCCGTCTTGATAACCGAGTAGATGGTAAACATCATCTGCACGATCGTTATCATCCAGATCAGGGTAAACACAGGTTTGCTCGACGACAAAAATATCAGATCGTAGCTTTAGTGCATCATAAAGCTGGTGGGGCGTGAGTTGTGTAAAAGAAAGGCATTGCCAAGTTAGCATCAGGTGTTCTCTTATCGATGATAAAAAAAGTGAACTTCATAGTAACCTGAGTTGTTCAATGCCTCATTAACCATTGTTAATTTCGTTGTATTATTGTGGCTGTGCTTGCCTTTTTTTAATGCGGCTTAAACTAATAGGCGTGATCCCTAGGTATGACGCAATCTGATAATCCGTCAGTTTAAAATTAAGTTCCGCAAAGCTTTGTGTAAACAATTGGTATCGTTCTTCAGGGCTGTACATCAACATAAAGCGCTCTTTGTTTTCTTTAAACACCAACTGACGTTCCAATAAGTTGATATACAGTGCTAAGCCTTGGGCACGCCATGTTTCAATTAATGTAATCGGTAGTGCGATAAGCTGACTTGCTGATAAGGTTTCTAATAGAAAAGGTGATGGGGATTGGGTGATCAGCCCTTCAAAGCCAATTAACGCATCTTGATCCCAATAAAACTCTTTACTAAATTGTTTACCGCTTTCGGTGAGATAACAGGCATGGCACAGTCCATCGAGTAAAAAGTAAAACTGCTCAGCTTGTTGACCTTGATTGAGCAAGATATGACGAGTAGGTAGCTCTAATATTTGAGCGTGTGCTAATGCTTCGTCAATGGTGGTTTGCTCTGCACCAAATTGTTGAAGAAATTCGGCAAGTTGAGAAAGTTGTGCGGAATGCTTCATGATAGCTCACTCTTTAACAGTAAAAAAATACCGCAGACAATGCTGCGGTATTGATAGCTTACTTTATCACGACGATTATTTCGCGTGTTGTAAATCCAATTGGTAAATAGCAAAGCCAGTTGGTGTTGTTTCAACTTGGGTCATTGGGTACTGACCTTTGTCTTTAATGAACTTGGCTGCTTTTTCACTATTGGCAGTTTCAAAGCGAATATCTAATTTCTTATCACTTTTCAGTGGTGTGAAGTGCCAGTTGTTATCTGCACTCGGTACTACTTGGCCTTTCTCTTTACTTACACGGCTGATGTAGTCTGAAAGTACAGTGCGGTTTTCATCTGGTGATGCGAACGCGACAAACTTCTCACCTGTACCTGCAAACTTACCGCTGTAAGCTCGGTAGTTGTTGGTTGCGATAATGAATTTTTGATTGTCAGCAACAGGCTTACCGTTGAAAGTTAGATCTTTAATACGGTTTGCTGTTGGGTTAATGACTTTACACTCACCGTCGTATTTTGCTGGTTGTGAAATATCGATGTTGTAAGTCACGCCATCAATCACATCGAAGTTGTAAGTACGGAAACCATCCCAGTTGATCAAACCTTGTGGTTTATCACTGTTAACATCGATTTGGTTAAATTGTCCTGCTGAACACTCCAGCCATTCTTTCACTTCTTTACCTGTCACTTTCATTGCAACCAGGGTATTTGGGTACAAGTATAAGTCAGCAGCGTTACGGAAAGTCAGTTGACCTGCTTCTACTTCAGTAAAGTTAGTTGCATCGTTACCACGACCGCCAGCTTTAAATGGAGCGGCAGCAGACAGAACAGGGATACCGTCTAGATCAGGATCGCCTTGAATGAAGCGCTCAACATAATCTTTCTGCGCAAGGTTAACGATTTGTACCGTTGGATCATCTTGTACCAGTGCAAGGTAGCTGTACATTACATCGCTTGCTTTACCGATTGGCTGATTAACAAAATCACGAGTCGCGTTATGATCCACTTTTACGGCTGCGACTAATTTAGGATCGGCATCAACGATAGGCTTTTGCGTCGCTTTGTCGAAAATAGGGCGAGCTTCAGTTTGTGCTGAAGTTACTTTCCAGCTGTTACCGTCTTTATCTAGCACCAAGTCCATGATACCCACGTGATCGCCCCAGCGACCCGGCATCACAGCAGGAATACCGTTGATCGTGCCTTTCTCGACATCTGCGCCCGGTAGGTTTGCAAAATCTTTGCTCGGGAATACTGCGTGTGAGTGACCAAAGGCAATCGCATCAATGCCCTTAACTTGTGTTAAGTAGTAAACCGAGTTTTCTGCGCCCACTTTGTATGGGTCTGCCGCAACACCTGAGTGTGGAATTGCCACGATGATGTCAGCGCCTTCTGCCTTCATCTGTGGAATGAATTTCTCAGCAGTTTGCTTAATGTCTTTTGCTTCTACCTTACCTTCTAAGTTCTTCTTATCCCACACCATGATTTGTGGCGGTACAAAACCGATGTAACCGATCTTCACTTGTTGATCGTTACCATCGATGTCTTTGAAGGTGTATTCCTTAATAAGGTAAGGTTTAAATAGGTTTTTGCCTGTTTTTAGATCGTAAACGTTAGCATTAATGTAAGGGAAGTCAGCACCTTCAATGCTGGTATCAAGGAAGTCCAAACCATAGTTAAACTCGTGGTTACCAATGTTACCCACATCGTAATTAAGTTGGTTCATTACCTTGTAAACAGGGTGTACTTCACCGTGTTTGATCCCTTTGGCTGCCATGTAGTCACCCATAGGGCTACCTTGTAGCAAGTCACCATTATCAACTAATACGCTGTTTGTTACTTCACCGCGTACTTTCTCAACTAAGGTTGCTGTTCGCACTAAGCCTGTTTTGTCCGTTGGTTTATCTTTGTAGTAATCGTAATCCATCACATTGGTATGGATATCGGTTGTTTCTAGGATACGTAGCTTGATGGTGTCTGCAGTAGCAGGGCCTGCAAGCGTAAGTAAACCGCCAAGGATCGCAATTGATAAAGGCTTAGCTGATAATGTCATGAATATCTCCAAACGGGGTAGGCAAAAAAGCAGGCGTAAGGTATCAAATATGCTGATAAACGCTGTTAGCTGTGTCGCACTATTGTGCTATCGATCTCGTTTTTTTTGATGGAGTGTTACTGAGATCGAATATTGCGGTTCGATTTAACGCATTTAAAGGTGAGTTATTCGTCATAACCTAGACAGAAAAGGCATAACGTTTAGGGAAACGATTTGCTTGCTTCCCTAGTGCTGGCAATAAAAGTGAGATTTATCACTATATATTCGTCTTTATATAGCGAAAGCCTCTGCTTAGTTTCATTTTGGCGAAAAGGCAGCGTTTTGCTAAACATTTTGGAATAAAAAATGAAATTTTAGAATTTCAAGTAATATCTAGCCCCCTCTATAGTGCATCTAGGGATAAAAAGAGGGGCTAATGATGGATTACTTGCCAATTTTTGCAGATTTAAAGCGTCGACCGTGTTTGGTTGTCGGTGGTGATGACAGCGCGTGGCGTAAAACCCGTATGCTATTAAAAGCAGGGGCTGATGTGCGTGTCATTGCCCCAACGTTAAATGCGGATTTCACTGCGGCATTAGCCCAAGGACAAATTCAACATGTAGGTGAGTTTTTTTCACCTGACGATCTTGATGGCATTTTCTTAGCTATCGCGGCAACGGATCGCAAATCTGTTAATGCTCTGGTATATCAATCAGCCAATCAACGTCAAGTGTTGGTGAATGTGGTGGATGATACCCAACGTTGCAGCTTCATCGTTCCCTCTATTGTTGATCGTTCCCCAATCATTATCGCGATTTCTTCGTCAGGCCAAGCCCCTGTACTGGCTCGCTTATTACGTGAAAAGCTAGAAGCGCTGCTACCACAACATTTAGGACGTATGGCGACTATCGCAGGTAATTTCCGTCAGCGTTTATCACAAACTGTTTCGTCTTTTTCTGCTCGTCGTTATTTCTGGGAGCAAGCCTTTAACGGACGATTTGGTGATTTAGTTGCTGCAGGTCGAGAGCAAGAAGCCGAGCAAGAGCTGGTGGCATTAACCCATCAAGCACCCCCTCAAGGTCAAGTGGCATTAATTGGCGCAGGTCCGGGTGATGCAGGCTTACTAACTCTTCGTGCATTGCAGTTAATGCAACAGGCTGACGTCGTACTTTATGACTATTTAGTCTCTGATGAAGTCATGGATCTTGTTCGCCGTGATGCAGAGTTAGTCTGTGTTGGCAAAAAAGCCGGTTTTCACAGCGTGCCGCAAGAAGAAACCAATCGTTTAATTGTTCATTACGCCAAACAAGGTAAGCGTGTTGTACGTCTAAAAGGTGGCGATCCGTTTGTATTTGGTCGCGGTGGTGAAGAATTAGAAGTGCTATTTGATGCTGATATTCCATTTCAAGTTGTACCGGGTATTACAGCCGCTGCGGGTGCTACCGCTTATGCTGGTATTCCTCTCACTCACCGTGATTATGCCCAAACTGCCATGTTTGTGACTGGGCATTTGAAGCCCGATGGTGACACCTTGGATTGGTCAACGCTGGCGCGAGGTAAGCAGACCTTAGTGATTTATATGGGCTTGATGAAATCGAGTCACATTCAACAGCAATTATTAGAGCACGGTCGTGGTGCTGATACCCCGATAGCCATCATTGAACGTGGCACGCAGAAAACCCAAAAAGTATTAAAAGGTCAGTTAAGCGAACTGGCTCAATTAGCTCAACACGCTGCTTCTCCCTCGCTGATTGTTGTAGGAGAGGTGGTAAACCTATCGACGAAATTAGATTGGTTCACAAAACAGGAACAGTCGCTACAGCAGCAAGATGCGGTAGTTAAACTGGCATAGTATGGAGAGAGAGATGGACCCGAAACGTTTAACCCACCTCAAGCAGTTAGAAGCGGAAAGTATCCACATTATCCGTGAAGTAGCGGCTGAGTTTGATAATCCAGTGATGATGTACTCTATCGGTAAAGATTCATCAGTGATGTTGCACCTTGCTCGTAAAGCATTCTACCCGGGGAAAATTCCGTTCCCATTGTTGCATGTAGATACCGATTGGAAATTCCGCGAGATGATCGAATTTCGCGATCGCACCGCAGAAAAATACGGTTTTGATCTATTGGTACATAAAAACCCAGAAGGGTTGGCGATGGGGTGTAGTCCGTTTGTTCACGGCTCATCAAAACATACCGATATCATGAAAACTCAAGGCTTGAAGCAGGCGCTTGATAAGTACGGTTTTGATGCCGCTTTTGGTGGCGCTCGTCGTGACGAAGAAAAATCTCGAGCAAAAGAGCGTGTGTATTCTTTCCGTGATAAGAACCACACATGGGATCCGAAAAACCAACGTCCTGAGCTCTGGAAAACCTACAACGGTCAGATTAATAAAGGCGAAAGCATTCGTGTCTTCCCGCTATCAAATTGGACAGAGCTTGATATTTGGCAATACATCTACCTTGAAGGCATTGAAATCGTACCGTTATACCTATCGGAAGTACGCCCTGTAGTGGAGCGAGATGGCATGTTGATCATGGTCGATGATGATCGCATGGAGTTACAGCCTGGGGAAAAAATTGAACAAAAGAGTGTGCGCTTTAGAACCTTGGGCTGTTACCCACTAACGGGAGCCATTGAATCAACCGCAGATACGCTACCTGGCATTATTGAAGAGATGCTGGTGGCAACATCGAGTGAGCGACAAGGCCGAGCGATTGACCATGATCAGTCCGGCTCTATGGAATTGAAAAAACGCCAAGGTTACTTCTAAGGAGAGAATAATGAATAGTGTGATTGAACAACAGGTCGCTGAGCTCGGTATCGAAGCTTACCTTGACCAACACCATAATAAATCTCTGCTGCGATTTTTAACCTGTGGCTCAGTGGATGACGGTAAAAGTACGCTTATCGGTCGACTACTGCATGATTCTCACCAAATTTATGAAGATCAGTTAGCTGCCATTCATACTGATAGCCAGAAAGTCGGTACGACAGGCGATAAGCCTGACTTGGCACTGCTGGTTGATGGCTTACAAGCTGAGCGTGAGCAAGGGATCACCATTGATGTGGCTTACCGTTATTTCTCAACCAAAGCGCGTAAATTCATCATTGCTGATACCCCGGGGCATGAGCAGTACACCCGTAATATGGCAACAGGGGCTTCAACTTGTGATGTCGCGGTTATTTTGATTGATGCGCGTAAAGGCGTATTGGATCAAACTCGTCGTCACTCTTACATTGCGAGCCTATTGGGTATTCGTCACTTTATCGTTGCGATTAATAAAATGGACTTGGTGGGTTTCGATCAAGCACGTTTTGAATCTATCCGTGAAGAATATTTAGCATTCTCGAAAAAACTCAATAGCGATATCAATATCAGTCTAGTGCCATTGTCAGCACTAGAAGGTGACAACGTTGTTGGTTTGAGCGATAAAACGCCTTGGTATCAAGGTGACTCATTATTGACGTTACTAGAGAAAGTTGACCTAGCCCAAGATCAAACCTCTGATGCACTGCGTTTCCCTGTGCAATACGTTAACCGTCCTAATCTTGATTTCCGTGGCTTTGCCGGCACATTGGCATCCGGTGAATTACGTGTTGGTCAAACAGTACGTGCATTACCATCAGGTAAAACATCCACTGTTGAGCGTATCGTTACCTTTGATGGTGATCTTGAAGTGGCACACCCAGGTTTAGCTGTGACTGTGACCTTGGCTGATGAAATTGATATTAGCCGTGGCGATACGTTAGTGGCAGGCGAGGAAACGGTGCCGCTAAGTAATAATGTATTAGCTGATATTGTTTGGATGGGTGAATCACCATTAGAAACAGGACGCCAATACGATATTAAAGTAGCAGGTAAGAAGACCGTCGGTACGGTTGATGCAATTCGCCACCAAGTGGATATCAACAACCTGGAAACCTTCGAAACGGAGGTATTGCCTTTAAATGGTATTGGTCTGTGTGAAGTGAGCTTAAATGAAGCGATTGCGGTTGATAGTTACCAAGCGTGTAAAGACACCGGTGGCTTCATTGTGATTGATCGTTTAACCAACGTAACGGTTGGTGCGGGTATGGTACGTGAAGCGTTAGATGCGAAACAAAATACCGCGCAATACTCAGCCTTTGAAGTTGAATTAAATGCCCTGATCCGTAAGCACTTCCCACATTGGGATGCGAAAGATCTTAGCAAGTTGCTAGGGTAATCATCATGGGATGGGAGCAAGCGATCGTTCTCGCTATGTTGGTGGTGATCATTCTTTGTTTACTGGCAACCAAGATAAAACCTGCCTATCTCTTTGCTGGGGCTGCGTTTATTGGTTTTCAGTCAGGCATGATCGATTTACCTACGCTGGCGGGTAACTTTACTAATTCGTCATTATTGACTTTGGTATTGTTGATCCTTGTTTCCATCGCATTAGAAAAAACGCGTTTGATAAGTTGGGTTGGGCGTCAAATCTCACAGGGTGGTCAAAGCTCAGTGGTAACGAAGCTCGGTTTATCAACCGCGTTATTATCATCATTTACCAATAATACGGCAGTCGTGGTATCACTGATTGGTGCCATTAAACGTAATCAGCGCCATGCCCCTTCTAAATTATTGTTACCTTTATCCTATACGGCGATTTTAGGTGGCACCTTAACGCTAATAGGTACATCCACTAACTTAATCATTAATAGCTTTGTTGAAGATGCGGGACTGCCGAGTTTAAGTTTCTTTGCGCCAAGTGTTATTGGTCTTGCTGTGTTGGTTATCGGCCTAGCTATTCTTATTCCGCTTAGTCACTTATTACCAAGTTATGATGATCATGCTGACGATCAACTGCCTTATTTTCTCGAAGCAAGGGTAAAAGCAGATTCCCCCTTGGTCGGAAAAACGGTAGCTGAAAATGGTCTGCGTGCATTACGCCGTTTATTCTTAGCTGAATTGATCCGAGATGGCGAAACTATCGCACCTGTTTGCCCCGATACCAAACTTAAAGCAGGGGATACCTTATTATTTTGTGGTGATGTAGAAAGCGTCACTACCTTACAAGAAATCCAAGGGCTAAACCTTTTTGGACAGCATCATCTTAATGGTCAATCCATGATGGAAGTGATCGTGAGCCATTCAGCAGGGATCAGAGGCAAAACCTTAAAGAGCACACGCTTTAGAGAAAACTTTGATGCTGTCGTCGTCGCTATTCGCCGTGGTCACGAACGCCTAGCTGGTGGATTGGGTAACATTGAGCTTCATGCTGGTGATACCTTAGTCATCGTGCCGGGAAAAACCTTTCAACAGAAGAAAACCACGTTAGATCGCGAGTTCGTATTAGTTAACGGTTTAGATTCCAGTGCCCGATTAGATAACAGTAAAAGTGCAGCAGTATTAATGGGATTTCTTACTGTTATTGGACTCGCTTTATTGGATATGTTGCCCATTATTAAGGGGCTAGCGGCCTACTTACTCGTGATGGTCGCTGTTGGGATCATTTCTTTTACTGAGTTACGCCGCCGATTTCCGGTAGATATTGTGGTGATTGTCGGCTCTGCGCTCACCCTTGCTCAATTGATGATAAGTACTGGGTTATCTGAACGTATGGGGGAAGCGTTAATCACGGCTTTCAATGGTTGGGGAATATATGGCGCATTGATAGCTGTGTACCTCATGACATTAGTATTGACTGAGCTAGTGACTAACAATGCAGCCGCCGCTTTATCATTCCCCATCGGTTACAGCTTAGCGCTGGCTTATAACGTAGATCCTATGCCTTTTATTATGGCGGTGTTATTTGGCGCGAGTGCGAGCTTTATTTCACCTTACGGTTATCAAACCAACTTACTGGTCTACAGTGTTGGTAACTATAAATTAAAAGATTATCTACGGATTGGATTGCCAATATCGATAGTCTATTCAGTGGTTGTTCTCAGTTTGATCCCACTGCTATTTCCTTTCTAATCACTAAACAACGGAGTGTGTTATGACAATCACACCACAAGTCCATGATGATAACGAAAACATTGTTTGGCATCGTCATACCGTAACAAAAGCATTACGTGCCGAGCAAAAGCAGCAGAAACCTTGTGTGTTGTGGTTTACAGGGTTAAGCGGTGCGGGTAAATCCACTGTCGCTGGTGCACTGGAAAATAAACTGGCCGAGCTTGGTCATCATACTTATTTATTAGATGGTGATAATGTTCGTCATGGTTTATGCCGAGATTTAGGTTTCTCTAGTGAAGATCGTCGTGAGAATATTCGCCGCATCGGTGAGGTTGCAGCGCTAATGGCTGATGCGGGTTTAATCGTACTGAGCGCGTTTATTTCTCCTCACCGAGAAGAAAGACAGCTGGTACGTGATCTTCTTCCTGATGGCGAGTTTATTGAGGTTTTTGTTGATACACCTTTAGTCGAGTGTGAAAAACGTGATCCAAAAGGCTTGTATAAAAAAGCGCGAGCAGGTGAAATCAAGCAATTCACGGGTATCGATTCTGAATACCAGTCGCCGTTATCGCCTGAGATCCATTTAGCGGCAGGAAGTCACGCAATAGAAGAGCTGGTGGCACAGTGTATCGAACACCTTAAGTCACAACAGATCATCAGCTAAAACACTATAAGGAGAAAGGGATTGGCAATGTTACTCGACGAAATATATAGCATCGCATTAGAAGCCGGTGCTGCCATTATGGATCGTTACCATGGTCAGGTTCAGATCGAACAAAAATCAGATAGTAGTCCAGTGACCGATGCCGATCTTGCCGCAAACGAAATTATTGTAGCCAAGTTAAAGCAGTTAACTCCCGATATTCCCATTCTTTCAGAAGAATCAGCCCATACTGACTGGCAAGAAAGGCAACACTGGGACAGCTTTTGGTTAGTTGATCCTCTCGATGGAACCAAAGAGTTCATCCGTAAAAACGGCGAATTCACCGTTAATATCGCACTTATAAAAGAAGGGAAACCTGTATTAGGGGTAGTTTATGCGCCAGCATTAGAAAAAGCATGGTTGGGGAATAGCGAAAAAGCGTGGCTAGAAACCAAAGCGGGGCGTGAGCCTATTAAAGTCAGAGTAGCCACAGTACCAACAATTGTTGGCAGCCGCTCTCATCCATCACCAGAGCTTGCGCAATATCTAGAACAAATGGGGGAGCATAAAATGACGGAAGTCGGTTCATCCTTAAAGTTCTGTTTAGTCGCAGAAGGTAGAGCCCAACGTTATCCACGTTTAGGACCAACAATGATGTGGGACACCGCCGCTGGTCAGTGTGTTGCAGAAAGTGCAGGGGCTATTGTTACTGATCTTGATGGACAACCTCTGAATTACCACAGAGAAGAATTATTGAATTCGTCATTCATTGTTTCAATTAAAGACTAAACTTAAAAAATTACGAAAAGGCATATGAGTTTACTCATATGCCTTTTCTTTTTGATATAAGAAACTCGTTAAACTGTGCAAAAAGTGATGGTTTTAAGGCTTATCGTTGGAAATTTTTGCATTCAACACTTTTTTCTTAAAATACTATTGCTATATCTCACGACCTCCCTATAATGCGCCTCCATCGACAGGGAATACGGATGGTTAGTAAGTTATTTACAACCTGTGTATAACTTGTAGTTAAGCAGTTTATAATGAAAAGTGGCTTTGAAAATATCTGAACGATGTTTTTTGAGTTTGATAAATTGCAGTCTTAAAGCTAAAAATTCATCTTAATCTTAAAAAGATAAGAAAAGTTGCTTTAAGCTAAGTCCAATAAGAGTTTTAAAAAATAAATTTAAAATTATTGTTGACTTGAAATGAGCGCGGTGTATTATACGCAGCCTCAGCCAACACGATGTGTTGTGCCAAATGTTCTTTAACAATTTGACCATGCAATCTGTGTGGGCACTCGTTGAATGATTAGTCAAAAAGATTTATCAATGATACTAGTGACCAATTGATACGTAAGTATCAGCACAGTCAATTCATTCATCATTTATGATGAATTAACAGTATTCATTGAGCCGGTCGACTTTTTACAAGACCAACAAAACTTTAATTGAAGAGTTTGATCATGGCTCAGATTGAACGCTGGCGGCAGGCCTAACACATGCAAGTCGAGCGGCAGCGACTTAACTGAACCTTCGGGGAACGTTAAGGGCGGCGAGCGGCGGACGGGTGAGTAATGCCTGGGAATATGCCCTGATGTGGGGGATAACTATTGGAAACGATAGCTAATACCGCATAATCTCTTCGGAGCAAAGAGGGGGACCTTCGGGCCTCTCGCGTCAGGATTAGCCCAGGTGGGATTAGCTTGTTGGTGAGGTAATGGCTCACCAAGGCAACGATCCCTAGCTGGTCTGAGAGGATGATCAGCCACACTGGAACTGAGACACGGTCCAGACTCCTACGGGAGGCAGCAGTGGGGAATATTGCACAATGGGGGAAACCCTGATGCAGCCATGCCGCGTGTATGAAGAAGGCCTTCGGGTTGTAAAGTACTTTCAGTAGGGAGGAAGGCAGTGTCGTTAATAGCGGCATTGTTTGACGTTACCTACAGAAGAAGCACCGGCTAACTCCGTGCCAGCAGCCGCGGTAATACGGAGGGTGCGAGCGTTAATCGGAATTACTGGGCGTAAAGCGCATGCAGGCGGTCTGTTAAGCAAGATGTGAAAGCCCGGGGCTCAACCTCGGAACAGCATTTTGAACTGGCAGACTAGAGTCTTGTAGAGGGGGGTAGAATTTCAGGTGTAGCGGTGAAATGCGTAGAGATCTGAAGGAATACCGGTGGCGAAGGCGGCCCCCTGGACAAAGACTGACGCTCAGATGCGAAAGCGTGGGGAGCAAACAGGATTAGATACCCTGGTAGTCCACGCCGTAAACGATGTCTACTTGGAGGTTGTGGCCTTGAGCCGTGGCTTTCGGAGCTAACGCGTTAAGTAGACCGCCTGGGGAGTACGGTCGCAAGATTAAAACTCAAATGAATTGACGGGGGCCCGCACAAGCGGTGGAGCATGTGGTTTAATTCGATGCAACGCGAAGAACCTTACCTACTCTTGACATCCAGAGAACTTAGCAGAGATGCTTTGGTGCCTTCGGGAACTCTGAGACAGGTGCTGCATGGCTGTCGTCAGCTCGTGTTGTGAAATGTTGGGTTAAGTCCCGCAACGAGCGCAACCCTTATCCTTGTTTGCCAGCACTTCGGGTGGGAACTCCAGGGAGACTGCCGGTGATAAACCGGAGGAAGGTGGGGACGACGTCAAGTCATCATGGCCCTTACGAGTAGGGCTACACACGTGCTACAATGGCGTATACAGAGGGCTGCCAACTCGCGAGAGTGAGCGAATCCCATAAAGTACGTCGTAGTCCGGATTGGAGTCTGCAACTCGACTCCATGAAGTCGGAATCGCTAGTAATCGTGAATCAGAATGTCACGGTGAATACGTTCCCGGGCCTTGTACACACCGCCCGTCACACCATGGGAGTGGGCTGCACCAGAAGTAGATAGCTTAACCTTCGGGAGGGCGTTTACCACGGTGTGGTTCATGACTGGGGTGAAGTCGTAACAAGGTAGCCCTAGGGGAACCTGGGGCTGGATCACCTCCTTACCTAAAGACTTACTGTTGAATGCAGTGTCCACACAGATTGCTTGGTGAAATGGTTTTAGAAAATAGCGAAAGTGCTAATTAATAACATCCGTTATTGATTAACGCTTTTGCGTTATGCTCTTTAACAATCTGGAAAGCTGACTAGTAAATTCAATCGAATAGATTGATTTATAGTTTTCATCGAAAGATGAAAACGAGTTCTCAAAACAATACACATTCAAGTGTCTTGTATCGAGTCCGGCGAAAAACCAATGTCCTCTTATCAAGGACACAAACCTTGGTTGTTTGAACATACTGAAACCTCTTGGGGTTGTATGGTTAAGTGACTAAGCGTACACGGTGGATGCCTTGGCAGTCAGAGGCGATGAAGGACGTATTAACTTGCGATAAGCCCAGATGAGGTAGTAAAAACCGGTGACTCTGGGATTTCCGAATGGGGAAACCCACTTACATAAGTAAGTATCGTGTTGTGAATACATAGCAGCACGAGGCGAACCGGGGGAACTGAAACATCTAAGTACCCCGAGGAAGAGAAATCAACCGAGATTCCGGCAGTAGCGGCGAGCGAAACCGGATTAGCCCTTAAGCTAGTTTGATGTTAGGTGAAGGTTCTGGAAAGTTCCGCGATACAGGGTGATAGCCCCGTAACCGACAACATCTTATCAGTGAAAACGAGTAGGACGGGACACGTGTTATCTTGTCTGAATATGGGGGGACCATCCTCCAAGGCTAAATACTCCTGACTGACCGATAGTGAACCAGTACCGTGAGGGAAAGGCGAAAAGAACCCCTGTGAGGGGAGTGAAATAGAACCTGAAACCGTGTACGTACAAGCAGTAGGAGCCCACTTGTTGGGTGACTGCGTACCTTTTGTATAATGGGTCAGCGACTTAATTTTAGTAGCAAGGTTAACCGTTTAGGGGAGCCGTAGGGAAACCGAGTCTTAACTGGGCGTCATAGTTGCTAGGATTAGACCCGAAACCGAGTGATCTAGCCATGGGCAGGTTGAAGGTGAGGTAACACTTACTGGAGGACCGAACCGACTAATGTTGAAAAATTAGCGGATGACTTGTGGCTAGGGGTGAAAGGCCAATCAAACTCGGAGATAGCTGGTTCTCCCCGAAAGCTATTTAGGTAGCGCCTCGGACGAATACTACTGGGGGTAGAGCACTGTTAAGGCTAGGGGGTCATCCCGACTTACCAACCCTTTGCAAACTCCGAATACCAGTAAGTACTATCCGGGAGACACACGGCGGGTGCTAACGTCCGTCGTGAAGAGGGAAACAACCCAGACCGCCAGCTAAGGTCCCAAAGTTATAGCTAAGTGGGAAACGATGTGGGAAGGCTCAGACAGCCAGGATGTTGGCTTAGAAGCAGCCATCATTTAAAGAAAGCGTAATAGCTCACTGGTCGAGTCGGCCTGCGCGGAAGATTTAACGGGGCTAAGCTATACACCGAAGCTGCGGCAATGAAGTTTACTTCATTGGGTAGGGGAGCGTTCTGTAAGCCGTTGAAGGTGAGTTGTAAAGCTCGCTGGAGGTATCAGAAGTGCGAATGCTGACATGAGTAACGATAAAGGGAGTGAAAAACTCCCTCGCCGGAAGATCAAGGGTTCCTGTCCAACGTTAATCGGGGCAGGGTAAGTCGACCCCTAAGGCGAGGCCGAAAGGCGTAGTCGATGGGAAACGGGTTAATATTCCCGTACTTCTTATAATTGCGATGGAGGGACGGAGAAGGCTAGGTGAGCCTGGCGACGGTTGTCCAGGTCCAAGTATGTAGGCTGATGGTTTAGGCAAATCCGGACCATCTTAAGGCTGAGATACGATGTCGAGCTGCTACGGCAGTGAAGTCATTGATGCCATGCTTCCGGGAAAAGCTTCTAAGCTTCAGATTATAAGGAATCGTACCCCAAACCGACACAGGTGATCAGGTAGAGAATACCAAGGCGCTTGAGAGAACTCGGGTGAAGGAACTAGGCAAAATGGTACCGTAACTTCGGGAGAAGGTACGCTCCTAGCGGTGATGAGACTTGCTCTCTAAGCTGCCGGGAGTCGCAGATACCAGGTGGCTGCAACTGTTTATTAAAAACACAGCACTGTGCAAAATCGAAAGATGACGTATACGGTGTGACGCCTGCCCGGTGCCGGAAGGTTAATTGATGGGGTTAGCGGTAACGCGAAGCTCTTGATCGAAGCCCCGGTAAACGGCGGCCGTAACTATAACGGTCCTAAGGTAGCGAAATTCCTTGTCGGGTAAGTTCCGACCTGCACGAATGGCGTAATGATGGCCACGCTGTCTCCACCCGAGACTCAGTGAAATTGAAATCGCAGTGAAGATGCTGCGTCCCCGCGGCTAGACGGAAAGACCCCGTGAACCTTTACTATAGCTTGGCACTGAACATTGACCCTACATGTGTAGGATAGGTGGGAGACTGTGAAATAATCGCGCTAGCGGTTATGGAGTCGTCCTTGAAATACCACCCTTGTATGCTTGATGTTCTAACGTCGACCCCTTATCGGGGTTACGGACAGTGCCTGGTGGGTAGTTTGACTGGGGCGGTCTCCTCCCAAAGAGTAACGGAGGAGCACGAAGGTGGGCTAATCACGGTCGGACATCGTGAGGTTAGTGCAATGGCATAAGCCCGCTTGACTGCGAGACTGACAAGTCGAGCAGGTGCGAAAGCAGGTCATAGTGATCCGGTGGTTCTGAATGGAAGGGCCATCGCTCAACGGATAAAAGGTACTCCGGGGATAACAGGCTGATACCGCCCAAGAGTTCATATCGACGGCGGTGTTTGGCACCTCGATGTCGGCTCATCACATCCTGGGGCTGAAGTCGGTCCCAAGGGTATGGCTGTTCGCCATTTAAAGTGGTACGCGAGCTGGGTTTAGAACGTCGTGAGACAGTTCGGTCCCTATCTGCCGTGGGCGTTGGATGATTGAGAGGGGCTGCTCCTAGTACGAGAGGACCGGAGTGGACGAACCGCTGGTGTTCGGGTTGTGTCGCCAGACGCATTGCCCGGTAGCTAAGTTCGGAATCGATAACCGCTGAAAGCATCTAAGCGGGAAGCGAGCCTCAAGATGAGTCATCCCTAGACCTTTAAGGTCTCTAAAGGGTTGTTGAAGACTACAACGTTGATAGGTCGGGTGTGTAAGTGCTGTGAGGCATTGAGCTAACCGATACTAATTGCCCGTGAGGCTTAACCATACAACACCCAAGGGGTTTTAATACGGACTCCAAGAACACTTGAACGTGTGTTTGAGAATCAGCTTTCTAAGATTGTAACGAATTTGCTTGGCGACCATAGCGTTATGGACCCACCTGATCCCATGCCGAACTCAGTAGTGAAACGTAATAGCGCCGATGGTAGTGTGGGGCCTCCCCATGTGAGAGTAGGACATCGCCAGGCTCAAATTTTGAGAGCCCGTTCATCAGAACGGGCTTTTATTCGCTCTCACTGATTGGAATGTGAGCGAGGTCAAAAGAAGGTTTTCACTTTTTAACCAACCAATTAAAAAGATGAGAATTTTGTCTTGACTGAATATCAGAAAAGCGTATTATACGCCACCTGACTTACTGAAGCACAAAGTGCTAAGGCATTGAAAGTCAACGTTCTTTAACAATTTGACCATGCAATCTGTGTGGGCACTCGTTGAATGATTAGTCAAAAAGATTTATCAATAATACTAGTGACCAATTGATACGTAAGTATCAGCACAGTCAATTCATTCATCATTTTATGATGAATTAACAGTATTCATTGAGCCGGTCGCCTTTTTACAAGAGCGGCCAACAAAACTTTAATTGAAGAGTTTGATCATGGCTCAGATTGAACGCTGGCGGCAGGCCTAACACATGCAAGTCGAGCGGCAGCGACTTAACTGAACCTTCGGGGAACGTTAAGGGCGGCGAGCGGCGGACGGGTGAGTAATGCCTGGGAATATGCCCTGATGTGGGGGATAACTATTGGAAACGATAGCTAATACCGCATAATCTCTTCGGAGCAAAGAGGGGACCTTCGGGCCTCTCGCGTCAGGATTAGCCCAGGTGGGATTAGCTTGTTGGTGAGGTAATGGCTCACCAAGGCAACGATCCCTAGCTGGTCTGAGAGGATGATCAGCCACACTGGAACTGAGACACGGTCCAGACTCCTACGGGAGGCAGCAGTGGGGAATATTGCACAATGGGGGAAACCCTGATGCAGCCATGCCGCGTGTATGAAGAAGGCCTTCGGGTTGTAAAGTACTTTCAGTAGGGAGGAAGGCAGTGTCGTTAATAGCGGCATTGTTTGACGTTACCTACAGAAGAAGCACCGGCTAACTCCGTGCCAGCAGCCGCGGTAATACGGAGGGTGCGAGCGTTAATCGGAATTACTGGGCGTAAAGCGCATGCAGGCGGTCTGTTAAGCAAGATGTGAAAGCCCGGGGCTCAACCTCGGAACAGCATTTTGAACTGGCAGACTAGAGTCTTGTAGAGGGGGGTAGAATTTCAGGTGTAGCGGTGAAATGCGTAGAGATCTGAAGGAATACCGGTGGCGAAGGCGGCCCCTGGACAAAGACTGACGCTCAGATGCGAAAGCGTGGGGAGCAAACAGGATTAGATACCCTGGTAGTCCACGCCGTAAACGATGTCTACTTGGAGGTTGTGGCCTTGAGCCGTGGCTTTCGGAGCTAACGCGTTAAGTAGACCGCCTGGGGAGTACGGTCGCAAGATTAAAACTCAAATGAATTGACGGGGGCCCGCACAAGCGGTGGAGCATGTGGTTTAATTCGATGCAACGCGAAGAACCTTACCTACTCTTGACATCCAGAGAACTTAGCAGAGATGCTTTGGTGCCTTCGGGAACTCTGAGACAGGTGCTGCATGGCTGTCGTCAGCTCGTGTTGTGAAATGTTGGGTTAAGTCCCGCAACGAGCGCAACCCTTATCCTTGTTTGCCAGCACTTCGGGTGGGAACTCCAGGAGACTGCCGGTGATAAACCGGAGGAAGGTGGGGACGACGTCAAGTCATCATGGCCCTTACGAGTAGGGCTACACACGTGCTACAATGGCGTATACAGAGGGTTGCCAACTCGCGAGAGTGAGCGAATCCCATAAAGTACGTCGTAGTCCGGATTGGAGTCTGCAACTCGACTCCATGAAGTCGGAATCGCTAGTAATCGTGAATCAGAATGTCACGGTGAATACGTTCCCGGGCCTTGTACACACCGCCCGTCACACCATGGGAGTGGGCTGCACCAGAAGTAGATAGCTTAACCTTCGGGAGGGCGTTTACCACGGTGTGGTTCATGACTGGGGTGAAGTCGTAACAAGGTAGCCCTAGGGGAACCTGGGGCTGGATCACCTCCTTACCTAAAGACTTAACTGTTGAATGCAGTGTCCACACAGATTGCTTGGTTAATAGTAAAGAACGCAAAAAGACTTGGGTCTGTAGCTCAGGTGGTTAGAGCGCACCCCTGATAAGGGTGAGGTCGGTGGTTCAAGTCCACTCAGACCCACCACTTTCTCTTAGATGAAAGTGGCGGTTTTTAGTCTTTTATATCGTTGGGGTTATAGCTCAGCTGGGAGAGCGCCTGCCTTGCACGCAGGAGGTCTGCGGTTCGATCCCGCATAGCTCCACCACTCTTTAAATGCATTCTCTTGAGTGTCTTTAAAAAGTGGTTATCTAACGATAAACACAATGCTCTTTAACAATCTGGAAAGCTGACTAGTAAATTCAATCGAATAGATTGATTTATAGTTTTCATCGAAAGATGAAAACAAGTTCTCAAAACAATACACATTCAAGTGTCTTGTATCGAGTCCGGCGAAAAACCAATGTCCTCTTATCAAGGACACAAACCTTGGTTGTTTGAACATGCTGAAACCTCTTGGGGTTGTATGGTTAAGTGACTAAGCGTACACGGTGGATGCCTTGGCAGTCAGAGGCGATGAAGGACGTATTAACTTGCGATAAGCCCAGATGAGGTAGTAAAAACCGGTGACTCTGGGATTTCCGAATGAAACCCACTTACATAAGTAAGTATCGTGTTGTGAATACATAGCAGCACGAGGCGAACCGGGGAACTGAAACATCTAAGTACCCCGAGGAAGAGAAATCAACCGAGATTCCGGCAGTAGCGGCGAGCGAAACCGGATTAGCCCTAAGCTAGTTTGATGTTAGGTGAAGGTTCTGGAAAGTTCCGCGATACAGGGTGATAGCCCCGTAACCGACAACATCTTATCAGTGAAAACGAGTAGGACGGGACACGTGTTATCTTGTCTGAATATGGGGGACCATCCTCCAAGGCTAAATACTCCTGACTGACCGATAGTGAACCAGTACCGTGAGGGAAAGGCGAAAAGAACCCCTGTGAGGGGAGTGAAATAGAACCTGAAACCGTGTACGTACAAGCAGTAGGAGCCCACTTGTTGGGTGACTGCGTACCTTTGTATAATGGGTCAGCGACTTAATTTTAGTAGCAAGGTTAACCGTTTAGGGGAGCCGTAGGGAAACCGAGTCTTAACTGGGCGTCATAGTTGCTAGGATTAGACCCGAAACCGAGTGATCTAGCCATGGGCAGGTTGAAGGTGAGGTAACACTTACTGGAGGACCGAACCGACTAATGTTGAAAAATTAGCGGATGACTTGTGGCTAGGGGTGAAAGGCCAATCAAACTCGGAGATAGCTGGTTCTCCCCGAAAGCTATTTAGGTAGCGCCTCGGACGAATACTACTGGGGGTAGAGCACTGTTAAGGCTAGGGGGTCATCCCGACTTACCAACCCTTGCAAACTCCGAATACCAGTAAGTACTATCCGGGAGACACACGGCGGGTGCTAACGTCCGTCGTGAAGAGAAACAACCCAGACCGCCAGCTAAGGTCCCAAAGTTATAGCTAAGTGGGAAACGATGTGGGAAGGCTCAGACAGCCAGGATGTTGGCTTAGAAGCAGCCATCATTTAAAGAAAGCGTAATAGCTCACTGGTCGAGTCGGCCTGCGCGGAAGATTTAACGGGGCTAAGCTATACACCGAAGCTGCGGCAATGTACTTCGCATATTGGGTAGGGGAGCGTTCTGTAAGCCGTTGAAGGTGAGTTGTAAAGCTCGCTGGAGGTATCAGAAGTGCGAATGCTGACATGAGTAACGATAAAGGGAGTGAAAAACTCCCTCGCCGGAAGATCAAGGGTTCCTGTCCAACGTTAATCGGGGCAGGGTAAGTCGACCCCTAAGGCGAGGCCGAAAGGCGTAGTCGATGGGAAACGGGTTAATATTCCCGTACTTCTTATAATTGCGATGGAGGGACGGAGAAGGCTAGGTGAGCCTGGCGACGGTTGTCCAGGTCTAAGTATGTAGGCTGATGGTTTAGGCAAATCCGGACCATCTTAAGGCTGAGATACGATGTCGAGTCACTACGGTGATGAAGTCATTGATGCCATGCTTCCGGGAAAAGCTTCTAAGCTTCAGATTATAAGGAATCGTACCCCAAACCGACACAGGTGATCAGGTAGAGAATACCAAGGCGCTTGAGAGAACTCGGGTGAAGGAACTAGGCAAAATGGTACCGTAACTTCGGGAGAAGGTACGCTCCTAGCGGTGATGAGACTTGCTCTCTAAGCTGCCGGGAGTCGCAGATACCAGGTGGCTGCAACTGTTTATTAAAAACACAGCACTGTGCAAAATCGAAAGATGACGTATACGGTGTGACGCCTGCCCGGTGCCGGAAGGTTAATTGATGGGGTTAGACTTCGGTCGAAGCTCTTGATCGAAGCCCCGGTAAACGGCGGCCGTAACTATAACGGTCCTAAGGTAGCGAAATTCCTTGTCGGGTAAGTTCCGACCTGCACGAATGGCGTAATGATGGCCACGCTGTCTCCACCCGAGACTCAGTGAAATTGAAATCGCAGTGAAGATGCTGCGTCCCCGCGGCTAGACGGAAAGACCCCGTGAACCTTTACTATAGCTTGGCACTGAACATTGACCCTACATGTGTAGGATAGGTGGGAGACTGTGAAATAATCGCGCTAGCGGTTATGGAGTCGTCCTTGAAATACCACCCTTGTATGCTTGATGTTCTAACGTCGACCCCTTATCGGGGTTACGGACAGTGCCTGGTGGGTAGTTTGACTGGGGCGGTCTCCTCCCAAAGAGTAACGGAGGAGCACGAAGGTGGGCTAATCACGGTCGGACATCGTGAGGTTAGTGCAATGGCATAAGCCCGCTTGACTGCGAGAATGACAATTCGAGCAGGTGCGAAAAGCAGGTCATAGTGATCCGGTGGTTCTGAATGGAAGGGCCATCGCTCAACGGATAAAAGGTACTCCGGGGATAACAGGCTGATACCGCCCAAGAGTTCATATCGACGGCGGTGTTTGGCACCTCGATGTCGGCTCATCACATCCTGGGGCTGAAGTCGGTCCCAAGGGTATGGCTGTTCGCCATTTAAAGTGGTACGCGAGCTGGGTTTAGAACGTCGTGAGACAGTTCGGTCCCTATCTGCCGTGGGCGTTGGATGATTGAGAGGGGCTGCTCCTAGTACGAGAGGACCGGAGTGGACGAACCGCTGGTGTTCGGGTTGTGTCGCCAGACGCATTGCCCGGTAGCTAAGTTCGGAATCGATAACCGCTGAAAGCATCTAAGCGGGAAGCGAGCCTCAAGATGAGTCATCCCTAGACCTTTAAGGTCTCTAAAGGGTTGTTGAAGACTACAACGTTGATAGGTCGGGTGTGTAAGTGCTGTGAGGCATTGAGCTAACCGATACTAATTGCCCGTGAGGCTTAACCATACAACACCCAAGGGGTTTTATACGGACTCCAAGAACACTTGAACGTGTGTTTGAGAATCAGCTTTTCAAGATTGTACCGAATTTGCTTGGCGACCATAGCATTATGGACCCACCTGATCCCATGCCGAACTCAGTAGTGAAACGTAATAGCGCCGATGGTAGTGTGGGGCCTCCCCATGTGAGAGTAGGACATCGCCAGGCTTAAAATTAGAAAGCCCGTTCTGATGAACGGGCTTTTATTCGCTCTCACTGATTGGAATGTGAGCGAGGTCAAAGAAGGTTTTCACTTTTTAACCAACTGATTAAAAAGATGAGAATTTTGTCTTGACTGAATATCAGATAAGCGTATTATACGCCACCTGACTTGCTGAAGCGCAAAGCACTAAGGCATTGAAAGTCAACGTTCTTTAACAATTTGACCATGCAATCTGTGTGGGCACTCGTTGAATGATTAGTCAAAAGATTTATCAATGATACTAGTGACCAATTTGATACTTCGGTATCAGCACAGTCAATTCATTCATCATTTATGATGAATTAACAGTATTCATTGAGCCGGTCGCCTTTTTACAAGAGCGGCCACCAAAACTTTAATTGAAGAGTTTGATCATGGCTCAGATTGAACGCTGGCGGCAGGCCTAACACATGCAAGTCGAGCGGCAGCGACTTAACTGAACCTTCGGGGAACGTTAAGGGCGGCGAGCGGCGGACGGGTGAGTAATGCCTGGGAATATGCCCTGATGTGGGGGATAACTATTGGAAACGATAGCTAATACCGCATAATCTCTTCGGAGCAAAGAGGGGGACCTTCGGGCCTCTCGCGTCAGGATTAGCCCAGGTGGGATTAGCTTGTTGGTGAGGTAATGGCTCACCAAGGCAACGATCCCTAGCTGGTCTGAGAGGATGATCAGCCACACTGGAACTGAGACACGGTCCAGACTCCTACGGGAGGCAGCAGTGGGGAATATTGCACAATGGGGAAACCCTGATGCAGCCATGCCGCGTGTATGAAGAAGGCCTTCGGGTTGTAAAGTACTTTCAGTAGGGAGGAAGGCAGTGTCGTTAATAGCGGCATTGTTTGACGTTACCTACAGAAGAAGCACCGGCTAACTCCGTGCCAGCAGCCGCGGTAATACGGAGGGTGCGAGCGTTAATCGGAATTACTGGGCGTAAAGCGCATGCAGGCGGTCTGTTAAGCAAGATGTGAAAGCCCGGGGCTCAACCTCGGAACAGCATTTTGAACTGGCAGACTAGAGTCTTGTAGAGGGTGGTAGAATTTCAGGTGTAGCGGTGAAATGCGTAGAGATCTGAAGGAATACCGGTGGCGAAGGCGGCCCCTGGACAAAGACTGACGCTCAGATGCGAAAGCGTGGGGAGCAAACAGGATTAGATACCCTGGTAGTCCACGCCGTAAACGATGTCTACTTGGAGGTTGTGGCCTTGAGCCGTGGCTTTCGGAGCTAACGCGTTAAGTAGACCGCCTGGGGAGTACGGTCGCAAGATTAAAACTCAAATGAATTGACGGGGGCCCGCACAAGCGGTGGAGCATGTGGTTTAATTCGATGCAACGCGAAGAACCTTACCTACTCTTGACATCCAGAGAACTTAGCAGAGATGCTTTGGTGCCTTCGGGAACTCTGAGACAGGTGCTGCATGGCTGTCGTCAGCTCGTGTTGTGAAATGTTGGGTTAAGTCCCGCAACGAGCGCAACCCTTATCCTTGTTTGCCAGCACTTCGGGTGGGAACTCCAGGAGACTGCCGGTGATAAACCGGAGGAAGGTGGGGACGACGTCAAGTCATCATGGCCCTTACGAGTAGGGCTACACACGTGCTACAATGGCGTATACAGAGGGTTGCCAACTCGCGAGAGTGAGCGAATCCCATAAAGTACGTCGTAGTCCGGATTGGAGTCTGCAACTCGACTCCATGAAGTCGGAATCGCTAGTAATCGTGAATCAGAATGTCACGGTGAATACGTTCCCGGGCCTTGTACACACCGCCCGTCACACCATGGGAGTGGGCTGCACCAGAAGTAGATAGCTTAACCTTCGGGAGGGCGTTTACCACGGTGTGGTTCATGACTGGGGTGAAGTCGTAACAAGGTAGCCCTAGGGGAACCTGGGGCTGGATCACCTCCTTACCTAAAGACTTAACTGTTGAATGCAGTGTCCACACAGATTGCTTGGTTAATAGTAAAGAACGCAAAAAGACTTGGGTCTGTAGCTCAGGTGGTTAGAGCGCACCCCTGATAAGGGTGAGGTCGGTGGTTCAAGTCCACTCAGACCCACCACTTTCTCTTAGATGAAAGTGGCGGTTTTTAGTCTTTTATATCGTTGGGGTTATAGCTCAGCTGGGAGAGCGCCTGCCTTGCACGCAGGAGGTCTGCGGTTCGATCCCGCATAGCTCCACCACTCTTTAAATGCATTCTCTTGAGTGTCTTTAAAAAGTGGTTATCTAACGATAAACACAATGCTCTTTAACAATCTGGAAAGCTGACTAGTAAATTCAATCGAATAGATTGATTTATAGTTTTCATCGAAAGATGAAAACGAGTTCTCAAAACAATACACATTCAAGTGTCTTGTATCGAGTCCGGCGAAAAACCAATGTCCTCTTATCAAGGACACAAACCTTGGTTGTTTGAACATACGAAACCTCTTGGGGTTGTATGGTTAAGTGACTAAGCGTACACGGTGGATGCCTTGGCAGTCAGAGGCGATGAAGGACGTATTAACTTGCGATAAGCCCAGATGAGGTAGTAAAAACCGGTGACTCTGGGATTTCCGAATGGGGAAACCCACTTACATAAGTAAGTATCGTGTTGTGAATACATAGCAGCACGAGGCGAACCGGGGAACTGAAACATCTAAGTACCCCGAGGAAGAGAAATCAACCGAGATTCCGGCAGTAGCGGCGAGCGAAACCGGATTAGCCCTTAAGCTAGTTTGATGTTAGGTGAAGGTTCTGGAAAGTTCCGCGATACAGGGTGATAGCCCCGTAACCGACAACATCTTATCAGTGAAAACGAGTAGGACGGGACACGTGTTATCTTGTCTGAATATGGGGGGACCATCCTCCAAGGCTAAATACTCCTGACTGACCGATAGTGAACCAGTACCGTGAGGGAAAGGCGAAAAGAACCCCTGTGAGGGGAGTGAAATAGAACCTGAAACCGTGTACGTACAAGCAGTAGGAGCCCACTTGTTGGGTGACTGCGTACCTTTGTATAATGGGTCAGCGACTTAATTTTAGTAGCAAGGTTAACCGTTTAGGGGAGCCGTAGGAAACCGAGTCTTAACTGGGCGTCATAGTTGCTAGGATTAGACCCGAAACCGAGTGATCTAGCCATGGGCAGGTTGAAGGTGAGGTAACACTTACTGGAGGACCGAACCGACTAATGTTGAAAAATTAGCGGATGACTTGTGGCTAGGGGTGAAAGGCCAATCAAACTCGGAGATAGCTGGTTCTCCCCGAAAGCTATTTAGGTAGCGCCTCGGACGAATACTACTGGGGGTAGAGCACTGTTAAGGCTAGGGGGTCATCCCGACTTACCAACCCTTTGCAAACTCCGAATACCAGTAAGTACTATCCGGGAGACACACGGCGGGTGCTAACGTCCGTCGTGAAGAGAAACAACCCAGACCGCCAGCTAAGGTCCCAAAGTTATAGCTAAGTGGGAAACGATGTGGGAAGGCTCAGACAGCCAGGATGTTGGCTTAGAAGCAGCCATCATTTAAAGAAAGCGTAATAGCTCACTGGTCGAGTCGGCCTGCGCGGAAGATTTAACGGGGCTAAGCTATACACCGAAGCTGCGGCAATGTACTTCGCATATTGGGTAGGGGAGCGTTCTGTAAGCCGTTGAAGGTGAGTTGTAAAGCTCGCTGGAGGTATCAGAAGTGCGAATGCTGACATGAGTAACGATAAAGGGAGTGAAAAACTCCCTCGCCGGAAGATCAAGGGTTCCTGTCCAACGTTAATCGGGGCAGGGTAAGTCGACCCCTAAGGCGAGGCCGAAAGGCGTAGTCGATGGGAAACGGGTTAATATTCCCGTACTTCTTATAATTGCGATGGAGGGACGGAGAAGGCTAGGTGAGCCTGGCGACGGTTGTCCAGGTCCAAGTATGTAGGCTGATGGTTTAGGCAAATCCGGACCATCTTAAGGCTGAGATACGATGTCGAGCTGCTACGGCAGTGAAGTCATTGATGCCATGCTTCCGGGAAAAGCTTCTAAGCTTCAGATTATAAGGAATCGTACCCCAAACCGACACAGGTGATCAGGTAGAGAATACCAAGGCGCTTGAGAGAACTCGGGTGAAGGAACTAGGCAAAATGGTACCGTAACTTCGGGAGAAGGTACGCTCCTAGCGGTGATGAGACTTGCTCTCTAAGCTGCCGGGAGTCGCAGATACCAGGTGGCTGCAACTGTTTATTAAAAACACAGCACTGTGCAAAATCGAAAGATGACGTATACGGTGTGACGCCTGCCCGGTGCCGGAAGGTTAATTGATGGGGTTAGACTTCGGTCGAAGCTCTTGATCGAAGCCCCGGTAAACGGCGGCCGTAACTATAACGGTCCTAAGGTAGCGAAATTCCTTGTCGGGTAAGTTCCGACCTGCACGAATGGCGTAATGATGGCCACGCTGTCTCCACCCGAGACTCAGTGAAATTGAAATCGCAGTGAAGATGCTGCGTCCCCGCGGCTAGACGGAAAGACCCCGTGAACCTTTACTATAGCTTGGCACTGAACATTGACCCTACATGTGTAGGATAGGTGGGAGACTGTGAAATAATCGCGCTAGCGGTTATGGAGTCGTCCTTGAAATACCACCCTTGTATGCTTGATGTTCTAACGTCGACCCCTTATCGGGGTTACGGACAGTGCCTGGTGGGTAGTTTGACTGGGGCGGTCTCCTCCCAAAGAGTAACGGAGGAGCACGAAGGTGGGCTAATCACGGTCGGACATCGTGAGGTTAGTGCAATGGCATAAGCCCGCTTGACTGCGAGACTGACAAGTCGAGCAGGTGCGAAAAGCAGGTCATAGTGATCCGGTGGTTCTGAATGGAAGGGCCATCGCTCAACGGATAAAAGGTACTCCGGGGATAACAGGCTGATACCGCCCAAGAGTTCATATCGACGGCGGTGTTTGGCACCTCGATGTCGGCTCATCACATCCTGGGGCTGAAGTCGGTCCCAAGGGTATGGCTGTTCGCCATTTAAAGTGGTACGCGAGCTGGGTTTAGAACGTCGTGAGACAGTTCGGTCCCTATCTGCCGTGGGCGTTGGATGATTGAGAGGGGCTGCTCCTAGTACGAGAGGACCGGAGTGGACGAACCGCTGGTGTTTGGGTTGTGTCGCCAGACGCATTGCCCGGTAGCTAAGTTCGGAATCGATAACCGCTGAAAGCATCTAAGCGGGAAGCGAGCCTCAAGATGAGTCATCCCTAGACCTTTAAGGTCTCTAAAGGGTTGTTGAAGACTACAACGTTGATAGGTCGGGTGTGTAAGTGCTGTGAGGCATTGAGCTAACCGATACTAATTGCCCGTGAGGCTTAACCATACAACACCCAAGGGGTTTTATACGGACTCCAAGAACACTTGAACGTGTGTTTGAGAATCAGCTTTCTAAGATTGTAACGAATTTGCTTGGCGACCATAGCGTTATGGACCCACCTGATCCCATGCCGAACTCAGTAGTGAAACGTAATAGCGCCGATGGTAGTGTGGGGCCTCCCCATGTGAGTAGGACATCGCCAGGCTCAAATTTTGAGAGCCCGTTCATCAGAACGGGCTTTTATTCGCTCTCACTGATTGGAATGTGAGCGAGGTCAAAGAAGGTTTTCACTTTTTAACCAACCAATTAAAAAGATGAGAATTTTGTCTTGACTGGATATCAGAAAAGCGTATTATACGCCACCTGACTTACTGAAGCACAAAGTGCTAAGGCATTGAAAGTCAACGTTCTTTAACAATTTGACCATGCAATCTGTGTGGGCACTCGTTGAATGATTAGTCAAAAGATTTATCAATAATACTAGTGACCAATTTGATACTTCGGTATCAGCACAGTCAATTCATTCATCATTTATGATGAATTAACAGTATTCATTGAGCCGGTCGCCTTTTTACAAGACCACCAAAACTTTAATTGAAGAGTTTGATCATGGCTCAGATTGAACGCTGGCGGCAGGCCTAACACATGCAAGTCGAGCGGCAGCGACTTAACTGAACCTTCGGGGAACGTTAAGGGCGGCGAGCGGCGGACGGGTGAGTAATGCCTGGGAATATGCCCTGATGTGGGGGATAACTATTGGAAACGATAGCTAATACCGCATAATCTCTTCGGAGCAAAGAGGGGGACCTTCGGGCCTCTCGCGTCAGGATTAGCCCAGGTGGGATTAGCTTGTTGGTGAGGTAATGGCTCACCAAGGCAACGATCCCTAGCTGGTCTGAGAGGATGATCAGCCACACTGGAACTGAGACACGGTCCAGACTCCTACGGGAGGCAGCAGTGGGGAATATTGCACAATGGGGAAACCCTGATGCAGCCATGCCGCGTGTATGAAGAAGGCCTTCGGGTTGTAAAGTACTTTCAGTAGGGAGGAAGGCAGTGTCGTTAATAGCGGCATTGTTTGACGTTACCTACAGAAGAAGCACCGGCTAACTCCGTGCCAGCAGCCGCGGTAATACGGAGGGTGCGAGCGTTAATCGGAATTACTGGGCGTAAAGCGCATGCAGGCGGTCTGTTAAGCAAGATGTGAAAGCCCGGGGCTCAACCTCGGAACAGCATTTTGAACTGGCAGACTAGAGTCTTGTAGAGGGGGTAGAATTTCAGGTGTAGCGGTGAAATGCGTAGAGATCTGAAGGAATACCGGTGGCGAAGGCGGCCCCTGGACAAAGACTGACGCTCAGATGCGAAAGCGTGGGGAGCAAACAGGATTAGATACCCTGGTAGTCCACGCCGTAAACGATGTCTACTTGGAGGTTGTGGCCTTGAGCCGTGGCTTTCGGAGCTAACGCGTTAAGTAGACCGCCTGGGGAGTACGGTCGCAAGATTAAAACTCAAATGAATTGACGGGGGCCCGCACAAGCGGTGGAGCATGTGGTTTAATTCGATGCAACGCGAAGAACCTTACCTACTCTTGACATCCAGAGAACTTAGCAGAGATGCTTTGGTGCCTTCGGGAACTCTGAGACAGGTGCTGCATGGCTGTCGTCAGCTCGTGTTGTGAAATGTTGGGTTAAGTCCCGCAACGAGCGCAACCCTTATCCTTGTTTGCCAGCACTTCGGGTGGGAACTCCAGGAGACTGCCGGTGATAAACCGGAGGAAGGTGGGGACGACGTCAAGTCATCATGGCCCTTACGAGTAGGGCTACACACGTGCTACAATGGCGTATACAGAGGGTTGCCAACTCGCGAGAGTGAGCGAATCCCATAAAGTACGTCGTAGTCCGGATTGGAGTCTGCAACTCGACTCCATGAAGTCGGAATCGCTAGTAATCGTGAATCAGAATGTCACGGTGAATACGTTCCCGGGCCTTGTACACACCGCCCGTCACACCATGGGAGTGGGCTGCACCAGAAGTAGATAGCTTAACCTTCGGGAGGGCGTTTACCACGGTGTGGTTCATGACTGGGGTGAAGTCGTAACAAGGTAGCCCTAGGGGAACCTGGGGCTGGATCACCTCCTTACCTAAAGACTTACTGTTGAATGCAGTGTCCACACAGATTGCTTGGTTAATAGTAAAGAACGCAAAAAGACTTGGGTCTGTAGCTCAGGTGGTTAGAGCGCACCCCTGATAAGGGTGAGGTCGGTGGTTCAAGTCCACTCAGACCCACCACTTTCTCTCAAATGAAAGTGGCGGTTTATAAGTCTTTTATATCGTTGGGGTTATAGCTCAGCTGGGAGAGCGCCTGCCTTGCACGCAGGAGGTCTGCGGTTCGATCCCGCATAGCTCCACCACTCTTTAAACGCATTCTCTTGAGTGTTTTTAAAAAGTGGTTATCTAACGATAAACACAATGCTCTTTAACAATCTGGAAAGCTGACTAGTAAATTCAATCGATAGATTGATTTATAGTTTTCATCGAAAGATGAAAACGAGTTCTCAAAACAATACACATTCAAGTGTCTTGTATCGAGTCCGGCGAAAAACCAATGTCCTCTTATCAAGGACACAAACCTTGGTTGTTTGAACATACGAAACCTCTTGGGGTTGTATGGTTAAGTGACTAAGCGTACACGGTGGATGCCTTGGCAGTCAGAGGCGATGAAGGACGTATTAACTTGCGATAAGCCCAGATGAGGTAGTAAAACCGGTGACTCTGGGATTTCCGAATGGGGAAACCCACTTACATAAGTAAGTATCGTGTTGTGAATACATAGCAGCACGAGGCGAACCGGGGAACTGAAACATCTAAGTACCCCGAGGAAGAGAAATCAACCGAGATTCCGGCAGTAGCGGCGAGCGAAACCGGATTAGCCCTAAGCTAGTTTGATGTTAGGTGAAGGTTCTGGAAAGTTCCGCGATACAGGGTGATAGCCCCGTAACCGACAACATCTTATCAGTGAAAACGAGTAGGACGGGACACGTGTTATCTTGTCTGAATATGGGGGACCATCCTCCAAGGCTAAATACTCCTGACTGACCGATAGTGAACCAGTACCGTGAGGGAAAGGCGAAAAGAACCCCTGTGAGGGGAGTGAAATAGAACCTGAAACCGTGTACGTACAAGCAGTAGGAGCCCACTTGTTGGGTGACTGCGTACCTTTGTATAATGGGTCAGCGACTTAATTTTAGTAGCAAGGTTAACCGTTTAGGGGAGCCGTAGGGAAACCGAGTCTTAACTGGGCGTCATAGTTGCTAGGATTAGACCCGAAACCGAGTGATCTAGCCATGGGCAGGTTGAAGGTGAGGTAACACTTACTGGAGGACCGAACCGACTAATGTTGAAAAATTAGCGGATGACTTGTGGCTAGGGGTGAAAGGCCAATCAAACTCGGAGATAGCTGGTTCTCCCCGAAAGCTATTTAGGTAGCGCCTCGGACGAATACTACTGGGGGTAGAGCACTGTTAAGGCTAGGGGGTCATCCCGACTTACCAACCCTTTGCAAACTCCGAATACCAGTAAGTACTATCCGGGAGACACACGGCGGGTGCTAACGTCCGTCGTGAAGAGGGAAACAACCCAGACCGCCAGCTAAGGTCCCAAAGTTATAGCTAAGTGGGAAACGATGTGGGAAGGCTCAGACAGCCAGGATGTTGGCTTAGAAGCAGCCATCATTTAAAGAAAGCGTAATAGCTCACTGGTCGAGTCGGCCTGCGCGGAAGATTTAACGGGGCTAAGCTATACACCGAAGCTGCGGCAATGTACTTCGCATATTGGGTAGGGGAGCGTTCTGTAAGCCGTTGAAGGTGAGTTGTAAAGCTCGCTGGAGGTATCAGAAGTGCGAATGCTGACATGAGTAACGATAAAGGGAGTGAAAAACTCCCTCGCCGGAAGATCAAGGGTTCCTGTCCAACGTTAATCGGGGCAGGGTAAGTCGACCCTAAGGCGAGGCCGAAAGGCGTAGTCGATGGGAAACGGGTTAATATTCCCGTACTTCTTATAATTGCGATGGAGGGACGGAGAAGGCTAGGTGAGCCTGGCGACGGTTGTCCAGGTCCAAGTACGTAGGCTGATGGTTTAGGCAAATCCGGACCATCTTAAGGCTGAGATACGATGTCGAGTCACTACGGTGATGAAGTCATTGATGCCATGCTTCCGGGAAAAGCTTCTAAGCTTCAGATTATAAGGAATCGTACCCCAAACCGACACAGGTGATCAGGTAGAGAATACCAAGGCGCTTGAGAGAACTCGGGTGAAGGAACTAGGCAAAATGGTACCGTAACTTCGGGAGAAGGTACGCTCCTAGCGGTGATGAGACTTGCTCTCTAAGCTGCCGGGAGTCGCAGATACCAGGTGGCTGCAACTGTTTATTAAAAACACAGCACTGTGCAAAATCGAAAGATGACGTATACGGTGTGACGCCTGCCCGGTGCCGGAAGGTTAATTGATGGGGTTAGACTTCGGTCGAAGCTCTTGATCGAAGCCCCGGTAAACGGCGGCCGTAACTATAACGGTCCTAAGGTAGCGAAATTCCTTGTCGGGTAAGTTCCGACCTGCACGAATGGCGTAATGATGGCCACGCTGTCTCCACCCGAGACTCAGTGAAATTGAAATCGCAGTGAAGATGCTGCGTCCCCGCGGCTAGACGGAAAGACCCCGTGAACCTTTACTATAGCTTGGCACTGAACATTGACCCTACATGTGTAGGATAGGTGGGAGACTGTGAAATAATCGCGCTAGCGGTTATGGAGTCGTCCTTGAAATACCACCCTTGTATGCTTGATGTTCTAACGTTGGCCCCTTATCGGGGTTACGGACAGTGCCTGGTGGGTAGTTTGACTGGGGCGGTCTCCTCCCAAAGAGTAACGGAGGAGCACGAAGGTGGGCTAATCACGGTCGGACATCGTGAGGTTAGTGCAATGGCATAAGCCCGCTTGACTGCGAGACTGACAAGTCGAGCAGGTGCGAAAGCAGGTCATAGTGATCCGGTGGTTCTGAATGGAAGGGCCATCGCTCAACGGATAAAAGGTACTCCGGGGATAACAGGCTGATACCGCCCAAGAGTTCATATCGACGGCGGTGTTTGGCACCTCGATGTCGGCTCATCACATCCTGGGGCTGAAGTCGGTCCCAAGGGTATGGCTGTTCGCCATTTAAAGTGGTACGCGAGCTGGGTTTAGAACGTCGTGAGACAGTTCGGTCCCTATCTGCCGTGGGCGTTGGATGATTGAGAGGGGCTGCTCCTAGTACGAGAGGACCGGAGTGGACGAACCGCTGGTGTTCGGGTTGTGTCGCCAGACGCATTGCCCGGTAGCTAAGTTCGGAATCGATAACCGCTGAAAGCATCTAAGCGGGAAGCGAGCCTCAAGATGAGTCATCCCTAGACCTTTAAGGTCTCTAAAGGGTTGTTGAAGACTACAACGTTGATAGGTCGGGTGTGTAAGTGCTGTGAGGCATTGAGCTAACCGATACTAATTGCCCGTGAGGCTTAACCATACAACACCCAAGGGGTTTTATACGGACTCCAAGAACACTTGAACGTGTGTTTGAGAATCAGCTTTTCAAGATTGTAACGAATTTGCTTGGCGACCATAGCATTATGGACCCACCTGATCCCATGCCGAACTCAGTAGTGAAACGTAATAGCGCCGATGGTAGTGTGGGGCCTCCCCATGTGAGAGTAGGACATCGCCAGGCTCAAATTTAAGATACTTGTTCTGAACGACAGGTGTCGGATAAAACGAACGTTTTATCGCCGTGTGGAGCGGTAGTTCAGTTGGTTAGAATACCGGCCTGTCACGCCGGGGGTCGCGGGTTCGAGTCCCGTCCGCTCCGCCACTTATTAAGAAGCCTCGCTAGAAATAGCGGGGCTTTTTTACGTTTTAAATAAGTTAAACCTATTCGAATGAGCGGGTAGTTCAGTTGGTTAGCCTTTTTATTGGATAGCTTAGTGGCCTGTCACGCCGGGGGCGTGGGTTCGAGTCCCGGTCGAATGTGACCCCAGTCGCTCCGCCACTTATTTAAGACCTCAGCAGAAATGCTGGGGGGCTTTGGTATATAGAATAAACATATTCGTTGAGCAGAGACTTTCGTTACTTTTAAGAAGCCTCACTAGAAATAGTGAGGCTTTTTTACAATACAATAGATAGCTTTGTTCATTAACTTTAAAATGGTAACCAACTCCAACGGATTGTTTTCGTTTTACCTTATTATTTTTCTTTTGAGCTAATGGTGAAATACTTAAGTAATATCTCATGCAGCTCTTCTTGATAAGTGTCATTAATATGTGAACCAATGAGAATAGCTAACTCTTGTCCAATTGGAGACAGGCGATAATAAGTTAAAGAGCAGCCTTTTCTGATTGGATATAAATCATAAACTAACTGGTGGTAGCTGAATTTAAGATTTTCTGTGGGGTTTATAGCATTTGTTTCTAACTCGGTGCTTAAGATAAGTCCTAGCTCAGTTAGGATAAGTATTGATGAGTAAGGTAGCTGATACTGGCTATAATCAATGTGACTTTGATGGGGTCTTTGTAAGCTGAAGCTTCCTTTCCTTTGCTTTATACCAGTTAAGAGCTTTTTATTTTTATCATTTCCAATACAGCACGTGAGAGCGAGTGTTCTTTGAAAAATCACTGCTTCTCTATGTGTCATTGTTAGTAAAATTTGTAATGTTCTTAATGATACGGCACCTGGCTGAATGAGTTCTTGCTTTAGAATCCTAGCCCACAGTTTTTGCATTGATGGATTATGGATCTGTTTTGCCATATCAAAAAAGCGGATCAACCAATCTGGATCTGGATCTCGGGTCGGTTCGTCATGACAAAGATCGTAACTAAGTTTAATTATCTGCTCTAAATTTTCTTGTTCGAGTAATTGTTTTTGAGTGAGCCTTGCTTGTAATCGCGTTTCTAATGTCGCTTCACTTTTAGGTGTGATTTTTCCGTAAAGAGAAAACTTCTCAGCAATCGCTTTGATTTTATTTTTACTGTCAGTGAGTACTTTTGTTGAAACAGCAGCTACACGTGATGCTTTTATGCTTTCGTTGTTATTACTCATTCTTTTGTTATTCTCTTAACAAATGTTTCTTTGTTTTTGTTATCTTCATCTCATCATTTAGGATTTGAATGGTCGAATGTTACCTTTATGTTAACTTTAAGGTAATGGTAATGATGAGATGGAGCGAGATATGAAGAAAGTAAATCGATATATTACCGATATTATTTTAGTCGTTGGTTACTCTGCATTAGTGAGTTATCTCATTTGGTTTATTAGCCAATAATGATATATCGACAACTAGGATAAATTCTTTATGAGAGCTATTTGTCAGTAGAGAAAAGCCACCTCTTGGTATTGAGGTGACTCGCTGTGATTACAGGTTAGATTGAACTAAGTTGATCACTTGTTTAATTTCACTAGGCGAAAGTTTTCCTTCTTGAGCGAAAAGCACTTTCCCCGATTGATCTAGTACAAAAACGGTTGAGCTTTCTTTTCTTAAATCCCATGCCTTTTGTACAATTCCTTTACTATCTAAGACAATTGATGACCATGGATATTGGCGTTTACTGTCTTCCGTCGCTGATTTTACAAAGCTTCCTGTGCCCCAAATCGCATCATCTTGATTGATGATAGTTGTTGTTTGGTATTTATCTTCCGGGAACTTTGCTGCGCTGATTGCTGCAACCAGTGGTGCATTGAGCTCCTTAGCTGCGCTTCTACCTGCAATGGCAAAAACAATACGCATTTTTCCTGTGAGTTTGGTGCTTCGCCAAGATTGGTAGCTAATGTCATTACCTTTTAAAACCAGTTCCCCTTTGTTTGTCACCGTTACACCAGGCAGTGTGCTGCCATCTTTTACATTGCTCGCATAGGTGAGAGAGGGAATAAGTGTTGCAAGTAAGAATAGCAGTGCTTTTGATTTCATAGTGACTCTCTTTCTAAAATAGGCGTGCCATTATGATAGTTAATCTTACTTAATCTGGTTGTACCACGTCGTATTTTTGTTAACTTTGTAGCGATCGTAATGATTGTTATTTTCGTATATCTGATAAACGAGATAGCTTGGCAAATTGTTTGCATTACTGAATTAGGGATGAAACAAAACCATCGTTTTACGGTCTATTTATATAGCCGTTATGTGAGGGTGACATGCTTAGAATCTTTAAAATTTATCGTCCACAGCAAGTTGCACGTTATGTGAAAAGCTATTTTCGAGGACGTATTTTTATTGTTGGCATTGGTGGTTTTGAGTTTGATAGTGGGCGTTTGTTACCGCCAAAATCTGCGAATCTCAAAGCGCTTAGCGTATTAACTGAAGTGAATCGAGAGATCCAATCCTTATCCGTTGTTGTGTGATATTACATTCGTGATACTCAAGCGCTTATTTTTATTTTGCGATGCTAATTGACCATACATTTTGTAATAGAATCTATGTTGGCGATAGTGTGTCAATTCTTAGATAATGCTGTTCATCAATAATCATGACTTTGTCGCATTCTTTGCGTTTAGTTATGATTTTATCAAAAAAGAGTAGGTAACTGATCTACATTTGTTTGAGTTGATTTAGATACAATTTAAACAATGACGGCTAACTACTGTACCTTTCAATATTTATGATTCTGGTGTGTTGATAGTAGGCATTGATACTGATGCTTGATTTCTGCTGAGTGATTGTTGAGGTTGATGAGTCCTGACAATCGCCCCCGAACTGAGCTTAAGTAAAATTAATTTGTTAATTTTTAGAAATATTTGGATAAATATTAGATAAATGTTTCTAGAGTTCAATATTCATAAATTTTCAAAAGACAAAGGTTGGAAGTTAGTAATGGCTTTGTCAAAATGATCTTGTGGGTTAATTCTAAATTTCGCGAAGAAGCATTATAGAATGAATAAAGTTTTTAAATGGTTGGGGATGACATCATTTGTTCTGGTGTTATCAAGCCCTGCTATGGCCTCTTCATTGAAAGTGAAGGGGATAGATGGAGCCGTAGAAGATAACGTTGATGCGTATCTGTCTGCTATCTCCAAAGATGATTACAGTGAGACGCTGCGTTTTAAAGAGCAAGTCTTAAATGAGATCAACCAAGCCTTGCAGGCGTTAGGCTACTATCAGCCAAAATTTGATTATCAGGTCACGGGTAGCGGTTCAAAAATTAAAATCGTAGTGACGGTTGATCAAGGTCCACGTACGCATATTAGTAAAAGTAACCTAAATATTACTGGTGATGCGAAAAACGACCCTGCTTTTATGTCGTTAATTAAAGACAGTGGTTTAGGCATTGGTGAGCCCTTAAATCAGGGTAAATATGAAGCGCTTAAATCGTCATTAACCAGCCTTGCTGTTCGACGTGGTTACTTTGACGCTGAGCTAACGAAGAGTACGTTAGAGATTGTACCGAGTCGTAATGAAGCGTTTATTACTATCGATTTTAATTCTGGGCGCCGTTACACCTTTGGCGAGACAACTTTCCAAGGTAGTCAGATTGATGATAATCGCTTACGTTCGATGATCCCTTACACCGAAGATGAGCCTTATCTTGCGTCAAAATTAGGTGAGTACAATGAGCGTTTATCTAACGTTGGTTGGTTTTCTTCTATTTTTGTCGGTGGCGATGTGAAGGAGCGCAAAGATGATGCGATCCCTATTCATGTTGTCGTAACTCCCCAAGTTCGCAATCAATTTGAAACGGGTATCGGTTATTCCACTGACTTAGGCCCAAGATTGAAGTTCAATTGGAAGAAGCCATGGATCACCAGTAAAGGCCATAGTTTTTACTTAAAATCTGAGATCTCTCAGGTTGAGCCAAAGGTTGAAGCGGCCTACAAGATCCCATTGGATGATGTGTTAAATAACTACTACCAAATTGTGGGTGGTATTCGTTATGTTGATAGCCATGACACAGTAAGTACTCAGTTTGGTGTCGGCGTTGAACGTCACTGGCGTTTAGATTCTGGGTGGAACCGTACGGCATCACTTCGTTGGATGACGGAAGATTATACTCAAGGCGGCAAAGATAATGAGAAAGGCGTTTTTAATGTCTTAATGCCAGGGATCTCTTATAGCAAGAGTGACATGGTAGGTGGCATGTTCCCATCTAAAGGCAGTAAATATAACTTCTCAGTTGATTTTGCTGATAAGTCTCTTGGTTCTAATACCAGTTTTGTTCGTTTGCAAGCAAAGAGTGCCTGGATCCGTAGTTTTGGTGAAAACCAGCGTGGTATTTTCCGTTTGGATGGTGGTGCGGTACTGGCTGATGATGTGACTGATGTTCCACCTTCACTGCGTTATTTCATTGGTGGTGATAACAGTGTACGTGGTTATGGGTATCAATCTATCTCTCCTCGTAATAGTGAAGGGCGCATGATTGGTGGTCAGTATATGGCAACATCTAGCATTGAATATCAATACCGTGTCTACGGCGATTGGTGGGGTGCAGTCTTTTACGATTATGGTTCGGCATGGAATGATTCACCAGATTGGAAACGCGGTACAGGCGTAGGGGTTCGTTGGGTATCACCTGTTGGTCCAATTCGTCTCGATTTTGCATGGGGACTTGATAAGAAAGAGAAAGACAAGTTCCAGCTCCACTTTACATTAGGTCCTGAATTATGATTTGGGTTAAGCGTATTTCGCTTGGCGTACTCGCTTTATTACTTTTACTCGTAATTGCGGTAGCAGCTTTGCTCTACACGCCTGCGGGGATAAAAGTTGCCGCATGGGGCGCTCAAAAAGCGTTACCTGCATTATCTATTGGTGAGGCACAAGGTGCTCTGCTTGATGGGTTTGAATTTAAGAATGTTAGCTATAAAGATGGCAGTATCGATCTTGCGGTTAATCAGCTGAATTTAACATTAAATGATAGCTGTTTATTAACGCCTGCGATTTGTGTGTCTGATCTAGGTGTCAAAGGGGTGAAGTTCTCTATGCCAGAACTTCCACCATCATCTGATAAACCAGAAGAGCCTTCTGAGCCTATTACTGAAATCTCGATGCCGTTACCGATCCATATTGAGAAGGTAACACTTGATGATATCGATCTAGACATTCTTGCTAATAAAGTGAAGTGGAAACACTTCTCAACGGCTGCAGATCTTGAAGGTAGTCATGTCACGTTGAAGCCAACGGATTGGGATGGCATTAAACTGGCTTTAGCGCCATCAAAGCCAGAAGACAAAAAGCCTGCAGCAAAGACCAAAACGACAAAAAAAGCTGAAGCGATCAAGCTGCCTGACGTCGTGTTACCAATGTCTTTTGATATTGAGCGATTCACGATTAAAGACTTTGAATTAGCGGGAGAAACGCCGCAAAAAGTCGCTTTGCTTGAGTTAATTGCAAAAGCAAAAGACAGTGATGTCACCATTGATAAGCTAGAGCTAAAAGCGCCTCAAGCGACATTGAACGCTAAAGCAAATGTTGAGCTTAAAGGTGATTACCCGCTAACCCTTGATGCTGATGTGAACATTGCGATGAAGCCGGTTGAAGGTCATAAGCTAAAACTGAAAGCTTCAGGATCTCTGGCAAAATTGGCATTGGATGCAACGTTGAAAGGTAAATTGGACGCTTTAGTGAAAGGTAAACTTTCGCCATTAGATCCTAACCTGCCGTTTGATCTTAAAGTCACAAGTAAGCACTTACAGTGGCCAATTGATAAAAAAGCGGAATTTACTGTCGCGAATACCGATATTAATGCCAAAGGTAGCTTAAAAGGCTTCACATTTAATGCGAAAAGTAACGTTGATGGTAAGCCTATGCCTAACGTGAAATTCAACTTAAAAGGTAAAGGTGACTTAGCTTCTGTGGACTTGTCTTCACTGAATGTAGATACCTTAGGTGGTTCTATCAAAGGTAATGCCAAAGCCAGCTGGAAAGATCTTGTTAATTGGCAAGGTCAGTTGGCATTTACCAATATTCAACCGGGTAAACAATGGCCAGAAGCTGAAGGTAATTTAAGTGGTAAGCTAACAACGTCTGGAGGCTTAACGGCGAAAGGTGGTTGGTTTGTTAAGTTACCTGAGCTGATGGTAAATGGCTCAATCATGAAGCAACCATTGGATCTTCATGGTCAATTAGATGCTTCCGATCCTACAGGTAAAGGTACAGATCTAAAACTTATAACCCAAGGCTTAACGTTAAAACATGGTCCTAATGGGTTAGTAGCAAAAGGTAAGTTAGATAAAACATGGGATCTCATTGCTAATATTCATGCGCCTGATCTATCGAAATCACTCACAGGTTTACATGGACGTATTAATGGTGATGTAAAGCTGTCGGGTAAAATGGCTGAGCCTGATGTGAAGCTTGATCTTGCAGGTGATAACTTAGGTTGGCAGAAAGTAGCAAGCCTTGCCTCTTTTGATCTGAAAGGTAATGTGACACCACTGCCTTCGTTAAAAGCAGATGTAAGCCTCACTGCGAAGAAAGGTAAGTTTGATACGGTGACACTGGATGACATGAATGTGGTGTTTACAGGTACCGAGCAAAATCATCGTTTATCAGTCAATGTTAAAGGTGAGCCTGTTGGTACAGAGCTATTACTGACCGGTAAGTTAGATCGTAAGACAGGTTGGCAAGGTATGTTGCAAAAAGGCGACTTTACTACACCTGTTGGAGACTGGGTACTGAATCACCCAACACCAATTCGTTATGATCTTAAAACCGCGATGGCAACTGTGGGTGCGCACTGTTGGCAGCAAGGAAAAGCAGGGATATGTTTAACTCAGGATCTGACGGCAGGTGCATCGGGTGAAGCGCAGTTAGCAATCAAGCAGTTTAACTTTGATTTATTGAAGCAGTTCATTCCTGATGAGATGAACGTGAAAGGCGAGCTTGGTGCGAATGTTGTAGCGAAGTGGTCACCAAAAGCAGCACCTTACGTGAAAGCTGATATTTTGATGCCAAGCGGCCGATTTACTCAGCAAGTAGCAGCGGATGATAAACCATTAACCCTAGGTTGGGATAAAGTGACCGTGAATGCAGAGATGCAAAACGATGTACTGAATGCTAACTGGTTAGTGGCTGTGAAAGATAATGGTGATTTATCTGGTAATGCGAAGATCACTAACTTACAAGGTGATAAGCGTATTAATGCGAATGTGAAATTGGATCGTTTCATGTTGGCATTCTTAGAGCCTGTGATCAAAGATTACCATCAGTTTAATGGTCAAGTAGATACCAACTTGCAAGTTACAGGACCGATCATGCACCCTGCGGTGAACGGTTCTATTCAAGTGACTAAGCTGCAAGCAACAGGACGCAAAGTCCCACTTGATATTAAAAATGCAGATGTGAAGTTAGCCTTTACGGGTTATAACGCCACATTGATGGGTGATATCTATACCCCAGATGGTCAGTTACTGCTACGTGGTATGGGTGACTGGCAAGATATGGCAAATTGGAAAACTGAGCTAAACATTAATGGTAAAGAGCTACAGGTTAGCGTTCCACCAATGGTGTCTTTGAAAGTGTCGCCAGATCTCACGATCAAAGCGACGCCAAAGTCAGCTGATATCACTGGTAAAGTCGGTATTCCATGGGGCCGTATTACGGTTAACCAATTACCAAAATCTGCGATAGCGGTATCTAAAGATCAGGTGATCTTAAAAGATAACTTAGAGCCAGTAGTACCACCAAAATCAACACCGTTTGATATTACAACCAATATCATGGTGCATGTGGGTGATGATGTGAAATTGTCAGCCTTTGGTCTGAAGGCCGGTCTATTAGGTGATCTTAATGTTCGCCAAGACGGTAAAGGTCCAATGATTTACGGTGAAGTGAACATTGCCAAAGGCTCGTTCTATCGTGCATTAGGTCAAGAGTTACAGATCCGTAAAGGTCAGATCTTGTTTAATGGCCCTGCAGATCAACCGTTCTTATCGATTGAAGCGATCCGTGATCCGGATAATATCGAAGATGACGTGATTGCTGGTGTGAAGGTGACGGGTTCAGCTGATAAGCCAGAAGTGACGATTTTCTCTGATCCTGCAATGCCACAACAAAACGCACTGTCTTACATCCTAACGGGACGTAACATCGACAGTGAAGGTGACGGTGGTTCGAATAGCGCAATGACAACAGCCTTAATTGGTATGGGTCTAGCGCAAAGTGGTCAGCTAGTCGGTGATGTTGGTGAAGCGGTAGGCATTAAAGATCTTAGCTTGTCAACGGCTGGTGCTGGTGATGACTCACAAGTACAGATTAGTGGCTATATTGCTCCAGGTCTACAGGTGAAGTATGGCGTAGGTATCTTTAACCAAGTGGATGAATTTACACTGCGTTATCGTTTAATGAAGAATTTGTACGTAGAGGCTGTGTCTGGATTAGATCAGGCGGTCGACTTACTGTACCAATTTGAATTTAACTAATCGTAAGCGTGAGATAAATAAAAACCCAATGCAGAGCATTGGGTTTTTTTATATCTGGTTATTTTGATTTAGTGACATAGCATTTTTAACTTTGGGGTTTGGCTTTAAGCAATAACTGGTAGCTCATACCGTTAAAGGTTTCTTTATAGCCAAGTGTATAGAGTGTGTTTTCAGCCAGCTCTGCACGTCGGCCAGAGCGACAATACAATAAAATAGGTTTGGACTTATCGGTAAGGTAGTTTTCGATTTTAGCGATTTGATCGAAAGGAATATTGATGGCATTAGTGAGATGTCCCTCACTGAACTCTTCAGGGGTACGAACATCAATAATCAGAGGTTGTTGGGCTTTTTCGATCTGCCAAAACTCATCAGGTGTGACGTTTTTGGCCAATGAAATAGCGGGAAAGAGAGCAAATAAGAGGGTAACTAAGCCACGTGTCTTTTTCATCATACTTCCACCGCTATTGATAGATTTACATCATTGTTATTTCTTTTGAGCACGCTCGAAAGATGTCAAGATTTCAGCTTTAGCAGCTTCTGCGTTATCCCAACCTTCTACTTTTACCCATTTGTTTGGCTCAAGCTCTTTGTAACGCTCGAAGAAGTGAGTGATTTGCGCTTTTAGTAGCTCTGGTAGATCGTTTACATCGTTAATGTGATCATATTCTTTGCTTAGCTTTGTGTGTGGTACAGCTACGATTTTCGCATCTTCACCAGACTCATCCGTCATTTTCAATACGCCCACAGGACGACAGCGGATCACCGCACCAGGTACTAGCGGGTATGGCGTTGGGACAAGTACGTCAACCGGATCACCATCAAGTGATAGGGTGTCGTTTACGTAACCGTAGTTACATGGGTAGAACATTGGGCTAGACATAAAACGGTCTACAAAAATTGCACCAGTGTCTTTGTCTACTTCGTATTTAATCGGATCTGCGTTTGCAGGGATTTCAATAACAACGTAAATATCTTCTGGGATATCCTTGCCAGCAGGGACCTGATTAAGGCTCATGACTAATTCCTTCTAAGGTTAATGAGATGTTGTTGTTTGTTAAAATTATAATGAATGTAAACAAAAACAAAAGCAAATCATCATCGTTGCGGTGTCGCACAATCAAATGCGCGACACGTATCGCTTGTACTTACTCATCAGGATATTCACGAAGGAAGTCTTCAACTTTTTCGACCATATTGGTAGAGCCAACAAAGAAAGGTACCCGTTGGTGTAATTCAGTGGGTGGAATATCTAAGATCCGCTGAAAGCCATCCGAGGCTTTACCACCGGCTTGTTCGATTAGAAATGCCATTGGGTTACATTCATAAAGCAGGCGCAGTTTTCCGTTAGGGTAACTGGCAGTACTTGGGTAGAGGTAAATGCCACCTTTTAGTAAGTTACGATGGAAATCAGCAACAAGGGAACCAATATAACGGGAAGTATAAGGACGTTTTTCTTCTGGTACGGCTTCTTGGCAAAACTTGATGTATTTCTTCACGCCCATTGGAAAACGAATGTAATTACCTTCATTGATGGAATAAATCACGCCGTCTTGGGGTATGGTCATATTTTCATGGGAGAGACAAAAGCTGCCAAGGGATGGATCATATGTAAAGCCATGAACGCCGTTGCCTGTGGTGTAAACGAGCATGGTTGAAGAGCCATAAATGACATAGCCTGCGGCAACTTGTTGGCTACCTGGTTGGAGAAAGTCTTCTTCTGTTGGTGGCGATCCAACCGGCGATATTCTGCGATAAATAGAAAATATGGTGCCTACCGAGACATTGACATCAATGTTGGATGAACCATCAAGAGGGTCCATCAGCACAACGTATTTGGCGTTGAGGTTTAGCGGTTTATTGAAGCCAACAGCGTTATCTTCTTCCTCACTGGCAATACCACACACTTGATCCCGTGCTTCTAAAGCGGCTTTAAATTTCTCATTGGCATAAATATCGAGTTTTTGTTGTTCTTCGCCCTGAACATTTTGATCGCCTGCTGCTCCAGTAATGTCGACTAAGCCTGCTTTATTAATTTCTCGATTAACAATTTTAGCAGCGAGTTTGATTGAACCTAGCAGTGATGAAAGTTCACCACTGGCATGCGGGAAATCACTCTGTTTCTCGACAATGAATTCACCAAGCGTTCTAATATTTGCCATAAACAATCCTTGCATCTTGTTGTCATATCATCGGGTGAAGAGAGTACAATATAGCGCTAGGCCTCTTTATTAGGGATGAAGGCGAGTGCTTAACTGTATTTTTTGTTATATAAAGAATTGTATATAAAGATCTTTTTTATGGTAACGAAGTAACGCGAAAGCGTGAAAAGAGCCGAATTAATCACGGAGCCAGCAGTAATGCACATTCATATTCTCGGTATTTGCGGTACATTCATGGGCGGTGCTGCAATGCTTGCAAGACAGCTAGGTCATAAAGTCACTGGTTCTGACGCTAATGTTTATCCGCCAATGAGCACCATGTTAGAAGCTCAAGGCATTGAAATTATTCAAGGGTACGATCCTGCTCAGTTAGATCCTGCACCTGATCTAGTGGTGATCGGTAATGCCATGAGTCGTGGTAACCCTTGCGTTGAATACGTATTAAATAACAATTTACGCTATACCTCAGGCCCACAGTGGCTACAAGAATATTTATTACATGATCGCTGGGTAATGGCGGTATCAGGTACACACGGTAAAACTACCACAGCTAGTATGTTGGCTTGGATTTTAGAAGATTGTGGTTATCAGCCGGGCTTTTTAGTCGGTGGTGTTTTAGGTAACTTTGGTATTTCAGCACGCCTAGGTGAAAGCATGTTCTTCGTGGTTGAAGCGGATGAATATGACAGTGCTTTTTTTGATAAACGTTCGAAGTTTGTCCATTACCACCCTCGTACTTTGATCATGAATAATTTGGAATTTGATCATGCTGATATTTTTGATGATCTAAAAGCAATCCAACGTCAATTCCACCATCTGATTCGTACTGTTCCAGGTAATGGTCGTATCTTAGCACCGAAAGGGGTAAAGAATATCGATGAAACCCTAGAGATGGGTTGTTGGAGTGAGCTTGAATATATCGGTGGTGATGGTCACTGGCGTGCAGAAAAACACCGTGAAGATGGCAGTGTGTTTGATGTGCATCTTGATGGCGATAATGTTGGCACGGTACGCTGGTCTTTAGTTGGCGATCATAATGTTAATAATGCATTGATGGCGATTGCCGCAGCGCGTCATGTCGGTGTAACACCAGATCTAGCTTGTGAAGCATTAGCGAAATTTATTAATACCAAGCGTCGCTTAGAGCTAAAAGGTGAAGAAAATGGCGTTGCGGTTTATGACGACTTTGCTCATCACCCAACGGCAATTGAACTTACTCTTGGTGGCTTACGCGCTAAAGTCGGTAATTCACGTATTCTTGCGGTGTTAGAGCCACGTTCAAACACCATGAAACTGGGTGTTCACAAAGACGATCTTGCACCATCGTTACATGCGGCTGATGAAGTGTTCTTCTTCCAACCACCCAATATTCCGTGGTCGGTAGAAGAGATCGCACAGCAATGTTCTCAACCTGCCTATTGCAATGGTGATCTTGATGAACTGGTTAAGCGTATTGTGGAGCAAGCAAAGCCAGGCGATACCATTTTAGTGATGAGTAACGGTGGCTTTGGTGGTATTCACGACAAGCTATTAACCGCATTAGCAAAGTAAGTAGGAAATGGGAATGACGGATAAGCGTATAACGCTCGCATGGACTGGCGCATCGGGTGCTCCTTACGGTTTGCGACTATTGGAGTGCTTATTAGCGGCTGATTATCAGGTATACTTGTTGATTTCATCAGCAGCACGCGTGGTTCTAGCAACTGAGCATGGCTTGAAGCTATCGGCATCGCCTGATAAAGCGCGAGAGCAATTAGTTGAGCATCTTCATTGTGATGCTGAAAAATTGATTGTTTGCGGTAAAGATGATTGGTTCTCACCGGTCGCATCAGGTTCGGCAGCCCCAAAACAAATGGTTGTTTGTCCGTGTTCAGCGGGATCACTGGCATCTATTGCTTATGGGATGTCTGATAATTTGATTGAGCGTGCAGCTGATGTGGTGATCAAAGAGCGTGGTCAGTTAGTGCTGGTGGTACGTGAAACGCCATTTTCTACGATCCATTTAGAAAATATGCTGAAATTATCAAAGCTTGGTGTGACGGTGATGCCTGCTGCTCCCGGCTTTTATCACCAACCTCAGTCAATTGATGATTTGATTGATTTTATGGTGGCTCGAATTCTCGATCACCTTGGTGTGGAGCAAGGTCTCGTTCCTCGATGGGGATACGATCAACGCTAATAGCTTAAGCATAAATAAAGCCCGCAATTGTGCGGGCTTTTTTAATACTTTTCATTTTCTGGCAGATAGCCAGCTTCCTGATAATAGCGCACCGCGCCAGGGTGAAAGGGGATAGATAAACCGTTTTTCAGCATGTCGGTTTTATTTAAGTTGGCAAAAGCAGGGTGTAGACGCTTAAACATATCAAAGTTTTCAAAAATAGATTTTGTAAGGGCGTAAACGGTCTCGTCTGGGACATCTGTACTTGAGATTAAGGTGGCTGAAACACCAAAACTTTCAATATCTTCTTCGATCCCTTTATAGAGTCCATTAGGGGTTATGGATTTGGCATAGAAAGGGTGCGTTGAAATGATCTTATCGATATTTTTTCCTTTTGCTGAGATCATTTTCGCATTGCAGTAAACAGCCGCCTCTTTTATTGCGCCATTAGGATGACCAACCAAAAAGATATAAGCATCTATTTTGTTATTACATAATGCTTCTGAACGTTCTGCAGGTGGAATGGAGACATGTTGAAAATCATTATGATCCCATCCGAGACTATCCATGACGATTTTCATGGTAGCCCTATCGCCGGATCCTGTTTCACCAATATTGATCCTTTTTCCTTTTAGATCATCTAGGTTATTAATATTAGAGTCTTTACGGGCAATGATATTGAATGGCTCATCATGCAGTGACAGGATCGCCCGCATCTTGTGGTATGGACCTTGAGAGCTAAATTGATTGGTGCCGTTATAGCCGTGAAATTGCCAGTCTGATTGCACAATACCAAAATCGAGTTGCTGATCTTTAAGTTTGTTAATGTTGTATATCGAGCCGGTTGTCGATTCAACTAAACAGCGTAAGTTATGCAGCTGACGTTCTTGATTGACGAGCTTACAGATGGCACCACCTGTTGGATAGTAAACGCCATTAATCGGGCCAGTTCCTATAGTAATAAAGCTTTGAGCATGGGCGGTAGTCATAAAGCAGTACCAACCTAGCGTAAATAGCCCAAGCATTACTCTTTTTTTTAATGTCATGAATGAATCCTTTCTTATCATGAAATGAGTAAATATAAAATCAGAGCGTATTAATGAATAAATTGAATGTTTATCATAGCAAATGAGAATAAGGGGTGCTGTTTTTGTCTGTGAGCAATCGCTCACTTAGCAGAAGTATAAGATGTAAAAAACGAAATGTTGGGGAGTTAGCAGGAAAGGGATCAAAGAATATGTTAGGTGAGGTGCCGGGTCTATTTGAGTTTTCTGTTAATTGTGAAAATAAATAGACCCAAACAAATTACTTACTGTATTCGAACAGCTCACACACTGAATCGTACAACTCAAGAGTGGTTACTGTGTTCGTTGGAGTGATAAAGATAGTATCGTCACCAGCGACTACACCAAGAATACCTTCTGCTTTGCCTAATGAATCTAATAGGCGCGCGATCACTTGAGCGGCTCCAGGACCTGTGTGAATTACCACTAATGCGCTGTTATAGCCCACATCCATCACAAGATCTTTTAATGGACTTGTGGTGGTTGGTACGCCTAGCTCTACAGGTAGACAATACACCATTTCCATTTTTGCATTACGTGTACGTACCGCACCAAACTTGGTTAGCATACGTGACACTTTAGATTGGTTGATATTATCGAAACCCTGAGCCTTCAAGGTGTCAACGATCTCACCTTGAGAGCTAAATTTTTCTTCTTTTAGAATTGCTTTAAACGCTTTTACTAAACGTTCTTGTTTATCTGAATTTCGCATAAATAAATATTATCTACAGGGACGAGGTAAGGTATTTTTGCATAACCTATCACTAACTAGCAAACAAACTGCATGAAATCTGATTTTTGCATTATCAGAGGTTAGCGATCTGCATAAACTGCAAAACAATCTTTGTTATTGTTTTTATTGAATAACATAAACTGCTTTTTGATTAAATTCTCATTTTTTTGAATAAAAGTGTTTTCTTCTTGTGAGATTATAGGTCAATAAAGTGGGTTTCTGCTCAACTTCGCAAAGCGTGAGGCTGGCGATTGTATTTGTTATCAGCTTGCTATAACGTCCCATTAATCTTCTTATTTGACCATTTATAGTGGTGTTCAAATAAGATGTACTAATAAAAAAAGATACTTCTATCGTAAAGGAGAACGAACATGAAAGTTGCTGTAATTGGCGCTGCTGGTGGTATCGGTCAAGCACTTGCTCTGCTACTTAAAAACCGTCTGCCTGCTGGCTCAGATCTTGCTCTATATGATATTGCACCTGTTACACCGGGTGTTGCTGCTGATCTTAGCCATATCCCAACCCCTGTTACTATTAAAGGCTATGCGGGCGAAGATCCAACGCCTGCATTAGAAGGGGCTGACGTTGTCCTAATTTCTGCAGGTGTTGCACGTAAACCTGGTATGGATCGTGCGGATCTATTTAATGTGAACGCAGGTATTGTTAAGTCACTAGCAGAAAAAATTGCGGTAGTGTGTCCAGAAGCTTGCGTAGGTATTATCACTAACCCTGTTAATACAACAGTACCAATCGCGGCAGATGTATTAAAGAAAGCTGGCGTTTATAACAAACGTAAACTATTTGGTATCACAACGCTTGATGTGATCCGTTCAGAAACTTTTGTAGCTGAGCTAAAAGATAAAGCACCTTGTGATATTCGTGTTCCGGTTATTGGTGGCCACTCAGGTGTGACTATCTTGCCTCTACTATCACAAGTTGAAGGTGTTGAGTTTACTGAAGAAGAAATCAAAGCACTGACACCACGTATCCAAAATGCGGGTACTGAAGTGGTTGAAGCCAAAGCGGGTGGTGGCTCAGCAACACTATCTATGGGTCAGGCGGCATGTCGCTTTGGTCTTGCTCTTGTTCGTGCACTGCAAGGTGAGCAAGGTATTGTTGAATGTGCTTATGTTGAAGGTGATGGTAAACATGCACGTTTCTTCGCACAACCAGTACTTTTAGGTAAAGAAGGTATTGAAGAAGTCATGGACTACGGTTCATTAAGTGACTTTGAGCAATCTGCAATGGAAAGCATGCTAGAGACGCTAAAAGGCGATATCACGTTAGGTGAAGAGTTCGCAGCGAAATAATTGCGATTAAAAGAAGAGAAAAAGCGGCTTTATGAGTCGCTTTTTTTATTATCTGAACATATTGCGGTATCAATACTGTCAATAGTAACGATCACAGCCTGAATGTAGTTGTGGTTGGTCAACGATCTCATTGCATTCAACTGAGCGAAGTTGATGATCATCTTTGTGTTCAATGATCACGGCATTGTTTTGTGGATCAATACCGATCACTTTGCCAACCCCATGCAATGATTCTACCCACATACCCACCTTAAGTTGGGTTATCTCCATTATTTACTCCTACCGATTTAGCAAAAGAAATAGGTTGATTTAAAGTATAGATCATCATGTTCGTTCTATTTTAGGCATAAAAAAACCTGCCAAAGATGACAGGTTTTATTGAGTTAAGGTGCTGGCTTATTTATTGCGTTGTACTGCCATGTGAGCCAGTGAAACTAAGGCTTCTTTGTAGTCAGAATCAGCAATAGGCGCTAAGGCTGCAATGGCTTTTTCTGCTTCTTCTTCAGCGCGCTTTTGAGTGTATTCCAGTGAGCCATGTTCATGCATGCAAGCTAGAATAACATCCAGTTTCTCCATGCCATTGGCTTTCTCAATCGCTTCTCGGATCATTGCTGCTTGTTCTTCATTACCGTGGTGCATTGCATGGAGTAATGGTAACGTCGGTTTACCTTCTGCTAAATCATCACCTACGTTCTTGCCCATTTCTTTGCCATCAGCAATATAGTCAAGGACATCATCGATAAGCTGGAATGCTGTACCTAAGTAACGGCCGTACTCTTGGAAGGCAAGTTCAATTTCAGCTGGGGCATCAGCAATAATTGCTGCGATTTGTGTTGATGCCTCAAACAAGCGTGCTGTTTTTGAGTAGATAACTTGCATGTAGCTATCTTCTGTCGTGTCAGGATCATTACAGTTCATCAACTGTAATACTTCACCTTCAGCGATCACGTTGGTAGCTTCACTCATGATGTCGAGGATCTTTAAAGATCGTAGGCTAGTCATCATTTGGAATGAGCGGGTGTAAATGTAATCACCAACTAAGACGCTTGCTGCATTACCAAATGCGGCATTGGCGGTTTCTTTGCCGCGACGCATGTCTGATTCATCAACTACATCATCGTGCAATAATGTTGCGGTGTGAATAAATTCAACAAAAGCGGCTGCCGTTGTATGTTTTTCACCGTCATAGCCTAATGCACGCGCTGCAAGTACAGCTAGCATGGGGCGTAGGCGTTTGCCACCACTACTGACAATGTAGAAACCTAGTTGATTGATAAGGGCAACGTCTGAGTTAAGTTGCGCTTGTATCTTCGCGTCGACCTGGGCCATATCGTTGGCGGTGAGCGCTTGGATAGCTTTAAAATCCATTGTACATCCAGCAAGATTGTTAGCCACGTAGGGCGGAAAAGTGATTCGAATGATTTATCGAATCTTACACTAAAACAGTCCTATCTTCATAACCCCAACGTGCGCTATTTCAAAGACTTTTTTTGTTGAGCAGCTTTTCATCAATTTTCTTTCCATAATGGCTTGCCATAAGCCCTATTTTTACGTAGAATCTGCGCCCTATTGATGACAAGATTAAGCGCATACCCATAGCCCAATATACGTGGCATATGGCCTATGCGGACAAGCGGAGTAAGACATGTACGCTGTTTTCCAAAGTGGTGGTAAACAACACCGTGTAAGCGAAGGCCAAACCCTACGCTTAGAAAAACTAGACGCTGAAACTGGCGCTAGCATTGAATTCGACTCAGTACTTCTAGTAGCTAACGGCGAAGAAGTAACTGTAGGCGCACCTTTTGTAGCTGGCGGTAAAGTAACAGCTGAAGTTGTTACTCACGGTCGTGGCGATAAAGTTAAAATCGTTAAGTTCCGTCGTCGTAAGCACTCTCGTAAGCAAATGGGCCACCGTCAGTGGTTCACTGAAGTCAAAATTACTGGCATCAGCGCTTAATAACAGGAGAATTTAAAGATGGCACACAAAAAAGCTGGCGGTTCTACTAACAACGGTCGTGATTCAGAAAGCAAACGCCTAGGTGTTAAGCGTTTTGGTGGCGAATCTGTACTAGCAGGTAACATCATCGTTCGTCAACGTGGTACTAAGTTCCACGCTGGTAACAATGTTGGCCTAGGTAAAGACCACACTCTATTCGCTCTATCTGACGGTAAAGTGAAGTTCGAAGTTAAAGGTCCTAAGAACCGTAAATTCGTATCTATCGAAGCTGAATAATATTCAACTTTGACACGAAGATTAAAGCCCTGCCTATTGGCGGGGCTTTTTATATCTGGAGGGTTTATGCGCGATCGTGGCCCTATGATCGGCTTTTTCCTCGCATTAACAACGGCAGTCTTTTGGGGCGCGTTACCAATTGCGATGAAGCAAGCTGTTGAAGTGATGGACCCTTTTACCATCGTTTGGTATCGATTTATTACCGCCTCTGTGGGTTTAGGCTTACTGTTAGGCTGGAAAAAACAGTTACCAAGCGTGTCAAATATTGGACGAGTCGGTGGCGTGATATTACTGGTTGCAAGCTTGGGGCTTGCTGGTAATTTCGTTCTGTTTAATAGCTCGTTGCAGTACCTTAATCCACCTGTTGTACAAGTTATTATCCAATTAGCGCCAGTGGGGCTGTTGGTGACCAGTGCATGGGTGTTTAAAGAAAAGCTCGCCAAACATCAGATCATTGGTGTGAGTTGTTTACTTGGCGGCCTTTTATTGTTTTTTAACGAACGCTTAATTGAGTTGTTTACCAGTTTTTCTGGTTATACTCTAGGTGTAAGTTTAGCAGTGGCGGCTGCCGTTGTGTGGGTGGTATATGGCCTTGCACAGAAGTGGTTGTTAAGGCAGTTTACATCAGCACAAATTTTGCTGATGATCTATGTGATCTGTGCCTTGATCTTAACGCCAATGGCACAACCTGAACAGATCTTTGCAATGGATGATCGTCAACTTGCGATGTTGATGTTCTGTTGTATTAATACGCTTGTTGGCTATGGTGCCTTTGCTGAAGCAATGTCACGTTGGCAAGCCTCGCAAGTGAGTGCAGTGATCACGCTGACTCCTTTGTTTACAATATTATTTGTCGATCTCGCCAGCCTTGCTTGGCCACAATATGTTGCAGCGGTAACGCTGAATATCTGGGGTTACCTCGGAGCAATGGTCGTGGTAAGCGGTGCGATATGCTGTGCTATAGGCCATAAATTTATTCGCCAGCACAAATAATCAGGTCGATGACAAGTATTACTACATCATGATGCGTTGGTGATCATGATCGTATGTTGAACGCCAGAGTGCGGAGAAAAGAATGAAGTTTATAGATGAAGCAGTTATCAAAGTTGATGCCGGTGACGGTGGTAACGGCGTAGTAAGTTTTCGTACTGAAAAGTACATCCCGAAAGGTGGACCTGACGGTGGTGATGGTGGTGACGGCGGTGACGTTTACCTACTCGCTGATGAAAACTTTAACACCCTGATTGATTACCGTTTCGAGCGTTTCCATGCTGCTGAGCGTGGTGAGAACGGCCGTGGTGGTAACTGTACCGGTAAACGTGGTGCTGATAAGGTGCTAACTGTGCCTGTAGGTACACGTGCTGTTGATGAAGATACAGGTGAAGTGATTGCCGATCTGACTGAACACGGCATGAAAGTGATGGTAGCTAAAGGTGGTTTCCACGGCCTTGGTAACACTCGCTTTAAATCATCTGTAAACCGTGCTCCTCGTCAAAAGACCATGGGTAGTGCGGGTGAAGTTCGTCATCTTCGTCTTGAGCTATTACTATTGGCTGACGTAGGTATGCTTGGTTTACCTAATGCGGGTAAATCTACCTTCATTCGTGCTGTCTCAGCGGCTAAGCCAAAAGTAGCAGATTACCCATTTACAACCCTAGTACCAAGCTTAGGTGTGGTACGTGTGGATTCAGACCGTAATTTTGTGGTTGCTGATATTCCTGGTCTAATCGAAGGTGCGGCTGATGGTGCTGGCTTAGGTATTCGTTTCCTTAAGCACTTAGAGCGTTGTCGTGTATTGCTTCACATGATCGATCTACTGCCTGTTGATGGTTCTGATCCCGTTGAGAATGCATTTACAATCATCAACGAACTTGAGCAATACAGCGATAAGCTTGGTAACAAGCCGCGTTGGATCGTCTTCAACAAGGCTGATCTGCTTGATGAAGAAGAAGCACAAGAGAAGATGACTGAAGTACTTGAAGCCCTTGCTTGGGAAGATAAGTACTACAGTATTTCTGCGCTAAATCGTACAGGTACGAAAGAGCTTACTTATGATCTAATGGAAGCAATTGAAGCATTGCCTCGTGAAGCATACGTTGAAGAAGAAGCGAAAGAAGATAAAGTTGACTTCAAGTGGGATGATTACCACGCTGAGCAGCTTAAGAAAGCGAAATTCGATGACGACGACGATGAAGATTGGGATGATTGGAATGAAGATGATTACGATGTTGAAATCATCTACAAGCCATAATCTGATTTGATTGTGTCGAACAAGCCGTACTGAGAGGTACGGCTTTTTTTGTGCCTTATCAAAATAAAGTGTGATCGAATTCGATATGCTTAGTGGTATGAAAAGTAACCAATCATTATGGATGAGACATGGCAAGTTACACGGAGCGTGAAATAGCCCCACTTTCGGAACCAGAGCAAAGGGAAATCACACGATTGGCTATTTCAGCTGGTCAACGTTTATTACAGCACGGTGCAGAAAGTGCCTTAGTAATGGATGTAACACGACGCTTAGGGCTGGCGTTAGGGGTAGAAAGTGTTGAAGTATCACTGTCTGCCAGTTCTATGGTGATCAGTACTCGCCATATGGGAAGCTGTATTACTACCACTCGCCAATGCCAAGACGGTGGGATCAACATGCAGATTGTCACTGAGATCCAACGGATCTGTATTTTGACTGAACGTGGCTTAATGGATCTTAGAGATGTTCATAACAAACTCGAGCAAATTCAACCCCAGCGTTATCCTCGCTTGTTAGTGATCATTATGATCGGTCTTTCTTGTGCGTCATTCAGCCGCTTAGCTGGTGGCGATTGGCCTGTTTTCTTTGTTACCTTTATTGCCTCTTCTATTGGTATGTTTGTCCGCCAAGAGATTGCCCATTGTCATTTCAACCCTTTGATCAATTTTGCTTTCACTGCATTTGTCACCACACTTATTTCTGGCTTTGCTCAGGTGTATCAAATAGGCGATAAGCCTTTTATCGCCATGGCTTCTTCTGTGTTAATGCTCGTACCGGGTTTTCCTTTAATTAATGCTGTTGCTGATATGGTGAAAGGCTATCCATCGATGGGATTAGCACGATGGACAATGGCGAGTTTACTGACGTTAGCCACTTGCATTGGCATTGTTGCAGCAATGAACGTGCTGAATGTGTGGGGATGGTTGTTATGAATGCGTTGTTGGAGCTTCTGATCGCACTTGGCAATGATATGTTTTTTGCGATGATCCCTGCGGTTGGTTTTGCATTAGTGTTTAACGTACCACCAAAAGCACTGAAGTACTGTGCCATCGGTGGCGCATTAGGACACGGAACTCGTTTTCTTTTGATGCATTGGGGAATGCCGATTGAGTGGGCTACACTTGCTGCTGCCACTGTGGTGGGAATGATCGGTGTACACTGGTCACACCGCTTTTTAGCGCACCCTAAAGTGTTTACGGTCGCGGCGATGATCCCTATGGTACCCGGTGTGTTTGCTTATAAGGCAATGATTGCAATAGTAGAGATCAATCACCGTGGTTTTTCGATGGAGCTATGGGGGTTGATGATTGAGAACGTGTTAAAAGCGATCTTTATCGTTGCCGCCTTAGCGATTGGCTTAGCCATGCCGGGATTATTGTTCTATCGCCGTCGTCCTGTGGTATAACCTAGCTTCACGAATTTAAAAGGAGATCCCTAAAGATGAAGATCAGTATGATCGCTGCAATGGCACATGATCGAGTAATTGGAAAAGAAAATGCGATGCCATGGCATTTGCCTGCTGATTTTGCTTGGTTTAAGCAATGTACTTTAGGGAAGCCTGTGGTGATGGGACGTAAGACGTTTGAATCAATCGGTCGTCCATTACCGGGGCGACACAATATTGTGATCAGCCGAAATCCTGACTTTCATGCTGAAGGGATCACGGTGGTCGGTGATATTAATACCGCAAAGCAAGCGGCTGGCGATGTTGAAGAGCTGATGATCATCGGTGGTGGCAGTATTTACCAAGCTTGTTTAGCGCAAGCTGATTGTCTGTATTTGACGTTTATTGATGCTGATCTTGATGGTGATACACGTTTTCCTGAGTGGGGTAATGGCTGGCATCAAGTGAGTACAGAGCATTACGCTGCTGATGAAAAAAATGCGTATGCGATGGACTTTACTGTGCTTGAACGTGATTAATTAAATGTAAATAATGCCCACAAAATGGTGGGCATTATTCTATTTTCTAATACTACGCAAGTTAATAGATTGGACACTCAGTAACAAAGCGTTTGCCATCTTCCCAGCGCAGCATGGTTAAACTATTACCCCATACACAGCCGGTATCAAGCCCGATACAGTGCTCATCGGTATGTCCCATTAGTGCCGCCCAATGACCGAAGATAATGGTTTTCTCAATCGGCTCTGCACGTTTTACTTCAAACCATGGGATTAAACTGCCGACGTCTGGATTTCCCGGCTCTACTTTACAATGCATATCTAAACGCCCATCTGGCTCGCAAAAGCGCATACGGGTAAAGCTATTGATGGTATAGCGAAGTTGCTCTAATTCACTCAGATCTTTTTGCCAAAAATCAGGCCCATCGCCATACATGTTTTCTAACAGCCATACATAGCGATCGGATTGTAGCAGGGCCTCGACATGGCGGGCTTGTTGACGTGCTGTTGCCAGTGACCATTGTGGGCTAATGCCTGCATGTACCATCACAAGAGGAAAGTCAGGATGCTCTGCTAATAGTGGCTGGTGGCGCAACCAATCTAATAATTCATTGCAGTCAGGCGCTTCTAAAATCGCTTGGGTTTTATCACTAGGCTTCAAACGTGCTAATCCGTTTGCCGCTGCAAGTAAATGTAAATCGTGATTACCTAAAATTACTTGGGCGCTATCACCTAATGATTTTACAAAGCGTAGGGTTTCCAATGACTCTGGACCACGAGCTACCAGATCGCCAGCAAGCCATAGTTGATCGTATTCTGGATTGAAGTTTGCTTGAGAAAGGAGCTTTTTTAGATCAGGTAAGCAGCCCTGAATATCACCAACAAGGTAGGTTGCCATAGTGCTCTCGTATTGAGGAAAGTGAGTGATACAGCTAGTGGATTATATTGGGCATCGCCAAACGAAATGGAGCGATGTCCACTTTAAAGCTGTTACCGTTCCCGTCTTCCATAATGTAATGGCCTTGCATCACACCGATCGGGGTATCGATAATTGTACCACTGGTGTAGGTATAGTCATCACTAGCTTCAATCACAGGTTGTTTGCCGACGACGCCTTCACCATCGATGACTAACTTTTTGCCATTGGCATCGGTGATCAACCAGTGACGTTTAAGTAGTTGGGCTTGACCTCGACCAAGATTATGAATGGTGATGGTATAGGAAAAAACGTAACGGTTTTCATCAGGCTCTGATTGATCGGCGAGATAATGGGTAACAACATAACATTTGATTGTTGGGGGAGAAGTAATACTCACAGACAACATCCTTTTGCTTATGATCTTCTTTCATTCTAGCTTTATTCAAACACAAAGAAAGAAAAACCCCGATAACCGTGAGGCTCTCGGGGTTTTCGTGTAACGCACTTCAAATAAATTTAGGCGTTCTCATCTTTTTGGTAATTTGCATCTAACCAGTTAGCCATCGCAACAAACTGTTCAACAGTGATGTTTTCAGGGCGGTGAGATGGGTTAATACCTAGCGCTTCTAACTGTTCAGCAGTAAATAGTGCTTTGTAACAGTTACGGATAGTTTTACGGCGCTGGTTAAAGCCTTCACGACATACGCGATCTAACCATTTTAGGTTAGTACATGGGTATGGCAGTGTTTCGTAAGGAGTTAAACGTACCACTGCTGAATCTACTTTTGGTGCTGGTACGAAAGACTCAGGCGGTACTTCCAGTACTGGCATTACACGACAGTAGTATTGTGCCATGACCGTTAGACGACCATATGCTTTGCTACCTGGGCCTGCCGCAAGACGATTAACCACTTCTTTCTGTAGCATGAAGTGCATGTCTTGCACATCTTTGTGGAATTCAAAAATGTGGAACATTAAAGGGGTTGAGATGTTGTATGGCAAGTTACCAAAAATACGTAGCTTATTGTTTTCTTTAATAAGTTGCGTAAAGTCAAAGCGCATCGCATCACCTTGGTGGATCGTTAGCTTTGAAGCTAGATCTGGGTGATTCTCAAGGCGCTCTGCAAGATCACGGTCAAGTTCGATAACAGTAAATTTATCAACTAGTTTACCGACTTGCTCTGTGATTGCACCTAGACCAGGGCCGATCTCAACTAAGTTCTGACCTGGTTTCGGGTTAATTGCTGACACAATGCCATCAATGATGTACGGATCGTTCAAAAAGTTCTGGCCAAAGCGCTTACGGGCGCGGTGACCTAGATGGACTTGATCGCTGCTCATGCTTGTTTATCTACCAATTCGAGGGCGTGAGATAGCGCTGTCCAAAGGCTACCTGTATCTGCCTGTCCGGTACCTGCGAGTTCCAGTGCGGTACCATGATCTACTGAAGTTCGGATAAAGGGCAGTCCTAACGTAATGTTAACGGATTTACCGAAGCCTTTGTATTTCAGCACCGGTAGCCCTTGATCGTGATACATTGCTAATACCGTATCGGCATCAGTTAAATATTTTTGTTGGAAAATAGTATCAGCCGGTAATGGGCCGATAAGATCCATATTCTCTTGCTGGCGCAGTTGTTCAAGAGTTGGAGAAATTACTTCAATTTCTTCGCGTCCTAAACACCCGTCCTCACCAGCATGAGGATTTAAACCGCACACGTAAATTTTCGGCGATGGAATACCGAATTTACTCACCAGATCAGCATGTAAGATTCGAATTACTTGCTTTAATCTTGCTTCAGTAATGGCTTTAGATACACAGCCAAGAGGAATGTGAGTAGTCACTAGTGCAACTCGTAATCCCTCGGTAGCAAGCATCATCACAACCTGTGCGGTTTCTGATTGTTGTGCAAAAAACTCGGTATGACCACTAAATGAGACGCCCGCTCGGTTAATAACCCCTTTATGTACAGGGCCTGTTACGAGCGCAGCGAACTCGCCATTTATACATCCTTCAGCTGCGCGTTGTAGCGTCGATAGCACATACATGCCGTTTCGTTCGTCCAACAAGCCTGGAATAACATCAACGGCACGATCAATTTGCGCCACGGTGATAGTTCCAGCTTGATGCGGTTTTGCTGCAAGTTCTGGCTGATAGGGTAAAACGGTTAGTGGTAAACCTAATTTAGCCGCACGTTCTACCATAACCTGTGCGTCAGCACAAATAACAAGTTGATGCGGCCAATCTTGCTGACACAAGGCAATGACTAAATCAGGGCCTATTCCTGCAGGCTCACCAGGGGTAATTGCAATCCGTTGCGTGTTAGTCACTGTACTTGTGTTAGTCATTATTTACCTTATTCATTTGTTCAATGTAAGCACCTGCACGCAGATCTTGCAGCCAGGTTTGCGCTTCTTCATTGAACTTACGGTTAAAGAGAATTTGGGCTGCGCGGTTTTTCATTGCAGCATCAGTACGATCGACTTTACGACGACCTTCTACTTCTACAATGTGCCAACCAAACGCTGATTTAAACGGTTCGCTGATTTTATCAACTGGTAGTGTTTCTACTTTGTCTTTAAATGCTGGTGCATACATATCTGGCACTTGCCAACCTAGTTCACCACCATTAGCTGCTGAACCTGGATCTTGGCTGTAAGCTTTCGCTGCTGCAGCAAAGCTTTGTTTACCACTAATGATACGCTGGCGAATTTGCTCAAGCTCTTTCTTAGCTGCTGCATCGCTTAGGATCACTGATGGTTTGATCAAAATATGACGAGCTTTGACTTCAACCACAGAGACACTAGGCATACCTTTCACATCGTTGATCTTTAGGATGTGGTAACCCACACCACTGCGAAATGGACCAATGATCGCATTTTTTCCATTATTTTGGATTTGATCGGCAAAAATGGTTGGCATTTCTTCTTTGCTCATCCACCCCCATTCTCCACCTTTTAAGGCTTTAGGACCTTTTGAGTAGCGGTAAGCCAGTTGCGAGAAATCAGCCCCTTTTTTAAGCTGAGCAACAATGTCTTCTGCTTCTTGTTTCGCTTTATCACGCGCTGCTTTGTCGGCATCTTCATCAACACGAATTTGGATTTGGCTGATGTTGTATTGCACGTTTTGCTGTGTTTGCTTAGCCATTTGTTTCGCTAGTGCATCCACTTCTTGCGGCAGAATATTTACACGCTTACGCACAATGATGGTGCGCGCTTCTGATGCAAGCATATCGTTACGCATTTGCTCACGGAACATTGGGTAAGAGATACCAGCCTTTGCTAATGTTTGGCGAAGTTGATCGACTGTCATACCACGTTGTTTAGCAACATCGGTAATCGCTTGATCTAATTGGCTATCATCAATACGGATCCCAAGCTGTTTCGCTTGCTGGATCTGCAAGTTTTCCATGATCAGTTTATCCATCACTTGCTGACGCAAAATGTCATTAGGTGGCAACTGTTGGTGTTCTTCAGCAGCGTTTAGATGAACGGTTTTAAGCATTGCGTTAACGTCGCTTTGTAGGATCACTCCATCGTTAACAGTCATGACAACTTGATCTAGCTCTTGAGGTGCCGCCATGCTGGTTGCTGACATGCCCATCATCATTAGACTAAGTACAGAATACTTCCACTTTTTCATTTATATTCCATCAGGTTATGAGGCGGTACAAGTACCGCCAAAACATTAATTGTTAAGAGTGAACGGATCGCCGTAAGACAAAATATTACCGCCATCATCCGATGATTGACCAAAAGGTCGTGCACCTTGTAACCCTAATAAGCTGAACGAGAAGCTTACGTTGCTATCGTATTCAGTAAAGTCTTGTGACAGTGGATCTTTTGCATATCGATTGTAGCTAAGACCAATCATCCAACACGCAGAGCGGTAAGTGAAGCCAACTTTACTTTCCAGCATTTTATTTACATTCATGTCTTGGAAATAGTCCGCTTTGACATCAATGTTATCACTCACAGGGAAGCCGATGGATAAACCTAATTGTGAAATACCATCACGCTTATCTTTGGTTCCTGGAATAATTGGGTTCGGGTTATTTACGTATTTGGTTAAGTAATCACTAGATACGTAACGGTAGCTTGGTTGAACAAAGACACCACCATCACGGTATTCAACGGTGGTACTACCTTGCTGAATTTCATTCTCACTTGAGTCATATTGCATTGAGCTCTTTAGGAATAAGTTATCATCAAGGTTAAATTCAGTTTCAAGCGCGGTTGCCGAATAACTTTTTGCTTCTTTGTTATCCGTACCTTGGTTTACTGGTTTATCAATATAGAAGATTTGACCTACAGATAAGCTAAATCGTTCCTTAAAATCTTCGTCAAAGTAACGGGTTGATGCACCAATTGTGAATTGGTTCGCAGGGGCGATGTAGTCACTACCGCTATAGGTACGATCGCTAAATAAGCCATAGTAGTCTTGTTGTAAGCGAGTTGAATCATAACCACCACCAACGTAATCAAATGGGTTATAAATCCCTTTTTGATCGACATCTTTAATGTATAGGTACTGAATCTGCGGTTCTAAACTTTGGGTATAATGACTACCTAAAATAGAGGTATCGCGTTCAAAGTAGAGGCTGCTGTTAACTCGAAACTCAGGAACAACACGATCAACATTATCTTTCAGAGTGGTTAACCCTGATTCTTTCTTGTCTTGGTTGTAATGGGCGTAGTTAACTTTTGCTTGTGTGGTTACAGACCACCAAGGTGTTGCATAAGGCAGGGTTAACGTTGGCTCTAATACAATACGATCCGCTGTTGGTTTATTTTTAGCATCGTTATCGAATTTACTGATGCTCATAGGCATTTTGAAATCGAGTCCGTAGCCTAAATTATTACGATAGTAAGTGGATGATAGCTGAGGCATTAAGCGGTATTGAGTACCTTGTCCATCCATTGTTAGTGGCTGGAAGTCACGCACCATTAGCATGGTATCCCAGTTGGCATTACGGTAAGACACCTCTGCTGTCTGTAGCAGGTTGTTATCTTCACGCTCACCAATGCTGGAATCTAAGCCGCTGTCAAAGTATTCATAATCACTGACCTTGCTGTAGTCGATATTAACTAACCAGTTTTGATCAATGATCCCGTTATGCTTCCATTGGAAACCCCAGCGTTTATCGTAATCAGTCTTCTTATCTCGCCCCATGTATTCGCCAATTAAATCACCTTCACCGAAATCAGTTAGGTAGCGGAACTTCGCGGTCGTTTGTAGACCACGGTGGTTCATGTATTTAGGCGTTAGCGTTAAATCGTAGTTCGGTGCGATATTCCAGTAGAATGGCGCTTCATACTCCATACCGTTACGTGAACCATAGGTTAACGTCGGGTATAGGAAACCTGTCATACGCTCATCTGTGACGGGTACTCGTAACCAAGGTAAATAGAAAACGGGCACATCAAGTACTTCAAAGCGCGCGTTGTAGAGATCGGCAAAAGGCGATTCACCATCGCGCTCTAGCGATCCTGCCGCAAAGCGCCAGCTTTTATCGCCTTCAGGACAAGTAGTGTAGGTACCGTCTTTCATTTTGTAGAATTGGGTACCATCAACATTACGCTTGTCGATTTGCTCTGCTTCACCACGACCTGCCTGACAGGTCATACGGTAGACGGCATCATCCATTTGTGAATCTTTGGTATCAAGATCACTTTGTAACTGTTTGGCTTCCATTTCAATACCACCATCGTGGTAGAAAACGTTGCCCTTGGCGGTAACAATATTTTCTGGTTGTTTTAGTGTTACCTTATCTGCTGCAATAGTACGGGTACCTTGCTGAACAATTACATCACCAGTGTAAACAGCTTGATGCTCGTTCTGAGCTTTTGCACTGTCTGCTTCAATGTGTATTGGTAAGTTATTGGTATCTTCTTTGCGATCTTTTGGCGCGATACAAACACCACGTACCATAGCTAAAGGATCATTAGCGATTGCTTCATTTGTGCTTTGATCTTCTGCTACAGCATGTTTATTGTTGATATCTTTATGTAAAGAAGTGGCATCTTCTGCCATCGCCGGACCATATATGGCAAGGCCAATCATGGTGGCAAGTAAGCTGTGAGAGGTAAGTGACATCAGATTCAACATTCCTGTATCAGTTTGAGAGCAAGGCGAATAATTGCGCTTTTTACAAGCATTCCCGATAAATGACAGCTATCATAATGCAAATTCGACCAGACAGCATCTTTTCAGCGCATGCTGTTGGGTAAACCTTGAAAAAATTTAACAAATTACCAGAGAGTATAGAATGCAGAAGACAGGTATATGGGGAAAAATTATTGGTGCGTTACTTGGCCTCTCCATTGGTAAATTGCCTGGATTGTTGATTGGCTTATTTATTGGTCATCAGTTTGATAAGGCGTACGCCCGTCAGATGAATGGCGGTTTTGCTGGATTTGGACAAAACCGAGCTAGCAGTGCAGAGCAGCAAGCTGCCTTTTTTCATGCTTGCTTCGCAGTTATGGGACATGTCGCAAAAGCTAAAGGGCGTGTAACAAAAGAAGAAATCCGTGTTGCAAGTGCGATCATGGATCGTATGGGCTTACAAGGAGAGTCTCGCCTTCAAGCACAAAATGCATTTCGTGAAGGCAAAGAAGATAACTTTCCGTTAGAAGAGACACTAAATCGAGTGCGTAGCCGTGCAGGTCGTGCAGATCTATTACAGTTCTTTTTAGAGTTACAAATTCAAGCTGCATTTGCTGATGGCTCGATTCACCCGAAAGAGCGTCAGTTACTGCACATCATTGCGCGTTACCTTGGTTTCTCAGAAGCACAACTTGAGCAACGTTTACGTATGCAAGAAGCGGCGTTTCGTTTCCAACAAGGTGGCTTCCATCAGCAGTATCAACAGCAAGGCGGTAGTTACCAAGCGCCACCAAGTCGTGATCAATTAGCAGATGCATTTAATCTATTAGGCGTTGATGAAAATGCTTCAGCACAAGATGTAAAGCGTGCTTATCGTAAGCAAATGAATGAACATCACCCAGATAAACTGGCTGCGAAAGGCTTACCACCAGAGATGATGGAAATTGCCAAGCAGAAAACCCAAGAGTTACAAGCGGCTTATGATTTGATCCGAAAAGAGAAAGGATTTAAGTAATCAACAGCCTGCATGGAATAAATAATAGAAGCGAGCCTTGAGCTCGCTTTTTTTATTGGGCTGATATTTAAACGAGATTCTGCGGTTTGCCATTATAAAAACATTCAATATTTTCAATCAGCTGTTCAACTAAGGTTGTTATGGCTGAATCTGAGCCCCAAGCGACATGTGGAGTGAGTAATAAGTTCGGTAAATGGGCATGCTGTAATAAGGGATTATCATTAGTAGGTGGCTCTGTAGTAAACACGTCACAACCAGCGCCTGCAATATCTTGATGTAACAATGCATCGACTAAGTCTTGTTCATTGACTAAGCCGCCACGCCCTGTGTTAATTAAAATCGCATTCGGCTTCATTTGCAAAAGCTCGGTTTTAGCGATTAAGTTTTGGGTATCTGGTGTCAGTGGGCAATGCAAACTCAGTACATCGGCTTGCTGTAATACGTCATTAAAAGGTCTGTAGCCATCACGACATACACTTGCCCCTTTATGCTCAGCAAATAACACCTTCATCCCCAGTGCTCTAGCTAAGTTTGCTGTCGCTTGCCCTAAACTCCCGTTACCTACAATTCCTAAGGTTGAGCCTGCAATATCACTAATGGGGTGAGTGAAAAAACAAAATTGTTGCTGCTTTTGCCACTCGCCAGCGATGATATCTTGTTGATAGCCAACAATGTTACGTTTTAAAGCAAATATCATCGCAATCACATGTTCAGGGACTGAGCGTGTCGCATAACCACGAATATTCGCCACAGGAAGATGATGTTGGTGACAATAATCAATATCGACGTTATTGGTGCCAGTTGCGCCAATAGCGATAAATTTTAGCTTTGGTAACTGAGATAAAATATCGGCAGTGAGTAAGACTTTATTGCTAATAACGATGGTGGCATCTTGCAAGCGTTCAATCACTTGTTCGGGCTTGGTGCGCTGGTATTGCGTCCACTGATGAGGAATGCGTGGACGAGGGATAGTGATATGGCTTGGAATGGTTGCGCGATCTAAAAAGACGATATGTTCCACTGTAAGCTCCATGGAACGTCACGTTCCGCTGAAATAAAAATGCTAGCAACTAAGCTAGCATTGTTTGTACTTACAATCTAATTATCTCTTTGATTACTATTGCGTGATTGCCGTTACGACTTTTTATTAAAAATCGTTTGTGTAGGCGCATCAGGGTAGAACTCACAAGGTGCGAATAAATGCATTGGCTCATCTGTACCTGGGTGAGTAAATGTTAGCTCTGCAGCATGGAGTAATAGACGAGGAGAAGCCGCAAGCGCTTCATCAGTTGCATAGAATTGGTCGCCTAAAATCGGATGACCTAATGCTTGCATGTGTACGCGAAGTTGGTGAGATCGACCCGTTACTGGAAGCAGGCGAACTAAGGTTGTTTTCTCATCTCGACTAACCACTTCGTAATGGGTCACAGACGGTTTACCATCATCAAAGCACACTTTCTGGCGAGGACGATTTGGCCAATCGCAGATCAGTGGTAGATCAACGGTGCCCGTATCTTGCGCGATATGTCCCCATACGCGGGCGTAGTAGACTTTTTGTGTGTCTCGTTCACGAAATTGTGCTTTTAAATGACGCTCAGAGTTTTTATTAAGTGCCAGCACAATGAGACCTGAAGTGCCCATGTCTAAACGATGGACGATTTGAGATTCTGGATGCTCTGCTAGCACTCGAGCAAAGATACTGTCATGATGCTCAGGCGCACGCCCTGGATTTGACAGTATGCCGGAAGGCTTATTAACCGCAATAATGTCGCTATCAAGAAAAAGGGTATCCAACCATGGATCTGTCGGTGGATTGTAGTTCAGCACTGGCAATGGTTTCATGATGCGCTCGCAGGATTAAGGTGAAAAAAACGGGCTGAATACTAATATGAATAGTAGCAAATTGGTATGTTTGGCGAAGGGATTTAAGAAAAAAGCCGCGAGTATTGGTTTAAATACTCACGGCTTTTCATTGTCATCAATCTATTGTGGCTTAGTTATGGCTCACAACAATTAATCGTAGTGAATCTAATTGGATCTGAGCTTTCTCAATGTAGCCGGTTAGCTCATTGATTTGGCTTTCGATTAACTCCAATTCGTCATCACGAATATTCGGGTTCACCGCTTTTAACGCTTGTAGACGATCAAACTCAGCGCGTAGCGTCGCTTCCATTTCCGCTTGTGCTTGGCTGCGAACAACATCTAACTCTTTGCTGATCTCACGTTCAGCAAACTCAATTAAGGTATGAATGTCTTTTTGTACTGAGTTAACCAGTTTGCTGCCTAAGTGGCGATTAACAGGGCTTAGCTGGCGGTTAAAGCCTTCAAACTCAACGTTAGCCGATAGGTTATTGCCTTTACCATCAAGCAGAATGCGGATCGGTGTTTTTGGTAAGAAACGACCAATACCTGATTGTTTTGGTGCTTGTGCGTCTACCACGTAGATCAGCTCAAGTAGCAGGGTACCTACAGGTAGTGCTTTGTTCTTAAGCAGAGAAACCGCTGTTGTACCGACACCTTCGCTGAGTAGTAACTCGATACCACCTTGGATCATTGGATGCTCCCAACTGATAAAGTGCATATCTTCACGAGATAGTGCCGTATCACGATCAAATGTGATGGTACAACCGTCGTAAGGTAAGCCAGGGTAGCTTGCCACCATCATGTGCTCAGAAGGTGTTACAACAATCGCATTTTCGCCTTTGTCATCTTGGTTCAAACCAATGGTATCGAATAAGCCAAGTGCGAAAGTCACCAGGTTAGTATCGCCATCTTTTGCGCCAATTTCTTCAACCAGTTTTTGTGCTTCTTCGCCACCGTTAGAGTGAATTTCTAATAGGCGATCACGACCTTGTTCAAGCTTTGCTTTTAGCTCACTGTGCATTTCAGCACTGCGTTGAATCACAGATTCTAGTGTTTCAACATCGTGCTTATCGCTAGCAAGTAAGGTGATCAGATCTTCACAGACTTCTTCATAAACCGCACGACCTGTTGGACACGTTTCTTCAAAGGCATTTAAACCTTCGTTGAACCAACGCGCCAATAGGGCTTGGGAAGTACCTTCGAGGTAAGGAACATGAATTTCGATTTCACGTTTTTGACCGATACGATCCAAACGACCAATACGCTGCTCTAGCAGATCTGGGTTGCTTGGTAGATCAAACATTACTAATTGGTTAGCAAACTGGAAGTTACGACCTTCTGAGCCAATTTCCGAACATAGCAACACTTGTGCGCCATCTTCTTCTTGCGCAAAGTAAGCGGCGGCTTTATCGCGCTCGATGATCGACATGCCTTCGTGGAACACAGTGGCACGAATACCTTCACGTTCACGTAGTGCTTGTTCAAGCGTAAGTGCTGTTTGTGCACGAGAGCAGATCACCAATACCTTCTCGTTACGGTTGGCTTTTAGCATATCTAGTAGCCAGTTCACGCGAGGATCGAAGTTCCACCAAGTGGCAGATTCACCTTCAAATTCTTGGTAGATATCTTCAGGGTACAGCAGCTTGATTGCTTTCTCGTTGACACCCATTTTTCCGCCCATCATTGAGGCAACACGCATCGCTGTGGTGTATTGGTTCGGCATGGCTAGCGGATACATGTTTAGGTGGCGCTGAGGGAAGCCTGTGATCGCTGAGCGAGTATTACGGAATAATACACGGCCAGTGCCATGACGATCCATTAGGTTGTTGATCAACTCATGACGTGCAGTTAACGCTTCAGGATCGTCTTGCGTTGAATCTTCGATAACACGCAGCATTGGCTCAATATCTTGCTCAGATAACAGCTCAGTTAAGGTGTTTTTTGCATCGTTATTGAGTTTTTCACCAGAAAGCAGTTGAGTGACTGCATCAGCTACTGGCTCGTATTGACGTTCTTCTTCAACAAACGCTTCGTAATCATAGAAACGATCAGGATCAAGAATACGTAGACGTGCGAAGTGACTTTCACGGCCTAATTGCTCAGGTGTCGCGGTTAGTAGCAGTACGCTCGGTGTTTTTTCAGCAAGTGCTTCAATTACTTGGTATTGGCGACTTGGCTTATCTTCACTCCACTCAAGGTGGTGCGCTTCATCGACAACCAGTAGATCCCAATCAGCATCCAGCGCTTGTTCAAAGCGACGACGGCTTTTACGTAAAAAGTCTAAAGAACACAGTACATATTGCGCGGTATCAAAAGGGTTGGCCGCATCAGCAAAGGCTTCAACACAACGCTCTTCATCAAAGATAGAGAAGTGCAGATTGAAACGACGCATCATTTCAACTAGCCATTGGTGTTGTAGGGTTTCAGGAACTACGATCAGAATACGTTCAGCACGGCCTGATAGTACTTGCTGGTGGATGATCATGCCTGCTTCAATGGTTTTACCTAAACCAACTTCATCGGCAAGTAAAACACGTGGTGCGTAACGACGACCTACTTCATGGGCAATATATAGCTGATGGGGGATCAAGCCTGCGCGCATACCACATAAACCACGTAATGGACTCTTAAGCTGCTCGTACTGGTTTTTTAGCGCACGGTAACGCAATGCAAAGCGATCCATGCGATCGATTTGACCTGCAAATAGCTTATCTTGTGGCTTGTTGAAACGGATTTGGTGGCTTAAGAAAACTTCGCGTAGCGCGACATTTTCTTCTTCGGTATCAGTGCGAGTACCGATGTAGGTGATCACACCATTGTCTTCGTTGATCGCTTCTACCTTTAGTGACCAACCTTCATGGCTTTCAATCACATCACCAATATTAAACATGACACGGGTAACAGGGGCATCATTACGTGCATATAGGCGGTTTTCATCTGATGCGGGGAACATCAAGGTAACCGTTCTTGGTTCAAGAGCGACAACGGTACCTAGACCTAAATCACTTTCTGTATCACTGATCCAACGTTGACCCAAAGCAAATGGCATAGTGGTAGAAACCTTCTAATTATTTGATATCAAAGAGAGTGCATTAAGCTATGCAGTTTATTAATAAGCGACACTGAAGATAAGTGTACGCTAGAATTTGAAATTTGTGCATAGCTCAAAAAAGGGGAGTAATGTTACTGCATGATGTGATTAAGGTCACGGTGAAAGTGATGAAAATACGTCACAGTAAAATCATCATAAAACTTTCATTTAGAGAGGGCTTAATAAGAAATACGTCAGAATTAAACCGGATTGTAAATTATGACGTAAGCTAAAAGAGTGATAGCTAAATTATCGCTGTCCAGACAACCAAGGAGGTGCCTATGGACGACGCCGCACGGAAACTGTTTGTACTAGATACAAATATTCTTCTCCACGAGCCTCTGGCGTTCTTTTCATTTCAGGAACACGACGTGGTTATTCCCATGACGGTACTGGAAGAATTGGACAGAATTAAAGACAGTAAACGTGATGTTTCTCGTGATGCACGAGTCGCCATACGTGCGTTAGAAGATATTTTTCACGATGCGCCACCTGAGCAAATTTCAGCAGGTATTCCTTTCAATGACACAGTCGCACATAGCGGCACAATTTCTATTTTTGCCGATTATGAAGTAAAAGAAACGGTTCATGCTTTTAGTGATAAAGCAGGTGATAACCGGATCCTTAATAGTGTTCTATTTCTGCAACAAAAACATGCGCCACGACCTGTGGTATTAGTAACTAAAGACATTAATATGCGATTGCGCGCTAAGGGTGCAGGTGTATTACATGTTGACGATTATCGTACCGACCAACTTATCGATGATGTTGCCTTATTAAGTAAAGGTTTCCATCGTTACAATGGTGATTTTTGGGATAACGTTGCTGAGTGCCAATCTGAAAATAAAGGCCGAGCGACACTGCACACACTTCCTAAATCACTTTTTGAGACTCCTTATATAAACCAATACCTTGTTGATGAAGGCAGTGATTTTGCTGCGCGAATTCAACGTATTGATGACGAAACAGTAACCATAAAAGACATTAGCCAAGAGCGGTTAATGCATCGACAAGCGTGGGGTGTTACCCCGAAAAACATTTATCAAGGAATGGCACTCGATGCCATGCTCGATCCAAACATCGATCTGGTGATCTTAACGGGCCCAGCGGGCTGTGGTAAAACCATTTTAGCGATGGCGGCAGCACTTGAGCAGGTGATTGAAAAAGGGATGTATGACAAGATCATAGTGACGAGAAATACGCCTGAAATTGCAGAATCTATCGGTTTCTTACCGGGCACAGAAGAAGAGAAAATGATGCCTTGGCTTGCTGCCGTTACCGATACTATGGAAGCTCTTCATAAGCATGATGTGTGTACTGACGGCTCAATGAAGTACATTTTTGATAAAGCGAATATTCAATTTAAATCGATTAACTTTATGCGTGGACGCTCGATCCAAAATGCGTTTGTATTACTGGATGAGTGCCAAAACTTAACCGCTTCTCAAATCAAAACCATCATCACCCGTTGTGGTGAAGGCACTAAAATTGTGTGTTCGGGTAACTTAGCCCAGATTGACTCGAATTACTTATCCCCTGTGACATCAGGACTCACTTACATTGTTGAGCGCTTTAAAAACTTCGAAGGGAGCGCCAACATTTACCTCAATGGTGTGGTGCGAAGTCGCCTTGCAGAATTTGCTGAAGAAAATCTCTAATTCACATTACTTAATAGATATGAAAAGCGAGCACATTAGGTGCTCGCTTTTTTTGCCGTGAATTGATTGTAGATAGCGATAAATCAAATCACAGTGGGCGTTAATCCGAGGTATTTTTTCAGCTCAGGTAAGCTTGGATTATCAAGGATTGCTTGCGTTACACCTTCTGCTTTAATTTTGCCATCATCAATAAAAATACATTTATCGGCGATTTTTCTGGCGTCATCAGGGCTGTGGGTGATCATTAATACCGTGATGTTTTTCTCTTTCGCCAGTTGTTGCACTAACGTCAGCATTTCAGCGCGAAGCGCAGGATCTAACGCAGAGAATGGTTCATCAAGTAGCAGCAATGGACGATCACGGAGTAAACAACGTGCGAGCGCAACCCGTTGACGTTGACCTCCAGAAAGCTGCTCAGGTAAACGCTCAAGATAACTCTCAATTCCTACCTGTTTGGCACTATCAATCACCCGCTGTTTTTGCTCTGTTGTGAGTTTAAGCTTAGGGTTTATTCCCAATGCAATATTTTCAAACACACTGAGGTGGGGAAATAAATTGTGCTCTTGAAATAGCATAGACAGCGGACGCTGTGCAGGCTCTAGCTGGCAGATAGATGTACCATTTATCGTAATATCACCGCTATCAGGCACGAGGAAGCCTGCAATAAGCGCCAATAGAGTACTTTTACCCGCACCGCTCGGGCCAATAAGGGCGGCAATATCACCTTGCTCAAGTTGAACATCAAAGCTCAATGCCATCGACACCTCATTTTTATGTTGAGGTAAATAGGTATAGTTGAGCTGATTAATGTTTAGCATGATGAACTCCTTGGCGATGACGAGTCACAACCAAATACTCGACAACACTAAATAAACCTAAGCTGAGTAATAGTAGAACGAGTGCTGCAACGGCTGCTGCATCCATTCGGTAACTACCCATTAATTCAAATAAATACAATGGTAAGGTTTGAAAATCTTGGCTGCCAAATAGGGCTATGGCACCTAAATCCCCCAGTGATAACACAAAGCTAATAGCGAGAGCTTGGGCAATAGGGGCACGTAACGCACGCCACTCAACTAAGCGTAATCGTGATAGATGTGTCATACCTAAACTGCGACATAACGGATTATATTGTTGCGCTAGATGTAGCATTGGCTGGCTTAATGTTTTGATCACATACGGCAGCGCCATTAGGGCATTAACACAGACGACGACCCAAAATGCAGCACTGTAAGCATCGGTGTATTGGCGTAATAATAAGAAGATCCCGGTGCTCAGTACCAGCCCCGGCGTCACTAAAATCACGGTACCTATCATTTCGATACCATCGGCGGCAAGCTTGCGACGGGCTATACGTAAACTGCGACTGGTGATCAAAATCATCACCCCAGCACAGAAAGCGAGAACACAAGAAAACAGGGCGATATGCAGCGAGTTATAAATAGCGGACCAGAGTTGCTCTTGCTCTAAAATAGTGAGCAATTGGCGGTTAATACCCGAAACGACCACAGCGATGATCGGTGGTACGACAAACAGTAATGCTACGATGATCCAAAAGGCATCCCAACATTTAGCACGCCAGTGATCGTGATAGTTCACTACCGTTTTATTGATCGAGCCATTTAGGGTTGATAGTGGTTTAGCAAAGCGTTGAGTGATCAATACTAACGAACAACACAGCAGCATTTGCCATAGCGCCAAAATAGCACCGGTTGCTAAATCAAAGTCATAACGCAGCGCTTGATAAATCGCGAGTTCAATCGTGGTGGATTTAGGACCGCCACCTAATGACATGATCACCGCAAAACTGGTAAAGCACAGCATGAAGACTAAGCCGGCAATGTGCGGTAGCTGCTGGCGTAGTCGAGGCCATGCAATTAAGCGAAACTTACTCCATCCTGTGATCCCTAAATGAGCAGCAAGTTGATGTTGCTCAGCAGGAATACCATCGAGGCTTTGCAGTAAAAAGCGTACAGTAAGCGGCAGGTTTAAAAACACATGTGCCAGTAAGATCCCACTTAAGCCGTAAATATTTAATGGTGGTAAGCCAAGTGCCGCTAAGCCGTGGCTGATGATGCCGCTTTTGCCATAAATCGACAGTAAACCAAAAACGGCCACTAAGACGGGCATAACCAATGTCATCGCAAAGAGGCGAAGGAGTAGGGCTTTGCCGATAAATTGACGACGAGAAAGGGCATAGGCGATGGGGATCGCAGGAATGATACTGAGTAGCGTTGAGAGGATCGCTTGATAGAAGCTAAACCCCGTTACATGACGCAGGTAGGGATCATGCCATAAGGTTGCCAGTTGCCAATCGCTAGCTTCACTGATTAAGGCATATAGCGCAGAAACGACAATGAAAATGATCAGCCCGGCACTGATCATACCGGGCAATAAGGTGATGCGTTTGTTCAAAGTCTTAAACCATTATTGAGTCAATGCTTGTTGCCACTCGCGGATCCAAGCTTTGCGGTGTGTTGCCACTTCATCGGCACTAAACTCAAGGGCTTTGCTTGGTACGGTGAGCTCATCAAATCCTTTTGGTAAGTTTTGTTTGGTTACTGGATACATCCAGTTATGGGTAGCGATTTGTGATTGGAACGCATCACTGACAATAAATTGTATGAACTCATCAGCCAGTTTTGGATGTGGGCTATTTTTCATCTTCGCTGCGACTTCCACTTGCATGTAGTGGCCTTCTTTAAAATCAGCCGCTTTGTACTGATGCTTGTTCTCAGCAATGATGTGATAAGCCGGTGATGTGGTGTATGACAGCACCATATCTGACTCGCCTTTTAAGAACATGTTATAAGCTTCTGACCAGCCTTTGGTTACAGTGACGGTGTGTTTTGCCAATTGCTGCCACATTTCCGGTGCTTTATCGCCATAGACAGACTTGATCCACAACATTAAACCTTGGCCTGGGGTTGAGGTGCGAGGATCTTGGTAGATCACACTAATGTTTTGATCTTTGATCAAGGCGTCAAGACTTGCTGGTGGATTTGGCAGTTTTGAACTGTCGTAGACAAAGGCAAAGTAGCCATAGTCATAAGGCACGAATGTATCGTCATTCCAGCCTTTGGGTAGTGTTAGCTTACTGGTATCAACGTTAGAGGTTGTTAGTAATCCAGTGTTTTTTGCTTCTGTCATCAGGTTATTATCAAGCCCTAATAGAATATCGGCTTTGCTGTTTTTACCTTCAAGACGCACACGATTTAAAATAGAGACGCCATCTTCTAGTGAAACAAAATTTACCTTGCAGCCATTACATTGCGCTTCAAATGCTTTCTTGATCACAGGGCCAGGGCCCCATTCAGATGCAAATGAGCTGTAGGTGTAGACGTTGAGAGTATTGTCGGCAGCAAAAGCAGTGCTTGCGATAAGTGACAATGAGATAAGTGGTAGAAGAGTGGTTGTTTTTTTCACTATGCGCTCCGGTATGTCCGACATCCTATGGACAAAAATAGAAAGAGAGAGCGGCACAGGTTTGAGAGCTGTCGCATCGTGCGGTGCAGCAGACTCGAGCATTTAGTTAAATGTTCGAGTATCTCAATTCCTACGCCAGCATTACCTGGTTCAGGTTCGATGGGTTCTGTATAAAGCAGTTATGCTTAACAATCTCAGCCAACAGGCTCCCCAATGAGAACAATGCATTGTACCTGTAACAGTAAATAAGTGATAGCGTCTGAATACACCACCTGCTGTAGACAAAGCGCATATTATTTAAAGCAATGACAGTATTAACATTCTCTCATCAAGGTGTTGTATTCCTTGATAATAGTAAGCAATCGTTTTTCTAAACGACTATAGAGTATTTGGTGACTAAAACCTGCTTTTATTGTTTATTTTGTTATTAGCGACAAAAAATAAACGCCCACAAAGGGCGTCTATGAAGTTTAAAATGATGAATGATTAAGCAAGGAAGCGAGGGATTTGGCTCTCAAAGCTGGCGATCTTATCTTCGTGTTGTAGCGTTAAGCCGATGTTGTCTAGACCATTAAGCAAACAGTGGCGACGGAATTCATCAATTTCGAATGAATAGGTTTTACCGTTAGCGGTGACGATCATCTTTTCGAGATCGACGTTGATCTCAGCACCTTCATTGGCTTCAACAAATTGGAACAGCTCATCGACTTCTTGCTCGGTTAGGCGAACAGGCACCATTTGGTTGTTGATCGAGTTACCGTAGAAAATGTCGGCAAAGCTTGGTGCGATCATTACTTGGATCCCGTAATCAGCCAGTGCCCATGGTGCGTGCTCACGAGATGAACCACAGCCAAAGTTTTCACGGGCAAGCAGAATACTAGCCCCTTGGTAACGTGGGGCATTCATTACAAAATCAGGATTTGCTTGCTCGCCAGTATCATCAAGAAAACGCCAGTCATGGAAAAGGTGTTTACCAAATCCAGTACGAGTGACTTTCTGTAAAAATTGTTTTGGAATAATCGCATCGGTATCGACGTTGGCAGCATCTAGCGGTACGACAAGCCCAGTGTGTTGTTTAAAACCAGTCATGTTCACATCCTTTTGTTACGCAGAAGCTGCGTCTAGTTGACGAATATCGACAAAGTGACCAGCACATGCCGCAGCGGCTGCCATCGCAGGACTTACTAGGTGAGTACGTCCATCACGGCCTTGGCGACCTTCGAAGTTACGGTTACTGGTTGAGGCACAACGTTCACCGGGACCTAAGCGATCGTTATTCATTGCCAAGCACATTGAGCACCCAGGTAGACGCCATTCAAAGCCGGCTTCAATAAAGATTTTATCTAGCCCTTCTTTTTCCGCTTGTGCTTTAACTTGCTCTGAACCTGGCACAACCAGAGCCTGAACATTAGGGGCAACTTTACGCCCTTTGGCAATCGCTGCTGCTGCACGCATATCTTCAATACGTGAGTTGGTACATGAACCGATAAATACCTTATCAACAGAAAAATCAGACAGTGCTTTACCTGCTTCTAGCCCCATGTAAGCGAGGGCTTTTTCCGCTGATGCTTTTTCTACTGGATCGTTAAAGCTTTCAGGTGTTGGAATTGGCTCGTCAACGGCAATCACTTGGCCAGGGTTAGTTCCCCATGTCACTTGTGGTTTAATATCTTTCGCATCAAGGGTGACGACTGCATCAAACTCAGCATCAGGATCCGATTTCAGTGATGTCCAGTATTCGACTGCTGCATCAAAGTCAGCGCCTTTCGGTGCAAATTCACGATCTTTAATATAATCAAACGTGGTTTGATCCGGTGCGATCAAACCGGCTTTTGCGCCCAGTTCAATTGCCATGTTACAGACGGTCATACGACCTTCCATCGTCAGATCGGTAATGGCTTCCCCACAGAACTCCACTACATAACCCGTACCGCCAGCGGCAGTGGTTTTACCGATGATCGCAAGGACGATATCTTTAGCGGTAATGCCTTCAGCAACTTTACCTTTTACTTCAATCTTCATGGTTTTGGCACGAGATTGTTTTAGGGTCTGAGTTGCTAGAACGTGCTCCACTTCAGAAGTACCAATACCAAAGGCTAGCGCGCCAAAGGCACCGTGAGTGGCGGTATGTGAGTCACCACAAACAATGGTCATACCCGGTAGCGTAATACCTAGCTCTGGGCCCATAACGTGCACAATGCCTTGATATTTATGATTTAGGTCGTACAGGGTAACACCAAATTCTTCACAGTTTTTGGCTAGCGTTTCCATTTGAATGCGTGCCATTTCACCCGAGGCATTAATGTCTTTAGTTTGAGTAGAGACATTGTGATCCATGGTGGCAAAGGTTTTTGATACTTGGCGTACTTTACGACCTTTTTCACGCAGACCATCAAAAGCCTGTGGTGATGTCACTTCATGCACTAAGTGGCGATCGATATACAGGATCGGGTTTTCGCCTTGTGCTGCAACGGCAACGTGGGCATCGTAAACTTTCTCGTAAAGCGTTTTAGGGGCGCTATTATTAGTGTTCGACATTGCTCATGCTCCCTTATGCTTGCTGAATGTATGCAGCGATCTTGTCGCCCATTTCAGAGGTGGTTAATGCAGGTTTATCACTGGCAAGATCGGCGGTGAGTTCACCAGCTTCCAATGCTTGTGATACAGCTTGCTCAATAGTGCGTGCAGCTTTTTCTTCGCCAAGGCTGTAACGTAGCATCAGTGCAGCTGATAGGATCTGTGCCACTGGGTTGGCGATATTCTTACCTGCAATATCAGGTGCAGAGCCGCCCGCTGGTTCGTACATGCCAAACTTGTCTTGGTTAAGACTGGCTGATGGCAACATACCCATAGATCCTGTGATCATGGCACATTCATCTGAAATGATGTCGCCGAAGATGTTTGAACATAGCATCACATCAAACTGCGAAGGATCTTTAATAAGCTGCATCGTCGCATTATCAATGTACATGTGGCTAAGGCTGACATCTGGGTAGTCTTTTGCCACTTCTTCGACCACTTCACGCCATAGAATTGAGCTTTGTAGTACGTTCGCTTTATCAATCGAGCATACTTTCTTGCTACGAAGACGTGCTGATTCAAAGGCAATCTTGGCAATACGTTCAATCTCATAACGATAGTAAACTTCGGTATCGAACGCTTTTTCTTGATCGCCTTCACCTTCACGACCTTTTGGCTGACCAAAGTAGATACCGCCCGTTAGTTCACGGACTACCGCAATATCAAAGCCGCGCTCAGAAATATCAGCACGCAGTGGCGAGAACTTCTCAAGGCCACGGTGGATCTGTGCTGGGCGAAGATTACAAAATAGTTGGAAGTGTTTACGTAGTGGCAGTAGGGCACCACGCTCAGGTTGATCATTTGGTGCAAGGTGTTCCCATTTAGGGCCACCGACAGAGCCAAATAGTACAGCGTCAGCCTCTTCACAGCCTTTTAGGGTTGCATCAGGTAGTGGGCAACCGTGGTTGTCGATAGCAATCCCGCCGACATCATACTCGGTACGAGCAAAGGTAAGATTAAATTTAGCTTCAACAGCATCTAGCACTTTATGTGCTTGCTGCATCACTTCAGGGCCAATCCCGTCACCGGGTAGAACTGCAATTTTGTAAGAACCTGCCATGGCTTGTTGCTCTCCGTAATTATGTAAACATTAAAATTCGTTATCTGGGTTTGCTATCAGCTCAATGAGCAGAGCGCTGTTTGATCTCTTCAATTTGATCGGCACGGTGAATACTATTAATAACGTGCAGTAGGGCTTGACCAGAGGCTTCAACAATATCGGTTGCGAGACCCGTACCGTGGTATTTTCTGCCTTTATAGTTAGCGATAATATCTGCCTGACCTAGACCATCTTCGCCTTCACCTTTGGCGGTTAGATCAAACTTATCCAATACGATGTCGTAACCTGTTAAACGGTAAATACATTGGTATAGCGCATCAACTGGGCCATTACCGACAGCCGCTTCACATTTTTCTTCATCACCACATTGCAGCTTGATGCTGGTGGTTGCCATTACACTGCCTGATTGCACGCTTAGGTAATTGAGTTTGAAGTAGTCATCTTCATCACGTAGGTTGGAAAAATGCATCAGCGCTTCAAGATCATAATCAAACACCTGACCTTTACGATCCGCTAGCTTTAGGAAATCCGCATACAATTTATCTAGGTTGTATTCGTTTTCGGTGTAACCCATGGCATCCATATGGCTTTTCACTGCTGCACGACCTGAACGGCTAGTTAGGTTTAGCGCTTGGTTTTTAAGGCCAATAGATTCTGGCGTCATGATTTCATAGGTGTTCTTGTTCTTTAGCATGCCATCTTGGTGAATACCTGATGAGTGACTAAAGGCATTAGCACCAACAATCGCTTTGTTGGCCTGAATAGGCATGTTACACAGTTGGCTGACCATTTTACTGGTGCGGTGAATTTCATCGTGCTTGATATTGGTGGTCACGCCAAGTAGCTCTTGACGGGTTTTGATGATCATGGCGATCTCTTCTAGCGAACAGTTACCTGCACGTTCACCTAAGCCGTTAATCGTCCCTTCCACTTGGCGAGCACCCGCTTGAACCGCTGCCATTGAGTTAGCAACAGACATACCTAAATCATCATGACAGTGAACCGAGATGATGGCTTTATCGATATTCGGAACACGGTTAAATAGTTGAGTGATGATGCCACCAAATTCACTTGGTAGGGTGTAGCCTACGGTATCTGGAATATTAATGGTGTTCGCGCCTGCATTGATCGCAGCTTCTACCATACGACACAGGTTATCAATAGGAGTGCGACCTGCATCTTCACAAGAAAACTCGACATCATCAGTGTAATTGCGAGCACGTTTAACTGCGGCAACACCCATCTCAATCACGTCATCATAGCTGCGACGCAGTTTGTCTTGGACGTGAACGGTCGAAGTGGAAATGAAGGTATGAATACGAAAAGCTTCTGCGACTTTTAAAGATTCTGCTGCCACATCAATATCTTTCGCAACGGCACGAGAAAGGGCACAAACACGACTATTTTTGATATTTTTGGCAATGGTCTGCACTGACTCAAAATCACCTGGTGATGAAACTGGGAAACCCGCCTCAATAACATCAACACCTAGACGTTCTAATGCGTATGCGATCTGTAGCTTTTCTTTTACGGTTAGGCTTGCTGATAGGGCCTGCTCACCGTCACGTAGCGTGGTATCGAAAATAATGACCTGATCTTTCATTGCTACTTCCTTTTAGTCTATTACCGTTACAGGTTAGTTCGCATTCACTTGCGCTAGTCGATATATGAAAAAACCCGCGCAAGTGGCGCGGGTTCTAAATTCATCAGTGGCATTTCCCACCCATAAGCAACCCGCGCGATTAAGTCACGATAAGGAGGAGGCTTAGGAGTAATGAGAAATGCTTTTTCATCTTGTACACACTTATATAAAGTTAATTAACAAATGAATACCAAATAGACAGGTCAAAGGTCAACCAATAATTACGTTTATTTTACAAATATACCATTAAGGTGTTGATTTTAAATTAAAAGAAAGTGTTGTTTCTCGATATAAGCACAAGGCATGATGCTATCAATATTATTTTAAAGTATCTGTTCTTATTACATTTAGCTAACATTTTCTTGCTTTTTAATAGAGAAATGGATTGTCATTGAGTCTCCTTTGAAGCTTAACTTTGCTGTCATAACTCCTTTTTATGCTAGTGATAATTATAAAAAGGAGATTGATAGATGACGTTATTAAGCCCTATTCAGCGTTTTGACTATGCCTTTTCAACGCTTTGTCTTTGTCATCGTTTTACCCCTTCTGTGGCTAAGATCAGCCGTATTGTTTCTCGTACAGGCGATGGACATCTCTATGCTTTGATTGGCTTGATGGTATGGTTGCTTGATGATCAACAAGGTAGTGCATTTTTACGCTACGGCTTATTGATGTTTTTACTTGAATTGCCCCTGTACTGGCTGTTGAAAAATAGCTTCAAACGCGATCGCCCAGTCAGTTTACCCACCTTTATTAAACCTTCCGATCGCTACAGCTTGCCGTCAGGTCATACTGCGGCCGCTTTTATGATGGCGGCGTTGATTTCAAGTTTTTTTCCTGCTTTTAGCCTCTTGGTTTGGTGTTGGGCTAGCTGCATTGGACTATCTCGTGTGTTGCTGGGGGTACATTACTTTAGCGACATTGTGGCAGGTGCGTTATTAGGCCTTGTTTGCTTTGAATTAGTCAGTGTTACCTTGTGAGGAATAAACAATGAAAATACTTTATGGGATCCAAGGTACAGGCAATGGTCATATTTCTCGCGCTCGCGAAATGGCACGGGTTTTTCAGGTGTTAGACTGTGAGGTTGATTATTACTTTTCAGGTCGAGCCGCAGACAAATTTTTTGATATGAGTTGCTTTGGTGACTTTCAAGTAGGTAAAGGGCTGACGTTTGTTACCGAGCAAGGCTGCGTGCAAAAGTGGAAAACGTGGCGTCAGCTGAAGTTAGGTTATTTTCGTCAAGAAGTGAAAGCGCTAGATTTATCCGATTATGATCTGGTGCTTAATGATTTTGATCCAGTAACAGCATGGGCAGCCAAGCAACAGCAAGTACCCAGTTTATCGCTTAGCCACCAAGCGGCATTTCTTCATCATGTACCTAAGGTTAACGACAGCTTATTTGATCGATTATTGACGCGTTATTTTGCTCCAACTCAGTATCAAATTGGACTACATTGGTATCATTTTAACTGTCCAATATTACCACCGATTATTCCTTGTTTTGATAAGCCAAGCATCAATCAAGCATCGTTCATTTTGGTGTATTTGCCATTTGAATCCTTAACTCAAATTACCGAGCTACTTTCACATTTTCAGCAGATTAATTTTGTCTGTTATCACCCCGATATTGAGGTTGAATCTCAATGGCAAAATGTGCAGTTAAAGCCACTTAGTCGTGATGGTTTTCATCATCACTTACATCAATGCAAAGGCGTGGTGGCAAACGGGGGATTTGAATTGCCATCGGAGGCGATTTCACTGGGAAAAAAATTGTTGTTGAAACCACTACAAGGGCAATTTGAACAAAGCAGTAATGTTGCCACTTTAGCAATGATGGGATTGGCTCATGTTACTCAGTCGTTAGATGTCACGACGATGCGAGTATGGCTAGATAGTGAAAGTGTAGGACGAGTCAAAATTCCTGATGTTGCAAGTGAAGTTGGTAAGTGGTTACTTAGTGGTGATTGGGATGATATAACAACGCTACAAAATACACTTTGGTCGCAAGTTGAATTCCCTGAGTTAGTTTGTGAGGTGATGTCAGAACATTATCCAGAAAGCCAATATATCACCTCGAACCTTTCGTTAACTAAACCATTAATGAAGTGAATTAATGACCTTAGAGTACTGATTATTCTTGAATTGGTGGTGAGGTTTTATATTAAAAAACAATCTAAATTTTTATTTATATCTTTTTTTATTTATTTTATGTATCAACTATATATTTGATTTTTAATGTTTTGTTTTCTGAATGTTTATCGATTCATACAATCTTCATGATCGCTTATTTTCTATTATTAGTCTCATCAATCGGTTTGGATAATACTTGCCTCATCCCGAGTTTAGGGGAGTAACACTAGAAGTTAGCGTTAGGCTTCTAAGTTACTGCTGGCATAACGGATATGCCTATAAATTAATAATTAGAGGCATAACATGACACGTAAGACATCTACAGTTTACCCAGCAGACAATTACTCAATGGAATCGACATTACGTAGTGTTGATCTTAACTTATTGACGGTTTTTGATGCCGTGATGCAAGAGCAAAATATCACTCGTGCTGCACATAATTTGGGTATGTCACAACCTGCTGTAAGTAATGCTGTTGCTCGCCTGAAAGTTATGTTCAATGATGAACTTTTTATTCGCCATGGCCGTGGTATTCAACCTACTCAACGAGCAAAACAATTGTTTGGTCCATTACGCCAAGCGTTGCAATTAGTGAAGAATGAATTGCCGTGCTCTATCTTTAGTCCTCAGACATCGAGCCGCTCATTTAAGCTTGCTATTTGTAGCCCTTCAGACATGCGTTTTGCACCACAAATTCTGACAGAAATGAGCACTCAAGCGCCGAACTTGCGTGTACAACTTGAAGCAGAATTTGAAGCGGATTTAGCACAAAAATTGCGTTATCAGGAAATCGATTTTGTTATTGATTATGTACGCTTTGATGAGCAAGGTTTTTGTAGTACAGAATTGTTCAGCGATGAGCTAGTGGTTATCGCTTCAGATAAGCACCCGCGTTTAGGTGATACTATTTCAGAATCCGAGTTTAACCATGAAATGCATGCGGTACTTAAAAATGTACCAGAAGTAAAAAACTTTGCTGATCATATTTACAATCAAGCAGTGAATTATAACGAAGCATATCAAGGTGCAAGCCTGAGCAATATTATGTACGTTGTAGGTCAATCTGAACTGATTGCTGTAGCACCTCGTTGGTTAGCGGAATCTGTGGCTGATAACCTACAATTAAAGGTATTAGAGCTACCATTTGCGAACAACAAGATCAGTGGTTACCTAAGTTGGCATGAATCAACACAAAAAGACAAAGGTAACATTTGGATGCGCGATCAATTAATGGCTATCTGTGGCGATCTAGCACAGTAATCTATAAGCATCATTGAAAGAGAGGTCAGCCTAGTTGCTGACCTTTTTTATTATATCCCTATGAACAGTAGTGGTAAGAGCAGTAAATACGAGAAGTGAAATGATAATATTATTAATATACTCAAGTCATTTCGGTATATAAGTGTAAGCGTGGGGTTTCGCTGTTCATCCATGTTATTTATAGATTCTTACACTTTTATCAATTGCTCAAAAAGTCGTTTGATAGCCTTTATTCATAAGGCGTAGAGTGAAGTTCGGGCATCAGAATAGATATTTTTATGCGCATTATGGTTGGCTTTTTATAGGCTGAATTGTAGACTGCATACCTCGAATCAGCTTACAAGTGTAAGCTAAAAAAACAGAGTACTTATGGCACAACACGATTTTCATATTGTTCACCGCATTCGTAGCCAAATTGCCCGTTTAGGCGAGAAGGCAGCATTACGTCATCAAGTTGATGGTGAATGGCAAGATATTAGTTGGAATTGTTTTGGTGAACAAATTCAGCAATTGGCGTTAGCGCTATTGCGTCAGGGTCTACAAGTTCAAGATAAAGTAGGTATTTTCTCAAATAATATGCCTCGTTGGACTGTGGCTGATTTTGCTACTTTATACAATCGTTGTATTACTGTTCCTATTTACCCAACAAGTACACCGCAACAAGCAGCTTATATTCTGCAAGATGCAAGCGTAAAAGTTTTATTTGTTGGCGAGCAGGCGCAAATGGATGCGGCTGTCGAAATTGCAGAACAATGCCCTCAGTTAGAGCGAATTGTTGCTTTATCTGATGATGTCGTTATTCCTAAGCACCCATTAGCTTGTCATTACAATGACTTTGTTAATCAAGCAAGCGTAGAGTATCAGCAAGAGCTAGATGCCCGTTTAGCTGAACAAGCAATGGATGATCTGATCACCCTTATTTACACCTCGGGTACAACTGGTACACCTAAAGGGGTAATGCTAGATTACGCGAATATTGCTTCACAAATCGAAGCGCACGATCAGCGTTTAGCTTTAGATGAAGGCGACACATCACTGTGTTTCTTACCGTTATCACACGTATTTGAGCGCGCATGGACGTTCTATGTGCTCCATCGTGGTGTGGTGAACTGTTATCTGTCAGATACAAACAAGCTAAAAGAAGCGTTAGTAACAGTAAAACCGCATTACATGTCAGCGGTACCACGCGTATTTGAAAAAATTTACTCTGGTATTCACGACAAAGTTTCTCGTGCACCATTACACCGTAAAATGATCTTCACATGGGCGGTTAATATGGGCGCGAAGATGTCGGTTGCACGCCAAGAATGTCGTGAGCCATCTTGGTTATTGAAGAAATCTTATGCATTAGCTGAGAAAGTGGTGTTATCAAAACTGCAGGCAGTGCTTGGTGGTAACATTAAATTCATGCCATGTGGTGGTGCAAAACTGGATGCAGGTATCGGTCGTTTCTTCCATGCCATCGGTATTAATGTGAAGCTGGGTTATGGCATGACTGAAACCACAGCAACCGTATCTTGTTGGGATGACAGCTGTTATAACCCTGATTCCATCGGTATGCCAATGCCAGGTGCTGAAGTGAAGATCGGTCAAGAAAACGAGATCTTAGTACGTGGTCCGATGGTGATGCGTGGTTACTACAACATGCCTGAAGAGACAGCGAAAAACTTCACTGAAGATGGTTTCTTGAAAACTGGTGATGCGGGCTACATTGATGAGCAAGGTAACTTATTTATCACTGATCGTATTAAAGAGTTGATGAAAACTTCTGGTGGTAAATACATCGCACCACAAGTGATTGAAGGGGCTATCGGTAAAGATCACTTCATCGAACAAATTGCTGTTATTGCGGATACCCGCAAGTTTGTATCAGCGCTTATCGTTCCGTGTTTTGAGACCCTTGAAGAGCACGCTCGTGAATTGAATATCAAATATAAAGACCGTTTAGAGCTGATCAAACATAGCCAAATTGTTGAGTTGATTGAAAAGCGCGTCGTTGAGCTACAAAAAGACTTAGCCCGTTTTGAGCAAGTGAAGAAATTTACCTTGTTACCCAAATCGTTCTCGATGGATCATGGTGAATTAACCCCAACGCAAAAACTGCGTCGTAAAGTGATCCAAGATCGTTACCATCAAGAAATTGAACGCATGTATGAGGAAAGCCATAAAAAGGCCTCTCATAAAGACGATTAATGTTTTACTTTTAATAAATTAAGGAGCCTCTTGGGGCTCCTTTTTTATTATCACTAGTGACATGTTTGGTATCGGTTTAATAATCTAGTTATTGATATGGCAACCAAAGAGGTTGTTTGTAGAAATACTTATGAATAAGTCATTTGTTAGATTTTAACCGTAAACTCTATTTAGCTACTGGATCTAAATGCTGCAAAGGCGTTAAAGTTGTTACAGGTAACTGCGTTTTGTTATGACTTAGCGCAGCATACATAGCATGACAAGATCATGTGTTTATTAGGCTAAAAATAAGCCCTAACTATGTTTCATCGACCTGGAGACAAAATATGGAGATGTTGTCCGGCGCTGATATGATCGTACGTTCTATGATCGATCAAGGCGTTAAGCATATATTCGGCTACCCTGGTGGCTCAGTTCTTGATATCTACGATGCCCTTCATGAGAAAAGCGATATTGAACACGTCCTTGTTCGCCATGAACAAGCCGCTGTGCATATGGCTGATGGTTACGCACGTGCAACGGGTGAAGTTGGTGTTGTGCTTGTCACATCAGGCCCTGGCGCAACCAATGCTATTACAGGTATCGCAACAGCCTATATGGATTCTATCCCAATGGTGGTGCTATCCGGTCAGGTAATGAGTAGCTTGATTGGTAATGATGCTTTTCAAGAATGTGATATGGTCGGGATCTCACGTCCGGTGGTGAAACACAGCTTTTTAGTGACCAAGCCTGAAGATATTCCAGCGATCATTAAAAAAGCATTCTACATTGCGTCAACAGGGCGTCCTGGTCCTGTTGTGGTTGATATTCCAAAAGATATGTTAAACCCTGCAGAAGCGTATCCTTATCAATATCCAGAGTCGATTGCCCTTCGCTCTTATAATCCCACTACGCAAGGCCATAAAGGCCAAATTAAGCGCGGCGTAAAAGCATTGCTGTCTGCGAAAAAGCCCGTCTTATATGTTGGTGGTGGCGCGATCATGTCATCGTGTAGCGAGCAGTTGATAGAGCTTGCTGAATCATTAAATATTCCAGTAGTTAACACTTTAATGGGGCTTGGTGCGTTTCCCGGTACTCATAAGCAATGTCTAGGCATGTTAGGTATGCACGGGACTTATGAAGCCAATATGGCGATGCACAATGCTGATCTGATCTTTGGGGTAGGTGTGCGTTTTGATGATCGTACGACCAATAACTTAGAGAAGTATTGCCCTGATGCGACCATCATGCATATTGATATTGATCCTTCATCAATTTCTAAAACGGTTTCTGCTGATATTCCTATTGTTGGCTCTGCTGATACTGTTTTAAATCAAATGCTAAAACAGTTAAAAGAGCACGAAGTGAAAAATGATCAAGTAGCTATAGATCAATGGTGGCAAGAGATCACAACATGGCGTGATCGCCAGTGTTTAAACTACGAGACGAGTAACGAGCGTATTAAGCCACAACAAGTGATTGAAGCGTTGCATCGTTTAACTGATGGTGATGCGTATGTTGCCTCAGATGTAGGTCAGCACCAAATGTTTGCTGCTCTCTATTATCCGTTTGATAAGCCTCGCCGTTGGATCAATTCAGGTGGTCTTGGCACCATGGGCTTTGGTCTTCCAGCTGCGATGGGGGTGAAGTTTGCCCTGCCTGATGCAGAAGTGGTGTGTGTCACGGGGGATGGCAGTATTCAGATGAATATTCAAGAGCTATCGACCGCACTGCAATATGATATCCCAGTTAAAATTATTAACTTAAACAACCGTTTCTTAGGCATGGTTAAGCAGTGGCAAGACATGATCTACCAAGGTCGACATTCTCACTCTTACATGGACTCAGTACCTGATTTTGCTGCGATAGCTGAAGCCTACGGTCATGTTGGTGTACGTATCTCAGATCCGAATAAATTAGAAAGTGAATTAGAAAAAGCGTTAGCGCTGAAAGATAAATTAGTCTTCATCGATATCAGCGTCGATGAAACGGAGCATGTGTACCCAATGTTGATCCGTGGTGGTGCAATGAATGAGATGTGGCTAAGTAAAACGGAGAGAACATAATGCGTAGAATCATTTCAGTATTACTTGAAAACCAACCGGGCGCATTGTCTCGTGTGGTTGGTCTGTTTTCTCAGCGTGGCTACAACATTGAATCGTTAACCGTTGCACCAACTGATGATCCAACGCTTTCTCGTTTAAACATTACGACAAATGTTAAAAATGAATCGGCTTATGAGCAGATTGAAAAACAACTGCATAAGCTGATCGATATTTTAAAAGTGAGTAATGTTACTGAGTCGGAACATGTAGAGCGTGAACTGATGTTAGTGAAAGTGAAAGCCAGTGGTTTTGCTCGCGCAGAAGTTAAACGCACTGCAGATATTTTCCGTGGACAGATCATTGATGTGACCAGTCAGTTATATACCATTCAACTTGCAGGTACTGGCGATAAACTTGATGCTTTTCTGGAAGCTGTCGGTGAAGCAACTGAAATTATTGAAGTTGCTAGAAGTGGTGTAGTGGGTATGGCCCGTGGAGAGCGTGCACTAAGAGCATAATCATAGCCGATTAATATTGAGCCGATTGTTGATAGCAGCAATCGGCTCTTTTGTTTGTAATGGTTTAATAAACATAGACTAAGCTTAATTGAGGAGCAGAAGGCAGGGAAGCGCTGTACCACAGAGGTAAGCGATGCTGCAGCAATTTTTGGTCCGATTAACCACAGCTACTCTGGTTATTTTGGGGTTTAAAGTGAGTGCTATCTACTTTTTATTGGTAGTTTTACTACTCAATACCCATCATAAAGAGATTTTTGGCTGGTAAGATCTAAAAAGCTCGCTAAGTGGTTAGCGAGCTTTTTATTATTTTAAACTAAGCGTATTAAAGATAGTTTTTAATATCTTCTACCGCACGTTCAAAGTGGGTGTGCATGATCTTTTGTGCGAGCTCAACATCACGTGCTAGCACTGCTTTCATCAATGCTTCATGTTCACCTTCATCAGTGTAACGATCTTCGACTTGTCGGGTTTTACTGACCCAAATATGGCGATATCGCTTAATCTGATCATAGATATCATGGTAGATATCTAGCATTACAGGAGAATGCTCACTGGTAAGAATTGCGGTATGGAAATCGCAATGACGTTGTTCCCATTCAGATAAATCTGTTTCATCTGACGTAGGATCAAGACGGCTTAGTTTATGGTAAGCAGTTAGGATATTAAGCTCCCATGCTTCATCACCATGGGTAATTGCACGTGTTAATAGTTCACGTGAAATAATTTTATTAGCACTGAAAAGATCCTGTAGCTCTTCAATAGAGACAGGGGCTACCCAGCAGCCTTTTTGTGGTGCAAATTTAATGTACTTCTTCCATGATAATTGCACCAATGCTTCACGGATTGGCGATGCACCAACGTTGTAGCGTTCTTTTAGATCAGCTACAACCAGTTTTTGTCCAGGAGTGAGTTTACCGAGCAAGATGTCCTGTCGAATTACTTCCATAACCTGATTTGTTAAAGTCGGGCTAGACACGTGAGTCCTCATTATTGTTATTATTATCCCGTTATTATTATTATTGGGATTTTGCTTTGCTGTATATCGAACTTTACAGTTCGGCTAAAATTAATTATACCTTGCTTTGTTTATTGCTTAAACATTTTAGATGGTATTTGGTCATTTATAGAAGGGATATCAAACTAGTGATGGCTAAATGAGCGATATAACCTCATGAGTTGTAGGTTATACCTCTTATCTTATAGGGATGTTCTTGAGTAATATATGTAGGATATGAGCTTAATTGATGATAATAAAAAAGGAGCCGCATGGGCTCCTTTTTAGCATTTGTGAGTACGAATTATAGTACGTGTACAGATGCAGTGTTAGTTGTACCTGAAGCAACAAGTGCACCAGAAACCATAACAACGATGTCGCCTTTAGCGCCAAGACCAGTCTCAAGTGCTAGCTCTTTACCACGTAGGTAGAATGCGTCAGTACTTTCGATTGAATCAACAACAACAGGAGTAACACCTTTAGATAGACATAGTTGAGCTGCTGTCTTAGTGTTTGTTGTTACTGCAAGGATGCGTGCAGTTGGGAAGTATTTACGTACAGAACGTGCAGACTTACCAGCTTCAGTAGCAACGATGATCAGTGGAGCATTCAGCTTCTCAGCTGTGTCTACTGCGCCTTTACATACCGCTTCAGTGATACGTAGACGTGGGCTATCTAGACGAGAGCCTAGCTCAGGCTTAAGAACGTCATCTGTACGAGCACAGATTTGAGCCATGATAGTTACAGCTTCGATTGGGTATTTACCCTTCGCTGATTCACCAGAAAGCATAACTGCGTCAGTACCATCCATGATTGCGTTAGCAACGTCGCCCGCTTCTGCGCGAGTTGGACGTGGGTTCTTGATCATAGAGTCAAGCATTTGAGTTGCAGTGATTACAACTTTACGTGCACGGTTACATTTCTCGATCATCATCTTCTGAGCGAAGATAACTTCTTCTACTGGGATCTCAACACCAAGGTCACCACGAGCAACCATGATACCGTCAGAAGCTTCAAGGATAGCGTCGAAGTTATCAACACCTTCTTGGTTCTCAATCTTAGAGATGATTTGGATGTTTTCGCCACCGTTAGCTGCTAGAAGAGCACGGATCTCTTGTACGTCTTCTGCTTTACGGATGAAAGAAGCAGCAACGAAATCAACGCCTTGCTCACAACCAAACTTAAGGTCTGCTTTGTCTTTTTCAGCAAGTGCTGGAAGTTTTACAGAAACGCCTGGTAGGTTAACACCTTTGTTTTCACCAAGGTCACCGTTGTTAAGAACTTTACACTTAACTTCAGTATCAGTTGTTTCAAGCACTTCCATTTCGATTAGACCGTCGTCTACTAGGATAGTGTTACCTTTAGTTAGATCTTTAGCGAAACCAGGGTAAGTTACAGCAACGCGGTTTTGGTTACCAACAACTGAAGTGTCAGTTGTGAAAGTGAACTCTTGACCAGCTACTAGAGAGAAGTCTTGACCGCCTTCTAGTTTGATTGTACGGATTTCAGGGCCTTTAGTATCTAACAGGATTGCTAGTTCTTTGCCTGTATTAGCCATTACTTCGCGAAGGTTACGGATACGTTGACCGTGCTCTTCGAAGTCACCGTGTGAGAAGTTTAGACGCATTACGTTCATACCAGCGTTAGCTAGTTTAGTAAGCATTTCTACAGATTCAGTTTTAGGTCCAATCGTACATACGATCTTGGTCTTTTTCATTGAGGGTTCTCTCCAGACGAACTTTTACCCAAGGGGAAATTATCACCATAGAACGATTATCATCATGTTAGTTTCTGTATTGCTACATCCTTTAATGAGATAACTGTTGATATGATGGTTGTAATAAAAAACTCGATAAACATTACTTTATAAAAACGTTGGCGCTTTGATAAAGTGGTGGTATTGAATTTTTAATCGTTACTCATCGTTGGTTAGATCTTGGTACTTGCGTTTAGCCAGTAATATGAAACTGTTTAATCAAATCCGTGATTAATAAGCGCAACATTATAGCAGAACTCTTTTTATTTGCACTTAGAGTTAAGAGGCTAAATGGTCTCATTGCTATGTGACGCAACGATGATGATTATGCTGAAAAATAAAAATAAAGTATTGTCATTTATCAAGAGTTGAAGGGTTATTCAATATTGTTTTAAGAAGACAATATTTTCTTTTGTATTTAACTGACTATCGAGTAACTGATGAAATCTTAATGATGGCTTTTGTGAGGTGAATCGAAAGTGCGATTATTAGAAAAGCAAAAGGCCGAAATGGATAACCATTTCGGCCTTTCTGTATTTGGTGGCCCCTCCCAGACTTGAACTGGGGACCAAGCGATTATGAGTCGCCTGCTCTAACCACTGAGCTAAGGGGCCAATATGGGGCAAATTATAGGGGATGGTTCTGCCCTTGTCTAGCGATTAAGGTTTGGATTTTGTTTGCTTTTTCAACAGTTAGAAGAATTTAAGTAAGCTAAAACTGAACATTGTATAGCGGTATTTCGACTTGACTTGTTATATACCGAGTTTGAGATATAAAAAAAGCGAGCTCAGTGCTCGCTTTTTTATGTCGTGCTAGATTACTCGTCTAGGAAACTACGTAGTACGTCTGAACGACTTGGGTGGCGTAGCTTACGTAGCGCTTTTGCTTCGATCTGACGAATACGTTCACGCGTTACGTCAAACTGCTTACCAACTTCTTCTAACGTGTGGTCAGTATTCATATCAATACCAAAACGCATACGTAGAACTTTGGCTTCACGCGGTGTTAAGCCAGCAAGGACATCGTTCGTTGCTGCACGTAGATTCGTAGCTGTTGCCGCATCCATTGGTAATTGAAGAGTTGTATCTTCAATGAAGTCACCTAGATGTGAATCTTCATCATCACCAATTGGTGTTTCCATTGAGATTGGCTCTTTAGCAATCTTCAATACTTTACGGATCTTGTCTTCCGGCATTTGCATGCGTTCAGCCAATTCTTCCGGTAACGGCTCACGACCCATTTCTTGTAGCATTTGACGAGAAATACGGTTCAGCTTGTTGATCGTTTCAATCATGTGAACAGGGATACGGATCGTACGTGCCTGATCGGCGATTGAACGCGTGATTGCCTGACGGATCCACCATGTTGCATAAGTTGAGAACTTGTAACCACGACGGTATTCAAACTTATCAACCGCCTTCATCAAACCAATGTTACCTTCTTGGATTAGATCCAAGAATTGCAGACCACGGTTGGTGTATTTCTTAGCGATAGAAATAACCAGACGTAAGTTTGCTTCAACCATCTCTTTCTTCGCTCGGCGTGCTTTTGCTTCACCGATAGACATACGACGGCTGATGTCTTTAATACGCTCGATTGAAAGACCCGTTTCTTCTTCTAGCATGCGCAGTTTAATTGCTGAACGACGAAGATCTTCTTCGTATGTTTTTAAACGCTCAGCGTATGGCTTGCCAGAATTTAGTGCTTCATCAATCCAATCTTGGTTCGCTTCGTTACCTGCAAATAGTGTAACGAAGGTCTTTTTAGGCATCTTACTGTTGTCTACACACATGCGCATGATAAGACGCTCGTTAGTGCGTACTTTATCCATCGCGTCACGTAGTGAGCCAACAAGGCGATCAAACTGTTTAGGGATCAGACGGAACTGTTTGAATACTTCTGATAGCTCTTCAACAGCAATTTCAGTTTGCTTGTCTTGGCGACCATTGGTCTCAATTGCTAGCGCCATCTTGTCGTAAGCTTGGCGTAGCTCGATGAACTTTTCACGCGCAAGCTCTGGATCGATGCTACCGTCATCGTCATCGCTGCTTTCTGCGTCTTCGTCATCGTCTTCATCATCTTCAAGATCTTTATCTTCATCTTCAAGATCGGTTTCGCTTAGCTCTGAACCAATGTGCGTTGCTGTTGGTGCTGCTGTAGCTTCTTCGTTTGGATCAACAAAGCCTGAAATAATATCAGTGATACGAAGCTCATCAGCTTCTACTTTGTCGAACTGCTCTAGTAGGTGAGCGATCGCAGAAGGGTATTCAGCGACTGAACATTGAACTTGGTTGATACCATCTTCAATGCGTTTTGCGATATCAATTTCGCCTTCGCGAGTAAGTAGTTCAACCGTACCCATTTCACGCATGTACATACGTACTGGGTCTGTCGTGCGGCCGATCTCGCTTTCTACGCTTGATAATGCTTGCGCCGCAGCTTCAATGGCGTCTTCGTCGGCATTATCTTCAGTCATCATGAGTTCATCGGCATCAGGTGCTGTTTCAACTACCTTGATACCCATGTCATTAATCATTTGAATAATGTCTTCAACCTGATCAGAATCTACAATGTCTTCTGGTAGGTGGTCATTTACTTCGGCGTAGGTCAGATAGCCTTGTTCCTTGCCTTTCGCAACAAGTAACTTTAGCTGTGACTGCGGATTTTGCTCCATAGACGGTATCCAACTTCGGGTCTGAGTGATAATTTAGTATGCAGAGTTGCAAACCAGTCATTATAACAAATTTCTTAATTGTTGACTACTTATTAAACAGGACGATTCAGTATTAGTAACTGTAATTCCTGTTTTTCTTCGACTGATAAGCCGACAGTTCTTGATTTAGTCTGCAACTGTTCAATTTGTTGTTCAACGCATTGATCAATAATTTTGTCCATTGCGTCTAAAAATACATCTAAGCTGTTGTCTTCATCTTTCGACAACGGTAGCTCCCACGCAGCAAGCTTTGCCATCATGGCTTCATTTTTGGTGCCGCGCCAGTGCTCTAAAAGCTGTCCAGTGCTGATATTGGGGTTATTTCGGCATTTATCAACTATCGATAGCAATAAATTTAAGCCTGATAATTCAATATTATCAAATGCACTCATATCAAATTCGAGTTGAGTGACAAAGTTAGGATGCTGGATCAGCAGGGCAATGACTTCACGCATAGGCGTACGTTTAATTTGTACTTGGCCTACAGGCTTAGATTCTTTGCCATGCATTGATATTAGTTGTTGTAGCTGTGCTTCGTCAGGTAAGCCTAAATTTTTGCCAAGCAGTTCACGTAAGTATAGCCTTAGCGTACCGCCCGGGACTTTATCTATCAGAGGTACGGCTAGCGTACTGAGTTTTGCCTTGCCTTCACGACTTGTAGTGTCAACTTGTAGCATTAGGCTATTAAACAGAAATTCTGATAACGGCATTGCTTGGTTTACGCGAAGCTCAAAGGCGTCTTTGCCTTCTGCGCGAATACAAGAATCAGGATCTTCGCCATCAGGCAGAAACATAAACTTAAGTTGACGGCCATCGGTTAAGTACGGCAATGCTTGTTCCATCGCGCGCCATGCCGCATCTCGGCCGGCTCTATCGCCGTCATAGCAGCATACTACGGTGCTGGTTTGGCGAAATAGGCTTTGGATATGATCGCCTGTCGTGGATGTCCCTAGCGAGGCGACGGCATAATCAACACCAAACTGCGCAAGCGCCACTACATCCATATAGCCTTCAACCACCATGATTTTTTCTGGTTCACGGTGAGTTTGTAGGACTTCATATAAGCCGTAAAGCTCACGACCTTTATGGAAAATGTCGGTTTCAGGTGAGTTGAGATATTTTGGGGTGCCATCACCGATGACACGTCCACCAAAACCGATCACTCGACCTCGACGATCATGAATTGGAAACATCACTCGACCACGGAAGCGATCGTAACGACGACCATTGTCGTTTTCGATCAGCATGCCTGTGTTCACAAGTGCTTTTTGCGATTCATTATCTCTACCGAATCGGCTACGTACCATGTCCCATTGATCGGGAATAAAGCCAATCGAGAACTTCTTAACAATCTCGCCAGATAAACCACGCCCTTTTAGGTAATCGACCGCAATCTCACCTTCTTTAGTACGGAGTTGTGACTGATAGAACTGCGATACTTGGCCCATCAATTCATAGTAGTTGCGTTTATCGGCCGCTTTTGGGCCACGATGTGTATTATTACCATCGTTTTCACGTGGGACTTCTAAGCCTAGTTGCGAAGCAAGTTCTTCAATAGCATCAACAAAATCAAGGCGATCAAACTCCATCACAAAATCAAGAACGTTGCCATGCACACCACAACCAAAGCAGTGATAAAACTGTTTTTCTTGGCTAACTGAAAATGACGGTGTTTTTTCATTATGGAAAGGGCAGCAAGCACCAAAGTTCTTACCTTGTTTTTTGAGTTTCACTCGCGCATCAATGACATCGACAATGTCATGTCGAGAAATGAGATCATCAATAAATGAGCGAGGGATTTTTCCTGCCATAAGAAAGCAAATAACCTGATAGTAAAATGATGAAGATAAGTTTTAGAAGGGATGTGCGATCTGAGATGGTCAGATACAAACAAGCCGCGCATCCCCAAAAGGATAGCACGGCTTGTCGCTGAATAGGAGAGTGATTAACCTAGTTTAGTTTTCACTAACTTGCTAACAATCCCCATATCGGCACGACCCTGAATTTGCGGTTTCAGTACGCCCATCACTTTGCCCATGTCTTGCATGCTAGCAGCGCCAGTCGCAGCAATAGCTTCATCCATTAACGCAGAAATTTCTTCTTCAGTTAATGCTTGAGGCATAAACTCGGCTAGAACACTGATTTCAGCGTGCTCAACATCAGCTAAGTCTTGACGGCCTGCAGCTTCGTATTGAGCTACAGAGTCACGACGTTGCTTTACCATTTTAGTCAATACAGCCAACACGTCGTCGTCGTTAAGAGTGATCTTTTCGTCAACTTCACGTTGTTTAATTGCTGAAAGTGCTAAACGGATAGCGCCAAGACGAGGTTTATCCTTCGCCTTCATCGCCGCTTTTTGTTCGTCTTTAAGACGTTCAATTAGAGTCATTACGCGATCCTTCTGTTTTTAATCGTAAGATTAGTACAGACGAACGCGACGCGCGTTTTCGCGAGCCAATTTCTTCAGGTGACGCTTAACTGCCGCTGCTTTAGCGCGCTTACGTACAGTAGTTGGCTTTTCGAAGTGCTCACGACGACGAACTTCAGAAAGGATACCTGCTTTTTCGCAAGAGCGCTTGAAACGACGTAGTGCTACGTCAAACGGTTCGTTTTCACGTACTTTGATTACTGGCATGTAATACTCACCTCAGAGTGATTCGGTTTAAAGCTGACGTCAAAGTGTCAGCTGATTAAAAATGGTGCGAAATTCTAATCTGATCTAGGGGCATTTGTAAAGCATTCTGCGTCTATGAACTGGTTAATTTCTGTCAACAACGGTAACATGCCCCTTAATTAGTACTTCCTAACCCTATTTGAGTGATCGGTTGTTATTGAAACCATACCGATTTTTCATTTGATCCCCCTAATAGTATAGAGGTTGTTATGCGTATACTGGGCATCGAGACTTCCTGTGATGAGACAGGCGTAGCTATTTTCGATGATGAAAAAGGTCTCTTGGCACATGAACTTTACAGCCAAGTAAAGTTACATGCTGATTACGGTGGTGTGGTGCCTGAATTGGCATCTCGTGACCACGTGAAGAAAACAATCCCATTGATCAAAGCTGCACTAGCATCGGCTGGTATGACGCATGAAGATCTTGATGGTGTGGCTTACACCGCAGGTCCTGGTCTTGTTGGTGCATTATTAGTGGGTGCAACCATTGGTCGTAGCCTTGCGTATGCGTGGGATTTACCTGCCGTTGCGGTTCACCATATGGAAGGTCACTTGCTTGCACCAATGCTTGAAGAGCACGCACCTGAGTTTCCATTTGTCGCCCTGTTAGTTTCTGGCGGTCATACTATGATGGTGGAAGTGAAAGGGATCGGTGAGTATCAAATCCTTGGCGAATCAATTGATGATGCGGCAGGTGAAGCCTTTGATAAAACAGCGAAAATGATGGGCTTAGATTATCCCGGTGGTCCACTGTTGTCTAAAATGGCAGATAAAGGTACGCCAGGCCGTTTTAAGTTCCCACGTCCAATGACAGATCGCCCAGGTCTTGATTTCAGTTTCTCTGGTTTGAAAACATTTGCAGCGAATACTATTCGTGACAACGATGATGATGAGCAAACCCGTGCTGATATCGCTTTTGCATTCCAAGAAGCGGTGGTTGATACACTTGCGATTAAATGTAAGCGTGCGCTAAAGCAAACTGGTTTGAAGCGATTGGTTATTGCTGGCGGTGTAAGTGCGAACAAGTACTTGCGTCAAGAGCTTGAAAGCATGATGAAAAACCTAAAGGGTGAAGTGTTCTACCCTCGTACAGAATTTTGTACAGACAACGGTGCGATGATCGCTTATGCGGGTATGCAGCGTTTGAAAAATAAAGAAACGATGGATTTAGGTGTGAAAGCTTATCCTCGTTGGCCTATCGATCAGCTAAAACCGATTGCAGAATAAGTGTTGTCGTAAGACTGATAGCAAAAAGCGAGGTGATCACCTCGCTTTTTTATTATCTTAAGAATTTGAATTTTTCTTAGCGAATTTGTCCCAAATCTTAGTTTCTTCACCATCGAGTAAACGACGAATATTTTCGTGATGCCGGAAAATAATCAAACAAGAGAGCATAGAAACTGGCATGGTGTATTCTGGTTTGACTAACCATGTCAGCATCGGGGCTAATAGTGCAGCGATCAAAGAAGCTGCTGAAGAATAACCCGTGATTGCCAGTGCAACTATCCATGTACCAATCAACATGCCACTTAAATCCCAGCCAATTGGAGCAAGTGCGCCTAACGCGGTTGCTACGCCTTTTCCGCCTTGGAAGTGAAAAAACAGTGGGTAGATGTGACCTAAACAGGCCGCAATACCAATGATCCCTAATAGGAACGGATTTATACCTAAAAAGTAGCTGATCCAAACAGGCAGCATGCCTTTTAAAATATCAGCAACTAATACCATGGCAGCCGCACTTTTGCCTCCTAATCGAAGGACGTTTGTCGCACCAGGGTTACCAGAGCCACTTTTTCTAGGATCGGGAAGGCAATATAGCCGTGAAATGAGTACGGCACTAGAAATAGAGCCTAGTAAGTAGGCGGCAATGATCATCAGTAGCGCTAATGGCGTCATTTACTATTCCGATTATCTAGGGGCAGTGCCAGTACAACATGAATTGAAATGTTAACTGGATCTTATCTGAGTCAATATTACGGGTTAGAAATTTTGACTCGTTCATGGCTGTGGTATAGTCCCAGCCCAAGTTAACATTGGTAATGTTGCATACTTATTTGCAATATACATGTTAACGAATACTACCTGATAATACGCGTTTTTGCTGATATTGGGTATCCGACCTCTAACAAAATTAGCGATTTAGCATGGATACGGTATTTATCGAACAATTAGAAGTCATTGCCACTATTGGGGTGTATGACTGGGAGCAGGAAATTAAGCAAAAACTTGTGCTTGATTTGGAAATGGCACATGACAATCGTCCTGCCGCTAATAACGATGATGTGATGTTGGCGTTGGACTATTCAACGGTCAGTACCGCAGTCACAAACCTGATTGAACAAGGGCGTTTTTTATTGGTTGAGCGTGTTGCTGAAGAAGTGGCGAGCTTGATCATGACAGATTTCAATGTGCCATGGGTGAAAGTGCGAGTAACAAAACCTGGTGCTGTTGCAAATGCTCGTGGTGTGGGTGTGCAAATTGAGCGAGGCAGTAAGTGATCACAGCGTATATCAGTATTGGAACAAATATTGAGCGTGAATATCACTTAAAAGCCGGTTTAGATGCGGTAAAAAAACTGGCAAATCAGTGGCGAATGTCACGAGTATTTGAAGCTAAACCAGTCGGTTTTGATGGCGATAATTTTTTTAATGCGGTCATTGAAATCCAAACCTTGTTGCCTCTTACTGTATTACAAGTTCAGTTAAAAGAGATTGAACGTCAGCTAGGTCGCCCTGAGCATGCTGTAAAGAATCAAAGTCGTACTATCGACCTTGATTTGCTCTTATACGGTGATGTAGTAAGTACTGAATTGCCTGTACTACCACGCTCAGATATTTACCGTTTTGCTTTTGTGTTATGGCCGTTAAGTGAGTTGAGCCCTGAACTTGTGATCCCTAAAGAGACACAAACGTTAGCTCAACTTTGGCAAAATTTTTCTCAACAGCAGGAGTTATGGCCTGTTGAGTTTGTCATTTAACTATCATAGTTAATTGGTACTAACTATGATGTTTTGTGTTGTAAATTAAGGACAATTAATGAGTCATTTTGAAGCATTCATGTTGGCACTTATTCAAGGGTTAACAGAATTCCTCCCTGTATCGAGCTCTGCTCACCTTATTCTACCTTCTGAAATCTTAGGCTGGCCGGATCAAGGTTTAGCATTTGATGTGGCTGTTCACGTCGGTACTTTAATGGCGGTTATTCTTTATTTCCGCAAAGAAGTCGTGGCGTTACTCAGTGCATGGCTAAATTCCATTTTTAAGCGTGAGCACAGTGCTGAATCGAAATTAGCATGGATGATCGTAATAGCAACGATCCCTGCCTGTATTTTCGGTTTAGTGATGAAAGATTTTATCGAAATGTATTTGCGCTCAGCCTGGGTGATTGCATGTACCACGATTATCTTCGGCTTATTGCTCTGGTGGGTTGATAAACGTGCCAAGCAAACTGATGATGAGTACAAAGCTAATTGGAAAAGTGCGTTATTTATTGGTTTAGCGCAGGCTGCGGCGATCATTCCGGGGACGTCACGCTCAGGCGCAACCATGACGGCAGCGCTTTATCTTGGTTTTACTCGTGAAGCAGCAGCACGTTTCTCATTTTTAATGTCGATCCCAATTATTCTGCTTGCTGGTGGTTACCTTGGTTTAAAATTGGTGACAGGCACAGATCCAATCGATTTTGGTAATCTAAGCATTGGTATTGCTGTTTCGTTTATCAGTGCTTATGCGTGTATTCATGTGTTCTTAAAGCTAGTAACACGTTTGGGTATGACACCATTTGTTATCTACCGTTTGATCTTAGGTATCGGATTATTCTTATTCCTGATGTCTAAGTAATTAGAGCGCGTTATTTAAGATCAAAAAAGCCGACATCACGTCGGCTTTTTTGTGTTTTTTATTTGAGGATAATACTTAGCTACTTTGGCGTGTCGCTTTTAAATGTAGCGTGACTGCCTCTACACGTTTTGCGGCTAACTGCTCTCTGATCTCCGCGCCTTTAAACCCAGCAGCAACAATTGTTTTTACATCCACTTGTTGGGCGATAGCAAATACAGCTTGGAAGATATCAGCTTGTGGGTATGGTGTTTGCTCAAAGTGAGTACGTCCGCGAGCATCAGCACGACAACATGTTGCAAGTTGTGCCACTCTTTCTGGTTTACGCCATGCATCGATTTGATCAAAAATTTTAATAAAAGTGTCGGCACGCATTTCTTCGGCATGGTGGATCTTGGTGTGTTGCTCACATACTAATAGCGCCAGATCGCGATATTCATTAGGTACACGTAAGCGTTGGCAAAGTGCCTTAATTGGTTTGATACCATCGCGACAATGCATCTTATGATGTGGCAAATCGTCTTTTGGTGATAGTGCTTTGCCAAGATCGTGTACTTGTGCGGCAAATCGGATAGTTTTATCTGTGCTGAGCTCAGCGGCTTTTTTCGCAACCAGTAAGGTATGAATGCCACAGTCGATTTCTGGGTGCCATTTTTCGGGTTGTGGGACACCAAAAAGCGCGTCAATTTCAGGCATTACAATCGCGAGTGCGCCACACTGACGAAGAACAGTCAGGAACATTTGTGGATCATTACTTGATAATGATTTTTCCCACTCTTTCCAGACACGCTCTGGAGTTAAGCTTGCCAACTCACCACTAACGACCATTTCTTGCATAAGTGCCATAGTTTCGGGAGCAACAGTAAAGCCAAGATGGGCAAAACGTGCAGCAAAGCGAGCAACGCGTAATACACGAAGGGGATCTTCTGCAAAAGCGGGAGAAACATGGCGTAGCACTTTGTTCGTGATATCTTGCTGACCATGGTAAGGATCGATCAGATCGCCATTAGACGTTTGTGCAATTGCATTAATGGTGAGATCGCGACGCAGTAAATCTTGTTCAAGCGTCACATCGGGAGCAGAATAACAGACAAAACCAGTATAACCGTGACCTGATTTTCGTTCAGTACGGGCCAATGCATGCTCTTGTTTGGTTTTTGGGTGTAAAAACACAGGGAAATCACTGCCGATTTGCTCAAAGCCAGCAGCGAGCATCGCTTCAGGCGTTGTACCGACTACAACCCAGTCTTTATCTGTTACCGCAAGGCCTAATAAGGTGTCACGAACGGCACCACCAACAAGATATGTTTGCAATGAAGGCTCCTTTATCACTCACTCTACAGAGATGAATCTCTATCGCTTTTGTTTAAAACTGACCATAATATCTCGATCAATGTGACCTTGGTCGATGTGCTACAGCAAGGCAGTATACAATATTCGCAAGAATACCGATGATAATAAATCTTGCTATATTGTTGCGTCTTTAAGAACTAATACGCATTTACGTTATTTTAACCACTCATTTAGGCACCAGAGTATTTTCTATGTATCAGGACTTTTTCGGGATCACTGAAGCGCCTTTTTCGATCGTCCCTAGTGCGCGTTTTCTCTACCTCAGTGAACGACATCGAGAAGCATTGACACATATGCTGTCAGGATTAACCGATGGTGGTGGTTTCGGCTTGCTAACCGGTGAAGTTGGAACGGGAAAAACCACGGTATTACGTGCAATGATTTCTCGTTTACCACACCAAACACAGGTAGCCGTGATTTTAAATCCTGCGCTTTCAGCTCATGATTTACTAGCCGCTATTTGTGATGAATTGGGACTCAGTTATGAGTCTGATGCGAGTTTTAAGCAGCTTACCGATATTATTTATCGTCACTTGATGGCAAACCATGCGGAAGGGCGTCAGACCTTACTATTGGTGGATGAAGCTCAGCATTTAATGCCTGATGTGTTAGAGCAATTACGCTTGTTGACCAATTTAGAAACGGATAGCCGTAAATTGCTCAAAGTGGTGTTAATAGGTCAGCCTGAATTACAACAGTTATTGCAACAAGAGCGTCTACGCCAGCTTGCTCAACGCATTACTTCACGCTATCACTTATTACCGCTGACTGAAGCGGAAGTCAGTGAATATATTCACTACCGTTTAACTGCTGTTGATTGTTTATACCCGGTATTTGATGCTAGCAGCATTAAATATATTGCGAAACAAACCCAAGGCATTCCTCGTTTAATCAATTTAGTGTGTGATAAATCGATGCAGCTAGCTTGCCAAGCAGGCACCCATCAAGTGAGTAAGCCGATGGCAGTGCAAGCGTGTGAAGATATTCTAAGTTGGCAAGTGCCAGCCATGTCGTCTTCATCGCGTTCTGGAAGCTCTCAACGTCACCCATCATCGTGGTTACCATGGGGTATCGCTGTAGCCGTTTGCTCTGCTTTAGCGGTAGGGGCATGGCATTATTGGCCGTTGCCTGCAGCACCTCAGGCAACACCGATCAAGCCGAATCAGTCATTGTATGCAGCGGCAGATTTATCAGCTGTAGAGGCACCAGCATCGTTAGCATCAACGCCAGAGATGAATACCAAAGCAACCACGCTTTCTCGCTTAGCAAAAGCCATTGATGGTAGCCGAAAAGAGCGTATAGCGATGCAAAACTTATATCGGTTATGGGGCTTTGATACTGCATTAAATCAAGCAACCTGCGCGACAAGCTCACGTATTAGCCTCGCTTGTTTTGATGGTAAAACGACACTTGCCAAATTAGGGTTAATTAATCGCCCTGTGGTGGTGACATTAGAAGATGGTGCTAAGAAACCGTTTTATGCGGTGGTGTATGCGATTACAGATGATCGTATCGAGCTTTTATTGGGTAAGGAACGTATTTCCGTTTCACCAAAATGGTTTGAAGCCCGTTGGAATGGCAAATTTAGCCTGTTGTGGCGTCCGCCGTTAGGGGATAAAAGCACTATTCGTTTTGGCCAAAATGGCCCTCGAGTGGCATGGCTTGATCAACAATTGAATGATTTCCTTGGTGAGGATAAGCCTCGTAAAGGCTATTTTGATCAATCCGTATTAGATAAATTGCGTCGTTTCCAACGCTCTCAAGATTTAACGGCAGATGGTATTGCAGGACCAATGACACTGATGGTATTAGATTCTGCGATGAATTTACCTGGGCCGACGTTACAGCCGGAGCAAAGTTAATGTCTCAATTGTTAGATAGCTTAAAGCAATCAGATACGAAAAATAGCGATCAAATGGATGCTAAAGTATTACAAGGAGCCGCAAAAGTGGTGCATCCGATGCGTAGTGTTAAAGCACATAAAACATCAACATCGTGGTTATTACCGTTAGTGATTGCGTTATTGCCTGCCGCTTCGATTGTGGCTTATAAATACTATCATCAGTCGCAGTCGTTACATGAACAACAAGCGCCATTAGCGTCAGGAGAAGTGCATGCTGCACCTGTTATATCGACGCAAGAGCAACAAATGTTAAAAGCACCTGCGGCTAAGAAAAAAGCGGTGGTAACCTCTTCAGATCAAGATGTATTGTTTTTGGACTTTCCTTCTTTAGTCACAGAGCCACTTCCAGTGGGGGATAGTTTGTATTCGGCAGAGCCTGCGTATCAAGAATATAAGGTGACAGAGCCTGTTCAGTCATATTCTGCCAATGAACCAAGCTATGAACAACCTGATGTGAGTCAGCCTACACCTAAGAAAGCGGAGCATTATCAAGATCCTTACAAGCTTGATAATTTAGATTTATCAGGATTATCACCTGAGCTTGCTGCGCAGTTGAAGTCTGCCATTGTGGCAACTGATGGTGAAAACTATCAAGACAACGAGTTAGATCGTAGTGTTGATGAGGAAGCTACGAAACCTGTTGCTGCTAAGCCTAAAAGCAAGGTGATCCCGATTGGTTTATTACCAACATCGGTTCAAAACCAATTACCGAAAATGAACTTTGAGCAACATATTTACTCTTCAAAACCAGCAAATCGTTGGGTAAAGGTAAATGGTAAAGAATTGCATGAAGGTGATGAGATTGCACCGGGCGTGAAACTAGCACGAATTGAAGCTCGTGATGTGATCTTGAAATACGATGGTTATGAAATCAGTATGCCAGCACTTTCAGAGTGGTAACGACAAGCAGATAATAAAAAAGGCAGCTGTGGCTGCCTTTTTTGATCAAACGTTATAGATCTGAGTCTATTAGGATTATGCCCAGCCGTTATTACGCTTGCGACGACGTGGGATAATGTGTGGAAGCACAAGACCAAATAGAAGACCTGCACCAGCCACTAAACCACCGTAAGTGAACCACTTCATTAGTAGATCATCTTTTTGGGTATCGATTTTAGCGCGTAGTTCACGAATTTCATCTTGAGATGATGATAACTCGCTTTGTAGTTTGTTATTACGCGTTTCTAGATCGTTAATTTGACTGTTACGTTGCGCTAAGGTGTTTTTTAGACCTGCATTTTGCGTATCGCTTGATGTTAGCGCTTCTGCTAATTTTGCTTTTACTTCCGTTAATTCGGTTTGCAGTGCTGGCACACGCTCTTTAAGGCCCATTTCATTAGAAACAAACTTTGAATCAACCCAACCACTACGACCACGATCATCGGTGATTTGAGTAAAGCCAGCTGCTTTATTTGAGCTAAGTAGGGTAACTTTAGTACCAGCATCAACGCTACCGATAATACGGTACTGTGTGCCGGGACCTGAATGCATGTAGGTGAATAGGTTGTCTGAGATATAACGAACCTGTCCTGCATTTGCTACTGGCGCAACAGCAGCACAAATAAGTAAACAAAGACTAATGAGGTACTTCACAATCTGATCCTTGGGGAGTCTTAATTTTGTTAAGGTCGTTGATAGTAAGAATTTTGGAAGGAAGGTGCAAGAAAAGAGGGAGGCTAAGCCTCCCTCTTTTGAACCTGTGCCACTATTTAACCAAATACGGCTTGCATAATGTAGAAGAAAATGACAGCAAGTAGCGCACCTGCTGGCAGGGTAACAACCCATGATGCAACGATGTTACGAACAACACCTAGATTTAGTGCAGCGATACCACGAGCAAAACCAACACCTAAAACCGCACCTACTAGTGTTTGTGTGGTTGAGATAGGTAAGCCTGTACCTGATGCTAAAACAACCGTTGATGCAGTTGCTAACTGAGCAGCGAAACCACGGCTTGGTGTTAACTCTGTAATACCTGTACCTACGGTAGCCATTACTTTATGACCAAGCGTTGCTAGACCGATAACAATACCGATACCGCCAAGTGGAAGGATCCACCATGCAATTTCACTTTGTGCTGCGATTTGACCTGAATGTTCGATTGTAGAAACAATCGCAGATAGAGGACCAATCGCATTGGCAACGTCATTTGAACCATGAGCAAATGCCATTGCACATGCTGTTACAACCATCAACACGCTAAATACGCTTTCTACGCCAGCATAACCGTTGCTATCAACAGAAGAGCCGTCATCAGTATATTTACGTTGAATGTAGAAGTAACCTGCAACCATCACGATAAGTGATACTACAAGTGATGCTACCCATGCTTCACCATTTGTTAGATGCAAACCTACGTGCTTTAGACCTTTCTTAATTGTTACCAATGCAATGACCATCGCAGTGATAAACATGTACATAGGAACAAAGCGCTTTGCATTTATAAGCGGTGTATCAGTGTCAAAAATTAACTTTTGTGCGCTGATAAAGATGAGGTAAGCAAAAATACCTGCGATAAGAGGTGTAATTAACCAGCTACCAACAATACCTTGGATTGAGTGCCAATCCACTGCATTGGTACCAACAGACACACACGCGAAACCGATGATAGCACCGATGATTGAGTGAGTTGTTGATACTGGCCAGCCCATATAAGAAGCGAGAAGTAGCCATGTACCAGCAGCAAGAAGTGCTGACATCATGCCGTAAACGAGTGTTTCAGGATGGCCTGCATACAGTGAGGTTTCGATAACACCCTTACGGATAGTATCGGTGACTTCACCACCTGCAAGGTAAGCGCCTGCAAATTCAAAAATCATCGCAATGATGATCGCTTGTTTCACTGTTAACGCTTTTGAACCAACTGAAGTACCCATGGCATTAGCAACGTCATTCGCACCAATACCAATCGCCATCAAAAGACCAAAAATAGCTGCCACTCCAATAATCAGAGTGCCGTAGTTAGCCAGGATTTCCATTGTAAAACCTTGTTTTTGTTAATTCTCGTTATTAAGAACGCGAAAGCATAATTTCTAAACGTGAGCCAACACGCTGTGCTTGATCAGCAATAGCGCCTACCCACTCGAGAATCTTGTACAGGAACATGACATCCACCGGGCTGTGTTGGTCTTCGATGGACATAAGTTGTTGGCGCAATGCAATCTGCATAGAATCAGTATCATCTTCGATAACATCTAGCTGATTGATCATTTCGGCAACAAGCGTCACTTCTCTGCCTTTGAAACCAGTCTCTAATAACTCATCTAATTCGTTGATCACACGACGAGCTTGATCAGCCGCGTCTAAACAACGTTGAACATAAGCAACAAAGTCTGGGTACATGACTGCAGGGATTTTTAGCTTACGACCTAAGACACGACCTGCGATATCTTTAGAGAGGTTTGCTAGTTTATCCTGCTGGGTTAACAGTCCAAGCATGTCAGTACGATCTACTGGCATGAAAAGACCACGAGGAAGCTTTAGACGGATCTCACGCTTAAGCACATCCGCATCTTTTTCAAGTTGCGAGATCTGTTCGCGTAAAACGGCCGCCTTTTCCCAGTCTCCAGCATTACATGCTTCGAAGAACGGGATAAGCAAGTCACAACATTCATTTACGCGAGTAACATGACGTTGTAGCGGTTTGATTGGGGATTTTGCAAAGAGCCCCATAATTGTATTTACTGGCATAGCCGATCAACCTAGAGAGCGCCCTAATAAAGGCTAAATCTTGAGCGATGGTCATTGAAGCGCGCATGTTAACGTATATGTGAGTATAGTGGAACTAATTTTGATCAAGGTTTTATCGATATTTCTGACTTGCCCTTAAGCGCATAAGCAAATATCCTTGGATTGCCACTGTTTATAGGTATAACTATGGAAACCGAGATAGAACTGAAGTTTATCGTCTCACCGGAATTTTCAAGCCAGTTATTAAGCAAAATAACGGAAGCGAAAATTCTGCAGCAGAGTAGTCGAGAATTAGGTAATACTTACTTCGATACGCCAGACCAAATATTGCGTCAAAATGATATTGGCCTTAGGGTTCGTCGTTTTGATGATGTTTCTGTGCAAACATTAAAAACTGCAGGCAGGGTTGTTGCCGGTTTACACCAGCGCCCTGAATATAATGTAGAAATTGATGGTGATGCACCTACTTTGTCATTGCATCCTGCTGATGCATGGCCAGACCATTTTGATGTTGCAGCGGTTCAGCAACAGATCAAACCGTTATTCTCTACCGATTTCACACGCCAACAATGGTTGGTTGCTATGCCTGATGGTAGCCAAATTGAATTGGCCTTCGATCATGGTGAAGTACATGCTAATGGTAAATCATCACCGATTTGCGAAGTGGAATTAGAATTAAAATCGGGTCAAACCGATGCCTTATTTACCCTTGCACGTGAACTTTGTGCTAACGGTGGTATGCGATTAGGTAATCTAAGCAAAGCGGCCCGTGGCTACCGCCTAGCAGCAGATTATCAAGGCGATCCCGTTAAGCCATTAGAGAATGTTGCAACGACAGAGCAAGATACGGTTGAATCAACGTTTATAAAAACGTTAGAACACGCGTTAGAGCATTGGTTATACCATGAGCAAATTTATACTGAGCGCCAAGATCAACAAGCGTTGGTACAAATTTCCCAATCGCTAAGTCTGCTTCGTCAAACCTTTGCAACCTTCGGCGGTATTATCCCTCGTCGAGCGAGTGCGTTATTACGTCAAGAGCTGCAGTGGTTAGAAGGTGAACTGTCATGGCTTGAAGAAGCGAACAGTATTGCTGAGCTAACGGAAGATAAGTCTTATGTACTGCGTAAGCTTAATGCTCGAAAAGCACTTCAGACTCAACTAGAAGCCCGTTATGAGCAATTGCCAGATGGCGAAGACATGTTGCGTCTGATGAACTCTGCTCGTTACTGTGGGTTATTACTTGATTTAAGTCGTTGGATTTTAAGTCGAGGTTGGCAACCATTCCTTGATGATAAAGCGCGCGCTAAGTTATTAGGTGAAGTAAAGCCTTTTGCGGATAACGTATTATCTCGCTCTTGGAGTGAGCTACTCGAAGTTTTTCCAGCAGAGCGTCAATTGACACGTTCTGATTATATTGATCAGAAATCCCGTCTCCAGCGTAATCTGATGTGCGGTTTATCTTTTGCGGAGCTTTATGAACCTGAATTGCGTAAAGTTTTCCGTATGCCTTGGTTTGATTTATTACAAGGTATTGAAGATTTATCGGCACTTGAGCCTATTCGCCAACTGCTAACTTCATTTGAAGGTGAAGATTTATTGCAGATTGAAAAATGGCTACAACGTCAGAATGAATCTCTGATCCATGCAATGGATCAAACGCGAAAGATGAGTATTGAATTAGCGCCATATTGGCCTTAATCAAACTTGCTTTTAAAAGCCCAACTAGGACTGCTTAGTTGGGCTTTTTTGTCTCTGTTGGCTCTTGTTTTCTATCTGTGATAGCTGATCTAACTTGGTTTCTAGGCGCTCTAGCCGAGCAAGTAGCACTTGTTGGTTAGCGAGCATTTCACGCCATTCCTTTCGATGTTCTTTTTCTTGCTGTGCTTTCTCATGTTGAGGATCAGAAATGACGGAGCTGATCAAGCCGGCCACCATACCAAATAAACCTACCCCACAAATAATGATCCCTATCGCGATGATCCGACCAAGTGTTGTAACTGGATAATAATCACCATAGCCAACTGTCGAGATGGTAACAAAGACCCACCATAACGCATCGCCTGCGGTGTGAATATTGGCATTCTCCACCTGACCTTCAACAAATAAGATAGAGGTTGCGCCGATAGTAATGAGTACCGTCAGTAGTAAGAAAATGGATGCTAATGTTGTTTCGCGGCGGTTATTGAGCATTTGGAAGTAAATCTGCTTACTCGATCGGAGTAAACGGAAAACGCGCAGCACTTGAAGTATGCGCATAAAGCGCAAAGGCTCGATGGCTGGAATGCTCGCAATGAAGTCTGGCCAATGCTGCTTTAGATAGGCTGACTTCGAGGAACTTCTTGATAAATCAAAGAGTAATTGGCACCAAAAGATCAGGCAGATGAAAGTATCAATGGCTAAGAATATATGAAAAGTCGGTTCATTTTTATTTAGAAAAAGCGTGGCAGTTACTAAGGCTAGTGATGCTATAGAAAGCACGACAGCCATCAAGCTCATGGGATGTAGCTCATGTTTTTCGTCATCTATTACTTTCATCATTAAGGTCTTTATTGCCTTTGCCGATATAGTGCTATTGAACAAACAATAACAAATTTATTCATATTTTATTGTGTTTTCTCTTTCACATTTTGGCTAGGTATGAGGAAGTGCAATCCGGAGGTAGTACATGGCAATTATGACAGTAACACCATGGGAAAAAGGATTAACCAATATTCGGCTAGTACCCAAACTTATCTTATTGATGGTGTTTAGTACTGTCTTGTTGATTGGTAAGCAGTTATGGGATGCACAAACGTTTTATTCTGCTGTATTACAGGTTCAACAAGATAGAGCGAAAGAGCTTGCTATCTCTCATGCCCACCAATTAAAAGCGATGCTGCAAGCAGGGGTAAACCATGATGCGCTAGCTTCCTCATCTTTGACAACTGCACAAGATGCTTATGTTTATGTGCTAGAACCCAAAACGGGCAAGGTATTTGGTCACCCACAAGCGACAAAACTAACGCAATTAAATGCTGAAACAGAGAGCAATCAGCCGCTATCAACGTTATTGAACAATTTAACCTCGTCTTCTCCAATTACGTTGTCAAAAGGGCGCTTTGAATATGCTGAAGTTTTACCTCAATTAGGTTTGCTTGTTGTGGGGTCACAATCCAGTGATGTTGCAAAGGCTTATTACCATCAATACTTATGGCAAATCGCATGGCAAACCGGGGTGATGATCATTGCTTTTATGGTGTTATTACTTGGCGGGTCGCGTGTGATGTTGCGTCAAATAGACTATTTAAAGCAAAGTATTCAAAAGCTGGCTCAACGTAATTTAGTAGAGCCTATCATTATGGGTTGTAATGATGAGTTCGGTGATTTAGCCCGTGAGTTAGAAAAAACGCGGCTGCAATTACAAGAAGTATTATTGGCTCAACGCGCAGCGGCAAGTGAGCTATCAAGCTTATCGGATATCATGTCTATCAGCATGGTGGAAACCAAATCATCGGCTCAGGAAGAGTTTGCTGAAATAGATCAATTAGCTTCTGCCATGTCTGAAATGACATCAACCGTACAAACTGTCGCAGAGCATGCTCGCCAAGCCTCTGATGCTACGGTTGGTACCTCAGAGCAAGCGACACAAGGACAAGAATTCGTACGTAAAACCATGGGTACAATTGATCAGCTTTCTAATGATATTCGTCAATCAGCAGATGCGGTGAATCAAGTCGAAGAGCGGGTAGAGAAGATTGGTTCAGTGATTGTGACAATTCAAAGTATTTCAGAGCAAACCAACCTACTTGCGTTAAATGCAGCTATTGAAGCAGCACGTGCGGGCGATGCTGGGCGTGGTTTTGCTGTAGTTGCTGATGAAGTACGTAATTTGGCACAGCGAACACAAACCGCAACGGTTGAAATTCAAGATATGATCAGCCAGCTACAGCAAAGTGCGCAACAAGCGGTTGGTTTGATGGAGCAAAGTGTAGAAGAAGCGGCGGAAGGGGTTGATTTAGTCACTAGCGCTGGCGATGAATTAGAAAAGATCGTGGCGCAAGTGCAACTTATTAACGATATGAATTTCCATATTGCATCAGCGGCAGAGCAACAAACCGCGGTTGCTGATGAAATGAACCAGAATCTAACTAATGTGCGAGAGTTGGTGGAAGCCTCGGTTGTTGTGGTCACGGAGCTGGCAGAAACATCTGATACCATGCATCAACATGCCAATGATTTAGAACATAAAATCAAGGCATTTCAAGTGTAGTAAACCGCTGTTAAGTTACTCAATGTTATATAACTTATAAAATTATTACGCCCATCATTTGATGGGCGTTTTTCTATGCTAAGGTAGAACAAATTCTGTCAGGTTACTTGTTCAAGGAAAGCACATGACTGTCGAAACGCCCACTCTTTTTCCGACTATTTCTTCTTTTTCTGCTGTGACGGATGCAGCTGATCTTGCTATAGAAAAACTAGCTGAACACCATCCTGACGTATTGGCTCAATGGCAAGGTCAAGATCGTGAGGAATTACGTTCAATCCTTGGGTTGAGTGACTTTATTTCAGCGTCACTGATCAAGGATCCTGAGTGGTTAAGTTGGATGCTAACCCATCGTCACGAATACGAGCCTGTTTGCTATCGCCAATTGTTAGTTGAGCAATTAGCTAAGATCACTGATGAAGCCGGATTGATGCGTGTTTTAAGACAGTTTCGTCGTCGTCAAATGTGTTTAATTGCTTGGCATGACTTTGCTAACACTGTGCCTTTAGAGCAGAGTTTAGAAGCGTTATCGCAGTTAGCAGAAGCCTTGATCATGGAAGCTTACCATTGGCTATATCGTCAATGTTGTGCTGATTGGGGGACGCCGACGAATGCGCAAGGTGAAGCGCAGCCTATGCTAGTGCTTGGCATGGGAAAACTAGGCGGTGGCGAGCTTAACTTTTCTTCTGATATCGATTTGATCTTTACCTATCCAGAGAATGGTGAAACCCAAGGCGGGCGCCGATCGTTAGCTAATGCACAATTTTTTACTCGATTGGGTCAGAAACTGATTAAAGCGCTCGATCAGCAAACCTTTGATGGTTTCTGTTACCGCGTTGATATGCGTTTACGTCCGTTTGGTGATAGTGGCCCTTTAGTGATGAGTTATGCGGCACTGGAAGATTACTACCAAGAGCAGGGACGTGACTGGGAACGCTATGCGATGATCAAAGCAAGGGTGATGGGGCGTGAGAGCTTTACTCAGTACCAAGAATTGCGTCAGATGCTGCGTCCCTTTGTGTTCCGTCGCTATATCGACTTTAGTGCAGTGCAAGCTTTGCGTCGAATGAAAGCGATGATCAGTAGTGAAGTTAGACGTCGTGGACTTAGTAATAACATTAAACTGGGGGCGGGCGGCATTCGTGAAGTGGAGTTTATTGCTCAGTCGTTCCAGTTGATCCGTGGTGGACGTGAACCTAGCTTGCGTGGACGAGGTCTGCTACCGACGCTTACGGCTATTCGAGAGCTTGAATTATTGTCACAGCAAGAAGTGACAGCATTGGAGCAAGGTTACTGTTTCTTACGTCGTTTAGAGAACTTGCTACAAGCTATTGATGATAAACAAACGCAGACGTTGCCAGAGAAAGTGCTTGATCAAGAACGCTTAGCTTGTGCGATGGGGTATCAAGATTGGGCTGCATTACTTGATGCAGTTGATCACCATATGCGTGAAATTCATCAAGTATTCGAGCTGATCATTGGTGCAGATGAGCAAGATGAACAAGTCGAAGTAGATGCGCAATACCATGAATTATGGGCAATGGTACTTAATTATGAAGTATCAGTGGCTATTTTATCTGAGCTAAATACAGCAGCATCCGTTGAATTAGCCGAGCATTTAATTGGTTTTAAGGCGGAATTGTCGAAGCGTACGTTAGGCCCTCGTGGACGTGAAGTCATGGCACGCTTGATGCCGGAAGTGTTATCGCAAGTGGTTACCCGTGATGATGCAATTCAGTTATTGCCGCGTTTAACTAAACTGATCATCCGTATTGCTACTCGTACTACGTATTTAGAGTTATTAGTTGAACACCCTGCGGCGTTAAAACAGCTGATCCGTTTGTGCGCAGCAAGTCCTATGGTTGCCGATCAATTAGCGCAATATCCATTACTGTTAGATGAATTACTCGATCCTCAGCATTTGTATAAGCCAACCGAGCTGACTTGTTACGAAGATGAATTACGTGAGTATCTCGCTCGTATTCCAGAAGAGGATATGGAGCAGCAGATGGAAGCGATCCGTCAGTTCAAGCAAATCCAGTTATTACGCATTGCAGCCGCTGATATTGCTGGTGTATTGCCAGTAATGAAAGTGAGCGATCACTTAACTTATTTAGCAGAAGCGATTATTGCTGCTGTCGTCAATCAAGCTTGGTTACAAATGGCTGAAAAATATGGTGAGCCGAGCCATTTAGTTGATCGTGATGGCAAAGGCTTTGGCGTTGTTGGTTACGGTAAAGTTGGCGGTTGGGAGTTAGGTTATGGTTCAGATCTGGATCTGGTGTTTATGCATGATTGCCCTGATAACATTTATACCAATGGTCGTAAGGAAATCGATGGACGTCAATTTTACTTACGCTTAGCCCAACGCATCATTCATTTGTTCTCTACTCGCACCGCATCAGGCGTGTTGTATGAGGTTGATATGCGATTGCGTCCATCTGGTGCATCGGGCTTACTTGTCAGCACTGTGAGTGCATTTGCTGATTATCAGCAGCAAGAAGCATGGACATGGGAGCACCAAGCGTTAGTTCGTGCGCGTATGGTTTATGGTGATATGCCATTAAAACAAGCGTTTGAAGCCGTACGTTTACAGGTGTTATCAGCATCTCGTGATTCAGAGAAACTGGCGATAGCGGTTGCTGAGATGCGAGTCAAGATGCGTGAGCACTTAGGTCAGAAAAAAACAGAGATGTTTGGTTTAAAACAAGACAAAGGCGGAATTACAGATATTGAGTTTATCGCACAGTATTTAGTGCTGGCTCATGCTGCGGATAAGCCAGAGGTGACTCGTTGGTCAGACAATATTCGTATTTTCTCATCCATGGCGCAGTGTGAGTTGTTGTCAGCGGAAGATGCCAAACTATTGCAACAGGCATATTGTGAGATGCGAGATGAAATTCATAAGCTGAATCTATTAGGGCTAGATGCTTATGTACCTGAAACACAATTTGCTGATTTACGTCAAAACGTCAGTGATATTTGGCAAAAGCTCTTAATCTCACCCAATAGTGATGATAATTAACGGAATAACATAGTCCTGATGCATCTTAATTTTGGTTTATGCTAGTATTTGAGCGTTTTCACATTCCCGGAGAAAAAAATGAAACTGACCCTTCCTGATTATAACCAAGCAGGTGTGTTGATTGTTGGTGATGTCATGTTAGATCGTTACTGGACAGGACCAACAGGTCGTATTTCACCAGAAGCACCTGTACCTGTTGTAAAGGTTGATCAGATAGAAGAACGCCCGGGCGGTGCAGCTAACGTTGCAATGAATATTGCAGCCTTGGGTGGTCACGCTAAATTGGTAGGTTTAACCGGTATTGATGAGCCAGCAAAAGCGTTAACGGAAAAACTGTCATCACTGAATGTTTTTTGTGATTTTGTGTCGCTTCCAGAATACCCAACGATTACTAAGCTACGTGTGATGAGTCGTGGTCAGCAGTTGATCCGTTTAGACTTTGAAGAGGGTTTCCATAACGTTGATCCTGCGCCAATGTTAGCGCGTATGAAGCAGTCACTGGCAGATGTGAAAGCAGTGATTTTATCGGATTATGCAAAAGGCGCGTTAGAGCATGTACAAAGCATGATCCAATTAGCACGTGAAGCTAACGTACCTGTTTTAATCGATCCGAAAGGTTCTGATTTTGAACGTTACCGTGGTGCCACCTTATTAACTCCAAATTTATCTGAATTTGAAGCGGTGGTGGGTAAAGTAACATCAGATGAAGATTTAGTTGAGAAAGGCCTAAGCCTGATTGATAAATTTGATTTTGATGCGCTGTTAGTGACTCGCTCAGAGCACGGTATGACGTTACTACAAAAAGGCCAAGAGCCACTACACATGCCAACGCAGGCACAAGAAGTGTATGACGTAACAGGTGCGGGTGATACGGTAATTTCTGTGCTCGCCGCTTCTCTAGCTGCAGGTAAATCGTTATCTGATTGTTGTAAGTTAGCGAATGCAGCAGCTGGTGTTGTAGTGGGTAAACTAGGTACATCTACACTATCTACGATTGAGCTAACCAATGCGATCCATGGTAGTCAAGACAGCGGCTATGGTGTGATTTCTGAGCCTCAGTTAATTCAAGCGGTAAAAGCGGCACGTGCTCGTGGTGAAACAGTGGTCATGACGAACGGTTGTTTTGATATTTTGCATGCTGGGCATGTAGCATATTTAACTGAAGCGGCGAAATTAGGCGATCGTTTAATTGTCGCTGTGAACTCTGATAGTTCGGTGAAAGAGTTAAAAGGTCCTGGTCGTCCAGTAAACCCAGAAGATCGTCGTATGGCTGTGTTAGCAGGTCTTGGTGCGGTTGATTGGGTAGTACCATTTACCGAGCAAACCCCACAACGTTTGATCAGTGAAGTGCTACCAAGCATTCTTGTTAAAGGTGGTGATTATAAGCCTGAAGACATTGCTGGTGGTAAAGAAGTGATTGCTGCGGGTGGTCAAGTACTGGTGCTGAACTTTGAAGATGGTTGCTCAACCACTAAAATTATTGAAGCGATCCGTGGTGGACGTGGTTAATACGTTGATCATGATTGCTTAGTAGCAAAACCGCAGATAATAAAAAAGCGCCGAGAGGCGCTTTTTTGTTTTTGGTGTTGGTTAAACAAAGTATTAGTTTTGTACTAAGCCTTTGTTGATATCAACGATATCTTGCTCACTTAGTGTACCTACTGCTTGTTTTAGCTGTAGTTGAGCAAGAATGTAATCATAACGTGCATTCGCTAATTGGCTATTTGCTTGGTATAGACGACGAGTTGAGTCTAATACGTCAACAATGGTACGTGTACCTACATCGAAACCGGCTTCTGTTGCTTCTAATGCAGATTTTGCAGAAATCACAGACTGTTGGTAAGCGTGAATAGCACCAATTTGTGCATTGATGTTGTTGTAGTAGTTACGTACATCTTTTACCACTGTACGGTATTCACCTTCCAGTGATTCACTGGCTGCAACATAGCCATATTGTGCCTGTTTAACTTTTGATGTGGTGTTACCGCCACTGTAAACAGGTAGCTCCATCTTAATACCGGCAGTTAGTGCGCCTTCATCCGGCATGCCTGGTGCTTTAGTGGTATCGTTGTAGCTGTAGCCAGTCGTGAACGATAATGTTGGTAAGTGACCTGAGTCTGCTAGTGAAATGTTTTCACGCGCAATATCTTGACCAATGCGAGAAGCTAATAGGGTTAGGTTCTCTGTTTGTGCTGTTTTCACTAAAGAATCTGCAGATTGTGGTAATTTACTTGCTGCAAATGTCTTGGTGTTCAAAGTGTCAATTGATGTGTAATCTTGACCTGTGATTTCACGTAGTGCTTCGTAGCTATTTGCCACTTCATTTTGTTTGATGATTACATTAGCCAATACGCTATCGTATTGTGCTTGTGCATCATGAACGTCAGTAATAGCAGATAGACCCACTTCAAAGCGTTGTTTTACTTGCTCTAATTGACGACCTACCGCTGCTTTTTCAGCTTCAACGAATTTTAAGTCATCTTTTGCTTTTAGCACATTAAAGTAAGCTTCTGAAACGCGAAGGATCAAACCTTGTTGTTGTACTGCATAAACAGCATCACTTTGGCGTGCTTGCTTTTCTGAAATATCTAAGCCAACCCAACTAGCACGGTTATATAGTGATTGAGTTAGACCAATACCAGCATTGAAACCATTTTTGCTGGCATTTTTCGCATCTAAATGGAAAGTATCGTAACCCGCAGTTAAATTAATTTGTGGTAGTAGCGCACTGCGAGAAGAGTTAATTGCTTCAAACGCCGCATCTTTATCTGCCGCAGCTTTAAGCAGTTGTGGATCATTTTGTTTCGCTTGCTGATAAATCTGTGCGAGATCCTCGGCTAGCGCTGATTGACTGAGTGAGCCAAATGCAAGGCTAATAACGATTGGAAGCAATTTTTTCATGGATGCCTTTCCTGGTCTTGCTGACAAAAATGGAAGCTAAATATAAAAGTACAAGGTGTAGTTTACCTTAACGAGCCTTGCTTGAAACTGATCATTGCAAATATTTACGTAAATAAAACGGTTTATTTTTCATTTATGCTGCTTGTGAATTATACAATACACGATGAGGCTTAAAAAAAGGTGTAAGATTTATCAAATTTGTTGAAGTAAATCATTGCTGATAAGGCAATTGAATGAAAAGATAGTCAATCTTCTCTGCTTTTTTAGGCTGTAAGTTAATTATTGCGACTTGGCGCACTGAATTTATTTAGGGAAACATCATGTCTCAGCACTTAGAAAAACCGCAATCATTCGGTATGGAAGATGTCGATATCGTTGCCAAAGAAACGGTTTATCAAGGTTTCTTTAAAATGGTGAAATACCGTTTTCGCCATAAGCTTTTTGCAGGTGGTTGGAGCGGTGAGGTAAGTCGTGAAATGTTTGAGCGTGGACATGCAGCAGCATTGTTGCCTTATGATCCTATTACTGATGAAGTGGTATTAATTGAGCAATTTCGTATTGGCGCAATGGCAGCTGATTGTGCACCTTGGCAGTTAGAAATTGTTGCAGGCATGATCGATCACCAAGACGAATCGGCCGAAGATGTCGTAAAGCGCGAAGCAGTGGAAGAAGCTGGCTTAACGGTTTCAGCAATAGAAAAAGTCACACGTTACTTATCAAGTTCTGGTGGCTGCTCTGAAATGCTCGATATTTTTGTTGGAACCGTGGATAGCACGCAAGCGAGTGGTATTCATGGCCTAGCTGAAGAGAGTGAAGATATTCGAGTGCACGTAGTATCGCGTGAACAAGCCTATGAGTGGGTAGAATCTGGTAAAATTGAAAATGCAGCCACTATTATTGCATTACAATGGTTACAGCTTCATTATTCACGCCTGCAAAAATAGGCAAACAAAAGGTCGTAATGACCTAAAGGATTTTATCTTTGAACTCTCGGTATTCTGTTGATTTATCAAGCTTGATGCGCTTGTATGAAACCAATTATGCTAAGTTGCTCCCGTTATTACCGCGTAGTGATACGGTGGGGGATGAAAGGTTTTATCGAGTGTGTGATGATGTGTATTGCCTAAAAATCATTGAATCAACACGCTATACCACGATGATTTCTCTTGAGTTACAAGGGGAGCAATCTGTTGCTGATTATCTTTCTCCTTCGTTAACGATCAGGCTTTATCATGATGCTAAAGTCGCAGAAGTGTGTTCTGCGCAGCAGATTTCTCGATTAAAGCCAATATATGATTATCCTAACTTGCGTATGCATCAGAAAGATGAGAAACATCAAGTAAATCGTTTTTTAGGCGATTGGTTGAACCATTGTTTACGCCATGGGATCAGTAACCAATCTGTTTGCTAATTATATTTGATTGATTTAAAGACAAGGTTTTTGACGTTTTGCAGACTTATTTGCTGCCTCAGTTGAACCCTGAAAGTGTGGTTCTTCTTCAAATTACAGATACCCATTTGTTTGCCAATGAATCAGGTGCATTACTTGGTGTGGCAACGCAAAAGAGTTTTCATGCCGTGTTAGATGCGGTAGATACGGTTGCACGTGAATTTGATGCCATTGTTGCAACGGGTGATATTTCTCAAGATCATACGCCTGAATCTTATCAAGAATTTGCCACGGGCATTGCTCGCTGGTCACAGCCTTGTTTTTGGTTACCGGGCAATCATGATTACCAGCCAACTATGGCATCTGTTTTACCATCAGAACAGATTAAGCCTTGTGAACAAGTCTTAGTGGGCGAACATTGGCAAATGATCCTATTGGATAGCCAAGTGGTTGGTGTTCCGCACGGTCAATTATCTCAAGCGCAATTATCGCTCCTTGATAACGCGTTATCGCAATACCCAGAACGTCATGCATTAGTGCTATTGCATCATCATCCGTTACCTGCGGGCAGTGCATGGCTCGATCAGCATCAATTACACAATAATGATACATTATGGGAAGTGATTGAAAAGCATCCTCAGGTTAAAGCGATCCTTTGTGGGCATATTCACCAAGAGCTCGATCGTATGTATCGTGGGGTACGAGTACTTGCGACGCCATCAACGTGTATTCAATTTCTGCCAGACTCAGATGATTTTGCGTTAGACCAAGAAAATCCAGGTTGGCGTTATTTAGAATTAACGTCGACAGGCGACGTTATCACTCATGTTCACCGCCTTGACGGTGATCAGTTTAAACCTACCTTTGATGCCGCAGGTTATTAATGCAATCGGTTCTTGTTTATCTTCATGGCTTTAATAGCTCGCCACAATCATTAAAAGCCTTACAAATGGCAGAGTATTGTGCTGCACATCGTCCTGATATTCAGCTCGTGATGCCGCAACTGCCAAGCTATCCTAATGATGCTGCTGAGTATTTAACGCAGCTTATGGAGAGCTTAAAAGATGGCGATAACAAGATTGGTTTAGTGGGGAGTTCACTCGGTGGATACTTGTGTACATGGCTGAGTGAGCGATTTGATGTGCCAGCAGTACTGGTGAACCCTGCCGTTAAACCTTATGAGTTGTTGGCTGATTATCTAGGATCTCAGCAAAACCCATACAGTGGTGAAGAGTATGTGCTAGTGCCAGAGCACATGGCACAACTGCAGCAACTTGATGTCGAAACGATCACCGATCCAGAACGCTTGTGGGTATTGCTGCAAGAAGCCGATGAAGTGCTAGATTATCGCCAAGCTGTCACCAAATACGCACAATCTAAGCTCACTATTGAGCCGAATGGCGATCATAGTTTCGTTAATTTTGAACGATTTCCTGCTGCCATCATCCAATTCTTAGATTTATAACAGCGGCAATAATGCCATGTTTAGCATTCGCTAGCAGAGGAGAGTCACTATATACTCTCTATCATTGTTTGTATTTCTAAAACATATTCACCCTGATGTGCTTATTGATAAGCGCGTCAGAACTCACAGTCGTGAGCCTTAATGTTTCCCAGAACTTGACATATAAGGCTGGGTTACTGACTATTATTTTCAAAATTTTCCCGTAAATTTCAGTGATATGACAGATCAAAGCTATAACGCTGGAGCCATTGAGGTTCTTAATGGCCTTGAGCCAGTACGCCGCCGTCCCGGTATGTATACCGACACGGCGAGACCTAACCATTTAGGTCAAGAAGTTATCGATAACAGTGTCGATGAAGCATTGGCTGGACATGCCCGTAAAGTTGAAGTGATCCTACATGCCGATCAATCGTTAGAAGTTGTCGATGATGGTCGTGGTATGCCTGTTGATATTCACCCTGAAGAGGGGGTATCAGGGGTTGAGCTGATCTTATGTAAGCTACACGCCGGTGGTAAATTCTCTGGTAAAAACTACCAATTCTCAGGTGGTCTACACGGTGTTGGTATCTCGGTTGTAAACGCCCTTTCTAAGCGTGTTGAAGTCACAGTAAAACGTGATGGTCAGATTTATCAAATTGCCTTTGAAAATGGCGATAAAGTGTCTGAACTTGAAGTCATTGGTACTTGTGGTCGTCGTGCGAAAGGTACTCGTGTTCATTTCTGGCCGGATGCGAAATACTTCGATAGCGCAAAATTCTCAGTCTCTCGCCTTAAGAGCAATCTTAAAGCTAAGGCAGTACTATGCCCGGGTTTAGAGATTGTTTTCACTAATAAGATCACTGATGAAACTATTCGTTGGTGCTATGAAGATGGCCTGAAAGATTACCTTGCGGAAGGTGTTAAAGGTTATACCTTACTGCCAGAAGAGCCATTTACAGGCGTATTTAGCGCACAAACGGAAGCGGCTGACTGGGCACTATTGTGGCTACCTGAAGGTGGTGAACTGATCACTGAAAGTTACGTTAACCTTATTCCTACTGCCCAAGGTGGTACCCACGTTAATGGTCTGCGTCAGGGCTTGCTTGATGCGATGCGTGAATTCTGTGAATTCCGCAATTTATTACCACGTGGTGTAAAGCTAACTGCGGATGATATCTGGGATCGCTGTGCTTACGTACTATCAGTAAAAATCCAAGATCCGCAATTTGCAGGTCAAACCAAAGAGCGTTTATCGTCACGTCAATGTGCTGCATTTGTTTCAGGTGTGGTGAAAGATGCCTTTAGTCTATGGTTAAACGAGCGCCCACAACTGGCTGAACAACTGGCAGAAGTGTGTATTGCTAATGCCCATCGTCGTATGCGAGCTAGCAAAAAGGTTGTCCGTAAGAAGATCGCTTCAGGCCCAGCATTGCCAGGTAAATTGGCTGACTGTTCACAACAAGATCTCAACCGCACCGAATTATTCCTAGTAGAGGGTGACTCGGCAGGTGGTTCTGCGAAACAAGCACGTGATCGTATGTATCAAGCGATCATGCCACTTCGCGGTAAGATCCTAAACACATGGGAAGTGTCAGCAGATCAGGTACTGGCATCACAAGAAGTCCATGATATTTCGGTAGCGTTAGGTATTGATCCGGATAGCGATGATTTAAGCGGCTTACGTTACGGTAAGATCTGTGTGCTTGCCGATGCGGACTCCGATGGTCTTCATATCGCAACCCTACTTTGTGCGCTATTTATGAAGCACTTTGAAGCGCTAGTACGTGCCGGTCACGTGTTTATTGCAATGCCGCCACTGTACCGTATCGACTTGGGTAAAGAAGTGTACTACGCCCTTGATGAAGCTGAGAAAAACGGCATTTTAGATCGCTTAAAAGGCAAACGTGGCAAAGTGAACGTACAGCGATTTAAAGGTCTGGGTGAGATGAACCCATTGCAGCTGCGTGAAACGACCATGGATCCAAACACTCGCCGCTTAGTCCAGCTGACCATTGATGATGACAGTGAAACGAACGAAATGATGGATATGCTTTTAGGTAAAAAGCGTGCCGAAGATCGTCGTCATTGGTTACAAAGCAAAGGCGATATGGCTGAAGTATAAGCAGCTTTTTCTACTCTATTTCATCCGCAGGCGATGGCTTGCGGATAAGCAAAATTAAAGACGGATTATCTTACGATGACAGATGTCTCAATGGATGGCGTTGAACAGCTTCCACTAAGGAAGTTTACTGAAGACGCTTATTTAAATTACTCCATGTACGTGATCATGGATCGTGCCTTGCCGTTTATCGGTGATGGTTTAAAACCAGTACAACGTCGTATTGTTTATGCGATGTCAGAACTGGGTTTAAGTGCGACAGCAAAATATAAAAAATCTGCTCGTACCGTCGGTGACGTATTAGGTAAATACCACCCACACGGTGATTCAGCTTGTTACGAAGCCATGGTATTGATGGCGCAGCCGTTCTCTTACCGTTACCCACTGGTTGACGGTCAAGGTAACTGGGGTGCTCCTGATGATCCGAAATCATTTGCAGCGATGCGTTATACCGAGTCACGCTTGTCTCGTTTTTCTGAAGTGCTGCTTTCTGAGCTAGGTCAAGGTACGGCTGATTGGGTACCGAACTTTGACGGTACCATGCAAGAACCAAAGATGTTGCCAGCACGTCTGCCGCATATTTTGCTTAATGGCGTGACAGGTATTGCCGTTGGTATGGCGACAGATATCCCACCGCATAATGCCCGTGAAGTGGCAAATGCGGCAGTACATATGATTGACAATCCAAAAGCGGATCTTGATGCGCTGATGGAGTTTGTTCAAGGTCCTGATTACCCAACAGAAGCAGAAATCATTACTTCGAAAGCGGACTTGAAGAAAGTCTACAAGAGCGGTCGTGGTAGCATTAAGATGCGTGCAGTTTGGCATAAAGAGAACGGTGATATTGTTATCACTGCGCTGCCACACCAAACATCTGGTGCGAAATTACTTGAGCAAATCGCCAGCCAAATGCGTGCGAAGAAATTGCCAATGGTGGAAGATCTTCGTGATGAATCTGATCATGAAAATCCCACTCGTATCGTGATTGTGCCACGCTCTAACCGTATTGATTGCGAGCAGTTGATGAATCACCTGTTTGCTTCAACAGATTTAGAAAAGAGCTTCCGTGCCAACCTGAACATGCTTGGTCTTGATGGTCGTCCGCAAGTAAAAGGGTTAGTACAAATCATTGCTGAATGGTTAGAGTACCGTCGTACTACTGTGCGTCGTCGTCTGCAATACCGTTTAGATAAAGTGATTGCTCGCTTACATATCTTAGAAGGTTTACTAGCAGCATACTTAAACATTGATGAAGTGATTGAAATCATCCGTAGTGAAGATGATCCAAAAGCCGAGTTAATGTCACGTTTTGATTTATCTGCGATTCAAGCTGATGCGATTTTAGAAATCAAACTGCGTCAGTTAGCGAAACTGGAAGAGATCAAGATCCGTGGTGAGCAAGACGAACTTTCTAAAGAGCGTGAGCAGCTAGAGAAGCTATTAGGCTCTGAGCGTCGTCTAAATACCCTGATCAAAAAAGAAATTCTATCAGATGCTGAAAAGTACGGTGATGCGCGTCGTTCACCGCTTGTTGAGCGTGAAGAAGCAAAAGCACTGACTGAGCGTGATTTAATCCCAAGTGAAGCGATCACTGTTGTACTGTCTGACAAAGGCTGGATCCGCCATGCGAAAGGTCATGAGGTTGATCCAACCACGTTAAGCTACAAGTCTGGTGATAACTATCTTGCACATGCTCGAGGTAAGAGTAATCAGCCAGCTATTTTCCTAGGATCTGATGGTCGAAGCTATGCGTTAGAATCTCATAGTTTACCGTCAGCACGTAGCCAAGGTGAGCCAATTACAGGTCGCTTGAACTTAACACCGGGCACAAATATGCGCCAAGTGTTGATGGCAGAAGATGATCAACTATGGTTAATGGCATCGGATGCAGGTTACGGCTTCATCTGTAAGAGTACGGATATGGTATCGAAGAATAAGAGCGGTAAAGCCTTATTAACTGTACCTGAAAATGCTGCCGTATTACCGCCTCAGCCTGTTGATAATATTGATAACGACGAGATCTTAGCGATCACTAATGAAGGTCGTATGTTATTGTTCCCAATTAAAGATTTACCACAGCTGGGTAAAGGTAAGGGTAACAAGATCATCAATATTCCATCGGCACGTGCCAAAGCTCGAGAAGAGTTCTTGTCTTATCTTGCGGTGATTGGTGCAGATACCCATGTCACATTGCATGCAGGTAAGCGTAAGCTGTGCTTAAAACCTGCGGATTTAGATAACTTCCGTGGTGAGCGTGGTCGTCGTGGTTCAATGTTACCGCGTGGCTTACAACGTGTAACACGTATGGAAATTGACTCACCGAAAGACGCTAGTTCTGATTCAGATACTGACGCTTAAAGATTGCGTTTATGAATATATAAAGCCCTCTTATGAGGGCTTTTTTTGTGTTATTTATCCCTGTTTTTACCATTAACATTATTGTAATTAATGGGTAAAGCGTACACATAAAGCGTGTATTTTCTCTTATGCTGAGTATACTAGCGAACGCTTGTACGCTGAGGAGAGCTAAAATGATTTTTCTATTGCGGATTTTTGCTGTCGCAATTTTTGCCATCGTAATGTTTATCGGTGGCTGTGGTTACTGTTTATTAAGCCCACGTAACCCTAAACACGTTTATACGTTTGGACGCTTATTTAGCAAGATGTCACGCGTACTTGGGATCAAATTAGAGATCCGTTACGCCGATGATGCAGCTGAAGAACTAGGCTCTGCGGTATACATTGCTAACCATCAGAATAACTACGACTTATTCACAGTATCTGGTGCAATCATGCCACGTACCGTGACGGTAGGTAAAAAAAGCCTTGTGTGGATCCCTTTATTTGGTCAGCTATATTGGATCACAGGTAACATCTTAATTGATCGTGCTAATCGCAGTAAGGCTGTGAGCACCATTAGCCAAGTGGTTGAGAAGATCAAACAAAATAAAGTATCAGTGTGGATGTTCCCTGAAGGTACACGCTCGCGTGGTCGTGGCTTACTGCCATTTAAAACGGGTGCTTTCCATGCTGCTATCGGTGCCAATGTTCCTGTTGTGCCTATCGTTTGTAGCTCTACAGATAATGTTAGCTTAAATCGTTGGGACAATGGTGTAGTGATCGTTGAAGTAATGAAGCCTGTTTCAACAGATGGCTTAAGCAAAGATGATGTTCGCAGCTTATCAACTCGTTGTCATGATTTAATGGCAGAGAAGCTAGCCGAGCTAAATGCTGAAGCGAATGAGCGTAACAAGCACTAAAATATAATATTAGAGAACACCAAGTTTTAATGAACAAGGACATGTTGATGACATGTCCTTGTTTTATTTTATTACCCTGAAGATACAGGGAATCATAGCTAACAGAAGAAAAAGAATAATGACGGAAGAGTATGTGATCTTGGTTGATAGCCAAGGTGAATTCCAAGGCTTGCAAGAAAAAATGGCAGCGCATAAAGAGGGCGCGTTGCACTTGGCCTTTTCGGTACTGTTGTACCGTGATACCCCTTCAGGTCGAGAATATTTGCTACAACAACGTGCAATGCACAAATACCACAGCGGTGGTTTGTGGACCAATACTTGTTGCTCTCACCCTCGTCAGCATGAATCGATAGAGCAAGCAGGTATTCGTCGGTTAGCTGAAGAGATGGGTATCACTGAGGTTCGAGCTTTAGCCGATATTGGTCACTTTTGCTATCACGCAACGCTTGATAATCAACTGTTTGAGCATGAGCTTGATCATGTCTTAGTAGCTGATACTGGCGAGATCAGCGTTGTACCTAATCCTGATGAAGTGATGGATTATCGCTGGTGGCAAGAAGAAGACATTAAGCAAACTTTAGAATCACAGCCTGAGTTATTTACCGCATGGTTTAGCCAAGTATTTGCTTTTGCAATTAAATAAGCCATCAATAGCGCACAATAAAAAAGCTGCCAAGGCGTTCACCTTGGCAGCTTTTTTTATATCTGTTTTCTGGTGCAGATGAGTTTAATCGTGCACCATCAATACGAGATTATTTACGAACAGCGATAGCTTCGATCTCGATTTTCACATCTTTTGGTAGACGTGCAACTTCAACACAAGAACGTGCAGGGTATGGTGCATTGTGCTCGTCGAAGAAGTTACCGTAAACTTCGTTAACTGCTGCGAAATCGTTAAGATCTTTAACGAAAACCGTCATTTTCACGATATCTGAAACTTGTAGACCTGAAGACTCAACCACTGCTTTAACGTTATCTAAAGATTGACGTGCTTGTGCTGCGATATTTTCAGGCACTTCACCTGTTGTTGGATTTACAGGAATCTGACCTGAAGTTAGTACCATGTTGCCAAGATCAACACCTTGTACGTATGGACCGATTGCAGCAGGAGCTTGCTCTGTGTGAAGAACCTTAGTCATTGTTTTTCCTTACTTATTGTCAGGTTGTGCTCATACGGTGTAAATACAACGAGAGCAAATATAGGTAAACAGTGGATTCATGCTAAGCATGTCACCGATATTGTTACAGTTATGGGGACAAAGTAATAGATATTCAAGCTGCAATCGAGGTTTTTATCGTAAGCCTAGACATTGACAGACTGCGGCTTCACATTCTCCGATCTGCTGAATATCGTGAGGTGCAACCATAATGGTGTCATTACCAGCAATAGTGCCTAAAACCGTAGTATGAGGATGAAGATCGATGATCCTAGCAACCAGTTGTGCACAACCTGGACGTGTTTTTACCACCACGAGTAGTTGATTATGGGTAACTGATTCTATTTGCGATGAAATTGCAGCGTGCAGGTGTGCAGGCTCTGTACTTTCGGTTAAGCAGTAAACTCTTTTGCCGTAAGCATTGGGCACTTTAATGATTTTAAGCTTTGCCAAAAGGCGCGACACCGTAGATTGACTAATATCTTCAAAGCCAAGTTCAGCTAATGAATGGCGAATATCATCTTGAGTGGAAAAGCTTTGTTTTTGTAATAGCCGTTTACAGGCAGCTGTCATATCTTCATCGTTGAAATGACAGGAAATAGCGTTAGGGAATTCATGCCCAGTCACGGACAGCTCCTTGTATTTATTGTTATTGGGTGCGGCTGTGCTAGTAAGACGCAAAGCAAAAGAAAGGGAATACCTTTGAGGAATAAAATGGTATCAATTAAGGAGAATAAGAAACTTGATGGTTATCACTAAACAGTGATTAGCATAACGTATTGATGTGTAGTGTTAATACTGATTTTCAGATAGGTGTTGATGGTGTGGTAAGCTCATTGATGATATGTAATGAATTGCCTGCTATGACGGTTTGCATAGCAGGCAAAAGAATTGACTGAGGTTAAGCACCACACTCGGTCACGATTTCGCGAGAGAAGACTTTTTCGCAGTATTTACATTTCAGCTGAATGTCCGCTTTTTTGGTTAATACTTTAAAACCACTATCGACAGGCTCGCCGTGGGAAATACAGTTCGTGTTCGGGCATTTAAATACCGCACTGATAAAATCTGGCAGTGATAAGTTCAGTTTCTTCACCACTTCATAGTTTTCAATTTGATTGACTGTTGCTTTCGGCGCGTATAACGCCAGCTGGTTCGCTTGATCTTCATTGATAAAGACGTTTTCGATCTTGATTAGATCTTTGGCACCAAGTGCTGACGAAGGCAAATTCAGACCAATAGTCACACGTTGGTTTGAATTATCCATGCTAAACAGTTTTAGCACCTTGATACCTACGTGAGCAGGAATATGGTCGATAACAGTGCCGTTTTTGATGGCTTCAACTTTAAGTTGGGTTTCTTTTGACATGATCATCGCTCCTGCTTATAAAGTTTCGTTAAGAACTAGGGCTAATAGTGCCTGACGTGCGTAAACACCGTTCTCTGCTTGCTGGAAGAAGTAAGCATGTTTGGTTTTATCGACATCTACCGTAATTTCATCGACACGTGGTAGAGGGTGTAGCACTTTTAAGTTATCACGTGCACCTTCAAGCATCTTCGCCGTTAAGATGTAAGCTGCTTTCATATGTGCGTACTCGGATTCGTCAAAGCGCTCTTTCTGGACGCGAGTCATGTAAAGGATATCGAGCTCTGGGATCACATCTTCCATATCGCTATGCAAGCTGTAAGCGATACCCGCATCATCTAATTCTTCACAGATATAATCAGGCATTGCGAGTACTTCTGGGGCGATAAAGAAGAACTTCACGTTATCAAATTTAGATAGTGCTTGGGTTAGAGAGTGCACGGTACGGCCATATTTCAAGTCACCGACAAAAGCGATGTTGATATTATCTAGCGTACCTTGGGTTTCATAGATGGTGAACAAATCTAACAGGGTTTGTGTTGGGTGTTGGTTTGCCCCATCACCGCCATTGATCACAGGCGTACCATTTGAGAACTCAGAGGCTAAACGTGCCGCACCTTCTTGAGGGTGACGCATGACAAAGGCATCAACATAAGAGGTGATCACTTGAACGGAATCAGACAGGGTTTCACCTTTATTGGCAAGCGAAGTATTGCCTGCGGTATCAAAACCTACCACTGTACCGCCAAGGCGTTGAACTGCCGTTTCAAAAGACAGGCGAGTACGGGTTGAAGGTTCAAAGAAGCAACTTGCAATAACTTTGTTTTTTAGCAATTCCGGATTTGGCTCAGCTTTTAATTGTCCAGCGGTTTGGATAATTAGTTCAAGCTCGGCGCGGCTTAGTTCTGGGATGGAAATAATATGCTTTTTAAACAGCGAATTAGCCATGGCTTCTTTCCCTCAAAATAAAAATAAATAACGCTAATAAACGGTCAAACCGTGCTATTTGCCGATTTCCAGACAAAAAAAAGCCTCCTTAATAAAAGGAGGCTTTTTTTGAAAAAATAGAAACACGAACCTTCGTGAAAAAGCGGTGACGATAAGTTGTTAGTAACGTTATTGTCAGGTTCATGTGTTAGCTCGTGTTAGACAAATTGGCAAGGATTATACCGCCATTTTTTAGTGACGCAAGCGTTTGCGAAAACTATCAATTGTCTATCGTTATTAGTGACCTAATGTTGCCACCATGACTGCTTTGATAGTGTGCATACGGTTTTCAGCTTCATCAAAAACAATGGAGTGTTTAGACTCAATCACTTCATCGGTGACTTCAATACCTTGTGCAAGCTCTGGATATTCTTGTGCTAATTCTTTACCAATCACCGTGTCTTCACCATGGAAAGCGGGTAAACAGTGCATGAATTTTACATGTGGGTTGCCTGTCGCTTTGAGTAGCGCCATATTCACTTGATACGGTAGCATCAGCTTAATACGCTCGGCCCAAGCTTCTTTTGCTTCTCCCATTGATACCCATACATCAGTATAGAGGAAGTCACAGCCTTGTACGCCTTCTTGCACGTTCTCTGTTAGGGTTATTTTCGCTCCTGTTTCAGCAGCTATGGCTTGGCATTGTGCGACGAGCTCTTGTTCAGGCCAAAATGCTTTTGGCGCCACAAGGCGAATATCCATCCCCATTTTTGCCGCACCGACAAGTAGTGAGTTCCCCATGTTATTGCGTGCATCGCCTAAATAAGCAAAGGTGATTTCATGAAGCTGTTTGCCACGTCCATGTTCTTGCATGGTTAAGAAGTCTGCCAGAATTTGAGTAGGGTGGAATTCATCGGTTAAGCCATTCCAAACTGGTACGCCAGCGTATAGCCCTAGCTCTTCAACCACCGACTGACCAAAGCCACGGTATTCAATACCATCGTATATACGACCCAATACGCGCGCAGTGTCTTTCATCGATTCTTTGTGACCAATTTGCGAGCCCGATGGGCCTAAATATGTAACGCGTGCGCCTTGATCGAATGCTGCCACTTCAAATGCACAACGGGTACGCGTTGATGCTTTTTCAAAAATGAGCGCAATATTTTTTCCCGTCAGGCGTGGCTGTTCATAGCCATTATATTTCGCTTTCTTTAATTCAGCGGAGAGCTCTAGCAGGTGTTGAATTTCACGAGGAGTAAAATCGAGTAATTTAAGGAAGTTACGGTTACGAAGATTAAAAGCCATACGAGTTCCCTCTGTTCATTTTATGCTGCTTTACATCGAATGCGACCTGTAATCCCTAGGTGCTCGATATTTAATAATGTTACGTTATGTTTATCTTATTATTAGCTTGTTGTGAATACTTGTTCGCTTATTAAGCAATTTTATTTACTTTAATTAGGCTTTTATCATGGCTTATAGACAGTCCAACATAGTGGGATAACAAAGGCTATTTAGGGAATTGTCAGTGGTGGTGTTTTAACAGGTGGTAATTGAGTGCAAACCATGCGATATTTGCCAGCAAATTGATTCCACAGTTGGAGTGAACCCATGTCTTATGCAGAACTAATCGAAGAGCAAAAAGAAGAAACGCGCGAAATTATTGCCGCACTACTTGAAGATGGCAGTGAGCCAGATGCTCTTTATACGATTGAGCACCATTTTTCAGCTGATACATTTGAAGAGCTAGAAGGTGCAGCTGTAGAAGCATTTAAACTTGGTTTTGAAGTACTAGAAGCTGAAGAGCTTGAGCTAGATCCAGAAGATGGCGGCGGTAAGGTCGTTTGCTTTGACGCGGTAATGGAATCGGCACTAAAAGCTGAATTGATCGATGAACAAGCTGAGAAGTTGATCAAACTTGCTGAAAAACACAAGATCGATTACGACGGTTGGGGTACTTACTTCGAGTCTGGTGAAGACGACGATGAAGAGTACGACGACGAAGAATAATCGTTAAAAATAGACGAATAATAAAAAAGCCGGCATATTTGCTGGCTTTTTCGCCTTTTAGCTGTGGGGACTCGCACTTTTTATTCTGCTTAATGATCAAATTTTAATAATGATCACAGTGTGTTATTGAAAAACTGCGTAGATATACCTTTTTTATTATCAAGCTTACTGAGTGTACTCAGTGCTGGAGTTATGATGACAATTTCGCTTAATGGTCAATGGCAATTAACCTGTGTTCAGCGAGCGGCTTTACAAGATCTGCATATTGATTTACCAGGTGATGTTCATTCTGCACTTTTTGCTGCAGGTGAGATCCCTGATCCTTACTGGGCAACCAATGAAAAGAAAGTCCAATGGGTTGGGGAGTGCGACTGGATAGTAAGTCGACAGTTCGACTTAACCGAAGCGCAGTTAGCCTGTAATGCGATGGATTTAGTGATGGATCACCTTGATACCGTTGCTGAAATTCGTTTAAACGGTCACACCGTGGCTGATTTCAATAATATGTTTATGCGCCACAAAGTGGATGTATTAAGTTGTCTGCAAGTTGGCAGCAACCGTATTGAAATCGTATTACATCGTGCCGATCTTGCTGCTAAAAAGCGTGCTGATAAACTGCCATTTCCAGTGCCATGGGCGGAAGGAAACAACCAAATTCCACATATGAATACCTTGCGTAAAACCCAATGTCATGCGGGTTGGGACTGGGGTATTTGTTTATCTGTATTAGGGGTATATGGCGATATTGAATTACAGCCAATTGAGCATGTTCGTATTAGCCATATCAGTACTAAGCAAAAATGGTTAGAGCAAGAGTGTGAGCTTTCCGTTACCTTGAACTATGAAGTGGTGTCAGATAAAGGTTTAGCGACAGCTGCCGTCACGTTTGATGATCAAACCTTCCAGTTAACGCTTGATCGTGATGCAACCAAAGCTTGTGTGTTATTCCGTATTGTTGAGCCTCGTCGCTGGTGGCCAGTAGGTTACGGTAAACAACGGCTATACGATCTGAAAATAGAAGCCGATGGCAATAAGATCGATAAGAAGATTGGTCTGCGTAAGCTTGAGTTGATCACTGAAGATGACGAGCTAGGCCAGAGCATGGTCTTTAAAGTGAACGATGTTGATATATCAGCTCGTGGGGCAAACTGGATCCCAATGGATGCGATGCCAGCGCGTATGACGGATGAACGTTACCGTTCACTGTTAGAAGATGCGGTTGCCGCCAATATGAACATGCTACGCGTATGGGGTGGTGGCATGTATGAAAAAGACATCTTCTATGAGCTATGTGATGAGCTTGGGATCTTGGTATGGCAAGATCTTATGTTTGCCTGTGCGCTATATCCATCAACCCCTGACTTTGTGGCAGAAGTGCGCCAAGAAGTAGAATATCAGGTTCGTCGTCTTAAAGATCACGCCAGTCTTGCGCTATGGTGTGGTGATAACGAAGTGATTGGGGCGATTAGCTGGTACCCTGAGTCTCGTCAAAATCGTGAGAAATACTTGGTGAATTATGATCGCTTAAATCGCGCATTAGCTGAAGTGGTTGAGCAAGAAGATCCTTCTCGTCGTTTCTGGGCAAGTTCACCATGTAACGGTGAGTTAGACTTTGGTGATGCATGGCATGACGATAAACGCGGTGATATGCATTTCTGGGATGTGTGGCATTCAGGTAAAGACTTAGAAGCGTACCAAAGTGTTACCCCACGTTTTTGCTCTGAGTTTGGTTTTCAATCATGGCCATCTCTGCCAACAGTGAAGACCTTTGCACCAGAGCAAGACTGGAACATCACCTCACCAAGTTTTGAGTGCCACCAGAAAAACAGCCGTGGTAACTCAATCATCACTGAGATGTTTACTCGCTATTTCCGTTTTCCTAATGGTTTCGTCAATATGCTGTACTTATCGCAGGTACAACAGGCGATGGCGATCAAAACCGCAGTGGAATATTGGCGCGCTCATAAGCCAACGAACCGTGGCATTTTATACTGGCAATTAAATGATTGTTGGCCAGTAAGTTCATGGTCATCACTGGAATACAGTGGTCGTTGGAAGCAGTTGCATTACCATGTGCGTCGTTTCTTTGATCAGCAAATGGCGACCTTTATTCGTGATGAACAAGGGGTAAAACTGCATTTGATCAACGATGGTCGTGACAGTGCCGAGCTGAAAGGTGAAGTAGTATGGCAAAGTTGGGCTGGTGAGATCTTATATCGTGAACCGATTTCAGAGTTCTTAAACCCAGATAGCACGAAAGTGACGTGGGAGTGGTTGAATGAAGATCTTGAGGGACACGAGACAGAAGGTTTCTTCCATGTGCATTTACGTAATGGCGAGAAGTTAATTGAAAATACCTACTTCCCAGCCAAGCCGAAAGAGTGTGAATTAGAAGATCCTGATCTGCGCTTTGAGGTAGCAGAGTTACATGGTGAGATCTTTGTGATGCTAAGTAGCAGTAAGCCTGCTTTCTATGTTCATCTTGAGTTTGAAGGGGAGGGGCGTTTTGAAGATTCAAGTTTCACTCTTGTCCCTGAGCACCAACGCCAAGTTAAATACTTAGGTTCAGCTAGTTACGATGAACTAGTGCAAGGTTTACGTGTTTATCACCTAAAGCAAAGTTATTAATTCATAGTACTTGTGAGAAATATAAAGCCTGCTGAGTCACTCTCCGCAGGCTTTTTTACTATCTAAACCTTACACCTTAATAACAGGTTAGAAGGTTTTTAGCATGTGAATTTCACACGCATCATGCCCGGTACTGCCTAATGCGGTAGGAATATCAACGAAACCCAGTGATTGATAGAGTTTCACTGCTTCTTTTAACACTTCTGTGGTTTCTAAATAGCAGCCTTTAAAGCTATTTTCTCGGGCAAACTTTAATGCTTTAACTGTTAAAACTCGTGCGAGTCCTTTGCCTCTGAGCTCGGGTAAGAAAAAGACTTTTTGTAGCTCACTCCACTGCGTATCACCCGCTAATGGTGCGATGCCGCCACAGCCTAAAATTCGATTATTTTTTTCTATTACCCAATAGCGGCTATTCGCAGTTTGGTAGTGCTGACACAAATCATCAAGGTGAGGATCGGCAACACTAAAACCTCTATCTGGTGTTAATCCATATTCTGCTGATACCCGACGAATAAGCGCTGCAACGGCGGCATTATCCAGCGGTGTGATTTCTCTTATCGTATAACCTTGTTGATGTTCTGTGATCGTTAGCGCTTTGTAGTAACGGAGCAAACTACTTTCGAGTTGGTCGATTTCGTCTTGATCAAGTTGATCTAAAATCGCTTGGGTATCTTGATCGAGTTGGTGGTGTAAGGCGGTGAGAGTGCGTTTACCATCTGAGGTAAGTTGAGACAGTTGACTACGTTTATCGTCAGGATTTGGGACTGAATCAATGAGTCCTTGATTGAGCAACATAGCGAGATTACGGCTGGCATTGGATTTATCAACCCGTAGTCGCTCAGCCATTTGATTAACCGTGCAAGGGCCTTGCTCAAGTTCAATTAAGGTGTGTGCTTGCACTGGGGTTAAGGCGAGTTGTCCACATTGGCTATTAAGCATGCCTAATTGACGGACTAATTGCCGAGAAAGTTGACGAAGTTGTTGGGGCTGCATGATCCATCCTTGAATGTAATTGCACTACGCAATTAAATTAGTTGCAGCCTACAACAATGTCAACCTAACTCATGGTAATGATGCTGATATTAGTGCTGACAAGCCATGGCGTCTAACCAAGAGTGTTGGTGTTTCTCTTGTTGGCTATTGTCTTTACGTTGCCATACACGCTCGTGGAAGTAGTAAGACATGGTATTAATCGCAGGTTCAACCATTGCCATTAAACTACCAATAAGGATGTCACCTGTTAGTAGGTACACTACGCTAAATGCAACGCTGAAATGAACAATCGCAAAGCTAACGGTTTTACGACTTGGTGTGCTAAAGCGTGACTGTTTAAGTGTTTTGCTTTGCCACACTTTTTCATGGAAATAGAAGGCTACGGTGTTAACCATAGGCTCGATCATTGCGATTAAACTACCAATAATAATGTCGCCTGTAAGAAGGTAAGCCACTGTAAAAGCAACAGTAAAATGGATGGCGGCAAAACTGATTGTCTTTTTCATAATCTGATCCTCAATTCGATGGAGTCATTATTATGAAAAAATATCAATAACTAAATTCGTTACTTTATATCCTACTAATAGGTAAAAACTATTATATGATTAAAGAGAGTAAGCTGGAGATATAAAAAAACCGACAGCCTAAGCCATCGGTTTTTATTACGAGAGATTATCAGTGCAGATTATAGTGCAGCGATAGTTTCTTTTTGCTCAGCAAGCTTAGCAAGTGCTTCTTGGTAGCCTTCAAGCTTCTCACGCTCTTTTGCGATAACAGCTTCTGGCGCTTTAGCAACGAAACCTTCGTTACCTAGCTTACCTTCGATACGCTTGATTTCACCCTCAGTCTTCGCGATTTCTTTCGCTAGACGTGCAAGCTCTGCATCTTTATTGATTAAGCCTGCCATTGGGATCATTAGCTCAGATTTCGCTACAAGTGCTGTTGCACATGCTGGTGTTTCTGCGCCAGCTTCTAGTACGTTTAGTGACTCTAGTTTCGCTAGCGACATTAGCACTGTACGGTTAGCTTCAAGGCGTGCTGCATCTTTTTCATCAGCTGCTTTTAGCATTACGTCAAGTGGCTTGCTTGGCGCAATATCGTATTCCGCACGTAGGTTACGGATACTAGTGATAAAGCCTTTCACCCACTCGATATCAGCTAGTGCTTCAGCGTCGAAGTTATTTTCATCGTACTGAGGTAGAGCTTGTAGCATGATAGTGTCACCTTCAACACCGTCTACTAGTGGCTTCACACTCTGCCAGATAGTTTCAGTGATGTAAGGTAGTACTGGATGAGCAAGACGTAGTGTCTTCTCAAGTACTGTGATTAGGGTACGGCGCGTTGCACGTTGTTGTGCTTCAGAGCCTTTCCATAGAACTGGTTTAGTTAGCTCTAGGTACCAGTCACAGAATTGGTTCCAGATGAATTCGTAAAGCGTATTCGCAGCCATATCTAGACGGAAGTTGTCGATATGTGCGTTGAATTCTTTTGCTGCTAGCTCGAATTGAGATTCGATCCACTTGTCAGCTAGAGAGTATTCAAGCTCACTACCTGCAGCAAAACCACAATCTTGATCTTCTGTGTTCATCAGTACGTAACGGCTTGCGTTCCATAGCTTATTACAGAAGTTACGGTAACCTTCAAGACGCTTCATATCCCAGTTGATGTCACGGCCTGTTGAAGCCATTGCTGCTAGGGTGAAACGTAGTGCGTCTGTACCGTATGGTTCGATACCATTTTCAAATGTCTTACGGGTATTCTTTTCGATCTTCGCTGCAAGTTGAGGCTGCATCATGTTACCAGTGCGCTTCTCAACCAGAGATTCAAGATCAATACCGTCGATCATGTCGATTGGGTCAAGTACGTTACCCTTAGACTTAGACATCTTGTCGCCGTTTTCATCACGGATCAGACCCGTTACGTAAACTGTCTTGAATGGAACTTGTGCTTTGCCGTCTTCATCTTTACAGAAGTGCATGGTCATCATGATCATACGTGCAACCCAGAAGAAGATGATGTCAAAACCTGTCACCAATACATCTGAAGGGTGGAACGTTTGAAGATCTGCAGTGTTTTCAGGCCAGCCTTGCGTACCGAATGTCCATAGTGCAGAAGAGAACCATGTGTCTAACACGTCATCGTCTTGGCGAAGCACCACAACAGGTGCAAGGTTGTTTTTCTCACGAACTTCTTCTTCTGTACGACCTACGTATACATTACCGTTGTTGTCGTACCATGCTGGGATGCGGTGACCCCACCAAAGTTGACGAGAGATACACCAGTCTTGAATGTCACGCATCCAAGAGAAGTACATGTTTTCGTACTGCTTAGGGACAAACTTGATGTCACCGTTTTCAACGGCTTCTACCGCAGGTTTCGCTAGCGGTGCAGTACGTACGTACCATTGGTCAGTTAGCATTGGTTCGATAACCACGCCACCACGGTCGCCGTATGGCACTTGTAGGTCGTGATCTTTGATCTCTTCTAGAAGACCCAGTTCATCGAACTCAGCAACGATAGCTTTACGTGCAGCGAAACGCTCCATACCGTGGTATTTCGTAGGTAGCTCTGCGCTGTATGCGTCGCTTGGCTCACCGTTTGTATTAAATACTTCTGCCGCGTCACGGATGTTAGCGTCAAAAGTTAGAATGTTGATCATAGGTAGGCTATGACGCTTACCTACTTCGTAGTCGTTGAAATCGTGCGCAGGGGTGATCTTCACACAACCTGTGCCTTTTTCCATGTCAGCGTGTTCGTCACCAACGATAGTAATACGACGACCTACGATAGGGAGAATGATCTCTTTACCGATCAGATCCATGTAACGTGGATCTTCTGGGTTCACAGCAACACCGGTATCACCTAGCATGGTTTCTGGACGTGTGGTTGCAACAACGATGTAGTCTTTACCATCTGCTGTTTTCACGCCATCTGCTAGTGGGTAGCGGAAGTGCCACATGTGGCCTTTGGTGTCTTTGTTTTCTACTTCTAGATCTGAAATCGCAGTGTGTAGCTTAGGATCCCAGTTAACTAGACGCTTACCGCGGTAGATAAGATCGTCTTCGTATAAACGTACGAATACTTCTTGTACCGCATTTGATAGACCGTCATCCATCGTGAAGCGCTCACGATCCCAGTCTACTGATGCACCAAGACGACGAAGCTGTTTAGTGATTGTGCCACCAGATTCGCCTTTCCATTCCCAGATCTTGTCGATGAAAGCATTACGACCGTAGTCGTGCTTAGTTTTGCCTTCTTCAGCAGCAATCTTACGCTCCACAACCATTTGGGTAGCAATACCTGCGTGGTCAGTACCAACCTGCCATAAGGTGTTTTTACCTTTCATACGCTCACAACGGATCAGGGTATCCATGATGGTATCCTGGAACGCGTGGCCCATGTGTAGGCTACCAGTGACGTTTGGTGGTGGGATCATAATGCTGTAAGCATCTTTAGATGTATCACCATGAGGCTTAAAGTAACCAGCCTCTTCCCAGCGCTGATATAGCGCTTGTTCAATTGATTGTGGGTTGTATGTCTTTTCCATAGCGCTCTTAGAAGGAATCTATGTGGAATTTAGGGCGTCTCAGTAGCAGCGGCAGTCGTAATTTGAATGCCAGCAAGACGATATGCCTTGTAACGCTCACGCGCTAACTGCTTGAGCTTTTCGTCGCAAGGAACGAAGTCTACCACTTGTGCAAAGGTTACGGCAAAATTTGGTGCAGTTTCCGCTAAATTAATTAGCGTGGCACGATGCCCTGTATGACGTAATGTTGCCCAGCCAATCTCAACGGGAGAGCCACCATTAGGGCCTTCACCGACGAGGTTGTGAGGAACAAAACTGTCGGGATCTTGTTGCCATAGATATTCATCTATTTGTTCTGCTTGCTGTTTATTTGCGGCAAGAAGATAAACTTTATTGCCTTGTCGGTAACTCATGGCTGCTAGATGACAGGCAAAATGGCACTGAAAATCTGTATCAGCACTTTCTTGCTTATCATCGATTATATAAAACGTAGCATGAGTCATGGTTTTTGTTCCTAAAGAAAAGGGCCTTACGGCCCTTTTCAATGTCTTTTACTCGACAATCTCTTGGCCAGCTCGGTTTAATAAGAATTGGACAAGGAGAGGGACAGGTCGACCTGTTGAACCTTTCGCTGCACCGCCTTTCCAAGCTGTACCTGCGATATCAAGGTGCGCCCAGTTGTATTTCTTAGTAAAGCGAGATAAGAAACAACCTGCAGTGATCGTACCTGCACCTGGAGTACCCAAGTTTGCCATATCAGCAAATGGGCTCGCGATTTGCTCTTGGTATTCGTCACTCATTGGTAGACGCCAAGCGCGATCGCCTGATTGCTCAGAAGCATTAATGATTTCGTGAGCAAGTGGGTTATGGTTACCCATTAAACCACTAATGTGATTACCCAGTGCGACAACACAAGCACCTGTTAGGGTTGCTACGTCGATAACACATTCAGGTTCAAAACGTTCAACATACGTTAGTGCATCACACAGTACTAAACGGCCTTCAGCATCAGTATTTAATACTTCAACGGTTTGACCTGACATGGTGGTTAAGATGTCGCCGGGACGATAAGCGTTACCACCTGGCATATTTTCACAGCCCGCTAACACACCTACCACGTTAATTGGTAAGTTTAGCTTAGCAAGCGCTTTCATTGCGCCAAAAACAGATGCAGCACCACACATGTCGTACTTCATCTCATCCATTTGTGCGCCAGGCTTAATAGAGATACCGCCTGAATCGAAGGTTAAGCCTTTACCTACAAGGACAATCGGCTTAGCGTCAGGATCTGGGTTACCTTTATATTCGATAACTGACATCATGGCTTCGTTCTTCGAGCCACGACCAACCGCTAGGTATGACGTCATACCAAGAGATTGCATTTCTTGCTCACCGATGATTTTAGTTGAAACCGTTTCGAAATCATCAGCAAGACGACGAGCTTGCGATGCAAGGTAAGCCGGGTTTGCCACGTTTGGCGGCATATTACCTAGGTCTTTACTTGCACGAACACCTGAAGCAATGGCTAAGCCATGAGAAATAGCACGCTCACCTAGAGATAATTCACGGCGAGTTGGTACATTAAATACCAATTTACGTAGCGGGCGGCGTGTTTCAGGTTTGTTGCTTTTAAACTGATTGAAGGTGTATAGGCTGTCTTTGGTGGTTTCAACCGCTTGACGTACCTTCCAGTAAGTATCACGACCTTTAACGTGTAGTTCAGTTAAGAAGCAAACCGCTTCCATTGAACCTGTTTCATTTAAGGTGCTGATTGTTTTGGTGATGATCTGCTTATATTGGCGTTCATCAAGTTCACGTTCTTTACCACAACCAACCAGAAGCACACGCTCTGATAGTACATTTGGTACATGGTGTAGTAAGAGCATTTGCCCAGGCTTACCTTCAAGGTCGCCGCGACGCAGTAAGGAGCTAATATAACCATCACTGATTTTATCTAGCTGTTCCGCGATTGGAGAGAGGCGACGTGGTTCAAAGACGCCAACGACAATACAAGCACTACGCTGTTTCTCGGGGCTGCCGCTTTTTACACTGAACTCCATGCGTACTCCTAACATCCTAATAAAGACAATTAACGCTAAATGTTGGATAATACCACACTTGTTTGCTCTACCGAGATTTCGGTATACGCTTAGAATGCGGTCTTTCATTTAGCTGAAAGATAAAAAAATAACTGATTTAACGAAAAACTATAGTGATTCCATCAAAAAAACAAGTTTTCTATGGGAATATAACGCGTGATTATTGTTAGGTATTTGACGAGAGAGACATTAAAGAGCCAAATTGCGGTACTTTTTGTTCTTTTCCTTGTCTTTATTAGCCAAAAGTTTATTCGCATTTTAGCCGATGCAAGCGATGGCTCGATCCCGAGTGATCTCATTATGACCTTGATGGGATTATCGATTCCCTCTATGGCATTGTTAATGCTTCCTCTTAGCCTCTATATCGGTATCTTACTGACTTTCGGTCGATTGTACGCTGAAAGTGAAATCACAGTGATGAATGCAACTGGTATGGGTAATAAGCTGTTACTCCAATCAGCATTAGCATTAGCGTTAATCACTGGCTCAATTGCAGCAGTGAATGCGTTATGGCTAGCTCCTTGGTCACAAGATCATGTTGAGCAAGTAATGGAAAAGGCGAAAGCGGGTCCTGGCTTAAATATGCTGGTGAAAGGGACGTTCCAACAAACTCCTGACGGCAAAGGCGTGGTGTTTGTTGATGACATTACCGACAAAGGCTCAAAATTAAGTAAAGTCTTTATTGCCCAATTAAAAGCAACAGACACCTTGCAGCCAAGTGTGATGGTGGCTGATCGTGGCTTGATCACAGAACAACCTGATGGTCGTCAAATGTTAGAGCTTAGTGACGGTACCCGCTATGAAGGCATACCAACCCAGCTCAACTACTCGATTACGCACTTTAATGATTACCAAGCCCTTATTGGTCAACGTGAAGTGAAGCAAGGCAATCGTGACTGGGAAGCGTTACCTACACTTGATTTGATGAAAGAGAGTAACCTTGCCGCAAAAGCTGAATTGCAATGGCGTTTTTCTCTTATCTTATGTATTCCGCTGTTAGTGATGATTGTTGTGCCACTGTCTGCGGTCAACCCTCGCCAAGGACGATTTGCTAAATTAGCACCAGCGGTACTGATTTACTTAGCCTATTTCTTAGCGATCTCATCAGCAAAATCAGCAATTGAAGATGGCATTATTCCATCTGCGATTGGGATGTGGCCGATTAACATCGTAACCTTGCTGGTGGCACTTGGCTTAAATAGCTGGGATTCAATGCCTGTTCGACGCTTCAAAGATAAATTACGGAGACGCAGTTAATGTTTAAAATTCTCGACTGGTATATAGGTCGAACGATCATTGCAACGTCAGCCTTGACGTTATCAACATTGGTTGGTTTGTCTGCAATCATCAAATATGTTGAGCAGCTGCGTAAAGTAGGGCAAGGCAGTTATGATCTATTAAAAGCGTTGTACTTCGTATTGTTATCAATGCCGCAAGATATCATCATGTTTTTCCCTATGGCGGTATTGCTGGGCGCGTTGATTGGTTTAGGTATGTTGGCATCGAGCTCTGAGCTAGTAGTGATGCAAGCGGCAGGCTTCTCTAAGCTAGATATTGGTTTGTCGACGTTAAAGACAGCCGTACCTATGATGATCATCGTGGTATTACTGGGTCAGTGGGGCGCACCTCAAGCACAAAAAATGGCACGTGAATATCGTTCTGCTTGGGTATATGGCGGCAGTGTTATTGCAGCGCAAAGCGGCGTATGGGCGAAAAATGATAATGACTTTATTTACATGGGACGTGTTCACGATCTAAATAAAGTTGATGTTGTTAATATCTGGAAGTTTGATAACAAAGGTAAACTTGAAGATGTTACGTCAGCAAAAAGTGCGATTTATGAGAAATCGACAGGCTGGACAATGCATGATGTGACGATCACAGATACTGCAGGTGATAGCAAGATAACCAACAGTCATGTGGCATCAATGAAGTGGGACACCACAATGACACCTGATAAGCTAGCGGTTGTAACAGTGAAACCAGAAGAGTTACCGTTATCAGGCCTTTATAACTATGTCAGCTATTTAAAAGAGTCAAAACAAGATGCGTCTCGTTATGAGCTAGCATTTTGGCGTAAAGCACTACAACCGTTTTCGATTGCAGTAATGATGCTGTTAGCACTCTCGTTTGTCTTTGGGCCACTACGAAGTGTGACGATGGGCGCTCGTGTTTTATCTGGTGTCATTTTTGGTTTTGCTTTCTACATTTCAGATCAGGTCTTTGGTCCGATGATCTTGGTATATCGACTGCCGCCAATTATCGGTGCATTAGGTCCAAGTTTAGTCTTCCTATTTATTACAATTTATTTGTTAAGACGTAAACTTTAAAATAAAGAAAGGAGCCTTAAGGCTCCTTTTTTATTGGTCAACGAATGTCTTTAGTGACGATCATTTCACATTCAGCCATGACATCTTGTAACGCTCGACGCTTGGTATTGAAAGCCATTAAATTACCTAAGCCGAACGCAGATGTAGTGGCGCGGATCAATGCTTGAGTCGTGGTCAGTGATGAACCATCTTTATTTTGAAGCTTGAGTTTCCATGCTCGCATTCCTAGTGTTTGTCCGCCATGTGTCCAAAAGTAGGTATAGAAACCAATAATCACGGCAGCTAAGTAACCTGTGTAAATAGAGCTAGCCAAAGGATGTAGTGTTAAGTAGGCGCTTACATCTTCATGACCAGATATATCAAGAATATCGAAATGAAGCAGTAGAGCGATCAGTGCCATAGCAATACCGCCAGCGAGCATGAGGATTGCAGCAACGACGAGTGCATCATAAAACCACGCGGCAAAGCGGCGAAATAAGGTAGGGTATTGCGGTGTTGTATTATGTTGTGCTGACTTTGTCATAGTACATCCGAGTTAGGCTAGTTTATCCATTTATACGGAGGAGTGTAACAGCAAAGGATAGGGCAGAGAATGTCTGATATTGCTACAGAATGTGTAAGAAAGAGTTGCCGTCAACAGCTTGTTTATCTGCAATAAAGTGCTGATTGGATAAAAAATTACCATTTAATCGCTTTGAGCGAGTTTCTAAACGATAAATGCTTGCCTAGCAGCATTGTATACGTATAATAGCCGACATCAGCCCGAGTGGTGAAATTGGTATACACGACGGATTCAAAATCCGTTTCCTTCGGGAGTGACGGTTCAAGTCCGTCCTCGGGCACCAAATTTCAAACAAAGCCTCAATCGAAAGATTGGGGCTTTGTTGTATCTGAGCCCTCCTTATATTTATCTCTGCAAATAACCTTGCACGATTCCCATCACTTTTCTCTTTAAACGATTTGAGGTCTAAGTGGCGATTACTCGAGTTTGAGTATTATTTCTCGCGTTGTATGCTAAAAATAACAGAGAGATAACCCTGAAAAAGAGAAGCTGCTTTATCTTATCTCACGTTTATTTATCATAATTTATGTGAAGATATTGTCCGAAAATAAGCAGTTCCTCCGACAATAAAAAAAACTGTGCAATAATTATATCTTGTTCATTTTTTGAGTTCTTATCTCGTGGTTAAAAATAATTTTGATATCTTACGAATTCTTCTCGCTGTACTTGTTTTCTATTTTCATATGGGAATAGAAACTCAAAATGAATACCTTATGTATGTACCTGGTGGTTTAGCTGTTCATTGTTTCTTTGTGATCAGTGGCTATTTGATCGTAAAGAGTTACTTAAAAGGTAAGCACTTATCCACGTATGTAAAATCACGTTTTTTACGTATTTATCCGCTTTATTTTATTGTTATCACAACGGCATTTATTTTTGGTTATCTTCATTACTCAGATAGCTTTGCTAGTTATTTAGGTAATGGTGCAGCTAAGTACCTAGCTGCTAACTATTTATTAGCGAATTTCTTACAGCCAACCTTGCCAGGTTTGTTTGAACATAACTTCCAACCTTTTGTTAATGCGTCGCTTTGGACAATCAAGATTGAAGTGATGTTTTATGTTTGTGTGCCTATTATTTATGGTGTGCTTAATAAAAAGTTAGACAATAAAAAACTGACAATAGTATTAGGTGTACTTTCTGTTGGCTGTTTTTACTTGGGGCAATATTTAATTGAATATCATGGTTTACCAGCCAGTATTAACCGACAGTTACCGTCAATGTTAGTGTTTTTTATGCTGGGCGCATATTGGAACTTTGCTGAGCCTAAATTCTTAAAGCCTTGGCATTTATTATTATTGATCCCTGTTGTTTTATTTCTACAAAGCTGGTTTGTGATTTATGCCTTTGCAGTGAGTTTTATGGTCTATGTGATTGTGTTTAAAGTTAAACCAATTGCAGTGAGTAAGCGCATTGGTGATATTTCTTACGGTATCTATATTTGGCACTTCCCGATCTTGCAAACGCTAATCATGTACGGTTTTTTTGAAAACATTTATGAAGGTGCAGCCATTGCAACAGTGCTTGTTTTCTCGTTTGCAATGTTTAGTTGGCATTTCATTGAATCCAAGTTAGTCGTAAGACATTAATTGATTGAAGTTGAGTTGTTATATGACAAGACGATTTGAAGCACTTGATGCCTTTCGTGGACTTTGTGCATTATCTGTAGTGCTATTTCACTTCCGTGTCGTCGGAAGTGTTACTGAGTTGCCTTTTTTTAGAGGCAGTGAATTATTTGTAGAGTTTTTCTTTGCTTTAAGTGGCTTTGTTCTCGCACATAGCTATGGTTTCCGAGAAAATTTAAAGTTTAAACCCTATATTCTTTCACGCTTTTTCCGACTCTACCCATTGTACTTTTGTATGTTGATGGTGTTCATTGGGTTGGAGGTTGTAAAATACCTTGCTTATAAAGGGGCTGGTTTTAGCTTTAACGCATTACCCTTTACAGGGCATGGCTCTCCTACACAAATCTTGCCTAACTTATTGATGTTACAGTCATGGACATCATTGACAGATCCGTTGTCATTTAATTATCCATCATGGAGTATCAGTATCGAGTTCTACTTATACGTTTTACTCTTTTTGACACTGTTTTTATTTGGCCGATTTAAAGTATGGAGTTGGCTGAGTATTGCTGTTGTGATCTTAATATTGATGGGGCAGAAATCTGATCTATTACAACCATACGTATTTAATGGTTTATCGTGCTTCTTTGGCGGTGCATTTACTTATGTTGTTTATACCAAGATAAAGCATATATCGATCCCTTTCATTGTTGGCTCTGTTATTGAAATTGCACTTTTAAGTGCAGTGACCTACTTGGTTTCTAATGAGATTGCAGATCGATACATATACGCCACATTATTGTTTTACGTTGTAGTGCTGTTTTTTGCATTTGAATCAGGCGTGATCTCGCAGCTATTTAATAAAGGTCTATTTCAGGCTTTAGGTAAATGGTCATATTCTATTTACCTCACTCATGCAGCAATCCTCTTTATGATCACCTCCATGGCGCTGGTTGGACAAAAAGTAATAGGTAAAGAGATCGCACCGATGATTAATGATGCACGTTTTATCGATTTGGGTTCTGTTTTCTATAACAACTTACTAGTGTTATTAGTTTTATGTATTGTTATCGCTGTCTCGATGATGACATATAGATATATAGAGCTAAAAGGGCAGGCTCTTGGTAAGCGCATTATCAATAGTAAATAATCACCAAAGTATCGAACCTTGTTAGTTATTGCTCTAGTTTTGTTCGATATGGGTAAGATTGAGGGAGTATTGAACGCTTGATTCGTTATTGTGATTTTTATCGAAAAAAACACTTGTCAATGCGATCAAACTCCCTATAATGCGACCTCACTGACACGGAGCAAGCCACTGGCAAACAACGAATCAGTATTGTTCTTTAACAATTTGACCATGCAATCTGTGTGGGCACTCGTTGAATGATTAGTCAAAAAGATTTATCAATGATACTAGTGACCAATTTGATTCGCTTCTTTATATAAAGAAGGGTATCAGCACAGTCAATTCATTCATCATTTTATGATGAATTAACAGTATTCATTGAGCCGGTCGAAAGACCAACAAAACTTTAATTGAAGAGTTTGATCATGGCTCAGATTGAACGCTGGCGGCAGGCCTAACACATGCAAGTCGAGCGGCAGCGACTTAACTGAACCTTCGGGGAACGTTAAGGGCGGCGAGCGGCGGACGGGTGAGTAATGCCTGGGAATATGCCCTGATGTGGGGGATAACTATTGGAAACGATAGCTAATACCGCATAATCTCTTCGGAGCAAAGAGGGGGACCTTCGGGCCTCTCGCGTCAGGATTAGCCCAGGTGGGATTAGCTTGTTGGTGAGGTAATGGCTCACCAAGGCAACGATCCCTAGCTGGTCTGAGAGGATGATCAGCCACACTGGAACTGAGACACGGTCCAGACTCCTACGGGAGGCAGCAGTGGGGAATATTGCACAATGGGGGAAACCCTGATGCAGCCATGCCGCGTGTATGAAGAAGGCCTTCGGGTTGTAAAGTACTTTCAGTAGGGAGGAAGGCAGTGTCGTTAATAGCGGCATTGTTTGACGTTACCTACAGAAGAAGCACCGGCTAACTCCGTGCCAGCAGCCGCGGTAATACGGAGGGTGCGAGCGTTAATCGGAATTACTGGGCGTAAAGCGCATGCAGGCGGTCTGTTAAGCAAGATGTGAAAGCCCGGGGCTCAACCTCGGAACAGCATTTTGAACTGGCAGACTAGAGTCTTGTAGAGGGGGGTAGAATTTCAGGTGTAGCGGTGAAATGCGTAGAGATCTGAAGGAATACCGGTGGCGAAGGCGGCCCCCTGGACAAAGACTGACGCTCAGATGCGAAAGCGTGGGGAGCAAACAGGATTAGATACCCTGGTAGTCCACGCCGTAAACGATGTCTACTTGGAGGTTGTGGCCTTGAGCCGTGGCTTTCGGAGCTAACGCGTTAAGTAGACCGCCTGGGGAGTACGGTCGCAAGATTAAAACTCAAATGAATTGACGGGGGCCCGCACAAGCGGTGGAGCATGTGGTTTAATTCGATGCAACGCGAAGAACCTTACCTACTCTTGACATCCAGAGAACTTTCCAGAGATGGATTGGTGCCTTCGGGAACTCTGAGACAGGTGCTGCATGGCTGTCGTCAGCTCGTGTTGTGAAATGTTGGGTTAAGTCCCGCAACGAGCGCAACCCTTATCCTTGTTTGCCAGCACTTCGGGTGGGAACTCCAGGGAGACTGCCGGTGATAAACCGGAGGAAGGTGGGGACGACGTCAAGTCATCATGGCCCTTACGAGTAGGGCTACACACGTGCTACAATGGCGTATACAGAGGGCTGCCAACTCGCGAGAGTGAGCGAATCCCATAAAGTACGTCGTAGTCCGGATTGGAGTCTGCAACTCGACTCCATGAAGTCGGAATCGCTAGTAATCGTGAATCAGAATGTCACGGTGAATACGTTCCCGGGCCTTGTACACACCGCCCGTCACACCATGGGAGTGGGCTGCACCAGAAGTAGATAGCTTAACCTTCGGGAGGGCGTTTACCACGGTGTGGTTCATGACTGGGGTGAAGTCGTAACAAGGTAGCCCTAGGGGAACCTGGGGCTGGATCACCTCCTTACCTAAAGACTTAACTGTTGAATGCAGTGTCCACACAGATTGCTTGGTGAAATGGTTTTAGAAAAATAGCGAAAGTGCTAATTAATGACATCCGTTATTGATTAACGCTTTTGCGTTATGCTCTTTAACAATCTGGAAAGCTGACTAGTAAATTCAATCGAATAGATTGATTTATAGTTTTCATCGAAAGATGAAAACGAGTTCTCAAAACAATACACATTCAAGTGTCTTGTATCGAGTCCGGCGAAAAACCAATGTCCTCTTATCAAGGACACAAACCTTGGTTGTTTGAACATACTGAAACCTCTTGGGGTTGTATGGTTAAGTGACTAAGCGTACACGGTGGATGCCTTGGCAGTCAGAGGCGATGAAGGACGTATTAACTTGCGATAAGCCCAGAGAAGGTAGTAAAAACCGGTGAATCTGGGATTTCCGAATGGGGAAACCCACTTACATAAGTAAGTATCGTGTTGTGAATACATAGCAGCACGAGGCGAACCGGGGGAACTGAAACATCTAAGTACCCCGAGGAAGAGAAATCAACCGAGATTCCGGCAGTAGCGGCGAGCGAAACCGGATTAGCCCTTAAGCTAGTTTTGCGTTAGGTGAAAGTTCTGGAAAGTTCTGCGATACAGGGTGATAGCCCCGTAACCGACAACGCATTATCAGTGAAAACGAGTAGGACGGGACACGTGTTATCTTGTCTGAATATGGGGGGACCATCCTCCAAGGCTAAATACTCCTGACTGACCGATAGTGAACCAGTACCGTGAGGGAAAGGCGAAAAGAACCCCTGTGAGGGGAGTGAAATAGAACCTGAAACCGTGTACGTACAAGCAGTAGGAGCCCACTTGTTGGGTGACTGCGTACCTTTGTATAATGGGTCAGCGACTTAATTTTAGTAGCAAGGTTAACCGTTTAGGGGAGCCGTAGGGAAACCGAGTCTTAACTGGGCGATATAGTTGCTAGGATTAGACCCGAAACCGAGTGATCTAGCCATGGGCAGGTTGAAGGTGAGGTAACACTTACTGGAGGACCGAACCGACTAATGTTGAAAAATTAGCGGATGACTTGTGGCTAGGGGTGAAAGGCCAATCAAACTCGGAGATAGCTGGTTCTCCCCGAAAGCTATTTAGGTAGCGCCTCGGACGAATACTACTGGGGGTAGAGCACTGTTAAGGCTAGGGGGTCATCCCGACTTACCAACCCTTTGCAAACTCCGAATACCAGTAAGTACTATCCGGGAGACACACGGCGGGTGCTAACGTCCGTCGTGAAGAGGGAAACAACCCAGACCGCCAGCTAAGGTCCCAAAGTTATAGCTAAGTGGGAAACGATGTGGGAAGGCTCAGACAGCCAGGATGTTGGCTTAGAAGCAGCCATCATTTAAAGAAAGCGTAATAGCTCACTGGTCGAGTCGGCCTGCGCGGAAGATTTAACGGGGCTAAGCTATACACCGAAGCTGCGGCAATGAAGTTTACTTCCATTGGGTAGGGGAGCGTTCTGTAAGCCGTTGAAGGTGAGTTGTAAAGCTTGCTGGAGGTATCAGAAGTGCGAATGCTGACATGAGTAACGATAAAGGGAGTGAAAAACTCCCTCGCCGGAAGATCAAGGGTTCCTGTCCAACGTTAATCGGGGCAGGGTAAGTCGACCCCTAAGGCGAGGCCGAAAGGCGTAGTCGATGGGAAACGGGTTAATATTCCCGTACTTCTTATAATTGCGATGGAGGGACGGAGAAGGCTAGGTGAGCCTGGCGACGGTTGTCCAGGTCCAAGTACGTAGGCTGATGGTTTAGGCAAATCCGGACCATCTTAAGGCTGAGATACGATGTCGAGTCACTACGGTGATGAAGTCATTGATGCCATGCTTCCGGGAAAAGCTTCTAAGCTTCAGATTATAAGGAATCGTACCCCAAACCGACACAGGTGATCAGGTAGAGAATACCAAGGCGCTTGAGAGAACTCGGGTGAAGGAACTAGGCAAAATGGTACCGTAACTTCGGGAGAAGGTACGCTCCTAGCGGTGATGAGACTTGCTCTCTAAGCTGCCGGGAGTCGCAGATACCAGGTGGCTGCAACTGTTTATTAAAAACACAGCACTGTGCAAAATCGAAAGATGACGTATACGGTGTGACGCCTGCCCGGTGCCGGAAGGTTAATTGATGGGGTTAGACTTCGGTCGAAGCTCTTGATCGAAGCCCCGGTAAACGGCGGCCGTAACTATAACGGTCCTAAGGTAGCGAAATTCCTTGTCGGGTAAGTTCCGACCTGCACGAATGGCGTAATGATGGCCACGCTGTCTCCACCCGAGACTCAGTGAAATTGAAATCGCAGTGAAGATGCTGCGTCCCCGCGGCTAGACGGAAAGACCCCGTGAACCTTTACTATAGCTTGGCACTGAACATTGACCCTACATGTGTAGGATAGGTGGGAGACTGTGAAATAATCGCGCTAGCGGTTATGGAGTCGTCCTTGAAATACCACCCTTGTATGCTTGATGTTCTAACGTTGGCCCCTTATCGGGGTTACGGACAGTGCCTGGTGGGTAGTTTGACTGGGGCGGTCTCCTCCCAAAGAGTAACGGAGGAGCACGAAGGTGGGCTAATCACGGTCGGACATCGTGAGGTTAGTGCAATGGCATAAGCCCGCTTGACTGCGAGAATGACAATTCGAGCAGGTGCGAAAGCAGGTCATAGTGATCCGGTGGTTCTGAATGGAAGGGCCATCGCTCAACGGATAAAAGGTACTCCGGGGATAACAGGCTGATACCGCCCAAGAGTTCATATCGACGGCGGTGTTTGGCACCTCGATGTCGGCTCATCACATCCTGGGGCTGAAGTCGGTCCCAAGGGTATGGCTGTTCGCCATTTAAAGTGGTACGCGAGCTGGGTTTAGAACGTCGTGAGACAGTTCGGTCCCTATCTGCCGTGGGCGTTGGATGATTGAGAGGGGCTGCTCCTAGTACGAGAGGACCGGAGTGGACGAACCGCTGGTGTTCGGGTTGTGTCGCCAGACGCATTGCCCGGTAGCTAAGTTCGGAATCGATAACCGCTGAAAGCATCTAAGCGGGAAGCGAGCCTCAAGATGAGTCATCCCTAGACCTTTAAGGTCTCTAAAGGGTTGTTGAAGACTACAACGTTGATAGGTCGGGTGTGTAAGTGCTGTGAGGCATTGAGCTAACCGATACTAATTGCCCGTGAGGCTTAACCATACAACACCCAAGGGGTTTTATACGGACTCCAAGAACACTTGAACGTGCGTTTGAGAATCAGCTTTCTAAGATTACTTTTGCCTTCAGTTTTCAAAAACTGAAAGTAAATAAAGAATTTGCTTGGCGACCATAGCATTATGGACCCACCTGATCCCATGCCGAACTCAGTAGTGAAACGTAATAGCGCCGATGGTAGTGTGGGGCCTCCCCATGTGAGAGTAGGACATCGCCAGGCTTTAA